>NZ_CAXXFM010000001.1:1820000-2415000 GCF_963677965.2 uncultured Martelella sp.
CCACGCTCCAAGCCTAAGTACTCGTGCATGACCGATAGCGAACCAGTACCGTGAGGGAAAGGTGAAAAGCACCCCAACAAGGGGAGTGAAAGAGAACCTGAAACCGGATGCCTACAAACAGTCGAAGCCCGCAAGGGTGACGGCGTACCTTTTGTATAATGGGTCAACGACTTAGTGTATCTAGCAAGCTTAAGCCGATAGGTGTAGGCGCAGCGAAAGCGAGTCTTAATAGGGCGAATTAGTTAGCTGCATTAGACCCGAAACCGAGTGATCTAGCCATGAGCAGGTTGAAGGTTGGGTAACACCAACTGGAGGACCGAACCCGCATCTGTTGCAATAGATTGGGATGACTTGTGGCTAGGGGTGAAAGGCCAATCAAACTCGGAGATAGCTGGTTCTCCGCGAAATCTATTTAGGTAGAGCGTTGAATGAATACCTTCGGGGGTAGAGCACTGGATGGGCTATGGGGACTCACCGTCTTACTGATCCTAACCAAACTGCGAATACCGAAGAGTACTGTTCAGCAGACACACGGCGGGTGCTAACGTCCGTCGTGAAAAGGGCAACAACCCTGACCTCCAGCTAAGGTCCCCAAGTCATGGCTAAGTGGGAAAGGATGTGAGGATCCCAAAACAACCAGGATGTTGGCTTAGAAGCAGCCATCATTTAAAGAAAGCGTAACAGCTCACTGGTCTAAATAAGGGTCTTTGCGCCGAAAATGTACCGGGGCTCAAGCCATGCACCGAAGCTGAGGATGTGGATTTATCCACGTGGTAGCGGAGCGTTCCGTAGGCTGATGAAGGGAGACCCGTGAGGGCTCCTGGAGGTATCGGAAGTGCGAATGTTGACATGAGTAACGATAAAGAGGGTGAGAGACCCTCTCGCCGAAAGACCAAGGGTTCCTGCTTAAAGTTAATCTGAGCAGGGTTAGCCGGCCCCTAAGACGAGGCGGAAACGCGTAGTCGATGGGAACCACGTTAATATTCGTGGGCCAGGCGGTGGTGACGGATTGCACAAATCGTACATTCTTATTGGATTGAGTGTGCGGTGGAGCGGTTCCAGGAAATAGCCCCGTCGTGAGACCGTACCCGAAACCGACACAGGTGGTCAGGTAGAGTATACCAAGGCGCTTGAGAGAACTGCGTTGAAGGAACTCGGCAAATTGCACGCGTAACTTCGGAAGAAGCGTGACCTCTTTGTACGCAAGTATTGAGAGGTGGCACAGACCAGGGGGTAGCGACTGTTTATCAAAAACACAGGGCTCTGCGAAGTCTTTAAGACGACGTATAGGGTCTGACGCCTGCCCGGTGCTGGAAGGTTAAGAGGAGATGTGCAAGCATTGAATCGAAGCCCCAGTAAACGGCGGCCGTAACTATAACGGTCCTAAGGTAGCGAAATTCCTTGTCGGGTAAGTTCCGACCTGCACGAATGGCGTAACGACTTCCCCGCTGTCTCCAACGCAGACTCAGTGAAATTGAATTCCCCGTGAAGATGCGGGGTTCCTGCGGTCAGACGGAAAGACCCCGTGCACCTTTACTATAGCTTTACACTGGCATTTACCAAGACATGTGTAGGATAGGTGGTAGGCTTTGAAGCGCGGACGCCAGTTTGCGTGGAGCCATCCTTGAAATACCACCCTTATCTTCGTGGATGTCTAACCGCGATCCGTTATCCGGATCCGGGACAGTGTATGGTGGGTAGTTTGACTGGGGCGGTCGCCTCCTAAAGAGTAACGGAGGCGCGCGATGGTGGGCTCAGAACGGTCGGAAATCGTTCGCTGAGTGCAATGGCATAAGCCCGCCTGACTGCGAGACTGACAAGTCGAGCAGAGACGAAAGTCGGTCATAGTGATCCGGTGGTCCCGCGTGGAAGGGCCATCGCTCAACGGATAAAAGGTACGCCGGGGATAACAGGCTGATGACCCCCAAGAGTCCATATCGACGGGGTTGTTTGGCACCTCGATGTCGGCTCATCGCATCCTGGGGCTGGAGCAGGTCCCAAGGGTTTGGCTGTTCGCCAATTAAAGCGGTACGTGAGCTGGGTTCAGAACGTCGTGAGACAGTTCGGTCCCTATCTGCCGTGGGTGTAGGAATATTGACAGGATCTGTCCCTAGTACGAGAGGACCGGGATGGACGTATCTCTGGTGGACCTGTTGTGGCGCCAGCCGCATAGCAGGGTAGCTATATACGGAATGGATAACCGCTGAAGGCATCTAAGCGGGAAACCAACCTGAAAACGAGTGTTCCCTATCAGAGCCGTTGTAGACGACAACGTTGATAGGCCGGGTGTGGAAGCGCAGCAATGTGTGAAGCTTACCGGTACTAATCGCTCGATCGGCTTGATCGTTCTCATTGTTTATGTTTATCGCGAAGCCTTCGGCTTCACGATCAACTTTATGTCCTGACGCTGTCGCGGCCTTTGGCCGCTGCGCTCCGGACGGGCCGCTTCGCGACGCAGGCAAGCTGCTGAGGGTCGTCCCTCGACAGGCATTGTGACTGCTGACTGACGAAGCGCCAATACAACAACAGACCTCACGACCTTGTTCGTTCCATACTCTTGCAGAGCAAGGGAAAAGGACCGAAGCCCAAAGGCTTCGCAAGCGCGACTGCGCGTCCGAGCTTATGCGAGGCGCCCGCGCAGGGCAGGCCCTGAAAGGGCCGGTACGCCCGTGAGCGCAAACAAATCTGAGGACAAAACAACTCTTCCAGCTTCTCGAAAACATGCTGCATTTGGCTGACCTGGTGGTTATGGCGGGGTCCTTAACACCCGTTCCCATTCCGAACACGGCCGTGAAATGCCCCAGCGCTGATGGTACTTTGTCTTAAGGCACGGGAGAGTAAGTCGCTGCCAGGTCTGCCAAATGCAACATCGTTTATGTGTTCACGCCAATGTGGCCTGCGGCCACGCTGCACACGGCGCGCCGAACTGTCGGCGACGCGCAGTCGCGCTGAGCAAAGAATATCTTCTCAAAACAATCAAACGGCGACTGCCGATACCAAGCCGCCGATAAGGCGGCTTTTTTGTTGCCGGAATACACAAGCATAACGCGGGGTGGAGCAGCCCGGTAGCTCGTCAGGCTCATAACCTGAAGGCCGCAGGTTCAAATCCTGCCCCCGCAACCAAATTTACTTATCCGATATATAAAAGCCCCGATCGGTGAAAACCAGCGGGGCTTTTGGCGTTCTGGCGGCAAAACACCCGTCGGAAGGTGTAGGAGTCCACGCCCGCCATGAAGGCTAGTTGTTGATTCCTCCACCACCGTTTGGGCGGCGGAGGAATTGTCGTTGGTTGTCAGTCGAACTATTCCTGTCCGGGCGCCGGCACGACGGGTTCGGCAAGTGGAAGCTCCAGCCATTCGGTGACCTGCTCGGGCGTCGGGTCCCAGGGTTGCGCCTCGTCCATGTTGTCCATGGTCACCAGAAGCGACGGGGCTTCATAGTAGTGTCCCGGTTCGACCTCGCCCGCAGCCACGCCCTTGAGCAGTCGGTAGGCCATCACGGAGGCGCTTGAGGGCGGGTTGGCATAGGATACGGCGAGCTTGCCCTCCTTGATAAGATCGAGACCATAGGGGGCGCCGTTCGTTCCCGACGCCAGAAGCACCTCGCCGGTCTTGCCGGCGCGCTCGATGGCAATCGATGAACCGACGGCCATGTCGTCGTTGTGAACGTAAATGGCCTTGAGGTCCGGATGCGCTGTCAGGATTTGCGAGGTCGCATCGAGCGCCGTTTGCCGGTTCCAGTCGCCCGGCACCTCGGCCACGACCTCTGCCTTGGACCCGGAGTTGGCAAGTCCGGTCTTGAACCCCTCGGAGTAAGCCTCCGCATCGCCGCGCCCGAGCTTGCCGCTGATAATGGCGACCTTGCCCTCGGGGACTTGCTCGCCGATGAACTCACCCACCGGGATGCCGAAGGTCGGAACATCAATCTGCATGAAACCCGCCACCTTGTCGAGCAGCGCGGGATCGTAACCGTATTCGAAGAAGATCGGCACATTGGCGCGTTGCGCCTGAGCGATCGCCGCCTTCTCAGAAGAGAGCGAGACCGCATAGATCAGGATGCCATCAACCCCGCGGGTGATGGCATCCTGAATATTGGCCAGCTCCTGGGTCGAGTCGTTGTTGGCATTGTAGGTGACAATGTCGTCACCAAGCGCCTCTCCTGCCATCTGCACGGCTTCCATCCCGTACTGGTAGAACGGGTCCGGCCCAGCGCGCATGAATGCGAAGGTCTCCGCATTGGCGTTGGACGCAACCGTCAGGGCGGCGACAGATGTCGCAATCGCCAGTTTTAACCTATATCCTGTCATTTTCACTCCTCCCGTTAGTCGTGGTTTAGATGGGCCACACGCGATAACGCGCGGCTTCAACGCGACCGCTGCAGGATGACGGCGGCCGTGATGATCAGTCCCAGAACGACGCTTTGGTAGTTCGCGCCAATTCCAAGCAGGTTCATGCTGTTACTGACGAGCCCAAGCAGCAGGACGCCGCCGAGCGTGCCGATCACGGTGCCACGCCCGCCCAGGAGCGGAGTGCCGCCGATCACCACGGCCGCGATCGCTCTGAGTTCGTATCCGGTCCCCATGTTCGGAAGGGCGGAATCGAGGATGCCGGTCAGCACCACCGCCGCCACACCCACCAACAGGCCGTTGAGGGCATAGAGCGCAATCTTCAGACGCCGCACGGGGATGCCCGATAGCCGGGCAGCCTCCTCGTTGCCGCCAACCGCAAAAGCGTAGCGGCCGAGCGTGGTGCTGCGCATCACCAGGAACACCGCGACGAGCGTAAGCGCCATCACGTAGACCGGATAGGGAATGCCGGCCAGCGTCCCAAGCCCGAAGACATCGAACAGGGCTCCGGACCCGTTCACGGGACTGCCGCCGCTGATGATGATGGCGACCCCCTGAAGAAAGGTCATCATGCCCAGCGTGATGATAAAGGGGGTCGCCCGGTTGGTCGACACCAGCAGCCCGTTGATGCAACCGATGAAGCCGCCGGCAAGGATGCCGGCCAGAACGCCGAGCAGGACAGAGCCGGTCGAGGCGATGGTCAGCGCACAGACCAGCCCCGCCACCGAGAGCATGGCGCCCACCGACAGGTCCAGTCCTGCGCCGATCAGCAGAATGGTTTGGCCAAAGGCAACGATACCGAGCGCCGACACCTGGAACAGGATATTGAGAAGGTTGTTGGCGCTCAGGAAGCGCGGATTTCCGACCGCCGTCAGAATAACGATCGCGACGAGTGTTATCAGAAGTGTGTAGCGGCCGACCGTGGCCAATTTGGGCGTTTTCGCCTTTGTGTCGTTTTTATCCGTCATGGAAATGGGTGTGGCATCAGACATGAGCTTCAGCTTCCGTTGACTGGGCTTGGATGGCCGTGAGGAGCGCTTCGGGCGTCAGCCCCACAGGGGTCATATCGCGGTTGATCCGGCCTTCCCTAAGGACGAGAATTCGATCCGCCAGGTCGATCAGTTCCTCCAGATCCGTTGACAGGAAGATGACGCCGGCTCCGGCCGCCGCGAGCGAGCGCAGGTGATCATGGATTTGACGTTGCGCCTCCACGTCGACGCCCTGGGTCGGATCTTCGAGAACAAAGAGCTTCGCTCCGGCAAAGATCGCACGGCCGAGCAGCGCCTTGCGCTGGTTGCCGCCGCTCAGGAACCGGACTTCCTTTTCGGGCGCGCGAGGGTGCAGGTCGAGCCGGTCGGACATCTGCAATGCCTCATCCCGCTCGCCGCCAAGGTTCAGCCAGGAGAAGCGTGCGAGCTTGCCGAGCGCGGCAAGAGAGATGTTGCCGGAAACCGGCATCGGCATCACGAGACCGCGCCCGCGCATATCTTCGGGAATGAACACGACGCCCCGCGTGATCGCCTCCCGGACGGTTGCCGGTGCGAATGGCTTGCCGCCGAATACCATCGTACCGTCGGCACGCGTTACACCGCTGATCACTTCTGCAAGTTCACGCGTACCGCTGCCGACAAGGCCGGTGAGGCCGATGATCTCCCCCGCGCCGAGCGTCAAGGAGATGTCGCGGAGCTTGCCCGGAAGATTGATCGTGCGCAGGCTGAGAAGAACCTGCGGAAACGAGGTCGTTACCGTTTTGCGCACCGTTCTTTCAAGGTCACGTCCGACCATCAGCGAGATCAGGGCCTCCTTGTCGGCCGAGCGGTCTTCCACGACGTGAACCGTGCGGCCGTTGCGCAGCACTGTGATCCGGTCCGAGATCGCGAGCACCTCGTCGAGATGGTGCGAAATATAGACGATGGCCAGCCCCTTCGCCGCCAGATCGCGGATCAACTGGAACAGGAACTCGGCCTGGTTCTTGTTCAGCGCGGCCGTGGGCTCGTCGAGGAGAAGGACTGCGGCATCCTTGTGGACGGCCTTCGCGATGGCCACCTGCTGCCTGAGCGCGATATCCAGATCACCCAGGCGGCTATCGACCGGAACCTGCAGGTTCATCTGATCGAGGAGTGCCTTGGCCTTTCTGGCCATTGTGGCTTCGTCAACCAAACCGAAGCGGGTCCGCGGTTCGGCGCCGAGAAAGATATTGGCCGCCACCGACAGGTCGAGGTGGAGTTCCGCGTTCTGATGGACGACCGCTATGCCGGCCTTTCGGCACGCGAGAGGATCGAGCGACGAATAACGCCGCCCGCCGACCTGGATTTCACCGGCATCGGGTGGCTGCGCCCCGGCGAGGATCTTGACCAGGGTCGACTTTCCGGCGCCGTTCTTGCCGACAAGGCCGTGCACCTCGCCGCGCGCCACGGAAAAATCGACCTCATCCAGTGCCCGGGCGCCAAGAAACGACTTGCATATCCCACGGGCCTGAATGGCCAGGCCTTCTGTACCCTGTGTCACCTGCTCCTCCGTTCGAACGCATTTTTCTGTTCTGATCGTTCCGACTGGTGAAAATAACTGGTTTTCAGAGCCGCAGTCATATCGTCTGCCCGCCATCGACGATGAGTGTCTGGCCGGTCGTGAAGGCGGACTCGTCGCTGGCGAAATAGACTGCCGCTGCGGCCATTTCATCCGGCTCGCCCAAGCGCCCCATCGGTTGACGGGCGATGAAATCGCGACGCGCCTGCTCCGGATCGTCCAGGGCCGCGATGCGTTCGTCAAGCGAAGGGGATGCGGTGGTGCCGGGGCAGAGGGCGTTTACACGCACGCCACTGCGGATGACGTCGCGCGCAACGGCCTTGGTCAGTCCGATCAATGCCGCCTTGCCCGCTCCATAAGCCGCCCGGTTGGGAACGCCCGAGATACTGGAAACCACCGACGAAACGTTGATGATAGAGCCGGACCCGCGGTCGATCATTTGCGGCAGTGCCGCGCGAATGGTGAGGTAGCAGGAGGTGACGTTCTGATCGAGGCTGCGCGCCCAGTCTTCTTCGGAGCAGTCGAGGATCGTGCCGTTGTGGACCCAGCCCGCGCAGTTGAACAGGATGTCGATCCGACCAGCATCGGCGATGGCGCCACGCACGGCATTGGCATCGGTCACATCCAGCGCCACGGTTTCGATTGCCGGTGCAATCTCCGGCAGGTCCGCCATTTTCGAAGCCGTTCGGCTCGCCGCGACGACCTCTGCGCCTTCTTGCGCAAAGGCGATAGCGACTGCTCGCCCAATGCCCTGTCCTGCGCCAGTAACGAACGCACGCTTGCCTTTCAGCCGGGCCACCATCGTTGTACTCCCATCTTGCTCCAGTGTTTCGGCCCGTTGGCCTCACACATCCCGTCTTCTCAACTGCTCGCATGCCGGCTTCGGTGCGGCTGTTTTTTTGAGAAGGATCCCGCCCCGAAGCCAGCCATCAACGGAACGTCAGATCCCGTAGATCCGCTCTGCCGTCGCGCCGAGCACATTGGCGCGCTCCTCATCCGAATAGCGTTCCAGCGCTGTCCGGTAGGCCGCCAGCATGGTCGGATAGTCCGTCCAGAGTTTCTCGATCGGGAAGTTGCTGCCGAACATGCACCGTTCGGAACCGAACATCCCGATACAGTCATCAATGGTGCTGCTGATCAGGTCCTGATCGACCCGGTGAACGAAGGTGCCCAGACCACTGAACTTGATCGCGATATTCGGGTTTTCCGCCAAGAGCGCCATTCCCGACCGCCAGGCCTCCACGGTTTCCGGATCATCGCCCTCCAGCATGCCGGCGTGCACAAGCACGAAGGTGATGCCGGGGAAGTCGCGCACCAGCTTTGCAGCGTTTTCCATCTGGCCGGAGAATACCTGCAGCTCGAACAGCCATCCCATTTCCTCGACATGGGAGAGGTTGCGGCGGAAAGCCGGGTCGTTCATCTGGTCCGGCACAGGCGCGTAGCGGTAAAGCTGGTTCTCGTGCCAGTGGAGCTGCTGGCGGCAGCCACGCATTCGGCTGGAGATGCGCGCTTCCTCCTGCATCACCTCCAGGCAGCTGTCGTCCATCAGGTTGGCCGGCGCGACGATAGCGTGTGGCCACCCCGTACGTTCAGCCAGGTCTTCTACCCACCGAACCTCTTCGATCTCCCGGCCCGGTCCCCAGTTCGGCTGGACATAGACCGCCTTTTCGACCCCTGCCGACTGCGCATCGGCCTTGTATTCTTCGATCGGATAATCACGGCGGATCGGCTCGTAGGGGCCGAAGATGCGCGGCTGCATCGGACCGTTCAGCCAATCGAGGTTCTGTCGTTCCCAGACATGAAAATGGCAATCGACCAAAGTCATAGCACCCTCCCGGTATTGCTTGTGTCGTCAGGCCGCCCGGAAACGGGCACCGGCCTCATCCATCGTGACGCCACGCCGCGGCGCGCGCGTCTTTCAACCTGTTCGTCCAGCCCGGAGATTTCGTCGCAAAGGGCGCCAAGCGTCGCTGCATTGCCGAGCCGGTCAATGGCGCCCAGAACGGCCTTCAGACCGCGCGTTTCCGGCCGAAAGGCCGGGTCGCCCATCAGCGGTGTCAACCAGACGAGCCTGTGTGCGAGCCGGGCCAGTCGCTCTGTCGCCCCTTGCATCGCGCTGATATCGCCACGCTCCAGACCATCCGAAACCACGATCACCAGAGCGCCCCGTGCCAGGGTCTGAAGGCGGTTTTCGCCAAGAAAGGCTTCGAAGCTCGGTCCGATGCGGGTGCCGCCGTCGAAATCGTAGATCACATCCGACAGACGCTGCAGCGCGTCGTCGATATCGCCGCGCGCGAGCGTGCGGGTGACCCGTGTGAGACGGGTGCCGAATGTGAACACCTCCATCTGCGGGGCGGCCTGCATCAGTGCATGCGCACAACGCAGGGCATCGGGGCTCGTGGTCTTCAACGACCCGGACACATCGATCAGCATCAGAACACGGCGGAGACGCAACGGGCGTTTGCGATAGAAGAGGTCAATGATTTCGCCGTCGCTGCGCCGCAGATGCGAAACAACGCGGCGCATGTCCAGCACGCCATGCCGCGGGGATCGCGCCAGACGGCGCGCCCGCTGGCGGGGGAGAACGGACGCCGCCGTTCGGGCGATACGCCGGCAGATCTCACGCTTTTCGGGGCCGGTCTGCGGCAGGCGCCGGTTGGTGAGCAACTCGTCCGGGCTCGCCTGCTGGCCGGTGCCATCATCGCACTCAACTGATGGCGCGTCCCCGGAAGTCGACATCTCGGGCGGTTGATCGCTCTCGCTCTCGTCCGTCTGCTCGACTGTCTCCTCGAGCACCGTCTTTCCGTCTTTGAACCACACACTGAATATCTGGTCATATGTGTCGATATCTTCGACACGGGAGACGGTCGTGATGCGGCCGGTCCAGTACAGATCCTCAACCGACAAAAGGTCAGTGAGCGTCATCGCCCGCAGGAAATCGCTGCGACGGATCAGCGACATTGCGAGGCCGGCATGCGCCAGCGCATCCAGAAACCCGTTGAGATGCTGTTCCGCCCGCATGCTCATGCCATGCTCCCCGGCAGCAAATCCGCCTCGCACATGACATGGGCCAAGTCTTCCTGTTCCTTGACCAGAAGCCCGAGCGAAAGTCGCAGTGCGGTTGGCCAGTCCTCGCCGCTTTGTTCCAACGCCATGGCGCTCATCGCCCATTCGACGCTCTCCGAAATCCCCGGTTGGCGCGAAAGCGGCAGGCTGCGGACATGGCTGACGGCCTCCACGAGCGCGGCTGCTGCATCTGCCTGCAACCCCGGTGCGCGGGCCTTGATGATCCGCAACTCCAATTCGGGGTCCGGCATGTCGATCCAGTGATAGGCGCAGCGGCGTTTCAGGGCGTCGTGCAGGTCGCGAGTCCGGTTCGAGGTGAGAACCGCGATCGGCGGAACGGATGCCGAAATGGTTCCAAGCTCGGGGATCGTGATCTGGAAATCGCCGAGGAATTCCAGCAGGAAGGCCTCGAACTCCGCATCGGCCCGGTCGATCTCATCGATCAGGATGATCGCGCCCTCGGCCTGTCGCAATGCCCGCAGAAGCGGTCGCTCCAAAAGGAAGTCGTGCGTGTAGATATCAGACAACGCTGCCGTCTCGCCTGCGCCAAGGCGCATCTGCAACAGCTGTTTGGGATAGTTCCACTCGTAGAGAGACTGTGCCGCTTCAAGCCCCTCGTAGCACTGAAGCCGGATAAGTTCGCGCCCGGTGATGGCGGCCAGCGCATGGGCAGCTTCAGTCTTGCCGACCCCGGGTTCGCCTTCGAGAAGCAACGGCTTGCCGAGGCTGACACTCAGAAAGATCGCGGTCGCAAGGCCGAGATCGGCGAAATAGCCGACACGCTCCAACTCTTGCTGGACAGCACGGGGGCTGTTCATGGTTGGCAGTGCCGCCTGCATCTTCAGCCCTCCACGGCGCTGTTGCGCGCGATATCGAGTGCACGCAACACCCGTTCGGGTGTAATGGGCAGTTCCTCGACGCGCGCGCCGCAGGCGTCGAAGATCGCGTTCGCGACGGCCGGGATGGGCGAATTGGCCGTCATCTCGCCGATGCCCTTGCCGCCGAACGGCCCGTTCTGGACCGGACGTTCCAGAATGACGCTGGTAACCGGAGGCGTGTCGCCCGGTCCGGGCATCAGGTAACTTGAGAAGTCGGTCGGTCCATGCGACCGGTCGGGATAGTATGGCTCTGTCGTCTCGTAGAGGGCATGGGAAACACCCATCCACGCACCGCCGGCAATCTGCTGATGCACCATGGCGGGGTTGAGGGCGCGGCCCATTTCGTAGACGCTGAAGATCTTCACGATATCGACCACACCGGTCTCGTCGTCCACGGCGACATCGATCACTGTGCAGGCATGTGACTGCGCAGAGTCGGGATCCATCTCGCCGGTTTCCGGAACGGGGTAGCTCCTGGGCTTCAGGAACATGCCGCGTCCGGAGATGGTCCTGCCCTGCTGGAAGTGCGCAATCCCGGCCACATCGAAAATACTGATCTTTTTCTCTTCCGAGCCCTTGAGCTTGATATAGCCACTGCCGTCGGTTTCCAGGTCTGCCGGGTCGACTTCCATCTCCTCGGCGGCCACCTCAAGCATGACCTCACGCGCCTCGCGCGCCGCCATGATGACGGCATTGCCCACCCGGTGCGTGCCGCGGCTTGCGAAGGTTCCCATGCAGTGCGGGCCGGTGTCGGTATCGGCGGTCTCCACCATGACGTTGTCAACCGACAGCCCGAGGACCTCCGCCGCGCATTGCGCCGCGATTGTCTTGATGCCCTGGCCGAGGTCGACCGAAGACAGGGTAACGACGAAATTGCCAGTCGTTGTGGCATGGACAAGCGCCTGCGAAGGATCGCCGCCAAGGTTCATGCCAGTCGGGTAATTTACGGCGGCAAAGCCGCGTCCATAGAGTATGGTCATCACAAGCCCTCCCGCGTCAGAGACGACATTTTCTTGCAGTCCTCGGGCAGGTCGTGCCCGACCAGTTCCGCTGCACGCTGGATCACCTCCACCAGCGCCGCGCCCTCGACCACCTTGCGGTGTGCCTTGATGTCGCCGTCGCGGTAGGCGTTCTTCAGCCGGAACACGAGGGGATCGATACCGAGTGCCCTGGCCTCGCGGTCCATCTGGCTCTCCAGTGCAAAGTCGGCGATCGTCACGCCGAAACCGCGCATCGCACTGGATGGCGTACGGTTGGTGAAGACGCAGTGGCAATCCGCCCAGACATTGGGGATCGAGTAGGGTCCCGGCACATGCGCAGACGCTTTTGTCGTGCCATAGGGCGTGTGGCGCGAATAGGCGCCGGAATCGACATAATAGGTCATCTTCCGGGCCAGGATCCGGCCATCATTGGTCACACCATCCTTGATGTAGATGCGCTCTGCCGCGCGCGGGGAGGATACCTGCATTTCCTCGGCGCGGTCATAGACGAATTTCACCGGCCTGTTGGTCAGCATGGCGCCGATGCAGGCAAGCGGCTCGACCATCACGTCGACCTTGCCGCCAAAACCACCGCCGACGGTGCCGCCGATCACCCGCAACTTGGCGGTCGGCACGTCCAGTATGAGCGCCACGTTGTCGAGCGTGAAGAAGCAGGCCTGGGTATCGGAATAAATGGTCAGGCGGCCATCGCCCTCCGGCTTGACAATGCAGCCCGTGGTCTCGACCGGCGCCTGCTCGATGGGGCGCGACTGATAACGGTGTTCAAAGATCCGGTCAGCGGCCGCGAAACCCTCTTCGACGTCTCCGAAGCGGATGCGGCGGAACGGATGCCCTTCATATTCGAAGTAATTATGGCCATGAACCGGATTGACCAACGGTGCATCCGGTTTCAGCGAGTCTTCGACATCGAACACGGCCGGCAAATCGTCGTAGTCGACACGGATCCGGCTGGCGCCTTCCAACGCTGCCGCCTCGGTTTCGGCGATCACGGCACAGATCGGCTCGCCCCAGTAGCGCACACGGTCTTCCGCCAGCACAGGCTCGTCGTTCGGGCCGACATTGATCAGGCGAAGCACCGTATACCAGTTTTCCGGCACATCCCTGGCGGTGATAACGCGGACCACGCCGGGAACCCGCATCGCCGGCGCGGTGTCGACGGATCGCAGCGCGGCGTGATGGCGCGCGGCACGACAGATCTTGATGTGCAGCGTTCTCGGGAAAAGGTGATCTTCGAAATACTTGGTCGTACCGGTAACGTGGCCGCGCGCATCAAGCCGCGGAACGGTCGCACCGATGACATGCAGGTCGTCCTTGCGCTCGTCGGCGAAGTAGCTGCGATCCAGGGTTTCCGAGGATGATTGGTCGTCCATGTCAGCGCTCCTCACTCTGTGACCAGGGCTTCGGCATTTTTTGCCGAACGCATCTCAGCCGCCGCCACCTTGATCGCGCGGATAATCGGGTGATAGCCGGTGCAGCGGCAGACATTGCCCGAGATGGCTCGCACGATCTCATCGTCAGTGGGGTCGGGGTTTTCCTCAAGCAGCGCTGTGGCCACCATCAGCATTCCGGCGTTGCAGAAGCCGCACTGGGTGGCGAAGCCCTCGACCAGCGCCTTCTGGAGCGGCGAGAGATCGCCGTCCTGCTCCAGCCCCTCGATCGTCCTGACCTGAGACTCGTCCACGGTTTCCACCGGGATGAGGCAGGAGCGCACCGGCTTTCCATCGAGAATGATGGTGCAGGCGCCACAGGTGCCTTCTTCGCAACCGCGCTTCGTTCCGGTCAGTCCAAGCTGATCACGCAGAACGGAGAGCAGGGTTGTTCCGGGTTTCACAAGCAGTTCCTGAACTGCGTCATTGACAAGAAGCGTCACAATCCGTGAGGCCATTTTTTCCTCTTCTGCCGACCTGCGGCCATTTGTCGAAGTGTGGAGCGGTATGCACGTCAGGCGCCGGTCAGAGCCCGGCGTATATGAACCGGGATAACGCGGGCGCGGTACCAGGCGCTGGCAATCGCGTCGGAATAGAGCTCCGTGTCTTCTTCGAAGGCGGCGGCTGCCGCCGTGACATGTTCCGCATCCAGCGGTTTGCCGATCAGCGCCTTTTCGACCGTCAATGCGCGGACCGGGCGTGGCGCGACGCCGCCGAGTACAAGTCTGACCGTGCTGACAAGGCCGTCCTCGATTGTCAGGTGGGCGGCAATCGTGACGATGGCCCCCGAGTTCGACGCTCGCCGCATTGCCTTGGTGAAGAACCAGCTGTTGCGGTCGGGGATATCGAAGGTCACACGCGTGGCAATCTCCTCGTGCCCGACACCTTTGCTGACGATCTCCGCGACGGAGGTCCGGCGCGTGCCATTTTCGCTTGCGACCTCGGCTTCGGCATCAAGTGCCATTAACGATACCGCCAGGTCGCCTCCGTTGGCGGTGAAGAGATTGCCGCCGACAGTGGCGACATTGCGGATCGGCGGCGAGGCGATCGACTCGATAACGTTCGACAACACGGCAAGACGCGGATCGCGACCAAACGCGTCGAGCGTTGTGGTGGCTCCGATGGTGGCGCGACAGCCTTCGACCGTTATCCCCGAGAGACTGAGTTTGCGGAGCGATACCAGTGTATCAAGCACACCGGCCTTGGTGTTGATCTCCGGCATCAGCAATGTCCCGCCGGAGAGGAGCGCGCTGGACCGCGAACTGGCCAGTGCGTCAAAAGCCGCCTTCAGATCCGAAGGAACGAGTACATTATCTAGCATATTCTCCATCCCATATGGCTTTCTCCTGCCATTGAGATCACGTTACAGCACACAAACGCAGCGCGCTTATCGGTCTGTCTGAAGTGCTTATCATTGGGTCGGAACCTTGCGCCGGCGCGTTGCAGGGCCGGTCGGATCAAATCCTGGAGGCCATGGCCCACGGCAAAACGGCAGCCGAGACTTCGACCGCCGTTTCATGGATCACGAAGAAATGCCGCGTGCGATACTGTTGACTTGCGCATCGTCCGGGGGAGGGGCAGGGCCCTAGTCACCGTCCAGCGCTGCCGCCAACGCTTCCCAGGCAAGGAGTGCACATTTGCGCCGGCTGGGAAAAGCCCGGACCGCTGCCAGGACCGCCAGGTCGCCGAGCCCGTCGAGATCTTCGGATCCTGTTCCCGACAATAGAGTCTGGAGGCGTGCGCTCAGGGCGCTGACATCTGCCAGCGTGCGATTTTTGATTGTTTCGGTCATGAGCGAGGCGGATGCGATAGCAATGGCGCATCCCTGGCCGTCAAAGGCGGCATCCTCCACGCGTCCCCGGCTATCGATGCGCAGCTCGGCGATGATTTTATCACCGCATAGCGGGTTTTGCGCACCTGCGCGATGCGTCGCGCCAGTCAACGAACGGCGGTTGCGCGGCCGCCGCCCGTGATCCAGGATTGTTTCCTGATAGAGAGTGCTCAAAGCGTCGGTCATCAAAACTGAAGGGCTCTAGAACCTCCCTCCGTCCAAAAATATCAGGACGCGCTGGCAAAGCGTTTCTTCAAAGCGTCGAACCCGCCCTGGAATACGTTTTTACCCATGCCGGCGGCCTCGGCCTCCGCTTTCTCGGGCGCGCAGTCGAAGGTTGCCGTCCATTGGGCAAAGCAGCGGTTGCCGTCGGTAACCGGGAACAGGCGAAGCGTCGACTTGTGGTTGGTAATCGGGGCCGGCGTCTGAAGGATGGTATAGGAGAAGTAATACTCGTCCTCGGAAAACGACAATAACTTCTCGCGCAGTTGCGCGCCGGAGACGAGTTCGAAATTTCGCACACAGCCGATCTGGTCGGGCGCAAGACCGTCCTCGATGTGGCTCTTGACCATGCGCGGATGCCAGTCCGGCAGACCATTGAAATCCCGAATCACGGCCCAGACTTCGGAAGCCGGTGCATCAATGACACTTGAAACGGTGACAGTAGGCATAAGAAATAAATCCTCGGATTGTTTGCAACCGACACCATTCTAGCGATGAACGCGGGCGGGACTTATCGCTGCGTCGGATGTACCAATCGCTCAGTCTGGAAACTACGCGACCATGGAGCGCGCCGCAGACCGGTAAACCGCAGGCGGCACGCCGACATGTTCGCGAAAGAAGCGCGAGAAGTTGCCCTGGGACGTGAAACCGAGATCCAGAGCGATTTCCGTTAGCCGGTCCTCGCTGCACTGGACATGGCGCAATGCCTCCTCCATCAGAAGCATGTTCCAGAAAACGTTCGGCGTGACGTTCATCTGTTCCTTGAACAGCGCGAAGAAATGCGGTCGGGATAGCCCGACATCCCGCGCAACCTCGTCGAAGCGGATCCGTTTGGTGACGTTCTCGTTCATCAGCTCGATAGCCTTGCGGATGCGGAAGTCGCGCGCGACCGGTACCGCCACCGGCCGGTTTTGACACTGCCGGTCCGCTTCGGCTGCATCGAGGACCTGATCGATGAAGGAAATGATCTCGAAAAGCTGGATATGGCTCGCCCCGTTTCCATCGACCAGCCGCTCGACCATCTGGATCGCTATATCATGCATGCAGGGATCAAGCGGGATTGCCGGGTGGGCGAAAAAGGCCGCGTTTGTATTGAGACAGCGGCGTTGCCGGATCCAGTCGGGATCGAGATAAAAGGCAAGAAAAATACCGCCACTATTCTGCGGCATCAGGTTGTGGTTGTGCGGCTCGAAGGAGTTGACGCCAACGGCCATATTCCGGGTCGGTACGACCTGTCGCTTGCCGATCGTCATCTCTCCGGCCTCGCCGTCCAACCACATAATGAGGTGAGCGTCCTGGTGGGCGTGCGTGACAAGATCGCCAACGACGTTTCGGATCGACAGGTGTCCGAAATCCCCCTGATAAAGAACAATAGCTTCGCGCATCTCCATCCCCTTTTTGACCTTGTCGTCAGGAGTTCGGGCTACGTGGCTTAATGTGTCTCGGGCGCCAGTTTCTTTGGCTCTCCGCGCAGCGACATGCGGTCAGGTTCGTCGCAGACACGCTCACGCGCCTGCGCCATCCCGCATGCTTACGAAAACTCCTCCCTTTTCAGGCCTCGCGACAACGCACAAAGCCCCCACCAAAGATCGCCGACAGTCTTCTCCTCGCCGCGATTGCTTTGGTGGCTAACGCCAGTTGGCGGAAATAAAAATTACCTCTTGGCGAGGTCCAAAGCAATACAAAGCGGCGGTTCGATTAGCCGAAAACCAAAGATTCAGACTGAACGATATTTGATCCCACTGAAGGATAAGCGGTGTGAAGAGAACGAATTATTGTCTCAGACGTCGACCTCCTGCACCCCGGTCAGACGAGAACTTAGGCTGCAGGCCAGCTTACCTGTTTCGTTCGGTTCTTCGTTCGGTTCAGGGAAAATCGGCGAACAGTACATGAAGGCCACGTGATGAATGACACCACTACCGTTCTCTCCGAAGCCCTTGCCTGGTCAAAGGAAGGGCGTCGCGTTGCCCTGGCAACCGTCGTCTCCACATGGGGGTCGTCGCCCCGCCCGGTCGCGTCTCACCTGGCCGTGGATGAGGAGGGCCGGTTCGTTGGCTCGGTCTCCGGCGGCTGCGTCGAAGGCGCGGTGATCCAGACCGCCGGAGAGGTGATCGAAAATGGAGAACCACGCCTGCTGAAGTTCGGCGTCGCCGACGAAACCGCCTGGGAAGTGGGGCTTGCCTGTGGCGGCACCATCGAAGTGTTCGTGGAGCGCCTTGCAGACGCGGAATCTCTCTCCACTCTGGTGAACGATGCGTCCGGCAGTGACGTGGCGGCGCTTGTGACGTTGGTGCCGGAAGGGCAGCATTGCAGGCTTCTCGCGTCCGGGGCAGAAAAAGGCGACCTCATCCTCGACAGCCAGGAGCACGCAGGGGTTGCCAATGCAGTAGAGTCTTCGCGTAGCGGCTTTGTCGACGGGCCCTCCCGGCGGCTTTTTGTCGAGGTCTGGGAGCCGCCGCTCCGCCTGATCGTGGTCGGTGCTGTTCATATCACCCAATACCTTGCGCCGCTTGCAGTCCAACTCGGATACGAGGTCACGGTGATCGACCCGCGATCCGCCTTCGCATCGGCCGAACGGTTGCCGGAGGTGACGCTGATCGACGTCTGGCCCGACGATGCGATCGCGACGCTTCGCCCTGACAGGCGGACCGCAGTGGTCGTGCTGACCCACGATCCGAAGTTCGACGACCCGGCCCTCATAGCCGCGCTGCAAACGCCGGCATTTTACATCGCGGCGCTCGGTTCGCGCCGCACGCACGCAAAGCGTCTGGATCGGCTGACATCCGCAGGCTGCGATGCCGCGGCTCTCGGTCGGATCAATGGACCGGCGGGGCTTGATATCGGTGCCCGGACCCCGCCCGAAATCGCCCTGTCGGTGGTCGCCGAGATGACGGCGCAGCTCCGCCGTCCCGCTACAAGCATCGAGGGTTCGGTATGAAATTCGAAACGGTTCCCGTCGCCACGGCGGATGGCGCAATCCTCGCGCATTCGCTGCGCCTTTCTGATCTGACCCTCACCAAAGGGCACGCGCTGTCTCAAAGCGATGTCGACGCGCTGGCGGAAAGGGGGTTTGAAGAGATCACCGTTGCCCGGCTTGAGCCCGACGACGTGCGTGAGGACCTTGGGGTTACACGCGCTGCTGCAGGTCTCGCCGGTGCTGGCGTTGTCGCTGCCCCCGCCCATGCCGGGCGGGTCAATCTCCACGCGGACGCGCATGGTCTGGTGCAACTGGATGCGGACGCAATCAACGCGCTCAACGCGATTGACGAAAGCATCACCATTGCGACGCTCTCCCCTCAGGATACGGTTCGGCCCGGCGACGCGATCGCCACAATCAAGATCATTCCCTTCGCGGTAACCGAACGCACGCTGCAGGCATGGGACCGGGCAGCGCGTGCCATAGAGGTAACGCCTTTCGTTCACCATCGGGTGTCGCTGATCCAGACCCTTCTTGGCAAGACGAAGCCCTCGGTTCTGACCAAGACCTGCAATACGACCGCGCAACGGCTGGAGCTTCTGGGCAGCACCCTGGTCGGCGAGGTTCGGGTTGCGCATGAGACAACCTCGGTTGCCGATGCGATCACCGCGCGCCTTGCTGCCGGCGACGAGCTCGTGCTCATCTGCGGTGCCTCGTCCATCGTCGACCGCAAGGACGTGATCCCGGCGGCGATCGTCGCGGCGGGTGGAACCGTTGAGCACTTCGGCATGCCCGTCGATCCGGGCAATCTCCTGCTTCTGGGCCGTGTGGGACAGGTGCAGGTGATCGGCCTGCCGGGCTGCGCACGCGCGCCCAAACTCAATGGCATGGATTTCGTCTTGCGCCGTCTCATGGCGAAGCAGCCGGTCACGGCGCAAAGCATCCAGGGGATGGGTGTCGGCGGTTTACTCAAGGATCTGCCGGAACGGCCGCTGCCGCGTGCCACGCTTGCCCGGATGCGGGACGCCGCCCGCCGGGCAAAAGATCGGTCGCCTCATATCGGCGCAATCATTCTTGCTGCCGGACAATCGAGCCGCATGGGGTGCAACAAGCTGCTGCTTGAACTTGATAAGCGCCCCTTGGTACGCCACGTCGCCGAGGCGGTTGCGGGAGCAAAATTCCACCAGGTCGTTGCTGTCGTCGGGCACGAGGGGGATAAGGTTCGCGATGCCCTGTCCGGCCTTAATCTCGATGTGGTCGAGAACGAGGATTACCGGGATGGACTGTCCACCTCGCTGCGGCGGGGGATTGCGGCTCTGGGGGATGATATCGATGCCGTGATGGTCTGCCTCGGCGACATGCCGGATGTGGACGTGGAGCTCTTCCGGAGACTGTCAGGTGCGTTCGATCCCGACGAGGGACGCGCAATCGTCGTTCCGGTGCGCGCGGGCAAGCGCGGCAACCCGGTGCTCTGGGGGCGACAGTTCTTTGCCGATCTTGCCAGCCTTGGCGGCGACGTCGGCGCACGCCATCTGATTGGCCATCATGCCGAGTGGGTGGCGGAAGTGACCGTCAAGGACGATGGGATATTCACCGATCTGGACACGCCTGAAGCGGTTGTCCGATGGAAGACCGGTCAGCGCAGAGCTGCACCGGATTGACGTGGTGGGCCTTGTCGCAAATTTCCGGTTAACACCATTTGGGACTTCCCCTTCAAAAGTGGAGGGGTTCGGCTAGAAAAACTGACAGGAAACTTCGAGTTGAAGCCGCGAGAATTTACAGAAGGTTTGAAACAGGAAACCATCGTTGATTGGAACTTATATGGGTACGTTCGGCGAACTTGAGGAACTTGTTGGGCTGGCGCGCGACGGCAAACTTTCGGCAATACTTGTCTGGCATCGGGAAATGTCATGTCTTTGCGATTCTCTTTCCCGGCTGAAGCAGGGAAGGTCGTCGGCAGAATCGTGCTTTCGCCTTAAGTTGTTTTTTCCGTGCGGAGCAAAAAGTTCTATCGGATGACACTGCTCAGGAAGGAGATATGAACTTTCTCACCCGGGTGTCGGAAAGACCCGGCCTATTTTGCAGGTGGCAGCTGCAGGATCGGTATAGCGGCGGGCGACGAGGTCCGGCTCGCGTTTCATCATCATGCCCATCCATGAAAATGAAATAGAACAGCAAAGAGGTCGCGAAGGTCCTTCCATTTCTTCAAGCCGGTGGTCATGCGCTGTCAGGCGGCGAGGTCGTGCATCACGGAAATCAGGTCCGACTTGCCCTCAAAGCCGATGCCGGGCAGGTCGGGCATGGTGATGTGGCCGTTGTCCACTTTTACCCCATCGGGAAAGCCGCCATAGGGCTGGAACAGGTCCGGATAGCTTTCATTGCCGCCCAGTCCAAGGCCGGCGGCGATATTGAGCGACATCTGGTGGCCGCCATGCGGGATGCAGCGTGACGGCGACCAGCCCGACTGCTCCAGCACATCGAGTGTGCGCAGATATTCGACGAGGCCGTAGGAAAGCGCGCAGTCGAACTGCAGCCAGTCCCGGTCGGGGCGCATACCGCCATAGCGCAGTAGGTTGCGGGCGTCCTGGTGCGAAAACAGGTTTTCCCCCGTGGCCATCGGGCCGGGATAGAATTCCGCCATTGCGGCCTGCAATTGATAATCCAGCGGATCGCCGATCTCCTCATACCAGAACAGGGGATAGTTTCTCAGCATCTTGGCGTAGGCAATGGCGGTTTCGAGGTCGAACCGGCCATTGGCATCGACGGCAAGCTGTGCCTCGCCGTCGATTTCTTCGAGTACGGCTTCGATGCGGCGGCGGTCTTCGTCGATTGACGCGCCGCCGATCTTCATCTTGACGACAGTGTAGCCGCGGTCGACATAGCCGCGCATCTCCTGGCGGAGCGCCGTGTTGTCGCGACCCGGATAGTAGTAGCCGCCGGCGGCATAGACGAAGACACGCGGATCGGCCTCGACGCCCTTCATTTCGGCAAGCAGACGAAACAGCGGCTTGCCGGCGATCTTCGCAACCGCATCCCAGATGGCCATATCCAGCGTGCCGACGGCGACGGACCGTTCGCCATGACCGCCCGGCTTCTCGTTTTTCATCATCGCGTCCCAGATCCTGTGGGGATCCAGATTGTCGCCGGCGTCATTGACGAGGCTTGCGGGATCGGCTTCCAGGATACGGCTGCGGAAGCGCTCGCGGATCAGCCCGCCCTGACCGTAACGGCCGTTGGAGTTGAAGCCATAGCCGACGACGCGGCGGCCGTCGCGATCCACATCGGTGACCACGGCCACGAGGCTCGCCGTCATCCTGCTGAAATCGATATAGGCGTTGCGGATCGGAGACGAGATTGATTTGGTTGTTTCCCGGATATCGACAATGCGCATCGAATGGTGGCCTTCTTCCTGTGTCCCGTATTGGCGAGGTGCGGGAAAAAGAATAGCTGTGCCGGACGGCGCTTCACCAATGCCAGTTCCTTAACGATGTATGCTAAATTTGCATAAATCAGGGCGCGAAGTTCTGAACTTTTTCCCAGAAGCTTTCTGAATGTTTCGAGAGTTTCGAGCGTGGCCGGTAGATGACGATTTCGACCGGTATGTCCTGATCGGGATTGGCGGCGCGGACGAGTTCTCCCTGCGCCACGGCGGTTTCGGCCAGGGATAGCGGCAGAAAGGCGACGCCGTGGCCCTCCTTCGCCAGTTCCAGATTGGCCGCGGCCAGAACCGAACTCATGCTTACCGAGAGCGCAGGCCGACCGTGCAGGGACCAATGGTGTTCCAGAATATTCCTGATACCGGACGGGTTGCCATAGGCGATGAACGGAACCGGGCCTTTCGCGTGGCCGAGATGCCATCGCGGGCGGCGCTTGGTATCGGGCATGCAAAGCGGCACCAGGCGGTCATGGCCGATGACATGGTGACGGAACTGCCGTTCGGAAAGCCCGAAGGCTGCGGACCTGTCCCGGTGGCAGACAAGGAAATTGGCTTCCCCGCGCAGCATCGCGCGAACGCAGGGCCCCTGCGTGTCCGATATCATGTTCAGCGTTCCGATCCCGCTCGGGCCGATAGCCTGCATCAGCCATTTGGGGACGAAGGTATAGGAGAGCGCGTGGGTCGCGGCGAGGTTCAGGCCGGTCTCGGCAAGGCCGGCGATTTCAAGCGCCTCACTGCGGGCTTCGGCGAAAAGCCGCACAATGGCGTCGGCGCGCGGCTGAAAGGCCGTTCCCGCCGGCGTCAGCGACACGGACCGGCTTGTGCGCTGGACAAGTTGGGTGCCTATGACGTCTTCGAGGGTTTTTATGCGGCGGCTGAAGGCGGGCTGCGTCAGGTTGCGCGCTTCGGCGGCGCGCGAAAAACTCTTTTCCTTGGCAAGCTCGATAAAGTCCTCCAACAATGCGAGGTCCATGGTCTCCTCCCGATTTTCTATGCATGTTGTGCATGCTTTCCCGGAGGTTGACCTGTTTGCGGGCGGATTTCAAGCTTGTAGCATTGCGCGGTCGATCTGCAACGGCGTGACCTTGTTGACGGCCCTGATCTCGTCGCCGAGAAAATCGACGAACAGGCGGACCTTGGCCGTCAAATGGTGGCGTTGCGGGTAGACGGCGGTGATGTTTGCGGTCTGGATATAGTGCGGCAGGATGATTTTCAGGCGATTTTCCCGCACATGCCGGGCAATGTCCCATTCCGAGCGCAGCATGATGCCGTGACCGCCCAGAAGCCAGTCGCGCGCGGTTTCGCCATCATTGGTGCTGAGCATGCCATTGACCTTGGCCGACGGGTTTTCACCGCCGCGAGCGTCGAAGCGCCATACGTCGTAGATATCGTGTTCCTGACGCAGGACGATGCAATTATGCTGACGCAGGTCGCGCAGCGACTGCGGCTCGCCGTGTTTTTCAAGATAGGATGGCGTGGCGCACAGGAAGCGGCGGTTTCTGTGGAGCATCCGCATCACCATCTGGCTTGCCTGAGGCGTGCCGAAGCGGATGTTCAGATCGAAGCCTTGCTCGACGATATTCAGCGGCGCATCTGACAGAACAAGCTGAAACTCCACATCCGGATAGATTTTCGTGAAAGCCGATATGACAGGCGCGATATAGGCCCGGCTGAAACCGAAGGTCGAATTGATCCGCAACAGTCCCGACGGTTTGTCGCGCGCCGATGTCAGACTGTTTTCGAGATCCTCGATCTGCCCGAGAATACGGGCCGCCTTGTCGAAATAGGCCTCGCCTTCGCCGGTGAGGCTGACGCGCCGTGTCGTTCTGTTCATCAGCCGCACACCCAGACGGCTTTCCAGCCTTGCCAGCCGGCGGCTGACGGCAGAGGCCGAAAGGCCGAGTTCCCGGGCTGTTTCGCTGAAACTTTCCCGGCGGGCCAAAAGCACGAAAAACGCCAGATCGCCTTCGTTCATTTTTGAATCCAGTGCAATAATGATGTTCTTTCAATGAAATTAACAAATGCAAATAAATAGTCTACCGTCCAATTTCCGGTCGTGTCGTGGGGAGCGATCGTCCGGTGGTTGTTGTCGGTGACGTCTTGCCAGTCGTATCGGCGCGGGAGGAGAGCACGGGATCGGGTTTCCGGTTCATACCCTTTTTCCTCGAAGGCATGACAGGCAGCGCGCTGCAAACCGGTCGGAGCGGAAAACCGCTCGGGCTGCCAGAAACTGAGGAGGATTTCATGAAAACTGCAAAAATCGCGGCCGTGATGGCGCTCGGCGTTGCGGCGATGGCAATGCCTGCCACCGCGCAGGATGCGGAAAGCTTTCCGTCCAAGCCGATGACCTACATTATTCCTTTCAATGCCGGCGGCGAATCCGACGTGTCGGCGCGCTTTCAGCAGAGCGAATGGGAAAATGTTACCGGACACCCGGTCGTCATCCAGTATCAGCCCGGCGCCGGCGGCGCGCAGGCATGGTCGCAGCTCAATTCGATTGAAGGGGACGGCTACACCGTCATGGGCATCAACCTGCCCCACACGATCCTGCAGCCGCTTGCCGGTTCTGTCGGTTACAAGACCGAGGACCTGACGCCCGTCTACTATTTCCACTACACGCCGAATGCGATTTTCGTACGCAAGGACAGCGAATTTCAGTCGCTCGAGCAACTGGTGGAATATGCGAAGGCAAATCCCGGGCTTGTGACCTTTGCCGGGTCCGGATCGAATTCAGCCAACAATCTCGGGGCTGTGCAATTTGCCGAACTTGCCGATGTGACGACAACCTATGTTCCGTTTTCGGGCACCAGCCCGTCGCTGACGGCAATCCTCGGCGGCCAGACGACGGCCGGTTTCAACTATGCCACCTCGGCGGTCAATCAGGGCGACGAATTGCGCATGCTGACTGTGGCCTCCGAAGAGCGGATGCCGGCCTTCCCGGATGTGCCCACCTTCAAGGAACTGGGCTATGACCTTGTCGGCGGGGCCTATCGCGGCGTCGCCGTTCCCGATTCCACGTCAGAGGAGACCCGCCAGCGCATTTCCGATATCGTGGCCGGTATCAACGAGCAGCCGGCCTTCATTGAGAAGATGGAAAACGGCGGCTTCGTGCTGACGGACATTCCCTATTCCGAAATGGACGATTTCGTCGCGGGTAAAGTGGAGGAATATACCAAAGGCGCCAAGGCGCTCGGAATTACCGAGTAAGGCCGCAGCATAATGGACATTCTCGGCTATCTTCTCGATGCGCTGACGCCGTTCAATCTGGTATTGGCTCTGGCCGGCGTCGTGCTGGGCACCATCATCGGCGCCTTGCCCGGACTTTCGGCGACCATGGCGGTGGCCGTGCTTGTTCCCTTCACATTCACCATGGATCCCGCCGCGGGCCTTATCGCCCTCGGCGCGATCTACACCGGCGCGATCTATGGCGGTGCCTATGCCGCCATTCTGGTCAATACGCCGGGTACGCCATCTGCCATCGCGACCACCTTCGATGGCTATCCCATGGCCAAACGCGGCGATGGCGGTCTGGCGGTTTCGCTCGCGACGATTGCTTCCGTCGCCGGCGGTTTTGTCGGCGCCATTGCGCTGTTGCTGCTCGCACCGCCGCTGGCAAAGGTGGCGCTGGCTTTCGGTCCGACGGAATATTTCTGGCTGGCCATGTTCGGCCTGACGCTGATTGCCGCGCTTTCGGTGGGCAATACGCTGAAAGGTCTGATCGGCGCGTGCCTCGGTCTTTTCCTTTCGATGATCGGCGTGGCCGTGGTCGGCGGCGATGTGCGCTATACCATGGGGATGCAGCGCTTTCTCGGCGGAATCGACCTGACATCGGCAATCATCGGGCTTTACTGTATCCCCGTGCTGCTCGATATCGTGGCGACCCGCGATCCGCACCTGAAAGCGCCCGAAACCGGTGGCCTGCGCCTGGGTGAGGCAACGCGGCTGGCGATGAAGCGCAAGTTCAATGTCGTCAGGTCATCGGTCATCGGCACGGTTGTCGGCATTCTGCCCGGCGCGGGCGGTTCGATTGCGGGGCTTGTCTCCTATTCCGAGGCGCGTCGCTCCTCCGACGACCGGGACAGTTTTGGAAAAGGCAATCCGGATGGTGTTGTCGCCACCGAAGCTGCCAACAATGCGACGGTGGGCGGCGGTTTCATTCCGACGCTGGTGCTGGGCATTCCGGGCACGCCGCCGGATGCGATCATTCTCGGCGCGCTTCTGGTGCAGGGCATCAAGATCGGCCCGACGCTATTCACCACCGATGCCAATATTGTCTACACCTTCATCTGGGGCCTTTTGATCGCAACTGTCCTGATGCTGCCGATGGGGCTTTTGATCGGCCGCTATGCCTATGGCTCTATCATCCGGATACCCAAGGCGCTTCTGGCGCCGACAGTGGCGCTGATGACGATCATCGGGTCCTTCGCCATTCATTCGAATATCGACGATGCCCAGATGATGGTTGCGCTCGGCATCATCGCCTGGATATTGAATTATTACGGCTTTCAGCCTTCGCCCATCGTTCTCGGCCTGGTGCTGGGTTCGATTGCCGAGCAGGGATTTGTGCAGACTTATCTGATCGGCAATGCCTCGGGGCAGCTTCCGGCGATGTTCTTCAACAGGCCGATCAGCGCGGGCATCATCCTCGCCGGTCTTTTGACCGTCGCCTTTCCGTTCTGGGCGGAGTGGAAGGCACGGCGCAGAAAACAGCTTGAACAGGTATCCGAGCCCGCTGTCGATGACGGCGCGCATATCGCTGCCGCGCCCAAGGGCCGCGATCTGCCGGGCATGGTGCTGTCTGGGTGTTTCATCCTGCTCGGCGTGGCGATTTATCTGGGCGCGGGCGGCATGTCCCCGCTGGGTTCGGTTTTCCCGAAAACCATTGCGGTGGCGCTGGCGGCGTTCTCCCTCTCACTGATCGTCCTGAACCTCAGGCGCCCGGCTGCGGAAAAAGGCGAACGCGTCACCTTCGGCCCGGCGACAAAGCACAGGCTTGCTCTGGGAGCGGTCATGCTGGCCTGGGTTGTTCTGATTCCGGTGATCGGTTTTCTGGTAACCAGCTTTGTCGCCTTCATCGCCATCATGGTTATTGCCGATTACGACCGGCCGCCTTTGAAAACATGGGTCATATGGATCGTTGCCGGAGCGCTGATCACAGCCGGTTTCTGGTGGCTGATGGCCAATGTTCTGCTGCTGCGCATGCCGCAGGCAATCCTGTTGTGAATACGGAGCTATATCAATGAATAAAAAAACTTACAGGGTCGCCGCGATCGGCGGCGACGGGATCGGCGTGGAAGTCGTCGACGCCTGCCTTGATGTGCTGGAGGCCCTTGCCGCGCGCGACGGCGGCTTTGCCTTCGATGTGGAAAGCTTCGACTGGGGTACCGAGCGCTATCGCAAGACGGGCGCTTTCATGCCCGAGGACGGCGCCGACCAGCTCCGCGCCTTCGACGCCATCCTGTTCGGAGCCGTCGGCGCACCGGATGTGCCGGACCACCTGACGCTCTGGGGCTTGCGGCTTGCGATTTGCCAGCCGCTTGACCAGTACGCCAATGTGCGCCCGACCCGGATATTGCCGGGGATCAGGAGCCCGTTGAGCGGCGTCGGCAGCGGCGATCTCGACTGGGTGATCGTGCGTGAGAATTCCGAGGGCGAATATGCCGGGCAGGGCGGGCGTTCCCACCCCGGCCTGCCGATCGAGGTGGCAACCGATGTCTCCATCTTCACGCGCGCGGGCATCGAGCGGATCATGCGGTTCGCTTTCAAACTTGCGCAGTCGCGTCCGCGCAAGCTGTTGACGGTGGTGACCAAGTCGAATGCGCAACGCCATGGCATGGTTCTGTGGGATCAGATCGCCGCCGAAGTCGCGCAAGAATTTCCCGATGTGACCTGGGACAGGATGCTGGTCGATGCCATGACCGTGCGAATGACCATGAACCCGGCCTCGCTCGACACGATTGTCGCCACCAATCTGCATGCCGATATCCTGTCCGATCTCGCGGCAGCACTGTCCGGCTCCATCGGCATCGCGCCCACGGCCAATCTGAACCCCGAACGCCAAACGCCGTCCATGTTCGAGCCGATCCACGGTTCGGCTTTCGATATCACCGGCAAGGGGGTAGCAAATCCTGTCGCGACATTCTGGACGGCGGCGATGATGCTCGAACATCTCGATGAAGGAAAAGCGGCCGGCCGGCTGATGCAGGCGGTTGAAACCGTTACGGCAGCCCCCACCCTTCACACGCCTGATCTCGGTGGCAAGGCCACGACGCGCATGGTGACCGAAGCCGTGATCGCGGCCATTCGCGGACGCAACGACTGAAAGAGAACGATGACAGACAATCACCTGAAAATAGCGGTCATCCCCGGCGATGGCATCGGCAAGGAAGTGGTCCCGGAAGGGATGCGGGTTCTGGAGGCGGTTGCAAAACGCCACGCTATCGACCTGCGTTTCGACACGTTCGATTTCGCGTCCTGTGATTATTACGGCAAAAACGGTCAGATGATGCCGGATGACTGGAAGGCTCAGGTCGGTTCGCACGACGCCCTGTTTTTCGGCGCTGTCGGCTGGCCGCAAACGGTGCCGGATCATATCTCGCTGTGGGGCTCACTGCTGCAGTTTCGCCGCCAGTTCGACCAGTATATCAGCCTGCGCCCGGCAAGGCTGATGCCCGGCGTGCCGTCACCTCTGGCTGGGCGCGGCCCCGGCGATATCGACATGTGGATCGTGCGCGAAAATACCGAGGGAGAATATTCCTCGATCGGCGGAAAGATGTTTGCCGATACCGAACGGGAAGTGGTGATGCAGGAAACGGTCATGTCGAGAACCGGCGTCGACCGGGTGTTGAAATACGCTTTCGAACTGGCCGCGCGGCGGCCGCGCAAACGGCTGACCTCCGCCACCAAGTCGAACGGTATTTCCATTACCATGCCCTATTGGGACGAACGCGTCGTCGAAATGGCGAAAGGCTATCCCGATATCGTCTGGGACAAATATCACATCGATATACTGGCCGCGCATTTCGTTTTGAACCCGGATCGTTTCGATGTCGTGGTGGCGTCGAACCTGTTCGGCGATATCCTTTCCGATCTCGGCCCGGCCTGCACCGGCACCATCGGCATCGCGCCTTCCGGAAACATCAACCCCGAGGGCGATTTTCCCTCGCTGTTCGAGCCGGTTCACGGCTCCGCTCCCGACATTGCCGGGCAGGGCGTTGCCAATCCAATCGGCCAGATATGGGCGGGCGCGATGATGCTCGATCATCTTGGCTACCCCGCCGCAGGCGCCGAAATCGTGGCCGCTATCGAGAAGGTTCTGGCCGAAAAAGCGTTGCGGACCCGCGATCTGGGCGGGCTTGCCGATACCCAGACCTGCGGAAAGGCTGTCGCGGATGCGCTGACCTGACGAGCAGCTTCTGCTTCTGCTTTCGATGAAAAATTGCGTAGAACACCCGTACCCCAACTGCACGAATAACAGGATGAGCCATGTCAGAGATCGTTATCAGCGAATTCATGGAACCCGATTCCGTCAAACGTCTCTCGTCGGTTGCTCAAACGCATTACGATCCCGGCCTGGCCGAACGGCCGGATGATCTTGCGGCCATGGTGGGTGGCGCGCGGGCACTGATCGTACGCAATCGGACAAAAGTGACGGAGGCTGTTCTGGCCGCTGCCGGTTCTTCGCTGGTCAGCGTCGGCAGGCTCGGCGTCGGTCTCGACAATATAGACCTCGACGCCTGCCGGGCGCGCAATGTTCATGTGCGGCCGGCGACCGGCGCGAATGATCTGTCGGTTGTCGAATATGTGCTGACCGCGGCACTCGTGCTCACGCGCGGCGCCTGGTTTTCGTCTCCGTCTGTTGCGGCCGGCAACTGGCCGCGGCAAGCCATGATCGGCAGCGAGATCGCGGGAAAGACGATGGGCCTGATCGGCTTCGGATCCATCGCCCGCGGCGTTGCAATCAAGGCCGGGGCCCTGGGAATGCGCGTGCTCGCCCATGACCCGTTCGTCGCCGCCGACGATCCGGCCTGGGAGAATGCGCGCTCATGCACCCTGCCGGAACTGCTGGCCGACGCCGATGTCGTGAGTTTGCATGTACCGCTGGTGGAAACGACGTGCCACTTGCTGGATGCCGATGCGTTTGCACGCATGAAGCCCGGTGCGGTTCTGGTCAATGCCGCGCGCGGCGGTGTTGTCGATGAGGGCGCGCTCATCGAAGCATTGCGGGACGGGCGACTGGGCGGGGCTGCGCTCGATGTATTCGAGAAGGAACCGCTCGATGCAGAGGCCGGCCTCGCTTTTGCCGATATTCCCAACCTGATCCTGACCCCGCATATTGCCGGGCTCACAGAAGAATCGAACGGCAGGGTCTGCAATCTCGTTGCCGATCTGGTCCTGAAAGATCTCGGCTTGAGCGCGTGAAACGCGGAGGCGGGGTCGCAGATAGAATGTTGTTAAAAAAGTTTCGAGGTCCGTTTCCATCCTCCGATGGCGTCAGGACGATCTTCTCAAGCAGGCCACTCCGCACTTTCTTTGGACCCAGCATCTGATCAGTCTGGCTCAGACCAGCGATGAGCTCCGGAATCTGCTCGCGATAGCGAGGCGCCACCGATGCATGTAAGAGGACTGTTTCAATTGCTTCGACTGATGCAAGTTCGCGGTGGGCTTAGCTGGGTGTCGCAAGTTCCGCGCAAAGGCGGTGATTGATGATTGCTTTCGTAAAAAGCTGTCCCTGATTGCCAATCCTCTGACCCACAAATTAAATGCGGGACGCATGGGGTGGAGGTCGCGTTGGCTCTTTCCTGAAAATCGGATGTTTCTTTGAACGGCCCGCAGGATTTACCGCGGCTGATTGCTGTCATCGCTTTTGCAAACCGTTGAAGGCAAGTTACACTGAATATCGTGTAAGGAGCACCGGAGCTTGTTTTGTTTCGGCCAAATCCGGCTTGTCGCGAATCGCAGATTGTTATGAACAGAGGGCGTGCAGAGTTGAGCCATATTGAGAGGCTTGCCGAACAAATATGCACAAGCCCGGCCGGAGTCACCATCGTTACGGCGTTTGCGGGCATGGGCAAAAGCCTTTTGCTCAAGACTGTCGCCCGGCGTCTTCACGCGCATTATTGCGACGGCACAGAGCCGCCGGCCGTGGTGGTGGAGCGTGTGCTGGTCTGGGATATTCCGGCTGGCAGCGGCGTGGTGGCGTGTGAACCGGATGTTCTGCAGGGCTTCGACCGGGTCGTCATTGCCCGCAGACACGACACCGAGATACCGTATGTGACGCGGATGGCGCTTTATGGCGAGGCGGTCTCGCTCGGCGACGATTTTCTGTGCCTGCCGCCGGATGCTGCTGAGCGCCGATATCAGTCGGGATGGCCGCTTCTTGCCGGCCTTGACCTTGATGACCAAGCGACGCGCGGCCGGTTTGTTTCCTATCTGGGCTTTGAGTTTCTGCGGGACCTGAAGCCTGAACAGCTTGTCGCATGCCGCAGCATTTGTGATGGCGCCGCAAGTGATCCCTCCCTGACCGCAATCCCGCCGATGCCGTTCTGGGAGGTCGAGGGAGGCCGGACGACCTGTCCTTCGCCCATCTTGCGTGACCTTGTGCTGAAAGCGATCGACGCCGAGATTAAACGGCGTCTGCAATTTAGTGACGCGGCGCCTCTGATTGGCGAAGCGCTTCATCGGGCCGGTCAGAGTGCAAGGGCCATCCGTGCCCTTCAGTCCGTTGGCCTGGAAGAGCCGGCCGTTCGGCTTTTCACCGAATCCGGCGGGATATTTCTCATCCATAGTGAAGGCCCTGAGGCCTATGGCGAAATCCTTGCCGGCTTTGGTCCGGAGATCGCGGCCAGTCACGAAACCCTGGTTCTGTCCAACGCCATGCGGGCATTGAAGCAGGGGCAGACCGGAACCGCGCGCAAGCTGATTGCCGACCGTTTCGGCCGGCAGAGCACGGACCCGATGGCCGTCTTTGCAAGCGGCGCCCCTTATTCCGTCACCTTCAAGGGTTTCCGGCTCGTGATGATGATCTATGAGGACATCGTCATCACCGAGGCGATGTTCGAGAGGCTTTATGACTACCTGAATGAATTGCCGCTGGACGCCGCCTTGCTGCGGGGATCGTTCTATAACGCGATCCTGGAATTCTACATCCGCCAGCGCCGCTTCAACGAAGCGGATATGGCGGCGGTGCAGGCCCTTTCCAGCTACCGCGCTGCCGGCATACCGCTTCTTGCCTTTTATGTCTGCGTGCATCGCGCCGTGATCAGGCTTCTTTCGGGAGACGTTCTGACCGCAAAGGAGCACATTGCTGAAGCGGAACACTATTTTGCGGCCGTCAGTTTCGACAGCCCTGCCGATGAGCGAATCCGTCGGCTGGTGTCGGCCTGTATCGCCTATGAGGATGGCCATCCTCATGTGCTGATTGCCTTCATCAACGACGAGTTCGATATGTTTGCGCAATCCGAGACATGGCCAAGTCTCGTTGAATTTGCGCTTCACTATGGCAGCCAGGCGCTCAGCGAGCATTTTTCAACGATATCGGCGCTCGGTTTTCTGGATCGGTGGCGTCTTCACCAAAGTCACAGCCGTCACCTTCGTTTCATGATCGAAATCCGGGCCGCGCTGGTGATGCAGAACGGCAATCGCTGGAATGATGCCGCTGCCACGCTTTCGGCCATGCAGAGCCGGATCAACAGAACCTGGGTCGAAGCGGCGGTGGATGAACTGTCCCGACTGTCGATGCGCGACGAGATCGAGGTCGCGTTTGCCTGGCTGAGGCAGGTTGTCCACGAGCGGCCGGAACGGCCTTATCTGGACCGGCAGATCAATGCGATGATCGCCAATGAACGGATCACGGGCCGCCAGCGCCGCGCCCTGCAGATCTGGCTTGCTTATGTGCTGAAGCGAACCGGTCGCCTGACGGAGGCGCGCGCGGTTCTCCAGCGCATGTTCGACGGCGCGGGCCGCACGGGCACCATTGCGCCGTTGCAGGAGGAGCGGCGCTTCCTGCAGGAGCTGATGGGCGACGGCCGGATCGAAAGCTTTCTCTATGCCGCAGGCCCCGCCCGTCGGATCATGCGGCGCCTTTCCGAGACCAGGGTCAGGGGACGCACGATCGAACAGGAATCGGGGCTGTCGCGGCGCGAGGCCCGCATCCTGCTGTTGTTGTGCGAGGGCGCGTCGAACAAGTTTGTCGCGCTTCGCCTTGGCATCTCCGAATCGACGGTGAAGTTTCACCTCACGAACCTTTATCGCAAGCTTGGCTGCGGCGGGCGGCGCGAAGCGATCGCGGTCGCCAGGGCTCGCAACTGGCTGAACTGACGGCGTCTGCCTCCAGCCTCTCACGCCTCACGGTCACCTGCCCCGCCATTCCCGGAAGGGCAGGGCGATTAATCGCGCGCCGCGCCCAAGCCTTCTCAAAACCTGTCCTTTATTGTTCAAAACCTAGACCTTTCGCGTCTTGCGGCAGGGCGGGGCACCCAACAGAATGTCTCTACAAATCAGAGTTGCCGTCGCCTGCAGCGCGAACGGCACAAGGGGAAACGCGGCGAAAGCGCCGTGGCCTAGCGTAAAAGCAATGGAGCAGCGCATCTGATGAACCTGCGCTATCTGGAAATCTTTGTCAGGCGGCTTGCCGGGTTCGCGATGGTGCTGTTCGTGCTGTCCCTGATGATCTTCGTTCTGGCGCGTGTGGTGCCCGGCGATCCCGCGCGCATGAGCCTCGGACCGAGCGCCACGCAGGAACAGGTCGATCAGCTGCGCACGCGCATGGGTCTGGACCAGCCCGTGCTGGTGCAATACGGCCGCTATATCGGCAATGCTGTTCACGGCGATCTCGGCCAGTCCATCGTGTCCGGCAATGCCGTGGTCGACGATATCCGGGCGTTCCTGCCGGCCACGCTTGAGCTGATCATCGTCACCGTCATCATCGAGCTGGCCTTTGCCATTCCGCTCGGCGTCATCACCGCGCGCTACCGCAACAGCTGGATCGACAATGCCGGCCGGCTGTTCTCGCTGGTTGGCGTCACGATCCCCGCTTTCCTGTTTGCGATCACGCTGCAACTGGTTGCCGCCCGGTTTTTCCCGTCATGGCCGATACTGGGCCGGATCGACTACAATCTCGGCGCCCCGTCAGGCCCGACCGGCTTTCTGCTGATCGACAGCATCGTGGCCGGGCGCGGCGATGTGTTCTTGAGCGCGCTGGCCCATCTGACGCTTCCGGCGATTGCGCTTGCCATGGCTGGCATCGGCCAGATTACCCGCATCACCCGCTCCGCCATGATCGACAATCTGCGCCGCGACCATGTGCTGACGCTGAAATCCTTCGGCGTTCCGGATCCGGTCATCGTCTTTCGCTATCTCCTGAAACTGTCATCGATTGCGCCGCTGACGATCATGGGGCTCGAATTCGCCTCGCTCATCGGCAACGCCTTCGTGGTCGAGATGGTGTTTTCCTGGGGCGGTTTTGCCTCCTACGGGCTGACGGCGATCCTGCAGAAAGACCTCAACGCGCTGATGGCCGTGGTGCTGATTTCCGGCATTTTCTTCATCATCGCCAATCTGGCCATCGACATCATTGTCAGCATCATCGATCCACGACTGAGACTTGGGGAGGCCGGACTGTGAGCGAGCAGACGGGCCTTTCGGCGGGCTACATGACCTGGTATCGCTTCAGCCGCAATCCCGCGGCCGTCATCGGCGGGCTGATCGTGATTTCGGTTCTCCTCATGGCGGCGATTGCCCCGTGGATCACGCCGTTTCCCGAACATGTCGGCGCTGTTGTCGATTTCCGCAACCGCCACACCGCGCCCAACGCCGTCAACTGGTTCGGCACGGACAAGGCGGGCCGCGATATCTTCTCGCGCACCATTTTCGGTTTTCGCGTATCCCTGCTTCTGGTGATCGGCGTTCTCGGCGTTTCCGTGCCGGTGGGCGCGGTGCTGGGCATGATCTCCGGTTATTTCGGCGGCTGGTGGGAACGCATCATCACCGGGCTCACCAACGTCATGCTGGCCATGCCGCCGCTGGTCATGGCGCTCGCCATCGGCAACATCCTGCAGCCGAACCTGATCAACGCGATGATCGCAATTACGCTGTTGTGGTGGACATGGCACGCCCGGCTCGTCTATCGCGTCACCCGCTCGATCGCGACGGAGGACTTCATCGAGGCCGCGCGTCTTGCCGGGGCAGGGCCGTTTCACATTCTGTTTCGCGAGATCCTGCCCAACTGCATTTCGGTGATTTCGGTGAAAACCACGCTGGATGCGGCCTTTGTCATCCTGTTCGGGGCGACGCTTTCCTTCCTCGGTTTCGGGGTCAAGCCGCCAACGCCGGACCTCGGCTCCATGGTGGCCGACGGCCGCCAGTTCCTGCCGGAAAAATGGTGGGAAGTGCTCGCCCCCGGCTTTGCCATCTTCTATGCCACGCTCGGCTTCAACCTTCTGGGTGACGGCTTGCGCGACATGTTCGACGTGGAGGCCTGACCCGATGGCTGTCCCCCTGCTCAAGGTTGAAAACCTCAACATCGCCTTTACCGGCTATGGCCGCCGCAACCACGTGCTGAAGGATATCGGTTTCGAGATCGCCGCCGGCGAGCGCGTGGCCCTGATCGGCGAGACCGGTTCGGGAAAATCCGTGACCTCGAAGGCCATTCTCGGCACCCTGCCGGACAATGCGGCGATCGAAAGCGGCAATATCTTCTATCGGGGCGCCGATGTGTTCGCCATGTCGCCGCGTGACCGTGACGGCCTGAAGGGCTCTGCCTTTTCGATCATCATGCAGGACCCGCTGTCCTCCTTCAATCCGGTGTTCAGGATCGGAAAGCTTCTGGACGACGTGCTCTATTACGCCGACCGACGCAATGCCACGGTCAGTAACGCCCGACAGCGCAAAAGCCGGATTTTCGACGTTCTCCGCCGCGTTCAGCTGGCAGACCCCGAGCGCATTTTCAATGCATGGCCGAACGAACTGTCCGGCGGCATGCGCCAACGCGTGCTGATCGCGCTTTCGCTGCTGCACCAGCCCGATCTTCTGATCGCCGACGAGCCGGGCACGGCGCTGGACGTGACCACGCAGGACGAGATCCTGAAGCTGATCAACCGCCTTGTCGGCGACGAGGGCCTGTCGCTGCTGATGATCACCCACAATCTCGGCGTGGTGCGCCAGACGGCGGACCGCGTTCTGGTGATGCGCCATGGCGAGATCGTGGAAGAGGGACGGCTGGAAGTCATCTTCAACGCGCCGCGGGAGCGCTATACCCGCGACCTGATGGAAGCGGTGCCCCCGCTCTACGGTTCGCGCGTGGTCAACCAGCCCGTCAGCGACAAGCCGCCGATCGTGACGCTGGACAATGTCGACAAGGTCTACCGCTCGAAGGGCATTCTCATGTCACGCGGGCCCGGCCACCATGCGGCGAAATCGATCAGCCTGTCGATTGCCGAAGGCGAAGTGTTCGGGATCGCGGGCGAAAGCGGCTCCGGCAAAACCACGGTTGCGCGCATGATCATGCGCCTTCTGAAACCGACGTCGGGGACCATTCAGGTTGGCGCGGCCGCTGAGACGGCCGACCCGCGCCGGCTGACGCAGATTGTCTACCAGAACCCCGGCACGTCGCTGAACCCCAAGCGCACCGTCTCGCAGACCCTGTCGGTTCCGCTGAATTACGGCGGCTATGACCGCCATAGGGCGGAGGCCCGCAAGAAGGAGCTGCTGGCGCTGGTGCGGCTGCCGGAAAATTTCCTTTCCAAATATCCGCATGAGCTTTCCGGCGGGCAGAAACAGCGCGTCGCCATTGCCCGCGCGCTTGCCGCCGAGCCGCGCATCATCATTCTGGACGAGCCGACATCGGCGCTCGATGTTTCGGTCCAGAAGACGGTGGTCGAACTGCTGCTGACGCTGCGTGAAGAGCTCGGCCTCACCTATGTGATCATCAGCCATGACCTCTCGCTGATGCGCAATTTCTGCTCGCGCATCGCCATCATGCTGAAGGGCGAAATCATCGAACAGGGACCGACCGCGGATGTCTTCGCCCGTCCCGAACACCCTTACACCCGCGCGCTGATCGCCGCCATTCCGGTTCTCAGTGATGAGGAAGAGGCGGAAAAGCCGAAGGTCAGCGCCGCCGAACGCGCCCGCTTCCTGGTGCAGAGCACCGGCGAGCAGGGCGAAGACGAAACATTGCGAGTGCCGCGCTAAAGGCGGCGAAAAGACAAGGAGTACCCACGTGTATCGACTGGGAATTGATGTCGGCGGCACGAATACCGATGCCGTGGTGATGGATGGCAACACGGTGCTTTCGGGTGTCAAGGCCTCGACCACGGAAGACGTGACCAGTGGCGTGATCGAGGCGCTGGAAGGGGCTATTGCCAAGGCCGTGATCGACCGCGCGAAAATCGGCAATGTGATGATCGGCACCACGCATTTCACCAATGCCGTGATCGAGCGCCGCCATCTGAACAAGGTGGCCGCCATCCGCCTCGGCCTGCCGGCAACGGCATGCCTGCCGCCGATGGTCGACTGGCCGGACGATCTGAAGGAGGTCGTCGGCAATCGCGGCTATCTGGTCAAGGGCGGCTATGAATTCGACGGGCGTGAAATCTCGCCGCTGGACGAGGCAGAGATCGTGCGCATCGCCGGAGAAATCCGCGATAATGACATCAAGGCTGCCGCAATCACCTGTGTCTTCGCGCCGATCAACCACGCCATGGAAGAAAAGGCCAGGGCGCTACTCGAAAAGCACTGCCCCGGTCTCCCGGTCGTTATCTCGACCGATATCGGCCGGATCGGGCTTCTGGAGCGGGAAAGCGCAGCGATCATGAATGCCAGCCTGCTTTCGCTTGCCGACCGCACGGTCAGCGCATTCGCAAAGGCGCTCGCCGATGCCGGTCTCGTCTGCCCGTTCTACATCACCCAGAATGACGGCACGCTGATGGCCGCCGACGTCGTCCGCCGTTTCCCGGTCCTCACCTTTGCCTCCGGTCCGACCAACTCGATGCGCGGCGCGGCCTTCCTGACGGGCGTGCGCGAAGCCATCGTCGTCGATATCGGCGGCACGACTAGCGATGTCGGCTCGCTGCATGCGGGCTTTCCCCGTCAGGCGGCAACCGTTGTCGATGTCGGCGGGGTGCGCACCAATTTCCGCATGCCGGATGTCTTTTCCATCGGCCTTGGCGGCGGTTCGCTGGTGCGCAAGGACCATACCGGCAAGGTCACCGTCGGCCCGCAGTCGGTCGGCTACCGGATCACGAAGGACGCCAGGGTTTTCGGCGGCGAAACGCTGACGGCAACCGACATTGCCGTTTCGCTCGGTTCTGCCGCCGTCGGTGATGCCGCCCGCGTCAGTGATGTCGACACGGAACTCGCCCGGGCCGCCGAGGCGGAAATGATCGCCATGCTGGAAAACGCCGTCGAGCGCAGCCGGATGTCGCCGGAACCCATTCCGGTCATTGCCGTCGGCGGCGGTTCGATCCTGATGCCCGACCGACTTGGCGATCTCGACGTGATCAGGCCCAAGAACTTTGCCGTCGCCAATGCCGTCGGCGCGGCGATTGCCCAGATCTCCGGCGAGGTTGATCGCGTCTATGCGCTCGAGAACGGGTTGACACGCGAGCTTTGCCTTGCCGAAGCCGAAAAGGAAGCGACGGAAAAGGCGGTCGCCGCCGGCGCCCTTGCCGAAACCATCGAGGTGATCGAGCGCGAGGATGTGCCGCTTGCCTATCTTCCGGGCAATGCGACCCGCATTCATGTGAAGGTCGTCGGCGAGATGGGAGGCGTCAATGTCTGAGACCCTTTCCCGTCCGAAACTTGAATTCGACCCGGCCGACCTGTGGGTCCTCGACCGCGAGGATATCGAAGCGCTGGAAATCGGCTCGGCCATTCTGGGCACCGGCGGCGGCGGCAATCCCTATATCGGAAAGCTGCGCGCGCGTCAGGCGCTGGAGGACGGCTATACGCTTTCCATCCTGCCGCTCGACAAGGTGCCGGACGAGGCCTGCTGTGTTTCGCTCGGCGGCATCGGCGCGCCCGTTGTCGGCCATGAACGCCTCCGCGAGGGGCGCGAAGGCCTGCGCTGCGTGCGGGCGATCGAAGACATGCAGGGGTTTCCGGTCGACCTCATCGTCTGCGAGGAAATCGGCGGCTCCAACGCCATGGAACCGCTGATCGTCGGCGGCATGACCGGCCTTCCGGTGGTCGATTGCGACGGCATGGGCCGGGCGTTTCCGGAAATGCAGATGACGACCTATTCCATCTACGGCCACACCTCGACGCCAAGCGTGATGTGCGATGTTCACGGCAATATCGTTGTGTTCAAACATGCCGTGACGGAGATTTTCCACGAGCGCATGGCGCGCGCCTGTGTGGTCGCGCAGGGCGGCGGCTCCGATATGGCGGCGGCGCCGATGGCCGGGGCCTTCCTGAAGAAATTCGCCATACCGAACTCCTATACCCAGGCGATTGCGCTGGGCCGGGCGGTCATGGATGCCCAACGCCAGCACCGCGATCCGATCGCCGCCATCTGCGAGCGTGAAAAAGGCAAGCACATCTTCTCCGGCAAGATCACCGATCTGAAGCGCCATCTGCGCGGCGGTTTCGTGGTCGGCGAGGCGATGCTCGCCGGCGTCGACAACCACAGCGGCGAGGCGGCCTCGGTGATGATCCAGAACGAGAATCTGGTGTTCACCCACGAGGGCGAAGTGAAAGTGTCCGTGCCGGACCTGATCGTGGTTCTGGATATCGACAGCGGGCATGCCATCACCACGGAAATGCTGCGCTACGGGCAGCGCGTCGCCATCCTTGTCCTGCCCTGCCATCCGCTGCTGCAGTCGCCGGCAGCTCTGGAGGTCGTCGGCCCGAAGGCTTTCGGGTTTTCCGATGTCACCTACCGTCCGTTTGCAGGAGCCTGATCGCCATGGCGAAAACGCTGATCAATGCCGACGAACTGGACGCCATCGCGCTGGGCGGCGCCTTTCTGGGCACCGGCGGGGGCGGGGACCCCTATATCGGCAAGCTGATGGCCAAGGCCGCACTTTCTAAAACCGGACCGGTCACGTTGATCGACCCTGCCGATGTGGCTGACGATGCGCTGTGCGTGCCGGTGTTCATGATGGGCGCGCCGACGGTGATGCTGGAAAAATTGCCGAGCGGCGATGAAATCATGGCCGCTCTTGCCCAGCTCGAGGCCTATCTCGGCAAGAAGGCCACGGCGCTGATGTGCGTGGAAGCCGGCGGCCTCAACTCCACCATTCCGTTTGCCGTCGCGGCGGCCACGGGCCTGCCGCTGATCGATGGCGACGGCATGGGCCGCGCCTTCCCGGAACTGCAGATGGTATCCTTCACGATGTCGGGCATTCGCGCCACGCCTCTGGTGCTGGCCGACGACAAGGGCAATTCCGTGCTGATCAATGCCGTCGACAATCTCTGGACCGAGCGGCTGGCCCGTGCCGATACGGTGCAGATGGGCGGCGCGGCGCTGGTGGCGGCCTATTCCATGACCGGCGCCCAGATGCGCGACAGCATTCTGCCGGGCACGATGACGATGATCCGCGACATCGGCAAAACGCTGATGGCCGAGCGCAAGGCCCATCGCCATCCCGGCGCTGCGCTGCGCGCCCGGTTTTCAGGCCACCACCTTTTCACTGGCCGTGTGGTCGATATCGAGCGCAGGACCGTCGGCGGTTTCGCCCGGGGGCGGGCGATCATCAAGGGCACGGATGACTTTGCCGGGCGGCAGTTCAGCGTCGATTTCCAGAACGAGTTTCTCGTGGCCCGCGACGATGCGGGAGCCGTCATGGCGACAACGCCCGACCTGATCTGCGCGCTGGATGCCGATGCCGGCATGCCGGTGACCACCGAACAGATGCGTTATGGCCTGCTGGTGGAGTTCACCGGTCTGCCGGCCGACGCGAAATGGCGCACGGAAGCGGGACTCGCGCTCGTGGGGCCGGGCTATTTTGGCTATGATCACGACTTCATGCCTGTCGAAAAACTGAACGATAACAAGAAAATAAATTCAGAATGTAACTGAGATCTCAAAAAGAGAGGAACTTGCAATGACACGGAAAATGCTTGCGGTCGCCGGGCTGGCGCTCGCTGCTTCGGCTTCCACCGCGCTGGTCCCGGCGGCCGCGCAGGACAAGGTTTCGATCGTGGTCAACGCCACGCAGGTGTTCGGCACCATCGACCCGGCGCGCATCAACGACTACACCGAATACATGGCAGCGGTGAACCTCTATGACGGCCTGACGACGGTGGCCGGCGACGGCTCCATCGTGCCGCAGCTCGCCGAAAGCTGGACCGTTTCGGACGACAATCTGACCTACACCTTCAAGCTGAAGGACGGCGCGACCTTTCAGGATGGTTCGCCGGTCGAGGCATCCGACGTCGTCTACACGCTGAAGCGTCTGCTGGCGATCAATGAGGGCCCGTCCTATCTGTTTTCCAAGCTGATCGACCCCGACAAGCTGAAGGCGGTGGACAGCAAGACCGTCGAAATCGGCCTGACCAAGGTCTATGCGCCTTTCCTGACGACAACGCCGCTGATCCTCGTGGTCAACGAGGATGAGGCAAAGGCCAACAGCGACGAGGAGTGGGCCAGCGATTACATCGCCAGCCACAGCGTCGGGGCAGGGCCGTACGCGCTCGAGGACTGGAAGCGCGGTTCGCAGATGGTGGTTGAGCGTTACGCGGATTATCACGGCGGGTGGGACCGCGGCACGCCGATCGACGAAATTCGTTTTGTCATCACCAATGACGAAGCGACCGTGAAGGCGCTGGCGACCAAGGGCGAGCTTGGCATGTCATCGGATTCGCAGGCCAACGAGACCTATGAAGCCATCGGCGCGATGGACGGCTACAAGCTCATCGAGACGCCGACGGCAACGGCCTTCTACATCAAGATGAACACCAAGCTGCCGCCGACCGATGACATTCACGTGCGCCGCGCGATTGCCTATGCGACCGACTATGCGACAATCCGCGAGGCCATCTATCCGGGTTCGGAGCTTTCCGGCCCGATGGCGTCGGCCTTTGCCGATGCCTATGCCGGCGATCTGCCGACGCCGGAATACAATCTGGAAAAGGCGCGCGAAGAACTGGCCAAGTCGAAATATGCCGGGCAGGACATTACCCTGACCCATTCCTATGTGGCCGGGCTTTCCTTCGAGGAAGACATCGCGCTGCTGATGCAGGCCAATCTCGAACAGATCGGGGTCACGCTGGACGTGCGTCCGGAGCCGTGGAACCGCATCACCGAGCTTGCCGCCAAGCCCGAGACGACGCCGAACACGACCCAGGTCTTCAACGGCCCGAGCTATCCGTCCCCCGACAGCGTGTTCTACGTGCAGTACGACTCGGCCGCGTCGGGCACATGGGCCTCGATGGAATGGCTGCAGGACCCAGAAGTCGATGCACTGATCGAGGATGCCCGCACCACGACCGAAGTCGACAAGCAGAATGACATCTACAAGGAGTTGCAGCGCAAGATCGTCGCACAGCAGCCGGATGTCTTCATGCTTGTGGAAAATCGCCGCTACGCGGCAAGCAACTGCCTTCAGGGCTACGAGTTCGTGCCGATGATGAGCTGGGACACCGATTTCTCACGCTTCAGCTGGGACTGCAGCGCTGAATAGGCACCGCCTGACCGGTTGATCTCAGGCTTACGGGATTGCCCACAGTCATATCAGGGCGCAGTGCATCATGCTCTGCGTCCTGAAACACGAACCGCTTTTGGCAGGAGGGGGTGAAATATGTTCCTGACGCTTGGTGGCGGAAAACGGGATCCCTGATCTCAACTAAAGCAGCGCAAAGACCCGCCAGGCCGGCATATAGGCTCTCGCGATGTGGCTATTATGCACGCCCGCGCCGGGGTCGCGGAGGGAACGCCATACCGAGGCCGAGCCTCATGATGGGCTGAGTGCGGCAAGGTCGCGTTCGATCTCCTCGAGGCGGTCGCGGGTCAGTTCGGGATGGGTGGCGGCGAGCTGGACGATGGTCTTGCCGGACATCAGATAGGCCATCATGTCGTTCTGCGGCTGTGGCAGGCGTTTGGACAGCAGGTCGCGGGCGGGGGTTTTCATCAGTTCCCCGATGGTCGTCGTGGCAATGCGGGCGTCGTCGGGGAAATCGCTTTCCCGCAGGGCGCGGCGGCGGCCGGTCTGCACCTGCGCCCATTGCGCGCGGACCAGAAGGTGGGTTTCGTCGGGCGTGCCGGTTGCGGGCAGGCCGAGCCGCTCGAATTGTTCGGCGGGCGCCTCGTTGCGGCGCATGAGGTCGACCAGAAGGCCGATCATCCGTAACTCCAGCGCGGGATCGTCGAGCGGCGTCTCCTGCTCGGGATCTGTTTCGAGATCGAACAGCAGCGTGCCGTAGCTCCAGGGCGAACCCATGGTCCATGCCGGCATCTTGAGCACCGGCGCGCCCTTGGTGAAGGAAAAGGACGGCGGGAAAAGCTCGGCCTCCGCCAGCTCCTCCGGCGAGAACCGGGCGCGCATATGGGTGGGCATGAGCGTGTGTTCAAAAAGAGGCCGGTTTTCGGGCGTGGCGGAAGCGCGCATATAGACATAGCGCCCGTCGGTCACACTCACATGGCTGCCGAACATGCCGAACAGGCCTGCCTCGCGCACGGGCGTGTCTGACCTGACTGTCCGGGACAGGGCCTGTCCTTCCATGTCGCGGGTGGGCGCCTGGCCGAAGAGGTCGAGCAGGGTCGGGCCGATATCGATGGTCTGCACCAGCGACTTGCGGCGTTCGCCCTTGACCGCCGCGCGCGGGTCCCAGACGAAAAGGGGTGTGTGGATCGTCTCGTCATACCAGGGCATCACCGATTTCGACCACCAGCCTTTCTCGCCCAGCATATAGCCGTGGTCGGTGCACACGATCAGCATCGTGTCCTTCCACATATCGCGCTCGTCCATCAGGTCGAGCAACCGGCCCAGATTGGCATCGCACATGGAAAGCAGGGCGAGATAGCGGTTGCGCCCCTGGGTTACCGTCGCCTCGTCCTCGGTCACGCGGTCATAGGGCGGCCAGTCGAAGTCCTTTCCATTATCCGGATAAAGCCGGTGCCAGCGGTCATAGGAGAAGAATGGCTCGTGCGGATCGAAGGTCTCGATCTGCACCATCCAGTCATCCTCACCGGCATTGGTGGTGATGAACTCCAGCCCGGCGTCGAACACGCCGGTCTGCGGATGATCGGCCTCGCTTGCCATGTGACGGCGGTTGACCTTGTCCTGCTGGCGCATCCGATAGGCGAAATTGCCGAGCTGATCGCGGTCGATGCCGGTCACGTCGCCCTTCCAGAGGTCGCCTTCCTGGCCGCGGAAGAACTCGTAGGAGGAAAACCGGTTATGATAGGTGGCGCCGCCATCCTCCCAGTAATGCTGATGGTCGGTGATGAGATGGGTATAGATGCCGGCCTTGCGCAGCATCTCGGGCACGCTGTCGTCGAAGGGCTCGATCGGGCTCCAGGAACGATGCAGGAAGTTGTAGCGCCCGGTGTGCATCTCGCGCCGCGCCGGCATGCAGGGCATGGAGCCGGCATAGCAGGTGTCGAAGACCGCCGTGCGTTCGGCCAGCCGGGAAAAATTCGGCGCATGGGTGGACGTGTTGCCGTAGCAGGGCAGCATACGGCGGTTCAGACTGTCGAACATCAAGACGATGGCGCGCATGGTTCAGCCCTCCTTCATGGCTTTGAATTCGGCGCGGCGCTTTGCCTGCCGGACGGGATCGGCGACCGGCGCCGCCAGCAGCAGTCGCCGCGTATAGGCGTGGTTCGGCCGGGCGGTGACCTGATCGCATTCGCCGAATTCCACCACCTCGCCGCCGCGCATGACCGCGACCCGGTGGGAGATGTGGCGAACGACGGCAAGGTCGTGCGAGACGAACAGATAGGCCACGCCGGTCTCTTGCTGGATCTGGATGAAAAGGTCCAGCACCCGCGCCTGGGTCGAAAGATCGAGCGCGGACACCGGTTCGTCGCAGACGATAAGGCGCGGCGACAGGGCAAGCGCGCGGGCAATGGCCACACGCTGGCGCTGGCCGCCGGAAAATTCCCGCGGAAAGCGGTGGGCGGCATCGGCGGGCAGCTTCACATGGTCGAGCAGATCGCGCACCTGTCGCCGGGCCTCGCTGGCGCTTTGCCGGCGGCGGGCGACAATCGGTTCGATCAGGATGTCCTCGATCGTCATCGACGGGTTGAGCGAGGTGTAGGGGTCCTGAAACACCGCCTGGATTTCGGAGCCTGCCGCGCCGCGCTCGCGCGGGCTGCGGCCGGCGATCTCCTGATCTTCATAGCGAATGCTTCCCGAGGTGACCGGCCCGATGCCGAGGATCGAGCGGCCGAGCGTGGTCTTGCCCGACCCGCTTTCGCCGACGAGACCCACCGTCTCGCCCCGGCGGATATCGAGATTGACATTCTTGAGGACGTGAAGCGCGCCGAAATGCACATTCACCTCCCTGCAATCGATGAGCGTCTGGTCGGTCATGCGGTCACCTCATTGGCGGTCGAAGCCTGCTTGGGCGGCGTGTAGGTGCGGGTGTCGCCGTCTTCGAGCACGGAGCCGAGCAGCATGCGGGTATAGTCGTGCTGCGGCGCGGCGAAGAGCGCGTTGACGTCGTTGGCCTCGACCACGCGGCCGTCATTCATCACCGCCACCTTGTTGCAGCTGTCGGCGACCACGCCGAAATTGTGGGTAACGAGGATCACCGACATGTGGAATTCGGCCTCGAGATCGCGCAGCAGGTCGAGCACCTCGGCCTGGATCGTCACGTCGAGCGCGGTGGTCGGCTCGTCGGCGATCAGCAGGTCGGGATTGCAGGAGACGGCGCCGGCAATCAGCACGCGCTGCGCCATGCCGCCCGAAATCTGGTGCGGATAGGAGCGGAAGGTGCGCTCCGGGTCGGGCAGGCCGACGCGGGCCAGAAGCTTCAGCGCGCGCTTTTTCGCCTCGGCGCGCGAAATCCCGAGAACGGTGCACATGGGTTCGACAAGCTGGTAGCCGATGCGGAACGACGGATCGAGGTTCGACATCGGCTCCTGCGGCACATAGGCGATGCGGCGACCGCGCAGCGCCCGGATTTCGGCCTCCGAGAGTTTGGACAGATCCTGCCCGTCGAAGAAGATCGACCCGCCGAGGATACGGCCGCCGGTGGACAGCAGGCCGAGAATGGCAAAAGCCGTCTGGGTCTTGCCCGAGCCGCTTTCGCCGACAAGGCCCAGCACATCGCCCTTGCGCACCTCAAGCGATACGCCTTTGACGACCTCGCGCCACGCGTCGCCATCGGGATAGGCGACGACGAGGTCGCGCACATCGAGCACGATGTCGGGGTCCTGCGTCGGCTTTGCTGTTGTGGTCGCCGTCGCCGGCGGAAGCTTCGGCTTGCGGTGGGTGGTCGAGCCGCCCGATTGCATGCGGTCGCGGATGGCATTGGCCAGCAGCACGAAGGATGCCACGGTGATCGCGATGGTCAGGCCCGGCCAGATCAGCGAGACCGGCGCGGTGAACATGTTGGCAAAGGCGTCCTGCAACATGCCGCCCCAGGTTGGCACGGACGGATCGCCGAGGCCGAGAAATTCCAGCCCCGCCTGAATGACGATGGCAACGCCCGAGACGATGGAAACCTGAATGATGAGCGGCGCGCGCACCACCAGAAGGATGTGGCGCACGATGATCCTGATATCCGACAGGCCCGAGACGCGCGCGGCGTCGATATAGAGCTCGTGCTTGATACCCTGCACCAGATTGCGGGTCAGGCGGAAGAAGCCCGGCGACAGCAGAACGCCGAAAACCCCCATGGAGATGTAGATCGACGAGCCGAGCGACTGATAGAGCGCCAGCAGCACGATGATCGCCGGCAGCGCCATGAAGGCATCGAAGATCCAACTGGCGACGAGATCGAAGCGGCGGCCGTGATAACCAGCGAAAAGCCCGGCGGAAACGCCGATCAGCCCCGAAACGCAAACCGCGATGAGCGCGCCCGTCAAAGTGTTTCGGGCGCCGTAGATCAGCCGGCTGAAGATGTCGCGGCCCGAACCGTCGCCGCCCAGAAGATAGCCCTGGCCGGGCGGGGCATTGACCGAGAAGATCTGAACCCGCGTCGGGTCGTTGGGGGCCAGCACCGGCGCGAAGATCGCGGTCAGGATCACCAGGCCGAGCAGGATGATCGCCAGCAGTCCAAGCGGATTGCGAAGGACCGAAAGGAAGAAGCTTTCCCGTGCCGGGCCTTTGGGGAGCGGCAGCTCTGCGACGTTCGGATCACTCATGATACGCGCACCTTCGGGTTGAGCCACGCATTGATGATGTCGATCAGGATATTCACCAGCAGCACCAGAATGATGAGGGTGACGACAATGCCCATCAGCATCGGCACGTCGCCCGCCAGAGCGGAGGTGACGGTGAGCGATCCCATGCCGGGGATCGCGAAGACCCTCTCGATGATCGCCGCACCCCCGAGTAGGGCGATGAACTGCACTGAAAGCACGGTGAGCGCTGCGGGCATGGCATTGCGCAGCACGTGGCGGAAGAGGATCGAGCGCGGGCTGATGCCGCGGGCGCGCAAGGTGCGGACATAATCGCCCCTGAGCGCATCGATCACCGCGCCGCGAACCTGTTGCGACGAGGAGGCGATGCCGGAAAAGGCGAGCGCGCCCACGGGCAGAACCAGGGAGGCAAGCCAGGCAGACGGTGAGGCGGAAAACGAGACATAGCCGGTTGCCGGCAGCCAGCGCAGGTTCACCGCGAAGACGATGACGAGCATCAGCGCCAGCCAGAAATTCGGCAGGGCGAAACCGATGACGCTGCCGACCTGGATCAGCCGGTCGGACCAGCCGCCGCGCACCGCAGCGGTAATGCCGAGCACGGCGGAGAGGATCGCCATGAAGCCGACGGCGATGGCGACGACCGACAGCGTCACCGGCAGCCTGCGGCCGAGTTCGTCGCTCACCCGGGCATTCGATGTCCAGGAACGGCCGAGATCGCCGGTGACCGCGCTGCTCAGCCAATCGCCATACTGGACCATCAGGGGACGGTTGATGCCCAGTTCGTCCTCAAGGGCGCGCACCTGTTCCTGGGTGGCATTCTCGCCCAGAAAATTACGGGCGACGTTGCCGGTCGCGCCGTACATGAGCGAAAAAGTCAGAAGCGAAATCGCGAACAGGAGCACGATCCCCGACGCGATGCGCCGGCTCAGATAGCCCAGCATACATTTTCCTCCTCAATGTCTGCCGCCGCGCTTGCCGCGCCGGCATCCTCCGGTGACATCCAGACTGGCCAGTCTAGACAAGGACACTATACGTCGATAATGCAATTAGACCTGAAAGCAATGCGTGGAGTTTATTGCTCGTGCTCGATCAGATCACACATCTCTTTCGACTCCAGGCCATTATCAAGGAAGGCAGCCTGCGGCAGGCGGCCGAGCGGCTGCATATCACGCAGCCCGCGCTCTCGCGGTCGCTGGCGCAGCTGGAAAACTATTTCGGACAGCCGCTGGTCGAACGGCATGCACGCGGCGTGCGGCCGACGCTTTTCGGGCTGAAGGTGCGTTCGGCCTCGTTGCGGCTGATGCGCCAGTGGGAGCTGACGGACGAGGAATTGCGGACCGAGGGGCGCGCAGGGCGCATCCATCTGAGAATCGGCGCGGGCCCGGTCTGGCGCACGGTGATCCTGCCTGAAGTGATGCTCAGGATGCAGCGCCGGTTCCCGAAAATGGTCTTCGAGATCCACCGCGCGCATCCCACCGATTCCTATGAGGATCTGAGCGAGGGGCGGCTGGACGTCATCCTCTCCGGCATCAGCGCCGAGAACCGCTTTCCGCGGCTGGTGCAGAAACAGCTGGGGGTCGTGAACAATCTCATCGTCGCGCGCGAGGGCCATCCGGTCTTCGATCGCGTCGATGCCGAAGGGCGCGTTCCTTCCGAAGCGCTGCTTGACTATCCCTGGCTGGTTTATACCGAATATCAGACTTACCGCGAAATCACGATGCACGCGATCCACGAGCGGCTTGGTCAGCCGCCCGAGATTGCGTTGGTCTGCGACAGCCTCAACACGGCGCTCGCCTCGCTGCAGCGGGGAGACTACCTGTCGCTGCTGCCGGAACCCATCACCATGGCTGCTGTTTCTCCACGGCTTGTGCCGGTGCCGGTGGGCCTGACCCGGCGCGAGGTAAAAATCGGCATGGTCATCCGCGAGGAGGCGGCCGGCTGGGAGCCGGTGCAGGCGCTTGGCGAGGCCAGCGGCGAGGTGCTGCAAGGGCTTTCGTTTTCCTGACGAAACGATGAAATCCCGAAAAGCGCACCGGCCTCCGCAGGGTGCTGCGAAGGCCGGTCTCCGGCATTTTTTATCTATAAGGCTTCACTCCGCCGGTCTGTAGAATTCCGGGAAGGTTACGACGTTGCCGGGGATCGGCTGCTCGATCACGTCGGGCGCGGTGATGCTGATCGCCTCCGGCCGATACCATGGCGCATACCAGGCGTTTTCGACCAGATAGCGGTTCACCGCCTGAAAGGCTACGGGCTTGTCCGCCTCGCTGGCATTCTGCGCGGTGGCGAGCAGTTCCTGCATTTCGGGCGTGGTCGCGCCGAGCGGGTTCCAGGCGGAGTTCTTGAAGGCGAGCTTGAGCAGGTCGCCCCAGTCCGACTGGTTGCCAAGCCGGAAGAAGAACGCGCCAAACCGGCCATTGGTGATGTCGGCGATCAGCGCATCGGGCGAGACTTTCACCCAGTCGACCTCGATCCCGATATCGTTGAGCTGCTGCTCGACGATCGGGTAATATTGCGCGAATTGCGGCGCATCGGGCATGGTCAGGGTCAGCCCGTCGCCATAACCCGCTTCCTCAAGCAGGGCGCGCGCCTTTTCCGGATCGTAGGGGTAGTAGTTCGTCAGCTCCGGGTCGTAGGAAATGCTGGTCTCGGGAAAGACCTGGTCGGAGACGACGCCGTAACCCTGTTCGACATATTTCAGGATTGAATCCTGGTCGAAGGCCATGTTGATCGCCTTGCGCACCCTGAGGTCGGCAAGGGCTGGATTCATGGTGCCATCGCGGTCGGCGAGGAAGAGGCCCTGCCAGTTGACCGGGTTGGTGGTCACCGAAAAGCCGTTGGCCTTGGCATCGGCAACCGAGACGGTCTCGCCCGCGGCCACATCTATCTGGCCCGACTTCAACGCGTTCATCCGCGCGCTGAGATCGGTCATCGGCGCGATGGTCATCGTACCGTAGGGGAAAGCCCCGGGGTTCCAGTAGTCGGGATTGCGCTGGTAGACATATTGCCGGCCCACTACACTTTCATCGGTGTCGTAGACATAAGGCCCCGTGCCCACGGGCACGTTGGCGGCCTCCTCGGTGCCGAGCGAGGCGGGGCTTGCCATGGCGCCGGCAACCAGCGTCAGGTTGCGCACCAGCGCCGGATCGGGCTCGGTCAGATGGATCACGATCTCGGTTGGCGAGACGATATCGTAGTCCTTGATCGACTGTACCATCCAGACGTTCTGTCCGGTGCCGGTGCGAAGCGCCTCGAGGTTTGCCCGCACCGCTTCGGCATCGAACGGCGTGCCGTCGGTAAAGCTGACGCCCTCGCGCAGGGTGAGCGTGAGCGCGGTGTTGTCACCGTTATAGCTCCAGTCGGTGGCAAGGTTCGGCTCGATCGAGCCGTCGGGCATGATCGTCAGCAGTGTTTCAAGCACCGGCGCCCAATAGGCCAGGCGGTTGCCGATCTCGATCTTGTCGCGGGCGAAAGTCGTGTTGTCCAGCCGGTTTGCCAGCGCGATGACGTTGGAATCATTCGGGACTTCGGCAATTGCCGATCCGAACGACAAAAGCAGGGCCGCCGAGGCGGCGGTCAGTAATTTGTTCATGTTCTCCTCCCAATTGGCGCCGGTCGCCCACGCTCCTCACGCAAACACCGGGGCGAATGCCTCGAAATATTACTACGCGCGACGCATGCATAGACAATGCAATAACTCCGGTGAGCGATACGCAAATATTTTCACCACGTCCTTCGGCACGGTTCGGAGCCATGCAGTGAATTTATCGTTGCGCGAAGTTTTCGCAATGTTGCGTGTTGCCGAACCGGTGCTATTTTGTCGGAGCTGATGGCCCGCGGTGAGGACGGGCCACGGCGGGAGGAGACATGCAAAAGACGGGACCGATCCGATATGCTGTGCGTTATTGACGCGGTCGGCCCGCATTCCGGCTGTCTTGTCCGAACACTTCAAACCTCATTCTGATTTATCGTCACGCGAAACCCGGCAGGCGGCTTCCAGCGTGGGCCGGGGCCGACGCAGATGCAACACCGAACAAAATTTTTTGAGGAGCCACATCCATGAATCTTGCCCACCTGGAAAAGCCGCCGTTTTCCCTCGACCGGGAGGCCATCGAATGGGTGCGCAAGACCTGGGAGGCGCTCGATGAAGAAGCTCGGGTCGGCCAGCTCTTCAATCTGCGTTCGAAGGGCTATGACGAAGACGAGCCCGGACGCGTCGCCCGCCTTGCGCCCGGCGGCGTGACGCGCTTTTTCGGCGAAGACGGCCCGGCAGAGCGCGCGCGTCTCGAAGCCTTTCAGCGCGATGCCGCCGTGCCGATGCTGGTCAGCGCCGATCTCGAGGGCTCGCGTATGAGCCTTCCCTTCGGCACGCAGGTGCCAAACCCCATCGCCCTTGCCGCGATCGACGATCTTTCCGTCACAGAGGAGGTTGCCCGGATCATGGCGCGGGAAGCCCGCGCGGTGGGCGTCAACTGGTCGTTCACGCCGGTTCTGGACATCAACGCGGCCTGGCGCAGTTCCATCGTCGCGACCCGCGGTTATGGCTCCGATCCGGATGTGATCGCGCGCCATGCCCTGGCGCAGATCCGCGTCTTTCAGGAAGAAGGGCTTGCGGCAACCGCAAAACACTGGCCCGGAGAAGGGCATGACGACCGTGACCAGCATCTGGTGACCACGATCAATCCGCTCTCGGTCGAGGATTGGGAGGCGACCCATGGCCGCCTCTATCGCGAGGCCGTGGAAGCCGGGGTGATGAGCGTGATGACCGCCCATATCGCCTTCCCGGACTGGGCGCGCCGCATCGGCAAGGGAGATGGCGTCGAGGCGTTCCGCCCGGCTTCGGTCAGCGCGGCGCTCAACACCGACCTCCTGCGCGACAAGCTCGGCTTCAATGGCGTGATCGTTTCGGATGCAAGTCGCATGGCCGGACTTTCGGCCTTCATGCCGGCCGTCGAAAGCAAGGTTCAGATCATCGCATCGGGCGCGGACATGATCCTGTTTTCGCTCGATCCCGAAGGCGAGATGGCGGGCGTGCGCGAGGCGGTCAGAACCGGCCGGATCACGCCGGAACGTTTCTTCGACGCGGTTACCCGGGTTCTGGGGCTGAAGGCGGCGCTTGGCCTTCATCGGCCGGCCGCACCGCCGGCCTTCCCCGCGCCGCGCGATGACTGGAGCCGGCAGGTTTCGCGCCGCGCGCCGGTGCTGGAAAAGGACGTGAACCAGACGCTGCCGCTCGACCCGCAGCGCCATCGCCGCATCCTGATGTTCGCCCCCGGCATCGTCGAGCCGATGCAGGGCCAGACCCTGCCGCTGGAACTGCCGGAGCTTCTGCGCGCCGAGGGCTTCGCGGTCGACGTTCACCGCATGGGCGACCCGATCGACCCGTCGGGCTACGATCTGGCGCTCTATGCCCTCTCGGAGGAAACGCTGCTAACGCGCGGGCGGATATTCCTCGACTGGGCAAAACTCGGCCAGGGTCTCGACGGCGCCATGCGCCGGCTGTGGCACGAGATCCCGGTGGTGATGATTTCCTTCGGCTATCCCTATTATCTCTACGATGCGCCAAGGGTGCCGACCTATATCAATGCCTGGGCGACAATGACGGCGATGCAGGAGGCGACGGTGGACCTGCTGCTGGGCCGCGCCGAATGGAACCGCAAAAGCCCCGTCAACGCCTTCGTGTCTCCCGATGCATATTATTGAAGACGCTCTGGCCGTGCTCGGCGATGCGACCGCCATCGCATGTGAAGGTCGCTCGCGGCAGAAAACGTGCGGGCAACGGCGCGCGCTTTGATCAATGTCCTTTCCGATCTATTCGACGGGCTGAACATAGGTAAGCCGCGCATGGCCGACGGAACAAATGTTTTACACTTTTGAAGAATGAAGATCTTATGTCGTTCTTTTCTGCGACGGGCAAGGTCGCGATGATCAGGCCGAAGGGCAAAATGGCCCGGATCGTAGCCGGTGGTTTGGCGCAACTCCAACCTGCTTATGCTATTTGTTCTTTCGCAGATCTGGTATCCTGTTCGGTAGTGCTATGTTCACTCCTTCGAGGGTGTATTAATTGGTTAGCGACATCACGAGGCCAAGGCGATCACCACTTTTTCCTTCGTCCATCATCGCCAGTATCTGGCAGAAATATCAGTCAAACGGCTCTGGTGGTGTCCCTAAATCCCTATCCCAGAGAGAAGGGCATGGGAAAAGGAGACCCGATCTTGCTCAAATGAACGACTGTGAACGGTCCACAAAACAGTGTCCAAATCCTGCCCCCGCAATCAAGTCCGTATCAGCAATCACCAAAAGCCTTCGCAAAATCGCGGGGGCTTTGGTCGTTCTGGCATCCGTACACCCCCGCAAGGTGTAAGAGACCCGCAATCGCACCATACAGGTCGATATCGAGACCCGCTCCGTCTTCCGATGGTGTCAGTTGTTTTCCATGAGGTCCTTCGCACGCCATTGCCGAGCATCGTATCGGACAGAAGCCGCTTGGGCTTGGTGTGCTTGTCTTCCAAAGCCTTTGGCCGGGCAGCCTCGGAAACCTTCATACCACCATACGCGGTAAACATTGGACGTTGGAAGATCGGCCTCCTGTTCCTTGATCGTCCCAATAAACTGTGCCTCGGTGAATCGGCTCTTTCGCATAAATCTGTCTTATATGATTGGGAAAATTCTGCATCAAAACGCAGGACCATGCGGGGATCAGGCCAACATCATCCCTTCCGAAACGATAGTCGGTAGGCCAACCGGACTGGCTGAGCGGAATATCTCTGACTTGCTGCAGTGCCTGATCGCTTTGGAAAGCGGGCGGCTATTTTCGTAGCCCGCCGGGAGCACCGACCGAGCCGCGGCTGCCGCCGCTCATATCCATGCGAACCTTGTCGAGTTCCTCGGCATAGCGGCGCAGAACATAGCTTTCGCTCAAAAGCCCGATGGCACGGTTCGAAATGCGGTCGCTGACGACGACAAGCGCATCGGATGACTGTTCCTCGAACTGCTGTGCGGCCTGCCGCGCATTCATGTCCGGCGTCAGCACACAGGTCTTCAGCGCCAGAAACCGGTCCAGCGGCTGGTCGAGCATATCGGTATCGAGAGCGTGGATTTCCGGCATGAGGGCGATGCCGGCATAGCCGCCCTCATCATTGACGGCGACCACCTGTTTTGCGGCGCCGAGCGGAAACATGCGCTGAAAGGTACCCACCGATACGCCGGCATTCACCGTGCGGATATCGCGCCGCATCATCCGGCCGACCGTCAGTGAGCGGATAAGCCCGATATCATGCGCACCACGGATGGTTTCACCACGCTGGTGAAAACGCCATGTGGTGAACGAATAGCCGAAGAACTGGCGGATGAGCACGGAAGACACCGTGGCGACGGCCAGCATGGTGATGGCCAGAGACAGCGAACCCGAATCCTCGAGCGTGAGGAAAACCATGGTGAGCGGACCGCCGACCACGGCGGCGGCAAGACCGGTCATGCCCGCGAATGCGGCCACGCGCTCATCGCCGATCATGCCCGGAACCAGCATGTCGAGACCCCGGAAATAGGCAAGGCCGATGAGAGCGCCGACGAACAGCGAGGCGAAGAAAAGCCCGCCGCGAAAGCCGCTACCAAGCGACACTGCAGATGCGACCATCTTGGCGGCGATCATCAACAGAAGCACCCAGAGCGAGGCGGGCGGGGCTTCCAGCGTCGCCTGAAGCGCGCCATGTCCCGACGACAGGACGAAAGGCGCAAACGCAACCGCCACGGCAAGAAGCGCACCGCCGGCAATCGGCCTGAAGAGCGCGGGCACCCGCAGCCGCGAAAACAGCTTTTCCGTTTCACTCACCAGCAGCATTAGCGCCACGCTGCAGATGGCCGTTACCACGGCAAGCCCCATCAGGGCCGCAAACATGCCGGTATCGATGGACGGCATGCTGCCCAGATGGGTCTTGTGCGCATCCGTAAGCCAGCCGGAAACGAAGGTCGCGGCAATACTGGCCGCCATGACCGGCGCCAGCGCAGCAATCGAATATGTGCCGATCACAAGCTCGAAGGCATAGAATGCACCGGCAAGCGGGGCCTGAAACGCCGCGGCAATCGCCGCGCCCGCGCCGCAACCGAGCAGAAGCCGCATATCGGAACGCCGGGCATGGAGGAACGCGCTGAGTTTCGAGCCGAATGCACCGCCCATCTGCGCATAGGCCGCCTCAAGCCCGACGGAAGCGCCGAAGCCGTTGGAAACCACGGTCTGAAGGGTAATGACGAGACTGTCGTAGAAGGAAAGATGTCCGCCATGCAGCGCATTGGCCTCGACGGGGTCGACCATGCGGCGACCGTTGCGCTTCACCAGATAGGCAATCGGCACCAGAATGGCGCCGCCGATCAACGGAACCGCCAGTGCAACAAGCCCGGGCGAGCCGGTCAGTGCACTCAGCCGTTCGCCCGGCTCCAGTGAAAACAGCAGCGATTGCAGGCCATAGGCCGATGACGATATCGCCACCTGCGCCAGTCCGGCGGCGACACCGATGACAGAGGCAATCGCCACCAGCCAGATCTCGCTGCGCCGGACCAGAAGACGCAGCCTCAGCACAGGCGAGAGGAGATGCATCCAGGCGTTGGTCGCACGCACGGTCGAGCGGAGAACGGATGAATTCAGATCGGGCAGAAAAGACACGGGAAATGGAGAGCCCTGCAAACGGATTTCAAAGGAAGGTGTAAGGATCAGGCCCTGCCGCTACTCTGCCCCGTTTTAAAACGGGACAGAGTTTGCACGGCAGAGGTCAGGCAAGGTCATCCGCTTTCACGTCAACCGGCTTTTTCGAGGATCTTATTGTCGAATAGACAATGGAGATCAGCAGAGCCAGATCGATCAGCAGGATGATTGCCGAGATCGGGCGCTCGACGAAAATCATCAACCCGTCGCGGGAAATCAGCAGCGAACGCCTCAGATTGGCCTCCATGACGCCACCAAGGATCATGCCGATGATCATCGGCGCCAGGGGATAGGAAGCGCGGCGCAGGATGTAGCCGATAATGCCGAAGGCCAGCATGACCCAGAGGTCGAAGACCGAATTTTCCAGCGAATAGACGCCGAGCGTCGACAAAAGCAGCACGGCGGGCAGGAGCCAGGCCTTCGGAAGCTTCAGGACCGAGCCGAAGAACGGCGCCAGCAGCGTGCCCAGAATGAGCAGGAAGACATTACCCATCAGATAGGAAATGAAAACGCCGCCGGCGACATCCGGGTGGTCCCGGAAAAGATCGGGTCCGGGGAAGAAACCGAGCAAAATCAGCGCGCCCATCAGCACGGCGGTCGAGGCATCGCCGGGAATGCCGAGCGAGAGCGTGGGGATCAGCGCGCCGCCGCAACAGCCGTTATTGGCCGCTTCGGTGGCCACGACGCCGCCTTCCGCGCCCTCGCCATATCCATCTTCCGGTTTCGCTAGTTTCTTCGCGGTGGCATAGGAGATAAAGGCGCTGACATCGCCGCCGGCGCCCGGTATGGCGCCGAAAAACGTGCCGATCAGTGCCGAACGCAGAAGATTGAACCGGTGCCTGAGCAGAATGCCCAGAGCGGAAAACGAAACGATCAGGCGTTCGACGACCGGCTTGTTCTTGAAGCCGCGCGACTCGATCTGGAAGAAAAGCTCCGACAGCGCGAACAGACCGACGACGACGGCAACCAGATTGGGGCCGCTCGAAAGCCGGATATCGTCAAAGGTGAAACGATAGGCATTGGTGAATTCATCGGTTCCGATCATCGACAGGAACAGGCCGAAACCGCCGACAAGCAGGCCCTTGATTGCGGAGCCTTCCGAAACCAGCGCGATCGTCAGCACGCCGAGAACCGCCATGCCGAAATATTCCGGCGGCGCAAAACGCAGGGCGAATTTCGCAAGCAAGGGCGACAGGAAGACCAGCACGAGACCGCCGATCAGACCGCCGACGGCCGATGCGCTGACCGCAAGGCCGACCGCATCCTGGGCGCGGCCCTTCTGGGCCATCGGATAACCGTCGAAAAGCGTGGCCGCGGCCAGCGGGGTGCCGGGTATCCGTAGCAGGATGGCGGAAATCGAACCGCCGGCCGAACCGCCGATATAAACCGCGATCAGCATGCCCATTGCCGGGATCGCCGGCATGTGAAAGGCGACCGGCAGCAGCAGCACGATTCCCATCAACGGACCGAGACCGGGCAGAACGCCAATGAAGAGGCCGCCGACGACGCCGAGGCATGTCAACAGTATGGCCTGGAAATTGAAGAAGAGCGGCAGCCCCTCGCGCAACAGTTCAAACATGGGCGACCACTAGCTGAAAAGGGTGATGTTGAAGACGCCGACGGGAAGAACGACGTTCAGAAGTCCCTCGAAGACGAAAGACGCGACGAGCCACATCCCGATTGCGCCGGGAACGGCTGAAACCGGACGAACCCCGAAAGCAAGGAGGAAGACGAGCAGCAGGACCGGCGTAACAATATGAAAGCCGGCATAGGGCAGTACCAGAAGATACGCGACGAACACCGCAGACAGGACCAGCGCAAGCCGGGTTCCGTCGCTGGCTTTGAGCGGCGAAAGCGTCTGCACCTTTCCCAGACCGAGCCGGGCCACATGAACAGCAACGATAAAGGCAAGCAGGACGGCAATGACGCGGGGATAGAAGGCCGCATTTTCCAGCGGACCGCCGGAGGCGGCGCCCTGCTGTTCAAGCGATGTCGCCGACTGCCAGAAAATGGCGACCGGCACGGCGGCAATGATGGCCAGCGCGATCCAGTCGAACGCAAACGGTCGAATTCGAAACACGTTGTTCTCCCTGACAATACGGCGGCCGCTATCCGGCCGCCGCATCATGGTTTCCCGGCCGCTGCCGGGAATATCCGGTTTACTTCTTGAGTTCGGCCTTTTCCCAGGCAATGGCGTCGATACCGGACTGAAGCTCATCGGCAACGGGGCCGACGATCTCGTCATACTGGTCCGGGCTGTAGCCAAGCGGGACGTAGCCCATGCCCATCAGTTTCTTCTGAACGTCGTCGCGGGCAAGCGCTGCACCCATGGCATCACGCAGCTTCTGCGTCACGTCATCCGGCGTTTCGCTGCGCACCAGCCACCAGTTCCAGCCCATCGGCGAAAGGCCGGTCATGCCGAGCTCGATGCCGAAATCCTGAACGCGCGGCGCGCCGTCATAGGTGGCTGAGGCGCCTTCCAGTTCCGACAGAACCGCAAGCGGACGGACGGAATCCTTGTTGGCTGCATAAACGCCGGGATTGATCACGATGAAATCGAGAATGCCGCCGCGCAGATCCTTCACCGCATTGTCGATTTCCGGATAGGGCACCACCTGGGCCACGGCATCCGATGTCTGCAGCGCCTTGGCCGCCACCATATGCGGCAGACCGCCGGTCACGCCGGGCGAATAGCGCAGGTCACCGGGGTTTTCCTGCGCATATGCGATCAGCGCGGGAAAATCGGCGAACCGGTCGTCGTCTTCACGCACGACGATGGCGAAACTGTTGGACGTGCCAGACCAGAGCGGCTTGAAGTCCTTGTAGGTCCAGTCGGCATTGCCCATCATCGGCTGCAGCACCAGCGGCGCGACATAGCCGTCGAAGATGGTGTAACCGTCGGCCGGCTTTTCCATCGCTGTCTGGAACGCCTTGGTGCCGACAGCACCCGGCGTCGAGACGACCGAGATGTTGACGCCAAGCTCGCTGCCCATCGCGTCGGCAATCACCTGGCTTGCGGCCATGGTCGCGCCCGGCCCCCAGGGGTAGATGTTTTCAATGTTGCGCTCGGGAAATTCCGCCTGCGCGGTTCCGGCCAGCATCATTGCCGCCGTCATGATACCAAGGATCTTTTTCATGGGTTCCTCCCTCTTCCTCAATCGGTTTCAAGTTCATACCAGCGGTAGAGTTCCGCCGGCGTATCGTGGGCTTTCAGTTCTTCGACCATCAGCCCGTAAAGCCGTTCACTGGTTGCCGCATCCTGCACCGGCGCCGTCTGACCCGGATCGGTCGTCAGATCATAAAGCCGGGTGCCGAGATCATCGAAGCCCTTGCCATCATTATACGGCACGCGTTTGGCGTCCCTGCGGGCATCGATCCCCAGAACCGGCACGCCCTTGGTGAAATCAAACCCCGGATGGAGCCGGGCGGTGCGCAGTTCCTCCACCGTGAACGGTGCGGTCATGTGCGCGGGCGCCAGCGTATATTCGATCAACCCCTCCCGCCCGAGATCGGACGGGTAGTGATAGAGAACATGGTCGCCGTCGGTGATGCCGATGGGACCGGAAAACACCCCGAAAATGGCCGACTGGCGAATATCCTCGCCACCGGTGAAAAGCGGCATGATGCTTTGGCCCGTCACCTCTTTCGGCGGCTCCAGATTGTAAAGCTCCAGAAAGGTCGGCATCAGATCCGTGGTCTGGGTCAGCCCTTCACGGCGCGTACCGGCCAGATGCTGATGATCGGGATGATGGATCATCAGCGGAATATGCGAAACCTCTTCATAATAGGGCATCCGGCATTTGCCCCACCAGTCGTGCTCGGAGAGCAGGAAGCCGTGATCGGTTGTCAGCACCACGCATGTGTCCTTCCACATATCGTGCGCGTCCATATAATCCATCAGCTTTCCGAAATAGTCGTCGCACATGGCGACAAGCGCGGCATAATTGGCGCGGATTTCGGCCATTTCCTCCGGGCTTTCCGTCGCCCGCTCGTAATGCGGCCAGTCGAGCACGCCGCCATTGTAGCCGGTCTCGTAGGCTGCCTTGAAGCGATCGGGCGCATGAAACGGTTCATGCGGGTCGAAGCATTCCAGCATCAGGAACCAGTTATCGGCATCCCGGTTGCGGTCGAGGAAGTCGAAGGCGGAGGCAAAGCATTTCGGCCCCGGAAAGTCGGCCTCGTCGACAATCGTTTCGCGGTTGATCGCGTGCTGAAGGCGCTTGTCCGGATTTTCCGTGTTGTAATGGCGACTGTCGAACTTCTCCCGAATGCGATCCAGCGGCGGATCGACCATGGCGACCCATGGGTCGTATTCCTGCCCCCGGATGAAGTCATAGCTGGAAAAGCGCGTATGAAAGCCGTGGCCGCCATCCTCAAAATAGTGAAGGTGGTCGGAAATCAGATGCGTATAAACACCGTTCCGGTTCATGATCTCGGCAAAGGAATTGTCGAAAGGCTCAAGCGGCCCCCACGAGCGATGGGGGAAGTTCAGACGGCCGGTATGCATATCCCTGCGGGCCGGCATACACGGAAGCGAGCCGACATAGTGACGGTCGAATGTCACCGAACGGGCTGCGAAACGGTCGAAATTCGGCGTCTTGACGGTCTCGCCGCCATAGGCCCCGAGCGCATTGCGGTTTAAACTGTCAAAAAGGACAAAGATGGTCTTCATGAATGCTCCTCTGTCGGCGACAGTGGCGGAATTTATTGATAAATGATAATAAAAATTTGTAGGCTACCGATAACTGAAAGCTATCATCATGCGTCTGCTCGTTTCACGTCATCTGGAGAATTTTCTGGCGCTCTTCGAAGCCGGCAACATGCACACGGCGGCGCAGAAAAAAGGCATCAGCCAGCCCGCGCTGACAAAGAGCCTGCAGCTGCTTGAAGACGAGCTGGATGCCGAACTGTTCGAGCGGACCCACAAGGGCCTCGTGGCAACGGAAACCGGGCACATTCTCTACCGGCATGCCTGCGCAATCGAACAGGAAGCGCGCTTTGCAGCACTTGAAATCGCCAATATGCGCGGGGCGATGGGCGGCCGCATCAAGATCGGTGTGGGACAGGTTCTGGCCGTCAGCATTTTTCCCGCACTTCTGGCCGATTTTCACCGGCGTTTTCCCGATGTCGAGGTTTCCGCCGAAGCCGGCATTTCCACCGGGCTCGTGCAAAGCCTGCTGCGCGACAATCTCGACCTCGTCATCGCCGCCCTGCCACAGGCCACACTTCCCGACCGGTTCGTCACCCTGCCGCTGCTGTCGACGGATATGGTCATCATCTGCCGTACGGATCACCCGCTCTGCCGTGAAAAATCGATAACCCCGGAGGCGCTGACCGCCTTCCGCCGCGTTGGCTTCCTGGAGGACAGGGAATTTGAAAGCCGCGCCCGCCAATGTTTCGGGGAGCGTTCGCAGTCCCTGCGGCCGATCCTGCAGACGACGTCGCTGAACATCATGTTCGGACTGCTGACCACGACGGACTATTACGCCATTGTCAGCGACATGATCGTGCCCAAGGCAGAAAAGGAAGGCCTTGCGGCGCGAACCATGGAAGGCGGGTTGTGGACGCTCGATGTCGACCTGATCTGCAAGGCCTCGCTGGCGTCCTCCAAACCGATTTCGGCTTTCAGGAAGGCGTTTTCCGCCCACACCGGGCAGACCGGCTGACAAATCGTGTGTTCGCCCGCATGGGGGCATACACCCCGCTGCGTCCGTTATGACGCGTTGCGGGGTGCAAACCGGTATCATCACGGCAATAGGGTCCCGGCCTTTTTGCCGCGGCCGCGCCACCAGGTATAGACGGGCAGCAGGATCAGCAGACCGGAGGCAACGACAAAGACGGCGCTGATCGGCTGGTTCAGGAAGGTCATCCAGTTGCCCCGCGACAGCAGCATGGCGCGGCGGAAGTTTTCCTCCAGCATCGGGCTCAAAATAAAGCCGAGCAGCAGCGGCGCCGGCGGAAAATGCAGCATCTTCATGCCATAGCCGACAAGGCCGAAGGCGATCACCAGGAAGATGTCGAAAACCGCATAGTTGATCGAATAGACCCCGATGCAGATGAGCGCCAGAATGACGGGGAAGAGCACCGAGTAGGGAATTTTCAGCAGCCGCACCCAGATGCCGACCAGCGGGATGTTGAGGATCACCAGAATGAAGTTGCCGATCAGGAAGCTGACGACAAGGCCCCAGAACATCGACGGCTGTTCGGTGATCAGGTTGGGACCGGGATTGATGCCGTGGATCATCAACGCGCCCAGCATGACCGCCATCACCGCATCGCCCGGCACGCCGAGCGTCAGGGTCGGAATAAAGGCGGACTGTGCCGTGGCGTTGTTGGCCGCTTCAGGTGCTGTCACACCTTCAATGGCGCCCTTTCCGAAGATTTCGGGCGTCTTTGAAATGCGCTTTTCAAAGGCATAGGCGATAAACACGGCCATCGACGCCCCGGCGCCGGGCAAAACCCCGCAGATCGCGCCGAAAACCGACCCGCGCCCCATGGCCGGCCATGAACGGCGCACATCCTCGCGCGTCGGCAGCATGCTGCGGAAGCTGAAGTTTTCCGAATGCGTGTCCCGTTCCTTGTGGGCCGATGCCATGACTTCGGAGACGCCGAAGATACCCATGGCAACGGCCACCAGCGAGAGGCCGTCGGCAATGCCCGGTATGCCGAATGTGAACCTGAACTGGCCCGAGGTGATATCCTGCCCGACAATGCCGAGAAGCAGGCCGAGCGCGACCATGGAAACCGAACGGGGAAAACTGTCGCCGCCGATCGCTGCCGTGCCGATCAGCGCAAACAGGATCAGCGAGAAATATTCCGCCGCCCCGAATTCGAGCGCGAAATGGGCAAGAACCGGCGCCAGCGTGCCGACGAGGATGATGCCGAACATCGATCCGACAAGCGAGGCGATGGCCGTGATGAACAGTGCAACGCCCGCGCGCCCCTGCTTTGCCATCGGATAGCCGTCCAGACAGGTTACCGCCGCCGGCGGCGTTCCCGGCAGGTTGAGAAGGATCGAGGCCGTGGACGCGCCGTACTGGCCGCCATAATAGATGCCGGCCAGCATGATGATGGCTTCCGTGGGGCTGATGTAGAAGGTGACCGGCAGCAGCATGGCAATGGCCGGCAGAGGGCCGATGCCCGGCAGAACGCCGACAATCATGCCCAGCACGACCCCGAGGAAACAGTAAAACAGGGCCGACCAGGTGAAGGCGACATCGGCGCCCAGTGCAAGATTGGAGAACAGGTCGCTCACAATATCCCCCTGATCATTTCAAACGGAAGGCCGAGGCAAAGCACGAAGATGAACCAGGCCAGCAAGGGCGTGACAACGATGAGGCCAATCAACCGCGCCAGCGAAAAATGCGGCGCGGCGAGACAGGCAACACAGATCAGACCGACCGAAGCCGGCGCCAGGCCGGCGGGCCTGAGCAGAAGCGCAAAGACCAGCATGGAAAGCGGCACGAAGACCCGGCTGCGCCACACGGCCACGCCGCGATCCGTCAATGTGCTGTCGGGTTCCAGATGCGCATGCGCCTCAAGAATAGCGATCATCAGGCCGAGAATGATGCAGGCAATGCCGATCAGCATCGGATAGAAGCCGGGTCCCATTCGTGTGGGCGTGCCAAGGCGCATGCCGCTGACATCCAGAAGCACGAACGCGCCGATCAGGATCATGATGCCGCCGGCGACAAGCGAGTTCCTGTCGATCGGGTCCTTGCCACCCTGTTTTTCTGCCGGAGCGCTCATCAGAAGGCTCCGACTTTTTCAGACGGATTGGCCGGCGGAACAGGCGGATAGTGGACGCCGCGCTGGCCGGAAAGGCCCCGGTTGTCCACCGCTTCCAGTTCCGGTTCGCCAAAGCCGACAAGGGTACCGTCTTTCACGTAATCGAGGTCCTCGCCATAAAGCTCCGAAACGAGCAGTTCCGTCAGGCGCGAGACCACAGCGCCGGAACCCGGCTCGGCAGAAAGATCATGGCGCTCGTCAGGATCATTGACAAGATCGAAAAGCTGCAGCCGGTTTCCGGCCGGATACCAGATCAGCTTGTGGCGTTCGTCGCGGACCATGCGCGAGGCGCGCGCGCCGAGATGCGATTCACCATAGATATGCGAACGCTGCGGCGCGGCTGCGAGGCTTTCGCCCTCGCAGGTTTGCGGAATGGCGATCCCGGCGAGGTCCAGCATGGTCGGCATCAGGTCATGCAGGGCAACCAGCCGGTCATCGCTGCCGCCTGCCTGTCCGAGGCGATGTTCTCCGGTTTTGTCGACAATGATCAGCGGCACCCGCGCGGATGCTTCATACATCAGCCGCTTGCCGTAAAATCCGTGATCGCCCAGCATGTCGCCGTGGTCGGAGGTGAACACGATGATGGTGTTGTCGAGCAGTTTTTCCTCGCGCAACGTGCCGATCAGCAGGCGCAGCTGATGATCGATATGGGTGCAGAGCGCATAAAAGGCCCGGCGCATATCGGAAAGCTGTTCGGGCGGCAGGCTTGCGTAATACCGCCGGACCGCCTTCAGAACGAAGGGCAGCGTATCGTCGTTTTCGGACCAATCGCCGGTGACCGGCGCTGTCATCGCGCGCCGGGCATAGCGGTCGAAATAGCTTGCAAGCGGCACGATCGGCGGATGCGGATGGGTGTAGGACACATGCCAGAATGACGGCCGCGTCGGGTCGCGGCGCTTGATCGCGCGCGCCGCCGTGCGGGTCGTCCAGTTGGTGACATGGGTCTCCTCCGGCAGGTGCCATGTCCGCCAGGAGTATTCATTATTGCTCATGCCGTGCATGAACTGGTCCCCGGCATGGCCGCAATCGGCCAGATACATTTCGTAATCGTCGGGGCCGCCGAGATGCCCTCTGCCTTCTTCCGCAAGGATCGCGTCGTCAAAGCCGATACGGTCGCGCGGCGGATAGACATGAAGCTTGCCGATGGCCGTCGTCTGGTAGCCGGCCTTGCCGAAACAGCCCGCGAGCGTCGGCGCGCCTTCCGGCATCTTGAGATCCGGCTGGAAATCACGGTCGCCGTGCCCGCGCGAGGTCATCCCGGTCATCAGCGAACGGCGCGAGGGAATGCAGATCGGCGTCTGCGCATAGGTGTTTGGAAAACGCGTGCCGACTTCGGCAAGCCGGTCGATCGTGGGCGTTTCGATGGTGTCGTTGCCGGCGTGCCCCAGCAGATGGCCGGGCCACTGATCAACGGTCACGAACAGTATGTTGGGCTGCACCGTGTTGACCTTTCTCATGTTCTGACAGGCAAAAGCACCCGGCGGACGGTCCGCCAGCCCGCCGGGTGCGCGGCCGGGGAGGATTACTGACGGCTGGCGCCGGTTTCTTCAACGAGCTGACCGAGCGTTTCATACTGCTCGCTTATAAAGCTCTTGAATTCGGCCGGCGTGCCGCCGACGAGGCCGATATTGAGTGCCGCGAAGCGCTCTTTCACGTCATCTTCGGAAATCGCCGCGTTGGTCGCCTTGTTCAGCGCGTCGACAATGGCCGGGTCCGTGCCGGAGGGAACGCAGAAGCCGTGCCAGGAGGTAAAGTCGACGCCTTCGACACCGGCCTCGGCAAAGGTCGGAACATCGGGAAGCGCATCGAGCCTGCTGGAACCGGTCACGGCAAGCGCGGTCACTTCACCATCCTGGATCGAGGGAATAAGCGTTCCATCGAGGAAAGCACCGACCTCGCCCGAAATCAGGGCGGTGCGGGCGGGTGCGGCGCCATTATAAGGGATCTGCAGCGCTTCAAAGCCGGCCTGTTTCTTCAGCTGCTCGAATGCGAGATGCTGGGCGGAGCCAACGCCGGACGAAGCAAAGTCGATTTCTGGGTCCGCATTGCGGGCCGTCTCGAGGAATTCCTCAATGGTCGAAACGCCGAGCTTGTCGCCAACGCCGAGGACGAGCGGAACCGAGGTGATCTGGATGACCGGATCGAAATCGGCAACGGGGTCATAGGTCAGGTTGGTGTAGACATGCGGATTGATCGCCATGGTGCCGATCTCGCACATCACCACGGTGTAGCCATCGGGATCGTCTTTGGCGACTTCGCCGGTGGCCACCGTTCCGCCCGCACCTGCGCGGTTTTCAACCACGACCGGCACGCCGAGCGATTTCGACATCGGTTCGCTGAGGGTCCGCGCGATGCGGTCATTATTGCCGCCGGCCGAATAGGGCACGATGACGTGAACCGGTTTTTCCGGCCAGTCGCTCTGGGCATGGGCCGAGCCGGCAATGGCAACAGTGGCGGCCAGGATGGCGGCGGATTTCGTCAGTACGGAAATATTCATGATTTCTCCTCCGGTTTCTGCTGGTCTCCCGCCAGCGCATTGACCAATATCAAGATTATCTGTCTTATGAACAAATAAGCATTTGTTATCAATGGGAGACAGGCGGATGGAAATCGGACAGCTGCGCGCAATCATTGTTCTCGCAGAAGAACTGCATTTTCACAGTGCCGCACAGCGGCTCGGGATCACCCAACCGGCGCTTTCCCAGAAGCTTCAGCGTCTTGAAGGGGAAATCGGCGTCACGCTGTTCAACCGGTCACAGCGCCGGGTCTCGCTGACGGAAGGCGGTCACGCCTTTCTGGAACGCACCCGCACGGCGCTGTCGGAAATCGAGAATGGCGTGCGCACGGCACGCAAGGCGGCGCGCGGGCAGATCGGCAGCCTGCATCTCGGCTTCGTTGAGAATGCAAGCCTGAATGTCCTGCCCGGCCTTGTCTCGGCATTTCGCCAGGCCGCGCCGGAGGTTGACCTGCGGCTGAGCGAGATGATTTCGGCCGATCTCTATCATTATCTTCAGACGGGACGGATCGATGTCGCGCTCACACGGCCGCTATCGACCGATTTCGCCATCGATACCGTGCTGGTGCACCGCGAACCCTATCTGGCCGTGCTGCCGGAAGGACATCCGCTGGCCGCATTTGACAGCGTCACGGTCGCACAACTCGCCAGAGAAAACATGATTATTGCCGCCGGCGCGAAAGCGACCTATCTGCGAAACCAGTTTTCCCCGATGTTCGCCCGCGCCGGTTTCGGCATCCGGGTCGGTCAGGAGGTCAACCAGCTTCCCGCAATCCTCGGCCTGGTCAGCAGCGGTATCGGTTATGCGCTTTTGCCGGATTCCGCCTCGAAACTCGGAACCGTCGGCGTCGTCTACCGGCCACTTGCCGAAAAAGACGCCCCCCATGCAGAACTCGTGGCGGCGTGGCGGTCAGACAGCCCCAGCCCGACCGTCCGACATTTCATCAGTCAGCTTTCCGGCGACAGTTTTTCTTGAATTATGCCCGGTGTAAAAACGTGAGACCGGATGGTCAGGCCCTTCCTGGGTCACGGCAGCACCTTTGAGACAAGTATGGAAACCTCAAGCGCTTTACGCAGCCAACTGACCGGGCAGATGTGGCAGTGTCTGGCGATAAAGGCGAACCGCATATCGCCTCCCGTGCGAGAAAAAGTGGCGCCCCTCTTGAGAATATTCCACTCGACCTTGAGCCGCGCCACTTCCTTTTTCAGTGCCGCGATCTCGGCGAGTTCTGCCCGCTTCTGAACACTGCCGGGAAAGTCTGTGGCAGCTGAGCGGAGAACTCTCGCACCCATGGCGCAAAACGTTCTCCGCACCATCCAGGTCACGGGCAGCTTGCGCAACCGAAACGCCCCTTTCCGTCATCAGCCGCACGTTTCGGTTTTGAACGCTCGGCTGAACTTACTTCTCGTCATTCCTATCCTCCAGTTTTTTGGTCATGATCATATCCTCATGTCCACCAAACCGGCAGCAGCTCAGACAAGTCAGCTCTGCTCAGGTTTGGGTTCAGCGTGGAGCGTATCGGAGCAAACCACCCCTATACTTCTACGAAGCAAGTCCATTTACCCATGTGTCCGGTGCAGGAAATGGCGCCAGCTCGCTAGATGGGTAATGTCTTGCGCGCCGATTTCTCCGCTTGCCTCGCAGATGAAGCCGCAGACCGTTTCGCCGCTCTCAAGTTCGACTTTGCCAAGGCCCAGAGGGGCAGGAATGCCGGTGAGGAAAGAGCCGAGCTTGTCTTCCGGTATTGCCCAGACTTCCAGCGCGATGCCGTTGGGCTGCTGCGTTGCTGTACGTATCATGCCGGGCCGTTTCACGCCGTCGCCGGCAAGCGCGAAAAAGCGATAGAAGGGCGCCGAAACGGTTTCTCGCAACAGGAATGCATTCCTGTCTGTCAACTGGTGGTTCAGCGGAAGGCCCGAAAGATGGGCGCCGCAAACTGCGAGCTTTACATAGTGTGGTGGCAGTGCATTGGTCTTTTGGCGTTCGGGACGGCTCCAGCCGGTTGCGCCGAGACTGCGCTCGCCTGCCATTTCAAGCGGTGCGGAAAGCGATGCAAGCAGGGCATCTTCGCCCGATTTTGCCAGCAGTGTCACACCACCGGGCCGTCCGTCCGTTCGCTGCGGCAATGGGATCGCAAGGCCACACATATCCAGAAGATTGACGAAGTTTGTATAGGTGCCGAGATTGGAATTCGGCGTTACCGGATCGGCTTCGAGATCCGCCCGTGAATAGAAGGTCGGTATGGTGGGCACGCACAATGCATCAAGACCGGCAAGCACCGGCTCTACCGCGCGCGACAATTCCTTTAGTCTGTAAAAGCCGCGAAAGGCATCTGTTGCGCTCAGCGTCTCGGCCTTGCCGATGATCTTCCGGGTAACCGGCAGCACGGCATCGGGGTTGCTCCGCAGCAGATCCTCGATGACGCTATTGCGTTCGGCCACCCAGGCGCCTTCGTAAAGCATGTCGGCTATGGCATAGAGCGGCGTGAAGTCGATGGGCTGGATAATGTGTCCGGCCTGTTCCAGCAGAGCGCAGGCATGCTTGAAGGATTGCGCCTGTTGTTCGTCGCCAAAAAAGCGGATGCTCTCCTCATCCGGGATGCCGATGACCTGTCCGGTCGCCGGATCAAAAAGCGCTGGCGTCGCGATTGTCTTTGAATAGGCGTCAGCGGGATCGAATTCGGCCACTGCCTGAAACGCCGTATAAGCATCCTCCACTGTTGTGGCGAATATCGAGATCGTTTCGGTGGAGCGGCAGGCCGGAACCACTCCTGAGGCAGAAAGCGCGCCAAGCGAAGGTTTCAGCCCCACAATATTGTTGAGCGCGGCGGGAACCCGTCCGGAGCCGGCCGTATCCGTGCCAAGCGCGAAGGTGACAATGCCCTGGGCAACGGCGACGCCCGAGCCGGAGGACGAACCGCCCGGAACGATTTCCGGGGCAAGGGCATTGCGTGGCACGCCGTAAGGCGAACGCACGCCGACAAGGCCCGTTGCAAACTGGTCCAGATTGGTCTTGCCAATGACGATCGCGCCTGCTGCGCGCAGTTTTGCCACCACGAATGCATCGGCTTCAGGGTGGTATTCCCATGCAGGGCAGGCAGCCGTCGTCGGCAGACCGGCGACATCGATATTGTCCTTCACCGCAAACGGTATGCCCCAAAGCGGCTTTTCTCGATCATAGGAGCCCAATGCCCGGACTTCCGCCTTCACTTCGGCGTGATCCCGAAGCGTGATGAAGATAGCGGGATCGTCGATTTCCGCGATCCGATGGTAAATCTGGCTGATAATCTCTTCAGGCATTGTTCCGGCAGCGTAGGCTGCACGCAGTCCCGGCAAGGTCAGTGGGGTCGTCATCTCGTCTGTCCTCATGTTGTGCAGACAGTCATTGGCAGTTTTGAGCGAAAACGCTAATGCTATATTTTCACAAATCCGATGCATTTTTTGCACCGCATGCTTGACGAAGGTTCAATTACGCCATGAAACATCTGCAGGACTTTCGCTATATCGAAGCCGTGATGCGCGCTGGCTCCATCCGTAAGGCCGCCGATGACATGAATATCACCGCCTCGGCGCTGAACCGGCGGATCCAGCGGTTTGAAGAAGAGTTTGGCTACGAGATTTTCGAGCGGCTTCCGCGCGGGGTTCGGCTGAACCCGGCAGGTGAGCTTCTCGTCCAGCATTTTCGCACACAGCTCTCCGAGCTTCGCCGGGTGCAGGGACAGGTGGCGGATCTGGCCGGCGAACGGCGCGGCCATGTCACAATCGCCTGCTCACAGGCGCTCAGCCCGTATTTTCTGCCGGCGCATGTGGCTGCCTATCGGGCAGAGCATCCCGGTGTCACATTTTCGGTCAAGATTCGTGACAGAGCCGCTGCCGAACAGGATCTCATCACCTTTCAAAGTGATCTGGCGTTGGTGCTTGAGCCCGTTCATATGGTTGATTTCGCAGTTCTTTCCGCTGTTCCGCAGGCGGTTCATGTGATCATGCGTGAGGACCATCCGCTGGCCAGCCAGTGTGAAATCCGGTTGCGGGAATGTCTGGATTATTGCCACGTCCTGCCGTCTTCGGCCTATGCCGTGCGTCATATGCTGGAGCAGGCGCTGGCCGGTGCGTCGCGGAGCCTTCAGCCGATAATCGAGTCCGACTCCTTTGATTTCATGCGTCATTATATCAAGTTCGAGGATGCCCTCAGCTTTCAGATACCTGTCGGACTTCGCTTCGCCAAGGGTGACGGTCTGACAAGCCGGCCGATCTCGACGCGGGATATGCCAGCGGGCTCATTGCTTTTGGGGCAGATGAAGGGCAGAACGCTGCCGATTGCCTCTGCACGCTTTGCGCAAAGTCTGATCTCGGCGATGGAGGCTTTTGTCGACTGAACCAGCTCAGCATCGAGCGATGCATTTTTTTCACCGGTCTTGGGAAAAAATAGCAGACGTCAGAACAGATGATTGTGGTTAGGCTTCCTGCAAATAACAAGCCGGCATCCTTAAACCGCAGGCCGGTCAGCCAAACTGGAGAGCTTCAATGACGAAAATTAAAGCATTTTCCCGACGCCGTTTCCTGCAGACCTCGGCTGCGCTGGCGGCCACCAGCGCAATGCCGCTTGGATTGCGCCAGGCCATGGCGGCCGGCAGTCTCACAGTCGGTTTCGTCTATGTCGGTCCGAAGGATGACTACGGCTATAACCAGGCCCATGCCGAAGGCGCGGCAGCTGTCAAAGAGCTTGAAGGCGTGACCGTCGTTGAAGAAGAGAATGTTCCGGAATCGGTCGATGTCATCAATACGATGGAATCGATGATCAACTTCGACGGTGCATCCTTCCTGTTCCCGACCTCGTTCGGCTATTACGACCCCTATGTGAAGGAAACCGCGCCGAAATACCCCGATGTCCGCTTCGAGCATTGTGGTGGCCTCTGGACCGAGGGTGACCCCGCAAATGCAGGATCCTATTTCGGTTATATCGGCATGGGGCAGTATCTGAACGGCGTCGTGGCCGGTCACATGTCCAAATCGAAGAAGATCGGTTTCGTTGCCGCCAAACCGATCCCGCAGGTGCTGAACAACATCAACTCCTTCTTGCTCGGTGCGCGTGCCGTTGATCCGAACATTACCTGCCAGGTGATATTCACCGGTGCATGGTCTTCGCCGGTCAAGGAAGCGGAAGCCACCAATGCGTTGGCAGACCAGGGCGCCGACGTTATCACCTGCCATGTCGACGGACCAAAGGTTGTCGTTGAGACGGCTGCATCGCGCGATTGCTACATCTGTGGCTACCACGCTGACCAGAGCCCGCTGGCGCCCGAGCTCTATCTGACCGGCGCAGAATGGAATTGGGCGCATGTCTACACCGAGTTCGTCAAGACGGTGCTGGCCGGCGGCGAGATTCCGAACTTCGTGCGCGGCGGGCTCGCCGATGGCTTCATCAAGATGTCGCCGCTCGGCCCGGCTGTAACCGATGCCGCTGCCAAACAGTTCAATGCTGTGCGCGATGAAATCATGCTCGGTGGCTTTGCGGCTATCAAGGGGCCGCTCAAGGACAACAAGGGCAATGTCATTGCAACGGCCGGACAGTCTTTCCCCGAAACGGATATCGCGCTTGAATCGATGGATTATCTCGTCGAGGGCGTGATCGGTTCAACGAACTGATAAACCATGACAAATGCTGACGACACATCTGCGGCGACGGTATCACACCGCCGCCCGGTCATCCCCGCCTGGATGATCGGTCGCCTTGAGGCGATCGCGATCCCCCTGTTCGCTCTGGTTGCTGGCGCTTTGCTTTTCAGCCTGTTCCTCATGACGCAGGGGCAGTCACCGGCCGAGTTCTTCTCGCTTGTCTGGAAGGCAGGGTTCTCGTCGGCATTTTCGTGGAAGAATACGCTTTCAAGGGTCAGCCCGCTGCTGATGGCCGCCTTGTGCGTGGCCATTCCGGCACGGCTCGGTCTGATGATCATTGGCGGCGAGGGCGCGATTGTGCTTGGCGGTCTCGCCGCTGCGGTGACCGGCGTGTTCGTCGCCGATCTGCCGTCGCTCTTCGGTTTCGCCGCGATGGTTGCGGCAGCATGCATCGTCGGCGGCATCTGGATCGGCGCGGTCGGTGCTCTGCGCATTCTGCGCGGGGTAAACGAAACGATCGCCTCGTTGCTGATGGCCTATATCGCGACATCGCTCTTCAACCAGCTTGTTGAAAGTGTTTTTCGCGATCCCTCCAGCCTCAACAAGCCCGCGACCTATCCGCTCCCGGAATGGCTGCGGATCGGCAACATCCCCTTCCTTGATGCGCATTGGGGCGTGGCGGTCGGTATTCTCGCCTGTCTTGCCTGCTACTTCCTGATCGAGCGTACGACAATCGGTTTTGCTGCACGGGTGACCGGTGACAATATCCGGGCAGCCCAGGTGCAAGGCTTTCCGGTGGCCAGGCTGGTGATTGGTTTCACCGCTCTCGGCGGTGCGCTTGCCGGGCTTGGCGGTTTCTTCGAGGTCTCGGCCATCTATGGTTCGGCCAATGACTCTCTCATCTCCGGCGTCGGCAATACCGGCATCCTGATCGCCTTTCTGGCGCGGCACAATCCGCTGGCGATCATTCCGATGGCGATGCTGCTCGGTGGCTTCGAAGCTTCGAGCGGTCTTGTTCAGCGCCGCATGGATCTGCCCGATGCAACCATCCTTGTTTTCGAGGGCTGCATCTTTGTCGTCGTGCTCTTGAGCGAAACGCTCTACGGGCGCTCGGATTCGCTCATTCGCAAAATGCTTGAACGGGGAAGGAACTGAGATGGCTGATGCTTCCGCACTCGGGCTTTGGGGCGTGCCGCTCGCCATTTTCGGCGGCGCGATCCGTGTTTCGACCCCGTTCCTGTTTGTATCGCTCGGTGAATGCCTGACGGAGCGCTCCGGCCGGATCAATCTGGGCCTGGAAGGTACCCTCGTCATCGGGGCGATGACCGGCTATGCCATGTCCTATCACGCCGGCAATCCCTTCATAGGTGTGGGCTTTGCCGCTCTGGCAGGGCTTGTTTTTGGCCTTATTCACGGCTGGCTCTGCAGTTTCAAGGGCGTCAACGACATCGCCGTCGGGATTGCCATGATGGTGCTGGGCATGGGGCTGGCATTCTATTTCGGCAAACCCTACGTTCAGCCGGCAGCCCCCGGGCTGCCTGCCATTCCCTTCGGCTGGTGGTCGGATATCCCGCAGGTGCGGGCCGCACTCCAGGTCAATGTGCTGTTCATTGCAGGTGCGATCCTTGCCTTTGCAATGGGCTGGATGTTCCGCAATACCCGCATCGGGCTGACAGTCCGGGTTGTCGGCGACAGCACGGATGCTGCCCGTACGCTCGCAATCCGCCCCGTCCGCGTGCGGGTGCTGGCAACTGCGGTCGGTGGCGCTTTTGCCGGCATCGGCGGGGCATATCTGTCGCTTTATTATCCCGGAAGCTGGAATGAGGGCATCGCCTCGGGGCAGGGGCTGATGGCCGTGGCGCTGGTGATTTTTGCCCGCTGGAACCCGGTCAATTGTTTCTGGGCGGCGTTGCTGTTCGGCGGCGCAGGCGCGCTTGGCCCGGCGTTGCAATCCGTCGGGATCACCGAAGGCTATTACCTGTTCTACGCAGCGCCTTACGTCCTCACACTCGGCATCCTGATTGCGACGTCGTCCACCGAACGCGCGCTGACGGGCGCTCCGCGCGAACTTGCCATCACGAAATAACGGAGAAAACATGAGCGGACTTGGCGGTCTCAACGTCTCGGAAAACGGTGTCGGCATCGGTCTGGTGCAGCTTCAACTCCCCGTGGTCGAAACCAAGGCGGAGCTGACGGCGCAGACGGCGCGTGTTGTCGAACTTGTCGGCAAGGCACGGCGCAACCAGCCGGGCATGGATCTGGTCGTGTTTCCCGAATATTCACTGCACGGCCTGTCGATGGATATCAATCCCGCGATCATGTGCACGATGGATGGGCCTGAGGTGGCAGCCATGCGGCAGGCCTGTATCGATAACAAGATCTGGGGCTGCTTTTCCATCATGGAGCTTAATCCCGGCGGCATGCCTTACAACACCGGCATCATCTTCGATGCTGAAGGCGAGCTGAAGCTCTATTACCGCAAGATGCATCCCTGGGTTCCCGTCGAGCCGTGGGAACCGGGCGATATCGGCATTCCGGTCTGCGACGGGCCGAAGGGTTCGAAGCTTGCCCTGATCATCTGCCATGACGGCATGTTCCCGGAAATGGCGCGTGAATGCGCCTACAAGGGTGCCGAGATCATGATCCGCACGGCTGGCTATACCGCACCGATCCGCGAAAGCTGGCGTTTCACCAATCAGTCGAATGCCTTCTGCAACCTGATGGTCACAGCGAATGTCTGCATGTGTGGTTCGGATGGCACCTTCGATTCCATGGGCGAGGGCATGATCTGCAATTTCGACGGGACGGTGCTGGTGCATGGCACGACCGGCCGGCCGGACGAGATCATCACCTCGGAAGTGCGTCCGGATCTCGTGCGCGAGGCGCGGCTTGGCTGGGGTGTCGAAAACAACATCTACCAGTTCGGCCATCGCGGCTACGTGGCCGTGAAAGGCGGCGCGCAGGATTGCCCCTACACTTACATGAACGACCTGGCTGCCGGGCAATATCGTCTTCCGTGGGAAGATGATGTGAAGGTCACCGATGGTACCGGCTTCGGTTTTGAAAAACCGACGCGCCTCTTTGGCGAAAAACAGAAAGGCTGAGTGATGGCAGTGATTGAATCCACCCCCTATGCATGGCCTTACAATGGCGATCTGCGACCGGAAAACACCGCGCTGATCGTCATCGACATGCAGACCGACTTCTGCGGCAAGGGCGGCTATGTCGACAAGATGGGTTATGACCTGTCGCTGACGCGTGCGCCCATCGAACCGATCAAGGCCGTGTTGTCGGCGATGCGTACGGGCGGCTACCACATCTTCCATACCCGTGAAGGACATCGCCCTGATCTATCCGATCTTCCGGCCAACAAACGCTGGCGCTCGCGGCAGATCGGCGCCGGTATCGGTGATCCTGGCCCCTGCGGCAAGATCCTCGTGCGTGGCGAGCCGGGCTGGGACATCATTGACGAACTTGCGCCCGAGCCCGGTGAGATCATCATCGACAAGCCCGGAAAAGGCTCTTTCTGCGCTACCGATCTGGAAATGATCCTGAGGCTGAAGGGTATCGAAAACATCATTTTGACCGGTATCACGACCGATGTATGCGTCCACACGACGATGCGTGAGGCCAATGACCGTGGCTTCGAATGCGTGCTTCTGGAAGATTGCTGTGGCGCGACCGACAAGGCAAACCACGATGCAGCACTCTCGATGATCAAGATGCAGGGCGGTGTGTTTGGCGCTGTTTCCAGCAGCAAGGCACTGATTGCGGGATTGAAATAATGACGACAAGCCGCAAAGCCCCGTCGATCGAAACGATCGGCATGACCATGCGCTTCGGTGATTTCACCGCGCTCGACAATGTTTCGATGACGGTCCGCTCCGGTTCGTTTCATGCCCTTTTGGGTGAAAACGGTGCGGGCAAGTCGACGCTGGTCAAGTGTATCATGGGGTTTTATGCGGCAACGGACGGTCAGGTGGCCGTCAATGGCAAGGAAGTCGGGATCCGCAATCCGAAGGATGCGCATGATCTCGGCCTCGGCATGGTCTATCAGCATTTCACCCTCGTGCCATCCCTGACGGCAGCGGAAAACCTGGTGATTGCGCGTTCGGATACCCCGGCCAAAATCGACTGGCGTCGGGAGATGAAGGCGCTCGAAGCGTTCATGCATACAATGCCGTTTGCCGTGCCGCTCAATCGCCGCGTGGACAGTCTTGCGGCTGGTGAAAAGCAGAAGCTCGAAATCCTCAAACAACTCTACCTCGGACACCGCTTTCTGATCCTCGACGAGCCGACATCGGTGCTGACACCTTCCGAGGCGGATGAAGTGCTCGGCCATGTCAGCGCCCTGACGAAAGCGGGCGAACTGAGCGTTTTGATGATCACCCACAAATTCCGCGAGGTCCGCGCCTTTGCCGATGAGGTAACCGTGCTGCGCCGGGGCAAGCTTGCAGGCAAGGGGGCGGTCAGCGACCTCTCGAACGAGGATATGGCGGCGATGATGATGGGGCGCTCCGAAATCGGTACGCCGCTTCCCCGCCATGGCGAGGCTGGAGGGCCGGTTCTTGCCATTGAGAGCACAACGGCCAAGGATCGCAGCGGTTACAAGGATATCGTGATTGACGGGCTTACCGTGCGCGCTGGCGAGATTGTCGGCATCGCCGGGATTTCCGGGAATGGTCAGGTTGAGCTGATGGAAATGCTGACCGGTCAGCGCACGCTGGAACAGGGCCGGATCCTGGTTGACGGAGAGGCCTATCACGCCCGCCGTGGCGAGGCACGCCGTCACAAGGTGCGCTATCTGCCGGAAGAGCCGCTGGTCAACGCCTGCGCCCCGCATATGAGTGTTGCGGAAAACCTAGCGCTCAGGGATTTCGACGGCAATGGAAAGCGGCTTTTTCTGAACAAGAGCGCGATGATGCGCCGGGCTGAAGACCTGATCGGTGAATTCGACATTCGCGCGCAAGGCCCGCGCGCGCCGATTCGCGATCTTTCCGGCGGCAATATCCAGCGCGCGGCGCTGGCGCGCGAACTGACCGGCGATGTTTCGTTGCTGATCGTATCGAACCCTTGCTTCGGTCTCGATTTCTCTGCGGCACGCGCCATTCGCGACCGTATCATCGAGGCGCGCAACAACGGTGTTGCCGTGCTGCTGATCAGCGAGGACCTCGACGAAATCCTGGAGCTTTCCGACCGGGTTTTGGTGATGAGCGAAGGCCGCATCACCTTCGAAACACCGGTCGAGGCCGCCGATCCGAAGGCGCTTGGCCACTATATGGCAGGGCATGCGTGATGAATGTGATTAAGGCAAAACCCTTCGATTTTCCCTTTGAAAAAGAGCATATCGCGCTCATCGTCATCGATATGCAGCGCGATTTCGTCGAAGACGGCGGGTTTGGCGCGTCGCTTGGCAATGATGTGTCGCGGTTGCGCGCAATCATTCCGACGGTGGCGAGACTAATCGAGGGGTTCCGTAAGGCAGATCTGCCAATCATTCACACGCGTGAATGTCACCGGCCGGACCTTTCCGACCTTCCTCCCGCCAAGCGTGACCGTGGAAATCCTGCGCTCAGGATTGGCGATCCCGGCCCCATGGGACGCTTGCTGATTGCCGGCGAACCGGGCGCTGAGATTATCCCTGAACTCTTCCCCGCTGAAAGTGAGATCGTCATCGACAAGCCCGGAAAGGGAGCATTCTACGCCACCGAGCTTCAAACGCTGCTGAAGGCGCGGGATATCCGCCAGCTCGTCGTCGCCGGCGTGACGACGGAAGTCTGCGTGCAGACGACCATGCGCGAGGCAAACGACCGTGGTTATGACGGCATCCTGGCAACCGATGCCACCGAGAGCTATTTCGAAGCCTTCAAGCGAGCGACGATCGAGATGATCACCGCACAGGGCGGCATTGTCGGATATGCGGCCGAAACCGACGCAATCCTGGAGGCGCTCAATGCCTGAACCTCGTGCTTTTGTCGATCTTCTGGCCGGTGGCTGGCGTGATCTTCCGTTCGAACCCTTCCGTGAAGGCGTCGATGTCCATTACCTCTGGCATGAAGATGACGGGCCGGTCTGGGCCTTTTTGCGCTACCAACCGGGCGCAAGCGTGCCAGAGCACCGTCATACAGGTCTTGAGACGATCATAGTTGTCGAAGGCGCGCAGAGCGACGAGAGCGGCACCTATGACACGGGCAGCGTCATCTGCAATCCGCCGGGAACCAGCCACAATGTCTGGACCGAGAATGGCTGTGTCGTCTTCATCCAGTGGGAAAAGCCGGTGGTAATCCTCTAAGTGAAGGCTTTCATTCCGTGGTCGCTGCAAAGATACCGCACCAATTCCTGCAAAGTCGAGGCCGTATTATTGTCCATCATAGCCGCACTGATGATGTTGCAGAAGAACGTACGAGAGCCCTGCCATCAAGCGGTCCAAAAGGTCTTTGTCTATGTTCATACGTGGGTCTCCTAAAAGAGCAATTGCCACGCCAGAGCACAAAATCCGGATAGTCCCGGGACGAGCTCTGCGATGCGGTAGGCTCGACCGTTCCACCGATAAAACCTCGCACGCCCGACGCTGGTTGCGCACAGATATGAGCCACCGCGGTCCACTTCACATTGGTCGTCTCATTTTTGAAACGACATCGTTCAGGGTCGTGTTGTTTAGCATGGCCTCGGCAAGCGGCTTCTTCAGCCTGGCATTCTTGTCCTCGAGCGACTTAAGCTTTCGGACGCGAAAATTATATAATCTCCATGCTGAAGCGAACACGTTCGACTTAGAAAAATCACGTGCTTTTATATAAACACGCCGTTATTTCATCGTGTTATATTTATTGTCGACGCGGTTGCGGACGCCATCGATCATCTGCGTGCTTATCTTTTTCGCAACCGCAGACTTGCGCAGGCGGATCGCGTTTAGAAGTGCGGCATGTTGGTCAATCGTGACTTTCTTCGTGTTGGTATCAGGAAAGTAGGTCACATCGAAGACGGCGATCTGCAGTGCGGTTATGGCTTTTCCGAGTTGTTCGACAACATAGTTTTGAGCTGCTGCAATTAACGCCGCATGAAAGCGAATATCAGCCTGATTGAAACGCTCCTTGTCGGAATAGAATTTGTCCATATCCTTCAAAGCCGCTTCCATTTTCGCCAAATCATCCGCACTCGCCCGCGCGGCTGCCCAGCCGGCGATCTCGGGTTCTATGATCGCCCGGGTCTCAAGAAGCGTCTTGATCATTTCGTAATTGTCTTCTCCCGACAGAACCCAGTTCAGCACATCGGTATCGAGGTAGTTCCAGTCGCGACGTTCCTGAATGAAAAGGCCACGATGCTTGTGAATGACAATCAGCCCTTTTGATGCGAGGATTTTCGCGACTTCGCGAAGGGTCGCGCGGGATACGCCATAGGTCGTGCATAGCTCCGCCTCCGAAGGAAGCGAAGTTTCGCCGGCGTAGCGGCCCCTCACAATGTCGTTCCCAAAGACAGCAATTGTGGATTCGAGCTTTGTCGCCCGCCCACTGGCCGGCTTGGAAGCATTATCGGATGTCAGCTTTGACAAGAGACCCTCGCAGTACTCACCTTTGACATGTTGTTAGCATCATTAGCAGTTTTCGTCCTTCACCAAAAATATCCGCCTCCAATAAATAAGTGGCACCGGCAGATGTCCACGACACATCTCCGGCGCCACTCGTATCAGTCCAAACCGGTTGAGGACTTTTCAGCCGGTCTCGGCTTTTAGGTCAATCATCCACGCGCAATGCGTCAATCTGCTGCAGTTCAGAAGCGCCGCCAAACTGATCGACAAACGTTTCGCGAACCCCAATTGTCGCCTCGACGAAGGGCGCCTGGTCGATGCTTTCCACAATGTCCAGGCCTTCGCCCCTGAGGAATTCAACTTCTTCGGCAATCGCCTGATTGTTGAGTTCGCGCTGATAGTCGCCCGCTTCACGTGCCGCCTCGATGAGTGCTTCTTGCTGGTCTTCCGGCAACGCATCGAACTTGGATTTGTTCATTGCCACGATCAGCGGGCTGTAGGCGTGATAGGACAGGGTCAGGTAGTCCTGAACCTCGTACAGTTTTGCCGAAACAAACACGCCAAGCGGGTGCTCCTGGGCATCGACGGTCCCCATCTCGAGTGCCGTATAAAGCTCGCCGATCGGCATCGGCACAGGGTTGGCACCCAGAAGCTTGAAGGCCTCAATGTGAACCGGTGCGCCGGTCGTGCGTATCTTCAGCCCCTTTACATCATCCGGTGTGTGAACCGGATGTGCGGAATTGGTAATCTGGCGCCAGCCATTATCCCAATAGGCAAGCCCCTGAAGGCCGACATCGTTCAACTTGTCCAGCAATTCCTGTCCGACCTCGCCGTCAAGGGTGCGGTAAGCATGGTCTGTATTCTCAAATAGGAAGGGGATGTCGAGCATACCGATAAGCGGTACCAGGCCGCTGAAATTCGATGACCCGGTGACAAGCATGTCGATTGTGCTGCCGCGCGTTCCGGTAATTGCGGCCTGGCCATTGCCAAGCGTGCTGTCGGTAAAAATCTTCAGATCGAGCTCGCCGCCGGTCTTTTCGTCCAGCAACTCGTTGAATTTCTGTGCGCCGGCATATTGCGTATCATTGCGCGAGGCCTCCGAGGCGAAGCGCAGCGAATTTGCCTGAGCGCCATGCGTCGCCGACAATGCGAGACCGACCCCGACGAGGGACCCGATCACGATGTTTTTGATCGTAGCAGTCATTCTACTCTCCCAGTTTTTTGTGTGATGCCGCTCAAGGTCAGGTGCGACGACAAACCCGCGGCTCAAGCTTGTCGCCACAGAAAGGGCTGACGTCAGGACAGCCAATGAAGCGGGGTTATGATCAACGCCGGAAACAGGATGAACAGAACGAGCAAAGCCAGCATAACGGCCAGGTACGGCGCTACTCCGCGAACACAACGCTCGAACGGTATTTGTGAAACGCCGGCGATCACATTGAGCACGTTTCCGACAGGCGGGGTGATCAGGCCGATCGAAGAGTTCAGGATGAACATCACGCCAAAATAGACCGGATTGATATCGGCGGCATTCACCAGCGGCATCATCACTGGGACAAGGATAAGAACCGTCGGCGTCAGGTCCATGACCATGCCCACGACCATAATGAAAATCATCATGACCGCCATCAGCAGGATCGGCGATCCAATCAGCGGTTCCATCAGGTCGGCAACCATCTGCGGCAGTTCGGCGATCGTGATGAGCCATGCGGATACGGCCGATGCGGCAACGAGGAGCATGACAATCGCCGTCGTTTCGGCAGCGGAATAGAGCACCTCGTAGAGTTTCTTGATGTCGAGTTCACGATAGACGACCACCGAAATGAAAAGCGCGTAGACGGCAGCGACGACGCCAGCCTCGGTTGGAGTGAATATGCCGCTGCGAAAACCACCGATGATGATGACCGGCAGGAACAGCGCCCATATCCCCTGTCGAAGCGACTGCATGATTTCAGCCGGCGTCGCCTTTTCCATGGTCTCGATTTCAGCGGTGCGGGCCTGCCACCACCATACGGCCGCCAGCGTCGCCCCCATCATCACACCCGGCGCAATGCCGGCCAGAAACAGTTGTGAAATCGAAACCCCGCTTGCGACGCCGAAAATAATGAACGGAATGGAGGGGGGGATGACCGGTGCGATGATGCCTCCGGCAGAAAGCAGCCCGACAGAGCGGCTTTCGTCATAGCGCGCGGTTTTCATCATTGGCAGAAGAACCATCGCCAGCGCAGCGGTATCGGCGGCCGCCGAACCTGAAAGGCTTGCCATCAGCACCGCGGCAATGATCGCGACATAGCCAAGCCCGCCACGTTTGTGGCCAACCAGCTTCATGGGGAGATCAACGATGCGCTTGGAAATGCCGCCCGCATTCATCAACTCGCCGGCCAGAATGAAGAACGGAATCGCGAGCAACGAAAAACTATCGGCACCGTTGATAAGGTTCTGCGCCATGATCTGGCTATCGAAAAGCCCCAGATTGAGCATCAGTGCCGTGCCGCAGAGCAGTAGCGAAAAGGCGATCGGTATGCCGATGACGATGCAGCCGACCAGGCTGACAAGGAAGACGATGACAGTCATAGGGTTTCACCTCGGGGCAATTGCCGAATGGCGCGCCAGATCCGCACGACCAGCATGACGCCGACACAGATGGCGAAAGGAATGCCGGCGGCATAAAGAACGGCAACCGGCAAGCCGCTTATGGGAAGTCGGTTCTGAAGGTTCAGTCCAGCCAACTGCCAGCAACCGATCAGCACCATTGCGCAACACATCAGCATGGCGAAACGGCTTAAGATGAGAACGATTGCCCGCCACGGATCCGGCAAGCGGTTGAGAACGAATACGACGCGAACATGCCGGTTTTTCGCAAAAGCGGTGATCGAGCCAAGAAAGGTCAGCCATACGAACAGGTAGCGGGCGACTTCTTCAGTGATAAGAATGTTGGAGTTGAATCCGTATCGCATCACCACATTGGCGAAAACGAGAACGCACATCAGGGCAAGCGATATGACCATCAGCGCCTTCAGCGTTTGCTGCACGGCATTTTGAATAGACACCTTGATCCTCCCAGTGAATCTCGATGGGGCCACCTTGTTCACGTGACCCTTTTTTTGTTTAACCAGCCTTGAGGCTCTCCAGCGGAAGCTTGACGACAACCTTTCTGACGCTTTCCTCCCCGGGTGCCGAACAGCCGGGAGCATGAATGTCCCACGGAAACAGCACCGCGAACTCACCCGGTTTCAGAGTGACCATGGTCGCTGCTTCGGCAGGCAGGTCATAGAAGATGTTGTCGTTTTCAGGCTGACCTTGCCGGGTCGCATCGGCCGCCGTTGTGAGCGGTGCCTGAGCGATTTTCTCGGCACCTGACACCACGAGGTGAATGTCGATGTTGTCCAGGTGTGATTCAGCCGTTCCTGCTTCGACCGGGTGCGTTTCCAGAGAAAACAGCTTGGCGGTCAAACCTTGGCCGGAGAGAGCGACCTCGCCATCCTCAATGCTCTGAAAGTCCATCTTCGCCAGCGCATTTAGAACCGAGAAGACGGCGTCCGGAAATTCACTGCCGGCCCGTCGAAGGCATTCGAGATGTCCCGTAATCATTGTCAGGCGCTCCGACCTGCAAGGGCGAGAACCTCTGCCCATACACCGTCATCGACAACAATTCCGTTTTCCAGATGGTCCTTGCGTACACGGACCTCGATCTGTCCCGGATAGATGACTTCCTTGCTCTTCTCATCCGGTGTCGAGCCATTGACATAATCGGCGATACCATCTGCCACCCGGTTGGTGAAATCCTGCCCGCCGAGCTGCTGCGGATCGATGGCGATGAATATCTGGGAGCAGCCGGTGCAGCTTCCCTCCTGGATCTGGTCGATCTCATAAGTGGGCGCGCCTTCGGAAAGTACGGCGGCCAGCGTATCGAGCAGAATGGCAAAGCCGGATCCCTTCCAGTAGCCCATCGGCAGGATACGCATTGATTCTTCGATAGGTCCGGGTTCGGAGGTCAACTCGCCGTTTTTGTCAAAGCCGCCCGGGAAGGGCAGTTTCTCGCCTTTCAGCCGTGTGACCTGAAGCTTGCCGTAGGCATATTGCGACATCGCCATATCAAGCACGATGTGCCCCTTGTCACGCGGCACGGCCATGACGAAAGGATTGTTGCCCAGGCGCGTATTTTGCGCACCCCAGGCGGGCATGCAGGATTCGGTATTGGTCCAGCACATTGCAACATAGCCCTTGTCGGCAGCATGCCAGCCGAAGGCGCCGCCGCGCATCCAGTGGGTCGTGTTTCGCAAGGCGACGATGCCGACGCCGTTTTTACTGGCGAGTTCCATGGAGCGGTTGCTGGCCGAAAGCGCGTTGAGAATGCCCGGTCCGCGATGACCGTCGAACACTTCAATAGCAGCGAGAGAACGAACGCGTTCCGGCTTGCCTTCCAGGTTGACCCAACCCTTTTTCACGTAGTCGACAAACCGCGCGACGCGGTTGAGACCATGCGAGTACACCCCGTCGCAACTCGCCTGCGTGTGAAACACTGCACATTGTGCTGCGTCTTCGGCGGGCATGCCCGCCTTGACGAAAGCCTCGGTGATGACATCCCGCATCGTGTCGAAAGGTATGCGTGTCAATTGCTCTACTCCATCCATTGGAAATTCTGAGATTTCACGAATTTTCTGCAAACAGGAGAAGAGACAGATCGAGCGCGCCACGGCGTGCGGCGACGTTCTCTCTCTGGCTATGACACGCATCGGACACATGGCGAAGCCGCGTCGTCGGTGCAGGCATCATAATTCATCCTCCCGTAAACGATTTTCATAATCGACTGTCAATGTCTTTTAAATCGTCTGACAATGTGTATATGATTGTTTGTCGATAGTGTAAAGCCATTTTGAAAATTAACTGATGGGCAAACACAAGATCGGCAGCAGGGGCCGCAACCGGCGTCTGCGGCTTAAAGGGAGGAGAAGCGGTGATGGAAAGCATGCGGCGCGATGCAACGAGCGGAAACCGCGGACCGGTGCTTGCGGGCATCGTCTTTGACCAGACACCATCCACTTCTCTCAAAGCAAAAGTTGAATGTTGCTATCTCGGAATTCGAGAAGGGAGTTTTTGTTATGTCTGGAATGCCTGTGAAGCAGGCGGATATCCTGCGTCTTCATGCACAGCAGGATCTGCGGCTTGAAACATGTGAGGCTGCTGCCCCGGGACTGGGGCAGGTCAGGATTGCCATGGAGCGAGGCGGCATCTGTGGATCGGATCTGCACTATTTTGCGCATGGCGGTGTTGGACAGATCCGGGTCCGCGAGCCCATTATACTGGGCCACGAAGCAGCCGGCCGCATTGAGGCGATCGGTCAGGGTGTCGATACGCTGACGCCGGGCATGCTGGTTGCGGTCAATCCCAGCCGCCCCTGTGGACATTGCCGTTTTTGCAGGTCCGGAATGGAGCGGCATTGCACGGACATGCACTTCATGGGCAGCGCTATGCATCTGCCGCATGAACAGGGCCTCTACCGGTCGTACCTCACCGTCGATGCGGCCCAGTGCTTCGCCTTCCCCGAAGGCATCAGTGCAGGCGAAGCGGCGTGTTCCGAGCCGCTTGCGGTTTGCCTTCACGCCGTTTCGCGCGTGCCCTCTGGCGTCGACAAGCTCAATGTTCTCGTCACCGGCTGCGGTCCTATCGGTTGCCTGACGATTGCAGCGGCGAAAGCGGCAGGTGCAGCTCATATCGTCGCCACCGATCTTAATGCGGAAGCACTGGAGGTCGCCTCGAAAATGGGTGCCGATGTGACCATCGACCTCAAGGCTCGTCCGAACGGTGTCTCTGAAGAGGGCCCTTATGATGTGGCGTTCGAGTGCTCTGCAGCCTCGCAAGCAGTGACGAGCGCCATCGAGGCTCTGGAGCCCTGCGGCGTTCTGGTCGAAGTCGGCGTTGCCGGCACGATGGAACTGCCGGTCGGACGCATGGTCGCCCGCGAAATCTCCTATATCGGTACGCATCGCTTCGACAGCGAATTTGCCGATGCCGTGAATGCCATCGGATCGCGGCGTATTGACGTGCGGCCAATCATCACCAGGACCTATCCCATGAACCAGGCAGGCGCGGCCTTCGCCCTTGCGCTGGACAAGAGCAAAAGCTGCAAGGTCCATATTGCGCTCAACGAAACAGAAGATAAGCAGGCCTGACAATGCAACAGACATGGCGCTGGTTCGGTCCAGCAGACAAGGTGACAGTGGAAACGATGATGCAGGCGGGCGTCGAGGGGGTGGTGTCGGCCCTTCATCACGTCCCGACTGGAAGGGTGTGGACCACCGAGGAAATAGAGCTTCGCCGGCAGCAGATCGCAACAATGGCAAACGGGCGTCCGTCGGGACTTGGCTGGAGCGTGGTCGAATCGCTTCCTGTCTCGGAAGACATCAAGAAACAGAAGGGCGAGTGGAAAACACATACTGAAAACTGGAAGCAATCGATGCGGCATCTGGCGGCCGCGGGTATCGATGTGATCTGCTACAATTTCATGCCGGTGCTCGACTGGACCCGCACGGACCTTGCATGGGAACGGCCGAACGGTGCGCGCTGCATGCGGTTCGATCTGATCGACTTCGCCGCATACGATATCCACATTCTCGCGCGTCCCGGGGCGGCAGAAAGCTTCCCGATCGATGTCAGGGAGGCCGCTGGAGCCCGCTTCGCGCAGATGAGCGAAACCGATAAGGAAGCAATTGCCGGAAATGTGGTCTTCGGTCTTCCGGGCGCAGCCGAGCGCTTCTCGCTGGACGATGTCAGAACCCAGCTCGGGGAATATGACAATATCAGTGAGGAACAGCTTCAGGGCCATATGATCGACTTCCTTTCGGAAGTCGCGCCGCTTGCCGAAGAACTGGGCGTACGCCTTTGCTGCCATCCGGACGACCCGCCGTTTCCGCTTCTCGGGCTGCCCAGAATTATGTCGACGCAAGCGCAATATCGAAAGATCCTTGATGCTGTCGATCTGCCGGCAAACGGTGTGACGCTTTGTTCCGGGGCGCTGGGCGCACGTCCGGACAACGACCCTGTAGCGATTATGAGAGCGCTCGGCGACCGCGTGCATTTCATGCATCTTCGCAATGTAACGATTGAGGGCGATGCTGTGATGAATTCCTTCTACGAGGATCAGCATCTGACCGGACACACCGATATGGCTGCGCTTGTAAACGCGGTCGTCGAAGAAGAGCATCGTCGCAAAGCCGCAGGACGGTCGGACTGGTCAATTCCGATCAGGCCCGATCATGGACAGGATATCCTCGACGATATCGGCCGGCAGGCGCAACCGGGATACCCCGCGATTGGCAGGCTTAAAGGTCTTGCAGAACTTCGCGGGCTCTTCGCCGCCTTCGAGTGGAAAGCCGAGTAGTTCGCTCCTGGCGTGAAGGTTAGACAAAACGCCAACTGAAGTGCCTTCAGGTCACACAGGAGCCGAATGGCGGGATGTGTGAACTTGGCGTAGTTCTTCCTTTGACCATGACGTGCCGGTTCTTGCCAATCCAGACAGGAACCGGCACGTCCTAATCGTAGGCCCCTTGTGTTTCTCGCTCTCGGTGGGGCCTGCGCTCTTCAGGTGTTCTGCGACGGCCCGGCCAATCGAGATAGGCTTATGTTTCGAGCCGGAAGCATTTTACGCGCCCGTTCAGCGGTGGAAGCAATTTTGCGGTGGGAAATGAGGTCGCGGCCTATCTGCTTCATGCCGCACGCGCTGTGGCAGCGGTCAAGGTATTTTGCCTACAAACGAGACCCTTCCTCCTGATATCCAAACTGCATTCTGTCCATCGTCATTCGACGACGGACGTCAAAGGCCTTGAGGCGGAACATTGTCTGACGGCCGGAAATCAACGTTTGGAGATGAAAAGGGGGCTTGGCGCTCCCTTCTCCTTCGTACGGCACGCGAACAGGCCGCCTGAAAGCGGGGCTTCGGTGAGGGTGGCGGCGGGAAGGCGTGTACGCGCGCTTGTGATGAACAGCGTGTCGAGGTCCTTTCCACCGAAGGTCAGGCTCGTCGGGCGGGGCACGGGAAGCTCGACCGCCCGATCGAAACGACCATCAGGCCGGTATCGTTTAACGCACCAGCCGTCCCAGATCGCCACCCATACGCCGCCTTCCGCGTCCACGGTCAGTCCGTCCGGACGGCCCTCGCTGTCCTCCACGGTAACGAAGATGCGCCGGTTCGAAGCCGTCCCGGTCCCGATTTCGAAATCATAGGCGTAGATATGTCCCGGCACGGTGTCGATGAAGTAGAGCGTGCGGCCGTCGGGGCTCCAGCCAAGGCCGTTGGATACGGTAATACCGGTCTCCTTCGTCTCGAAGCGTCCGTCGGCAAGAACGCGGTAAAGCGCCCCAGAAGGACGGCTCGCATCGATCCGCATGGAGCCGACCCAGATGGCGCCGTCCGGTCCGGTCTTGGCATCGTTCAAACGGTTTTCCGCGACGCCGGCTTCAGGGTGGACAAAGGGTTCGAGTTTGCCGCTGGCGAAATCGAACCACTCTATGCCGTCCTGCGTCGTCAGCAGCAGTTTTCCGTCCTCGGCGGGCAAGACCGAACTGACGAGCTTTCCGATATCCCGGCTTTCATTACGCCTGCTGACGGGGTCGAAGCGGAAAACATTGGGGCCGAGAATGTCGACCCAGTAAAGAACATGCTCTGTGGGGTGCCAGACCGGCGCCTCTCCAAGCTGCGCGCCCCACGGGAGCACGCATTCCAGCGGTGTGCTGGCATTGCCGGTTGTCGAGCGCGGTCGCGGATGGGAGCTGATGGCGACTGCTCCGGCCGCGCCGGTGATCCGTCGCGCGGCTGCGATCAGTTCGCGGCCGATGACGTGCATCGAAGTTTCCGTCAGCCGCGACGATGGTCCGAGCACCGTCAGCGCGCCGACCGGCAGCCCGTCCCGTCCGGCAATGGTCACCGCAACCGAATTGACGCCGGGCAGGTGCTCCTCGAACGAAATGGCATAGCCGCGTGCCTGTGTGAGCGTCAGTTCGGCCTGCAGCTTTTCCATCGTGGTAATGGTGGTCGCGGTATAGGCGTGAAAGCTGAGACGATGCAGAAGCGCGCGAGCGACGCCGGGCTCCTGGAAGGCAAGCAAGGCTTTGCCGGCCGCCGTGGAATAGACCGGCGCCCGCCAGCCCGGATCGATCAGAACGCCAAGTCCTGTCCCAGCCTGCTGTTCCATGAAATGCACCTCGTCGCCATCCAACACGCAAAGGGCCACTGTTTCGCCCAGCTCGGAGGAAAGATTGCGCAACTCGGGAGAGGCAAAGGCGGAGAGGTCGAAGGTTTCCCACACTTTCTGCGAAAGCTGCATGAAGCGGGCGCCGAGAACATAGGTGCCCTGCGACGTGTCCTGTCGCACCAGACCGAAGGCGACCAGCGTGCGCAGTATGCGCGCGAAAGTCGGTTTGGAAAGTCCCGATTGTTTGTGCAGTTCAGAAAAGCGCAGCGGTTGCTTGGCGTCTGCCACAAGGTTCAGCAAGGTGAAGCCCTTTGCCAGAGCCGCAGCGCCGCCGGGGACTGTCGCTTCTCTCTTTCCGGCGTGTTTTCGGTCGCGCGGCAGATCGTCCGTTCCCGTCCCGTCCTTGTTGTCCATGTCCGCTACTTGTCCCGACAGGTTTGTGCATGCGCTTTCAACGCCAAGGTAGTAATCGACGGTTCATGCGAAAGCAAGATTGCCGTCCGGATGGAGGGGGTGTCCTCCGCATCGGGACATATGGCGGTGATCGGATATGGGCGCGTCGAGATTTTCGCTCGCCGCGCCTATGTCAATGTCAGGCGTCCACGCGTTTTGCTTCGGGCGCAGGCGATCCGGACAGTTTGACGAATACGAACAGGGCAATCAGCGCCGGTATCGTGATGTAGAGCGAGTTGTCCGCCATGAAGCCTATGGCAAGGACGAGCGGAACCAGACGCTGGATCAGTGTCAGTTTCCTGTGAAGGCAACCCGATGCGGCAGCGGCAAGAAGTACCATTCCGATGAGGCAAGTGCCGATCTGGTAGATGACCTCCCAGAGAGAACCTATCAGCAGCAGCTCATTGTGGAATACGAACAGATACGGCACGATGAAAGCGGGAATGCTGAACTTGAACGCGAGAAGGCTTGTTCGCATTGGATCGGCTCCCGCCATCGTTGCTGCCGCGTAGGACGAGATGGCGACTGGTGGGGTGATTGCCGAAAAAACCCCGAAATAGAGGATGAAGAGATGGGCTGCGATCGGCAGTACGCCTGCCTCTGTCATGGCCGGGGCGGCAATGGCGACGATCAGGATATAGGCCGCAGATGTCGGCAGGCCCATGCCCAGGACGATTGAAGCCAGCATCATGAAGACCAGAAGCAACGGCAGATTGTTCCCGGCCGCGCCGAGGACGACCGAGGCGAACTTCACGCCGAGGCCGGTTTCGGCTGCGACGCCGACGATAATGCCGGCGGCGGCACAGGTGACGCAGATCAGGACCGCATCTTTCGTGCCGTCGATCAGCGTGCGGATGATGGCGATCGGCCCCATCCTGGTGGCTTTGCGGAATGCCGCGAAAATGACCACGCTGACCAGGGCGATCACCGCCGACAGGTAGGGCGTGTAACCCATGAACATGACCGTGACGACGATGACGAGCGGCAGGATCAGGTAAAGCCGTTTGAGAATTGATCCCCACTGGGGAATGTTCTGATCTTCGATCCCCTTCATTCCGAGCTTCACGGACTCGAAATGAACCGCGGCGAAGATGCCGGAAAAGAACATCAGGGCCGGAATGGCTGCGATGACGATGAGCTCGGTATAGGGAATGCCGAGGAAATCGACCAGCAAAAAGGCTGCAGCACCCATCACCGGCGGCAGAACCTGCCCGCCGGTAGACGCGGCGGACTCGACGGCGCCGGCAAGAGCAGGGGAATAGCCTCCGCGTTTCATCAACGGAATGGTGTAGGCCCCGGTGGAAACCACATTTGCCGTGGCGCTGCCCGAGATCGATCCCATGAATGCCGACGAGATCACGGCCATCTTGGCCGGACCGCCGCGGGAACGACCTGCAAGGGCAAAGGCGATATCGATGAAAAGCTCGCCTGCGCCCGAACGTTCGAGAAATTTTCCGAACAGGACAAACACAAAGATGAAGGTGGCCGAGGCGGCGATGGGAATACTGAAGACGCCGTCAGTAGTGAAGACAAGCTTGTCGATCAGTTCGGCAAAGGTGCTGCCGGAATAATTGAACGGGCCGGGAATGACACTGCCGAACAGCGTGTAGAGGACTGCCACGACGCAGATCACCACCATGCCCAGGCCAACGATCCTGCGCGCGCCTTCCAGAACGCAGAAGAGCAACACCACGCCGATGGCAAGCTGGAAGATGCTCAGTTCGTCAATGCCGGGAAGCCGGTCGATGATATCCGCATAGCCGAATCTGGACAGATAGGCGGTTGTCGACGCGGACAGGACGACAAGCAGCAAATCCCACCAGATCAAACGGGGGCGCTGCGTAGACGCGCTGGGTTTGAGCAGGAAGGCCAGCGGCAAGAGCAGCATCACGTGGGTCGTACGAAACCTGTAGGCCTCGGGGATCCCCGTGATGACAAGCTGAAGATGATAGATTGCTGCGATCAGGGCAATGCCTTGGGCGAGCCTGGTAAGCCCGCCCCGCATTGCCTCGAAAGCGCTCTTCGGGTGGCGTTCTGCCGCCGCCTGCGCTTCCTTCATTTCATTTTCCTCCACTTGACGCCCGAGAGGCGTTTCTGATTGTCAGATAGTTTCCTGCAAGACGCGTTATTCCGTGGCGCTGACTTCGCGGAAGAACTTCTCCGCGCCCGGATGCAGCGGAATGCCGACGCCCGATGCACAGGCCTTGGCCGAGACCAGATAGGTCTTGATCGAGTTGGACAGGCTGGCAAGGCGCTTGCGTGCGGCATCCGAGCACAGGGCCTTGGTCATCTCGTAGGCCGTCTCTTCGGAGACCGCATCGTTGGTAAGAAGGATGACGCCTCCTGCAACGGTGCTTGTCGGCGTATCGATGCCCTCATAGGTGCCGGCCGGAATTTTCGACGCGATATAACCATACTTGTCGCCCAGAACGTCGATCGTCTCATCGCTGAGCGAGAGAAGCTTCATCTCCCTGGCGGCATTGATCTCGACGATCGCGGCATAGGGCAGGCCGGACAGCATCGTGACGCCATCAAGGTGCCCGTCGCGGATAAGCGAGTTCGCATCGCTGATAGAGACGAATTCCACTCGTCCGCCCCAGTCGCGGATATCGTCATAGGTAATGCCGTTGGCCTCGAGTACGCGGCGGCTCAGAAGTTCCAGTTCCCGGCCCTTCGGGCCGACGGCCAGCCGGAGCGGGTACTGTTCTTCCTTCAGTTCTGCCAGCGAGTTGACGGGGACGCTCTCCAGCAACACAAGCTGGAAGGTGGATTCCATGACCTTTGCCAGCCCGTAGACATTGTCCATCGGTTCGTCGAAGGGTTCCATGCCCTGCCGTGCGGCAAAGGCCATGCCGGAACTGCTGTGGCCGAACTGGGCCTTGTCGCGGGAAACCAGAATGACATTGCCCACGGCGCCGCCCGACTTCACGTTGACATTGATATCGTCCTCCTTCTTCAGCTCCTCGCCGACCTGGACCCCAATGGCATACATGCTGCCGGAAATGGAGCCCATGGTGAAATTGAGCGTTTCCGTGGCGGCTGCCGACAATGTCGAAGCGGCCAGCGTGCCGATTGTCAGCACTGTCGCGGCAGTGATCTTGATAAGGTGTTTCATCGAATGTCTCCTCCGATTTTGGCTAGGTTTTTAGATGGGTTTGAGCAAGCTTATGGCTTCCTCGGATGGTTCAACTCCGAGCCCGGCGCCAGTCGGCAGCGTGTAGCAGCCGGCGGTGCAATCCATGTCGCCTTTCAGCAGGCGGCGATTGGGCTCGAAAATCGAATGCTGGAATTCATGTCCGCGGACTGCGGACAGACTGGCGCTGGCCTGCAGGCTGGCGGCCAGGAAGATACCGGCGCCGATAGTCGCATGGGGAATGACATCGATCCCCAGCTCGCCGGCAAACCGGCCGATCCGGGTGAAGCTGGTAATGCCCTTATGTCCCATTTCCGGTTGCACGATGGCAATCCGGCAACGCTCGACCCGGTGACGCATGTCCCAGACGGTGCGCCATTCTTCGCCGACGGCAATGCACTGGTCGGTTGATTTCGAGACCTCCTCCAGTCCCTGGATATCTTCGGTCCGGACCGGCGCTTCGGCAAACCATAGGTCGTGCGGCGCCATCGCCTCGATCAACGCCAGGGCTTCGGTTGCGGTCTGGTTCCAATGCATGTCGGCCGCGATCCTAGCCGTGGGGCCGAGGGCGGCACGAAGGCTCTGCAATTCGGCGGCGGGGCCATCATCAGCGACGGGGCTGGCGAACTTGAAAGCATTGAAGCCACGCTCCTGCCAATGAACCGCCAGGGCGGCACGTGCTTCCCTCGTCTTTTCCGGCAGCCCCGAGACATAGGCGGGGATAGTCTGGTGGCAGCGTGTTCCCAAAAGGTCGGCAACCGGCTTATCCGCCAACCGGCCGGCGATGTCCCACAATGCAATGTCGATTGCGGCCAGCGCATCGACATAAAAACCGCCGGTATAACCGCGAACCCTCATCAGGTCATAGAGATCGTCGAAGACTGCCGGTGGATCGGTCGGGTCGCGGCCGATCGTGAAATCTGCAAGCAGATCCCGGATGATTTCTCCGACTGCGCCGGGGGCGGCAAGGCCATAGGTTTCGCCCCAGCCGATCACGCCGTGATCCGTCTCAATGCGCACCAGCACCGACCGGTCGAATATCGGATAGACCGTGCGGTTGCCCTTGCGTACGAGATAACCGCGCGCGTTCGGTTCCTCGCCGGCTCGCGCGGCGCCGAGATAGGGCGTGTCGCGCGGCTGGGTGAGCGTGAAGACGTTGATCCTGGCGACAGTGTCGTTCATTGGGCCGCCTCGGTCTGTGCTTCGAAAACCCCGAGTTCGGCCAGATTGGTGTCGATATCGGCTATGGCGGTTTCATCCAGCTCCGGCGTTTGGGCGCGAACCACCGTATTGTTCAAAATTCCGCGCCTCTGCATGACCAGCTTTGTCAGACGCATGCGGTAAACGGCCTGCAGCACGAGAAGCGGCAACGACCGGATGTAGAGGGAGCGGGCCTTGTCGTGGTTTCCGCTACGCCATGCATTGTCGATCTCGACATGAATATCGGCGATCTCGATCGCCGGCATCGCGGCACAGGCGCCACGCGTATATTCATCGAGAATATAGCGTGCGCCGCCACCGCCGATCACGCCCTTGAGCGACGAAGGTCCGTTTGTAACAATGGCCTTGATCGCCGGGCCTGCCGGCAGCGTTTCTTCTTTGACGTAGGACACGCTGGGGACCTCGCGAACGATCCGCAGGATCGTCTCCGGCGTCAGGGCCGATCCGCGGGGCGCCGGCGCGTTCTGCAGGATGATTTTTGCTCCAGGCAGTTTTTCGGCCACCGCCGTCATGAAATCCAGCGCCTCGTCTGCGTCAAGCGCCTTGGGCGGCTGGATCATCAGATACTTAATACCCAGTTCGCCCGCCAGGCGACCGTGGGCGGCGACCTCTTCCACGCTGGCGGCGCTCGCCCCGGCAATCACCGGCATACGGTCATCTATCGTTTCGACAATGATGCGGAGCAATTCGGCACGCTCGCTGGCGGTCAATTCTTCCACCTCGCTGGCAAAGCCGGGGAAGACGAGGCCCGATACACCTGTCTTTACCGCGAATTCGACAACCCGCTTCATCGCTTCGCTGTCGATGTCGCCCTGATGCGTGAAAGGGGTTGGAAGCACCGGAAAGATGCCTTCTAGAGTGCGCTCCATCAACTAGGTCCTTTTTATGATACCTTATATTACATATTGACACTACCGTGATTGTCGGCGAAAAGCAACTCCATTCATTTCACCTTCGGATCGGAGAGGCCTCCAATGCCCAAAACAGAAGGTTCGCCAGCGAGAATTGTCATCGACTGGGGGACGACGTCCTTTCGTGCAATGCTTGTTGATGAGGCAGGTGCGGTCATAGAGGAGATCGAGAACGAACGGGGGATCAAGGTTCTTGCCAAGGGAGCGTATGAGCAGGAACTGCGCGACCAGATCGGCGGCTGGCTTCACACGCACGGCCCGATGACGATCTACGCAATGGGGATGATCACCAGCCGCAACGGCTGGGTGGAGGTTCCCTATGTGGCTTGTCCGGTCTCCGTTGCAGATCTCGCCGGGAAAATCATGCGCCGGTCATTGCCGGATGGGTCGGAAGTCATTTTCCTGCCCGGCATCACTGATCTCGCCCGCACACCATATCCCGATGTGATGCGTGGCGAGGAGACCCAGATTGTCGGCTTCGGCCTCGAACAAAACATGACGCTTGTATTGCCGGGTACGCATAGCAAGTGGGCGCGCGTGGCCGAGGGCAGCATTCAGGGATTTCAGACCTTTGTTACCGGCGAGCTTTTTGCACTTCTGGCGCAGCATTCGTTTATCGCCGCGTCAGGTGATCTGTCGGGCGAACCCGACATGGCAGCCTTCGAGCGCGGGGTTCGCACAGCACTGGCGGGAACGCCGCAGCATGATGCTCTTCCGACCCTGCTGTTTTCTGCGCGGGCCGGCATGCTGGCAGGGCAGTTGCAGCCGGGACAGATGCGCGACTATGTTTCGGGATTGCTGATCGGGCACGAATTTGCCGGCGCGTTTTCCTGTGGCTGGTGCAGGCCGGGCGATATGGTCGGTATCGTCGGCAATGATGGATTGAATGATCGCTATGCCCGTGCCGCGAAAATAGCCGGCCTTTTGGTGGATGATGGCGGTGAGCACGCCGGGCTTGTCGGCGCCGTGAAGGTTGCTGCAGAACTGGAAGCCCTTCATCGGTAGTCTCGTAAACCCCGGTAATGGTATCGGTCTTTGGCAGCAGCATTGAGACATATGGCAACGGCGCACGTGCGCTTAGGCTCCATCGAACTCTACAGATTCCGGTGGACACACCGTACTGGCGAACTCGCCTTCGTTGAAGATACTCGGGAGATCACATGGTTGATCGCTCCGCTTCGGTGCATGCAACAGTTGGTCAACATGCTTGCGCGTTTCGCCTCCACTCCAGACACGACCGATCTCGTTCCATTTCAAAAAGTTGCGGGCATTGCTGCCTGGGCAGCTTGCCCGGGCAGCAAAACAGGCTCCCACGCCGCGCCTTTACGGTTTGATTTGGCCGAACTGACGTGGCAGGGCGAGTGTAAGGTCGTCCCATAGACCGATTGTTACCACCGCAATCAATCCGATGATGACGAAGGGGACCAGGGCGACGCTCAAGCGTCCTATCCCGATGCGCGCGACGTTGGCGACGGCCAGGATCACGTTGCCGACGGGCGGGGTGATCAGGCCGAGGACGCAGTTCACGATCAGCATGATGCCAAGTTGCACAGGGTGCAATCCCGCGCCGATCGCCAGCGGGGCAACCACCGGCGCGAACAGGATAATCGAGATACTTGCATCCAGCCACATGCCGCAGAACAGGAAAAACACGTTGATCATCAGTACGACGATCAATCGGTTATCCGAAATTCCCGAAAACAAGGCGGTCACAAGCGAAGGCACGTCCTCCATGGCAAAGACCCAGCTCATTGCCGACGCGCCGGCAATGATGAAGAAAAGCCGTGCCGTATCGCGTGCTGCTACTGTCAGGATCGACCCGAAATCGCGCATACGGATTGTCCGCAGGAAAAAGACCGAGACGACCATTGAATAGGCCACGCATACGGCTGCTGCCTCTGTTGGCGTGAACCAGCCGATGATGATGCCGCGTATGATGATGATCGGCATGAGCACGGCGAAAAAGGCATCCCTGAAACCGATGCCGAGCTTGCGCGGGGTCACCTCGACTCTGACCTTGGGATATTGCCGCTTCCAGGCGAGAAACTGGATCAGCCCCATGATCAGCACGGACAGGAAAAGGCCCGGAAAAATTGCCGCGGAGAACATCGCCCCGACGGAGACATTCATTGTCGCAGCGTAGACGATGATGATCGTGCTCGGAGGGATGATGGCGCCGATCAGGGACGACGATGCCGTGATGGCGGAGGAGAAACCGCGATCATAACCCTGCCGAACCATCGCGGGAATGAACATTTTCCCCAGCGACGCGATATCGCCCAGCGCTACGCCGGTAACACCGGAGAACATGACGCTGGCAAGCACATTGACCTGAGCCAGGCCGCCGCGAATGCGGCCGATCAGCATGTTGCAGAAATCGAACAGCCGGTCCGTCAGCTTGCCACGATTCATGATTTCGCCGGTCAGCAGGAAGAATGGTATGGCCATCAGCACAAAAACATCCACGCCGGCATAAAGCCGTTCGGGCAGCATCTTCAGAAAAAAAGGATTTCCGGAGAACATGAGATAAGCGGTCGTCGAAACCATCATCACGACAGCGATCGGCATGCCCAGAAACAGGAGGCCGAGAAAGAGCAAGGTGAATTCGATAATGTTCATTGTTCCTGCTCCGCTGCGGCAATCTCATTTCGAGGGTGGACGAAACCGATGCAATCACGGACCAGCTGAAGTGCGGTGATGACTGCCATGAGGACGGAAGAAACGACAATGGCCGAATAGGGCCAGGCGAGACTGAGGCCCATTGCCGGCGAATGGCTCGAACTGCGTGAAAACGCGGTCAGCCAGCCCTGCCACGCCAGAAAAACGATGAAAATCAAAGTGAGGACATCGATGACGATCCGGCGGGCAGCGTTGGCGCGCGGGCCAAGCACCATGGCAAGAAAGTCGATTTTGATGTGATCATTGTCGCGCATCAGCACCGCAGCGCCGACAAAGCTGACCCAGACGAGGAGATAACGCGTCAGTTCTTCCGACCAGGCGAAAGAAAAACCGAAGAAGTTGCGCGTTACGACCATCGTCATGATGATGACCGCCATGATGAGAAGCAGGCAGTTGCACAGAATCTGCACGCCAAACAGGATGCGGTCCAGGATCACGTCTATGCGATTGAGCATGGCCGCTGTGTCCTTTGAAACCGGATGGCCGGATGAGAGCGCTGATATCGCGCCGCACCTGCATCCGGCGGGATGCTGCGGTGCAGGGTCGAATGCGGAACAGATAGGCCCGCTACATCACGGCTGTGTTGATAAACAGGTTGGAGACAGCCGCCGCGATGCGGCGGCCGCGCTACGCATGACATCAATAGCCGAGTTTGTTTTCAGCCTCGTTGACGGCAGACAGGGCTTCATCGATCAGCGACGGGTCGACCCTCTCTCTCAGCCAGTCCAGCGCTTTTGGCTGCGCCAGAGCGCGAAATTCCTCTTTTTCCGCCGGCGTGGGATCGTAGATCGTTACGCCTTCGCTTTCGAGGAAGTTGCGGCCAATGACCTCGTTTGAAACGGACAGGCCACGGTTGGCGGTGCGTGCAATGATTGCGGCCTGATCGACCGCCGCACGCAGATCATCCGGCAACCCCTCATACCAGGCCTCATTGACGGTGAAGGTGGTCAAACCATAGACATGTCCGTCAAGCGTGATGAATTTCTGGACCTCGTACAGTTTCGGAATCATGAAGGTGGGAATGGAGTTTTCCTGACCGTCGACGACACCGGTCTGCAGTGATGTATAGACCTCGTCCCAGGCAACGGGGGTGGGAGACATGCCCAGGCTTGACGCAATTTCCATATGCAGCGGATGGTTCATCGTCCGCATTTTCAGGCCGGCCATATCTTCTGCCGTCTCGATCGGCCGGTCGGCATTGGAATAGTGGCGAAAGCCCCCGTTTTCAGCCCAGAAGAGCGGGCGCATGCCGGTCTGCTCTGCCATCATGTCGGCCATTTTCTGACCAAACGGGCCATCGAGCACTTCCCATGCAACATCGCGGCTGGTGAACAGGTAAGGGATGCCGAAAACCTGAATATCGGGGAAGTAAGGTGCGATATGTCCGTCGGAAGGGTCGCCCGCCTGGATAATGCCGTCCTTGATCTGGTTGACGACCGATTCGATGCCGCCAAGTTGTCCTCCCGGGAACAGCTTCACGTCGATCCTGCCGCCGGAACGGGCTTCGAGTTCGCGTTGGAAAACTTCAAAATGCGTATAGGCGAAACTCTGCTCGGCCTTCGGTGAGCTTGCCGCGATCCGCATCGTGTAATCGGCGGAGAAAGCCGTGGCGACGGTTGTCGCCAGTATCAGAGCCGAGCCCGCAGTTATTCTCAGGAAATGCGTCAGCATCAAAGTCCTCCTTTGCTGTCGCGAAGTGTCGTGTTTTTAACTTGCATGTAAGGAACTAGCATGCAAATATAACCCTGTCAACGACAGCCAGGGCCAGGGGTTGCAGTCTTTTCTTGCATGGCGATAACGGCCATCATCGGTTGATAATGGGCAACATTCGGAATGAGAGAGATGACGGACAAAACAGCAGACTCGATGAAGATAAATCGGCCGAGGTCCCTGACCTTGCTGGTTGTTGACCGGATCCGGGAAATGATCGTGGAAGACGAGATCGAGCTCGGAGCGTTGATTTCGGAAAATGACCTGGCTGCGAGGCTCGGTGTCAGCCGATCGCCGATCCGTGAGGCATTGCAGCGGCTGGAAATCGAACGGCTCGTTCAGATTTTCCCGCAGCGCGGCACTTTCGTGTTCCAGTTTGAGGAAAAGCAACTCGAGCAAACGTTCGAAATGCGCGACATTCTGGAGTCCGGTGCCCTGCAGATCTGCATTCGCCACGACAGGGACCTGATCGTGGAGCGGCTTGACGAGTCACTTGAAAAAGGTGCGGTTGCGCTCCGGCAAAGTGCGGCCGAATTTCGAAAAGCCGATGCGGGCTTTCACAGCACGATTGTCGAAACATGCGGTAACCGGGACCTGATCGACGCTTATGTCCGCATTTCCGGACGCGTGCGTTCCCTTCTTAATCGCCTGGCGCGAACGGATGCGGAGCTGCAAGGTTCGCAGAACGATCATGCCGCCATTGTCGACCATATCCGTGCCGGGCGCGATGCCGATGCCGTGCAGGCGTTGAGCTGGCACATGAATGGCCTGCCACGCATGTATGCAGAGAAATTCAAGCAGACCTGAAAGTGGAGAATGAAATGAAGATCCAGCACGTTCGTGTTCGTCACGTGTTCGGAACATTGCAGACCGAAGGCCTCTTCTGGGAAGAGCGCCTTGTGCGGCCCGTTGACATCTATCCCGATTATCGGGCGGTGAACTGGGAAGAGGGAGGCCAGCAGAGCGACAACGCGCATCTGAAGATCGATCAGTTCTTTCTGGAGATTATTACCGACAGCGGCATTGTCGGTACGGCGGGACCGGTTAACCCGGACCCGGCGCGCCTGATCGTCTCGTCTCTGGTTCCGCGTCTGATTGGCCGGGACCCGCTGGCCGGTGAGAGTTTGTGGGACCAAATGCATCGTTTTCAGGTGCATGGACGCCAGGGGGCGACCATGCTGGCCATTTCCGCGGTCGACTGTGCACTCTGGGACATCCGTGGACAGTTTTATGGGGCGCCTGTATGGCGTCTGCTCGGTGGCTCGGGTGAATTGCCGGTTCCCGCCTATGCCAGCATGCTCGGCCATAATGTTGAGGACAAGGACCTGGTGCGCGAGCGGGCGATCGCTTTCAAGGAGAAGGGCTATACGGCGCAGAAGTGGTTTTTCCGCCACGGCCCGATGAGTGGCTATGAGGGTCTGAGGAAAAATGTCGAGCTGGTTCGAACCGTGCGGGAAGCCGTCGGCGAGGATTATGATCTCATGTTCGATTGCTGGCAGAGTTTTAATCTCGACTATGCCGTCGATCTCTGTTCCAGGATCGAGGAATATCGTCCTCGCTGGATCGAGGAGTGCTTTATGCCGGACCGCATTGACACCTATGCAAAGCTGAAGGCGAAAACACTGATCCCGCTGGCGGGCGCCGAACACGAATATACCCGTTGGGGTTTCAAGCGGTTTCTGGAGAAGGATGCGCTGGATATTCTCCAGCCGGATATCTATTGGTGCGGTGGCCTCTCGGAGGCGATCAAGATTGCCGCCTATGCCACGGTCCATGATCTGATTGTGGTTCCGCACGGACACTCCTCCAATGCCGGAATCCACTTTTCGGTCAGCCAGTCGCCTATACACACCCCGTATCAGGAAGATCTGGTGAAATGGAACCAAATCACAATGCACTTTCTGAAGACGCCCGTTCTGCCGCAGGATGGTGTCTACCATGCGCCGTCCGAACCAGGCTTGGGAATGGCGCTTGAAGCAGACAGGATCGAGTACGAGGAAGACCTGGCGGCCTGAAGGCTGTTTCCGCCTCGCTCCACTATTTCTGATCGCTTCACGAGAAGCAGTCGGTCACCCGTACACGACCTGTGCTGAGGATAGATATGTTGTCAGCTGGCAAACTATCCTTTTAGGGAATGTTAGAACCGGAAGACCGAATGGTAGGCCACATCTGTTGATCTTTCAGGATGGCGGAAGACGGGGGGCGCTCAAATTTCCATGGGCGACGCCTGCATTCCCGATATGGATATCATCACTGTGAAGCTAAAATCGCTGGATCCTTAGTCACGATCCTTGCGTGGATAACCCAACAAGACAGTGTCCAAATCCTGCCCCCGCAACCATCTTTACTTGCGAAAGCCCCGCCCCTCCGGCGGGGTTTTTGCTTTGCACCGAAAGCGTAAGGATTCCAGCGAGATCGCCGCGTACGTCGATCTCCACCTTGCCGTCCGTCGGTGTCAGCACGATGTCCTCGACCCGCGACCTGCTGATATCGGCGGCTTCCCGTGCGCTTCTCTTCATCCTCGCCCTGCAGGGCGAGGATGAAGGCTCTGGACGCGCGAGCGGTAGAGCTGCGCCATCGAGGGGTGCAGAAGGGGTGGCGGGTCGTCTGCTTCTGTGAGGAAGACTTCGACTTCCTTTTCCGCTGCTCCAGGCCAACCATCTTCGCATTGATCCTGTCCGCTGCACCTCCCTTGAGGATCAGGTCGAGCAAGGTGAAGTGGCTCGGTTTGTTTGAACAGAGCGCCGATCGTTCTTAAGTGGTTTCCGGCCTTGTTTATGCTGCCGCCGATATTGCGGGCAGCGCGTTGAAGTAAGCTTGATCGGGAGTCTTCCGGTCAAGCGATGAATGCGGGCGGCGGCTGTTGTAAACGCTCAGATATCGCCCGATACCCGCCCGGGTTTCGGCAACAGACTTGTAGGCGTGAAGATAAACCTCTTCATACTTGATAGATCGCCACAGCCGTTCGACAAAGACATTGTCGCGCCATGCTCCCTTGCCACCCATCGATATCTTGATCTCGGCATTTTTGAAACCCCAGTAAAATCAATGGATGTAAACTGCGATCCCTGATCGCTGTTGAATATTTCAGGCTTGCCATATCGGCCGAGCGCTTCCTCGACGGCTTCAATGCAGAACGCGGTTTCAAGCGTGATCAAAAGCTTCCACGACAACACCCGGCGGCTGAACCAGTCGATGACGGCACAGAGATAAACGAAGCCCCGCGCCATCGGTATATACGTTATGTCGATTGCCCAGACTTGATTGGGCGGCTGACGGCAAGGCCTTTTAGAAGATACGGATAAATCTTTTGGCCCGGCGCCGGCTTCGAGGTGTTCGGACGGCGGTAGATTGCCACAATACCCATCTTCTTCATTAGCGTTCTGACATGCAGACGGCCGACATGATAGCCTTCTGCCGTCAACAGACCCTGTAACATCCGGCTCTCGGCGAAGGGGTAGTCCAGATGCAGTTCAGCAATTCGGTGCAGCAGCGCCAGATCTGCCGCCGATGTCGCCCGAGGCAGATAGTAGACACTGCCACGGCTGATGCTGAGACCCCGAGCCTGACGGGAAATGGGAAGGGTATGGTTCCGGTCGATCATCGTTTTCCGCTCAGCAATCCGACCTTTCCGAGCGCGCCGGCTAAAAAATCATTCTTCAGCGTCAGTTCGCCGATCTTCGCATGAAGGTTTTTGACATCAACGACAGGCGCGGCGTCTTCTTTGCGCCCATCATCGAAGACGTTCATCGCTCCTTCGAGTAATTGATCTTTCCTTTGCTTGATCTGGTTAGCGTGGACGTCGAACTGCTGCGAAAGTTCGACCATGGTCTTCTCGCCCTTGATCGCTGCCAGGGTGACTTTCGCTTTGAAAGCGGGGCTATGATTGCGACGGGGCCTTCTTGTCATGGTAGCCCCTGTTGACGGCATCGCGCCGAGTTCTAGAGCCGAAAACCTCTTATACCGCCTGTCCAGTTTTCCCGCGCCATTCCATTCTGCACAGTCAGATGCATTCGACATGACAACAGGATCATCGCTACAGGTTCTGATAGGAAAACCCGTCGAAATCCGCTGTGAAATCACCGCCGGCAAGGTCATAGGCAGCCATGCCGATGAAGTTGCCGGTGAAGCTGCCGTTGACGCCGCGGCCGCCTTCGTCCGAGAGGATAGAAGCATCGAGCGTCGGCCCGACCTTTACCCAGTTGCCGCCGTCAACGGCATAGCGGAACTGCAGCACGGGACCGTCAATATCGAGGCCGAGCCGGATGGCGCCTTCTGCCGGAAGGGCAACGGGTGAGCGCAGCGCAAATGTCAGATTGGATTCCGGCCAGGCGCCATTGCAGGAGATAATCGAAAGTTCGCGACCGCCTTTTCCGTCGCCCGAAATCGCCAGATAGTGGAATTTCGAGCGATTATAATAGGCGATCAGGCCCGCAAGCTGCTGGAAGGTTTTGGGCGCGGCATCGGTCTCGGTTTCGGCGGCGCAGGCAAAGGCGGTCTGACGGCGGGCAACAAGCGCCTGCTCGAACCAGCTGCCGATAGACTGACGGCCGAAAAGCCGCAGATGACCGGGACGCGCGGAAAGGCTGAACAGGCGACCGGGCTCGGGCGAACGCAACCATTGGAATTCGATCGGCAGCTCTGCTGTGTCGAAATCTGTTGCGGTGCTATCCGGCTTTTCTTCGCCGACAGCAACGCCTTTCGGCAGATCGACCTCAAGGCTGGGGGCCATGCCGCCATCGGCCAGGCGCGGCCAGCCCTCGGCATCGAAAACGACCTTCTGGATCGAGGTTTCGCGGCCAAGCACGCTGCGTTTGATACCCGGCAGCGGCCGGCTCATGAGGTGCGCCATATAGTATTCGCCATCCGGCGTCTCGACGATGCAGCCATGACCGGAACGCTGCAGCGGCGATTGCGGATCGTCGCGGCTGGTCAGGATGTGGAGGTCCGGGTGGTTTTCGTAAGGTCCCTCCACCGATTTCGAGCGAGCGCAGGAAACGGTGTGGTTGTAGCCCGTACCGCCTTCAGCGGTGATCATGTAATACCAGTCATTGAACTTCTGGATATGCGGCCCCTCGGTGATACCGGCAGGCGTGCCGTGATAGACAACACTTGGCTCACCGATAAGCTTTTGTTCGGCGTGCGAATATTCCTGCATGACAATGCCGGCAAAGGCCGATGGCTTGCGGCGGTAATCCCAGAGCTGGTTGGTCAGATATTTGCGGCCGTCATCGTCGTGGAACAGCGAGGGATCGAAACCGCTGGCATTCAGATAGACCGGATCGGACCACGGACCTTCGATGGCGGGCGCCGTCACCAGGTAGTTGAAGGCATCCTTGAAGTCGCCTTCGGCACGCTTCATGTCGGTATAGATCAGCCAGAACAGACCGTCGGCATAGGTCAGGCAGGGCGCCCAGACGCCACCGGAATCCTGTTCCCCGCGCATATCCAGCTGCGAGGTGCGGTCCAGAGGACGTTTGACCAGTTCCCAGTTCTTCAGGTCGCGCGAGTGGTGGATCTGCACACCGGGAAACCATTCGAATGTCGACGTCGCGATGTAATAATCTTCTCCCGCGCGGCAAATCGCCGGATCGGCATTGAAGCCTTTGAGAATCGGATTGACGATTTTTGTCATTTCAAAAGACCTTTTGTTAATTGATCGCGCATCAACCCTTGACGGCGCCGCCGGTCAGCCCGGCCACGATGTATTTCTGTGCTGCAAAGAAGAAGACGATGGCCGGCGTCATGGTCAGCGTCACAAAGGCCAGAACCCGGCTCCAGTCGGTCATGTAGGCACCGCGATATTGCATGATGCCGAGCGTCCAGGTGTAGGAAGGCTGTTCGTTGAGGACGACCAGCGGCAGCAGGAAGTTGTTCCAGCTCTGAACGAAAACGAAGGTGGCAACCGTTGACAGGATCGGTACGGAAAGCGGCAGCGTGAAGCGGAAGAAAAAGCCCATATAGCCGATGCCATCGATCTGCGCGGCCTCAAACAACTCCTTCGGCAATTGTTCGAAAAAGCCGCGGAACAGCATCATCGAAAAGGCGAGGCCGAAGGCAACCTGCGGAAAGATGACGCCGGTTGGCATATCCAGCAGACCGAGATCGCGGATCTTGATGAACAGCGGCAGGATCGCCGTTGCGAAGGGAAACATCATGCCGACGGTGAAATAGGCAAACAGCATCTTCTTGCCGAAGAAATGCAGTTGCGCGAAGCAGTAGGCCGCCATGCCCGAAACGATCAGCGTCAACAGGACGCAGGAGATCGAAATGATCAGTGAATTACGCAGATAGCGCCAGAAGTCGGCCGAGGCGAGGATATCGGCATAATTGGAAAGCACCCAGTGCTGCGGCAGGCCGATCGGCGATGTCCTGAGTTCGCCGAGAGATTTGAACCCGCCGAAAACGGTGATCGAGAGCGGCCCCATGATGACGGCCGTCATGACCAGCAGGAAGATGATGCGCAGCGCCGTGCGCCAGTTGAACATGTTTTCCAGGTTCATCGTGCCGTTCCTTTCTCACGCTGGAAGGTCGACCGGTAGGTGAAGGCAAAGGTCGCGCAGAACAGGAACAGCACGATGCCGACCGCACTGCCGAAGCCGATATTCATGCGCTGAAGGCCGAAAGTGTAGAGGAAGCTGACAATGGTATGCGTCGAATTGGACGGACCGCCATTGGTCAGCGGAATGATGATGTCGAAGATCTGCATCGCGCCGATCACCGAGAAGAACACCGACATGGTGATCGCAGGCTTCAGCATCGGCAGTTTGACATAGCGGATGACCTGAAGCGGCCCTGCGCCGTCGATGGTGATCGCCTCGATCTGGTCCTTCGGGATCGACTGAAGGCCGGCGATGAAGATCATCATGTGGAAGCCGAAATATTTCCAGACGATGACGACCAGGATGGCGGTGAACGCCCATTGCCGGTTGGCCAGAATGTAGAAGCTATCGATGTTCAGCCAGCGGGCGATCTCTGCCGCCAAACCATAGTCGCCGTCAAAGATGAAGCTCCAGATCAGGCCACTTGCGACTTCCGCCAGAATATAGGGCAGGAAGAAGACCAACCGGAAGATCGTGTTGGACCAGTGTTTCTCGTAGATCAGCAGCGCCAGCACCATTGCCAGCGGCAACTGTACTAGCAATGAAGCCGCGATGATCTTCATCGAGTTGCCGAAGGAATGCAGGAAGATGCGGTTATGCGCCAGTCGCTCGAAATTCTGCAGGCCGACAAAGTCCGTGGGCGAACCGTAGCCGGACCATTTGTAGAGCGAAAAATGTGCCGCATCGATCATCGGCAACATGACGAAAGTGGTGAAAAGCACAAAGGCCGGCAACATGAAGACGACAAAGGTCACCAGTGCGTTCGATGGCCGCCATAGGGTTTTCGGGACGCCTGTCTGCGTCTTTGCGATGGTCGACAACCTGTCCTCCTGCGGACGCTGCACACGGCTGATTTATGGTGTGAGGCGTCGCGACTTGACGGGTGCGCATTCGGCGGTAACGCCACGATGCGCACGCTGATTGGCAATGACATGAAGGGAGCGGCCGGCAGGACGAAACCGCCGGCCGCCGGGAGAGGATTATTCCATTTCCCGATAGTCTTCGAGCGTCTGCGCCGCCTCTTCAGGCGTGATTGCACCGACGGCCAGATCTGCCGAGATGTCGTTGACGGCGCCGCCGAGATTGGGCCCGAATGCCTGATCGAGGTAGAGCTGCATGTTCGCCGCATCCGCCGACATCTGCGAGACTTCCTGGAAGAACGGGTTGGTCAGGGCCTCACCGGCGCCCTTGGCAATCGGGATCCACTGGCCGGCGGCGGCGTATTTTTCCTCGACCGGCTTGCTGACCCAGTATTTCAGGAAATCGACGGCCTCTTTCGGCGCATCCTTGGTGACGACCCAGCCATTGATGCCGCCCAGGACATCGGACGGATCACCCTTGCCACCGGGATAGGCCGGGAAGGCCATCATGCCGAGATCGGCTTCCGGAAGGCCTTCGCCGCTGGCGGAGTTGGCTTTCTGTGTCGAATAATTCCACTGGCCGGCCAGTTCAAACAGCGCCTGGCCGTCGCCGAACATGCCGCTTTCCTTGGAGAATGTTGCACTGGCGAAGCCATTCTGGAAGGGGGCGAGATCGGCAAGCAGCTTGAACTCTTCCAGAGCCTTGACGAAGTCAGGATTGGTGAAACCGCCATCTTCACCGGCGCGGGCTGCAGCAAGCCCATCAGTCCCCATGATCCGTTCGGCCAGATAAGCAACGTAGAAATGCAGCGGGAACTTGTCCTTGCCGCCGGCAACGATCGGCGTCACGCCGGCGCCCTTGGCCGTTTCAACGGCCGCGAGGAAATCATCCCAGGTCTTGATCTGGCTGACATCGACGCCAGCTTCTTCAGCCAGCGATTTGTTATACCAAAGGACGATCAGCGAAACCTTGGACGGTGCACCGACGATGTCGCCCTGATAGCTAAAGGCCTGCACGGCGCCCTTCGGCAAGGTCTCGTCGAATGTCGCCTTGACCTGATCGGTAATGTTCTGGGTTACGCCATTGCGCGCCTGTTCCTGAAGCACACCACCGGCCCACGACCAGTAGAGGTCAGGGCGCTTGTTGGACTGGAGCACGGTCGGCAGCTTCGACTTGAAGGCCGAGTTTTCCAGATATTCGATTGTAATCTTGGTGTCGGGATTTTCGGCCTCATAAGCGTCGACAACTTCCTGGTTGATCGTCTTCTCATAAGGATCGTTCGGTTCAATCCCCATCACGCGAACGGTGGTTTCCGCCTGGGCTACACCCATCAAACCCATCAGGGCGACAGCCGTGCCGAGCGCAAGCTTGCTTTGCAGTTTCATAGTCAATCCTCCACTGGCGCATATTCTTCAGGCGTTTACCTGGTTCCAGGCCGCCCATGCGCGAACCGAAATTCAACAACCGCGCCTTTCCTGATCCAGGCACTGCGATTGCCCTCCGCTGAGCCCCTTCCGGTCAGCCGTTCGGGTTTCAGCTTGGTGACGCCGCTTTCGAAATTCCGCAGAAAATGGAAATTTTATGGAAAATAAAATGCGAAAACGATCATCAGAAGGAAAACTATCCGCGCATTTCCATTTCGTCAATCATTCCTGCATTGAACGCGAGCCTTGAAAATTCGCTAAAATGAAGATTTTTCGCCATATTTCTTGCATTTATCATATTCCGAACGGCGAAAAATTGCAGATTCCGAATTTTAAAACGCTTTGAGCGCAGGAAAATAAAAATAGAAAAGGAAAATAAAATAATTATATTTTCTTTTTCGGAAACCCTTGGTAGATTGAGGCCAAGCGCCGCCTCCGGCCTGGGCGCCAGCTTGCCAAACCGGCAGAAAACTGGTGCCTTGCAAAGCCGGATATGGGAGGCGGATGTGAGTGGACACGACGACATGCAGACAACCGACGAGATCATCAAGACCAAAGGGCGCAAAGTCGCGCAGACAGCAACGCTGCACGATATCGCCGAGGCCTCGGGAGTCTCCATCAGCACGGTTTCAAAAGTGCTGAATGAACGCACCGGCGTCAGCCCGAGCAACCGTGCGCGGGTTATGCAGGTTGTCGAGGATCTCGGTTATCGCCGTCCTGATTCGAAACTGCGCGCCATGGCCGAGCTGGGGTCGGTTTCAATCGTGACCTTTGACCGTTATGCGGCCAATGATCACTACTATGTCGACACGCTGCGCGGCCTGACAGATGAAGCCCGTTACCTTGGCTGGGATGTTGCTCTGGATCTGGCGCTGATCGGCGATGGCTATACCGAGGTTGATCCCGAAAAACTTTTCCGCCGCGGCAAGCCGGAAAGTGTGGTCATGCTTGGCATAGACCAGGGACCGGTCATCGAGGCCATAGCTGCCCTTGGCTGTCCAGCGGTGATCGTCAACGGCGTCGATCCGCTGATGCGGATATCCAGCATTTCGCCCGATCATTACTACGGCTCCTATCGAGCCACACAGCACTTGATCGACAAGGGACATACGAAATTCCTGCATGTTTCGCATATCTATCGTGACACGGTCGCCCAGCGCATCGACGGCATGCGCCATGCGCTTGAACGCGCCGGCATTGTGTTCGATCCCGAGCGCGACCTGCTCGATACCGGCAGCGCCAACTTCTCCAGCCTGGATGCCAGCAACGCCATACGCAGCCTGATTGAGGAAGGCCGCTTCGACCACACGGCAATCGTCTGCGCATCGGACATGCTTGCTATCGGTGTCACTCAGGCGTTGCTTTCGGCGGGGTATCGCGTTCCGGAAGATGTCTCGATCGTCGGCTTCGATGATCTGCCGATCAGCATGCACTGCGAAGTACCACTGACAACCATGCATATCGAACGCGGCGAGATGGGCCGGCTGGCCATACAGATGCTTGCCGACCAGGCTGCAGGCAAACTGGTGTCACGCCGCAGGATCGGCATGACGATGAACCTGGTGGAGCGCATGTCCGTTGCGCCACCACCCAAGATCAACCAGGACAAGGACTGAGCCGCGAAATTTCACGCGGCGCATACCTCCCGGAAGCGAACAGGGACCGGGAGACAAAAGCATAGGGAGTGAGGAAATGGCCCACGTCAATCTCCAGCAGATCCGGAAGATTTATCCCAATGGTTTCGAAGCCGTCCACGGCGTCGACCTGAACGTTCGCGACGGCGAGTTCATGGTGTTCGTCGGCCCCTCGGGCTGCGCCAAAAGCACAATCCTGCGCATGGTGGCCGGGCTGGAGCAGATTTCCGACGGCGAACTGAGCATCGGCGAAACGGTCGTCAACAAACTGCCGCCGAAACAGCGCGGCATTGGCATGGTGTTCCAGAACTATGCGCTCTATCCGCATATGAAAGTCTTCGACAATATGGCGCTTGGCCTCAAGCTGGCGCATGTGCCGAAAGACGAGATCAAGAAGCGCGTCATGCATGCGGCCGAACTGCTCGAAATGGTCAACCTGCTCGATCGCTACCCAAAACAGCTTTCCGGCGGGCAGGCCCAGCGCGTTGCCGTGGGTCGCTGCATCGTCAAGCGGCCGGAGGTCTTCCTTTTCGACGAACCGCTTTCCAATCTCGATGCCAAGCTGCGCGCCTCGATGCGCGTGCGCCTTACCGAGCTTCACCGCGAACTGCGCAATACCGGCCAGCCGTCGACGGCCATCTACGTGACCCACGACCAGGTCGAGGCGATGACGATGGGCGAGCGCATCTGCGTTTTGAAGGAGGGCACCATTCAGCAGGTCGATGTGCCGACGAGCCTCTATGAGCGCCCGGCAAACGCTTTCGTTGCCGGCTTCATCGGCTCTCCGGAAATGAACATCCATGAGGCAACCGTGGTCGCCAGTGATGGTTCCCCCGCGCTGCTTCTGGGCGAGCGCACATTTCTGGCCCTGCCCAAGGACTATGCCGGCAAGCTTTCCGGTCACATGGGGCAGACAGTCCGTTTCGGTATCCGGCCCGAACATATCGTGACACCGGAAAGCGCCGCATTGCGGCGTGACGAAAACGCCATCATCGCGGAAGCAACCGGCCCCATTCGGCTGGTCGAGCACATGGGCAATGAAGTCTATGTCCACTTCGATCTCGAAGGCCTGCCATTCACCGCCCGCGTTCCCACTGACGATGCGCAAAGCCTTGACGCCTCAATGCGCGGAGAACCTTTCCGTTTCAGCTTCATCATGGAGAAATCCCATGTTTTCGCCGGAGACGAGGCTGGGATAAACCTTACGCTTTAGGGTTTGTGGGTAATTAGGATTCCCATTTTGGCTTGGCTGTGATTCAAGCTCTGGATGGACCGATTTGTTTTGACTGACGCCCAATGGGCGAAGATGGAGCCGCATTGTCTTGGGAAGTGAAGCGATCCCGGACGGAGCGGCAGGGATAAATGCCTTTTTATCGAGGCAGTCTTGTGGATAACTCGAGCCGGCAGTCCATGGCGCAATCTTTCGGCATCGGCCCCTGCGCGCTGAGCGAAGCCGTGGCACTACTCGCCCAAAACCTCAAAGGTCAGACTGCCTGAAAACCAAAAAGATAGTTTTTTCTCTGACACGACGAATCTTTGCAACAAAGCCGTTTCAAGCTCCTTGTTCGTTAACCCAAGTCTGTATCAAGGGCGTTGAGACGGCACAGCGCGAACACTGCATACGCGATCGTGGTGCTGCCACAATGTGTCCGGCTTGAAAGCGCCTCTCTCGTCAAGACAGCCCACCATCGAACCCGGGATCAAGAGCATCGGGCACACTACGGTCCGCGATGATCGCAATTCGTCGAGTAACGCTCAGGAGAGGACTGGAATGGCCTTGCCGGTCTCGGCATCAAACAGATGAATGCGGTCGGGCTTCGGTTTCAGGCGAAGCTGCATGCCTGGATCCACACGTTCCCGATCGCGCAAAAGTACGGTGATCTGTGTGTCGCCACAGCGGCAAAGCGCCTGCGTTTCGGAACCGGTCGGTTCCACAAGCGTGATTTCGGCGGGGAAACCGGTGTCTGAAATCACGAAATCTTCGGGCCGCACACCAAGTTGAACATGCTTTTTGCCATTCATTGTAATCTGACGGGGCAATGTTGCGACGACATCACCCGTGCCTGCCGAAAGAGCAAGATTTCCGTCCTTCTCGACAACCTCGACATCGATCAGGTTCATCGAGGGCGAACCGATGAAGCGAGCGACAAATGTGTTGGCCGGACGCTCGTAAAGTTCCATCGGTGTGCCGATCTGCTCGACCACGCCCTTGTTCATCAGCGCAATCCGGTCGGCCATGGTCATGGCTTCGATCTGGTCGTGGGTCACGTAGATGATCGTCGAGCCCAGCCGCTGATGCAGGCTCTTGATCTCGGCCCGCATTTCGACGCGCAATTGCGCATCGAGATTCGACAGTGGTTCGTCGAACAGAAACAGCGAAGGATTACGCACGATAGCCCGGCCCATGGCGACGCGCTGGCGCTGACCGCCGGAAAGCTGACGCGGGTAGCGGTCAAGCAGATGCCCGAGCCCGAGTATCTCCGAAGCCCTGGCGACCTGGCGCCGACGCTCTTCCTTCGCGATCTTGGCCAGTTCCAGCGAAAACCCCATGTTCCGCTCGACGGTCATATGCGGATAGAGCGCATAATTCTGGAACACCATCGCAATGTCGCGTTTCTTCGGATGGAGCGCCGTGACGTCCTCGCCGCCGATGAGCAGGTTACCGGACGAAAAACTCTCCAGCCCCGCGATCATCCTGAGAAGGGTCGACTTTCCGCACCCCGACGGCCCGACGAGGATCAAAAACTCTCCGTCCCTGATATCGATGTCGATGTCGTTGAGTATCTTGGATTTACCGAATGTCTTGACGGCATTCTGTATGCGAACATTGGCCATGATCGGGCTCCGGTGCTGCGCCGGGGCAGGGTTGCCGCCCCTTGCGCATCGGTGTTGTTATCGGCCGTGGACCAGAAGGTGGTCATGCTTGAGCCAGAAAGGCGCAAGGCAGAGCGGCGTGTTGGAAAGCGGCAGGACGCAGGGTTTCAGATCGATGCCGAGCGCGTCGCGCACAAAGTCGCGGCGCGCCATCATACGTGCGAACATCTGTGGATGCTTCAAACGGATGTCCTCGCGCAGGCTGTCGTCGGCAAACACGACGGCGTCCTCGCAGTTCAGCGCCTGGCCCTTGTTCATTGGCACGGGAATGACGTCCACCTGAACGGGCATGCCGGATGCAATGAGGCCGTTCCCGCCCTTGCGGATCGGCGTGTTCATCCATTCGTCATGGCTGAGCAGATGGCCCGGATTGAGCGCCGTATCGAGTCCGTGGCGCGCTAGGGCGTCCTCGGCCGCCTTGTAGAGCGTGCCGCCCTCAGTGCCGATATCGGCCGTTTCGTACCAGGTCACGAGTGCTTCGAAATAGCCGGCCGCTTTTGCAAGAAATGCGTCATCTCCATCGCCAAGAAGCCCGGCGCGCGAGGAAAGACCACCCCAATAGCCGACGGCTGTTGTGATGCCGTCACCAAGACGCAAGGTCCGTGACGAGGGACTGCTAAGCCCGATGACATCTGCGCTGGCATTCTGGGCGGAGAGCATGAAATGGCAGGACATCGGTTCGCCGGCATAGCCCATTCGGGCAGCGGCCGTCAGTTCGCTTTCGCCGGGACGCGCCTGCGAGAGTATCCGCCAGACCGCGACGGACGCACGCGCTGCGCCCCATTCGAGCATCGCGATTTCGTCGGCGTCGACGACGGCACGCAACCCGTCGGTCTCATGCATGAGAAGGCCGGTCACGTCGCTGAGTGCGCCCTTGTCGCCGGCAAGCCGCTGGAGCACCCGCACGAAGTGATGCGGCAGGAAATAGCCAGCGTCCTCGCTTTCGCCGGGCTCGAGATATTTCCACCCGACGAGGCCAATCGATTGGCCGGCTTTGATGCCGCAATCGGACAAGACCTGCTCGAGGTTCGGTTTCCGGCTCCGGTCCTGCCCCATGAGGCTCATCGACTGGCTGAGGACGGTCTCGACGCCTTCCAGCCCGGCAATGGCCGTGTAGGAACTGCTTTCGTTACCGGTGACAATGATGCGTTCGCCGGCCCTGCCCAGCAGCAGCAGAGCCTCTTCAAAGCGCGGTTCGAAACCTGTCAGGAACGCGATATTGGCCTGATGCTCGCGGTCGGCGTAAACGACGACCCAATCGCAATCGGCGCGCTGAAACAGTGTATCGCAACGTGCGGCAAAGGTTTCTGCGGGAATAGCCGGCCGCGTCTCGGGAATTTCAAAGGCGGGGATTTTAACGGGAGCAAGTGTAATCTGCATCGGTAGATCTCCTCGTGACGCAATATCAGTTTGTGTAAAGACCGCTTTCGGGGGACCAGTCCATTGTCGGATCGACGGGATAGACCGGGCGTGGAACATGCTTCCAGTCACGCGCGGCGAGGTTCAGGTCCACCGTTCCGCCGGTCAGCAACAGGATGTGGCGGGCAGCAATGTCCTGGATCTGCGGGTGAAGATAGCCAAGCTTGACCACGTAATAGCTGTGGGCAACCGGATCGATGCCCATCGCCCTGAAATGCGCGGGTGTGGTGATGCCGATCGGCAGGTTGTGGAATGTCGCGATCACGTCACCGATGCGGATGGCGGCCCATCCGCCCTCGGCGCTGCGATAGGGCTGAAAGCCGCCAAGTACCAGTTCGGCGCCGTAGCCCTCGATCGTGCCTGTCACCTTCATGCGTCCGCCCGGGAGTGAAATGTGTTCGGCGCCAAGTTCGAAATCGATACTGGCTCCTTTGCCCGCAGCCAGCGCTTGCGCAACAAGTTCGGGCGCATAAATACCGGCAAATACCGCGTTGCCGAGCCGCGGATCCTTGAGCGCCGCCTGCAGCACGGTGGTGAGGTCGCCCGGTGCACCGGCCGTCGTGTTGTCGCCGGAATCGCTCACATAGACAGGTTTTTCGGTCGTTTCCGCTGCCATAAGAAGCCCGTCCTCGATGCTGGCTGTCTCCATCCGCAATATGAAATCATCACGGCGGTTCCAGATGTCGCGGGCGAGATCGAGTGCGGCTGCCTTTGCCTGCTCGAGATCGCCATCACTTGTGGCGATGGCCGTCATGCCCGTCCACGGGCGGTCGTTGAAAGCAAAGCCGACCATGATGTTGGCCTCCATAATGCCGTCACGGGAATCATAGGCCGGCAGGGAGGCATAAAGATGGGCACCCGGCGTTTGCGGGGTGATCGCCTGCTCACCCGCAATCAGGATCGGGATGTGGACTGCGGCGGTTTTGGGCCGGATGCCGGTGCGGATCACACGCAGCAACTGGTGGCAGGCGCGATAGCCTGTCTGTTTGTCGTCGCGGTGTGGTGCGGTGCGCAGGGCGCTGAAAACCGTCGCGTTTTCGAGCATTTCGGGTGTGATATGACCATGCAGGTCAAGCGCGACGCTGACCGGAACATCCGGGCCTATGGTTGCCCGTACCGCAGCCAGATAATCGCCGTCAGCCTGAACGTGGAGATCATCCACCTCCAGGGCGCCGTGGTTGGCGATGACGACGCCGTCGAAGGGACCGTTTTCCTTCAACAGCGCACAGGTTTCCGCCTTGATCTGCTCGTAATTGGCAAGCGTAAGCGCGCCGCCGGGCAGCGCCGTGGACCACAGCAACGGCACGGCCTCGACATCGCGCTCTTCCTCGATGCGCGCCAGAATGCCGCGGACAAGCCAGAGATTGTTCTCGGGCAGTTCCTTCGCCCGGTAGGTCTGCATCGCATCGCTGTCGGTTTTTAGCGGAGAGCCGATCAAGGCTTCGACGGACAGACCAACGATCGCGATTCTCAGTTTGGACATTTTCGCTTCATTTCCTTTGTTATACTGAAAGTCACCACGGGAAGGGCTGGCCGCTGTTCGTGTCGGTCAGGCCGCCGAGCGCCAGCGCCAGACCGCCCCGCGGCGTTTCTTCCCTGGCCAGATCGGAAACCACGATCGTGCAGAGCGCCCGTGCCGAAGCCAGCGCATGGCGGGAAACCGTGCGCTCCATGCCGGCTTCGAGAAACGGCATCAGTGACGCGATTCCGCCGCCGAGAGCGATCATTTCCGGATTGAAAAGATTGATATAATTGGCAAGGGCCAGGCCCAGCATTTCCCCTGCCTCGTCGAGTGCCGAAAGAGCGGCGGCGACACCGTTTTCAGCCAGAGCACGCATCTGGGAAAAGTCTTCGACATTCAGCTCAAGCTGGGCGAAACGACGGACAAGGGCGGGCTCCGAAAGGTAGGCCGACAGGCACCCCGAGCAGCCGCATGTGCAAAGCCGTCCATTGGGGACGACCTTTATATGGCCCAGTTCGCCGGCAAAGCCGCCTGCTCCGGCATAGGGGGCACCATCCAGAAAAAGACTGCCGCCGACACCGGACGCGCTGTCGACGAAGACAAAGTCGTTGGCCTCGGCGCATCGCCCGAACATCTTTTCGGCAATGCCGGCCGCGCGGCTGTCATTGTTGAGCCAGACATTGGGTCCGAACTGTTCGACGAGCGCGCCCTGAAGATCGAGGTCGCGCCAGCGCATATTCGAGGATTCCGCAAGACGCCCGTCATTGGCGACCAGTCCGGGCACGGTGACCCCGATGGCCGAAACTTCATCGCGCTTACGGCCGATTGTCTGAAGAAATGTTTCCAGTCCCGCTTCGACGCTTTCTCCGAAATCAGCCGCTTCCCTGAGTGGCAGAACGTTCCGGGTAGATTTCGGGACGCCATCGAGCCCGGATGCAACAAACCGCACCTTTTCAGGCAGGATATGAACGCCGATCAGCAGCCCGGCCTCGGCGCGCAGGGTCAATGCTTCCATCGGCCGCCCGCGCCGAACGGGTTGCTCCTCGGGCTGGTGGCGTTCCAGCAGGCCCAGACTGTCAAAATAGCCGGTGATCGCTGAAACCGTGGAGCGGTCAATCCCCGTGGCGAGGCCAATGTCCCGCTGCGAGATATGCGGGGTCTTGCGCAGCGTATGAAACACCGCGATCGAGTTGATCCGCCGGAGGACCGAGGGATGCATTCCGCCGAGATTTTTGGGCTTCCGGTTCATTTTTTAATTCCGATAATCTGATTTAATTTTCTTAAACCAGCCAATTGCTCTACGTCAAGTGTTCCCTTAAATATAAAATAATATATTTATATTCAACGATATGAATGAATTTGAGCGTTTTTTAATCAAAAACTCTATTGACAAAATTATGTGCATAAAAATACGATTTGGTCATTGGTTCTGAATAATTAACCATTCAATTTCCGACGTCACGCTACAATCGACAAAAAGGGGAATTCTCATGTTTGTACGCGCTACGCTTCTGGCGAGTTGCGCCCTTGGCCTCGCGACAGCCGCCCATGCCCAGGAACCGAGCCCGGTCTGGCATTACTGGGGTGCCGGTGCAGAGCTGGAGGCCATCACCAGCCTCATCGATCTTAACAACGAAAACTATGCCGACACGCCCGTTGTCGGCGAGGTCATTCCGGGCAATACGGTGGAGCTGCGGCGCCAGTTGCAGACCGCCATGCTTGGCGGTAATCCGCCAGCCGCCTATCAGAGCGCGATGGGCTATGAGATCAAGACGTTTGTCGATGCCGGCCAGCTCAAGTCGGTTCAGGATGTTTGGGATGAAGTCGACGGAAGCGAGATTTTCCCGTCGGGCCTGCAGCGCGTGATGAAGGTCGACGGCGTTCCCTATGCAATCCCGCTCAACATGGCGGTTATCTCCAACATCTTCTACAACAAGGAGTTGTTCGACGATAACGGCTGGACCGCCCCGCAAACCTTCGATGAGCTGAAGGCACTGTGCGACGAGGTCGAGGCCACCGGCATCGCCTGCTTCGCCAATGGCGCCGGCTCGTTCTGGAGTCTTTACAATTTCTACGCTCCGCTGATCTCTGTCGTTGGAACCGAGGGCTACTTCAAGCTTGCTTCCGGCGAGATGCCCTTTGACGGGCCGGAGTTCCGGGAAGCCCTCAAACTCTACGGTGAGGTCTATGCCGCGAACTACATCGAAAACTGGGGCGGCAAGACATGGGCCCAGGGTGGCGAGGACGTCGTTGCAGGCCGTGCCGCCATGTACCAGATGGGTGACTGGATTTCAGGCTATTTTCAGGAACTGGGCTGGGCCCCGGGTGAGGATTATGACTTCTTCCCCGCGCCCGGCGTCGATGGCGCCGTCGTGATCCAGGTCGATGCGATCGCGACACCCAACGGCACGGAAGCCTCCGAGGCCGCCGCAGCGAACTTCCTGCGCACATCAGCGAGCGCCGAAGGCCAGGCCGCGTTCAACCGCTACAAGGGATCGGTCGCGGCCAATCTGCAAACATCCGACGAAATCTATGATTACATCGGCAAGAAGACGAGCGCCGAGGTGGCCAGCGCCAATGAAACTGACGCGGTGATGCCGAACCTGTTCTTCCTGCTGCCGACGGAGCTTGGCACCGAACTTGGCGTTCAACTCGAACGTTTCGCCGCAGACCCGTCGGATGCCACGATCGATTCAGTGGTGGAAACGCTTGAAGCCCTCCGTCAGGACGCGCTTTCCCAAGAAAGCTTTGTCAGCTGGTAAGCTGAGCAAATGATGAACTCCCGCCGGCCCGATGGCCGGCGGCTTGTCATGTGGAGTGGACGATGCATAGAGACAAACCCGCCCCTTGGGAGAAAAGTGCCTGGCTGACTTTTTGCCTATTCCTGTTTATCCCGGTGCTGTTCTTTATCGTCTTCTATATTTATCCGGTCATCGATACGGTCTGGCTTTCATTTCAAAGCTGGAACGGCCTCACGCCAAACCGTGTTGATGTGGGGTTGCGAAATTATGCTTCGCTTCTCAATAGCAGCCGTTTCTATCACTCGTTGTTCAACAACCTTAAATGGCTGATTTTTTATGTCATCGGGCCAACTGGTCTGGGGCTGGCGCTCGCCATACTCGTCAATCGGCTGACGCGGGGGCAGTCGCTGTTCAAGTTGGTCTATTTCCTGCCATACACACTTCCGCCTGTCGCCGTGGCTGCCATCTGGCGCTGGCTTTACGAGCCGAGTGCGGGCCTTATCACGCAGGTTCTCAACGCAGTCGGCCTCGGCTTTCTGGCGCGCAACTGGATCGGTGATGCCGGCATCGTTACCTACTCACTGATGGCCGCCAGTCTCTGGTGGTCGGTCGGTTTTTCGTTCATCGTGTTTTTTGCCGGGTTGCGCAACCTGCCGAAGGAGTGTCTCGACGCGGCCCGGATGGATGGCGCCAGCGCCTGGCAGATGTTCACCAAGGTTACGTTTCCGCTTTTGTGGCCGTCAACGGCAATCGCACTCGGCATGTCTGCCGTCGACGCCATGCGGCTTTTCGATATTGTCTGGGCAATGACCAATGGCGGGCCGGCCTATGCCTCGGATGTTCTTGCCACGCAGATGTACGACACCGCTTTCGGCAGGCTCAAAATGGGCGAGGCGAGCGCCATTTCCGTCGCAATGCTGCTTGTTTCGGCCATCATCATCATGCCGTTCGTGGTCTATATGGCCCGTCAGGTGGAGCGCTCAGAAAATGATCAGTAACACGACTTCCAGAACGGCGCAGGTCACCTCCTATCTCGGAGCCGCAGTTATCGCGGTTGTCTTCCTGACGCCGCTACTCGTCGCGCTCAATACTTCGCTCAAGACACCGGCTGAAGTCTTGAACGTCTTTTCTCTTCCCGCTAGTCCGAATCTAGACAATTACGCCGCCGCCTGGTCACAGATTGGCCGCACCTTCCTCAACAGCCTGATGATCACCATACCCGGTGTGTTCTTCTCGGTGCTTCTGGGGGCCGCCGCGGGATTTCCGCTATCCCAGATCCGTGGCAGGGTCGGTTTCCTGATCTATCTCCTTTTACTGACCGGCATGCTTGTGCCGTATCAGATCGTCCAGATTCCGCTGTTTTCGCTTATGCGCCACCTTGGTCTTCACAACACCATTCCGGGCATGTGGCTTGTGCATGCTGCCTACGGCGTTCCGATCTGTACTTTTTTCATGCGCAACTTCTTTGCCTCTGTGCCGCGCTCGATGTTCGAGGCAGCACTTCTCGATGGCTGCGGAACCGGAACCTACTTCTACAAGGTGCTGCTGCCGGCCTCACGCTCCGGCCTTGCGGCTCTCACCATCATCCAGTCGCGCGCCGTCTGGAACGACCTTCTCTTCGCCATGACGCTGACCAGCAATGATCAGGCGCGTCCGGTGACCGTTTCGCTCAACGCCCTGACCAGCGGCCTGCAGGTCCAGCACGGCATTCTGATGGCGGCAACAATCATCTCCGTGCTGCCCGTTGTCATTTCCTACCTGCTGTTCCAGCGCGCTTTTGTCGCCGGCGTGCTTGGCGGCAGTTCGAAATGAGGGATTTGAGGTCAGGGCTATAGGGCGGCAGGAAAAGGAACCGCATCCTTTTCTGTCAAGGACACTGTGCTACCTTTGCACTCTTGCGAACAACCGGATTTCCTTCGTCACATCGGCGATGTTCGCCTTAGGGGCAGGACCCCATTGATTGATGGTGTTTGATGTGATTCAGGCTCCGTAAAGGAGAGTGATCATGAGCGACCTTTATTGGCTGACAGACGAACAAATGGCGTTGCTTACACTGTATTTCCCCAAGAGCCACGGCAAGCCACGCGCGGATTGAACCGCACCGGGTATGCCGGAGGCTGTTTGGCTTAAGCTGCGCGGCGATAGCTGGTCCGTCCAGCATGGCGTAATACTGCTCCCCGACCTCGTAGAGGCCGTTGATCGTGTCGGCGAGGACATTGTCATAAGCGTCAGGTCGCTTTCAGCGGAAGCCGTCGATGCCTTGCGCGGCCAGTCGCTCCGAACACTTGATCGACACATATTGCCCCCCCCCCTTGTCCGAGTGGTGAATGTCTTTCCACGCATCCGGAACCTTTTCGGAAAGCGAAAGGCCCAAGAACCGCATGAACGAGAGCCGATTCTGAATGACGAACTCGGCCTGATCGTCGGACAGGTTGTAAATGGCCTGCAGCACGAGGATCTTGAACATCATGACTGCGGGAAACGGCGAATGCCCGCCTTTCGACCCGTCCGAACGCTTCAACGCTTTGGCCAGCGGCTTCTCGAAAACGGGCCATGGAATAATGTCGTTAAGCTTCTCCAGAGGATCGCCGACAGCACTCAGGCGCGCATAGCGCTCATCAAGATCAAGGAAACCGAGCTGTCCGCGCACCGTCCGCTCCATGCAAATCACCATGCCCAAAGTGGATCAGAAAGCATCGATCTTTGCGAGGTTTTTAGAGGCGTCCAGTCGGGTGCGTCAAATCAACGGGACCCCATTCTCGTCCTCGCCATCCTTTCCCGAGCGCACGCCATAGGGGCCGCAGAGATCGACGAGCACGCCATGCAGGGCACGGGTCAGTTCCCGTCTCGGAGAGCCGACACGGTCAACAAGGCCAATTTGCCGCGTGATCTGAGGAGTGCCGAAAGGGATCTTTACGACTTCGAGGCCTTCGGGCTCCTGCAATGCGACGTGGGGCACGACCGAGATGCCGAGACCCTGGCGCACGCAGGTCACGATCGAGCCGATCGTGTCGATATGGGCGACATCCTGAGTGACGACGCCGAGGCGGGACAGTTCCGTGTCGATGAGGTTGGCCAGTGGAACCGGGCTGTGAAAACGGACATAGGGCCGGGTATTCAGCAGATAAATCGGGTCGCGGCTTTCCGTTCCGGCCGGAGCAATGAGCCAGAGCGGCTCCTTTAGGAACGGAGACCAGCGCAATGCATGCGGAAATCCGACATGTTCGGCGACCATGGCCGCGTCCAGACGGCCCGCGGCGACATCGGCGATCAGCGGCGCCGAGAGTGAGACGCGCAGGTTGATCCTGAGTTGCGGATACTCATCCCGCATCCGTAGAAGCGCGCGCGGCAGCAGGTTCAGAGCGCTGGACCGAACCGAGCCGAGCAGCAGGGTGCCGGCGATCTGGCTGCCCCGCAAAACCGCCTTGGCATCTTCTTCCCGTTGGAGAATATCCTTTGCCATATCAAGGACCTGCGTTCCCTGCGTGGTGAATTTCGGCGGCCGGCTGGCGCGGTCGAAGATGACCACGTCCAACTCCTGCTCCAGAGCTTGGATCTGCTGGCTGACGGCTGAGGGAGTGAGCCCGACTTCATCCGCAGCACGGGCAAAAGTTCCCTGACTGTGGATGGCGAGAAGGGTCTTTAATTGACGAGTGTCCATATCAAATCCAGTTTATCTTAATTTAATAACAAAAATTAATCGCTTTTGTGAAGTCAATCTTTCTATTAAGGCTTTTGTACAGGAGGAGATGTTCCGGAAACGGCTGGGAGGCCAATCCGGAGGATCCCAAGAAATTCAGAAACAGTTGAGTGCGTTCCGCCCCCTCGGAACGTCCTTGGAGACCTGTGCGATGAGCAAGACGATACTTGTAACCGGCCCCGACCTTGCCGCCGAAGCAAAGGCGCTGGCGGCCAGCCATGGCTACGAACTGGTGCATACGCCGGCCTATTCGGATTCCGCCGTGATTTCGGACTACATGGCGAAGACCGGGGCCGTCGGGATCGTATCGCGCATGGGCCGTATCGACGCTTCCGTCATCGACGCGGCGCCGCAGCTTCGGGTGATCTCGAAACATGGCGTGGGCGTCGACAATATCGACATCGTCGCTGCCGCGGAGCGCGGCATTCCGGTGTTGGTCGCGACGGGCGCCAACGCGGTTTCGGTGGCCGAGCATGCCATTGCCCTGCTGCTGACCGTGTCCAAACGCATCCTGCCGCTGGACCGGAGCCTGCGCGAGGGCCGCTGGGAAAAGCCCGGTTTCCAGGGGTGCGAGCTGAACGGCGGCACCATGGGTCTGATGGGCATCGGCGCGATCGCACGCGCCACCGGCGCCATGGCCAGAGGGCTGGGCATGACGCTGATCGCCTATGATCCCTATGCGCCCGACAGTGCCTTCGAGGCGGTCGGCGCGCGCCGCTCAGCCACCCCGCAAGAGCTTTTCGCCGGGTCGCAGGTGCTGTCGTTGCACTGCCCGCTGACCGAGGGGACCCGCAATATTCTGAACGCCGAGGCGCTGGCGCTGATGCCGCAGGGATCCTATGTCATCAACACCGCACGCGGCGGGCTGATCGACGAGCCCGCGCTGGTGGCGGCTGTTGCCTCCGGCCATATCGCGGGCGCGGGTCTCGACACTTTCGCATCCGAACCGCCGGGACCGGATCACATCTTTTTCTCGCAGCCTAATATCGTGATGACCCCCCATATCGGCGGCGTCACCGCCCAGGCCAATGCGCGCGTCGGTACCGATGCGCTGCGCGGGATTTTCCAGGTCCTTGACGGCGAGGACGTCGCGCCCGAGCGGATCATCAACCGCAAGTTCCTTGCCGCTTCGCCGGCGCCCCTCACCAGCGTGGAGAAATAACAATGCCTGCCGGTTTCCGTATCCTCAGCCGCCCCCGGGTCGCCCCGAAAGAACTCGTCGAGGCCTTCGCCAGGCTGCCCGTCGCCAATGTTTCGGACAGCATGTCGCGCATGACGGCGGCCGGCCCGACCCTGCGGCCGATGCATGCCTCCGGCAGCCTGGCGGGCGTGGCCCTGACCGTGAAGGCGCGGCCGGGCGACAATCTGATGCTGCACAAGGCGATCGACATGGCCGGGCCGGGCGACGTGATCGTCGTCGATGGCGGCGGCGACCTGTCCAACGCGCTGATGGGCGAGCTGATGCTGGCCTATGCAGTCAAAAGGGGGGTCGCGGGCTTCGTGCTGAATGCGGCGATCCGTGACCTCGACGCTTTCGTGAAGACCAACCTGCCGACCTTTGCCGCCGGCATCAGCCATCGCGGCCCTTACAAGGACGGCCCCGGCGAGATCAATGTGCCGATCAGCATCGGCGGCATGGTGATCCACCCCGGCGACATCGTCATCGGCGACAGCGACGGCGTGCACTGCGTTCCGCTTTCCGATGCGGAGGAGGTTCTGAAGAAGACCCAGGCCAAATCCAGTGCCGAAATCAACCAGATGAAGGCCATTGCCGAAGGCACCAACGATCGCACCTGGGTGGATGCGACGCTGCAGCGGCTGGGCTGCGAATTTCCCGCGGACTGATCCGCAACCAGACGACCAATGAGCATGTTATGGAGGAGAGAACCATGCTGAAATTGATCCGAATGACGGCGCTGACCGGCGCGATGATCCTGTCGGCCGGCGCTGCGCTGGCCGAATATCCGGAAAAGCCGATCGAAGTGATCGTCGGTTATTCCGCCGGCGGCGGTACCGATGTGATGGCGCGGACTGCAGCGCCCTTCATCGAGAAGTATCTTGGTGACGGGGCGAGCGTGGTGGTCAAGAACGTGCCCGGCGCGTCCGGCCAGATCGGTGTGACCGAGGTCGCCGGGGCCGATCCCGACGGTTACACCCTCGGCACGTTCAACCTGCCCGGCATGATGGCGCGTACAATCGACCGGAAGGCCGATTACGACAGGGACAGCTTCACCTACCTCGCCAACGTGGTGAACGATCCCAACGTGATCGTCACCGGAAAGAACAGCGGCTTCGATACGATCGACAAGCTGATCGCGGCGGCGAAGCAGGACCCGGGCGCGATCACCGTGGGCATGTCCAGCCTCGGCGGCGACGACCATTTCGCGCTGATCAAGCTGGAAGGCCTGATCGATACCGAGTTCACCATCGTTCCCTTCAAGGGCTCCGCGCCTGCGCGGACCGCGCTGATGGGCGGCCATGTCGCGATGGGGATTCTCAATATCTCCGAGGTGGCAAGTTTTCAGGACGAACTCAATGTGCTGGGCGTTGCAACCGAGGAACGCTCGAACTTTGCCCCGGAGATTCCAACGTTCAAGGAGCAGGGGGTCGATCTCGTGAATGGCGCCATGCGCGGTTTCGTCGCCCCGGCCGGATTGCCGGACGATGTCGTCGCCAAGCTGGACGGGGCCTTTGAACAAATGGCCGACGACCCCGAGTTTCTGGCCGCGATGAAGGCCACGGCGAACCCGGTCGAGATTGTCACCGGCGACGACTTCAAGCAGCTGACGTCGGACCTCTATGACCTGGCGAACGGGGTCTGGCAGGAAACGCCCTGGAACTGATGTTCCATGCCGGCGGCGCGTCGGATGATGCGTCGCCGGACCTGCCGTCCTGAAATCCGTCAAGCCTCTGGTCCCGTGGGAGACTGTCCATGTCCGACGATCGTAAAAATCGCCTGCTCCGGCCCGAGACGCTGACGGCCATCGGCCTCATGGTCGCGGCTGCAGCGTTCCTCATTCCCACGGCAGAACTGCGTCCGATCTCTGCCCTTCTGCCCGCCGCCATGCTGATCGGCCTGATCGTGCTGGCGGTCCTGCTGCTGATCGGCGACCAGCGCCGTGCTGCCCGCGGCGAGGTGGCGGAGCCCGTCACCAAATCGCCGCGCCAGGTGATCGGCGCCTTCTGTCTGATCCTCGCCTACATGCTTGGCTGCGACTTCCTCGGTTTCTACCCGAGCACGATCGTCGTCATTCCGCTGGTCGCGTGGATATTCGGATTCAGGAACCCGCTTGGCCTGCTCGCGGCCACCGTGATTGTGGTCGGGGCGATCTGGCTGGTCTTCGATTTCGGGATGTCCCAGGACTTTCCCGCCGGACGCCTCTGGCAGAACTGAGGTCACAATGTATTCCGATCTTCTCAACGCCCTTCCAGCGGTTCTCAGCTTTGCGAACTTCGCTGCCGTGGTCATCGGGGTGCTGGCCGGCATCATGGTCGGCGCCATGCCGGGTCTGTCGGCGACGATGGCGATCTCGGTGCTCGTGCCATTCACCTTCGGGCTGAATCCGCTGGTCGCGCTCGGTCTCATGGCCGGCATCTACAACGGTGCCATGTATGGCGGAGCGATCCCGGCAGTGTTGCTGCGCATTCCCGGCACTCCGGCGGCGGTCGCCACCACTTTTGACGGCTACCCTATGGCGCAGAAGGGCGAGGGCGGCTTTGCCCTGCAGGTCGCGGTCGTTTCCTCTTCCATCGGCGGCATCGCGTCTGCCTTCGCGCTGATGCTGCTGGCGCCGCCATTGTCCAGGGTGACCCTGCTGTTCGGCCCCGCCGAGGTATTCTGGGTTGCGGTCTTTGGCCTGGCCTCGGTCATCTTCCTGCTGGGCGGCAATCCGGTGAAGGGGCTGATCAGCGCCTTTTTCGGTGTCTTCATCTCGGTGGTGGGCTCCGACCCGATCTATGGCAACGACCGTTTCACCTTCGGTCAGCTTGAGCTTCTGGACGGGATCAATATCGTGATCCTGCTCGTCGGCCTCTACGCGCTGCCGCCTGTCATCGACCTGCTGGAGGCGCCATTGAAGACGGATGCCGTCAAGAGCAGCAAGCTGGGCACCGAGCCGATCTGGAAGGCGTTGCCCCGAATGAAGCATTTCTGGAAGACCTGGCTGCGCGGATCGCTGCTCGGCATCTGGATCGGCATCCTGCCCGGCGCGGGCGGGTCCATGGCGGCCTTCATGTCCTACAACGAGGCGCGGCGCGCCTCGAAGCACCCCGAACGCTGGGGCGAGGGCGAGCCCGAGGGCGTGGCCGCCGCCGAGACCGCGAACAATGCCGACACCGCCTCGGCGCTGATCCCGGCACTGACTTTGGGTATCCCGGGAACCGCCGTGGCCGCGGTGATGCTGGGCGGCCTCTTGGTGCACGGTCTGCAGCCGGGGCCTATGCTGTTTCGGGACAACCCCGATGTCGTCTTCGGCTTCATGTGGCAATTCCTGTTCGGCGCGATCCTTCTGGTCCTCTTGGGTGGCTCACTGGCCACCAACAGCTTTGCCAGGTTGCTGAACCTGCCGCGCCCGCTGCTGGGATCAATCATCATCGTGCTGATGGTGATCGGGGTCTACTCGATCCACGGCCGCATGTTCGACGTCTATCTGATGCTGGGCTTCGGCGCCATCGGCTGGGTCATGGACAAGATGAAGTTCCCGCTGCCGCCGATGGTACTGGGTCTGATCCTGGGCGCCTTTGCCGAGGAGAACCTGCGGCTGGCGCTGAGGATCGGCCGCGGAGACTGGCTGGTGCTGTTTCAGAACACGACCAGTCTGGTGATCGTCGCGCTGACCCTGGCGGTGATCTTCGGACCGATGATCAAGCGCCGGATCGTGGCGCGGCGCGCAGCGCGCAACAGCGACGGGACGGAGGGCTGAGGCATGGTCACCGCAAGTCCCCATTTTCCGGTGCGCGAGGGGTGGCTGGCGCAGGTCGAAGAAGAGGTTATCGACCCCGCCCAGCCGATCTTCGACTGTCATCACCACCTGTGGGACCGGCCCGAGGGCCGTTACCGTGCGGCGGAACTGCGGGCCGATATTGCCTCAGGCCATGATGTCCGGGCCAGCCTCTACGTGCAGTGCCGCACCGGCTATGACGAGGACGGGCCGGAAGAAATGCGCCCTGTGGGCGAGGTGCGGACGATACTGGACTGGTGCCGGGATCAGCCGCATCTGCCCGCAGGCCTTGTCGCCTTTGCCGACCTGCAGCTTGGGGCAGGGGTGCAGCCGGTGCTGGAGGCGCTGGTCGCGGCCGGACAGGGGCGGTTACGCGGTATCCACAACACCACCGCCTGGCATGCCGACCCGGCTGTGAGATCCAATCCAAGACCCGCGCCCGAGGGGCTGCTGCGCACCGATGCCTTTCTGGAGGGCGCGCGCGCCGTCGCCCGGACCGGGCTGTGCCTGGATGTCTGGGCTTACCAGAGTCAGTTGGGAGAAGTGGAAGCTTTGGCCCGCGCGCTGCCCGAACTGACGATCGTGCTGGATCATTGCGGCGGCCCGCTGGGCATCGGGCCTTATCGGATCGACGACCCGGCCTGTTTTGCCGACTGGCGCAGGGGCATGGCCCGGGTTGCCGCCTGTCCGAATGTCCGGGTCAAGGTCGGCGGTTTCGGCCTGTCGGTCATGGGGTATCGCTATGCCGATGCCGCCCTGCCGCCCGGCTCCGGGCAACTGGCGCGCGACTGGCAGCCCCATGTCGCGGCCTGCCTCGACCTCTTCGGTCCCGGGCGCGCGATGTTTGAGAGTAACTTTCCCGTCGACAAGGGACAGTTCGGCTATCGCACCCTCTGGAACGCCTTCAAGCATCTTGCCGCGCCGCTTGGCCGGGACGAGCGCGACGCGCTGTTCTGGCGGACGGCCGTCGGAACCTACGGTATCGACCCAACTCTTTTCACGACACAATCTGGGAGGACCCTGTCATGAAGAAAGCCTTGAGTCTTGCAGCGCTGACCATTGCGGCGCTGGCCAGCCCGGCGCTGGCTGAATATCCCGAAAAGCCGATTGAGGTTGTCGTCGGCTATTCTGCCGGGGGCGGGACCGACGTGATGGCGCGCACCGTGGGCAAGTTTCTGGAGACCGCTCTGGGTGATGGCGCCGCCGTGGTGGTGAAGAATATGCCCGGCGCCGGTGGCCAGATCGGCTTTACCGAGGTGGCCAAGGCCAAGCCCGACGGCTACACGCTGGGCACGTTCAACCTGCCGGCGGTGCTGGCGCTGACCCATGACCGCAAAGCCGATTACGACGTGTCGAGCTTCACCTATCTGGCGAATTTCGTCGAGGATCCGAACACGATCGTTGTCAGCGCCTCGTCTGAATTCAAAACACTGGATCAGCTGCTGGAGGCCGCCAAGGGCGATCCGGGCGCGATTACCGTCGGCCTGTCGGCGCTGGGCGGCAACAACCATTTTGCGGCCAACATGATGGCCGAGGCCTCCGGCGCTGAATTCACGCTGGTTCCCTTCAAGGGCGCTTCGATGGCGCGCACCGCACTGATGGGCGGGCATGTTGACGTGGGCACCATGGCGCTGAGCCAGACCGCGAACTTCCGGGATGATCTGCGGGTGCTGGCGGTGCTGGCCGACGAACGCTCGGATTTCCGCCCCGATGTGCCGACCGCGAAGGAGCTGGGCTACGATGTCGAGATGTCCTCGCTACGCGGCATCGTCGCGCCGGCGGGCCTCGACCCGGAGGTCGCCGAAAAGCTGCGCGCGGCGCTGACCAGGGTTAACGGCATGAAAGAATTCCAGACCAAGATGGCCGAGCAGGGCAACCCGATCGCCTTCGTCTCCGGTGATGCGTTCGAAGCCGTTGCCAAAGAGCAGGATGCGATCGCCCGCGGCATCTGGGAACAGACCCCCTGGAATTGATGACCCTCTCGTGGCCGTTCCCGGCCGCGAGCCGTTCCACCCCGGGGTTGGCCCCGGTGAACAAGGAGAGAGATGATGAAACTGAAGATCCTTTGCGCGGCCTTGCTGGTGCAGACTTTCGCCCTGCCGCTGACCGCCCATGCCGAAGACTGGACGGCTTACACCTATTCCTCGGTCTCCACGACCGCGGCGGTGAAGGGCATGAACCGCATTGCGGAGCGTGTCGAAGAGGAAACCGATGGCGACCTGACCATGACGTTGCACCTAGGCAAGACGCTGCAGATCGCATCGTCCGACATTACCCAGGCGACGGGCGACGGAATCGTCGATTTTGCCGCTGATTTCTTCTTTTCCGGTACTGTGCCGATCGCGCGGATCCTGAACCTGCCCATGCTGATCGAGAACGACGAGCAATGGGACAAGGCCTATGCCGCCATCGAGCCGACGCTCGTTGATGCCTTTGCCGAACAGAATGTCGTTCTGCTGGGCGGCTACCGCTATCCGGAGCAGACGATCTTCACCACCTTCCCGGTAAACAGCCTGGCCGATCTGAAGGGACACAAGGTCCGCGTGACCTCTCCCGATCAGGGCAAGTTCATCGAGGAATTCGGTGGAGCGCCGATTACCCTGTCGGGCAGTGAAGTGCCCACCTCGCTGGAGCGTGGCGTGATCGAGGGCGTGCTGACGGCCAGTGCGGGCGGCGCCAAGAACTGGCATGAGTTCCTGCCCTACAACTACCGCTTCCCGGTCAACTACGGTAACTCGATGATCATCGCCAACACCGATGCCTTCGACGCACTGCCGGAAGAAACCCAGGCGACCCTCAGCAAGATCGTCGCCGAGGAAGGACCTGCCATCACCGAAAATTTCCGTAAGGACGAGAAGGTGCAGATGGCGTCCCAGTCGGAAGCGGGCATGACCATTACCGAAGCCTCCGCCAGCGAAATCGAGATGGCGACCGGGAAGCTTTCGCCCTACTGGGAAGCCTGGGCTGAAGAAAACGGCCCCGAATATGTCGAAGCCCTGAAAGTCGTGCGCGATGCAATCGGAAAATAAAACTGACAACGCCAAAACCATGGGGCCGGCCTCTGCCGGCTCCATCTTCGATTTGGGAGAGACGGTGACACGGGCGCTGACCGGGCTGGTCCTGACCGGTCTCGTCCTGCTGGTCTGCTCCGAGGCGCTGCTGCGGGGCGGGTTCAACTACTCGCTCGGCTTCGCGAAGGAACTGACAGGCTATTGCGTGGTCCTGCTGACCTTCCTGGGCGCGGCGCTGGCGCTGCGGCACGGCGCGCTCTTTCGCGTGCATTTCCTGTATGAAGCGCTCGGCGATCGGGCGCGGGCCTGGCTGCGGTGCCTCTTCGTGCTCGTGGCTTTCGCGCTCTGCCTGATATTGGCATGGAAGACCAAGGACCTGACGCTGTCGTCCTTCAGCCGCGGCAAGTTCGCGCCCACCGTCCTGCACACGCCGCTGTGGATCCCGCAGATCGTGCCGCCGGCGGGGTTCCTCGTCATCGGTTTCTTCCTCATCGAGCAGTTCCTGCTGGCATTCCGCAAAATCAAAGAAAGCGACTGACATGGAAGCGATCCTGGCCTTCGGCCTGCTCATCGGCCTTATCCTCGGGGGTATGTGGGTGCAGTTCGCTGTCGCCGGCGCGGGGTTGTTCTACCTGTGGATGCTGAAAGGCTTCGCCGGGTGGAAGGCTCTGGGTCTGGTGAGCTGGGGCGCCGCCAACAGCTTTACGCTTGCCGCCATTCCACTGTTCGTGCTGATGGCAGAGATCCTGCTGGGCTCGGGTCTGGCCGCGCGGCTCTATAACGGCGTTGCCCCCTTCATGCGGCGTCTGCCGGGCGGATTGCTGCACACCAATATCGTGGGATCGGGCATCTTCGCCGCCATTTCCGGCGGCAGTGCACCGACGGCTGCGGCGATGTCCACCGTGGCGCTGCCCGAGCTGGGCCGGCGCGGCTATAACCGCCGCCTGGTTGCGGGATCGCTGGCTGCAGGCGGGACGCTGGGCATCCTGATCCCGCCCTCGATCACGATGATCATCTATGCCACGTTCACCGAAACCTCGATTGCTCGGCTCTTCGCGGCGGGGCTGGTGCCGGGCATCGTGCTGGCCGCCCTCTACATGGTCTTCATCATGATCCGCGCCCTGCGCAATCCGTCCCTCGCGCCCCGCGTGGAGACCAAGGCGACGCCTGGCGAACTGGTTCGCGCGGGCCTCGACATCCTGCCGTTCCTGCTATTGATCCTCATCGTTCTGGGCAGCATCTATGGCGGTTTCGCCACCCCGACCGAGGCTGGGGCCGTGGGCACCGTGGGCGCGATCCTGATTGCCGGAATTTACCGCAAGCTCAGCGTCGATCTGCTCCGCCGGGCGCTGGTCCGGACGGCGGTGATGAGCGGCAATATTCTGTTCGTCGTCTTCACCTCGATGATCTTCGCCTATGCCACCGCGCTCTCCGGCGTGGGAGAGGATCTGGTCGCGAAGCTGGAAAGCGCCGACGTGTCGCGGGTGGCCTTCCTGCTGATTATCATGGTGGTCTTCGCCATCCTCGGTTGCTTCATGGAAGGGCTGGGCATGATCGCCATCATCGTGCCGGTGATCTTCCCCGCGCTGCTGGCGCTGAATATCGATCCGGTCTGGTTCGGCGTCTTCGTGGTGATCCTGGTGGAGCTGGGGCAGCTGACGCCGCCGCTCGGGGTCATCCTCTTCGTCGTCGCCTCGTCTTCCAGAGAGGTTTCGGTTGAAGACGTGATCATGGGCACCATACCCTTCTTTGCCATCATCCTGCTGTTCATGCTGCTGATGATCGGCTTCCCGCAAATCGCGCTCTTCCTGCCGGAGGTCACATTCGGATGACGACCCACACCTATCCCGCACCCGACCCCGTCATCATCGACGCCGAGGTTTTTACCGAGTTGCCGGGGCATCTTCGCCGGCCGGGCGTCTCATCCTACTGGGCCGAAAAGAATCGGCGCGGGCAGGCGGTGGACAGCTTCGTCGAGGGGCCGTCCTTCGACCGCGCGGGGAACCTCTATTTCGTGGACATCCCCTTCGGCCGCGTATTCAAGGCTTCGCCCGGCGGCGCGGTCGAACAGGTGGCGGAATATGACGGGCAGCCGAACGGGCTGAAGATCCATCGCGACGGGCGGATATTCCTGGCGGATTATCAAAACGGCATCATGCTTCTGGACCCGGAAAGCGGTGCGGTAACGCCCGCTCTGGCCGATTGCGACACCGAAGGGTTCAAGGGATGCAATGATCTGCATTTCGGCCGGGACGGCACGCTTTTCTTCACCGACCAGGGGCAGACGGGCCTGCATGACCCGACGGGCCGCGTCTATCGCTGGCAGCCGGAGACCGGGCGGCTCGACAGCCTGATCGATACGGCGCCGAGCCCGAACGGGCTGGTGCTGGATCTCGCCGAACAGGTGCTGTTTCTCGCGGTCACGCGGGCCAACGCGGTGTGGCGGCTGATGCTCTCGCCGAGCGGCCGGGTGAACAAGGCCGGGCTCTTCATCCAGTTTTCCGGCGGACGTGCCGGGCCGGACGGGCTGGCGCTGACGGCGCAGGGCGGCGTGGTGGTCTGCCAGACCGGCATGGGGCTCGTCTGGGTGCACAATGCCCTGGGGCAGGCGATCGCCGTGGTGCGCAGCCCGCGGGGTCTGGGCACGACCAACTGCGCCTTTGGCGGGCCGGACGGGCGCAGTCTGTTCATCACCGAAAGCGACAGCGGCTCGATCCTGCGCGCCACGTTTCCGCCCGAACTCGGAATCTCGGGCGCGCCGATGTTCGCCCATAGCGACTGATCCCGGACCTGGCGAGAGAACCGAAGCAGGACGTAAAGGGCCCGGCTTCGGTGGTGGCGCGCAGGCCAACGCGAATTGCTTCGGCCGAAATACAGAGGAACTTCATCCGGCCGCGACACGCCGCCGATCAGGAGCGCCGTCAGCCGTCTGCTTTGATGTTCTTCTGCCAGTAATGGTGAAGTGCGGTTATGTCGCCGCTTGTGAGGATCGGCATCGCCTCGCGGAGCTGCGCATCGCTCCAGTCCCACCATGACAGTTCACGCAACAGGGCAATCTCCGTGTCCTTGAAGCGTTTGCGGATTTCCCGGGCGGGGTTCCCGCCGACGATCGCGTAAGGCTCCACGTCGTGGGTCACAAGGGCGCGTGTGCCGATCACGGCGCCATCGCCGATCCTGACGCCCGGCATGATGATCGCCTCGGAACCGATCCACACATCGTTGCCGATAACCGTGTCTCCTGCCGGCTGGTAGCCGTTTTTCGGGCCCGCGAATTCCGGCACCTCACCCATCCAGAAAAAGGGAAACGTGCTGATCCAGTCGTTCCGGTGGCCCTGATTGCCGGCCATGATGAAGGCTGCCCCTGACCCGATCGAGCAGAAACTGCCGATCAGGAGCCTGTCCACACCGGGCTCGGGAAGCAGGTAGCGGGCGCAATCGTCAAAGCTGTGACCGTGATAATAGCCGGAATAATAGCTGTAACGACCGACAATAATGTTCGGGTTCCTGATCTGGCGGTCGAGCGTCATGCCCTTGAAGGGGCTTTCGAAGAAATTGTTCATGAAAATACCACTGAATCCTTGCCGCAGCAGCGGCGATATCCCGTTTGCGATGATGCAAACGGACAAGCGCCGGCAAGCTCAACGAGCCGACCAGCGCAGCAGCTTCTCGCGGCGATGCGCGGAAACAGATTCAGATGGTACAATCTGCAGACTTCATGAGATCATCATGCACCGGATATCCGTTTCGACGCAAGTGCGTCCTTTCTGACACGGCGACGACCAAACCTTTTCAGGCCGTCTGCAGGGAAGGGGCGTGGCTTGACCGGAAAGGAAGAAGAAACCTGGTGCGGTACGGGCCCATAGCCGTCACGAACTGGTGGCCGGTCTCAGCCCCAGCGCCTGCAACTGCATCACGACCAGACCGAGGATGATCAGGCCGAGACCGGCAAGGCGGGACCACGAGACGGGTTTTTGAGGCAGGCCGACGAGGCCCCACTGGTCGATGATGACCGATGCCAGCATTTGTCCTGCGATGACCGCCATGATGAAGCCGGCAGCGCCGAGTTTCGGGGCAAGCATGAGTGCGCCGGTGATATAGACGACGCCGACAATACCGCCGATCCATATCCAGCGGGGCGCTTGCGCAAGGTTTGACAGGATTGGCGCCTGTAACCGACTTTCATGTTCGTGCACAGCTTTCATCTCACGATATATCGCGAAAAGCTATCAAGAATGGTGGACAGATACTTACCTCTGCTGACCATTTTTAGGCAAACGATTCTTAAAATTCTGAAGCGGAAAAGCAATCACTGGCACCAGCGCGCCTGATCCGACGCCGACTTCAGGCCGAAAAGGCCGCCTGAATATCTCAAAGTTTAAGCTTTTGCCGATTTCATCAGCGCCTCAACCTCCTTCACCGAAGGGGCGGTCGCGGCAGCGCCGCGTTTGGTTGTCGCCAGCGCACCGCAGGCGGACGCAAAGCGCAATGCGTCCGGCAGGGCATCGCCACGCGACAGCGCAAAGGCAAGGCCGCCGCGGAAGATTTCGTGCTGGTTGACGAACGCGCCGGCGCGGCGGCCATGGCCGACGAGACCGATGCCGTGATCGCGCCGATGACCGGAACCATCGTGCAGCTTTCGGTCTCAGTCGGCGACATGGTCGAGGCGGGTCAGAAACTCGGCGTCATGGAGGCGATGAAGATGGAGACGGCGCTTGTCGCCCCACGTTCAGGCCGCGTGGCATCGGTCGACTGCGCGGAAGGGTCGACGGTCGATGACGGCGCCGTGCTGGTGACCTTCGAGGAGGAAACGCCGTGAGCGAGCATGTCCGCATCTACGAAGTCGGCCCGCGTAACGGTCTGCAGAACGAGGACATGCTGATTCCGTCCGCCCGCAAGATTGAACTGATCGACCGTCTCTCGCGTGCAGGATTCGAAAAAAATCGAGGCGACGAGCTTCGTTTCGCCCAAATGGGTGCCGCAACTGGCCGACGCCGAAACGGTGCTTGCCGGCATCAAACACAGGCCGGGGACCGACTATGCAGCGCTGACACCAAACATGAAGGGCTACGAACGGGCGCTTGTAGCAGACGTGGATGAAGTCGCCGTCTTCGCCTCGGCGTCCGAAGGCTTCAGCCAAAAGAACATCAACTGCTCGATTGCCGAAAGCCTCAAGCGCTTCGAACCGTTGCTGGAAGCGGCAAAAAAGGATGGCATGCGCGTGCGCGGCTATGTCTCCTGCGTGATCGCCTGTCCCTATGACGGACCGGTTGCGCCCGGAGCCGTGCGCGATGTGGCCGGGGCGCTTTTCGACATGGGCTGCTACGAGATTTCGCTGGGCGACACGATCGGCGCCGGAACGCCCGAGACCGTCTCGACCATGCTGAAAGCGGTCCTCCCAGGTCTGCCGGCCGACCGTCTGGCCGGTCATTTTCACGATACGCACGACAATGCGCTCGACAATGTCGCGGCCGCGCTCGATCTGGGTTTGCGGGTGTTCGACAGCGCCGTCGGCGGGCTTGGCGGCTGCCCCTATGCGCCGGGCGCCAAGGGCAATCTGGCGACGGGACCGCTTGTTGCGTTTCTGGAGAAAGCCGGTTTCGACACGGGTATCGATCATGATGCGCTGGCAGAGGCCGAGCAATATCTGCGTTCAATCACCAAAGCATCAGCCTGAGGGAGGCCGGCCATGTCCGACGCATTCGAAACCATCTCATTGAGCATTGATGCCCGGCAGGTCGCGACCGTGATGCTGGCGCGGCCCGACAAGCACAACGCCATGAACGCGACCATGATCTCCGAGCTTGCCGAGGCCGCATCATGCCTCGCCGACAATGTGGATGTCAGGGCCGTCGTGCTGGCGGCCGAGGGGAAAACCTTTTGCGCCGGCGCAGACCTCAACTGGATGCGTGCGCAAAGGGACAAGGATCGGGCCGGCAAGATCGCGGAGGCGCTGACGCTGGCGCGCATGCTCAAGCTCTGGAACGACCTGCCGAAACCGGTGATCGCGCGGGTGCAGGGCGGCGCCTATGGCGGCGGGCTTGGCCTGATCGCCGTCAGCGATATCGTCGTGGCTGAGGAAAGCGCCCGGTTCGCGCTGACCGAAACCCGCCTCGGCCTGATCCCGGCGACGATCGGCCCCTTCGTCGTCCGCAAATTCGGCGAGGCCTTCGCCCGTCAGGTGTTCTTCAGCGCCCGGCCCTTCGGTGCGGATTTCATGCACCGCGCCGGCGCCGTTGCCCGGGTCTGTGAGGCAGGCGAAATCAATACTGCCGTCGAAGAAGAGCTGGAAGCCTGCCTGCGCTGCGCCCCCGGCGCCGTCGCCGCGGCCAAGGCGCTGTGTCTGTCAGTCTCCGGCATGGATCCGGCTGCGGCAATGACGTTTTCCGCCGAAGCGCTTGCCGACCGCTGGGAAACACAGGAAGCACAGGCCGGGATCGCCACCTTCTTCGCCAGCCGAAAGGGATAGGGTGTCTTTCTCCCTGGCTCGAAGGCGCCTACAAAACAGTGTCCAAATCCTGTCCCCGCAACCAGCTTTACTTGCGATGACTCCAACGGACCGTCGGGTTTTTTCGTTTGCAGCGAAAGCGTAAGGATTCCAGCGAATCCGTCGCGCACGTCAATCGGCCTCAAATATGCCGATTTCCATGCTGGGCGCTTCGCGCCGCCTGTCGGTGTTGTCGCCGAGGGCACAGTGCTGGAATTGATTTCTCTGGGTGTTTCCGCCATCTCGATGAAGTACACTCGGTCTGTTCGAAGTTGGCCACACTCGCGCCGCCGGCCGATCGGGCGGAATCTTTGATGCGAATACCAAGCACAGTCCGATGGTCTGTCGCTTTGAGGTTTATTTCCCCAACTGTCGAAACGCAGGAAGGTTGCACGATGAAAGTGCCGCTCCCTCTGGCCTGATCGGCAGACACGCTAGGGCGATAAATGCATAAATCCGTTGCCCCAGCAAGGCTATCCGCAACGGACCTTCTTTCGCGATGTTTCCTGTAATTAGGCTTTTCAGGGTCGGATCATAGGACCTGTCAAAGAATGCTTCGGCGTCGGATATTTGCTTCTGCCCGAATGCATGGGGCACATTCTCGGGTGCTGCATGCGCGGTCAGGCGCTCCTGCTATGCCGCCTCGTATGATTGCTCCTCAAGGGGCTGCTGAAGCGGAATGATTTCTGCCTCACCGACAGGCCTGCCCGGTTCGTTTGTATCTTTCCCGAAGGTATGCACCGCGGGAATGCTGAGCCAGAGGGGGCTTTCCGCGCATGACAAACGACGAACTGACCGATCGGGGAAATGAACTGTCAGGCCAGCCGCCAGTCCGCTGTCGGCGGACGAAAGGTGAATGCCTGAAGCCGCCGCCAATGGCGCTGGCAATAATGGCGTTCGGTGCGCGGTGTTTTTTTACCCCTCTTTCGCCCTCGGGTCCCTCAGTCCCCTGCGCGGCGGTCGAGTTGTCCTGTCTGGCTCGGCTTGGACCAGAGCGTCTTGTCCCGGTTGGCTTCAACGGCGGCGCCGGCCTTGAGCATTGCGTCTACTGCGTCGTCGTCATAACCGAGGTTTTTCAGGATTTCGCTGGTGTTCTGGCCGAGAAGGGGCGGGGCGTCGGCGCGGCCTTCTGAGCGGAGAAGGGGTGGGATCGGGAAGTCCGGAGAGGTGAAATCGTAGTCGCCGAAATCGAATGCCGAGGTTTTGTCCGCTGCCTTTGCCTGCGGCGCTTCCAGCACCTTGTCGGCGGACAGGATTTCGGTGAAGCCGATGCCGTGGCTGGAGAGTTTTTTGGTCAAGGCCTCAAAATTATGTGCGGCAACCGCCCGGGTTACCATTTCTTCCACCCGCGGGCGCGCGCGCCGACGGTCGCGGAGGCCTTGAAGGGCTGGATCGGGCGGGATGTCTGTCGCGGCGCAAAACCTGCGCCAGTGATCATCCGTCAGCATGACGAGATAGATCCAGCGTTTGTCTTTGGTTTCATAGGCGCCATAGCCGGGTATGCTGAATTCCGCCGAGGGCTCGGTTTCCGGTCGGCCGAGAAGCTGCGACTTGAGCTGCACGCCGAGCAGGTCGCGCGCGGCGATATGAAGCCCGGTCTCGTAAAGCCCGAGTTCGATATTGCGCTTGGCAGGGTCGTTGGAAAGCAGCGCCGAGAGGACGGCGATCACGGCATAACAGCCGGCAAACTGGTCGTGATAGGACGGGCCGAGCCGGGACGGGCGGCCATCGACGCGGTTTGAAAACATCACGCCGGTTGCCGCCTCGGCAATGGGATTTGAAGCCACCTCCTCTTCAAGCGGTCCCGCGCCATAGCCCTTGATGTGGCAGAAAATGATCTCGGGATTGCGTTTTGCGCAGTCCTTGTAGGTCGCTCCGAGCTTGCGGGCCGCGGACGGGGAAAGATTGTGCACGATGATGTCGCAGCCTTCGACCAGACGATTGAAGACCGTTCGTCCCTGTTCGGACTGGAGATCGAGGCACAGGCTTTTCTTGCCGCGATTGAAGGCGAGGTAGCTGCCGCTCGGGCCGCCGCGCACCAGTTTGCGGGTGGTTTCGCCGGCGGGCGGCTCGATCTTGATCACCGTGGCGCCCATCTGCTGGAGAATATGGGTGGCGAAAGGGGCGGCGATCATGCTGCCCAGTTCCAGAATCGTCTTGCCGGCCAATACCCCGTTGTTCATTCAATCCTCCCTGATTGCGAAGCCCGGAATGGCGCCGGACCCGGCTATAACTGTCAGGGTCACGTGTTTTTGACAAGAATAAAATGCATTATTTTTTGTTTGTGAGGAATCACCAGGATGTTAGATTTCCGCAGAAAGCGATGATTTAGTCGCTGCAATTCGGACTGAGGGCAAGCTTCTCATTTTTATGGGCGTCATCCTCGAGCTTGACCCGAGGATCCAATTGTCTTGCCGTATGGATAAAGTTAACTTTATTTAAAATATTGTATTTATGTAGTAATTTATCATTAAAGGTTGTCACGCCGAAGCGTGGATAGACCCTCGGGTCAAGCCCGAGGGTGACGGAAAAGGGTATGGCAGGGTTTGCCGGCAGGCAGGTGGTTTCAGAATTTTTACAAAGTCGATCTGCGTCGATAGCATCTGAAAATAAAATAAGATGCATTTTCTATTGACCTGTTCGCAGGGCCTGCGTATCGTCATGATGGAGGAGCGAAACATGTTTGGGAGGAGATCACATGTTTTCGAGACTGAGAAGGGTGGCCCCTGCGGCCGCCATTGGCACGCTATTGCTTACCACGGGGCCGCTGGCCGCCGCCGATGCCGGCATTGATGCCGAAAACAAGGTTGTCACCATCGGCGCTTTCACGCCGGTCACGGGGCCGGTGCCGTTTTACGCCACGCTGACCCACGCAGCCGAGGCCTATTACAAGAACCTCAATGATAATGGCGGCATTGACGGCTGGACCGTCAATTACGTCACCAAGGACGATGGCTACGAGCCGGCGCGTTCGGTTGCCGTCACCCGGCAGATGGTCGAGGATGACGGTATTTTCGCGCTGTCCGCGCCAATCGGGACGGCAACCAATGTTGCCGTCCTGCCTTATGCGCGGGAAGTTGATCTGCCGGTGGTCGGGCCGATTGGCGGCGCAAGCGCGTTCTTTGTCGAGCCGACCGTGTTTCCGCTTTTGCCGGATTATGGCTGGTCGGCGGCATCCAATGTCGACTATGCGGTCAACACGCTCGGCCACGAGAAAATCGCGCTGCTCTGGGAGAACGACGAACTCGGCAAATCGGCCAAACGCGGTTTCGATGCCTATATGGCCGAACTCGGCATTGAGCCGGCGGAGTCCATCCCCTTTGACGTGAAGACCACCAGTTTCAGCCCGCATATCCGTCGCGTTGCCAATTCCGGCGCGGATGCCGTGATCCTGTTCGGCTCCAATGCCAATCTTGCCGCGGCGCTGAAGGCGGCGGACCTGCAGGGGTTGGATGTCGACTGGTTTGCGCCATTCTTCACGGCCGACCCGTCGACCTTCAAGCTTGCCGGCGACCTTCTGGACGGCGTCTATTTCTCGTCCTGGCTGCTGCCGGTCAGCTCCGATGTGCCGGATATCGCCGCCTACCGGGATTCCATTGCGAAATACTATCCCGATGATCCGGTCGGCGTGTTCGGCCTCAATGGCTGGAGCAATGCGGCGATCTTCCACAAGGGGTTCGAGGCGCTTCTGGCTTCGGGCAACGACCTGACGCGGGAAAATCTGATCGCCGCGCTGGAAACGCTGAAGGATGCCGATGTTGGCGGCGCGAAGGGCGTCACGTTCGAGTCCGGCGATCATCGCGGCACCCGCCAGGAGGGCATTATCCAGGCCAAGGGCGACAGTTTCGAACTGGTGCAGCCGTTCCGGCCCTATCCGGCCGTCGTCTTCGACGCCAAGCCTGAGTAATTGACCTTCGCGCGCCGCGACAAAGCGCGGCGCGCAGTTCTTTTGAAATTGCATTCTTGAATGACGGGAGAAGACAGGGATGTCCCTGATACCAGTCAGCGCGCCCGCGCATATGGACGGAAAGATCGCTCTTGTAACCGGCGCCGCCGGCGGCATCGGCCGCGCCACGACGCTGGCGCTGGCCGAGGCGGGGGCGACGGTAATTGCCACCGATATCGCCGAGAAAGCCGAATTCGATCATCCGGCGGTCAGCTATCGCCGCTATGATGTGACCTCGCGGGAAGAGACGGATGCTCTGGTCGCCGATATCCGGTCGGACCATGGACGCATCGATGCGCTTATCCTGTGCGCCGGCACGATTTCGCATCGCCCGCTCGGCGAAAGCACCGATGAGGAATGGCGCGCCATTCTCGACGTCAACCTGATGGGCGTCGTCAATCCGGTGCGGGCGGTGTTCCCGGTCATGGCCGAACAGGGCATGGGCAAAATGGTCGCGCTCGGTTCCATCGCCGCCAAGATCGGCGGCGTCGCTTCCGGCCCGTCCTATGTGGCGGCAAAATCGGCGGTTCACGGGCTGATGAAATGGGTTGCCAAAGCGGGGGCGTCCAAGGGCGTCTATGCCAGCATCATCGCGCCCGGCCCGGTGGAAACGCCGATGTGGGAGACCGTGACCCAGCGCGCGGCCCCTTCCGCCAACGGCAATGTGCCGCTCGGTCGTTTCGGCCAGCCGGAAGATATCGCCCAGGCGATCCTGTTCCTGTGTTCGCCCGCCTCCAACTGGATCACCGGCACCGTTCTGGATGTGAACGGCGGCATGTTGATGGATTGAGATCATGAGCAACAGTGAGACAATCGGATTTATCGGGCTTGGCGTCATGGGCGGTCCCATGTGTCGCAACATGGCCCTGAAACACGACGGTGCAGTGCTGGCGTTCGATCTTTCCGACGACGCGCTGAAGGCCGTCGAGGAAGCCGGCGCGCAGCGGGTCGGCTCGGTCGTGGCGCTGGCCGGTGAGGCCGACGTGATTTTCCTGTCACTGCCCGGCGGTCCACAGGTCGAGGCGGTGACCGGCGAGATTGCAAAGGCTTCAGGCCGTTGCGCGCTGGTCGTCGATCTGTCGACCACGCCGGTGGCGACCGCGCGCAAGGTCGCCGCCGATCTTGCCGGACACGGCATCGATTTTGCCGATGCGCCCGTCGCCCGCACCCGCGAGGCGGCGCAGAAAGGAGCGCTTGCCATCATGGTCGGCGCGTCCGATGCGGTTTACGCGCGTATCCGGCCGATGCTCGACTATATCGCGACCGACGTCACCCATGGCGGCGATGTCGGGGCGGGGCAGGTGCTGAAGCTGGTCAACAACATGCTGGTCTTCGCCAACACGGTGGCCCTCGCGGAGATGATGGTTCTGGGGGAAAAGGCGGGCGTTGCCCCCGATGTGCTGCTCGACGCGGTCTCCAAGGGCTCCGGCGACAGTTTCGTGCTGCGCAATCACGGGCTGAAGGCCATGCTGCCGCGCGCATTTCCCGACAAGGCATTCTCGCCGGAATATGTGCTGAAGGATATTTCCTACGTTTTCGAACTGGCGGAACAGTCCGGCGTCGCACTGCCGTCAGCCGATGCGGCGCGCCGCTATTATGAGGTCGCCACCAAGACCGATCTGTCGGGACGCTATTTTCCCGGCGTGATCGAACTGGTGGAGCGCGGCGTCATGGCCCGCGGCAAGGGAGGGGGCGCATGAGCGATATTTTTCGCGATCTGTTTCCGCTGCTCTGGTCGGGGATGATCACCGGCTGCCTCTATGCGCTCGGCGCGCTGGGGCTGGTGATGATCTTCAAATCCTCGCGCGTGGTCAATTTCAGCCATGGCAATGTCGCCGGCTTTGCCGCCTTTCTGATCTACGGTTTTTCCAGCGGCGCGCTGATGCAGTTGAGCTGGGGCGCGGCGGTGCTGCTTGCCATTCTGGCGGTCATCGCGATTGCCTGCCTCACCTATGCGGTGATTGCGCCGCTGGTTTTTGAAAGCGATCTCACCGCCACCATCGCGACGCTTGGCATCGGCCTGATCGCGCAGGGCGCAACGCTGCTGATCTTCGGCGCGGATATCGTCAGCCTCGATCTGCCGGTGCCGCGTTTTGGCATGTCGGTGCTCGGGCTTTTCATCACCGGCTATGACCTGACCGTGCTTGCGGTCGCCATCGTCACCATTGCGCTTTTGTTTTTCGTCGTTGACTTCACCAAGCTCGGTGTGGCCTTCCGCGCGATTTCGATCAATCCGTTCGCGGCGGAGGTGTGTGGCCTCAATCTGCGTTCGATCCACCTGTTTTCCTGGATCGTCGCGGCGGTGCTCGGCGTGGTCGGCGCGCTTCTGATCGTGCCGACAACGTTTCTGAGCGTCACCACGGTTGCCTCCTTCATGCTGCAGGCGTTCGCCGCCGCCGTCATCGGCGGCTTTGCCAGCCTGCCGGGCGCGCTCGTCGGCGGCATTCTCATCGGCGTCTTGATGAACCTCTTCACCTTCTATGTCTCGCCGGAGTTTTCCAGCACATTCCTGCTGGGGGTTATCCTTCTGGCGCTGAACATCTTTCCCAACGGCATTCTGGCCCGCGTAGGAGGCAGCCGTGTCTGATCACCCCGCAAGCCTGCAAAACGATCGTATCCTGCCGGCCCGCCTTTCAGGCGTGTCGCGGGCCGATGCGGCGAATATCGCGCTGGTCGCGGTGCTGCTGGTTCTGCCCTTCCTGCTTGGCGGGTCGTGGGTGTTTGCGCTTGGCCTCTGCTTTGCCAATGCCATCGGCGTGCTGTCTGTTTCCGTGCTGGTCCGCTATGGCGGCGAGGTCTCGATCGGCCATACGTTTTTTGCCGCCGTCGGCGCTTATTCCGTTGCCGTGCTGGATACGCGCTACGGCCTTTCGGTGCTCGTCAGCCTGCCGCTGGCGCTGGCGCTCGGCGTTGTCAGTGGCATCGCCTTTGCCTGGCCCTCGCGCAAGCTGTCGGGGATCTATCTGGCGGTCTCGACCATGGCGCTGGCGCTCGCCGTGCCGGAACTGATCAACAATATGGACGGGCTGACCGGCGGCTATGAAGGGCTTTATGTGGCGACCCCGGTCATTCCCGGCCTGCCGATGGGGTTGCAGCGCTATTATGTGGCCCTTCTGGTGCTGGCGGCCGCCGTTTATGGCGTGTCGCGGTTGCGCCATTCGCGTCAGGGGCTGGTTCTGCTGCTGTCGAAATCGCACCCGGCGGCGGCCGATGCCTTTGGCACGCGCCAGGTCTGGGCGCGGGTTGCCGTCATGGGCATCAGCGGCGGTATTGCCGCGCTTTGCGGCGCCATGCTCGGTTTTGCCGGATCGACGGTCAGCCCCAGCGGCTTCACCTTCTGGTCGGCGATCTTCCTTCTGGTCGGTTCGGTCGTCAGCTTCTACGGCCTCAGCCTGCCGCGCGCGCTGCTGGGCGGTGCATTTTTGACGCTGGTGCCGCAATTCCTGTCATCCTCGGGGGCATGGATACCGGTGCTCTACGGCGTTGCCCTGTTGTCGATGATCCTCGCCGGCCACTATCTGCCGCGCCTTCGCGCAATCATGGCCCAGCGAAAGGGAGATGACTGATGGATGTGGCAAACAAGGCGTTGCGCGGTGACGGCATCTCGTTGTCCTTTGGTGGCATCAATGTGCTCAAGGATCTCGATGTGGAATTCCGCGCCGGCGAGATCACCGGACTGATCGGCCCCAACGGCGCGGGTAAAACCAGCCTTTTCAATTGCATGACCGGCGCTTACCGGCCTCAGGGCGGTGCGATCACCTATGCCGGGCAAAGCCTTGACGGCCTGCCGCCGGCGGCACGCGCCGGCAAGGGCATCGTGCGCAGCTTCCAGCATGTGGCGCTGAGTCCGGACCTGACCGTGCTCGAAAACGTCATGGTCGGCGTTGCCCGCAATTATCACGCCGGCTGGGCGCATGCCTTCCTGCCGACGGCGCGCGGGCGCAGTGAAATGGCGGCCATGCGCGAGGCCGCCATGGCCGCGCTTGCCGAACTCGGTCTGACACAGGCGGTGGACAAGATGCCGTCGCAACTGCCGCCCGGCATGCTGCGCCTCGTCGAAATCGCCCGCGCGATTGTCGGCAAGCCGGACGTGCTGTTGCTGGACGAACCGGCGGCGGGCCTCAACAATTCGGAGACCCGCGACCTGATGCGCAGCCTCAAGCGGCTGGTCTCGCCCGATCTGGTCATGGTCGTGGTGGAGCATGACATGGACCTCGTGATGTCGATCTGCGACCGGATCTACGTGATGAATTTCGGTGCGCTCGTCACCTGTGGCGCGCCGGCCGAGGTGCGCGAAAACGAGGATGTGATCCGTATCTATCTGGGGAGCGATGATGACTGATCTTTTGACCATATCGGGCCTCTCCGTTTTCTATGGCGCCAGCGCCCAGGCGGTGGACGATGTTTCGTTTTCCGTACCCTCCGGTTCGGTGGTGGCGCTTCTGGGCGCAAACGGCGCTGGCAAGACTTCGATCATGAAGGCGATTGCCGGGCTGATCCCGGCGGAAGGGCGGCAGGTCTTCGAAGGCGAGGACGTGTCAGGGCTTTCCGCGCGCGAAAGGGTCAGGCGCGGCATTGTCTATGTGCCGGAAGGCCGCGAAATCGTCGGCGACATGACCGTGCGCGAAAACCTGACGCTGGGCGGCTATCACCTAGGCGGCCGGGAGCGGAAATCGCGCGCGGAGATGGTGCTGGACCTGTTTCCCGAAATCGCCAACAAGGCCGACCGGCACGCATGGCGGCTTTCCGGCGGCGAACAGCAGATGCTTGCAATCGGCAGGGGCCTGATGGCAAAGCCGCGGCTGCTGCTGCTTGACGAGCCTTCGCTCGGGCTTGCGCCAATGCTGGTCAGGCGGGTGTTCGACCGGCTGGGCGCGTTTCGCAGCGAAAGCGATCTGGCGATCGTGCTGGTCGAGCAGAACCTGGCGATGACGATGCGCATCTGTGACGAGCTGCATTTCCTGCGCGGCGGACAGCTTGTCGGCCATCGCACCGCCGAGGAACTGAGCGACAGCGCCGCCCGCCAGGAAGCCATCGACGCCTATTTGGGCGCCGCATCGGCCGCGTGAGGGAGAACGGAATGCGCGAAACAGTCTGGAAGATATTCGGCATCCGCCACGCCATCAATCCGACCCGGACGCGGGGGCAGAATTTCATTCTCGAAAGCGACCCGGCTGGCGCACTGCCGCTTGATTTCTATTCATGGCTGCTGGTGAGCGATGACCGGGTCATCGTCGTGGATACCGGCATGGACCCGGCGAAAGCGAAAAAGCATGGCCATACCCATGTGCTGAGCCCGGTCGATGCGCTTTCAAGGCTGGGCGTTTCCGCGCGCGACGCCGATACCGTCATTCTGACCCATGCCCATTATGATCATCTGGGCTTTCTGGATGCGTTCGAAAACGCGCATTTCTACATGCAGGCCGAGGAAATGGCCTATGTCACCGGTCCGTGGATGGAGAAATGGTGGTTTCGCCGGGCCTATGAGCCGGACGAGATCAACCGGCTGGTCAACCTGCTGCATGGCGGCCGACTGACCCTGCACGGGCGCGAAAGCGAGATCGCCGACGGCGTGACGGTGCACTGGGTCGGCGGCCATTGCGCGGGCCAGGAAATCGTGCGGGTGCGAACGGCGCGCGGGCATGTGGTTCTCGCCTCCGATGCGCTCCATTACTACGAGGAATATGAGCGCGGCGTGCCCTTTGCCGTGGTGTTCAATTCCTCCGACATGATCGCCGCGCACGATACCATCCGTGCCCTTGCCGACAGCGATGACCATGTTTTGCCGGCGCATGATCCGCGGCTGGCCGAGATTTATCCCCGGCATGAAGGCGAGGAACATATTCTTCGTCTGGATGCCGCACCAAAAGCTTGGAGCAATCCGTGAAATATTGCATTATCCCGGTGAAGCACTGGTATAGTGGTTCGCGAAATTTCATGGAAGGTCAATACGTTGAAGCATCAGACCAAGGAAGAGCAGGTCGCGGACTATCTCAGAGAAGGCATTATTTCCGGCAAGTTTCCGCGCGGGTCGAAGCTGAAACAGGCCGAAATCGCCGAGAGCATCGGCATGAGCATCACGCCGGTGCGCGAGGCGCTGAAGCTGCTGGCGGCGGAAGGTTTCATCCTTGGCACCTCGCATCGCGGCGCGACGGTCGCGCCCTTCGATATCAATGCGACGGAGGAGATCGTCGATCTGCGCGTGACGCTGGAATCGAAACTGGCGCTGCGCGCCATGGAACGGCTGACCGCGCAGCAGGTCGAGGAGCTGCGCGACCTTCAGACGCAACTGGAAGCAGCCGCCACGCGCGACGACAAGGACGCAGTGCGTTCCATCAATTACCGCTTTCACGAGGTGCTCTATTCCGCCGCCGGCCTGCCGCAGACGCTGCGTTTCGTCCGGGCGCTGTGGGCGCGCTACCCCTTCGACCTGATCAACAGGCTGGAAAACCGGATCGATCGCGCCTCGAAGGAGCATCGCGAGATGCTGGGCGCAATTCTGTCGCGCGACGAGGGCGCGATGCTGACGGCATTGCGCAGCCATATCCGCGCCGGCTGGGACGAATTCAAGGCCAGCTACACCGGCTAGGACGCCTTGATGCGTGTTCCGGTCGGCCTGCCAAAACCGGAATATCGCAGAAAGGAGACCGAAATGCCCGCCGATAGCATTTTGCCCGATAGCATCCTGCTTGTCATGGACATGCTCAACGACCTCGTTCATCCCCACGGGATGGGCGCGAAATCCTATGTTCCGCAATGCCAGGAGCGGGGCGTCTACACCAATACGGAGCTTGCCATCCGCCGCGCGCGCGCGGCCGGGGTGATGGTCGGCTATGTCCGTGTCGGGTTTTCGCCCAGTTATGCGGAATGCCCGCCCACATCGCCGGTCTTCGCCAAGGCGCGCGATGCCGGGGTCTTCAAGCTCGGCAGCTGGGGCACGGAAGTCTATTCGGACTTTGCGCCGCAGGAGGGCGATCCCGATATCATCAAGCATCGGGTCAGCCCGTTTTACGCCACCAAGCTGGAGCCGCTGTTGCGCGCGCAGGGCATCAAACGGCTGATCCTGTGCGGGGTTTCCACCAATGGCGTGGTCTCTGCCGCCGTGCGCGAGGGCCATGACCGCGATTACCAATGCGTCGTGCTGGAGGATTGCTGCGCCGGGGCGAGCACGGAGGAGCATGACTTCGCGCTGGCCGGTTTGCGCCGCTATGCGGAAATCACGACCGCTTCGGATTTCGCGCTGTCATAAAATGCATTTTAATGGTGCGTGATACGGCTAATTGTGTCCGATTTTGTGCATTTTATCGCCATATCGTCCCAAAAGGGCAATTAAAATGCATTATTTTCTGGAAATTGATTGACCAAAGAAAATAAAATGCATTAACTGAGGTCAGCAAACGAAGCCTGAGGATGGTGCGGGGAGCGCCGTCCGGGCATCTTGAGAGGAGACTGACACGTGACCATGGCTGACACCAAAGAGCAGACCAAAAAAGCCGTCGGCGGCGCGCCGGCGGAAGGGCTGATCACCGACGAGGCGGTTGCCGCCGCGCGCAACATGATCGGCCTGCAGCTGCGCCCGGAAGGGCCCTATCTGCAGGACGCCACGACGGATACGCTGCGCAACTGGTGCAACGGCATCGGCGATCTGAATCCGCTCTACCGCGAGCAGGAATATGGCCGCAATTCGCGCTATGGCGGGCAGGTGGGCCATCCGATGTTTCCCATGGCCTTCGGCTGGGTCGGCCGCACCCGCTGGGGCCTGCCGGGTGTCCACGGTTTTTACGCCGGCAATGAATGGGAACTGTTCCGCCATATCCGCCCCGGCGATCGCATCAGCGCCATCGAGCGCGTTGTCGGCGTCGAGGAAAAGCAGAGCAAGTTTTCGGGCCGGCTGGTGCTGCAATATGTCGAGGCGAGCTATTCCAACCAGCGCGGCGAGCTTGTCGCCCGCGCGCTCGGCACCTGCACCCGCCACGAGCGCAAGGCCGCCCGCGATGCCGGCAAATACAAGGATATCAAGACCCACGAGTATACGGCTGACGAATATGAGGCGCTTGATGACGCGATCATGCGCGAGCCGGAGCGCATCCGCGGTGCCAATGTGCGCTACTTCGAAGATGTGACGGAAGGTGAAAGCCTCGACCCGATCGTGCGCGGCCCGCTGTCGCTGATGGATACGATGGGCTTTCTCGTCGGCTGTGGCCGCGGCCACACCCATGGCGTCGTGTTCCAGGCGGCAATGAAACATCCGGGCCATTTCTTCCGTAACCCCGAGGCCGGCGGCGGTATCGAATATACCGGCATCGGCCACCATCGCGAAAGCACGGCCAAGGAGGTCGGCGTGCCCGGTGTCTATGACTACGGCCCGCAGCGGTCTTCGTGGATGGCCTCGCTGGTGACCAACTGGATGGGCGACGCCGCCTTCCTCAAGCGGGTCCGCACCGAAATGCGCCGCTTCAACACCATGGGCGACAGCACGTGGTGCAAGGGCAAGGTCTCGCGCAAATACGTCAAGGATGGCCACGCCCTCGTCGATCTGGAGATCTGGGGCGAGAACCAGCGCGGCGAAGTGACAACGCCGGGCGTGGCGACGGTGATCCTGCCGAGCCGCGATCCCGAACTCCGGGTGTTCTTCGACGGTTCCGCGCTCGATCTCGAGCTTCCCGTCGTGCGCTGAGGATGAAGCAGTTTCGCCGGGCCCGGGAGAGCGGGCACCGGCGGAACACAATCGAAATGCCGGAGCATTCCCGCCTTTCGCTGGAAAGCAGGAGCGCTCAGGGACTTGAGGAGGAGGTCCCGCCATGCAACAGGACAAGCCGCTCAGCGGCATCAAGGTTGTCGAGCACGCCGGCGGCGTTGCCGGGGCCTGGGCCGGACGCCTGCTCGCCGCCATGGGCGCCGAGGTGATCATGGTCGAACCTCCGGAGCTTTGCCTCTTGCGCCAACGCGCGCCGCTTTTTGACAACGGCAGCAGCGCGCTGTTCGCCTATGTCGCGGCGGACAAGCGCAGCGTGGTTCTGGATCTGGCGACGGATGCCGGTCGCGATGCATTTGCCTCCCTGCTCGGGGATGCCGCCATCCTGATCGACGATACGCCGCTTGCCGGGCGGGAGGCGCTTGGTCTTGATCAGGCCGCCATCGCCGCCCGCCACCCAAATCTCGTGCATCTCTCCGTGCTGCCTTTCGGCGCGACTGGCCCGAAAGCGGACTGGAAGGGCGAGGAAATCAATCTCATTCACGCCGGCGGCGAGGGCTATCTTCTGCCCAACGGCCTTTCGGCAACGCTTTTCCCGGACCGGCCGCCGCTCAAGATCGCCGGCCATTTCGCCGAGATGCAGGGCGGCGTGGCCGCCGCCCTTGCGGGACTTGCAGCGCTGTGGTCGGGCGAGGGGCAATTCGTCGATGTTTCGGTGCAGGACGCCAACCTCGCCGTCGGCGCATTCGCGCTGCAGCGTTTCGGCGATGGCTCGATCGAACACCGGCTGACGCGTTCGTTTCGCTATGGCGGCGTGATCGAATGCCGCAACGGTTTTTTCGAGCTTCTGACACTGGAAGAACGGCAATGGCGCGGGCTTGTGGAACTGATGGGCCATCCCGAATGGGCCGCCGATGATGCCTTCAACGATGCTGTCGAGCGCAGCGCGCGCGGTGAGATGATCAACCGTGAAATCCACGCCTGGGCGCGCGCCCATGATGTCGAGGAAATTGTGGCGCGGGCGCAGAAGCTGGGCGTGCCGATGGCGCGCTACAACACGCCGCAACAGGTGCTTTCCGGCGCGCACGAAACCGCGCGCGGCATCTTCCAGACGCAGGAGTGGCCGGACGTTGGGGCATTTTCGGTGCAGACCGCGCCGTTCCGCTTCGGCGCCGACGCGCCGCAACTTTCCGCAGCCGCGCCGCAGGCGGGCGCCGATCAGGCGCTTGTTTCATCGGCTGCGGCAACAAGGAGGGCGACGGCATGAAACCGCTTGCCGGCATCAGGATCGCCGATTTCACCGTTCACGCCGCGGGCCCGTTCTGCACCCATATGCTGTCGCAGCTCGGCGCCGAATGCATCAAGATCGAGACCGCGCTGCGCCCCGATATTTTCCGCAAGCCCCATGCTGTCTATGGTCGCGCGGGGCCGGCAACCTTCGATCAGGTGGCCTCGAACAAATTGTCGGTGCGGCTCAACCTCAAACATCCGGAAGGCGTGGCGCTTGCCAAACGTCTGGTCGGCGCGGCTGATCTGGCCGCCGAAAGCTTCCGCGCCGGGGTGATGGAGCGGTTGGGCCTTGGCTACGAGGCGCTGAAGGCGGTCAAGCCCGATATCGTCATGGTCTCGGTTTCGTCATCCGGGCAGAGCGGGCCGGACAGCCATTTCGCCGGCTATGCGCCGCTGTTCGGCGCATGGGGCGGCCTCGGGCATCTGACCGGGTATGCGGATGGCCCGCCGGTGGAGATGCGCCATGTCATGGACCATTCGGTTGGCATGAACGCCGCGCTTGCCGCCGTTGCCGCGCTCACGCGCCGCAAACGCACCGGCGAGGGCTGCCATGTCGATATCGCCGCGCGCGAGGTTGCCTCGTCGCTTGCTGGCGATGCGATCACGGCGGCTTCGGCCGGCGTTCGTCAGCATCGCATGGGCAATGCCGACCCGCAATTTGCGCCGCACGGCCTCTATGCCACGCGTGAGGACGACCGCTGGCTGAGCATCGCCGTCACCACGGATGCCGAATGGCGAGTCCTTGCCGCCATCATCGGCCATCCGGAGCTTGTGGGGGATTCCCGCTTCGCAACCGCTGCGGCGCGTGTTGAAGCGCGCGCGGCTCTGGACGCGATCGTCGCCGCATGGGCGTCGGGTGTGGAGGCCGAAACGGCAGCACAGGACCTTCAGGCCAAGGGCATTGCCGCGCATGTTTCCTGGCGCGCGGCCGATATCGCCGCCGATCCCCATATGCGAGGCCGCGACAGCGTGGTCGAGGTGACCGAGACCGACGGGAGCAAGCGCATGGCGGCCGGCTTTCCGGCACGGTTCTCGGCAAGCGATGCGCCGGGGATGACGCGCGGTACGCCGGGTCTTGGCGAGCATGAGGATTATGTTTACGGCGAGCTTCTGGGGCTTGGCCGCAGAGAGCGCGACCGGCTGGTGGAGGAGCGGATCATCTACTGATCCGGACGCCGTTTTGAGGGAGAAAGATTTTGACAGTTGAAGCCGCCATGCGTGAGACAAGCCTGGAAGCCGCGATCGGGCGCAAGGAAAGCCGGACGGAAACGATCCTGCCCGAACGGGTGGCGGCGCTTGTCGAAACGCTGGAACTGCCGGACATGCCGGTCGCCGGCCAGCCGCTTCCGGCGGGCTTTCACTGGCTGTTCTTCAATCCCTTCGTCCGGCGTTCCAGCCTCGGCGTGGATGGGCACCCGAAGACAGGAGGTTTCCTGCCCGATACCGGTCTGCCACGGCGGATGTGGGCTGGCGGACGCATTTCCTATCACGCGCCGCTTGCCGTCGGCGCGGTGGCGGAGAAGGAGAGCGAAATCCTCAACGTCGTTGAGAAGAACGGTCGCGCCGGACGCCTTGTCTTCGTGACCGTCCGCCATCGCATCTCAAGCGGCGGAACGCTTTGCATCGAAGAGGAGCAGGACATCGTCTACCGCGCGCCGCCGGCGGCCGATGCGCCGAAGCCGGTTCCGGCCGCAGCCCCAGAAGGGGCGATATGGACCAAGGAGGTCAAGCCCGACCCCGTCCTGCTGTTTCGCTATTCCGCGCTGACCTATAACGGCCATCGCATCCATTACGACCGGCCCTATGCCACGCAAGAGGAAGGCTATCCGGGCCTCGTCGTCCACGGTCCTCTGGTTGCCACGCTGCTGCAGGATTTCGCCCATCGCTGCCGTCCGGACGAAAGGCTGACCCGGTTTGAATTTCGCGGCATGGCGCCGTTGTTCGTCGATGATGATTTCGCGCTGGAAGCAGCGGAAGGCGAGACGCCCGACCGGCTTGCTCTCTGGGCCAAAGGGCCACAGGGCGAACTGGTGATGAAGGCCGAAGCGGTGTTCGGGGCGTGATGTCGATGGCCATTCCACGCAGCTATCTGTTCGTTCCGGGCAATCGTCCCGACCGGTTTGTCAAGGCCGCCAGCGCCGGCGCCGGTGCGGTGATCTTCGATCTCGAGGATGCCGTCAGCCATGCGGCCAAGGACGACGCCCGCGCGCATGTCATGCAATGGTTCATGCAAGGCGGGGAGGGCATTGTGCGCATCAACGGGATTGATACGCCCTGGCATGACGATGATGTTGCCGCATTGCGCGACATTTCGGCGGATATCATGGTTCCCAAGGCCGCGCCGGCGGGGATGGCGGATGTTGCGGCAAAGCTCCCCGGTCGCCCGCTCCTGGCACTGGTGGAAACCGTCGCCGGCTTTGCCGCATTGCGCGACACGGTGAACGCTGCGGGCCTGACGCGGCTTGCCTTCGGCAATCTGGATTTCAGCGCCGATGCACGCATTCCCGAAGGCGGCCACGGGCTGGACCATGCCCGTTTCGAACTCGTTCTCGCCTCAAGGCTCGGCGGCCTTCTGCCGCCGATCGACGGCGTGACCACGGCGCTCTCCGACCCCGAGGCGATCAAGCGTGATGTGCGTCACGCCCGGTCAATGGGGTTCGGCGCCAAATTGTGCATCCACCCCGCCCAGGTCGCCCCCGTCAATGCCGGCTTTGCACCGAGCAACGAGGAAGTCGCCTGGGCCCGCCGGGTGATCGCCGCGCTCGAAGGAGCAAACGGCGCGGCCGTACAACTCGACGGCAAGATGATCGACCGCCCGCTGATCGATCATGCGCGCCACATTCTTGAGAACGTGGATCCGGCATAGGAAAGGCCAGCTTCTGTTTGAGGAAGGCTGGCAAGCCCGCGTTTCAGTGCGGTTTTTCCAGTCTCAACTGTCGCCTGGTGATCAAACAATGTCCAAATTCTGACTCCGCAACCAGGTCCGTGTTATCAATCATATCAACGGCTTTACTCTTATGGGGAAGCCTTTTTGTCGTTTGCCGACGAAACACCCGTCGGAATGAGCCCCATCCGGCTAGATGGCGATCCGGTCAGCATAGGCAGGAACCTCGACGGGACAGATGACGTCCATCGATGGAAACGAGTATTTGTTGTTGTTGAAGCTCCCGGACAACTGATTCAAGACGTTGCAGCGAGCTACGTATGGCCTGTTCCGGCTCGGAATTGATGCGGGCGAGAATGCTGTCCTTGGATAGCAGACTTTGAGGAAGAGCCGTTTGAAGTGTCAAGCAACAGCAGAACCAGACGACCTCAAAGCATCTCAAGCGGTGTCGCTTTGCGCGGTGGCGCGAACATCCGGTCGAGGGCTTGAAGGGTTTCGTCATTGAGGGTTATTTCTGCCGCAGCGGCATTGTCGGCAACGTGAGAGGGCGAAGACGCCTTCGGGATCGCCATCGTGTCGCGGCGGCGCAGCACCCAGGCAAGCGCGAGCTGGGCTGCGGTGATGCCGAGGCCGGCCGCCAGTTCCCTCAGATCGGGATGCCGAAGCAGCCTTGCCTGCTCCACGGGCGAATAGGCCATGACGGGAATTCCGCGCGATGCGCACCAGTCGGCGAGGTCCCATTCAATGCCGCGCCGGGTCAGATTATAGAGCACCTGATTGGCCGCCACCTTTGCCCCGCCGGGAACGGAGAATAGTTCCTCCATGTCGTTCACGTCGAAATTGGAAACGCCCCAGTGGCGGATCTTGCCTTCTTTTACCAGTGCTTCGAAAGCGGCAACCGTCTCGCCGAGCGGCACGCCGCCGCGCCAATGCAGAAGGTAGAGATCGATTCGGTCTGTCCCCAGCCGCTTCAGCGAAGCTTCACAGGCAGCAATCGTGCCTTTGCGCGAGGCATTTCCGGGCAGCACCTTGGAGACCAGAAACACCTCGTCGCGCCGGCCGGCGATTGCCTCGCCGACCCGCGTTTCCGAACGGCCGCTGCCATACATTTCGGCAGTGTCGATCACGGTCATGCCGAGATCAATACCGCGATTGAGCGCTTCGATCTCTCTTTCACGCATCGCCGGATCGTCCCCGACATACCAGGTGCCCTGTCCCAGCGCGGCAATTGTTTCATCTTCGGGAAGCGTGACCGTTTTCATCGTTTTCCTTCCTTTCCGCATGATGCATGGCTTATGGCAAAGCCGTATCGCTCAGAAATAGGCTTATCCTGCAGTCACCACAAACAGGCCCTCAGGCGTCGCTGTCCTGTCCGATTTCATAACCGGCCAGAAGTTCCAGCGCCTTCACCATGCCGGAATGGTCCCAGCCGCTGCCGTCATGCGCCGCACAGGCGTTGAACAGTTCCTGGCAGGTGGCGGTATTGGGCAGCGAGAGCCCCATCTGCCGGCCGGCGGAAAGCGCGAGGTTGAGGTCCTTCTGGTGCAGCGCGATCCTGAAGCCGGGATCGAAGGTACGCTTGACCATCCGTTCGCCATGCAGTTCGAGAATGCGCGAGGAGGCAAAACCGCCCATCAGCGCCTCGCGCACGCGCGCCGGGTCTGCGCCTGCCCGCGACGCAAACAGAAGCGCCTCGCCGACGGCCTCGATATTCATCGCGACAATCATCTGGTTGGCGACCTTTGCCGTCTGCCCCGCGCCGATACCGCCGACAAGGGTGATGTTCTTGCCCATGATTTCAAAATAGGGCTTCACCCGTGCAAAGACATCGTCCTTCGCACCGACCATGATCGACAGCGAGCCCTGTTTGGCGCCAACTTCGCCGCCGGAAACGGGCGCGTCGACATAATCGCATCCCAGTTGCTCGATACGGGCGGCATAGTCCTTGGTTTCCACCGGTGAAATCGAACTCATGTCGACCACCGTCTTGCCGGCGCTCAGGCCCTCGGCGACGCCGCCTTCTGAAAACAGGACGGCTGCGACATCCGGTGTATCGGGCACGATGACGAACACGATATCGGCCTGTTCGGCCACCTCGCGACCGGTTTCGCAGACCGTCGCGCCCGCTTTCACGATATCTTCGGGAACATCGCCCTTGGTGTTGACGACAAGGCTGTGTCCGGCCGCCATCAGCCGTGCGGCCATCGGCGTTCCCATAATGCCCAGTCCGATAAATCCGAGCTTGCTCATTGTTCAAATCCTCCGTTTTGCGCCCCGTTTCCGGCGGGACGCTTTTCAAGGTTCATGTTTTCAGGAAAAACGCTTCAGCCAGCCAAAGCCCTGGTCCGGCACATATTCGCAGCCGATCCAGCCGTCATAGCCAAGCGTGTCGATATAGGGCAGCAGGAAGTCGTAATTGATTTCGCCGGTTCCCGGCTCGTGGCGACCGGGATTGTCGGCAAGCTGAATATGGCCGATCCGGGCGAAGTGTTTCTTCATCGTATTGGCCAGTTCGCCCTCCATGCGCTGCATGTGGTAGATGTCGTACTGGTAGAAGAGGTTGTCCGATCCGACCTTGTCCATGACCGCCAGCGTCTGGGCCGTGCCGGACAGGAAAAAGCCGGGAATGTCGTAGGTGTTGATCGCCTCGGCCACCAGCATGATGCCGGCTTTCTTCAATTCGGCCGCGGCAAAGCGCAAATTGTCGACCAGCGTTTCCTCGGCCGCGTCGCGGTCGGCCCCTTCGGGAAGCTTGCCCGCAAGGCAGTTCACCTTCGGGCAGCCAAGTGCGGTGGCATAAGCGATGGCCTTGCCGACGCCGTCCTGAAACTCGCCCTTGCGGTCTTTCAGGCAGGCAATGCCACGTTCACCCGCGCCCCAGTCGCCCGACGGCAGGTTATGAAGCGCGATTTCAAGCCCGTTCCTGTCGAGCCGGTCCCGTAACAGGCCCGCCTCGAAATCATAAGGGAAAAGGAATTCGACGCCCTTGAAGCCCGTCTTTGCCGCCGCATCGAAACGGTCGGGAAACGGCATTTCGGTAAAAAGCATCGAGAGATTTGCTGCAAGTTTCGGCATTCAAGCCTCCTCATTTTCATGCTGTCTTCTGCGCATTGGCCTGTTTCAGGTCGTCGAATGCCGCAAGCGCGCGCTTCGCGCCGTTGATCAGAAGTCCGATATCGGAGCCGATTGCGGTAAAGACGCAGCCTTCTTCGGTGAAATGGCGGGCGAGCGCCTCATTGCCGATCAGGATGCCGGCCGGTTTTCCGGCAGCCTTCACCCGGGTAATCGCCGCATCGACCCTGGCGACGACATCGGGATGGCCGGGCTCGCCCGGATGTTTCATGTCGGCGGAAAGGTCTCCGGGGCCGATGAAGATGCCGTCCACGCCTTCGATGGCGGCGATCTCCTCGATATTTTCCAGCGCTGCGAGGCTCTCGACCTGCACCAGAACGCAGATTTCCTCATGCGCATGCTGGAAATAGCCCTCCATGCGACCGTAGGCGGAAGCGCGCGACTGCGAGGCGAAACCGCGCAGACCATCCGCTGATGGGTAACGGGTCGATGCGACGGCGCGCCTGGCTTCTTCGGCGGTCTGTACCATCGGGATCAGCAGGGTCTGGGCACCGGCATCGAGAAACCGCTTGATCAGCACGGTGTCATTCCATGCCGGACGCACCACCATGCTGGCGGTTCCGGTCTCTGCAGCCTGCAACTGCCGCACGACATTGGGGATTTCATTGGGCGCGTGCTCGGTATCGATCAGCAGCCAGTCAAAACCGCTGGCGGCCAGAATTTCGACCGAGATATTGTCGGAAAGGCTGCTCCAGAGGCCGATCTGCAATTGGCCGGTGGAGATTGCCTGTTTGAACCTGTTCTTCTTCATCTGCATCGTATCTGCTTTCTTTCGCTCCAATGCGGCTGCGGCAGGCAGGCGCACGCAAGGCACACGCCGCCCTTGCGGCCGCCGGGAGCGGTCGCTGCTCAAGTCGCTGTCATTGCCGTTCGCGGGGAAACCGAACTTTGTTCAGGATGGCCCTGAACGGCGGTTCATCTCTGCCGGGCTGCAGCGTCCGGCACATTCATTCAGCGGGAAAGGACGTCAGGCCGCATAGCCGAGACTGCCCTGCCGCAGGTGCCGGGTGTAGTCATGGCTGACGTCGCCGGTGATCAGTTGCTGCCGGGTCACCTCCTCGACGATGACGCCGTCCTTCATCACCGCCACCCGGTCGCACATATGCGTGACCACGCCCATGTCGTGGGTGACCATCAGGTAGGTGAGGTTCTTCTCCTTGCGCAGATCCTTCAGGAGATTGAGGATTTCCGCCTGAACCGAGACATCGAGCGCCGAAGTCGGTTCGTCCAGAAGCAGGATCGGGGAATCCAGCGCCAAAGCCCGGGCGATGGAAACGCGCTGGCGCTGCCCGCCGGAAAGCTGGTGCGGATAGCGGTAGCGGAATTTGCGCGGCAGGCTGACAATTTCCAGCAATTCGTCAATCCGCTTGTCCCGATTGGCGACCCGGTGGATTTCCAGCGGCTCGGCCAGCGTGGTGCCGATCGTGTGTTTCGGATGGATGGAACCGTAAGGGTCCTGAAACACGATCTGCAAAGCCCGTAACTGGGCCCGCGTGCGCTTTGCCGAGACGTCTTCACCATTGAGGCGGATTTTGCCCGTCCAGTCCCGGTGACGGCCGGCAATGGCGTTCAGCACGGTCGACTTGCCCGAACCGCTCTCGCCGACGAGGCCATAGACCTCGCCTTTGCCAACCTGGAACGAGGCGTTCCCGACCGCCATGAAGCGCTTGTTGCGTTCTCCGTAGAAGATGGAGAGATCATCGATTTCAATCATTGGGAACCCCCACTGTATCTTCCAGCCAGGACGGATCGCGCTGAAGAACGGCAAGACGATCACGCGGATGATCAAGCTGCGGCAAGGCTTTCAGGAGACCCTGCGTATAGGGATGCTGTGCCTCGTCGAGTTTTGACGCCTCGATAGTTTCGACGATGTGACCGGCATACATGATCATCACCCGGTCGCAGAAACTGCGCACCAGATTGAGGTCGTGCGAGATGAACAGGAGCCCGATATCGCGTTCGGCCAGCAGTTCGTCGAGAATGTGCAGGACCTGCTGGCGGACACTGACGTCGAGCGCCGATGTCGGCTCGTCGGCGATGATCAGCGACGGCTGGGCGATGATCATCATCGAGATCATGATGCGCTGCCCCATGCCGCCGGACACTTCATGCGGATAAAGCGGATAGACCCGTTCGGGGTTGCGGATATGCACCCGTTCCAGGAGTTCCAGCGTGCGCTTTTTCGCCGCCTTCCTGTCCATTTTCAGGTGGATCCGGCAGGTTTCGGAAATCTGGTCGCCCACGGTCATGACCGGGTTGAGCGAAAATTTCGGGTCCTGCAGGATCATGGCAATCCGCCGTCCGCGCATCATGCGCATCCGCTCCTCGGGCATGGACAGGATGTCCTCGCCCTCGAATTTCAGGCGGTCGGCCGTCACCCGGGCCGCCTTCGGCAAAAGCCGCATCAGCGACCGTCCGGTCATCGATTTGCCCGATCCGGATTCGCCGATGAGGCCGACTTTTTCGCGCCCGATATCGAAGGATACGCCACGCACGGCCTTGTTCAGACCGATCAGCGTCGGAAAGGCGACTTCAAGATTGCGCACCGACAGGATCGGGGATGGTGTTGCGGTTTTGATATCAGCCATTTCGAGGATCCAGTGCATCACGAAGGCCATCGCCCAGAAGGTTGAAGGCAAGGCTGACCAGAAGAATGGCAATGCCGGGGAAGGTGGTCATCCACCAGGCATCCAGCAGATACTGACGACCTGCTGCCGCCATCGAACCCCATTCGGCGATCGGCGGCTGTGCGCCAAGACCGAGGAAGCCGAGGCCGGCGGCCGTCAGGATCACGCTCGACATGTTGAGCGTCAGCCGGACGATGATCGAGGGCAGGCAGACGGGCACGAGATGGCGCCGCAGGATGCGCGGCAAGGACGCCCCCTGAAGCTCCGCCGCCGCGACATAATCGGCATTGCGAACGGTCAGTGTTTCGGCCCGCGCCAGACGGGCAATCGGCGGCCAGACGGTGAGCGCAATGGCAAAGACCGCGTTTTCCAGTCCCGGGCCGAGCGAGGCGGAAAAGGCCAGCGCCAGAACCAGCGGCGGAAAGGCCAGGAAAATATCGGTGAGCCGCATCAGCACGACGTCGAGCACGCCGCCGACATAGCCGGAAATCGCACCGATCAGGAAGCCGACCGGAGCAACTATCACGGTCACGAGAACGGTAATGTAAAGCGTCGTGCGCGCACCGTAGATGAGACGGGAATAGACATCCCGGCCCAGCTCATCCGTGCCCAGCCAGTATTCCGAAGAGGGCGGCAGAAGCGTCGTCGACAGGTCCTGGAGGTATGGGTTGTGGGTTGCAAGCAGCGGCGCAAAGGCGGCGATCAGCAGTAGTGCGATCACGATCAGAAGACCGATCGCGGCCACCGGGTTTTCAAGCAGAACAAGCAGGCCGACATACCAGCGGTGCAGGATGGCCTGTTTCTTCGACTTGAAATCGTCGTCGAGCAGCCATTGATGCAGGCTCTGCTTTTGCGCAGATGTGGTTTCGATGGTCATTTCGTCCTCGGATCGAGAAGGCGATAAGCGACATCGCACAGGAGATTGACACTGATCGAGATGAGGCCGATGAGCAGAACGGCGCCTAGAACCGCATTCATGTCGGCAAAGAAGAGCGCGGTTGTCAGATACTGACCGAGCCCCGGCCAGCCAAAGACCGTTTCGATCAGAACCGTGCCGTCGAGCAGGCCGCAATAGGCAAGCGCGATGATCGTCAGAAGCTGCACGCGCATGTTCATGAAGGCATGCCGCCAGATCACCGCCCTGTTGGCGAGCCCCTTGGCCTGAGCGGTAAGAATATATTCCTGATTGAGCTGCTCCAGCATGAAGGACCGGCTCATGCGGCTGATATAGGCCATATTCGCATAGCCCAGCACCAGCGCCGGCGTGATCAGGTGATGCAGCGCGTTGAAGAACAGATCCCATTCACCGGCGAGCGCGGCGTCGATCATCTGGAAGCCCGTCGGTCCTTCGACAAGCCCTTCGTAGAAAATGCCGACCCGGCCACCGGGTGGAATGGCGCCGAGATAGGCGTAGAAGACCAGAATGATCATCATTCCGAGCCAGAAGATCGGCATTGAATAACCGACGAGGCCGACAACGCGGGCGATATGGTCGAACCACGACCCGCGCTTGACCGCCGCCATGATGCCGAGCGGCACGCCGAGCACCGTGCCGATGATCAGCGCCAGTGTCGCCAGTTCGATCGTCGCGGGAAAGACCCGCGCGAGGTCCGCGGCGACAGAGTTTTTCGTAAGATGGGACTGGCCGAAGTCGAAATGGGCAACCTGATAGACGTAGTTCAGGAATTGCTGCCACAGCGGCTGGTCGAGCCCCATCATGTGATAGACGCGGTCATAGGCTGCCTGGTCCGCCTGATCGCCGATAACGGAGATCACGGGGTCGGCCGGGACGAGCCGGCCGACGACGAAGGTGATAACAAGCAGTCCGAACAGCGTCGTCAGGATCACACCCAGCGATGTCAGCACCTTGCGCAGGACCTGAAACCAGTCGCTGTCCATCAACCTGTGTTCACGTGCAACGGTGTTCATGATTTTCTACTCGGTCTTGGTAACCGTGTCCCAGCGGGTGACCCAGGTCATCTGCCCGACATAGCCCTGCACTTCATTGCGCACCGCGCGTGCATCCATGCGCTGGAACGAGGTGACCAGCGGCGGAGAGGATTCGAGATATTTCTGGTTGATCTCCCTGTAGAGTTCCTCCCGGCGGGCCGGATCGACTTCATGAGCGACATCGCGCACAAGCTGCTGGATATCGGCGGGAACATCCCAGCCCGCGCGCCATGCCATATAGCCGGTCAGATTGGCTTCCTGGCTGTTGTCGGGGTTGAGCGCATAGGAACGCAGAATGGCGTAAGGGTCAGGCATGCGCTCGCCGGTGCGCGCGGAGAACACCTCATAGTCGCGCTTGCGGAAATCGCCGATATGGTCGCCCGACTGGAGATCGAGATCGATCCCTGCAAGTCCCGCATTGGCCTGTATCGACTGGGCGATCTCGTATTCGGGGGTTACCGGCGTCGCATAATAGACCTTGGAAAAACCGTCCGGATAGCCGGCTTCGGCCAGCAGTTCCTTGGCCTTGTCGACATCGAGCGAATAGGGATTTTCATCGATCGCGCCGGTCATGCCCTGCGGAATGATGGTCTGCTGCATCCGCCCGTAATATTTCATCACGGTGTTGGAAAGACCTTCATAGTCGATCAGATAGCGGAAAGCCTCGCGCACCTTGGGGTTCGACAGGATTTCGTCGTTCTGGTTGAGCGCCAGATAGTAGAAGCCGACGCCGGGCGTCGTTTCGATGTGAACATCGTCTTCCGCCGCAAGCGCGTTGAGGTCAGATGAGGACAGACGGGTGGCGACATCGACGTCATCGGACTGCAATTGCAGGCGTTGCGAGGAAGATTCAGGGATATTGCGCAGGATGACGCGCCGCATCGCCGGCTTGCCGCCCCAGTAGTCTTCGAAGGCTTCGGCAATCAGCGTGTCGTTCGCCCGCCAGGTGCGCAGCGAATAAGGGCCGGAACCGGCATCGTGGGTCTGCAGAAAGCCGAGCCCGTAGTCGTCGTTTTGAATGTTTTCCTGCACCAGCGCGCTGTCGACCACCGATGTCGAGAACGAGGCGAGGGAATAGAGAACCAGGTTCGGGCTCCAGACTTCCGGCGTTTCCACCACCAGCGTGTGGTCGTCGGTCGCGCGGATCAAGTCGTCGACATTGTCTTCGGTAAAGCCCCACTGCTTGAGGTCGCGGGAAGGCGCAAGGCCCATCTTCACAAGCCGGCGCAGGCTCCATTCGACATCGCGCGCGGTGAGTGGGTTGCCGCTGTGAAAGGTGATGCCGTCGCGGATGTGAAACGTGTATGTGCTGCCGTCTTCCGATACATCCCAGCTTTCGGCGATGGCCGGTTCCAGAACCGTCTGGTCCTCGGCATTCGGCATCATCAGCCGGTCATAGAGATTGGCGACGACCTCGGCCGATTCGAACTGGTTCAGCTCATGCGGGTCCAGTCCGCGCATGGACGTCATGGTCATGGCGATGACGAACTGATCCTTGGGCGCTTTCGCCTCTGCGGATATGCCCGCGACCAGCACGACCCCGGCAAAAACCGAGCCGAGCAATATCTTCTGCAAGTTCATATTATCCTCCCGTAGATATAGACATCCGTATCTGATGTCTGATATATCATATCTCATACACCAGATATCGACGTCAACTGCAAAACGCGACGAAGGGGACAAAGACCGTGACGGATGAAAGATCAGAAGGGACGCCGCTGGCCCCGCTTCATGTCGATGCACATATGAACTTGCGCGATCACGTACATCAATCGCTGCGCATGGCGATCATTTCCGGCCGTTTCGAAAAGGGCGTGAGGCTGAATGAGCGACGGCTGGCCGAGGACCTTGGCGTCAGTACGACCCCCGTCAAGGAAGCCTTGCGACAGCTTGCCGCCGAAGGATTGATCGAGGTCAGACCGCGCCGTGGCCTGATCGTCTGCTTCGACCGGGCGTTTGCCGAGGAAATGATCATGGCGCGCGCCGCGCTCGAAAGCACGATCGCGGCACTGGCGGCTGCCCGCATCACCGACGCGCAGCGACAAAAGCTGCGGGAGGTTGTCGTGGACATGGAAAAGGCGACGAAGGGTGCAAATGCCGACCTTCTGGTGGAACTCAACACCGTCTTCCACAATGTCATCCATGACGCATCGCGCTCGGTTCACATGACCCATCTCGTCGATCTGCAGATGTTCTACGACAAGAGCGCCCGTCGGGTGATCCACGATGACGCGTCGGAGCGGGCGCGCGCCCTGGAAGAGCACCGACAGATTGCCGCGGCCATCATCGACGGCGATCCCGAACAGGCCGAACAGGCCATGCGCAACCATGTCCGGCGTTCGGGCGAGCACTATATGAAGACGGTTTTTCCGCAAGACAGATAAACGGTTTGCAGCCGGCCGCCTGAAGGCTGATGCGCGGCTGTGCAGGAAATCGCTCCGGCAACATTGCATTGCCGGGGCCTATGGGAGCGAGACAATGAGAATATCCAGACTGGAAACCTTCATGCAGCGGGTCGATGAGCGCCCGCGCCTGCTCGTCAGGATCGAAACCGACGCGGGTATCGTCGGCTGGGGCGAGGCCTATAATCACGGCCCCGACAAGGCGCTCTCCCCGGTCATCGACTATCTTTTTGAGCAGTTCAGAAACGACGATCCGCGCCGCGTCACCTTCATCAACCAGAAGCTCATTCAGCAGTCGCGCTTTCCGCCCGGTGCACTCGGCCTTGCCGCAATTGCAGCCATCGACCATGCGCTCTGGGATATTGCGGCAAAGGCCGCGGGCGTTCCCGTCTATATGCTGCTCGGCGGCCATGTTCGCGATCGGGTTCGCGTCTATTGCGGTGTCTACAGCGCCCCCGATCCGGAAGAAGCCGTTCCAGCGATCCTGAAGCTTAACGCCGACTACGGCTTCACGGCATTCAAGCTCAGCCCCTACCGGCGCAACCTCTATAACGGGCGATGGGGAGCACTGTGTGAGGAAGCAGGCAATTATCTGGGCGAGCTACGGCGGCGCCTGCCGACCGATTTCGAATTCTGCTTCGATGCCCATGCCAAGATCTACGAACCCAATCAGGCGTTGCAGCTTGCAAAGGCTCTGGAACCGCATGATCCGCTGTTTCTGGAAGAGCCGATCCGGCCCGAACACATTCCGGCCTGGGGCGCGCTGCGCCAGCAGATGGGCACGGTGCCGCTGGCAACGGGGGAATCGCTCTACAGCCGCTATGAGTTCCTGGCGCTTCTCAATGCCCGCGGCGCCGATATCATCCAGCCCGACATCTGCGTTGTCGGCGGCCTGACAGAGATGCGCCGGATCGCCGACCTCGCCGACGCCCACTATGTCAGCGTCGCACCTCACAACCCGATGGGTCCGCTGGCAACGGCGCATAACGTGCATTTCTGCGCGGCACAGGTGAACTTCCGCTTCCTCGAATACAAGTTCGCCAAGGAAGCCGCCTGGGCAAAGGACCCGTATATCCCCGTCGACGGCCATCTCGATCTGCGCCCCGATCGCCCCGGCTGGGGTATCGAAATCGACGAAAGCGGATTGAAGCAGGACGACTACATCCACTGGGAACGCGTCATGGCCACCAAGCCGGACGGTTCGACGGCCTACCCGTAACCCTCTCTCCCCCGGGCGGACCGCACCAGGCAGACTGCCCAAATCGAAGCCGGTTCTTCAGGACCGGCTTCCGATGTTCCGACCTCCAGCACCATCAGCATGGTATCCTTGACAACTGACCCTACCGGAAAAATACCGGTGGCCACCGTTCAGCTACACCACGTCCTGGGATATGGATCTTTGATTTTCTGCTGTCGCCCATCGGGTTCGGACGACAACAAAAAATCCAGACCGGGAGTGTCTACGAAGCTCGGAGCTATTCACTGATTGATGATTGCTGTCCCTGATTGCGAAACCGCAAACCCACAAGCTAAATGTGAGACGCACGGGACGCAACTCACGGCATGAGACTACGCTGCCGCAAGTGCCTCGAAGAGGTGTTCAGCCGGATCAAGGCGCATATGCCGGGTTCGCCGGGGACAAGGTCCGGAGCAGATCGAAAGTCGCGGCTGTCTTCGGCTTCGCAAACGCAGCCTGTAATCTCGTCAGACCGCCCAAACTATCGCCGCTGTCGTTTTGCAGCAGCCGGCTAGATCGGCTCTGCTTCCAGCTCAAGTTCCCGTTCCTCGTTGGCCCAGTGAAAGGTCGACTGGCGGCATTTGGTGAGGTGGAGGCGCATGGCGTCGCGGGCGCTTGCTTCGTCTTGCGCGGCAATCGCTTCGAATACCGCGCGATGCTGGTTGCGGATCGCCTGGTTCTTTTCCTGCCGGTCGGTCGTGCTCGGCGCGATGGCCAGAAGCATTCCCTTGTAGATCGTGTCGCGAAGGCGCTCGAGACTCATCAAGAAGAAGCTGTTTTTCGTCGCCCGGGCGACAAGGAGATGAAACCGGAAGTCCAGTTCGAACGAATATTCCGAAGCCGCATGCGTGGTTTCGAGCCGGTTCATCGCCTCGCGGATATCCTTCAGATCACGGCTTGTCCTGTTGCGTGCCGCCATCGCCGCGGCTTCTCCCTCCACGCCCATCCGGTACTCGTAACAAAAGGCCCGATTGCCAAGCGGTACCAGTAACCTGTTTTCCTCCATGGTGCGATCCTCCACCTCATCGCTCGCGCGCCGGTCGGAATTTTGCCAATTCTTGGAGCGCGTACTGCTATCCTAGTACCCCCTGGTGCCCATGCAAAAATCTGTTGTGCACCCAGCGGATGTGATGCCGCATCAGCCTGCACGCTTCGTCCTTGTTCCGGTTTCCGATGGCAACGACAACGCTGCGATGTTGGTCCTCGACCGTGTCCAGGAAATCCGCCTCGAACAGGGAAAGGCTCCAGGTCAGGTTCATCGACAGCATCATCTGACGGCGTAGCGATAAAAGCGTGTTGCGGTAGAAAGGGTTTGCCGATGCCTCTGCGACCTGAACATGAAAGGCGAAGTCGCGGCCGGCATTTTTCTCATCGGCGGCAGCGCGGGGCATATCGACGAGCCGATAAAGGGAATCCAGCTGCTCCTGGGTGCGCCGCTCGGCGGCCAGTGCTGCAGCTTCTCCCTCGACGCCTTCACGGAAACTTGCCAGGGGGCCGAGATCGGCGATGCTGGAAATCGAAGGGTATTCAGTTTCCGGCGCTATCTCCCGGACCACGAAACTTCCGGAGCCGCGCCGCGACTGAATGAGACCTTCACTGCGCAACCGCTTCAGCGCCTCGCGGATGACGGGCCGTGACACGCGGAATTGCGCCGCCATGTCCTGCTCCGAAGGGAGCCGCCCGTTCGTCGCCCATGCGCCGCCCTGGATCAGCGGAAGCATCTCCTCGTAAACGGTATCGGAGAGTTTGTAGGTCGTTTCGCTGTCGGTCAATTCGTCACCCGTATTCGCAAGCCGGCTCGCACTTGGGATCAAAGGCGTTTTTCCGCCTCGCATTCCGTCGATCACCGCTTTTGCCAATTATACATGAGACAAAGCGCAAGGCGCGTCAATTATAGGCATATAGCAAGAATGTTGTAAATGTTGTTATTATTTGATAATAAAACGTAGCCTTGTAATCAAACATTCCGTGTCGGAATGACTGAAATTGGGGTATTCATGTTCAGCGCCTTGGTCACACGATGACGGCAACCTCATCCACACAGGCTTGCGACGTTCTGGTTTCTGCCGCATTGCCGTTTTCACAGGACCAGTGGAACCGGCTCCTGCAGGCGTTTCACGGCAAGGCGGTCGCGGTCGTTAATCCGCAGGACGATGCGGCCATGACTGCTGCGCTGGCGATGGCCCGCATCGCCATCATCGCCACGGATCTGGATGACAGGTTTCTGCGCGCGCCGCATCTTGAATGGGTGCATTGCGATCACGCCGGGCTGAACAGGTCGGCGCGATCCGAAGTCTTCGAACGCGGTCTGGCCGTGACCGGATCTGCCGGACGGTCGGCGCCGGCTCTTGCCGAACATGCCATGCTTATGGCGCTGATGCTGGCGCATCGATCCTGGATTTTTCTGGCGGCCCAGGCGCGTCAGGAATGGCTTCGCAGCCCGGAAATCGGGCAATTGTGCGCGCTTTCGGGGCGATGTATGGGGATCGTCGGCATGGGCAATACCGGGCGGGAGCTCGCCCGGCGCGCGAAGGCCTTTGGCATGACGGTTCTTGCCTATCGCCGACGTGATCAGGAAAAGGATGAAGGCGTCGACGAGATCTACAGCAGCGACCGGGGTGACCAGCTCGCAGACATGCTTGTGCGCTGCGACGTCCTTATTCTCTGCCTCTCGCTGTCGGACGCAACGACCGGCCTGATTGGCCGCGAGGAACTTCTGCATCTTCCACGCGGTGCGTTGCTCGTCAACATGGCGCGAGGCGAGGTCGTCGATCAGCATGCGCTCGTTGATCTGCTTGAAGAGGGACATCTGGCCGGCGCCGGGCTTGATGTTACCGCTCCGGAGCCGCTGCCTGCCGGGCATCCGCTCTGGTCGGCGCCCAATACGTTGATCACGCCGCATTTCACGCCGCCCGTACCCGACCGTTCCGAGCGCTCGCTGGAGATCATCCTCGAAAATATCCGGCGCTTTGATGCCGGAGAGACGATGATCAACCTTCTGCGTCAGGAGGATGCCTACACGGCCGACGCATAACGGCGGCTGGCGCCGGAATATACATTTATCAATGTGTGTTGACAAATAATTACAAATATAGCAGGTTTTGCCAAACCGGATAGCTTCGGCGAAGGAGGACAAGCCGACGTCCGGAGAACACGAACCACATTCAGGAAAAATGGCGAAGACGAGCGAAGCACTGGGCTTCCGGCTCATGCGCTGTGTTTTCCCGGGTGGTGACAGGAGAGCGCGCCGTCGCGCTTTGATGGGAGGGGAAATGTCTGTACAAGACGCGGGAAGGGGGCTGCGGGTGAGGAAACCCGCCAGGCGCAGGTTGAAGGCGCGGGATTTCGAGGGGTATCTGTTTCTGCTGCCCTGGTTCCTCGGCCTCATCATCCTGACGGCCGGGCCGTTGCTGTCGTCGCTCTATCTGTCTTTCACGCGCTTTGACATGCTCAGCATGCCACAGTGGCTCGGCTTGCAGAATTACATCGATCTTTTCACCTACGATCCGAGCTATCGGGCCGCGCTGAGCGTGACACTGACTTATGTCGTTCTGGGCGTTCCGACCAACCTCGCCTTCGCGCTGTTGGTCGCCGTGATGATGAACCAGAAGGTTCATGGCGTCGGCCTTTTCCGTGGCATCTACTACTTGCCCTCCCTGTTGGGAGGCAGCGTCGCGATTGCCGTCATGTGGCGGCAATTGTTCGGCGGCGATGGCGTGATCAACTCATTCCTCGCCGTGTTCGGAATAGATGCGCCGAACTGGATCTCGCATCCCTCCTACGCCATCTACACCCTGATCATCCTGCATGTTTGGCAGTTCGGATCATCGATGGTGATCTTCCTGGCGGGTTTGCAGCAGATCCCGAGGGAGCTTTACGAAGCTGCGGAGATAGACGGCGCGAGCACCATGCAGAAATTCTGGGGCGTCACGATCCCGATGCTGACCCCGGTCATCTTCTTCAACCTCATTCTGGGCGTCATCAACTCGTTCCAGGCCTTCACCTCCGCCTACATCATCAGCGGCGGGTCGGGAGGACCTTCGGACTCCACGCTCTTTTACACGCTCTACCTCTACCAGGAAGGGTTCACCCGCTTTCACATGGGTTACGCCTCGGCCATGGGCTGGATCCTCCTCGTCATCATCGGTGCAATCACGGCGTTGAACTTCTGGGGTTCGCGGCATTGGGTCTTCTACGGCGACAATTGAATCATGACAGACACAGCGATCGAACACCAAACCATACGTCTCCGCCGCCGCGCCCCGATCAGGGCAAGAACCTTCTGGGCATATGGCGGCCTGATCTTCGGCGCGCTCATCATGCTCTATCCGCTGCTGTGGATGCTGATGAGCTCGTTCAAGCCGGATGCCCTGATTTTCGCCCAACCGACCTCACTGCCCACGAAACTCGATCTCACCAATTACGTCAAAGGATGGTTTGCAACGGACCCGAGTTTTGGCCGGTACTATATCAATTCCTTCATTGTGTGCCTGGGCGCGGTAATCGGCAACGTCTTCGCGTGCTCGCTGACGGCGTTCGCCTTTGCGCGCCTCAATTTTCCGCTGAAGAAAACGCTGTTCGCGATCATGATGATGACTTTGATGCTGCCGCATCACGTCATCCTCATTCCGCAATACATCCTGTTTTCGAAACTCGGCTGGGTGAATACCTATCTGCCGCTGATTGCGCCGAAATTTCTGGCAACCGATGCGTTTTTCATTTTCCTGATGGTCCAGTTCATTCGCGGCATCCCGCGTGAACTCGACGAAGCCGCCACGATCGATGGATGCGGCATGTTTCGCATCTTCGTCGAAATAATCTTTCCATTGCTCACGCCGGCTCTGGTGACCACCATCATCTTCACCTTCATCTGGACCTATAACGACTTCTTTTCGCAGCTGATCTACCTGACTTCGCCGAATACGCTGACGGTGCCCGTCGGATTGCGTTCGCTCATCGGGAATTCGGGTGGCGTCTATGGTCAGTTGCTGGCGATGTCCGTCCTCAGTCTCGTTCCGACCTTCATCGTCTTCATGGTGTTTCAAAAACGCCTGGTCGAGGGGATCAGCACATCCGGGCTGAAAGGATGACCGTGGTGGGAGGCCACGGAACCGGCGGGGCCGACCTCGCCGGAACAGCAAAAGGGAGGAATTGAAATGCCTGTAAATCGTTACGGATTGTATACGGGGCCGACAATGCCCCGAAGGGCGCTGCTCAAAGGTGCTGCCGCACTGGGAACCCTTGCCGCTTTCGGCGGGTCGAAGGCCCTTTCCCAGAGCGACGCGGTGCGCTTTGCCATCAACGGCAGTGCCGACAAGCTCAGAATCCGGGGAGAATCGGTCGCCTTGTTTGCCGAGACGCATCCGGAAATTCCGGTCGTTTTCGAGGGAACGCCGAGCGCTGCCTATCCTGACAAGATGACCGCGATGATCGCGGGCGGCGATGCGCCGGATGTGTTTGCGACCGGGCCTGCCGACCTGGCGCAGTATGGCACGCGTGGTGTGATCAAGCCCCTGGACGAATTTGTGCCCGACATCATTCATGCTGATCGCTATGCGCCCTCCGTGCTCGATCTGGGCCGGATCGACGGCAAGCTCTACGGACTGCCGATCGCGGTGAGCACGCAGTGCATGGGCTATAACCAGACGGCCCTGGAACAGCTGGGCATGGAGCTGCCGGCCGAGGGGTTCACCTATGAAAGCTTCGGTGAATTCTGTGCCGAAATCCACAAGGCCGACAATTCGCTCTACGGGTGTCAGGACGGTGGCGCGTTTCTCTGGGACTTCATCCGGAAACTGCGATCTGAGGATCGTGTGCTGGTCGAAAACAACAAGCTGGCCGTTTCGGTCGATGACGTCGCGGAATGGCTGAATTTCTGGGAGGAAATGCGCAAGACGGGCGCGGCCGTACCGGCCGATGTTCAGGCCGCCTACGGTTTCGGCGAATGGACCAACGCCCCGATGGTCCTGGGCAAGGCGCTGTTCGCCACCATGTTCACCCAGGATCTGAAGAGCGGCATGCAGGCCTTGACCGAGGATGAACTGGCGATGATGGCCCCTCCCGGCTGGGGGACGGCGCAGAACAATGGCTGTTATCCGTTGCCGTCGAGTTCGCTGTCGATGAGTGCTGCCAGCAGGCTGCAGGACAACGCGGCATTCGTTATGGACTGGTTCTGTACTTCACCCGAATCCGGACGGATTCTCGGCCTCATCAGCGGACCGCCGGCTTCGAATACGCAGCTCGCGGCCGTCAAGGAACTGCCAACGCTCGACCGGCTTGACAGGAACGTCCTCGACTACACCGAAACGGCACTCGCGACGGCGAAACCGGCTCCTCCGGCTTCACGCGCGGAAAACGTTTTGCGCGACCTGATGAAGAAGGTCAACGAAGACGTCGGCTTCGGCCGTTCGAGCCCGAAAGAGGCTGCCGAGGAATTCGTCAAGCGCGGCAACAGCGCAATCCGGCGCGCCTGATTTCATCGAACCGGCCGGCCGCTGTGTTTTACCGGGCAGCGGCCGGACACCATCGCCGCCCTTTCATTTTCCACCTTCAGGATGTGTTTTCCATGTCGTCAGTCAGTAGCAGAAATCCCGCAAAAACAGCGTCTCCCGAGACCGGAACCGAGGGGTGGTGGCGCCATCCCTTTTCGGTGTTCCAGTCGAACCTCCAGGAAGTCGACGCGACGATGGATGTCGAACGCGCGCTCGACATCATCGAGGCACAAGGCGCGGATACCTGGCTGATCAACACCGCCGGCATCGTTTCCTTTTATCCGACGGAATTGCCCTTCCAGACGCGCAGTCCATTTCTCGTCGATCGCGCCTCGGGCGACATGATCGGCGACGCGATCGCCGCCGCACACAGGCGCAATGTCAGGGTGATCTGCCGTTGCGACTTTTCGAAGGTCTCCTCCCGGATCGCCGCGGAACATCCGGACTGGCTCTACCTCTCTCCGAAAGGCGAGCGGCAGGTCTACAACACCCTCTACAGCTGCTGCCCCGCCGGCGATTATTATCAGGAGCGCTCCATAGAGGTTGTCGACGAAATTCTTGCCCGCTATCCGGCCGACGGGTTTTTCTTCAACTGGTTCATCTTTCCCGAGTTCGACTACAGCCGTGTCTATCATGGTCCGTGTCACTGCGCGAAATGCCAGGCATCCTTCGCCGAATTCAGCGGCGGCAAGTCGCTTCCGAGCGGTCCGGACGACGAAACCTACGCCGAATGGCGACGCTTTGGGCACAAGGTCATCCGAGACCTTTGTATCCGGATCGGCGCGCATATCCGCAAGAAACGGCCGGAGGCTGCACTCGTGCTCAACCGCGAGGGAGCCGACGTCATCTACCACGAGGCCAACAATGCCTTTGGCCGTGATCTGTGGCCGCACATCACCTCGGAATCGGTCGGCGCGCATGCAACGGCCTTTCCCGAAGTGCCTGTCATGGTGAATTCGGTGACCTTTGTCGACATGCCCTACCGCATGGCCGGCGAGCAGCCTGAAAGCTTCGCGCAATATCTGCTGCAGGCGATTGCGCGCGGCGGCAATCCCTCGACCTACATCATGGGCGCGCCGGGGCGCATACCCTATGCCAGCCTGCCGGTTGCAGGCGAGATCCAGAGATTTTTCCGGGATCATCATGACGTTTATGAGGGGCTCGGCCCTGCATCGACGGTCGCACTGGTGCGGCCGAACCTGGTCCGCAGCGCGGTCATGGGGCACATGGCGAGCGCCTCCGAGTTCCAGGGGCTTTTTTCGGGTTTGAAAGAGTGCGGCCTGCCATTCGATGTGCTGTCGAAAGACCATATCGCGCGGATCGGCAGCGAGGGCGGGCTCGGGCGGTTCAGCCTGATCATACTGCCCGACGTGGGAGAGATCGGCAGGGATGCGGCCGAGGCGCTCGATGCGTTCGTGCGTGCCGGCGGTCACGTGGTTTTGACGGGCGGAAGCGCCATCACCGCGGAGGGCGAGAGCGAGCTTGCCACGGGGCCGGCAGTCATGCAGTCCGGCGCCCCGCTGGAGGGCGACGCGCTCTGGTCGAGCTATGTGACGGATGTGGATCAGCCCGATGCCGGCGACTACCGCCTGGCGGCACGGGTGGTGCCGGTCTATGGCAGCTATGCCGATTATGTCTGGAAACCCAGGGCCGAACGGATCGGGCGGTATATTCCGCAAGCGCCTTATGGTCCGCCGGAAAAATGCTACGGCCATATGCCCGGCGACCGTCCGGCGGCCATGCGTCTGGTCAGCGGCGGTTCAGTGACGCAGTTTCCCTGGACGGTGGGCCATACCTATCGCGAATTCGGCACGACCGAGGTGCGCGATTTCCTGCAGGACACCATCGCCGGCTTCGCGAAACCCGAAATCATCTCCGATCTGCCCGAGCAGGTGGAAATCATCGCCGGCCGCTCGGCCGCAGGTCTGGTCATCCACGTTGTCAACCAGACGGGCGTGAAGACGCGCGCCTTCGGTCCGCATGTAACGCTCGGGCCGTCCCGCATCCGTATCCGGGGCGGCAGGGGACCGGCGCAGCTTCTTCGGGCCGGTGAGTCGGTCGCTGGCCATAATGAGGGAGACGAACTGGTGATCGACCTGCCGAAACTCGAACTCTTCGAGGTCATCGTCCTTGCGGGCGAACCTGAAGGGGCGACGTCGTAACGCGGGAGCCAGGCAATGAAGTCAACAAGCAGAAGGGGGGAAGCGCTGTGGCCAAGGTATTGATTTCGGATGTCGAGAAATATTACGGCGCCTTTCAGGCCATGAAGGGTATTTCCGTCGATATCGAAGATGGCGAATTCGTTGTGCTCGTCGGCCCCTCGGGGTGCGGTAAGTCAACGCTCTTGCGGATGATCGCAGGCCTTGAGGAAATCACATTCGGCACCATCGACATCGGTGGCACCGTCGTGAACGATCTGCCGGCGAAGAACCGGAACATCGCCATGGTGTTCCAGAACTATGCCCTTTATCCGCACAAAACCGTTGAACAGAACATGGGCTTCTCGCTGAAGCTGGCAAAGGTTCCCAAACAGGAAGCGCATGCCAAGGTTTTGCAGGCAGCCGAGATTCTTGGCCTGACCGACCTTCTCGATCGCTATCCGCGGCAATTGTCCGGCGGCCAGCGACAGCGTGTCGCCATGGGGCGGGCCATCGTTCGTTCTCCGAAGGTCTTTCTGTTCGACGAACCCCTGTCCAATCTCGATGCGAAGCTTCGCGTGCAGATGCGTGCCGAAATCAAGGAGCTTCACCAGAAGCTTCGGACCACGACCATCTACGTCACCCACGATCAGGTCGAGGCCATGACCATGGGCGACAAGATCGTCGTCATGCGTGATGGCATCATCGAGCAGATCGGTTCGCCTCTCGACCTTTACGATCAGCCCCTGAACACCTTCGTGGCATCCTTCATCGGCAGCCCTTCCATGAATCTGATCCCGGGTGAAACGACGGCCGACGGGTTTCGAACGACCGGCGGCGTGTTGTTACCCGTGCCGTTTGCGGCCGGAAACGGCGCCATTTACGGCGTGCGACCCGAACATCTGCAACTGGACGATGACGGCGTGGAAATGACGGTCACGGTGGTCGAGCCAATCGGCTCCGAGGTGCAGATCCATGGCCGGATCGGTGACTTCCCGGTCGTCGCCGTGCTCAAGGATCGGGTCATGCCCGACCCCGGCTCGACAATTCGGGTCGGGCCGAAACTGGAGGCGGTCCATATCTTCGACGCGGATGGCGACGTCATCGAAAGACCGGTTTTTGAGACCGTTTCCGTCTGACGAAGACGGTTTCTGGTCGTTGGCGGGGTGCTGCGCGCCGGCGCTTGTTGCGGAACAGGCCCGCCGCCGGAACGCCCAAGAACCTGAATGGATGAAAGGCATCTGAACATGAAAATTGGTTTCATCGGATTGGGCGTCATGGGGCGCCCCATGGCGGGACATCTGATCGAAGCGGGCCACGAGGTTTCGCTTCATCGCGTAAAGGATGTCAGCCGTTTCCTCGTCGAAAAAGGCGGTGCGGAGGCTGCCAGTGCAAGAGCGGCAGTCGAAGGCGCGGATGCTGTCATCCTGATGCTGCCGGATACGCCCGATGTCGAAGCCGTGCTTTTCGGCGAAGGTGGCGTGGCCGAGGGGCTGCCCAGGGGCGCGTTGGTGATCGACATGAGCTCGATTTCACCCGTGGCGACCAAGGACTTCGCCAAGCGGATCGAGGCCGCCGGAGGGCTATGGCTGGACGCGCCTGTTTCAGGTGGCCAGGCGGGGGCCGAAAAGGCCGCCCTGACGATCATGTGCGGCGGCTCGGACGAGGCCTTCGCCATGGCAAAACCTCTCCTCGAGACAATGGGAAAACGCATCACCCTTGTCGGCGGCGTCGGGGCAGGGCAGACCGCCAAGGTCTGCAACCAGATCATCGTCGGCCTCACGATCCAGGCGGTTGCCGAGGCGCTGACCCTCGCCGAGGCCGCCGGCGCCGATCCCGCAATGGTGCGCGAGGCCCTGATGGGCGGCTTTGCCGACAGCACCATTCTGAACGTCCACGGCAAGCGGATGATCGACAAGGCTTTCGAGCCCGGTTTCCGAATTGGCCTCCACCGCAAGGACATGTCTCTGGCCGTCGACGCGGCCCGGGCGCTGGACCTGGCATTGCCCAACACCGCCACGGTGCAACACCTCATGAACGCGGCGGTCGGACGCGGCGAAGGCGACCTCGATCACGCCGCCCTGATCCGAACCCTCAAGGACCTGTCAGGCCGGTAACGCATCGCCGGAACCAAAAAAGGAATACGATCCTGAAAAGCAACCAACCCCGGATGTCTTTCGGTGCGGTTTGTTGGCGCAAATCGACCCGCCGGGATCGTGATTGAAAGATCGCCACTTGATCCTGGCGGATCAGGAGATCGCTTCGAGGAATTCGGCCAGCAGTCTGTTGAACGTCTGCGTCTCCTCGCGATGGGCGGCATGTCCTGTCCCGGCGAGCCGGATCGGCTTGCCCGTCCAGATATTTCGGTAAGAGAGACTGTCGATATAATCGAGATTGACGACGGGATCGTCAGCGCCATTTACGATCAGCAGGGGGATTGCCGTCGTTTCGGCCAGCTTACGCTGGTCGCTGGGGTTACCGGCCTGTGTGTCTTCCATCATGTATTGCCGCGCCCGGCCGTCGGTGCGGCGGATCGCGGCCAGGAATGTTTCATCTTTCTCGTCCTTTGCGCCGAGCGCCATCCTGGCAATCATTCCGACCTGTTCTTCGGTAATCTCCAGGCTGCCGGTATAGGCCATGTCGGGGCTCGGCACGAAACCGGCGATCAGTCCCTCGACGCTGTTTTCGACCGGTGGCGTGCCAAAAATAGCGGTGCCGGCAATTGAAGTCTCGTCGCGCGCCAACAGTTCCAGCGCGACATGACCGCCGAGCGAGTGACCGAGAAGCATGTATCGGGTTACGCCGATTTCGGCCAGCAGTTCGGACACGGCGGATGCATAGCCGCTCATGCTGTAGCTTCGGCGTGGGTCTTTCGCATCCGATGACGCACCATGGCCGGGAAAGTCGATGGCGATGGTCCGATGTGTATTCCCGAATGCCGCGATCTGAGGCGCAAAGCTCTCTTTGCAAATAGAGTTGGCGTGCAACATCACCACCGCGAGACCATCGGCGCGACTATCGTAAAAAGCTATTCTGCCGTGTGATGTATCGAAAAACTGTTCTTCCATATGCTCTCCCGAGACTTACTCCATGACTATCATGCTGAAGCGCAGACGAGAAGCTTTTCGCAACCTGAGTGTTGTAAAATATGCCGAAGAAACCGGCATGCGTCTTCGGGAGCCGATCTCAAGAACGGCGACGACCATTTGCTCTCGACGCAACGGACCAGTCGGGCGTTCTTGTGGGTGTTCATTCGGAGCGCCAAACGTCCACGGGCATCATTCTTCTCATGATTTCAAAGGTGGGAAGAAATTGCCATCCGGCGTCAGACTTCGACGGACCAAATCTCAGGAGTTCACTGCGACGCCTGCTGCATAAGTCCGGCGGTGTTACCAACACGCGATCGTAAGCAGCGCCGGAAAAAACAGTGCCTGTTGGTCAAAAAACGGGCGTCGCGCGATGCCTTCTCCTTGCCGGGCTCCCTTGCCGCAAATGTCGGCACGCTTCTTGCTCGTTTCAGCGCGATCGCTTTTGATCATGAGATCCGCTGATACAAGGAGAACAATGTGGAAACTTCCGGAATTGAACACAAGCTGCAGTCAATTGGCCTCGAGCTGCCAACGTCGTCTCCGTCTCGGGCCAATTTTCTGCCGTACAAGCAAAGCGGCAGTTTGCTCTTTCTTGCCGGACAAATCTGCGAATGGAATGGCGTGCCGCAGTTTTTCGGGCCGGTGAAAGACGGTTACGATCTCACGGAGGCCAAGAAGGCTGCCGAAATGTGTGCCCTCAACCTACTGTTCAACATCAGGCAGGCTGCCGGTTCCCTCGATAATGTCGTATCCGTCCTGCGTCTCGGCGCCTTTGTTTCAGCACCTTCCGGCTTTCCGGATGGCCCGAAAATTGCCGATGGGGCATCGGAGCTGTTCATCAATCTCTTTGGTGAAAGCGGTCGCCATGCCCGCACGGCCGTCTGCGTTTCAAGCCTGCCTGCCAATGCATTGGTGGAAGTCGACGCGATCGTCGAGATAAAGGCAGGATGAAAAATTGCGGAAGGCGCGGCGCCGTGTGACAACGCCTTCCGCAATCATCTGCCTATGGCGCCGTCTAATTTTTCGGCAAGCATAAAAAATAGCCATTAGCGCAGCTAATTTCATATTCTAACGTGTTGCAAACACGTGCAAATCGTCGGCACCTCCTGCCGGTACCTATGCTTAGACGATAGTCACCCCTCAAAAAAGATCAGCCTTCTGCCGCCCCATCCTTCCGGCTTGGTGACCGTCGTCGCGATCATGATGTGCTGCGATACACGGTTAATCTATTAAGTATATGAAAATAAAGTAAATTTTAGTTTGGCACAGGACTTGCAAGGTTGGTGGCAGCAGATTGTTTCGCAAATAGCAAGGCTGATAATTCGGTTAGGCCGCATCCGTTCACGGAGATTGAAATGTACCCCAATGTTAAACTGAGTTTGGAAAATCTATCGATGGTCTTCGAGACCAAGGACGGCCCGTTTCAGGCTTTGGCGCCAGTGAACCTCGATGTTTCTGCCGGTCGTTTCATCAGCCTCATCGGGCCGTCCGGTTGCGGCAAGAGTACAATCTTCAACATTGTCGCCGGACTTCAGCCGCCCACAACGGGGCGGGTGCTGATCGACGGCGAAGATGCGACCGGCCAGATTGGCCGTGTCGGTTATATGCTGCAGAAGGACCTGCTCTTGCCTTGGCGCACGGTGCTCGACAATGTGGCGCTTGGCATGGAAATCCAGGGGATGCCGATCCGCGAAGCCCGCGAACGTGCCCATCCCTATCTTGCGCGCTATGGGCTCGGTGGCTTCGAAAACCAGTATCCGAATTCGCTTTCGGGCGGCATGCGCCAGCGCGCTGCGCTGCTGCGTACCCTGCTGCTCGACAATGACGTCGTGCTGCTTGACGAACCCTTTGGCGCGCTTGATGCGCAGACCAAGCGGCAAATGCAGGAATGGCTGTTGCAGATCTGGTCGGACTTCAACAAAACCGTGCTTTTCGTCACTCACGATATCGACGAGGCCATCTACCTCTCCGACGAGATCTGCGTCATGGGAACGCGCCCCGGCCGCGTCGTCAAACGCATGGAAACGCCGCTCGAACGCCCCCGCAAACGTTCGATCGTTGTCGAGCCGGCATTCATTGACCTTAAACACCATTGCCTCGACCTGCTCGATACCAGACCCGAGGACAGCGCCCTCGAAGCCGCCGAGTGAGCACAGAAAGGCCCACGAGAATGATACAAGCCATCACACAAACCATTTCGAAACTTCAGCCCGGCGCCACGCCCAGACGCGGCTATCGCAAGCTTCCGGTTGCAAGGGTTTGGCCAAGCTGGGCCATCGCTCTCGCTCAGGTCGGTATTGTAATCGTCCTGATCGCTTTATGGGAGGTCGGCGCGCGCACCGGCTTTGTCGATGCCTTCTTCTGGTCGCAGCCCTCGGCCATCTGGGCCACGGCAAAGACCTTCTTCACCAGCGGCACAGCCTTCATCGACATCAGCTTCACCTTCCGCTCGACCCTGCTCGGCTTTTTCTTCGGGACGTTGATTGGATCTGCCATTGGCCTGTCCTTCTGGTGGTCGAAGAATTATGCCGCCATCGCCCAACCCTACATCATCTGCTTTGAATCGCTGCCAAAACTGGCGCTGGCACCGTTGGTGGTGTTGATTTTCGGCATGGGCCTTGCTTCCAAGGTCGCGATCGCCATCGCGCTCACTGTCGTCGTATCGACACTGACCACCTATTCCGGGGTCAAGACGCTCGATCGGGATTCCGAACGGTTGTTTTATTCGCTCGGCGCCAGCCGTTGGCAGGTCTTTACCAAATTCGTCGTCCCGTCCTGCCTTCCGTGGATCATCTCGGTGCTCAGGGTCAATATCGGCCTGGCGCTGACCGGCTCCATCGTTGGCGAATTCATCTCCTCCCAATACGGTCTCGGTCGCACGATCCTTTACGCCGGCCAGACCTATGAAATCGCGCTCGTATGGGTCGCGGTCGCCGTTCTCTCCGCGCTCTCGATCGTCATGTACATCGCCGTGTCCTGGCTTGAGAGCTGGCTGAGAAAGGGCGTGGTGCACTAGGCGCCGTCTGCCGACGGCAGGAAAACGCCTGAACAAGCCCGCCGGTGAAGCGTGTCCGACAGAAGGCATGCCGGCGTGGCAGAATACCCACAACAACTCCCGAAACCGGAGACAAACATGAAGAAGCTTCTCAAAACCACATTCGCGGCTGTCGCACTGGTGACATCCGCTCTGTCCGGAGCTGCCGTTGCAGAGGAAATGGTGATTGCCGAGCCTGTCCACAGCATCGGCTATCTGCCGATGTATGTTGCGGTCCACAATGGTTACTTTGCCGAGGAAGACATCGAGCCGACGATCATGACATCGGAAGGCGGTGGCGCACATACCAATGCAGTGCTCACCAAACAGGCCTTCGCCTTCATCGGCGGCCCGGAACACAACGCCTTCGCCAAAGCCAAGGGCGCCGAGCTTCGCGCCGTTGTCAATGTCGTCAATCGCGGCAATGTCTATCTGGTCGCCCGTGCCGATGTGCCGGACCCGGCCGAGGGAGAAAGCATGAGCGATTACCTGAAGGGCAAGACCATTGCCACCGGCGCCTATGGCGGCACGCCCAACTCGATTACCCGCTACATTCTGGCAACGAATGAACTCGACCCGCAATCGGACGTGGTCATGCGCGAACTCGCGACAGCCGGCATCATGGCTGCCCTCAAGACAAAGCAGGCCGATATCGGCGTCCTGACGGAACCGATGCTGACGGCCGGTATCGAAGAAGGTCTTTGGAAAGAACCTTTCTACAATGTACCCAGGGAGCTCGGCCCATACACCTATTCAACCCTCAACATCCGTCAGGAATCGATCGAAAACGATCCCGAACTGGTGGAACGTTTCGTTCGGGCGATCTCACGTGGGCTGGCCTTTACCCACGATAATCCGGAACAGGCGGCCGAAATCGCGGCAATCGAATTTCCGACCATGGACCCCGAAGCGCTGAAGTCCACGCTGGACCGCGCCTTTGCCGATGACCTGTGGAGTGCCGACGGCGACATCGCGCCACAAGCCTGGGAGACCGGCAAGGCCGTGGTCATGGGAGCGGATATCCTCAAGCAGGACGTGCCCTATGAAGACATCATCGATCTGAGCTTCTGGGAAGATCTCCAGAACTGATCACTAGCGCGCGCGGGGCATACCGCCCCGGTCACAGACCGATTTCAGGACATTCAGAGTGTTTCAGCCGGCCTTCCTCAGGCACCGGAGCTGTTCTGCGCGCGCCCGAAAACCGAAACCACCTTTGAGAAAGACAGGCATATGAGTGAGAAAATCTGGGACAGGTTCCTGACGGAACGCGACAAGGACGTCTTTGCCGCCTCCGGATATGGTGCACGCGGCGGCTTCGGAAAACGGCCGGCCCTGCTTGTGGTCGACGTCAACTGGGCCTTCTGCAGCGAGGCGCCTGAGCCGATCCTCAAGGCAATCAGGAAATGGCGCAATTCGTGCGGCGAAGATGCCTGGGAAGCCATGCCCTATCTCAAATCCCTGATCGGGAAAGCGCACGACCGTGGCATTCCGGTGATCTATACCACCGGTGTGAGACGCGACGACAACTGGGATAGCGGCTCCTGGTCGTGGAAGAACGGCCGCTCGGCGGAAGACACGAAAAAGCCCGTCGAAACCAATCTCGACGGTAACGAAATCGTTTCTGAGATCGCCCCGGCGCCCCAGGATATAGTCGTTTACAAGCAGAAGCCCTCCGGCTTCTTCGGCACCAATCTCGCTTCCTATCTGACGCTTCTGGGATGCGACAGTGTCATCGTTACCGGCACGACGACATCCGGTTGTGTGCGCGCAACCGTCCTCGACGCCTTCAGCCTGAACTATCGTGTTGCCCTTGCCGAGGAAGGTTGCTTCGACCGCAGCCAGGCCAGCCATGCCATCAACCTGTGCGACATGAACGCAAAATATGCCGATGTCGTCAAAACGGCCGAGGTTCTCGCCTTCTTCGACACGATCGAGAAGGGGCAGTTCGATCTGCCGAAGGGCGCAGCCGTCAAGGCGCCGAACCTGACCCCGGCGGAATAACCGCCGGGAAAGCCTTCAAACGGTCGCCGGCCTTCCGGCAACCAGATACCATTGCCCGCCGCAACCCGTCCGGCCTCAAGTCAGTATCATTACCATGTCCCATTGTTCTTTCGCCTCGCCCCGGCGCGCAGCAACATCCGTTTTCAAGGCCTGACTGCATGCGACTGCTTTCCCGTTACTTTGATCCCTTTGCCAGGAATCCGCAGCTCATTATCGTTTGCGCAATGAGTGTCTTCGTCATGTCGGGCGTTGGCCTTGTCGCACCGATCCTTTCGGTTTACGCCAATACCTTCTCGGCCTCTGCCACCCTCGCCGGCATGATCATTACCCTCTTCGGCGTTGGACGGCTGATCATCAATCTGCCGGCCGGTCTCATGTCGCAATGGTGCGGCAAGCGTGCATTGCTGATTGCCGGTACGATCATTCTCGTGATTGGCGCTATCGGCGCGGCACTGGCCCAAACGCTGACAATGCTGGTGGTGAGCCGTTTCGTTCAGGGGATCGGCTCCGGCATCTACATGACCATTGCGCAGGCCATGATGGCCCAGATCGCGGCTCCCGAAGAACGCGGACGCACCATGGCGCTCTACCAGAGCGCCATTCTCATCGGCACGGGTATCGGCCCGATGGTGGGCGGCATGCTGGCCGGTCATTTCGGCCTCTCGGCTCCTTTCTGGGCCTATGCCGTTGTCTGTACCGGCGCTGCAATTCTTGCCTTTTTTCTGGTCGAACCCAAAGATGTCGCGATGGAAAATGCCGGCCAGCCCGGCGAACGGCAACGCAAGGCCGGCGTAAACCGCAAGCTTTTCATGGACCGGACTTTCTTTTTTATCGGCCTTGTCAGTTTTGGTATATTCTTTACCCGAACCGCATCGCAGTGGACGCTTGTTCCACTGATCGCCGCCACGCGATACGACATGAATATCGGAATGATTGGCCTTCTGCTGACGGTTCAGTCGCTTTCGAATTTCCTGGTTTTGCCGATCACGGGCAGCATGGTTGACAGGTTTGGCGCGCGCCCGCTGACCATTATTTCCGCGCTCATCATTGCGGCAAGCCTGCTGATGGTGGGGTTTGGTCCGAGTCCCGCCTGGCTTTGGGCGGGCATGGTGATCCTTGGTATCGGCGGCGGAATCAACGCCCCTTCCATCGTCTCCTATGCTGCCGATATCGCACCGTCGCAAAGCTACGGGCCGGCGATGGGCCTGTTGCGAACCTGGGGCGATGCCGGCTTTGTCACAGGTCCTATCGTGGTCGGAACACTTGCCGATGCCGGAGGTATCGGACCGCACGGAGGGATTGTCGCCAACAGCCTTCTGATGACCGTGGCAGGAATTGCACTTCTCATGATCGGTCGCAGCGCATCGCCGATCAACGAACCGGTCATCCGCAAACCCATCGAAGAAACATCCTATGCCCGCAAGCGGGCCTGAACTGAAGCAAAGGAAGAAGACATGAAAGAGGTCGCGTCATATATCTCGAAGGCGGAAGCCTTCAGGGCCGGTAGCAGTTCGCCCGTCGCCGTACTGGAAGAGTACCTCGCGACGATCGAGGCGCGTGAACCGGCTGTAAAGGCCTTCAAGGCGATGGCGATCGAACGTGCCCGCAAGGAGGCGGCGGCATCGCAGGCCCGCTGGAAGGCCGGTACGCCGCTCTCGCCGATTGACGGCATGCCCTTCGGCATCAAGGATATTCTCGAAACGGCGGACATGCCGACAGGTCAGGGGTCTCCGCTCTGGGAAGGCTTCGAGACCCGCCGCGACTGCGCTTCGGTTCAGGCGCTTCGTGACGCCGGAGCGCTCATCCTCGGCAAGACGACGACGACCGAGTTTGCCTCGCGCCCGCAATTTGCCGACACGACCAATCCCCACGATCCAACGCGCACGCCGGGTGGATCGAGTTCGGGCTCCTGCGCCGCCGTCGGTGCCGGTTTTGTTCCGCTGGCGCTTGGAACCCAGGTGGTTGGTTCGACGCTGAGACCTTCGAGCTATTGCGGCGTTATCGGCTACAAGCCGAGCATTGGCGGCTTCAACCGCGGCGGCTCTTATGACTACCTGAGCCATAGTTGCACAGGGTTGATCGGAGCGGCGCTTGAAGACATCTGGGCAACAGCGAAAGCACTTGTGGAACGCACCGGCGGCGATCCCGGCTATAGCGGTGTCACCGGGCCGACAGAGATTCCGGCAGCGCACCAGCCGAAAACGCTGCTGTTCCTGGAGACGGATGGCTGGGAGCGCGCCACGCCCGGTGCCAGAGCCGCATTCGAGGCGGCCTGTGCAAAGCTCAAGGCCGAAGGCTGCGAAATCATTACGGGCAAGGAAAACGATCGTATCGCTGCCATGGATGCGGCGATCAAGGACATCGCCAAGCTCTCCGAGGTGATACTCGGTTGGGAAGGACGCTGGCCCCTCAACGGCTACGCCAGGATTGATTCCGGCAAACTGCATCCTCTCGCTCTTGAACGTATCGAACGCAACAAATCACTGACGCTTGATGATTACAAGGCGGCGCTTGAAACCCGAAGCGCCCTGCGCGAACGCTATGCGGCCATGATCGAAAATGCCGACGCCGTCGTCACACTGGCTGCAACCGGCGCGGCGCCGAAGGGCCTGGACAGCACCGGCGATCCCGGTTTCAATATTCCTGCTTCGGTCCTCGGCGTTCCCGCCCTTTCCCTGCCTCTGCTTGAGGATGAAGGCATGCCTCTCGGATTGCAGTTGATCGGCAAGGTGAACGAGGATGCCGGCCTCTTTGCCCATGCAGGCTGGATCATCGAGAATTTCGGCTGACAAACGTCGCCACCGGCCTTGCGAGCGACGGCCGGTGGCCCGGTTTCACCGACAGGTGATTGTGCAACGCAGCAAAACGCGCTTTGATGGCAGTGCTCAATATGCGCATCGAAAGGCACATGACGCTATGTCGGATCCCACGGGCAATCTCGATTCCCGTCTCCTGGAAACCTATCTGGCCGTCTGCGATAGCGGCAGCATGACGGCGGCCGCCAAACGCCTTGGCCTGTCGCAAGGCGCAATCTCCCAGCAGATCGCCAGGCTGGAAAACATGCTGTCGCTTTCGTTGCTTGAACGGCATGGCCGGCATCTCCAGTTGACGCCTGCGGGGCGCAGCCTGCGTTTTCATGCCCGCCGCGTCATCGATGAGTTGCGCGAATGCGAACGCGCCATGCATACATTCGCCAATATCAGCTATCCGGTGATCTCGGTCGGCATTCTCGACACGCTCGGAAAGAACCTGATGAGCACCCTGGTCCAGACACTGGAACCGTTGGTGGAACAAATCCAGATCCGCGCTTCGGTCAACTACAATCATATCGAGGAACTGCACAACGGAACCGTTGACGTCATGATCACGGCCTACACGTTCGACCCTGCCGAGTATGATGTCTATCCGTTGGTCGATGAACCACTGGTGCTGTTGGCACCCAAGGGATCTGTCCAGAACAGAAACAATGTCGACCTCGAAGACCTTGCCAGCCGGCTGCCGATGATTCGGTTTGCCAATGCCCGCCGGCCAATGCGCAAACTTGCCGATGACTATCTCTTGAAACGTGGGATCACGGCAAGCCGCAGCATTGAGACCGATCAGTCGACATCAGTTCTGGTTTCGCTCAAGGAGCGTCAGGGCTTTGCCATTGTCTCGCCGTTCATGCTGCTCGATTCGCTGTTCGATCCTGCTACTATCGACGTGTTTACACTTCCGCCACCTGGGCCGGTTCGACGCATCAACCTCGTCACGCGGCCGGGCAGATTCGCCGATATTCCCTCGAATCTGGCCGCCAATTGCCGCCGCCACCTGCGGCGTGAGATCGAAACGCAGATCACTCCGCATCTGAACAATGCGCCGCGCCCGCAGATCCTCGAACAGGATTGACGTCTGTCCGGCAGCCGATTTTGTGATCTCGATGTGCTCCAGACGCTCCGGTGCAATCTCCCTTTTCTGCGCGTTTTCGAACCGCGCCGCATGGCCTGCATCCAGGGCGCTATCGCCAGAAACCGCAGAGGCGCCGGGGACGGCCCCGGACAGGCGCTGGGCGTGTCCAGGGGCGAGGGTTCATGGAGCGATCAGAGTAGCGCGGTCTTCGAAAGCCGTCGCGTCGACCTCGATCCCGAGGCCGGGCGTGTCGTCGAGCACGAGTTTGCCGTTTACGGGGCTGGCGGAGTTGCGAAATACTGGGCGCCCGCGTTCCCACATGTCGGCTAGTTCCACGGGTCGGGTCATGTTCATCTGTGCGGCCAGTACGTGCAGGTTGGCAAAATGCCCGACCGCCGGCTGCGTCTGATGCGGCACCAGTTCGACGCCGTGGGCAAAGGCCAGGGCGCCGCACTCTGTCAGGCCGGTGATGCCGCCCATCTTGACGATGTCGGGCTGGACCATTCGCACGCCGGCGCCGATCAGATCTTTAAGGGCCTGCAGCGTATAGGTCTGTTCCCCGGCAGACACGGTGATCGACAGACGCTGCGCCACTTCGCCCATGGCGGCGACGTGGTAATGTTGCACAGGCTCCTCGAACCAGGCATATCCCAGCTCTTCGAGCGCCCGGCCCACACGCATGGCGCCGCCCACGGAGTAGCCGTTGTTCGCATCGAATCCGATCACCGCGTCGGGGCCGAGAAGCTCGCGCACCGCTCGGGCCTTGGCGATATCGCCCTTTATGTCGACGTCGAGCCGGGTGCGGTCGCCGTCCCAGCGGATCTTTACCGCGGCCGGAGATTCGGCCTCGACCCGGCGGGCGACCTCGCGGACAACCTCGTCGACGCTGCGTGCCGCATTGCCGCCGATGGAAGCATAAAGCGGGAATTCCGTGCGCCAGGCACCGCCCAGGAGTGCATAGACAGGTTGGCCCAGAAGCTTGCCCGCCAGATCCCAGAGCGCGATGTCGCAGGCGGCCAGCGCCGATGTTGCGATCCCTTCCGGGCCGAGCTTCACCAGACGGTGGAACAGGGTGCCCAACAGCACGTTGCGCTCGAACACCTGCTGCCCGACGAGCGCCGGAGCGATGTGGCGGGCCATGATGTCGAGCGCCGGGCGCCCGCCCATCATGGGTGATGCCTCACCCCAGCCGACGGTGCCGTCCTCGGCTGTAATTTTCACAAAGGCACTGCGGGGCATCCATCCCGTGCCATCGCCCATTTCCACCTGAAATGCCTCAACCTTGCTGATTTTCATGGCGTCGCCTCCTCCTGCGCTATGCCGTGCCGCGACCGGTCCCGGTCGCCGATATTGTCCGTGTTGCGTCGTCCTACCACTCGGCTGCGATATACTGTACCTCGCAGAATTCCAGGATTCCGTGATGCGATCCTTCACGGCCGAGACCGCTTTGCTTGCTGCCGCCGAAGGGCGCGGCCGGGTCCGACACCACACCGCGGTTGAGCCCGACCATGCCACTGTCCATCGCTTCGGAGACACGCAGGCCGCGTGCCAGATCGCGCGTGTAGACATAGGAGATCAGGCCGTATTCCGTGCTGTTGGCACGGGCGATGGCCTCCTCCTCGGTGCGGAAAGTCGAGATGGCGGCAACGGGGCCGAAGATTTCGGCGCTGGTGATCTCGGCCCCATCGGGTACGTTGGCCAGCACGGTGGGCGGGAAGTAGAAGCCGGGCCGGTCCAGCGGCTTGCCGCCGGCAAGGCAATGCGCGCCCCTCGCGACTGCGTCCTCGACAAGTCCGCCAATGCGGTCCATGGCGTCGCGGTTGATGAGCGGACCGCAGCCGGTGGTCGCATCATAACCGACGTCGATCTTCAGCGCGTCCATGCGTTTGGCCAGCCCTTCGGCAAACGCATCGGCGATGTCACTGTGCACGAGGAAACGGTTGGCCGCGGTGCAGGCCTCGCCGCCATTGCGCATCTTGGCGACCATGGCGCCGTCGATGGCTGCATCCAGATCGGCGTCCTCGAAGACCAGGAAGGGCGCGTTGCCGCCAAGCTCCATGGAGCACGACACCACACAGTCCGAGGCTTCGCGCAACAGCACCCGCCCCACCTCCGTCGAGCCGGTGAAGCTCAGCTTGCGGACGCGCGGATCGTGCAGCATGGCGCTGACGGCGGTGCCCGAACGGCCTGTTGTCAGCACGTTGACCACGCCGTCGGGCACCCCGGCCTCGGCGTAGATTTCGGCCAGCGCATAGGCGGTCAGGGGGGTCTCGGTGGCGGGTTTCAGCACGCAGGTGCAGCCGGCGGCGAGGGCCGGTGCGATCTTGCGCGTGGCCATGGCGGCGGGGAAATTCCACGGCGTTACCAATACCGAGACGCCCATGGGCTTGTGCCCCACGAGAATGCGGTTGGCGCCCGATGGCGCGTTATAGAGTTCGCCGTTGAGGCGCACCGCTTCTTCCGCAAACCAGCGGAAAAATTCCGCCGCATAAGCGACCTCTCCCTTCGCATCTCCAAGCGACTTGCCGTTCTCGAGGCTGATAAGGCTGGCCAACATGGCGGCCCGCTCGGTCATCAGTTCATAGCAGCGGCGCAGGATTTCGCTGCGCTTGCGGGGCGGGGTGGCGGACCAGCCGGGCAGGGCGTCCTGCGCGGCGGTCACCGCGTCCAGCGCATCCTCGACCGAGGCGTTCTGGACTCTCGAGATTTCCTGTCCGGTGGATGGGTCGGTCACCGCGATGGGGTCGCCGCCCCGGCCCTTGATCCAGCGGCCGCCGATCCACAGATCGGTCGGAATGTCGGCGGGGTCGAAGCCGAGGATGGACGGAAAGGTCTGTGACATGGTCATGGCATGGCCACCTTCTGGTTCGAGATTTCGTTCTGGGCAAGCAGGTTGTCGAGGTTTCCGGTCTGCGCCGCCGCCACGATGCGCGACATGCCGTCCAGATCGAGCGGGCGGGGGTTGTTCTTGACCAATCGTTCCGCGCCGAGGGAATCGCGCGCCACCTGATCGAGCAGGCTGTCGGCCAGCCCCAGTTCCTCCAGCGTTTCGGGTATGGCGATCGCCTTGAACAGCCGGGCCACCTCACGGATGGCGGCCAGCGCGTCGGCGTGCGTGTCGCCTGTGGCATCAAGGCCCATGGCCGAGCCGATCTGCGCGAGTTCCGCTTCGCAGTAAGCGTGGTTCCAGGCCATGACATAGGGCATGAGTGTCGCCACCCCCGCGCCGTGCGGCGTGTGGGTCAGGGCCCCTACGGGGTACTGGATGGCGTGGGCGGCGGCAGTGCCGGCGACGCCGAAAGCAAGCCCGGCCAGAAGGGCGCCGCGGGACATGGCGGCGCGGGCTTCCAGATCGTTGCCCGCGCGCACCGCCTGTTCGAGGCTTCCGGCAATCAGCCGGATGGCTTCCAGCGCGAAGAGGTCGGACATGGCATTTTTACCGGTGAAAACGTGATCGGTCGAAAGGTCCGGATTGGCATCGCGACGCAGGGTGGTGAAGGCCTCGATGGCGTGGGTCAGCGCGTCCGCGCCCGAGACCGCCGTGAGGCCCGGAGGGCAGCTCAACGTCAGTTCCGGGTCACAGATTGATATTGTTGGGATCAGGTATGGGCTGGCAATGCCGATCTTCATTGCGCGTTCGGGATCGGCCAGGACCGCGACCGGCGTCACTTCGGACCCGGTGCCGGCGGTAGTCGGCAGCGCGATCAGCGGCAGCACCGGGCCGGGGACCTTGTTCTCGCCGTAGTAATCCTGCGGTCGGCCGCCATGGCTCAGCAGCAGGGCGATGACCTTGGCCGCGTCGAGGCAACTGCCGCCGCCGATGGCCAGCACCATGTCGGCTTCGTGATCGCGGCCCGCACGGGCGCCGGCCTCGATGCAGGCCACCGGCAGTTCCGCCTCCACCCCGTCGAAGGTGGCCGTTTCCAGACCGGCGCCAGCCAGGGCATCGCGCAGAGCGGCAAAGTCCGGATTCGCCGATAATCGTGCATCGGTGACCAGCAGCGCCCGGCGCCCGAGCCGGGCCGCGTGGAGCGCTGCGGCATCGCGTTGGCCCGGACCGAAGATGATGCAGGCTGGCGCCCGCGTCAGCCCGAAGTTGAGATTCGACAGCATTTCAGAAGTCCTCCCGTTGAAAATTGTCGGCCGGCCTCAGCCGGCCAGGTTTCTGATGTCTTTCCAGAGCGTTTCGGGCAGGTCGATCCCGGCGGCTGCGCGGATTTTCCGACTGGCGCGACCGCGCTCGCCGGGTATCAGGACCCGGTCGAAGCCTTCCGCCGGCGTCTCGGAGCGGATCGCGTCGAGATATGGACGCATGTCGGCGACCGGCCCGTCGGCAAGGATGAAGACATCGCCCTTGTTGCAGATCGTGTCGTCGTCGAGCGTGCCGGTTACGGCGCGACCGATGGCGGCGCCGGCAAGACTGCTGACCAGAAGTTCGAAGGCAAGACCGAACGCATAGCCCTTGGGGCCGCCAAACGGTGCGATGGCGCCGGATTTCGCCGCCTCGGCATCGGTCGTGGGGCGGCCTTCGCCATCCAGCGCCCAGCCCTCGGGGATCGGAACGCTGCGGTTGGCGTGATCGTGGATCTCCCCCATGGAAACCAGACCGGTGGCAGTGTCCATCATGAAGATGTCTCCGCCGCCCACCGGCAGACCGATGGCAACGGGATTGGTGCCGATCATCGCCCGTCGCCCGCCCCAGGGATGCACCAGTGCTTCACTGGTGGACAGTGCGATCATGGTCAGTCCCTTTTTTGCGGCGGCCTCGCAGTAATAGCCCAGCATGCCGATGTGGTTGGAATTGGCGATTGCCGCCATGGCGACGCCGGTGCGGCGCACCCGGTCTTCGAGTGCGGCAATGGCGGCATTTGCGACCACGGGGCCAAGCCCCCGTTTGCCGTCGACCTGCAGAAAACCCTCGCCGCGCCAGTTGTGGCATCCGGTTTGCGACGGGTCGGTCACGCCATTGCGAATCCGTTGCGCGATTCGGGGCAGGCGCAGCACGCCGTGCGACGAGATTCCTCTCAGGTCGGCGTCGAGGAGCAGGTCGATCTGTTGCGCTGCATGATCTGGTCCAGTCAGATTCAAGAGCGCAGAAACAGAGGTTTTTCTCAATGTTTCCAGGTCAATAATCATTTCCTATATCCGATCATATACGATATTGGATTGCAATTGATTTGGTAGAGTGCTATCAACGGCTCGTCAAGTGCAGCATTTGGAAAACGTCGATGAAGACTTCGAGGACAGTGCAGAAACAAACCGCCACGGGACGTCTGCGTCGACGGCAGGGGCTGAGCGACGAGGTGTATGAAGCGCTTTACGGGATGATCATGAAGCTCGAGATCGCGCCGGGTGCGCGGATTTCCGTCGATGCGCTGGCGCGCGACCTGGGGGTTTCCCAGACCCCCCTGCGCGAAGCGCTCTCACGGCTCGAAGTGCAGGGGCTGGTGGTGAAGACACATCTCGTCGGCTACAGCGCTGCGCCGCAGCTCGACGAGAAGCGGTTGCGTCAGCTCTATGACTTGCGCCTGCTGCTCGAGCCGCATGTCGCTGCCGAGGCGGCGCAGAACATGTCCCCCGACGATGTCGAGCGGCTCGTGGAACTCGATGTCGAGATGCGGACAGGAACTGCCGAGGATCTGCAAAGCTATGCCGAGTTTGCAGAGCTCGATGGCCGGTTTCACGATCTTATCGCGCGCGGCAGCGGCAACGACGTGATTCATGAGACGCTGACGCGGCTGCACATCCACGTTCATCTGTTCCGCAGCAGCTTTCAGGCGACGGCGACGGATCATGCCAATCTCGAACACGAAGGGATCCTCGCCGCGATCCAGGCCAGGGATTCCAGCGCAGCGCATGCTGCGATGTCCGAACACATTCTGCGGTCGAGAGACCGTTTCGTGAAAGGTTGCCCAAAACGAAGAGGTGTCAATTCAGGCTGACGGCGACCGACAGGCGGAGCCCGATTGGAGGCGGGGCCGTCATAAGTCACGGGGATTGGTCAAGGACCACACCCCGACAATCAGGGAGGAGAAAACCATGAAATTTTCCAGAAGATCGATACTGCGCATGTCTGCGGGCAGCGCCCTTGCCGTCATCGGCGCGCCGGGCATTATCCGGGCGCAGGGCAGCGACAGGCCGATCCGTTTCGCGGTGGCCGCCACGGCAAGCCGCACGCTCGATCCGTCGCAGATGACGTTGGGTGCGGATTACTGGGTTGCCGTGCAGATCTACGACATGCTGGTCGATTCACCTGCCGGCAGGTTCAGCACGTCGCAGGACGACTATGAGCCGAAGCTGGCAGAATCCTATGATGTTTCGGAGGACTCGAAGACCTGGACTTTTCGTCTGCGCAAGGGTGTGCAGTTCCATAAGGGCTATGGTGAGATGACCGCCGAGGACGTGGTGTTCTCGATGGAGCGCGCCGCGACGGCGGGCGTGGCGACCTTCGCCTACAAGAATATCGACCGGGTCGAGGCCAGCGGCACCCACGAGGTTACCTTCCACCTGAAGGGGCCGGATCCGCTGTTTCTCGCCACCTCCATATCGCAGCCAACCTCGCCGATCATCTCGAAAAAGGCATTCGAGGAAAAGGGAGCCGAGACCTTTGCACGCGAGCCGGTGGGCACCGGCGCCTACGAGGTCGACAGGGTCGACGTGCAAAAGGGGGTCTTCCTGTCGCGCTTCGATGATTACTGGGATACGCCGGCAAGAACCGCGCGGGTCGAGATCCTCTACGTGGCCGACACCACATCGCGCACTCTGTCGCTGATGTCGGGCGAGGTGGACATGATCGAGGCGGTGCGCGCGCCCGGCTGGATCCCGCAGATCATGCAGCAGCGCAGCGACCTTGTGGTCGACGCCACCGATCCGGGGTCGTTCAACACCCTGAGTTTCAACATGCACTTCCCGCTCTTCCAGGACGTGATGGTGCGCAAGGCGGTGATGACGGCCATCGACAAGAACCAGCTTGCCCAGGCCCTGACGCCGCTGGGACAACCGGTGGCGACGATCTCCCCTGCGCATTACCCGACCGGCTGGTCCGTGGACGAACTGCCGGAGGATCTGCGTTACGAGTATAATCCCGATCTGGCGCGACAGATGCTGGCCGATGCGGGACATCCGAACGGCATCCGTTTCGAGGCCAATATCAGCCAGCGCGAGGACTATCGATCGATCATGCTGGTGCTGCAGGAACTCATGCGGCCCGCCGGCATCGACATGCAGCTCAACATTATGGACCACGCGGCCTATCACCAGGCCAACCGGACCGACGGCAATACGCTGGCGCTCAATTCGCAGAGCCTGCCGCCGGTGCCGCTCGACTATCTCAGCCGCTATCTCGCGAGTTCCTCCGAGGTGAAGTCTGATGGGTCGGGGGGCTACAATTTCAGCCATTACGGTGTCGTGACCCCGGGCGTTGACGATTTGCTCGCTGCCATGTCGCAGACAGCCGATTACGATGAGTATGTAGCCATCGGCCGCAAGGTCGAGCTGAAGGCGCAGGATGACATGCCTGTCAGCAACGTGGTCAATCTCGGCTACGCAGTCATTCGGGACCCGGCCATAAGCCTCGGTTACGAGGTCAGCAGCGGCTACGCCCGGTGGCCGTTGGCGCGCGCCGTGCGCAACTGAGCATCCGTAAGGAGGTCCTTGCATGGCCCGCTATTTCATGCTGCGCGTCCTCGACGCGGTGCCCACCGTTTTTCTGGTCCTGACCCTGGTCTTCCTCGCCCTGCGCATCCTGCCGGGCGATCCGGCGGTTGCGATCCTGGGCGACATGGCACAGCCCGAGGCGCTTGCTGCCTTCCGCGAACGGTTCGGGCTCAATGATCCGCTTCCGGTGCAGTATTGGACCTTCGTCACCGACATGCTGACGCTGGACCTTGGCACCTCGCTGGCTTCGGGGCACCAGGTGTCCGAACTGATCCTCACCAATCTGGGCTACACGCTCGAACTGACGGCGGCGGCAGTGCTGATCGGCGTTCTCTTGGGCGTGCCGGCCGGTGTCATGGCGGCGGTGAACCGAAACCGGGCCCCCGATAACGGCTTCCGGCTGTTCTCGCTGCTGGGCTATGCGATCCCCGACTTCTATCTCGGGGCGCTGCTGCTTATCGTGTTTTCGCTGGGGTTGGGCTGGTTTCCGATCAGCGGAGCGGGGGAGGGCTTTCTTGACCGGCTGCATCATCTGATCCTGCCGGCGGTAACTCTCGCCCTGATCAAAATCGCCTTTATCGGCCGGCTTACACGGACATCGCTGCTCGAGATGCTCGGACGCGATTTCGTGCGCACCGCCCGCAGCAAGGGCGCCCGCGAACGGCGGGTGATCTACCGTCACGCCCTGCGCAATGCGTTGCTGCCGTTGTCCACAGGGCTTGGACTGTCGCTGCTGTCAACGCTGTCGGGGGCGGTCGCGGTGGAGATGGTGTTCAACCGCCCCGGTCTCGGCCGACTGCTGATCACCGCGATCACCGAGCGCGATTACCCGGTCGTGCAGGCCGGAGTGATCATGTTCGCCGCCTTCGTCGTCATCGTGAACCTGCTGATGGAGCTGGTTTACGTCCTTATCGATCCTCGTCTGCGAGTACAGTAATGACCTCCACGACCGAAACGATACCGCTCGGCGACGCGCCCGGTTTCCGGGAAACGCTGCAGGATATCTTCGCAGGCCGGCCCGGCGCGATCATTGCGCTGGCCGTCGTCCTCCTCTTCGTTGCAGTGGCTGTTCTGGCCCCCTGGATCGCACCGTACGACCCCATGCAGCAGAGCTTCCTTGCCGTGAACGCGCAACCCTCTGCCAAGCACCTGCTCGGCACGGACCAGTTCGGGCGCGATGTGCTGTCCCGGCTGATCTACGGGTCGCGCAATTCACTGATTTTCGGCTTCGTGTCGCCGGTCATTGCCGCCGTCGTAGGCGGCGGCCTCGGCGTCATTGCCGGCTTTTACGGCGGTATCGCCGACCGCGTCATCAGCCGCGTGATCGACATGTTCATGGCTTTTCCCGAACTGCTGCTGGCCATCGTCGTGGCCGCGGCCCTCGGCGGCGGGTTCTGGAACGTGGTCGCGGTGCTGGCCATCGCCTTTACGCCGGGCTTTGCCCGGGTGGCCCGGGCCTCGACCATGGCGGTGCGGCAGGAACCATATATCGAGGCTGCGGTGGCCTCGGGCGTGCGCACGCCGGTGATCATCCTGCGCCATGTGGTGCCCAACATCTCGGCCCCGATCGTGGTGTTGATGACCTTGTGGATGGCCTCGGCCATCCGGCTCGAGGCAACGCTGAGCTTTCTCGGCATCGGGACCCAGCCCCCTCAACCCTCCTGGGGAAATATCATTCGCGAAGGGCTGGGCAACATGTTCGCCACCTCCTGGCCGATCCTTGCCGGGGGCATGGCAATCACCGTGGTTGTGCTGGCCATCTCCGTGGTGGGCGATGCCGTTCGCGACGCGCTGGATCCGGAGGTGAAAGCATGACTGATCCGCTTCTCGATATCTCGGATCTCTCGGTCGAGTTCGGACCGAAAACCAACCCGATCCGCATCCTGCACGGAGTCGACCTGACGGTGGGGCAGGGCGAGGCGGTCGGGCTCGTGGGCGAATCCGGCTCCGGCAAGTCGTTGACCTCGCTTGCGACGATGCGGCTGTTACCCGCCGCCGCACGGATCGCCTCAGGGCGCATAATGCTCGACGGACGTGACCTTCTGAGCCTGCCTGACAAGGCGATGCCGGACGTGCGCGGGCGCGATATTTCGATGATCTTCCAGGAACCGATGAGTTCGCTCAATCCGGTGATGACGATCGAGGCGCAGATATCCGAGGCGATCATGCTTCACCAGAACAAGAGCAAGGCCGAGCGCCGGGCCCGTGTGCTCGAAATCCTGCGCCTCGTGGGCATTCCCGACCCGGAGGCGCGACTGGGCGCTTATCCGCACCAGTTTTCCGGCGGCATGCGGCAGCGCGTGATGATCGCCATCGCCATCGCCTGCAATCCGCGTCTGCTCATTGCCGACGAGCCCACCACCGCGCTTGATGTCACGATCCAGGCACAGGTGCTCGACCTTCTGCGTGACGTGCGCGAGGAAACCGGGACGGCGGTGCTGCTGATCTCGCATGATCTCGGCGTGGTGGCCGAGGTTTGTGACCGTGTGGTCGTCATGTATTCGGGCCATGTGGTCGAGAATGCCGGCGTCGAGACGCTGTTCTCCGATCCGCAGCACCCCTATACGCAGGGTCTGCTGCGCGCGGTGCCCTCGCTCGATGGGCAGGAGAAGCGGCTCTACCAGATACCCGGATCGGTGCCGCCGCCTGGAACCATCAAGGCTGGCTGTCCCTTCGCACCCCGTTGCGAAATGCGCATGGCGGTTTGCGAACGGCAGATGCCGGCGCTCACGACCCGCGGCGATGGCCATCAGGCCGCCTGCTGGGCGACCGAGGATTTGGCTAGCGCGCCGGCGAAACAACTCAAGGCCATGGAAGGCACGTCATGAACACCACAGTCCTGAGGGCCGAGGGCCTTGGCAAGACATTCCCGGGCCGCAGCGGCCTCGCCTCGGCCGGACGCAGCAAAGGCGTGCGGGCGGTCGACGGCGTAAGCCTCAGCATGAATGCCGGTGAGACGCTGGCAGTGGTGGGCGAATCCGGTTGCGGCAAGTCCACGCTGGGCCGTCTGTTGCTGCGGCTGATTGAGCCCACCGAGGGTGAGGTGAGCATCGACGGAACCGATGTCTCGTCTCTTTCGGGGGGCGAGATGCGGCAGTTTCGCCGCCATGCGCAGATGGTATTCCAGGATCCTTTCGGGTCGCTGTCGCCACGCCGTACGATCGCCCGCATCATTTCGGAGCCAATGGAATCGTTCGGAACCGAAGCTACGGCCCGCGCCCGCCGCGAGCGGGTGGCGGAGCTGTTGACACAGGTCGGCCTGCCCACCGCGGTTATGGACCGCAAGCCCCGGCACTTTTCGGGGGGGCAGCGTCAGCGCATCTGCATCGCCCGGGCAATCTCGGTCTCGCCGCGGGTGATCATCGCGGATGAGCCCGTCTCCGCGCTTGATGTCTCCGTACAGGCGCAGATCATCAATCTACTGCAGGATCTGCAGGAAGACAGCGGCTTTGCAATGCTCTTCATCGCTCATGATCTGGCTGTGGTGCGTCACATCGCCGACCGGGTGGCGGTGATGTATCTGGGCCGGATCGTCGAGATCGGCAGCAAGGATCAGATCTACACCGCGCCGCAGCATCCCTACACGCAAGCGCTGCTCTCCGCGGTGCCCGAGGCCTCGCCGACGCGGCGGCGCAAACGGATCGTGCTGGGCGGTGATGTGCCAAGCCCGGTCAAGGTGCCGTCGGGTTGTAGCTTCCATCCTCGCTGCCCGATCGCACAGAATATTTGTCGGACCACGCGTCCGGACCTGGCCCGTAAGAACGGCGGGTCCGAAGTGGCCTGCCATTTCGCCGCGCCCAATCCACTGGGCTGAAGGTGAAGAGGGTCCTGAAAACCGAGGAGGTTGCCAACCATGAAACAAACAAGTGCGCTTGTGAAAGAAGGCCAACAAAATAGGGCTTCCTTGAGTGTCGATTGACGAGTCCAAATATTCGGTTTTCCGAACCCGTCACCCGTCACCCGTCACCCGTCACCCGTCACCCGTCACCCGTCACCCGTCACCTTCGCGCACGGGATGATGTTGTGTGACGTCTTCTAGCCATCCGGGGCGCATTTCCGGGACGGAGGCGAGCAGAAGGTCGGTATAGTCGTCAAAGGGGGGAGAAAGAACCTCGTCACGCATGCCGTAACGTATGATCTCGCCATGGCGCATCACGGCAATCTTGTCGGCGATGGCGCGCACAACGGCAAGGTCGTGGGTGATGAACAGATAGGCCACGCCTTCCTCTTTCTGCAGGTCGAGAAGCAGTTTGAGAATTCCATCGGCCACAAGCGGGTCGAGCGCCGACGTGACCTCGTCGCAAAGGATGAGGCGCGGTTTGGCCGCCAGTGCGCGGGCGATGCAGACACGTTGTTTCTGGCCACCCGAAAGCTCGGCCGGATAGCGATCGGCGAAACCGCGGCTGAGCTCGGTTTCATCGAGCAGCGCCTCGACCCGCCTGCGTTTTTCAGCACCCTTGAGGCCATGATAGAATTCGAGCGGCCTGCCGATGATGGCACTGACAGTCTGGCGTGGGTTCATGGCCGTGTCGGCACTCTGGTAGATCATCTGCAATTCGCGTAGATCGTCACGGCTGCGTTGCCCGATCCTGGGTGACAGCGCACGCTCATCGAATGTGATATCGCCGCGTCGGGGCGGCAGCATGCCGGTGATGGCACGGGCCAGCGTCGACTTTCCCGACCCGCTTTCACCGACCACGGCCAGGGTCTGGCCGGACGTCATCTCCAGATTGATGTCCTTCAGGGTGTCGGTTTCCTGCCCCCGGTAACGCGCGGCGAGATTGCTGACGCGCAACAGCGGCGCGCCCCTGGAGGGCGTGACGGCATGCTGAACCTGCCGGATCGAGATGAGGTCTTTTGTATATTGCCGTTGCGGTGATCCTATGATCTGGCTTGTGTCGCCGTGCTCGACCATTTTGCCGTGGCGCAGCACCATGATGCTGTCGGCTACCTGCGAGACGACCGCAAGGTCATGCGTGATGTAGAGCGCGGCGACATGGGTGTCGCGGATCACCTCCTTGATGGCCGCCAGAACACCGATCTGGGTCGTGACGTCCAGCGCCGTCGTCGGCTCGTCGAAGATCACCAGCTCGGGGCGCGGGCACAGCGCCATCGCGGTCATGGCGCGCTGAAGCTGGCCGCCAGAAACCTGATGCGGGTAGCGATTGCCGATTTTTTCCGGTTCGGGCAGGCCCAGTTTTTCAAACAGGGCGATGGCGTCTCTTTCGGCGCTGCGCCGCGGGGTTCCCGATTTGACAGATGTCTCGACGACCTGATCGATAAGCTTGCGGGAGGGGTTGAAACTCGCGGCCGCGGACTGGGAGACATAGGTGACGGTTTTGCCGCGCAGCCGGCGCTGCATCGCATGGCCGGCCTTCAGAATATCAACGCCGTTGAGCTTCACTTCTCCCGAGGCGATGCGAATGCCACCGCGGCCATAGGCCATGGCGGAAAGGCCGATGGTCGATTTTCCGGCTCCCGATTCGCCGATGAGCCCCATGACCCTGCCTTTTTCCAGCGTCAGGGAAATATCGTCAACGAGGACAACATCACGGGGCTTTTCGCCCGGCGGGTAACTGGTCGCCTCGATCTTCAGATTGTTGATTTCAAGAACGGGCTGGCTCATCCCCGGCCTCCTTTCAGGCTTGTCGTGCGATCCAGAATCCAGTCGGCGACGAGGTTGACCGAGATGGCGAGCGCGGCAATGGCGATGGCCGGCGTCAGGGCTGCCGTGATGCCATAGACAAGCCCGTCGCGGTTTTCCTTCACAATGCCGCCCCAGTCCGCCAGCGGCGGCTGCACGCCAAGGCCGAGAAACGACAGCGTGGAAATGAACAGAACCATGAAGATGAAGCGCAGGCCGGCCTCAGCAACCAGCGGGCTTAAGGCATTGGGGAGGATCTCGCGGAAGATGATCCAGACGCTGCCTTCGCCGCGCAACCGTGCAGCCTCGACATAGTCCATGACGACGATATCGGCGGCAACGGAGCGCGCGAGACGAAAGACACGGGTCGATTCGATCAGCCCCATGACCACGATGAGCACCGGCAATGTGGTGGGCATGACCGAGAGAATGACGAGCGCCAGAATGAGAGACGGCACGCTCATCAGCAGGTCGACGAGCCGCGACAGCGCCTGATCGACCCAGCCGCCCGCCACGGCGGCGAGGAAGCCCGTCAGGCTGCCGGTGACGAAGGCGAGGAGCGTGGCGGAGGCGGCGATGAAGATGGTGAAGCGACCACCCCAGATCATGCGCGAGAGCATGTCGCGACCGATCGAATCCGTGCCCAGCCAGTGGGCCGCAGACGCCGGCTCCCAGACAGAGCCGACGACTTCGGCCATGCCGTATGGCGAAAGCAGCGGCGCGAAGATCGCGGCTGCGAAGAACAGAATGGTGACGATTATTCCCAGAAGGGCGGAAAACGGAACCTTGCTCATTTCGGGTGCCTCAGCCTTGGATTGGCGAAAAGGGCGATGACATCGGTTATCATGTTGAGCCCGATGTAGACGGCCGCGAAGATCAGGCCACAGGCCTGCACCACAGGAACATCGCGTTTCGAAACGTGGTCGACGAGATACTGGCCGAGGCCGGGATAGACAAAGACCACCTCGACGACCACGACCCCGACGACGAGATAGGCCAGGTTGAGCATGACGACATTGGCGATCGGGGCAATGGCGTTGGGCAGGGCGTGACGGGCGATAATGGTGAAGTGGCGCAGGCCCTTCAGCTCCGCTGTTTCGATATAGGCCGACTGCAACACGTTGAGGATCGCCGCCCGGGTCATGCGCATCATGTGGCCGAGCACGACCAGCACCATGACAAGCACGGGCAGCGCTATGGTGTGCAGCTTATCAATCAGGCTCATGCTGTCATAGACGGTCGAGACGGACGGAAACAGCTGAAAACGAACCGCGAGCAGGAACATGGCGATGTAGCCCAGCAGGAATTCCGGAACCGAAATGGTGGCCAGCGTCAGGCCCGAAATCAGCTTGTCCGGCCATCTGCCCACGTAAAGAACGGACAGAAGTCCGAGAAAGAGGGCCAGCGGAACGGCAATGATCGCTGCGGTGCCGGCCAGAAACAGCGTATTTTTCAGCCGGTGGCCAAGGGCGTCTGCGATATCCTGACCATTTGTCAGGGCGTGGCCCAGATCGCCGTGCAGCATGCCGGTCAGCCAATGGAAGTAGCGTGCGACGGCGGGTTCGTTCAGCCCCAGTTCCGTGCGCAGATTGGCCAGCGCCGCCGGCGTGGCGCCTTGGCCCAGAATGCTCTGGGCCACGTCACCGGGTAGAAGCTGTGTCCCGGCGAAGATCAGCACGGATGCCGCAAGCATGAGCAGCAGGCTGAGGAGGATACGCCTGAAGGCCTGATATAAGAGACTTGTATTCATCTGACTTCCGATCCCCTCCTGAACGGGCCGTCATGACGCAGCCCGCCGCGCTGTTCCTGCATTCCGGCATGACGAGCCTGCCGTCTGCCCCGGGTGACTGGCGTGTCCATTTTCGCCCCCTGATGAAAAATTTCGCGCGCTCGCCTGCTCGGCATGGAGCGCAGCGGCCATGGAGGAAAATCTCCAATCCGGCACGATGAGCATTTGTTTGACTAAAAGTTTGGCTAAGGTTAGTAAAAAATATGAAAGTGTCAACCGCACGCCGTGAAGTGATCTGTTTCACGGCGCGCCGCATGACCGAATGCCCCCGTACCCGGAGCCCTGAAAATGAGCCAAACGCCCGCCGCCAGCCATCTTCGTTCCGCCGACTGGTTTCAGACTGCGACCCGCTGGACACAATTGACCTTTGTCGAAAACGACCCCGATCACTTCGATCCGGCGTTCTGGATCGATATTTTCCGTCGCACCGGGTCCAATGCTGTCTGCCTGAGTGCTGGCGGCTACATGGCCTTTTATCCGAGCAAGGTGCCCGATCACTACATCAGCAACCGCCTTGAGGATCGGGATATCTTCGGTGCGCTTGTCGACGGCGCGCGCCGTCTGGACATGCACGTCATGGCCCGTGTCGATCCCCATGCCATCCGCAAGTCGATTGCTGAAAGGCGGCCCGATTGGGTGCAGCGCCGTGCCGACGGCAGTCTTTTCGAACACTGGGCCTACGCCGATGCCATGGTCGTCAATCCCTTCGGCAGCTATGCCTTCGAGCAGATGCCCGAAATCATCCGTGAGATCGTGCGCGACTATGACGTGGATGCCGTATTTGCCAATCGCTGGCAGGGGCATGGCGTTGATTACAGCGAGGACAGCGCGCGCCGGTTCCGCGATTTTTCCGGGCTGGATCTTCCGCGCGCCCAGGATGCCGCCGACCCGGCATGGCGAAAATGGCTGGAGTGGCGCAAGGGTGTGCTGACCGAACTGATTGCGCTGTGGGACAAGGCGGTGAAAAACGAGCGGCCGCATGCGAGCTTCATACCGAATATGGAGGGAAGCTCGCTGATGGAATTCGATCTTTCCGTCATTCGCCGCTTCTGCCCTTTCTTTGTTATCGACCATCAGGGCCGGCGGGGTGTCGAGCCGGCATGGTCGGCCGGGCGGGACGGCAAGCGGTTGCGGGCCAATTTTCCGGATCGTCCGGTGGCGCTGATTTCCTCGGTCGGACCGGAAGACGAGTTTCGCTGGAAGGACTCGGTGAACACGCCCGAGGAAATCCAGCTCTGGATCAATTCCGGCAGCACCCAGGGGCTGCGCGCCTGGTTTACCAAGTTCAACGGCGTCGTTTCCGACCGCCGCTGGATTGCGCCGGTGGAGGATGCCTTCGGGCTGCATGCCCGTATGGAGCCGGTGCTGCGCAAAAGTGTGCCGGCCGCAGACGTCGCGCTTGTCGATCCATCGATGATGCTTCGCCATTGGGCGCCGGAAGAGCGTTACCTGGCCGAACACCACGAAATGGGGTTCTATCAGGCTCTGGTTGAAGCCCGGATCCCCTTCGAGATGCTGTGCGACGAGACGATGACGGATGAAGCGCTGGATCAGTTCAGGGTGGTGGTTCTGGCGAATGCGGCGTTTCTGACCGATCGCCAGTGCGGGATGATCCGCCGTTATGTCGAACGCGGCGGCAGTGTCGTCGGCGCATATGAAACCTCGCTCAGGGACGAGCAGGGGGAATTGCGCCCCGATTTCGGGCTGGCTGATACATTCGGCGTGAAATTGCGCGAACATGTGCGGCAGATGTCGCGCAATACCTATCTGGCGCTGGATGGTGCGCATGAACTGATCGATGGCTATGCCGGTGCCGGGCGGATGATTGGCGGCACGCGGCAGATCCGGGTCGAGGCGGCGGGCGATGCAATCGTGCCGCTGCGCCACATACCGGATTTTCCCGATTTGCCGATGGAGGAAGTCTATGCCCGGCAAGCCCCGAGCGACCCCGCGATGATCGCGCGTGAAAGCGAGGGCGGCGGCCGCACGGTTTATTTTCCGTGGAATATCGGCGAGGTTTTCTGGAATGTGCTGGCCCTCGATCACGCCCGCCTGATCGCCAACGCCGTGCGGTGGTGCCTTGCGCGCGCGCCTTCGGTGATCGTGGAGGGCAGCGGCGTGGTCGATCTCGGATTGCGCCGCTTCGACGGTGGTCTTGCACTTTCATTGCTGAACCTGACAAACCCGATGATGATGAAGGGGCCTGTGCGCGAAACGATTGCCTTGCCCGAACAGCTTGTGTCGCTTGCCGTGCCGCCGGAATGCCGGACCGTAACGGTGCGCACGGTGATCGGCGGGCAGACATTCGAGCGTCCCGTTCATGATGGAAGGGTCGAATTGCGATTGCCGCCGATCGAAAGGCTCGAGATGGTCGAGTGCCGTTGGAAATGATGACCTGGCCGCTTGCGATGACAGGTTCTATCGTTTGGTTTGACAGGTTTCGCCGGATCACCTAACGAAAAAACAAACGATTTTGAAAAGAGGCCGAAATGGCGAAAATCACGGTTCAGATGCTTGCCGAGCAACTGGGTGTCTCCAAGTTTGCCGTATCCCGGGCTCTGAACAACAAGCCCGGCGTCAGCGACAAGACCCGCGCCCTGATCATCGAAGCGGCCGAGCGTGCCGGCTATCGCATGCGCTCCGGTGGCCGTGTGCTGGCCATCATGCGCAGCGAGGCCGAGGCGAACCGTGAGCTGTGGCTCGATGTGCGCCACGGCATGGAAATGCAGGCTGTCCGCGAGAATCTCGATATCGATTTCCTTATGTCTGAGGATACCGCCGAGATCGCCCGCATGGGGCAGGGGGCGATTGCCTTTCTCCTGATCGGTCCGGTCCGGCGCGCTGTGATGGATGCCGTGATCGCCTCGGGCACACGGGTTGTTGTGGTCGGCCATGATGTTCGTCCTCTGGCAAAGGTTGACCAGGTCACGACGACCGACGCGGAATCCGGCAGCGCCATCGGAGAATTCCTGTTGGCTGAGGGCCATCGCAAGGTGCTCTATCTTTACGGACAGGCCGGATTTCCGGGGCGGGAGGCGCGCTTGCAGGGGCTGCGAGTGGCGCTGCGGGATGAGCCCGACGCCGATATCCGCGAAATGACGCTGCCCGATGACTACAAGGGGGCCGGTCTGTTGCCGGGCTTGCGCAAGCTCGTCGACAGCGGGTTTGAACCGACGGCGATTTTTTGCGGCAGCGACGGCGTTGCCGCCACGGCCCTCTCAGAAATCACGCGCATCGGCATATCCGTGCCGCAGGACTGCACGATCGTGGGACACGGGAACTATCCGCTGGCAACACAGGTTTCGCCAACGCTGACGACGATTGACATGCCGAACCGGAAAATGGGTATCGAAGCGATACGCCTGCTGGCAAACCGGCTGAATGGTTCGACGGAAATTCCCCAGTCGCCGACGCGGCTCGGGCTGGTCGCCGAGGTCGTCGAGCGCGAATCTTCCGGCCCTGCGCGGAGCACCGACTGGCGCGCACTTTTGAGTGCTGGCGGGTATTGAGCCGGACATGGCCCGGAGCAGATCCGGGCCATGTTTTTGAGCGCGGTTGCTATTCTGCGACCCAGCATTTGGCAAGCGCATAGCCGCCCATCATCGATTGCGCCGGATCAGGCGCCCAGCCGGCGACCCTTGGCCCGATGGCATCGATAAAGTCGTTGAACAGCGGGATCAGCGCGCCGCCCTCGTCCCGGACGATGCTTCCCATCTCAAAATAGAGCTCCTTGCGCAGCTCCGGGTCGGGTTGCGCCCGCGCTTCCAGCAGCATCCGGTCGAATTTGGGGTTGGAAAAGCGGGTGTCGTTCCAGTTTGCGCCGGACATGTAAGCTGTGGTGTACATCTGGTCCTGTGTCGAGCGGCCGCCCCAGTAGGACGCGCAGAAAGGCATCTCGTTCCAGACCGAGGTCCAGTAGCCGTCCGCCGGTTCGCGCTTGATCTGGAAGGGAATACCGGCGGCCTGTGCCGTCTGTTGGAAAAGCTCGGCAGCCGAAATCGCGCCGGAGAAAACGCTTTCGGATGTATGGAAGACGATAGGCTGGTCGCTGCCCGATTTCTTGTAGTGATAGCGCGCCCTGTCGGGATCGTAGGGGCGCTGTTCGATTTCGGTGAACAGCGGATAGGCAGCGTTGATCGGAAAGTCATTGCCGAGCGAGCCGAAGCCCATCAGCACCATATCCAGCATTTGCTGGCGGTCGACGGCATATTTCAGGGCCAGTCGCAGATCGTTATTGTCGAAGGGCGGCGTGTTGCAATGCATCGGGAAGACCTGATGTCCCCGCCCGGTGGTCGACTTGATGGTGACACCGTTGACACGTTCGAGCAGGGAGACGGTTTTCGGTTCGATATGGTTGATGATATCGACCTGGCCGCTGCGCAGCGCTGCCGTGCGGGCCGTATTGTCGTTGATGACGATGATTTCCACCTGATCGGCAAAGCCGCGGTCGTCGCGCCAGTAATTCTCGAAGCGCTCGCCGCCCACCCGAACGCCGGGTTCGAAAAACGAAATGCGGTAAGGCCCGGTGCCGATACCGGCTGTCGGATCGTCAATGCCACCGTTGGGCTGGACCATCAGGTGGTAGTCTTCCAGAAGATAGGGCAGTTCGACATTGGGCTCGGCGAGTTTGACGACGACATTGTCGCCGTCAACGGCGACGGAAACGATGTTTTCCAGCAGGCCGAGCGCGCCGGACTGCGACTTTTCGTCGGAATGGCGCCGGATGGTGGCGGCGACGTCTTCTGGGGTGAGCTTTTTGCCGTTGTGAAATTCGACGCCCTTGCGGATCCGGAACCACCACGTTTTCGCATCCTCGGAAGAATTCCATTCCTCCGCCAGCGCGGGCTGGAGTTCGCCTTCCGGCGAAAGCTGGACGATCTGCTCGCCCCAAAGGTGGCTGAACTGGAACATGACGGCACTGGCCGTTGTCGCGGGGTCCAGACTGTCCGTGCTGGAGCCGCCATTCATGCCTGCGCGCAGCAGGCCGCCGCGCCGCGGGGTCTGGGCGAACGCCGTGCCGCCAAACGGCGAGGCGGCTGCGCCCAGTCCGATGCCGAGCGCTGCCGCGCCCTGCAGAAATCGCCTCCTGTCGGGTTTCATGACACCGGTCCTGTTCTGATTTCCCTCCATGAGGTCTCTCCTTTGCTTTCTTGAAACGCATTTCCAGGCGCGCGCTGGTTTGTCGCGCAGCATCTGGCCGATTTCGGGCAAGGACGGGCCTTGCAATAATCAATTTATATACGTTTTTGACTTGTTGACAAAACGTTTTTTAAAATGTTTGTTGCGCTTAATTGGGGCGCGGCCTGCCGACAGTGTCAGAATATGCCCCGGCGCAGAAAACAAAGACGGGAGTCAAAGCGTGCAGGACAAGAACGCGCGGCATATCGCTTCATCGCATTTCAGGGACTGGTGGAAACGGCCCTATCGCATGGTTCAGACCAACCTCAGAATGCCGGACGCGCAGTATGACCAGCGCCTTCTGGCGCGCGAGGTGCGTGCAATGGGCGCCGACGTCCTGCTTTACAATATGGGCGGCATCTACGCCTTTTATCCGACGGCGCTGCCGCTTCAGGCTGAAAATCCGATGATGGCCGGCGATGCGCTCGGCGCGGCCGTCGAAGCGACCCATGCGGAAGGCCTGTCGCTCGTCGGCCGGCTCGATCTGAGCAAGGCCACGCGAAAAGCCTATGAAGCACATCCGGACTGGTTCGTGCACAATGTCAGGGGGCAGGCTCTCAGCTATAACGGAACCTATCAGGCCTGCGTCAACGGCGGCTGGTACCAGGATCATGCGCTGGATATCATTTCGGAACTGCTGCGCGGTTACGATATCGACGGCATATTCTTCAATATGTTCGGTTACATGAACCATACCTATTCGGGAGATTATTTCGGGATTTGCGTATGCGATAACTGCCGCGCGCGTTTTCGCGCCTTCAGTGGGCGCGAACTGCCGGAGCGGGAGGACTTTTCCGATCCTGCCTATGCCGACTATCTCAAGTTTCAGGATCGCAGCGCAATGGATCTCAGCGCAAGGATCTACGATCATATCAAACAGCTCAAGCCCGAGATCGGCGTCACCGGCGGGCGCGGAAAATCCGATCTGATCCGGCTGGAAATACAGCGTTTCATTTTCCGAGAGCCGCCGGAATGGCCATATCAGCCGGGGGAGCAGGCGCGCTGGGCCCGGGCTTTCGGCCAGGGGAAGAATGCCTCTTCGACCTCGACCAATTTCGTCGATTACCCCTGGCGGTTCGCCGCCGAAACGCCGGATTGCCATATCCTGCGCTTCGCCCAGCAGCTCGCCAGCGGTGCATCGCTCGACTACTATCTTCTGGGCACGCCCGACCAGGCCGACCGGAAGGCTTTTGGCCCGATAACCGAACTGTTTGAATGGCACCGGAAACACGAGGGCTACTATTCCGGCCTTCGTTCGGGCGCGCGCGTGGCCATGTATCACTCGCGAAAGACCGGAAAATTCCGGGCGCGCACGCGGACGGCTGACCTCAAGGGGCATCCCTTTCGCGGCGCCTACCGTGCATTGATCGAGGACCGGACACCTTTTGACTTTGTCTGTGATGAAACCGCGGCGGATGACGGCAATCCCGGTCCGCTCGAAGGCTATGACGTTCTGCTTGTCTCCAATGCGGCCTGCCTGTCGGATGACGAAGCGCGGCGGCTGGATGACTGGGTTGCCGCAGGCGGGACGCTGATTGCGACGGGAGAAACCGGGTTTTACGATGAGGAAGGCAGGCCGCGTTCGCTTCAGGCCCTTTCCTCTCTGCCGGTCCGGCAGCTGAAGCTGGTGCGCCCGGATATGCGCGGCGCCTATTTCCGCAATGAGGGAGGCGAGGCGGGCTTGCCCGATGCCGGGCTCATCATGCTGGATGGGTACTACCTTCATTGCGAGCCGGCGGAAGATGCCGGACGCGTTTTGGCATTGCTGCCGCCGCAGCGGTTCGGGCCACCGGAACTCTGCTATCCCGACGTTGATTCCGACCTGCCGGGTATTCTGTCGCGCCGGCACGGTCAGGGCAGGGCAATCTACCTGCCGTGGTTTCCTGACTGGCAGTATTACCGCGACAGCCTGCCGGACATGAGGCGGCTTGTCACCGGTCTGATTGGCGATGCGGTTGCAAGACCGGTCGTGGTCAGGGGTGCTGGCGCTGTCGAGGTGACGTTGCAGAAACAGCCTGAGACGGGACGTCTCCTCGTGCACCTGGTCAATTATTCCGGGCAGCGCAATAATCTCTACGAAAAACCTGCCGAACTGCACGGATTGCTGCTGGGCGTTCGCGGCGCGGCCGGAGATGCGAAGGCACTTCGCGAAGGCAGCGTGTTGCAGCCGCTTTCCCCTCAGGCCGATGAAGACGGATACTTATGGTACCGTCTGGGGCCGGTCGGGGCTTTCGAAGCGGTTTCGATCGCGTCACAAAGCTGATTGCGGGATGGCCGGCGCTGGCCGGGACCATCGGATTTCAAATGTTTTAGAGTGAAAGGCGAAAACAATGGCGAATGTTGCATTTCTCGGTCTGGGGGTCATGGGATACCCGATGGCGGGGCATCTGGCCTCGAAGGGACATGACGTGACGGTCTATAACCGGACCGCTGCGAAAGCCCGAAAATGGTCAGAGGAAAAGGGAGGGGCCTCGGCGCCGACACCGGCTGCTGCCGCATCGGACAAGGAAATCGTTTTCTGCTGCGTCGGCAATGACGATGACCTGCGCGCCGTAACGCTCGGCGAGGACGGCGCGTTTTCGACCATGTCTTCCGGTTCGGTGTTCGTGGATCATACGACCGCCTCCGCCGAAGTCGCCCGCGAACTCTACGCCGCTGCCGCCGAACGCGGGATTGCATTCATCGACGCGCCGGTTTCTGGCGGCGAGGCCGGTGCGGTGAACGGGGTTCTGACGGTGATGTGCGGCGGCGATGAGGACGCCTTTTCGCGCGCGCAGCCGGTGATGGAATGCTACGGCCAGTCCGTGCGGCTCGTCGGTGCGGCCGGCAGCGGCCAGCTTGCCAAGATGGTCAACCAGATCTGCATTGGCGGGCTGGTACAGGCGCTGTCCGAGGGGATTCATTTTGCCCAGAAGGCCGGGCTCGATGTCGAGCTGGTGCTTGAAATCATCACCAAGGGCGCTGCCGGTTCCTGGCAGATGGAAAACCGCGGAAAGACCATGAATGACGATCAGTTCGACTTCGGCTTCGCCGTCGACCTGATGCGCAAGGACCTGAATATCTGCCTGGCCGAAGCGCGCCGCAACGGGGCCTCGCTGCCTGTCACGGCCGTGGTCGATCAATTCTATTCGGACATCCAGAAAGCCGGCGGCGGCCGCTGGGATACGTCGAGCCTCATTCGTCGGCTGAAATGATGTTTTGAGCTGCATGGTGCCATCTTTGGATCAAACGATACCGCATTGTTTCGCCTAAACCGCACCACGCGGAAGGAATGTATTTCCGGGGACCGCTGGTGCCGACATCTCCGATCCAGAGGTTTGTTGTTTCGTCTAAGTGAGGATTCTACCCGATCGCCGAAAGTGTGGCCTCGCAAGCCACTCGCCGTGTCCACCAAGGCCTGAATACCGCATTGAGGGCAGCCATCATCCAACGCGAAAGCGAGAGAAAACCATGGGCGTTCCGAGTAGGCCAGGCAAGCCCGGCGTTTTCTTTCAGACTGCAGCCGAGAAGCGAAGATAACTTCGTAATGCCTCTCGAGGCTGTGTCCACCCGAATGATGGAAACATCGTTCAAAGGGCCTTTCCGGTGTCTGCGTCGAAATAGTGGGTGGCGCCGTGATCGAAGCGGACCTGTATCGTGGTGCCGTATTCTATGTCGATCCGTTCGCGGAACACGGCGGAGACCGCCTGTCCGTGGATCGTGAGCTGGGCAAAAATCTCAGAGCCGGTCGGCTCCACCACGCCGACCTCGGCCTTCACGCCCGCTTCAGCTGCAACCAGATCTTCCGGCCGCTTGCCGACGAGAATCGTGCGTCCGGCATCGACGTTTGCGGGGGCGGCAAGGCCGCTCGGCTCGCCGTTTTCGAAAACAAGCTGCCCGGCGCGGTTTTCCAGTTCCAGCAGGTTCATCGAGGGGGAACCAATGAATTGGGCGACAAAGGCATTGCGTGGCGTGTCGTAGAGGTCGAGCGGCGAGCCCGCCTGTTCAATGCCGCCGCCGTTGAGAACCACGATCTTGTCGGCCATGGTCATCGCCTCAACCTGGTCGTGGGTGACATAGATGATCGTTGTTCCAAGCCTTTTGTGCAGTGCCTTGATCTCCGCGCGCATCTGCACGCGCAGTTTGGCGTCGAGGTTTGAAAGCGGCTCGTCGAACAGGAAGACTTTCGGGTTGCGTACGATCGAACGGCCCATGGCGACGCGCTGGCGCTGGCCGCCGGACAATTGCCGCGGATAGCGTTTCAAAAGCGGCGTGAGACCGAGGATATCGGCGGCTTCCGTCACCTTCTTCTCCTTCTCCGCCGCAGGCGCTCCGGCCAGTGTCATTGAAAATGCCATGTTTTCAAACACCGTCATGTGCGGGTAGAGCGCGTAGTTCTGGAACACCATGGAGATGTCACGCTGTTTCGGCGGAAGATCGTTGACCACTTTGCCGTCAATGGAAATCTCACCGCCGCTGATATCCTCAAGGCCCGCGATCATCCGCAAAAGCGTGGATTTCCCGCAGCCCGAAGGGCCAACCAGAACGACGAACTCTCCATCCGCAATTTCGACGGAAATGTCCTTCAGGACGTTGACGCTGCCATAGTCTTTTCTGATGTTTCTGATCGAAACCGGAGCCATATCTTCCTCCCGAGAGGGCGGGGCGCACCCGCGCCGTCCATGTGAAAACCAAATGCGAAAAGGATCATCTCAGACCGGCCTGACACTGACCTTGTCCGCCGAAACCGCGCCTTCGTGGATGACAAGGCCGATGCCGCCGTCGGCAAAGGCCTCCGCGCTGTCGTCGCTTGCCTTGATCGCAATGCCGTCGACGACGGCCGAGATCGTCCGCCCCTCGACTTTGGCCGCGATCGCGATCGGTCGTTCGAAGGCGAAGTCATAGTCCTGTTCGGCCAGCACCGTGACGGTCTCGTCGCGTATTTTCACGATCTCGATCTTGCCGGCGCGGGTGACGCGCACCGCGTAGTAACGCCGCAGCCCCTGCACCCGCAGCGCAAGGCCGGCATGGTTACCGAGATGGATGAGAATTTCGGTTTCGGCTGTATAGTCGCTCCAGTCGCGTGTGCCATGCGCGATCAGGCCTTCGCCTTCGGACTGGGAAATGCGGAAGCTTGCCGGAAAATTCCTGGAGAAGAAACTGACGCCGTTGACCCAGGCCTTACGCCAGAAATCGCCGTCGCCGGCCGGCCGCTGAAGCAGCATGTCCGGCGTGCCGTCAATGCGCAGATAGTCGACGAGGACCGTCCCGTCGGCGCGTCTTCCGTCGGCGCGGACGACCAGACCGAGTTCGCCGATGGGCTGGCCGTCGGTTGCGGGCAGGCGCCATTCGAGGATGGTCTCCTTGCCGGCGGCAAGCACGTGGCTCGGTGCTTCCACCGCGACGAGCCGGTCGTTGCCGTCATAATGGCGCATCATCAGTGCGACCGTGACCGTGCCGGCGTTTTCCGACGGTGCCATGACCCGGGCCCGAACGGTCTGGCCGGGATAGGCAAGCGGGGTCGCCATCAGGTCATAGGTGCGCATTTTCAAAAGTTCAGGCGATGAGAAGACGGGGGTTGTCGCTGTGGCCTTTTGGCCCGGTGCAAGTGCTGCATAACGGACAGCAAGCGCTCTGCCGTCCTCGGTGGCGACATTCGTGATATCTGTGCCAGCATTGGCGTCGAAACCCACAAGCGGCCTGAATCCCTGGGCGCTGCCGGGCAATGAAAAATGGAACCGCGCACCGTTCTTCGGCGGGCTCAGAGGCGTTTTACCTGCAAGCGCATATCCGAGACTGGTGATGTAGTAGGCCATGCGGACGGCGTCATTGACGGAGTTGCCGCCGTCGGCCGTTGAAATCAGCATGCGGTCGGCAAGCGGCCCGCGCCAGTCCGGTCCGGCCTCAAGTCCTTCAAGGCCGTGCATCAGGCCCATCAGGCAACCGACATTGCCGGCATTGCAGTCGGTATCCCAGCCGCAAGTGTTGACGATCAACTGCGCCTTCTGGAAGTCGTCCGGCGCGTAAAGCATGGTCATGATCATGATAGCGTGGTTCGGCACCACATGGCAGTTGCCGGGAAACTTGTCATAGCCATAGGTTTCGGCAATCCTTGCGCGGGCATCGCGCCAGTTGGCATGCATGCGGTGCCATGCGCGGACATCGGCAATGACTTGGGCGATCAGGCAATCGCCGGGAATCTGGGAGAGCCCGGTGTCGATCAGATGGTTGATATCCTTCGAGTGAAAGGCTTCCGATTCCATGGCGGCCCACAGCTTGGCCGCATAAACGGATTCCCCGTCATGGCTGACCTTGCCGGCCTGTTCGGCAAGGCGTGCGGCCAGTTCCGGCCTTCCGGGAGCGACCATGGCCCAGCCATCGATGAAGATCTGGGCGCCGATCTGTTCGGCCACCGCCTTGCCGTTCTGGGCGATGGAGCCGGATTGCGGCGCGGGGATACCTTTCTTCAGGTTCAGCCATGCCGTGTGCTCGGTCGAGTTGCCATTGCCGCCCCACCACAGGATGGCGCGCTCCTCGATGATGTAGTTCAGCCATGCCCGGCCGATATCGGCGGCGGAAAGATCCTCCGAGATGCCGTAATCCTCAAGCGCGCGGATGAAGGTGAAGGTGCCCGATACATCGTCATCGGTGACGACCAGCGGGTCACCGAGGCGGTCGTGGACGTAGTAATCAATCGGGCCGAGTTCCCGGATGATCCGTTCGTGGGTCCAGCCTTCGAAGGGCCGGCCGAGATAAACACCGATCAGCTTGCCGAGGACACCGGCATAAACGCGTTCGAGGTAGTCGTTGGGAATGGTCACTTGAACCCCCTTGGTATGAGATGCGTATCTTCAGCCCTTGACCGAGCCGCCGGCCATGCCTTCGATGAAGCGGCGCTGAAGAAGAATGAAAAGAATGACGATGGGCAGTACGATGATGAGGGCGGCCGCCATGATCTCACCCCAGTCGGTGGTGTACTGGCCGCTCAAAAGGAAGAAGGACACGATCGCCGTCATGTTGTCGGCCTTCTGCAGGAAGGTCGTGGCGATCAGGAATTCGTTCCAGGAATAAAGGCCTATAATGAGTGCAACGGTCAGAATGCCCGGAGAGACGATCGGCAGCATGACCCTGGTGAACACCTGCCAGTTGCTGGCGCCGTCGATGAGGGCCGCTTCCTCCAGTTCGCGCGGGACGGCCAGGAAGTAGGTCCTGAGCAGCATGACCGCGAAGGGTGAATAGAGCGCGGTATAGATCAGCGACACGGCGAAGACATTGTTGATCAGGCCGAGCTTGGCAAAGCCGAAATAGAGCGGAAACAGGAAGAGCTGGATCGGCGCTGTCGTCGTGCCGAGCAGGTAGAAGGTCACGATCTTCCAGGATTTTACCTTGCGGCGCGCCAGCACATAGGCGGTCAGCGAGCCGGTGGTGCAGACGAGCACAATGGTCGAGACCGAAAGGAGCGCCGAGTTCAGCATGGTGCGCCCGAAACGGGCATCCTGCCAGGCGCGGGTGAAGTTGTCCCAGCGATAGACGTTGGGCCAGGCGAGCGGGTTCTGAACGATCTCGGCGGCCGGCTTCAGCGAATTGATCACCAGCAGCGCGATCGGAAACAGCGTGATGACGAGCAAGATCACCAGAGCGGTATAGGTCAGGTAGAGTGTTGCCCTGCTTTCGATCAGTCTCATTGATGGAACTCCCTCGACTGAGCGGGGATGTAGACAGCGGTTGCCGCGAGCCCGAACAGGCTGATGACGATAGCGACAGCGGCGGCTTTGCCGACGGCAAGATCGTAGAAGGCGCTGCGGTAGGCGAGGGTCGACAGGACCTCCGATGAAAAGGCCGGACCGCCCTGGGTCAGGATGTAGACGAAGTCGAATACCAGGAAAGACCAGATCACCGTCATGATCATCATCAGTGTGATGGTCGGACGGATGCCGGGCAAAAGCACATAGCGCATCATCTGCCAGAAGCTGGCGCCTTCGATTCGCGCCGCCTCGATCTGTTCCTGCGGCACCTGTCTGAGCGCCGCGAAAAAGATGACGCAGAGAAAGCCCCACCAGTGCCAGAGGTCGACGGTGGCAATCCCGTAGAGCGCCGTCGATGGCTGCGTTAGCGGATCGAGGGTCGGAAAGCCCATGCGCTGCAGCATACCGTTCACGCCGGAAACCGGGCTGTAGATCATGCCCTGCCAGACGCGCGCCAGGATGGCGGTGGCGATGACCATGGGGAGGAAATAGACGACCTGGAACAGCATGCTGCCGCGCCTGGTGATCAGGAGCATGGTCGCCGCGACGAGGCCGATCGCGATCGGCACCACCAGGAAAATGGCGGTCCAGACGAGATTGTTGCTCAGGGCGCGCCAGAACACATGGTCGTGCCAGAGCGCGACAAAATTCTGAAGGCCGACAAAGACCGGCGCCGTGATGCCGTCCCAGCGAAAAAAGGCCAGCAACATCGTCAGTATGGCCGGTATGAGAATGATGACCGCGTTGATGAGCAACGTCGGCACCAGGAAAAGTTTGTGCATGCCGTTTCTCCTTGGCGCATGAGGGAAGCTGCGCGCACCGGATGCTTCGCAGCCCCGGCATTTGCGCTTCGGGGCAGCGATATTGGTCGGTTACAGGCGTCGGAAAGACCGGTTTCTCCGCGCGTTCCCGTCAGCGGGCGGGAATAGCCGGAACCTTGCCCTGCTCGAGCTCGCTCTGGAAACTCTTGTTCAGTTCCTCCAGGAAGCTGTCGACCGTGCGGCGATCCAGCCAGACTTCCTCGATGCCGTTGACGAGAAAGGCATCGGTTGCCGGCGGCAGGAAGGTCCAGGTCGTGTAGCCGTACTGATTGTGGGCGACGGCATCGGCCAGCGTCTTCATCGTGTCTGAATAGAGTTCCGGCACGTTTTCGACAGTGACGCCGGAGAGGTCGGCGATCGGCGTGTTCCATTCGCCCTGCCAATACTCGTTCATCTTGGCGTAGGCATCATCGGAGAAGATGTAGTCGATAGCCGCTGCCGCGCCTTCCGGGTTTTCTGCCTTGGCGGCGATCGAGAAGGTGGAGCCGACGCCCAGCGCGAAGACCGGTTCGCCGATGTCGTCGGCGCTCGGAAAGCCGACGAAGCCGGGTTCGGCATCGTATTGCGGAAAATAGGTCGAGACACGCTGGAATTGCCACGTCCCGGTCGGCATCATGCCCGCCTGGCCCGCAGCCATCTGTGAAAAGGCCTGCTCGTCGGAAAGCGAGAAGTAGTTCGGGCCGAAATATCCTTTCCGCCACCATTCATTCAGCTTGGTGATGGCCTCGACAAAGGGCTCGGCCGTCCACGGCAGATCGCCCTTCAGGGCCTTGTAGACATTTTCCGGCCCGGCGATCGAGTTCAGGACCAGCGAGACATAATGCTCGTTGGCGGGGCGCCAGTTGGCATTGCCGGAGGCAAAGGGAACGATGTTTTCCTCAAGCATGGCGTCCGCGACGGTCTCAAGCTCCGGGATCGAGGCCGGAACCTGCCAGCCATGCTCCTCGAACAGGGTCTTGTTGAAAAACAGGCCGAGCGTTTCGTAGGTCTTGGGTAGCGCATAGAGCTTGCCGTCATATTTGCCCATTTCGAGGAAAACCGGCAGGATGCGTTCGTTCCATCCGTATTCGACGGCATAATCGTCAAGCGGCATCAACTGGCCGGCAGCGGCCATCGGCGCGACATAGGCCGGGCCGGCGGTGTAAACGATATCGGGACCGCTTCCCGACAGAAGCGCCACACGCATCTGCTTGTCGAGTTCGCTGCCGCGATAATCGATGGTCAGATCATAATCCGACTGACTTTCGTTGAACGGATTGATGATGCCATTTGCAACCGCGCGCTGCTGTTCGGGTGAGGCGGATTCATACCACCAGGTGACCGTATCGGCGGCGCGGGCCGCCGAGAAGGGCAGTGCGGCGCCGGCCATGAGAATGGCGGTCGTCGCGAGAAAAACGCGTCTTTTCATTGTACTCCTCCACATTGATTTTCGTCTTCAGACAGAGGCCCTTTCTATGAGCTGAAAGGGCATTTCGTGGGTGCTTCCGGCGCCTTCGCGTTCTCCGGTGAGGCGTTCAAGAAGGATGGTCGCGGCCTTTTCGCCGAGGTTTTCCTGAAACTGGGTCACGGTTGAAAGCGGCGGAGAGACGAGCGGAGCGGCCGGGATGTCATCGAAACCGAAGACGGCGACATCGCGGGGAACATCGAGGCCGCGTGCCCTCAGCGCCCGCATCACGCCGATAGCCATCAGATCGTTGGCCGCAAAGATCGCCGTCGGCGCGAAGCCGCTTTCAAGAATGCGTTCCCCGGCGCGCAGGCCTCCGACTTCGTTAAAGGCTTCGTCGACGATGATGTAAGGATCGGCCCCGAAGGCTGAAAGCTGCTCCCGGTATCCCTCCACACGCACGCGCTCAGGTCCTCCGGCGCCGGCCACCATGGCAATGCGGCGGTGCCCGGCTTGCCAGAGACGTTGGGTGACGGCCATGCTGGCCGCCTTGCTGTCGATGAAAATGTCGTCGATCGGCTGTGCGCCGCCGGCCTTGTGTGAGGATTCGACGCGCACCACCGCAATTCCGGTATCGAGCAGGGCGGAGAGGTCCGGTACCCTGAGATGAAAGAATACGCCGATCACGCCGTCGACCCGGCCCTGCATGGCCCACGACAGGAAATGCTGCTCACGTTTCTCGCTGCTGTCGGTGTCCACTGTCAGAACATCGTAGTTATGAGCGCGCGCCACGTTCTGTACGCCCCGGATCAGGCGGGGGTAGAACGGATTGGTGATGTCGGGGACGATACAGGCGACCGTCATCGTCTTGCGGGTTTTCAAGGCCTGAGCAAAGCGATTCGGCGTGTAGCCGATCGCCTTGGCAACGGCCCGGATACGCTCGACCGTTTCTGTCGAGACCGTAAGCGTGCCGGTATTGTTCAGCACCATCGAAACGGTGGCCTGGGAAACGCCTGCCTTCTCGGCAACATCTTTCTGGGTCGGTCGTCCGCGCATATGAATTTCCAGTTATACGAATAACTAATACGTATAACTGGAAATTGAATGCTGTCAACCAGGTTGTCAGCACAAGAGATCTTCGGTCTTGTCGGCGGTCGGTATGGCCGGTTTTATGAAAGCGAGCAGGAAATACCGGCTTGAGGGCGTTTGTCGCGATACTGATGGTCTTCAGGCGCTGATGCCGACACAAGGTCGCGGGTACACCGAGTACGTTTCGATCTTTTTGTGCCTGGGCGACAAACCGGCAATGGGTTGGCGGACCGCATGTCCTTTGCGTCAGGGGTAATCGGCTGTCTCCTATGGTTGTGAACGCGGCCCCTCAGGATCCCGACAGTCGGTGTCTTCGTGTGGTTCGGTTCTGTTCGGATGATATCCTGCCTTTAGGTTGGTGCTTTATTCTCAGGTAAAAAGAAAACACTTTACATAACAAAAAACAATCATGCCCGCAGTATTGGCTAACAGATGGAGATCAGGATGCGCATCGGATTTCTCGGCCTTGGTGTCATGGGAAGGCCTATGGCGGAACATCTCATCGCGGTTGGGCATGAGGTTCGTCTCAATCGCGTCAAGGAAGCGAGCGCCCACCTTGTAAAGCGCAGCGGTCGCGCGAAGGGGACGGCGGCGGCGGCCGCTGAACGTGTTGATGCGGTGATCTTAATAGTGCCCGACGCTCCGGACGTCGAAACGGTTCAGCAGCTGATGAATGCCGCAATCGGTCATGGTGACGGCGCGCTGGATCACGCCGCGCTTATCCGCACGGTGGATGCCTTGTCGGGGCGCTGACAGGCGCGGTCGCTCAGGTTGCCGCGCCGCCGGCCCGGCTCAGGCAGCCTTCCCAGTCCGGCGTGCCGGGTCGGCCGCTCGATTCCCGCTCGATCAGCTCTGCCACGAGCTGGACACGCATACTCAGATGCTGCACGGGCCCGACTGATTGCGAAATTCTGTTACGGATCATGTGCACTGCCTGCAGTCCGATCTCGCGATGCGGCATGTGAATTGTCGTGAGCATGGGCGAAACCTGGGTCGCCAGCGGGTAGTCCGCGTGACCGACCACGGTCACGTCGCCGGGGACACTGAGCCCGAGCCGCAATATCTCCGACTGGCAGGTTATGGCAACGCCGTCGGAGCCGCAGAAAAACGCCGTGGGTGATGCGCCCTCATCAAGAATGCGCCGCATCGCCGGCACAAACTCGCTTGAAGCATAATCCTTGCTGAGTGCCAGCTCGCTGACGCGTGCCGAGCCTTCAACCGCCGATAGCAGTCCGCGCAGCCGTGCTTCACGCCCGGGAAACCCCGTCTGGCCGTGAACGTAGACAATGTCGCGATGCTCAAGTGAAAGCAGAAACTCTCCGACCACAGCGCCTGATTCCTCATCCGAACCGGTGACCTGGTCGATTTCCAGCAATGGCGGAATGCTGTGGCAGCATGCGACGACGGGCCGCCCTGATGCACAGGCCGCTTCCATGACGGAACGCCGGTTGGGGCCGAGGAGAATGACGCCGAGACTGTTTTCGGCCATCTCCGCGACCTCCTCGGCATCCTCGCTTTCCGCCATGCGAATGCTGAAGCCTTCGCGCATGGCCTGCATCTCGACGCCGTTGCGCACATCGATCCACAACTCCCTGTTCGCTGTCGGTGCATCACGTACGATGACGGCGAGTTCATTGGTCGATGCCTGGCGCAAAACCCGCGGCTGATATCCCTGTCGTTTTGCTGTGTCCTCGACCAGCTTCCGGGTCCCCTCACTGACCCCCGACTTCCCGCTTAACGCACGCGAAACGGCGAATTTGGAGAGGCCAAGTTCATTGGCTATCGATTGTACTGTTGGTCGCGCCATCGATTGTCAGGTCTCCGTTGTTAGGCTTTTTATCCTGATACCGCTTAAAATTGTCAATGACCGGAAATCTGAAAAAATAACAAAAATGGAAAAAATAAAAACAAAAATTAAAAACATTGACAGATAACTTTTTATATGAGGTATTTAAAAACATATTCCGTATATGGGAGGAGTATATGGAGCCGGTTTTTTCGCATGGAGACGCGCCATGAGCAGCGTCGACATGAATATTGACGTCCACGAAGCCGCGATCGGCGAAGAGGGAGGCCATGCCATCGGCAGCGCCAGCCAATGGCGCCTGACCTGGGAAAAGTTTCGTGATCACAGGCTCGCCTTCTGGAGCGGCGTTCTGATCATTCTGATCTATCTCGTCGGCGCATTTGCCCCGTTCGTGGCGCCGCGATCGGCGGAATATTACGACAGCGCCTTTGCTATGCTGGCGCCCCAGAAACTGAACTTCACCTATCGCAATGCAGACGGTGATCTTCGCTTCGAGCCGCATGTCAGCGGCTTTACCGCCGAACGCGACCCCAACACGTTACGCATGGTCTACAAGCAGGACCCCGAGGCCCGAATTCCTGTCGGCCTGTTCGTCCGCGGTGCGGAAACCTATACGCTTTTCGGCCTGTTCGAGACGGACCGTCATCTGTTCGGTCCCGTGGACGCCGCGCAGCCCTTCTATCTGCTCGGCTCCGACCGGCTGGGACGGGATGTCTTGAGCCGGCTGATCTACGGCACGCGTATTTCCACCTCGATCGGTCTGGTTGGCGTCGCGATCAGCCTCGTGCTGGGCATCATCCTGGGCGGAATTTCCGGATATTTCGGCGGCGTGACCGATAATGTGATCCAGCGGCTGATCGAGTTCATCATGTCGATCCCGACGATCCCGCTATGGATGGGCCTTGCGGCGGCCATCCCGGTCACCTGGTCGCCGATCCTGGTGTATTTCTTCATCACCGTCATTATTTCGCTGATCGGCTGGACCAGTCTTGCGCGCGAAATCCGCGGCCGCTTCATGTCATGGCGAAACGAGCAGTTCGTGATTGCCGCGCGGCTGGACGGCACCAGTGAGTTTCGCATCATCCTGCGACATCTGCTGCCCGGTTTCACCAGTCACATCATCGCCTCCGTCACCCTGGCCATTCCGGTGATGATCATTGCCGAGACATCGCTCAGCTTTTTGGGCATCGGCCTCAGGCCGCCGGTCGTCAGCTGGGGCGTTCTGCTCAAGGAAGCCCAGAATGTCCGGTCGCTGGCCGAAGCGCCCTGGCTGCTGGCGCCGGGCGTCATGGTGATCATTTCAGTGCTGGCTCTCAATTTCCTCGGCGATGGTCTGCGTGATGCCGCCGATCCCTACACGGAGTAACGCTCATGTCAGATGCTCTCCTTTCCGTACAAGGCCTTAAGACCCATTTCGGCGCGCGCGAAGGACTGATCCGCGCCGTGGACGGCGTCGATTTCGATATCGGGCGTGGCCGCACGCTCTGCATTGTCGGCGAAAGCGGATCGGGAAAATCGATAACCGCGCGGTCCATTCTGCAGATCGTCAGCCGACCGGGCCGGATCGTTGACGGGAAAATCCTGCTGCGCTGCGACAGCCGGCCCGAGGTCGATCTTGCGGCGCTTGATCCTGCCGGTCGCAATATTCGCGATATTCGCGGACGCGATATCGCGATGATCTTTCAGGAGCCGATGAATTCGCTCTCTCCGATCCATACGATCGGCGATCAGTTGCTTGAAAAGATCCGCTTGCATCACAAGCTGAGCCGCAAGGCCGCTGAAGACAGGGCGGTGGCGGCGCTTGAACGGGTCGGCATTCCAGACCCGAAGGCGCGGCTTGCGACCTATCCGTTCGAGCTTTCGGGCGGCATGCGTCAGCGGGTCATGATCGCGATGGCGCTCGCCTGCCGTCCCGCCCTGCTGATCGCCGATGAGCCGACCACGGCGCTCGATGTCTCGACGCAGGCCAATATTCTCGACCTGATCCGCGACCTTCAGGCAGAAACCGGCATGTCGGTCATGTTCATCACCCACGATCTCGGCGTCGTGGCGGAGATCGCGGACGATGTGGCGGTGATGTATCTCGGGCGGGTGGTCGAACGCGGCTCGACCGAGCAGATATTCTACGATCCCCAGCATCCCTATACGCAAGCGCTGCTTGCCTCGATCCCGAAGCTGGGCGCACGCCGGCAGGCGGGCGAACGGCTTTACGCCATCAAGGGCATGGTGCCGCATCCGCTGAACCGGCCCGAAGGCTGTCCGTTTCACACCCGTTGCCCGGAAGCCGTGCCCGGCCTTTGCGACAGGCGCGTGCCGGCACAGGTGTCCTTCGGCGATAACCACGTTGCCGATTGCCATATGCGCGATCCGGAAGTCCTGCGTGCACGGGAGGCTGTGTGATGCTGGATATGCCGCAGAAATCCACGCAAACGGAAGCCGTCCCACTGATGCGCACCAGCGGCCTCAAGGTCCACTTTCCCATTCGCAAAGGCGTGATGAAACGGACAGTCGGGCATGTGCGGGCCGTCGACGGGATCGATCTCGAGATCAGGGAAGGCGAGACGCTGAGTGTGGTCGGTGAATCCGGCTGCGGCAAATCCACGCTCGGCCAGGCGCTGCTGCGCAATGTCGAGCCGACGGACGGAGTCATTCATTTTCGCAACCGAGACAATGACATTGTCGACCTGACGGCGCTGGAGATCAAGCAGTTGCGGAACTATCGCACCGATATCCGCATGATCTTTCAGGACCCGTTTGCCTCGCTCAATCCGCGACGCCGGGTCATCGATATCATCGGTGAATCGATCCGTAATGCGGGGGAGACCAGCGAGGCCCGGGTGCGGGAGAAGGTCACGCGGCTTCTGCGCCGTGTCGGCCTGCGTCCGGAATATCTGATGCGCTATCCTTATGCCTTTTCCGGTGGCGAGCGCCAGCGTATCGGCATCGCCCGGGCTCTGGCCGTCGATCCCCGCCTCGTCGTTGCCGATGAATGTATTTCGGCGCTCGATGTTTCGATCCAGGCGCAGACGCTGAACCTGCTGCAGGACCTGCAGGAAGAGTTCAGACTGACCTATGTCTTTATCAGCCATGACATGAGCGTGGTGGAATACATCTCCGACCGCGTTGCCGTCATGTATGCCGGACGTGTCGTCGAATTGGCGGAAACCGAACCGCTTTTCGAGCGGCCGCGCCATCCTTACACAGCCGCCCTGCTTGCATCCGTGCCGCGCCCGGATCCGAAATCGGCCCGTTCGTCCAATAGGCACTGGCTGGCCGGGGAAGTTGCCGATCCCGCCAACCGCCCGACGGGCTGCGCCTTTCATCCACGTTGCCCGTTTGCCACCGATCTGTGCCGCACGGAGGACCCGGCGCCGCGCGCCGTCGCGGACCATCAGGTCGCGTGTCACCACGCGCATGAACTGAGTCTTGAGGGAGTAAGACCGAATGCATGACATCAAGAAAAATGCGACAAGCACCCGGAACTGGTGGAAACAGCCGTTCCGCATGGTCCAAACCAATCTGCGGCAGCCGGATGCGCTTTACGACCAGCATGCCCTGGCGCGCGAAGCGCGTGAACTCGGCGCAACGGCGCTTCTCTACAATATCGGCGGTATCTTTGCGTTTTATCCCACGAAACTGGAACTACAGGCGGTTAATCCGTTGATGAAAGGGGACGCGCTCGGCAAGGCGGTCGAGGCGGCTCATGCCGAGGGACTGGCGCTGGTTGGCCGCTTCGACATGTCCAAGGCGACAAAACTTGCTTACGACGCACATCCCGAATGGTTCGTCCATAACCGTGCGGGCAAGGCGCTCGAATATAACGGTACCTATCAGGCCTGCGTGAACGGCGGCTGGTATCAGGACTATGCCTTCCGCATCATCGAGGAGGCGCTGGGCCGCTACGAGGTGGACGGCGTCTTCTTCAACATGTTCGGCTACACCAATTTCAACTATTCGGGCGAGTATTTCGGCATATGCGTCTGCGATGCCTGCAAGCGGCGTTTTCGCGCGATGTATGATCGCGATCTTCCGGCAAAGGAGGATTTTTCGGACCCCGCCTATGCCGATTATCTCGAATTCCAGGACCGGACCGCGCGGGAGCTACAGGGTCGCATCTACGACCACATTCATGAAGTTGCGCGGAGCGTTGCCATGACCGGTCATCGCGGCAAATGCGATCTGATCCGGATGGAGGTGCAGCGCGGCGTCAGCCGCCCGCAACCGGAATGGCCACATCAGGCGGGTGAACAGGCGCGCTGGGCCCGCGCCTACGCTCCGGACAAGAACGCTTCGGCCACGTCTGCAAATTTCGTTGATTTCGCATGGCGGTTTCATTCCGAAACGGCAGCCTGCCACACATTGCGCATGGCCCAGCAACTGGCCAATGGCATGACGCTCGATCTCTACCTCCTCGGCGTCATCGAACAGGATGACAACAGGCCGATGGCAGGGGTCAAAGAGCTGTTTCACTGGCATGCGGGCGTGGAAGATGAATATCGCGATCTGACATCCGGTGCTAAAATCGCGCTTTACCACTCGCTGAAATCGGCACGTTACACCCGGCGTAAATCCGATGGCGGGCGGGGCGACCATATTGCCTCCCTCCTGTCGGCGGGCGCCACGCCGATGCGCGGCTATTTCCGGGCACTGCTTGAAGACCGACTTGCCTTCGACTTTGTCTGCGACGAAGCGGTGGAGGGCAAGGCGTCGGGGCCGTCGGGCCTCGATGCGCTCAGCGGTTACGAAGCTCTGGTTCTGCCTTCGATCCTGTGCCTCTCGGATGAAGAGGCCGCCATTCTCGATGCCTATGTCGAAGGTGGTGGCGTTCTGGTCGTCACCGGTGAGACCGGTTTTTTCGACGCACGCGGTGAAACCCGGCTTCGATCAGCGCTGGCGTCGATGCCCGTCAATGGTGTTCCGAAAGAACATGCCAACATGAAGGGCGCTTATTTCCGTGTCTCGGCAGAGGAGCTGCCATTACCCGACAGCCGGTTGGTCATGCTCGACGGACGTTTTTGGGAGGCGGACCTGAAGTCGGGTACCGAAACATTGATGCAGCTTCTGCCGCCGCAGCGTTTCGGTCCGCCCGAGCTTTGCTTTCCGGACGAAGAAAGCGAACTGCCGGGCGTGATCATCGCGCCCTATGGCAAGGGGCGCGTGGTCTGGCTGCCCTGGCAACCCGAGCTTCAGTATTATCGCGACAGTCTGCCGAGTCACCGCACGATCATGACCGATGTTATCAAACGGCACATTTCGGCACCCGAAGTGGTCGTTGAAGGCAAGGGCGCAATCGAAGTCACGGTCCAGTGTCAGCCGAAAGGCGGCACCCTGATCCACATCGTCAACTATACCGGTCAGCGCAACAATCTTTATGAGGAGCCGCCTGAGTTGAATGGCCTGAGAGTCGGAATTCTCGGGGCTTCGGGCGAGACAATGCGGCTGTTGCGATCCGGAAAGACCGTCATCCTGTCCGCGCCGGATCAGGACGGCAGGCGCTGGGCGGATCTGCCCGCTATCGGTGATTTCGAAGCGATTGTCGCCGACAGCGCAACATAAGCGAGAAATGCTGGCCAACAGCATCCGGGAGGAACAAATCGTGGAGGAGAAACACGAATGACACGACATTCAACCATAAGACAGACAGTTTGCGGGCTGGCGCTTGCGACGCTTTTTGCCGTTCCGGCCATCGCGCAGGAACAGGCGCCGATGCTGGAGGCTCGTGTACAGTCGGGAGAATTGCCGCCTCTGGTCGAACGGTTGCCAGATAACCCCAAGGTGGTCGAACCTTTCGAATCCCTCGGGCAGTATGGTGGCGAATTCACGATCGCCATGCGCGGCCCGTCCGACACCGGCACGATGGGGCGCAGCATCGGTTACGAAAACCTGATGCGATACGTCAACTGGCAGCCGGACAACCCCGGAGATGACATTCTGCCGGATGTCGAGTTGAACGTCGCCGAAAGCGTCGATGTCAATGAAGACGGCACGGAATATGTCTTTCATCTGCGCGAAGGCATGAAATGGTCGGACGGCGAGGCGCTCGATGCCGACGACATCATGTTCTGGTACGATCATGTCTTCACCAATGAGGAGCTTTTTCCGAGCTATCCCGTCTGGGCCGTATCGGAAGAAGGGCCGCTGACGGCCGAGAAGATCGACCAGTATACCGTGAAGTTCAGCTATCCGGCGTCGAACGGCCTGCTGCTCACCTGGCTGGCCACGCCGACATCCAGCCCGAGCTGGGAGCAGCGCAACCGGCCGATTGTCTATCCGGCGCATTATCTCGAACAGTTCCATCCCGACTTCAACCCTGACGCGGAAGCCGAGGCGCTTGCTGCCGGTGCTCAAGGGTGGGTGGATTACTTTCATGCCAAGGCCGATCCCTGGCGCAACACCGAACTGCCGACGCTGCATGCATGGGTCGTGACCCAGGCGGTGGGCGAGGGCAGTGGCGAACAGGTCATCGCCGAACGGAATCCCTATTACTTCAAGGTTGATACCGAGGGCCGGCAGCTGCCCTATATCGACCGCATCGTCGTGGATGTCATCACGGACCCCGAGGTGACCCTGCTCAGGGCGGCCAACGGCACCTATGACATGCTCGACAGCTATATCGGCTTTGTCGCGACGCCGGAAAACCGCGGCACTTTCTATGATAACCGTGAATCGGGCGGCTATGAATTTTACACGGTGCTTCCGAACCGGGCCAGTTTGAACATTCTGTCGCTCAACATCACCCATCCCGACCCGGTCAAGCGGGAAATATTCTCGAACAAGGATTTCCGTATCGCGCTCAGCCACGCCATCAACCGCGAGGAAATCATCGAGCTTGTCTATCTCGGTCAGGGCCGCCCCTATCAGGTGGTTGAACGGCCGGAAAGCCCGCTTTTCGATGAGGAAATGGCAACCCAGTACACCGAATACGACCCGGAACTGGCAAACCATATGCTCGACGAACTGGGTTATTCGGAGCGCAATGGCGACGGTATCCGCCTCGGTCCTGACGGCGAGCCGATCCAGATCACTGTCGATATCGCGGTTGTCCGTCAGCCATGGCTCGATTCGGCCGAGCTGATCCGCGGTTACTGGCGCGATGTCGGTATCGACCTGGTTATCAATACCATGGAGCGCACAGCGCTTTGGGAACGGGTGCAGGCCAACCAGCATGACGCGGCGATCTGGTCTGCTTCAGGGGGCGCCGATACGTTCTTTACGCCGAAATACTATCTGCCCAGCCGCTGGGAGGCCTTCTATGCGGTTCCCTGGGGGCAGTATTTTGACGGTGCGCCTGGCGGCGAAAAGCCGACGGATGAGAATGCGCTGCGACAGCAGGAACTCTTCCGGGCGGTTCTCGCAGAGCCGGACCAGCAGAAACGCATCGAAATGTTTCATGAAATCATGGATATCGCCAAGGAGTCGTTCTGGACGCTGGGGATCATGCAGCCCACAGCAGACTATGGTATCCGCAATATCAGATTGCGGAACGTTCCGGACGTGCTGATGGCGTCAACAATGTATGCGCATCCCGGCGCATCCAATCCCGAACAGTACTACTTCACCGACGAATAACAGTCAGGTGCACCCCGCCGGGACTATCGGGCGGGGTGCCCGGCTTCCATCGGAGTTCTGCAATGCTGGCCTTTCTGACACGTCGCCTCATCTACATGATTTTTACGCTGATCGCGATTTCGATGATGTCGTTTGCGATCATCCAGCTTCCGCCCGGCGATTTCGTCACATCGATGGTCGCCCAGCTCAGTCTTCAGGGGCAGACCGTCGATCCGGCCGTGATGGAGGCATTTCGCGCACGTTACGGACTGGATGATCCGATCTGGGTGCAATACTGGAAATGGATATCGAACATCCTGCTGCACGGCGATTTCGGCTATTCGCTCGAATGGCGGCAGCCCGTGGCCGACCTGATGTGGAACCGCCTCGGCCTGACCTTCGTGCTTGCCGCCCTGACGCTCGGCTTCATGTGGCTTGTCGCGGTGCCGATCGGGATTTATTCGGCGGTGCGTCGCAATACCTGGGGCGATTACCTCGTCACGTTTCTGGGGGTTCTCGGGCTGGCAATACCGAATTTCCTGTTTGCGCTGATCCTGCTGTTCATTTCGTTCAAGTATTTCGGTGCGGATATCGGTGGACTTTATTCGCAGCAATATGCCCGCGCGGCATGGAGCATGGGCAAGCTTGCCGATTTCCTCCAGCACATGATCATCCCGGTAATCGTTCTTGGTTCGGCGGGAACGGCGGCTCTGATCCGTATCCTGAGGGCCAATCTGCTGGATGAACTGAACCGTCCCTATGTGGTGACGGCCCGTGCCTACGGCCTGACCGAGCGGGCTCTGCTGTGGAAGTATCCGGTGCGCGTGGCGCTCAATCCGCTGATTTCGACCGTGGGGTGGGTTCTGCCGACGCTGATTTCCGGCGCAACGATTACGGCGGTCGTCCTGAACCTGCCATTGACCGGGCCCTTGCTGCTGAACTCGCTGTTGACCCAGGATATGTATCTTGCCGGAAGTTTCATCATGATGATGAGCGCCCTGACTGTAATCGGAACCCTGCTTTCCGATATTCTTCTGGCCTGGCTCGATCCGCGTATTCGCTATACCTGATTTCAATGACCGGAGATGCGAAGACACTTTGCGAAGGCAGCGTATTGCAGCCGCTTTCCCCTCAGGCCGATGAAGACGGATACTTATGGTACCGTCTGGGGCCGGTCGGGGCTTTCGAAGCGGTTTCGATCGCGTCACAAAGCTGATTGCGGGATGGCTGGCGCCGGTCGGGACCATCGGATTTCAAATGTTTTAGAGTGAAAGGCGAAAACAATGGCGAATGTTGCATTTCTCGGTCTGGGGGTCATGGGATACCCGATGGCGGGGCATCTGGCCTCGAAGGGACATGACGTGACGGTCTATAACCGGACCGCTGCGAAAGCCCGAAAATGGTCGGAGGAAAAGGGCGGGGCCTCGGCGCCGACACCGGCTGCTGCCGCATCGGACAAGGAAATCGTTTTCTGCTGCGTCGGCAATGACGATGACCTGCGCGCCGTAACGCTCGGCGAGGACGGCGCATTTTCGACCATGTCTTCCGGATCGGTGTTCGTGGATCATACGACCGCCTCCGCCGAAGTCGCCCGCGAACTCTACGCCGCTGCCGCCGAACGCGGGATTGCATTCATCGACGCGCCGGTTTCAGGCGGCGAGGCCGGTGCGGTGAACGGCGTTCTGACGGTGATGTGCGGCGGCGATGAGGACGCCTTTTCGCGCGCGCAGCCGGTGATGGAGTGCTACGGCCAGTCCGTGCGGCTCGTCGGTGCGGCCGGCAGCGGCCAGCTTGCCAAGATGGTCAACCAGATCTGCATTGGCGGGCTGGTGCAGGCGCTTTCCGAAGGTATTCATTTTGCCCAGAAAGCTGAGCTCGATGTCGAGCTGGTGCTTGAAATCATCACCAAGGGTGCTGCCGGCTCATGGCAGATGGAAAACCGCGGAAAGACCATGAATGACGATCAGTTCGATTTCGGATTCGCCGTCGACCTGATGCGCAAGGACCTGAACATCTGCCTGGCCGAAGCGCGCCGCAACGGCGCCTCGCTGCCTGTCACGGCCGTGGTCGATCAGTTCTATTCGGATATCCAGAAAGCCGGCGGCGGCCGTTGGGATACGTCGAGCCTTATCCGTCGGCTGAAGTGATGGTCGATCGGTTCATTCGAACCATGCGATAGGGGGAACCAGCGCAGTTGATGCGCTGGTCCTGTTCTTCAAACGCCGTTCCGTCGTCCGTACTCAGACGGCCATGGTTCCGCCGTCGACGGGAAGCGCTGCGCCGGTGACGAAACTTGCGTCATCGGAAAGCAGCCAGCCCGCGGCTTGCGCGATTTCATCGGCCTGACCGAAGCGTTGCATCGGCACGGCGGCCTGGATCGCGGTGAAGATCTTGATCAGTTCAGGGTCTTCGGGCATCCGGCTTGTCATCGCCGTCTGGGTCATGCCGGGCATCACTGCATTCACGCGAATGCCCTTTAGCGCATAGTCGACGGCGGCAGCTCGGCTCATGCCGAGCACGCCGGCCTTGGCCGCGATATATTCGGATGCAAAGGGAATTGCCGCCATGGCCGTGGTTGACGAGGTGTTGACGATGGCGCCGCCGCGACCCGAGGCGAGCATTGCCGCGATTTCGTGTTTCATGCACAGGAACACGCCCTTCAGGTCGATGTTGATGACCTTGTCCCACTGGGCTTCGTCCAGTTCGTGCAGCGGCTTGATGGCCTGTTCGATGCCGGCATTGTTGAAGGCGCCGTCAAGCTGCCCGAATGTCTCGATGGCGCTGGCGACCAGATTTTCGACATCGGCCTCCTTTGCCACATTGGTTTTCACGAAAAGGCTTTTGCCGCCGTCATTGCGGATCTCCTCGGCGATGGCCTCGCCGCCATCGGCCAGGTCGGCAAGAACGACGCTCGCGCCGCTTCTGGCGAAATGTCTTGCGGCGGCGCGGCCGATCCCGCTCGCTGCTCCCGTAACGATCAGTACTTTGCTTTCAAGGTTCGACATCGTTTCCTCCTTCAGGTGTTGAAGTCGTTGCAGACCGGTTGTTTCAGCCGGTCCTGGCCGGCACGCATTCAAACCGGAACGCGTGCCGAACGGTGGCAGACGCCCCGTTATTTCGTGAAAAATTCCAGCAGCCCGGCAAGCAAGGCTTCCGGCTTTTCCTCGGCGGGAAAATGGCCGCAGTCGGGGATGATCAGCGATTCAACATTGGTCGCGAGGGTTCGCTGTTCGTTTTCCACCATCGGGCCGCAGGCCAGCGCCCCGGAAAAGGCCAGCATGGGCACGTCATGCTTTTTCTCCGCATGACGGCGAACCTGCGGAATGGTGTCGTCAATCGCGCGGTAATAGTCGAAACTCGCCTTCAGCGTGCCCGGCACACGGCGCAGCATTTCAATGTAAAAGTCGCGCGCATATTTCGGCACGGCATCTTCCGACGCCGCCTTGGATGCGAACTGATAGTTGAAGTAGATGTCTTCCCGACCTTCGACCAGCCGTTCATTGACATCGAGCGCGCGGTTGAAATTGAAGTGCCAGAGGAAGTCGCTTATCCAGCGTTCGTCGGGAACCAGTTCCGGCGAGGGCGAGGCGCCGGGGATCGTGCCTTCGCCAAGGGCCATGCGCGTGATCCTTTCGGGACGGGCGGCGGCCATCGCATAGCCGACCATAACGCCGATATCGTGGCCTGCGACCGCAAAACGTTGATGGCCGAGGACGTCCATCAGGTTGAACATGTCATCGGCCAGCGTATCGACATCAAAGCCGTCGGCGGGTTTGTCGGAAATGCCGAGCCCGCGCGGGTCGACGGCGATCACCGTGAAATGCCTGCTCAGCGGCAGCATCAGATAGCGCCAGGCAAACCAGCTTTGCGGCCATCCGCAATGCAGCAACAGCGGTTCACCGCTGCCGCCGATGACCGCGTGCAGCCTGATCTTGCCGGTGTCGACACGCCAGCTCGTGAATGTCTCGGTGAAACCTTCGGGAAGGCGCGGAACATCGGTGACGGATCCGAAACCCGATAGTGGAACGATGTGCTTGGAGGCGCTCGTCATATGGCTGTCCTTTGTATGCTGGATTCTGTAATGCTCAACATATAAATAGCCGATCGAGCGCCTGCAATGAATTATTTGTCGATTAATACATAAATATCGTTCTCAGCCGAGCAGCCGCTGGCAAAACAGATCGGCCGCAGCGCGCAGTTTGGCCTTTGTCGCCCCGTCCACGGCTTCGATCGCAAGTCCGCTGAAAAATGCCAGTATGGCATCGGCAAGTGCGGTCAGGTCGGTGTCTCCGGATAGGTCACCGTCTTCGATGGCCCGCGTCAGGCGTTTCACGAGACGGTCACGGAAGCGTCCGCGCTGATTGCGCAGAATAGTGCGGACCGTCATATTGGAAGTGCCAAGATGGGTCGCGCCGAGGATGACGAGGCAGCCGCGCGGCGCGTCGGTGGCGACGAACAGGTCGATCGAGGCGAACAGCATTGTGCGAAGCGCCTGGCGCACATCGCCGATCCGGTCCAGCGCCCCCCATGAGGGTTCGGCTTCCGATGTGACGTAAAGATCCACCGCCTCACGAAACAGCTGTTCCTTGGAGCCGAATGCCGCGTAAATGCTGGGCGAAGCTATCCCCATGGCCTCGATCAGCTGGGTCATCGAGGTTCCCTCATAACCATGCGCCCAGAAGACCTGCATGGCCCGCTGCAACGCTTCATCCCGGTCAAAATTGCGGGGGCGGCCCCGGCGCACAGCCGCTTTATTGTCCATCATTCATCTCCTTGCGTCACAGGCGCCACGGCGTTTCTGGGCGTGATTTTCGGCTCCGGTGCAGCGTCAACGGTGAAGCCGGCGATCACGACCATTACCTCACATAGCCCCAGGCAGGCCTTCATTCAAACCGTGCATCGATGGATGACGATGGATCACGACACGGTTCGCCATCATCCCGGCGATTATAGGTCCGTTTGCGCGCGATAGTAGACCCGCAAGTTCGCGGCGGCCAGATCTATGGTTTCCCCGTCCTGTGGGTGTCCACCGGTGGCCGACTGTCCATCGCTGTTTGCGCTTACGCCTCCGGAAGAAATGCAAACCCGGCCTTCGGGGTGTTTTGGGTCGGTCGGGAAATACCGCCGTCGACATGAATATTCTGGCCGGTAATATACCCGGCGCCATCCGAAAGCAGAAAGGCCACGGTTGCGGCGACCTCATCGATCTCGCCATAGCGCCCCAGCGGTATTTCGCTGCAGATCACCTCGTCTTCGGGCAGATATTCGAGCCATCCGGGAAAGACATTGTTGATCCGGATGTTATGCACCGCATTATCGGCCGCAAAGCGCTGTGTGACGGTTATGAAACTGGCGGTGAAGGCGTCTTCGCCCGAGGACATGAAGTCTGGCATCGGCGGCGGGGACATGTTCACGATAGCGCCGTGTTTCTGCCTGCGCATGACCGGAGCGACAATGCGCATGGTGCGGATCATGGACATCAGGCAGGCCTCGTGGATTGCCGTGCCGGGCAGGGCGTTGAAGCCGAAGGCTTCCGACCACGGGCAGTTCAGCAGGGCGTCGACGCGGCCCCAGCGCTCAAGGGCGCGGTCGGCGAGTTCCTGGAGGTCGCGAGAGGACTGGGCGGTGCCGTTGACGCCGAGGCCGCCGATCTCTTTTACAAACGCTGCGTGGCGTGGTGAGGACAGCAGCATGGCAACGCCATATCCGGCGCGCGCCAGCAATCCGGCCGTAAAGGCGCCAATGGCATTGTCACTTCCGACGATGAGAACGACCTTTGTTTCTGTCATGACTGGTCTCCAATACCGGCAATGATGGCCCGACCGGAATGGCGCGCGAAAGCGCAGGCCTGTCCGGCCGGGTTTAAAGACAGTCTAGAGGCAAGTTGTCGTGACGATTTCTCGAATTTGTGTCGAAATGTTACGGCGTTTTGACAGAGACGACATGAGCGCCCGCGAAAGCACCGGCGGGCCGCATCGCGAGAGGGAAGCGGACGCCAATGATTCCAGCGGGTTGGCTTCCTTCCTGCCTTTATCCCGCCGCCATTATGCCACATATGTGGCAGGCCCGTAATCTTTTGTAATGAAAGAAAACACGAACCCATTGTCTTTGCGGCAACAATGAAACCGGCCTCCCAGGTTGCGCCGGGTCCTCCGGTGCGTTCGTATTTCATCGGAGCTTTCATTACAGATGGTAAAATTCAAACATTTCGCTGCGACGGCAGCCGGATTGGCGGGCTTCGTTTCCGTGATCGGCGCCGCAGACAGAGGCTTTGCGGCGGATGCCGTCGTTGATGACGTCCCGCCGCCGGCCATTTCAGGGCCGCAGCCGCTGGAAAAACAGGCGTTCGCATCGCGGTGGGAAGTGATCGTCGGCGGCGGCGCCAGTTTCAGGCCCGCCTATGAGGGCGGCGACGAGATGGAAATCAGCCCGATCCCGATCGTGTCGATCGGCTATGCCGACTGGCTTCAGCTCGATCCCGGCGGACTGGACGCCACGCTCTACAAGGATGGCGGTTTCAATGTCGACGCCCGTTTCGGCTACGAGTCCGGGCGTTCGGAAGATGACGGCGACTTGCTCAAGGGCCTCGGCGATGTCGATTTCGGCGTCACGGCAGGGGTCAAGGTTGGCTACCAGTGGGATGCCTTCGAATTCTACGGCGTCATCGACAAGACCATTGGCGGCAGCGAGGGACTGAAGGGCAAGATCGGGGCGAATTACGGCTGGCATATGGGCGAGAAGCTGGTTGTCGCGACCAGCCTCGAGGCGACGATTGCCGACGAGAACTACATGGACAGCTATTTCAGCATCAATGCCGCCCAGTCGGCGGCCTCGGGCCTGCCGCAATACAAGGCGGAGGCCGGTCTTCAGCGCGTTGATTTCGATATTTCCGCGACCTATGCCTTCAACGAGCACTGGCTGATGCAGGCCGGCGCCGGCGTTGGCGTGCTGGTCGGCGATGCCGCCGACAGCCCGGTCGTGGAAAACGAATGGCAGCCGCAGGTCACGCTGTCGCTCGGCTACCGGTTCTGATCAGCCGCCTTCATGGGGGCGCGGGCACGCGTGTTGGATGTGGGATGCGGTGTGGCAGGTCAGCAAGGCACGTCCTGTGTTGGCGGACTTGCGGCCTGTCGCTTTCCGGATCGCCTCGTGATGGCGTGCGTTACCTGTCTGGAACGGCCCGGCGCACTCGATATCACATTGTGTGCGATCGTCTGTCTTGTTGTTTTCGGCGCTATTCCTGCGCCGAGACATGATTGAGCGCGATCACCCAGCAATCGTCGCGCTTGCGCATCAGGCGCGTATTGATGCCCTGCTGGGTGCCGCTGTCGCGGATGAGTGTATAGGTGCTGACGAGTTGAGCCGCGTCGTCGGCGAGCATCTCGATGCGGATGTCGGAAAACGTCAGCGCCCCTTGCGAGTCGGGCGCGCCGCCGTAATCGGCGATGTAGTGGTCGAGGGTGGCCTGCCAGTCCTTCTGGATACGTCCGCGCGATACGAAAACGACATCCGGGTTTGCGAAACCTTCCATGTAGCCGGCGAAATCGCCGCGATTCCATGCCGCCTGCATATCGGCGATCACAGCGCGGATCGCGTTTTGCGCGCTCACAACGCCTCTCCCGTTTTCATCTCCGCTCCGCTCAGTCGCTGCCGCTTGTTGACGACCTCGTGGGCGGCGGAAATCAGATGCCGTCGCAATGCGCTTTCGGTTGCCGTCGGGTCCTGGTCGATAATGGCATCGACGATCTGTTGATGTTCACGCGAAGACCGTTTCAGCCGTCCGGCATCGTCAAGCTGGTATTTGCGAAACGGCGCAAGCTTCACCCGCAACGCCTCTGCCGAGGCTATGATATCGGTGTTGTGGCACCCCGCGAAGATCAGCGCGTGGAAACGGTTGTTCAGGGCTTCATAGGCGGCGCTGTCGCCGGTCTCGGCAAGGCCTTCCATTTCATGATGCATTGCCTGGAACTCGGCGCGCTCGCTCATTGTCATGCGATGACAAGCGAGCCGTCCGCAGACCGCCTCGAGTTCGGCCATCGCCTCGAACATCTCGTCGATCCGTTCCGGCGAAATCCGCGTCACGACGACGCCCTTGTATGCAATCCGATCGGCGAGCCCGCGGCTGCAAAGGATGTGCAGAGCCTCGCGAACCGGGGTGCGGGAGACCGAAAACTGACTGGCGATTGCTGTTTCATCCAGTTTCGCGCCGGCCGGAATGGTCCCGTTGATCACCTGATCCTCAAGTTGACCGGCGATCCTGTCACCCAGGCTCATTTTCTGCATCGATAAATTTTCAAGCATTTTCATTCCTTTAGTGTCACTTCGGCGAGGGGCGCTTCGGTTCGTCGCCGGCTGACATGCGATAAAATACACAATCCGCTTGCCATATGCCAATTTAATATACAGTATGTAGACAATTGTTTGAAAAGAGCGGCTTTCGTCGTGACCTCCAAGCAGATTGTGTTTCATTTAGGCATATTGAGATTTCATTGTCGACAATATGCTGCCTGATTTGTCCCGCCCAGAGGCTTGCTGAGATATGGCATTCACCACCCGCCCCGAACTGAGAGGCACGTTTGGCGCTGTCTCGTCCACCCACTGGCTTTCCGCCGCCGTTGGCATGTCCATTCTCGAAAAGGGCCATACCGCTTTCGACGCGGCCGTTGCCGCCGGTTTCGTGCTGCAGGTGGTCGAGCCGCATCTGAACGGACCGGGCGGTGAAGTGCCGATCATCGTGACGCCGGCGGGCGCGGACAAGCCGGTGGTGATCTCCGGTCAGGGGCCGGTTCCGGCAAAGGCGACGATTGCGCATTATCGCGGCCTCGGTCTCGATATCATTCCGGGCACCGGCATGCTGGCCGCCTGCGTTCCCGGCGCCTTCGGGGCGTGGCTGACGCTGTTGCGGGATTACGGCACGGCCGAACTGGAGGATGTTCTCGCACCCGCCATCTATTACGCCGAAAACGGCCATCCGCTGGTGCCGCGCATCGCCAACACCATTGCCGCCATGCGGCCGCTGTTTGAGACCCACTGGCCGACGTCTGCGGAGACCTATCTTCCCGGCGGCAAGGCGCCGGAGACCGGCAAGCTGTTTCGCAATCCGGAACTTGCAAAGCTCTATGGCGAGCTTTTGAAGCAGGCGAAGAAAGCCGCCACCCGCGAGGCCCGCATCCAGTCAGCACTTGATTTCTGGTATCGCGGCCCGGTCGCCGAAAGGATTGCGGATTTCTGCGAGAGGGAGGATGTCTGGGATGTCTCCGGCCATCACCATCGCGGCCTGATCACCGCCGACGACATGGCGCATTTCACGCCCAAGGTCGAGGCGCCGGTTTCCACGACCTATGGCGATTTTGAAGTGTTCAAATGCGGTCCGTGGTCGCAAGGGCCCGTCCTGCTGCAGATGCTGAACATATTGAAGGGCACCGATATTGCTTCGGTCGATCCGATGGGGCCGGATTTCGTGCATCTCGTCGTCGAGACCGCCAAGCTTGCCATGGCCGACCGCGAGAGCTGGTATGGCGATGGCGGCGATGTGCCGATGGCGACGTTGCTGTCCGATGGTTATGCCGATGCCCGTCGGACGCTGATCGGCGCTGAAGCCTCGTTCGAGGTGCGTCCCGGCACGCCGGACGGCCGCAACCCGCCGATGCCGCCACACCGCGCCGTCGGCACCATTGCCCAGCCGGGCCTCGGCGGCGGCGAACCGACGGTCGCCAAGGAGAAGAAGCTTCCCAATGATGCGGCCGGCGAGCCGACGCTGACCCGTGAGGGCGCACAGCGCGGCGACACCGTGCAGGTCTCCACCGTCGACCGCTGGGGCAACATGGTTTCGGCCACGCCTTCGGGCGGCTGGCTGCAGTCGAGTCCCACCATTCCCGGCCTCGGTTTCTGCCTGACCACGCGGGCGCAGATGTTCTGGCTCGAGGAGGGACTGAATTCGTCACTGAAGCCGGGCGTGCGCCCGCGCACCACGCTGACACCCTCGACCGTTTATCGCGACGGCGTTCCATACATGGCCTTCGGCACGCCCGGCGGCGACCAGCAGGACCAGTGGCAGCTCGTCATGTTCCTGCGCCATGTCCATGCCGGCATGAACCTGCAGGAGGCGATCGACGCGCCGTCCTTCCATACAGACCATCTGCCCAGCTCCTTCTGGCCGCGCGAGATCAATCTCGGCGCCGTCACGCTGGAGGGACGCTACGGCGAAGACACCCGCGCGGAACTTGCCCGCCGCGGCCACAAGCTCACCATCGGCGATGACTGGTCGGAAGGCCGGCTTTCGGCGGTGGCGCGAGAGACGGACGGCACATCGCTGCTGCTGAAGGCGGGCGCCAACCCGCGCGGCGTGCAGGGCTATGCCGTCGCCCGTTAGCGCAATTCCGGCAAAAGCGGAGACCGGTTTTCCGCCCGCAATTGCGTGAAAAACAAGAGACGGCACATTTCGAACGACCAACCAAAAAGAGGGAACAATGAAAACGCCTATTCACCTTGCGCTTCTTGCGGGCCTTGCCCTGGGCGCCATGGCCGCAGGCCCGGCCGCTGCACAATCCGTCCTCAATATCGGTCTGCAGGACGATCCCGATACGCTCGACCCGGCGACCAACTGGAGCTTCGTCGGCCGTCATGTGCTGCAGTCGCTCTGCGACAAGATCGTCGATATTGATCAGGACGGCCAGATCGCGCCGAAACTGGCGACGAGCTGGGAGTGGAACGACGATTCCACACAGTTGACCCTGCACCTGCGCGATGACGCCGTCTTCCACGACGGCACGCCGATCAACGCGGATGCCATCAAGTACAATCTCGAGCGCGACCTCAATATGCCGACCTCGCGCCGCAAGTCCGAAATCAGCGCGATCGCGTCGGTTGATGTCCTTGATGACACCACGGTCCAGATCAACCTGTCGGCACCTTCCGTTCCGCTGCTTGCGGCCCTTTCCGACCGCGCCGGCATGGTGATCAGCCCGAAGGCCGGCGAGGAACTCGGCGAGAACTTCACCAATGCGCCGGTCTGCTCGGGGCCTTACAAATTCGTCGAACACATTGCCCAGGACCGTATCGTGCTGGAAAAATTCGACGATTATTATGACGCCGACAGCTATTCCTTTGACGAGCTGATCTTCCGCGGCATGCCGGATTCCAATGTCCGTCTGCTCAACCTGCGTTCCGGCCAGCTCGACCTGATCGAGCGTCTGTCGGCAACGGATGTTGCCGCCACCGAAGCCGATGCGGACTTCACCGTCCTGCCCGTCGTCGGCCTCGGTTATTACGGCATCACCTTCGACATCGGCGGCGAGGGCGCCAATCTCGATGCCGGCAAGAAGGCGCTGGTGCGTCAGGCCTTCAGCCTCGCCATTGACCGTGATGCGCTGAACCAGGTTGTCTTCGAAGGTCAGGCCGCCACCGGCAACCAGCCCTTCCCGCCGGCAAGCTCCTGGTATGACAAGGACTTTCCCGTTCCTGCCCGCGACGTCGAAGCCGCCAAGGCCAAGATGGCCGAAGCCGGCGTCGACAGTGTCGATCTGGAAGTTCTGGTGCCCACCGATGCCGAACGCCAGCAGGTGATGCAGCTTGTTCAGGCCATGGTCGGCGAAATCGGCATCAACATCTCGATCAAGCCCACCGAACTGATGACGCTTCTCGACATCGCCCGTCAGGGCAAGTTCCAGGCCCATCTCGTTGGCTGGAGCGGTCGTGTCGACCCTGACCTCAACATCACCCCGATGCTCTCCTGCGGTGCTGCCGGCAATGACGCGCATTACTGCAACGAGGAGATGGACAAGCTTCTGACTGAGGCCCGTGCGCTGAAGGACCCGGACGAACGCAAGGCGATCTACAATCAGGTGATTGCGATCCTTCAGGAAGACCTGCCGATCGTCTATCTCTACCACTCCAAGTGGATCTTTGCGATGGACTCCGGCGTCGAGGGCTTCAAGGCCTATCCGGACGGCATCATCCGCCTGGCAGGCGTGACCGCCGAGTGACGCGGACGGACATGACAGCCACAGACAAGAACGCATCGGCCCTTGCGGCCGGTGCTCCCCGCGAAAATGTTCTCGAAGTCGACGGTCTGAGCGTCCTCTTCCACGGCGACGACCGCACGGTGACGGCGGTCGATGGCGTGAGTTTCGACGTCAAGCGCGGCCGCACGCTTGCCGTGGTCGGTGAATCCGGCAGCGGCAAGAGCGTCACCTCGCTTTCGATCCTGCGCCTGCTGCCGAAACACAGCGCCGAAATTTCCGGCCATATCCGTTTCGGTGGCCGCGACCTTTTGCAGGAAACGGAAGGCAAGCTCAGAAACCTGCGCGGCAACCGGCTGGCGATGATCTTCCAGGAGCCGATGACCTCGCTGAACCCGTCCTACACAGTCGGCGACCAGATCATGGAAGTCATCCTGCGCCACAATGACATCGGCCGCCGCGAAGCCCGGGCGCGCGCGATCGAGATGCTGCGGCTGGTGCGCATTCCGTCGCCCGAGGCCCGCTTCGATCAATACCCCCACAATCTTTCCGGCGGCATGCGCCAGCGGGTGATGATCGCGATCGCACTGGCCTGCGACCCCGAACTGCTGATTGCGGATGAACCGACCACCGCGCTCGACGTCACGGTGCAGGCGCAGGTTCTGGAACTGATGCGCGAACTGCAGCAGAAGACCGGCACGGCCATCATCCTCATCACCCATGATCTCGGCGTGGTCGCCGAAAGCTGCGATGACGTGATCGTCATGTATGCCGGTCAGGTGGTGGAACGCGGCACTGTCGAACAGCTTTTCGCCTTTCCGCAGCATCCCTATACAGTCGGCCTGCTCGGCTCGCTGCCGCGTCTGGATGCCGCGCGCGAGCGGCTTGCCACCATCACCGGCATGGTGCCGGACATGTCGGCGCCGCCATCGGGCTGTCGCTTCGCGGAACGCTGTCCGTTCCGCATGGAAAAATGCGCCGAAACCCAGCCCCTTCATGAAGTGCGTGACGGCCATTTCAGCCGCTGCTGGCGCACCCCGCTCGAGGAGCTTGCCCCTTGACCGCCAAACCGATCCTCGAAGTCAAAGACCTCAGTTGTCATTTCGTCGTCAGGCGCGATCTCCTCGGCCGCCCGAAGGCGAAAGTGCAGGCCGTCGACAATGTTTCGCTGACGCTGATGCCGGGCGAAACGCTTGCTGTCGTCGGCGAATCCGGCTGTGGCAAATCCACGCTCGGACGGATGATGATGCGGCTGATCGAACCGACAACCGGCAGGGTTTTTCTGGACGGCGAGGATATCACCGCCCTGAACCATCAGGAATTGCGCGCCCGCCGCCGGCATGTCCAGCTGATCTTCCAGGACCCCTACGCCTCGCTCAATCCGCGCATGACGATCGCGGAAACCATCGCCGAGCCGCTGAAGCTCTACAACATCCTGCCGGCATCGAAACGGCGCGCCCGCGTGCATGAACTGCTGAAGCTGGTCGGGCTTCGGCCGGAACAGGCGAACCGCTATCCGAACGAGTTTTCCGGCGGCCAGCGCCAGCGCGTGGTGATTGCCCGCGCGCTTGCCTCCGAGCCGAAGGTCATCGTCTGCGACGAGGCGGTTTCTGCGCTCGACGTCTCGATCCAGTCGCAGATCCTCAATCTTCTGAAGGACCTGCAGGCCCGCCTTGGCCTTGCCTTCATCTTCATCTCGCATGATCTGAGCGTGGTGAAACACATCAGCGACCGCATAGCGGTGATGTATCTCGGCAAGCTGGTGGAACTCGGCACGTCCGAGCAGATTTTCGCACACCCGCGTCATCCTTATACGCGCGCGCTGCTTTCCTCGATACCGGTCGCCGCCGCACGTACCGTGCGGCCGCCCGCAAGCGAAAGGCTCGATGGCGACCTGCCGAGCCCGATTGCGCCGCCGTCCGGTTGCCGGCTCCACACCCGTTGCCCGCATGCGCGGGAAGACTGCAAATCCGTGCCGATGGTGCTGGAGGCGGGCGAGGACGGCCACGCCAATGCCTGTCCGTTTTGGCGCGACTTGCCGGTGGCCGATCTCGGCCTTTCCGGCCGGGAAAGCCGCGACCCGCGCCTGGAAGCGCTGTTTGCCGCCTTCGAAACCTTTGCGGATGAAGGGAGGGCCACGCCATGACATCGCTTCTCGCCCGCCGCCTGCTGCAACTCATTCCGACACTCGTCATCCTGTCGATGATCATTTTCTCGCTGCAGCATCTTCTGCCCGGCGACCCGGCGCTGATGCTGGCGGGGGAAAATCCGAGCGAGGAGATGATTGCTGCCATCCGCGCGCAATACCATCTCGACCAGCCGATCCCGGTCCAGTACCTGTTCTGGGTGAAGGGCGTGCTTGCCGGCGATCTCGGCATGTCGATGCGCCACAATCTGCCGGTGCTCGATCTTATCCTGCTGAAACTGCCGGTGACCTTGCAGCTTTCCGTCATGGGCATTGCCGTCGCCATGGTGCTCGGCATCAGCGGCGGCATCATTTCGGCGCTCAGGCCCAACACCGCTGTCGATTATTCCGCCAATGTCGTGTCGCTTGCCGGCATCTCCGTGCCGAATTTCTGGCTCGGCATCCTGTTGATCCTGTTCTTTTCGGTCAATCTCGGCTGGCTGCCGGCATCGGGCTATGTCAGCCCGTTCAAGGATCTGCGGATGAATCTGGCAACCACGATCATGCCGGCCTTTGTGCTCGGCACGGCGATTGCCGGCATCATCATGCGCCACACCCGCGCGGCCATGCTGCAGGCGCTTGAGAGCGACTATGTCCGCACCGCCCGCGCCAAGGGGCTGAGCGAATGGAAGGTCGTGTTCAAGCACGCCATGCGCAATGCGCTGACGCCGATCATCACGCTCGGCGCGCTGGAATTCGGCACGCTGCTCGGCGGCGCGGTGCTGACCGAGCAGATCTTCACCATTCCCGGTTTCGGCAAGCTGATCGTCGATGCGGTGTTTACCCGCGATTATCCGGTAGTGCAGGGCGTGGTGCTGGTCACCGCCGTGTTCTACATCCTTCTCAACCTGTTGGCGGATATCGGGTACATACTCGTCAATCCGAGACTGCGAGGCTAACCATGTCAGCGATCCCGGAAACGGAAAAAGCCGCGCGCCTGCCACTTCTCGGCATTTTTCAGAGCCGCATCTGGCGGCGTCTGCGCAAGCGCAAAAGCGCGCTTTTCGGCCTTGGCGTCGTGCTGTTCATGCTGTTCGTCGCCGTCTTCGCGCCGTTGCTCGCCCCTTACGATCCAACGGCACAGAGCTGGACTGCGGTGCGCAAGGCCCCCTCGCTTGCCCACTGGATGGGCACCGACGAAGTCGGCCGCGATATTCTCTCGCGCATCATCTGGGGCACGCGCGCCTCGCTTCTGGCCGGTCTCACCTCGGTTGCAATCGCGATTGCCATCGGCGTTCCGCTTGGGCTGGCGGCAGGCTTCATCGGTGGTTTCACCGATGGCCTGATCAGCCGCTTCACCGATGCGCTGCTGGCCTGCCCGTCGCTGATCCTCGCCATTGCGTTGGCTTCGTTTCTGGGGCCGAGCCTCACCAATGCGATGATCGCCATCGGCATTACCGCGACACCGATCTTCATCCGGCTGTCGCGCGGACAGGTGCTGTCGATCCGAAACGAGGAATATGTCGAGGCGGCAAGCGTCGTCGGCAATCCGCGTTGGCGCATCGCCGTGCGCCACATCCTGCCCAATATCCTGCCGCAGCTCACCGTGCAGGCGACGCTGACGATCGCCTCGGCGATCATCTCGGAGGCGAGCCTGTCCTTCCTCGGCCTGGGTCTGCAGCCGCCGGACCCGTCCTGGGGCTCGATGCTGAATACGGCACAGCGTTTCATTTCCAATGCACCGTGGATGGCCATGTGGCCCGGCATGGCAATCTTCTCCACGGTTCTTGCCTTCAACCTTCTCGGCGACGGCCTGCGCGACGCGCTCGACCCACGCGCCCGCTGAGCCGCACATATCCCAGGGACTGCCATGCGTCGTTTTCTGCCCGACCAGTTTACGCTTCTTCTCGTTGCCACCGTTGCGCTGGCCTCGCTTCTGCCCGTCACCGGGGTTGCGGCCGGCTGGTTCTCGATTGCCACCAAATGCGCCATCGCGCTGTTGTTTTTCCTGCAGGGCGCGCGGCTGTCGCGTCAGGTGGTAATCGGCGGCCTCCTGCACTGGCGCCTGCATCTCACCATTCTCGCCACGACCTTCGGCGTGTTTCCGCTGCTTGGCTACGGCATCGCCCATCTGCTGCCGTTCGAACTGCCCGACGGCATGATGGCCGGCATCCTGTTCATCGCCGTGCTGCCATCCACCGTGCAGTCCTCCATCGCGTTCACCTCGATGGCCGGCGGCAATGTGCCGGCGGCGATCTGCGCGGCGACGGCTTCCAACATCGTCGGAATGTTCGCCACGCCGCTTCTCATCGGCATCCTGCTTTCGGCAAGCGGCGGTGGCGGCGGATTTTCATTCGATGTGCTCTACCAGATCCTGCTGCAGCTGCTTTTGCCCTTCATCGTCGGGCAACTGCTGATGCCGTGGATCGGCGACTGGGTGCGCAGCCACAAGAAGATCCTGTCGCCCGTCGACCGCGGATCGATCCTGATGGTCGTCTATCTCGCCTTCTCCACGGCGGTTGCCGAAGGCCTCTGGCACCAGCTTTCACTTGCCGATCTCGGCGAGCTCGTGATCATCAACGCCGCCATGCTGGCGGTGGTGCTGACGCTGACCATGTTCGGCAGCCGGGCGCTCGGCTTTTCACGCGCCGACGAGATCGCCATCGTGTTTTGCGGTTCGAAGAAGAGCCTTGCCAGCGGCGTGCCGATGGCCGGTGCGATCTTTGCCGGCCAGAGCGTCGGCGCGGTGGTGCTGCCGTTGATGCTGTTTCACCAGATGCAGCTGATGATCTGCGCGGTGATCGCCCAGCACTACGCCCGCACCGCGCTCGAAACGGTCGAGGCCTGACCAGCAAGGCTCTCCGGCGGCTTCGGGGCTTGCCGTGACGGGCCTGTTGCGTCGTCGTTTCAGTGAACGGCCAGCGACTGTTCGGTTTCCAGATCGAACAGGTGCATCCGGTTGAGGTTGAAGGACAGCGGCACGGTGGTGCCGGCGTGCAGACCTTCCTCGGGTTCGACGCTGGCGCAGATTTCCTCCCCGGCAATGCTGAAATAGGCCATGGTGGTGGCGCCCAGCGGCTCGACCAGATCGATTGCCGCATCGAAGGGGATGAAACCGTCGCGCTCCTGTCGGAGCGTGATCGCCTCCGGGCGGATGCCGAAGGTAGCGCCGCGGCCGGCATGGGGGCGGAACTGGGCTGCCTTTTCGGCCGGGATTGCCATGCGGGTGCCATCCGTAAAAAGCAGGAAAAGCGCGTCGCCTTCGGCCTCAAGTGTGACGGGCAGGAAATTCATCGATGGTGAACCGATGAAGCCGGCGACGAACTTGCTGACCGGCCTTAAATAAAGCTCTTGCGGTGCGCCCATCTGTTCCACAAGGCCTTGGTTCATCACCACCACGCGGTCGGCCATGGTCATTGCCTCCACCTGGTCATGGGTGACATAGACCGTGGTCGTCGGCAGCAACTGGTGCAGCCGCTTGATTTCCGTGCGCATGCTGACCCGGAGCTTGGCGTCGAGATTGGAGAGCGGCTCGTCGAACAGGAAGACTTTCGGATCGCGCACGATGGCGCGGCCCATGGCGACGCGCTGGCGCTGGCCGCCGGAGAGTTCGCCGGGGCGGCGTTCGAGCAGTTCCGAAATCCTCAGCGTGTTGGTTGCTTCGGTGATGCGCTTTTCGATCTCGGCCTTCGGCAGGCGCTGCTGTTCGAGGCAGAAGGCGATGTTTTCGCGCACGCTCATATGCGGGTAGAGCGCGTAGTTCTGGAACACCATGGCGATATCGCGCTTGCCCGGCGCCAGGCGATTGACGACATCGTCGCCGATGATGATCTCGCCGCCGGAAATATGCTCCAGCCCGGCGATCATCCTCAGCGTCGTCGATTTGCCGCAGCCCGAAGGGCCGACGAAAACGACGAATTCATTGTCCTCGATATCGAGATTGATGCCCCTGACGGCCTCGTAGATGCCGTAGGATTTGACCACATTCTTCAGTGTCAGTCGTGCCATGTCCGTCTCCTACTTTTCCGTCAGCCAGACCTGCATTGCGCCCGCGTCGCGATTGGCCCAGAGGTGATAGGGAATGGCCCGGAACGGCCGCGGTTTCAGGGTAGGCGGCGAAGTGCGGTAAAGTCCGCCCTCAAAACCGTCCGTGGCCGCTTCAAGGCCTTCGCCTTCCAGCACCACGGCCCCGCCGAGAAGATCGGCGTCGTAGCGCGCTTCAAGGACGGTATCGGGCGCAATGCGCAGGCGCTGCGGTTCGATGCCGATATCCGTTTCCTCGACGCAGTAGACGACCGGGCCGCGGCGCAGCGCCACCCGCCCGGCATCCTCGCCGACGGCCGGATGGGCATAGAGCCGTTCCACCGGCATGTCGAAGCTGAGGCGCAGTTCGTCGCCGTCTTCGAAGGTGCCGCTCACCGTGACGTAGCCTTTCACGGCAACAAGCGGTACGTCGCGTCCGTTGAGCGTTGCCCGCACCCGTCGACACCAGCCGGGGATGCGCAGTTTCAAGGTGAGGTCCGTCGGCTGGAACAGGCCGAGCGTCATGCGGATGTCGCCGTCCCAGGGATAGGCGGTCTCCTGCCTGAGCCGCACGAAGGTTCCGTCGAGATCGAATTCGGCGGCATTGGCGCCATAAAGATGCACCGCGATTTCATTGCCCTTTGTGGTGTAGAAATATTGTCCGAGCGAGGTGATGAAGCGGGCGATATTGGTCGGGCAGCAGGGGCAATAGTGCCATTTCCAGCGCCGGTTCTGGCCGTGGCTTTCCAGAACATTCTCGTAGAAATAATGCTCGCCGTCGCGGGCGATGCCGGAAAGCGCGCCGTTGAACAGCACGGTTTCAAGCTGATCGGTATATTTGCCGTCGAGATCGGTTTCGGCCATGCGCGAACACCAGAAGCCGAGCGCGACAGCCGCGCAGGTTTCGGCATAGGCGGTTTCGTTCGGCAGGTCGAAGGCGCGGGTGAAGCCTTCATTCGCCGCTGACGGTCCGAGCCCGCCGGTGACGTAAAGCTGGCGGCCGGTGAGATTGGCAAACAGCCGGTCGGCGGCGTCCTTCAGGCTCGGATCGTCGTTTTCAAAGGCGAGATCAGTCATCGCCGAGAGCAGGTACATGGCGCGCACGGCGTGGCCGACGACCTCGTTCTGCGCGCGCACCGGCTTGTGGGCCTGACTATAGGCATAGGTCTCGTAGACATAATCGGCCGGGTCCTCGCCGCGCCGGCGGGCCTCATCATCGAAATAGGAGGGCATCTGTCCGCGCTCGTCGACGAAATAGGTGGCAAGCTTCAAATGGCGCGGATCGCCGGTCACCCGGTAGAGCTTGATCAGCGCCAGCTCGATTTCCTCATGCGCGTCGTAGCCTCTGAGCTTGCCGGGTTCGGGGCCGAACGTGTCGATGATGTGGTCGACGGCGCGGATCATCACGTCGAGAAAGCGGCGCTTGCCGGTGGCTTGAAAATAGGCGACGGCGCCTTCGATGAGATGGCCCATCGAATACATCTCGTGCAGGTCGCGCAGATTGGTCCAGCGCTTTTCCGGCTCGCGGCGGATGAACCAGCTGTTGAGATAGCCGTCTTCCATCTGCCCATGTTCGAGCTTTTCGACGATGGCGTCGATCCTCGCCTCGATATCCGGGTTCGGGTGGTTCTTCAGCGTATAGCTCGCCGCCTCGATCCACTTGCCGAAATCTGAATCGAAGAAATGCTGCATCGACAATCCGCTCGGCTGGATCGGCCGGGCGAGCGGGCCGGGCGGGCTGTCGAAATCGAGAACCTCGAGAAAGCCTTCTTCCTCCAGTCGCTTGTGCTGTGTCGGAATGGTGACGTCGCGCACGGTCTCCTGCCAGCTTTTCCAGAATCCGGCATTGAAGGCGACACGGGTGTGGTCGACGGGAACGTAGCGTTCGTGGCGGTGAAGGCGTTCACCGGTCGTCTTTTGCGACGCGGACGATGACATGGAAACTCCTTGGGAAGACTGTGTCATTTGACGGCCCCGGCGGTCAGCCCGCGCACATAGTAGCGCTGCAGCGCGAGGAACATCAGGATGCAGGGGATCATGGTGAGCGAGATGCCGGCCTGGAGCGCGCCCCAGTCGATGATGCCGTAAATGCCGGAGGAGACGTTCACCAGCATGATCGGCAGGGTGAACTTGTTCTGGTCCGACAGGAAGATCAGCGCCGCCAGGAACTCGTTCCAGGAATTGAGGAAGGCGAACATCACGACGGTGGCCACACCGGGCAGCGCCAGCGGCATCAGGATGCGCCGCACCAGCGTCCATTGCGACGCGCCGTCGATGCGCGCGGCCTCGACCAGCGCCTTGGGGATCGCGTCGAAGGCGTTGCGCATCATGAAGATCGAGAACGGCAGCTGAAACGTGGTGTAGATCAGCACCAGACCAAGCAGGCTGTTCTGCAGATGCAGGAATTTGAGGATCAGGAACAGCGGCGTCAGGATCGACTGGAACGGGATCATCATCGTCGCCATGACGAGGACGAAAATCGCGGTCTGGCCGGGAAAGCGGAATTTGGAGAAGCCGTATCCGGCAGGCACCGCCACGGCGACGGTAAAGGCGATGGTGCCGAGCGCGATCAACACGGAATTGGTGGCATAGACATACCAGCCGGCGCCGACATGTTCGAGGCGGCGGTAGTTTTCCAGCGAGAACGCCTTTGAAAACAGCGCCACCGGATGGGCCAGCGCCTCGGCTGCCGGTTTGAAGGAATTGGCGAAGGACCAGATGATCGGCATCAGGAAGAACACCGCCAGCACGATCATCACCAGCAGCAGGAGAAGACGTCCGGCAACGGCGTCGAACCCTTCATCGGGTTCCATGAACAGGTCTTTGACGTTCATCGTCCGTCCTCCGGCCGCTGGCGCATGAATGAAAGCTGGATCGAGCTGATGGCGACGAGAACGACCAGCAGGGCAAAGGACAGCGCGGAGCCATAGCCCAGCCGATAGGACGAGAACGACGCGAGATAGATGGTGAACACCGCCGAGATCGTGCTGTTGTTCGGCCCGCCCTGGGTGATGATGAAGAACTGGTCGAAGGCGAGCATCGACGAGGTGACGTTGAGGATCAGCGCCAAGAGCACCGAATTGCGCATCAGCGGCAGGATGATCCGGCGAAACCGGCTGAAGGGGCTGGCGCCATCGATCCGCGCGGCCTCGATCACATCATTGGGAATGCTCTGCAGGCCGGTGAGCAGGATGACCATGGTGAAACCAGCGGTTTTCCAGACCACCATGAGAATGATCACGGCAAGCGCCGGCCAGAAGCTTTCGAGCGGGCGCGGTGCGTGATCGAAAAGGCCTAGCCCGGTCAGAAGCCGTGCGAATACGCCGCTGTCGGGGTTGAGCAGCCAGAGCCACAGCGTCGAGGCCGCGCCGAAGCCGATGACCACCGGCATGAAGAACACGGTGCGGAAGAAGCCGACGCTGCGCAGCGGCCGGTCGACCAGTAAGGCCAGTGGCAGGGCGACAGCCATGATCGCGGTGGTGACCAGCACCGTATAAAGCAGGGTAAAGCCGAAGGACTGCCAGAGCTGGGTATCGCCGAGAAGCTCGGCATAATTGTCGATGCCGATGAACTTGCGACGGCCGAGCAGGGGCCAGCGGAAGAAGCTCATCCACACCGTCATCACCAGCGGGATGATGAACAGGCCGATGATGAACACCATGCTCGGCGCAATGAAGGCGAGCCCCAGCCAGCCATGCGGCTCGCCATCACCGGATTGCGGATGCTTTTTTGACGCGCGCTTGAATAACAAGACGTGAAGTCCCTGAGGTTGATGATTTCAGTGGGGTTCGCTGCATTTTCCGGCCACGGGCGGGGCTTGCCCGCCCGTGGCGGAGCGTTACGGATTGGTCCGGTCGAGGATCTTGGTGAAATCGTCCTGTGCGATTTCGATCGCGCCATCGACGTCATCGCCGAAGACCGCGCTCTGGATCAGGTTCAGGAACGGGCCGGTGCGGCTGACGAACAGCTCGTCGGAGGCATAGGTGTAGGGCGTGCGCGCCTTTGCCAGGATGTCATAGGCGATGAGGTTGCGTGGATCGAAATTGGCATAGGCCTCTTCCGCCAGATCGGTGCGTGACGGCATGCCGGATTCCTGGGTGATGAAGACCTGCTGTTCGGGCTCCATGTAGTATTTGACGAAATCCTCGATCACGGCCTTCTTTTCAGGAGCAATGCCCTTGATCATCGCAAGCGTGTCGCCGCCGGCAAAGCTCGACTGGCCGCCCGTGGGGCCGGGGATCGGGGCAACCGCGAAATTGATATCCGGATAGGTGCTGGTCAACAGGTTGACGATATAGGAGCCGGTCATCAGCACGCCGACCTTGCCCGAGGCGAAGGCTTCCACGGCGTTGTTGCCATTGCCGGAGCGCGAGGTCGGGTGAATGGCGCCCGCCTGCCACATCGTGCGGTAGTCTTCGAGCGTTTCGCGCATCGCCGGTGTGTCGATGGTGGCTTCGCGGCCGTCATCGGTCAGGATATCGGCGTCGGCCGCCCAGATATGCGGCAGGAAATCATAGATCAGCCAACTGCCGGAATTGGCGACGAAGTAGAAGCCGTAGGTATCGTCACCGAGCGCGCTGATCTTTTCGGCGTCGGCAACGATCTCTTCGAGCGATGCCGGCGCCTTGTCGGGGTCGAGCCCGGCTTCCTCGAACAGGTCCGTGTTGTAGGCGATGATCGAGGCGTCGGGCAGGGCGGGCACGCCGTAGATCTTGCCGTCATAGGTGGCGAGACGGATATGGGACGGGCTCAGCGCATCGGCGTAGGGCAGGGTGTCGACAAAGCCGGTGATGTCTTCCAGCGTGTCGTTGGCGGCAAATGTCGGAAGGTAGATCAGGTCGAGGACCGCGCCTTCCGGCGGCGCGCCGCCGGCAATCGCCGCGCCGAGCTTCGGCACCATCTGCTCGGCTATGACGGCGGTGACGTTGACGGTGTCGTCATGGGCGGCGTTGTATTTTTCGGCCAGCGCCTGAAGCACGGCTGCCGACGAGGTGCGCACCCACAGGTTCACGTCTTCGGCCTGAGCCATCGAGGCGGATGCTGCCAGCGTCAATGCAGCAAGCATGAGTTTGTTCTTCAGCATGTCATTCCCCTTCTTTGTTCCGTCATTTGACTTGACGTTTGATAACGGTATGGCAGAAGAAAAATGTTGTCGACAATTTGTGTTCAATAACATGCAAAAAGGTTTTTGCATCATTGTTTTCATTTGATAAAAGGTTTTATCAAAGGGCAGGGAATAGCATTGATCAAGCCGATACAGCACCGCAGATGCACACTCAGGGACGTCGCCAAGGCCGCCGAGGTGAGCCTTTCAACGGCCTCCAACGCGCTGAACGGCGTCGGCCGGGTCAACGTTGAAACCCGCGAGCGCGTGCTCCGGATCGCGCGGGAAATCGGCTTTCGGCCGAACGCGCTTGCCCGCAGTCTGTTGAGCCGCAGAAGCCTCACCATCGGCATCATCACAGACGATACCTATGGCCGGCTGACGCTTCCGATCAGCTCCGGCGTTTCGGAGGTGCTGGTCGACCACGGCGTTTCGGCGTTTCTCTGCGCCACCAGCGGCGACAGGCGCCTCGCCGAGCTCCATCTCCAGGCGTTGCTCGACAAGCAGGTCGACGGCATCATCTTCACCGCCACACGCCTCGATGTGGAACCGCCCATCGACCTCACCGCGCTGAACGTTCCCGTTATCTATGCCTTTGCGGCGGGACCGTTCCTGAGCACCAGCTTCGTCCCCGACGACGCGCATGGCGCGATGCTTGCGATTGCGCATCTTCAGGAGGCCGGCTGTCGTGACATTCTGCACATCACCGGGCCTGAAAGCTGGCTGGCCGCCAGAAACCGTGCGGAGGTTTACCGCAACCGGTGTGGTTTATCGTCGCCGGTCATGTTCGGCGCATGGTCGGAGGAATGGGGGCATGAGGCAATCGGCCGCGTGCTGTCCGCGCGTAAAAAGCTTCCCGACGGCATTTTCTGCGGCAGCGACGAAATCGCCCGCGGCGTTCTCGACGGGCTGCGCGGCCACGGCATCTCCGTGCCCGATGATGTTTCGGTGATCGGTTTCGACAACTGGGAGGTCGTCTCTCGCCAGACCCGCCCGCCTCTGACCACCATCGACATGGAACTGAAGGAAATCGGCCACCGTGCGGGGCTTGCCATGCTGCAGCTCACCCGCGGCGAGCCTGTCGAAAAAGGCGTCATTCGTCTGCCATGCTCGCTTGTTCGGCGCGAAAGCGTCGCACAGGATGCGACCGGCAATCGCTGATACCGCATGATTGTGCGACATAGTGACGTTCCCGAAAACGTGGATGAAACCATGGGACCGGCGTCATGGCTGCGGACATGACCGGGGTGTCGAAGGAGAGCTGCTGTTGGGCACAAGGCGCTGCTGATGTTCGCCTGAAACCATGCGGGGAACCGACAGACGCACCCCTTCAAAAAGTTGAAGAAAAGACGGTATTGACAAAAGCAACCGGTTACATTTATGACTTTGTGTCGTGAGGTTTTGCCGCGTTGCATTTTTATCCGCAAATGTAACCGGTTACATTTTACCATGCGGGAGGATATACCATGAAAAAAAGTTTGCTTCTGGCCGCTACCGTGCTGGCTGCCGTCGGGTTTTCATCCATGAGCGCAGCTGCGCAGGACGCGTTCCGGATCGGTCTGTCCAACGGCTGGGTCGGCTCCGAATGGCGCACCCAGATGATCGATGAAGCGCAGGCTGCAGCACAGGCCTGGACCGATGCCGGTGTGCCGGTTGAAGTCGTCGTGCAGAGCGGCAATGTGGACGCACAGGGCCAGATCGGCCAGGTCCGTAACTTCATCAACCAGGGCGTCGACGCGATCATCATCGATCCGAACAGCCCGACCGCTTTCAACCCGATCTTCTCCCAGGCTGCCGCCCGCGGCATTCTGGTTATCGCCACCGATGCCGAAGTGTCCTCCAAGGATGCGATCTATGTCGGTATCGACCAGAAGGAATGGGCCGTTCAGTCCGCCCAGTGGCTGGCCGATACGCTTGACGGTGAAGGCGATATCGTCGCGATCAACGGCGTTGCCGGCAATCCGGCCAACGAAATGCGCGTTGAGGGCTATCGTGAAGTCTTCGAACAGTATCCCGGCATCAACATCCTGAACGAAGCCAATGCCAACTGGGACCAGGCACAGGGCCAGCAGGCCATGCAGAACCTGCTTGCAACCTATCCCGATATCGATGGCGTCTGGGTTCAGGACGGCATGGCCGCCGGCGCATGGCGCGCAATCATGGCCGACGGCAAGGAACATGACATTGCCGCCACCGGCGAAATCCGCAATGACTTCATGAAGACCTGGAAAGAAAACGAGCTGAACTCCGGCGCATCGGTCAACCCGCCCGGCGTCATGGCCTCCGCGCTCAATGTTGCGGTTCTCAAGCTCCAGGGCCAGGAATTCAAGGACGATATCTTCGGCGGCGTTTATGGCAATGCCATCTACATCCCGATCCCGTTCATCGACAATGACAACCTCGATGAGCGCATTGCCGAAGGCGAAGGCAAGCCCGGCTACTGGTCGGTGACCGATATCGTCACGCCTGAAGAAGCGGAAGCGTTCTTCAAGTAAGAACTGTTCCAGGATGCGTCCGCCGTCGCTGGACGGCGGACGTTGCCCCCAAAGAAAAAATCATGCGAGGTTCGCTATGAAACCTGCAATAGCGGTGCGCGATCTCACCAAGAGATTCGGGCAGGTCCAGGCTTTGCGCAATGGTCAGCTGACCGTCGGGCAGGGTGAGATTCATGCTCTCCTTGGCGCCAATGGCTGCGGCAAGAGTACGCTGTCGAAGATCGTTGCCGGTGCTTATGCGCCGACATCGGGATCCGTCAGCCTGGATGGCGAGCCCATCTCGTTTGCCGGTCCGCATGAGGCCGAAGAGGCCGGTATCGCGCTGTTTTATCAGGAACTCAGCCTGATCCCGAAAATGTCGGTGGAATCCAACATCTTTCTCGGGCGCGAACCCCGCACGAAAACAGGCTTTGTCGACCGCAACAGGATGCGCGCCGACACGCTTGAACTCCTGAAAATGTTTCATGCCGCTGTCGGCGACGATATCAAGCCGGATGCCCGCGTGGCAGACCTGACGGCCGGACAGCGTCAGATCGTTGAAATCCTCAAAGTCTATGCCAAATCTCCCAGGATCGTCATCATGGACGAGGCGACCGCGGCGCTGGACGGGCGGCAGGTCGAGGTTTTCTTCGAAATCCTGCGCGCCAAGCGCGATGAAGGCGTTTCAACGATCTTTATTTCCCACCGCCTCGACGAGGTCTTCGAGATCTGTGACCGCGTCACGGTGATGCGCAACGGCGAAACGGTCGCCGAAACCGCCGTCGCCGATACGACGCAGGACGAGGTGGTGCGGATGATGGTCGGCGACGTGCGCCGGGCCGAACGGCGGACCGAGCAGAAAGCGGTTAGTGCCGAGCCGGTCTTCAAGGTCGACAACCTTTCCGGCGGACGGCTGAAGAATGTCTCGCTTTCGGTGGCGCCGGGTGAAATCGTCGGGCTTGGCGGTCTGCAGGGGCAGGGCCAGTCGACACTGCTGCGCACCTTGTTCGGGGCGGCACCTGCCACGGCGGGCACCACCCATCTGGAAGGCAAGCCGGTTCGCGTTCGCAAGCCCTCCGACGCCGTGAAACACAGGATCGCCTATGTCTCCGGTGACCGCGGCGCAGATGCGGCCCTGCCGGGGCGCTCGATCTTTGAAAATCTGGCCGCTGCGGTGTTGATCAGTGAGCGGCGGCAACTGGTGCGGGCCGGAACGCTGAAGCCGCGTCTGGCCGAAGTCGCCTCCGCCTTCAAGACCAAATATGCCAGGCTGACCGATGCAATCGGCACGCTTTCCGGCGGCAACCAGCAGAAAATCTTCATCGCGCGCTGGCTGGCGACCAATCCCCGCGTCATCCTTCTGGATGATCCGACCAAGGGTATCGACCTCGGCGCCAAGGCCGACCTGTTCATGCTGATCAGGAAACTGGCCGAAGACGGTGTAGCGGTGCTGCTTTATTCATCCGAGGAATCCGAACTTCTCGACAATTGCGATCGCATTGCCGTGTTCAACGACGGTCAGGTGGTGACGGAACTTGCCGGACCGACGATGGACTCCTTCCATCTGACACGCGCAGCGTATGGAGACGCCTGATGAAACGGGTATTCACCTCCGAAAGACCGGCATGGCTGGTCGCTTTTGCGGCCCTTGTCGTTCTGGTTCTGATCAACTGGTCCCTGCAGCCGAGCTTCTTTCAGGGCATGGTGCTGCACTCCAATCTGACAACCTTCCTGCCGCTGGTTCTCGTGGCCATCGGCCAGACCTATGTCATTATCGGCGGCGATATCGACCTGTCGGTGGGCTCGATTGCAGCGCTGGTGAATGTGGTGACGGTTACGGTCATCACCACGCTCGGCGGCGGCATTGGCGGCCTTTTCGCCGGGCTGGCGGTCGGCATTGCGGTCGGCATCCTGTGCGGTGTCGTCAACGGGCTGCTGATCAGCTATCTCAGGCTTCAGGCCATGGTGGCGACGTTTGCGACCGGCATTCTGTTCGCAGCGCTTGCGCTACGGGTTCTGCCGCAGGCCGGGCTTTCGGTTCCCGAAGCCTACTGGGCAACCTATGGCGGCTTCATTCTGGGCATCCCGACTGTGCTGTGGATCCTCATTCTGGCCACTGCATTCGTGCTGTTCTTGCGGGCGCGGCCGTTTGAAAGCTGGCTGAAAGCGGCCGGCGGCAATCGCGCCGGGGCCTTTCAAAGCGGCCTCAAGCTTGAGCGCATCCGGCTTCTGTCCTTCGCGCTGAGCGGCCTGTTTTCGGCCTTTGCCGCACTCTGCCTGACCGGCGAGACCGCCAGCGGCGACCCGCTTCTGGGCCAGAGCCTTGCCATGGGCTCGATCTCCGCCGTTGTTCTGGGTGGCACCATGCTGGCCGGCGGCGTCGGCGGCGCGATCGGTTCGATCTTCGGCGCATTGCTGCTCGGCATGATCGGCAACGTGATCTTTTTCGCCGGTCTGCCTTTCGAATATCAGACCCTGGTTCAGGGGCTGATCGTTCTTGCCGCGCTTGCGGGCGGCGTTCTCGTGGCACGCAAATAGGGAGGAGCCGTTATGACGGATATAGCCAATTCAACGGAACGTGAAAGTTTCGGCTCACGCCTTTCCGCGCTGGTGCGCGAACCGCTGGCGCTGGCGCTGGTTGCCATCGTCCTGCTGCTGATCATCGGCGAACTGGTGTCCCCGGGCTTTGCGCGCGGCGACCAGATCATCAGGCTTCTGACCGTTGCAGCCCTTCTGGGCATCGCCGCGGCGGGCCAGAACCTCGTGGTGATGGCGGGCGGTGAAGGCATCGACCTGTCGATCGGCGCGATGATTTCCTTCGGCGCCATCATCGCCGGCAATGTGATGAACGGCAGCGATGCCGCCATTCCGCTGGCCTTTATTGCCGCCTGCTCGGCAACCTTTCTTGTCGGCCTCGTCAATGGTCTGGGTGTGACGGTGATCAGAATCCCGCCGCTTGTCATGACGCTCGGCATGATGTCGGTCATCCAGGGCGGGCTGGTCGTGTTTTCGCGCGGCATCCCCTCGGGCAATGCCGCACCGGCGCTGATGAACTTCATCAACCAGCCGGTCATTTTCGGCATTCCCGGCATTCTGTTCGTCTGGGCGCTTCTGGCTGCGGTTCTGGTTTTCATGCTGCGCGCCACATCCTTCGGTTTCGCCATCTATGCGATCGGCTCCAATCCCGGCGCCGCACGGCTTGTGGGCATCAAGGTTCGTCTCATCCGCACCATCGTGTTCGGTCTTTCCGGCGCGCTTGCGGGTCTGGCCGGCGTTTTCGTCATCGGCTACACCGGCAATTCCTTCATCAGCGTTGGTGACCAGTACATGCTGCCCTCGATTATCGCGGTCGTCATCGGCGGCACCTCGCTTGCCGGTGGCACCGGCGGCTATATGGGCACGGTGGCCGGTGCGGTCGCACTGATCCTGCTGCAGAGCGTTTTGACCACGCTGCACCTCGAATACTGGGGAAGACAGTTGATTTTCGGTGGTACTCTTCTGCTTCTGCTGCTGTTTTACGGGCGTCAGAAAAGTGCACGGATCTAGAGGATATGTCTCACCAGCCCAATATTCGCGATGTGGCAAAGGTGGCGGGCGTTTCGACCGCCACCGTATCGCGTACGCTCAAGCGGCCTGAAAAGGTCCGGGAGGAAACCCGGCTCAAGGTCATGAAGGCCGTGGAGGAAACGGGCTTTGTTCCCAACGACCTCGCCCGGATGTTTCGCACGCGCGAAAGCCGCACGGTCATTCTGCTTGTCCGCGATATCTCGAACCCCTTCTATCTCGATATCTACAAGGGCGTTGAGGAAGAGGCGTTTGCCGCCGGATACAAGGTGCTGATGGGCGACGCCCGCGATGATGACGAGCGCATCACGCATTACGTCGATGCGGTGCGGGAGGGGCATGCCGACGGGCTTATCCTGATGGTCGGTCACTTTCCGAAGGAAATGCTGGTCTGCCCGGAAAAGCTGCCGCCCATGGTGGTGGCGCTGGAACAGATCGAACACCTCGAACTGCCGACCGTGCGGGTCGACAATGTTGCCGCCGCCAGAGAGGCTGTCAGCTATCTCATTGACCAGGGGCATCGCCGCATTGTTCACCTGACCGGTCCTCTGGATGAGTATCTGGGCCAGGCCCGTCTTGAAGGCTATCGCCAGGCCTTGACGCAGGCAAAACTGCCTGTCGATGAAGCGCTCATCCTGCCCGGCGATTTCAGCCTGAATTGCGGTTATCAGCAAATGATGAAACTGCAGGAGAGCGGTGCCTCCTTCAGCGCGGTCTTCGCCTCCAGCGATCAGATGGCAATCGGTGCTGCCGGCGCGTTGCGGGAGAAGGGGTTGAACATCCCCGGCGACGTATCGCTTGTCGGTTTCGATGACACGCTGATCGCATCGGTCTTCTATCCGCCGCTGACCACGGTTTTCCAGCCGCGCCGCGAAATCGGCCGTGCAGCCATGGCGCTGATGGTCGAAACGCTGCAGTCGGCCGGTGATGGCAGTGACCTGCCTTCCGACCGGCTTTTTCCGACACAAATTACCGTTCGCAGTTCCGTCGTTTCCAGTAATGGCGGCACAAGAATGTCATTAGGAGTGAACTGATATGAAAACGCTGAAGGGTCCCGGTCTTTTTCTGGCGCAGTTTGTGGGAGACAAGCCGCCGTTCAATGAACTGTTTTCGATTGCACGATGGGCAGCCGACCTTGGCTATAAGGGCCTTCAGCTGCCGACGACGGCGGATCTGTTCGATCTGGAAAAAGCCGCCGCATCGAAAGACTATTGTGACGATATCATCGGTAAACTGGCGGAAATCGGCGTCGAGATCACCGAATTGTCGACCCATATCCAGGGCCAGCTCGTTGCCGTTCACCCGGCCTATGATGCGCTGTTCGACAATTTCGCCCCCGCTGCCGTCCACGGCAATCCGAAAGCCCGTCAGGAATGGGCCGTCAGCCAGATGGAACTGGCGGCGAAGGCCTCGCGCAATTTCGGTCTGGATACCCATGCCACCTTTTCCGGCGCGCTGGCCTGGCCCTATTTCTATCCGTGGCCGCAGCGCCCGTCCGGTCTCGTGGAAGAAGCCTTCGGTGAGCTTGCCAAACGCTGGAAGCCGATCCTCGACGTCTTCGATCAGCAAGGCGTTGATGTCGCCTATGAACTGCATCCGGGCGAAGACCTGCATGACGGCGTGACCTTCGAGCGTTTCCTCGAGGGCGTCGGCAATCATCAGCGCGCGAACATTCTCTATGACCCGTCGCATTTCGTGCTGCAGGCGCTCGATTATCTCGCCTTCATCGATATCTATCACGAGCGTATCCGCGCCTTCCACGTCAAGGATGCCGAGCTGCAGCTTTCCGGCCGTTCCGGTGTTTACGGCGGCTATCAGTCCTGGGTCGACCGGCCCGGACGGTTCCGTTCGCTCGGCGATGGCGACGTCAACTTCAAGGCGATTTTCTCGAAGATGGCGCAGTACGACTTTGCCGGCTGGGCGGTTCTCGAATGGGAATGCGCGCTGAAGCATCCGGAAGACGGTGCACGCGAGGGCGCGCCCTTTATCCGCGATCACATCATTCACGTAACAGAGCATGCATTTGACGACTTCGCCGCCAGCGGAACTGACGCAGCCGCCAATCGCCGATTGCTCGGTCTCGACTGAGGAGAAATCGTCATGACATCTGAAGACAATCAGGGCCCGAACCGGATCCGGCTCGGCATGGTCGGCGGCGGCAAGGGCGCGTTTATCGGTGGCGTTCACCGCATCGCCGCGCGCATTGACGACCGGTTTGCGCTGGTCGCCGGCGCGCTCGACGCCGACCCGGAAGAAGCCCGTTCCTTTGCCGTTTCTATCGGTATCGCGCCGGAACGCGCCTATGCCGATTACAAGGCGATGTTCGAGGCCGAGGCAAAACGGGAGGACGGCATTCAGGCCGTTGCCATCGTCACGCCGAACTTCCTGCATTATCCGGTGGCGAAGGCCGCACTTGAGGCGGGCATCCACGTCATCTGCGAAAAGCCGATGACGACCTCGCTGGATGATGCAAAGGCGCTTGCCGAACTGGTGAAGACGTCGGGTAAGAACCTGTTTCTGACCCACACCTATACCGGCTATCCGATGGTCCGTCAGGCCCGCGAGATGGTCGCCTCGGGCGCCATCGGCCCGCTGAGGCAGGTCCAGGTGGAATATGCGCAGGACTGGCTGGCAGCCCCCGAGGAAGACCCGGAAGCCGCCGGCGCCAACTGGCGCAATGATCCGGCCAAGGCCGGGCAGGGCGGTGCCATCGGCGATATCGGCACCCATGCCTATAATCTTGCCGCCTTCGTTGCCGGCGAGGAGCCGCGCGAACTTCTGGCCGAACTGACGGCGCTGGTGCCCGGCCGCAAGGTCGATGACGATGCCATGGTGCTGATGCGTTACGCTTCTGGCGCCAAGGGTGCGCTGTGGGCAAGCCAGGTGGTGGCCGGAAACGGCAACAATCTGTCGCTGCGCATCTATGGTGCGACCGGCGGTCTGGAATGGTGGCAGGAAAAGCCGGAAGAACTCTGGTACACGCCGCTTGGCGAACCCCGCCGGCTGCTGCGCCGCAACGGCGTCGAGGCGACGGCTTCGGCTGTGGCCGGCAGCCGCATTCCGGCAGCCCATCCCGAAGGCTATCTCGAGGCCTTCGCCAATCTCTACAAGGATGCCGCCGACATTCTGTCGGGCAGCACCGCTGAATGCCTGGTGCCGGACGCCAATGATGGCGTCAGGGGGCTTAATTTCATCTCCGCGTGCCTGTCGTCGTCGCAAAAGGGCGGCGTCTGGGTGTCGCTCGACTAGATAGGTCAGCCGTCCAGCGGCGGCTTTCCGGCAAATCCGCAATGTCATCCGGGAGCAGCGGAAAGCTGTTCCCGGAACGGATCGTCTATGGCGTTTTTCCGGCTGTCGGCGCCATGGATCAGTTGTTGATGGCCTTGATTTGAGTGGAGGACTTCATGAAATTCCCGTTTTCCGGAATGCTTTGCGCCACGGCCGTGGCGGTTACGGTCGGTCTCGCCGGTGGGCCTGTTCTGGCCGACAGCGGCAGAAGCACGGCCGACCTGCCGGTTGCCGCCCAGATGTATTCGTTGCGCAATTTCGGCACGCTCGACGAACAGCTTGCCGCCGTTGAGGCCGCAGGTGTTACCGCCGTGGAAACCTTCGGCAGCACGGATGATCTTTCCGCCGACGACTACAAGACGGAACTCGATCAGTACAATATCGCGGTCATCTCTCACCACACCTCGCTCGATGCCCTGCGCAGCGGCGATATCCAGTCGATGATCGATTTCGAAAAGGCGCTCGGCAACGACACGATCGTCCTGCCCTATGTCGCGCCGGATCTTCGCCCGACCGATGAGGCCGGATGGCAGGCGCTCGGCATCGAACTGGCGGGTTACGCCAAGGAATTCGCCGCACAGGACATGCAGTTCGCCTATCACAACCACAATTTCGAAATGGTTGAATATAACGGACGCACCGCACTCGAAATCCTGCTGGATGCGGCAGGCCCCGGCGTGAAGCTGGAGCTTGACGTAGCCTGGGCCCAGCGCGGCGGTCAGAACCCGGCCGACCTTCTGGAAAAATTCCAGGGTCGCGTGTTCGCCATCCACGCCAAGGATAATGGCGCCGCCGGCGATCCGAATACCGGGGGCAGCGGCTTCGTTTCCATCGGCGACGGCACCATGAACTGGACCGAGGTTCTGCCGGCTGCCGATGCCGCGGGCGTGGAGTGGTACATCATCGAGCATGATAACGCCAAGGACATCGCCACCTCGCTGAAGACCAGCGCCACCTACCTGAACGCCCACGTTCCGGCAGACGCTGCACGCCCTGAGTAAAATCGGGCGCTAAAGACGACACGGACGTGTCGCTTGTCAGGAGAATGCGGCGTGGCCGGGCATCGGTTCACATTGCATTCTCCTGATGTCGTTGTGGCAGGTTTCGTCTTCGAAACGAAAGACGCCGGAGTGACCGGCATTTTGCATTGTGGTGGCCCGGTCTTGCATATCGCCCAAATATGACTATTAAAATCAGGTTAATGTGACGCGCCTGCATGGCTGCAGCCTTCAGGCCTTGGAGCGTCGGGCGAAAAAGTGGATACCGGTTTTTCGTTAACCCGACGCGACAAAATAAGGAATCCGGGTCATCGGACGATGCCGATTCATCGCCCGATGATCTGGTGTGGTGAACTCTTGATCGGCGGGGCAGGCGCTCCGGGCGAATGGCGATTGTGTCGTGGGCTACCAGCATTCCATGATTTGTCATACCGAAGGCATTCATCCGGTCGCGCCGGTCCGATGGCGCGGCCTCGATGGGCTTGTGAGCGTCTATTGGGATGCCGAGGGTTTTTGCGGGGCGCACGCCTATTATCTTTCGCCGGACCCACGGATCGTCATCTTCTTCAACGATGTCTCGCCGCATATCCGCATGTCGAACAGACAGACCGATTTCGGCGCCCATGACCGGCCGATGACGCGTGCGGTCTATGTGCCCGCCGGCGTTCCGGTGTGGACCAAATTCACCTCCTGGCACCGGTTTTCGCATCTGGACCTGCATCTGCACGAAGACCGGTTGTTGCGTTTCCTGATCCCGTCGGTCGGCGCTTCGGCGGCGCGCGCCATCCTGCGCCGTTCGGTCGAAATTCAGGATGTCGGCCCGATCGAGGTGTTGGCGCGGATGATCGTGGACGAGGTTTCCAACCCGACGCGACACGCCGTTTACGCCGAAAGCCTTGTCGGCAGCGTCGCCACGGCGCTTCTCGATATCCCCGTGGGAGTGGGCGAGCGTTCGCCCAGCGGCCGGATTACCCAGGCGCAGATGAACCGCCTTCTGTCCGCTTTCGATGCCAGAACCGATCACCGCATGTCGGTGGCCGAAATGGCCGAGACCATCGGCCTTTCGGAAAGCTGGTTTACCACCGCTTTCCGGCAGACGACGGGCAAGACGCCGCTACAATGGCAGCTGACGCGCCGTATCGAGCGCGCCCAGTCGCTGCTCACCGAAACGGGGCTCAGCGTGGCATCCGTGGCGGTCCAGCTCGGCTTTTCCGATCAGGCGCACCTGACCAAGGTTTTCCGCCAGATCACCGGCGAGACGCCGGCCGCCTGGCGGCGCGCGCAGCGCATGTGAACAGCGCCCGCCCACGCAGACGGGCGCCGGTCTTTTGTCTTACCAAGTCTGGCGCAGCGTTGCGTAGACCGCGCGGCCCGAATTGTACCAGTCGGCGCCATAGCCGCCATAGGCGACATGTTTCTCGTTGAAAAGATTGGTGGCGTTGAGCTGGAAGGTGGTGTTTTCGGCCACCTGATAGGTAAAGGCGGCATCGAAGGTGATGTTCGGGTCCGACTTGATGGCGTTGTCCTCGCCGAAATAATACGAGCTCTGATAGTGCGCGCCGAGGCCGAAGGTCATGTCGCCGCGCTGTCCTTCGCCTTCCAGCGTATAATCGACCCACAGCGAGGCGATATTGTTGGGCACGAAGGAAAGCTGGTTGCCGACATTGCCGCCGGTCCCGTTCTCGACGATATCCGACATCATGTAGGAATAGGCGGCGGTGAAGCTGATATTGTCCATCAGTTCCGCCTTGGCCTCCAGATCGACGCCGCGAACGCGCGACTTGCCGATGGTTTCCTGCCTGCTGGTGACCGGATTGGTGACCGTGATATTGTCCTTGGTGAGGTCGTAGACGGCGGCGCTGAACATGGCCGGGAAGGCGAGCGGCGCGTATTTCACACCGATTTCATACTGTTCGCCGCGTTCCGGCTCGACGCCGAGTGTCGGCGGGGCGACCGACTGGGCATAGCTGGCATAGGTCGAAACCTCGTCGGTGATCTTGTAGGTCAGCCCGGCGCGCGCGGTGAATTCGCTGTAATCGCCCGTGGTCGTTGTCGCGCTCAGATTGTCGACCTGTTCAAGGTCCAGCCAGTCATTGCGCAGGCCGACGGTGGCGATCAGTTTTTCCGCGAAGGTCAGTTCCTGCTGCACATAGAGCGAGGTGGTTTTCTGGTCGTTGTCGGTGCTGGCGTAAGGTCCGGCATAGTCCGGTCCGCCGGAATAGACCGGATTGGTCCAGTCGATCCCCGGGGCAACGTCGTAATAGGCGTCATTCGAGCCGGAATAGTCATTGTATTGCAGGCCCGCCAGCGTGCGGCTGTCGATATTGGCGAACGACGTATCGTACTGGAAATGCGCGTCGATGACGAAGTCGTTATAGGAACTGGCATTGCCGAAATAATAGCGGTCGGCAATCGTATTGCCATCATAAACCGGCTCGTAGACATAGGCGTAGCCGAAGCCCTTGTCGGTATCGGTGTAGCGCGCGCGTGAACTGAAGGTCAGGCCGGACCCGAAGTCGTGGTCGAACATCCAGGTCACGGTGTTGCGTGTCACGTCATTGTAGTTGTAGTCCGGCTCACCGAGAAAGAAGCTGCGGTCGAAATCCGAACCGAGCGGGTGGCCGCCGCCGCCCGGCGTGCCGTCGGTGTCGAGATAGTCGTAGATGAGCGTCATCGTGGTGGCGTCGGAAGGCCGCCAGGTGATGCCGCCCATGATGAAGGTCTCGTCATCGTTGGAATAATCGTATTCCGCATCCGAATTCTGGAACTTGCCCGTCAGGCGATAGGACAGGGTGTCGTCGGCGGTGATGTTGTCGCCGAAATCGAAGCCGACCTCCGCATGATCGAACGAACCGCCGGAGATATAGGCTTCGCCGAAGCGTTCGCGCCGCGGCGTCTTGGAAACGAAATTGACGGTGCCGCCCGGATCGGAAACGCCGTAGACGGTGGAGTCCGCCCCCTTCAGAACCTCGATCCGCTCAAACGCGAAGGGTTCTTCGCGCACGCCGCCGAAGGGCGAACCGAGCGGCAGGCCGTCGCGATAGGTATAGGCATCGAAGCCGCGGATCTTGTAATAGTCGAACCGGTCGTCCGAACCATAAAAACCGGTGTTCACGCCTGCGGTATAATCGAGCACCTGTTCGATGGTCTGGGCATCGCGTTGCTGGATTTCCTTCGACGTGATCACGGAAACCGAGGCCGGGGTGTCGAGGATTTCCTGCGATAGGCGACCGCCGCCGGAAGAGCCGAAGGCAACGATGGAATTGGCGTCGTCATCGCCAAAGCCGGCAAGGTCGATATTGACCGGATCGAGCACGGTGGTATCGGCCGGCAGCGTTTCCTGTATCTCCTGCGCAAAGGCCGGCAGGGCGTTCGCCGCAAGCGCGGTGCAGCCGAGGAGAACCGCGCTTCTCAATCCGATCGTCGATCGGCGGCCGTGCGTCTTGTTGTTCGAGTGATCCATCTTTCGCTTCCAGAAAATGACGTCTTGCGGGGTGGCTGCCTCCGGCCGGCGGATCGGGCGGTCCGCGCAATCACGTTTGGCGCGGATTTCTGTCCGTGTTCGTCGGTGACGAAGGCATGTTGAGCCGGTCATTAACTTGAATGAAATAATCCAGTATTGTATTTTTCCGCGGATTTGTAGGATTCCCCTGCAAGTTCAGACAGCTGACGACAGGGGCCCGGCGGCGCGCTTGACCCCGTCTTATGAACATGACACTGAAAGTCAACTTTGGACCGTCAGTAAAGAGGTGGCCGATGCCGCGCCTGTCCGGTTTATCCCTGCTCATTGCCGTGTTCGTGCCGGTTTTTGCCTCCGGCGTGCCAGCGCTGGCCGGGGATAGCCTTCCCGAACCGATCACCATCGAACATGCCTTCGGTGAAACCGTCATCACCGAAAAGCCCGATCGCGTCGCAACGGTTGCCTGGGCCAATCATGAAGTGCCGCTGGCGCTGGGCATTGTTCCGGTCGGCTTTGCCGCGGCCAATTTCGGCGATGACGATGATGACGGGCTGCTGCCCTGGGTCTCGGCGCAGTTGGACGAACTGGGCGCGGATACGCCGGTTCTCTTCGATGAAGGTGACGGTATCGATTTCGAGGCGGTGGCGGCCGTCCGGCCCGATGTGATTCTGGCGGCCTATTCCGGCCTGACGCAGTCCGATTACGACACGCTGAGCCGGATTGCCCCGGTCGTCGCCTATCCCGAAGCGCCCTGGGCCACCGGCTGGCGCGACATGATCCGCCTCAATGCCGCCGGTCTCGGCGTGCCGGAAGAGGGCGAGCAACTGATTGCCGAAACCGAGGCCGAAATCGCCGCCGAAGTCGCTAAGTACCCCGAGCTTGCGGGCAAGAAGGCGATGTTCATCACCCATCTGGATGCGACGGATCTCAGCGTCGTCAATTTCTATACGACCCATGACACGCGCGTGCAGTTCTTCAGGGATCTTGGCCTCGAAATGCCCGAAAGCGTGAAGGCGGCTTCGACCGGCGACAGCTTTTCCGGTTCGATCAGCGTCGAGCGGATCGATGCCTTCGACGATGTCGATATCATCGTGACCTATGGCAATGGCCTGCTGTTGAACGCCATGAAACTCAATCCGCTGTTCCGGCGCATGCCCGCGGTTCAAAACGGCGCAGTGGTCATGCTCGGCCGCGATCCGCTGGGAACGGCGGCGAACCCCACGCCGCTGTCGATTTCCTTCGTGCTGGAAGACTATGTGGCCGAACTGGCGGAGGCCGCCAGGAAATCGGCCGGTCAGCCGGAATGACATCGAAAGCCGCGATATCCTCCAGCTGGAAACCAGCATCATCCGGCAGCTTGCGGCAAAACCGCGCCTTCTGGCTGGCGGTGATGGTCGCCGTTCTCGGGCTTCTGGTGGCCGCATCGCTTCTGATCGGCACGCGGGCGGTTTCGCTTGCCGATGTTACCGGCGCGCTTGCCGGCCGCAGCGAGACGATCGGTGAGGCGGTGGTCACCATGCGCATTCCGCGCACCGCGCTGGCCCTGCTTGCCGGCGCCGCCCTCGGGCTTTCCGGTGCGCTGATGCAGGGGATGACGCGCAATCCGCTGGCCGATCCTGGCATTTTCGGCGTCAATATGGGCGCTTCGCTCGCCGTCGTCATCGGCGTTGCGTGGTTCAATATCGCCTCGTCGAATGCCTATATCTGGTCCGCGATCTTCGGTGCCGGGGTCACGGCCGTCTTCGTCTATACCATCGGCTCTCTGGGGCGCGGCGGCGCGACGCCGCTGAAGCTGACGCTGGCCGGTGCTGCAACCTCCATCGCCTTCGCCTCGCTGGTGATCGCGGTGGTTCTGCCGCGCGGCGACATTGCCGGCGGCATCCGCTCCTGGCAGATCGGCGGCGTCGGCGGCGCCACGTTCGAGCGCATCCTGCCTGTTCTGCCGTTTCTTGCTATCGGTCTTGTTCTGGCGCTGGTCTCCGCCCGCAAGCTGAACGCCATGGCGCTCGGTGATGAACTGGCGGCGGGGCTGGGCGAGAATGTCGCCATCGGCCGCGCGGTTGCGGCCCTGTCGGCCGTGCTGCTTTGCGGGGCGATTACGGCGGTTTGCGGGCCGATCGGCTTTGTCGGCCTCGTGGTGCCGCATGTCTGCCGGTTGCTGATCGGCGTCGATCACCGCTGGCTGCTGCCGTTTTCGGCGCTGTCCGGCGCGGCACTGCTTCTGGCAAGCGACATTGTCGGGCGGGTTGCCGCGCGTCCCGGCGAGGTCGATGTCGGCATCGTCACCGCGCTTGTCGGCGGGCCGTTCTTCATCTGGATCGTCAGGCGTCAGAAGGTGCGGGAACTGTGACCACGCTTGCCGTCATTTCGCAAACCCGCCGTCTCAGGCTCCGGCAGCGATACCGGATCGTGATCGCCTTTCTTGTGCTGCTTGCCGCCCTGTTCGCGCTGACGCTGATGCTCGGGCAATCATTCACGCCGCCGGGCGATGTGCTGCGCGTGTTGATGGGCGAGGATGTGCCGGGCGCGTCCTTCACCGTTGGCCGGCTGCGGTTGCCGCGCGCGGTTCTGGCCATCCTGTCGGGCCTCAGCTTTGGCCTTGGCGGCGTTGCCTTCCAGACCATGCTGCGCAATCCGCTGGCAAGTCCCGATATCATCGGCATTTCTTCCGGGGCCAGCGCTGCGGCGGTGTTCGCCATCGTCGTGCTGTCGTGGAGCGGTCCGGCCGTTTCGGTGTTTGCCGTGATTGCGGGGCTGGCCATTGCCATGCTGGTTTACGGTCTTGCCGCGCGCAATGGCGTTGCCGGAACGCGGCTTATCCTGGTGGGCATCGGCGTTTCGGCCATGCTGGAAAGCATCGTGGCCTATATCCTGTCGATGGCGCCGATGTGGGATCTGCAGGAGGCGATGCGCTGGCTGACGGGCAGCCTCAATGGCGCGACGCTCGGCCAGATTCTGCCGCTTCTGATCAGTCTCGTCGTTTTCGGCGGCCTGTTGCTGAGCCGGACCCGCGACCTCGAGGGGCTGCGGCTGGGAGACGAAGCGGCCGCGGCCCTCGGCGTTGCCGTTGCCCGCACGCGGGCGCTCGTCATCATCGCGGCCGTCGGGCTGATCGCGGTCGCCACGGCGGTCACCGGGCCGATTGCCTTCGTCGCCTTTCTTTCCGGGCCGATTGCGGCGCGCATCATCGGCAATAACGGTTCGCTCCTGATTCCTGCCGGTCTGATCGGGGCCAGCCTTGTTCTCCTCGGCGATTATGCCGGGCAGTTCTTGTTGCCGAGCCGTTATCCGGTCGGCGTTGTCACCGGCGCGCTCGGCGCGCCTTACCTCATCTATCTCATCATCAGGGCCAACAGGGCGGGAGGCTCGCTTTGAGCGCGCATGTTCTTGAAGCCGAACGGATTTCGGCCGGTTACGGCGACAGCGTCATTCTCGACGGTCTGAACTTCACCGTGCCGTCCGGCCGGATTACCGCGATTGTCGGCGCCAATGCCTGCGGCAAGTCGACCCTGCTGAAAACCCTGTCCAGATTGCTGACGCCAAAGGCCGGCGAGGTTCTGCTCGACGGCAAGGCGATCCACAGGACGCCAACCCGGAAGCTTGCCCGCACGCTGGGTCTTCTGCCGCAATCGCCACTGGCGCCCGAAGGCATCACCGTGTTCGATCTCGTCAGCCGCGGCCGTCATCCGCATCAGAACATGTTCTCGCGCTGGCGGCGGGAAGACGACGAAGCCGTTGCCGCAGCGCTCGATACGACGGGCACGGCGGACCTTGCCGAGCGGTCGGTGGACGAGCTTTCCGGCGGCCAGCGTCAGCGGGTGTGGATCGCCATGGCGCTGGCCCAGCAGACCGATATTCTGCTGCTGGACGAGCCGACCACCTTTCTCGATGTCAGCCATCAGGTCGAGGTGCTCGATCTTCTGACCGATCTCAACCGTGAAAACCGCACCACCATCGTCATGGTGCTGCACGACCTCAACCTGGCGGCCCGCTATGCCGACCATCTGGTGGCCATGCAGGCCGGGCGGATCCATGTTGCCGGCGCGCCGGCGGCTGTCCTGACCGATGATGTCGTACGCGCGGTCTTCAGCCTCGAAAGCCGGATCATGGCCGATCCGGTTTCCGGCCGGCCGATGATGCTGCCGATCGGACGCCATCACATGGCCGGGCAGGCGGAAAAATCCGAAACAGCACAAGGAAACATACCGTGACAGAGCCTAGAAACTTCACGCTTTCCGGTATCGCGGTGCCGAAGGATGCCGGCGCCATGCTCTCCATGGTGGCCGAGCACTTTGCCGAACATGCCGATGTCGTGCGCCAGGGCGATCGCGTCGTGCTCGACAGCGATATCGGACAGGCGCGGATCGACCGGGAGGGCGACAGGCTGCATATCCTGCTGTCGGCTTCGGGGAAGGAGGCATTGCAGCTTTCGCGCACCATGCTGGCCGAGCACATGTTCTATTTCGCGGGCACCGATACGCTGGTGCTCGACTGGGCCGATCCGCCGCCGCCGGAAACGCCGGCCAACCTTTACGAAGTCACCGTTGTCTCGACTGAAACCGTAACCCCGCACATGCTGCGGGTGACTTTCGCCTGCGACGATGTCAGCCCGTTCATCGGCGGCAATATGCATGTGCGCATGCTGGTGCCGCCGAAGGGGCGGGAGCCGGTCTGGCCTGTGGTGGGCGACGATGGCCGGTTCGTCTGGCCCGACGGCGAGGATGCGCTTCTGGTGCGCGTCTACACGATCCGCTCTTTCGATGTTGAGCGCGGCGAATTGTCCGTCGACTTTCTTCAGCACCCGGCGCCCGGCATCAAGACGCCCGGCGCGGATTTCGCCCGCGATGCCCGTCCGGGAGACAGGATCGCGTTTCTGGGCCCGGGCGGCGGCGCCGTGCCCGAAGCCGAGACCATCTTTCTGGCCGGCGATGAGGCGGCGTTGCCGGCAATTGCCCGCATTGCCGAGGAAGTGCCGGCGGGAACCCGCCTTTCCGTCATCATCGAAGTTGAAGACGAGACGGAAGAACAGCCGATCGTAAGCGCCGGCCATCTCGATCTCCGCTGGCTCCATCGCGCACGCTATGATGACGGAGCAACCGGCGTGCTTGCAGACGAAGTCCAAAAGGCCATCGCCACGCTCGATGAAGACACCTTCGTCTGGGTCGCCTGCGAGAAAAGCGATGTGCGGGCGATCCGCAAGCTGCTGAAAGAGCGAAAACACGACCGCAAGCGCATGTATGTCGCCTGGTACTGGGAGCGCGGCGCGGCGGCTGCGGGCTGACGGACGCGCCATCACGATTTCATCCATGCCACCGACGACGTGGATGCGGCGCAGTTCGGCGGCGCTGTCTACAAGATCTGTCCGGGCAGTCTTTCCACCAGATAGTCCACGAACACCCTGATTTTCAGCGGCAGGTGTTTGCGGCTGACATAAAGGGCGTGCAGTTCCACTTCGCTGGCGTTCCATTCCGGCAGAACCTGCACCAGCCGTCCCGAGGCCAGATCGTCGGCCGCGATGAAATAGGGATGCAGCAGCACGCCGAAGCCCTCACGGGCAAAGGTGGTCAGAACATCGCCGTTATTGGCATGCACGCGCGGGGTCAGGTTGACGATGGTTCTGTTTCCGTCGCGATGGTTCAACGTCAGTTTCTGCGTGCGCCAGAGATAGGAAAAGCAGAGAAAATCATGGGCGTTGAGGTCTTCGGGTTTCTTCGGCGTGCCCCTTCGCGCCAGGTAGTCGGGTGAGGCACAGAAGACCATGCGCACCGTGCCAAGACGACGGGCGATCAGGTGCGGGCTGAGATCGCCCAGCGACAGCCGCACGGCCACGTCCACCCCGTCATTGACCAGATCGACCACCCGGTTGGACAGGTCGAGATCGAGCGTGATCTCGGGATAACGGCGGCAGAAATCCGGCAGAAGCTCCGAGAAAACGCCTGTTCCGAAAGACACAGGCGCGCTGATGCGCAACAGGCCGCTTGGCTTTGCCGTCTGCCGTCCGACAACGGCTTCGGCTTCTTCCAGCTCCTGAAGGATGAGCTGCGCGCGGCCATAAAGCTCGCGGCCGGGTTCTGTCAGGGACAGGTTGCGCGATGTCCTGTTCAAAAGCCGCGCCCCGAAATGCTGCTCAAGGCCCACAATCTGGCGCGAAACCGCAGCGTTTGAAAGCGACAACCTGTTGGCGGCCGCAATGAAACTGCCCTGGTTCACCACTTCAACAAAAGCTTTCAGCGCCCGCATCGTTTCCATGACAACCTTATCGTTACATCAGGCGTAATGATGCGTTGCATTATCGCGCCTTAACTCTGTTTCTGCGCAATCATATATCGGAAGTCAGGCGGACGGCACAAGAACTGTACGCTCGGGATATCGCGTGGCGGAGATTTCGTGGGGACGAGACGTCTTGCGGAAGCCGGAACCGGGGATATCCGCAAACACGCTTGAAAAGGCAGGAAAGATGAACATGAAAACTCTGGGGCTTCTGGCGGCCGTGGCCGTCGTCATTCCGGCAACGGCATCCCTTGCGCAGGAGCAGACCGGTACACCGGCGGCGGAGGCCATTCCGCAGCTGATGCAGCAGCTCGACCAATACCAGACCGCCGAGGCGACAATCCAAAAAAATCTCGAAACCTTCGATACGCTCGATTTCGATGTCTACACCAACCAGAAATGGGACCGGCTGGGCGAAAGCCACGCCGAGGATATTCTGGTGCACTATCCCGACGGCAGCACGACGACGGGCCTTGAGGACCATATCGCCGCGATTTCCCAGACATTCGTTTTCGCGCCCGACACCCATATCGACGTGCATCCGATCCGCTTCGGCTCCGGCCCCTGGACCGGCGTGATCGGCGTTTTGGAAGGCACATTCACCGAACCCATGCCCACCGGCGATGGCGAGACGATCCCGCCGACGGGCAAATCCTTCTCGCTGACCATGGCGACAATCGGCCACTGGACCGATGCCGGCGTCATGGATGAGGAATACCTCTTCTACGACAATGCGGAATTCATGCGGGAAATCGGCCTCGGGCAATAACAGCAGCGGCCTGTTTGAAGAAACACGCCAACAGAAGGAAACACGGTAATGGCAAAGGTTCTTGTCCTCTACTATTCGTCCTACGGACATATCGAAACCATGGCGGAAGCGATTGCCGCCGGAGCCCGCGAGGCTGGCGCAGATGCCACGGTCAAGCGCGTGCCGGAAACAGTGCCCGAGGAAACGGCGCGCAAGGCGCATTTCAAGCTCGATCAGAAGGCGCCGGTCGCGACCATCGAGGAGCTGGAAAACTACGATGCCATCGTGATCGGAACCGGCACGCGTTTCGGCCGGATCTCCTCGCAGATGGCGGCCTTTCTGGACCGCGCCGGCGGGCTGTGGGCGCGCGGCGCGCTGAACGGCAAGGTCGGTGGCGCCTTCACCTCAACCGGCACCCAGCATGGCGGGCAGGAAATGACGCTGTTTTCCGTCATCGCCAACCTGATGCATTTCGGTCTGCTGATCGTCGGTCTCGATTATGGTTTTTCCGGGCAGACGATTTCCGACGCCGTGACCGGCGGCGCGCCCTATGGGGCCACGACGGTTGCCGGCGGCGATGGATCGCGTCAGCCGAGCGAAAACGAGCTGGATGGCGCCCGCTATCAGGGCCGGCGCATTGCCGAGACGGCCAACAAGCTGTTCGGCTGAAACCATTGAAGACACGGCGTCGCTTTCACGAAACGCGAATGTTTCTGCCGTTGGCAACACGCCCAAAAAAATCAGACTCGGAGCGTTTCGCGTCGCCCGCCGGCGCGCAAACGCCCCCTTTTGAGGTTCCCGTGTTTTGGCGGGCGCCGGAAAGGACAGAAAGATGACCTACGCAACCACAAACCCCTTCACCGGAGAACGGATAAAATCATTTCCCGATGCAACGGACGTGCAAGTCGAAAACGCCATTGCCGGTGCGCATGACGCATTTCTCGCCTGGCGTGAAACATCCTTTGCCGCGCGGGCAAAGGTCTTGCAGAAGGCCGCAGACCTGCTCAGGGCCTCCAAACGCCGCTATGCCGAAATCCTGACGCTGGAAATGGGTAAGCTTCTGGCCGAGGCGGAAGCCGAAGTCGAGCTTTCGGCGGAAATCTTCGAATATTACGTCGTCAATGCCGAACGGCTGCTGGCCGCAGAGCCGCTGCCGGTCAGAAACCCTGCAGAAGGTCGTGCGAGGATCGTTCATGAGCCGCTTGGCGTTCTGCTGGCGATCGAGCCGTGGAACTTCCCCTTTTACCAGATTGCCCGCATCATCGCGCCGCAGCTTTCGGCCGGCAACACCATGTTGCTGAAACACGCGTCCAATGTGCCGCAAAGCGCTGCCGCGTTCGAAGAGCTGATGCTTGAAGCCGGTCTTCCGAAGGGCGGGTTTACCAACCTCTATGCCACGCGCGCGCAGATTTCGATGATCCTGAACGATCCGCGTGTTCAGGGTGTTGCCCTGACCGGCTCGGAAGGCGCGGGCGCGGAAGTTGCCGGTATTGCCGGCAAGGCGCTGAAGAAATCGACGCTTGAACTGGGCGGCGCGGATGCGTTCGTCGTTCTCGCCGACGCGGATATGGCAAAAACCGTGAAATGGGCGGTTTTCGGCCGGCACTGGAACGGCGGGCAGGTTTGCGTTTCATCCAAGCGCATGATCGTGGTCGATGCCGTCTATGATGAATTCCTGAAACGCTACACCGAAGGGGTCGCGGCCCTGAAGGCGGGCGACCCGATGGACCCGGCAACGACGCTGGCGCCGTTGTCGTCGCAGACGGCGGCCGATGAAGTGAAACAGAAGATCGCGCTGGCCGTCGAACATGGTGCAACGGCGACCGAAGTCGGACCGAAGGTTCCAAATCGCGGCGCTTTCGTTCAACCGACGATCCTGACCGGGGTAACGCCGGACAATCCGGCCTATTACATGGAATTTTTCGGACCGGTATCGATGCTGTTTCGGGCAGGCGATGAAGCCGATGCCATTCGCATTGCCAATGACACACCGTTCGGTCTTGGCGGGTCGGTGTTTACCTCGGACACCGAACATGGCGCAAAGGTCGCCGCGAAGATCTCGACCGGCATGGTGTTCGTCAATCATCCCACCATGGTCAAGGCCGACCTGCCGTTCGGCGGCGTCCGCCGGTCCGGCTATGGCCGCGAGCTGCTGGGCCTCGGCCTGAAGGAATTCGTCAATCACAAGCTGATCGACGTGGTCGATATCGACGCCGAATTCTGATCGCCCTCGGTGGCATCGGGAGCGAAAATAATGAAGGCCGGAGCGAAAAACGCTCCGGCCTTCCTTATCAGTGCTCCTGGCAGAGCGTTATCAGTTGAGGCCGAGCTTGCCGCGGAGCGTCGACAGGTCTTCGGCGAGCGTGTTGACCTTGGCCGAGAGAACGTTGCGGTCGGAATCGCTCAGTTCGACATAGGAGACGTAGCCGCCTTCCGGCGCTTCGTATTTCGCCAGCGTTTCGTCAACATCGGAGAAGTTGCCGGAGACCGTCTCGACGAATTCCGGGTCGCTTTCGGCGATCAGCGGCGTCAGCAGGTCGAAGATCTTTTCCGAACCGTGGAAATTGGCTTCGAAGTCCCACAGGTCGGTGCGGCTGTAGCGGTCTTCCTCACCCGAAATCTTGGTGGCCGCAACCTCTTCCATCAGCGCTGCCGCGCCGCCGACAACCACTTCCGGCGGGAAGGTCAGGTTGTTGATGCGGTCGTTCAGATCCTTGACGTCGGCCATCAGCTGGTCGGCATAGGTGTCCAGACCGTCGGTGGAGTTTTCTTCCCACAGGCCGTATTCGATGCGGTGGAAGCCGGTGAATGCCGGGTCGGCTTCGCCCTTTTCGTAGTCGTCGGCGCGTGCGTCGATCGATACGTCGAGGTCGGAGAACAGTTCGGCGATCGGCTCGATGGCCTCGTAGCTGGTGCGCGTCGGGGCGAACAGCGACTTGGCTTCCTCGACATTGCCTTCCTTGATGGCGGCGACGAAGGCCTGCGTGTCCTTCACCAGTTCGGCGGTGTTTTCAGCCACGAAGATCTTGTATTCGGACAGCGGCGCGACCAGCTCCAGCGAAATGTCCGGGGCCTGGTCCTGCGCCTGCGCGCTGTAACCGGTCAACGCACCGGCGATGACGACGCTTGCGGCGAGTGTCTTTTTGAAGTTCATGTTCTTCTCCTTCGGTAAAACATGTAGGGAAACCGTCAGCTGTTGACGGATTCCAGAAGCGATTGGCCAAGATAGTCCCCCGGCCGACAGCCCGGCAGGACGAAGAAATAGCCGCCGCCGATGGGCTTGATGTATTCTTCCAGCGGTTCGCGATCGAGGCGCTTCTGCACGGTGATGAACCCCTTTTCCAGGTCAGCCTGATAGACGATGAACAACAGGCCCTGATCGAGCTGGCCCGATTTGGCCACGCCGTTGGAATAGTTGAACGGACGGCGCAGGATCAGGTTTTCCTCCGATTCGGGCGTGCGCGGATTGGCAAGGCGGATATGGGCGTCGAGCGGGGTGATCGCGCCATCGGGATCGGCGGCGTAATCGGGCACGTCGCTTTCGGTGCCGTCGGGCTGGTCAAGCGGCGCGCCGGTATCGCGGAACCGGCCGAAAATCGCCTCCTGCTCCTGCAGCGGCGTGCGGTCCCAGCGCTCGACGAAATTGCGGATGATGCGCACTGCCTGATAGCTGCCGCCGGTGGCCCAGTCCGGTTCGTCGGAATCGGCGCTCACCCACACGACCCTGTCCATCACCGCTTCGTCATGGGCATCGGGATTGGCCGAACCATCGCGGAAGCCGAGGAAATTGCGTGCGCTTTCCACCTCGCCGTCAGGGCTTGGCGGGATTACCGGCACATCGCCGCCCTGCATCCAGCGGATCACCAGATATTCCGACAGGTTCTTCATGATGTCGCGCAGCGCATGGATATTGGTGTCGCTCAGATTGGCGCAGAATTGCAGCGTCATGTCGCCATGGCAGCGTTCGGCGTCGAGCGCGTCGTTGAAGAACTGCACCATGCGTTGCAGCCGCTTCGGCTTCTGGTCCTTCAGCCAGGGGCGGTTTTCGAAGAACGAATCCCCGAGACCCACCGTCACCGTCAGCGCATCCGGCTCGATTTCCGGGCCGAGAATGCCGGAATCGGGCGGCGGCAGCTTGGGATCGGCCGAACCGGCCTTGCCGCCCTGCGTCAGGAACACGATCCGGTCCGTCAGACGGTGGAACATGTCCTCGACATCCTCGCGTGACATCGCAACCACATCGAAGGAAACGACCAGCCCGTTCGCCGGCCGCGGGGTCGTCACACCGGCCTGGTGTTCTCCGTGAAAGGGAACGACCTGCTGCTGGTTGCTGGCGCCTTCGACCGGGGCATCGGTCGCCTGCGATCCGCCGCTCATCTCCTGCGCGCCGGCCGCGGTTGCGCCCATGAAGGCCAGCGATCCGCCAGCGGCCGCGCCAAGGCCGGTCAGCAATTGCCGGCGGCTGGTCGAAAACGGGCAGCGGCCCAGAGACGGTTGTTTTTTCGGCTTGTTGTCATCGGTCATGTCAGCTCACTCCAATAACCTGCGACAGCTTGCTGCAGAGTACGGCAAGCTGGTGGAATTGCGCGGCAAGCGCCTGCCGCTGTTCCTCGCTCACTTGCGAATAGGGCGGAAACGCGCCATCGACCTTGAGCGCGTCGAGGGCATCCTGCGTTTTTGAAAGTTGCGCGTCGATATCGTCGGCAAGCTCGGGATCGACCGGCCGGGCAACCACCGTGAGAAGACCGGCAACCTTGGCGATGCCTTCGAGATTGGCGTTGAAATCGGCCAGATCGGTTTCGGAATAATGATCCTCACCCTGGGCAATCCGGCCATTGGCAAGCTGGTCGGCCGTGTCGTCGGGCAATGAGAGCAGAAGCGAAGGGTCGATCTGCAGGCCGGTCAACCGCGTTTTCAGTTCTTCCAGATTAGCGACAAGCGCATCCGCAACCGGCGCCAGCCCATCGAGCGAATTCTGTTCGAACAACCCGTACTCGATGCGGTGATAGCCGGAAAATTCCGGGTCGTTTTCGCGCTCGGCATAATAATCGGCAACGGCGTCGATGTTGTTTTCAAGGTCCGATATCCGGTAGGCCAGCGGCTCGATGCGCTTGTAAGGCAGGCGCGCCGGCTGATAGAGGCTTTTCGCCTTGTCGAGATCGCCCGCCTTGATGGCATCGGCCAGCTCGGTTGCAGCACTGATGGCCTGATTGGTCTGCATCACCAGATAGACCCGGTATTCCGACAGCGGCCCGAGGAAATTCCGGAGGCTGACGCTGGAGGCGGCGTTGGCATATTCCTCCGATTGGGTCACATGCAGCGTGCCGCGCGGATTGGATAGCAGGCCGCAGGTGATTTCATAGTCGCCGGGGGCCAGATTGGCGGCCAGCGTCTGGTGGAAGCCGGGCGCAATGTTCTCGCGTTCGGCCACCACCATCACGCCGTCGAGGATTTCCCATTCGACGGGGCGGTCGGACTCGTTGACGATGTCGAACAGCCGCTTTCCGGCGGCAACGGTAATGGCATTGGGCTCGCACGACGTTGCCGTGACGGTAACCTGGAAATCGGCCTCGACATCGCCCGTGGCCGCCTGATTGTGCATGGAGGCAAAATAGAAGGCCGCGCCGCCGGCAACGGCCAGAAGAGCCGCGCCCGCAATGCCTGCAATCATCAGGCCCTTGTTGCTCTTCGTGTCCTTGCGGTTTTCAGGCGTTGGCATCGCTGCGGGCTCCTTGTTGCGGGGCAGTGTTTTTGGGCGTTCGGGCCGGGCGCAGGAAGAAATAGAGGCTTGCCGCCAGGAACACGACATAGACGATCACCTCGCCGATGGTCGGGCTCTCCTGATAGCCGAACACGCCGGAAAGGATGGTGCCGGTGACGCCGGACACCGGCAGGATGCGGCTCAGATCGTAGGCTGGCGTCTGAAGGCTGTTCCAGATCCCGGCCTCATGCAGATTGCCGAGCGCGCCCGACAGAATGCCGGCGGCAACAAACAGGATGAACACGCCGGTCCACTGGAAGAAGCGCTTCAGATTGATGCGCACGCCGAAACGATAGATGGCGATGCCGATCCCGACGGCGACGACAACGCCGAGAAGCGCGCCCAGCGGCGCGGCCGGACCCTGGCTCTGCTGGAAGATGGCGAGCAGGAAGAAGATCGATTCCAGTCCTTCGCGGGCAACGGCAAAGAACACCATGCCGATCAGCGCCCATCCGGCTCCGGAGCTTTGCTCCAGTGCCTCATCGATGGAGGAATGCAGCTCCGCCTTGATCGAACGGGCGGCCTTGCGCATCCAGAACACCATGGAGACCAGAATGACCGCCGCAATCGCGCCGACAATCGCTTCAAAAAGCTCCTGTGCCTTTTGCGGAAATTCAGCGCTGACCATCTGCAGCCCCGCGCCGAGAAACAGCGACAGGGCGACAGCGAGAAACACGCCGATCCACACGGCCGGCAGAAACTCACGTCGGTCTGTCTGATTGAGATAGGTGGCGATGATGCCGGTAATCAGGGCGGCCTCGATGCCTTCCCTCAGCATGATTAGAAATGGAGCCAGCATGGCTTGTACCCGTTTGCTATTCCGGCTACGGGGTAACAAGTGGTTGTAATAATGGCAATGAAAATATGACTTAAATAATCATATTTGTGGTTGCATGCCTGATCATTATCAATTCTACGACTGAAAAACTGCCCGGAAACCAGTCAGTCACGTGGCGGCAGCCTTATCCTTCGATCGGCAGATACCGGTTCCGCCGGGTCTGTTGGAAGGCCCGGCGGATCGCTTTTTCGTGAACTTGCGCGCGCCTGCCTCAAGAGTGGCGCAACGGCTCTTTTGCTTTTACCGATAGACGATGCCGCCATCGGTCAGGATCGCCTGGCCGGTGATATAATCGGAATCCTCGCCGGCCAGAAATGCTACAAGCGCTGCCACATCGTCGGGCGTCTGGGCCCGACCCAGCGCAATGCCGTCGACATATTTCTTGTAGGTTTCGCCCTTGGGCGCTCCGGTAATGTCCGCGAAGCGTTCGTCGATCTCGACCCACATGTCGGTGCCGACAATGCCGGGGCAATAGGCGTTTACGGTGATGCCCTGGCTGGCATATTCCTTGGCTGCGGCCTGGGTCAGCGCGCGCACGGCGAATTTCGTCGCCGAATAGATGCCCAGCATGGCAAAGCCGTCATGGCCGGCAATGGATGAGGCGCTGATGATCTTGCCTTTCTGGCCCCGCTCGATGAATTTCTTGGCCGCCGCCTGAATGCCCCACAACACGCCGTTGACGTTGATGCGGAAGATGCGGTCGGTGTCCTCGGGGGTGACGTCGGCAAGCGGCTTGACCTGGGCGATGCCCGCATTGTTGACCATCACGTCGAAACCGCCGAGTTCCTTTTCGGCATGGGCCACGGCGGCGTAGACCTGATCGCGGTCACTGACATCGGCGACGAAGGTGGTTGAGCGGACACCCAGCGCCTCGATTTCACCTTTGACGGTCTCAAGCTTGTCGGCTTTGATATCGACCAGCGCGACATCGGCGCCTTCGCGGGCAAGGCGCAGGGCAATTCCGCGGCCAATACCCTGGCTCGACCCTGTGACAAGCGCGACTTTTCCCTTGAGAGACATGATAGAATACTCCTTTTGCGATGAAACGGTGCCTGCGTGAAGGCAGGCACCTGTCGGTCGTGTCGACCGGCTCAGAAATGGGCGTCGATATCAACGACATCGACAAGCTTGTGGTTGACGAACTCCTTGAGGCCCATGCCGAGCAATTCGCGGCCATAGCCGGAGCGGCGGACGCCGCCAAAGGGCAGGTCGGCCTCGACCTTGGTCGGGTGGTTCACGAACACCATGCCGGTTGAAATCCGGCCGGCCACTTCCGCTCCGTGTTTCACATCGGCGGTAAAGACCGATCCACCCAGGCCGAAGGGGCTGTCATTGGCGATGCGGATGGCATCTTCCTCGTCTTTCGCCCGGAAAATCATCGAGACGGGGCCGAAGAATTCCCAGTAGCGCGCCGGGTTGTCCTCGCCCACATCGGTCAGGATTGTCGGCTGCACAAAGGCGCCGTGATTGGGCACTGGCGGACCGACCTGCTCGGCCTTGGCACCTGCGGCCACCGCCTTGCGAATTTGCTCCTTCACATCCTCCGCAGCCTTTTTCGACGACAGCGGCGCCAGTGTGGTTTTCGGGTCGGACGGGTCGCCGGCCACCAGTTTGGCCACGCCCTTGCGATATTGTTCGAGGAAAGCATCGTAGACCGCGTCAACGACGATCATCCGTTTGGACGACACGCAGACCTGGCCGCCATTCCAGTGCCGTCCGAAAACGGCCCAGTCGACGGTTTTCTTCATGTCGGCATCTTCCAGCACGACGAAGGCATCGGCGCCGCCCAGTTCCATGGTCGATTTTTTCAGCGCCTTGCCCGCCTGTGCGGCAACCACGGCGCCGGCCGCTTCCGAACCCGTCAGCGCCACGCCATGAACGCGGGGATCGTTGATGATCATTTCGATCTGGGAACGGGTGGCATAGAGGTTGGTAAAGCCGCCTTCAGGCAGGCCGGCCTCGTCCATGAGCCGGGCAAAGGCGGCTGCACTTTGCGGCACGTTCGAGGCATGCTTGAGGATCAGCACATTGCCGGCCGAAAGCTGCGGCGCCAGGATCCGGGCAATCTGGTAATAGGGGAAATTCCACGGCTCGATTGCCAGAAGAATACCCAGCGGTTCATGCACCAGCGTTGCCTTGCCCTCGGCCGGGTCCTTGACCGGCAATTCCTCGGGGGCGAGCAGCCGTTCGGCGTTTTCGACGTAATATTCGAAGATCTTTGCCGACAGTTCCACTTCGGCCTTCGCCTCGGCGGTGAGCTTGCCCATTTCCAGCGTCAGAAGACCGGCGAGGTCATCGGCATCGCGGCGCAGGATGTCGGCCGCCTTCTGCAGAACGCGGGCGCGCTCGGCAAAGGAGGTTTCCCGCCATTTCAGAAAGGTTTCATGCGCCGTGTCGAGGGCGGCCCGGACGGCATCATCCGTTGCGTCGGGGAATGTGGCAACGGTTTCTTCGGTGAATGGATTGATTGTTGCGTAGGCCATCTTTTTCTCCTTTCGCGATCTTGATCGCCGGGAAGTGCGATGGCGGCCGGTTTTTTGCACCCGCTCTCGCGGATGCGGCGGTACGTCACGCCTCCCTCACGCGGGTCTCTCACCGGAATGCTGCGGGCGGCGAAAATGCCGGAAACCCCGCCTCTCTCCCGCTTGCCGATTGCAGCGCCATGTGCTGCAGCCGGCCTCCGGTAAGGCCGCGTGTTCATACACTAGAGATAGGAATTCGCCCTTCATGTCGAAAATGAATTGATTGAATGAATTCCATTCTGATAAAGAATAGACATGGAATTTCGAACGCTTCGTGCCTTTGTGGAAGTCGTCCGTCAGGGCGGCTTTTCGCAGGCGGCCAAAACGGTTTTCACGACCCAGTCGACCGTCAGCAAGGCTGTCAAACAGCTTGAGGACGAAGTCGGGGTCGCGCTTCTGGAACGGATCGGGCATCGCTCGGTGATGACGGCCGCCGGAGAGATCGTCTATGCGCGGGGCGTCCGGCTTCTTGCCGACCGCGCGGATCTGCTGGCCGAACTGGCGGAAGTCCGCGGGCTGAAACGCGGTGTCCTGCGTCTTGGTCTGCCGCCGGTCGGCAGCGCCACGCTTTTTGCACCGCTTTTTGCCATTTACCGGCAACGCTACCCCGGTATTGATATCGATCTCGACGAACATGGCAGTCTGGATCTTGAAGAGAAGCTGCGTGCCGGCAGCATCGATTTTGCCGGGCTGCAGCTGCCGCTTGCCGAAGACTTTGAAGGTCAGCCTGTGCGCAGCGAGCCACTTGTGGCGCTGTTGTCCTCAAACCATGCGCTGGCGCAGCGTTCCGCTGTCAGTCTGGAGGACCTGGGCGATATTCCGTTCATCGTTTTCGACGACGGGTTTTCGCTGCATCGCCGGCTCATGCGGCTTGCCCGTGCACGTGGTCTCGATCCGGTGATTGCCGCTCAAAGCAGCCAGGTGGATTTTATGGTCGAACTGGTGGCAGCCGGTCTGGGCGTTACCTTCCTGCCGCGCACCATCGCCGCCCATCATGCCCATCCGATGGTCCGCCGGATCGCGTTCGAAGAACCCGAACTGAACTGGTCGGTCGCCATGGCCTGGCGGCGCGGCGCCTATCTGTCCGCCGCCGCCGCCGCATGGCTTGATCTCGTGCGCGAAATCCACGGCGACGCTGCATCACCGGACGCCTCGGCGTAAGCGCCTTTACGACAATTGCGTGGTGATGAATTCCGGACCGGGAGAAGGGAATTTACCGATCTGCTCACGATCGAGACCGTCATCGGTGATGATGATGTCGATGGCGTTCCCGGCTTGCTCACTGAGGCGTGGTCGGATGACAAGGCATTCTCTGGATTGAGTTGCCGTCGCGGGTTCATGGGATTATTGCTCTCTGGCCGGACGAATGTGCGCCGGTGCCTGCAGCAGGCGTCATTGTTGCGGACTGAAGGCCGGAAAGAGAAGAAGCCATGCCAAAGCCCCGTATTATCGTCGGCATTTCAGGCGCCTCCGGTGCCGTCTACGGCATCACCGTTCTGGACATGCTGCGCCAGGCCGGGATCGAGACACACCTGGTCGTCAGCAAGTCCGGCGAACTCACGCTGTCGGAAGAAACGGGGCTGAAGCTGAAAGACCTCGAACACCGGGCCGATCACATTCACCCGGTCAAGAATGTCGGAGCGTCGATTGCCAGCGGTTCGTTCAAGACGATGGGCATGATCATTGCGCCGTGTTCCGTCCGCACCGCGTCGGAAATCTCCTCGGGGATAACATCATCGCTGCTGACGCGCGCCGCCGACGTGGTCTTGAAGGAACGGCGCAGGCTGGTGCTGATGGTGCGCGAAACGCCGCTTCACCTCGGACATCTGCGAACGCTGACCCAGCTTGCCGAGATGGGAGCCGTCGTCGCGCCGCCGATGCCGGCATTTTATGCCGCGCCGGACAGTATCGACAGCATGGTGCGCCATTCCCTCGGTCGCGTCCTCGATCTCTTCGACATCGAAACCGATATCGTCCGCTGGACGGGGCTTTCATCGTCGTGATGCCGCATTCCGTGGGGGCTAGGATTTGACCGTCTCGTAGGACGTCAGGCCGAGGTCGATGACGGCGATTGCCAGCAGGCGTACCATGGCCGCATGCGCGCCGTCCGGGTCGCGGGCGCGGATGCACTCTATCACGTCTCCATGAACGGCGAGCGAGGCGCCCGGTTCGCGCGCGCCCTCCATCGACATGCGAAACGCGATCGACAGCGCCGTGCCGATCATGTTCGACAGATGCATGAAAACGATATTGGCGGAGGCCTGAAGCAGAACCACATGATAGTGGATATCGGCCTTGTTGAAGCGCTCGAAATCGCCTTCCGCCCTGGCCTCGCTCATTTCCGCAAAGGCGGCGTCAAGCCGTTTCAGGTCATCGGGGTTGGCCCGGATTGCGGCAAGCCGCGCTGCGGCCGGCTCGATCACCTGCCGGGCCTCGATCAGCGACAGCACAAAATCGGGGCCGGGGTCGATTTCCATCGCCCAGGCCAGAAGATCGGAATCGAGCATATGCCAGGCCGAACGCGGCAGCACCACCGTGCCATGGCGCGGCCGGGCCTCGATCATGCCCTTGTCCTTCAGCGTCCGGATCGCCTCGCGCAAGGCGCTGCGGCTGACCCCGAGATTCTCGCACAATTCCGCTTCCGGCGGCAGCACATGGCCGGCCGGATACTCGCCTTTCAGAATCGGAAAGGCCAGGCGCGTCACCGTGCGGCGATGAACGCGCGGCTTGCTGCGCGGTGAAGCGCTTGCGTCGTCGAGCATTGCAGTCCTTTTAAATCAGATTAATAAAAGCCTATACAGCCGGAAACCTGCGGTCAATCCATGGGTTTAGGTAATTAGTCTGATTAATGGTTTGACAAATCCCATTAGTCTGATTAATGAAATCAGCCAGTCGAGTGCATCGGGAGGAGCGCTTCATGGCGATCAGCAGAGCCAAACGAAGAAACCGCGGCGAGCGCATGCGCGGCACAGGTGCCCTCTGGCTCACCGTATCGCCGTTCCTCATCATATTTCTGGCGTTCTCGTTCTTCCCGGTCGTCTTTTCCGCCTGGCTCGGGTTCAACCGGTGGGACGGGTTTTCGCCGCCGCAATTCGTCGGTTTCGATAACTACCTGACCGCGCTGGGCGATCCGGTGTTCCGCAAGGCGGTCTGGAATACCGTCTACATCTGGCTCGTCTCGACGGTGATCACCGCGGGACTGGCGCTGACGCTGGCGGTCGTCATCAACGAATATGCGGTTTTCGGCCGCACCTATTTCCGGCTCGTCTTCCTGCTGCCGCTTCTGGTTGCCCCGGCCATCGCCGCGGTCATTCTCAGGGTGTTCTTCACCGCCAATGGCGGGCTTGTGAACATGCTGATCGGCGAGGTCACCGGCACGCCGACCTATTTCAGCTGGTTCGATTCCACGGTGTGGATCAAGCCGCTGGTTGTCCTGCTGGTCGTCTGGCGCTGGACCGGCTGGCACATGATCATCTTCCTGGCCGGTCTTCAGGCGATCTCGCGCGATATCTACGAGGCTGCGCGGATGGAAGGCGTCAGCCGATGGTCGATCTTCAGCCGCATCACCATGCCGCTGTTGGCACCATCGATTGCCTTTTCGGTGATCACGGCGACCATCGGCGGCCTGCAGATGTTCGACGAGCCCTATGTGCTGACGCAGGGCACCGGCGGCACCGATGACGCGGCCAGCACGCTTGGAATGTATCTCTACGCGACCGCCTTCACCCAGTTCGATTTTGGTCTCGGTGCCGCGGTCAGCTGGTACATCTTCATTGCCGTGGTCGCCATGACCTTGCTCTACCGCCGCATCAGCGCCAATCTGGGAGCCACGACATGAGACAGCTCTGGGCGAATTCCGAGCGTCGCTGGAACCTGATCCTGACCATCGGGCTGCTGTTGCTTTCCCTCATCTTCGTCATGCCGCTCTACTGGACGGCGGTGTTTGCGACACGGTCTCTTGCCGAGGTCTTCCAGTTTCCGCCGCCATTGTGGTTCGGCGACCAGCTGATGGAGAACTACAGCCGGATTGCGGATGTGTTTCCGCCCCTCAGGCCGGTCTGGAATTCCATCGCCGTCGTGGTGCCGAAGACGATCGGCCTGGTGCTGGTGTCGAGTTTTGCCGGCTATGGACTGGCGCGCTATACCGGCCGCCCGAGCCATAAATTCCTGCTCGCGGTCACCTTCGCCACCCTGTTCTTTCCGCCGTCGCTGGCGCTGATACCGTTTTTCCTGCAGATGAGCTGGCTGGGCTGGCTCAACACCTTCTGGCCGCTGATCGTGCCGGCGATTGCCTCCGGCTTCGGCGTTGTATGGATGTACACCTATATCGGCTCATCGATCCCCGTCGAGCTTTACGAGGCGGCGGAAATGGACAATTCCGGTCCGATCGCAACCTTCTGGTTCGTCGTGCTTCCGATCATCCGGCCCGGTCTCGCAGCCCTTGGCGTGTGGACCCTGATCAGCACCTGGAACGAATTCCAGATTCCGTTGGTCGTGCTGGCGGACGGCGCGAAGTTCACCGTGCCGCTGGCGCTGACGCTTTTGTCGCGCACCCATTTTTCCGACACACCCGCAGTGATGCTGGCGACCCTGATCGGGCTCGTTCCGGTGTTCATCCTGTTTGCGCTTCTGTCGCGACAGTTCATCGCCGGTCTCACGTCCGGAGCGGTGAAGTAATCATCCGAAGGTCCACTCAGGGAGGAAACAATGGATCTGACACGACGCAGAATGCTGGCAATGTCCATGGCGACGCTGGTTGCCCGCCCCGTCTTCGCGCAGGGAACGCCGATGGCGGTGGACCCCGATTTGAGCGCGACGATCAGTGTGTGGACGTGGCCCAACAATGACCGCACCTTCACGGCGCTGATGCCCGCTTTCAACGCGGTGTATCCCAATATCACCGTCAATGTTCAGGGCTTCCCGAACGCGAATTCGAACTATCTCAACACCGTTCAGCGCGCCCTTCTGTCCGGGTCCGGCCCGGATGTGGCGATGATCGAGATCAACGAGCTGGCGCTTCTGCGGCAGCGTCCGCAATGGGTCGATCTGGCCGCCGAGCCGTTCAATGCCGGTCCGCTGCTTGAGGATTTTGCCGGTTTTGCCGCCGATAACGTCAAGACGGACAACGGCAAGATCGTCGCACTGCCGAAGCACACCGGCCCCGGCGCCATGTTCTATCGCCGCGACATCTTCGATGAGGTCGGGCTGCCCTCCGACCCCGATGCGGTGGCCGACACTTTCGCGACCTGGGACGCTTTCCTTTCGGAAGGCAGCAAGATGATCGTCCCCAACGAACGGTGGATGATTGCCAACGGCCTCGAGATCCTGACGGTGCGTATGGGCCAGGCCGGCATCGGCTGGTTCGATGCCGACGGCAATCTTCAGCTCGACAATCCGGTCATCATCGATGCGCTTGACCTGATCGATCAGGCGGGCAAGGCGAAACTGATCTCGCCGTTTTCCATGTGGTCGCCCGAATGGCAGTCCGCTTTCGGCAAGGGGCAGATCGCCACGATCATGTCGGGCAACTGGTTCGGCGGGTTGCTCAAGCGGGCCTTCGCGCCAAACGACGCCGGCAAATGGGGTGTCTCGCCGGTGCCCGCCGATGAAAACGGCAGCCGGTCCTGGAACTATGGCGGCGACTTTATCGGCGTGCTCAACACCTCGAAAAACAAGGACGCCGCCTGGGCCTTCATCCACTGGCTCGTCACCGATAATGAAAGCCTCAAGCAACAATACCAGAACGACGACCTCTACCCCGCCTACCTGCCGGACGGAAGCGCCGACTGGATCAATTTCGAAGACCCCTATTATGGCGGTCAGAACGTCAACACGGTTTTTGCCGAGGTGCAGCGCACGATGAAATCCTGGCCGTTGAACACCCATGACCGCCTGGCGGGAGACGCCGTCCAGGTCGCCGTCGACAATGTCGCCAAGGGCGTGGAAACGCCCGAACAGGCGCTTGAAACCGCGGAAAAGCGGATCAGGGCGCGCCTCTGATAACTGAAATTCCCGGCGGGCCGTGGTCCGCCGGCGCCTTACCACCTGTTTGTGAATGGACCTCCAGCATCATGCTTCACGAAATCGAGCTTTCCGGCGAATGGGACTTTGCGCTTGACCCCGAAGGACAGGGCCTGCGCGCAGACTGGCACACCGCCGCCTTCGAAGACAGCATCGCCTTGCCCGGAACCATCGATCTGGCCGAAAAGACGCCGGCCGGACCGAGTGCCGGCATGGCCTATCTGACCCGCCGCCATCCCTATGTCGGGCCGGCCTGGTATGCCCGCGATTTCGTCGTGCCGGACAGTCAGGCAGGCCTGCATCACGATCTGATGCTGGAACGCCCGCACGGCGAAGTGCGGGTCTGGATCGACGGCCTCGAAATCGGTCGCGATCTCGGGCTTTGCACACCGAACATGTTTCTGCTCGGTCAGCTCGAGCCGGGCAAACACCGGATCGTGCTTCGGGTCGACAATTCCGATTTCCCCAATGTCGGCCAGGCCATTCGCGAAAAAAATCCGGACGTGGCGCATTCGACCTCGGAGCATACGCAGTCGAACTGGAACGGCATCGTCGGCGCGATACGCATCGAGGCCCGTGCCGGGCGGATCGCCCGGCTGGATGTGACCACCGGCAAGACGGGCATCGACCTTCGCATCGAACTCGACGCGCTCGATCCGAGCCGCACATGGCCGACCTTCTGGACCGAAGGCGGGCATGTCGATGAACTCCACCTGACGGCAACGCTGGATGACGGGCGCGCGGTTTCGCAGGTCCTGCCGCTTGATATCGACTCCGGCTATACGCCGCTCGACCTCACCATGCCGCTGCCGGTGGACGCTGCCCGCTGGGACGAGTTCTCGCCGTCCATCCACCGTCTGAAGGCGGAATGGCGACGCGACGGCGCGCCGGTCGATTTTCGCGAGACGGATTTCGGCCTGCGCCATATCGAGCGCGAGGGTCGTCACATCCGCCTGAATGGTCGCCGCATCTTTCTGCGCGGCACGCTCGATTGCTGCATTTTCCCGAAGACCGGCCACCCGCCGATGGACCGGGAGGGCTGGCGCGTCGCCTTCGGTAGCGTGCAGGAACACGGGCTCAACCATGTGCGGTTTCACAGCTGGTGCCCGCCGCGCGCGGCCTTCGAGGTCGCCGACGAGCTCGGTCTTTATCTTCATGTCGAAACGCCGGTCTGGTGCGCTCTCGGTTCCGATCCTGAGATCGACGCGTTCACCCGCCGGGAAGCGGAACGGATCGTCGCCGAATATGGCAATCATCCCTCCTTCGTGATGCTGACGGTCGGCAACGAGGTATCCGGTTCCGGCCTGCATGCCTGGCTGGAGCGGTTTCTGGAGGAATGGCGCGCCCGCGATCCGCGACGCCTCTATAATGGCGGTTCGGGCTGGCCCTCGCTCAAGCGCGCCGACTATCTGTCCAAACCGGAGCCGCGCAGTCATCGCTGGGGCGAGGGGCTGGAAAGCCGCCTGAACGCGCGCCCGCTCGAAACCGAGACCGATTGGAGCGAATGGGTTCAGGCCGAGAAGGTTCCGCTGCTCGGACATGAAATCGGGCAATGGTGCGTTTATCCCGATCTGGATTCGATTCCGCGTTACGACGGTCCGCTGGCGCCCGATGCCTTCGATATCGTCGCCCGCGACCTTGAAAGCAAGGGGCGGCGCGACAGCGCCCACGAGAAGATGATGTGCTCGGGCGCCTTGCAGACGGCGCTTTACAAGGAGGATATCGAGGCAAGCCTGCGCACCCCCGACTATGGCGGTTTCCAGTTGCTCGGCCTGCAGGACTTTCCCGGTCAGGGCACTGCGCTGGTCGGCGTCGTCGATGCCTTCTGGTCGGCAAAACCCTATGACGATCCGGCCGCGTTCCGTCGCTTCTGCGGACCCGTCGTGCCGCTGTTGCTGGCGCCCGGCTTCGTGCTGACAAAGGGCGCGGCCTTTACCGCAGGTGCTGCGGTGTCGCTGTTTACCCAGCATGATCTGGCTGCGGGCGAGGCGCGCTGGAGCGTGCAGGATCGCGATGGCGGGCTTAGGGCCGAAGGCACCATCGCCCACGATCTGCTGCAGACCGGCGACCTTCACCATCTGGGCGACATAACGGTGGCGACGGACGGACTGGCGCAGGGCCGCTACACGCTGACGCTTTCCGTTGGCGGGGCGGACAACAGCTGGGATTTCTGGGTGTTTGCCGAGGAAAAGGCCGACCTTCCGATTGTCACCAGTCTCGGCGCGGCGGAACTGGAAAGGCTGATGGCGGGCGAAAGCCTTGTCTTTGCGCCTGCACCGGAGGCCATCGTTCCCAACGCCGAACTCGGCTTTACCACCCTGTTCTGGAACACGGTCTGGACCGATGGCCAGCCGCCGCAAACGCTTGGCCTCATCAACCGCACCGAACATCCGGTCTTCAGCACGTTCCCGGCGGAGCGGCCAAGCGGCTGGCATGAATGGGAACTGCTGCACGATCGCCGGGCGCTTGATCTCGATGGCCTCGGCTTTGGGCGGATCATCGACGTGATCGATGACTGGAACCAGAACCGCGACCTTGCGCTGCTGGCCGAGGCAAAGGTCGGTGCGGGACGGCTGATAGTGTCCGCAATCGATCTCACCACGCCGGGACGTCCGGTCGCAGCCGCGCTTTCGTCCGCCATCGCCCGTCATCTGGCGGCGCCGGAAACGGATGCGCCCGAGCTGACGCCCGATGCTGTCAGCGCATGGGTGAAGCACACGATCACAGGGGAGGCTAAGCCATGAGCAGCATAGAACTGTCCTCGGTCCGCAAGGCCTTCGGCGCGCTGGAGGTGATCCGCGATATCGACCTGTCGGTCGCCGAGGGCGAATTCTGCATCTTCGTCGGCCCGTCGGGTTGCGGCAAGTCGACCCTGCTCAGGCTGATCGCCGGTCTTGAGACCATGAGCGGCGGCGATATCAGGATTGGCGACACGGTGGTCAACGATCTTGCCCCTGCCGAGCGGGGCCTTGCCATGGTGTTTCAGTCCTACGCGCTTTATCCGCATATGACCGTGCGCCAGAACATGAGTTTCGGCCTGCGCCGCACCGGCCATTCGAAGGCCGAGACGGAAGCGCGCGTGAAGGAAGCGGCGACCATTCTCCAGCTTCAGCCGCTGATGGATCGCAAACCCTCGCAGCTTTCCGGCGGTCAGCGCCAGCGGGTGGCCATCGGTCGGGCGATCGTCCGAAAGCCGCGCGCCTTTCTGTTCGACGAACCGCTTTCCAATCTCGATGCCGAACTGCGCGCGCAGATGCGCGTGGAACTGGCCGAGCTTCACCGCCAGCTGGGCGCAACGATGATCTACGTCACCCATGACCAGGTCGAGGCGATGACGCTGGCTGACAAGATCGTCGTGCTGCGCGACGGCCGGATCGAACAGATCGGCACGCCGGACACGCTCTACAATGATCCGGACAATATCTTCGTTGCCGGCTTTATCGGATCGCCACGGATGAACCTGCTGAAGCTCGAAGGCAGCCCGCTGGCCAATGGCAAATTTTCCCCTCCCGCCGGCGCGGTGACGGTCGGCCTGCGTCCGGAAAGCCTGGAGATCGGCAACGATATTGCCGCAAAGGTCGGTGTCGTCGAAAATCTCGGCGGCACGTCGATCATCCACGCCGATCTCGGTGATGGCCAGACCATCATCGCCGAGGCACGCGGCGCCACCCGCCCGCAAACGGGCGCGGAAATCGGTTTTGCCCTGCCGTCGCGGCCGTTCTATTTCGACGGTGAGGGCCAACGCATACGCAATGGAGCAGTCACATCATGAAAATCACGGCGCTGAAGACATTTCTGGTCGCCCCGCGATGGCTGTTTCTCAAGATCGAGACCGATGAGGGCATCTGCGGCTGGGGCGAGCCGGTGATCGAGGGCCGGGCGCTGACCGTGCGGCAGGCGGTGGCGGAACTTGAGGATTATCTCGTCGGCAAGGACCCCCTGCGCATCGAAGACCACTGGCAGGCAATGTATCGCGGCGCCTTCTATCGCGGCGGTCCGATCCTGATGAGCGCGATTGCCGGCGTCGACCAGGCGCTGTGGGATATCAAGGGCAAGGCGGCGGGCCTGCCCGTGCATCAGCTTCTCGGCGGCCCCTGCCGCGATCGTATCCGTATCTATTCATGGATCGGCGGCGATCGCCCCTCCGACGCCGCGAAGGCGGCGCGGGAAACCGTGGATCGTGGTTTTTCCGCCCTGAAGATGAACGGCACGGCCGAAATGCAGATCGTCGACAGCCATGCCAAGATCGACGCCGCTGTCGAAACGATTGCCGCCGTGCGCGCGGAAGTCGGTCCTCATATCGGTATTGCCGTCGATTTTCACGGACGGGTGCACCGGCCGATGGCCAAGGCGCTGATCCGCGAACTGGAGCAGTTCCGGCTGATGTTCATCGAGGAGCCGCTGTTGTCGGAGCATATCGATGCGCTTGGCGAGGTCGTGCGCGGCGCGACCACGCCGATTGCGCTGGGCGAGCGGCTTTATTCGCGCTGGGATTTCCGCAAGGTTTTTGAATCGCGGGTGGTCGACATCATCCAGCCCGATCTCAGCCATGCCGGCGGCATTTCCGAATGTCGCAAGATCGCCGCCATGGCCGAGGCCTATGACGTGGCGTTTGCGCCGCATTGCCCGCTCGGACCGATTGCGCTGGCCGCCTGCCTGCAGGTCGACGCCGTCAGCCACAACGCCTTCATTCAGGAGCAATCGCTCGGCATCCACTATAACGGCAAGGGCAGCGATCTGTTCGACTACCTGAAGGACCCGAACGTATTCAACTATGCCGACGGCAGCGTGACGATCCCGTCCGGTCCGGGGCTTGGGATCGAGATCAACGAGGACGCGGTGATGGAAGCCGCCAAAACCGGGCATAACTGGCGCAACCCGCTGTGGCGGCATGAGGACGGTACTGTCGCGGAATGGTAGGCGACTGTGAGCGCCTCTCTCCGGGGCTCGCCAGCTCTTCAACAGCGGTCTCCGATACCTTCGAGCGGCATCAGGGCATTCAGCGGGGCTTGAATGATTGCAAGCCCCGTTTCGGCTTTCACAATCTGTTTCTCAATTGTTCATAGGCGGCTTTCAGGCCGCGCAAGGTGACTGCCTCGGCATCGATGCGCTGCACTTCGGCGCCGCGTGCCGTCAGCACGCGGGCGTAGAGATCGGCAAGCCGTTCGCTGCCGATCAGCGCCACCGGCCGGCGCGACCAGAGTTCATGCAATGCCGCCACTTCGGCGCCGATCAGCATCCCCGAAAGCTGTGCCGGTCCCGTCTGCGCTGCGTTCAAAAGCCGGTCGGCGCGGATCGAGAACAGGTTGGTCAGCGCCTGTCCGGGGTTTTCGGCGGCCGTCTCTGCCGCCTGATCGAAACTCGCCATGTCCCATGCGGGCCCGGCAAGAGCCTGATGCAGCACCGAGTGGTCGCGCAGCAGGGAGAAGACTTCTCCGGTCATGGTCGTCTTGAAGGATTTCACCGTGCCTTCGGCGCAGCGTACCCATTTGCAATGGGTGCCGGGCATGCACAATATCCCGTCGAAATCCGGCGTCATCGCCAGAAAACCGGCCGCCTGGGTTTCTTCGCCGCGCATCACGTCCGGCGGGTCCTGCTGGCACATGCCGGGCAGAATGAAGACCTTGAGATCGGGTGAGGTTGCGGGAACCCTGATGCTCTGGTCTGCACCGGGCGGCGGACCGGGAACGGCGCAATAGCCGGCTTCCGCCCACCCCTCGCGCGCTCCTGCCATGCCGCAGATGACGACCGGCAGTGCCGTATCTTGCCGCTCGACCCCGCTCAGCAGTTCGCCGAGCACGCCGGCAAAGGCCTCCGGTTTCAATACGCCCATGCCGCGCGGGTTCTCGCGGTATTGCAGCACATCGCCCGACGGCCCCATGACCCATACGCGCAGGTTGGACGTGCCCCAGTCCACAGCGACCCATTCAGGGTGTTCGGTCATGGTTGCCTTCTCCGCTAACAGTGTGTTCCTAATCATGAAAGACAACCGAGCGTCCGCCGTCGATCATGATCGTTTCGGCATTGATGAACGGCGCTTCGTCGGACGCCAGAAAGACGGCGGTCATCGCCACTTCTTCCGGTTGGCCGATCCGCTTCGGCGGATGCAGGTCTTCCGCCTTTCGCCGTTCGGCGGCCGGATCGTCAAAGCCGTTCCAATAGGTTTGGGCGATTTCGGTATCGATATAGCCGGGTGCGATGGCATTCACGCGGATGCCCTCGGCGGCATATTCGATGCCGAGCGCGCGGGTCAGGCCGATCAGGCCATGTTTCGCCACCGGATAGGGAAAGGTGTGCGGAATGATCTTGAAGCCGTGCGAACTGGCAATGTTGACCACCGAGCCCTGCTGCTGCTTGCGCATGGCCGGCAGCACGGCTTCGGTCATCGCCCAGCAGGCCTCCAGATCGAGCGCCATGCAGCGCGCCCATTCTTCCCGCGGCATTTCGTGCGGCCGGTAGAAGACATTCGCACCGGCATTGTTGACCAGCACATCGATATGGCCGAACCGCTCCATGGCCATGGCGACAACCGCATCGATATCGGCCTGGCGGGTGACATCGGTCTCTTGAAACAGACCGCCGACGGCAGCGGCCGTTGCCGCGCCGGTCTCGGCATTGCGTTCGGCCACGATCACCTGCCCGCCTTCTGCCGCGAAACAGCGGGCAATGGCGGCGCCGATGCCCTGTCCAGCGCCGGTAATGATTGCGACCTTGTCCTTCAAACGTCCACTCATCGCGTTTTCAGCTCCTCTGCGGCTCCGGGGCGCGCCTGTTCCATGTCTTCGCGCGCCCGGGCAATCAGTTCGCGCATTACCGCTTCCGCTTCGTCGGGCTGCCGCAGCCGGATGGCTTCCAGAAGCTGACGATGCAGCGCGATCGCATCGTCAAAGGAATGGCTGGCGCGGTTGGTCAGGCGGAAACTGGCGAGCAGCGCGCCGCGAATGGCCACGCCGAACTGTACGAAAACCCAGTTTCCGCTGGCGGCAAGAATAGCAGTGTGAAAATCGAGGTCCGCCTGGCTCCAGGCTTCCGTGTCGCGGCCGCTGGCTTCGACCATGGCCTCAAATGCCTCGGTCACCGCAATCAGCGCTGCATTGTCGGCATTGGTGGCAGCCTGCCGCGCCGAAACCGGCTCCAGCACTTCACGCGCCTGAAGCAGCGCGTCGTAAAAGGCAAAATCCTGCTCGTGGTCGAGGGCGGCATCCAGAAGCAGCGGATCGAGCATGTTCCACGCCGCCCGCGGCTGCACAACGGTTCCGGCCCGCGGGCGGGACCGGATAAGCCCCTGGGCGACCATATACTGCATGGTCTCCCGCAGGGTCGTGCGGCTGACCTTGAAGCGCGCCATAAGTTCCGCCTCGCTCGGCAGCAAGGCACCTTCCGGCATTTCGCCGCCGACAATGGCATTGACGAATTCGCTCAGGCAGCCGGCCATGACCTTGCGTCCGGCGCCACCGGATTTTTCGGACAGTCGCGCTCCGGCTGTCGCCTCCTGCTCCGGCCTGCCAGCCATGATCCCGTTTCCTCCCGTGCAAAGAGATCGTACCCGGCATTTTATATATCGTATTTTATTTTTATTAAATAGTATTTATTTTCAAAGTTGACTTAACTGCCTCTGTCACAAGCGACCTGCCGCAATGTCCGTGAGGGCGGCGATACTGTCAGAGCGTGGCGAAGCGGGCCGGTGTGCGGCTGTAGAACAGGGCCAGGTTCTGGCCTGACAGTTCGGTCAGCAGTCTGTCGATCTTTTCCGTCGATGCGATAACGGTGATCTGCAGGGGTTGTCCGGCCACATCCATCAGCGTCATCGCATGGGTCATGCCGTCATGGCCGCGGCCGATCAGCCCACCGGAAAGCGTTGCGCCTTCGATGCCGTGGCGTTCGATTTCGCCGAACAGCCACTGGCCCAGCGGCTGGTGGCCGTGCATCCGGTCCTGCTGGGTCCAGAAGGTCAGGATTTCGCCTTCGGTTTCGTTCAGTGTGGTCATGATTTGCTCTCGGGTGTGATGTCCGTATCGATATCCGCAATCACCGACATGCCGGCACGCATCAGGTCCATCTGCGGCTGTCCGGGCGCGATTTCGATGCGGACCGGAAGCCGCTGCGCAACCTTGGTGAAATTGCCCGTGGCATTGGCCGGCGCGACGGCGCTGTAGCTGACATTGCTGGCCGGCCCGAGACTGGCCACCGTTCCGGTAAATTCCCGTCCCGGTATCGCATCGACGCTGAGCGTGACGGGCTGGCCGGCGCGCACATGCGCCAGTTGGGTTTCGCGGAAGTTCGCGGTGACGTAGATCTCGCTCAGCGGCACGATCGACATGGCGGTCGAACCGGTCGTGACATAATCGCCGATGCGCAGGTTCTGCTGGCCGATCGTGCCCGAAACCGGCGCCTTGATCTCGGCATAGCTCAGCCGCAGTTCCGCCAGATCGAGCGCGGCCTGTGCCTGTTGCACGGCGGCAAGCGCCGATTTCTGCTGGCCGGCATAAATGTCGAGCTGCTGGCGCTGGGCGGCAAGATTGGCACTATCGGCGGCCCGTCGCGCCTTCACGGACGCGAGGCTTGAGATCATTTCATCCAGCACGGCTTGTGTGCCTGTTCCGCGTTCCGCCATATCGCGGGCGCGTTTTTCCTTGCTCTCAGCCAAGATCAGCGCCGCGTCATCGGCATCGAGGCTCGATTGCGCGGCCGCGATCAGCGAATGCTGCTGGGTAATCTGTGCCGCAAGGGTCGCCTGTGTCGCCTCGGCGGCCGCCAGTGCGGCCTTGGCGGCGTTCACCTCCAGCGTCAGGTCGTGATCGTCAAGCACGGCCAGCAGGTCGCCTTTTTCAACCTTCTGGTTTTCCGCCACCAGCAGCCTGGCGACACGGCCCGAGACCTCGGGAGCGACATTGGTGTAATCGGCCTCGAGATAGGCATCATTGGTGCTTTGATGACGGGAATCCGCCTCCGCGCGATTGACATAATATCCGGTCCCCAGCAGCAGCAGGGCAACGACCGGAACGACGATTTTCGGTTTGGCAAAGGGCATCGCTTGATTTTCCTGATTGGCGGGCGCGGCTATTTTTCCGACGGCGCGGGGCGGGTCATCGGCGCGGGAATGTAGTGGCTGAGCAGGGCGAGCGGGGCGAGCAGCAGCGCGATCACGCCGAGCACGCGGTAACAGTCGGCAATCGTCAGCGTCATCACCTGCGCTGCGATCATGCCGTCCAGCGCATCCGGGCTTGCGGCAGCGGGCAGATGGCCGGACACGGCAGCCGCGTGGCCCACAAGCACCGAACTGTGGAAATGTTCGCGGATCAGTTCAAGGCGTCCGACCGCGGCCACGCCCACCACCGTGCCGGCGGCCCGCAACGTGTTCACCAGACCGGCGATATAAGGTCCTTCCATCGGCTGCACGACCGATGTGGCGAGAAACAGCATGGAGACGACGGCCATCGGTTGACCGATCGCCTGCAGGATCTGCGCGGGCACGAATTGCCGCCATGTCCAGCTCGGATCAATCTGCGCGCCCCAGAAACAGGCCAGCCCGATCAGCACCAGCCCGCCTGCAAGCACATAGCGGGCGTCGACCCATTTTTGATAGAGCAGGGCCGCCACCACCGATCCCAGCACGATCTGCGGCAGCCCGATGATCAGCCCGATCGGGGCAATCTGAAGCGCCCGGTAGTTCTGAAGCGCGCCGAGGAAGGTCGCCGGCAGGCCCGCCCCGGAATAGAGCACGCCCAGAAGGATAAAGAAGATTGTGAAACCGACCTGAAGGTTGCGCCGGCCCAACAGTTCGAAGCGGATGAAGGGCGAGGGATGTGCCAGTTCCGAGGCGATATAGGCCGCAAGGCAGATCGCGGACCCGATCAGGCAGAAACAGATCAGCGGTGAATTCAGCCAGTCCAGCCGGTTGCCCTGACTGAAGGCGATGGCCAGCAGGAACAGCGCCGGAATGCCGGTCAGAAAGCCTGCCAGATTGAACCCCTTGAACCGGGGCCAGATGACCGGTTCCCTCGGCAGGCCCCAGCCCACCAGCAGCGCGCAGAGCGCGGCAGCCGGCAGAAACTGCCACGACACCCAGCGCAGGTCAGCCGCCGCGTCGGTCCAGTGGCCGACGACCCAGATCGCGACATTCGGTGTGAAGGTGGCCGTCAGCGCATAAAGCGCCAGTCCGTGCAGGCGGATGGCCGGCGGCAGGAACCGCAGCGCCATCATCATCAGGATCGGGATCAGCGCGCCACCGCTGATGCCCTGAACCAGCCGCAATGCCAGAAGCAGATGCAGGTCGACGATGAACGGCTGGACCAGCGCGACAAGCGCCGTGATGCCAAGCATGATCATGTAGAACCGGCGGACGGTCAGCGTGATGGCGAACCATGTCGCAAACGGCATCACCAGAAGCTCGCCTGCGGAATAAAACGACGTGATCCACGAACCGCCGTCGATCCCCTGTCCCATAGCGCCGCGAATATCACTGAGGGCAAGGCCGCCCGCGCGGCTGTTGAGCCCCGACATCATCGCCGAAATCAGTACGCCTGTCAGCGTCGCCACGATGCGTGCATCGAGCACTGGCGGCGCTGCCGGTCTGGGGGCGGCAGGCTGTTGGGGCGGCGTGTCCGTGCTGGACGCGGCAGAGGCGGTGACGGCGGTCATCGGATAAACCCGAATCTTTAAAGGGAGGGTGGTAACGCTTGTTACCAGTCATGCGATACGATATGGTAATATTCATTACCAATGTCAACCAAAAAGTCCGATGTCCCAGACCTGCCCTGACGATCCCCGCCGTGCCGCCCTGATGTCCGCAGCGGCAGAACTGTTCCTTGAACGCGGTTTCGCCGCCACCAGTATCGACGCGATTATCGAGCGGGCCGGGGGATCGAAACGCACGATCTACGCGCTGTTCGGCAACAAGGAAGGGCTTTTCGAGGCGCTTGTGGCCGATAGCACCGCCAAGCTCTATTCCGGCGTTTTCCATGAAGAGGACGCGGACAAGGCCGGGCTGGAAGGGGCGCTGACACAGTTTGCGGAGCATTTGCTCGAACTGTTTTCGCAGCCACGCGCAATCGGGCTTTACCGGCTCGTCGTGTCGGAGGCCGGGCGTTCCCCGGAACTGGTCTCCTATTTCTTCCGCACCGGTCCCGCCAAAAGTCTCGACTGGGTGAAACGGCTTTTGCAGGCAGCCCATGCGCGCGGCGAGATCGTCTGCCCCGATCCCGAACTGACAGCCAGTCAATTTCTGGGGCTGGTGCGCGGCGAAACCTATCTGACAATCGTTCTCGGACAGCGCCCGCCGCTGACGGAACAGGAAATCCCCGAAATGGCGCGACAGGCAACGCAGATTTTCCTGTGGGGCTTGCACCGGGAAAATGCGTCCGGCAGCACCGGGAAAGCCGAAGCGGCGGAAACGTGAGTGCCTGTATGACGAGAGCGGTTTGTCGACAAAGCCGCCTCAGATTATTGACAAACCCCGCAAGCAATCGTGGTTTTGCGTCCTTCTCCGCCGTCATTCCGGCCTTGAGCCGGAATCTAGTAAGCGCAAGTCCTTGCGCGCAAAGACTCTTTCTGAAAGCACATAACAAGCGGCCCTGGATACCGGCTCAAGGCCGGTATGACGAAAAACGAGGGATGAGCTTTGTCAGTAGCCTGAATGACGAAAGCCGGCCCGAAAGGCCGGCTTGCTTATCGCTTTTGTCTTGCTCTTGTGTCGGCGATCACGCTGCCTTGGAAAGGGCCGGGCGTTCGGTTTCCGACAATGCGCGGTGAAGCGCGATGATCACCGGATCGAGCGCGTCGCGGTCGACGATGAACTGGACGTCGACATTGCGCGGTCCCTGGCTGGCGCCGATGGCTTCGTGGCCGGCAGCGGCGATTGCCTGAAGGCCGCGCGTCAGAACGGAGAGACCGCTCAGGTCCCGGCCGACGACCGAGGCCATGGCAATGGCTCTCGACGAAATCTCCGCCGACGGGCAGCGTTCCGACAGGTCCTTTTCCACGCGGCGCAGGACCTTCAGCGAACTGTCGACATAATGGGTGATGGTGTTGGCGTTGGAGACCTTCGAGACGATCCGCACCTTGTGGCGGGTCAGAACATCGAGGATCGCCGCGTCATAGCCCTTCACACCGACCATGTCCTGTTCGAACACTTCCAGCGTATAGAGGTCGAGGCCGGTGACGATTTCCACGCCCGGCGTTTCGGCCGGCCGGTCGTCAATCAGCGTGCCCGGGTCCTGCGGCTCGAATGCGTTGGTCACGCGCAGCGGCACGGCGGCGCGGCGCAGCGTCTTCGCAGCCTTCGGATGGATGGCTTCCATGCCGAGATTGGAAAGCTGGTCGGCGACATCGTAGTTGGTGCGCCCCAGCTTGCGGACCTTGTCGGCGCCGACAAGCGCGGGATCGGCGGACGACAGGTGGAATTCCTTGTGAATGATCGCTTCGCTGGCGCCCGAAAGGGCGGCAAGGCGCGAAAATGTCACTTCGGAATAGCCGCGGTCGAATTCGCTCATCAGCCCTTCAAGGCACTGGGCGTAACCGGTGACGATCGGCATTTCGCTTTTCAGGTCAATGCCGTCGATCCCCTGGCGGATGCGGTCTTCGAGGCTGAGATCGCCCTCGTCATGCCAGCCGGATAGGTCGACGAAACGGGCATTCACGCCCTTGCGCTTCAACAGCAGCGTGGTCACGAAGGCCGAATGCGCCTCGCCGAGGCCCGACAGCAGTTCGCGGATCTGGCTCATATGCTCGGTCAGCCGGAAATGGCCGTAGGAGCAGAGCCGCTGCAGGTCGATCAGGCAGTTGCGCGCGCCCAGCATGCGTTCATTCACAAAGGCATCGGCGCGCTCGATATCGGCCGGATTGTCCAGCACCTTGACGTGAGCTTCCTTCATGGCCTCGGCAACGCGGTCCAGCCGATCGTGCCAGCCATGATGGCTCTGATTGTTGACGAAAGCCGCATAAACGCCCGGCTCACCGGTCTTCTTGTGCTCCAGCAGGAGATTGGTGATGCCGCCAAAGGCGGAGACCACGAAAATCCGTCCGTAGAGTTCGGCCTTGCGCCGTTTGCCGATGATCAGCGTATTGCTGAGTTCATCAATGCGGGACATGGAGGTCCCGCCGATCTTTTCGACAGTATGGGACATGATATCAGGCGTTTTCCTCCGCCGGGGCATAGGAACCGTCTTCCCGGTGCACTTCCGTGCCGGTCACCGGGGGATTGAAGCAGCAGGCCATCACCAGCTCCTCTTCGGAGCGCAGGATGTGGCGGTCATGCTCGTTCAGCGCATACATCACGCCGGGCTTGATCTGGTGGGTCTCGCCGGTGGCGATATCGGTGATCGAGCCCTTGCCGCTGATGCAATAGACGCTCTCGAAATGGTGCTTGTATTCGAAGGTGTGCTCCGAACCGGCTTCGAGAATGGTGATGTGGAAGGAAAAGCCCATGCCATCGCCGGCCAGAAGCATCCGGATCGAGCGCCATTTGGCATCGGCGACCACGCGGTCCTTGTCGTTTTCGATGATTTCGTTCAGGTCACGTACAATCATTGCGAATTACTCCGCTGCAATCTGGGTTTTGGCGGCCATCGTCTCGCGGACGGCCTCAAGGAGGATGTCGAAGCCTTCGCTGAAGGTCTCTTCGGAGGTGGTGAGCGGCGCCAGCACCTTGACCACCTGGTCCTCATTGCCGGATGTCTCGATGATCAGGCCCTTGTCGAACGAACGGGCGCAGATTTCTTCCGCCAGCTCGCCCGAGCCGACATCGACGCCCTGCATCAGGCCGCGGCCTTTCAGCGTGGCAGCGGGGATTTCCGCAGCGATCCTGGAAAGCGCGCCGGTCAGCATCGTGCTTTTTTCGGCCAGTTCCTTTTGGAAGCGATCGTCGGTCCAGAATTTTTCGATGGCAACGCGGGCGGTCACGAAGGCATGCGTATTGCCGCGGAACGTGCCGTTATGTTCGGCCGGGCCGAAGACGTCGTGTTCGGGGCGGACCAGAACCAGCGCCATCGGCAGGCCGAAACCGGAAACCGATTTGGCCATGGTGATGATGTCCGGCGTCACGCCCATTTCCTCGAACGAGAAGAAATGGCCAGTGCGACCGGAGCCGGCCTGAATGTCGTCGATGATCAGCAGCGCGCCGTGATTGTGCGCGATATCGGCCATGCGGCGGATCCATTCGGGAGAAGCGGCATTCAGTCCGCCTTCGCCCTGCACGGTTTCGAACATGATTGCGGCCGGTTCGTCGACGCCGCTGGACGGATCGGCGAGCATCTGTTCCAGAAGCGCTGCACTGTCGACGCCGTCGGCATAATCGTCATAGGGAATGCGCGTGACGCCGGATGTGTCCATCGAAGCGCCGCCGCGGTGATAGCCGTTGCCGGTGGCGGCAAGCGCGCCCATGGTGACGCCGTGGAAGCCGTTGGTAAAGGCAATCACATTGGTGCGGCCGGTCGATTTGCGGGCGATCTTCATGGCCGCCTCGACGGCATTGGCGCCGGTCGGGCCGGTGAACATCACCTTGTGATCCATGCCGCGCGGCTTCAGGATGTGGGTTTCCATCGCCTTGAGGAAATCGCTCTTGGTATCGGTATGCAGGTCAAGACCCTGGGCAATGCCGTCCGACGAGATATGCTCGATCAGCGCCGCCTTCATGTCGGCGTCGTTGTGGCCGTAGTTCAGCGAGGAACAGCCGGCCAGAAAGTCGATCCAGCGATTGCCGTCCTTGTCGAAGATTTCCGATCCGCTGGCGCGGGTGAAGGTGGCCGGCATGCTGCGGCAGTAAGAGCGCGCAGCACTTTCGCGGCGCTTGAAAACATCATTCTTGATCATGTCCATAGGCATGAGTCGTCCTTTCGCTTGAAGCGATTTCAGAAAAAAAACGGGAGTGACAGGCCGCGTATTAAGCGGCGTTTGCGAGGGCGCGTGCTTCCGGCAGCGTAATCGTCACCATGTGTTCGGTGTCGTGGTGCCCGTCGAAATGGGTATCGCGCTCATAATGCGGGGCATCTGAAAGTTCGCCGCCGAGCGACCGCGTGAAGCTCCTGAACAGGCCCCAGGATGCGTCATTGTCTTCGGTGATGGTCGTCTTGATATGGGTGATGTCGTCGCAGACGTCACGTTCGATCAGGTCGAACAGCATTTTCTTGCCGAGGCCGAGGCCACGGGCCTTTTCGCCGACGGCAACCTGCCAGACGAATAGCTCCTGCTTGGCAGGAATGAGATGGCCGGAGATCCAGCCGACGATTTCGCCGTCAAGTTCGGCGACAACACAGGTATCCGCGAAATGTTCAGCCTGAATGAGATTGCAGTACATCGAATTTTCGTCGAGCGGCTTGCAGTTCTTCACAAGTGACCAGATTTGGGCCCCGTCCGCTGCAGTGGGCTTGCGCAGGCGGGGCATGCTGGATCGGGGCTTGGTGATATTCCGGGACATCGTCTGACCTTATTTCGATTAGTTAGGCCTCCTAAGTAAATTATCTCTTCGAGAATATCAACCCTTTGAGGAGAATAGTCATAAAACCATAAAGATAAGGAAAAACAGATAAAATAGCCGAGAAGTCCTGAATCTCATGGATAGTCATGAAATTCATTGTGCCTAATTAATTATGTCGATTTTTTGGCTGTCTAAGGCTTTGAACTTCGTGCAATAATGGAGCGATGACGACGACACCCGTTGACCGCGTTGATCAAAGCCTGATTGCGCTCAGGCGGATTCTCCGCGCCACTGAAAATTACGAACGCGATCTGGCGCAGTCGGCCCGGCTGACGCCGGCGCAGCTGCGCGTGCTGCAGATTGTCGAGGAGCGCGGCAGCGTGACGCCCAAGGCGCTGGCAACCCAGATGGGCATCCGTCAGGCCTCCGTTACCACGCTGGTCGACAAGCTTGTCGCGCGCGGCATGGTGGAGCGGGTGCCCTCAAAGACCGACCGCCGGCAGACCAATGTCACCGTGACCGATTCCGGCCGGGCCATGGTGGAAAGTGCGCCGGACGCGCTGCAGCAGCGCTATGTCGAGGCATTCGAGGGGCTGAAGGACTGGGAACAGGCACAGCTGATCGCATCGCTCGAGCGGGTCGCGACCATGCTGGATGCCGAGAGCATCGACGCTTCGCCGGTGCTGACAACCGGTGAACTGCATTCGGAAAAGCGGCCGCGCTAGCGGGAAGTGATCTCTCGGTCCGAAACGGATTTCCTCATCCTCATGTGTGACGGAGCGCATGGTTCTTTGTGCATGCCTGCGGCGAAAGAGCGCTGCAGTTGCATAAAAACTTGACCAAAAAAATCACGTTAATGTAAAAGTTCCTACCTTCCATTTGTCAAAGGAGCTTTTCATGAAGACCGTCGTGCCGTTCGGCATCGCATCCCTCATTCTGGCCGGCGCGGGCCTTGCCCATGCCGATCCGATTGAAATCACCGATCAGGCCGGCCGTGAGGTTGTTCTGGAAAAGCCCGCCGAGCGGGTCGCCTCGATCCCGATGCCGATGGCCTCGACGCTGATCGCGATCGACGGCGGTGTCGAAAAGCAGGTCGGCATGAACCCGGTTGCCAAACAGGCCGTGCTCGACGGCATTCTCGGCAAGATCTATCCGGAAGCGAAAGACATCCCCTCCGATATCACCGCGCCGAACTTCATTCCCAATGTCGAGGAACTGGCCGCCACCAACCCGGATCTCGTCATCCAGTGGGCCGATCGCGGCAATGACCTGGTCGACCCGATCACCAATGCCGGCCTGACAACCATGCTGATCTCCTACGGCACGGAGGAAAAGGCGCGCGACTACATGACCATGTCGGCGGTTGCCATGGGCCGTGACGACCGCATTGGCCCGCTGATCGAATGGCGCGAGGACGTTGCCAGCGATATCGCCGAAAAGGCTGCAGCCATTGACGAGGCCGACAAGCCGAAGGTGCTCTACCTGTTGCGCGCTGAGGAAACCCTGAAGGCGTCGGGCGCAAAGAACAACTACAACACCTGGTATATCGAGCTTGCCGGCGGCAGGAGCGCCTCAGCCGATCTCGAGGCCAACGGCGTCACCATCAACCCCGAACAGATTGCCGCCTGGAACCCGGATGTGATCCTGCTCAACAATTTCGAGAGCGATATTTCGCCTGAGCGCATCTATGAGGACCCGATCCTGTCACTCACCAATGCGGCACAGAACCACAAGGTCTACCGCATGCCGCTCGGCGGCTATCGCTGGGACCCGCCGAACACGGAAAGCCCGCTGACCTGGATGTGGCTTGCCGAAATCCTGCATCCGGATGTCTTCGACTATGACCTGCGCGCCGAAATGAAGGATGCCTACGCGAAGATCTATGACTACGATCTGACCGAAGACGACATTGACGGCATTCTGTGGACCGACCTCAACGAGGGCGCTGCCAACTACGATCAGTTCAAGGCCAAGTCATGAGCGATGTGACAGCCGGCGCCCGCCTTCATGGCGGGTCCGGTGCCTTGCGGGCCGGCGTCTTTGTCGGCCTTTTCGCGGCATTGTTCGCGGCGCTGATCTTTGCCATCGGCGCGGGGCGGTTTGCCGTCTCGCCCGGTCGGATCGCCGAAATCATTCTCGCCTATATCGCCGCACCCACCGCGCCGCTTGAGAACATCGACGAGCGGATCGTGCTTCTGGTGCGCATGCCGCGGGTGCTGATCGCCGCCGTCTCCGGTGCGGCACTTGCCGTTGGCGGTGCGGCGCTTCAGGGCGTCTTCCGCAATCCACTGGTCTCGCAGCAGGTGCTCGGCATCAGCCAGGGAGCGGCCTTTGGCGGCGCGCTTGCCATTCTGCTCGGCTATGCCGGGGTCACGCTTTTGGGGCTGGCCTTCATCTTCGGTCTTGCCGCCCTCGTTGTCGTCGGGCTTCTGGCGCGCATCAACGGGCGCACCGAGATTGTCACCGTCATCCTCTCGGGCATGGTGGTCGGCGCGCTGTTTTCCGCGCTCGTCTCCGTGGTGCAGTTTGTCGCCGATCCCAATACCTCGCTGCCCGCCATCGTCTACTGGCTGATGGGTTCGTTTTCGACGGCCACCTGGGCGCGCTTCTGGCTCGGGCTTCCGGGGCTTGCCATCGGCATCATCGCGGTGTGGCTCTTCCGCTACCGGCTCAATCTTCTGGCGCTGGAAGATACCGAGGCGCGCTCGCTCGGCGTCAATCCGGATCGCGAGCGCTGGTTCATCTTCGTCGCCACGGCGCTGATGACGGCAACTTCGGTGGCAATTGCCGGCATTGTCGGCTGGATCGGCCTCGTCATTCCGCATGCCGCGCGCATTCTCGTCGGAGAAGATCACCGCGTGCTGATCCCGGCCTCGGCCATTCTGGGAGCTGCCTATCTCACCTTCGTCGATACGCTGGCGCGCACGCTGACGGCGGCGGAAATCCCGCTCGGCGTGCTGACGGCGCTGATCGGCGCGCCGGTGTTCGGCCTGCTTTTGCGCCGGCATTTCTCGAAAGCAAACCAGCCATGATCGGACTTGAAAACGCCAGTGTCGCCTTCGGTCATAATGTGATCTTCCGCGATGTGAGCTTTGACGTGCCGGTCGGGCGCACGATGGCCATTTTCGGGCCGAACGGGCGCGGCAAGACCACGCTTTTGCGCGCGCTCCTCGGTTTCCAGCCGTTGAAGACGGGCACGCGCACCGCACCGAAGATTGCCGGCTATGTGCCCCAGCACGGCGCCTCGCAGGCGAAACTTTCCGGCCTCGATGTGGTGGTCATGGGCCATGCTGCTCAGATTGGGCTTTTCGGCCAGCCGGGGAAGGACGATATCGAAGCCGCAAGAGATGCGCTGGAAACCGTCGGCGCCATGCATCTGGCAGAGCTTCGCTATGACCGCATGTCCGGCGGCCAGCGGCAGATGATCCTCATTGCCCGTGCGCTTGCCACCGGCTCTCCCGCCCTCGTCTTCGATGAGCCGACCTCGGCGCTCGATCTCGGCAACCAGTCGAAAACGCTCGACCTCCTGAACATGCTGCGCGAACGCCGCGACAAGGCGATCCTGTTTACCACCCATGATCCGAACCATGCGCTGGCCGCGGCCGATGACGTGCTGCTGATGATGCCGGGCGGCCATGAGGTGAACGGCACGGTCGAGGACATGATCGTGCCGGAAGCGCTTGCGCGGCTCTATGGGGTCGACATGCGCTGGGTGGACCTGACGGGCCCGGAAAGCGGCACCCGCAAGGCCGTCATACCGGCTTTCGCAGGAAGGGAGTTCCGATGAGCGTTGTTTATGTCAAATCGGCCTATGAGGGGCCGTCCGAGGTCTTCCGTGCGGCTGCGGCCGAAGGCCTTGTGCGCATTGTCGATCAGGCCGATCTCAGCGCCGAGCATCTGACCGGCCATCGCGGCCTGATCACCGGCAACCAGCTCGACCAGAACGAAATGCTCGACTTGAGGGATGCGCTTTCCGCCTTTCTCGATCGCGGTGGCCGCTGGTTCTTCAACGGCCATATGCTGCGTCCGCTTTTGGGCGGCATGGCGCAGTACCGTCCGATTGCTGCGCCGAAACGGGCGGATTTCGATCTTTCGCCCGTCAATGCGCATCCGATCTTTGACGGTATCGATCTGAAAAAACTCGAAACCAACAAGGGTGTCGCCGGGTTTTACGGTCGCGGCTGCAATCCGCCGCCGGACGGCGCGGTCGTGGTCAACGGGCTCGGTCCGGATGCCGTGCCGGTTGACTGGGTCTGGGCGCGGCCTGAAGGTGGGCGCATATTCAGCCATGCGGGTAATGATCTTGCCACGATGGGGCGCGAATGGGACCTGCCGGCAACGCTTGCCGCGCGCATCATTGCCTGGGCCGATGGCGGCGAATGCGCCGATCCAGTGACCGCGAAACCTGCCGTCAAATCCTATCAGGCGCGATTGGGCGCGGCGGAAAGCTATCTTGGCTTCAAATCGGCGCCTGAACGGCGAAAGCGCCTCGTTCTGCCGTCATCGGGCTGCTACTACCATACGCGCAGTCTCGAGGGGCCGCGCTATGCATCCGCGTTCGACGTCGTCACCACGCCGGAAGCGCTCGGGGAGAGCCTGCGGGATGATGACACGCTCTGGGTGCCCTGCCGCACGCCGGCGCAGCGCATGATCGCACAACGTTCCGTTATCGACCGGCATCTTGCCGCAGGCGGAACGGTGATCGCGCTTGGCGAGAGCCTCTCGCATCTTTGGCTTCCGCATGTGGCCTTCACCCAGACCCCGACAAACTGGTGGTGGTGGCTGGAGCCCGGCGCCGATCTCGGCGTCACGATCGCAGACCCCGCCCACCCGCTGATGGCGGGCATGACGAACCGCGACGTGACCTGGCACCTGCATGGCTGGTTTGAGCCGCCGACGGGCGCAGAGGTTCTGGTGCGTGACGGCGAGGGCCGCGCGATCTTCTACATCGACGAAGTTTCGACGCCGGGGCGAATGATCATCTCCTCGCTGGACCCGATGTTCCACCACGGTTCGCATTTCATGCCGGCGACGACGCGTTTTCTCGACCGGTTCATCCCCAATCTGAAGGGTTTTCTTGATGCATGACACGATCACGGTCAGCGAAGGCGGCCGCGCGCTCACCTTTTCCTTCGACGACATCATGGCCTATCACGGCGGCGGTTTTCCCGGCGGTGTCGTTCACGGGCTGAAAGCCATGCAGGCGGCCTTTCCGCTGCTGGATGACGCGCCGCTGGAGCGCCGCGAAATCTCGGTGCTGACCGCCTTTACCGGACCGGGTGGCCGCGATGCGCTGGAAATGGTGACGCGGGCCCTGACCGAAAACCGGCTTGCCGTCTTTCGCCCGCTTGGCGGCAAGGACGTGATCACCGATCCGCCGGGCCCCTATCTTTTCCGCTTTGCCTATCGCGGCAAGACGGCAGAGGCCGTCATCAAGCCCGGTCATGTTCTGGAGGAATTCGTGCGGCTCGGCGGCAAGAAGGACAAGACGACAGAGGAAACCGAACGCCACGAGGCGCTGAAACACGAAATGGCCAACCGCCTTCTGCCGCTTCGCGCCGATGAAATCTACACGGCGCGGTTGATCGGCTGAAAAAGCCGTCATCGGTCTCTCCCCTCAAGGGGGTGCATATGGCTTTGGATTTCGCTCCATATACTCTCTCCCGCTTGCGGGAGAGATGCCCCGAAAGGGGCAGTGAGGGTGAAGCAGCATTTCAATCCGTGAGGGCGTTCGCGTGGATAAGTTCCCCCCTCACTGTCGCTGTCGCGACATCTCTCCCCTCCGGGGCGAGAAGACTTGGGGGCTGTGCGGCAAGTCATATGCTATAGGTCTCCCCCTCAAGGGGGGAGATCCGCTTTCGGCCGGTTTTTGTGAAGCCGGCAGACAGCGTTCATTCTAGACGCGCAACAGCGTCTTGATGGCGCGGCGCTCGTCCATGGCCTTGTAGCCTTCGGCGACCTGGTCGATCGGTAGTTCGAGGTCGAAGACCTTGCCGGGCCGGATTTCGTCCTTCAACACCATGTCCATCAGTTTCGGCAGGTAGCGGCGCACCGGCGCGGGGCCGCCGAACAGGCGCTTCTGCTGGAAGAACAGCCCCTCGCCGCCAATCGTCACGCCATGGGGCACGCCGACAAAGCCGACAGCGCCGCCCGGACGCGCGCAACCGAGCGCCTGATCCATGCTCTCCTGCAGGCCAACGCATTCGAGAACGGCATCGGCGCCAACGCCGTCGGTCATTTCCTTGATGGCGGCAACGCCTTCTTCGCCACGGGTTTCGACGATATCGGTAGCGCCGAACTCGCGGGCGAGCTTCTGGCGGCTTTCATGGCGGCTCATGGCGATGATGCGTTCGGCGCCCATCAGTTTCGCCGAGAGAACGCCCATCAGGCCGACAGCCCCGTCGCCGACGACGACGGCGGTCGAGCCTTCCTTCACGCCGGCGGCTTCGGCGGCATAATAGCCGGTGCCGAGAACGTCGGAGACGGCCAGCATGTGCGGGATCTGCCCGTCGGTCGGCATGTTATCGGTGGCCACCAGCGTGCCATCGGCCAGCGGTACGCGGGCATAAGGGGCCTGCGCGCCGCTCATGAATTCACGCTGCTCGCAGGAGGAGGGATAGCCGAAGCGGCAATGCGGGCAGGTGTTGTCGGAAAGCACGAAGGAACCGACAACGAACTGGCCGGGCTTCACGGTCGTCACGTCGCTGCCGACTTCCACGACCACGCCGCAATATTCGTGCCCCATATGCATGGGTTCATCGAGCGGCTGCGCACCGCGATAGGGCCACAGATCCGAGCCGCAGATGCAGGTGGCCGACAGCTTGATGATGGCGTCGGTGGGTTTGAGGATTTTAGGATCGTCGACGGTCTCGTAACGGACGTCGCCGGGGGCATACATCACGGTGGCAAGCATGGTCTTCTCCTTCTTGGGTTTTAACGTTTGAGCAGCGAGCGGCCGCTGCCCACAAACAGCATGGCGGCGACCGCCATGAGAATACTGCCGATAAAGGTCGCGTTGATGCCGAAAGCGTCCAGCAGCACGCCGCCGATCAACGCGCCGAGCAGGATAGACGCCTGAATTGCAGCGACCATCAGACTGCCTGCGGCTTCCGGCGCATCGTCGACATTCTGCGACAACCACGCCATCCAGATGATCGACACTGCCGTGTTCATCGCGCCCCAGATGGCCAGAAGAACGGCCACCACAACGAGCGAATGGCCCGATACCAGCAGGCCGAGCGTGACCGCGCCCATGATCAGCGGCGGTGTGATCAGCAGACGAATAACATGATCGCCGGCAAGCTTTCCCGCAAGCCATGTGCCGATGAAACCGGCGCAACCGAGCACCAGCAGGAGGATCGAAAGCGTTGTCACACCCACGCCCGTGACCGTTTCGAGGAACGGACGCAGATAGGTGAACATCGTGAATGCCGATCCCCAGGTGAATATGATCGCCCCGAGCGCGCGCAGAAAATAGGGGCGCAGCAGCACGCCCAGCAGATTGGCAAAGGTGAGCCGGTTGCGCGCGGGCAGGGCGGGCAGGGCGGCGAACTGCCAGACAAGATTGACGACGACCAGCGGCACCAGCACCCAGAACACGCCGCGCCAGCCGATCAACCCGCCGAGATAGCTGCCGATCGGGGCGGCGAAGGCGGCGGCAAGCGCCTGGCCGGTATACATGATGGCAAGCGCCTGCGGCACTTTTGCCGGCGGCACCAGCCGCATCAGCACGGCGGTGGCAAGCGACCAGAACCCGCCGATGGTGATGCCGAGCAGCGCACGCGCACTCATCAGCACGGCGAAATTCGGCGCGAGCGCGATCATCACCAGCGAGATCAACATCAGCGTGGTCATCGTCAGCAGCACGATCTTGCGATCAATCCGTCCGGCAACCGTTGCCGTCAGCAGGCTGGCGGCGACCGCAAAGAGGCCGGAAACGGAGATTGCCTGTCCCGTCTGTCCTGCCGTGGCGCCCAGGCCTTCGGCCATCGGCGTCAGCAGGCTGACGGGCATGAATTCCGAGGCAATCAGCATGGAGACGCAAAGCGTCATCGATAAAACCGCGCTCATGGGATGCGCGACGGGTGCGCTGTCATGGCTTGCAGGACTGTTTTCAGTGGATGTCATTGATGCTCCGGATATGCCGTGCCATCGAAACTAGGGCCAAGCGGTCGCTTGAACCATGTCCTTTTCATCATAGATCAAATGAATGGAATTCATGGATGGCGCTTCATTTTGCCGTTATGCTTCGCTCGGAACCAAAAAGCAGCGAAACGGAGATGATATGCGGCGGGATGAACTGGGTGATCTGACGGTGTTCATGACCGTTGCGGAGGAGGGCAATTTCACCCGCGCGGCAAACCGCCTCGGTGTGTCGCAATCCGCCGTCAGTCACACGATCCGTCGGCTGGAGGCCTCGCTCGGCTTCCGCGTTCTGAACCGCACTTCCCGCAGCGTGTCCACCACCGATATGGGCGAAAAGCTGATCGATGCCTTGCGGCCGGGCCTCGAACAGATCGAAAGCCGGATCGAGCAATTGCGTTCCATCGGCGATACGCCGGCCGGACTTGTGCGGCTCACGGCCTCGGCGACGGCGGTGCGCGGCATATTGTGGCCGGTGATCATGGAACTGGTGCGCGACTACCCGCATATCCGCATCGACATCAATACCAACAGCCGTCTGGCAGATCTGGCCGAAGGCCGGTTCGATGCCGCTGTGCGGCTTGCGGAAATGGTCGGCCCGGACCTGATTGCCGTGCCCGTGGGGCCATCCGTCGAAATGGCCGCTGTTGCTGCACCGTCCTATTTCGAAAAGCGCGGCGTGCCGCTGCACCCGGGTGATCTCGACGCGCATGACTGTATCGTCATGCGCTTTGGCGCAACCACCGCGCCCTATGACTGGGAATTCGAGAGAAAGGGCGAGGAGATCGTGCGCAAGGTTTCCGGTCCGCTGGTTTTCAACGAGGCCGAGTTCTGTGTCGCGGCGGCCCGTGAGGGTTATGGTATTGCCTACGTCACCCTGCCGGAGGTCGAGGCGGACATCAAGGCAGGCCGGTTGCAGCGTGTGCTCGCCGACTGGTGCGAGCCGTTCGATGGTTTCCAGCTTTGCTATTCAAGCCGCCGGCAGATGAGTTCGGCGTTGCGGCTTCTGATCGACCGGCTGCGTTATCGCGGCTGAACCGGTTCGGAGAATATCCGGATCAGCCTGCCCCGCATTTCGTCCATCGGCGGTTCGGGCGCATCGGCGGCCGGGATCATGCCGGGCGTAAAACCCTCGGCTTCAAACCGTTCAACGAGATGTGCATCGCGGCTGATGACATGGACCGGCACGGCGCGCGAGGCATCGGGGCCGGTGATCAGCGGTGCGGGCTGATGGTCGCCGAGCACGATGAAGACCGCATCCTCACCGAAACGGGCAATATAGTCGCCGACGGTTTCAAGCGCATAATCGATGGTTCCGATATAGTGCCGGCGCACCCGTTCGCGGTCGGCCCAGACCACGGCCGGGGGATCGCCGCTTGTGGCCTGTTCGTCGAATACGCTGCCATCGCCGACATCGGACCAGTCGATCAGCTCTGGCACCGGCGTCCAGGGGGCGTGGCTGGAAATCAGTGCGATTTCGGCCATCACCGGGCTGTTGTCACCGGTGTGGCGCACCAGCCGGTCGAAGGCTGAAAGCGTGTACTGGTCGGGCATGGTCACCCAGTTGAAAGGCTCGCCTTCATAGCCGAGATCATCGGCGGCCAGGATGGTGTCATAGCCATAATAGGCGCCCTCCGGCCAGTCCATGGTAATGGCCGGCATCACGGCCGCCGTGCGCCAGCCGGCCTCGCGAAACAGCCGGTTCAGGCTTTCGCGGTGGCTCGTCATCAGCCGGTCGTAGCGCGCCTGATTATCGAGCCACAGGCCGGACAGGAATGTGCCGTGGGCAAGCCAGCTGAGCCCGCCCATGGTCGGCGACCGGCTCCAGCCGCTGGCTGCGGCAAAGCCCGCCTCATTCAGTTCGTCACCGACGGCGTCCAGCCGCGGTTCGATCAGCGGTGCATAAAGCGGGTCCTCGATTGCACTGCGCCCGTAGGATTCGATGAAGATCAGAACGACATCGCGGCCGCGCACGGCCTGAAACAGCGTATCGGTTCTCGGCAGGGACACGCTTTCGGCCAGCGCCCGATCGAAGCGCTGCATATCCCGCATTGCCTGCGTGACCGATTGCATACGCGAAACGATATAGCCCGACGCGCGGGCATCGGCATAGGTCCGTGTTCCCGTTGCAGCCCCTGCGGCCCAGAGCGCAAGCCCGACGGCCAGGAGGCCGGAAAACACCCATGTCATGCCGCGCGCCTTTTTGCCGGCAGCGCCTGCCATAGGCCGCATGGACAGGAAGAACAGCACGAGCACACCGACAAAAAGGATGACGACGCCGGCGATCGTCAGCATCGCGGTCATGGCGCCAAAGCTGCCGGAAAACAGGTTCCAGCCATCGGCGAAGATCCGCAGGTCGAGATAGGGGTTGAATGGCCGCCGGAACGCCGACTGGACGCCGATATCGCCGAGTTTCAAAAACAGGACCGTGCCGATGGCAAATGTCGCCAGCGCTGCCAGAACAAAGGCCATGCGGCGCGGCAGCAAGACCAGCGCCAGCCCCAGCAGCGGAATTTCGATGGGCAGATGCAGGAAGGCGCTTGACGAAAAGCCGCCCGGATAATCCGGCAGGTTGAGCGTCACAAGGGCGATGACGGCAAACACCAGCACCGCGCCGGCCTGCCGGCCGGAAAGGTTGTGCTTGCAACGCGGCGCTTCAGCCATCATGACATGTCCTTGCCGTCCGGTTATCCGGATACCGTGCCACCGAATACCGTGCCATTGGAAGGAGCGGTTTTTGTCCGCATATGGCGTCCTTGCGGTGATATTTTGTCTGGCGGTTATTGCCGGGCTGTTTGTTGCTGTCGACCCCGCCGATGTCGCGGCGGCGTTTGGCAATGTCTCTGCCGGACCGGTCCTCGCAGGTGTTGCACTCGTCCAGCTTCAGGTGGTGCTGTCGGCGCTGCGCTGGCGTTTTACGGCGGCCCGGCTTGGCCATCCGATCCCGGCCGCGCTTGCAATCCGCGAATATTATATCGCCAGCCTCGTCAACCAGATCCTGCCCGGCGGCATGGCGGGGGATGCGGTGCGGGCCTATCGCAGCCGCACGGCCAAAAGCTGGAAGCGTCCGGCCGCCGCCATCGTGCTTGAACGGCTTTCGGGACAGCTTGCCTTCTTTGTGCTGGCCGGGGCCGGGCTTTTCGCCTGGCCCGTGTTTCTGGCGGGCCGTCTGCCATCCGGCTTTTCGCGGTTCGCGCTGATTTGTGCGGGCGTTCTCGGTGCCGCAGTCTGTCTTGGCCTTTTCATCGCCCGCTCCCGGTTGATGGCGCGTTATGAAACCCTGCGGCCGGACCTTGCGGCGGTTTTCTGGAACCGGGGCGCATTCGCCATTCAGCTGGCTCTCAGCATGCTGACGGTTGCCGCCTATGTCGCCGTTTTCATGATCGCGGCTTCTGCCACCGGTGCGCCCCTGCCGCCGGTTGCCGCCGTGACGGTCATTCCGCTGTGTCTGATGACCATGCTGATCCCGGCCGGCGTCGGCGGCTGGGGCACGCGCGAGGCCGCGGCTGCCGCGCTCTGGCCGCTCTTCGGGCTGACCAGTGCCGCAGGGCTTTCGGCAAGCCTGCTCTACGGCATGATCTCGCTTCTGGGAGTGGCGCCGCAGGGCCTCCTGTTTCTGGTCATCGCGATCAGGCGCCGTCATGATACAAGCCGGGCATAGATATCGCCGGAGGGATCATCGGTTGAAAGCCCGCGGATCGTTTCCAGCATGGTCCCGGCGCTGACCCATTGGGTGGACACAAAGCGGTGTTTCTCGCCCACCACGCGGTTGAAGCGATAGTCGCCCAGCGTTTCAAGCCTTTCCACTGCCGCGACGGCAATCTCGGGCATTGCCGGAATATATTCAAACGCAACCAACGACAGCGCACTGCCCAGGCCTTCCAGGATCGCGCTTTCCGCGCCCTCGACATCGATCTTGCAGAAATAGGGCTGGCCGTGGCGGTCAATCAGGGCGTCCAGCGTTGTCATCGGCACTGTCACCGTTTTGTCCCAGACCACGGAGGAGAACCCTTTCGTGCCGCCCGCCGTCCTGACAAAGTCACCGGAAATGCTGGAAACCGTCGGATGGCGGCTGGAAATCGCAAGCGCGACCTCGCCTTCCTCAGCTCCCACGGCAACGCGCTCGAAGCCATGCAGGCGCGCGCCGTAATGCCGCTCGATCAGATCGGCGAAAAGCGGTTGCGGTTCGACCGCGACAACCTCGGCGTCGAGCGCAAGCAGGGTTCTGGTGCGGCTGCCGACATGAGCGCCGATATCAAAGACCAGATCGCCGGGGCAGATCAGTTGCCCATAGAAGAATTTCAGCGCGCTGCGCCGCCAGGGCTGGCCGTAATAGACCAGAAGAGAGCGGGCGAGACCGAGCGTGCTGTCAAAGCGTTTGTTCATGCTGTCGTGAAGCGCTGTCGGGCAAGGTGAATGACATCGGCGGCGAAGGAATAGCTGATCAGCACAAGGGCAATGGCGGCAATTGCCGTGGAGGCCGGCGGGACGATGCCGGGCAGCAGGATGAGGCAGAGTGCTGCCACCTGAACAACGCAGATCAGCTTGCGCCGGAAGGATGGGGCAAGCGGAACCTTGAGAAACGGCAGCACCGTCTGTGCGAGCACGAAGCCATAGCGCATAAGCCCGATCGCCAGCACCCAGCCGCCGGCCTTGCCCAGCAGCAGCGCGGAAACGGAAAGCAGCAGGATCAGTAGCGCATCGACCTCCATGTCGAAGCGGCCGCCGAAGGCCGATTGAAGCCGGGTGCGCCGGGCAAGATAACCGTCAATGCCATCGAGCGCGAGGGCGATGACGACAAGCAGGATGATAACCGGCGGCACGGAATCGGTTGCCACATCACCGACGATCATCGCCGCACCGAAAAAACTCACCATCGCCGCGCGGATGACGGTAATGATGTTGGCCGGGCCGAAGCGCCGGTGGTCATGGCCGGGCAGGGCGCGGATCACAAGTGCAAGGATGGCGAGCAACGCAAGCGCCGCAGCTGTCACCGTTCCGGGCCCGGCGGCAAGATGGGCTGCGAGCACGAGATAGGCCGCGGTCGAAACCACATAGATGGCGGCGAGGGCTGCCAGCGTGTTCTTCAGCAGATGCCGCTCGCGCCATGCGGTCGCGGTATCGCCGTGTGCGGGCGTATGCATGCCGGGCAGCGTCTGCCTGTCGGATGGCGGTTCCAGCGTGCTCATGCGTCCTATTCCGCGGCAATCAGGCTTTCAAGCTCAAGCGTGTGTCCGGCACGCAGTGTCTTGGTTCTCAGATAGTTGACATTGTCGGCAGTCACGGCGCCGGTAACCCGGACCTGACCTGTCACATCAATGCCGTTTGCGCGCAATCCGTCAACCTTGCTCGGATTGTTTGTATGCAGCACGACCCGCGAAATCTTGAGGAGACCAAGCATGGCTGCCGCGGCCTCATAACGGCGGTGGTCGCCTTCAAGCCCGAGTTCGGCATCGGCATCGATTGTGTCGAGCCCCTGATGCTGGAAACCATAGGCGCGCATCTTGGCGCCGATGCCCGTGCCGCGGCCTTCCTGATCGAGATAGATCAGCACGCCGCCGCCGGCAGCCTTCAACTGGGCCAGGCCGTTTCTGAGCTGATCGCCGCAATCGCATTTCAGCGATCCGAAAAGGTCCCCGGTGAGGCAGGAGGAATGAATACGCACCGGCACCGGCGCGTTCAGGTCCGGCGTGCCGACGATGATGGCGATCTGGTCCTTTTGCGCCATCCCGCCCCGGAACACGGCAAAATCGGCGTCGCCGATCTGTTTCAGCGGAACACGGGTGCGCACCACCTGCTGAAAATGCTGGTGCCCGGCTCCGCGGGAACGCAGGTTTGCCGGATCGACGCTCAGGCAGGCGGCAAAGCGGCTATCCTCCGGTTCGATGTCGGCCGTGACCATGGCCGGCAGCAACAGCGCAAGCCGCGCCAGCTGCGAAGCATCGGCCTGCAGGGGATCGGCCGGCGCCCAGACTGCCGGTTTATCGCCGGAAAGCGCGTAGGCATGGCGCGAGGCTTCCTCGAAATCGATATCCGCAAGCGGCACGGTGATGCCGTTTTGCGCGCTGATGCCAAGCCGGTCGGCGCGCTCCCTGGTCAAAAACAGGCTGTGGCGGTTGTCGGTGGCGTGGGCAAACCGGTCGTAAAGCGCCGGCGTCACGCAGTCGAGCGCCAGCGTTGCTACCTGCCGGGAACCGCCGCGCAGGATCACAGGGCGGCCGAAACGCAGTTCCGCGACCGCCCGCTCCACCTCGGTTTCGGGCAAAACCGATTGAAAGTCGAAACACTGGTCCTGCGTCATGCTGGTCTCCTCCCTGAGCGCCGGTGCCCGACATTGCCGCTGGCGGAAAACGCGCACCGATGGCCTGAAAAAACATTGCCTCTGCTTTTCAGAACGTTTTCACTTCCCAAGTGGTTCAGTCTGCTGCACAAAAAAGCCGAAGGAAAGCCCGTTTTGACGCCTTCGGGAACAAAGCGCGCATGGCCGACGTCTCGCTATCAGTTGGCATTTCGCGTAAACAATGCGCGAAGACAGGGAGAGAGGGCAGTGTCGGACAGTCGATCGCGCACGCATGAAGACGCCTCCGGGAACGCCCGCGCATTGTGGTTTCCCGAAGCCGGACGCTGCGAAATCCGCACCGAACCTTTGACGGCCCCGCGTGAACATGAAGCGCTCGTCAAAACGCTCTTTACCGGTGTCAGCCGGGGAACCGAGACGCTTGTGTTTCAGGGCAGGGTGCCGGAAAGCGAGTGGGAGCGGATGCGCGGACCGAACATGGCGGGCAGCTTCCGCTTTCCGGTGAAATACGGCTATGCCGCAGTCGGCCGGGTTGTGGACGGCCCGGAAGATGTGACCGGCCGGACCGTATTTTGCCTGCATCCCCATCAAGACCGGTTTGTGGCGCCGGTGGATATGCTCTCGGTTCTGCCGGAAGGCCTGCCCCCGCAGCGGGCGGTTCTGGCCGCCAATATGGAAACCGCGCTCAACATCGTCTGGGATGCGGCCATTGCGCCGGGCGAAACGGTCGCCGTGTTCGGTGCAGGCACGGTCGGCACACTGGTGGCGTATCTTTCATCCCTGATCCCGGGCACCGAAACCCTGCTGATTGATCCCAATGGCGAAAGGGCAAGCCTTGCGCAAAAGCTCGGCATTGCATTTTCGACCGGCGATACCGAAGGCCCCTTCGATGTGGCGGTCAATGCTTCGGGATCGGACGAGGCGCTAGCAAACGCGATCGAGCATGCCGGGCAGGAAGGCCGGATCGTGGAGGCAAGCTGGCATGGCCAGGGGCTGTCCGCCATTCCGCTGGGCGGTGCGTTTCACGCCCGCAGGCTTCGCCTCGTCAGTTCGCAGGTCGGTTCCCTCCCGCCGTCGCATCGCCCGCGCTGGACATTTGCGCGCCGCATGGCCAAGGCGCTTCAGCTTCTTGCCGATGCCCGCCTTGACGCGCTGATTTCGGGCGATACCTCATTTGCAGAGCTTGAACAGGCTTATCCGGCCATCCTGTCGTCTCCGGACACGCTCTGCCATCGCATTCGCTATTGAGGAGAAGGTCTTATGTTTGCTGTCGAGGTGCGCGATCACATCATGATCGCTCATTCCCTTCCTCGCCCGGTGTTCGGCCCCGCGCAGGCCATGCATGGCGCCACCTTCGTGACCGATGCCGCGTTTTTCACGCAGGATCTGGATCAGGACGGGCTGGCGGTCGATATCGGCGCTGCGACCGAGGTCTTGTCCGAGGTGCTGAAACCGCTGAATTATCAGAACCTCGATGAACTCGATGCCCTGAAGGGAAAGGTGACGACCACCGAGGTGATTGCGAAATTCATTTTCGACCGGCTGGCGGAGGCTGTTGCCGAAGGCCGGCTTGGAGCGGGCAGCCACCGGATCTGCCGGATCCGCGTGACACTGCATGAATCGCATGCCGCGCGCGGCTGGTATGAGGCCGATCTTTGAGGCTGGTGTTCGCCTTTCCCGGCAATCTTGACCTGAAAACCGGCGGTTATGGGTATGACAGGCGGCTGATTGCAGAACTTGAGGCATTGGGATGGCAGGTCGACCTGTTGCCGCTGGGCGATGGTTTTCCGCATCCCGACGCAGCGGTTCTAGAAGCGGCGGAAGAGGCCCTTTCAGCCCTTCGCGATGACACGCTGGTGATGATCGATGGTCTTGCCTTTGGCGTTCTGGATCAGTGGGCCGCGCGACAGGCCGGACGGCTGATTGTGGTTGCGCTGGTGCACCATCCGCTTGCCTTTGAAACCGGGCTTTCGCAGGACCGGGCCGAGGCGCTGCAGAGCAGCGAGGCCGGGGCGCTCTCTCATGCCCGCCATGTCATCGTGACATCGCCCGAAACGGCACGTGCATTGGTTGCCGGGTATGGCGTGGCTGAAGAAAACATCAGCATTGCCGCGCCGGGAACGGACCGGCCCGCATCGGCAGCGGCTTGCAACGAAGTGCCGCATATCCTCTCCATCGGCGCGCTGACGCCGCGCAAGGGGCATGATGTGCTTGTCGATGCGCTGAAACGGGTCGAAGACCTTTCCTGGACGGCAACGATCGTCGGAAGCCCTTCACTTGACGTGGATATGGCGGCGAAGATCGCGCGGCAGATCGATGATCTGGGCCTTGGCGAACGGATCACGCTTGCGGGAACGGTAGAGGATACCGGCCCGTTTTTTGCCGGGGCCGACCTGTTTGCGCTGGCAAGCCGGTATGAGGGGTATGGCATGGTCTTCGCCGAAGCGCTTGCCCATGGCCTGCCGATTATTGCCTGTCGGGCGGGCGCGGTGCCGGATGTGGTGCCGGATACGGCGGGAATACTGGTGCCGGTGGATGATGGCGATGCCTTTGCCGGAGCGCTGCGCAGCCTGATTTGTGACGCCGGACTGCGACGCCAAAAGGCAGAAGGCGCCCGGCAGGCAGGGGCGAGGCTTTCCGGCTGGGCTCAGACGGGGCGTCTCGTTTCCGATGTGCTGGAGCAAATACGATGAGTTTTGATGCCGCGTGGTTGTCATTGCGTGAACCGGCGGACCGGGCCGCCCGGAATGGCCGTCTGGTGGACGTGTTGGCCCGCCACCTTGCAGCAAAACGCAAACCGCTGATCCTCGATATCGGCTGCGGAACCGGCGCGACGTTTCGAAGTCTTTCCGGCAAAGTCTCCGCCGATGCAGAATGGCTGATGCTCGACAACGACCCGCTGCTGCTTGAAGAAGCGCAACGGCGGACGGGCGCCGGGGATCGCGTCAGCTTCCGCCGGCATGATCTCAACGACCTCGATGGCCTTCCCCTTGAAGATGCGGCCATGGTCACGGCGTCCGCACTCTTCGATCTCTGCTCGCTGGCCTACTCGGCAGCACTTGCCGACAGGCTTGCGGCCAGGGGATGCGGGCTTTACGCGGCGTTGAATTATGACGGCCGGATCCACTGGTCCCGGCCGCATGCGCTCGATGACGATGTGGTCGCCGCCTTCAACCGGCATCAAAAGACCGACAAGGGGTTCGGGCCGGCGCTCGGTCCCGACGCGGCCACGGAGTTGTCGAACCTTTTCAAGGGCCATGGTTTCAGGGTCGAGACGGAGCACAGCCCGTGGCGGATGAACCGGGAAAGCGCCGCGCTGCAACGCGCCTTCATCGCGGGCTTTCGTCAGCCGCTTGAGGCGGTTGGCGGTTTCACATCTAAGGATATCGCGGACTGGATTGCGTTTCGCCATGCCGCAATCGAAGACCCCGACAGTCTATGTTCCGTCGGCCACATCGACCTTCTTGCCCTGCCGGCCTGACGTCGTAAGCACGCAATCGAACAGGATATCGCTGCCGAGGCTGAAGACTTCGGCCGGGGGACGCAGCGCATCGGAAAGCCGCGCAACCGGCGGAAGCGTGATGCCGCTCGGGCCTGTGCCGATGATCAGCGGCGAAATCGCGACATGCAGCCGGTCGACCTGACCCTCCTCGATGAAACGGGCAATGGTGCGTGCCCCGCCTTCCACGAGAAGGCGATTCAGCCCGCGTCCGGCAAGCGCATTCACGATTGCGCCGGTGGCAAGACCGGTCCCGGACGGCGGCATGCGCAGGATTTCGGCGTTCGGCAGCGGCCTTGCCGGCGCCGATGTGCTTTCGATCACGATCACCGGTGCGCCGCCGTCATGGAACAGGCCCTCGCGGCCATCGAGCGCGCCGTGGCAGTCGATCACCACGCGCACGGGAGACGGGCCTTGGGCAAGCCGGACCGAAAGGCGCGGATTGTCGGCCTTTACCGTGCTGACGCCGACGACAACCGCATCGACCAGCGCGCGACAGCGGTGCAGGTGGGCAAGCCCGTCCGGGCCGGAGACATTCGCCGCATCACCCGATGGCGTTGCGACCCGTCCGTCAAGCGACTGACCGACCTGCGCGAGAACAAAGGGCCCGCGCGCGCCGGCAATCGGGGCGTAAAGCGCGGTTGCCGGATCATCGCCGGCAGGCGTTTCGCCGCTGCCGGAACACAGCGCAAGCAACCGTTCCCAGACGGTATCCGTGATCTCGACTGCCTGCATGTATTATAATATCCGGTAAAGAGTGAAATCGCGCCGGATGACGTGATGCATCAGCACCGCGCCGATATGCAGCACGAACAGGACAAGCAGGATCCAGGCGGTTGCCAGATGAATGGCCGAAAGCACGGGGGCGATCTCGGGCGCCTTGCCGACCGGGCTCCAGATCGGCAGCACCCCGAACCAGGTGAACGGAAAGCCATGTGCGTTGGTGGCGAGGAAGCCGCTGACCGGCATGATGATCAGGAAGACATAGAACAGCCCGTGCACGCTGGCCGCGGCAATCCGTTCGATCCGTGGTCCGTTGTCTTCCGGTTTGGGCGTCAACAGCCGGTTTCCCACTCTCAGAAGCATCAGCCACAACACCAGAAAGCCAAGGCTTTCGTGCACCAAGTAGAAATCGAGCGAGACCTCGTTTTTCACGAATTTGATGACCATGCCCAATGGCCAGGTCAACAGCACCAGTGCCGCTATCAGCCAATGCAGGACGCGCGTGGTTGCGGGATAGCGCTCGATGTTGATCGAGAGCCGTGGCAGCCCGGTCGCCTTTGCTTTTCTGTCCAAGATCCCTCCTCACATCCACCGACGTTTAAAAAACGCCGCGCTGAAATGACCGCCCACATTTCGGAATGCTGCAATGACGATAGCAACGGATTGCCATGACGTAAATCGCGCAGCGCGCCATCACAGGTGATTAGCGCATGCCGGTTACGGTTTTTCGCGCACTTTGGCCGGTTGACATTGACCTGTAGCGCCTCGTGGTTAGGCTTGCGGCAAAAGCATCATAATGCAGGAGGTCACCATGTCGAAAACTCTGATCGTGCTCATTGCAGCGTTGGCATCATCCTCTGCGCTTGCGCAGGACATGCGAACAATTTCCGGCGAGGCGACCTATCGCGAACGTATGGCGCTGCCGGAGGGCGCCGAGCTTGCTGTTGCAGTCACAGGCTTTCAGGGCACCGAGCTGGGCAGCATGAGCCAGCCTACCGGCGGCCGCCAGGTGCCGCTTGCCTTTGAACTTTCAGTGCCGAGCGGTGTGAAGGGTGAACTGACCGCGGTCATCATGGTTGACAACGAAATCCGTTTCGCCGGTGATCCGGTTGGCATTGCTCCGGGGTCGGACGACGTGGATATCGGCACAGTCTGGCTTTCGGGCTTTTCGCCTTCCGGTTTTCAGAGCACATGGCATTGCGGCGATCGCCAGGTACAAATCGGCTTTCGTGACGAAATGGCCGTGATCGAGACCGATGACATGATCTTCGAACTGCCCCAGGTGGTTTCGGCCGATGGCGCGCGTTTTGCCAGCGAAGACAGCGGCAGCGAATTCTGGAGCAAGGGCGCCACGGCCATGTTGCGCCTTGCCGGCGAGGAATATCCCGAATGCGTGGTGGTTGAAGACGACAAAAGCTGGAAGGCACAGGGCAACGAGCCCGGCTGGCACGCGGTTATCGATGGCGATCGTTTCCGCCTCGACCTCAATTACGGCGACGACAGGCTTGACCTCGGACTGCCCGCACCGGACATTTCAGAGGGCGCCTATCATTATGCGTTTGACGCTTTCGGTCTTTCCATTGCAATCGCCGACCGGCTTTGTCGCGATGATATGAGTGGCCGTCTGTTTCCCCAGTCCGTCGCGCTGACAACGGCGTCCGGCGTCCTGAACGGCTGTGGCGGGGAGACGATGTCGCTTCTTTCGGGGCCGGAATGGACCGTGTCGGACATCGGCTCCGAAGCCTTGCCGGAGGAAAACGCGGTAACGCTCGAGATCGATGCGGAAGGTCGTATTTCCGGTTCCGCCGGCTGCAATCGCTATATGGGCGCGATAAAACCTGGCGGCGAAGGCGGCCTTGAAATCGGGCCTCTGGCAGCCACCGAAATGGCCTGCGATGAACCACTCATGGCGCTGGAACGCCGTTTCTTCGATGCGATCGCCACGGTCGACGGCTTCGATATCGCCGATAACGGTCAGCTGATTCTGACATCCGGCGGTGAAGCCGTGATCCGTGCCGCGCGCTGATGGATCAGCGAACCGGTCATGCTGCCGAAACCGAACGGCGCGGACGATTTCTTCAGCGCGCTGTGGCCGTTGCTGCCGAGGAGCCGAGAACGAAGGCGAGATTGGCAGCGGCGGTAAAGGCAGCTTCGCGCGCATCGCTTTCGGCAAGCCGCGCCTCCAGCAGTCCGGTCTGTGCGGTTGCCAGGGCCGAAACGGTTCCCACCCCGTTCTGATAGGCTTCGAGCGCGGAATCATAAGTCTTGTAGGCCGCCTGACGGAGCTTTACCGCCGAGGCATTGGCCTGAAGTGCGGTGGTCAGCGCATTCGAGGCCACCACGATTTCGCGGGCGGCGGCATCTTTCAGCTGTTCGAAATTGCGCTGGGCCGCTTCCACACGGCTTTTGGCCTGTTTCAGATTGGCATCACGCATGCCGGCGTCATAAAGCGGAATGGTGGCGCCAACCATGATGTTGCCGTTCAGCCCGTTATTGTCGATGGTCGGCAGTCCGCCCGCGGTCACTCCGGTTTCATAGGATGAAAGCGTTCCGAACACGCCGATCTTTGGCATGAAATCGGACTGCGCCTTTTTCACGCCAGCGCGGCTGGCCTCAAGCGTGGCATAGCCGGCGAGAATGTCGGGCCGTTTTGAAAGGGCTATCTCGATCATGGTCTCGACTGGTGCACGCGCGGGCGCGGGCAGGCCGCGCCCGGCGGTATCCCGGATCTTCAGCTTCGACATCGGCGAGATGCCGAGCGCGCCGAGAAGCGCTTGATAGGTGTCCTGTTCGGTGCCTCTGGCCTGCACGAGGCCGAGTTCGGCCTGGGCGACAATCTGTTCGGCCTGGGCCTGGTCTACCGATGTTGCAAGCCCGCTGTTGCGCCGTGCCCGGACCGCATCCAGAACCGTGCGGCTGTTGGAAAGCGCCTGGCTTGCCGCGCGGGTATGGGCGCGGGCGGCGTTATAGTCATGATAGGCGCCGGTCACGGCAAAGACCAGCTTCTGGTGCATGGCGTTGAACTGATAGTTGGAGGCCAGCGAGGCCTGTTTGGCCGCCTCCACGACCGCGCTGCGGCCGCCGAAATCAAGCGCCAGCCATTGCAGCGCCATGAACGGCACCACGCCCTGAATATTGCTGTCGAAATAAGCGCTGCCACCGATCGGAACCGGAAGTTCGGCGGAATTGTCATTGGTGCCGGCAATGACATTGGCGGTGATCACCGGCAGATAGGTGGCCTCCGCCATGCCGACGGCAAGGGCGGCCTGACGGGCCTGTTCCCAGGCGGCCCGGGTGCCGGGATTGGTGCGCTGGGCAAGGTCGATCAGTTCCGGCAGCGCGTAGGTCTTCTGTGTATCGATGACCGGCGGCGACAGCGCCAGCTCCCTGCCGCCTTGCGCGGTGGTCTTCAGATCGTCCGCATTGGTGTTTTCCGCCGCCGGTTGCCAGGGCCGTTCGGGAGAGGGCGGCGCCAGCGACAGGGAATCGGCCGCGCAACCGCCAAGGGCGGCGAGGGCGACCGCCGCGATGATACCGGCCATTCTGGAAAGACGGATTGGCTTCATCTCGTTTCTCCCGGTTGGGCGGTGCTGGAAAAATCTGCCGGCTCGCTGGAGCTTGCAACCGGGGCCGGCTGCAGATCCGCAACGGGCGGCGGGTCGCGCCGGAACAAAAGCGCCAGCGACAGGCTGTTGAGTGTGCTGGCCGTACCGGCATAGTTTTCGCGATCTTGACGGGAGGGCCGCATGTGGCGCGGTTCGTAGGGCGCCATTTCCACGGCATTGCGGATCACGCCGAGATCGGTCTGGACCGAAGCAACAAGTGCGGTCGACGCGCGGCGGGTGGCAAAATCGAGACCGGCGAGTTGTTTCAGCTTGTCGGTGGCCATGGCGGTGCGCTTCTTCACTTCGGTGGCAACGCTCACCGGCCAGATATTGGTGAAGATCACATAGACCACGGCATTGCCGAAGAGAATGCCGATGATGCGGTCGCTGGCGGCACTCAGGCTGGTGCCCGGCCCGAACCCCTGCAACACCGTCAGGAGGAAGGCGAGCGCGATCTGTACACCGCCATAGGAAATCCGCTCGCTGCCGGTCGAAACCCACGCCGCCAGTGACACGACGGCAAAGATCAGCACGGCAAGCCCGCCGACGGATTCAAGCTGCGGAATAATGAACAGGATTGCGACAAGCCCGAAAAACGCACCGATCAGACAGCCGGTGATGCGCAGCACCAGCTTGTGCACCGTATCGCCTGTGGTGCCGAGCGCGGCGACATAGCAGGTGATCATCGCGGTATGAATGCCCTGCCAGTCGATGGCGGTATAGATGAAAAAGCAGGTGACGGCGGCAAGCGTGGTCTTCAGCGCGAATTGCAGATGAACGGGATTGGAAAAAATGTCCGGCGAGACGGCCGGATCGTTCACCGCCGCGCCCTTGTCCAGGGCCGCCATATGGCTGAGGTCATCCAGTGTGCGGGCGATATCGTCAAACAGGCGCTCGCCCTCGAACGCGTCTGCATGAAAGACCGGAAGGTCTTTTCCTGCGAGAACAGCCTCGGCCATGCTGCGGCAGATGCGGGCAAGTTCGAAGCGGGTTTCGCCATCGGCCTCGTCCGGCAGCGCCGAAACCGCAAGCAGCAGGCGGTAGCTGTGGGCCTGTCCGCGTTCCAGAAATTCATAGGCCTTGCCGTAAACAAGGTGCAGGAGCTTTGTCAGCATCAGCCTCTTGTCGGATTCGGCCATGCCCTCGCCGAGCGCGTCCATGAAGGCGAGATCATCGGCGGCCTCGGGCCGTTCCAGACGCTGGGCGGCAAGTTCCAGCCGTTCGGCAATGGTCTGGCGCAGAAGCTTTTGCGGGGGAATGCCGAACAGGAGATTGTAGACGGCCATCACCGCCATCGGCACGAACACCATTGCCCAGGCATAGAGCACGGCACGGGTGGCGATCTCGCCAAGGGGAATGTTGCCGAGCAGGGTCAGGACGAAGGAAATCACCAGCGCGACAATACCCGCCTGCTCGCCCGCCTTGGTGGCGGAATCCAGATAGAGGAAGATGAAAGAGGCCAGAATGATAGCCGCGATCTGTGCGGGCGGATGATCGATGGTCAGGTTGATGATGCCGATCAAAAGCACGACCACGATGCTGACAGCGCCGATAATGCCGACGCCGGTGACGACATTTTCCGCTGCATTGGCCCGCATCAGAAAAATCACCAGATAGCAGCCGATGGCGGCTTCGGGAAAATGATACATCATCGAGATGACGGTCGAGATTGCGCAGATGGCGCCGATGGACAGCGCCAGACGCAGACGTCCGGGAAAGGGCCGGAGATCATCGATCAACCGGCGCGACTTCCGCTGCAGCATGCTTTCAGCAGTCATCGCCATGGCGGACCACTGTCGAGGCGGATGCGCCGATGCGCATCAGGTTTTCCGGCGGGTCAATCAGTTCGATGCGCACCGGGAAGCGCTGCGCGATCTGTACCCAGTCAAGTTCCTTCGGCACATAGGGAAGGGCGCTCGGCACCTGGATCATGCTTTCGGTTGCAACGCCCCATCCGATACCCTGAACGCGGCCCTTGATCTCCACCGAGCGGTCGGCCATCACATAAACGGTGGCACAGGTCCCTGCCGGCAGGTCCTTCAGTTCCGCCTCGCGGTAAAGCGCGGTTGCAAACCATTGTCCGGTATTGACGAGCGTGAACAGCGGCGCGCCCGAAACCACGAACTGGCCGCTCGAGAATTTCAGCCCGACCACGCGGCCATCATGCGGCGAATAGATTTTCGTATTGGCAAGATTGTATTTGGCAAGGTCGAGCGCGGCACGGCGCGCTTCGATCACGGCCAGGGTTTCCTCGGGCGTGGAAATCAGCGCGTCTGCGGCCTTGGACTGCTGAAGCGCCTGTTCGAGCGAGACCTCGGCATCACGTTTGGCGGTGCGGGCATCCTGCACCTGCTGGTCGGTGACGTAGCCCTTGGGTTGCAGTGGTAGCAGGCGTTCCAGCGTCTCGTCGGCCAGTTCCAGATTGGCGCGTGCGCGCTCGATCTGCTGTGTGGCGATCTGGGCGTTGGCCGTTTCGGCGGCAATGTTTCTGTTCTGGGATTCGTAGAGTGCTTCAGCCGCCTTCAGATCGGCCTCGGCCTGGGCCACCAGAAGGCGGTAGGATTCATCTTCCAGCGAGAACAGCAGATCGCCTTTGCTGACCTCGTCGTTTTCGGCAACGTGAATCTCGGCGATCCGGCCGGGCACGGTCGACGAAATCTGCGTAATCGGCGCCGTCAGCGTTGCGTCCTGCGACAGAATATTCGCCTTCATCCGCGTCATGTGGGTCCAGCCCAGATAGACGGTTGCGCCGATGACGATGATCGGGATGAGGGCGACAAGTTTTGCCTTGGTGCTCAACATGGTTTACCGCCCGAACAGCAGGATTGACGACAGCAGGCCGATGGCGATTGCCAGAAACAGGTAGACGATCACGCGCAGCGGCATCACGGCGTCAATGCCGGCCTTGATGAACAGGAGCCTGATGATGACGGCGCCGAAAACGCCAATCAGCGAACAGGCTATCCATGAGGGGAAATACGCCCCGAAGAAGGGAATGACCGGGCCGCGCTCCGCGCTGCTGCAAGCTGAAAGCAGCAACAAACCCGCCGGAAAAAGCCCCCTTTTACGCAATACACGCACGCCCCGCACCTGACCCTTTTATTGTTTCCATCCCCGCTTCCCCTGAAGCGTTCACAGTGTTCCCCACCGTGGCCCCGAGTGTCAACCAGACCTGACAATCAGGCTTAACATGCCGCCGGATCAGAACCGGAAGGTGAGGCCCACGGTCGGTCCCTGCATCTCGATGTCGAACAACTTGCCGTCGTCGTCATAGTCGACGGACATGTATTTGTAACCAAGCGAAAGAGCCGTCGAGCGCGAAAGATCGTATCTGACCACGCCCATGGCCTGCCATGTGATATCCGAACCGATGGAAAAGCCGGCGACATCGGCCTCGCCGACAAAGCTGAAGCCCTTTCCGAAATCATATTCCATGCGCGCGCCGAAGGCCGGGTCCACCCAGCCGAAATCACGCTTGGCCCCATAGGTATTGGGTGTGCCGGGAATACTGGCCGAAACATCGGTCCACGCCTTGACAACGCGGACACCGGCCAGCGCGTCGAGCGCGAACCTGTCTGTATCCGCAAGCCTGTAGGCGCCGAACAGCGCGGCATTGAACAGCCGGGCGTCAAGATCAACATTGACCCCCGGGACCGGACCGAAACCGGGAAGCGTCACCGGACCGGTGGCCTGTTCGTTCTGGCTGTCGATATACATCACGTCCGCATAGACCCCGAACCTGCCGTCGGTTGCGAGAAAATTGACGAAGCCGGCAAGCTTCAGATTGTCCAGTATCTCCGAAAAATTGCGGTCGACCCGCACGGTCGGAGCGCTGCCGAAGGGGGAAGCCTTTCCGGAAAGCCCTGCGCCCCAGACATAGGGCGTAACCTCGAAGGTCCAGTTATTGGCCGTCACCGGTGCCGGTTGAGGTGCAGGCGTTGTTACCGGGTCTGCGGCGAGCGCGGTTTGAGAAAGAGCCGCTGCCACCGCGCCTGCGGCCAGAAATTTGAAAGCATATGCGTGCATATCGTCTCCTATGCCAGCATGTTCTTGAAGAAACGGCCATCCTTCATGATGGCGGTCATGTTGTCCGGATCGGCAATCAGCGAAATGTCGTCCAGCGGATTGCCGTCGATCAGCAGCATGTCTGCGTAGCTGCCTGCCTCGATCACCCCGAGGCGACCGCGATAGGGATTGCGTTCGCCGGAAAGCTGCAGCAGTTCGCCGGTGCGGCTGGTGGCCATTTTCAGCACGTCGGCGGGCGAGAACCAGTCGGCCAACTTGGCAAGCTGGCGGCCCTGCGAGCTTGTCCGGGTCGGATTGAACAGGATATCCGTGCCCCAGACCATGCGTTCGATGCTGAACCGGTTCGCCCATTCGAAACAGCGCACCGTGCCCTCGGCGATATTGCGCTGGTCCTGGCGCTGCTGCTCGCTGCCTTGCGGGTTGGAATCGGCATCGGCCAGGAAGGGCTGGATGCTCCACCACGTACCGGTGTCGACGATCATGCGCACCGTGTCTTCGTCGGCCAGCTGGCCGTGTTCGATACAGGCAACACCGTTTTCGATCGACCGCTTGATGCCGGCCGCCGTATAGACATGGGCGCAGACATAGGTGCCCCAGTCCGTTGCCGCCTGCACCGCGGCGCGGATTTCTTCCGGGGTGAACTGAAGGCTGGGGATCGGGTCATATTGCGATGACACGCCGCCGCCGGTCATGATCTTGATCTGGCTTGCGCCCAGCATCAGTTGCTCGCGCACGCGGTTCAGCACCTGCGGCACGCCGTTGGCAATCGAGGAAATCCCGGCTTCCTCGGCATGGCTGAGATTGGTGTTGTCGGAGGCGGGGATTTCATAGGGGAAACGGAAGTCGCCGTGGCCGGAGGTCTGGGTGATCATCGCGCCGGCCGGATAGATCCGCGGGCCGATGGCCTTTCCGCCGTCGATCGCGCGTTTGAGCGCGTAGGACGGGCCGCCGACATCGCGCACCGTGGTAAAGCCCCGCATCAGCGTCTTTTCGGATTCCGCTGCGGCCACGAGGTGAACATAGGGCACCTGAGCGGTCATTGCCGTCTGCATCGGGATGGCACAGAGCAACGAATGCCAGTGGGCGTCGATCAGGCCGGGCATCAGCACGCGGTTGCCGCAGTCAACGATATCGGCATCGGCCACCTCTTCGGCAACGGGAGGCAGCGCTTCAATCCGGCCGCCACGCACCAGCACATTGCGGCCCTCCGTCAGGGTGTCGGACATTCCGTCGAAGATGCGGACATTGGTCAGCAGGGTGGCGCGGTCATTGGCTTCGGCAAGACTGGGTACGGATGCAAGCGCACCTGCCGCGATGGTTCCGGCCACGCCCTTGAGCACCGAACGCCGGCTGAAACCATCCATCAGCCGCTGATTGAGACGGGCGAATTCCGGTGTGTGGCACGGGCAACCCGCCCCGTGAACGAGGTGCTGATATTTTGACCCTGCGCGCACCATCCCCTCCTGCTGTCGTTGATAAGACAGGTAAATCTTAAAGGCCATGACCTTATTTGCAAGGAATGGTTACGCCCGGTCCCGGTCTTTTGTCAGGTCGCGGCAAGAAAGCCGGCTATCGTCCGGCCTCTTGTGCGTCCATGGCCTGGCCAAGGATGTTGGCAGGATCGATGATACGGCCCATGGTATCAAGGAACCGTACGCCGGCGGTGCGCAGATCGCTGCCGAGGTCGGCATCCTCGTCCAGTTCGGGATAGATTGCGGCAAGCGCGGCATAACGGCTGTGGTTGAGCATATCCCTGGATGATATCGAGGAGATATCGAGCAGCGACACATTCATGGCCTGCGCCTGTTCGAGCACTTCCGGGTCGGTGATGTCCAGTTGCCCCGTGCGCTGGCGGTTGCCCTGTATCAGGCGCGAAAACCCGAGTGCGCGGTCGTCGCTGGAGACCATCACCATCAGGGGCGGATCGAGCGGGCCGATCACATCGACCTGGGCGGCAAAAACGTCCTCGTCGATGTCGGGCGCGGCGAGGATGACATTCAGCTTGCGAAGCGCGGTCTGCTTGCCTTCCAGGCTCAGCTGCCGCAGCGCCTCCATCGTCAGCCAGCCGCCCATGCTGTGTCCGAACAGCATGACCGAACGGACACTGGATTGTGCGGTGACCTGTTCGATAACATCCGCCAGCCCGTCACGCGAGAAGGTGGCCGATTCCTTGTCGGTGGCATAATCGAGAATGCGCGCCTGCGACGGCCACGAAAACAGGACCGGAACCCCGGGAACATTGCTGTCGGCGGCAAGCTGCGCCATCCGGAAGAGGCCTTCCTGAAACGAGACATTGAAGCCGTGCACGAAAATGCCGACACTGCCCTGGCTGGTTTCGCGCGCGCGCCGCGCAATCCGCGCATCGAACGCCGATTGCGAGAGCATGGTATGCTTCAGCACGGTGAAATAATCTTCCGGGTTTGCCTTGGGGGAATAGGGCCATTCGATTTCGCCGGGGGCATGGTCCGGCGGGATCGAGATCACGAATTCCGCATAGCTCAGGTCAAATTCGCGCTCACGGGTGAAGCCGTCGATCGGTTGTGCCGCGCGTTCGCGCGTCGTTGCCACATAGACGGTGACGGTGCGCGCACCTTCGATACCGGCAGCTTCGGGACGCGGGTAAATCGTTACCGTGTCGGGTCTCGACGTGCAGGCGGACAGCAGCAGAACTGCAAGAACGCTCAAAATAATGTGTAACGCGTCAAGCCGCTTGCCGAACCGGTTCATGCCATTTTCCAGAATATGCGTTGTGACCGGCATGATCTGATTTCTTTGCCTCGGGTCTGGGGCGCTTGCCCTTTTATCTGATCTCTACGGGGACGCCTGCCGGAAATCAAGTACGCGGCGTCGATCGGTTTGCGGTCGCTTGCGAAATCCCGTGCCTGCGCCATCGTCTTGACCGTTTCGGGGGGAGCCGATAACACCGTTTGAGAGACCAGCGACAAAGGGAGAGGATGCCGATGACGGACCAACGCCAACAGGACAACCCGTTCGATCTCAATGACGAGACCTACGGTGCGGCCGATCTTTCGGCGATCCTGCCGAAATCCGGCTTTCCCGAAAAGGAACGCGCTCCGCGTCTTACCTATGCCGCCATTCATGACGAATTGCTGCTCGACGGCAATGCCCGCCAGAACCTGGCAACCTTCTGCCAGACCTGGGAGGAGCCGGAAGTCCACAAGCTGATGGACGATTGCATCGACAAGAACATGATCGACAAGGATGAGTATCCGCAGACCGCCGAAATCGAGGCGCGTTGCGTGCGGATGCTGGCCGATCTCTGGAATGCGCCAGAAGGCCCGGCGACGGGAACCTCGACAACCGGCTCGTCCGAAGCGGCGATGCTGGGCGGGCTTGCGATGAAGCGCCGCTGGGAAGCACGGCGCAAGGCCGAGGGCAAGCCGACCGACAAGCCGAACCTGATTACCGGACCGGTGCAGATCTGCTGGCACAAGTTTACCCGCTACTGGGATGTCGAGCACCGCGAAATTCCGATGGAAAACGGCCGCCTGCTGATGACCCCGGAAGAGGTTTTGAAGCTCTGCGATGAAAACACCATCGGCGTGGTGCCGACCCTCGGCGTCACCTATACCGGCGAATACGAGCCGGTGAAGGCCGTCTCCGATGCGCTTGACGATCTTCAGGCACGCACCGGGCTTGATATTCCCATCCATGTGGATGGCGCCAGCGGCGGATTTCTGGCGCCCTTCTGCGCGCCGGATCTGGAATGGGATTTCCGTTTGCCGCGGGTGAAATCGATCAACGCCTCCGGGCACAAATTTGGCCTGTCGCCGCTTGGCGTGGGCTGGGTCTTGTGGCGTGAGGAGCAGGATCTTCCCGAGCAGATGGTGTTCTGGGTCAATTATCTTGGCGGCAACATGCGCGATATCGCGCTCAACTTTTCGCGCCCGGGCGGACAGGTGATCTGCCAGTATTACAACTTTCTGCGGCTGGGCCGTCAGGGCTATCGCAAGGTTCACGAGGCCTGCTACCGCAGTGCCGCCTATCTGGCGGATGAACTGAGGAAGACCAATCTTGTCGATATCGTTTTCGACGGCGACATGGAAAAGGGCATTCCGGCGGTTTCGTGGAAGCTGAAAGATAATCTGCCGACCAATTACACGCTGTTCGACCTCGCCGACCGTCTGCGCGCACGCGGCTGGCAGGTGCCGGCCTATACGCTGCCGGCCAATTGCGAGGATCAGGCGATCCAGCGCATTCTGGTCAGAAACGGCGTTTCGATCGACCTGTGCTCGTTGCTGATCGAGGACATGAAGGCGGCGATCGACTATTTCAGGGCACACCCGATCACCAAACCGCTGACCGAAGACGAAGCCTCCGGTTTCCATCACTGAGCGGGCTGCGACAGCGCTATATCAGAACGCCGCGTCCCCGAAAGACGCGGCGTTTTCTGTTTGGAACGCCCTAAAGCGCCAGCAGCACCTTGTCGGCATCGGGGCTGGCCTGATCGAAGGCTTCGAGCGGGACGACCTTGGGGCCGGTGGCGCCGGCCTTCAGCGCGGCAAGGTCGAAGGACGCATAGCCGAGGCTGTTATAGGTGCGCAGCATGACTGTGCTGCGTTCCAGATCGATCAGCGTGATCCAGGAGGTATATTCGGTGATGAACTCCGGTTTTTGCGCCGGCTGCTGGCCGGTCAGCTTGGTGGCCGATTCCGTCAGCGCGCTGGCCTTGGCGCTGGAATAGACGGAGGCCCCCTTGGGCCGGTCGAACTTGTTCATCACATGGCCAAGCTGGCGCAGCGATGCTTCGGGCCCGTCCGCCTTTTCTGAAAAATGGGCATAATAGACAGCCCGGACAAATCGGTCGACGGCGGTGTCCGAACCGGGCAGCGTCACCGTGGCGATGCCGGAATCGGGCTGTATGAAATTCTGTCCGAGCAAGGTCGCACTCGAATGGTCGATATTGCTGAGATGGGTATAGTTGTTGAGATTGGTCAGGTGCCAGTCGAAACGCGGGCTGTTGGTCATCACGCCCAGCGGGTTGTCGAAGATATGGCGTTCGCCGTCGAAGAATTCGATGACGATGGATGCGCCGCTCCGGTCATGAACCGTGTAGTGGAACGGCGGCACAACGCCGCCGAGGGCTGCCAGCGGATCGACCAGAACCGTCTGCTTTTCAAGCGCTTCCCTGACTTCCGCCACGGTGGAAAACTGTGCCAGCATCCATGCGCCGAGATCGATTGCCGACAGCACCGGCACATCCTCGGCTTGCGTGTCATCGGGGCCATGCGTGTCGGCGAAGGCAAGCAGGGAGAAATTCAGCCCGGCCTCGTTCAGGCCTTCCACCACTTTCAGGTCCTCGACGCTGCCATTGGGCACCACGACGCCGAAAATGTCGTAGCGGCTCTCATAGGTCAGCGGTGCATGATTGCCGGCCTTTGACGAAAGCGGTGTGCCGCTGGGCAGGAACGCCGCCAGATAAGGCAGTTCCACCGGCAGCTCCAGTGTGCGTCCTGCGTAAACGGAGCCGGAAAGATCTGTGTAGAGCAGGGACGTGCACATGGATTACCTCGTTATCTATTGGCGCATTGGCGAGAGAGTATTGCGGGGTTTTCGCCCGCGCAAGGTCTGAGACCCTCGAAGATCATTTCCGATTTCCGCCCCTCAGGTGTTTGCGACCGTTTCGATCCGTTCCATGCCGCCGACAGCCGGGGCGAAATCGGCCCAGACGTTCCTGGCGCCCGCCCGCCAGGCGTCCATGTCCTCGGGCTGGAACACGGTGCCGCCATTTTCGCGCGCGGTTTCCATGGCCGCGGTTTCATCTTCCACGATCAGCGCATTGAAATAGAGCGCGGCCTCGGCTGAAATCGCCTCCAGAACGGTCTGGGCCTCGGGATCGAGCCCGTTCCAGAACGCTTGTGAAAAATAGATCACGCCGGACGCGCGGATATGCCCGGTTTCGGTCAGGCACGGCACGACCTCGTAGAGCTTGAAACCGGCATAGGCGGATTTGGTCAGGTCCATGGCATCCGCAACCCCGGTGGCCAGCGCGTTATAGGTCTCGGTAATCGGGATGCCGACGGGAACCGCGCCAAAGGCGCTCCACAACCCGGTATGAAGCGGACTGTTGATTACCCTGATCGTGACGCCTTCAAGCCCTTCCGGCCGGGTTACCGGCGTTTTCGTCAGAAGATGGCGGGCGCCGTAGTCGATAAAGCCGCCGACGATGAAGCGCTCATCGGCAAGCGCGCTTTTCAGTTCCGCGCCCACGGGGCCTGCAACCACGCGGCCAAGGTGTTCAGGACTGCGAAACAGGAACGGCAGGTCGAGGATCTGCAATTGCGGCACCCATGACGACAGCGCCGAAACGGTCGAAAGGCTCGCCTGCACGGAACCGAGGCGGATGCTGTCGGCAACCTGTTTTTCCCCGCCCAGCGCGCCATTGGCGACGATGTTGAAGCGAAAACGGCCGGGCAGCCGTTCCTCGGCCTTTTCGGCGATATAGCGCCAGATTCTGGTTTCCGGCTTGTCCTCTCCGAGCAATGAGGCCACGGTCACCGTGGTCTGCGCCAGGGCCGGGCGGGCGATATACGGGGCCGAAAGCGCGGTCAGCGTAGCGGCTTTCAGGAAATGGCGACGGGTGAGGGGCTGCATGACGTTTCCTCTCAGATCAACAGGGTGCAGATGCACAGAATGGCGATTGCCGCAAGAAGCGCGGCGAGATAGGGCAGCACCGCGCGAAAAAGCTCGGCCGAGGGAACCTCCGTCACACCGGCCACCACCAGAACCAGCATGCCGACCGGCGGCGTCAGGCCGCCGATCATCAGCGTGGTGACGATGATCACGCCGAAGGCGATCGGGTCGATGCCGGAACCGGTGGCAAGCGGCAGCAGAAGGGGGCCTAAAAGCAGGATCGCCGCGCCGATATCGAGAACCAGCCCGGCGCCAAGCAGAACGATGACGGAAAAGGCCAGGACCGCGGCGGGAGAACCGCCGAAAGCGGCAACGGTTGAGGCGATCATGCCGGATACGCGGTCAACGGCCAGCTGAAAGGCAAACGGTCCGGCCGAACCGATGAGAAGGCCGATGGCCGCCGCTTCGGTCGCGGTCTGCCGGAAAACCGAAAAAAGCGCTGTCCGGCGCGTTTTCGAAAAAGCCGCAAGTGCAAGCGCATAGATGGCCGCAAGGGCTGCCGCCTCGGTGGTGGTGACGATGCCGATGCGGATGCCGGCAACCACGATGACGCCGAGCCCGAAGGCGGGGACCGCTGCCAGCAGGGATCGCCGGCGTTCGCCCCTGGCCGCCGGTCTGCTGCCGGGCAGATTGCGGGTCGTGAGGTAAATGGCGATGGAGAGAGCCGCCGCCATCACCAGCCCCGCAAACAGCCCGCCGAGAAGCAGCGCGCCCACGGAAAGGTCGGTCGCGGCCGCCAGGATCAGGAAGGCGATTGACGGCGGGATGATGTTGTCGAGCACCGACGAGGCGGCAATGATCGCGCCGGAGCGGGCCGGCGGATAGCCATGGCGCACCAGTTCCGGGTGAAAGGTGGTGGCGGAAAACACGGCATTGGCGACCGACGAGCCGGAGGCCCCGGAAAACAGCGTGCCGGTGGCCAGCACCGTCTGCGCCAGCCCCCCGCGCCGGTGGCCGACCAGTGAGGCGGCGAAGGCCACAAGGTGCGTTGCCGCGCCCGAGGCGGAAAGGGCTGCCCCCGTCAGCAAAAAGAACGGAATGGCGAGCAACAGAAAGTGGGACATGCCGGAAACGGTCGTGGTGACGATGGTTTCCGTTCCAAGATTGCCGCCGAAGGGAATGGCGATCATCGCCGCCGCGATGAAGGCGTGGGCAAGCGGTGCGGCGGCGACAAGGCCGACCGCCGCCGCTATCGCGATCGCAATGCTCGCAGGCAGGGCGGTTGTGACGGTGACGTGCAGGCAGGCGTAATAGACTGCGGATGCGAGGGTCGCGGATGCGGCAAGCGGCAGAGCCTGCCGTTCGCCGATGCGACGAAGAACCAGAATGATCGCGAGAAGACCGCCGCCTGCGCCGGTCACCGCAAAACGCACCCATTCGGGAAGGCCGAGTGCCGGCGATGTGCCGCCGATGAGGTTCACGACGCGCGTGCTGCCGAAAATCAGCACAAGAGCCGCCAGCAGGCTGAACGCATCGGCAATGATGCCGGCCAGTTTTTTGGCAGCCGGGCCGAAAGGCAGATCAAGCCGCATGGAAAGCGGGCCGGACAGCACAAGCGGTGCGGCAAGGGCAATCAGCGCCACATTCAGCCAGATGCCGAGATCTTCCGTTCCGATAACGCCGGTGTGAAACAGATAGCGCAGAACCACGCTGGTCAGCACCACGGCGAGCATCACCGCCAGCACGGTGGCGGCGACCATCGCGAGTGCCGTTTCCAGCCGCGTGGCAAGCTGTGCTGCCCGGGCGTGCAGCGTGCCGGGCTTTTCCGTCATTGTGCCGGGGGTGCGATGGCCGTGTCTACGCTGCGGCGGAGTTCACGGGTTGCGGCTGAAACGTCGGGTGCGTGGAAAATCGCGGAAATCACCGCAATGCCGTCGGCGCCTTCGGCCATCAGCCGTGGCACGTCTTCAAGCTTGATACCGGCAATCGCGCCAACCGGCAGGTCGGGCCGCGCCCGTTTGAGGCCGCGGCGCAGCGCACGAAAGCCGTTGAGGCCCACCGGAGGATCCATATTGATCTTGGAAAGCGTCTGGAAAACACCGCCGATACAGGCGTAATCGACCGGTGCGGCCGCCGCCCTGGCGCCATCGGAGGCGTTCTTGACCGTGAGCCCGATAATGGCGTCCGGGCCAAGCAGCTTCCGGGCGATCTCCGCCGGCATGTCGTCGCTGCCCAGATGCACCCCGTCGGCCTCGGCCGCAAGGGCCACGTCGATCCGGTCATTGACGACGAAGGGCACGCCGGTGGGCACAAGCGCCGCGCGGATTTGAACGGCGCGTTCGACCATCTGACGGGTTTTGGCGAATTTGTCGCGATACTGGATCAGCGTTGCGCCGTTTTCGGCGGCAAGCCGCGCCAACTCCGCCAGCGGCGCGGCCTCAACCAGACCGGCATCGACAATGGCGTTCAGGCGATAGTCGACCGTTCTCATGGCCGTGCCCCGGCAAGAGTTCCCGGCGGGCAGATGTTACGAATGTCCAACGGCATAGAAAGCGCTCCACGATCATACGAAGACCGGGCAGCGGCGCGGGCGCGAAAACAGGGAAGGCAACCATTTTCCGTTCCTACGCCGGTATGACCCGGATCAGGTTCAAGGGTCCGGCGCATTGCCATCTCAGCATCGGATGATGCTCCCCTCGGAATTTCCGTGATTCTGTCGGGCTTTGCGCCCCCTGTCAACAGGCTTCAGGCAGCGCCGAACGCGGCTTGCCGGAAACCGGACAGGTCTGTGAGCACGGTGTCGGCGCCTGCGCTCTGAAGCCGTTCGGCATGAAGCGGCCTTATGCCTTCAAGGTGGCCGCCGCCGACAAAGCCGACACAGCGCATCCCGGCGCGGCCGGCGGCAATGACGCCGGCAATCGAGTCTTCAAGCACGACACAGTCGCCGGCCTGCGCGTCGCTCTGTTCGGCGGCGTACAGAAAAACGTCGGGCGCGGGCTTGCCGTGTTCGACCGATTCCGCACTGAAAGCGCGGCCGCGGAAACGGTCGGCAAAGCCGATACACTCAAGCGCCACACCCAGCCGTTTGTAGGAGCCGCCGGACGCGATGCAGTAGCCGATGCCGGCTGCATCCAGACTGTCGAGCATGTCCGCGGCACCCGTCATCGGCTGCAGTTCGCGGGCGTAGCGGTCAAACAGCCGCGCATACCAGTCCTTCTGAAACGCGGGCTCAACCGGCTTGCCGGTGCTGTTTTCGACAAAGGCGGTGATCTGTTTGATCGAGGCGCCGAGAAACTTCTCGACCAGCGTATCCCAGTCGACCGTTATTCCGTATTCTTCAAGTGAGGTCTGGAGTTCGGCGAGCGCGATGATTTCGCTGTTGGCGAGCACACCGTCGAAATCGAAAATAACTGTTTTCTTCATGAGGTCCTGGCCAGAATGCGTTCGGCGGTGATGTCGTCGGTCACAAGCGTGGTAACGAGCCCGCGGCGGATGGCGGCGATGATGACGTCGACCTTGTGTGTGCCGGCTGCGGCAAGCACCCGCTCGGGAACCTTCTCAAGCGCATCAAGCCGGATGCCGACGGCACAGTCATTGATGAAGTGGTCGACCTCCCGGCCGTTGTGATCGATAAAATGGCCGACGATATCGCCGACCGCGCCTTTTTCGGAAAGGGTCGCCGGTGTGACACTGGACGGCAGTCCGGTGTTCATCAAAACGGACCTGTCGGACAGGTCGCCGGCAACCAGAACGGCGAGATCGAGGGTTTTCAGCTTTTCCAGATGCTCGCTGAAAACGGCATCGGAGAGAAACTCTTCCCTGTCTGTGCCGGGCGAGAGGTAGACCGGGGCGGCAAACAGCGAATATCGGGCGCCCAGCCGGTCGGCAAAACCAGAGGCGATCCCGAACGTGTTGAACGATGCGCCCTGCGATGTGCCGCCGATCATCGATATGATTTCGATTTCCGGCAATTGCATGCGCGGCAGATGGGTCATCGCGTTTGTCAGCGTCATGCCCCAGGACACCCCGATCCGCTGCCAGCGGGCCTCGCGCAATCCTTTTGCCAGATAGTTGGCAAGGGCGGCGCCTGCGGGGCGCTGATAGTCGTGATTGTCCGCATTGGCCGGCGCCACGATGGCGTCGGCAAGGCCGAAGCGGGTCTTCAGGTCTTCCTGCAGGCGCAGGCGCATGACATGCGGCGACTGGATATCGACCCGCACCAGCCCGTCGGCGCGCGCGCTTCTGATGGCCTGGTTCACGCGCAGCCGGGTGACCCCCATCAGTGCCGCCACTTCGGACTGGGTCATTTCATTGATGAAATAATGCCAGCAGACCTCGACCAGAAACGCCTCGGTTTCCACACTCGTTTCACTTGCCACCAGGCGCATCCCGTCGCGCGTTTCATACCTGTCCGTCATATGAACCGTTTTCATCTGAAATGCAAATTTGACATTTGTAAATTTACATTTATGTTTTTATTGAAACAAATGTAAATGGCGTATAACACGCTTTTGTCACGGGGTATTCCGGCGGGTATCGACCGTTCTGGTGCCATTGCGGAAGACCGGTCTGATGGCGTCATCGCGGCCGTGAAAGACGTCAATTTCATCGACGCGGTGAGTGTTGCCGCGCCTTAGCAAGGAGTATGTGTTGTGTCGGAGGAGGCCAAAATAGCATGAAGGCGCTGGTACTGGAGGAAAAGGGTCGACTGAACCTCAGGGAGATCGATCTGCAGCAGACACTCGGTCCCGACGATGTCAGCATTTGCGTGCACACCGTCGGCATTTGCGGATCGGATGTGCATTACTATACCCACGGCAAGATCGGCCCCTTCGTGGTTGATGCGCCGATGGTGCTCGGCCATGAGGCTTCCGGCACGGTGGCCGCAGTGGGCGCCAATGTGGGCCACCTGAAACCCGGCGACCGTGTCTGCATGGAGCCCGGCATTCCCGATCCGAATTCGAAGGCGGCAAAGCTCGGCATCTACAATGTCGATCCGGCTGTCCGCTTCTGGGCAACGCCGCCGGTGCATGGATGCCTCGCGCCGGAAGTCGTTCATCCGGCGGCCTACACCTTCAAACTGCCCGACCACGTCACCTTTGCCGAAGGGGCGATGGTCGAGCCCTTCGCCATCGGCATGCAGGCGGCAATGCGGGCCGGCATCAAGCCCGGCGATGTCGCGGTCGTGACCGGCGCCGGCCCGATCGGCATGATGACCGCGCTTGCCGCCCATGCCGGCGGTTGCTCCAGGGTGATCATTGCCGATTTCAGCCAGCCCAAGCTTGATATCATCGGGCGCTATGACGGCATCGAGACTGTTCATCTCGGCGAGACATCGATGGCCGAAGCGGTCGCGCAAAAGACCGGCGGCTGGGGCGCGGATGTCGTGTTCGAATGCTCCGGCGCGCCATCGGCCATTCTCGGCGTTTCCGGCCTTGTGGCGCCGGGCGGCACGGTTGTTTTCGTCGGCATGCCGATCGATCCGGTTCCCGTCGATATCGTCGGCCTGCAGGCGCGCGAAGCGCGCATCGAAACGGTGTTTCGCTATGCCAATGTCTATGAGCGGGCCATTGCCCTGATTGCCAGCGGCAAGGTCGACCTGAAACCGCTGATTTCCGATACGGTGCCGTTTGAAAAATCGGTGGAAGCCTTCGACCGCGCCGTCGAGCAGCGGCCGGAAGACGTCAAGCTCCAGATCGTTCTGACGGATGACGCCTGAGGGCGTCGCCGCTCTGCCACATGAAACGTCCTATCAAGGGTCCTGACGTCAGAGTTCAGATATATTCGTTATTCCCGCGTCCTGATTTTTGCTAAGTATCCGGACGGGGAAATACGGGACAGATCTGAATGGACCAGACGGAAAACCGCGGCATCGACCGCGACATGCTGATCATCATGCTGGCAGGCGGGCTCGTACTGGCGCTTTCCTTCGGGGTGCGTTCGGTGTTCGGCGGGGTTGTCCTGCCCCTGTCGGATGACCTGTTCGCCGGCCGGATTGAAATCTTCTCGCTGTCGATTGCCATTCAAAACCTCGTCTGGGGCCTGGCGCAGCCGTTTTTCGGCATGCTCGCCGACAAGTTCGGCGACCGGCGCGCACTCTGGCTCGGTTTTCTGTGCTATGGGCTCGGCATGCTGATCTGTGTTTTCGGCACCACGCCCTTTGCCCAGCACATGGGGGCCGGCGTTCTGGTCGGCATGGGCGTTTCGGGCACGGCCTTCGGCACGGTTCTGGCCGTGGTCGGGCGTGCGGCCCCGGCCGAAAAGCGCGGCTTCTATCTTGGCGTCGCATCGGCCATGGGCTCGGCCGGTCAGGCGCTGCTGCCACTGTTGACGGCCTGGCTGATCAGCTCCTTCGACTGGCGCACCACGCTTTTGATCGTCACCGCGCTGTTGACGCCGATGGCGCTCGCGATCCCGTTTCTGCACGTCAAGAGCAAGGTGTCCGCAACCCAAAGCGACATCGACCTGCCACAGACCATCCGCCATGCCTTCGGGCATACGAGTTTCGTGATGCTGGCGGCCGGTTTCTTTGTTTGCGGTTTTCACCTTGCCTTCATCACCGCGCATCTGCCCAATTACGTGCAGAATTTCTGCACCGGCACCGGGCTTTCGGCGCCCGAACTCAGGGCGCTCGGCCTGAAGGCGCTGGCGCTTGCCGGCTTTGCCAATATCTTCGGCACGCTGATTGCCGCCCGTCTGGGCAATTTCTTTGCCAAGCCGCATGTGCTGGCGGGGATCTATGCGCTCAGGGCCGTTGTCATTCTGGTGTTCATCTGGTTGCCGCTGACGCCGGCTTCGGTGCTGATCTTCGGTCTGGTCATGGGCGGCCTGTGGCTGTCCACCGTGCCGCTGACCAGCGCGCTAATCGTGGTGATGTTCGGGCCGCGCGCCATGGGCACGCTGTTCGGCTTTGTCTTCCTCAGCCATCAGCTCGGCGGTTTTGCCGGTGTGTGGTTTGGCGGAATATGGTTCGACCGCTACGGCAATTACGATCTGATCTGGTATATGGCCATTGCGCTTGGCGTCATTTCAGCCCTGATCCACCTGACTGTGCGCGAACGGGCGGCGCCGGTCATGGCCGGAGCGTGAGGGCCTTAACACTTCCGAAAGCATGTTCACATTAATCTCGGCCCGTCCCTTCCAGCCGGGCGCGGGGCGTTTATTTCTGCGGGACTCTTTTCGCGGATTCGTCAAGCGTCTATGTTTTGAAAGGGGCGATTCGGTCTGTCAACGGCCGGGTCTTCATGACATGTGAACAGCCTCTTGAAGGCGGCCTTTGCGCTTTGCGGCAATTGATCGAGCGCAGCCCGCCGAAAGACAGATGCGGAAGAGACGAATGGAGCGGGGCGGCAAAAGCAACGAGGGCCGGATGATTCGCAAAAGGTGCGGCAAGCGCGCCATTGCGCGATGGCTTGCAGCCGGCACGGCATTGTCGCTGTCGGCGGCAAACGCCTTTGCTGCGACGCCTGATGCCCCCATGCTGTCCTCGCGTGAGGTCATGGCGCTGTCGGCCTTTTGCGGCATTCTGGCGGCGACCGTGCTTTCCACGCTCTGGTTCATGCGCCTGCGCGGCCGCACCGAGGCGGAAAACCAGCGGCTTTCGCTTGAGCTGGAAAATCACCGCGAACGCATCGCCAATCTGAAGGCGCTCAACGCCGAGCGCAATCGCCGCATCGTTTTCTGGGAAGGGCCCGATGCCGAACCGGAATTTCTCGGCACCCTGCCGAAAGAGGCCGGCGCGCCCGAAGATGAAGATGCTTTTCTGAATTTCGACGGCTGGCTTTCGCCCGGCAGCACGCGACAGCTCGTGAGCGCGATCTCCGCCCTGCGCAAGACGGCCAAGGCGTTTGAAATGCTGGCCGAGGCCCGCAATGGCTATGTGCTGGAAGTCATCGGCGGCACCACCGGCGGGCGCGCCCATGTCCGCTTCGGCGCGCTGGAAAGCGTTCGCGCCGAGCTTGCCGAACTGAAGGTGGAACACAAGCGCCAGAAGGCGCTGCTCGATCGCTTCGAGACATTGTTCGAAGCCGTCGACATGCCCTGCTGGCAGCGGGATGCGGACGGTGCGCTGATCTGGGCGAACCGTGCCTATGTAAACGCTGTGGAAGGCGGCCAGCGCGAAGACGTCATTGCCGAAAACCGCAGGCTGGTGGGCGCTGCCGTTCAGGAAAAGATCGACGAGGCGGTGCGCTCCGGCACGCGTTTCGATGGTCGCCAGCCGGTGGTGACCGGCGGCAACCGCACCTTCTTCGAACTGAGCGAAGTGCCCAATGGCGACGGGTCGGCCGGCATTGCCCGGGACGTTTCCGAACTGCAAGGCATCGAAGATGCGCTCGAGCAGACGCTTGAAAGCCATGCCGATACGCTCAATCACCTGAATACCGCGGTCGCGATCTTTGACGCCGATCGGCGGCTGAAATTCTACAATCAGGCTTTCGAGAAACTCTGGAAGCTCGATATGGGCTTTCTGGAATCCCATCCCGACAATGGCGAGCTGTTCGAGCGTCTGCGCGCCGACGGCAAGCTGCCGGAACCGCATCTTTGGCGTGAATGGAAAGACAAGGCGCTTTCTGTCTATCGCGCCGTCGAGCCCTATTCCGATCTCTGGTATCTGCCGAGCGGCGAGACGCTGAGCGTGTTCGCCTCCGCCCATCCGCGTGGCGGCACCACCTGGGTGTTTGAAAACCACACCGAGCAGGTGGCGCTGAAAACCCGCTACAACACGCTGGTAAAGGTTCAGGGCGAGACCATCGACCATCTTTCCGAAGGGGTTGCGGTGTTCGGGCCGGACGGCAGGCTGAAACTGTCCAATCCTGCCTTCCTCGCGCTCTGGCGCATCGCCGACAAGGATGCCGAACCCGGCACCCATATCCGCGCGCTGATGCAGACCTGTGCGGATGATCCGGGTGCTGCCGATGGCTGGAAGCTGTTCGCGCGGATGATCACCTCATTCGACGATGAGCGCGTCTCCCGCCAGGGCCGTCTCGATCTCGCCTCCGGCCTGGTGCTCGATTATGCGGTGACGCCGCTGCCGAATGCGCAGACCATGCTGACCTTCGTCAACAAGACCGATTCGATCAAGGTCGAGCGCGCGCTGACGGAGAAGAACGACGCCCTGCGCAAGGCGGAGGAACTGAAGAACGCCTTCCTCGAACATGTCAGCCACGAGCTGCGCACGCCGCTGACCTCGATCATGGGCTTTGCCGAACTGCTGAAGGCGCCGGATACCGGCGCGCTGACGGCGCGTCAGAGCAATTATGTCGATCACATCGCCAATTCTTCCTCGGTGCTGATGACCATCGTCAATGACATGATCGATCTGAAATCGGCCGATGCCGGCATTCTCCAGCTTGAGCTCGACCATATGTCGCTCGATGACCTGATCGATTCCGTGGCGGACGATATTTCAAGCCGTCTGCAGGAAACCGGCGTGACGCTGGAAATCACCGCGCCGCCCGCGCTTGGGCCGATCACCGCCGATTTCCAGCGCCTGAAACAGGTTCTGCTGAAAATCCTCGGCAATGCCGTCAAATACGCCCCGCGCGGCTCGATCATCGCGCTGTCATGCTGGCGCGAGAAGGGCGATTTCGTCTTCACGGTTACCGACAGCGGGCCGGGCATTGCCGACGACGCACTGGAAAGCGTGTTTTCGCGGTTTGAATCCGGCGGTCGTCAGGCGCAATATGCCGGCGCCGGTCTCGGCCTCGCCATTGTCGAAAGTTTCGTCGGCCTGCATAACGGCAAGGTCTTCATCGACAGTGAGCCGGGTGCGGGCACCACCGTCTCCTGCCGCATTCCCGATGCCGCCGCAGACAAGGGCGGAGCCGAAATCATTGCGGCGGAATGATGGACCGTTTCCTGCCGGACGAGGCCGCGACCATTGCTTTTGCTGAAAAACTGGCGCCGCTTTTGAAGACCGGCGATTGTCTGGCGCTGTCCGGCGATCTCGGCATGGGCAAATCCACCTTCGCCCGCGCGCTGATCCGCGCCCGTCTCGGCGAACCGGCCCTTGATGTGCCAAGCCCGACCTTCACGCTGGTCCAGCTCTATGACGGCGCGCCGCCGCTTTATCATTTCGACCTCTACCGGTTGTCCGACCCGGACGAACTGATCGAACTCGGTTTCGACGAAGCGCTCGACGAGGGGATCAGCCTTGTCGAATGGCCGGAACGGGGCGAATTACCGGACGATGCCCTGACGCTTTCCTTCGAGGAGGAAGGCAATGGCCGCCGCGTCCGGCTTTCCGGTCCCAATACGCGACTTGAAGCACTGGCTGCTGCGTTTTCCTGAAGCTTTTCGTGCGGTGGCGGATGCCGGCCCGTGGCAACGACTGTGCGCAGCAGCGCTTGCAGACCCCATGTTTGGCCCGTAAAACCGTGGGTGAATCGGACAAGGAACGGAGCCGGAGATGGCGGGGGCGAAAAATGCCGGATTGTGGACGATACCGCCGGGTGTGCCGTTTCTGCAAACACTGGCGGAAAACCTTCTTTCCGGCCGGCTGACACCGGATTTTCGCTATCATGACAAAGATCCGCTTGCCCTTGCCGATGTGAAGATATTCCTACCCACCCGGCGTGCCGTGCGTGTGCTGCGCGGCGAGTTCTCGGCTCTTCTCGGCGGTGCGGCGGCAATTCTGCCGGAAATCCGCGCGCTTGGCGAAACCGATGAGGACGAGCATTATTTCGAGGAAAACCTGCCGGAAAGTGCCGAAAGCCTGCCGCCGATCGAGCCGGTGCCGCGGCTTCTGGAACTTGCCGGTCTGATCCTGCCATGGCGCAACCGGCTTTCCGATGAACTGGCCGGTCTTCACGGCGGTTCGCCGCTGGTCGCGCCCGCAAGCCCGGCCGATGCCGTCTGGCTGGCCCGCGATCTCGCCGAACTCATCGATGCAATGGAGACCGAGCGGGTTGGCTGGGATCGGCTGGCATCGCTGGAACAGGAAAACTATGCCGTCTGGTGGCAACTGACCGCCGAATTTCTGAAAATCGCGGCGCTTTACTGGCCGGGCCGGCTGGACGAGCTTGGCCGTTCCTCTTCCATCGCCCGCCGCAATGCGCTGCTGTCCGGTGAGGCCGAGCGGATATCGGCCATGACCGGAAACGCACCGGTGATTATCGCCGGTTCCACCGGTTCGGTTCCCGCAATTGCCGATCTGATTGCCGCCGTTTGCGATCTGCCGCAGGGGATCGTGGTTCTGCCGGGGCTTGATTGCGACATGCCGGAGGAGGACTGGCAGGCGCTGACGGCGGCCGATGCCGATCCCGCCATGCCCGATCCTTCGATCCGCAGCCATCCGCAATATGAGATGGCGCGGTTGCTCGAACGCCTGCCGCGAAAGCGCGCCGATTTTGCCACCCTTGCCCGGCCCGAACCGCCGCTTGCCAACCGCCGCCACATTCTGGCTGCCGCCTTCGCGCCGGCGGATGCGACCGACCGGTGGGAGCGCTGGCGCACGGACATTGAAGCTGAGGACATGGAGACCGCCTTTGCCGATGTCTCGCTGATGGAGGCGGCCAATGAGCGGCAGGAGGCGCTGGCCATTGCCTGCGCGCTCCGGCTGGCGCTGGAAAAGCCGGGCGAAGACGGCCGTCCGGCGCAGGCTGCCCTGATCACGCCCGACCGCAATCTCGCCCGGCGCGTTGCCGCAGAGCTTCATCGTTTTGCAATCGAGGCGGATGACTCGGCCGGGACGCCGCTTTCCACAACAGGCCAGGGCACGCTGCTGACGCTGATGCTCGAGGCGGCGCTGAAACCCGGCGATCCTGCCGTGCTGGCGGCCCTTATGAAACATCCGCTGGCGCGTTTTGGCCTTTCTGCCCGGAAAATGCGCGCCGCAAGTGCGGCTTTCGAACTGATCGCGCTGCGCGGCGGTACGAAAACCGTCGACCTCGGACACCTTCCGACCTTTCTCGATGATGCGCTGGACCGCCAGAAAGACGAGCGCTACCCGCCGCACTGGCGCACCGCATTGCCGAAGGGGGCGGCGGAAGCTGCCCGCGACCTTGCCGCACGCATTGACGCTGCGCTGTCGCCGCTGATTGAAACCCATGTTGCCCGTGGCCCGGACCAGCCGCCGCTGACCGAAGCGGTGGCGCTTTCCGGCTGGGCGGAGCGCACCGGCCGCGCATTGGAGGCGGTTGCCGCCGACGAGGCGGGCGATCTTTCCGCACTCTGGTCCGGCGAGGCCGGCGAGCGGCTGGCCACCGTGCTTTCGGAGACCATGGGGTCGGAAAGCCCGATTGAAGCCGACGGCCCGCAATGGATCGACATCATCGCCGCCCTGACGGCATCCGAGGCGGTGAAGCCGCGCTCCATGGGCAATCCGCGCGTGTTCATCTTCGGTGCGGTCGAAGCGCGTTTGCAGGATGTCGATACCATCGTTCTTGGTGGGCTCAATGAAGGCGTGTGGCCCACACAGGCGAAGAACAACCCGTTCCTGTCGCGCGGCATGAAGGCGGAAATCGGCCTCGAACCGCCGGAAAAACGTGTCGGCCAACTGGCCCATGACCTGACCATGGCCGCCGGTGCGCCGCATCTGGTGTTTTCGCGGGCGCTGCGGCAGGGCTCGGCCCCCACCGTTGCCAGCCGCTGGCTGCAACGCCTGCTGGCCTTTGCCGGCCCGCAGACCGAGACCGCGCTGAAACGGCGCGGCGATGCGATGCTGGGCTGGGCGGCGGCCCTTGATGACGCGCCGCGCACGGCCATCCCGGCCCGTCCGGAACCCTATCCGCCGGCCGAAGATCAGCCGAAACGCTATTCCTTCTCCGAAATCGGACGGCTCAGGCGCGACCCCTATGCGATCTATGCCCAGAAGGTTCTGAATCTCGATCCGCTCGCCCCGTTCAATGACGATCCTTCGGTCAAGGAACGCGGCATTCTCTATCACGCACTGGCCGAGCGTTTCATCAAGTCCGGCGCGGACCCCGCAAGCGAAGCCGGACACCAGGCGATGGAGGATGTGCTGGCCGGTCTTCTTCTCGAAACCGAACTGCCGCCACATCTGGCGCTGAGCTGGGTGCCGCGGCTGAAATCCGTGGCCCAGGAACTCCTGAAATTCGAGGCGGCAAGACGGCTGTCAACGCCGATCGACAGGACGCTGACGGAAGCGGGCGCCGGTTTCGATATTCCGCTGGCCGATATCAGGCTGACCGGCATTGCCGACCGGATCGACATTCTGGATGACGGCCGGGCCGAAATCATCGATTACAAGACCGGCATTTCGCCCTCGCTCAATCAGGCCCGCACGCTGCTCGAACCGCAATTGCCGCTGGAGGCGGCGGCCCTTGCGGCGGGCGCCTTCAAGGACGTGCCCGCTCTTGAAACCCGAAGTCTCAAATATGTGCGGCTGAGGCCCGGACACCGGTTCGGCGTCGACGCCCTGGAAAAGGCGGAAACCAAAAAGGAACCGGCGATTACCGCGGAAGATCTGGCAAGCGACGCGCTCCGGGAGTTCACCCGGTTCGTCACCGCGCTCAAGACCGGCGCCCGGCCGTTTGCCTCGCGTCTCATTCCGGCAAGCGCGCGCGATTTCGGCGGCGAATACGACCATCTCGCCCGCGTCGCCGAGTGGTCGACGGCGGATGACAACGCGGAGGGCGGCGATGACTGACGATCCGGGAATGAACGCCAGCCCCGAAGAATGGCTGTCATGGACCACCGGCCGCCAGCGGCTGGCATCCGACCCGGCCCGCACGGTCTGGGTTTCGGCCAATGCCGGCTCCGGCAAGACCCATGTGTTGACCCAGCGAGTGGTTCGGCTGTTGCTTGCCGGCGCACGCCCGTCGGCGATCCTCTGCCTTACCTACACCAAGGCGGCGGCATCCGAGATGTCGAACCGCGTCTTCGGCCGGCTTGCCGAGTGGGCGGTGCTGCCGGAAACAGAACTTGCCGATGAGATTGCCGAAATCGAGGGCGCGCGGCCCGATGCGCTGAAAATTGCGGTGGCGCGGCGGCTTTTTGCCCATGCGCTGGAAACGCCGGGCGGGCTGAAAATCCAGACCATCCATGCCTTTTGCGAAAGCCTGCTGCATCGTTTTCCGCTGGAGGCCAATGTTGCCGGGCACTTCTCGGTTCTGGACGATATTGCCGCCGCCACGCTTCTGGCCGATGCCCGCCGCCAGCTGCTGACGGCAACGGCAAGCCGGGAGGACCCCGCCCTGTCGGATGCGTTTCAGACGGTGCTGGACATTGCCGACGACAGCGGGCTGGAAAAGCTGCTCGGCGAAATCGTCAGCGCCCGCCATGCCGTGCGGCCTTTTCTCGAAGAGGCGCGCCGGACGGACGGGCTGGAGGCGCGACTTCGCGCTGCCTATGGTTTTGGCAAGGATGCGGACGCGGAAACCATTGCCGCCGAAGCCTGGCCGCTTGCAGGCCTTGAGGACCTTTCGACACTGGTCGGGATTGCGCGCGATGACGGCGGGTCGCGGGCCGCCGGTTTTGCCGATCAGCTGCAGGCCGCCGTTGAGGCGAAGGATGCCGTCTCCCGGTTTTCGGCGCTGGAAAGCGCCTTTCTCAAGGCCGACGGAACGCCGAAGGCGGATTCGACGCTTGTGTTCAAGTCGTTGCGGACCAAAGCGCCGGAACTCGGCGAAGCGGTTCTGGCCGCCGCCCGGCAGGTCTTTGCCGTTCGTGACCGGCTGAACCGGTTTTACATTTTCGAAAAGACGCTTGCCGCACTTGTTCTCGCAGACCGGCTCGACACGCGCTACGAAGCGCTCAAGCAGCGGCGCGGCAAGCTTGATTTCGAGGACCTGATCGCCCGTACGGCAGCGCTTCTGGCGCGCTCGGATTCGGGCCCATGGGTGCACTACAAGCTCGATCAGGGCATCGACCATATTCTGGTGGACGAGGCGCAGGACACCGCGCCGTTGCAATGGGATGTGGTGCGGGCGTTAAGCGAAGATTTTTTCACCGGCGAGGGCGCGCGGCCGGGTCTGCGCACCATGTTCGCCGTCGGCGACGAGAAACAGTCGATCTATTCGTTTCAGGGCGCCCGCCCGGAGCGTTTCGCCGCCGAAGGCCGGCTGACGCAAAAGCGGGTGTCGGCGATCGCGGCCGATTTTTCCAAGCTCGGGCTACCGCTTTCCTTCCGCTCCACCGCTTCGGTGCTGTCGGCGGTCGACTGCGTGTTTTCACTGCCGGAAAACCGAAAGGGGCTTTCGGCCGAAGGTGATGAAACGGTGCATGTCTCCAACCGCCTCGGCCACCCCGGCAGCGTCGAGGCCTGGGAGATGATCGCGCCGGCCGAAACGGAAAACGAGGAGGACTGGACCGCCCCCTTCGATGCCACGCCGGAACAGGCCCCGGCGGCCATTCTCGCCCGGCGGATCGCGCATCGCATTTCGCAGATGATCGGCCACGAGACAATCGTCGAGAAGGATCGGGCACGCCCGGTGCGCGCCGGAGACATTCTGGTCCTGGTCAGAAAGCGCGACGCCTTCGTCAACGCACTGACACGGGCGCTGAAATCGCCCTATGACATTCCCGTTGCCGGTGCCGACCGCTTGAAGCTCGCCGATCACATTGCGGTCAAGGATCTGATGGCGCTTGGCCGTTTTGCAGTGCTGCCGGAAGACGATCTGTCACTGGCCGCCGTTTTGAAGAGCCCGCTTCTGGGGCTTGGCGAAGACGATCTGTTTGCGATTGCCGCCCGCCGCACACCGGGCGAGCATGTCTGGTCGTCGCTGCGCCGGCTGGCTGCGGCGGGTGACGAGACACTGGCCGCGACGGTGGCGACACTGGAGCGCATCATCAATGCCGCCCGCCGCCGCACCGCCTTTGATTTCTACGCCGATATCCTGGCGCGTGAAGGGGGGCGGCGGGCTTTTCTTGCCCGGCTCGGCAGCGAGGCCGGGGATATTCTGGACGAGTTCCTGAATGCGGCGAAGGATCATGAAGATACCGGCCTGCCGGGGCTGCAGTCTTTCCTCGACGTGATGGAAGAGGGCGGTCTCGAGGTCAAGCGCGAGCAGGACAAGGGCCGCGACGAGGTTCGGATCATGACGGTACATGCCTCCAAGGGGCTGGAGGCGCCGGTGGTGTTTCTGGTCGACAGCGGCGGCCGTCCCTTTGTCTCAAGCCATCTTTCGGGCTTTCGGGTGATGGCGGAAGGGCTGCCCGTCTGGCATGCCGCGAAAAAGGATGCAGACCGTAGCGTGCTGGACGATATCGCGCGGCGCGAGGACGAGACGAAGGAGGAATACCGCCGCCTTCTCTATGTGGCGATGACGCGCGCCGCCGACCGGCTGGTTGTCGCCGGTTATCGCGGCAGGACGGAAGTGCCGGATTGCTGGCACAGGCTCGTCTGGTCGGCGCTATCGACGGATGAGAAGGAGCGCGCGCAAACGGTCGAGATGGTCGGGCCTTCCGAGGAAAGCTGGTCAGGCCTGATCTGGCAGGAAAAAATTCCGCCGCGCGTTTTCAAACCCGTTGTCGATGACACGGCAGATGCGGAGGAGCGTCTGCCCCTGCCGGCGGCGCTCACCGAACCGTTTCGCGAAGAGGCAAGACCCGCGCCACCGCTCAGCCCATCGCGGGCGGGCCTCGAGGTGGAAGACCCGCCGCCGCTTGTCACTTCGCCGCTTTTCGGCGCGGCTTCCGCCAGTCTGGCGCTGGAGCGCGGACGGCTGGTCCATCGCCTTTTGCAATTGCTGCCCGGTTTCGATGCCCGTGACCGTGAGGATGCCTGCCGCCGCTATCTGTCGCGCGCTGCAACGCACCTGCCCGAGGCAGAAAGCGATGCCATCTGGAAAAGCGTGATGGCGGTGATGGCGGTGCCTGAACTGGCGTCGGTGTTTTCGGCCGACGCCCGGGCCGAGGTTTCCATCACCGGAACCGTCAGGCTTGAGGCGGGCGCCTTTACGGTCTCTGGTCGGCTCGACCGGCTGGCGGTGGAAGACGATGCCGTGGTGCTGGTCGATTTCAAGACCAACCGCAACCCGCCGCAGGAGGGGGAGGCCGTGCCGTTGAGCCACGCCGCGCAGATGGCGGTCTATCGCGAAATCCTGGCGCCGCTCTACCCGGGCAAGGCGGTTTCGTGCCTGCTGGTCTATACCGAGACGACGGCGGTGCGCCGTCTGACGGCGGACGAACTTTCGGCCGCGCTGGCGGCTCTTTCGACAAAGTGAGCGCGGCGGCATTGATTTTTCCACCGTCTGTGCTCACATGGAGGACAAATCTACGATAATGCGAAAGTATCTCGTTCGCCGGGAGCACTTTTCGCCTTCTCCAAGGAGTTCATGATGACGACAGTCAAGGTCAATACTGCCAACTTCAAGCAGGAAGTGCTCGAATCCGAAGAACCCGTCGTGGTCGATTTCTGGGCCGAATGGTGCGGCCCGTGCCGGATGATCGGCCCGAGCCTCGAGGAAATCGCCGAGGAAATGAACGGCAAGGTCAAGATCGCCAAGGTCAATGTCGACGACAATCCCGATCTGGCGGTTCAGTACGGTGTCCGTTCGATCCCGATGCTGGCCATGTTCAAGGGCGGCGAGCTTGCCGACGTCAAGGTCGGTGCTGCCCCCAAGACCGCGCTTTCAACCTGGATTTCCGGCGTCGTCGGCTAAATCGACTGCAGTTGGTTTCACCTTTCGAAGCCCGCTTCCGCACGGAGGCGGGCTTAGTTTTTTTATAAATCTTTCTTCCGCCTCCGCGCTCCGGTTTTGTTAATAATCCGAGCCTGTTTTTCAGACGGGCTTCGGCATATTTTTCAGAAAACGGGAACTTCGGGCGACCGATCGCGTTAACGCATCCAGAGTGTTTTCGGTCCCCCTCGGAGTATCCCCCTTATGACGAACCGTTCCGTTCCGCCTTCCCGTCTCTCCTTCCTTCTTCTTCCCGTTCTTGCCCTCTCCACCCTTTCTGCCACAGCCTCCGCTCAGGATTTCAAACCCGAACTTGGCCCGGCCGAACCGTTTTCCTTCGAAACCCTGGCCGAAGAGGCAAAGGCGCTCTCGCAAAAGCCGTTCGAAGCCTATCCGGTGGAACAGCCCGAACTGTTCGATGCCATTGATTATGATGCTCACTGGAAGATCGTGTTCCGCAAGGACCACACGGTTGATGTCGGCGATGCGCCGATCCAGTTCTTCCACCAGGGCCGTTATTTCAAGGAACCGGTGACGATCAACGTGGTTGAGGACGGCGAGGCGCGTGAAGTGCTCTATGACGCCCAATATTTCGACATGCCGGATGACAGCCCCGCCAAGGCGGTGGAGGATTTCGCCGGCTTTGCCGGGTTCCGCGTCATGCGGCCCGATCTGAAGACAGACTGGATCTCATTCCTGGGCGCGAGCTATTTCCGCACCGACGGGCCGGACGGGCAGTATGGGCTTTCCGCCCGCGCCTTGGCTGTCGACACCGGGCTTTCGCGGCCGGAGGAGTTTCCGCGCTTTACGACGTTTTATCTCGAAGAAGACGACAAGTCCGGCGACAATGTCGTCATCTACGCGCTGCTTGACAGCAAGAGCGTGGCCGGCGCCTATCGTATCGAGGCGGAAAACGAAGACGGCGAGGGGCAGGTGCTCAACATCAAGAGCCGGCTGTTTTTCCGCGAACCGGTGGAACGGCTCGGGATCGCGCCGCTGACCTCGATGTACTGGTATTCCGAAACCCATCGCAACATGGCCTTCGACTGGCGTCCGGAAGTTCATGACAGCGACGGGCTGGAAATTCTGGCCGGTTCGGGCGAACAGATCTGGCGGCCGCTCAACAACCCGCCGCGCGTTGTGACCTCAAGCTTCTACGACGAAAACCCGAAGGGCTTCGGCCTGATCCAGCGCGACCGCAATTTCGATCACTATCAGGATGACGGTGTGTTCTATAACCGCCGGGCTTCCGCCTGGATCGAGCCGGAGGGCGACTGGGGCAAGGGCATGGTTCAGCTTGTCGAGCTGCCCTCCGACGACGAGATCTACGACAATATCGTCGCCTACTGGCTGCCGGAGGATCTGCCGAAGGCGGGCGACGAACGCGATTTCTCCTACACGCTCACCTGGGCAAAGACCGCGCCGCCGAGTGAACGCCTTGCCGAGACCACGGCAAGCCGCATCGGCCGCGGCGGTGTGCCGGGCCAGCCGCGCCCGGGCGATCAGGTGAAGGTGGTCGTTGATTTTTCCGGTCCCGCGGTTGAGGGCCTGACGGATGATGACGACGTTGAGCCGGAAATCACCGTCGGCGACGGTGCTGAGGTTCTCAACGCCTATGCGATGCAGATTGTGGGTACCGACGACTGGCGGCTGACCTACGACCTGAAATTCGATGGCACGGCCGATACGGTTGATGTCCGCGCCTATCTGGCCGAAGATGGCGAGCCGCTGACCGAGACCTGGCTTGGCCAGCTCCACCCGGCCCAGTTCGCCCCGCACTGAAAAAACATCGTCCGGCGCGGTGAAAGGAATATCGCCGCGCCGTCGCCCGGGCGCTGGACGGCATTGAAACAGAAAGGGAGGGACCCGGCGTGATACCTGTCAATGATCTGGAGGGACTGAAGGTCCTGATCACTGGTGCAAGCTCCGGTATCGGGGCGGCTGCCGCGACGGCCTTTTCTCGCGTCGGCGCCGAGGTGACACTTCACTACAATGCCCGCCGGGAGGCGGCCGAAAGCCTTGCCGCCGCACTGCGCGAAGAGGGCGGTACCGTGCATCTCGTCTCCGGTGATGTGACCCGGGCGAATGATGCGGAAGATATCGTCGCACGGTCTGTGGCGATGATGGGCGGGCTCGACTGCCTCGTGAACAATGCCGGTGCAATCGGGCGCACGCCGTCTGCCGGTTTCGACGAAGCCGTCTACGATCAGGTCTTCGATCTCAACACCCGGTCGGTGCTCAGGCTGGTGGGCCATGCAGCCCCGGCGCTGAAGGCAAGCGACCGGGCGTCGGTTATCAATCTGGGCTCGATTGCCGGGCGCAACGGCGGCGCGCCGGGCTCGGGCATCTATGCTGCGGCCAAGGCGGCAGTGCATTCGCTGACACGGGCGCTTGCCCGCGAAATGGCGCCCGACGGCATTCGCGTCAACGCCATTGCACCGGGTGTCATCGAAACCCCGTTCCATGACGACACGCCGGATGCCGTGCTTGAGGCGGCGCTGAACGCGATCCCGCTTGGCCGCCTCGGTGTGCCGGAAGACTGCGCCTGGAGCTTCGTCTTCCTCGCCTCGCCGACCATGTCCGGCTATATCACCGGCCAGATCATCGATATCAACGGCGGTCAGTTAATGCCGTGACGGCGCGTCATGGCCGTTTGCCGAGACCTGCCGGTTGCGCTCCATCAGCAGGCCCCAGTTCTGGGCGGAAGCAAGATGCAGGGCCGCGGCATCGGTCCAGCCCTTTTCGGTCCACTGTTTGAGCGTGCGGGCCGGCAGGTTGCGGTAGCGTTCCGGGTCGATCACGCTGAAACCGTCGAGCCGGTAGCGGGTCTTGTCGGGAAATTCCATGTCGACATGACGGGCAACCAGAATATCGGTGTCCGTAAGCGCCTTCAGGAAGGCCGTGTCCTGCGCACGGTGCTGGTGATAGGCCTCGCAAAGCTGCAGCATCGGCTCCACCACCTTGCTTGCCGTGCCGTCGTCATTGAAGATCGGTGCGGCATCCGGAACCTCGGCAAGCGGCTTCACGCGGCCGCTTTCGCTGTCATAGGCAAGGTAGCGCGTGTCTTCATTGGGGGCCTGGACCAGAATGAACGGATAGCGGCGGATATAGGCCGGCACATAGGCATGCGGCGCCCAGCTTCCGTCTGCTTCCAGCATCAGGTTATGGCCCTGTTTGAGGCCGACGATCGCAACCGGCGCCGGTGAACCGCCGGCATCGATGAAAACAATCGGATAATGGCGCACGGCCGGCATGAATTCCGTTACCGAAAGCGGGATTGCCGTCGCGTTTGAAGAAAAGGAGAAGTCGTTTTTGGCAACAAGACCAAGCCCCTTGTGCTCTTCAAAACGCAGGATCTGTGGCTTCCGGTAGAACAGCGGCATGGGGTTTTGCGTGCTCATCAGTCAATGCTCCTTCATCCGCCGGCAAAATGCCGATTCGCCTCTTCTACTATCGATGCCGCAAGCCGACAATTGCCGAATATCATCTATTCCGCGGTTGGAAATATGAGGTTTATGCGGCAAACGCTGGCGTTGGCTCAGGGCGGAACGGATGCAACCGTGCTGTTCAGCGGTTGACCAGGTCTTCGGGAAACTGGTCCGGGCTCAGAGCGATCTGCCGGTCGATCAGCGTCAGCACCCGTTCCACCGGGGGCGGCTGGACGGCAGTGATGCGCTGGATGATCGAATAGGAGCTGACATCGATATTCTCACGCACCGGCAACCGGCGGATCGCCGCTCCCAGCGTGCCGTCGGCATGCAGGAAATCGGCGACCGGACGGGCCACCGGTGTCACCGCGTCGGTCTGCGAAATGATGGCAAGCGACAGCAGCGGCGAGGTGGTGACAAACACATGGCGGGGCAGGGTGAAGCCGTTGGCCAGAAGATGCGCCTCGATCGACCGGCGCATCGGTGTGCCGACCGGTTGCAGCACCCAGTCATATGCGAGGCAATCGCCAATCGAGAGCGTGTCGCGTTCGCAAAGCGGATGGTCCAGTCTGGCGATCATGTCGATCGGTTCGACGCCGAGCGGGCGCATGGTTACGGACTTGGCGTCCACGTCCTCGGGAAGGCGGCCGATGTAGAAATCGAGGTCATGGGAAAACAGCGCTTCGGCCAGTTTCTCGCTGGTGTCGACCAGAACCGAAAGCTCGATTTCAGGATAATTTTCCCTCAGCTCGCGAACGACCGGCAGCACGAGCTGCATGGCAGGGCCGGTGACTGCGCCGATGCGGACCTGGCCGCGCGCGCCGTCGACGATCTGCGAGATTTCCTGATGCGCATGGTCGAGCTGGTTGAGAATGATCAGCGCCTGGCGCGCCATCGCCTGCCCGGCCTCGCTTAAGACAACGCCGCGGCCGTGACGCTCGTAGAGCTTGGCGCCGACGGTATGTTCCAGTTCGGACAACAGACGCGATGCCGCCGATTGGGTCATACCCAGTTGCGCGGCGGCGGAAGAAATCTGGCCTTTGCGGTCGAGAAGGGCGATCAGGCGCATCTGCGAAAACCGCAGACCGCGCCGGATGAACTCGTCCTGGCTCCCATAGCGTTGGTTGTGCGCCATAACATCCATACCAATTCTGCTATATCAGAAACACGATTATTCATTTGTACGTATGACGGGAAATTGTAACAATTCCCCGCATCGCAAGGCCTTTTAAACGCAGGAATGTCGGGCAGATCACGCCCTGGTTCCGCGTTGGTCGACACGGTTTCGCCGGGAGGAAACGTCGAACACCATGTTATCCATGCCATTGTGATGCTTCGGCCGCAAGGGCCGAAAGGCAGGGTTTCCGCATCCGGCGGGGACCGGTGCCTGAACGGCGGGAAGACCTGCCGTTCGTTCTTAAAGGGAGGACAAGACAGATGAAATCCATACTTCTTGCAGGTGTTGCTGCATTCACGCTTGCTGCCACTGCCGCTTCTGCGCAGACGGTCGGCTTTTCGCAGATCGGCTCGGAATCGGGCTGGCGCGCTGCCGAAACGACGCTGACCAAACAGCAGGCCGAAGAGCGCGGCATCGATCTGAAATTCTCTGATGCCCAGCAGAAGCAGGAAAACCAGATCGCGGCCATTCGCGCATTCGTTGCGCAGGGCGTCGATGCCATCCTGCTCGCCCCGGTTGTCGCGACCGGCTGGGACAGTGCACTGGAAGAAGCCAAGGACTATGACATTCCCGTCATCCTGCTCGACCGGCAGATTGATGCATCCGACGATCTCTACATGACAGCCGTCGGTGCCGACAGCGTTCATGAAGGCGAAGTTGCCGGCGGATGGCTGGTCGACACGGTCGATGGCAAGGACTGCAATGTCGTCGAGCTTCAGGGCACGACCGGGTCGTCCGTTGCGATCGAACGCAAGGAAGGCTTTGAAAAGGCAATCGCCGATCATCCGAATGTCACGATCATCCGCAGCCAGACCGGCGACTTCACCCGTTCCGGCGGCAAGGAAGTCATGGAAAGCTTCATCCAGGCTGAAAACGGCGGCGAAAACATCTGCGCCCTGTTCGCGCACAATGACGACATGGCTGTCGGTGCGATCCAGGCCATCAAGGAAGCCGGTCTCAAACCCGGTACGGATATCCTGACGGTCTCGATCGACGGCGTTCCGGACTACTTCAAGGCGATGGCCGATGGCGAAGCCAATGCCACCGTGGAACTGACACCGAACATGGCCGGTCCCGCCTTTGACGTTCTGGAAGCCTATTGGGCCGACGGCACCATGCCGGAAAAATTCATCCAGACGGATTCGAAGATCTACACGCAGGCTGACGATCCGACGGCTGAATATGAACGCCGCAAGGGCCTTGGCTACTGATTGATCCTCCCGGAAGCGGCCGGGGTCTGCCCCGGCCGCATCTACATGACGGCGCCCCGGCGCCGAAGGATTGCGCCAAGGTGCTTCGAAATGCTTCTCACTATCCAAGATCTCACCAAGACTTTCGTTGGCATGAAAGCCCTCGACAGCGTCGACTTCGAGCTGGCCGCCGGCGAAGTGCATGCATTGCTCGGCGAAAACGGCGCCGGCAAATCGACGCTGATCAAATGCCTGACCGGGGCCTATACCCGCGATGAAGGCACGATCACGCTTGAAGGCAAGCAGATTTCGCCGCGCTCGACATCCGAGGCGCAGGAACTGGGGATCGGCACGGTCTACCAGGAAGTCAACCTGCTGCCCAATCTGACGGTGGCGCAGAACCTGACATTCGGCCATGAAAAGCGCCGTTTCGGCATTATCGATGCACGCGCCCAGAAGCGCGATGCCGAGGCGATGCTGGAAGGTTATGGTCTCGACATCGATGTCGGGCGCGATCTCGGCGTCTATTCCGTTGCCATTCAGCAGGTCATCGCGATTGCCCGCGCCGTGGCGCTGTCGGGCAAGGTGCTGATCCTCGATGAGCCGACCGCCAGCCTCGATACGCGTGAAGTGGAAATGCTGTTCGGGGTCGTCCGGCAGCTGCGTGACAAGGGGCTCGGGATCATTTTCGTGTCGCACTTCCTCGATCAGGTCTTCGAGATCACGGACAGGCTGACGGTGCTGCGCAACGGCTGCAAGATCACGACGGAAGTGACGGCCGAACTCGACCGCGTCAAGCTGATCGAACACATGCTCGGACGCACGCTGGACGAAGAAGAGGAAGCCGGAACCCGGCGGACCACCGAAGGCCGCGTCAGCGCCGATCCGCTGCTCACCTTCGAAGGCGTCGGCCGCAAGAGCTTTGTCGAGCCGTTCGATCTTGAGGTGCACAAGGGCGAAGTGGTTGCACTCGCCGGTCTTCTCGGCTCGGGCCGCACGGAAACGGCGGAGCTTATCTTCGGCGTGCACACGGCGCAGACGGGCAAGATCGCGGATGCCTCCGGTCCGCTGAAGATCGGCAGTCCGCGCGATGCGATTGCGGCCGGTTTCGGCTTTGCCCCGGAAGACCGCAAGACCGACGGCATCATCGCCGACCTGTCGATCCGTGAAAACATCGCGCTGGCGCTTCAGGCCCGGCGCGGCTGGGCGCGGCCGATTGCCCGCTCCGAACAGGACCGGCTGGCGGCCGATTATATCGAGAAACTGGATATCCGCACGTCGGGGCCTGAAAAGGCGGTCGGCGAGCTTTCGGGCGGCAACCAGCAAAAAGTGGTGCTGGCGCGCTGGCTGGCGATGAACCCGCGTTTTCTGATCCTCGACGAGCCGACACGGGGGATCGATGTCGGCGCCCATGCGGAAATTCTGCATCTGGTGCGTGAAATTACAGCCGAAGGCATGTCGATCCTGATCATTTCGTCAGAGCTGGATGAACTGATCGCGGTGTCCGACCGGGTGATCGTCGTGCGCGACCGCCGCCATGTCGCGGAACTGACCGGGTCGGAGATCGCAACCGACAATATCGTCAAGGCGATTGCCAGCTCGAACAAGACGAATGAAAAGGAGGCGGTCTGATGCCCGGAGGTCTGAAACGGGTTCTTCCGCAACTGATCACGCTTGTCGTTCTGGTGGCGCTGGTCAGCATCGTGTTCCCGAGCTTTCTGCAGATCGATTATGCCAATGGCCGGTTTGTCGGCCCGGTGATCGATGTGGTCAAACGCGGCGCGCCGGTCGCACTGCTGGCGATCGGCATGACGCTGGTCGTTGCCACCAAGGGGATCGACCTTTCGGTGGGCACGGTGATCGCCATTACCGGAGCCGTTGCCGCAGCAACCATTGCCGCCGGATACGGACTGGTTGCCGCCGTGCTGATGGCGCTGGCGGCGGGGCTTGCCGCGGGGCTTTTCAACGGCGTTCTGGTCGCCTTTATCGGGATCCAGCCGATTGTCGCCACGCTGATCCTGATGATTTCCGGACGCGGCATTGCCCAGTTGATTACCGAAGGCCGGATCCTGACCTTCAACCTGCCGGGTTTTGCCTTCCTCGGTTCCGGCGACATTCTCGGGATTCCGGTTCCGACATGGATCTGGATCATCACGGCCGCGCTTGTGATTTTCGTCATGCGGCGCTCGGCGCTTGGCATGCTGGTGGAATCGATTGGCATCAACCGCCGGGCCAGCGCGCTGGCCGGCGTAAACGCCCGGGTTCTGCTGATTGCGGTTTATATGGCATCGGGAATGTGCGCGGCTCTGGCCGGGATCATCACCACGGCCGATATTCGCGGCGCCGATGCCAACAATGCCGGCCTGTGGCTGGAACTCGATGCGGTGCTCGCCACCGTGATCGGCGGCAACTCGCTGATGGGCGGGCGGTTTTCGATTTCCGCGTCGGTCATCGGTGCGCTGATCATCCAGACCATCGACACCGGCATTCTGTTGGCGGGCTTCCCGTCGGAGTACAATCTCGTCATCAAGGCGACGCTCGTTGTCATCATCCTTGTCCTGCAATCGCCCAATGTCGCCGGTAACCTCAAATTTCTGAGGCAAAGCCTTTTCAGCCGGGGCAACAAGGCCGGTGAAGCCGGACTGCAGGAGGCAGGCAAATGAAAAATCCGCGTTTATATCCGCTGTTTGCAACCATCGTGATTTTCATCCTGGCCTACCTGGTCTGCTACATCCAGTTTCCGTTCATGCTGTCGACCCGGGTGGCCGGTAACCTTTTGACAGACAACGCCTATCTCGGCATCGTCGCCGTCGGCATGACGGTGGTGATCCTGTCGGGCGGCATCGACCTTTCGGTCGGCTCGGTCATTGCCTTTTCAGGGGTTTTCATCGCGGTGATGCTGCGCGACACCGGGCTGCACCCGATGGTGGTTTTCGCCATGCTTCTGGTGCTGACAACGGCTTTTGGCGCGGCGATGGGCTGGCTGATCTATACGCTTGGCATGCCGGCCTTCATCGTCACGCTTGCCGGCATGTTCCTGGCCCGCGGCCTTGCCTATATGCTGACCATCGACTCGGTGCCGATCGACAACGCCTTCTTCGAAATGCTGCAGAAGGCCTATTGGCTGATGCCGGGCAAGGGGCGGCTGACGCTGATCGGCGTGATCATGCTTCTGGCTTTCGTCTTCGGCCATTTCGTGGCCCACAAGACCCGCTTCGGCGCCAATGTGTTCGCCATCGGCGGCGGTGACCAGACGGCCAGGCTGATGGGGGCCAGGGTCGGTCGCACCACGATCATGATTTATGCCTTTTCCGGGCTGATGGCGGGCCTTGCCGGCATCGTCTTCGCGATCTACACGGGCTCCGGCTATCCGCTGGCGACCGTCGGCACGGAACTGACGGCGATTGCGACCGTCGTTATCGGCGGCACCATTCTGACCGGTGGCGCGGGTTATGTTTTCGGCACGCTTTTCGGCGTGTTGACCATGGGGCTTATCCAGACCTACATCGTCTTTGACGGGACGCTGTCGAGCTGGTGGACCAAGATGGCAATCGGCATTTTGCTGTTGCTTTTCATTCTGCTGCAAAAGGGACTGCTCAAGCTGACTGTCGAACGGACGGCGGCATCCTGATCCAGGGAACACCAGTTCCCGGCGCGGGTCAGACAGCCGTGCCGGGAGCGAGGCGAGACAATAAAAAAGAGGCAACCATGTTCTCCATCGGAATCGACTATGGAACCAATTCGGTTCGCGCGCTCGTCGTCGGGTGCGACGACGGTTTTGAATACGGCACCCATGTCTACAATTATCCAAGCGGCGACCAGGGTGTGCTGCTTGACCCCTCCGACCCGCTGCTCGCGCGTCAAAGCCCGGCGGATTATCTGAAGGGGCTGGAGGAAAGCGTGCGCGGGGCGCTGGCCGAGGCGTCAAGGCACGAGGCCTTCGATCCGCAAAAGGTGATCGGCATCGGTGTGGATTCGACCGGTTCCAGCCCGTTGCCGGTTGATGAGAACAACGGCGCGCTGTCGATGGACCCGCGCTTTACCGACAATCTCAACGCCTATTGCTGGCTGTGGAAGGACCACACGAGCTGGCGCGAGGCGGAAAAGATCACGGCACTCGGCAAGGACGAGCGGCCGGAATATCTCGCCATGGTCGGTGATACCTATTCGTCGGAATGGTGGTGGTCGAAGATCTGGCACTGCCTCAATGTCGACCGTTCCGTTTTTGATGCGGCGGCATCCTGGGTGGAGCTTGCCGACTGGATTCCCTCCGTGCTTGCCGGCGTCAAGGCGCCGGCCGACGTCAAACGCGGCGTCTGCGCTGCCGGCCACAAGGGGCTTTACAACCCCAAATGGGGCGGTCTGCCGGACAAGGAGTTCCTCGGCAAGCTCGATCCCGCCATCGCCGATCTGCGCGACCGGCTTTATGATACGGCGCAGGATATTTCCGTACCGGCCGGCACGCTTTGCCCGGAATGGGCGGAAAAGCTCGGCCTTCCCGAGGGCATCGCCATTGCCACCGGTGCATTCGACAATCATCTGGGCTCGATCGGCTGCGGCATCGAGGAAGGCATGCTGGTCAAGGTCATCGGCACCTCGACCTGCGACTGCGCCATTGTCGACCTGTCGAAGTCCGACACCATTCCCGGCGTCTGCGGCATTGTCGAAGGGTCGATCCTGCCGGGCTTTTTCGGGATCGAGGCCGGACAATCGGCCGTCGGCGACATCTTCAAATGGTGGGTCGAGCGGGTCTGCCAGGGCGGGCCGGAGCTGCACCGCGAACTGACCGAGGAAGCAACGGCGATGAAGCCCGGCCAGAGCGGCCTTCTGGCGCTCGACTGGAACAACGGCAACCGCACCATTCTCGTCGACCAGCGGCTGACGGGTCTGATCATCGGCCAGACGCTCTATTCGACCCGTGCGGAAATCTACCGCGCTCTGGTCGAGGCAACGGCCTTCGGGGCGCGCGCGATCGTCGAGCGGATGACGGATTTCGGCGTGCCGATCGACAAGGTCGTCTGCGCCGGCGGCATTGCCGAAAAGAACCCGATGCTGATGCAGATCTATGCCGACGTGATGAACCGCACCATGCTGGTCACTCGTTCGGCCCAGACCTGCGCGTTGGGGGCGGCGGTGGCTGCCGCAGCCGTTGGCGGATCGCACGAGACCATCGGCGAGACGACGCGCGCGATGACCGGTCTGAAGGACATCCGCTACGATCCCATCCCTGAAAACGTCGCGATCTATGAAGAGCTTTACGGGCTCTACCTGACGCTCCACGACGGTTTCGGCGGCATCACCCGCGACAGTGACCTGTCGAAGGTGATGAAGGATCTGATCGACATCAGGGAAAAGGTGCGGGGCTGAAGCGCCCGCCTCATACGTTTTTTGCAGAAGGAAGAAATAACATGATCGGCCTGAAGCCCCTCAAGATCTGGTTCGTGTGCGGCTCGCAGCACCTTTACGGACCTGAAGCGCTGGCGGAAGTCGACGCGCAGTTCAACGCCATTGCCGCAGCGCTTTCCAAGGATGGCAATCTGCCGCTCGAAATCGTGCCGCAGCCTGTTGTCAAAAGCCCGGCGGAAGCCGCCGAGCTTGCCGTGCGCGCCAATTCCGATCCCGAGTGCGGCGGTCTGATCCTGTGGATGCACACATTTTCGCCCTCGAAAATGTGGATCCGCGGGCTTTCCATGCTCAACAAGCCATTCCTGCATTTCCATACGCAATATGCCCGCGAACTGCCGTGGGACACGATCGATATGGACTACATGAACCTCAACCAGTCGGCCCATGGCGACCGTGAGGCAGGCTTCATCCACACCCGCATGCGGCTTGGCCGCAAGGTGGTTTCCGGCCACTGGTCGGACCCGGAGGTTCACGCGCGGATCGATGCCTGGATGCGCGCCGCGCGCGCCTGGGACGACTGGCAGGGCGGCCGGTTCTGCCGCTTCGGCGACAATATGCGCGAGGTTGCGGTGACCGAGGGCGACAAGGTCGCCGCCGAAATGAAGCTCGGCTTTGCCGTCAACGGCTATGGCATCATGGACCTCGTTGACGTGATGAACACGCTCGACGACGATGACGTTGCCGCACTCGCTGCCGAATACGAAAACCAGTATGACGTCGTCGATGTGTTGAAAAAGGGCGGCGAACGCCATGATGCGCTGCTGAACACCGCGCGCCAGGAACTCGGCCTCAAAGCCTTCATGGAAGCCGGCGGCTTCAAGGGCTTTACCGATACGTTCGAGGATCTGCACGGCATGGAGACCCTGCCGGGCATGGCCGCCCAGCGGATGATGGCGGCCGGCTACGGCTTTGCCGGCGAGGGCGACTGGAAGACGGTGGCGCTGGTGCGCGCGCTGAAGGTGATGGGCCATGGCCTGAGCGGCGCGACCTCGTTCATGGAGGACTACACCTATCATATGGCGCCGGGCCACGAGCAGGTGCTGGGTTCGCATATGCTGGAAGTCTGCCCGTCGATTGCCGATGGCACGCCGAAGGTCGAAATCCACCCGCTCGGCATTGGCGGCAAGGCCGATCCGGTGCGCATGGTCTTCAATGCGAAGCTCGGGCCGGCGCTCAATGCTTCGCTGATGGATATGGGCAACCGTTTCCGCCTGCTGGTCAATGAGGTGACGTCGGTTTCCCATCCGGACCTGCCCAACCTGCCGGTTGCGCGCGCCGTGTGGGAATGCAAGCCGGACTTCAAGACCGCGCTTTCGGCGTGGATCCTTGCCGGCGGCGCCCATCACACCGCCTACAGCAACGACGTGACGACGGAAATGCTGGACGATTTCGCCACCATGGCCGGGATCGAACTGGCCGTCATCAACGAGGACACCAGGCTCGACCGTTTCCGGCAGGATCTCAGGAACAACGAGATCTACTGGCATCTCGGTCTCGGCATCAAGGCTTGAGAAAGGGCATCAGATGTATACCGAAATCCGGCGCGAGGCCTATGAGGCCAATATCGCGCTTCCAAGACACGGGCTGATCAACCTGACCTTCGGCAATGCCAGCGCCGTCGACCGCGACAAGGGCGTCTTCGCCATCAAGCCATCCGGCGTCGATTATGACGAGCTGTCGCCGGAAAACATGGTGATCGTCGATTTCGATGGGGAAATCGTGGAGGGCAATATGAGGCCCTCCTCTGACACGCCGACGCATCGCTGCCTGCTGATGGCCTTTGAAGGCATCGGTGGCGTGGTCCACACCCATTCCACCAAGGCGACCGCCTTTGCCCAGGCGGGCAGGGCGATCCCGAATTTCGGCACCACCCACGCCGATTATTTCTACGGCGAAATCCCGGTGACGCGGAAGATGACGCCGGAGGAAATCGCATCGGCCTATGAATGGGAAACCGGCAATGTCATCCTCGAACGGTTCAAGGGCCTGAACCCGCTCGATTTTCCGGGCGTTCTCGTCAACCGCCATGCGCCGTTCACCTGGGGCAAATCGGTGGCCAAGGCCGTCGAGGTCGCCGTCGCGGTGGAATGCATTGCCGAAATGGCGCTGATGTCGATCCAGATTAATCCGGGCTTGCAGGCAATCGAACAGGAACTGCTCGACAAGCATTTTCTGCGCAAGCACGGCGCGACGGCCTATTACGGCCAGCCGGAATAGACTGTTCCGCTGCGTCTGAATTGAAGGCCGTCCCTTGTGGGCGGCCTCTGTTTGTTGACAAAGCTGCCCCTCACTCCGGCGTCATCCTCGGGCTTGATGTACGGCCTTGATACATACCTGACAGATGTTCGGAGACATGCCTGACACTTCCCGGATTGCAATCTGGGAGGTTCGGATGGGGTGGGAGACGAAGTCTGTGGTGGATCAGCGGTTGGAGTTTTGCCGGCTTTGTGCGCTTGAGGGCGCGAATGTTTCGCAATTGTGCCGACGTTTCGGGATTTCTCGCCAGACGGGCTATGTCTGGCTGAAGCGTTTCAGGGCCTGCGAGGGGATGCAGGATCGCTCGCGGCGGCCGCACGCCAGTCCGCGGCGCACCGATCAGGCGCTTGAACAGGCTGTGCTTGAGGTGCGCGATGCGCATCCGGCCTGGGGCGCCCGCAAGATTGCGTGCCGGCTGGAACGAGCGGGGATCGATCCGCCGGCGGCGTCGACAATCCATGCCATCCTGGTCCGACACAAGCGGATCGCAACGCCTGAGGGCGCCGGCCCGGCCTATGGACGTTTCGAGCGCGAAGCGCCAAACCTACTGTGGCAAATGGACTTCAAGGGACGTTTTCAGCTCGTCTCGGGAGACTGGTGTCATCCGCTCACCGTCCTCGATGATCATTCGCGGTTTGCCCTCGGGCTTGAGGCCTGCACCGACGAACGGATGATGACGGTTCGCAGTCGGCTGGAACGCATCTTTCGTCACCACGGGCTGCCGATGGCAATCTATACCGACAATGGCAACCCTTGGGGAACCGGCGTTCCGCACGGCTGGACACGCTTGCGCGTCTGGCTCCTCAAGCTGGGGATAGAGCTCATTCACGCCCGCCCCTACCATCCACAGGGACGCGGCAAGAACGAACGCTTCCACCGCAGTTTCAAGGCTGAAGTTCTCGCCTTTCAACCGTTGTCGGGCTTCAGGCAGGCGCAAAGGGCGTTTGATCGCTGGCGCGACCTCTATAACCATCATCGGCCGCATCAGGGCATCGCCATGGCCGTGCCCGCAAGCCGCTACAGCCCGTCGCCCCGAAGCTTTCCCGCCACTGTTCCCGAGCCCGTCTATGATCCAGGCGAAATCGTCAGGCGTGTCAGCAGCACAAAGGCCTATGTCGCATTCAACGGCAAAGCATGGCGTGTGCCGAAGGCCTTTCAAGGGGAAACCCTTGCCATCAGACCCCTCGAAATCGACGGCCAACATGGCGTGTTCTTCGCAGCAAACCAGGTCGCCCTAATCGACCTCAACAAAGACGAATAACTGTCAGGCATGTTTCCGAACACCTGTCAGGGATGTCTCCGGGCTTTACATCAAGCCCGAGGATCCAGGGCCACACGATGTACGCTCAATTTAAACCCTTTCTTATCAAAGGGTTGGGTGGAATGGATGCTCGGATCACGTCCGAGCATGACACCCATGGGGACGGCTGGCGGAGGCAACAACGTATACGTCTTTGGGTTTGTCAGCACTCTGAGGTCGTCCCTTGCGGGCGACCTTTCGTTTTTTGTGCGGATGTCGAAGATGTGTTGAACTGCCCCCTGACGAGCCCTAATCTTGGAAGGGCCGGCGCCAATGTCCGGCTGTTTGTTTCAACAGAGGTTCGCATTGCCGATGAAGTCACTCCGTCGTCTGTTTTCTTCGCCCGCGCCCCAGCCCCGTCCGGAGCCGCCACCGGCTTTTCGCGGCGGCCTGCCGAAGCCGGAGGAAGCCTTTGTCGCGATCGGGGATGTGCATGGCTGTGCTGAAAACCTTGCGCGCATCTGGGAAAAGCTCGAACGGCAGGCGCCGGGCATGCCCGTGGTTCATGTCGGCGACTATGTCGATCGCGGCGAAAAATCAGCCAAAGTGCTCAACATGCTGTTCGAACGACAGCGCGATGTTGGCGATATCGTCTGTCTTGCGGGCAATCACGAGGAGATGTTTCTCGGTTTTCTGGATGAGCCAACGGAAAAAGGCGAGCGCTGGCTGCGCTATGGCGGGCTGCAGACCGTAGCGAGTTTCGGTCCGGGCACCACGGGCGAGGCCTATGGCAAGCATGATCTGCCGCGCCTCAGGGATGCGGTCGTTGAAAGTCTTGGTACGGCGCAGCTGGAATGGCTGCGGAATTTGCCGCTGATCTGGTCGAGCGGCAATCTTTCGGTCGTGCATGCCGGCGCCGATCCGCGCAAGCCGCTCGATGAGCAGCCGAGGCGCAACCTCACCTGGGGGCATCAGGCTTTCGGGCAGTTGCCGCGCCGGGACGGTCTGTGGATCGTGCATGGTCACACCGTCGTGCCGGTCCCGCAAATGGCGAACGGGGTCGTTTCCATCGACACGGGCGCCTATGCGACGGACCGTCTGACCGCCGCCATCGTCCGGTCGGATCGCGAGGTCGAGTTCATTCAGGCGACATCCGGCAGGTAGCCGGATCACCAGGACCGTTTCGCGCAGATTGTCATGATGCAATTCGGCAGGGCTTGGCGCGCTGACCGGCGATTTCTGCCGGACAAAAGAAAACGCCCACCGGGGGAGGAGGATCCGGTGGGCGTCATCATAATGACCAGCGATTGGGAGGAGGAGGATCGCCGGTCGAAATCGAAGTGCGCTGGGAGGAGGAGGGCGCAGCTCCGACAACTTTGTCTCGGCTCGGTTGCGAGCCGGGGAATTCCTTAGAACGAGGCCTTGCGGGCAACGCGGCGAATGTCTTCGCGGTTGATGCCGAGGTCGTGCAGTTCGCGGTTGCTCATACGGCCAAGCTCGGTAACCGTTTCGCGGTATTTGAGCCAGTTGTTGAACGAACGGGTCATGCTCATTTCCGGTCTCCTTGTTGGCTTGAGGCTTCGTGTTCGCTTTCGATGATCTGTATATACGCTTACGCTTCGCGGTGAGGCAGTAGGGCAAAAGCAATGCCCCTATGCAAAAAACGCAAGGCTCCAGACCAGCGCCTCAATAATGAGCAGAATCGGTATTATCGGCCGAAACCGGGATGAAACAGCGAACCGATGGCGATGGTGCCGTCTTCGATGCATAAACCGATATGGCCGTCCGTCTTTCGGTAAATGTCCGGATGCGCGGCCAGAAGCCGGGCCTTTTCGAGATCGTCATAGCCCTGCAGGCCGCCGCCGAAATGGTGGCCGTTGCGTTCGACATCCCTGCAGCCGAGCGTGGCCGCCAAGAGTGTATCCTGCTGCCAGCAGAGACCGGGCTGGCAGGTCAGATCTTCGGCCGAGATGAACAGCCGTTTGCTGTGCGTGCGCCCGGCCTGTACGCGGGCATAGTTGAGCAGGGCGCGCAGAACGCCCTTGCAGCTCTTGATCGAGGTTCCCGACCAGCCGCGTTGCAGCGCGGTCGCAAAGGCGCCGTCATTGTCGTCGCTCTCGTCGATGATCAGTGGAAAACGACCAAGCTCATGGGTGATGTCGAGCGTCAGCGCGGTTTCGCGCGCAAACGGCTGCTCGATGAACGCGATAGCCTGCCGGAAGGGGCCGAGCGCATCATCGGCTAGCAGCAGATCGATGAAGGTGGCGAACCGGTCGGGCGAATATTGCTCGTTGGCGTCGAGGGTTACGCGCAGGTCGTCCATGCCGCCGATCAGTCGGGCAATGGCCGCAAGCCTGTCGATGTCGGTCTGCGGATCGCCCTTCAGCTTGATCTTGAAAGCGCGGATGCCGGTTGTGCGGATGATCGCTTCGAGACTGACCGGGAGGCCGTCTTCCGGGGCGTCATCCCCGATCTCGGCCTCTGTCAGCGGCGCATCGAAACCAACGGTCTGGCGCGGCGCAATTGCCGGCAGCGGCGTGATGGCGGAAAGCGCAGCCGTGATTGCCTGCGCCGTGATATCCGGCGCCTCCATGGTGGCAACGCCGAAGATGTCCTGTCGCGCGGCCTGGGCAAAATTGAGCCCGGTGGCAAGACAGAGTGCATCGATCAGCGCCATTTCGACAAGGGCAGGGCCGAAATGGGCGGCAAGGCGCGGCGTGCCATCGGGCATGGCGGCTTCCACGGCAGCGCGCAACCGCGCGGTCGCGCCTGCGAGCGTTTCGCCGTCGATCGTTTCGGCCGCCTTGCAGGCAAGTTCCATCGAAAGACGCAGGTCGGCGACTGTCTGGTCATTGTTGCGTGTGGTGCGCTTGTCGAACCAGCGCGGCACCAGAAGCTGGGCGGAGCGTCCCTCCGCGCGTTGGCTGTTGACGGTGATTGCCAGCGACACGAAGCCCTGATCCGTATGGGTCACCACGGTATTGCCGAAGTGGAAGGGCAGGCGAAAACTGACCGGGCGTGTGGCAAAGGATACGGCTTCGATCCTGAAACGCGGTATTTCGCTCATTGGTGTCTCCCCGAGGCCTGAAAATGTGTTGTCACGTTGCCTCGCCCTTCTGCTTCAGCCAGCAGATCACGGCTTCCGTCGCGCGATGCGCATGGGCGTTGAGGTTTTCCGCGCTTCCGTCAAAGCCGAAGACTTCCGCCAGCGTGAAGCGGTTGGAAACCGGAAAATAGCACAGTGAAGCAATCAGCATGTAGACGTCCAGCGGCTTCGCCTGGCGCCGGAAAACGCCGTCCTTCCAGCCGCGTTCGAGCACGTCGGACAGTTTGACCAGAAGTTTCGACTGAATTTCGCGCCGGTCGCCGATGGCGCTGATGGAGGAGCCGTGACGCAGGTTTTCGGTGTTGAGCATGGTGATGAACCACGGCCGGGTGCGGAAATGGGTCATGGTGAACATGACCAGCGCCCCGATGGCCTGTTCCGGCGTTAGCTCCTCGAGATGCAACTGTTCCTCGCCGGCGCGGATCTGCACATAGGCTTCGCGCAGTGCCGCCTTATAAAGCTCGTCCTTGTCGCCGAAATAACCATAGAGCATCGGTTTCGACAGGCCTGCCTCGGCGGCAATGCGGTCGACGCGGGCACCGTCATAGCCGACGGAGGAAAATTCATCGAGGGCGGCCTGCAAGATGGCTGCGCGCGAGGCTTCCGCATCGCGAACGCCGCGTCTTGTTTTCGTTGCCGCCGTTTTGCCGCCTCTTGCCACGCGTCGTCTCCTTACTCTGTTTCCGATTCAACCCTGTTAGCATCGCTATTGCGCCGTTTGAACTGAAACAGACGGCGGACAGGCGGGATGGAAAACAGGATAATCAATGCAATCAGAATTGCGAAACCGGCGGAAACGGGGCGGGTGAAGAAGGCGGTGAAGTCTCCGTTCGAAAGGATCAGGCCACGGCGCAGGCTCTTGTCGAGAAGGGCGCCGAGAATGATGCCGAGCACCAGAGGCGCCATCGGATAGTTGAGGCGGCGGAGGATATAACCGCCGACACCGAAGGCGAACATGACCCAGATATCGAATATCCGTTGGGTCAGCGCATAGGGGCCGATGACGCAGAGGCAGAACACCATCGGCATGAGTATGGTGCGCGGCACCTTCAGCACGCGAACGAAAACGGGCGTCAGCGCCATGCCGAATATGCCCATCGCAAGCGTTGCGAAGATCAGCATCACGGCGATGGTGTAGATCATCTCCGGCTGGTCGAACATGATCATCGGGCCGGGCCGCACGCCATGCAGGAAAAGCGCGGCAATCAGAACGGCAGCCGATGCGGAGCCTGGAACGCCAAGCGTCAGCGTTGGGATCAGCGAGCCGGGCACGACCGCGGAATTGCCCGTCTCCGCTGCAATCAGGCCCTCCTGACTGCCCTTGCCGAATTCGTCGCGTTCCTTCGAGTGGCGTTTTGCGGCGGCATAGGAGCCCCAGGCGCCGATATCCTCGCCGACGCCGGGAATGATGCCGACCAGCGTGCCGATCACGCCGCTTTCAAGGACCGTGCGCTTGTAGCGCCAGACGCTTGTGCCAAGTTCCCTGAGAGGGGCGCGCACCGATTTTTTCTCGACCATCTGCGCTTCCGGCAGGGTCATGGCGAACAGCACCTCGGCAAAACCGAACGCACCGACCATTGCCGGTATGAGGTCGATCCCGCCATTCAGCTGCTGAATGTCGAAATTGAAGCGCACATAGGAATGAATGCCTTCCGAACCGATCATGGCCACGGACAGGCCGATAAGACCGGCCATATAGCCCTTCAGCGGTTCGCCGGAATGGGTCAGCTGACCAGAAATGATGATGCCGAACAGCGCCAGCCAGAAGAATTCGTAGGAGCCGAAGCCGAAGGCCGCTTCGGCCAGCGGCGGTGCAATTGCAATCAGCATGATGATGCCGACCAGCGTGCCGAGCATGGAGCCGAGCGTGGCAATCGCCATGGCAAGGCTGCCCTTGCCCTTGCGCACCAGCGGAAAGCCGTCGAGGGCGGTGGCGGCACTTGCCGGCGTTCCGGGAATGTTGAGCAGGATGGCGCTGCGCGAGCCGCCGTAGATGGCGCCGACATACATGCAGATGAGCACCAGGATGGCCGCATCGCGGTCAAGCGAATAGGTCAGCGTGGTCAGAAGGGCAACGCCCATTGTTGCTGTCAGCCCGGGAAGCGCACCGACGAAGATGCCGAGCAGCGTCGCCCAGACGACATTGAACAGCATCATCGGCGTTGAAAGGTTTGCAAAAGCGGAGAGCAGCGCGTCGATAACTGAGGTCATGGCAGGCGCACCAGAAACAGATCTTCAAAGAGGAATGAAACAGCGCCGCCGAAGGCAACGGCAATCACGACGGCGCGGGTGATGGTGATCGCGAGTTTTCGCTTCGTCATGCGCAGCGAAAGCTCGAAAATCAGCATGAAACCGGTAATGAACAGGCTGCTCGCCACCCAGAAATGCACGCGCCCGACCAGAAACAATGCGTAAAATGCGCAGATTGCGATCAGCAGTGCGAGGCGTGCCAGTTCCTTGACGGTGACCAGACCGCCGGCAACCCCTTCGATCTCGGTGTTACCCCGGCGATAAAGCCCGATGAGCTGCAGGGCGGCGACAATCGCAATGGCAAGGCCTAGCACCATGGGCAGGAGACCCGGAATGCTGGCCGGATGGATCTGGCGCACTTCCAGCCGGTCCATTGTGAATCCACCGATAAATTCGGCGATGCCAACGGCCAGCAGAATGGTCGAAACGGCGAGATCGACTGTTTTGATCTTCAGCATGGGGCGCGCCCCTCAATGAATTGAGAATGTTCGGGCAGAAGCGCGTTTTGCGTTCCCGCGCGAAATGGGTCTGCATGTCATCCCGCCCCGGCTCCTGTTTGAGAAAGAGGCGGGGCAGGGTGTTCGCATACTGCGATTATTTGCAGGTCAGGCCGACTTCCGACGGGTCCTTGACGGCTTCGCCGCGTTCCTTCATCGCGCAGGCTTCCATGGTCGCCACCGGCAGAGCACGGGCGCGGGCTTCATCGCCAAAGCTGGGTGCAAACATCGCGCCACGCTGGTTGGCATAGTGTTTCAGCGCATCCGCATTCATCACCTTGTCGGCCCAGACGGCGTCGACCGTGTCATAGACTTCCTGCGGTGCGCCTGCCGGAATGAAGACGCCGAAATAGTCGGGCGCGACGTCAATATCGAGCCATTCGGTAATCGGCGGGATCGGATCAAGACCTTCGATTTCAAGCGCGGTGTCGGAGAGAACCGCCAGCGGGCGCAGGCGTCCGGCCTTGATCATTTCGGTCTGTTCCACCGCCAGCTGGGTGGTCATGTCGACCTCGCCGGACGCGGCTGCGATAACTGCCGGATTGCCGCCGTCATAGGCGACCATGCGGGCCGTCATCTCGCCATCCAGCGCATCCTTGATGGTCGAATAGGCCGTGCCGCCGGAAGAGGTCACGCCGGCCGTGCTGACGGTCACATCACCGGTCTTCATGGCATCCAGCAATGCACCGAAATCCTCGTAGGGGGCATTGGCGTTGACGGAGATCAGCGGTGCATTGGCGACATGAAGATAAATCCGGTAATCATCGATATTCGAACTGTCGAGCAGGCCGGAAACGGCATAGGTGGCGTTGTTGGCAATCGCGTTTGCCGTCCAGGTGTAGCCGTCGCGCGGAGCGTCGAGAGCGGCCTTGGTGCCGATCGAACCGGATGCGCCCGGCTGGTTGACAACGACGACTTCGGTGCCGAGCGCTTCTTCAAGGATCGGCGCGACGACGCGGGTGACCTGATCGGTCGAGCCGCCGGCCGACCACGGCACGATGATGTTGATAGGGCGGTCGGGCTGCCAGGTCTCGGCGCCGGCGCTGCCTGCTGCAACAGCGGCGAATGCGGCCGCGGACACGGCCAGCTTCAAAACGTTGGTATTCATAGTCTCCTCCCTTGACGACCGGATGGTCGGTTGAACGCGCCGGGTTTGTCGCCGGCGCGGCGAATGCGCTCGTTTTCTGGCTGGTCAGCCGCCCGGGACTCCTCTTTCCCGATTTGCGGCGTGCTGCCACCTGCCTGCGCGGTCAGGCATGTATTCTGTCAGCAGGAACTGGCGGCCCGCGTGATAATCATCTCCATCACCTCGTCGGGATCGCGCTTCCACCAGTTCTCTGCGGAAAATATCTCCACTTCATTGAGGCCCGAAAAACCTTGCGCCTCGACGGCCTGGCGCAGGTCGGGAATGTCGATCACGCCATCGCCCATCATGCCGCGGTCGTTGAGCATATCTGCCGTCGGCACCAGCCAGTCGCACAGATGAAAGGCCATCAGCCGGTCCTTGCCTGCGCGCGCGATCTGCTCTTTCACTGCCGGGTCCCACCAGATGTGATAGACGTCGGCGGCAACACCGATGCCGTCGCCGAGCCGGTCGCAGATGTCGAGCGCCTGGGCCATGGTGTTCACCGCCGCGCGGTCGGCGGCATACATGGGGTGGAGCGGCTCGATGGCGATTTTCACACCGACGCTGCGGGCATAATCGAGCGTGTTTGCCAGGCCGTCCTCGATCATGGCGCGGGCACCGGCAAGGTCGCGGCTTCTGGGCGAAAGCCCGCCGACGACCATGACCAGGCAGGCCGCGCCGATGGTGGCCGCCTCATCCACGGCCTTGCGGTTGTCGTCGATAACGGCGTTCGTTAGCGCGCCTTCGGCCGTGTACCAGCCGCCGCGGCAAAGGCCGGAAACGGCAAGGCCTGCCTCGCGGATCTGGCGTGCGGCCTTTTCCGCGCCGAGCGCCTGTAACTGGTCGCGCCAGGGGGAAACGCCGCCGAAGCCGTGACGGGCCGCGCCGTCAATCGCCTTGTCCAGCGTCCATTGCGGCCGTGTGGTGGCGGTGTTCAGCGAAAGCCGTTCGGGGGTAATCGTATCCATGGGCTCACACTCCGACGCCGTAAGTTGCCATCACCCGCGCCGTGCGGGTTGCGGCCATGTCTGCATCGGCAATCAGCCCGGCCTTGTCGGCAAGGCGGACCACGTCCGCGAGATGCTGTGCGGAACGGGCGCTCTGCTGGCCGCCAAGCATGGTGAAATGATTCTGATGACCCATCAGATAGGCGAGGAACACCACGCCGGTCTTGTAGTAGCGCGTTGGCGCCTTGAAAATATGGCGCGACAGCGGCACAGTCGGTTCCATCACCGCGCCCCAGCGCTGCATATCGCCCTTTGCCAGGGCCGCAAGCCCGGTGGCCGCCACCGGCGCAATCGGATCGAAAATACCGAGCAGCGCATGGCTGTAGCCCTGATCGTCGCCGGCAATCAGTTCGGGATAGTTGAAGTCGTCGCCGGTATACATTTTGACACCTGCCGGCAGGCGGCGGCGCATGGCGATTTCCTTTTCCGCCGAAAGCAGCGAAATCTTGATGCCGTCGACCTCGTCGGCATTGTCCTCGATCACCTTCAGGCAGGTTTCCATCGCCGCCATATGGTCGGTGCTGGCCCAGTAGCCTTCGAGCGCCGGATCGAACATCTCGCCGAGCCAGTGCAGCACGGCCGGTTGTTTCAGGCCGGAGAGAATGCGGCCGTAGACACGGGCATAATCGTCGGCGCTTCTGGCGACCTTGCACAGCGCGCGAGAGGCCATCAGGATGACTTGCCCGCCCGTCGCCTCGACCGCCTCGCACTGCATTTCATAGGCCGCGATCACATCATCGATGGTCCTGGCGTCGGCCGGATCGAGATGATCGGTGCCCGCGCCGCAGGCGATCAAGTGGCCGCCGGCCTTTGCCTCTTTCACCGAGCGCTGGATCAGTTCCAGCGAGGTCGGCCAGTCCATGCCCATGCCGCGCTGGGCGGTGTCCATGGCTTCTGCCACGCCGAAACCGAGCGACCAGAGATGCTGACGGAAGGCCAGCGTTTTGTCCCAGTCGACATTGCAATCGGACCAGGGGTTGTTGTCGGCAAGCGGATCGACAACCACATGGGCGGCGGCAAACACCTTGCGGTTCCAGTCTCCCTTGTCGCCAGCAACGGGCGCGCCGGAAAAGCTGAAGGTCTCGATCCCGCCGGACGCGGTCGGAAGCTTGATGGCGCTCATGATCAGATCCCCAGGTCTTCGAGATCAACCCAGCGGCGTTCGCGCGCGCTTTGGTAGCCGGCCTCGGCAAGCTGCACGCCCTTGGCGCCCTCGGTCAGGGTGTAGGCCCACGGCCCGTCTTCCAGAACGTGACGCAGGAACTGCTCCCACTGCACCTTGAAGCCGTTGTCGAACACGGTGTTGTCCGGCACTTCCTGCCAGTCATCGAAGAAATCGAGTTTCTGCGGCTCGTCCGGGTTCCAGACCGGCTTCGGCGTATTGGCGCGGTGCTGGCTGTAGCATTTGTGCAGGCCGGCAACGGCGGAGCCATGGGTGCCGTCGATCTGGAAGGTCACCAGATCGTCGCGGCGCACGCGGGTGCACCAGCTTGAATTGATATGGGCGACGATATCGCCCTCGAGCTGGAAGGTGGCATAGGCGGCATCATCGGCGGTTGCCTGATATTCCTTGCCCTCTTCGTCATAGCGCGTCGGGATGTGGGTTGCGGTGGTGCAGGACACGGATTTGACCGGCGCCACCACATTGTCGAGCACATAGCGCCAGTGGCACAGCATGTCGGACACCATGCCGCCGCCATCGGCCGCGCGGTAGTTCCAGCTCGGGCGCTGCGCCGGCTGGTCCTCGCCGGTGAACACCCAGTAGCCGAACTCACCCTTGACCGAGAGGATCCTGCCGAAAAAGCCGTTGTCGCGCAGGCGCTTCAGCTTGACGAGGCCAGGCAGGTCGAGCTTGTCATGGACGATACCGTTCTTGACGCCCTTTTCCTTGGCATAGCGGGCAATTGCGACCGCTTCCTCAAGGCCTTCGGAAACCGGCTTTTCGGAATAGACATGCTTGCCCGCATCAATCGCCTTTTTCAGCAGCGTCGGCCGCAGCTTGGTGGACGCGGCATCAAAGAAAATGATGTTGTAGGGATCGGCAAGGGCGGCATCGAGATCGGTCGTATAACGCGCGACGCCATGGCGCTTCGCCAGTTCCTCGATCTTGGCGGCATTGCGGCCGACAATGATCGGATCCGGCATCACCTTCGAGCCGTCCTTCAGCCGAAGCCCGCCGGAATCACGAATGGCCAGAACCGAACGGATCAAATGCTGGTTCATCCCCATGCGGCCTGTGACGCCATGCATGATGATCCCGATACGATTGGTATCAGACATAGATTTCCTCCCATCAACTTGCTTATTACCTACCAGTTAGTAATAAGGTGGTCAAGGATGGGCAAGGGGAAAATTTAGGTGTTGGTTCGGAGCGTTCTGGAGGGCTATTGGAATGACGCGCGGATGTGACGCAAGGCGGTTTCTTCCTTCTCCGCGTCATCCTCGGGCTTGACCCGAGGATCCGAGCACCTGGTCCTACGACTGGCGTCTGCGGCTATCGTGAAGTCCTTGCAATGTCTTACTAAAAGTCCGCCATCGCTTCCCGCGACAATAATTGGATCCTCGGGTCAACCCCGAGGATGACGCCAGTAGGATGGGCCGGGGAAGCCTGAAAGCCAAAAGGCCAAAAAGAAAATCCTGGCGGAAGGGGAGGTAACGGGGCCTTCGGCGGAAATGAACTGACCGAAGGCCCCGTCCGCTCAAACCTTCTCGAACAGGTCGATCACCTTCATCTCCGGCACCAGAACCAGCCCCTTGTCGGTGATGCGGATTTCGGGGATGACGGAGAGCGGGATGAGGTTGAAGCCCATATAGGGGATGGAGCAGCCGGCTTCTTCCCATTCGAGCTTCAGCACCCGCACGGCATCGGCGACATCGTCAATGCGCTTGTCGGACAGAAGCCCGGCAATCGGCAGTTCGACCATGGCGCGGACCTTGCCTTCATCGACCACGCAGACGCCGCCCTGGCTTTCCTCGATGGCCCTGAGCGCCACCTGCATGTCGGCCTCATTGGTGCCGGCGATGATGATGTTGTGGCTGTCATGGCCGACGGAGGAGGCAACCGCGCCGCGTTTCAGCGAGAAGTCGGAAAGCAGGCCATGGGCGACATTGCCGTCGGACTTGCCGTGGCGCTCGATCACCGAGACGAAGCAGAGATTGTGCCGGTCGAAATGCTGCTGCCAGTCATTGGCATGTTCCAGTTCAATCGTGTCATGGACCAGCGTGATACCCGGCAGTTCGGTGCGGATGCAATGGGCGAGGACCCGCTCGGTCGGAAGATCCGGCGTCAGCTTGATCTCTTTCGGCAGCTTCACCGTGTGATAGGCAGCGTCTGGATAGCGGTAGCGCTCGGAAAGCGTTTCGTCGAGCAGCGATGTCACCTTTTCGTCCTCGACCACAAGCTCGCCGCCATACCAGGTGTTGACCGGCTTCAGCGTGTCGTCGAGCAGCACGATGTCGGCGCGCCTGCCGCCGCCAAGCCCGCCGATCTCGTCGCCCATGCCGAAGCGTGTTGCGCCGTGGAGCGAGCCCATCGACCATGCCTGTTCCGGCTTCATCCCGGCCTTGACGGCCTGACGCGTCACCCAGTCCTGGCCGAACATCAGCAGATCGTCGGCGTCGCGGTCGTCAGTGCACACCGCCACCCGCTTGTGCGAAGCGCCGAGTTCGGTCACGGCCTTGATCGCCTCCGGCAGCGAATGCCAGGGCGTGGTCGGCGGTCCACCGCGCAGGAAAATCCACACGCCGGCTTCCAGAAGGTCATTGGCGATCTCCCGATCGATGGCCTCGTGGGTATCGGTCACGCCGGCTGCCGCATAGGCGGCAACGAATTCGCGGCCGTAGACATGGCCGGAAACCGGGCGACCGCGCTTCAACGATTCGGCGATGATCGCATGCGAGCGTTCGTCGCTCATGGCCACCGGCACGAAGTCCATCTTTTCGCCAAGGGCGACGGCTTCCGGCCATTTGTCGAAGATCTTCGCGATCTTGTCCGGCGTCAGATCGCCGCCGGCCGTTTCCATTTCCGCGCTGGTGGCCGGGACCGTGCTCGGCACCGTCAGGAAGATCGACAGCGGGGCCTGGCGGGCATCTTCCAGCATCGCCTCCACGCCTGCCACATCCATGACATTGCCGATCTCGTGGCTGTCGCAGAAGATCGTCGTGGTGCCGTTCAAAAGCGCCGCCTCGGCATAGGCGCAGGCCGTCACCATGCTTGATTCGATATGAAGATGCGGGTCGACAAGGCCGGGCGCGACAATGCCGCCTTTGGCATCGTAAACGTCTGCCGCCTTGCCGCGATGGGCGCCGGCATGCTTCACTGCGGCGATGCGTCCGCCCGAAATCCACAGTTCCCGGTCATCCAGCATGCGTTCCGAATAGGTTGAAAGCACCCGCGCGCCGGTGATGACGATATCCGGATCGCTGCGGCCGGAAGCGACATCGGCAAGTTGCCGGGTCATGTCGGAAAGAGGAGAAACGGAAAAGCGTGTCAGCTTGCTCATGATGGGCTTTCATACTGGTCAATGTGCGTGCGGATCGGTCTGTTCATGCCGAAGAATCCGCCTGTGCCCGAAGCTAACGGCAGTGTGAAATGCGGTCCAGAGATTTCTTGAAAACGTCGTTTCAAGGCAGTTTTGCTGCGTTCAGCCCGCCGACCGTGCTTGGGCGATTGCTGATTCCAGCATGATCCTGTCGAGAATGCCCGGATAGACCGTCCGGCCGATCACATAGGACGGCGTGCCGTTGAATTGGAAGGCTTCGGCCTGGTGATAATTGCGGTCGAGCAGGTCGGAAATTTTCTTTTCGTTGTCTTTCACCGCCGCGGCAATGGCATCGAAATCAAGGCCCGCGTCGGTCAGCAGCGTTTCGACCCGTTCATGGGTCAGGCGCGCGCCTTTTGCCGTCATCAGCGTATCGAGCGCGGTTTCGTATTCACCAAGGGCGGCAGCGCCCTGAACGGCCTGCGCGGCATAAACGGAAACGTCGCCGAAAATCGGCCAGTCCTTCATCACCAGTTTGACATTGCCATCCCTGGCAACGACATCGCGCACCATCGGATAGTCACGCTTGCAATAGGTGCACTGGAAATCGAAATATTCGACCACGGTGACATCGCCGTCCGGATTGCCGAGGACGGGGGCATTCGGATCGGAAAACACGTTTTCCGGCGAGGGCTCATGGGCATATGCGCCGATCGGAAACAGCGCAAGGCCCGAGCCTGCAAGCATGCCTTTCAAAATGGTGCGGCGGTCCGTCATGCCGGTCTCCTTGATTCTGATCCGGCTTAGTATAGGGGACGGCGCCATCCTGCCACCCATCAATTTTGCGAGAGCGCACCCTCCTCAAACGCGAGTGTGCCGCCGGCCCCAAAAGGGCCGGGGCGTTTTGCAAGGCCGTTCAGCCGCGCAGGGCTTTTGCGGCTTCGACCATATTGACCAGCGCCGGTTTGACCTCGGCCCAGCCGCGGGTCTTCAGGCCGCAATCGGGATTGATCCAGATCTGACGGTCATCGAGCCGCTTGCGGGCGAGCGACAGCAGTTCGGTCATCTCGCCCGTTGCAGGAATGCGGGGCGAGTGGATGTCATAAACACCGGGCCCGATTTCGCTTGGATATTCGAAGGCGGTGAAGACATCGAGCAGTTCCATCTTCGAGCGCGAGGTCTCGATGGAAATCACATCCGTATCCATCGCTGCAATCGCATCGATGATGTCGTTGAACTCCGAATAGCACATATGGGTGTGGATCTGGGTTTCATCCGCAACCCCCGAGGACGAAAGCCTGAAGGCGTCGATGGCCCAGTCGAGATAGGTCTTCCACTCCGATTTGCGCAGCGGCAGGCCCTCGCGCAGGGCGGCTTCGTCAATCTGGATGATGGCAGCGCCTGCCGTTTCCAGATCGACAACCTCATCGCGGATGGCAAGCGCGATCTGGGCGCAGGTCTGCGAACGGGGGATATCGTCGCGCACGAACGACCAGTTGAGGATGGTGACCGGCCCCGTCAGCATGCCCTTGACCGGCTTTTCGGTCTTCGACTGCGCAAACCGCCACCAGTCGACCGTCATCGGCGCGGGCCGGGAGACATCGCCGAAGATCACCGGCGGGCGGACATAGCGCGAGCCGTAGCTCTGCACCCAGCCATGCTTGGTGAAGGCGAAGCCGGAGAGTTTTTCGCCGAAATACTGGACCATGTCATTGCGCTCGAATTCGCCATGAACCAGCACGTCGAGGCCGATGTCTTCCTGAAAGCGGATCGCCTTTTCCGTCTCGGTCTGAAGAAAGCCGTCATAGGCCGCCCGGTCGAGATCGCCGCGATTGAAGGCGGCGCGGGACTTGCGGACCTCGCTGGTCTGCGGGAAGGAACCGATTGTCGTCGTCGGAAACAGCGGCAGTCCAAGCTTCTTGCGCTGAAGGGCAATGCGGTCGGAAAAGCGGCTTTTGCGGCGGCGGTCGTTTTCGCCGACGGCGGCAAGCCGGGCGGCAACCGCATCATTGTGGACGCGCGGCGAACGGCTGCGTGCGGCAAGGGCGTTGCCGGCAGCCGCAAGCGCCTCGTCAATCGCTTCGCCGCCAAGCCCGCGGGCCAGGGCGGAAAGCTCTTCGAGCTTCTGGATCGCGAAGGACAGCCAGCTTTTCAGCTCCGGATCGAGTTCGGTTTCCAGCGCGACATCGATCGGCACATGGAGAAGCGAGCAGGACGGGGCGATTTGAACCTTGTCCGCACCGCGCGCCTCGATCACCGGCCGCAGCTGCTCGAGAAGTGCAGGAAGGTCTGCCCGCCAGATGTTGCGTCCGTCGATGACGCCAAGCGAAAGCACCTGTTCGGGCGCGACCTTTGCGAGAATGCCCTCCAGCGCATCAGGTGCACGTTTGAGATCGAAATGCAGACCGGCAACGGGCAGGTTCAGTGCCGTCTGTGCATTGTCGCCGAGATCGCCGAAATAGCTGGCGAGCATCAGCTTCAGCGCCGGCACGGCCTTGGTGAGGGCGTCATAGGCGTTTTCAAAAGCAGCACGCTCATCGTTCGTCAGGTCGAGCACCAGCGCGGGTTCGTCGATCTGCACCCATTCTGCGCCTGCTTCATGGAGCCTGCTGAGCAGCTCGGTATAGACCGGCAGAAGACGGGACAGCAGCGTGACCGGCTCGAAATCGGATCCCCGCGCCTTGGCGAGCTTCAGGAAGGTGACGGGGCCGAGAATGACCGGACGCGTTTCGATGCCCAGCGCCTTGGCTTCAAGGTAGTGATCGACCGGCTTGGTCGAGGACAGCGCAAAGGTCTGATCTTCCGTCAGTTCGGGCACGAGATAGTGGTAGTTGGTGTCGAACCACTTGGTCATTTCCAGCGCGCGAACGTCGCGCCCGTGTCCGGCATGGCCGCAACCGGCATCGTCTGCGCTCGTCTGTGCGCCGCGCGCCATGGCAAAATAGGTTTCAAGCGAGACGTCACCGCCGGTCCAGCCATATTCCTGCGGAATTGCGCCGACCATGACCGCGGTGTCGAGAACGTGGTCGTAGAGCGAGAAATCATTCGACGGGATCACATCGATCCCTTTTTCCTGTTGCAGGCGCCAGTTCTTGCGGCGCAGATGTTCGGCCGTATCGAGAAGTTCGGCAGTGCCGGATTTGCCGGACCAGCAGGATTCCAGCGCGAATTTCAGTTCACGTCGTGCGCCGATGCGCGGAAAGCCGAGGCTTGCGACGGCAGGTTTCGTATTTGGCATTTCATACCCCAGACAAAGTTGGGGGCATGGGTTGGCGGAAAGCATGAGAAAACACCGCGGGAGCGACCTCCCACGCCGGTTTCGCAGCACCACCGGGACACCCCGCCCGTGGACAGTTACAAGGCTCTGGCAGGTCTCCTGGCTTGCGGGTCGGCGCGCCTTTCCGTCTTCCCGGTTTCCCAGTGACGATGTGGAAAGGCACTCTCCGCTTACAGTTGCGGGGGCAGCTCCGGAATTGCCGCTGACAATGACGTCGCACAGCGCACCGGATTCCCTCTTGGCGCGGGGATGGGCATCAACCCATCACAGCGAACCAGAGCGGATGCAGTGTTATCCGGCCGGTACCGATTGTCAATTGATATAAAGATATATTTATATAATTAATTCGTTATGTCATTACGGGTGTCTTTCGGGACTTTGGTCTATGTGGTCGGTCGCCGAATGCGCAAAACTCTGGCGAAAAGTTCGCGCATATTGCCGGTTAGGCGTTTCGCACGATGCCTGAAAAAGGCTAAAAGGCGAGCGGGAAGACGGTCGGTTTGTGCGCAATTCTCAGCGTGGGGCGACCGAGAGCAACAGGGAAGACGGAACATCATGGCAAATGTCGCAGAAACGATCATTCTCAACGACGGCTGGACGGCGACGTGCGACGACGCAGACATCGCAGTCGAACTGAACGTTCCGGGCGATGTTCATTCCGCCCTGCTTGCCGCAGGCAAGATCGAAGATCCCTACTGGCGCGACAATGAAACCCTGACCGACTGGGTGCACCGTTCGCTCTGGACCGCAAAACGGTCGTTCAATCTGGAAAGTATGGACAACGGGCACTTCACGCTGCGTTTCGAAAGCGTCGATTGCCTTGCCGAAGTGCGCGTCAACGGCAAACCGGTCGGGCACTGCGAGAGCCAGTTCCTGCGCTATGACTTCGACGTCACCGGTTTTTTGCGCGAAGGCGAAAACCTCATCGAAGTGACATTCCTGTCCAATTCCCTGGAAGCGGCAAAAAGGGCGGAAAACTCCGATTTCCCGATGCCGTTTTCGACCAACAGCCGCATCGGTCACCTGAATTTCCTGCGCAAGACGCAGTGCCATGGCGGCTGGGACTGGGGGATCGCGCTGTGCCCGCTCGGTTTTTACGGCGATATCGCGCTTGTGCGCACCGGATCGGTCCGCCTCGATGATGTTGCCATCCGTCAGCGTCACGAAGATGGCGCGGTTGAACTGGATGTGACACTCCACGCCTTTGCCTTCGCGCCGGCGGTTGAAGATGCCATTGTGGAAATCGATGGCCACCGGGCAACTGCAACGCTGCATGCCTTTCCCGGTGAAAACCGTGTGACCGTGACGGCCCGGGTGGAAAACCCGCGCCTGTGGTGGCCGGCCGGTCATGGCGAGCAGGCATTCTATGACCTGTCCGTTTCGCTTGGCGGCCAGACACGGGATTTCCGCATCGGCTTGCGTGATGTCGCGTTGCTGACCGACGAGGACGAGATCGGCAACCGCTTTGCGTTCAAGGTCAACGGCCGCGAGATCTTCATGAAGGGCGCCAACTGGATCCCCGGCGACGCGCTACCCGAACGCGCCACGCCTGAACAGGTGCGCGACCTTCTGCAGTCGGCAGTCGACGCCAATATGAACATGATCCGCATCTGGGGCGGCGGGCAGTATGAGGCCGACTGGTTCTATGAACTGTGCGACGAACTCGGCCTGATGATCTGGCACGATTTCATGTTCGCCTGCAATCTCTACCCCGCTCATGAGCGGCACTGGCTCGATCTGGTGCGCAACGAGGCGCGCCAGCAATTGCGCAGGCTTTCGCGTTTTGCGGCAATGGCACTGTGGTGCGGCGACAACGAACTGGTCGGCGCCCTGACCTGGTACAAGGAGAGCCTTGAGAACCGCGACCGTTACCTGGCGATCTACGATCGGTTGAACCATGCGCTGGAAGAGGCGGTGGAGGATGAGGATATCGGCCTGCCGTTCCGTCCCTCATCGCCCTCCGTCGGTCGTCTCGATTTCGGCGATGGCTGGCATGTGGACACGTCCGGCGACATGCATTTCTGGGATGTCTGGCACTCGGCGAAGGATTTCGAGCACTACCGCACCGTCAGGCCGCGCTTCTGCTCGGAATTCGGGTTCCAGTCCTTCCCGTCCATGCGGGTGATCAGGAGCTTTACCGATGAGGAAGACCGCAATGTCTCCTCTGCCGTTCTGGATGTGCATCAGCGCAATGAGGGCGGCAACAGCCGGATTGTCGAGACCATCGCCCGCTATTTCCGCTTCCCCGACAGTTTCGAGGATATGGTTTATCTCAGCCAGCTCGGGCAGGGGCTGGCCATGAAGACGGCGATCGAATTCTGGCGGGCCAACAGGCCGCGCACCATGGGCACGCTGTTCTGGCAGTTGAACGACACCTGGCCGGTGGCAAGCTGGTCGAGCCTTGAATATGGCGGCGGCTGGAAGACCACGCAGTATCTCGCCCGCCGGTTTTTCGCCGACCTGATGGTGACCGCCCAGCCGGACCCCGATACCGGCGCGATCATGCTGCTGGCCGTTTCCGACAGGACCGAGGATACGCCGGTCACGGTCCGGCTGCGCAGCGTCGATGCGACATCCGGCAAGGTCGCCGAGATCGGCGATTATCCGGTGACGGCGAAGGCTGCCGGTGTTGTCGAAGTGGCGCGCATCCGGCCGGAAACCCTGGAAGAAAGCGCCTTTCTGATCTTCGACTGGCGCGATCAATCCGGCAATGTGCTCGGCGAAAACGAATATCTGCCGAAACGGCCGAAGGCCTATCGCTTTGCCCCGCCTCAAATCGAGACGGCGGCGGAGACAGCCGATAATGGCGAACGTCGCGTCACGCTGACGAGCGATCGTCCCGCGCTCTACGTGACCTATGGCCACGGCGATGACGACATCTATTCCGACAACTGCTTCACGCTTTTGCCCGGTGAGCCGAAGGTGATCACCGTCACACGCAAGCGGCGCTCGCACCTGCCGGATGACGGCACACCGATTGTCAGCTATCTTCGGGGTTAGAGCGTTTCAGTCTGAAACGCTCCAAGGCGGGAAACAGCATATTTTGGCCGTGAACAGGGCGCAGGAATAGCCTCAAACGAAGGCTTGCTCTTGCGGGCTGTTTGCCCTATTCCTCACGCGCTGAGGCCGATCAGGGATAAAAAACACCATCCCTGCGCAAAACGGAGGCCACGAAGTCTATATGGAAATGCGGATCCCCATGCAGCTACCCAAGCCATTGTCCGGTTGGCTCGATGCGCTGGCGGCGCGGTTCCTTCCCAGAGCCAATCGCAGCCTGCTGTTTCGCCTTCTGTCTGAAAACCTGCGCGATCAGGCGCCCTGGTATGCGCTGGCCACGGTTGCGATGTTGATCGTGGCGGGCATGACCTCGCTCAGCGCCTGGATCATGAAGGACATTGTCAACGAGACCGTGGTCTCCCAGAACATGAACCGCATGTTCATGCTGGCGGGTGCGGTTGCCGCGATTTTTATCGTCAAGGGGATCTCGACCTATTTTCAGATCGTGATCCTGAGCAAGGCCGGCAACAATATCATCGCCAAGACGCAGAGCAGCATTTTCGGACGCATCCTTCAGCAAGATCTGAATTTCTTCATCCGCTTCCCGTCTTCCGATCTCGTCATGCGCCTGACGAACAATGCTCAGGCGGCGCGCACGGCGATGGATCTGATCCTGACGTCGGCGGTGCGCGACCTGTTTTCGCTGATCGGGCTGGTGGTCGTGATGTTCATCCAGCAACCGGTTCTGTCGCTTGTGGCTTTCATTATCGGTCCGCTCGCTTTTACCGGCGTTCGCTATCTGACGAAAAAAGTTCGTGACATCATGCGTCAGGAACTGACCGCTTTCGCGAAAATCATCGAAAGTGTTCAGGAAGCATCGACCGGTGTGCGTATCATCAAGGCATTCGGCCTGGAAGACCACATGCGCGCGCGCATGGACCGGCAGGTCACCCAGGTGGAACATCGGGCCAACAGCATTGCCCGGCTTTCGGCCGCGACCAGCCCGATCATGGAAACGCTTTCCGGTCTGGCCATTGCCGGCGTCATTGCGCTCAGCGGTTTCTGGGTTGTCGGCGGCAGCCAGACGCCCGGCGAGCTGATGTCGTTCATCACGGCGTTGCTTCTGGCCTATGAACCGGCCAAACGGCTCGCCCGCATGCGCGTCAATCTGGAATCCGCCATGGTCGGCGTCCGGATGATGTACGAGATCAAGGATCACCCTATCCTTCTGACGGAAGCGGAAAACCCGAAATCGATCCCCCCGGGCGGCGGCGAGATCGTGTTCGATAATGTGGGTTTCTCCTACGATTCGTCCAAACCGCTGTTCAAGAACCTCAACCTCGTATTCCCGTCGGGCAAGACCACGGCTTTGGTGGGCGCTTCGGGCGGTGGCAAGTCGACCATCATCAACCTCGTCATGCGCATGTTCGATCCCGATGAAGGCGTGATCACCGTGAACGGTCTCGATCTCAGGGAGGTGTCGTTCGAATCCCTGCGTGCGCACATGTCTTATGTCGGACAGGATACGTTCCTGTTCAACGGAACCGTGCGGGAAAATCTTCGGCTCGGACGGCAGGGAGCAACGGATGAGGAAATCGTCGAGGCGGCAAAGGCAGCCCATGCGCATGACTTCATCTTGAACATGAATGATGGCTATGATTCCTTCGTTGGTGAGAACGGCGGCAACCTCTCTGGCGGCCAGAAACAGCGCCTGGCAATTGCGCGCGCCATGCTGCGCAATGCCGACATCCTGATCCTTGATGAAGCCACGAGCGCACTCGATTCCTATGCGGAATCTCTGGTTCAGGATGCGCTGGCGCGGTTGACCAAGGACCGCACGACAATCGTGATTGCACACCGTCTGGCAACCATTACCTCGGCCGACAACATTGTCGTTCTTGAAAACGGTGCGATCCTCGAGCAGGGGCCGCAGCGTGAACTGCTCAACCACGACGGCCCCTATCGCCGCCTGTATGAGCTGCAGATCCTGCCGCAACTCGAAGAAGCGTAAAACCTGTTTCGGGCATTTGTTCGTGTCCGCACCGGTGTTCAAAAGCCTCGCCATTTAAACGGCGAGGCTTTTTTGTTCATGTTGTCAGTACCTTGCAAATTGCAATTTCCGGCTGTTTCCCACCGCTTTTCACCATTGTTTAAGGCGCGGGCATCCCCTGTTCCTCAGTCGCTTCAGACATATATCAGCCTGTGCAGGCCGCTTGGGGCGTACCTGTACGGCGTGACAGGGATTGATTTGCGACGAGGTTTTGGCGATGCTAGCCGGAATATGGCATTTTCGTGTCCGGCTTTGTCGAGCCGTGCCGGCTCGCTGTATATGGCGGGTCAAAAGAGGAAGGAAATATGCGGGTCGGCAAACCCGCAAACGGACAAGGACCGTAATACAAGATGTTCAATAAAATCATGGTGCCTGTCGATCTTGCGCATGTAGATAAGCTGACACGCGCACTCAAGACGACGGCTGATATCGCCAAACTCTATAATGCATCTGTCGTTTATGTCGGTGTGACCTCTTCGCTTCCCGGAGCGCTCGGCCACAATCCCAAGGAATTCGAGGCGAAGCTCAAGGCCTTTGCCGAGAAACAGTCCGCCAGCCACGGTGTGACGTCTGAGTGCCGGACCGTCATCAGCCATGATCCGTCCGTCGACCTCGACCGGTCGCTTGCCCGGACCGTCAGCGAACTGGGGTGTGATCTGGTGGTGATGGCCACGCATGTGCCGAACCTGGCGGATCATTTCATGCATTCGCATGGCGGCCAGCTGGCCACCCATACCGACGTATCGGTGTTTCTGATCCGCGGCTGAGCATATATCGCCGTCCGCAAGGCGGTCTGGCGCAAATGTATTGAAAAACAAGGAGATTATTCATGTCCGACACGGGGATTCCCGAGCCAGAGGGCGAAACGGAGATTATCGATACCGATTATGAGATCGGTCAGGATAATATCACGACGAACATCGGTCCCTTCGGGCTGGATATCCACAACCCGGTCTTTCTGATCTCCGGTCTCGCCGTTGTCGCCTTCGTTCTGGCCACGCTGGCTTTCCAGGAGGAAGCCGCGACCATCTTCAACGGCATGCGGGACTGGCTGACATCGACCTTCGACTGGTTTTTCCTGGTTGCCGGTAACATCTTCGTATTGCTCGGCATTTATCTTATATTTTCACCTTACGGAAAAATCCGTCTCGGCGGCGCCGAGGCAACGCCGGACTATTCCTACGCCGGCTGGTTTGCGATGCTGTTTGCCGCCGGCATGGGTATCGGCCTGATGTTTTACGGCGTGTCCGAGCCGATTTCGCATTATACCGCGTCGGTTGCGCAAAATGCCGGAGCGCCTGAAAGCTGGGCTCCGCTTGGCGGTGCGCCGGGAAATCCGGCTGAAGCCAAAAGCCTGGCAATGGCATCGACCATCTTCCACTGGGCGCTTCACCCCTGGGCGATCTACGCGATTGTCGCGCTGGCGCTAGCACTGTTTTCCTATAACAAGGGTCTGCCGCTGGCCATGCGTTCGGTATTCTACCCGATCTTCGGCGAGCGTGTCTGGGGCTGGACCGGTCATATCATCGATATCCTGGCCGTGCTTGCCACGCTTTTCGGGCTTGCCACTTCGCTTGGTATCGGCGCCGAACAGGCAAATGCCGGTTTGAACCACATCTTCGGGCTTCCGGTGGATGATCTTTCGAAAGTCGTGTTGATCATATTTATCACCGGCATTGCGCTGGGATCGGTCGTTGCCGGTATGGATGCCGGCGTTCAGCGGCTTTCGATGATCAACATGGTGCTTGCAGGCATCCTGCTGCTGTTCGTCATTCTTGTTGGCCCGACGCTTTCCATTTTCGGAAGCCTGGCTTCGAACTTCGCTGATTATGCCCGCTACCTGCCGGAACTTGCCAACCCGTTCGGGCGAACCGACAAGAACTTCCTCGATGGCTGGACCTCGTTCTACTGGGCCTGGTGGATTTCCTGGTCGCCCTTTGTCGGCATGTTCATCGCGCGTGTTTCGCGTGGCCGCACCGTGCGCGAATTCATCACCTGTGTGCTGATCATCCCTTCGGTCGTTTCGATCGTCTGGATGACGGTGTTCGGCGATACGGCGATCCACGAGATTCTCGTGAACAATTACGAAGAACTCGGCAGTGCACCGCTCGACCTGAAACTGTTCGTGATGCTGGAAGCGTTGCCGCTTGCAACCATCACCTCGATCATCGGTATCGTTCTGGTCATCGTCTTCTTCGTGACCTCGTCGGACTCCGGCTCGATCGTGATTGACACCATCACGGCCGGCGGCAAGGTCGACGCACCCGTGCCGCAGCGCGTGTTCTGGGCAAGCTTCGAGGGACTGGTGGCCATTGCGCTTCTGCTTGGCGGCGGCCTGAAGGCGCTTCAGGCGATGGCGGTCTCGACGGGTTTCCCGTTCACGATCGTTCTGCTGCTGGCCTGTGTGGCCATCATCAAGGGGCTCAGAAGCGAACCGCGCTGACGTGACACCTGTTTAACCTTGTCCGGCGGCGGCCTTTCGGGGCCGCCGCTTTTTTGTGCCGGGTTTGGCGCTCCGACGACAACGGTCTGGTTTTCGCATGCGCTTTCCCGGAGCGTTTGTCGTCGCCTGAAGAAAGGAAGAATTTTTATCTCTCCAGTTGAAATCGCCACATCCATGCAGCCGATCACATCGTATTGTCACCATGCCCGAAATCCGGCGACATGTGATGTTGAGCTCAACTTCGAATGCGGCTTCGCCGTGCAACATTTGCCGGGTATAGTACGGTTGTGCGTAAAAACAGAATGACGCTAAACGACAGGGGAATGGATATATGGCGATCTTGTACAGACTGGCTCTTGCGGTTGCGACCTTGAGCGCCGGTACGGCGGCGGCACAGACCACACTGGATTTTTCGACGCCGTGGGGAGAAAACAATTTTCAGGCCAAGGCAGCGCGGGAATTTGCCAGATCTGTTGGCGAAGCCACTGACGGCAACGTGCAGATCAATGTCCTGAACGCCGGCGAGATCGGCGTATCCGGGTCGCAAAGCATGGCTGCCGTGGAAACCGGGATCGTGCAGATGGCCGATTTCCTCCTGTTCCAGCAGGCCGGTGAAGAGCGGCTGCTTGCCATCGATACGCTGCCCTATCTGATTCAGGGGCAGGAGGAGATGGCGGCATTTCTCGAAGTTGCATCCCCGGTGTTCGACGAGATCGCCGCCCGCCACAACCAGAAAATCCTGTACTATGTGCCCTGGCCGTCGCCGGGGCTTTTTTCGGAATTCGAGATATCAACCCCGGAAGATCTGCAAGGGCGCCGGATTCGTGCGTTTAATCCGGGCAGTTTTGAATTCCTGCGCCGGCTTGGCGCCGCGCCGCTGGAAATGCCGTGGGGCGATGTCGTTCCGGCCCTTGCCGCCGGAACGATTGACGGCGTTGCAACCTCAACCTCGTCCGGCGTGATCGGCAAGCTCTGGGACATGACGCCCTATTTCAGTCCGCTGCAATGGTCGACGTCGACCGATGTGGTCACCGTCAATCTCGATGCCTGGAATGCCCTGTCGGAGGATGACCGGGCCGCAATCGAAGGCGTTGCCGAAACGCTTGTCGCAAAGTTCTGGGCGCAGAGCGCAGCCGAGGATGCCGCCAATACCGAAATCCTCATTGAAAACGGTATCACTGTCCTGCCGCCGCAGGATTCTCTGAAAGCGGCGATGTACGAAGCGGGACGCGGGATGTGGGACACTTATATCGGGCGTATTCCGGCCGCCGAGCCGATTATCAGGGAATATGCCGCCGCGGTCGGAAAATAGGCAAGTGCCGTGCCGGCTCGTTTCATGATCGGCAGTTCGTATCACCTTTCGGCGGCGCGGCAGTGTGGTATATCGCTTCCGCCCTTTCTTAGAAAAAGCGCCTTGCGAGCAAGCCCGTAAGCCTCCCGTGTGCAGGAAATGCAATGGTTCGTGCCTTTCTCATCTTGACGGACTGGACCGCCAGAATTTCCCAGTTCGTTGCAATGCTCCTGCTTTATGGCTTTTGCGCCATGATGCTGGCGGAGGTTTTCAGCCGCAGTTTCCTGAGCCGCAGCCTTGCCTTCTCATGGGAGTATTCGGCCTTTGCGATGGGCGGGGTGTTTCTTCTGGGCCTTGGACCCGCGCTTCAGCACGGAACACAGGTGCGGGTCACGCTGCTGCTTTCGCGGGGGCCCCGTTTTCGCCGCGTCGTCGATATTGCCGCAACACTGGTCGGGCTTGTGCTTGCCTGTCTGCTGCTCAGGGCATTCTGGAACATTTTTCACACGTCGTTTTCAGGCGGGCTGCGTCAATCGAGCTATGTCAATACGCCGCTTGCCATTCCCCAGGCGGTTGCGGTTGTCGGTGCAGGTGAATTCGTGCTGGCGATGGCGGCAAGGCTTGTGCGGCTGGCGCTGAACATGGCGCCGGAAACCGGCAGGGAACACGCAGATGGTTGAAATCGGCGCGGTCACGCTGCTTCTCTTTGTTGTCCTGCTGCTCGGTTCCGTCTGGGTCGGCCTGTCGCTTTTCGGCGTTGGCTATATCCTGCTTGCGATCTACAAACCGAACATCCCGCTTGATGCCTATTCCGGCATGCTGATGTGGACAGCCGGCACAGCGCCGGAACTGCTGGCGCTGCCGCTTTTTGTTCTCATGAGTGAGATCCTCGTCATCGCGCGGCTCGGGCGCTCGCTGTTTTCCGGGCTTGCACCATGGATGAGCCGGCTCCCCGGTGGTCTTGTTCATGTGAATGTTGCCGGGTCCGCACTATTTGCCGCCGTTTCCGGGTCATCGGCGGCGACGACGGCAATTGTCGGGCAGGTCACGCTGCCGGAACTTCAGGGCCGCGGCTATGACCGGCGCTTGTCGATTGGATCGCTTGCCGGGGCGGGCACGCTTGGCTTTCTGATCCCGCCGTCGATCATCATGATCATCTACGGTGTGGTGTCCGAACAAAGCATCCTGCGCCTGTTTCTTGCCGGCGTCGTGCCGGGCCTGCTGCTGGCATGTCTCTACAGCCTGTATATTGCCGTGACCCACACGGTTTCGGGCGAACGCAGCACCGCAGAGCGCTTTTCCTGGAGTGACCGGTGGCGCGGCCTTGCCGATATCGCGCCGCTGCTGGCACTGATTGCCGGCGTCATGGGGGCGCTTTATTCCGGTCTGGCCAGCCCCACGGAACTGGCTTCGGTCGGTGTTCTCGGTGCCCTGTTGCTGGCCGCCGCGAGGCGGGAGCTGAGCCTTGCCAATCTCGCCACGGCAGGCACCAGGGCGGTTCGCACGAGCGCGATGATAGGGCTGATCCTGATCGGTGCCGCGCTCCTGAATGCCGCACTCGGTTTCCTCGGTCTTCCGCGCGCTGTGGCCGGCTGGATTGCCGCACTCGATCTTGCACCCTTTGCGCTGATTACCCTGCTGCTTTTGTTTTATGTCGTGATCGGCGTGTTTCTCGATGGCACCTCGATCATCGTGATGACATTGCCGATTACGTTGCCTATGGTTACATCCGCAGGTTTTGACCCGATTTGGTTTGGTGTTTTTGTTGTTGTTGCTGTAGAGATATCTCAGATAACGCCACCGGTCGGGTTTAACCTGTTTGTCATCCAGGCGCAGACCGGCGAAACGATGGGAAAACTCTTGCGTGCCGTGGCACCCTTTTTTCTCATTCTGGTCGCCTTCGCGTTATTGTTGGTGATTTTTCCACAGATTGTTCTATGGCTGCCGGGAAAGATGGAATGAGCGCACCGCGACACAAACAATTAACTCTTTCTTTGCGTGAGGAAATCACTTCGGGGCGCTGGAAAATCGGAGAACGCCTGCCGCCCGAGGTCGACTTTGCCGTTGAATGCGGTGTCAGCCGTACGACACTGCGGCGGGCACTCAGCGAGCTGGAATCCGAAGGCCTTGTCGCACGTCGCAAACGTGTCGGCACGGTCATCGCCTCGCAGACGCCACAGCAGCATTTTCGCATGGCGACCAACAGCCTGCCGGAATTGATGCGCGTTACGCGCGAAACGGTGCTTGAAGTCTGGACATCACGCCATGTGGCCAACCATTCCGATCCGGCGCTTGGCGGACGTGAAAGCGCGACCGGTTTCTGGCTCGAGGTAGTCGCTGTGCGCCGCATACCCGGAAGGCTCCGGCCGCTCAACTGGTCGCGCATGTTTGTTGCCGGGCCCTATGCCGGTGTCGAACCGTCGTTATCGCGTCACCGACTCGGCTCGGTCTATCGGCTCGTCGAGGAAATGTTCGACCGGCCGATTGTCCGGGTCAGCCAGACCACCAGCGCAATCGCCTGTCCCCAGGTAGCCGCCGATGCGATCGGCCTTTCGGAAGGGGCCCCGGCGCTCTGCATCGACGCCGATCTTTACAGCCACAATGGCGAACTGGTTGAAATCTCTCACGCCGTTTATGATCCGTCGCGTTTTCAGCTGCGCAATGATGTGCTGCTGAGATAAGGGCCGCGCCGTATCAGGGGCTTTCGATTTCCGTGATGATTGCTTTGACCGTCTCGCGGGCTTCAAGCAGACAGGCTTCGGCTTCATCCTGTTCCACCAGCCTGAACCGGAAGGGCTGGCCGCCCGGCATCTGCGCGATGCGCGGCAGGTCAGCGGAAATCACGGTTGCGATCTTGGGGTAGCCGCCGGTCGTCTGACGCTCTGCGGTCAGCACTGTCGCCGTGCCCGACCCCGGCACCTGGATCGAACCGGGCGGCGTGCCGTCTGAAACGATATCGTGGCCGCGTGCTGCGCTGAGGGCAGGGCCGAACAGCAGGCTTGCCATCCGGTCGCGGCGTATCGAAACCGCAAACGGTTCATTCAGAAACAGCGACCATGCGCGCGCGTCGAAATAATCATCCTGCGGGCCCGCAATCACGCGGATCGGGCCTGAAGCCCGGCGGAAGATCGACGTCATCCGTCGCGGCCAGAGCGTTGCAGACGGGCCAAGCTCAAGCTGATCGCCGACTTCAAGCGGACGGCCCTTGAAGCCGCCCATAGCGTTCCTGACATGTGTGGCGCGCGAGCCCAGCAGAACGGGTACGTCAATACCGCCGGAAAAGGCGATATAGCCCCACATCGCGCCACGGATCGCACCGACATCGAGGCGTTGTCCCGGTTTCAGGAGATGGCTTTCCCAGCAAGGCACGGGCCGCCCGTCAATCGACACCTGGGCCGCACCGCCGGTGACGGCGACAAGTGTGGGCTCGGAAACATTATAGCTGCCGCCGAACTGGGCGAATTCGAGCGCCGCAGCCTCGGTGTCATTGCCGACAAGGGTCTGCGCAATATCAAAGGCGTCTTCATCCATCGGTCCCGACGGTGAAACGCCTGCGGCAAGGTAGCCGGTGCGCGGTCTTGCCTGCACCGTGACCATCAATCCGGCTTTTGCAACTTCGAGCATCACCATGGCTGTTCACACTCCACGATGGGGTCACCGGCGGCAACGCGCCGGTCGAGTGCGGCAATAGCATCCGGCGAAACCGCACGGAAACGAATGAAATCGCCGGCCCGGAAAAACGCCGGATCGTTCCGTTCGGGGTCGAACAGTTTCACCGGGGTCCGGCCGATATAGCGCCAGCCGCTCGGCCCGGCGACGGAGTTGATCGCTGCCTGTGCTCCGCCGATGCCGACGGCGCCGGCCGGCACTTTCTGGCGCGGTTCCGTCAGCCGCGGCGTATGAAGCGCCTCCGGCAGGCCGCCGAGATAGGTGAAACCCGGGGCAAAGCCGATCATGAAGACACGGTATGTCGCGCCGGTATGAAGCGCGATCACCTCCTGCTGGCTCAAGCCTCTGGCCGCCGAGAGTTCGGCAAGATCGAGCGCATCGATGCCTTGATAGCAGACCGGAATGGTGAAATGGCGCGCCTGCGTCTCGTCAGGCTCGGCGCTGGCGTCCACGCGGTCTTTAAGCATCGTCATCAGGGCGCGGCCCGGCAAGATGGCGGGGTCGAAAAACACCAGCAGAGAGCGGTAGGTCGGCACGGTTTCGGTGATGCCTGCAACCGGATCGGCCTTCAGGTCGCGGTCAAGCGCAATCACGCGCGCGCTGACGGTTTCGTCGATCACATCTGCAAATTCTACTGTTACGGCCTGATCGCCGGCCGGTTTGATCTTCACCAACAGACTGTCCCGGATTGTACACTGTCCGCGCGGCGAAGCCATTCAGCCCGCCGCTGCGATCTATGACTATCAGGTCCCGGCGGTCTTGCGAAAGGCCTCAATTGCCTTACAGGCGACTTCCAACAGCGAAATGGGGTTTTATGACAGCAGGTGTGTTTACCCAGCAGCGTGGCGTTGAGGCCATCCACCGCAATGTCGCTTTCCCATGCAGGGCGGAAACGAAAAAGGGCGGCCCGAAGCCGCCTCTCAAACTGCTGACAAAGCTCGTCCCTCGTTCTTTCGTCATACCGGCCTTGAGCCGGTATCCAAGGCCACTTGTTGAGCGCTTCCAGAAAGAGTCTTTGCGCGCAAGGACTTGGCCCTTACGGGATTCCGGCTCAAGGCCGGAATGACGGCGGGGAAGGAGGCAAAACCGTGATTGCTTACAGGGGGTATCAACAAACCGAAGGGCGGCCCGAAGCCGCCCCTGGTTCCTGATGATCAGCCCGCCGCGCGGGTCTTTTCGAAGCGCTTGCGCTCGTTGGAATCGAGGTAGATTTTCCGAAGGCGGATCGATTTCGGGGTGACTTCCATCAGCTCGTCGTCCTGGATCCATGACAGCGCCCGGTCGAGCGTCATCTTGATCGGCGGCGTCAACTTGACGGCTTCGTCCTTGCCGGCGGAGCGGATATTGGTCAGCTGCTTGCCCTTCAGGACGTTGACCTCGAGATCGTTTTCGCGGGTATGGATGCCGACGATCATGCCGGCATAGACCTTGTCGCCCGGCTCGATGATCATCGGGCCGCGATCCTCGAGGTTGAACATCGCGTAGGCGACGGCCTCACCGGCCTGGTTGGAGAGTAGAACGCCCTGATTGCGGCCGCCGATCTCGCCCTTGAAGGGCTGGTAGTCGTGGAACAGTCGGTTCATGATCGCCGTGCCGCGGGTATCGGTCAGAAGCTCCGACTGGTAGCCGATCAGGCCGCGCGTCGGGGCGAAGAATACGAGGCGAACGCGATCGCCGCCGGACGGGCGAAGCTCGACCATCTCGCCCTTGCGCTCGGCCATCTTCTGCACGACGATGCCGGAATGCTCCTCATCGACGTCGATGACGACTTCCTCGAAGGGTTCCATCAGCTGGCCGGTTTCCGCGTCATTGTGCATGACGACGCGCGGACGCGAAACGGCGATCTCGAAACCCTCGCGGCGCATGGTCTCGATCAGCACGGCAAGCTGAAGCTCGCCACGACCGGAGACGTAGAAACTATCCTTGCCTTCGGCTTCTTCGATCTTCAGCGCCACATTGCCTTCGGCTTCCTTCATCAGGCGGTCGCGAATGACGCGGCTTGTGACCTTGTCGCCCTCGGTGCCGGCCAGCGGTGAGTCATTGACGATGAACGACATGGTGACCGTCGGCGGGTCGATCGGCTGGGCCTGAAGCGGTTCGGTCACGGCCGGGTCGCAGAAGGTGTCGGCAACCGTGCCCTTGGAAAGACCGGCAATGGCGATGATGTCGCCGGCCTGCGCTTCCTCGATCGGCTGGCGCTCGATGCCGCGGAAGGCGAGGATCTTGGAGACGCGGCCGGTCTCGACCGTCTTGCCATCCTGGGAGAGAACCTTGACCGGCTGGTTCGGCTTGATCGAACCCGAGAATACGCGGCCTGTGATGATGCGGCCGAGATAGGGATTGGCTTCCAGAAGGGTACCGATCATCTTGAACGGGCCTTCGGCGACCTTCGGCGCGGGCACATGATCCACGACGAGGTCGAGAAGCGGGCCAAGGCCCTCATCCTGCGGGCCCTCGGGCGATGTGTTCATCCAGCCGGCGCGGCCGGAACCATAGAGAATGTGGAAGTCGAGCTGCTCGTCGGTGGCGTCGAGGGCTGCGAACAGGTCGAAGACCTCGTTGACGACTTCTTCGGCGCGGGCGTCCGGGCGGTCGATCTTGTTGATGGCGACGATCGGCTTCAGGCCGACCTTCAGCGCCTTGCCGACCACGAACTTGGTCTGCGGCATCGGGCCTTCGGCGGCATCAACGAGAACGATCGCGCCGTCCACCATCGACAGGATACGCTCAACCTCGCCGCCGAAATCGGCGTGGCCGGGGGTGTCGACGATGTTGATGCGGGTGTCTTTCCACACAACCGAGGTCGCCTTGGCGAGAATGGTGATGCCGCGCTCTTTTTCGAGGTCGTTACTGTCCATCACGCGCTCGTCGACGCGCTGGTTTTCGCGGAATGCGCCGGACTGTTTCAGAAGTTCGTCGACAAGGGTCGTCTTGCCATGGTCAACGTGCGCGATGATCGCGATGTTGCGAAGTGCCATATCTTAAATCTCTGGGGCTGGGGCGCAGTCAAAGGTTTTGGGAGGAGCGCCCTGTAACTCTTGAGGGCGCTCTTACACATTTTTTGACGAAAACGAAAGAGAATGTTTTGTGGCGGGTGTGTCGGGCGTTGTCCGCCCTGTCGCAACGGAGCCGAATCCGTCAGCCTGACAGGCCCGGCTGGCAGGCGTCGAGACGGTGCGTCAGCAGGTCGTAGAGCGCGCCGCCGGTCTGGGGGCGGCCATTGCGGGACTTGAACGGCGCGCGGATCTTGTCTTCCGGCTTGAACACCGGCAGGTGGCCCTTGGGCGCGTCCTCGGGGGAAAACGACATGGCGTCATAGGTCAGCCATTCTCCATCCCTGCGCCAGCCGACGGCCTCGCCGAAGGCGACCAGCGTTTCCGGGGCCGATGACAGCAACACGCCATCCGGGGTGGTTTCCGGCAGGGCGTCCAGCACTTCGCGCTGGGCGGAAAGCCCGAATTTGCCGCCGGAGGCTTCGGCAAACAGCCGGTCCATATAGATGATGTCGGCGCAGGGAAGATTCTCGACGTCGTCCTTGCCGAGCCAGCCTTCATTGGTGCGGTTGGCAAGCACCAGCGTGATTTCCGAGGCCTCGGTGTTGGCGGCGCGGAAATCGCCTCTGGCGAGGTCTTCGCGCAGCTGTTCATAGCGGTGCGCGGGGTTATAGGCCGCCCGGCCCTGCAGAAAGGTGAGCGCGGAGATGACGACGATCGCGACAACGCCGCAGACGGCAACAAGGGTCTTGTTTTCAAGAAGCTTTTTCATCTGTTCTCTCCCTCACTCAAAGCCCAGCAGAAGGGCGCCCTGATAGAAGGCGAAGGAGATCAGCCACGCATAGACGAGCGACACGATCAGCGAGAAGATCATGAAGCCCCATGACCGGCTTTCCGCCTTCACGGTGGCGACCGTGGTCAGGCAGGGGGTGTAGAGCAGACAGAACAGACAGAACGAATAGGCCGCCGCCGGCGATACGGTCGTCGCGATCTGATGGGCGACGAGGCCGGACGACATGGCGTAGATGGTCGACAGCGAGCCGATCACCACCTCCTTGGCGATGAAACCGAAGATCAGCGCCAGCGTCAGATAGGCGTTGATGCCGATCGGGGCCATGACTGGCTGCAGCAGTTCGCCGAGCTGACCGCCCCAGGTGTCGAGGCCCGTGGCATTGGTCGGAAAATTGGTGAGGAACCACACGGCGACGGTGCCGATGATGATGAAATTGGTGGCCCGATGCAGGAATTCCCTAAGTTCGCCAAAGCCGCGCAGCCACACCTGCCTCAGCGTCGGCACCCGATAGGGCGGCAGTTCCAGCACGAAAGGCTCGGTGTTCTTGAACTGTTTGGAGCGGGAGAAGATGGCCGCCGCCAGAAATGCCGCTGCAAAGGAAATGACGTAAAAGGAAAACAGCACGAACGGCCCCTGAGAGGGCGGGAAGACGGCGGCGATGATGAACACGAACACCGCCAGCCGCGCCGAACAGAGCGAAAACGGGATGATCAGCATCGACAGCAGCCGAAGCGGTTGCGAGCGCATGACGCGGGTGCCCATCAGGGCCGGCACGTTGCAGCCGAAACCCATCATCTGCATCACGAAGGAGCGGCCGTCGAGGCCGATGCGGCGCATCCAGGTATCCATCAGATAGGCCGCGCGCGACAGATAACCGCTGTCCTCCACCGCCGCCATGCAGAAGAAGAACAGCATGATCAGCGGCACGAAGGAGGCAACGGTGGCCACGCCAAGCCAGATGCCGTTGATGACGAAATTCTGTAGCCAGCTCGGGCCGAGGCTGAGCACCGGTTCGAGAATCCGGTTCTGGATCCAGTCGGTGATAATGCCGACCCAGTCCTGCGAGGGCAGGCCGATGGTCCAGACGACGTAGAACACGAACAGCATGACCGCGAAAAACAGCGGTAGGCCGAAAACCGGATGCAGCAGGAAGCGGTCGAGCTTCTGGGTGATCGTCTGCGGCGGCACGTCGGGATAGACAACCGCGCCGGAAAGCGTTTCGGCCAGCGTCTCCTCGGTCATCAGCGTTTCGCGCAGCGCGTCGTAATCGGCATAGGCCGGCGGCGCGTTCTCGCGGACCTTCAGCATCTCATCGACGCTGGATATGGCCTCGGGGTAGCCCTCGCCATATTTGGCGCTGATCAGGTGGACCGGCATGCCGAGCCGGGCGGAAAGCGCTTCCGTGTCGATCTCAATGCCGTTCTTGCGGGCCTCGTCGACCATGTTGAGCATCACCACGGCGGGCAGGCCAAGCTGCCTGATCTGCAGGGGCATCAGGATCTGCCGGTCGATCTGGCTTGCATTCATGACGACGATCACGAGGTCGACCGGATAGGTTTTCAGAAAGTCGGCGACGACGGTCTCGTCTTCGGAAAAGCCTTCCAGATCGTAGATGCCGGGCAGGTCGACGAATTCCACATCGCGGCCGGAAAGCGTTACCCGTGCGTTGGAGAGCGACACCGTGATCCCCGGCCAGTTGCCGACATAGGCGCCGGCGCCGGTGATCCGGTTATAAAGCATCGACTTGCCGGTATTCGGCTGGCCGAGCATGGCAATGCGGGGGACGTCGTTGGCTTCAAGATTGGCCTGGGCGGGCGAACAGTGGCTCATAGCGGCTTCCAGATAGCTGACCGGACACGGCAATATCGCAGCCTGACCGGAGTGTTCGTCTATGGATACGCGCCGGGAAGGAAATCTCCGGCAACGTATATTCAGCGTCTGACCCTGTGCCCTTTGGACATCTTTGATATATCGCTGGCCTGCGCCCTTCAGGGCGCAGACCGGGTGCTGAGCTCCGTTTTCAGAGCTTGCGAACCTTGACGAGTGCGGCTTCCGCGCGGCGGATGGCGATCTCGGTCGCCTTTCCGGCGCGCACGACCAGTGGCCCGCCAAACCAGGCGCGCCGGACCATGGAAACCTGGTGGGTGCTGGAAAGGCCAAGGGCCCTCAGCCGCACCGAAAGTCCGTTTTCGAAATCGCCGGCCTCGACGATTTCGACAATGCCGCTTTCGCCGGGCTGAAGACTTTCAAGCGAGACGATCCGGCCTTCGCGCAGCGTCTCCATGGTCGGGTCGTTGCTCATTCGTGTCCCATGCCCGCGATTTCGCGATCGATGTAGTAATTGGCATGCGGGCCATCACCGATCAGGTCGATCTTGTCGAGGATGTCGCCGAAAAGGGTTTCTTCCTCCCGCTGTTCGCGCACGAACCACTGCAGGAATTCGAAGGTGGCGTGGTCGCCTTCCTCTTCGGCGCGCGTGGTGGCCGCATAGATGTTGCGGGTGACCTGTTTTTCGGTCTCCAGAATGGCTGCGAACAGCTCCCGCGGCGTTTCCGCCTTGATCTCGGGCGCTTCCATGCCGTCAATCTTTACGGGGAAGTCGAGGTCGAACAGATAGGCCAGGAAGCGGCGCATATGGTCGAGTTCCTCATTGGCATGGCCGAGAAGGAAGGTCTGGCAGCCGGACATGTTGCGCTGGTTGCACCATGCGGCAGCCTGAAAATAAAACCGTGCGGCTTCCATTTCGCCGTTCAGGAGCTCATTGAGCTGCGGTGCCATGGCACCGGCATTGGTTACGGTCATTGCATTTCCTTTCCTGTCCATCCGCTATTTCTATGGCACGCGGTATAATTGCATGCAAGATACTTAACTAAAATGGACAACATTTATTAAAGTGCTGTAATCGCGTCTGAAAACGGATAGTCACTTGATATGTGAGTTTTCATGAACGTTAGCTGAACATGACGTATATCAATTCCGGCTTTTATGCATGTGTTGCCATCCGGCAGACGCAGGAACCGGCTATCGTCCTCAAAAACGGACGAAAAAAGGCCGGACGCTGTTTCGCGTCCGTTTCAGTTTACTGACAACCCTATCCTTTTTACGGGCGTCATCCTCGGGCTTGACCCGAGGATCTAACCACCGCTCAGCACGAGCGGCGTTGGCGGTCCGTAATAGATTGTTTTGAATTGACTTTTTTTCAGATACGCTTGTCGCGCTCATGCGTGCTTAGACCCTCGGGTCAAGCCCGAGGGTGACGAGGGAGAGCGGGGCGAGCTTTGTCAGCAGTCCGAGGCTGGCCTTTGTGTGCTTCTCGGGCTGACGTGGGGAACTACATCACCGCGCCGACCTGCCAGGGAACGAACTCATTGTCGCCCAGACCCATTTCCTCCGACTTAGTTTTTTCGCCGGAGGCGGCCTTCAGAACATAATCGAGGATCTCCTCGCCCTTGTCCTGAATACTGACGCCATCGGAGAGGATATCGCCGCAATTGAGGTCCATGTCGTCGGGCATGGCGGCAAACAGCGCGGAATTGGTGGCCACCTTGATCGTCGGGGTCGGCTTGGAGCCGAAGGCGGAGCCACGGCCGGTGGTAAACACCAGCATCTGCGCGCCGCCTGCAATCTGCCCGGTGGCCGAGACCGGGTCGTAGCCGGGCGTGTCCATGAACAGAAGGCCCTTTTCGCGGATCTGTTCGCCGTATTCGAGAACATCCATCAGCGGCGTACTGCCGGCCTTGGCGACAGCGCCGAGCGATTTTTCAAGAATGGTGGTCAGACCGCCCTGCTTGTTGCCGGGCGAGGGGTTGTTGTCCATCGAGCCGTGATTGGCATCGGTGTACTCCTCCCACCACTTGATGCGGGTCAGCAGTTTCTGCGCCACGTCATCGCTGGCTGCACGGCGCAGCAAAAGCTGTTCTGCGCCATAGATTTCCGGGGTTTCGGAGAGAATGACCGTGCCGCCCATGCCGATCAGGCGGTCGGAAGCGATGCCGAGCGCCGGATTGGCGGTGATACCGGAAAATCCGTCGGAGCCGCCGCACTGAAGCGCAAGCTTCAGTTCCGAAGCAGGAATTTCGGTGCGGGTTACTTCATTGACCTGCGGCAGAAGTTCCTTGATGTGATCGACAATCTTGTCGATCGAGTGTTTCGTGCCGCCGTTTTCCTGAATGGTCATCTGGAAGAACCGGCTTTCATCCATCTCGCCATGGATTTCGCGCATGCGGGCCAGCTGCATCTGTTCGCAGCCGAGGCCGACGAACAGCGCCGCACCGGTATTGGGGTGTGTTGCATAGCCCCAGAGCACGCGCTGGAGATTGTCGAAGCCGGGGCCGGAAGAGGCCATGCCGCATCCCGTGCCATGGGCAAAGGCGGCAACGCCGTCGATATTCGGATAATTGTCGAGAATACCGGAGTGATTGATGATGTCGGCGGCCTTGCGGATGACCGTTGCCGAACAGTTCACGGTTCCGCAAATGGCAATATAGTTGCGGGTTCCAGCAGAGCCGTCCTGACGGCGGTATCCCATGAAGGTGCGGGGCTTGACCGCGGGAATAGCGGCTTTCGCGGCTTCAAGGTCCGCGCCGATTTCGTAGTCGCGACCGTGATCGCCGAAGGTGCAGTTATGCACATGCACATGCTCGCCGGCCTTGATGTCGCGGGCGGCATAACCGATGAGCTGGCCGAACTTGTAGATGGCGCCGCCTTCGGGAATGTCGGTATTGGCAATCTTGTGGCCGCGGGTGACCGGGGCTTCAAGCGGCACGCCGAAACCGAGCGGCGTATCGCCCTTGTCGGCGCGCACGGCCAGAATGGACACCGTGTCCTTGGGGTGGAGTTTGAGACAGTGGTCAGCCACGATAGATACCTCCGCACCGGATGAGCCCGGTTGAATTTCATGCAGGCAGGCGCCGCGCTGGCCGCGACGCCTGTGCTCTTTGGTTTATTGCACGACAGCTTCAGCCATCGCGCGTGCGCCCTTTTCGACAAGGCCCTCATAGGCGGCAACGAGGCCTTCCACGAAGTCCCTGTTGTCCTGCAGCGCCTTGGGGAAAACGTCGGAAACGCCAACCAGCGCTTCGACCTTTTCGCGCGGCGTTGCGCCGGCGTCGGAAAGCGCCTTGAGCTTGCCGGCGAGCGGGTCGCGCACATCGATCGGATTGCCGCGTTCATCGACGCCGCCGACGTAACGCATCCATGCGGCAATCGCGAGCGACAGGCCCGGGACCGGACGTCCGGCCTCGAGGTTTTCCTGCACCGTTTCGAGAATGCGCTGCGGCAGCTTCTGCGAGCCGTCCATGGCGATCTGCCAGGTCAGGTGGCGGATCGACGGGTTGGAATAGCGCTCGAACAGGGCGGCGGTGTATTCCTCAAGGCTGACGCCGGGTGGCGCATCGACGGCCGGAATGATTTCCTGTTCCCAGAGGAACTTGCAGTAGGCCGCAAACACCGTGTCGGACACCGTGTCGTAGATGGTTTCCTTGCCGGCCAGATAACCGAGATAGGAAATCGAGGAATGCGTGCCGTTGAGGCAGCGAAGCTTCATATGCTCGAACGGGGTCACGTCCTCGACAAGCTGCGCGCCGACCGCGCCGATATCGGGACGCTGGCCATCGACGAACTTGTCTTCGACAACCCATTGCCGGAAGGGCTCGTGCATCACCGGAACCGGATCGTAAACACCGGTCAGCTCGGCCACGCGCTCGATGTCTTCGGGCTTGGTGGCCGGCACGATGCGGTCGATCATGGTGCAGGGGAAGGTGACTTCCTTCTCGATCCAGGCGGCAAGCTCGGGATCGATCATGCCGGCCAGTTCGACGACGACGGCGTGGACGACATGGCCGTTGTTCGGCAGGTTGTCGGAGCTCATCATCGTGAACGGGCGGATGCCGGCCTTGCGGCGGCGGTCAAGCGCACGCACGATGTAACCGATGGCCGATTTCGGCTTGTTCGGGTCCTTCAGGTCTTCAACGATGAACGGGTGTTCGCGGTTGAGCTTGCCCGTTGACGGGAAGTGGCAATAGCCCTTTTCAGTGACCGTCGAGGTGACGATCCTGATCTTCGGATCGGCCATCAGGGCAAGAACGGCTTCCGGGTCTTCCGGCGCGTCAAGCACGTCGTTCAGAACCGGGATCACCTGCGGCTCGATCCCGTTGGGCGCGAGCGATACGGCGGTATAGGCAAAGCCCTGCGGCTCGAAGATTTCGCGCTGCTTGGGCGGCGTCATCAGATTGACGCCGACAATGCCCCAGTCTCCACCGGATTTTTGCATTGCTTCATAAATATAGATTGCGCCATGGGAGCGATAAAACGCTCCCAGGCCCAGATGCACAATCCCCGAGCCCGGACGCGGTGCGTCCGGACGTTTCAACCGGGGAAGGCTTTCGGCTTTAGCGGGCAAGCCACCCTCCATCGACATTAAGGATCGCCCCGTTGATGTAATCGGACGCGGGCGAAGCAAGAAAGACGGCAGTGCCGCCCAGGTCTGCCGGGTCGCCCCAGCGATTGGCCGGAATCCGGCCAAGAATTTCCGCAGAGCGCTTTTCGTCGGCGCGCAGTGCGGCAGTGTTGTTGGTGGCGATATAGCCGGGGGCAATTGCGTTCGCATTGATACCCTTGGCCGCCCACTCATTGCACATCAGCTTGGTGATGCCGGCCACACCGCTTTTCGAGGCGGTGTAGGAGGGAATGCGAATGCCGCCCTGGAATGACAGCATCGAGGCAATGTTGATGATCTTGCCGGTGCCGCCGCGCTCAAGAACCTTCTTGGCGAAGCCCTGGCAGGCGAAGAACACCGCCTTGACGTTCATGTCCATGACATCGTCCCAATCCTTCTCGGAGAAGTCGACGGCGTCTTCGCGGCGGATGAGGCCCGCATTGTTGACCAGAATATCGATCGGCTTGTCATAGGCCTCGATAAATTTTTTGCCATTCATCGGGTCGGAAAGATCGAGGATTTCGCTGACGGCCTTGCCGCCAGCGTCCTTGATGATCTTCACCGTCTCATCGCTGTCCTGATGGCTGGTGCACAGAACCTCCGCACCGGCTGCGCCAAGGGCAATTGCAATGCCCTGGCCGATACCGGTGTTGGCGCCTGTCACCAGCGCGCGCTTGCCTTCAAGAGAGAAAGAAATAGCCATTATTTCAGCGTCTCCATGGATACCATTTCGACATCCTTGTAGTTGACGTTGTCGCCGGCCATGGCCCAGATGAAGGTATAGTTGGAGGTGCCTGCGCCGCAATGGATCGACCAGGGCGGAGAGATGGCTCCTTCCTCGTTCTTCAGAACCAGGTGGCGGGTTTCATCCGGCTCGCCCATCATGTGGAACACGCGAGCTTCTTCATCGAGGTCGATGTAGAGATAGGCTTCCATGCGGCGGTCGTGGACGTGGGCCGGCATGGTGTTCCAGATCGAACCCTTCTGCAGCTTGGTCATGCCGACAACGAGCTGGCAGGACTTCATCACATCGGGATGGACAAACTGGTAGATGGTGCGCTCGTTGCAGTTTTCGGCAGCGCCCAGCGTGACGTTTGCCGCTTCGGCAATCTTGATCAGGCGCGACGGGTAGGTCTGGTGCGCCGGCGCGGAGAGAATGTAGAAACGGCCTTCACCGGAAAACGTGATCTTGCCCGCACCCATGCCGAGATAGAGCATGTCGCCGTGGACCATGTCATATTCGGCATCGCAGGTGACCTTGCCCGGACCGCCGAGCTTCACGATGGTCATTTCACGGCGGTCGAGGACCGAATCCGTGCCGCAGGGGGCGACATGGTCGAGTTCCAGCGGGCCGTTTGCCGGGCAGGCGCCGCCGACGATCATGCGGTCGTAATGGGTGTAGATCAGGTTGATTTCGCCGGGGACGAACAGATTGCTGGTCTGAAAGTGTTCGCGCAGTTCGCTTGTATCGAACGTACTCGCCGTGACCGGATCGATCGCATGGCGAATTTCAATATTCAGCATTGTTTTCTCCTTCACTTATTAAAAATGCTTCACGCTTGGGACGTGAATGCGTCGGTCATCGTGCCCTTTTGAATGCCTCTCTCGGGCTCAAGGCCTTGGCCTTGCGATGACACCCCCGCCGGTTGCGGCGAGGGCGGATTTCAGGACCGTTTTGCCGGTCAGCCGTTTGTCCTAGTGGAACAGAGACGGCAGGAAGAGGGTAAGCGCCGGAATGTAGGTGACCAGCAACAGGGTGAAGACGGCCGCAAAATAGAACGGCCAGATGGTTCTGATGGCCTGGGTCACCGGTATCTTGCCGACCGCGCAGCCGACGAACAGAACCGATCCCACCGGTGGTGTGCATAGCCCGATCCCCAGATTCAGGATCATGATGACGCCGAACTGAACCGGATCGACCCCGAATGCGGTGGCAACCGGCAGGAAGATCGGCGTGGTGATCACGATCAACGGCGACATGTCCATGAAGGTTCCAAGGATCAAGAGCGCCACATTGATCAGCAGCATGATGATGATCGGGTTTTCCGAAACCGTCTGCATGAAGGCGACGATATTGGCGGGAACCCTCAGATAGGCCAGCAGCCAGCCGAAGCAGGCGGCAGAGCCGATGACCAGCAGCACCATCGCCGTGGTCTTGACGGCCCCGACGGTGACATCGACGAAGGTCTTGAAGTCCATCGTCTTGTAGAGGAACACCGTGCAGGCCAACGCGTAGACAACGGCGATATCCGAGCTTTCCGAAGCGGTGAATATGCCCGAGCGGACACCGCCGAAGATGATCGCAATCAGGATCAGCCCGGGAATGGCGTCGACAAACAGGGCGCCGGCGATTTTCGCACCGGGGAATTTCTCCGTCGGATAGCCGCGCCGTTTGGCAACGAACCAGGCCGCCGCCATCAGCGAGAGCGCCAGAACGATGCCGGGAATGATGCCGGCGGTGAACAGATCGGCAATCGAGATACGGCCGCCGCCGGAAATCGAATAGATGATCAGGTTGTGCGACGGCGGCAGCATCAGGGCAATCATGGCGGCCGTCACGGTGATGTTCACCGCATAGTCGGCGTCATAGCCGCGTTCCTTCATCTGCGGCACCATCAGGCCGCCAATGGCCGACGCGTCTGCCGCAGCCGAGCCGGAAATCCCGCCGAACAACACGGAAGCGGCGATATTGACCTGACCGAGACCGCCACGGAAATGGCCGACGGCCGCGCCCGCAAGCGCCACGAGGCGTCTGGCGATGCCGCCGCGCACCATGATTTCACCGGCATAGATGAAGAACGGGATCGCCATCAGCGCAAACACCGAAACGCCGGAATTCAGGCGCTGGAAGACGATCAGCGGCGGCAGGCCGAGATAGATGATTGTGGCAAAGGATGAGATGCCGAGGCAAAAGGCAACCGGGGTCCCGATGAAGAGCAGGACAGCGAAGGTGCCGAAAAGGACGACGAGTTCCATGGTTCCTACTCCTCCTCAAACAGGTCTGTTTCGCCGAAACGGGCCGTGGGAAGGCCGGCCGCGCGGCGCGCGATGCGTTCAAGCGAGAAGACGATCATCAGAAAACCGCCGGACACCAGCGACAGGAAGGCGACGCCATCCGGAATGCCGAGCGAGGGCATCGTTGCCTCCCAGGTGCCTTCGACAAGCTGCCAGCCATAAACGACCATGCCGACCGAAAACCCGACGACGCAGATGTCCGAAATGGTGAAAAAAATCAGCTTCAGCCAGCGCGGGATGACATGGATCAGAATATCGAAACTTAAGTGATAACCTTCGCGAATGCCGACGGCAGCGCCGAGAAAGATGAACCAGCCCATCAGCAGGATCGATGTCTGCTCGGTCCAGATCGGTGTTGAATTGAGAACGTAGCGGCCAAAAACCTGCCAGGCGATAAAAGCCGTCATCAGGGCAAGCCCGACGGCAGCCCCCCAAAGCGCGATCCGGGCAATGACACCCAGGCCCAGCGCTATCGATTTCATTATGTCTTGCACTTTTTCAACTCCCCCAAGGAGAAGAACGCGGCGGCGAAATGCCGCCGCATCCGTAATGTGCTTACTGAACGGCCTGTACCCGTTTCACCATGTCCTTCAGCTTTTCGCTGGTGACATGCTTTTCATAGACGGGGCCCATGGCTTCAATGAACGGCGTCTTGTCGATGTCGGTGATGACCTCGACGCCTGCCTCGCGCACGATCTTTTCGGATTCGGCTTCGCGTTCAGCCCATTTCTCACGCTGATATTCGACCGATGCCTTGGCCGTGTCGCGGACGCATTGCTGGTCCTCGGGTGTCAGCTTGTCCCAGGTCGCTTTCGACATCACCAGCACTTCCGGCACGATCAGGTGCTGGTCGAGCGTGTAATAGGGGGCGACATCGTAGTGGCTGGAGCTTTCGAATGACGGCCAGTTGTTTTCCGCACCGTCGATAACGCCGGTCTGGATCGAGGAATAGACTTCGCCATAGGGCATCGGCGTGGCATTGGCGCCAAGCGCGTTGACCATGTCGACGAAGATGTCGGACTGCATCACGCGGAATTTCATGCCGTCGAGATCATCGATCGAGGTGATCGGTTTTTCGCGATTGTAGAAGGAGCGCGAACCGCCGTCGTAGAAGGCCAGCCCAACAAGGCCGTAGGGTTCGAAGGCGGCCAGGATTTCATCGCCGATCTCGCCGTCCATCACATGATGCATGTGGTCGGTGGAGCGGAAGATGTAGGGCAGCGACGGGATCTGTGTTTCCTCGATCAGGCCGTTGAACGGCCCGAGGCTCACCCGCAGCATATCGATCACGCCGAAACGGGTCTGTTCGATCGTGTCCTTTTCCTCGCCAAGCTGGGCACTGTCATAGACTTCGATGCCGATCTTGCCACCGGTGCACTCTTCGAGCTGCTCTCCCATATACTGGACGGCAACCACCGTCGGATAGCCGGCCGGATGCGTATCCGACGAGCGCAATGTCATTTCGGCAGCCTGTGCCGATACAGCGCCTGTCGCGATGATCGCGACAGTTGCAATTCCCATTCCCAGTTCTTTCAAGCTTTTCATAAGGTCCTCTCCCTGCTTGAAAATGGCTGTAGCTAGCTACAGCCTGTATGCGCGCTTGACCAGATTGTAGGTCAAGTCACGCGCGACTTCGGGCGCCTCATCTTCATCGAGGCGACCAGTGGCGACCAAGGTCGCCAGAAATGCGCAGTCGACGCGGCGAGCGACATCGTGACGTGCGGGGATCGAGCAGAATGCCCGCGTGTCATCGTTGAAGCCGACCGTGTTGTAGAAGCCTGCCGTTTCCGTGACCATTTCACGGTAGCGGCGCATGCCCTCGGGGCTGTCGTGGAACCACCATGCGGGACCAAGCCTCAGTGCCGGATAAACGCCGGCAAGCGGGGCCAGCTCGCGCGAATAGGCGGTTTCGTCGAGGGTGAACAGAACGATCGTCAGGTCCGGTTCCATGCCGACGGCATTCAGGAGCGGACGCAGCGCATCGACATAATTGGTCTGCGAGGGGATATCGAAGCCCTTGTCGCGGCCGTGACGGGCCATGACTTCGGCCGAATGGTTGCGGGTCGAACCCGGATGGATCTGCAGCACCAACCCGTCCTCGACGCTCATGCGGCCCATTTCCGTCAGCATATGGCCACGGAAGGCATCGGCTTCCTCGGCCGTGCATTCGCCCTTCAGCGCCTTGGCGAACAGGGCTGCGGCCTCCGCCTTCGGCAGGTCTTCGGTGCGGGCTGTGGGGTGGCCATGGTCGGTCGAGGTCGCGCCATACTGTTTGAAGAAAGCGCGGCGAACGCGGTGGGCTTCGAGATAGTTGTCGAAATTTGTGGTGTCGAGACCGGTGATTTCACCGAACTTTGCGACGTTTTCGGCAAAGCCCTCGAAATCGGGGTCGACAACCGGGTCCGGGCGATAGGCGGTGACGACCTTGCCGCCGGTCCAGCCGGAATCGCGGATCATCGCGTGCCATTTCAGGTCATCGAGCGGGCTTTCCGTGGTCGCGATCACTTCGATGTTGAAGCGCTCGAACAACGCGCGCGGACGGAATTCCGGCTTCTGCAGGCATTCACCGATATGGTCGTAGAATTCATCTGCGGTGTCGGGGCCGAAACGCTTGGTCAGGCCGAAGACGTGCTCGAAGGAGTGTTCCAGCCAGCCGCGGCTCGGTGTGCCGCGCAGCAGGTAGAAGTTTTCGGCAAACAGGCGCCAGATCTTGCGGCTGTCGGTTTCCGTCTCGCCGCCGTCAACGCGCGGGACACCCAGATCGGTCAGCTTGACGCCCTGCGAGCAGAGCATGCGAAAGACATAATGATCGGGAACCACGAACAGCTTGGCCGGGTCCGGGAAAGGTTCGTTTTCCGCATACCAGCGCGGATCGGTGTGGCCGTGGGGGCTGACGATGGGAAGCGTGCTGATTTCGTTGTAGAGTGCGCGGGCGAGATCCCGCGTCTTCGGTTCTGTCGGAAAGAGCCGGTCCTTGTTGAGCATGTCGTAGCCTCCCGCTCGCATTCTGAAATGTCGGTAGAAAATGCGCGATTGCATTTCTCTCGAAAACTAATATGTTAGTATGCGAAACCTGTCAATGGAGGAATGGATGGTCGGAAAATTAGATATCGGTACGTTGGAGCAGGCGCGCCAGCCCACCGTGACCGACCTGGTTTATGATCACCTTTACCGGCAGGTTATCGAGAACGAATTGCCGCCGGGGTCGAAACTATCAGAAGTCGAGGTCGCCCGCATCCTCGGAGTGTCGCGTCAGCCCGTACGTGATGCTTTTTACAGGCTGTCGCAGCAGGGTTTCCTGCTCGTGCGGCCGCAACGGGCGACGCTTGTGACCCATATTTCCAAACGCGCCGTCATGCAGGCTCACTTTATTCGCAGCGCTCTTGAACTTGCAACAGTCAGGGCGGCGGCGGCCGGTTGCAGCAAGGATGATACCGCCGCACTCCGCGCCAGCCTGGCCAAGCAGGAGGCCGCCATCAGCGATGGAGACAAGACCGGTTTCCACGTTCTCGATGACGCCTTCCACAAGCAGATTTGCGAGCTTTCCGGCCATGGTGACGCCTGGTCATTGATCCGCGACCACAAGGCGCATATGGACCGTGTACGGTATCTCAGTCTGTCGTTTGGCGCGGAAAGCGCGCTGAATGAACATACCGTGATACTGGATGCAATCGAGGCGCATGATGAGGACGCGGCCGTTGAGGCCATGCGAAGCCATCTGGCGCAGATTGCCAAGATCGTCGAGCGTATCAACGTCTCGCATCCGGCCTTTTTCGAAATGGAAGACGAATGAAAAACCTGCCCAGAAAAATCCTGTGTGTCGGCGAGTGCATGGTCGAAATGGCCCCGCGCGAAGACGGCGCCTATACGCGCGGCTTTGCCGGCGATACGTTCAACTCCGCCTGGTATCTCGCCCGCCAGCTGCCGGATGATTTTACGGTCGATTATTTTACCGGCGCGGGCACCGATACGGTTTCCGACGAGATGCTGGCCTTCATGAACGAGGCAGGCGTGGGAACCGCCTCCATTCGCCGGATCGAAGAGCGCACCGTCGGGCTTTACATGATTGCGCTGAAAAACGGCGAGCGCAGCTTTTCCTACTGGCGCGGCCAGTCGGCTGCAAAGCTTCTGGCAGAAGACCCAGAGGCGCTCGCACAAGCGCTGGCGGGCAAGGGGCTTGTGCTGTTTTCCGGCATTACCATGGCTGTGGTCAATGAAGAGCATCGCGCAACGCTTCTGAAAAAGCTTGCCGAAGCGCGCGCCGCTGGCACCGTCATCGCCTTTGATCCGAACATGCGCGCCCGGCTCTGGCCCTCGCGCGATGTCATGGCTGAAACCATCATGCAGGCCGCTGCCGTCAGCGATATCGTTCTGCCGTCCTTTGACGAGGACGGTGCGGTGTTCGGCGACGAAAACCCGCAGGCAACGATTGCGCGTTACCGCGCAGCGGGCGTGAAAACGGTGATTGTGAAGAGCGGCCCCGACACGATCTTTGCCGAGGACGAAGAGGAAGGCCCGGTGACCTTCAAGCCGACGCCGTCGGACAATGTCGTGGACACCACCGCTGCCGGCGACAGTTTCAACGCCGGCCTGATTTCCGCACTGATGACCGGCGCGCCGCTGGTTGAGGCGCTTGCCAAAGGCTCTGCCCTTTCCGCCCGCGTCATCGGCGCGCGCGGTGCGCTTGTCGACGTCTGATCCGCTCTACTCCTGCGGACTGAGCAACGGGAAGACGGCCATGCCGTCTTCCTCTCCGCGCGGATAGGCGCCTTCCTGGTGGCGTTTGTTCAGCAGTTTGTAGCCGGCCGGGCTGACGCCGATATAGCGTTTGAACATCCGTGAGAAATAATAGCTGTCGTCATAACCGACAAAGGCGGAGGCCTGTTTGACGGTCTGGCCGCTGGCAAGCACCGCCATGGCCCGCTCCATCCGCTTGAATTCCTGATATTTCGGCGGCGTGAGGCCGACCTGTTTCTTGAATTCGCGCCGGAAATAATCCTGATTGTAGGGGATCGAGCCGAGCACGCGGTCAACCGTGTCCGGGCTCAGCGGATCGGCCGCAATCTGCGAGGCGGCAACCATGACGGAAAGCGAGAGGCTGTCGGGGTTGTTGACCGCGACATCCTGTTGCGGGCGCCAGCGGATAAAGGCCGCCTCGATGAACTCGATCAGCAGCACCATGAACAGGTGATGCTGGGCGAAGGTGGTCGAGGACAGCGGTGCGGTTTCGCGGTAGTGGCGGGCCAGCGGCGCAATCATCTCCCAGCGCGGCAGGTCGACCCACAGCCGGCAGTCCATCTGTTCGAACAGATCCATCCGCGCGAAGACCTCGGCACGGAAATGCTGCGCCACGCCGGTATAAAGCTCTTCGGAGGTGGAGCGCCCGATGAAACGCTCGCCGGCCGGAATCAGCAGGGCGCGGCCCGGTTTCATCGCAAAGGTCTCGCCGGCGACCTCGTATTCGGCCTGTCCGGTCAGACAGATGACGAGGTCATGGACCTTGTTGACCTTGTCCGCCGTCCATGTCGATGTGTGCAACATTCTGATGGTCGAGCGGGTCAATGTCAGATTGAGCGCATTCACCGCAAGGCCGTCCAGAACTCCACCTTCGATTTTCTCCATCCTTTTGTCCGAAACCCTCTATTCCAAATCAGCTTGCAACCATGATTATGAACACTGGAAACGCTGAAATAAAGGCGTATTACTTTAAAAACCATCTGGGAGGATGTCGCTCGTATGGGAAAAGTCGAAACCCGACTGGGTTGATCCCTCGCGCTGCGCACTAGCGCCATGCACAATTCAGAACACAATAACATCCGTGCGGCCCTTCGCGGGCGGCGTCTTTTGCGTTTGCCGCATGTTGCCTGCCCGTCTTTCGGGCAAGGTCATGCCGACACGCCTTTGACGGGCTGCCGGAAACAACAAACGGGAATGCGGTCATGAGCGGTGAAAATCGTTTCATGGGGCTCGCCTATCTGTCCCCATACATCATCGGCCTGCTGCTGTTTACGGCAGTGCCTTTTCTTGCCTCTTTCGTGCTGTCGTTTACCGACTATTCGCTGATGAGTTCGCCCCATTTCGTCGGGTTGAAGAACTATATCCGGCTGTTCACGCATGACCGCACGTTCAACAAGTCGCTCAGCGTCACGTTGATCTACGTGTTCTCGACCGTGCCGCTGAAGCTGGCCTTCGCGCTGTTCATCGCGGTGATCCTGAACTACAAGCTGAAGTTCATCAATTTCTTCCGCACGGCCTTCTATGTACCGTCGATCCTCGGCGGGTCCGTCGCGATCGCGGTGCTGTGGCGCTACCTGTTTGCCGATGTCGGCCTGATCAACATGATGCTCGAAGGCCTCGGCCTGCCGGAGGTCAACTGGTTCGGCGATCCCACCAATGCGCTGTTCACCATCACCCTGTTGCGGTTGTGGCAGTTCGGTTCGGCGATGGTGATTTTCTTGGCAGCGCTCCAGAGCGTCGACAATTCGCTTTACGAGGCCGCCGCCATCGACGGGGCCGGCAAGTGGAAGACCTTCTTCTTCATCACCCTGCCGTTGATCACGCCGGTGATCTTCTTCAACCTCATCATGCAGACGGTTCAGGCGTTCCAGGAGTTCAACGGTCCCTACATCATTACCGGTGGCGGTCCGCTGAAATCGACCTACCTGCTGCCGCTCTACATTTATGACGAGGCGTTCAAGAACTTCCGCATGGGCTATGCCTCGGCCATTGCCTGGGTCATGTTCGCCATCATCATGGTCCTGACGCTGATTGCCTTCTGGTCGTCACGTCACTGGGTCTACTACGCCGGCGACAAGAGGAGCTGATCATGACCGAGCAAACCTTGTCCAGCATGCTGTCCGCCCGCGATCTGGAAGCCATCCGCGCCCGCAAACGCGAACAGCGCAAAGTCGCGATCTCGTCGTTCATCCGCTATGTGGTCCTGCTTGTGGTCGGGCTGATCATGCTCTACCCGCTGATCTGGCTGATCGGCGCGTCGTTCAAGACCAACGCCGAAATGTTCACGAGCGCCGGCTTCTGGCCGACGCACCCGACCGTCAGCGGTTATATCGAAGGCTGGAAAACCTCGACGCCCTATACGTTCGGCCGGTTCTTCCTCAACACCTTCCTGATCCTGATTCCGAAAATGATCGGGACCGCGATCTCGGCCACCGCCGTTGCCTATGGCTTCGCCCGGTTCGAGTTTCCCGGCAAGAAGATCCTGTTTTCCTCGCTGATCGCGATCCTGCTTCTGCCCAACGTCGTCACCCGTATTCCGCAATACCTGCTGTTTCGGGAATTCGGCTGGCTCGACAGCTTCCTGCCGTTGTGGGTGCCCTCGGCCCTTGCCGGAGATGCGTTCTTCGTCTTCATGCTGGTCCAGTTCCTGCGCGCCATCCCGCGCGACATGGAAGAGGCCGCACGCGTTGACGGCGCCTCGAGCTGGCAGGCCCTTCTCTTCATCGTCGTACCGCTGCTCACGCCGGCCCTGATTTCGGTCTGCCTGTTCCAGTTCATGTGGACGATGAACGACTTCCTCGGGCCGTTGATCTACCTGTCCTCGGTCGACAAATACCCGGTCTCGCTGGCCCTCAAACTGTCGATCGATACCACCGAAGCATTCGCCTGGAACAAGATTCTCTCCATGTCTGTGCTCGCGATCACGCCCGCTCTCGTCGTGTTCTTCATGGCACAGAAATATTTCATCGAAGGTATCTCCGCTGGCGGAGTCAAAGGATAACAACCATGGCCAGAGTTCAGCTGAAAAATCTCGAAAAAGTCTACGGCAAGTTCAAGGCCGTTCACGGTATCGATCTGGAAATCGAGGATGGCGAGTTCATGGTGCTGGTCGGCCCGTCCGGCTGCGCCAAGTCGACGACGCTGCGCATGATCGCCGGTCTCGAACGCATCTCCGGCGGCGAGATCCGCATCGGCGACGATCTCGTCAACGACAAGGCCCCGGGCCAGCGCGGCATCGCCATGGTGTTCCAGAACTATGCGCTTTACCCGCATATGAAGGTGAAGAACAACCTCTCCTTCGGTCTTCGCCTGAAGCATGCACCGAAGGACGAGATTGCCGCTTCCACCGACGAGGTCTCCCACATTCTGGAGATCGAGGAGTATCTGGAGCGCCTGCCGAAGCAGCTTTCCGGCGGTCAGGCCCAGCGTGTGGCGCTCGGCCGTGCCCTGATCAAGAAGCCGCAGGTGTTCCTGTTCGACGAACCGCTGTCGAACCTCGATGCGAAACTGCGCGCCTCGATGCGGGTGCGCATCACCGACCTGCACAAGCAGCTGCTGGCGGACGGCATGCATTCGACCGTCGTCTACGTCACCCATGACCAGACGGAAGCGATGACCATGGGCAATCGTATCTGCGTGATGAAGGAAGGCCGGATCATGCAGGTTGCTGATCCCTTCACGCTGTACCAGAGGCCGGCCAACGCCTTTGTCGCGGGCTTCATCGGTTCGCCGGAAATGAATATCGGCGATGCCACCCTCGTTGACGGCGGAAAGCTGAAGATCGGCACGCAGGTCATCACCATCGATGAAAAGGCGCGCGCGCGCATCGACAAGGATGCCCCGACGGAAGTGACCTTCGGCGTGCGTCCCCAGCACTTCCATATTGTCGATCAGAACGCGGAAGAAGGGCTGCTGGGCCGCGTCTCCCATGTCGAGTTCATGGGCCACGAGGTCTACCTCTACATCATGGTGGAGGGGCATTCCTTCATCGTCGTCGTCCCGGCCACGGGGCTGGAGCGGCAGAACCTGCGGGATGAGCAGATCCGCATCATGCCGCAGGAAGACGCCCTGCATATCTTTCACCGCCGCACCGGCGAGAACATCTCGCTGTCGGCATGAGTTTCGTAAACCGTCTTTTTCAAAGGGAGGAAAATATGACCATGAAACTGACAATCCTGGCCGGCCTGATGGCTGCCACATCGTTGACGGCAGCCAATGCCGCCGATCTCCGCATGTCCTGGTGGGGTGGCGACAGCCGTCACCTGGCCACCCAGGAAGCGCTGAAATATTGCGGCGACAAGCTCGGCCACACCGTCTCTCCGGAATTCACCGGCTGGACCGGCCATCAGGAGAAGATCACCACGCAGTTGGCCGGCGGTACCGAAGCCGACATCATGCAGATCAACTGGCCCTGGCTGCCGCTGTTCACACCGACCGGTGAAGGTTTCGCCGATCTCAACGACTTCTCCGATATCATCGATCTGTCGCAGTGGACCGACGCGGAGCTTGCCACCTCGACGGTCAACGGCCACCTGCAGGGCCTGCCGCTGTCGATCACCGGTCGTGTACCGTTCTTCAACCAGACGACCTTCGAAAAGGCCGGTCTGGACCTGCCGAAGACCTGGGACGACATGGACAAGGCCGGCATCACCTTCAAGGAAAAGCTTGGCGAAGACTACTTCCCCTATGAAGCCTCGAGCCCGACCCAGAGTGGTCTCGACATTCGTCTTCTGATCACCGCCTATCTGACGCAGAAGACCGGCAAGACCATGATCGAGCCCGATACGCTCGAATTCAATTACAGCAAGGAAGAACTGGTCGACGGGCTGAACCTCTACAAGAAGTTCGTCGAAGACGGTGTCGTCATCCCCTGGCCGAAGGTCGCTGCCGGCGGCAATCTGGTGCTCAATGAAAATCCGGAATGGGCCAACGGCCACATTGCCGGCACCTATGCCTGGGATTCGACCTATTTCAAGATTGGCGACGTGCTTGAGGAAGGTCAGGTGCTGACGGCTTCGACCATTCCGCTTGCCGAAGGCGCCACCAATGACGGCGTCTATCGCAAGCCTTCGATGCTGTTCTCGATCTCGAAGAACTCGGACAACCAGGACGCCGCGGCCGAAGTGGTCAATTGCCTCCTGAATGATGAGGGCGCGATTGATATCCTCGGCACGACCCGCGGCATTCCGGCCTCGAAAAAGGCTCTCGAACAGCTGGAAGCGGGCGACCAGATCGCGCCTGAGCAGATGAAGGCTCACCAGATCATTCTGGCTGCGACCGGTCCGACGATTTCGCCGTATTTCGAACATCCGCAGATCTCGCAGGCGATCGGCGATCCGCTCGAAGAGTTCGCCTATGACCAGATCGACGCCGAAACGGCTGCCGATGACATTCTTTACAATGTCGAGGACGTTCTGGACCGTATCCGCAACTAGACCTTGCCGGGGGCGGCAATAGCCGCCCCCAATACTTTCGTATCCTGCTTGGACGACCATGATGAATGCCATTGAGTTGCTCGCCGTTTCGGCGAGGACGGTGACCTTTGCCGTCTTTTCCGGCGAGAATAAATACTTCCTGAAGGCCCCGGTGTCCTGGCGGCTTGCGACGGAAAACACCGGTGAGACGGTGGCAGAAGGCGTGAGCGAGCGCACCGTATTCTCGATCAATGGCCTTGAGCCGCACACGGCCTATCGTCTGGTCATCGGCGACGAGGCGCTTGATTTCGTCACAGCGCCGGAAACCGAATTCGCCGATGTTGCTGATTTCGGCGCCAGCCTTCAGTCGGAAAACAATGCGGTTGCGATCCAGAAGGCAATCGACGGTCTGCCCGAAGGCGCGACGCTCTATTTCGGCCCGGGCGTGTGGAAAAGCGGGCCGCTTTTCCTGAAATCCGGCCTGACGCTGATGCTGGACCCCGAAGCCGTGCTTTATGGCATTGCCGACCGCGATCAATACCCGATCCTGCCCGCCCGCGACGAAAACGGGCGTGTGCTCGGCACCTGGGAAGGCGTCGCCGAGGCCTGTTATGCGAGTCTCCTGACGGCAATCGAGGCGTCCGACATCGCCATTGTCGGCGGCGGTGTCATCGATGCCGGCGGCGATCGCGGCGACTGGTGGCAGTGGGCCAAGGAAACCCGCAATGGCGCGCGTCGTCCGCGCAGCCTGTTCTTCAACCACTGCAGCAATGTCACCGTCACAGGTGTCACGGTGCGCAATTCACCGTCCTGGATGGTGCATCCGGTGTTCACCGCCGATATGCTGGTGGCCGATGTGAAGATCGAGAGCGATCCGGGTTCCCCCAACACGGACGGGTTCGATCCGGAATGCTGCGAAAATGTCCGCATGCGCGGCATTCATTTCTCGGTCGGCGATGACTGCATCGCCATCAAGGCCGGCAAGCGCGATCCCAAGGGCGGGCTCGACGGGCCGACCCGTAATATCCGCATCGAAAACTGCTTCATGGAACGCGGCCATGGCGGCGTCGTCATCGGTTCGGAAATGAGCGGCACGGTCTCCGGCGTCACAGTGGCGCGCTGCGAAATGCGCGACACGGATCGCGGCCTGCGCGTGAAGACGCGGCGCGGGCGCGGCGGTTTCGTTTCCCGCATTCTGGTCGAGGACTGCGACATGGACAATGTCGCAAGCCCGTTCGTGATGAACGCATTCTATTTCTGCGATGCCGACGGCAAGTCGGACTACGTACAGTCGCGCGCCGCGCTGCCGGTCGATGACCGCACGCCGCGGATGTCGGAGATTACCTTCCGCCGCATCGTCGCACGCAATGTGCACACTTCGGCGGCCGCCTTTTACGGCCTGCCGGAAATGCCGATCGAGAACGTGACGATCGAGGACTATACCGTCTCCTACGCGCCGGGCGCAGAAGCGCAGCCACCGGTGATGGCCTGCGGGATCGATCCCGTGCGCCATGGCGGCGTCATCGCCGAAAACGCTTCCGTCACGGCCCGCAATGTCATTTTCGTCAACGAAAGCGCCGAAGAACCCTATTACCGTCAGGCACTGCTGCGCTACTGCGACGAATACGCCGCCGATTACCGCGCCTACAAGGGCGGTTCGCTCTGTTATGAGGACGGCTGCCTTTATCGTGGTCTGATTGCGCTTTACGAGACGACCGGGGAAGCGCGCTGGTTCGATCACCTCGTCCGCCATGTCAACGCGCAGGTTGACGAAGATGGCGTGATGAATGGCTATGTGGCGGATGATTTCAACATCGATAACATTCTTTCCGGCCGTGCGCTGATCTGGCTGGCGCGGCGCTCCAACGATCCGCGCTATCGCAAGGCCGCCGACCAGCTTGTTGCCCAACTGGCCGAGCATCCGCGCGTCAAGGAAGGCCCGCACTGGCACAAACACCGCTATCCCGAACAGGTCTGGCTTGACGGGCTCTATATGGGGCTGCCCTTCAAGGCTGAATACGGTCTCGCATTCGACCGGCCGGATCTCGTGACCGAGGCGGCCAACGAATTGCTGACCGGGCTTGAACTGACCTATGACGCCGAAAGCAGGCTCTATCGCCATGCCTATGATTCCGCCAGGGCGCAGCCCTGGGCGGACAAGGATACCGGGCAGTCGCCGGCCCACTGGTCGCGTGCCATCGGCTGGGCCGCGATGGCGATGGTCGATCTCGTCGAATACCTGCCGGAGGGCGAGCAGCGCTCGCAGATCATTGCGCGTTGGGCTGCGCTTGCCGAAAGGCTGGCAGCGCTCGCAACCACTGACGGCCGCTGGCTGCAGGTGCCCGACCGGCCGGAACTTGGCGGCAATTATCCGGAAAGCTCGGCAACGGCCATGTTTGCCTATGCCTTTTTGAAAGCGGATCGTCTCGGTCTTGGCGCAACCGCCGGCACCGGCCGGAAAGCCTTTGAATCGCTTTACAGGAACGCGTTCAAAATCGACGACAGTGGCCGGCGCGTTCTGGGCGCCATCGTCTGGGTTGCCGGTCTCGGCGGTTTCAATGGCCAGTATCGCGATGGCACGCCCGGCTATTACCTGACCGAGACGCTCAATCCCGACGATATCAAGGGCGTCGGCCCGTTCATGATGGGATTTGCCGAGCTGCTTGCCCGCTCACAATCATAAAAAAGCTTCCTCCCGAAGCTGGCGGCTGGCCGAAAGGTCAGCCGCCTTTTTTGTGGCTCCACAGCTAGGCCAGCACGAGCTGGTCGTCGTCGATATCGGTGCCGGCAGCGCGTCCGAAGCGTTCCAGCAGGTCGGAGACCTGAAGCCTTGAGCGTTCCTCACCCTTGATGTCGAGGACGATCCGGCCGGCATTCATCATCAGCGTACGGGTGCCATAGGCCAGCGCGTCGCGCATCGAATGGGTCACCATCAGCGTGGTCAGCTTGCGTTCCTTGGCGATCTCGTCCGACAGCGTCAGCACCTTATGGGCGGCGGATGGGTCGAGCGCCGCCGTATGTTCGTCCAGCACCAGGATCTTCATCGGCAGCAGTGTAGCCATCAACAGGCTGACGGCCTGCCGCTGGCCGCCCGACAGCGCGCCGATCGGCGTGCCCATGCGATGCTCGAGCCCGAGGCCAAGCTTTTCCAGATGCTCGGCGAACATCGCCTTCTGGTTCTTCTTGCCAAGGGCAAGACCAAGACCGCGTTTCTTGCCGCGGGCTGCGGCCAGCCCCAGATTTTCCTCGATGGAAAGCGAGGAACAGGTGCCCAGTCGCGGTTCCTGAAACACGCGGCCGACATAGCGGGCGCGCTTGGCCGCGGGCCAGTCGGTCACATCCAGCCCGTCGAGCTTGACGGAGCCGCTGTCGGGTTTGACGGTGCCGACCACGGATGACAGCAGCGTCGACTTGCCGGCGCCGTTCGAGCCGATCACGGTGACGAATTCGCCTTCATCGATCGCCATGGAAACGCCGCGCAGCGCCTTGACTTCCGTTGCAGTGCCCGGATTGAAGGTGAGGCGGATATCAGAAAGGGAAAGCATCAGTCCTGTCCCTCATCTGGCTGCTGCGCGCCGCGCACCAGCTTGAAATTGAAAAGGCTCTTGCGTCCGCGCTTGCCCCGGTTCTGGGAGAGAACCACGGCGACGGCCACGACGATGGCGGTGATCAGGTTGAGGTCCTGCGGGCGGATGCCGATGAAACCGGCTGAAAGCGCAAACGCAATGAAAAGCCGGTAGACGATAGCGCCGATAACGCAGCCGAGCGTTGCCAGAAACACGGTGCGACGGCCGAGAATGGCTTCGCCGATGATCAGCGCCGCAAGCCCGGTAACGATCGTGCCGACACCCATGGTCACATCGGCAACGCCCTGCATCTGGGCAAACAGCGACCCGCCGAGCGCGCAGAGCGCATTGGCAATCGACATGCCGAGCAGCGTCATCGCGCCGTTGCGAATGCCCTGGGCTTCGGCCATGGCCGGGTTTTCGCCCGAGGCCCTGAGGCCGAGACCAATCTCGGTCTTCAGGAACCAGTCGACAATCAGCTTGGCGCCGATGGCGATGATCAAAAGCAGGATCGTATTGCTCCACAGTCCGGCATCGACCGCGCTTTCAAAGCGTGAAAACACCGTGTCGTGGCCGTAGACCGGCAGGTTCGGCCGTCCCATGATCCGAAGGTTGACGGAAAACAGCGCGACCATCGACAGGATGCCCGCCAGAAGGTTCATGATCCCGAAGCGCACATTCAACAGGCCGGTCACGAAACCGGCGGCGGCACCTGCGAGCATGCCGAAAAACGTTGCGAGGAAAGGGTCGACGCCGTTGATGATGCTGGCGGCCGAAACCGCCGCGCCGAGGGGAAAACTTCCGTCCACCGTCAGATCGGGAAAGTCGAGAACCCGAAATGACATAAAAATGCTCAACGCCACGAGGGCGAAGAGCAAGCCGGTCTCAAAGGCCCCGGCGAGTGCGAAAAGCGTCATATTATTCGATGACCTTCTTGGCGCTGTTCTTGATGTCGTCAGGCACCGTGATGCCCATGGCTTCCGCCGCCTTCATGTTGAGGAACAGGTCCTGATTGCCCGGCACGACAACGGCGATTTCCGAGGGCGTCTTGCCGGCCAGAATTTCGGCAACCATGTCGCCGGTGACCTTGCCCATTTCGGCGTAGTTGAAGCCAAGCGCTGCAATCGCGCCGCGCTCGACGGAATCGGTATCTGTGGTGAACACCGGCAGCTGCGCGCGCTCGCCGACGGTGACGATGGCCTCAAGCACCGAGATGACCGAATTGTCGGTCGGCAGCAGGATGGCATCCGCCTTGCCGACGAGATTGCGGGCGGCGTCCGGCACCATGCTCGACTGTGCGGCGGGGCTTTCAACGACCTCGAGGCCGAGTTCTGCGGCGCCTGCCTTGATGTCTTCAACCTGTACGACCGAATTGGCTTCGCCGGGATTGTAGATCACGCCGATGGTCTTGACGTCGGGCACCAGTTTCTGGATCAGCTCCAGTGCGGGTTTGGGCGGTTGCTTGTCGGATGTGCCGGTAATGTTGGCTTCCGGATGCTCGGGATTTTCGACGAGGCCGGCAGCCACCGGATCGGTGACGGCGGCGAAGATGACGGGCGCATCGCCCATGGAATTTTTCAACGCCTGGGCCGACGGCGTGGAAATGCCAACCGCGACATCGGGCTTGAGACCTGCAAATTCCGAGGCAATCTGCGTCTGGGTGGTCATGTTGTTCTGCGCGGAACGGGCAACCACCGTCAGGTTGTCGCCTTCGGTATAGCCCTTTTCGGCGAGGCTTTCGATAATGCCCTCGCGCACGGCGTCAAGGGCGGGATGTTCGACGATATAGGTAATGGCGACGGTCTTCTCGTCGGTGTCCTGCGCCAATGCCGGCGCGGCAAAACCCGCCATCGCGGCCACGGCGGCGGTGGCCAGCACCGCTGTCTTCAGTTTGAGCATATTGAACCCCCTGTCAGGATTATTCTTGCGCGGCGTCGCGCGGCGTAATCACGCCCGGCAGTTTGGCCTGCCGCTTGGCGGCGGTCAACGCCGGAACATCGCCCTTGACGACTTTATTTTGTTGACGACAGGCAAGCAGACACCGCGCGCCACAGGGGCTGCGCTGTCGGGCGTCGCATTCGCCGCGGCCGGTCCGGCCTCAGGTGATCTGCAGCGAGCCTTCCGCGTTCATCAGAAGGTCGATCACGTCGGGGGCGGCGATGATCTCGAAATCGGGGTCCATGTCTTCCGCGCTGAAGCCGTTATGCTTCATGCAGGCGCCGCAAATGGCAATATTGCCGCCGGTCTCGCGGAATTTCGCCAGAAGGTCGGGTACGGGGGCAAAGGGCGCGCCGATCGCCATTCCGTCGGCGGCACCCGGCCTTCCGAGTTCGACGGCCTCCGCCATCAGGATCAAGGTGGCGCTGTGCCCCTTGGCAAGGGCATTGACCGCCATGGTGAAGGCGACCGTGACCTTGTTCGGGTTGGATTTTCCGTCGAAAAGCGTTGATACGAAAGCTGTGGGCTGCATGTTTGCTCCTCCTTTTCCCGTCACACATCTAATACGCGACAGGGCGCGCACAAGTGTGACATTTTCGCAGGCAATTGCATCGCCGCGGCGGCGGCGATAACAAGGAGAGCGTCTGACAAGGGATAGGGTGTGTGATGGCAGAAAGCGAAATCAGGCTTGAGGAAGGCTGGCGGCAAAAACTCAAACCGGAATTCGAGAGCGCCTATATGGCCGCGCTCCGTTCCTTTCTGGTGGAAGAAAAGCGCGCCGGGCAGACCGTTTTTCCCAAGGGAAATGAATATTTCCGCGCGCTCGACCTGACCCCGCTTGAAAGCGTCAGGGTGGTCATTCTCGGGCAGGACCCCTATCACGGCCCGGGACAGGCCCACGGGCTCTGCTTTTCGGTGCAGCCGGGCGTGCGCGTGCCGCCATCGCTGGTCAATATCTACAAGGAACTGGCCACCGATGTCGGTTTCCAGAAGGTCAATCACGGCTTTCTGGAACACTGGGCGAAGCAGGGCGTGCTGCTGCTGAACTCCGTTCTCACCGTGCGGCAGGCCGCTGCGGCCTCCCATCGCGGCAAGGGCTGGGAGAATTTCACCGACGCCGTCATCCGCGTGGTCAATGACGAGTGCCCCCATGTCGTCTTCATGCTCTGGGGCGCCTATGCGCAGAAAAAGGCATCCTTCGTCGACACATCCCGTCATCTGGTGCTGAAATCGCCCCATCCATCGCCGCTTTCCGCTCATAACGGTTTTTTCGGCTGCCGGCATTTTTCCAAAGCCAACCAGTTTCTTCTGGAGCAGGGGATGGAGCCGGTGGACTGGCAGTTGCCGGAAGATCCCGAAGACAGCTGACGGCGTGCGCCGTTCAAGACAGGCGGCGTCTGCGATCTCGCTGCCGCCTGTCTATGTTACATCAAGGCTTGAAAACAATCAGAGGAGGGGCGGATGTCGCACCATTCGAATTTCTTTATCGACGGCAAATGGGTCAATCCCGACCGGTCGGAGACGATCGATGTCATCAATCCCGCAACCGAAGAGGCCATTGCCACCATTGCCCTTGGCGGCGCGAGCGATGTGGACAAGGCCGTGATGGCGGCGCGCAAGGCCTTTGACAGCTTTTCACGCACCACGCGCGAAGAGAGGATGCAGCTTCTGGAGCGTGTCCTGCAATGCTACATGGCGCGCACGGATGATCTTGTGGCGGCCGTCAGCAGCGAAATGGGTGCGCCGCTGGCTCTGGCGAAAGGCGCGCAGGTGCCCGTCGGCGCCGCGCATATTCGCTCGACGCTGGAGGCGCTCGGCACATTCAGCTTTTCCGAGGTGCGCAATCGCGGCCTGATCGTGCGGGAACCGATCGGGGTCTGTGCGCTGATCACACCGTGGAACTGGCCGCTGAACCAGATCGCGGCGAAGGTGGCGCCGGCGCTTGCGACGGGCTGCACCATGGTGCTGAAACCGTCCGAAATCGCGCCGCTGACAGGGATCATCTTTGCCGAAATCCTGGAGGAGGCGGGCGTTCCCGCCGGTGTGTTCAACCTTGTCAACGGAACCGGCCCGGATGTCGGCCAGGTGATGGCCGAACACCCGGAAGTCGATATGGTGTCGTTTACCGGTTCGACGCGCGCAGGCATCATCGTTGCCAAGGCGGCGGCCGATACCGTCAAGCGGGTGTGCCAGGAGCTCGGCGGTAAATCGCCCAATATCGTGCTGGATGATGCCGATCTTGAAGATGCGGTCTCGCGCGGCGTGCGGGATTGTTTCCAGAACAGCGGGCAATCCTGTGACGCGCCGACGCGCATGCTGGTGCCGGCGGCAAAACATGACGCGGCCGTCGACATCGCCCGGCGGACGGCCAAAACCCTGAAGGTCGGCGATCCCGGATCCGAAGACACCGATCTCGGCCCGCTGGTCAGCGACCGGCAATATGAAAAGGTTCAGGGCCTGATCGAGACGGCGATTGCGGAAGGCGCGACGCTGGCGGTCGGCGGACCGGGCCGACCCGACGGGATCAATCGCGGCTATTTTGCGCAGCCGACCGTGTTCGCCAATGTCGATAACAACATGACCATCGCCCGGCAGGAAGTGTTCGGTCCGGTCTTGTCGATCCTGCCCTACGGCAGCGAGCAGGAGGCGATCGATATCGCCAACGACACCGAATACGGGCTCGCCGCCTATGTTCAGTCGGGCGATATCGACCATGCCCGCGCCGTGGCGATGCGGCTTCGCGCCGGCAATGTTTCGATCAACGACAGCGATTGGGATACATCGATCCCCTTCGGCGGCTACAAACAGTCCGGCAATGGTCGCGAATTTGCCGATTGGGGCATGGAGGATTTTCTCGAAATCAAGGGGATACGCGGCTACAAGGCTTAAAATTCCCGCAGAAGACGCTACATTGTGGCCGGACCCGCTTGGCCGTTGCAGCCGGGTCCGGCTGCGGTCAGGCGGTAAGACAGGTTTTCAGAGGCGGTTTCACATGAAGAAAAGCATCAATCCGGCCGGCGTTCGCAAGCCCTTCGGCAACTACAGCCACGGCCTTTATGTGCCGCCGGGCGCCGGGCTGCTTGTGACCTCCGGTCAACTCGGCATCGGTGCGGACGACGTGATCCCGCGCTCCGTCAGCGCGCAGGCGGAACTGTGTTTCGAGGCCATCGGCAAGATCCTCGCTGAAGCCGATATGGGGTTTGAGGACGTGATCCGCATCAATGGCTATGTCACGACCCGCGAGGATTTTCCCGCCTATATGGATGTCCGCGACCGCTTCGTCACGGACCCGAAGCCGGTTTCCACGCTGCTGATCGTCAGCGGTTTCACCCGCGCCGAGTTTCTGGTCGAAGTCGAGGTGACGGCCGCCAAACTGCCGTGATGCTGCTTTTTACCTATCCGGCCGGAGGTCAGCAGGCAGGAACGGGCACAGGGCAGGCGGCGATTATGGGCTTGGAAACAGTGAAAATCGCCCTAAATCGGTAATACTATGGCGGTCGGTGCGCACAGCTTGCCGTGAATGCTTTCAGCGTCTTGCTTGCCGCCGGTTGACACCGCTTCTATAAGCGAAAGGGACAAGGCTGGTGCGGGACGCTATCAACCGCCCCCCTTGCGCACCGCAACACTGAGACAGAGCGTGTTTGTTTTCAAAGCAGGCACGCATCACCCGGAGATCAGGCCGATGAATAACGCCGCCAAGACGACAATCGACGACAGCCAGGTCGAGTGGTTCACGAAAATGGCGGCCGAATGGTGGGATCCGACCGGCAATTTCAAGCCGCTGCACAAGTTCAATCCGGTGCGGATTTCCTATGTCCGGGAAAAGGCGTGCAAGCATTTTGGCCGTGACGAGAAATCGGCGCGGCCGCTCACGGGCCTGAAGATCCTCGATGTCGGCTGCGGCGGCGGGCTTCTGGCGGAACCCCTGACACGCATGGGCGCCAGTGTTACCGGCATCGATCCGGCCGAAAAGAATATCGGCATTGCCACCACCCACGCCGCTGAATCGGGGCTGGAGATCGATTATCGCGCGACCACAGCCGAAGCGTTGGCCGAAGCGGGCGAGACCTTCGATATCGTGCTCAACATGGAGGTGGTCGAGCATGTTTCGGATGTCGACTTCTTCCTGAAGACAAGCGCTTCTCTGGTACGACCCGGCGGCATGATGCTGGTGGCGACCATCAATCGCACGCTGAAGGCCCGGGCACTGGCGATCTTTGCGGCCGAGCGGGTGTTGCGCTGGCTGCCGCCGGGCACCCATCAGTATGAAAAGCTGGTGCGGCCCGAGGAAATCGAGAAGCCGCTGAAAGACGTCGGCATGGAGATCGTGGAGCGTCAGGGCGTGTTCTATAGTGTGTTGACCGACAGCTGGAACCGTTCGACGGACACCGATGTCAACTACATGGTGCTGACGACCAAGCCGGAGGCCTGAAGCGGTCTACCGGAAAACTTCGTTGGGATAGACGCCCCAGAGATCGTTCTGGTGCATGTAGCCGGAAACGCCCTTGACCTCGAGTTCGCACCAGGTGCCGTCGCATTCTTCCAGATGGACGATCACGCCGGGTTCGATGCTGGCAACATTGCGGGCTGAATCATTGGCGCTGGCCTTCACAGCGAGATAATTGTCCTCTTTCGCACTGTTTCCGCGCAGCCATGGCGCGACCATCGCGTTGCGCACCGACGACAGCACCGACACATGCATCCAGCCTTCCGTGCCGTCGGCATCGCGGACCTGGCGCCAGACGGCGTATTCCTCGATGATCTCGACGGGCAGGCCGGGACGCTGGTAGATCCACTTGGTGGCGTAGTTGAAACCGGGTCCGACGCGCATGCGGGCACGATCCGGCTTGATGATGGCAAAGCGGGGAAGCGGCGCACCGGAGGCTCCGCGCCGTTCGCTCTGTGCCTGAACCGGCGACACCGGCGAGACAACGGCGAAGACGAAAAGCGCACACAGGAACAGACTGACGATACGACGCATGGCAACCCTTTGATAGTCCGCCCGGTTTGAGGGCTTGCATGGCGTGATTTCGGCACGGAAACGGCTTCGGCGCTGCGACAGCAATGTTTTCGCGCCGCGGCGTTCCGCTTCCGGTGGAAATGCGCCTGCAATATGTGCATTATCGCCAAACATGTTTAATGAGCTGTTAACCGATGACCCACCCGAAGAAACCCGATGTCTTTGTCACGCGAAAACTGCCCGCGCCGGTCGAGGCGCGTATGCAGGAACTGTTTTCGGTTACGCTGAACCGCGACGACCGTCCGCTGTCGCGTGACGAACTGGCCGATGCCATGGGCCGGGCCGATGTTCTGGTGCCAACCCTGACGGACCGGATCGATGCGGAGCTGATCGAAAAGGCCGGGCCGCGGCTGAAGCTGATCGCAAGCTTTTCCAACGGCGTCGATAATGTCGATGTCAACGCCGCCGCCAAAAAGGGCATCACCGTTACCAATACGCCGAACGTGCTGACGGAAGACACAGCCGACATGACCATGGCGCTGGTGCTGGCCGTGCCGCGCAGGCTTGCCGAGGGCGCACGCTTCCTGTCGCGCGCCGAACCCGGCGAGTGGCAGGGCTGGAACCCGACATGGATGCTCGGTCGGCGCATCTGGGGCAAGCGTATCGGCATTGTCGGCATGGGCCGCATCGGCACCGCGGTCGGGCGTAGGGCCAAGGCCTTCGGGCTTTCGGTGAACTACCACAATCGTGGCCGCATCAGCCCGGAAACCGAGGCCGAGCTGGAGGCGACATACTGGGACAGCCTCGATCAGATGCTGGCCCGTGTCGATATCGTTTCGGTCAATTGCCCGTCGACGCCGGCGACCTATCACCTGATTTCCGCCCGCCGCCTGCAGCTGATGCGGCCGGAAGCCTATATCGTCAACACTTCGCGCGGCGATGTCATCGATGAAGAGGCGATGATCAGATGCCTCGAGGAAGACAGGATTGCCGGGGCCGGTCTCGATGTCTTTGAAAACGAACCGGATATCAATCCGCGCCTGCTGGAACTGGCGAAGAACGGCAAGGCCGTGCTGCTGCCGCATATGGGCTCGGCGACGCTCGAAAGCCGGGTTGATATGGGTGACAAGGTGATCATCAACATCCGCACCTTCTTCGACGGCCACCGCCCGCCGAACCGGGTTTTGCCGGGGCGGGATTGAAGCGGAGCGAAGCCGATGCGCCGTTTGCACGGTCTCGTGTTCTTCACCTTGCTGATCGTCGCCGGTGGGCCGGTCGCGGTTGAATCGCGCATGCCCGCACCGATGTCGCCGGCGGTTTTGCCGGTCGTGCCAGTCGTGCCGGTGGCCGGCTGGACCTGCGGGCAGGCGTCCAGCTGTGCAGAGGCGGTGCAGCACTGGTGCGGCGGCTATCGCCGGGCCGACGGCGACAGTGACGGCATCCCGTGTGAGAATGTCTGCAAATCACGGATCGAGGTCAATCGCATCCGCAGCCGGATCGGCTGCTGACGGACGCATCATCCCAATGCAGCAAAAAGCCCGTCGGCGTCATTGGTGGTGATCTGGTCGGCTTTCAGCGCCAGAAGCCGCTCGACGCGCGCAAGGTCTTCCGCGCTGCTGCCCCTGATCGTCCATGCATCAACGGTCTTTCCGGCGGCATGGAAAGCGGCGATCATGTCGAAACCGGCGTCTTCTGCGGCGAAAATCAGTTCGAAATGGAGGTAGAACATCTCTGCTTCAGGCGCGGTTGCCAGGGCATTGGCGACGAACGCGGCGTAGCGGCCGTTTGCCATCACCTTTTCCATCGCGCCGTCCAGGCAGGGATCATGGCCCGTCAAAAGACCGGGTGCGGCTTGCGAAAGTCGCCTGACGGCATCCGCATGCCCGCCGGACAGGATCATGTAGCGGGCGACCGGGCGGACGGCTTCGGCAAAGCGGGCAATACTGTCCGGTGAAAAGGCGGAAAGCGGCTCCTTGAGATCGAGCTGCAGAATGGCGGTATCGTCGACGCTGCTTGTTGCCACCAACTGGGCCAGATCATCGAAAAGCATCACGTTTTCGCCGCTATCCCGTCCGGCGGGATCGAGAAGACGGGCAGCGCGGACCTGATCGGCGCTTGCCATGGCGACCGGTCCGGTGCTGGTGGTCGATTGTTCCAGCCGTTCGTCGTGCAGCACCGCCAGGGCGCCGTCAGCGGTCAGCTGCAGATCGATTTCGCTGCTTGCGCCAGCTTGCAGGCCCTCGGCGATGCGGGCTCTCGAAAATGGCGTATCGGCCGGAAAGCGCTTTCCGCGATGCCATTTCAAAAGCGTGCGGTGGCCTTTGCGGATAATGGCGACGGGTGCTGTCACGCTCAGTTCTTTCGCTTGGCGACGAAGCGGGCCGCCTCGACCAGGGTTTCGGCTTTTGCACCGAAGGGCGACAGCAATGTTGAGGCCTCGTCCACCAGTTCGCCAAGGCGGTTTTCCGCCCATTCGACCCCGTGAAGGGCAACCAGCGTGCCCTTGCCGCGTCCGACATCCTTGCCGGTTGCCTTGCCCATGGTTTCGCTATCGGCCGTCAGGTCGAGCAGGTCATCGGCAAGCTGGAAGGCAAGGCCGACCACGGCGCCGTAGCGATGAAGCCGCGCGCGTTCGTCTTCGCCGGCGCCGGCAATGATCGCGCCCGCTTCGGCTGCGAACCGGATCAGCGCGCCGGTCTTCATGGCCTGCAGCGTGACGATGCCGGCTTCGTCGGGCGGTGATTTTTCCGCCGCCAGGTCCAGTGCCTGACCGCCCACCATGCCGCCAACCCCGGCTGCCCGCGCCAGCGCCGAGACGAGCTTCAGCCGCGCTGCAGGCTCAAGCCCGGTGGCATCATCGGCAATGATGTCGAAGGCAAGTGTCAGCAGGCTGTCGCCCGCCAGAATGGCGCCGGCCTCGTCAAAGGCTTTATGCACCGTCGGCCGACCCCGCCTGAGATCGTCATCGTCCATGGCCGGCAGATCGTCGTGGATCAGCGAATAGCAGTGAACGCATTCCAGTGCGGCGGCCACCCTGAGCGCGGCCTCCTGCGGGCCGTCGAAAAGCCGGGTGCTTTCGATTACGAGAAACGGTCGGAAGCGCTTGCCGCCGTTTAACACGCCATGGCGGATTGCCGCCATCAGCGTTGGCGGACGGGCGGTTTCGCCGGCAAGGGGGGCGGGGCCGAGAAGAGCGTCGAGGCGGGCTTCCACCTGCTGGCGAGCATCGTCAAGACGGGCGGTGAAGGTCTGATCTGTCATGCGCTTCTCTTGGCATGGCGCCGGGCGCCGTTCAAGCCGGAATGACCGGCGCATATTGCCGCTGCCTTCTTTTCAAACAGGCCGTTTTCGGGCTAAGGAGAAGGCGGTTTTTATGAGGATCGGTTGATATATGGGCGAAACGCCGGAGTTTGATGAGGATGAAGCCCCGCGGCGGAGCTTTTTCCGGCGCTGGTTCCGTATCGTCGCGCTTGTGCTGCTTGTTGCGGTTCTTCTGCCTTATTTGCTGCTGCCGCTTTACCGTCCGGCCTTCGTGCATCCTGTCTCGGTGCCGATGCTGTCGCGGATTTTTACCGGCTATGACCGGGAGTGGGTCGCCTTCGATGATATCGCCCCGGTTCTGGTACAATCGGTGCTGATGTCGGAAGACGGGCAATTCTGCAATCACTACGGCATCGACTGGCGCGAATACAAAGCCGTGGTCAAGGATGCGCTCGCCGGTGAAGAGACGCGCGGGGCCAGCACCATCCCCATGCAGACGGTCAAGAACCTGTTTTTGTGGAACAGCCGCTCTTATCTGCGCAAGGTTCTGGAGCTGCCGCTGGCGGTTGCCGCCGATGCTTTCTGGCCGAAGAAACGGATCATGGAGGTCTATCTCAACATCGCCCAATGGGGGCCGGAGACCTTCGGCATCGAGGCTGCAGCACAGGAGCAGTTCGGGGTTTCCGCTGCCGATCTTTCCCGCCGTCAGGCCGCCCTGCTGGCCGTGTCCCTGCCGAACCCCACCGGCAGGCAGGCCGCCGCACCGAGCGCTCATATGAACCGGCTTGCAAACCGCGTGGAGCGGCTTGCCGCACGCTCCGGCGCATACATTCACTGCCTTTATGACTGATATCCGATAAATCCATTGGTGTGGCGGCAGCGTTTCAGGGTAATTCCCGCTGAGGAGTTATGAACGGAAAGGACACCGCCCCATGCGTGATCTGACGCTTTATATCGGCAACAAGCGCTATTCTTCCTGGTCGTTGAGGCCATGGCTTGCCATGGAAGCATCGGGCATTCCGTTCAAGGAAGTGCTGATCCCGTTTGATTTTCCGGCCGGAAATCCGCGTTTTCGCGAACTTTCGCCGGTCGGCCTCGTGCCGGTGCTGCATCACGGCAAGGTCCGGATCTGGGAATCGCTGGCGATCATCGAATATGTCGCGGAGCTTTACCCCGAAGCCCAGCTCTGGCCTGCTGACAGGGTCGAACGCGCCGCCGCCCGCACGCTTTCCGCGGAAATTCACGCGGGCTTGCGGGCACTGCGCGGCGCCTGCCCGATGAATTTCGGCCGCAAGCCGTCGCCGCTGGCGGTCGATGATGCCGTAAAGGCCGATGTCACCCGCATCAAGACCATGTGGCGCGATGCGCTTGAGGCCTCGGGCGGGCCTTTCCTGTTCGGCCATTTTTCTGCTGCTGACGCCATGTATGCGCCTGTCGTCAACCGCCTGGAGATCTACGAACTGGCCGATGACAGCGTGACGCTTGCCTATATGAATGCGGTCAAAAGCCTGCCCGCTTTCCAGCGCTGGCGTGACGGCGCGCTGGCCGAAAGCTGGATTATCCCGGAAGAAGAGATCTGAGGCTGAATGGCTGCTTTCCGGTATGAGTCAAAAAAATGCCGGAGGGACTGGTCAAACGGGCACAAGACCTGTATAAGCGCGCCAAATTTCATGAATTTCAAGGACGAACTTGCGGTGGTTATGCCCGCCGCGGATCAGGCCTTGCCGAAACTGGAGTAGTCCAATGGCTGTACCGAAAAGAAAAACGACCCCGTCCAAGCGCGGTATGCGCCGTGCTGCAGACGCTCTCAAGGCTCCGGCATATGTCGAAGACAAGAATTCCGGCGAACTGCGCCGTCCGCACCATGTCGATCTGAAGACCGGCATGTATCGCGGCCGTCAGGTTCTGACGCCGAAGGAAGCCTGATCGAAAGATCGGTTTACCGAAAAGCATTTGAAAAGCCGTCCCTCGGGGCGGTTTTTCTGTTTTCGGGACCCGGCAAAATGGATGGCGTCTGAAACCGTTTCAGACGCCATGCGCTTTAAAGATTGTCGATTCGGTCCTGCAGAACCCGCAGCTGGTTGCGCAGGTCGTCGAGGTCTCCGGTCACCGCATGAACAGCCGGTTCCTCTGCATCGCTGTCGTCGGCTGTGGCTTTGGTGCGATAGCTGCTGGCGCCAAGGCCGGAGCGGCGCGCCGCCTCTTCCTTGCGGTAATATTCCCGCTTGAGCGGGTTTTCATAAAGCGCCTTGTCCATCTGCTCGCGCATATGGGCCTGCTGTTCGGAAAACGCCTTCATGGCATTTTCGAGAAAGCCGGGCAGCATGGCCTGCATCTGGTCGCCGTAATAGCCGATGATTTCCCGAAGGAAGGAGACCGGCAGGACGCCCTGTCCGGATTTCGCTTCCTGTTCGAAGATGATCTGGGTCAGCACCGTGTGGGTGATGTCGTCGCCCGACTTGGCATCCTGAACGGTGAATTCCTCTCCCTGTTTCACCATGTCCGCCAGATCTTCGAGCGTCACGTAGCTGCTGGTGCCGGTATTGTAGAGCCGGCGATTGGCATATTTCTTGATCGCAGTCGGTCCGTCGCGTACGGGCATTTGTCTCTCCTCCCCGCGTTTGTCGTTTCCTCTTCCCACCCCAGATGTAACCTCAAAAAACGTGGTGTTACAATCGTTTTATCGCAATGCAGCGACAACGCCCTATCCTGCAGCGGCCGGCCTGTCATCGCCGGTGCGGGGCCAAGACGGTGTTTTGCGGGCCGTTTGGAACCATGGATTTGTGACCGAAAGGCCGCAGTCGCGGACCGGCCGCGCTGTTGCGCAGGGCCGATATCGCAAGTGCAGCACCTGCGTCGTTCGGCCTTGTCGGGTCCGTGTGTTGTCGCCGGCTTTTCCACAGGCCTCATGTCTCTCGTCTTGTCGTGCCGGCTGCTGCAAACGCTCCCCGGGGCAGGGCATCTGGAAACCATGTGTCGCAGACATCACATCATATGTGCCTGACTTCGAACGAAGCTGCAGGCTGTCGAAACGGGAGGAAAAATCATGGGCATTGAAAAGGTTGACGATCTTAAGGTGATCGTCAGTGGCGGAACCGGCGGTATCGGCGCGGCAACGGTGCGTTTGCTCGCTGCAGGCGGTGCGAAGGTCATGATCGGCGATCTTGCTGACGACGCCGGTGAAAAACTTGCCGGGGAACTGGGTGAAAACGTGCGTTTCCATCGGTTGGACGTCAGCCGGCCGGAAGACTGGGAGGCCATTGTTGCGGCCACGGAAGAGGCTTTCGGCGGCGTCAATGCGCTGTTCAACAATGCCGGCATCGTGCAGTTTTCCAGTGTGAAGGACTGCACGCCCGAAGATTTCCGCAAGATCATGGACATCAACGCCAATGGCGTCTTCTACGGGATGCATTTTGCCGCACCCGCAATCATCAGGGCAGGCGGCGGCGTGATCGTGAATACCTCGTCCACCGCCGGCCTTTACGGGGTCGCATCCGTATTCGGCTATGCGGCATCGAAATGGGCGGTGCGTGGCATGACAAAGGCGGCCGCGCTCGATCTGGCGCGCGACAATGTGCGGGTCTGCTCCATTCACCCCGGGCCGATTGCCACACCGATGACGGCGGATCTCGGGGATGACCTTGTCGCCAGCCAGCCGATAGCGCGCTACGGACAGCCGGAAGAAGTCGCGCGCCTCGTCAGGTTTCTGCTGGTCGAGGCGAGCTATTCCACCGGCGCGGAATTCATCATCGATGGCGGCGCAACAACCGGCTCACTCGAACCGGTCAAATAGCCTGCCGCCGAAAAGACCACAAAAAAGAGGCGGTCCGTCGAGACCGCCTCTGTCTGATGCTTCAGGTGAACGTGCGAACGTTTTCAGCTCGTGCGGCTTGCCAGCTGGACGCTCAGGCCTTCCTTGAGGCTTGGCACGGCGACGATGTAATCGACCTTGTTGGCCTTATAGGCCTTCAGGAACTTGTAGTAATCCTTGAAGACAAGGCACCCGTGTGAATCGCCCGGTGTCCGCAGCATGTAGGTGTGGGCCAGCAGCCCGGTCCGGCCGAGAGGATGGGTGCCGTCAACCGACGTCATCCGCAGGGCCGGCACGCCATGGAAAAGCGACTCGCGCATGGTCAGCTTGTAGGTTGCCGCGGGCACGGCGCCGGCCATCTTCACATGGGTATAGTCCGGGTTGTCGCGGTACTTGCCCTTGCCGGAATGCGCCTCCATGACCTCGCCGTCGGGCATGTAGACCTTGCCGGCGGCGATATCGTAAACGGCCACCTTGGATGTGCGTTCCGGCACTTCCCCGAAAATGCCGTCGAGGCCGTCATGGCCGAAATCGGCATAGGCAAGGGTGAGGGCGGCCGGGCGTTTTTCCGGTGTGGGGATTTCGCCCGGCGCAAGCCGGGAATCGTCAGCGCCCTGCAAGACCAGCTTGAAGGCGTCGTCGGCGCCGTCTGCCGGGTGATCCTTGGGCGAAACGCTGGCGAGCGCGGTGCTTGCAGGAATAGACTCCGGCGTTTTGGTTGCGGCCGGTGTTGCCGGGGTCAGCTCCGGCGGCAGGCCGGCGAGGGCAACATTGGCATCGGCATTTTCGGCGATCTGCTCGCCGACCAGCTTGCGCTGCCGGTCCGTCAGGGCGGAGTGGCCGCTGCGTTCAAGCTTCGGCTTGAGATAGGAGAGGCGTACATCCTCGGGCTTCAGCGTCTGTGCCCGTCCCTGTCCTTCCCGCGCGGCCAGAAGACGCGACGCCTTGGCGCTTTGGGCGCGTTCCGGTGACCGGAAGGCCGGGTTTACCGCCAGAAGCGCGCTGCCCGAAGCGGCAAGATGCGGCCTGGAGACTGTCGCCGAAATGATGGGCGATGATGCAATCGTGGCGATCGCGCCCCCTGTGACAAGCAGGATGGCGGATGCTGCCACCAATCGGAACAAACGGCTTTTATGGCCGCCACGAATGGACGAATGTCTGGTTTTTCTCGACGTCACGAGCCACACTTCCTACGCAATACTCAAAGATGGTGTGTCTGTTTTCAGCCGGCAAATTAATGCACTCAGGGTAAATTTTTCATTACCCCGGCTTTCGCAGGCGTGTTTTTTCGTCAGAGCAGGTTTTTCACAGAAACACCGGGGAACTTTGAAACCAGATTTTGCGTTAGTGCGTTTGGTTGAAGTGTGTGGCAAAAGAGCCGCGAGAAATGCCGCTGTCATGCAGATGCCTTTCGTGTGCTGAACGGCCCCCGAAAGGACCTTGACGTTCGCGTAAATTTTTCGTCTGAATTTGCCGGTATTGGCAAAAAGCGGACAAAATGCGGCCGGAAGAAAAAAGGCCTGGCGCGCAGCGCGTCGCGGGAAACATGCGGCATGAAACAACAACATTCCACCCGCTGCGAGGCTTGCGAAGGTCTCTGTTTCCGTTCAATATCCGCCCGACCGGTCCTGGTGCCGGTCAATTTCAGATTGCCAATTTCATAGCAAGCTGCGGACCGGTTTGACAAGTTTGGCCTGCTTTTCTCCGGTTGGCCCGCATTGATCGGTTTTCGGCCATGAGGCCTCGACTTGGTTGAGAATTTTCATCTCTACGCCACGCTGGCAATTATCGCCGGAACGATTGTCTTCTATGCACTCGACCGATTTCCCGTCGAGAGCATAGCGCTTGCCTCGATCTCGCTGCTGCTGGTGCTGTTCGGCACGTTTCCCTATCAGCCGGAAACCGGCAGCGCGGTTTCGATTGAAGCCCTGCTTTCCGGCTTCGCCTCGCCGGCACTGGTCACCGTTCTGGCGCTGCTGATCGTTGGCAAGGGGCTGTTTGCCACCGATGCGCTTGAAGGCCTCACCAACCGGATCGGCCGGATGTATGGCGGCAATCCGCGGCTCTCCATCGCCATTATTCTTGTCGTTGCGGGGGTGACGTCGGCATTCCTGAACAATACGCCGGTGGTTGTCATTTTCATTCCGGTGCTGACGTCGCTTGCGGCCCGTTTCCGCCTTCCGGCCTATCAGATTTTCATGCCGCTTTCCTTCATCACCATTTTCGGCGGCATGACGACGATGATCGGCTCGTCCACCAACCTGATCGCCGCCGGCATGGCGGCGCGGGAAGGGCTGGATATCGGTTTCTTCGATATTACCGGCATGGGGCTGATACTGGCGGGGGTCGGCTATCTCTATGTTCTGTTCATTCTGCCCCGAATTCTCGACAGCGAACGTTCGGAGGAAAAATCCGGTCTTCAAAGTTCAGGCACGCAGTTTCTGGGCGAGATCGTCCTGCAGTCGTCCAGCCGTTTTGCAGGCGACAGTGCGCGCTCGGGGTTCTTTCCCAACCTCACCCCGATGTCGCTGCATGCGCTGATCCGCAACGGCCGGGTTCTGTTGCCGCCCTATGATGACGGGCTCACCCTTGAGCCGGGCGACCGGTTGCAGATGACCGGCACGCGCAAGGCCTTCATGGACATGCTTGCCAAGGGCGAGATCAGCCTTTCCGAGCCGCCAGATGGCACCGTGCCGGCGCGTGAGCGCAAGGTCGGGCCGCACTATCACCTTGCCGAGGCCGTGATTGCGCCCGGTTCGCTGTTCGAAGGGCGAACGGTGCGGTTCAGCGGTATTCAGCAGCGCTTCCACGTCACGATCTTCGGGGTCAGGCGCAAAAGCCGGATGGCGCGCACGCCGCTTTCACAGCTGCGGTTCGAGGCCGGTGATACGCTTCTGATCGGCGGCAATGAAGATGACGTCATGTCGATGCGGGGCAATCACGACCTTCTGCTGCTCGAACATTCGGCCGAAAGCGTGCCGCCGCGCGACAAGTCGCTGATTGCCAGCGTCATTTTCGGGGGCATCGTGGCGTTGTCGGCGACCGGGCTTTCGCCGATGGTGGTCAATTCGGTGGTCGGCGCGTTGCTGATGATCGTTTTCGGTTGCCTGACCTTTCAACAGGCCGCCCGCGCCTTCGACCGCCAGATTTTCCTGCTTGTCGGCGCTTCCATTGCCATGGCAACCGCGCTGGAGGCGACCGGCGGCGCGCGCCTGATTGCCGAAGGCATTGTGGGGCTGGGCGGCGGCTCGTCGGCGCCGGTGGTTCTGGCCCTGCTGTTCATTGCGGTGGCGCTGTTGACCAACCTTTTGTCGAACAATGCGACATCGGCGCTGTTCATTCCGATTTCGCTGGACATGGCGCGCCGGATCGGGGCGCCGCCGGAGGTGTTTGCCGCTGCCGTCATCTACGCAGCCAACTGCTCGTTTGCAACGCCGATTGCCTATCAGACCAACCTCATGGTCATGGGGCCGGGGCATTACGGCTTTCGCGATTTCCTGCGCGCCGGTCTGCCGCTGATCGCGCTCATTACCGTCGTCTTTTCGCTGCTGGCGCCGTGGTATTACAATCTCTGACGCGCCGGTTCAGCCGGTGGCGTCGCGATAGTCGAGACCAATGTCGAGAACCGGGGCGGAATGTGTCAGCCAGCCGATGGAAATCAGATCGACACCGGCTTTTGCGACATCACCTGCCGTTTCCGGCGTGATCCCGCCGGAGGCTTCGGTGATGGCGCGGCCGGCAACAATTTCAACGGCGCGGCGCAGCGTCTCGGCGGACATGTTGTCAAGGAGGACCGCATCGACGCCTTCGGCCATGGCTTCTTCGAGTTGGGCGAGCGTGTCGACCTCGACCTCGATCTTCACCATATGGCCGGCGTTTTCCTTCGCGCGGCGGATCGCGGTGGCAATGCCGCCGGCAATGGCGATGTGATTGTCCTTGATGAGCACGGCATCGGCAAGCGAAAAACGGTGATTGCCGCCGCCGCCGGCCCGTACGGCGTATTTCTCCAGCGCCCTGAGGCCCGGCGTCGTCTTGCGTGTGCAAACAATGGCAGCGCCCGTGCCGGCAACCGCCTTGACCACGCCTGCCGTGACCGTGGCGATGCCGGAGAGATGGCCGAGAAAATTGAGCGCGGTGCGCTCGCCGGTCAATAATGCACGCGACGGACCGGTCACGGTCGCGATGATATCGCCGGCCGCAATGGCGCTGCCGTCTTCCGCGTGCCGGGTCAGGCGGATCGATGGATCGACGAGCGTGAAAGCGAGTTCTGCGGCATCGAGCCCGGCGACCACGCCCGGCTTTCTGGCAGCCATGACCACCGAGGAGTGATGGGCCGGCGGAATGACTGAATCGGCGGTGATATCGCCGGCAAGGCCGAGGTCTTCTTCAAGCGCACGGCGGACGGCAGGTTCGATGACGAGGCGGGGCAGGGACTGCATGTCAGGCGCTCCGGGCGAGTGAATGGTGGATCGGGTGTGCGCCGGAAATGGTCCCGGCGGCCGTGAAAATTTCATCGAGGGTCATGGTGCGACGGTGCGGGTGCGCGGATTTTTCCGGAAAATCGCTGCGGGCATGGGCACCGCGCGATTCCGTGCGCAAGGCCGCGAAAACAGCGACCGAAAGCGCCACCACGGCCGGATCGGCGTCTGGGCCGGTGCTTTGCGCGAGCGGCAGAAGCGCTGTGACGGCCGTTGCAAGCGCGGGGCCGTTGCGGATCACCCCCAGATGGCGGGAGACGATCGAGCGCACCCGGTCCGTCTGGGCGGCCGGCGGCACGGCCGTGGCAATCGAATGGCTGGTGGCAATGCCGGGGCGGGCGGCGATATCCCGTGCGGCGGCCAGGCCTGCCGCTGCGGCTTCCAGCAGCGAATTGCTGGCAAGCCGGTTGGCGCCATGCAGGCCCGTGGCTGCGCATTCCCCGACGGCCCACAGGCCCGAAACGGTGGTGCGCGCATCGATATCGGTGGCGATGCCGCCCATGTGGTAATGCTCGGCGGGACGCACGGGGATGCGATCTGTCGCCGGGTCGATCCCTGCGCGCGCGCAGATTCCGGTAATGGCCGGAAAGCGTGTGGAAAAGCGAGCCCGAAGTGCCGGCGGTGCATCGAGAAAGACTTTTCGGCCAAGGGCCATTTCAGCGGCAATCGCACGGGCGACAACATCGCGGGGCGCCAGTTCGGCGCCCGGTGTTTCGGCAAGAAAGCGCTCGCCCCTGTCATTGACCAGGATTGCGCCCTCGCCACGGACAGCCTCGCTGATTAGCGGCAGAGGCCTTGTCGCAGAGGCCAGCGCTGTCGGGTGGAACTGCACGAATTCCATATCGGATAGGGCGGCGCCCGCGCGGGCGGCCAGCATCACGCCCTGTCCGAAATTCCCGGCCGGGTTGGTCGAGGCATGATAAAGCCCGCCAATGCCGCCGGTTGCCAGCACGACGCGACCCGTTTCGATGGGGATAGCCCGATCGTTGCGGACGCAGAGAAGGCCGCGCACGCTGTTATCCTCAACCAGCAGGCGGCGGACCTCGGTGCCGGACATTACGGTGACGGAGGGCGTGGCGGCAACCGCCTTTGCAAGTGCCGCGACAATGGCCGCGCCGGACGCGTCGCCGCCGGCATGCAGGATCCGATGGCGCGAATGCGCCGCTTCAAGGCCGCGCTGAAATGCGCCGTTTTCCTCCCGGTCTAAAATAACGCCGTGGCGCTCCAGAAAGGCGATGACCTCGGGTGCTGCGGAGACAATGGCGCGGGCGGCATTGCGATCGGAAAGACCGTCGCCTGCGCCAAGGGTGTCTTCAAGGTGCAGTTCGGGGCTGTCATCCTCGCCCAGCGCTGCGGCAATGCCGCCCTGGGCCCAGGCACTGGAGGTCCCGGCGCCGAGTTCGGCCCTGGTGATCAGCAGAACCGGCTGCGGCGCGAGTGCCAGCGCGGTGACAAGGCCGCCGATGCCGGAACCGATCACGGCGACAGGCGCGCTCATACTGCAAGCATCCGTTCAACCGCGCGCCGTGCGCCATCGGCAATCGCCGGATCGACGATCACCTCGTGGCGGTTTTCCTCAAGGGCTGCGCGGATATTGGCGAGCGAAATGCGCTTCATATGCGGACACAGGTTGCAGGGGCGCACGAAATCGACCTCGGGGTGCTGCACGGAAACATTGTCGCTCATCGAGCACTCCGTCAAAAGCACCACGCGTCCGGGTTTGGCGCTGCCGACATAATCCGACATGCCGGCCGTGGAGCCGGAAAAATCCGCCTCCGCGACAACCTCGGGCGGGCATTCGGGATGGGCGATGATGGTGACGCCCGGCCAAGCCTCGCGCATCTCGCGCACATCATCGGCCGTAAACAGTTCATGCACTTCACAATGGCCATGCCAGGCAATCAATTCGACATCGGTTTCGCGCGCAATGTTGCGGGCCAGATATTCGTCCGGCAGCATCAGCACTTTCGGCACGCCAAGCGATTCCACCACGCGTTTGGCATTACCCGAGGTGCAGCAGATATCCGAAGCCGCCTTCACGGCCGCCGATGTGTTCACATAGGTCACCACCGGCACGCCGGGATGGGCCTGGCGCAGAAGTGCGATGTCTGCGGGGGTAATGGAATCGGCAAGCGAACAGCCGGCGCCCATGTCGGGGATCAGGACCGTCTTTTCCGGGTTCAGCAATTTTGCGGTTTCGGCCATGAAGTGAACGCCGGCCAGCACGATCACGTCAGCCTCGACCCGGGTTGCCTCACGGGCAAGCGCCAGACTGTCCCCGACGATATCGGCGACGCCGTGAAAGATTTCGGGGGTCTGGTAGTTATGCGCCAGAACGACGGCATTGCGTTCGTTCTTCAACCGCAAAATGGCTTCGATATCGTCTTCGAAGCTCAGCCATTCGGCTTTCGGAATCACATGCGAAACGCGCTCATAGAGAGCGGCGGAGAGGGGAGCGTTCATCTGCATTTCCTCCTTGCGGTCGGATATCGGCTCCGACGGGTAATTATACTCACTTAGAGTATATGTAGAGCGGAGTCATAATCTCATGCCTCGGCAATGTCAAATCGCCCTTGCCGTTGAGGCCTGTTCTGTTTCGGCGGAGCGGGGAGGTGCAGCGTTTGGCGGCTGCGAAGAGGGCCGATTTGCGCCGGCTGTTTCGCGGCTGGAATGCGGCCACTGATGCCCGTTGCGCACAAAGGGTCGTGGTTCCGTGGGCGTGCCGCGGATGCCGTCTGCAGTCGTGGATGTTCTGTTTATGCGGTCTCCGGAGGATGGCGCGTTGTGCCGCCGGTTCTTCCGGTGGCTTACATGCGCGCAACCGGCAGCCGTGAACCGGCAAGCGCACGTTCGGTCAGGATCGCATGGCGGTAGCGGTAAAGCCGGGCGGGGCGCCCACCGGTCTCGCTCGTCGTTTCGCCGGTTTCCTCAATCAGCTGCTGCTGGTCGATCTGGCGGCGGAAATTGGGTTTGTGCAGCGTCAGCCCGGCCAGCGCCTCGACGCCCTTTTGCAGCTGGAGCAGGGTGAAGCTTTCCGGCATCAGCTCAAAAATCACCGGCCGGTACTTGATCTTGGCGCGCAGGCGGGCAATCGCAGTGGCGAGGATGCGGCGGTGGTCGCCGGCCATCGGCTTGCCGAACCAGAACGCGGGCGCAAGCCCCGCTTCGGCAATCAGCCCGGCCTCGTACATCAGCTCATAGCGCTGCAGCACCAGTTCTTCGTTCCAGGCCATGTCGTCGAGACCAAATGCATAGGCGATGCGGTGCAGGCGATGCGCCCGTCCGGGGCGGTCGCTCATGCCCCACTGGGTCAGCATGTCGGTGATCTTCTCGAGGATTTCGGGTCTGCCGCCGCGCAGGTCCTCCCATGGAAAATAGGTGTACCAGTCTTTCCACAAAGGCCGTCCGCCGCCCGGCGGTGCCTGTTCGCGCACAAGCCCCAGATAGCTGATCGAAATGGTCCGCAGGTCATCCGGGCCGCGGTCGCGGTCGGCAAAGGTGTAGAGCTGTTCGAGGTAGCCGACGGGGTGGCCGGTCTGGCTTTCCACCCATGAGCGCAATCCGGCCTGCAGGCTGCGGTGGTCGCTTTCGAACGGTCCCGAAGGCAGGGCAGCACCGGTGCGCACGGTCATGACGCGCGGCACGTCATCCGTCAGCGCAGTCAAGACGGCAATCAGTTCGGGGTGGACGAGAGCCTCGGTCACGGTCGCTTCGCTCTTTCTCATGTATAAAGGGCGGTAGCACCAAATGCCTTTTGCGCCAAGAAAAAGCGCGCGGTTATTTTGTCCCGGGCAGGAAGCGCGCCCGCACCCGCTCATCGACCGTGTCGCTGTGTTCGGCGTCAAACCAGCGCGCGTCGTGCACTTCCAGAAGGTTTGGCGTCAATGTGCCGGAAACGAACGCGGCGAAGCGGATATCGAGATGATAGTGTTCCGGTTCGCCCTTTCTGCTGTTTTCCGGGATGCGATGCAGATCGAGGCTGACGGGCATTTCATCCGGAGCGAGTTCGGCGATCAGGCCGGTTTCCTCCCTGCATTCGCGGCAGGCTGCTTCCGCCGGCGTTTCGCCGGGGTCCAGGTGTCCGCCGGGCTGGAACCACTTGCCGGTCGCCCTGTGATGGATCAGCGCAATGCGCGTGGCGTCCGGCGAAAATGCAAACAGCGACGCCGTTGCGTGCACCGGAAAGGTGTGGCGGCTCGCATAGTCGACGGCGTCGCGCACAAAGGCGCTGTAGCGGGTGGAAAAGCGTGCGTCATAGGCGGCAATAACGGATTTTACGGTATTGTCCTGTTTCACGTTGCCTCTTCCGCCCTGTTCCGGTTTGACGGATGACAATAAACCGCGAACCTCTGCTTTCATAGCGAACCGGCGGGTCACCCTGTGGACAGTAATCTTGTGTAATTCAGACCCGTGTTGTGAGACATAGCATTGCGCGGAAGCTGCCTTAATTTGCCATTTTTGTCGTATTTCGCAAAGTTATAGCGATTTCATTGCGGTGTGACGATTTGCGATATGTCCGGTCTTTTGTTTTTTGATTGCATGGTCAAGAAAAAGCGCTAGTCTCGCCACAAGTGTGACATCTGCGGTTGGGGCAGATGAGCACGGGTCTTGATGACGTTGCGCTGTCCATAGCGGGCCGGACGTTGAGAAGGGTCTCCTGCACGACAGAACAGACTGATGACTGGCATTGCCGGAGACATTCTGCAGATCATGACGGGCCTTGCCCGTTTCAAAGGCTGATTTCACTTCAACAAGGGGAAAATGATGAAGAAACTGAAAGCTTTGGCTCTCGCTACGAGCGTCTTTGTCGCGCTTGGCGGTGCTGCCAGCGCCAAGACGCTCGTCTACTGCTCGGAAGGTTCGCCGGAAGGCTTCGATCCTGCGCCATACACATCCGGCACCACCTTCGATGCCGCCTCGCGCACGGTCTATAACCGTCTTGCCGAATTCAAGCACGGTTCCACCGAAGTCGAGCCCGGTCTTGCCGAAAGCTGGGATGTTTCCGACGACGGCCTGGAATACACTTTCCATCTGCGTCCGGGCGTCAAGTTCCAGACGACCGATTATTTCACGCCCACGCGTGAGATGAATGCCGACGACGTCATCTTTTCCTTCATGCGCCAGATGGATGAATCCAGCCCCTGGTATCAGTATGCTCCGGGCATCTCCTGGGAGTATTTCAACGGCATGTCGATGCCCGAGCTCATCAAGAGCATCGACAAGGTCGACGACATGACGGTGAAGTTCGTGCTGAACCGCCCGGAAGCGCCGATGATTGCGAACCTGGCCATGGACTTCGCCTCCATCGTTTCCAAGGAATATGCCGATCAGCTTGAAGCCGATGGCTCGATGGAGCAGTTCAACCAGAAGCCGGTCGGTACGGGTCCGTTCACCTATGTTGCCTATCAGCAGGATGCTGTCATCCGCTACAAGGCCAACCCGGACTATTTCAAGGGCCAGCAGGCGATCGACAACCTGATCTTTGCCATCACCACGGATGCCGCCGTGCGTCGCCAGAAGCTTGAAGCCGGCGAATGCCAGATCATGCCTTACCCGGCGCCGGCAGACATCGAGGCGTTGCAGGAAAACGACGACCTGACGGTGATGGAGAAGGAAGGCCTGAACGTCGGCTACCTCGCCTACAACACCAAGATGGCGCCGTTCGACAATCCGAAGGTCCGCAAGGCGCTGAACATGGCGATCGACAAGCAGGCCATTCTGGAATCGGTGTTCCAGGGCGCCGGTGAAGTGGCCAAGAACCCGATCCCGCCGACCATGTGGTCGTATAATGACGACGTTCAGGACGACCCCTACGATCCGGAAGCCTCAAAGGCGATGCTGGAAGAAGAAGGCGTCACCGATCTCTCGATGAAGATCTGGGCAATGCCGGTTCAGCGTCCGTATAACCCGAACGCCCGCCGTATGGCCGAGCTGATGCAGGCTGACCTCGACAAGGTCGGCGTTGATGTCGAGATCGTTTCCTATGAGTGGGGCGAATATCTGGCCCGTTCGTCTGCCGAAGACCGCGACGGTGCGGTTCTGCTCGGTTGGACCGGTGATAATGGTGACCCGGACAACTTCCTTGCCGTTCTGCTCGGTTGCGATGCTGTCGGCGGTTCCAACCGCTCGCAGTGGTGCTACCAGCCGTTCGAGGACCTGATCCAGAAGGCCAAGGTCACGTCGGATACCGAAGAACGGACCGAGCTCTACAGACAGGCTCAGGTGATCTTCAAGGAACAGGCGCCGTGGAACACGATCGCCCACTCCAAGGTGTTCATGCCGATGACGACTTCGGTTGAAGGGTTCGTCATGGATCCGCTCGGCTACCACCGCTTCGACGACGTCGACATCACCGAATAACAAGAACGACATTCAGCATTGGGGCCGGCTTGTCCGGCCCCTTCGCAATGAAGGCGTAATCGCATTATGCTCAGATTTCTTTTCAGCAAACTGCTGCTGATCATTCCGACCTTTATCGGAATTACGATCGTTGCCTTTGGCTTTGTGCGTGTCCTGCCCGGCGATCCCGTGCTGCTTCTGGCCGGCGAGCGCGGCATGGACCCCGACCGCTATCAGGCGCTTCTTCACCAGTTCGGCTATGACCGCCCGGTTGTCATTCAGTATCTCGACTATGTGTGGGGCCTGCTGCATGGCGATTTCGGCATCTCGATTGCCACCAAGCAGCCGGTCTTCAGGGAGTTCCTGAACCTGTTTCCGGCAACCGCCGAACTTGGCCTGTGTGCGATGATCCTGGCGGTTGCCATCGGCATACCCGCCGGCATCCTGTCTGCGGTGAAGCGCGGATCGGTCTTCGACCAGGCCACGATGGGCATCGCGCTCACCGGCTATTCGATGCCGATCTTCTGGTGGGGGCTGCTGCTCATCATCCTGTTTTCCGGCATTCTGGGGTGGACGCCTGTCTCGGGGCGTATTTCGCTTCTCTACTATTTCCCCTCCGTCACCGGTTTCATGACTATCGACTCGTTACTGTCGGGGGAAAAGGGGGCATTTAGCTCCGCGCTGTCCCACCTCATCCTGCCGTCGATCGTGCTGGCCACCATCCCGCTTGCGGTGATTGCGCGGCAGACGCGCTCTGCCATGCTGGAAGTGCTGGGCGAGGATTATGTGCGCACCGCCCGGGCCAAGGGGCTGGCAAACAAGCGTGTTATCGGCGTTCATGCGCTCAGAAACGCCATGATCCCGGTTATCACGACCATTGGTCTGCAAATCGGCATGCTGATGGCGGGTGCTATTCTGACGGAAACGATCTTTTCGTGGCCGGGGATCGGCAAGTGGATGATCGATTCGATTTCGCGGCGCGACTATCCGGTGGTGCAGGGCGGACTGGTGCTGATCGCCGGTCTGGTCATGCTCGTCAATCTGGTTGTCGACCTGCTTTACGGTCTCATCAACCCGCGTATCCGCCACCAGTAGGAGCTCAGCCATGTCAGACAACACGCTGGGCCAACCGGCCCGACAGAAAAATATCCGCCTGCAGATGCTCTCCGAATTCTGGCATTATTTCAGCCAGAACAAGGGGGCGGTCGTCGGACTTTGCATCATCGTGGCGCTGGTTCTGGTGGCCATTTTCGCCCCGCTGATTGCTCCGCACAATCCCGACCAGCAATATCGCGACATGTTCCTCACGCCGCCGTTCTGGCAGGAGGGCGGCACGCTTTCCTTCCCGCTTGGCACGGATGCCGTCGGCCGCGATATTCTCTCGCGTCTGATTTTCGGTTCGCGCTATTCGCTGGCCATCGGCATGATCGTGGTGTCCATTGCGCTGCTGCTCGGCATCACGCTTGGCCTTCTCGCCGGGTTCTTCCGCGGCTGGGTCGATGTTGCGATCATGCGCGTCATGGACGTGATCCTGGCGTTCCCGCCGCTTCTTCTGGCGCTGGTGCTGGTTGCCGTTCTCGGCCCCGGCCTGTTTAACGCGATGATCGCGATTGCGCTGGTGTTGCAGCCGCATTTTGCCCGTCTGACCCGCGCAGCGGTGATGGCCGAGGCACGGCGTGAATATGTGATTTCGGCCCGCGTTGCGGGCGCGCGCAATCTGCGGCTGATGTTCAAGACCATTCTGCCGAACTGCCTTGCGCCGCTGATCGTTCAGGCGACGCTTTCGTTTTCGAACGCCATTCTGGAAGCGGCGGCCCTTGGCTTTCTCGGTATGGGCGCGCAGCCGCCGACACCGGAATGGGGCACGATGCTGGCCGAGGCGCGCGAGTTTATCCTGCGTGCATGGTGGGTTGTGACCTTCCCCGGCCTTGCCATCCTGATTACCGTGCTTGCCATCAACCTTGTCGGTGACGGGCTGCGCGATGCCCTCGATCCCAAGCTGAAGCGGAGTTAAGCCCATGCCGCTACTGGATGTTCAAAATCTTTCGGTCAGCTTTCCCACGGCAAACGGCCAGTCCACGGTCCTGCACAAGGCGTCCTATACGGTCGACGCGGGCGAGGTTCTGGCTATCGTCGGCGAAAGTGGTTCGGGTAAATCCGTCGCCATGCTCGCCGTCATGGGCCTGCTGCCGCCGACGGCAACGGTCACGGCCGATCGTATCGCCTTTGAGGGGCGCGATATCTCGCACCTTTCGGCAAAGGACCGTCGCAGGATCATCGGCAAGGATATTTCGATGATCTTTCAGGAGCCGATTGCCAGTCTCAATCCGTGCTTCACTGCCGGTTTCCAGATTGACGAGGTTCTCAAACAGCATACCGATCTCGACAAGAAGGCCCGTCATGCGCGCGCTCTCGAGCTTTTGAACGATGTCGGCATGCCGAACCCGGAAGACCGTCTGAAAGCCTATCCGCATCAGATGTCGGGCGGTCAGTGCCAGCGCATCATGATCGCGATTGCCATGGCCTGCTCGCCGAAGCTTCTGATCGCCGACGAACCGACAACCGCGCTCGACGTGACGATCCAGAAGCAGATCCTCGATCTGCTTGCGCGCTTGCAGGCGGAAACCGGCATGGCGCTGATCATGATCACCCATGACATGGGTGTTGTCGCCGAAACCGCCGACCGTGTGATCGTGCAGTATCAGGGACGCAAGATGGAGGAGGCCGATGTGCTTACCCTGTTTGAAAATCCCGCACACGCCTACACCAGGGCCCTGCTTTCCGCGCTTCCCGAAAACGCCACCGGCGACCGGTTGCCGACGATCGATTACGCGGCGGACTACACGGGAGAACAGGCATGAGTGATATCGTTGCTGCGGGCAGAAACATCGTCCGCGATTACATCGTGCCGGGCGGGATGTTCCACAAGGCCCGCACCGTCAGAGCGCTGAAGGGCATCGATTTTTCGGTCGAGCGCGGCAAGACGCTGGCGCTGGTCGGCGAATCCGGCTGTGGCAAGTCCACGCTTGCCCGGATCATCACCATGATCGACGCCCAGACCGACGGCACGCTCGAGATCGGCGGTCAGTCCATCGACATCAACAGGCACCGTCCGACGGCCGAGATGCGCCGCAAGGTGCAGATCGTGTTCCAGAACCCCTATGGCTCGCTCAATCCGCGCCAGAAGGTCGGCGATGTGCTGATGGAACCGCTGCTTCTCAACACCGACATGAGCGCCGCCGACCGCCGCGACAAGGCGCATGACCTCCTGAAAAAGGTCGGGCTTGGCCCGGAGCATTTCGAACGCTACCCGCACATGTTTTCCGGCGGCCAGCGTCAGCGTATCGCCATCGCCCGCGCGCTGATCCTCAATCCGAGCCTGCTTGTGCTGGACGAACCGGTCTCCGCGCTTGATCTTTCGGTGCAGGCGCAGATCCTCAACCTTTTGGCCGACCTGCAGGACGAGTTCAACCTCACCTATGTCTTCGTCAGTCACGACCTTTCGGTGGTGCGCTATATCTGCGACGAGATCATGGTGATGTATTTCGGCGAGGTGGTGGAGCGCGGTACGCGCGATCAGGTGTTCACCGATCCGCAGCACGAATACACGCAGACGCTGTTCAAGGCGACGCCACGGGCCGATGTCGACAGCATCCGCGCCCGTCTGGCAGCCAAACAGGCGAAGATGCAGTCTTCGGCAGGCTGAAACAGCGGCGCCCCCTTCACAAGGGGGCCACGCCTGCCGGTGTGTTCCGGTTATGAAGCCGGATACTTTCCTCTCAAGGCATGCCCGGGCCTTGTGCATATCGCCCGATTTTCCCTTCTGAACACGGTGCGCGCCCGGATTGTTTCCGGGCGTGATGTCGTCTGGCGCGGCGATGGTGGGACGTCGCCGACGAAGTGACTTTGCCAGCGCGCACCGCGCTCTTTTCATCGATAATACGGTTTGTCGCTGTTCCATCAGGCGTCGCGTCCAGGCGGCTGCAATTATCGATCTGAAACGATACAGTTATCCCGATAACGCGTCTGCAATCCTGTTTCGATGTTGGGTTTTGCCCGATATCGGTGGAGTCTGACCTATGCTCAGAGTTTACTGATATCTCGATATAAAAGCGGTTTGAATGCAGAAAAAATGCGAAATAAGCATGTTTTTCTTTTGAGCCATGCGAGAATGTGTTAGGCGATGAAGACAGGAGGATGCGCGTCAGAACAATCTGCAACGATACGGATTGGCCAGACTGATGTGCGGCACGCTAGGAACGGGAACACATCATGAAATACGGTTTTTTTGACGATCAGGCGCGCGAATACGTCATTACGCGACCGGATACGCCCTATCCTTGGATCAACTATATCGGCTGCGAAGGATATTTCGGCATTCTGTCGGCAACCGGTGGCGGCTATTCCTATTATCGTGACGCGCGGCTGAGGCGCATCACCCGCGGCCGCTACAACAACGTGCCGTATGATAATGGCGGGCGGTATGTGTATGTCCGCGACAACACGGATGGTGATGTCTGGTCGCCCTCATGGATGCCGACCCAGTCGGAGGTGGAGGATTTCTCCTGCCGTCACGGCATGGGCTATTCGGTGATCGGCTCCAAACGAAACGGCATCCGCGTTTCCAACCGCTACTTTGTCCCGCTCGGTGAGACGCTGGAAATCTGGCAGCTGACCGTCACCAATGAGCGTCTCGTTCCCGCTGACCTGTCGCTGTTCTCCTCGGTCGAGTTCTGCCTGTGGGATGCGCTCGACGACCAGAGCAATTTCCAGCGCAATCTTTCGACCGGTCAGGTCGAGGTCGAGGACGAAGTCATCTTCCACAAGACGGAGTATCGCGAGCGGCGTAACCACTTTGCTTATTTCGCCTGCTCGGAAGCGCTTGCCGGTTACGACACCAGCCGCGAGGAATTCCTCGGCCCTTGGCGCGGCTGGGACAAGCCGGCCGCCGTTACCGAAGGCAGGTCGCGGAATTCACAAGCGCATGGCTGGTCGCCGATGGGCTCGCATCATGTGAAGATGACGCTTCAGCCCGGCGAGACCCGTCAGGTGATTTTCGTTCTCGGCTATCACGAGAATGACAGGGACGAAAAATTCGACCCGCCCGGTTCGCAGCGCATCAATAAATCGACGGTGATGCCGATCATCGAGAAGTACCGCAAGGTCGAGAATGTCGAGGCTGCCTTTGCGGCGCTCGCCAAACACTGGGACGATCTTCTCGGTGTCTATCAGGTGTCCTCGCCTGACGAACATGCCGACCGCATGGTCAATATCTGGAATGCCTATCAGTGCATGGCGACCTTCAACATGTCGCGTTCCGCATCCTCGTTTGAGAGCGGCATCGGCCGGGGCCTCGGCTTCCGCGATTCCAACCAGGACCTGCTCGGCTTCGTCCATATGGTGCCCGCGCGCGCCCGTGAACGTATTCTCGATATCGCTGCAACCCAGCTTGCCACCGGCGGTGCGTATCATCAGTATCAGCCGCTGACGAAGAAGGGCAATAACGACATCGGCGGCGATTTCAACGATGATCCGCACTGGCTGATCATCGGCGTCGCGGCCTATCTGAAGGAAACCGGCGATTTCTCCATTCTTGAGGAGCCGGTGGCTTTCGACACCACGCCGGGTACGGAAGAACCGCTTTACGCGCATCTTCAGCGCTCCATGCAGTATGCGCTGGATCGCATCGGTCCGCATGGCCTGCCGCTGATCGGCCGTGCCGACTGGAACGACTGCCTGAACCTCAACTGCTTTTCCGATACGCCCGGCGAAAGCTTCCAGACCACCACCAGCAAGGACGGCAAGGTTGCTGAATCGGTCTTCATCGCCGGGCTGATGGTACTTTCTGCCCGCGAGCTTTCCGATATCGCAAAGGAAAGTGGCCGCAGTGACGACGCCGAACGCTATGCGAAGGTGGCTGCCGATATGGACGCCACGATCCTCGAACATGGCTGGGACGGCGAATGGTTCCTGCGCGCCTATGACGATTTCGGCCGTCCCGTCGGTTCGAAGGAAAATGAGGAAGGCAAGATCTTCATCGAAAGTCAGGGCTTCTGCGTGCTGGCCGGTGTCGGCGTTGAAGACGGCAAGGCCCGCAAGGCGCTCGATTCGGTCGCAAAACATCTGGCAACGCCGCACGGCATTGTCGTGCTGCAGCCGGCCTATACCAGATACTATATCGAATATGGTGAAATCTCGACCTATCCGCCGGGCTACAAGGAAAATGCCGGCATCTTCTGCCACAACAATCCGTGGGTGGTGATTGCCGAAACCGTGCTGGGCAATGGCGATGCGGCATTTGACTATTATACCCGCATCAACCCCTCGGCGCGCGAGGGCATTTCCGATACGCACCGGCTGGAGCCTTACGTCTATTCGCAGATGATTGCCGGCCGCGATGCGACCCGCTTTGGCGAGGCGAAGAACTCCTGGCTGACGGGTACGGCCGCCTGGAATTACTATGCCATCACCCAGTTCATCTTCGGCATTCGGCCGGAATATGAGGGCCTGCGCGTGGCGCCGGTCATTCCGGAGCGTTGGAATGGCTTCTCGGTCAAGCGCACATGGCGCGGCGTGACCTACGATATCACCGTTACCCGCAAGGGCCCGGGCAACACGGTCGCGCTCACCGTCGATGGCGCGCCGATAGACGGCAACCTGATCGCGTCGCCGGCTGAAGGCGTGACGGCGGTCAAGGTCGAGGCTGTTATCGGTTAAAAGGCTTCATGGCGCCGCAGCGCCGGACGATCGCGGGTTTATCTTCTTCCCGCAAACACCTGAGCCCGCTTTCCTGCTGATGCAGGTCTGCGGGCTCTTTTTGTTGACTGCCCGAAGACAGGGCGGTTCACAGATGCTTTTGCGAAAATCCACTGCTCCGAAGTGTGCCTATCCTCCTCCTGCCGTCATTCCGGCCTTGAGCCGGAATCTAGTAAGGGCCAAGTCCTTGCGCGCAAAGACTCTTTCTGGAAGCGCACAACAAGCGGCCCTGGATACCGGCTCAAGGCCGGTATGACGAAAGAACGCGGGGCGAACTTCGTCAGCAGTCTGAACGCCCGCAGCTGTTCTGCGGGCGTTTATCATCGAATATCGAAGCGAAATATCAGGTGTTTGCGCTCTTTTCGAGGAACTCCTCGGCGAGTGCCTTGTACCACTTGCCGGAATTCTTCAGCGTACGTTCCTGGGTCTCGTAATCGACGTAGATGAGGCCGAAGCGCATGTTGTAGCCCTCGGCCCATTCGAAGTTGTCCATCAGGCTCCAGGCGTAATAGCCCTTCAGCGGAATGCCGGATTCGACCAGATCGGCGGCAATCGAGATGTGTTCGGACAGATATTCGGTGCGTGGCGCGTCATCGACGATCCCGTTGACGGGAGCCATGTTGTAGCAGGCGCCGTTTTCGGTGATGTACATCTCGGGCAGGTCGTAGCGCTGGTAGACCTGTTCGGTCAGCATTTTCATACCCGGCGCGTAGGTTTCCCAGCCGATATCGGTGATGACATTGTTGACCGGCGCACCGGTGCTGACGGCGGGATATTCCGCACCCGATGCACTGTCGTCGGCAACACGGTCGGGCTTGTAATAGTTCAGGCCCCACCAGTCGAGGTTCTGGTTGATAAGGGCGAGATCGCCGTCTTCGATCACCGGCATCCGGTCGCCCAGCGCCGCCATGAAGCCGTCCGGATAGGCACCCTTGAAGATCGGATCGAGGAAGACGCCATTGTTGAACTGGAAGCTGCGTTCGGCAGCCGCGTGATCGGCGTCGGTCTCGCTGACGGGATAGAAGGCGTGAAGATTGAGGACGATACCGGCCTTGACCTCCGGCGCTTCCTGCCTGATGGCCTCGACGCCGAGCCCGTGGGCAAGGTTGACGGTGTGCAGGGCTGCTAGCGCTGCGTCCATGGATTTTTCGCCCGGCGCATGAACGCCGTAAAGATGGCTGAGCCAGACGATGCACCAGGGTTCGTTGAAGGTGGATACCAGATCCAGGCGATCGCCGAGGCGTTTCATCACCGTCTGGACATAGCGCTGATAGGCATAGGCCGTGGACCGCGCCGTCCAGCCGCCGTCGCCGGCAAGTGTCAGCGGCAGGTCCCAGTGGTAAAGCGTGGCATTGGTTTTCAGTCCGCGCGCCTTGCAGCCGTCGATCAGGCGGTCGTAGAAATCCAGCCCTGCCTCGTTCACCGGCCCGCGGCCGTCGGGAATGATGCGCGGCCATGCAATCGAAAACCGATAGGTCTCGACGCCGAGATCCTTCATCAGGTCAAGGTCTTCTTCCATGCGGTGGTAATGGTCGCAGGCGACATCGCCGGTATCGCGATTGTGCACGCGCCCGGGCATATGGCTGAACGCATCCCATATGGACGGCTTGCGGCCGTCTTCGCGGGCTGCACCCTCAATCTGGTAGGAGGCGGTGGCAACGCCGAAAATGAAATCTTCCGGAAAGCGTCGTGCAAGCTGTTTCGGGTCAATCATGGTCGGTTCCTTTACATGACGATCCGGTATACGGCCGCAGCCTGTCGGCGGATCGGGTCCTGTCGTTTTTTGCAGTCTCCTCTAGTGGAGTTCAGCCTGTTTGTACATAAACGCAAACGTGAAACTGAAACGTTGCAGGATTTCCTGAAACGCCGTTGCCGATTTGCGTCAATGCCTGATTGTGGTCAAGAAAAGCGGCTGACGCCGTGGCCTGCATGAGAGCTTTCAGGGCACAAGACAGCGCCGCCCGGGGCGTGGGGCCTCGGGCGGAGAGAAATCTTTCAGCGGCGGTCTGCCGGGTCAGACATCCAGCCTGATCCACTTGCCGTCGGCGTTTGAGGAGGCCACGCAGGCTTCGATGAAGGCAAGGCCGATCACGCCGTCCTCGATTGTGGGATAAATGACGTCCTCGGGCGTCTTGCCATCGCGGAATGCCCTGATGGCGCGGGCGGCTTCGCAATAGAGATTGGCAAAGCCTTCCAGATAGCCTTCCGGGTGACCGGCCGGGATGCGCGAAACACGGGTTGCAGCCTCCAGAGCGTCGGCTCCGTTACGCGAAAGCAGGCGTTTGGGCTCGCCGAAGGGCGTGAACCACAGATAGTTCGGGTTTTCCTGAAACCACTGGATGCCGCCCCTGGTGCCGCAGATCTTGAGCTGCAGGCCGTTTTCAAAGCCAGGCGCCACCTGGCTTGCCCACAGCATGCCCTTGGGTCTTACGCCGTTCTTCTCCTTGAAACGCAGCATGATATGGGCGTTGTCATCAAGCTGGCGGCCTTCCACGAAAGTGTCGAGATCGGCCGAAAGGCTCTCCAGTTCGGCGCCGGAGGCAAACAGCGCAAGATTGAGCGCATGGGTGCCGATATCGCCGATAGCGCCGCCGGCGCCCGAGCGCTTCGGATCGGTGCGCCATTCGGCCTGTTTGGAACCTTCGCGTTCGGCCGGTTCGGTCAGCCAGTCCTGCGGGTATTCGGCGTGGATCAGGCGAATATCGCCGAGATCGCCGTTGGCAATCATGGCGCGGGCCTGCCGGATCATCGGATAGCCGGTGTAGTTATGGGTCAGGATGAACAGCGCATTGGCCTTGTCGGCGATGGCTTTCAGCGCCTTGGCGTCGGCGAGATTCGAGGTCACCGGCTTGTCGCAAATGACATGGATGCCCTTTTCGAGAAAGGCCTTGGCCGGTTCGAAATGCATATGGTTCGGCGTGACGATCGCGACCACCTCGATGCCGTCTTCGCGCGCGGCCTCCTTTTCCGCCATCTCCTCATAGGAGCCATAGGTCCGTTCGGGATCGAGGCCCAGTTCCTTGCCGGAGGCCAGCGCCTTTTCCGGTGTTGACGACAGGGCGCCGGCGACAAAGGTAAAGTGGTCGTCAAGCCGGGACGCCATGCGGTGCACGCCGCCGATAAAGGCTCCGGAACCGCCGCCGACCATGCCCAGCCGGATGCGGCCTGAATGGATTTCGTCTTTGCCTTCGATAGCCATTTGTTTTCTCCTCAATATGTTGTCCGGGGCGCATACCGCTGCATGCACGTTCCGGCTTTACCGGAATGCATGAGATCCGACATGGTTCTGCCGCTCTGGCAGCTCTTGCTGACGGGTGGCTGCGGCCAGGTGGGTCAAAGATTGCCGTTCACGCGATTGCGCCCGTTCCTCTTGGCATCGTAGAGGTGCGAATCCGCAATGTCGATAAACTGTTCAAGAGTATCGGTCTTGCCCGGAACGGTGGAATAGAAACCGATACTGATCGTCAGGCTGAAGGTCTCGCCGTCAATCCGTGCCGGGCTTTCCTCCACCTTTTTGCGCAGCTTTTCGAGAAATGCCCGGATCTGGTCCGTCTCGCCGGATAGCGTATAGGCCACGAATTCCTCGCCGCCGTAACGGGCGACAAGATCTCCGGTCCGCCGGAAATGAGCGTCCAGAAGTTCGGCCAGATGCTTGAGGCAGGCATCGCCGAAGACATGGCCCATCCTGTCGTTGATCGGCTTGAAGTGGTCGACATCGAGCATGATCGCGGTGAAACGCCGCCCGCGCTCCCGGCAAAGGGCAAATTCCGCATCGCCGCGGTCGGTGAAATAGCCGCGATTGAAAAGCCCGGTCAGGCCATCGGTGATGCTGATCTCGTGCAACTGGCTGTTGGCCCGGTTGAGCGCGCGGTTGAGCGAGCGCAGCTTGCGGACCCAGTAGAGAAACAGCACCAGCACAACGATACCGACCGAGGTCACGGCCAGCAGGAGGCGGTAGTCGACCCGCCGCTCGAAGGGCGCCAGCTTTTGCCGGCTGACGATGTGGTCGACGGCATCGGGATCGAGATTGACGACAAGCTTGCCGAAAATCCGGCCCAGATCCGGTTCGTCGGGTGCGGTGGCAACCACCACCTGCAGGCCTTCGGGAATGCGGCCGGAAATCTTCACATCGTTCCTGTTCATGCCGGCAATCAGATAGGCAAGGCTGTCGAGCGGGCCGACGATGGCATCGAGATCGCCGTCTTCCATGGCTTCCAGTCCCTGTTTCTCGCTCTCGAGGTCGACCAGCGTGACACCGGGGTAACGGTTCGTGAGCAGGTCTTTCGGCACATGTGTGGGCACAATGCCGACCCGCTGGCCCTCAAGTTCGCGCAGGCTGTTGACGAACGGCGCCTGCAGCGGCGCGGCCACGGCGAGCGCGATGTCGAGATAGGGCGGCGCGAGATCGAATGTGGTGGAGCGCATGTTTTCGCGCGCCACGAAGGGCAGTACGTCACAATCGGCTGCAAGCGCGCTTTCGTTGTCGGTGTTCGGCAGCGCGATGGGTTCGATCTGGCGGTCGAAACGGCCGCGTTCGCTCATCAGCCCGAGAATTTCGGCAACCGCACCGCCGAATGCGCCATCATCGTTGATCGTCGTATAGGGCGGGGAGCGCGGCTCGACGCACACGCGGATCGTGCCTTTTTCGGAAAGATACCGTCGCTCGTCGCCGTCCAGCAGGTCGTGGCTGGTTTCCATGCCGGCAACCGGCGGGCCGAGCCAGCGCCGTTCCATTTCTTCCCAGCGCGACAGCGGGATGGATTCCAACGCATGGTCGATAATGCTCTTCAGATAGGGATAGCGCGGGGAGACGCCGAAGCGCAGATCCTCCCGCTCGACGCCGTCCATCAGAAATTCGCCGCCGATCTGCACGTTGATCAGTCCCAACTGCCGGATGATGGCGTTGCCGTTGCTGAGCGAGGTGACCGCCGCATCGATATCGCCGTCGGAGAGCGCCCGCATCAGCGCTTCGCGGCTGCGGAAGCCGCGGACATGGTCGAAGCGTTCCCGCAGGGCATCGGCGTAGTAGATGTCGCGGCTGATGCCGATGATTTTGCCGTCGAGGTCTTCAAGGCCGTGATAGGGGCCGTCGCCGGAGCGCAGGAAAACCGCGTTCGGCACACGGTAGTAGAGGTCGGAATAAAGCGTGTATTCGGCGCGTTTATCGGTGTAGGAAATATTGGTGATCACATCGAGTTCGCCCGCGCGGAAACGTTCAAGCAGTCCCGTCCAGTTGTCATAGACGCGTTCGAAAGCAAGCCCCGTAGACGAGGCGATATATTGGGTGATGTCTTCGGCAAACCCCTTGCCGTTGCCGCTCTCGAGAAAGCTGAAAGGCTCGTAATCGGCCGAAAAGCCGATCTTCAGCGTTGGCGCATCCGAAACGAAGGCCTGTTCTTCGGGAAGCAGACGCAGCGGCCCCGTGCTCATCGCCCGGTCGCTGCGGTAGCCCAGCCAGCGTGCGGTGATTGCATCGAGGGTTGCCGTGGGAAGCGCGTCGACCGCCTTCGACAGAATGCCCGACAGCATCTTCGCGTCCGTGTTGCCGTCCCGGGTCATGACACCGAAGCGAAAATCCTCCAGTGCGACGGCCGTCAGCGGTGGCGTTCCGGCATCGACAACATTGGTAAAGCCGTTTTCGCGCACGAAGTAATGCCCGGTCATCTCGGCGGCGAGCACGCCATCGACCCAGCCGAAGGCAACGGCGGCCATCAGGTCGCGATAGGTGGCGTAACTGACCGGCGTCATACCGGTTTCGCTGAGCGCATCGGCATAATAGATATCGCGGATGATGCCGATGCGCTTCTGTCTCAGCCCTTCCAGCGTGACCGGTTTTTCAAGCGGGTGGTCGACATTTTCGAACAGTACGGTGCGGCGCAGATGATAGGGATCGGTGAAGGTGATGAAGTGGCTGCGTTCCTCGGTTTCGGATATATCGGCAATCACATCGAGCCCGCCGGCGCGAAACTGGCCGTAGACCTCCGACCACGAGCCCATGCGTAGCTTGAAATCAAGCCCGGTCATGGTGCCGATCGCGCCGATGACATCGACGGTCCAGCCCATGATGTTGCCGTTGCGATAGAAGGAATAGGGGTCGTTGTCGGCCACCACGCCGATGCTCACCGCTCCCCGTTCGGCAATCCAGTCGCGCTCGGCAGGGTTCAGTTCAAGATCGGACGCGCGTGCCGGCGTTCCGGCGGACAGGAGCGTAAGGAAAGCAACTGCGATGATCGCCAGACAGTATGCAATGCCGGACAAGATGGCCGGGCAGATCGGAACATTGCGAGCCCACCAAGCCTTGCCGTTTTTGTCCGTCACGTGTGTCTGATGTCTTTTCTCAAGATGAAAATGGGTATGACAGCGCAAAACCTCGGCCCTTCTGCGTGGAATGGTCATGGGGCGCGGGGCCTTGTACATTCGTCCTCCCGTCCATTTCACCCTGAAGCAAGCCATAGCATAAATTTCTGCAGTTCAAACGTTTCAATCATCAAATCTGCATGGCGCGGAATACGGGGTACATTTCCGCGAATGGTTCGTTATACTCTACAAACCACAAAGACAAAGCCCCCATATATTTCAGGCCGGCGAAGACTTCTGGCCGAAAATCCCGGCTTCCCTGTCGTGTCCTGCATGGGGAAGCGCCTTCATGACGGAGTTATTTGATGTATTGCACGTTGCTCGGTGTTCCCGTTCAGTCCGGTGCCGGACGGAAGGGCTGTAATATGGGCCCGAACGGCCTCAGGGCGGCCGGCCTTGCCGAAGCGCTGGCCGGGCTGGGGCATGATGTTGTCGATTTGGGCGATCTGCAGCCCGCGCCGGAACGCGCGGTTTCGCATTCCAATCCCAGCCTGAAGGCGCTTGCCGAAACCGTATCCTGGCTCGATGCCCTTTCGGAGAAGGCCTTCGAGATTTCCGAAAACGGCATTCCGGTTTTCATGGGCGGCGATCACGTGATGGCGGCGGCAAGCGTGGCTGGCGTTTCCCGGCGGGCGCAGCAGAAGGGTCGCCCGCTGTTCGTGCTCTGGCTGGATGCCCATACCGATTTTCATACGCTGGAAAGCACCGAAAGCGGCAATCTGCATGGCACGCCGGCGGCCTATTTTACCGGCAGGCCGGGTTTCGAAGGGGTTTATCCGCCGCTCGATGCGCCGGTTGATCCGGCCAATGTCTGCATGCTCGGTATTCGCAGCGTCGATGCCCCCGAGCGCGTGGCCGTCAGTCAGGCCGGTGTTACGATCCACGATATGCGCGCGATTGACGAAAGTGGCATCGGCGCGCTGCTGTCGGCGTTTCTCGAAAAGGTCGCGGCCAGCAATGGCATGCTGCATGTGAGTTTCGATATCGATTTTCTCGACCCGTCGGCCGCGCCCGGCGTCGGAACCACTGTTCCGGGCGGCGCGAGTTTCCGCGAGGCGCATCTGGTGATGGAGATGCTGCATGACAGCGGGCTGGTGACCAGCCTCGACCTTGTGGAACTCAATCCGTTTCTCGATGAGCGCGGCAAGTCCGCAATCCTGATGACCGATCTGGCGGCAAGCCTGTTCGGGAAACGGGTGATGGATCGCCCGACCCGCAGCTTCGGCTGATCAGCCGCTGCCGATCAGCATGCCTGCTGCCAGAACAAGACCGCCGCCGAGCACGACCTGGAAGGCGGCGCGCATGAACGGTGTTTCCATGTATTTGTTCTGGATGAAGGCGATTGCCCAGAGTTCGAAGAACACCACGATGATGGCGACGATGGTCGCTGTCCAGAATTCGGGGATCAGGTAGGGCAGGGCATGGCCCAGCCCGCCGAGCATGGTCATCACGCCCGATGCGATGCCGCGCTTGATCGGCGAACCGCGCCCGGAAAGCTTGCCGTCATCATGGGCCGCTTCGGTGAAGCCCATGGAAATACCGGCGCCGACGGCGGCCGACAGGCCGATGAGAAAGGTCTGCTTGGTATCCTGGGTGGCAAAGGCGGCGGCAAAGATCGGCGCCAGCGTCGAGACCGAACCGTCCATCAGCCCTGCAAGGCCTGGCTGCACCCAGGTGAGCACGAACTGACGGCGCTCCTTCATGGTCTCTTCGTCACGCACATCTTCCGGGGCGTGTTTTTCGGTCAGCGCCCGGGCCGTTTCCTCGTGGGCTTCTTCGGCCATGGCCAGATCGCCGAGAAGCTTGCGGGTGTCGGCATCGCTGACCTGGGTCACGGCGGCGCGATAGAACCGGCGCGCCTGATCCTCCATGACGATCGTCTGCGCCCGGATTTTTTCAAGCGGCATGGATTTGATCAGCCAGTCCGGCTTGCGATCGTAAAACCCACGGACATATTCGCGCCGGATGAAGGGAATGGTGTCGCCGAAACGCCGTTTGTGCTGGTCGATCAGCATGCGGCGGTGACTGTCTTCGACCTGTGCCATGTCATCGAAGATCCGCGCCGAATCCGGATAATCCTCGCGCAGATGCTCGGCATAGGTCTTGTATATCCGGGAATCATCCTCCTCCGCCGAAATTGCCAGGGCCAGAATCTCTTGCTCGGACAGCGAGGAAAATGCCCGCCGCGCGCGGGGGAAGAAGTTAAGCGCCATGATCGTCGTCCCGATATTAGTTTAGAATATTTCTAATCTAATATCGGGAGAAGGTCAAATGCGGTGATCCGGGAAGGCGGGCGTCGCCATGATTGCCGCTTTTTGCAACAATCATGCGACGGTTGCCGGTTTCACATGTTTTTCTCGCTTGCACCCGGTGCATTGCTGACCCAGTAGCCCGATGCGTTCATCCAGGTGAGGGGATGGTTGCGTTCTTCCAGCAGGTGGGTGCGAACGGCCCGTGCAACGCGTGCTTCGGCGCCGACCCAGACAAATGTCTGCGGCGGAAGATCGATCCCCTTCAGAATGTCGAGAAACGGCGCCGGATCGGTCGCGTCTGCACCTTGACGATCAATCCAGTGGATATGCGTATCGGCTTCGGTTTCAAAGCTTTGATGATCATCGGGCGAGGGCACGGCAATGATGGCCGTGAAAGTCGTGCCGGCGGACGCCTCTTCGATGCGACGCGCGATTGCCGGCAGGGCGGTTTCGTCACCGATCAGCAGCCAGTGATCGACCGGTCCCCTGATGACCTTCGAGCCGCGTGGTCCGCCGATTTCAAGCGTATCGCCGGGCTTTGCCGCAACGGCCCAGGCCGTTGCCGGGCCTGCGTCGTGGATGGCGAAATCGATGATCAGCGAATTGTCGTCATTGTTATACCGGCGGGGCGTGTAGTCACGCATCGCCGGCTTGTCGTCGCCGGTTTCGAAAAACAGTTTGATATGGTCGTCGGGCGCAGCACTGATGAAATCGCTGAGTGTCGGGCTTTCAAAGTGGATGCGCAGCATCACCGGCGTGATGTATTCGCAGGCGGTAACCGTCAGTACCCGGCGCTTGAGTTCATGGCGGACGCGTTCGATCTCGGGTGGGGCGATCTCCGGCGGAGCAACCTCCGGCGTATCGATATCGGGCGAAGCGGTGTTGTTGGTCTGGTGGGACATGGCGGACTCCGAAAAAGATACCGCGCCATTGATGAGGGCGGTATCATGTAGAAAATATGATTGTTTTTGTCATGAATAAGTCACGGCAGTCAAACAATCATTCGTCGCGTGAGCGGAGGGGGCGGGCGTTACCGGCCAGACAGAAGCGTTTCGACGAAAGCGGGGACGGCGGTTGCGGCCGGCCCCTCGCGACAGTCCTTGAATAAGGGATTGCCGGTCGCTTCAAGATTGAGTTCGACGGTATGCGCGCCTTTGCCGGCGGCCTCCATCACGAAGCCGGCTGCCGGATAAACGGTGCCAGACGTGCCGATGGCCACGAACAGTTCGACCCGGTCGAGCGCGTCCTCGATCCGCTCCATGTCGTAAGGCATTTCACCGAACCAGACGATGTCGGGGCGCAGTGACGCGCGTGCGCAGCTCGAGCAGACCATGCCCTCGTCGAGGTCGCCTTCCCATGGCTGATGGCTGCCGCATTCATAGCAGAGCGCCGAATTCAGCTTGCCATGCATGTGCAGAACATTTTTCGAGCCGGCTTTTTCATGCAAGTTATCGACGTTCTGGGTCACCAGCAGAAAATCGCCGGGCCAGGCGTTCTCAAGGGCTGCAAGCGCATTGTGGGCCGCATTCGGGCTGGCCTTGGCCGCCTCGCGCCGCCGCATGTTGTAAAAATCGAAGACGAGGCCGGGATTGCGGTAAAAGCCTTCCGGGGTGGCAACATCGCGGATATCGTGATCGGCCCACAGGCCGCCATTGTCACGGAAGGTTGCAAGGCCCGATTCAGCGGAAATGCCCGCCCCGGTCAGAACCACAATGGAAGCTTTGGGTGAAATCTGCATGAGACCGTTCGTGCCTTGCTATGCGGTTGCCCTGCCGATCGGTCGCGTCCGTGTCAACGCAGTGCGGCCACGGGCAGGTCCCTGCCGGTTTCAACCTTGACCCAGCGTCCGCTGTCGAAAGAGGCCTGACGCTTCAGGAAGGTATAGGGCGTTTCGGACCATGGCAGGATCTCGTCGCTGAGATTGTCGAGGACGTAATCGCCCTGCGTGCTGCGCAGCGTCAGAACGGCATGGCCTTCGCCATTGGGCTTGCGCACGACCGTGATCAGGAGGTCGGTGGCGGAGAAACCGGCCTTGATCAGGCGCCGCCGCTTTTCCAGAACGAAATCCTCGCAATCGCCGGCACCGTTTTTCGGGTAGGACCAGACTTCCTCGCGGCCGTAGAGTTCCTCATCGGTAACAGGCTCGATCGTCGCATTGACGGAAAGGTTGATTGTCTGGACGGCCTGCCAGCCGTAATCCGTCAGCCGGGCGGGGCCGGTATTGCCGCGATGGGCGCGGCACTCGTTGCGATGGGCCTGGCAGAATTCGAAATGGCCGATGGGCTGCGAGGTAATGCCGCCGATGGGCATTGCAGGCATGCCGGCCGCGAGCACCGGGGCAAAAAGGCCTGCCCCGAAAACGCCTGCTACTGCACAGAATACCAAATAAGCCAGTTGACTGAAACGAGGCACGCTATACCCATCCGCCTGTGAATTCTTAACAAAGAGTTAAGAAGAATTGGCGGACGGAGTCAATCAGACAAGCGTGAACCGGGGGCAGGTTCTTAAGGAATGGTTAACCGCTACGTGCCGGCGAGACGAGATCGCCCACAGCCTTGAGCATGCGTTCGATATCGGCGGGCCGCGAAAGCCGATGGTCGCCATCCTGCACCAGCGTCAGCACCACATCGTCGGCCGGCAGGTGCGCCATCAGCTTCAGTGCATGGGTATAGGGCACATCCGGATCCTGCCGGCCCTGGATGATGTGCACCGGGCATCCGGTTTCGATAATGCCGTCCAGAACGCGGTTTCGGCGTCCGTCATCGAGCAGGTTGGCCGTATAGATGGTCGGCTCCGGGCCATAGATCGAGGCTTCCTCGAAATATCCCTTGTCGGCAAGCGCCTTGCATTCGGCCTCTTTCAGGCCCGGCTCGATAAGCTCGTTGGTAAAGTCCGGCGCCGGCGCCAGCAGCAGCAGGCCCTCGATCTTCGGTCCGTCCGGTCGTTTTTTCAGCTCCTGAACGGCCCTGAGCGCCAGCCAGCCGCCCATGGACGAGCCGATAATGATGATCCGCTCGGGTGCGGCATGGTCGATTGCGGCCAGGCTGTCGGCAAGCCAGCGCGAAATCGTGCCGTCGGCAAAAGCGCCTTCGCTCTCGCCGTGCCCGGTATAATCGAAGCGGATCATGGCAAGGTTTTCTTCCGCCGCATAAGCGTCAAGCGCCTCGGCCTTGGTGCCGAGCATGTCGGAGCCGTAGCCGGAAAACCAGACCAGCGCCGGCTTGTCCGTGTTGCCGGGCCGTAGCCGCATGGCGATCTTCAGCGGGCCGTCGCCATGGTCGATTTGCGTATAGCTCAAGGCAATGTCCTGCTGCATTCTGGTCTCCGTTGATTTACCGGAAAAGCCCGCAACCGCGCCGATTGCGCGATGAAGTGGTGATTTTCTTTTTGGGCTGTGTTATTGACATGGGACGGGTTTAACAACCATTTGTGTCCGATACGTGCTTATAGTCCTGCACTTGGCACTTACGAACCCGTTTTTCAACAATTGAGGAGATCACGACCATTCGCAGACCCCATAGAGCCGCTCCCCCGACCAAGGAAGGTCCCCGCGCCAATCGCGACATTCGCATTCGTGAAGTGCAGCTGATTACCGAGGACGGGGAGAACCAGGGCGTTGTTCCAACAGAAGATGCGCTGAGAATGGCTGAAGAAGCCGGGCTTGATCTTGTAGAGATCGCCCCCAACTCGACGCCGCCCGTTTGCAAGATTCTCGATCTGGGCAAGCTGAAATATGCCAACCAGAAGCGCGCCGCCGAGGCCCGCAAGAAGCAGAAAGTCGTCGAAGTCAAAGAAATCAAGATGCGTCCCAACATCGACAGCCACGATTACGAGGTGAAGATGAAGGCGATGAACAAGTTCTTTGAAGGCGGTGACAAGGTCAAGGTGACGCTGCGCTTTCGCGGCCGCGAAATGGCGCATCAGGAACTGGGCATGAAGCTTCTGAGCCAGGTGAAGGAAGACACGGCGGAAATCGCCAAGGTGGAAGCCGAACCGAAGCTGGAAGGCCGTCAGATGCTGATGGTGCTGGCGCCGAAATAAGCCTTGCCGCACACGTTTATGCGCCGTCCGGGACTTTTCAAAAGTGCCGTGGCGGCGAATTGCGTGTGTTGTTTCAGAACCGGTTGCGCTTTTCCAACAAACCGCGTATAAGCGCGCCGTCCGAGCGGAATGCCGACAGGTTTTCCTCCCGGACATTTTGAATGTGCACCTTTTTCGATATCGGGAAAGCGTGCACCGGAACAGGCCGGCAGGGCATGCCGTGTGTGTTCTCAATGCCAAAGGCCCCGGATTTCTTCGTCCGGTGCAATTAACAACAACGGAGTAGCAAAATGCCCAAGATGAAGACGAAATCGTCGGTCAAGAAGCGTTTCAAGCTGACCGCGAGCGGCAAGGTCAAGGTCGCGGCTGCAGGCAAGCAGCACGGCATGATCAAGCGTTCCAACAAGTTTATCCGTGATGCGCGCGGCACGATGGTCCTGTCCGATCAGGACGCCAAGATCGTCAAGCAGTTCATGCCCTACGGCAAGTAACGCCCGCAGATTCTTAACGCATTCCGATAGATTTCAAGGAGAACCGATATGGCTCGCGTAAAACGTGGCGTTACAGCACACGCCAAGCACAAGAAAGTCGTCAAGCAGGCAAAAGGCTTTTACGGCCGCCGCAAGAACACCATCCGCACGGCCAAGGCTGCTGTCGACAAGTCGAAGCAGTACGCCTACCGCGACCGCAAGGTCAACAAGCGCAATTTCCGCGCTCTGTGGGTCCAGCGCATCAACGCCGCTGTGCGTGAACATGGCCTGACCTATGGCCGCTTCATCGACGGCCTGAACAAGGCCGGCATCGAAGTCGACCGCAAGGTTCTGTCCGATATGGCCATTCATGAGCCGGAAGCATTTGCAAGCATCGTTGCTGCTTCCAAGAAGGGCCTTGAGTACCTCAAGAAAGAGGGCACGGCCAATGAGTTTGAAAGCGCGGTTGCATAAGCCAGCGCTTCCCAAGCTCTTTTGAAATTCTACCTTTTGGGAAACCCGCGCTGGCAGGACCAGTGCGGGTTTTTCATTTTCAAATCACGAAAGTCATGTATCTGGCCGAGGGGCGAGCGGAGCCGGTCCGCTCCGGCAGGAAAGAGATAAGAGATGTCCGATCTTGAGGATCTGAAACAGAAGCTGATGGACGAGATCGCCGGGGCGGCGGACGAGGCGGCAATCGAAGCCGTGCGCGTCGGTGCTATCGGCAAGAAAGGTTCGGTCTCCGAGCTTTTGAAAACGCTCGGCAAGATGGACCCGGAAGAGCGCAAGACGCGCGGCGCGGCCATCAATGCGCTGCGCAACGAGGTCGGCGAGGCGATAGCCGCCCGCAAGGCCGAGCTGAAGGATGCAGCGATTGCCGCGCGGCTGAAGGCGGAGACCGTGGACGTCACGCTGCCCGTTCGTCCGTCGCCGTCGCTGTCCGGCCGCATTCATCCGGTCAGCCAGGTGATCGACGAGATCACCGCCATTTTCGGCGATATGGGCTTTTCGATTGCCGAAGGACCGGAAATCGAGACGGACTACTATAATTTCACTGCGCTGAACTTCCCCGAAGGGCATCCCGCCCGCGAAATGCACGACACATTCTTCTTCAATCCGGATGAGAACGGCGAGCGCAAGGTGCTGCGCACTCACACCTCGCCGGTGCAGATCCGCACGATGGAGAGCCAGGAACCGCCGATCCGCGTTGTCATTCCCGGCAAGACCTATCGCCAGGACAGCGATGCGACGCACTCGCCGATGTTTCATCAGCTTGAAGGCCTTGTGATCGACAAGACCACCCATGTCGGCCATCTGCGCTGGACGCTGGAGGAATTCTGCAAGGCGTTCTTCGAGGTCGACAGCGTGACCATGCGCTTCCGCCCGTCCTTCTTCCCTTTCACCGAACCGTCCTTCGAGGTCGACATCCAGTGCGACCGTTCCGGCGAGCAGGTGAAGTTCGGAACCGGCACGGACTGGATGGAAATCCTCGGCTGCGGCATGGTGCACCCGAATGTGCTGCGCTATTGCGGCCTCGACCCGGATGTCTATCAGGGCTTTGCCTGGGGCATGGGCCTCGACCGCATCGCCATGCTGAAATACGGCATGCCGGACCTCAGAGACTTCTTTGCCGCCGACGAACGCTGGACATCGCATTACGGCTTCCGCCCGCTCGATATTCCGACGCTGTTCGGCGGGTTGAGTTCGTGATGCAACTGCCGGAGCGCTATAAAGGGGCTGTCACCTTCGCATTCGGCGACACGCCGGCACTCATGGATGAGCTGCTGGCGCTGGTCATTGCCGGCAGGAAGACGGCGACCTGTGGCGCGCTTCGAGATGTGACTGAATCCGGTGAGCCAATGCCCTGTGTCGGGCGCCGCGATGTCGTTCTGGACGGGCGCGGCCAGCCGGCGGCGGTCATCGAAACGACGGAAGTGAGCATTCGCCGTTTCGACGAAGTGGATGCGGATTTTGCGCATGACGAGGGGGAAGGCGACCGGTCGCTTGCCACCTGGCGGCAGGAGCACCAGGCATATTTCGAGCGCAATGGCGGCTTTGCCCCGGACATGGAGCTCATATGCGAGCGGTTCCGGCTTGTCGAAGTTCTGGGCGCGGAAGACAACGTTTGAGAAAACAGAATTCGGCTGGTACGGATTTCGGCAATCCGGGCGATGGTCGACTGAAATGGTGAGACGAGAGACATGAAATTCACACTGTCCTGGTTGAAGGAACATCTGGAAACCGACGCTTCGCTCGATGAAATCTGCGAGCGGCTGACAACCATCGGCCTGGAGGTCGAAGAGGTTGACGACAAGGCGGCCTACAAGCCCTTCACCATCGCCAAGGTGGTCGACGCCAAACAGCATCCCGATGCCGACCGGCTGAAGGTGCTGACGGTCGATGCCGGTGACGGCAAGCCTTTGCAGATCGTCTGCGGCGCGCCGAATGCGCGTGCAGGGCTCGTCGGTGCGCTGGCGCGGCCGGGCACCTATGTGCCGGGCATCGACGTGACGCTGTCTGTCGGGAAAATTCGCGGCGTCGAAAGCCACGGCATGATGTGTTCGGAAAAGGAACTCGACATTTCCGACAATCATGACGGCATCATCGACCTGCCGGAGGATGCGCCGGTCGGCACAAGCTTTGCCGAATATGCCGGACTTGACGATCCGGTCATCGAAATCAACCTGACGCCGAACCGGCCGGACTGCACCAGCATTTTCGGCATCGCCCGCGATCTAGCGGCCTCCGGCCTCGGCACGCTGAAGACGAAACCCGCGCCGTCCTTCGCGGTCGAAGGCGATATGCCGGTTTCGCTGACGCTCGATTTCGCTGAGGACGACAAATATCTCTGCCCCGGTTTTGCGCTGCGTCTGGTGCGCGGCGTGAAGAACGGGCCGAGCCCGAAATGGATGCAGCAGCGGCTGATTGCCATCGGCCTGCGTCCGATCAATGCGCTGGTCGATATCACCAATTACATGACCTTCGATCAGGGCCGCCCGATGCACGTCTTCGACGCGGCCAAGGTCAAGGGCGGGCTGACGGTGCGCCGCGCCACGGCTGGCGAGAAAATTCTGGCGCTCGATGAACGCGAATACGAGCTGACGGCGGACAATGTTGTCATCGCCGATGACAATGGCGTGGAATCCATCGGCGGCGTCATGGGCGGTGAGCACTCCGGCTGCGACGAGAACACCACCGATGTGCTGATCGAATCGGCGCTGTGGGACCCGATGAACATCGCCCGCACCGGCCGCACGCTCGGCATCATCACCGATGCCCGCTATCGTTTCGAACGCGGCGTCGACCCGGAATACATGGTGCCGGGTCTGGAACGCACCACCGAACTGGTGCTGGAGCTCTGCGGCGGTACGGCGAGTGAGAAGACGGTGACCGGCTATGACGGTTATCAGCCGAAAATCGTCGAATATCCGTTCTCCGAGGTCAAGCGACTAACCGGTCTCGACGTTTCGGCGGCAGAAAGCCGCGATATCCTGACCCGGCTTGGTTTTGCCGTTGAGGGTAATGGCGAGACGGTGTCCGTCGCCGTGCCCTCCTGGCGTCCGGATGTGGATGGCAAGGCCGATCTGGTCGAAGAGGTGATGCGCATCCACGGCGTCGACAGCATCAAGCCGTTAGCACTGCCGACGCTTGGCGCGGTCAATGAAAAGATCCTGACACCGCTGCAGATCCGCTCGCGCGCCGCCCGGCGGGAGCTGGCCGCACGCGGCATGATGGAGGCCGTCACCTGGTCGTTCATCTCCGAGGCGGAGGCGACGCTTTTCGGCGGCGGTGCGCCAGCGTTGAAGCTTTCCAACCCGATTGCGGCCGACATGTCCGATATGCGCCCGTCGCTGCTGCCGGGCCTTCTGGCCGCCGCCAAACGCAATGCGGCCATCGGCCATGGCGATGTGGCGCTGTTCGAAGTCTCAGGGACCTATGAGAACGACACGCCCAAGGGCCAGCGCCGCGTTGCAGGCGGTGTGCGTCGCGGCTCCGCCACGCTTTCAGGCGCAGGTCGCATGTGGTCGAACGGCGAAACGGGTGCTGGCCGTGGCGTTGGCGTGTTCGATGCCAAGGCCGATGCGCTGGCCGTGCTTGAGGCCTGCGGCATGCCGATGGGCAATGTGCAGATCGTCGCTGGCGGGCCGGACTGGTATCATCCCGGCCGTTCGGGCACCATCAAAATGGGACCGAAAGTGGTGCTGGGTCATTTCGGCGAGTTCCATCCGAAAGTGCTGGAAACACTGGATGTTTCCGGCAAGCTTGCCGGCTTCGAAATCTTCGTCGATGCCATTCCCGCGCCGAAGAAAAAGGCCACCCGCACCAAGCCGGCGCTGACGCTGTCGCCGTTCCAGGCCGTCTCCCGCGACTTCGCCTTCGTCGTTGACCGCGATATCGAGGCGGCGGCCATCGAGCGCGCCGCAGCAGGCGCCGACCGCAAGCTGATCACCGGCGTTACCGTCTTCGATATCTTCGAGGGCGCTTCAGTGGGCGAAGGCAAGAAGTCGGTCGCCATCGAAGTGGCAATCCAACCGGCGGACCGCACGCTGACGGATGAGGACTTCGAGGTGCTGATGAAGAAGATTATCGCCAATGTCGAAAAGTCGACGGGCGGTGTGATCCGCGCCTGAATTGCCGGCGCGGAAATGCCCACGGACGATTGTGTCCGCATACAATGTTTGCAAACGGCCCGGCCTTGAAACCGGGTCGTTTGTCAGACGGCTGACAAAGCTCGCCCCACTCTCTTTCGTCACCCTCGGGCTTGTCCCGAGGGTCTAAGCACGCATGAACGCGACAAGCGTATCGGGTAAAAAGTCAATTTCAAACAAATCATTACGGACCGCCAACGCCGCTCGTGCTGAGCCGTGGTTAGATCCTCGGGACAAGCCCGAGGATGACGTCCGTAAAAAGAATAGGTTTGCTTTGCCGTCCACGCAGAAAACCAGTGTCACGACCTCTGGCCCCCTTCATAAGGCGGGCTGTTAAAGCGCGAGCGACCACACCTTTGCCGACTTGACGGCGCCGGCGCGAATTCTGAGCGAATGCACGGGATCGAAGCCGGCAATGCGCTTGGTGCCGGTCCAGCGGCCGTTGTCTGCGAAGACCTCGACCGATCCGATATCGAGAAACACCCGGATGTGGCTCGGCGTGGCGCCGGGCGCGATGTAATCGGGGCTCTGTTCCTTGCTGTCATCCAGATAGATCAGCCGCAGGCCTTCTTCGTCCACCTTCACCATGATCTCGATATTGTTGTGGTAGAGGTCGAGTTCGAAGGGGCCGTCATTGCGGTCCAGTTCGATCACGATTTCGGCCTGCCCGCTCTCCAGCATCACGGGTTCGCCGGCGGCAAGCACGCTATCGTCGATCAGCTGATCGCGCAGCACTTCGACACCCTCGATCGGCGGCGTCAGAAGCGTATCGTCCGCCGCGTCATAGACGATGTTGCGCGGCAGCGTCATGGCGGTGGGGAAGTCGATTTCAGGCGCGGCGTCGGCCCAGTTGGCGAGCCAGCCGATGCCCACGGGCGTTCCCTGATCGAGAAAGGCCTGAAAGGCATAATTGTCGGTGGCGAAATCGAGTTCCTGCTCGAAATCGGGTGTAAAGCTGCTGCCGTCGAAATGGCCGACGGTGGCCATGGTCAGGTTCTTGCGGCCGGTCTTCTCGTGATGGCTGTGCATCAGGCCGCAGACCAGCACCCAGCGGGTCTGTGGGTCGCCCGCCGGCCCGTCGAGCGGCAGCAGGCAGGGGCATTCGATTACCTGGGTGTTGAACCGGCCTTCACGGTGCAAAATGTCGACGAATTCCCAGCCGCCGGCGGCCGTCAGGTCGGCTGTCTGATAGAGCAGCACCACGCCTTCCTCGCCCTGGCGGCTGCCGAGCAGCATTTTCCAGTAGCCGTCCGGCCCGCGGAAAACATACGGGTCGCGGAAATCGAGCGTCAGCCCCTCGACCTCCGGCCGCTTGTCGATCAGCGGATGCGCCGCGCCGGCAAAGATCAGCGATTGCGAGGTTGCGACCATCTGGATTTCGCGTTCGGGATCGCGTTCGATCACGCTTTCGGTGAAGAACACCCGAACGCCCGCGGAATTTTCCAGCGGTATAGCCGAGCCTGAGAAGGCGCCGCCGCGCTTGTCCGGCTTGGCCGTCAGCTCCTCGGAGGGAAACAGGAAGATCGGCAGGTGCCGCCAGTGCAGGAAATCCTCCGACACCGCATGGCCCCAATGCATGGTGTTCCATGTCAGCCCATGTGAATAATGCTGATAGAAAAGATGGGCGGAGCCATTGAAGCGGCCGAAGCCGTTGGGGTCGTTCATCCAGCCGAAGGGCGGACGGAAATGGTAGGAGCCGGGCGCCGGTGCCGGCGCATTGGCGGCATGCGTGCGCAGCACGGTGATGCCTTCGTCCAGCACCTTGGCATCGGTGAACCAGTAAGCCACCGAAATCGTCGTCGTTTCCGGGTCGTAGGCGCATTCAAGCTCACCGCCATGGGGCACGAAGAACATGCGGAATTCATATTCCTCGGAGTTCTGCACATAGATATTGCCGAACACCTGCTCGTTCAGCGAAAGCCGCATTTCGGCAGGCGCGTGCGGATGAACGGATTTCAGCCAGACATGAAGCACGGCATTGACCGGCACAGTGCCGCGCAATTTGCGCAGGCGGGTCTCGTCGGCGGTTTTCTGCTCAAGCATGGACATTTTGGCCTTATTCCCCGCGTCTGGCGCATGGCGGATCTGAAAAACCCTAAAAATATGCGCTATTTCTCATATTCTGCCGCGTGCCCGGTACAAAATACATCATCTCGGGCGCTGCGGTATCGCTCAAAAGAGCCCGCAAGCGCCTGTGCGGTGCGCTTGCGGGGTAGTCTTAGACCTAGTGGTCTGAGCGGTGATGTAAAGGGGGGGCGGTGGTCTGAAACCTCAGAAAGCCTCCATCTCGGCCTTCACTCTGGCCAGAAAATCGGCGCGCGTCCTGTCGGTGCAGTTGTTCATGTCGTAATGGGCCATGAAGGAAACCGGCGCGCCGATCTTGATCTGGGCGCGCAGCACGCGCTTGACGATCTTCTTCGGGGGATTGCCGGCCAGAAAGGCGCGCATCGGCGTTGCGCCATAGGTGAAGACGGCGGCGAGCTTGGCGATGTGGCGCAGCGTCGGGGACAGTTTGCCGTCTTCAAGCGCGAAGGAAACGCCCGGCAGCCAGACCCGGTCGAAATAGCCTTTCAGCATTGCCGGAAAGCCGAAATTCCAAACCGGCGAGACGATCACCAGCGCTTCCGCCTTTCTCAGCCTTTCGACATAGTCTGCCACCGGCGCGGTATTTTCGGGGTAATCGTGATAGCCGATCCGCTCCTGCCGGGTCAGAACCGGCTGGAAGTTTTCTGCATAGAGATCGCAGTCGTCGACGTCGTGGCCGGCCTTTTTCAAACTTTCCACGACCTGGGCATGCAGAGCCGCGCCATAGCTGGTCTCCACCGGGTGGCTGTAGAGAACGAGAACCCGCATTTCAGCCGATCTCCGTTTCGGCCAGCCCCTTGAACAGGAAATACCGGCCGGCCTTGAAATCGAAATCCGGATTTTCCCAGGCGATCATCTTGCCGGGGTTGAGCAGCCCCTTCGGGTCGGTTTCCTTCTTGAAGGCGAGTTGCAGCGTGTCGGTCTGCTTCATGCCGCCTTCTTCCAGTGTGTAGCGGTGCGGGTTGAAGATCGGGCAGCCGTTTTCCTCGTGAATGCGGATGATCTCTTCCAGCCGTTCGGCCGTGGTGTAACGCACCAGCGGCAGGCCGGAACACTGGATGGCGCCGTCGAAGCGCATGAACTCGAGATGGCCGATCACCTCGTCGCCGAAGATTTCGCACATCTTCTCCACCTTGGCGACATGATCGGGGCCGGGATACTGCACCTGAAGATAGGTGAAGGAGCCGGGCTGTTTCTTCAGCGCCCGCAGCGTGGTGTGGTTCCAGGCCAGTTCATAGGCGCGCGGCATGCCGCGCAGGCTTTCCGCCTCGTCGGCGCGGAAGCGGATTTCGCCCTTGTGCAGCTTCACCAGCGCTTCGAACGGGGCCATGGCATGCGGGGCAACCATGACCACGGAGACGGCTTCGTTTTCCTTCAGATAAGGCTGATGACGACTGAAAAAGGCATGGGGAACCGGCGCGGCAATCGGCGCGATTTCCTTGGTCAAGATGCCGTTGCTGGCGGCCAGCGCATCGGAAAAGCGCACTGCGTCCATGAAGGTGTCGTGCCCGACAATCACGTCGACCCAGTCATAGGCGGGCGCCAGCGGCATTTCCACCTCGGTGATGATGCCGTTGGTGCCGTAGGCGTGGCTCACCTTCATCAGGTCGCGCGCGGTCAGCTCCATCACGCGCGGCTCCGCCTCCATCGTGACAATCCTGAGTTTGAGGACATTGCCAAGATCGCGCAAACCGCCCCAGGTGATCGAGCCGACGCCGCCGGAGCCGCCGGCAACAAAGCCGCCAAGGGTTGCCGAACTGGTGGTTGAGGGGTGAAAGCGGAGTTCCTGACCGGTCTCTTCCTTCAACTGCTTGTCGAGCCGGGCACAGATGATGCCGGCTTCGGCAACCACACGACCGGTATGCACCTCCTTGATGGCGTTCATCTTGGTCATGTCGAGAACGATACCGCCCGAAAGCGGCATGCACTGGCCGTAATTGCCGGTCCCGCCGCCGCGCGCCGTCACCGGGGCATCATGCCTGAAGGCGGTTTTCAGGACCCGGATAACTTCTTCCTCGTTCTTCGGCGAGACGACCAGATCGCCGGTCACCTGGTCGAGCTGTTCCTTCAGGATCGGCGAGTACCAGTAGAAATCCCGGCTCTTGCGCAAAACCATGTTGGGATTGTCGTCAACGGTGATGCCGTCGAGTTCGGCCTTGATCTGCTGATAGTCCGGCATGTTCACTTATCCATAAGCGGGTCAAGTTCGCGATAGTCCGGCAGGCTGCGGTCGATGCCCATGCCATTCCGCATCACGATGCGGTCGGCCTGCGGACGGGAAAGAAATTCGCTCCAGCGCCGGGCGCTGAACAAAACGAGGTCGGCGGGACCACCTGCGGCGATCATCCCGCGCTCGGCCCGCCCGAGAATTTCGGCGGGCGTGCGGGTGATGATCCGGGCGGTGTCGTCCAGCGGGTGGTCGAGCTGGAGAATGCGCACGGCCTCGCGGATGACCTCGACGGGGTCGAGATCGCCATAGGCGTAGAACGGATCGCGGGTGTTGTCGGAGGCGACGGACGTTTTCACGCCGGCTGCGGCAAGCTCCTTGAACAGCGTCACGCCCCGCCAGCGCGGCGTGCGGCCTTCGTGGCGGTCCTGCAGGTACATGTTGCACATCGGCAATGAGACGACGGAAAGCCCGGCCTCGGCCACAAGGTCGATGGCGCGTTTTGCCGTTTCCTCGTCTTGGCGCGCCAGAGAGCAGCAATGGCCGACGGTGACCGCGCCTTCATAGCCGTTGCGCAGCTTGGCCTCGGCAATGCGGCCCAGGGTGAGCACCTCGCGGTCCTCGGTCTCGTCGACATGAAGGTCGATATCGAGGCCGTTGTCGCCGGCGGCCTGAAACAGGCGGTCGAGCCGTGCATCGAGGTCCGGCAGCATCTGCGTCACGCCGCCGACAAGGCCGTTATGGCGTTTCAGAAGGGCGGTCAGATCATCAAAAAACGGTTCGAAGATCATGTCGATTGCAAACAGCGCCACGGCCTGAAGCTCGATCCGTCCCGCCCATTTTGCGCGCATGTCGGAAAACACCTCGAACGAGATGTCGTGTTGCGGCGGCAGGCTGTCGATATGGGTTCTGAGAAGGCCGGTGCCGTGGGCATAGGCCGATTTCAGCGAGAATTCCATGCGGGCGGCGACGTCTTCGGCCGACCAGTTGGCCTGACGGTCGGTCATCACGTTTTCAAGCGCGCCCATGAAGGTGCCGTCGGGATTGCGGCGGCGCTCCCAGATATGGCCCTTGTCGATATGGGTGTGCATGTCGGTGAAGGTCGGCCAGACCATGCCGTCGCGCATATCGGTTACGGGAAGGGTGGCCGGCGCCGTGCCGGCCGGCAGAATGGCGCCGATCTTGCCATCGGTGACCACGATATCGGCCGAAACAAGGCCTTCCCGGGCCGCAAAGCCGCTCGCATCCGCAAGGCAGATTGCGGGGATGGTCGCCCGTGACAGCGCAAATGACGTCGCGTTCGGCAGTGTCATGAAATCCGCCATCAGTTTTCCCTCTTCAGGCTGCTTTCATGCCAGCGATGCAGGAACAGCCAGGCAATGAAGGAGGTGAGCGCGAAGATGGCGACGCCGAGACAGGCGAGCATGAACAGCGCTGCGAACAGACGCGGAATGTTGAGCCGGTACTGCGCCTCCAGAAGCCGGAAGGCAAGGCCGGAGCCCGCACCGGCCGACCCGGCCGCAAATTCGGCGACCACGGCGGCAATCAGCGCCAGCCCGCCACCGATCCTCAGCCCGGTCATGAAATAGGGCAGCGAGGCGGGCAGTTTCAGATGGATCAGCGTCTGCCAGCGCGAGGCGCCGTAAAGTTCGAACAGGTTCAAAAGGTTGTGGTCGACGCTTTTCAGCCCCTGCGCCATGTTGGATAGGATCGGGAAGAACGCCACCAGAAAGGCGCAGATCAGCAGCGCCACCTGCGTCGTCGGCGTGTAGATCAGGATCAGCGGCGCAATCGCGACGATCGGGGTGACCTGCAGGATCACGGTGATCGGGTAAAGCGCGGTCTCGATCCAGCGCGACTGCACCATGATGACGGCAAGACCAACACCGCCGGCCAGCGCAAGACCGAGCGATATGAAGGTGATCTTGGTTGTCACCCACAGCGCCGGCGCCAGTATGCCCCAGTCCTCGACAAAGGCTTCGGCCACCAGCGCTGGACCGGGAAGGATGTAGTGCGGCGTCTGGTAGATGATCACGATCGCCTGCCAGATTGCCACCAGAAGCGCGAGTACGGCGATCGGGATCAGGACCTTGAGAATGGTTTCGCCGTGACGGGCGAAGAAACCGGGTTGGGCGTAAACCGTATCGTCCGGCTGCGTGGCGGTTACCTTGTCGCTCATCAGTGTTCTCCCCCGGCGGCGTGGATTGCGCCCTGCAGCGCATGAGACACTTTCGCACAGGCCTGGTGGTATTCGTCCGAGGAGCGATAGTCCTCGTCGCGAACCTGGCTGGTGTCGAGCGGGAAATCGTCGAAAACCTGCCCCGGACGGGCGCGCATCACCACGATGCGGTTTGAAAGATAGGCGGATTCGAACACCGAATGGGTCACGAACACGACGGTGATGCCGGTTTCGCGCCAGAGCCGCAGAACATCGTCGTTGAGCCGCTGGCGGGTGATTTCGTCAAGGGCTGCGAAGGGCTCGTCCATCAGCAGCAGTTTCGGGTTGGTGACGAGCGCGCGGGCAATCGAAACCCGCATCTTCATGCCGCCGGAAAGCTCGCGCGGATAGGCGTCCGCAAAATCCTCAAGACCGACGGTTTTCAGGACATCCATGATCCGGTCGCGCGTACCGGCTTTCGACTGGCCGCGCAGTTTCAGCGGCAGGTAGACATTGCCGAAAACCGTGGCCCAGGGCATCAGCGTCGGTTCCTGGAACACGAAGCTGATATCGCCTTCGGGACGGCCCTTGGCGGAAATGCGTGAACTTGGCCAGTCAATGGTGCCGCGGGTCACATCGCCGAGAGCCGCGATGATCCTGAGCGCGGTTGACTTACCGCAGCCGGAGGGGCCGAGCAGGCTGACAAACTCACCCTGGCGCACGGTCAGCGACATGTCGGAAAGTGCGATGGTGCCGTTGGAGAAGATCTTGGTGACATGCTCCATCCGCACCAGGGACTTTTGCAAAGGCGGCGATGCCGGGGTCTCGGCACTAGCGTTCGGCATGCGGTTATCCTGCATTCAATTCAAAATCCCGTTTCGCGCGGGAAGGCGCGAAACGGAGTGCCGGGGTATTTCCCGTCTACTTCATCAGATCCATGCCAACGCCCTTGCAAACGAACTGGGTCGTGAAGGCCTTGGTATAGTCGAGATCGGCTTCAAACAGGCCGATATCGACCATGTCTTCGAAGAAGGTCTTGTAATGCGCATCGGTAATGCAGCCGATGCCGCCTTCGTCGGCGTCACCGGAGACGACGATGCCGTATTCCTTCATCTTGTCGATGGAGAAGGCGATCTGCTCATCCGTCATTTCCGGATTGTCTTTTTTGATGAGGTCGTTGGCAGCCGTGTTGTCGCCATAGAGATAGTTGTACCAGCCCTCAATCGAGGCATCGACGAAACGCTGGACCAGATCCGGGTTTTCGTCGACCAGCTTCTGCTGGGCGGTGATCATCGTCGAATAGGGCGAATAGCCGCTGTCGGCCAGAAGGAACACTTCCGGTGTCCAGCCGGCTTCCCGTTCCACCGAATAGGGTTCGGAGGTGAGATAACCCTGCTGGGCCGATTCCGGATCGGCGATGAACGGCGCGGGGTTGAAGGTATAGGGCTTGTACTGGGCATCGTCGAAGCCGTCGAAATTGGCCTTCATCCACTGGAAGTAGGAAAGAAAACCGTCCTTGCCCATGAAGATGGTCGGCAGCTTGGCCAGATCGGCGAATTCCTCGATGCCCTGATCGGGATGGGCCATCAGGATCTGCGGATCCTTCTGGAACATGGCGGCGACATCGACCACCGGAATACCCTCGACCACGGCATCCAGTTCGCCCTGCGGCGATCCCATGTAGAAATCGACCTTGCCGGCGATCAGAAGCGAGCGGTTGGCCGCCTGCGGGCCACCCTGAACGATGGTCACATCCAGCCCGTATTTTTCATATGTGCCGTCGGCCACGGCCTGATAGAACCCGCCATGTTCGGCCTGTGCCAGCCAGTTGGTGCCGTAGGTGACCTCATCCAGCGCAAAGGCGGGCGTTGCAGCCGCTGCCAGCAAGGCAGCGCCGGCTAATGCGGCGGTCTTTGAGGTAGTCGACATAAGCTGTTCCCCTTCGCTTTTCGTCGTGTCGCTTTCCAGAACTGCATTTGAGCGGCTTCACCGCTGTTTGAGAAGCATCAAATTTCGTGCGCATTGATGCCTTTTTTGCACAGGCGGCGCGATTGTTATAAATGTAATCGAACTGCGCAAAATTTGGTCAGAGCCGGTTCTTTTACGCTTGAGTTTACGCCCATGCTGCACTCCAGGAAACTGCAATATATCGATGAAATTGCCCGATGCGGTTCAATCCGCAAGGCGGCCCAGCGATTGAATGTCGCCTCATCCGCCGTCAACCGGCAAATTCTGGCGCTGGAGGAGGAGTTCGGCGCCCCGCTGTTCGAGCGTCTGCCGCGGGGTTTGCGGCTGACGGCGGCCGGCGAGATGTGCGTGGAGCATATCCGCGAGGTGCTGAAGGGCTATGAACGGCTGGAATCGCGTATTCGTGCGCTGAAAATGCCGCAGGCCGGCAAGGTGACGCTGGTGGCGACCGTCGGGCTTGCGGCCGGTCCGCTGCAGGAGATCATCGGCCGCTTTGTCGCCGACAATCCGAGGATACGGATTCATCTCAGGTCCGATGGCGGCACCACGACGATTGCCAATGTGCTGACTGGCGATGTCGATCTCGGCCTCGGCTTCAATATTCCGCCGACCCCCGGCATCCGCACGCTGGCATCCTTCGATGTGCCGATTGGCGCCGTGATGCCGCCGGACCATCGCCTCGCGAAGGAAGACCGTGTCAATGTCTCCGATGTCGTGCAGGAGCCACTGGTTCTGGCGCAGCCGGGCACCAGCCTGCGTCACGTCATCAATCTGGCGCTTTCTCCGCTGTCGCTGCCGATCGAGCCGGTGGTCGAGACCAATGCATCGGAGATGCTGAAAGGTCTGGTCAAGCGCGGCACGGGACTGACCTTTCTCAACCCGCTCGATGTCTATGTCGAATGCCAGAAGGGCGAACTGGCCTTCCGCCCGCTCGCCGATCCGCATGTGCGTCACCAGCCGATGAAACTGTTTTCCCGCGCCCGCGCGCCGCTGGATGCGGCCAGCAGCCTGTTTGTCGATTACCTGCTGAAGGAAATCGCAGCGATGATCGAGACGCTGCAGGAGCGCCACCACCTGCCGCCGTCGCCGGGCTGATCAGCCCGGCGTATAGAGTTTGTCGAGCGGATAGGCGATGACATCCTCGACCAGCTCGATGAAGCCTTCGATCTGGTGGCGGGCAATGGCTGCGCCCTTTTCAGCGGTCGCGATCGCGGCATTGCCGAGCGCGCCCTTGGGGTTCAGGTCGTGGGCGACCCAGGCAAGCGCATTCGGCGGCGTCGGCTGCAGGCGGCGGGTGTTTTCCTTCTGCCATTTGGCCAATGACACGAAGTTTTCGGCATTTTCCATTTTCACGAGTTCCGGGCGGAAGTGAAGCATCAGCGATGTTTCGACCTCGCCGCCGTGAATGCCATAGGTGCGCTCTTCCTCGCTGATCATGCCGTCCGGTGTGCCGAAGCGCGCCCACTGGGTGGCAACGGCGACCATCTCGAAGCGCACCCGCATTTCGCGCGCGACAATGCTCATGATGTCGAGATTGCCGCCATGGCTGTTGACCATGATGATCTTGCGAAGCCCGGCGGCTGCCACCTTTTCGCCAATCGTCGTCCAGGCCGGGATCAGAAGGTCCGCCCCGAAGGACAGCGTGCCGGGACCATGGATATGCTCGTTGGCCTTGCCGATTTCCTGAACGGGAAGGACCAGCACGTCGAGATTGTCGGGGATGTTTTCCTGCAGCGTGTCGAGCATGCCCTGCGCAATCGCCACATCGGTTGCGACCGGCAGATGGGGGCCGTGCTGTTCGGTCGAGGCAAGCGGCAGGATGGCCACGGTGGTCGCCGGGTCCAGAGCGCTGAATTCCGGGCTTGTCAGTTCATTCCAGTAGAAGCGCTTGGCCATGTCGATCAACCTGTTTGATGTTCCCGTGCCGCATCCCCTGTGCGGCTTCAAAACAGGTGTAGGAAAAACATCATGCGGACAAAAGCATCGTTTTGTGTTCCGTCCGCTGCCTTTTTGCGCGCGCTCTCAGGCCTGTTTCGGTTTGCCCCATTCCGCAAGGGCGATGCCGCCGATGGCCAGCAGGAACGCGATGGCGTGATAGCCTTCGGGGCTTTCGCCAAGCACGACCACGGCAAGGATCATGCCGAAGACCGGAATGAGATTGATGAACAGGCCGGCGCGGTTCGGCCCGATCATCTCCACGCCGCGGATAAACAGAATCTGCGAGACCAGCGAGGGGAAAAGGCCGATAAAGACGATAACGCCGAAGCCGGTGAGGTCGTGCGGCAGCATGGAAAGGCCCAGTGCGGCCTCCGTTGCCACCATCGGCAGTGAGGCGATGAAGGCCCCGATGAAACAGGCCATGGCCATGGCCCGCCAGTCGAGGGCCGGTTTGTAGCGCAGGCAGACCGTGTAGAACGAATAACACAGCACCGCCATCAGCACGAGAAAATCGCCGAAATTGATTTCAAGGCTGAGCAGCCGCGATATCTGGCCATGGGAAACCGTCACGGCAACGCCTGCGAGGGTGAGCGCAAAACCGGCGAGCTGCGCCAGCGAGGCGCGAACCCTGAAAAACACGAAATTGAGGGCGAAGATCAAAAGCGGAATTGCGGCCTGGTCGATGGCGCCGTTGATGGCGGAAGTGAACCTGAGGCCGGAATAGAGAAAGGCATTGAAGCTGGCAAAGCCGACAGCGCCGAAACCGAAGAGGATCGGCCAGTTCTTCTTGATGGCCGGCCATTCACGACGGATCTGTGGCATGGCGAAGGCCGAAATGACCAGTGCGGCGATGCCCCATCTGAGCGAGTTCATCACCATCGGGGAGACGTGGCCGATGGCGAGTTTGCCGACAGTGAGGTTTCCGCCCCAGAAAAGTGTGGTCACTGTCAAAAGAAGATAGGCGCGCCATTGCATGGCCATAGTCCCCTATTTGGCTCATCCGCAGGTCGTATCTTCAAAAAAGAAGGGATGATGGTTTTATCGCGCTTTCGCCATAATCTGTCGCGCGTGCCAAAGTCACGCAAAAATTTTGCGGGCTTGCGGCTAAGGGGTGTCGCAATATACGTAAGGGATGGTTATAGATGCTGCGGTTCTGCCGCAGGCAAGGCATCGGTTTCTAGGTAGGTAAAATGACAAATGTTGTAGTGGTCGGCTCGCAATGGGGCGATGAAGGCAAGGGCAAGATCGTCGACTGGCTGTCCGAGCGCGCGGATATCGTGGTGCGCTATCAGGGCGGCCATAATGCCGGCCACACCCTCGTGATTGATGGCGTCAGCTACAAGCTGTCGCTGCTGCCGTCAGGCGTTGTGCGTGAAGGCAAGCTTGCCGTTATCGGCAATGGCGTGGTCGTCGACCCGCATGCACTGATTGCCGAAATCGGCCGGCTGGAAGCGCAGGGCGTTTCGATCTCGCCCGACAATCTGCGTATCGCCGACAACGCGACGCTGATTCTTTCGCTGCACCGCGAACTGGACGGTATGCGCGAGGATGCGGCGTCCAATTCCGGCACCAAGATCGGCACCACACGCCGCGGCATCGGCCCGGCCTATGAAGATAAGGTCGGCCGCCGCGCGATCCGGTTGATGGATCTGGCCAATCTGGAAACGCTGCCGGCCAAGGTCGACCGCCTGCTGACCCATCACAATGCGCTGAGGCGCGGTTTTGGCGCAGCCGAAATCGAGCATGATGCGATCATGGACGAACTGACCTCGATCGCCGACAAGGTTCTGCCGTTCCGCGAAACCGTCTGGCTGCTGCTCGACAAGAAGCGTCGCGCCGGTCAGCGCATCCTGTTTGAAGGCGCGCAGGGCTCGCTGCTCGATATCGATCACGGCACCTATCCCTTCGTCACCTCGTCGAACACGGTCGCAGGCCAGGCCGCCGCCGGTTCCGGCATGGGCCCGGGCGCGCTCGAATATGTGCTCGGCATTACCAAGGCCTACACCACCCGCGTCGGCGAAGGTCCGTTCCCGACCGAGCTTAAAGATGAGGTTGGCCAGTTTCTCGGCGAGCGCGGCCGTGAATTCGGCACGGTGACCGGGCGTCAGCGCCGCTGCGGCTGGTTCGATGCCGTGCTGGTGCGTCAGGCTGTTGCCACCAACGGCATCACCGGTATCGCGCTGACCAAGCTCGACGTGCTGGACGGCCTTGATGAGCTGAAGATCTGCGTCGCTTATGAGCTTGACGGCGAGCAGATCGAGGCTCTGCCGGCCAGTCAGGGTGCTCAAGCACGGGTCAAACCGGTCTACATCACGCTCGAAGGTTGGAAAGAATCAACCGTCGGCGCACGCAAGTGGGCGGACCTTCCCGCACAGGCTGTCAAATATGTACGCCAGGTTGAAGAGCTGATTGGTGCACCAATTGCGCTTCTATCCACAAGTCCTGAGCGTGAAGACACCATTCTTGTGACCGATCCGTTTGAGGATTAAGCATAAATCATAGTATTGTCGCGGAATACGACCCGCACAATAGGGGTAATTAATGGCGGATTTCACAGCAGTCATTCGGCGTGCCGTCGAAGGCCTTCCGGAACAGTCTCCGGAATTGCGCGCGCGCGTTTACGAGAAGGCGCGCTCCGCCGTCGTCCGGCAGATGGAGAATATGTCTCCGGCCCCGCCCGAGGCGTTGATCAAGCGGCAGATCGACAAGATCGACGCCGCGATTGCCGAAGTCGAGGCCGAATTTGCCGAGGCCCTGCCGCCCGAGGATGCCGATCTGCCGGAAGAACCTGTTGCTGAGCAACAGGAGCAGGACGATACTCCGGCCGATGCGGGCGATGACGAGCCTGCTCGCGCGCCGGAAGACGCACGACAGGAATGGCCCGCCGATGAGGCGGAACCGCAGCAGGACGACGAACCGGAAGAGGTTCCCACTGGTGAGCCGGAACGGGTCGTTTCCGATGCGTCCTACCCCGAATATGACGATCACCATGCGCATGAGGGTCCGGCGGAGCCGGCCTCTGGAATGGCCGAAGCGCCGGCGTTTGCCGACAGGCCTGCTGTCGACGAGAGTGCGGAAACGGAGACCGCGCCTTTCGATGAAGAAGCGCCCTCTGCGTCGCGCAATCTGCTCGAAGGGGCAACCTTCGAGACGGTCAGCACGCCGGACCGGGTCTATCACGATGATGGCGCCGAAGACCGCGACAACGCCTATACCTATGATGTGACCGACGAACCGGTCGAAACCGATGCGGGCACCGTCATCGTCGAGCCCGACGAGGAAGAGGCGCTGCGTCGGGACTGGGATGAGGAAGAAGAACAGCAATCCGCGCCGCATGACTGGAATTTCGAGGCGACAACCGCAAAGGCCGGTCCGTTCGAGCCTGCTCCGCCGCCGCCCCGCCGGTCCGTGCCGGAAAAGGACTGGGCGCATGTCGACAGTCTTTTAGGGCTGGAACCGGAAGATCCCGGTTCGGGCTTCGATGATTATGACGAGATGACCGGCGCCCCGGCGCAGGCTGGAGATGATGACGCCGAGGCCGGACGCAAACGGCGTATTTTCATGATCGCCGGCGCCGTTGTCGTCGCGCTGGTTCTCGTTGTCGGCGGCTATTTCGCCTGGGACAACCGCGATCGTATTGTGGCGGCGATTTCGCCTGCCGACCAGCAGCAGAGCGCGGGAAGCGAGCCGTCTTCGGCATCGGGAGAACCCGCATCTGAGCCGGACGAGACGCAAACGGCCGAAAACACCAAGCCCTATACCCAGCGACTGCTGCCCGACGGAACCGAGGTCGATGAAGGCCTGCCGGCTGCCGGGGCCGTGTCCGGGCCGGCGCGATCGGTTGCCAACCAGACATCGCCCTCGACGCCCTCGGAAACAGCGTCCGCCACAGAGACGGCCGATCCCGCGCCGCCGGTCGGGTCCGGGCAGAAGATGTATCTTTATGAAGAGCAGCTCGGCCAGTCGGTGCCCTCGGCCTTCCAGGGCACGGTTGAATGGGAGCTGAAGCAGGAAAACACCGGAACGGCGGTTTCCGAACCGGTGGTCGAGGGGGTTTTGAATGTGCCTGATGCCGGCCTTTCCGGTGTCCTGACCTTCCGGCGCAATGACGATCCGTCGCTGCCGGCAAGCCATCTCATCGACATTTCCTTCACGCTCAGCGATGGTTTCGACGGTGGCGGGATCGAAAACGTCCAGCGCATTTCGATGAAGGGCACCGAGGCGGCACGCGGCGATCCATTGATCGCGGTTTCCGCCAAGATCACGGACGATCTCTACATGCTCGCGCTCAACGATTTCGATCAGGCACGGGCGCAGAACCTCTCGCTTCTGGGGGAACGCAACTGGATCGACATTCCGGTGACCTATCGCAATGGCCGCCGTGCGCTGCTGACGCTCGAAAAGGGCACGACCGGCATGGCGATCTTCAACCGCGCCATTCAGGAATGGCAGGCGCTCGGCGATATCAACAGCGGCAACTGACGCGGTTTTTCGATACCGCGCAAGGCTGCTTGCGGGCGTGAAATGGGGCCGGACAGATGGGTATCACTCTTGGTCAGGCAATTGCCCGCCGGCGCTCGGTCCGCACTTTTGCGGAGCGTCCGATACCGCTCGCCTCTCTGGAAAAACTCCTGTGGGCGGCCCAGGGCAGGTCTGGCGAAGATGGCAAAAGGACCGCTCCATCCGCGCACGCGCTTTATCCGCTTCGCCTGTTTGTCCTGGCGGGCAGTGTCGCCGGTCTTGAGCGCGGGTTATACGCCGCTGAGCCGACCGGGCCTGACCTGAAAGCCGTCAACCAAACCGATCTGCGGCCGGCCCTGTGCAAGGCATCGATTGGCAATCCTGAATGGGTTGCGAATGCGGCGTGCGTTATCGCCCTCTGTGCGACATGCTGGCCGCGGCACAGGCGTTTTTCGAGCAGCAGCCCTATGGCGCGCGCGGTGAGCGGTATGTCTATCTGGAGGCAGGTGCGGTCGCCCAGAATATCCAGCTTCAGGCGGTGGAAGAAGGGCTGGGAAGCGTTCTGGTCGGCGGCTTTGATGATGAAGCCACGGCAGGTGTTCTTGAGCTGCCGGCGCCACTTGCGCCTCTTACGCTGATGTGTATCGGCTTTCCGGCCTCTGAACATTGATAACGGCTGGATGGTTCAATCATCGCCGTCTCACAATAAATAGAAAACGCCCCCGCGAAGTCATCCGTGGGGGCGTTTCAATATGTTCAGGCTTCATGTTCCCGGCTGGCGAAAACGCTCAGACCGAGGCGATCCTGTTATTCCGAAGCGTCGTCGCCGTCGCGCACGGCACGAACCGCGCGGGCATTGGCGGCAACCTGTTTCTGCACGGCGTCCTGCACCTTTTCGAAGGCGCGGACCTCGATCTGACGAACACGCTCGCGTGAAATGTCGAACTCGCCGGACAGCGATTCCAGCGTTTCCGGGTCTTCGGAAAGCCGGCGTGCCACGAAAATCCGCTTTTCGCGGTCATTCAGCACGTTCATCGCCGATGACAGCATGTCGCGGCGGTTTTCCAGCTCATCCTGATTCATCAGGATGTCTTCCTGGCTGTCATTCTCGTCGACCAGCCAGTCCTGCCACTGCCCGCTTTCGCCCTCGGTGGCGCGGATCGGTGCGTTGAGCGAGGCGTCGCCGGACAGGCGGCGGTTCATCGAAACGACCTCTTCCTCGCTGACTTTCAGCTTGGTGGCGATTTCGCTGACCTGTTCGGGATTGAGATCGCCGTCCTCGATTGCCTGGATCTTGCCCTTCAGCCGGCGCAGGTTGAAGAACAGGCGCTTCTGATTGGCGGTTGTGCCCATTTTGACGAGCGACCACGAACGCAGGATATATTCCTGGATCGAGGCCTTGATCCACCACATGGCGTAGGTCGCAAGCCGGAACCCGCGTTCGGGATCGAATTTCTTCACCGCCTGCATCAGTCCGACATTGCCTTCCGAGACAACTTCGCCGATCGGCAGACCGTAACCGCGATAGCCCATCGCGATCTTGGCGACGAGGCGCAGATGGCTCGTCACCAGCTGGTGAGCGGCATTGCGGTCGTCATGCTCCTGATAGCGTTTGGCGAGCATGTATTCCTGCTGCGGCTCCAGCATCGGAAACTTGCGGATTTCCTCGAGATAGCGGTTGAGACCGTTTTCTCCGGCGCGAATGCTGGGTAATGTATTGGCCACTGCTTTCACCCCCTTGGTGTGTCTGAACCTTCCATGAAACAAGCATAGCATAGCCAGCGAGGTCTTGACCCCGCAAACCAGTCACTGATGTCATGAAGGGAAAACCGGATTTAAGTATGGCAATCCCGTGTTTCAAGGTTCTCGAACGGTGAACACTCCATTCACTGGAATGTTTTTTACGCTGATGGCCCGAATGCCGCGCACAGTGCGGTCATATCGTCGGGAAGGGCGGCCTCGAAGCGCATCTGCGCGCCCGTTGCGGGATGTTCAATGACCAGAAGGGCGGCATGAAGCGCCTGACGCGGAAAGGCGCGCACAATGCTGCGTGCCGGTTCTTCCAGCAGGTTGGCCTTGGTCTTGAAGCCGGACCCATACAGGCTGTCGCCGATCAGCGGATGGCCGGCATGAGCCATATGGACGCGGATCTGGTGGGTGCGTCCGGTCTCAAGACGGCATTCGACCAGGCTTGCAAGCGCCGTTCCGTCCGGCCGCTCGCCGAAGCGCTGCTCGACATTGTAATGGGTGATCGCAAAATCGGCATCGGCGCTGTCGGCGGATTTAACCGCGCGGCGAATACGGTCGGAGGCGCGTCCCAGTGGCGCGTCGATCGTGCCGTGCAGGTTGCGCGGCCGTCCCCAGACCAGCGCCTTGTAGGCGCGCTGCAGCGGCCCGGTGCGGCCGTGGTCGGCAAATTGTGCTGCCAGCGCCTGATGGGCGGCATCGTTCTTGGCCACGATCATGACGCCGGTGGTATCCTTGTCGAGGCGATGGACAATGCCTGGCCGCCGGACCCCGCCAATGCCGGAAAGCGTGTCACCGCAATGATAGATCAGCGCATTGACCAGTGTTCCGGTCCAGTTGCCCGCGCCGGGATGGACCACAAGGCCAGCCTGCTTGTTGATGACGATGATATCGTCGTCCTCATGCAGGATGTTGAGCGGAATATCCTCGCCTTGCGGCTCGGCCTCGACGGCTTCCGGGATGATCACCGTGATTTCCGCACCGGGCTTCACCTTGCGGCTTGCCTCCAGAACCGGCGACCCGTCGACCGTGACAGCCCCCTTGCCGATCAGGGCCTTGATGCGGGTGCGCGATACACCGTCGCCCATCTGCCGTGCGACAAAAGCGTCGAGGCGCTCTTTCGTTCCTTCGGGAACGAGAAAGACTTTTCTATTGGCCTCTGTTTGTTTAAAGGGATCGTCTGTCATCTGAGTGTTTGCGTGAGGGCTGGTGCGAGACTGGCGCTTGTATGCCAAACAAGGCTGCGGAGCAATGGACAATGTCGCAACATCTTAACGAAGACCAGGAAGAAGAACAGCCGCTTGACCCGGCCGTCGAGCTGGTGCGGCGGCGGATGCTGCGATTGCAGATCGTTTCCGCGCTGATCATGATCGTCTCGCTGATGGCGGTTTTCGGCGCGATCCTCTACAAGGTCTTCAACAAGCCGGCCGACGAACAGACGGCGGCAACCTCCTCCGGGGCGATTGTGCCGGCCGATGCGCCGCGTGCGCTGACGGCCACGCTGCCGCGCGGGTTCCAGATCGCCGATATCAGCTATGGCAACGGTCAGGCGCTGATTTACGGCCAGAAGGAAAACGGCGAGCAGACCTTGTACCTGTTCGACCTTCACACCGGCCGGATGGCCGCCGATGTTGAAATCCGTTTTGACTGATGGCGGCTGAACCGGTTGCGATCCTTGATCCCGAGGACGAACGGATAGCGCCCTTCCGCGCCATCCGGGAGAAGGATCTGGTCGGGCGTCGCGGCCTGTTCATTGCCGAGGGCACCGTGGTCTTGCGTGTGCTGTCCGAGGCGCATGGCAAGGGGCGTTTTGTCGCTGATCGCATTCTGGTTCTGGAAAACCGGCTCGCCGGTGTTGCCGATGTGCTTGCGGGTTTTCCTGACGACATTCCCGTTTATGTCTGCGGCTCTGCGGTGATGAACGCGATTGCCGGTTTCGACATGCATCGTGGCGTGCTGGCGCTCGGGCGGGTGTCGGAAAGCCCGTCGCCCGCCGGGATGATTGCCACGCTGCCGGACAATGCGCTGGTTGCGGTCGCGGTCGGCCTTTCCAATCACGACAATGCCGGCGGGATTTTCCGCAACGCCACGGCCTTCGGCGCCGATGCCGTGCTGCTCGACGAGACCTCCTGCGATCCGCTCTACAGGAAAGCGCTGCGGGTCTCGGTCGGGTCGGTTCTGAAAATGCCGTGGAGCCGTTGCGGGTCTGGCGCAGAAATCCTGACGGCGCTTGATACCGCCGGTTTTCAGGTCGTCACCCTTTCTCCGGCGGGTGAAGACGCGCTTCATACCCTGCGGCCCGGCCGGCGCACGGCGCTGGTGCTTGGAACCGAAGGGGAGGGGTTGCCGCCGGATATCCTGAAGGCTTTCCGGCCGGTGCGCATTCCGCAGTCGCCGGGGCTCGACAGCCTGAATGTTGCCACTGCCGCCGGGATCGCGCTTTATCAGCTTGCGCTTTCGACCGGCCGCATCGGCTGACCGGCCGTCAGTTCCCGCTGTCTTCCGCGATCCGTTTCAGTGCACGGGCGGCCAGGCTGAGGCGGGCGGGGTTTGTCCTGCCCTTCTCGGCGCGCGAAAGCGCTTCGACAAGCGCCTGTTTCGCACCGGTTTCGTGGCTATAGGCAATCATCATTGCAGCAAGTTCGGCAAAGGCGTCCCTGAGCGCGTCGTCTTCCTGCGCGGAACCGGCGGCTTCGTTCACGCGCGCGCAAAGGGCGGCGTAACGGGCCTCGATCTCGCGTTTTTCTGCTTCAGGGTCGCCTGCCAAGCCGCATTCTCCGGTCAGAAGGGGTTCCAGGTCGGTCTCTGGGTCAGCTTCAGATATCCGGCATTGACACCAAGTCGCGCGCCGATGCCGGAGCGGACGGGGACCAGAACGATATTGCGGTTGGTATAGACCTGCATCGAAAACCCGGCAACGACATAGGCCGAACCGGAGACGCCCCCGAAGCGGCGGAACAGTTCGGGCACTGCCGGCAGGTTATAGACCAGCATCATCACACGCGAACCGTCGCCGCCGTAGTCGATGCCGATCGAGGGGCCCTGCCAGAAGACCTTGTGCATGCCGGCATTCTTGGTGTTGAGCTGACCCTCGCCATAGGTGAGGCCCGCGATGAATGCGCCGGAGCCTTCCGAGCCGAGAATATAGCCGTTGGGCAGGCCGTGTTTGGCGAAGGCATTCTGCAGTGCCGTGGCCAGGCCGGAGCTTGCCGAGCCGAAAAAGGTGTTGCCCGCGTCAATAACCTCCTGTGCGGAGAAATTGCCGTTTTGTTGGGGTTGGACTGCTGCGGGCGGCGGTTGCTGTGCGGTCTGCGCGGCTGCCTGCAGGGTGCAGAGCGCCGTCAGCAGGAGCAGAGCGAAAATGAGGGCCGATGCGGACCTTGAGACTGTTCTGGCGAGCATGGCGGTTCCATTCCTGTTGCTTTATGGCATTACCGGGGCGCTACGCCATTGCCTTTTTCTGTGAATGTGGCAAGCGTGGAACCCGCCGCTATTGTGAGGGAGACCTCTTAACAATGGATTTACCAAATGCGGCGATTTTCCGGAAAGGCGGGAAATGCTATGGCGTGGTGGCCGGCCAAACCGGAAGGAAGTTTGCAGCGATGAAAAATCCGAATCTGACACTGAGCGGAGCCGATCTGGCCGCGCTTCTGGCCAGCCGCATATGCCACGACGTGGTCAATCCCATCGGTGCAGCCGGAAACGGACTGGAGCTGCTCGATGAAGGCGGCATGGACGAGGAAGCCCTGAACCTGATCCGTCAGAGCACGCTCAGCGCCACGGTTCATCTGAAATTCGCCCGGATCGCGTTCGGCGCGTCGGGCACCCTAGAAGCCCCGCTTGATACTGGCGAGGCCGAAACGGCCGCGCGCGAGCTGATCGGACTGGGCAAACGGGTGACGCTGAACTGGACCGGGCCGCGCCTCAATGCGCCCAAGGACCGGGTGAAGCTGCTTCTGAACCTGTTTCTCGTCGCCCAGTCCACCATTCCGCGTGGCGGTACGATCGATGTCGGGCTTGATTCTGCCGGTGACATTTTCGCCTTTATTATCCGCGCCCGCGGGCCCTATGTGCAGATGCCGGCCGATTTCGCCCGGATCTATGGCGGGGTCATGGAAGACCCGATCACCTCTCACAACGTCCAGCCCTATTACACCGCGCTTCTGGCCGAAGAATCCGGCATGTCCGTCGAATTTGTCGTCAATGATGGCGAAGTGGTGTTCGAGGCCAAACCGGCGGTCTGATCAGCTTGCGGCGTGGCGTGATTTTGCGTTGCGGCAAGAGACGATCCAATTTTTGTCACGCTTTGTGCTCATATTGGGTTTTCTTTGCCGTGTCGCATTGGTGGTTGGTGAAACAATTTTGCCAGTGCGACGTTTAGAAAATACGTGACCACAACTGTCCCGTCAGTTTCTGAGGGAGCCCCGCCTTGCGTTTTAATGAAGTTTCGCTGCGATTGTCAGCGGGCGCGCTGGTTCTGGCGCTGCCGGCAACGGCCTTTGCCGATCCGCCGAAGACCTACCAGATTGCCGTTGCCGACCCGACGCGGGAGGTGCGGCGCGTGCCCGTCGAAATGCGTCCTTTCCCCGAGGAGATCGTTCGCAGTTGCAAAATCGGCTACGGACGGCCCCAGGCCGTGGTGGCGCCAGTCTCCGGGCGGCTGACGCTCAACGTGGCAAACGGCCGGGCGGTGGCGCCGGGCGATGTCATTGCGCGCTATGATACCGAGGCGCTCGAGCGGCGGGCTGAGGAGGTCCGGCTGGACATCGACTATATGCAGGCGCGGCTTGATTACCGGACGGGGCCGTATCAGGAAAATACCCGCGCCATCCAGAACCTCAACGAGGCGGAGAAAGAGGCGACCCGTGACTATCTGGCTGCGCAGTTTGCCGAGATGAAGCGGCTTTACGGCCAGGGCCGTCTGGCGCTTGGCCGCTTTCAGGAAGCTCAGCGCAACCTTGATGCGGCGGACGCGGCGCTGGAGCGCGAACGGCGCCAGAACGTGATGGCGCGTCAGGAGTCCGGGCTTGAGGTGATCCGGATGACCCATGATATCCGCAAACGCGAAAACGCGCTTGCCGAGGCCAATGACAAGCTCGACAACGCGATTGTCAGGGCAAGCGCATCCGGCCGTCTTGTGGACGTCGAGACCAGCACGGCTGCCGACGGCAAGTTGACGGTCGATGAAGGCGACCGGCTGGCCCTGCTTGTCGATCCCGGGCAGCTTGGCGCGCGGCTCACATTCGATGATGCCGAGATGCGCCTTGTGCGCAATGCCGCAGTCACCGTGGCGCCCGAAAGCGACGGAAAGCCCAGGCCTGCGGAAATCTCCGCCTTTCGGCCGCTGGAAAATCCGGTGGAACGCCGCCGCGGGGAGCTGACCACCGAAGTCGAAGTTGCCTTCCGCGATCCTTCCGGGGCCGATCTTCTCAACCAGACGGCGACCTGCCGCTTCACCAAGCCGAGTGTACGGCCGGAGCCTGCTGTGCCGGTGTCGGCGGTGGTGATCAGGGATGACCAGACCTTCGTGCGCAAGGATGACGGCGACGAACCCGAACTGATCAAGGTGGAACTCGGCAATATGTCCAATGACTATGTCCGGGTGATCTCGGGTCTCAATCCGGGTGATTTTGTCCTTGACTAGACGTGCAGTGCCCTTCTCCAGCCGGCGACCGATCCTTCCCCGTTGTCGCTCCGTTTCTGCCTTCGCAGGCCTTGCCCTGTGCAGCGTCGCACTTGCGGGCTGCGCTTCGACGCAGCTCAAGGAAACCGAGACACGGATCGATGTGATGGAAGCCGAGCTCAACGCCCCGCCGCCGGTGCCGCCGGATGACGGAAAGGCGCTCGGGCCTTCCGAACTGCTCACCAGCGCAAACAGCCGCGGCAAGGATTTCATGCGCGCCCGCATCAGCCGCGCCCGCTCGGTGCTGGACCTCGACAAGGTCAAGTCGGGCCGCTATCCGCGCGTCAGCGCCGAAGCCCGGCAGATTTCGACGTTCAACCGTGAAAACGATGAAATCGAGACTGTTTCAAATATCGTTCTCGGTGTGAACTGGGACGTCTCGCGGGCGCTTCTTAGGCTGGATCGCCGGACGGTGAAAGTCGCCGGGCGTCTTATTCCGGTGCAGTATCAGGTGGCCCAGCGCAATGCCACGCGCGCGCTTCTGCATACCTATAACGACTATACCGCGCTTGATTTCCAGCGCGAAAATGTTGCCCTGAAGCAGAAGGGGCTGGAATGCCGGGTCGAGGACATGGAAGTCGAAGTGGCGCTCGGCAATTCCAGTCAGATGGAGCTCGACACGCTCAGGGACCAGATCTCAGCGGCCCGCCGTGAAGCGATGGCCGTGTCCCGTTCGCTTGCCTCCAAGCGGGATGAGCTTCTGGGGCTTTCGGGGCTTGCCGAGGGTGGTTATGACGTTTCCCCCGGCCGCTCCATTCTTTCGGCGCTGTCCGACTACCCGCCGGTCAAGACGGAGGATGCAGAAGCCTGTTTTGCCGTCTCGGGCAAGAAGCAGCTGGAGGACCTTCTGGTGGAAGCGGCGGCTGCCCAGCTGGATATTGCCGAACAGTCGCGGTTTACCCGGCTGACGACCTCGATCCCGAGTTTCATGACCCAGACCGGCGGCTTCAATCTTCAGTTCCTGATTTCCTATGTCTTGCCGCTCATCGATGAAGGCGATGGGTTACGCATGACGCAACAGGCGCGGCTGACCCTGCTCGACACGATCCTGACCGCGCGCGACAACCGGCGCGCTTTCATGAGCGACTTCGATTCGCTGAAACTGGGGATCGCCGCTGCCGAAAGTGAACTGGCTGCAGCCAGTTCGGTGCTGGCGCGGGCCGAAACGCTGCTGCAAAGCGCCGATCCGCTGGAGCGTTGTGCTGCGGAAAACGATGTCGCCAAGGCACGGGCATCGGTGAAATCGGCCGAATACAAGATCGAGCGACTGAAGGGCGATCTGCGGCTGCTGTGCGCCCCGCTGGGTGAGCGGCGCGACGACATTGCCCAACAGCAGCAGCCCGCGGCCGAATAGGCGATGTTCGGCCTTTCTGGCGCACACAAAAAAAGCGGCGCCGGGCGCCGCAGATTTTGAGGGGAGGAGGAAAAGGCGGGCTCAGGCCCGCTTCTGCATTTCCTGCTGGTCCGGATCGCGCAGCACATAGCCGCGACCCCAGACGGTCTCGATGAAATTGGTGCCGCCGGCGGCGTTTGCAAGCTTCTTGCGCAGCTTGCAGATGAAGACGTCGATGATCTTCAGTTCCGGCTCGTCCATTCCGCCATAAAGGTGGTTGAGGAACATTTCCTTCGTCAGCGTCGTGCCCTTTCTCAGCGAAAGCAGCTCGAGCATCTGATATTCCTTGCCGGTCAGGTGCACCGGATGGCCGTCCACCTCGACAGTCTTGGCATCAACATTGACGGCAAGATCGCCGGTGGTGATGATCGACTGCGCATGGCCCTGGGACCGGCGGACGATGGCGTGAATGCGTGCGACCAGTTCTTCCTTGTGGAAGGGCTTGGTCAGATAATCATCCGCGCCCGAGCCGAAGCCGCGCACCTTGTCGTCGGTGCCGGACATGCCGGAGAGGATGAGGATTGGTGTGGAGATCTTCGAAACCCGAAGCGCCTTCAGCACTTCATATCCCGACATATCGGGAAGGTTGAGATCGAGAAGGATGATATCGTAATCGTAGATCTTGCCGAGATCGACGCCTTCCTCACCGAGATCGGTGGTATAGACGTTGAAATTTTCGCTCTTCAGCATCAGCTCGATGCTCTGCGCTGTGGCACTGTCGTCTTCGATTAAAAGAACCCGCATGTCTTTCCCCTTGAACCGCCGCAATTGAAAGGTCTGGTGTCGCCCCGACGCGATACGGACTCAGTGATGACCTGAAACAGAAGCTGCCATTGAATGGTTAACAAATTCTGATTCCTTTTGGCAAGGTGAACAGAATTTATTAATGAACATAGTGACATCATTGATTTCATTGAATTTTTTAGTTTGTGAAACCCAACAAAAAAGATTAACCAAACTGGCTAAGTGACTCATTAGACTCGCAAGTTTCCGGTTTTTTTCGCTTTCGGTTTACCGACCCTTAAGTGATGACCGCTATGGTCTTCGATGACTGTAAATGAAAGGTTACCGGGATTTCGAATTCGTTAATCATCCCCGAAAAAGGGAGAACGAATCAGAAATCAACAAGGGGGGCGCCTTTCGGCAATGCGTTCGTCAGCCGGGGAGTTTTGCGTATGAAGGCACGAAACAGTCTGTTGCGTCTGAAGGCGTTTCAGGTGAAGGAAAAGAAAAGGCAGTTGCAGCAACTGCAACTCATGATGGACGAGTTCGCACGCATGTCGGACGAACTCATGCAGCAGATTGCTGCGGAAGAAAAAAGGTCCGGGATTTCCGATCCCGCCCATTTTGCCTATTCCACATTTGCCAAGTCTGCGCGTCAGCGGGCGGATAATCTGGCCGTGTCGGTAGCGGATCTGCGCCAGCAGCAAAACGTTGCGGAAGCGGAACTTGCCCAGATGGAAATTGATTATGAGCGCGCCGCTGCCCTGGAAATGCGGGACGGCGCCAACAGAAAGCGCGCCTGACCGTCTCACGGGTAGGCTGGCGTATATAATTGAACGAGGCCGCATCCATCGGGTGCGGCCTTTTGCCGTTTTGGGAGCTGCTGAAAAGCAGAAAAAAACGCCACCATCATTTCTGACGGAGGCGTTTGTTTTTTACCAGAGGCCTTGGCCGCGCTTGAAAGCGTCGGTCGTGCTGCTCTCGTGATTCAGTTCCGGTATTGCTGAATGCGGGTCGTGCGCAGACCGGCAAGGCCGTGATCGTCGATCGACGCCTGCCAGGAGAGGAATTCCTCCACTGTCAGGCAGTAGCGCTCACAGGCTTCTTCCAGGCTTAAAAGCCCGCCACGGACGGCCGCCACCACTTCGGCCTTTCGCCGGATGACCCAGCGTCTTGTGTTGGAGGGCGGCAGGTCGGCAACAGTCAGCGGACTGCCATCGGGACCTATGACGTATTTTGCGCGAACGCGGGCTAGCTCGGTCATCGTACTCTCTACACAAACTCACAACCTATGACTTCAAGCTAGCGCGGTACTTTTAAAATTTGACTAAGGACACGGTAACGCTCTGGTAACCAGAAGCGCCTGTCTCCCAGACGCTTCCGGCATACTGGCAGGCAACAAAAAGGGCGGAACACATGTCCCGCCCGGTTGTTGATTTTGATGGCTGTTGTTCCTGTCTAGAACCCCGTGCCGCGCCCCACTTCCGAACGCAGCGTTGCAAATAGGATCTGCATGTCGAGCATGAAGCTGTAGTTCGACACATAATATAGGTCGCACATGATGCGCGCACGGGCTTCGCCGCGTCGCGTGGTCGGGCCGCGCCATCCTCTGATCTGCGCAAGGCCGCTGAGGCCGGGGCGCATGACGTGACGCTGGTGATATTCCGGCACCAGTTCCTCAAACAGCATGCCGCTCGCCAGCATGCCGACGGCGTGGCAGCGTGGCCCGATCAGGGACATGTCGCCGCGCAGCACGTTGAAGAGCTGCGGCAGCTCATCGATGTTCGTCCGTCGCAGGAAGGCGCCGATTTTGGTGATCCGCGGGTCATTCTCGACCGTCTGCTTCACGCCCGACTTGTCGCCAAGGTCGTTGCGCATCGAGCGGAATTTGAAAATGTTGATCTTGGTACCGTTTCGCCCCCAGCGCACCTGGCTGAAAAACACCGGGCCGGGGCTGTCGAGCCTGATCAGGATCGCGATCACAAGAAACAGCGGGCTGAGCGCCGCAAGGGCGCCAAACGAAATGGCAATATCGAACAGACGCTTCAGGGCCAGCTGAAGCTTTCGCCGTTGGTAATGACCGGAAAAAACAAGCTCGTGACCGAACGCACGTCTGGGCAAAGTATTCGTTTCTGAAACATGGGCCGTGGGGGAGGCCTGAAAATCCGCCGCGCTCACTACAGCACCTTTTGGGTTGTAAATGTTTAAGTTGATTAAAATATTAGAATATACTGTTTTTACCCCCTCTCGACCGAATTGTCATCAGCGTTTGCCTGTTTTTCGGACTTTCATTGACACAATCGTTGCTGTGCTGAAGTGGTCGAATATGTGCCAGTCACAGACCATTTCTACGATTTATTTTTAATAGACTGAATTGTTTGATCTATTTTTTCTAATTTAGAAAAATGTTGTAAATTTGTTTCTGCCTCATATGCGCCAAAGATGAAGACATGAAGAAAACGCAAGATAGGTATTCCGTAAACGCATGGCTCAGCTTCGTCTTACGTACGCTGGCGTTTCTCGATCGAAATACTGTGCTGAAGTGCATTTGCTTTACCGTCAGTGATAAACACCGACATAAAACCCGCATGCAGGGGAAAAGTTCCACGCGCCACGGAAAAACGCGTTATGTCCGGAAACGAACAGGCAAGCGCCTTTTATTGCACAACCAAAAAATTATGTAAGTAAGAAAAACTGGAGCGGGCGAAGGGATTCGAACCCTCGACCCCAACCTTGGCAAGGTTGTGCTCTACCCCTGAGCTACACCCGCTCATCAAACCGGTCCGGGGTAAGTCAGTGACCGGCGATGTCACCGTGTCGGCGACGAGGGCGTATATGGCCTAACCCGATTTCAAATGCAACAACGAAATGATGGATTTCTGCATTTTTTTGTGTGCGAAAAATCGCGAAGCATTTTCAGTGCATTAACGGAAGAAAGCGGAGCGGGGGCGGAATTTCCGTGTGCGCCGGGCGTTCTCGCGTTGGATGAAGGTCAGAGATCGGGGCATTTGCCCTGCCGAGGATTCCCGTCATTTCTGGATGGTGCTTGACTCCGTCGGTTCGTTTGCATCCTGCCGGAAGACGTCGTTTTGTCGCGCACCCGTTTGCTGCTGGACAAGTGTCATTTCCGGGGATAACACGGGTGCTGACACGAATTTGCTAACGAAAAATCGGGATTTCGTTTCAAAATTGGTTTCCGGGTCGCTGGTCATGTTTCCATCCGGCGCGCGCAGCCAGCCAGTCTGCAAGGGACGTGATCTCGCTTTCATGACAACCGGGAGGAAATGGATATGACGGATATCATGCTGGTTGCCAGCGGTGACCTGCGCGAAAGCGCCAACACCAAGTGCTGGCCCACGCAAAAGGCGATGGAGGACAAGCTAGCCTTAGTCGTTGCCGAAATGGGGCATACGCTGAAGCGTGCTCACCCGGTGAAGCCCGCCGGACACGGTTTCATTGCCACCCAGCGTGAGGGCATGGATGTTTTCAGGACTATCGATCCGAACGCGCCGATCATCGTGGCGGAGGCCGTCTGGCAATATTCCTATCATGTGCTGCCCGGCCTGCTGGCGCACAAGGGGCCGATCCTGACGGTGGCAAACTGGTCGGGACAATGGCCGGGTCTCGTCGGCCTGCTGAACCTGAATGGCTCGCTGACCAAGGCCGGCGTTCCCTATGCTTCGTTGTGGAGCGAGACCTTCGATGACGATTTTTTCCGTGAAGGCCTGAAGAGCTGGCTCGAGACCGGTACGATTGCCCACGATGAAAGCCATGTCCGCCCGTTCGATGCGGCTTCGCTGCCGGCCGAACTGGCCGGACTTGCAGATGAGATTGCCGCCGATCTGGCCGGCAACAAGATCATCCTCGGCGTTTTCGACGAGGGTTGCATGGGCATGTACAATGCCATCATTCCGGATGAAATCCTGATGCCACTCGGTGTGTTCAAGGAGCGGCTGTCACAGTCCGCGCTCTATCACGCCACGAAACAGGTGCGTGACGAAGAAGCGCGTGCCGCCTATCAGTGGATGCTCGACAAGGGCATGACCTTCCACTTCGGCGCCGATCCGAAGGAGGAACTGACCGAAGATCAGGTCATCGATCAGTGCCGGATGTATATTGCTGCCGTTCGACTGGCCGATTTCTTCGGCTGTGAAGCGATTGGCATCCAGTATCAGCAGGGGCTGAAGGATCTGTTGCCGGCCTCCGACCTGGTTGAGGGCATGCTCAACAATGATGACCGTCCGCCGGTGACCCGTGAAGATGGTTCGATCATCCGCGATGGCCGGGCAATCGTGCATTTCAACGAGGTCGATGAATGCGCCGGCCTCGATGCGGTGTTGACCAACCGCTTGCATCGCGCGCTCGGCCAGCCGGTGGAGACCACGCTGCACGACCTGCGCTGGGGCGACGGCGACAAATCGGGCTCGCGCGACGACTTCATCTGGGTGTTCGAGATTTCCGGCGCGGTTCCGCCCGCCCACCACGAAGGCGGCTGGGCAGGGTCGGAAAGCTATCGCCAGCCGGCTATGTTCTTTCCCTTCGGCGGGGGAACGCTGAAGGGCTATGCCAAGCCCGGCGAAATCGTCTGGAGCCGCATCTTCCTCAAGGACGGCGCCCTGCACATGGATATCGGTCGCGGGCAGGCGGTCAAGCTGCCGCCGGAAGAGTGCGAACGCCGCAGCCGGGCCACGGACTATCCCTGGCCGATCATGAATGCGGTTCTGACCGGTGTTTCGCGCGACCAGATGATGGCGCGCCACAAGGCCAACCATATTCAGGTTGCCTATGCGCTTTCGGCTGCGGAAGCCGACAAGGCGATGATGGCCAAGGCCGCGCTTGCGGCGAAAATGGGTATGACGGTCAGCTTCTGCGGCGTTTAGCACGCCTTGCCGTGATTTTGTTGCAATGGCCCTGCGCAGGCGGGGCCATTGTTGCATTCGGCCTCGAATGGTGGTGAAACAGGCGCGTTGTGATTTCACGCCGTCGAAAAGCACCTGGCCGCCATGACTGTTTCCAAGACCGCCCCCAAATCGTCCGAAGATCTGTTCACCTATCTCGATGAACTCGGGATTGCCTACGACAACCGGGAACACCGCGCCGTCTTCACCGTTGCCGAAGGCGATGATCTGCGGGAGGAAATTCCCGGCGGCCACACCAAGAACCTGTTCATCAAGGACAAGAAGAGCCGCTATTTTCTGCTGACCGTCGAGGAATATGCGACGGTGGACTTAAAGCAGGTGCATAATCTGATCGGTGCATCGGGCCGGGTTTCCTTCGGCAAGCCGGATGCGATGATGGCGTATCTCGGTGTCGAACCGGGGTCGGTTACCGCGCTGGGCGCGATCAATGATACCCAGCATCAGGTGACCTTCATCCTCGATGCGGATCTGATGGAGAGCGAAACCATAAACTGTCATCCGCTGCGCAACACGGCGACGACTTCCATCCACCGTGATGATCTTCTGCGCTTCATCCGGGCGACGGGACACGAACCGCTTGTCTTGAAAGTGACGGCGTGACACACGATCTACAGGCAAAGTCGGAACAGGCCCTGCGGGCCAGACGGGGAGATATTGATGAGCGGTTTTGACAACCCATATGGCGGCTCCTTCAGTGGCCAGATGAATGTATCGGCCGATGGCGCAACCAACGGCGCGACACCGCCCGGCGGACTGATCAAGGACACCACAACGGCCGATTTCACCAAGGACGTGATCGAGGAATCGCGCACTCAGCCGGTGCTGGTCGATTTCTGGGCGCCCTGGTGCGGGCCATGCAAGCAGCTTGGTCCGATCATTGAAAAGGCGGTTACGGGGGCCGGCGGCAAGGTCAAGCTGGTCAAGATGAATATCGATGATCACCCTGCCATTGCCGGTCAGCTCGGCATTCAGTCGATTCCTGCCGTTATCGCGTTTTCCAACGGTCAGCCGGTCGACGGTTTCATGGGCGCCGTGCCCGAAAGCCAGGTGAACGAGTTCATCGCCAAGCTGTCGTCGGCCAACCCGTCCGAGCAGGATCGCAAGGCCGAGATCGCTTCGGCGCTCGAGCAGGCAGAACAATTGCTGGCCGAGGAGAAACTGCAGGAAGCCGGCCAGCTTTTTGCCGGCGTCATGCAGGCCGATCCGGAAAACCCCAAAGCCCTTGCCGGTATCGGTCGCTGCATGGTTGCCGCCGGCCAGCTTGACCGCGCAAAACAGGTTCTCGACCAGGTGCCCGAGGAACTGAAGGAGGATGACGCCATCAAGGCGCTCGCCACCCGCATCGCGCAGATCGAGGAAGCCCGCAAATTCGGTGATCCGGCAGCGCTTGAACAGGCATTGGCCGACAATCCCGACGATCACGCCGCCCGCATGAAACTAGCCAAGGTGCTGAATGCGGAAGGCAAGCGCGAAGAGGCGGCCGAACATCTGCTGACGATCATGCGCAAGGATCGCGAATTCGAGGATGACGGCGCACGCAGGCAACTGGTGGACTTCTTCGAAGCCTGGGGCCCGAAGGACCCGGCAACGATTACCGCGCGCCGCAGGCTTTCCACGATCCTGTTTTCGTAACGGGAGCGCATCATGCAGATTGGCAATGCCCGATATCTGACCCGCAAGGACTTGCCGGACGTGGTTCCGGTGTTTCCGCTGACGGGCGGGCTGTTGCTGCCGCAGGGGCAATTGCCGCTCAATATCTTTGAACCGCGTTATCTGGCAATGGTCGACCATGCGGTCGCGGGCAACCGGCTGATTGCCATGGTCCAGCCCGTTCATCACGACGAGACGCTGGACGTCGACGCGCAAACGCCGCTTTCCAATATCGGCTGTGTCGGGCGGGTCACCTCTTTTGCGGAAACCGGGGACGGGCGCTATCTCGTGGCGCTCACCGGCATTTGCCGTGTGCGGCTGATCGAGGAAGTGCACACCGCCAAACCGTTCCGCAGTTTCGAGATCGCCCCGTTCATGGGCGATCTCAATGTCGAGGCTCAGGAAGCCGGCGTCGACCGCGCCGCGCTGCTGGAAGCCTTCGGCGCCTATCTTGAGGCCGAGGGGCTGGAGACTGAATGGGAGCATATCGAACAGGCGGGTAATCTGACGCTGGTCAACTCGCTTTCGATGATGGCGCCGTTCGGGCCGGCGGAAAAACAGGCGCTGCTTGAGGCGCCGGATCTCAAGGCCCGCGCGGAAATGTTCGTGGCGATCATCGAATTCGCGCTTGCCGGCGATCCCGGCGACAAGCTGCAATAGGGCATCCCCGATGAACAGGAAGGATGCCGGTATCGATCCGAAAATGCTGGAGCTTCTGGTCTGTCCGGTGACCAAGGGACGGCTGACTTATGATACCGAGCGTCAGGAGCTTGTCTCGCAGAAGGCGCGGCTGGCCTATCCCATCCGCGATGGCGTGCCGATCATGCTGGCCTCGGAAGCACGCCCGCTCGAACTTTAAGCATTCGGAAAGGCTTCTTCACACTGGATCGGCTTGTCACTTGCTGATGACCGGGCGCTCGATTACGTTTGCCCGCAGCGGGGGCTGTGAATGCGATGGTACGTGTGATCATTGAAAGCCCGGCCGGAGATGAATTCTATCCGGCCCGGGTCAAAAGAAACTATTTCGAATCGGGCGACACGATCATCAGCGGTGATCCGCTTTATGATCTGGAGACGGCCAATGGCCGGCTGCTCCATATTCACGCCAGTCATAGCGGCGAGGCGGTGACATCGCCGTTTGCCGTCGGCGCCGTCCTGAGCGCGCGTGAAACGCTGATCGAACTCAACGTTGCCGATGATGACGCATCGGAAGAATTCCATCCGCAAATGCCGGCGGAAACGGCCTTGCCAACCGGCACGAGACGGGTGGAGCTGCGCACGCCTGTCGATGCCGCGCTTTATCCTGCCAATCTCATGAAAGTGCACGCCGAGCCGGGAGAATGGATTGATCGTAACAGCGTGCTCTATACGATCGAAGCGGCAACCGGGGCGGTGGTCGAACTTCAGATGCCGCTTTCGGGCCGGATTCTCTCCAGCAATGACGCCCGCAATCTTGTGCGTCATCGTGCAATCGCCGTCATCGAACCCGATGCGGATGATCCGCTGGCCGCGGCATTGGGTACGGCGCAGGGCGTCTATCTGCTTGCCGATGGTGTGTTTGCAGGTGACGAGGACGAGACCGCCGCCGACAAACCATCTGCGACCGTCGCCGCGACGCACGGCCGGACAGCAAAAAGGCGGATCGGCCTTGCTGCCGGCCTCGGCGTGATTGCCGCTCTGGCCGTCTCCGGCTGGTATGTGCTGACCTATGTGCCGTTTGATCACGTCGGAGCCGGTGCCGACGGCTATTATGGCCAGCGCCTCAACATCGAATCGCTTGGTGGAAAGCGCAAACTCTTCATCTCGGACGAACAGCAAAGGGGATTTGAAGCATGGCTCGATTCCTGAACGGTCATTGTGACTGGCTGGATGCTGTATCGTTTGTAAAACTGCGCAGCGTACCGGTGCTTTTTCTTGCTGCACTGATGCTGTTTCCGGTGGGGGCGCTGGCCGATGACGCGCGCGTGATCACGGCCGAAGGCAATGCACACGAAGCCGAATTCCGGCACCCGATGCGTGAAGAGGACACAGCTCCTGCCTCGACGGTGACGCTCGGCTGGGACAGCGAACTGACAATGGTGCTTGATGCCGGCAAGCCGGTGGTCTCCGCCCGGTTTCGCTATGATCTCGAGGACTACCTCTACGCCTTGCCCACGCTTGGCCCCGGTGCGTTTCAACTCTGGTCGCTGACAGGCAGCGTGCCGGATAGTGCTGCACTGCCGGAGGCCGCACCGCCCGTCCTGCCTTATGCAGTCAAACTGATCTTTCGCTTTCGCGTGCCAGGCCAGGATGCCGCTATCGGCCTCGCGCAGACTGTCGAAGCGCCGGGCCTGCCGGGAGCGTGGGCAAGCAATCAGCCGCAAAGCCCGGACTGGTCCGATGTTTTCGTCTGGGAAAGCGGGGATGCTGCGGGGGAACCGGTCCCCGCCGCCACCGCGGAGCAGATCTGGAATGACGGCGCATTGCAGCCGGACGGTGTGCGGATCGCCGGCATCAGCTGGTCGGCCGCGGACCTGATGGCCTATCTTGCCGAAAACAATATGCGCAATCGTTCCATCGCCACGGCCGAGGCGGTCAATCGCCTGCTTTCCGGCGCTGCCCGCAGTTTCGGCTATGAGGTCGCAGCACAACTCGAGGACCCAGCGCAATTTGAAGAACCCGCCTTCCGGTCGGCGGTGCCGCTTGAATTGTTGCGCAAGTTCGAGCGGCTTTTGAGCCTGCCGGACAGCCTGAAGGCGGGCGATCCGACGGCCTATGACGAGGCACGGGGCGACGCCGCCGCGATCATGGCGCTGATGGAAGACGATCAGGCTTCTTACGAGAAAAGCGGTCCGACGCGTGCAGACCTTGTTGCAGATGCGGTGGTGGAGCCTGCGCAAAACGGCATTCAGCCGGTCGACGCGCGTGCGACAGACAACCGTTCGCTGGCGGCCATTGTCACCGGCATCGATCAGGTGGTCTGCAGCGCAACCGTGGTCGGGCCGCGCCATGTTCTGACCGCAGCCGCCTGCGTTCTCGACCCCGAAACCGGAGAGGTGATTGCCGACCGGCAGGTTATGCCGCGGATCGATCTCGATGACGGTTATATCCCTGTTTCGCGTCGGTTCATCCAGCGCGTCTATCTGCCGGTGGATGCAGCCCCCTTCAGCACGGCCGGCGCGCCTGAAAGCCAGATCGCCCTCGTTGAGGTCCGCGAGCCTTCCGAGCGCCCGCCCTTTGCGGCCGAAACGGACGAAATATCCTTCTACAGAGGGGAGGAAGCAGGCGCTGGCGATGGTCGCCCGGTGGTGCAGTTTCATGATGCGGCGACGGGCGGGCTGATGACGGCTTCGGGCTGTGCGGCGCTTGAAATCGAACCGGGTGATCTGATGCCGGTGAACTGCACGCTGCCCGATGGTGCGTCGGGGGCCGGCATTCGCGCCGCCTCAGGCATTTTCGGGGTCTATCTTTCGCCCGGACTTGGGCGATATCTCGGAAAAACGGAAGTCGAGGCCATCGAGGCCATTGTGATGGGCAGCGGGTCGCCGTTTTTCCGCGCCATCGAGGCCAATCCCCGGTTTGCGATTACCTTCGTGCTGACCAACCGCTGCGATGTGCCGATCGATTATAATCTGCGCTATCGGGTGATGGAGGGCGACGACAGCGGAGAATTTACCGACATTTCAGGGCGTATCGAGGGTGGCGCGCGCCGCTTCGTCGATCTGATGACGGATAACGGCGTTGTCTACATGCGCGGAACCGCCAGAGATGGCGACCTTGTCTGGGATGGTGGCCGTGTCTTCGACAGCGGCCGCCATTTCGGCATCCGCATCGATAGCTGGGGCGACTATTTCCACGCGCTGAGCTGTGACGATAAGTAAGACGCGCCGATGGGGCGAAACTTCATGCGGCAGGTCTTGACGATCCGGAAATTCTCGACCTAATCGATGCTATCGCCTTTTTTCGGCCGGGCCCACCGGCTGATGCACACCGGGCGAGCCGCATATCAAGGACGAACCTGTTTTGGAAACCGCTACCGGTCGCGTTCCGCGCCCTTTTTCGGTGACGCACCGGCAGGTGCTCACCATCGCCCTGCCGATGATGATCGCGCATTTTTCCACCCCGCTGGTGAGCCTTGCGGCCACCGGCGTGGTCGGGCAATTGCGCGACGAGGTGCTGATCGGCGGTGTGGCGCTGGCGGCGGTGATTTTCGATGTGCTGTTCACCACGTTCAACTTCCTGCGCGCGGCGACCACCGGCTTTACCGCGCAGGCCGTCGGGGCGGAGGATCCCCGTGCCGAGCAACGCATGCTGCTCGGCGGCATCCTGATTGCGGTCGGCTCCGGTCTTCTTATCCTGGCGCTGCATGTTCCCATCGGCCGGCTTGGCCTTTACGTGCTCGATGCCGACGGCGCGGTAGGGGACGCAGCCTGGACCTATTATGCCTGGCGGGTGTGGTCGGCACCGTTCGCGCTGTTCAATTTCGTCGTCTTCGGCTGGGTTATCGGCCGCGGCGAGGCGGTGACCGCGCTTCTCCTGCAGGTCGCGCTGAATGCGCTCAATCTGTTTTTCAGCTTCTTCTGGGTGTTGTGGCTGAATTACGGGCTTGCGGGCGCGGGCGCTGCAAGCCTGGTGGCCGAGGGGCTGACGGCGATTGCCGGCGTCGTTCTCATCCTGCGCCGTACCGACCGGCACAAATGGGAAGTTCCGGATCTTGCCACCGTGAAACGGCTTTTCTCGGTCAATCGCGACATGATGATCCGCTCCTTTGCGCTTTTGATCGGGCTTTCGTTCTTCACCCGGCAATCGGGCGTTCTGGGTATCGATGTTCTGGCCGCCAACACGGTGCTGTTGCGCTACTATTTCTTCGGTGTTGCCTTTCTCGATGGCTTTGCCACCGCCGCCGAGCAGCTTGCCGGCCGCGCTGTCGGGGCTTTCTATCGCCCGGCCTTCGACCGGGTGATCCGGCTGACCACGCTCTGGGGCGTGGCGATGGCGGTGTTCGTCTCCGCTGCGTTTTTCATCTCCGGGCCATATGTGGTCGCGCTGATCGCGCCGATCGCCAAGACCCAGGCGCTGGCCCATGTCTATCTGCCTTATGCGGCGATCATGCCGCTTGTCGGCGTCATCGCCTTCCAGATGGACGGGGTATTCATCGGCGCGACATGGTCACGCGAAATGCGCACGCTGATGCTGTTTTCGCTCGCCTGTTATTTCGCCGCCTGGGCCGTGCTGCAGCCGCTTTTCGGCAATCACGGCCTGTGGATTGCCATGCTGCTGTTTCAGGGCGTGCGCTCTGTCGCTTTCCGCTACATGCTGCCGAAGCTGGCGGACCGCACTTTTCCGGGGCCTCACCCGGCCTGAGATTTTTGGCCTATTCTTCTGGTTTGTTTTCAGGTTCGCTGAAATAGGAACTGTCCGGAGAAATGAAGAAGGCATAGGCCATGTAGGCTGCGGCCGCGCCAAACAGGATCGACCAGTAGGGCGAGCCGATAAAGATTTCGGCAACGGCCCAGCCGCCACACACCGCAACGGCGAGAACCCGGATCCAGAGCGGCTTGAGAGACGGATGTTTCAGATTAAGGCTTTCGCGCCAGTCGATCTTGCCTGCCATGTCATCGCCTTTCCGGGGTGTGTTTCGACAAGGCATAGCGGGGAAGGGCGGTCGATGGCAAGACGAACCTCAAAGCAGCATGGCCGTCATTTCCGTCGCGCCGTAGCCAAGTTCATAGGTTGCGGTGCCGGAAAAGGCGAGGCGGGCATAATCGCCGGCCGAAAAATAGCTGATGGCGGAAGCCGAATGGGTAAGCGGACTACCGCCGGTGGCAATTCCGCGCAGGATGACGCAGTTTTCCGACCCGTTCTTTTCCAGGGACACCGAATAACTGCCCGTGGCAGCGGCCGTGACGGTGAGGTTGACGGCGTAATAGCCGCTTGTCGGAAACATAAGCCGGTTGCCGCCGCCGGTGACGCTCCCACCCAGTGCAAATCCGCCTTCGCCGACATGCAATGTGCCGAACCCGCGGTTTGCCGGGCCGGTAATCAGGGTGGATCCGCTCGGGGCCGCCGCGCGGGCAAGCGGTCGCGACGGCATAACAACGGCGCCTTCGGGGGTGATCCGAAGCGCCTCGTACCAGCTTGCGCCGTCGGGACTGGTCTTGATCGCGAAATTGTCCGAGCCCGCAAGCCCCATTTCCGCTCGGCCCGACCAGCCCGTCTGGTAGAGCAGGGATGCCGTGTCGCCCGCCGTCGCCTTGTTGATTTTCAGTTGGTGCCCGCTGCCGGCATTGTTGAAAAGCGTTGCGGGGGATGAAACCGAAAGCCGGTTTGTGGCATCGGCGGCGGCATTGATGCCGAGCATGGAGGCTGAGAGGTCGGCCGGCAGGGGCGGGGAAACCCAGTCACTGCCGTCGAAAATGCGCAGGGCGCTGTCTGCTGCAAACCAGGCAGACCAGCCGGTGACCGGTGTGATGAACTGCCAGTAGCCGTCCTGAAAGATCGCGATCGCACCGGCATGTCCCGCCCATTCGCCGGTTGGCGCCTCCGTGACCAGATGGCAGGTTCCGTCATCGGGGCTTGCAGGCGGTGCAGTGCCGGCGCTGAGAACCGTGAGATGGACGATTGCATCGAGCCGCTGAAGCGCCTCGTTGTGGGTGACGTGTTTCTGGGCCTGTGCGGGCAGTATGAAGGGAAGGCCGATCCTGGCCGTCTGATCCGACATGTTACACTCCTGTTGCGGGCCTGTGGCCTGATGGCTCAAGCCTAGCGCCGTCGGAGTGCGCGGGGAAAAAGGTGGGCAATGCGCCTATGCCGCGGTATTGACGCGTTCGGCCGCAGAGACCCTGTAGGCAATGGCCTCGCCGATATGCACCCGGCCGACTGTTGCCTTGCCGTCAAGATCGGCGATGGTGCGGGCAACCTTCAACACCCGGTGATAACCACGGGCAGAAAACCGCATCTTTTCGGCTGCTTCCCGCAAAAGCGCGAGTCCCGGCGCATCGGGTTCAGCAAGCTTCTCGATTACATTGGCCGAACAGCGGGCATTGACGGTGGCCGGATCGCTTCCGAGCGCCGCAAAGCGTTCGCGCTGAGCCTGACGGGCGCGGGCCACGCGGTTTGCCACGGCGGCGCTTGTCTCGCCGGTGGCGCTGGCGCCGATGAGATCCATGGCGCTGACGGCCGGTACGTCGATGCGGATGTCGATCCGGTCCATCATCGGGCCGGAGATGCGGGCCTGGTAATCGGCGGCGCAACGCGGCCCCCTCGCGCAGCTATGGCCGGGTTCGCCCGCCATGCCGCAGCGGCAGGGGTTCATGGCAGCGACGAGCTGGAAGGCGGCTGGGTAGGAGACCCGGTGGTTGGCACGCGCTATCACACACTCACCACTTTCCAGCGGCTGGCGCAGCGCGTCGAGCACCTGCGGCGAAAATTCCGGCAGTTCGTCGAGAAACAGGACGCCGTGATGGGCAAGTGATGCTTCCCCCGGTCGCGCCTTTATGCCACCGCCGACGAGTGACGCCATGCTGGCGGAATGATGCGGCGCGCGGAAAGGCCTGCGGTCGGACAGGCGTCCGCCCGAAAGCTTGCCCGCAATCGAATGCACCATCGACATGTCCAGAAGTTCCTGCGGCAAAAGCGGCGGCAGGATCGAAGGAAGACGCGCGGCCAGCATTGATTTGCCCGATCCCGGCGGGCCGACCATCAGCAGATTGTGGCCACCGGCGGCCGCCACTTCAAGCGCGCGCTTGGCGCTTTCCTGCCCCTTGATTTCGGCAAGGTCCGGCAGGTTCCGGGCGCTGGCGCGGACGGCTGGGGCCGGGCGCGAAAGAACCTGTGTGCCCTTGAAATGATTGGCGATCGCAATCAGGCTTTTCGGCGCCAGAACATCAATGTCGCTTCCGGCCCATGCGGCTTCCGGCCCACAATCGGCCGGGCATATCAGCCCCTTGTCCTGTGCGTTTGCGGTGATGGCGGCCGGCAGCGCACCGGCGACGGCGGCAATCGTGCCGTCGAGATTGAGCTCGCCGATGACGACGTAACCGGTCAGCGCATCCGCCGGCACGGCGCCAAGGGCTGCCATCAGCCCGAGCGCGATGGCGAGATCGAAATGCGAACCCTCCTTCGGTAGGTCGGCAGGCGCGAGGTTGACGGTCACCCGTTTGGGCGGCAGGGCAAGGCCGGTGGCATGAAGGGCGGCCTGAACCCGCTCACGGCTTTCGGCGACCGCCTTGTCGGGCAGTCCGACGATCTGCATGCCGATCTTGCCCGGCGCCACCATCACCTGAACATCGACCGGAACCCCCTCGATCCCCTGAAATGCAACCGTCTGTATTCTCGACACCATGACAAGCCCCGCTCCGATCGGTGTTCGCTGAAAACGACATTCCGTCAAATCTTTTGGTTGTAAAGATTCCACAATGCGCGCATTAATGCAAGAACAAAAGAGGAACTTATCGGAGCGCCGGATGTGTCAATGTCATTGGGGATGGACATTTGCCGTGTTCGCACCGTAAACGATTCGAAACACAGGCTTGCCGGCAAGATAAGGCGGAGATTGAAATGGGACTGACAACCGAAGAACAGATCCTGATCGAACAGCGGATAACCAATGGCGCGAAATCGGCGGCGGCGGCCTATCTGCTCTGGTTTTTCGTCGGCTGGGCCGGCGCCCACCGGTTTTATCTCGGCCGGCCCGGCACCGCCGTCACCATGCTGCTGCTGAATGTCGTCGGCTGGCTGACGCTGGTTTTCTTTATCGGTTTTCTGTTTCTGGCCATTTTCGGCATCTGGTGGCTGGTCGACCTGTTCCTGATCTCCGGCATGATCGAAGCCCAGAAGAACGAACTGCGCACCTCACTCACGCAGCAGGCGCTGGTCGGGCAGACGAAATAGCGTCTCAACCGCGCTTTTTCTCGATTGCGTCCCACATCAGCGCTGAAATATCCGCGCCGCCGAATTTCTGCACTTCGCGGATGCCGGTGGGCGAGGTGACGTTGATCTCGGTCATGTAGTCGCCGATGACGTCGATGCCGACGAGAATGAAGCCGCGTTCCTTCAGCGCCGGGCCGATGCGGGCGCAGATTTCCTTCTCGCGCGCCGTCAGCTCGGAGGGTTCCGCGCGGCCGCCGACATGCATGTTGGAGCGGCTGTCGGTTTCGGCCGGAACGCGGTTGATTGCGCCGGCGAATTCGCCGTCAACGAGGATGATGCGCTTGTCGCCCTTGCGCACGGCCGGCAGGTAGGCCTGGGCGATATAGGGCTCGCGGAACATCTGCGCGAACATTTCCAGAAGCGAGGTGAAGTTGCGGTCGTCGCGGGTGGAGTGGAACACGCCGGCGCCGCCGTTTCCGTAAAGCGGCTTCAGGATGATGTCGCCCATTTCCTCGCGAAACCGCGCAATCTCGCCCTCGTCCTTGGTGATCAGCGTCGGCGGCATCAGGTCGGCGAATTCGGTGACGAAAATCTTTTCCGGCGAATTGCGCACCCAGGCCGGATCGTTGACCACCAGCGTCTTCGGGTGGATGCGCTCCAAAAGATGGGTGGAGGTGATATAGGCCATGTCGAAGGGCGGGTCCTGGCGCAGCAGCACCACATCCATGGTCGAAAGGTCGACGCGTTCGGCCGCACCGAGCGTATAATGGTCGCCCTCGACATCGCGCAGCGTCATCGGCTCGACGGCGGCGAAAACCTTGCCGTCGCGCAGGCTCAGCCGGTCGGGTGTGTAGTGAAACAGGTTATAGCCCCGGTTCTGGGCTTCCAGACACATGGCGAAGGTCGAATCGCCTGCAATCTTGACGGTGGAGATATGGTCCATCTGGACAGCGACGTTTTTGATTGCGGCCATGAAACTGGAGCCCCCGATATGGTTTGAAGCGCCACGATATGTAGTCATCGCGGTGCGGCTTGGCAATCGTTCCCGATCAGGAGCGGACGCCGGCGACGGTGCAGATCAGCAGGTCGTGGTCCGACAGGGGCTTGCCGTCGGCATCAAGAGCATCGATGACGCGGCTTTCGGAAATGTCCAGCCCACGGGACAGAAACCAGTCGAGCTTCATCGGCTTCGGGCGCTCCTCCGAGATCAGGCTCGGCCGTGTTGTAATCCGGTCCGCCGGTCCGCCGTGGCGCTCATAGCCCTTGTCTGCGGCGAGCGAAAACAGTGTCTCGACGTCCGGGTCGCTGCCGCTGCGGTTGACGGTGTTGAGATCGCCGCCGATCAGCACCGGAAGGCCGGAAAAATGCCAGTCGACAAGCGCGAAGATATCGGCCATCTGCCGTTCGCGAAGCGCAATGTCGCCATGGCTTTCCAGATGGGTCGACAGCGCGACGAGGGGCCCTTGCGCCGTTTCGATCTGCGCACCGATGGCCATGCGCGCGCCGATGCGCGGCTGGTCCTTGTCACGGCTGAACCAGATCGGGTCTCCGGAAAGCGGCAGCATGAACGGGCTGACAAGCGGCGTACGGGCAAGCAGCGCATTGCCGTGAAAGCCCCTGGCGTTGAAATCGTCAGTGCAGAAGGGTCGCTCTGCGGCATTGCCGAGACCGAGTTCGATGAATTCGACGCCATAGGCATAGGCCATGGCCAGATCGTCGGCGATTTCTGCGGTCGGGTGGCGCTGGGCGGTGCGCGCCATGCCGTTGTCCATTTCCGAAAGCATCACCACGGCGGCGTTTTCCGCAGCAAGCCTTGAAGCGCTTTCATGCGGGAAAAGGCCGCGCTGCAGGTTCCAGGCGGCCGCCGTAAAGGGAAAGGCAAGCGGCATATCCCTGTCCGGCCTGCCGCCGGTCTCGATCGTGTGCAGGCATCCAAGCTCCTGCTGCAGCCGGTCATGGATGTGATTTGCCTTCTCAAGGCCTGAGATACGCGCGCGCTCGGCGCGTCCGGGCGCGTCCAGCGCGGGGACACAATCGGTAAAGAGTTCTGGCATGGGTCGCATTTTCAAGCTTCAGCCGGTGCGCTCCGGGAATGGACCCGCTTGCCGGTTTCGCCATCATAGAAATGCAGCCTGTCCGGATCAATTGAAAAGCGCATCTCCTCACCCAGCGGAATGGCGGGCGACAGGGCCGCCGTCAGTTTCTGTTCGCCGATCAGGCAATGGGCAAGGCGGGTGGCCCCCAACTCCTCGATATAGTCGAGCCTGGCGGTGATCGTATGCGCGGAAGGCTGGTCGGCGACCTGCAGGTCCTCGGCGCGGATGCCGACGGTCAGCGGGCCGGAAACCGGCAGGTCGCGCGTCATGTTCAGCACATTGTAGCCAAGGGCGAGCCGGTCATCGTTAAGCTCTGCGGAAAGCAGGTTCATCGCGGGCGAACCGATGAAGTTGGCAACAAAGGTGGAGGCCGGCTTGTGGTAGACGTCGAGCGGCGTGCCGATCTGCTCTATGTGCCCGGCATTCAGCACCACCAGCCGGTCGGCCAGCGTCATCGCCTCGAGCTGGTCATGGGTGACATAGATCGAGGTGGTGCCGAGGCGCTTTTGCAGATGCTTGATTTCGCCGCGCATGGAAACGCGCAGCTTGGCATCGAGGTTTGACAGCGGCTCGTCAAACAGGAAGGCAGCGGGCTTGCGCACGATGGCGCGCCCCATGGCGACACGCTGACGCTGGCCGCCGGAAAGCGCGCGCGGCTTGCGCTCCAGATAGGGCTCCAGCTCCAGCATGCGCGCGGCTTCCTTCACCCGCGCGTCGATTTCGGCCTTGGGCGTGCCCCGGTTTTTCAGGCCATAGGCGAGATTGTTATAGACCGTCATATGCGGATAGAGCGCGTAGTTCTGGAACACCATGGCGATATCGCGCTCGGCCGGTTCGACATTGTTGACCTGCCTGTCTCCGATCAGGGCAATGCCTTCGCTGATGGTTTCCAGTCCGGCGACCATACGCAAAAGGGTCGACTTGCCGCATCCCGACGGACCAACCAGAACGATCAGCTCTCCATCGGCTATGTCGAGATTGATATCGCAGACGGCTCTGGTGCCGCCGACATAGGTTTTTGCGACATTTTGAAGCGAAATTGACGCCATTGATTATTTCTCCGTCTCGACGAGGCCCCGGACAAAGAGCTTCTGCATGAATATGACGACCAGAACCGGGGGAAGCATTGCAAGGGTGACGGCGGCCATGACCAGATGCCAGCGCGGTTCGGCATCAACGGCATCGGACATGCGCTTGATTCCCATCACGATCGTGTAGAACCGCTCGTCCGTGGTCACCAGAAGCGGCCAGAGATACTGGTTCCAGCCAAAGATGAAGAGGATGACGAACAGGGCGGCGATGTTCGTGACCGAGAGCGGCAACAGAATGTCCTTGAAGAACTTCATCGGCCCGGCGCCGTCGATGCGCGCCGCCTCGGTCAGTTCGTCCGGCATGGTCAGGAAAACCTGGCGAAACAGGAATGTCGCCGTGGCTGAAGCGATCAGTGGAATGGCAAGACCCGCATAGGAGTTCAGCATGCCAAGATCGGCGACCACCTTGAATGTCGGCATGATGCGAACCTCGACCGGCAGCATCAGCGTGATGAAGATCAGCCAGAACGCCAACATGCGGAAACGAAAGCGGAAATAGACGATCGCGAAGGCGGATGTGATCGAGATGGCGATTTTTCCGATTGCGACGATCAGTGCCATGACCAGACTGTTGAACAGCATCAGGGCGATTGGCGGGGTGCCTGAATTGTTGATGCCGGAAAACAGAACGGCTTTGTAGTTTTCGAGCAGATGGGTGCTCGGCAAAAGCGGGATCATACCGGACAGGAAGTCGCCGGAGGCGTGGGTCGATGCGACAATGGCGATATAAACCGGGAAGGCAACGACCAGCAGTCCAAGCAGCAGAACAGCGTGAGCGAGAACATCAAGCCAGCGTTTGTTTTCAACCATGATGCTTTTCCTCAGTATTCGACGCGGCGTTCGATGAAGCGAAACTGGAACACCGTGAGTGCGATAACGATCAGCATCAAAATGACGGACTGCGCGGCGGAAGACCCGAGATTGAGGCCGATATAGCCGTCCTGATACACTTTATAGACCAGAATATTGGTCGCCTGTGCCGGCCCGCCCGATGTCGTGGCGTCGATAACGCCGAAGGTATCGAACATGGTGTAGACGACGTTTACGACCATCAGGAAAAATGTGGTGGGAGACAGCAGGGGAAAGGTAATGGTCCAGAAGCGCTTGAACGGCCCCGCTCCGTCGATTGCCGCCGCTTCGCGCAGCGATGTCGGTATCGATTGAAGCCCGGCCAGAAAAAACAGGAAATTGTAGCTGACCTGCTTCCAGCTCGCTGCGATCACCACAAGGATCATGGCATCGGTTGCGGAGGCTGTCTGGCTGAAGTCATAACCGATCTGCTTGAGCAGGTAAGGCAGCACGCCGAGCGTGGGATTGAAAATGAACCACCACAGGACACCGGCCACGGCAGGCGCCACCGCATAGGGCCAGACAAGAAGCGTGGTGTAGGCCTGCGCAGATTTGACCAGTCTGTCGACAGCCACGGCAAAGATCAGCGCCAGCCCCATGGAAAGAGCCGCCACGGACAGGGCAAAGACAACCGTGACCTTTGCCGAATTGAGATAGACTGGGTCATGAAAGAGACGGCTGTAGTTGGCCAGACCGACAAAGGTGGTTTTGAAGCCGAAGGCGTCTTCGCGCAGAAAGGACTGTCGCACCGCCTGGCCCGCAGGCCACAGAAAGAACGCGGCGGTGATTGCCAATTGCGGCGACAGCAGCAGGTAGGGCAGGATCGGATTGCGGAAAATCGTGCGTTTTGTCGTCATGGCGGGCTTTTTTCAAAAACGCTGACCTGCATTCAGGTAAGCGGATAGAAGAAGGTCCGCGCAGTCTTGCGCGGACCCATGTGTTTCCGTGACCGTCGGGATTACTGATTGGCGTCCTGGAAATCGACGAGCAGTGCATTGCCGCGCGAAACAACGCTGTCGAGTGCGCCCTGGGCGTCCTTGCTGTCGTTGAGCAAGGCCTCGAATTCCTCATCGATGATGTTGCGGATCTGAACATAGTTGCCGAAACGAAGACCCTTCGAATTGGCTGTCGGCGGGTTCAGCGTGATTTCCTTGATGCCGACATCGGCACCCGGATTGGCTTCATAGTAACCCTGCTGTTTGCCGAGGTCATAAGCAGCGGCGGTGATCGGCAGGTAACCGGAGAACTGGTGCCAGTCGGCCTGAACTTCCGGCGACGAGAGATAGGAGAAGAAATCGGCAACGCCCGCGTAGACGGCGTCATCCTTCTGTCCCTGAAGAACCCAGAGTGTTGCGCCGCCGATGATCGAATTCTGCGGAGCGCCATCGACATCGTCGTAATAGGGCAGCATGCCGAAACCGACGTCGAAATCCTTGGCGTTGGCCATAACGCCAGCGCGGGATGCCGAAGAGTTCATCATCATCGCGCAGTTCTGTGAATAAAACAGCGGCTGTGCGTCATCGCCGCCGACAGGCCCGGCATATTTATAAAGGCCTTCGTCAGCCCATTTCTTGAGATTGCCCCAGTGCTTGACCTGAACCGGACCGTTCATGGTCAGGCGCGCATCAAGGCCGCCAAAGCCGTTTTCCTCGGTGCCGAGCGGTACATTGTGCCATGCGGAGAGGTTTTCTGTCTGGATCCAGGAAACCCAGCCCGTGGTGAAGCCGCATTCCGCAGCGCCGCTTTCGACGATCTTCTTTGAAAACGCTTCCATATCCGCCCAGGTCTTGGGCGGCGTGTTCGGGTCGAGGCCGGCCTTTTCGAAGACATCCTTGTTATAATAGAGGATCGGCGTGGAAGAGTTGAAGGGCATCGACAGCATGTTGCCGTCGGTGTCGGTATAGTAGCCGACGACAGCGGGCAGGAAGGCGGACGGATCGAATGCCTCGCCGGTTTTTTCCATCAGTTCGTAGACCGGATAGATCGCGCCCTTGGCAGCCATCATCGTGCCCGTGCCAACTTCGTAAACCTGAACGATAGCGGGCTGCTGACCGGCGCGGAAAGCGGCGATCGCGGAGTTCATGGTCTCGGCGTAGCCGCCCTTGTAGGATGCGACGACCTCATATTCGTCCTGCGAGGCATTGTAGCCGGCGACGATCTCATCGACCTTCTTGCCGAGTTCACCGCCCATGGCGTGCCACCACGGAACCTGCGTAGCGGCCAGGGCCGTCGAGGTGGAAAGACCGGCGAAAACCGCCGCCAGAACAAATTTCTTCATCGTCAAAATCCCCGTTCAAATAGGTTTGAAATCATCGCTCGGGATGATGGATCGGACCTATTGCGGTTGCGTGACGCCTGAACGAAGGATTTGTTTCAGATTTGTAAAACCGGATATGCGCGAACGTGCACTTGCGCATTATCAATGCTGCATCGTCAGAATGCGCCCGGGAAGTGCAGGGGCAGGCGGCCGGGCAGGCAGGCGATGATGTCGTAGCGTTGCGACAGACGATGGGCATCGGCCTGCCGCGAAAGCCAGATATCGGACGCTGAACGAATGCGCCTTTGGGCGGACGCGGTTACGGCATCGATGGCCAGCTGCTCGCTTCTGCGCGCCTTGACCTCGACGAAAATGGCCAGATCGCCCTTGCGGGCGACGATGTCGATCTCGCCGGCATGGCATTTGAAACGCGTGGTCAGGATGCGATAGCCCTTGAGACGCAGATAAAAGGCGGCAAGGCGTTCGGCGCGCCGTCCGCGCCGTTCCGCGCTGCGCCTCTTGTCGGCCTCACGCGCCATCGCCGTCCTTTATCGCCAGAAGCCGTTGGTAGAGGTCCTTGCGTGGCAGGCCGGTTTCCTTTGCGGCCTGCGCTGCGGCTTTGGCCGCCGGCATGTCGGCGACCAGCAGTTTCAGCAATGCGTCGATATCTGCTTGTTGCGGGGCTTCCGCTGCCGGCGGCGGGCCGATGACGAGGACGATCTCGCCCTTCACCTCCGCATCGCGATAGGCTTCGGCAAGTTCGCCCAGCGTGCCGCGCCGGAACTCCTCATAGGTCTTGGTCAGCTCCCGGCAGACGGCGGCCGGCCGGGCCGCGCCCAGCACATCACAGGCGGCCTGAAGCGTTGCTCCAATGCGGTGCGGTGATTCGAAGAAGATCAGCGTTGCCGGAACATGCATGAGTTCTGAAAGCCGGTCGCGGCGGCCCTTGTCCTTGTGCGGCAGGAAACCGGCAAAGAAGAAGGCATCATTCGGCAGGCCTGCGCCCACAAGGGCTGCCAACGGCGCCGATGCGCCGGGGATCGGCACGACCTTGATGTCGTCTGCAATTGCCATGCCGGCAAGCCTGTAGCCGGGATCGGAAACCAGCGGCGTGCCGGCATCGGAAACAAGCGCGACGCTTTTGCCGTCCCGCAGTGCGGCCAGCAGGTGCTCACCGGCCTTTTCCGCATTGTGTTCGTGATAGGCGAAGGGGCGCTTGCGGATCGCGAAGCGGTCCAGGAGCTTGCGGGTCACGCGCGTATCTTCGCAGGCGAGAATGTCGGCGCCGGCGAGGGTTTCAAGCGCGCGCACGGTCATGTCGCCGAGATTGCCGATCGGCGTTGCCACCAGATAAAGGCCGGGCGCCAGCGGGCGGGCCTCGATTGAATGCCCCGCGATTTCGAAACGGTTGCTGTCGCTTTCGTTTATGCTCATCTTCCCGACCTTGCTTTTTCCTCTTTGAACATGACCTTAATGCTGCGACAAGGGGTAAAGGTCAGGCGGTGACAGCGGATACCGGCGACAGAAGTGGAATAAATGCGCGCGCGCCATGGCGGCCCTTGCAATCGGCGCTGAATTGCTGTCATTTTGTCTCCCCGCCTGTGGCCTTTCCGGCTGCGGGCCGTGTTCGACTGCCGTCCGGTATTTGTCCCGTGCGAAAGAGTGAAAGCGAAAGTCATGCGTATCACGCTCGAGAGATCCAATCTGCTGAAGTCCCTGAACCATGTTCACCGCGTGGTCGAACGCCGCAATACCATTCCGATTCTCTCGAATGTTCTGTTGAAGGCCGAAGGCGCCGATCTGGAAATGAAGGCGACTGACCTGGACCTCGAGATCACCGAGAAAACCCCGGCCATGGTCGAGCAGGCAGGCGCGACCACCGTGCCGGCCCATCTGCTGTACGAGATCGTCCGCAAGCTTTCCGACGGTTCGGAGGTGTCGCTGGCAACCGCGCCCGACGGCCAGACCATTTCCGTTTTTTCCGGCAAATCCAAGTTTTCGCTGCAATGCCTGCCGCAGGAAGACTTCCCGGACCTGACCGCGGGAAGCTTCAGCCATGCCTTCAAGCTGAAGGCCGCCGATCTGAAGATGCTGATCGATCGCACCCAGTTTGCGATTTCGACCGAGGAAACCCGTTATTATCTGAACGGTATTTTCTTCCATGCCATGGCCGAGGGATCCGACCTGAAGCTGCGCGCTGTCGCCACCGACGGTCACCGTCTGGCGCGCGCTGAAATCGATGCGCCCTCGGGCTGCGAGAACATGCCGGGCGTGATCATTCCGCGCAAGACCGTCGGCGAGTTGCAGAAACTCGTCGATGATCCCGAGATCATTGTCGCCGTCGAAGTGTCCGATGCCAAGATCCGCTTCACCATCGGTTCGGTGGTCATCACGTCCAAGCTGATCGATGGCACCTTCCCGGACTATCAGCGCGTGATTCCGGCCAACAACGACCGCGAAATGCGGATCGAGTGCGATGCCTTCGCCAAGGCCGTCGACCGCGTGTCGACCGTTTCGTCGGAGCGCGGGCGCGCCGTCAAGCTGTCGCTTGGCGAAGGGCAGCTGACGCTCACCGTCAACAATCCCGATTCGGGCAGCGCTACCGATGAACTGGCCGTCGGTTACGACAGCGAGGCAATGGATATCGGCTTCAACGCCAAATATCTGCTCGACATCACCGCGCAGCTGACCGGCGACGAGGCGATCTTCCTGTTTGCCGATGCGGGGTCTCCGACGCTGGTGCGTGATACCGACAATGAAAACGCGCTCTACGTTCTGATGCCGATGCGGGTTTAAAGCGTCGGATGAAAAAGGGTTACCGGTTTTCCGCTAACCCGCCGCGCTGAAACAAGGAATCTGAACAACCGGGCGATGCTGGCGCGTCGTCCGGTTTTCCATATGGCGCTTTGCCCTTTTCATCGAACGGCTTTTGTGCCAATTGAAGCGCGAAAAAGTTGCGGAACGAAGGGGCGATACCATGGGCGCACGCGAACGCTTGATCGTGGGGCTGGATGTCCCGACTGTTGACGAGGCTGAGCGAATGGTCTCGCGGCTTGGTGACAGTGTCTCCTTTTACAAGATCGGCTATCAGCTAGCCTTTGCCGGCGGGCTTTCCTTTGCGCGCGAACTGGCCGCCGACGGCAAGCAGGTCTTCCTCGACATGAAGCTGCTCGATATCGACAACACGGTTGCCAAGGGCGTCGAGAATATCGCCAAGATGGGCATGTCGATGCTCACACTGCATGCCTATCCCAAGGCAATGCGCGCGGCCGTCGAAGCCGCCAGCGGTTCCGGGCTGTGCCTGCTCGGCGTGACGGTGCTGACCTCGATGGATAATCACGACCTTGAAGAAGCCGGCTATCCCGGCGATGCGCAGGCGCTGGTGAAACGGCGCGCCGAACAGGCGGTGGAAGCCGGCATGGGCGGGATCGTCTGCTCGGCGGCGGAGGCGACGCTGGTGCGCAATATTATCGGCCCGGACAAGGCGCTCGTGACGCCGGGCATCCGCCCGGCCGGCGCGGCGGCAGACGACCAGAAACGCGTGATGACGCCGGCCCTAGCCATTGCCGCAGGTGCATCGCATCTCGTTGTCGCCCGTCCGGTGATCCGCTCGGAAAACCCCAGGGCCGCTGCCGATGGCATCGTTGCGGAGATTGAAAGCGCTGTTGCGGCAAATTAGACTTCCGTCATGTGTCCGTTTCGACACGACCGGCAGGGTTTTTGACGCTGATGCGGTGACGTTGACGCGACTGCGTCAGCTTGACCCTTCACCTTGGGTTCGGTTTGGTCTATTGGACAAGATAATCATTCAGGCATTCGGCGATCTCAGGAGCTCGGCATGACGCTATCGAATATACCCCCGCTGGTCACGGTTTTCGGCGGCTCGGGTTTTGTCGGGCGCTATGTTGTCCGCGCCCTTGCAAAACGGGGCTATCGCATTCGTGTGGCCGTTCGCCGTCCGGATCTGGCGCTGTTCCTGCAGCCGCTAGGCAATGTCGGGCAGATCACGTTCTTCCAGTCCAATCTGCGGTTTTCCGATTCGGTGCGCCGCGCGGTGGAAGGCGCCGATCATGTTGTCAACTGTGTCGGTCTTCTGTTTGAAAACGGCAAGAACGGTTTCGACGCGGTCCAGGCCGAGGGCGCCCGCCTTGTGGCGGAAGCTGCGCATGAACAGGGCGCAACCCTCACCCATGTTTCCGCAATCGGCGCCGACAAGGACAGCCCGTCGCATTATGCCCGTTCCAAGGCTGCGGCCGAAGCCGCCGTCCAGAAAATCGTGCCCGATGCCGTGATCGTCCGTCCGTCGATCATCTTCGGGCCGGAAGACGATTTCTTCAACAAGTTCGGCAAGATGTCGCTTATCTCGCCGTTCCTGCCGTTGATCGGCGGCGGCAAGACCAAATTCCAGCCGGTCTATGTCGGCGATGTTGCCGAGGTGATCGCACGCTCTGTCGACGGACAGCTTGCCGGCGGCCAGGTCTACGAGCTTGGCGGCCGCGATGTGCTGAGCTTCCGCGAATGTCTTGAGGAGGTCCTGAAGGTGACCGGTCGCAAGCGTGCGCTTGTGTCGCTGCCCTTCGGCCTTGCATCCTTCTTCGGCGGGATCGCCGGCGCCATTCCGCTGATCACGCCGCCCTTGACCGCCGATCAGGTCAGGCTTTTGAAAACTGACAATGTCGTTTCGGAGGCTGCCGTGGCGGAGGGGCGCACGCTGAGCGGGCTCGGCATTCGCGCCGCGCAGCTGGATGCCGTGTTGCCGACCTATCTCGTGCAGTACCGTCAGCACGGGCAATTCGGAAGAGCCGCCTGACAAAGTGGGACGCGAAGACCCCTTCGTGCGCTTTTTTAACAAAATTTAGCCACAATCGGGAACCTGTCACGCGGGTTACGTCTTTAATAACTATTCGTTGGCAATCATGAGAATGGTATTGCCGGTTTTTTGTTGAAAAGGTGTCCATAAAAATGGGTAAATCGATCGCTGTTCTGTTTGCAGGTGCGGCTTTGATCATCATGGCAGCTTCGCTTGCCGCGCCGGGGTCCATTGCAGCAAGCAAGCCCGGATGCGCGCCTGCCTATGGCATCGATCCCTGCGCCATGGCCGCGTTGAAATAATATCGGTGCCGGCGGTATCGGATCAGCCGGCACGATTTTCGCTTCAGGCTCTTTGGCCTTTCCCCGTTACTTTTTCCCGACAGTATTGCGATTTATGCGGACCGGCTTCAGATCGATGAGGCTGGTGCCATCCAGGCAATCCAGAGCGTCGACCGTCAGTCCGGTGTCATCGGCTTTAATGACCTTGACCCGCGATAGCGCGATCGGGTTGGGGCGGTGCGGCGAGCGCATTGCAAACACACCGCGCTCCACGCCGTCATGCGGCGTCGCCGAGCGCAGCCGGTCACGCGGCGCCTTGTCGAACCAGTAGAGCACGTCGACTTCTTCCGCGCTGAAATTGTAGAGACCGTCGCGGAAAGGCGCAAAAACCTCGATGCGGGCGGTGCCGTCCCTAAGACCCGGCGCGGGCGGGCAATCGTCCAGTGTGCTGAAGCCGGTGTGGATGGTGCCGATCGGATATATTTCCATAATGTTCTCCATGGCTGTGCGCCTTTGTCAGCATGGGCTGACGCGGCGCGGCGAGGCAAATGCAGCGCCGCAAATCGTGAACACGGAATCGACGAAGAAAACTTGACAAATTGCCTCGTATTTCGCAGATATTCCCATTGAATATGGTGGTCAATGGTGAACCCATGCTTGTCTGCAGCTGCAATTTCGTAACGGAAAAAGAAATCGAGGATGTCGTGACCGAACTCCTCGATGAAGACTGTTGGCAGATCATCATTCCCGGCAAGGTCTATAACCGGCTTGAAAAGCGCGGTCGCTGTTGCGGCTGCTTCCCCAGTGTCATCGATATCATTGTCCGTACATCCGAGGCGTATCACCAGAAACGAGACTCGACCGAGGATGAGATTTGTGATTTCCTGAATCGGCTAAAAGCATTTCAGGAACACAAAAGGAGAACGGATATTGAAAGGCGACAAAAAGGTCATAGAACGATTAAACGAAGCGCTCTTTTTGGAGCTGGGAGCCGTTAACCAGTACTGGCTGCATTACCGTCTTCTTGAAGACTGGGGTCTGACCAAACTCGCTGCGAAAGAGCGGGCTGAGTCGATCGAAGAGATGCAGCATGCCGACAAGCTTATCGACCGCATCATCTTTCTCGAAGGCCACCCGAACCTGCAGACGGTGGCGCCGCTGCATATCGGGCAGAACGTCAAGGAAGTGCTGGAAGGCGATCTGGCTGGCGAGTATGAGGCGCGCAACGCCTACAAGGAATCCCGCGACATCTGTCACACCGCTGGCGATTACGTCAGCATGAAACTCTTCGAAGAACTGATGATCGATGAGGAAGGCCATATCGACTTCCTCGAAACCCAGCTTGAGCTTTTCGAGTCGCTTGGCGAGAAGAAATATGCCCAGCTGAATGCCGGTGCGTCCGACGACGCCGAATAGGCACTTCTGTTCTCTTGGTTTCCAGAGCCCGGGATTTGCGTCCCGGGCTTTTTTATTGCATCGCGCCGGGTATTGTCAGCCCTTGGCGAGATGGCGGAACTCGGCAACCACCTGATCATAGACCGCGCGCTTGAAGGCAACGATGAGCTTCGGCAGTTCGTCGATATCGGTCCATTGCCAGGCATCGAATTCGCGTTCATGGCCTTCGGGCGGCGGATCGATGGCAATTTCGCTGTCGTCGCCGAGAAACCGGAAGGCGAACCAGCGCTGGGTCTGTCCGCGGAATTTGCCCTTCAGCCCGATGCCGATCAGGTGTTCGGGCAGGTCGTAATTGATCCAGCCTTTCGATTCGCCGAGAAGCTCGACGGTCTTGATGCCGGTCTCCTCGTAAAGCTCGCGTTTTGCTGCCTCGAACGGTTTCTCGCCGGGGTCGATGCCGCCCTGCGGCATCTGCCAGAGCTGCGGCGAACCATCGGATTCCGAATTGCCTTCCGACAGCCGCCGGCCAAGCCAGACCTGGCCTTCACGGTTCAGGATCATCACCCCGACATTGGGGCGGTAGGGCAGGTCCTGGGCTTTTGGGCGGGGCATTTCTTCAGACATGATGCGCTCCTTGGGCGGGCGGGAGGAATTCGATCCGGTCCTATCACGCCGCAGGCGTCTGCCAAAGGGGTATCGCCCTATGCCGAGCGTTCCATGAGCGCCGTCATCGCCTTGCGAAAGTGCGACGTGATGGCATCGCGCCTCAGATGGCGTCCGTCTTCGACCAGCTTGTTTCCGTTCACCCAAACGCAATCGGGCTTGATCTGACCGGCGAAGATGAAACCGTCCAGCGCCTGATCTTCGGTTAGCCACGGGGCGGCGCTGTTGTCGAGAGACAGGAAGCTTGCCGGTGCGCCTTCGAAAATCCTGGCATTAACCCCCATCGCCTGTGCGCCGCCGGCAAGCGCGCCGTCAAGGAGCCTGCGGCCGGTGGAGCCGCCGGTTTCGGCAATCACATTGCGGGCGCGCGTCCCAAGCCGCTGGGCATATTCCAGCTGGCGCAACTCGTCGGCAAGGCCGATGAGAACGTTGGAATCCGAGCCGATGCCGAATTGGCCGCCTGCTTCCAGAAACCGGCCTGCCGGGAAGATGCCGTCGCCGAGATTGGCCTCGGTGACCGGGCAGAGACCGGCAACCGCGCCGGACCTTGCCAGCCCTTCGGTCTCGGTGTCCGTCATATGGGTTGCGTGGATCAGGCACCAGCGGGCATCGACATCGGTGTTTTCAAGCAGCCAATCGACCGGGCGCTTGCCGCTCCAGGCAAGGCAGTCATCCACTTCCTTCACCTGCTCGGCAATATGCATATGGACCGGGCCGGCCGTCAGGTTTGCCGCAAAATCCAGTTCTTGCGGCGTGACAGCGCGCAGCGAATGCGGGGCGACGCCGAGAACCGCGCCGTCCAGCCCGGCGACGACCCTGGCCGAAGCCTCCATCAATCCGGCAAAGCTGTCGCGATCGTGGATGAACCGGCGCTGGCCGTCGTTCGGTTCCGCGCCGCCGAAATTCGAATGGGCATAGAAAACCGGAAGCAGGGTGAGGCCGATGCCGGTTTCGGCGGCCGCCGCGCCGATACGTTCGGCCATTTCGCCGATATTGGCATAATGGCTGCCGTCCCTGTTATTGTGCAGATAGTGGAATTCGCCGACCCGGCAAAACCCGGCCTCGAGCATTTCCATATAGAGCTGCGCGGCAATCGCTTCCGCCTCGTCCGGCTCGATGGCGAAGGTGAAACGGTACATCACCTCGCGCCAGCTCCAGAAATTGTCGCTTGCCGGGCCCCGGCGTTCGGCAAGGCCGGCCATGGCGCGCTGAAAGGCGTGGGAGTGCAGGTTGGCGACGGCGGGCACGATCATGCCGTGGCGTTCGTCTCCGGCTTTGGGTTTCGTGTCGAAGGCAAGCGTCGCAATGTGGCCTGCCGCCACCGAAAGCCGTGCGTTCTTGCGCCAGCCGTCGGGTGTCAGCACGTTTTCTGCGAAAATCCCGGTTGTCATTCTGCCTGTCCCGCCTCGAAATTTATTCTTGCCGATTATTGTGTTATGTATATACATAATAATCAACCAAGACAATAAGGGGAAGAAGATGCGTTCAGCGCCGAACACGCTTTTTACCAATGCCCGGATTGCGGCCATGACCGGCGACGACATTGCGCCGGTTTCCGGCGTTCTGGCGATGCGCGATGGGCGGATTGCCTATGTCGGTCCGGAGCATGGGCTTCCGGCAGACTGCGCCGATTTTCCGGTCGTGGATTGCGGCGACAGGCTGATGACGCCCGCTCTGATCGATTGCCACACCCACATCGTCTATGGCGGCAGCCGCGCGAAGGAATTCGAAATGCGGCTTGAGGGCGTGCCGTATGAGGAGATCGCCCGCGCCGGCGGTGGTATTGTTTCCACCGTTAAGGCGACCAACGCGCTTTCTGAAGACGAACTGGTTGAAGTCGCATTGCCGCGCCTCGACACGCTGATTGGCGAGGGCGTTGCGACCATCGAGATCAAGTCCGGCTATGGCCTCAATATCGAGGCCGAGCTGAAAATGCTGCGCGCCGCGAAACGCTTGGCGGAACTGCGCCCGGTGCGCATCAAGACGACTTACCTTGCCGCCCACGCCACGCCGCCGGCCTACAAGGGCCGCAATGCCGATTATATCGCCGATATCGTTCTGCCCGGCCTCGAAGCGGCGCACAGGGACGGTCTCGTGGATGCGGTCGATGCGTTTTGCGAGGGCATTGCCTTTTCGCCCGAGGAACTCAAGCCCCTGTTTGAAAAGGCGCGGGCGCTGGGCCTGCCGGTGAAACTGCATGCCGAGCAGCTTTCCAATCTTCACGGCGCGGAAATGGCGGCATCCTTCGGCGCGCTGTCATCGGATCACCTCGAATATCTCGATGAGGCCGGGGCACGGGCCATGGCTGCCGCCGGGTCCGTCGCGGTTCTCCTGCCGGGCGCATTCTACACGCTGAAGGAAACGCGGCATCCGCCGGTCGCAGCTCTCAGGCAAGCGGGCGCAAAAATCGCGCTGGCGACGGACTGCAATCCCGGCACCTCGCCGTTGACCTCGCTGTTGTTGACCATGAATATGGGCGCGACGCTGTTCGGCCTCACGGTCTCGGAATGCCTCATTGGCGTCACCCGCAATGCCGCGCAGGCGCTCGGGCTTTCCGGTGAAACGGGAACGCTCGAAGCGGGCAAAGCCGCCGATATCGCCATCTGGGATGTGGCAGCACCGGCAGAACTTGCCTACCGCATCGGTTTCAATCCGCTTCATTCGTTTTACGCCGAAGGCCGGGAGGTTCAGCCATGACCGTCACGCTCGAACCAGGTTCGGTCACGCTTTCCACGCTCGAAACGATCTATCGCGGCGCGATGCCGGTGAAACTTGCGCCCGCCTGCGATGCCGCGATTGAAAAGGCGGCCGCCCGCATTGCCGGGATCGCCGCCGGGAATGCGCCGGTCTATGGCATCAATACCGGTTTCGGTAAACTTGCCTCGATAAAGATCGATGCCGCCGATACCGCGACCCTGCAGCGCAACCTGATCCTGTCGCATTGCTGCGGCGTCGGCCAGCCGCTTGCCGCCGAGATCGTCCGCCTGATCATGGTGCTGAAGCTGATTTCGCTCGGGCGCGGAGCTTCGGGCGTGCGGCTGGAACTCGTCCGGCTGATCGAGGGCATGATCGAAAACGGCGTCACCCCGGTGATCCCGGAAAAGGGGTCCGTCGGCGCTTCCGGCGACCTCGCGCCACTCGCCCATATGGCGGCGGTGATGATGGGCGAGGGCGAGGCGTTCTTTGCGGGCGAGCGGCTTTCCGGCGCTGAAGCATTGCAAAAGGCGGGGCTTGCGCCGGTTCAGCTTGCCGCCAAGGAAGGTCTTGCGCTGATCAACGGCACGCAGGTGTCGACCGCGTTGGCGCTTGCCGGCCTGTTTCGCGCCTTCCGCTGCGCCAGAACCGCACTTGTCACCGGCGCGCTTTCCACCGATGCGGCGATGGGCTCGCCCGCGCCCTTCCATCCCGATATCCACACGCTGCGTGGCCACAAGGGCCAGATCGATGCGGCCGCCAGCCTCCGCCACCTGCTGGAAGGCTCGGAAATCCGCGTCTCTCACATCGAGGGTGACGAGCGCGTGCAGGACCCCTATTGCATCCGCTGCCAGCCGCAGGTGGATGGCGCCTGCCTCGATCTTCTCAGGCAGGCGGGCCGCACGCTGGAAATCGAAGCCAATGCGGCGACCGACAATCCGCTGGTGCTTTCCGATGACAGCGTGGTTTCCGGCGGCAATTTCCACGCCGAGCCGGTGGCCTTTGCCGCTGATCAGATTGCCATTGCCGTTTGCGAAATCGGCGCGATTGCCCAGCGCCGTATCGCGCTGCTGGTGGACCCGGCGCTGTCCTTCGGCCTGCCCGCGTTTCTTTCGAAAAAGCCGGGGCTCAATTCCGGGCTGATGATCGCCGAAGTCACATCCGCCGCGCTGATGAGCGAAAACAAGCAGATGTCGCATCCCGCCTCGGTCGATTCCACCCCGACCTCGGCCAATCAGGAAGACCATGTGTCGATGGCCTGCCATGGCGCCCGGCGGCTGCTGCAGATGACCGACAACCTCGCCGCCATCATCGGCATCGAGGCGCTGTGCAGCGTGCAGGGCGTGGAACTGCGCGCGCCGCTGGAAACCAGTCCGGTGTTGAATACGGTGATTGCTGCTTTCCGCGCCATCGTGCCGGGGCTCGAAAACGATCGTTATATGGCGGGCGATCTGGAAAAGGCCGCACTTGCCGTTCAGGATGGCACCTTGATCGGCGCAGTCAATGCAGGGCTGCTGCCGGAGATTTCGACATGATGGTGTCTGTGGACATGGGCGGTGTATTCTCGCCAGCGCTGCGGGTTCCACCCCTCACCCGGCGCATGCGCGCCACCCTCTCCCCTGAGGGGCGAGGGGGAGTAAGCCGTCAGCACCGGAGAATGCAGAAAGGCAGAGCGTCGCCGGCGTACCCTTCTCCCCTTGGGGAGAAGGTGGCCAAAGGCCGGATGAGGGCAAGCTGCATTGGCCATAACCCCAGACAAAGGATTATTTTCCCATGACAGATCCGGTCATCGTCAAGCACGGTTCGTCCCCCGTCGTTCTGGGCTTTCCCCATACCGGCACCTATGTGCCGCCCGAGATCGAAAAACACCTGAACGACAACGGCCGTCTTCTCGCCGATACCGACTGGCATGTCGACAGGCTCTATGACGGGCTGCTGGCAGACGCGACGATGGTGAAAGCGAATTTCCACCGCTATGTCATCGACGCCAATCGCGATCCGGCGGGTGGTAGCCTTTATCCGGGGCAAAACACGACCGGCCTGGTGCCGGAAACCGATTTTGACGGTGTGGCGATCTGGAAGGACGGCGAGGGGCCGGGCGAGGCCGATATCGCCGCGCGTATCGAGGGCTTTCATCGGCCCTATCACGCGGCCCTTGCCGCCGAGCTGGAACGGGTGCGCAAGGAACATGGCATTGCCATTCTCTATGACTGCCATTCCATCCGCTCGCATATCCCCTTCCTGTTCGAGGGCAAGCTGCCGGATTTCAACATCGGCACCAATCTCGGCGTCACCTGCGCGCCGGAGTTCGAGGCCGCAGTGGAAGGCGTTGTGTCGCTGGCCGATGGCTATACCCATGTCGTCAACGGTCGCTTCAAGGGCGGCTGGACCACGCGCCACTACGGCAAGCCGGAAACCGGCGTGCATGCCATCCAGATGGAACTGGCGCAGTCGACGCATCTGACAACGGAAGCGCCGCCCTTTGCCTATGATGAGGAGAAGGCCGCAAAGCTGCGCCGCCATCTTCAGGATGTTCTCGAGCGGATCGAACGCCTGTCGTTTTCCGCACGGATGTAGAGATTGAAGAGCCGCAAGCCTGTTGGGCAGCGCAACCCTCACAGGCGTCATCCTCGGGCTTGACCCGAGGATCCATGGCGAAAGCCGTATGGATGCCCGGATCAAGTCCGGGGATGACGCAGAAGAGGGGGCGGGGGCCGCAAAGGCGCCACAAGGACAAAAAGTGAGGGACAAGCCATGACCGATAATCCGCGACTGAATTCCCGCGAGATCCACGCACCCACCGGCACGGAGCTGAACGCCAAGAGCTGGCTCACCGAGGCGCCGCTCAGAATGCTGATGAACAATCTCGATCCCGATGTCGCGGAAAAGCCGCATGAGCTGGTGGTCTATGGCGGCATTGGCCGGGCGGCGCGCACCTGGGGCGATTTCGACCGGATCGTCGAGACACTGAAAACGCTGGAAGACGACGAAACCCTGCTGGTGCAGTCCGGCAAGCCGGTCGGCGTGTTCCGCACCCATGCGGATGCGCCGCGCGTGCTGATTGCCAATTCCAACCTCGTGCCGCACTGGGCAAACTGGGACCATTTCCACGAACTCGATAAGAAAGGTCTGATGATGTACGGCCAGATGACGGCCGGGTCGTGGATCTATATCGGCGCGCAGGGCATCGTGCAGGGCACCTATGAGACCTTCGTGGAAGCGGGTCGCCAGCATTATGACGGCGATCTTTCGGGCAAATGGATCCTCACCGGCGGTCTTGGCGGCATGGGTGGCGCACAGCCGCTCGCCGCCGTCATGGCCGGCGCCTGCTGCCTTGCGGTCGAATGCGACCCGACCCGCATCGATTTTCGCCTGCGCACCGGCTATGTCGATGAAAAGGCCGAGACGCTGGACGAGGCGCTGGCCATGATCGACGCCTGGACCAAAGCGGGCGAGGCGAAATCCGTCGGCCTTCTCGGCAATACCTCCGAAATCCTGCCGGAACTCGTGAAACGCGGCGTGCGTCCCGATATCGTCACTGACCAGACCTCCGCCCATGATCCGGTCAACGGTTATCTGCCCGCAGGCTGGAGCCTCGGCGAGTGGCGGGAAAAGGCCGAACGCGATCCCAAATCGGTCGAAAAGGCGGCGCGGGCTTCGATGCGCACCCATGTCGAGGCCATGCTGGCCTTCTGGGATATGGGCATTCCGACCGTCGATTACGGCAACAATATCCGCCAGATGGCCAAGGAAGAAGGCTGCGAGCGCGCCTTCGACTTCCCCGGTTTCGTCCCGGCCTATATCCGCCCGCTGTTTTGCAAGGGCATCGGTCCGTTCCGCTGGGCTGCCCTTTCCGGCGATCCGGAAGACATCTACAAGACCGACGCCAAGGTCAAGGAACTGCTGCCGGACAACACCCACCTGCATAACTGGCTCGACATGGCGAAGGAGCGCATCCATTTTCAGGGCCTGCCTGCGCGCATCTGCTGGGTTGGCCTCGGCGATCGCCACCGCCTTGGCCTCGCCTTCAACGAAATGGTGAAGAATGGCGAGCTGAAAGCCCCTATCGTCATCGGTCGCGACCATCTCGATTCAGGCTCCGTCGCCTCGCCAAACCGCGAAACCGAGGCCATGCAGGACGGCTCCGATGCCGTGTCCGACTGGCCGCTGCTGAACGCGCTGCTCAACACCGCCTCGGGCGCCACATGGGTATCGCTGCATCACGGCGGCGGCGTCGGCATGGGCTTTTCCCAGCACGCGGGCATGGTGATCTGCTGCGACGGCTCGGATGATGCCGCGCGGCGCATCGGCCGGGTGCTGTGGAACGACCCGGCCACCGGCGTCATGCGCCACGCCGATGCGGGCTACGACATCGCCATTGAATGCGCAAAGGAAAACGGCTTACGGCTGCCCGGTATTCTCGGCAATTGAAGGATGAAGGCGACCGGCGTTTCGGAAATCTTTACCCGAATCGCACATCAGGGCGGGACGCTGTGTGTGTTGCGCGGCCCGTTCGTTGACAACCCTCTCTTCCTCCTCTGCGTCATCCTCCGGCTTGACCGGAGGATCCAGAGCCATACGACGTGCGCCGGCGGAAGAGCCTTTACGTTCAACCCATCGGGAGGCTCGTCTCAAATGCGCGCCGGAAGGAATGTCATGCGCTGGTTTATCGCCGCCCTCGTTTCGTTCGTCATCGCAATACCGGCACGGGCCGCCCTTGCCGAAACGCTCTGCACACTCGTCGCCGATGCAGCAACGGGCGCGGTGCTGCTGGAAGAGGGCGATTGTCAGGCCCGGGTCACGCCGGCGTCCACCTTCAAACTGCCGCTGGCGGTCATGGGTTTTGATGCCGGATTTCTGAGAGATGCCGGACATCCCGTTCTGGCCTATCACGTCGGGGATCCCGACTGGGGCGGGGTGAACTGGCGGCGCGATACCAATCCTGCGGATTGGCTGCACTATTCCGTCGTCTGGTACTCGCAGCGGATCACCCATGCGCTGGGGGCGGAAACGCTGACGGCCTATGCGCAATCCTTCGGCTACGGCAATGCTGATTTTTCCGGCGATGCGGGTTTTGACAACGGGCTTGATCGGGCATGGATCGCATCCTCGCTTCAGGTTTCGCCCGTAGAGCAGGTGCGTTTCCTGCGCGCCCTTGTTCTTGGCACGTTGCCGGTGCGCGCGGATGCCATGGCCCGGACGCGGGCCATCGTTGAAACCCGGCAGGCCGGCGGCTGGCGGGTGCATGGAAAAACGGGCGCTGCCTTTCCCCGCAGGGCAGATCGCAGCTTCGATTATGCGCGCGGCTGGGGCTGGTATGTGGGCTGGGCGGAAAAGGACGGGCAGACCCGTATCTTCGCCCGGCTGACACAGGCGCACGAAAGAATGAAGGGGTCTCCCGGTATTCGCACCCGCGATGCCTTTCTGTCCGAATGGCCTGCGCTTTCAGGGCGGATCGAGTGACGGCGGCCGGTCGCGGAACCCGGATATTTTGTCTAGACAAAATATCCGGGAGCTGGCTACTATGCCCGCCGGAATAGCAATCAGAAAAACTGCCTAAAATCGTGCAAAGAGGGGTTCCAACATGAATTTCAAATGGTTTGCAGCAACTGCAATCGCCGTGACGGCTGTCGCCGCCGGTGCTCAGGCTCAGGAAACCAAGGTCGCCGTCGGCCTTTCCGGCTGGACCGGCTTCGCGCCGCTGACGCTGGCCAAGGACGCCGGCATTTTCGAGAAAAACGACCTCGATGTCGATCTCGTCAAGATCCCGCAGGCAAGCCGTCATCTGGCGCTGGCTTCCGGCGATATCCAGTGCGCGGCGACCACGGTGGAAACATGGATCGTCTGGGCCGCCGCCGGCGTGCCGACCACGCAGATCTTCCAGCTCGACAAGTCCCATGGCGCTGACGGCATGGTGGTGCGTTCCGATATCGAGTCGATAGCCGATCTTGAGGGCAAGACGATTGCGGCCTCCGCACCCGGCACGTCGCCTTATTTCTATCTCGCCTGGATCCTCAAGGAAAACGGCATGACCATGGACGACGTCAAGGTCGTCAATCTGGAGCCGGGCCCGGCCGCGCAGGCCTTCATCGCCGGCCAGAACGACGCCGCGATGACCTATGAGCCTTATCTCTCCTCCGTCCGTGAAGCACCGGACGCCGGCAAGATCATCGCCACCACGCTCGACTATCCGGCTGTGATGGACACCTTCGGCTGTACACCGGCCTTTCTGGAGGAAAACCCGGATGCGGCCAAGGCGCTTGCGACCTCCTATTACGAGGCGCTGGACATGATCGCGGCCGAGCCCGAAAAATCCTATGAGATCATGGGCGCCGATGTGAACCAGTCGGCCGAACAGTTTGCCGGGTCCGCGCAATATCTCGAATGGCAGGATCGCGACGCGGCGATTGCCTTCTTCGGCGGCGAGTTCAACGACTTTTCCGCCGATGCGGCGCAGCTTCTGCTGGATGCCGGGGTTATCCGCGAAATCCCGGACCTTTCGACGCTGGCTGACCCGTCCTTCATTCAGGAGTAGTCTGCGCTCTCCGGGAGGCATGTCTTTTTGGGGCACTACCTCCTTAATTCCGTCATCCTCGGGCTTGTCCCGAGGATCTAACCACATTGCCGCCGGGGGGGCGGCGCTGGTTTGTTAAGATCGGGAACCCCATGAGCAGACGGCCACTTCGCTCGCAGGGAAACGGGATTGGATCCTCGGGTCAAGCCCGAGGATGACGCAGAACTGGGGGAGGGCTTGCTAAATTTGCATGCCTTGCTCCTTCCAAAGCTGGAAGACCACCAGACAGCAAAGAAAAGTACCTCACATGCCCGCCACCCAAACACGGAGACCCAATGAAACCGCTTGAGCCTATCAGTCCGAAGCTCAGATTGTCGCTTGGCATCCTGTTCTTCGTGATCTTCTTTGCCGGCTGGTCGTTCGCGACCTTTGGCGGGTTCGTGTCGAAGACCTTCCTCGCCGACCCGATCACCATGCTGCAGGATGGCTGGTGGTTGCTGTCGAAACGCGGTTTTCTCGGCGATATCGGCATCACCGTCTGGCGCGTTGTCGGCGGCTTCGTGCTGGCCTCGGTCATCGCCGTGCCGCTCGGCATCATCATGGGGGCATACAAGCCCATTGAGGCGCTGCTGGAGCCGTTCGTGTCCTTCGCGCGCTATCTGCCTGCCTCCGCCTTCGTGCCGCTTCTCATCCTTTGGGCGGGGATCGGCGAGATGCAGAAGTTGCTCGTCATCTTCATCGGCGCGGTGTTCCAGATTATCCTGATGGTCGCCGTCTATGTCGCCAATACGCGCCGCGATCTTGTCGAAGCCGCCTATACGCTTGGCGCATCCGATACCGGCATTGTCCGCCGCGTTCTGCTGCCGGCCAGCGCGCCGGATATTGCCGAGACGCTGCGCCTCGTGCTCGGCTGGGCGTGGACCTATGTCATCGTCGCCGAGCTGATCGGCGCATCGTCCGGCATCGGCTACATGATCATCAATTCGCAGGCACTGATGGCCACCGGCCAGATCATTTTCGGCATTATTGTCATCGGCGTGATCGGCCTGATTTCGGACTTTGCCTTCAAGATGGCGAACCGCCGCCTGTTTGCATGGAGGTTCGCATGAGCTTCGCCGAGCTTGAAATCAACGGCGTTTCCCGCGTGTTTCCGGGGCGGCGTGGAGCGGAGCCTGTGCAGGCGCTGTCGCCGACCGATCTGACACTGGAAAAGAACGATTTCGTCACCATTCTCGGGCCGTCGGGTTGCGGCAAGTCGACGCTTCTGCGCATCGTTGCCGGCCTCGACAGGCCGACGACGGGTGCTGTCTATCTGGAAGGCAAGGAAATTCGCGGGCCGGGCGCCGACCGTGGCATGGTGTTTCAGTCCTACACGCTGTTTCCCTGGCTGACGATCCGCGAAAATGTCGGCTTCGGCCTGCGTGAAAAGGGCATGAAAACGGCCGAAATCCGCGAGGTCGTCGATCTCTATCTCGACCGCGTCGGCCTTTCGGCCTTTGCCGATCACTGGCCCAAACAGCTTTCCGGCGGCATGCAGCAAAGGACGGCGATTGCGCGCGCGCTTGCCAACGACCCGAAAATCCTGCTGCTCGACGAACCCTTCGGCGCGCTCGACAACCAGACCCGCGGATTGATGCAGGAACTGCTGCTCGGCATCTGGGAGCGTGACAAGAAGACCGTCATCTTCGTCACCCACGATATCGAGGAGGCCGTGTTCATGGCCTCGCGCGTGGTCACCATGTCGGCGCGGCCCGGCCGGATTTCGTCGGTCACACCGGTGGATTTCCCCCATCCGCGCGACTACCGCCTGAAAGCCGATCCCGAATTCGCCAAGCTTCGCATGAAGCTGACGGAGGAAATCCGGGCTGAAGTGATTGCGGCGGCAAGCAGGGGGTAAGGCAATTGGCGCGTGCAGCAGATGGCCGGGACAACACAGGGCAGGCACGCCGTCCAACCGCCCTTCATGCCCGCATTCAGCAGGATGTGGAGAGCCGGATCGTTTCCGGTGAATGGCCGCCGGGCACGCGCATTCCCTTCGAACACGAGCTGACGGCCGAATATGGCTGTTCGCGCATGACGGTCAACAAGGCGCTTTCCGAACTGGTCCGCAAGGGGCTGATCGAACGACGGCGCAAATCGGGATCATATGTGCGCCAGCCGGAAGTGCTGTCGGCGGTTCTGGAGATTCACCAGCTTGAGCGCGAGGTGCGCGCGCTCGGGCTCGATTACGATTTCAGGCTGATCGAGCGCGTCGAGCGGATTGCAGACGATCAGGATTGCCGGCGTCTTGTTCTGGAGCAACCGGGAAGTATTCTGGGTCTGAAGGGGCTTCATGTCGCCGGGCAGCGGCCTTTCTGCCTCGAGGATCGGCTGATCAGTCTTGCGGAGGTGCCGCTGGCGCAGGATGCCGACTTTTCCCGCAATCCGCCCGGTTCCTGGCTTCTCGAGCAGGTGCCATGGAGCGCTGCCGAACATCGCATCAATGCCAGAGGCGCCGACGCTCATGCCGCACGGGCGCTCGATCTGGCAGAAGGCACGCCCTGCCTTGTCATTGCCCGGCGTACCTGGAATGCGAACGGCTCGATCACCCAGGTCAATCTCACCTATCCCGGCGACATGCACACGCTGGTCGCCCAGTTCGGCCCGTCCCTGCGGACGGCATAGCCGGTTTTTACGATTATCCGCTGTTTCAGCACTTTTTTGTAAAAAGCAAAAGGCCGGGCGAACCCGGCCTCACTTTGTGGACAAACCCGAAGACGTGCGGGTTGTTGCCTCCGTCATCTGTCCCCACAGGTGTCATGCTCGGACGTGATCCGAGCATCCATTCCGCTCAACCCTTTGATAAGAAAGGGTTTCAAGCAAGCATACATCGTGTAGCCCTGGATCCTCGGGTCAAGCCCGAGGATGACCCGGAATGAGGGGACCGGAAGTGAGAGGCAGCTTTGTCAATAACCTGAGGCCGGGCGAACCCGGCCTTTCCCAATCGCAAACCTGTGTGGAAGCGATGCCCTTAGTGGGCATCTTCCATTTCCGGTTCCTTGTCTTCTTGTTCTGCATTGGCCTTTGCGGCCTGCAGTTCCTGCACGGCCTTGGCCGGATCGGCAGGGAAGGCGTCATCGGTGATATTGCCCTCGAGAAGATCGATGGCGTATTTCAGCTGGACATCGTCTTCGGTCTCGCGCGGCACATAGGCCACAGAACCGGAGCCTTCATCGGTTTCCTCGTCGCCCTGGATATGGCCGCGCAGCGCGCTTTCGCCTTCCGGACGGATCACGCCTTCAAGGTCTTCCGGCAGCACCTGTTCAACGGTGATGTCGGGGCTGATGCCCGTGCCCTGAATGGAGGTGCCGGACGGCGTGTAGTAAAGCGCCGTCGTCAGCCGCAACGAACCCTCGACGCCGAGCGGCACGATGGTCTGGACCGAGCCCTTGCCGAAGGTGCGGGTGCCGACCAGCGTCGCCCGCTTGAGGTCCTGCAACGCGCCGGCGACGATTTCAGAGGCCGAAGCGGAACCGCCATTGACGAGCACGATCAGCGGCTTGCCGTTGGTCAGGTCGCCGGGGCCTGCATCGAAACGGCGGGTTTCGCTGGCATTGCGGCCGCGGGTAGAAACCACCTCGCCTTCATCGAGGAAGGTGTCGGCGACGGCAACTGCCTGATTGAGGAAGCCGCCGGGATTGAGGCGCAGGTCGAGGATATAGCCCTTCAGCTGATCGTCAGGCACTTCGGCCCTGATTTCCTCGATGGCCTCGTTCAGGCTCTCGTCCAGCTTTTCGTTCATGAAGGTCGAAAGCCGGATATAGCCGACATTGTCGTTTTCAACCCGCCATTTGACCGACTGTACCGGAATGACGCCGCGCACGATGGTCATTTCGATCGGCTTGGTCACGCCCTCGCGGATGATGGTGACGTCGATCGGTTCGCCGACCTCGCCGCGCATCCGGTCAACGGCGTCATTAAGCGACATGCCGCGCACGCTTTCGCCGTCGATCTCGACAATGCTGTCACCGGCCAGAACGCCGGCATTGGCAGCAGGCGTGTCGTCGATCGGGGCAACGACCTTGACGACCTCGTCTTCCATCGTCACTTCGATGCCGAGACCGCCGAACTCGCCCTTCGACTGGTCGCGCATTTCCTCGGATTCTTCCGCGGTCATGTAGCTTGAGTGCGGATCGAGCCCGCTCAGCATGCCGTTGATCGCATCCTGGATCATCTTCTCTTCGTCCGGCGGCGAGACATACTGGCTGCGCACGCGCTCGAACACATCGCCGAACAGCGACATCTCGCGATAGGTGGAATCGTCGCTTGCCGCGCGCGCTGGTATATCGGCCGAGACCAGAATCCCGGTTGTCGCCGCGCCAATAACGACGCCCGCCACAAGAAGCGTTGCCCTACGAACCATTACGTGCCTTTCCATCTTTTTCATCCGCCCACCAGGCCTGAGAATCAACCGGTTTGCCATTTTGCCGAAACTCAATGTAGAGAGTCGGCCTGTCTGTTTCCAGAGCCAGTGTCGCCGCGCTTGCAATGCGTCTGGCGCCCATCTGTGCCAGGGGCTCGCCCGAGAACACGAAATCGCCCTGATGTACTTTCAGACCCTCCATGCCGGTCATCACGATGTGATACCCGTCGCCGACATTGAGGATGATCATCTCTCCGTAACTTCTGAAGCGCCCCGCGTAAACCACCGTTCCGTCCGAAGGGGCCGTCACCAGAGCGCCCGGCCGTGCCGCAATCGTGATGCCGGTTGCCTGATGGCCCGTCCCGTCGGGATCGCCGAAGCGGCGGAGAATATCGCCTGCCACCGGCAGAACCAGACGGTTCTTCAGATCAGAAAACGGGTATGCGGGCGCAATGCGGTTTTTATCGGGCGTGGTGGAAAGCGCACGCTCACGCGCTTCGCGGCGCTGCGCCTCGCTCATCTGCCGGCGGCGTTCTTCTTCCTGCCGGGCCAGAAGGGCGGCGTTGCGCGCCGATGTGATTTCCGTTTCCAGCGTGGCGATCAGCCCGTTGAGGTCGGTGGCGCGCGCAGCCAGGGCTTCTGCCTGGCGCTGCTCTTCGGCAAGGGCGGCGGTGCTTTTTGCGCTGGCCTTCTCGTTTTCAGCGACCAGCATATCCATGCGGCTGGTTTCCTCGGCGAGGCTGTCGAGATCTGCGGCCAGTTCATCGCGCGTGGCTTCACGTTCCTGTTTGACGGCCTGCAGCGAACGCAGATCGCCGAGCACGCTGTCCATCCGCTCGCGCATTTCCGGCACCACACCGTCAAGCAGGATGGCGCTTCTGACGGAATCAAGCGCATCGCCGGGGGCAACCAGCAGCGCCGGCGGCGGATCGCGGCCCATGCGCTGCAGCGCCGCCAGCACATCGGCCAGCACATCACGCTCCCTGTTCAGCGCGGCTTTCAACTGGTCTTCCTTTTCCGAAAGTTCCGCAATCCGGGTTTCGCTTGCGCCGATCTGCTCTTCCAGCGCGCGCCTGCGCTCGGCAGAATCCACCAATGCCTGTTTCAGACTGGCCGTGTCGCCGGCCAGTTTGTCGATCTCGGCCTCAAGCGCGGTAATCTTTTCCTGAGACAGGGTGATCGAACTGCGGATCGTGTCGAGCTTCACCTGTGTCTCGCTGCGCTCGGCGGAAAGCTTTTCCACCATTTCCCGGGAATCGGTCTGCGGCTCGTCATTGTCCTGCGCAAGCCCCGGCACGGGCGCAAGCAGGAGCAAGACCGCCAGCAGCGCAAGGCTGCCTGCGGCCGCAATTCGCACGGTATTGGCCCTTGCAAAGCCCATCTAGCCTGTCTTCCCGTTGCAGCGCAGACGATATAGAACGCCGACAGGTTAACGAAACCCGAACATCTTTATAAGACACAAAGATTTGATGGTACTATACCCGGTGATAGGGGTGGCCGGCCATCAGTGTCACGGCACGGTAGAGCTGTTCGGCAAGCAGAATGCGCACGATCTGGTGCGGCCATGTCATGGCGCCGAAATTGATGGTCAGATCGGCACGTTCGACAAGGGCCGGATCGAGCCCGTCAGCGCCGCCGATGGCAAAGATCATCGCGCGCTTGCCCTGGTCGCGGAAGGTCGCGATCTTTTCGGAAAAGCCCGGACTGTCGAAGGATTTTCCGTTTTCATCGAGAAGCACCAACACGGTCTCTGGCGAAAGCGTCGCCTCCAGCGCCTGTGCCTCCTCGCGTTTACGGGTGGCGGCATTGCCGGCGCGGCTTTCGTTGACCTCGGTGACGCGGGTAAAGTCGATGCCCTGTGCCTTGCCGGTTTTTTTCAGCCGGTCCAGATAGCGCGCCACAAGCTCTTTTTCCGGACCGGATTTCAGCCGTCCGACCGCAAAAATTCCGATCTGCATTTTTTATCCTTCAACCGGGATGTAGCGCTGCAATAGTCCCAAGCAGGTGCACCGTGCGCAAACAGCCGGAACCGGCGCACACAAGACATTGTCGCAGTGCCCGGCAGGCCCCGCCCGGATCCTGAAAACACGTCTCTTCCGGGGCTTTTCCAGGCCGCAACAACCGGGCCCATGCGCGCAGGCAGGGCAAGACGGCATTCACCGACGCTTCGGGACAACCGCTAGTGCAGCCGTCCCTCGTTCATTTCAGGCGCGGACCACATCTTCTCGATATTGTAGAATTCGCGGACTTCCGGCCTAAACACATGGACGATCACGTCACCGGTATCGATCAGCACCCAGTCGCCGGCCTCCTGGCCTTCGATCCTGGGCGTGCCGATGCCCGATTGCTTGATGTCCTTGACCAGATGGTCGCAGATGGCCACGACATGACGGTTCGAGCGCCCGGACACAACCACCATGTGGTCGCCGAGTGCCGATTTGCCCTTGATGTCGATGGTCACGATATCTTCAGCCTTCGAATCCTCGAGGCTGGTGAGGACGGTGGACAAAGCCTGATCTGCGGCATGGGCGCCGCTTTTCCTGCTCTTCGGCGCAGTGTCATCTGCTGCGCCCTTGGCGTGCAATGTTGTCAGGGGTCTTCCTTTCTTCATGGACCGGAACAAGCACGGGTGCGACTCGTGATCCCACGAGTCCCCTTTAAGGTGATGCGAAAACGCCTTCTATGCAAGGTCTGTCACAAAAATTGAGCCGCCTTGGGCTGCGGCCGGGCATATTGCGCGGGGCCGGCGCCGGGATGCTGTGCTGTCAGAGGTCATTTCGGTTTCGGGGTGGATATGGCGAAAGTCGCGCGTCGGAATGCCCCTCAGATCAGCCCGAATGGCCGTTTCCGCGCCGCAGCGCGGTGGAACTGACATGGGAGCGCGGGCCGTGGATGAAGGTCCAGGCCGGTGGTTTCATGCGCGCCAGCGCGCGCGCATTCTTCTCGGCGACACGGGCCTTGTCGAGTGCGCGCGCGGCCTTGGACGACAGAAAGGTGAGTGTGGAGCCGGGCCGGTCGATCACCGCCAGCGGCACGGTGCGGGCAATGCTGCGCCATTCCTGCCACCGGTGGAAATCGCCGAGATTGTCTGCGCCCATGATCCAGACGAAATTGACGCCGGTGTTGCGGCGGACGATGTGGCGGATGGTGCGGGCGGTATAGGCGGTGCCGAGCTTTTTTTCCAGCGCGCTGACGTGAATGCGCGGATCATGCGCAAACGCTTCGCTGAGCGCCAGCCGCTCATGTAGCGGCGCAAGGCCATTGCCGCTTTTCAGCGGATTTCCGGGTGTCACAAGCCACCAGAGTTGATCGAGGCCGAGGCGCTGAATGGCAAGGCTTGCCACCAGAAAATGCCCCTCATGCGGCGGATTGAATGACCCGCCGAACAGGCCGACCGTCATCCCCGGCTCGCAATAGGGCATAACAAGATAACGCCGATCGATGGTCCCCTCGGTCAAGCTGTCAGGTCCGTGTCTGTCCGGTGCCGCGCACGAGATATTTGAACGAGGTCAGCTGTTCGACGCCGACCGGTCCGCGCGCATGCATCTTGCCGGTGGCAATGCCGATTTCCGCGCCCATGCCGAACTCGCCGCCATCTGCAAATTGCGTCGAGGCATTGTGCAGAAGAATGGCGGAATCGATCTCGTTGAAGAAACGGGCAACCACCTCATGGTCCTCGGCAATCACGGCTTCGGTGTGATGCGAGGAATATTTTCCTATGTGTTCGATCGCGCCCGAGATCCCGTCGACCAGCTTCACCGAAATGATCGCGTCGAGATACTCCGTGGTCCAGTCGGTATCATCGGCCTCGTCGCGGCCCCGCGCATAAGCGATCATGTCGTGATCGACCCGCACGAGGCAGCCCTTGTCTTCCAGCGCTTCAATCAGCGGGGTCGCGAATTTTTCGGCCGCCGCCCGGTCGATCAGCAGCGTCTCGGCCGCTCCGCAAATGCCGGTGCGGCGCATCTTGGCGTTGACGACGATAGCGCGCGCCATGTCGAGATCGGCGGATTTGTCGACATAGATGTGGCACAGGCCTTCCAGATGGGCAAACACCGGCACGCGCGCTTCCGACTGCACGCGCGCGACCAGGCTTTTGCCGCCGCGCGGCACGATCACGTCGATATTGCCGGAAAGACCGGCAAGCATTTCGCCAACGGCAGCGCGATCCGTGGTCGGCACGATCTGGATGGCGTCTTCCGGCAGGCCGGCTTCGGTAAGGCCCGCCTTGAGCGCGGTATGGATGGCGCGCGCCGAGCGGGCGGAATCCGAGCCGCCGCGCAGGATCACCGCATTGCCGGCCTTCAGGCACAGCGCGCCGGCATCCGCCGTGACATTCGGGCGGCTTTCGTAAATCACGCCGATGACCCCGAGCGGCGTGCGCACGCGCGAGATCGTCAGCCCGTTCGGCCGGTCCCATTCGGCTATCGTGTCGCCGATCGGATCATCCAGGGCGGCGATGGCGCGAATGCCCTCGGCGATTGCCGCGATGCCGGCCGCGTCCAGTTCCAGCCGGTTGATGAAGGCGCCGGAGATGCCGTTTTCGCGGGCAGCGGCGACGTCCTTCCGGTTTGCGGCCAGAATGTCATCGCTGTTGGCCTCGATGGCATCGGCCATGGCATGAAGCGCCTGGTTCTTGACCGCGGTCGGAGCAATGGCGAGCGCATGGGCAGCTGCGCGCGCGCGTTTTCCGATCTCGCGCATCACGGCGGTTACATCGTCGTTTTGAACCTGATCAAGCATGGGTCGAACCCTCGTTCTGTCTCTTCTTGCCCGTGGCGGTCATCACCAGATCGTCGCGGTGTACCATCGCTGCGCGCGCCGGATAACCCAGTATCGCCTCGATGCTGCTGGTTTTCTGCCCGGCGATCATCCGCGCCTCGTCGCTGTCATAGCCCGACAGGCCGCGGGCGATCTCGCCGCCGCGGGCATTGACGATCGCCACAGTGTCGCCGCGTGCAAAATGCCCGTCAACCGCGCTCACGCCCGCCGGCAAAAGACTGTTGCCGTGCTTGAGCGCCGCGACCGCGCCGTCGTCGATGTAAATGGTGCCGGCCGGCAGCAATTGTCCGGCAATCCAGACCTTGCGGGCGTTGACCGGCATATGCGAGGCGTGAAACATCGAATGGCGTGCACCGCCCTCGACCGCCTTCAGCGGATGGTCGATCGTGCCGGACGCGATGATCATCGCACAGCCGGCAGCCGTCGCGATCTTGCCCGCCTCGATCTTGGTGTGCATGCCGCCGCGTGACAGTTCGGAGGCCGCACCGCCCGCCATGGCCTCGATTTCAGGTGTGATCATTTCGATCTCGGCCAGAAAACGGGCATCCGGATCCAGATGCGGCGGCGCGGTGTAGAGCCCGTCGATATCGGACAGCAGCACCAGAAGATCGGCGCCGATCATGGTGGCGACGCGGGCGGCCAGCCGGTCATTGTCGCCGTAGCGGATTTCCGAGGTGGCAATCGTGTCGTTTTCGTTGACGATCGGGATGGCGCCGGCCTTCAGCAGCTGAAGGATGGTGGCACGGGCATTCAGATAATGCCGCCGTTCCTCGGTGTTCTGCAGGGTCAGCAGCACCTGTCCGGCGAGAATATCATGATGTCTGAGGCTTTCCGTCCAGGCGCCCGCCAGGCCGATCTGGCCAACGGCGGCGGCGGCCTGGGCCTCTTCCAGTTTCAGCGTGCCGGAATGGCTGTGGAGCACGGTGCGCCCAAGCGCGACAGCGCCGGAGGAGACGACCAGCACCTCGACGCCTGCGGCCTTCAGCGCCGCGATGTCGTCTGCAAGCCGGTTGAGCCAGTCATGTTTCAGCCCGCTTGTGCGATCGACCAGCAGCGCCGAACCGATCTTGATCACGATCCGCCGGTAATGCGTCAGTGAACGGTGCATGCCGTTCATCGTCAGGGCTCCCACTTGTCGTGACGGCCCTTGTCCGCCCCGCGTTCGGGCGCGGCGATACCCAGGCGCACCTCTTCGGCGCGAATGGTCTCTGCAAGGGCTGCAAGCACGTCCGTCATGCCCTTCTGGGCCACAGCCGAAATGGCAAAGACCGGTCCGCCGCTTGCCGCTTCCAGCGCTTTCTTCTTTTCCGCAAGCGTTTCGTCATCGAGAATGTCGATCTGCGAAAGCGCCACGATTTCGTGCTTGTCGGCCAGCTCATGGCCATAGGCCTGAAGCTCGTGGCGCACGGTGCGGTAGACGGCGGCCACGTCTTCTTCCATGGATGATACCAGATGCAGCAGCACGCGGGTGCGCTCCACATGGCCGAGGAACCGGTCGCCGATCCCCACGCCCTCATGGGCGCCTTCGATCAGGCCGGGAATATCGGCGAGGACGAATTCGCGGCCATGGATGCTGGCAACGCCGAGATTGGGATGCAGCGTGGTGAACGGATAATTGGCAATCTTCGGCCGCGCCCGGGTGACGGTCGCCAGAAATGTCGATTTCCCGGCATTCGGCAGGCCGACAAGACCGGCATCGGCAATCAGCTTCAGCTTCAGCCAGATCGTCTTTTCTTCGCCCTCGAGCCCGGGATTGGCCCAGCGCGGCGCCTGGTTGGTCGATGTCTTGAAATGGGCGTTGCCGAAACCGCCATTGCCGCCGGCGGCCAGCCGGTAGCGTTCGCCGACCGCGGTGAGGTCGCAGATCAGCGTCTCGCGATCTTCCTCGAAGATCTGCGTGCCGACCGGCACTTTCAGGGTCACGCCCTTGCCATTGGCGCCGGTGCGGTTGCGGCCCATGCCGTGGCCACCGGTCGCGCCCTTGAAATGCTGCTGGTAGCGGAAGTCGATCAGCGTGTTCAGCCCTTCGACGGCTTCCACCCAGACATCGCCGCCGCGTCCGCCGTCGCCGCCATCCGGGCCGCCGAACTCGATATATTTCTCGTGGTGAAACGAGACAGACCCGGCTCCGCCATCGCCGGAACGGATATAGACTTTTGCCTCATCGAGAAATTTCATGGTTCGTCGCTTGTGCCTTGGAGTGTGAAGGGTAAAACCGACCGCATCGTTATCGTCCGTCGGCGGCAAGGTCAAAGATTATCGTGAAAATCGCAAGCTACAACATCCAGTTCGGTATCGGAACCGACGGCAGATATGACCTGAACCGCATTGCCGCAAGCCTGGAAGGGGCCGACATCATTGCTCTTCAGGAGGTCACGCGCGGTTTTCCGGGCAATGACGGGCGAGATATGGTCGCAGAGATCGAGGCGCTGTTTCCCGGCCATTTCGCAGCCTTCGGCGCCGGCGCGGACATGCACCTTGATTTTTCCCGCACAAATGGCCGCATCGTTGAACGGCGTCTGCAGTTCGGCAACATGCTGCTGTCACGCTATCCGCTGCTGTCGCTCAGGCATCTGCTGTTGCCGCGCAGCCGTACCCTTGATCGCCTGAACTATCAGCGTTCGGCGCTGGAAGGCGTGGTCGAGACGCCGGCCGGGGCCTTGCGGGTCTATTCCACCCATCTTGACCATATGAGCGTGGACGAACGGCTCGCCCAGATCGGCTTCCTGCGCAAACGGCTTTCCGGTTTTGCGATGGAGGGTAGTGCCATGACCGGCGGCGCGGAATACGGACTTGCCGATCCGCCGATGGCCGAGGACTTCATCCTGCTCGGCGATTTCAACATGGAACCGGAAAGCGAGGATTATCTGGCAATGGCCGGCCGCCGCGAACTCGACGGAGCGCGCAACCTGCGTGCGGGGCAGCCCGTCGATGTCTTCGACCGGCTTGGCGCACGCGCCGGCAATGCGATCACGTGGACACATCCGAGTTTTCAGAACGGCGAAGGCAAATGGGTCGACTATGTCTTTGTCAGCCCCGGCCTTGCGCCGCGCATGCGCGGTGCCCGGGTGGACCGGGACGCCTGCGGGTCCGATCATTTTCCGCTGTGGGTGACGCTTGCCTGAAGCCGGCGTCCGAGTGGCATCTTATCCAATTTGGTAACCAACGCGGCCTTGACCTTTTCCGCTTGCCTGCTTACCCAACCGCCAGCAGGTGACAACTGGAGCGAACCCCATGAATGTCCTTCTGATCGGTTCGGGCGGGCGCGAGCATGCGCTGGCCTGGAAGCTTTCGCAATCCCCGCGTCTGACGACACTTTACGCGGCCCCCGGCAATCCCGGCATGGCCGACCATGCCACATGCGTTGCGCTCGATGTGGCCGACCACGCCGCTATCGTCGCCTTCTGTGGCGAGAAGGATATCGCGCTCGTTGTCGTCGGCCCGGAAGCGCCGCTGGTCGACGGGCTTGTCGATTCGCTGACGGCTGCCGGCATCAGGGCTTTCGGCCCGACCAAGGCAGCAGCCCAGCTTGAAGGCTCGAAGGGCTTCACCAAGGACCTCTGCGCCCGCTACGATATCCCGACCGGGGCCTATCGTCGCTTCGACAATGCCGAGGACGCAAAGGCCTATGTCGGCGAAATCGGTGCGCCGATCGTCATCAAGGCCGACGGGCTTGCCGCCGGCAAGGGCGTGACCGTCGCCCGCACCAATGACGAGGCGCTGGCCGCCATCGACGACTGCTTTTCCGGCACGTTCGGTGCTGCGGGCGCGGAAGTGGTGGTCGAGGAATTTCTGGTGGGCGAGGAAGCAAGCTTCTTCTGCCTTTCGGACGGCAAGAACGCGCTGCCGCTGGCCACCGCGCAGGACCACAAGGCGGTCGGCGACGGCGATACCGGGCCGAATACCGGCGGCATGGGCGCCTATTCCCCGGCCCCGGTGATGGATGCTGCGATGATCGCCCGCACCATGGCGGAAATCATCGAGCCGACCATTCGCGGCATGGCCGAAATGGGCCATCCGTTCCAGGGCGTGCTTTATGCCGGGCTGATGATTACCGAAAAGGGGCCCGAACTCATCGAATACAATGCCCGCTTCGGCGACCCGGAATGCCAGGTTCTGATGATGCGGCTGCAAAGCGACCTGCTCGATATTCTGGACGCCTGCGCCGGCGGCACGCTGGACAAGGCCTCTGCCGAATGGAGCGATCAGACCGCGCTCACCGTGGTCATGGCGACCAAAGGCTATCCGGGTTCCTACAAGAAAGGCAGCGAAATCAAATCCCTGCCGCAGGATACGGAATCAGCCCGCACCTTCCATGCCGGCACGGCGGTGCGCGACAACAAGCTGGTGGCCAATGGCGGCCGTGTGCTCAATATCACCGCGCTTGGCCACAATGTCACCGAAGCCCAGACCCATGCCTATGAGCTGATCGAGGATATCAACTGGCCCGAAGGCTTCTGCCGCCGCGATATCGGCTGGCGGGCAGTCGCGCGGGAAGAGGCGAAGGACTGAGGTCGCCTCAGACTGCTGACAAAGGTTGCTTCCCCCACATTCGTCATGCTCGGGCTTGTCCCGAGCATCTAAACACGCATCAATGCGACAAGCGTGTCGAATGAAAATCTGTTTAAATACAATATACTACGAAACGCCAACGCCGCTCGTGCGGAACGGTGGTTAGATCCTCGGGACAAGCCCGAGGATGACGCCTCTTAAACGGAGAGGTTTGTCAGCAGTCTGAACGCTGAAGCAGGCCCACTTTCTTCTTCTTGACTTGGCTCGGTTTGCGGGGCTATCTGCGCCCGGCTGCTGACGCCTGCCGCCCGCGCGCTGAACATGCGATGGTGAAGTCAGACATGGTCTTCGTTGGTTGTTTTCCCAAAACGGCACTCGAAGCTTCAAGGTAATGCGGGCGCCTTTCCTGCGGCGCGTTATTGCGTTTTTCGGGTGTCCATGAAGGACAACACCATGGATGACACGTCTTCTTCCCGCGCCAATCCCTATCTTGCCGGGGCGCTCGGCCCGCTTTTCTTCAAGACGGCGGCACCCATCATTCTGCTGATGCTGGTCAGCGGGCTTTATACGGTGGTCGATGCCATTTTTCTCGGGGTCTATGTCGGCGCGAAGGCGCTGGCCGCCGTCACGCTCGTTTTTCCGCTGTTCATGGCGATCAACGCGCTTTCCACGCTGGTTTCCTCCGGCATGGCCTCCATTCTGGCGCGCCGGTTGGGGGCGGGCGATCACGATGGGGCGCAATCGGCCGTGCAGTCTGCGACGTTGCTGGCGCTTGTCACGGCCGTTACGCTGATGGTGCTCTACCTTGCCGGGGGCCATGCGCTGGTCGGCTGGCTTTCGGGCGGTGACAGCGGGCTTGCCGGAATGGCAGATATCTATATTGCGCTGATGGTCTTCGGCTCGCCGCTGCAGTTTTTCATCGGCGTTCAGGGCGATACGCTGAGATCCGAGGGCAAGCCCGGCCTGATGGCGCTGATCGGGGTCTTCGTCACGCTCGCCAATATCGGCTTCAACTATGTTTTCATCGCCATGATGGGGCTTGGTGTTGCCGGTTCGGCCATCGGCACGCTTGCCGCGCAGGCCATTGCGCTTGTCTTCGTCGTTGCTCTCCGGCTCTCCGGCCGTACCCCGATTGCGCTCTGGCGCAAAACCGGTCTTGCGGCGACCGAGGCCTGGGGGCGGATACTGGCGCTCGGTCTGCCCTCGTCGCTGGCGCTTGTCGGCGTCAGCCTGTCGGCGGGCTCCTATATCGTCGGTATTCAGCTGTGGAGCGGCGACAATGCGGATGTGACGATTGCCGCATACGGCATCGCCTCGCGCCTTCTGACCTTTGCCTTCCTGCCGCTGATGGGGCTGAATTTCGCCTGCCAGTCGATTGTCGGCAATAATTTCGGGGCGCGGGCATTTGAGCGTTCCGACCGCACGCTGGTCATCGGTGTTTGCGCCGGGCTTTGCTACGGGCTTCTGGTGGAAACGGTGTTTCAACTGGCGCCGGCAGCGCTGGGTGCGCTTTTCGTGTCCGATCCCGCGGTCATCGCCGGCGCAGCCCATATCGTCCGCTTCATCAGCGCCGCCTATATTCTGGTCGGTCCGCTGATGGTGCTGTCGGGTTATTTTCAGGCGATCGGACAGGCGGCGAATGCGGCGGTGATCAGCCTTGGCCGCACCTATTTCTTCACCATTCCGCTGATCTTCATCCTGCCGTTTGCTTTTGGTGAAACCGGCTTGTGGATGGCGTCACCGGCAAGCGATGTCGCCATGCTGTGTGTTGCCGGTATCGTGATGTTCGTCAACGCGCGCAGGACCTTCGCCCGGCGCGGCCTGTTTTATGCACCGCAACCGGATTGATTCCGGTTTGATGGCATTTGCCGCAGCCGGGGCGCTCAGCCCCGGCTTTTCAGCACCTTGTCCGGGTTCATGATCCCGGCCGGGTCGAAGGCGTGCTTGATGCGTTGCATCAGGTCGATTTCGATCGGTTCGCGGATCTCGGCCAGTTCGTCGCGCTTCAGCCGGCCGATGCCGTGTTCGGCGGAGATCGAACCGCCATGCGACAGCACGATGGCGTGGACCAGTTTGTTGACTTCGCCCCAGCGCCCCATGAATTCCGCCTTGTCGGCGCCTTCGGGCTGGGAGATGTTGTAATGGATATTGCCGTCGCCGAGATGGCCGAAGGCGCAGATGCGCGCGCCGGGAACGGCGTTCACGACCGCTGCATCCGCCTCATGCAGAAAGGCGGGAATGGCCGAAACCGGCACGGAAACGTCATGCTTGATGGAGCCGCCTTCCGGCTTCTGCGCTTCCGACATGGTGTTGCGCATGTGCCATAATTCATCGATCTCGCCTTGCGACTTGGCGATCACCGCATCTTCCACCAGCCCCGCCTCGAAGGCTTCTTCCAGAAGGGTTTCCAGCATCTGGTCGGCGGATTGCTGGCTGTCGGAGGTCGAAACGTCGATCAGCGTGTACCACGGGTATTTTGTCGCCAGCGGGTCGCGCGCGCCTTCGGTATGTTTGACGGTGAAATCGAAGACCATGCGGGCCATGAATTCGAAACCGGTCAGCGCCGAGGCGCAGCGGTTGGAGGCGAGGTTGAACAGGTCGAGCGCCTTTTCCGGCGTCTCCACCGCGGCAAAGGCGACCTGATGGCCGCGCGGTTTGGGAAAAAGCTTCAGCACGGCGCCGGTAATGATGCCGAGCGTGCCTTCCGCGCCGATGAACAGGTCACGCAGATCGTAGCCGGTATTGTCCTTCTTCAGGCTTCTGAGCCCGTTCCAGATTTCACCCGTCGGCAGCACCACTTCCAGCCCGAGGCAGAGCGCGCGCATATTGCCATAGGCCAGCACCGCCGTGCCGCCGGCATTGGTGGACAAATTGCCGCCGATGCGGGCGGAACCCTCCGAACCCAGCGAAAGCGGAAACAGCCGGTCAACCTCGTCGGCTGCTTTCTGGACATCGGCAAGGATCGCGCCGCCATCTGCGATGAGGTAACCGCCGGCGGCATTGATGGAGCGTATCCTGTCCATGCGCTCCAGCGACAGCACGATGTCGGTGCCGTCCTCGCGCGGCACATGACCACCGACATGGCCGGTGCGCCCGCCGGCGGGCACCACCGGCGTTTTCGTTTCGCTCGCCAGTTTCAGGATTGCCGAGACGTCTTCCGTGGAACCGGGTTTGAGCACCAGCACGGTCCGGCCCCGGTAAAGGCCGCGGTTTTCAGTGAGGTAAGGCTCGATATCGGCGGCTTCGGTCAGGGCGTGGGCCGGGCCGACAATCTGGGAAAACCGGGCGATAAGTTCGGGGGCGGGCGTGGTCATGCGGTCAGTCTTCCTTCCGGGGCGCGGCAGCGCGCGAAAGCCTGTCGTTGATGGCCTCGCCGATACCGTCTTTGGGAACCGGCGCAAAGGCGATGACGCGTGCGCCGCTGGCATCTGCCAGTTTCATCGTGTCGTAAAGCCGGCTTGCCGCTTCCGCAAGGTCGGACGTTTCGCTCAGCTGGAAGGTGGCGCACGCGGCGGATGCGTTTTCGATTGTCTGCGGGCCGAACAGCACCAGCGCCTCACCGTCTTCCACCCGTGTCGCGTCGAGCCGCACGGTGGCCGTCGGGGCGTAATGCGAGACCATCATGCCGGGCGCGACAATGGCTGTCTTGCGGGCAGGGCGCAGGACGGGATGGCCCGTCAGCCTCTCGACCTCTGCCGCCGCGATGCCGCCCGGCCTGAGAAGGGTTATGGCATCGTCCTCGACCTTCAATATGGTCGATTCCACACCGACTTCGGCCGGGCCTGCATCGAGGATGAGCTGCAGCCTGTCGCCAAGATCGGCTTCGACGTGGGCGGCGGTGGTCGGGCTGATCCTGCCGGATGTATTGGCGCTGGGGGCGGCAAGCGGGCGACCGGTCCTGGCAATCAGCTTGCCGGCAAAGCCTTTCGGCACACGCACGCCGACCGTCGGCAGGTCTGCCGTTGCCGCCGGCGCAATGCCTGCGTTCTCTTTCAGCGGCAACACCAGCGTCATCGGGCCGGGCCAGTATGCCTCGGCGAGACGGCGGGCGAGCGGTGAAAACACGGCATAATCTTCCGCCATCGCAAGATCCGACATGTGGCAGATCAGCGGATTGAAAGCCGGACGCCCCTTGGCGGCATAGATTTTCGCAATCGCGTCCGGATTGGTGGCATCGGCGGCAAGCCCGTAGACCGTCTCCGTCGGCATGGCCACGAGTTCGCCTTGGTTCAGAAGTCTGCGGCCTTCTGCCAGCGCAATGTCTTCCTCCCGGGCGATATCGATAATCCGCGCCATGACAAACCTGTTCTTCGTTGAGCGTTTCCCGTTTAGAACAAAGGCACGACACAACAAAGGATTTTCTCATGGCAATCAGACGGATCAGTTCGGGCGGGATTTATGAACAGAAAATCGGCTATTGCCGTGCGGTGGTGGCCGGCGGCTTTGTTCATGTCGCCGGCACGACGGCACAGGGCGGAGATATTCCCGAAGATGTCGCCGGCCAGTGCCGCTCCGCACTGGAAGCCATCGGCAAGGCGCTGACCGAAGCTGGCACCGGTTTCGCCAATGTCGTCCGGGTCACCTATTATCTGCCGGATGCCGCCGATTTTCCCGCCTGCTGGCCGGTTCTTGCCGAAACCTTCGGCGATAATCCGCCGGCGGCGACAATGATCGAATGCGGCCTGATCGATCCGAAATACAAAATTGAAATCGAGGTGACGGCGCTCGCCGCCGAAGGGTGAGCGCCGCCGCCGGTTTTGCCGGATCTTATTTCAGAACCGGGGTCATCCACTGGTCTGCCGTCAGGTCGATCTTTCCCGCACCCGCATAGGATGTCACGAGGTCTTCCACCTGATCGGTATCGACCAGATTGGCGGGTTCGGGCGGCTCGCCATTGTTCCACTTGAACGGGATCGGCGGGGCATCCAGCGGCCCGAGCGGGGTGCCGGAAAGACCGCTGTCGCCCTGCCACCAGATCCATTCCGTACCGTGATCATCGGTGTAGGAACCCATCGGGTCCGGCAGGCGTTCGGCGTCGTCGCCCGCCAGAAGCTCCATACGGGTGTTGAAGGCTTCAATGGCGCCGGTATAGGTCGGGTCATCCGGTTTCGACTGGTTGTTCTTCAGCGGCCATTCCACGCCCTTGTAGACGCTGTTGCGCACCATGACCGCACCGCCCTCGGTCGAGATCGAGCCGTTGGTGTAGAGTTTCAGCTTGTAGGGATCGCCTTTAAGCTTGGCCGCCTTGTCCGGATTGTCGGCCATCAGCTTGTCGAACCAGACCATGGTTTCGCGCACATCGGCAACGTCGGCATAAAGATTGTAGACCTGAACGTCGCCGGTCCTCAGCCGCGGCATGCGATCCTGCAGGTCTTTGTAATAATTATGCGCCAGGGTGACGGTGAAGCCGGGCTTTTCCTTCTTGCTCGACGAGCCGATCAGATGCCCTTTCTTGACCGGCGTTTCGACTTCCATGATCTGGTCTTCGCTCATGAAGGAGCGCAGGAAATCGTAAAACGGAAAATCGCCGCGGTTCTGCTCCAGATAGTCGAACTGGCCTTTCATGAAATCCGGGTTTCCGCTGCCGGGCAGGATCTGCGACCAGGAAATGGTGATGCCATTGGCTTTCTGCGTATCAAGGCCAGTGTCGGCAGGGTTGGACGCGCCGCGCTTGATGTCGACGATGCCGTCATAGGCCTTGTAGAAGGTGCAGTGGTCGATCCAGATGCCGCCGACGGTGGTTTCCTTGGAATTGCCGATGGTGATGTAATCCCAGTCGTTCTCGTCGTAGTCGCCCCCGGTTTTCTCGTCCCATTCCCAGAACTCGTCGAAGACGAGATTGCGGATGATGAGATTGCTGCCGTCATCGATATTGAAACCGGCGTGCAGAATGCGGGCGCCGTTTTTCGAATAGATGGTCAGCCCGTCAAAACCGGTGATGTTGATCTTCGAAACGCCGGTCTTCATCAACAGCGGATTGGCAAGCGCGGGGTTGTGGGCCGTGAAGAACGGATATTTCGCCGCCGTCGCATCGCCGCCCGCGGCCGCATAGCCAAGGTCGAGATCCTCGGTGATTTCGATGACGCGGTAGGGTTCGTTGTCCTCATCCGAAATACCGGCAAGGGCGGCGAGAAACTCTTCCGCCGTGGACACCTTGATATAGCGCGGGTCGCCTTCGGGATAAACGCCGCCGCCGGTGACGTTCGCCACGGCGGCATAGCCCTCGATGCTGAATAGCGTATCGTCCGGGTCAGACATATCGGCGGCGATTGCCGGAGCCATTGCCGCGATGACTATGGCGGCCGTGGCCGTGGCGCGTTTCAGATGAAAATGCCTGTTTTTCCTGTCCATGCAGTCGTCCTCCCAGAGCTTTGCGATGGTTCGTCAGCAAACTAATATGCAAGTATGCATTTCATGATAACGCCGAATTGCGCCATCGCAACAGTTCAGTGCGATCCGGCAGGTGCTGTCATGCCGGTGTCGTCATTTTCGAAAGTCATGTCGCTCATGAGATGCAAGGCCAGCGCGCGCGATGATTTAATGCAGCCTTAATTGCTCGTTTTCTCCTGCGAGGCCGTCATGACAACACGTCAGTCAATGCTTGAACAGTTGCAGAACCGCCGGGACGGTTTTTCCCTGGCGCAGCCTTTTTACACAGACCCGGATATTTTCCGGATCGACATGGAAAATTTCTATTACCGTGAATGGTTGTTTGTGGGGCACGACTGCGAACTGTCGCGGCCCGGCAATTACATGACCGTTCAGGTTGGCGAATACTCCGTCATCCTGACGCGCGCGCGCGACAAGAAGATCCGGGCGCTGCACAATGCCTGCCGTCACCGCGGCTCGCGGGTCTGCTCGGCGGAAAAGGGAACCAGCGCCAAGCTCGTCTGCCCCTACCACCAATGGACCTACGACCTTGACGGCACGCTGCAGTTCGTCCGCCATATGGGCGAGGATTTCGACAAGTCGAAATTCAGCCTGAAGCCGATCCATTGCGAAAGCATTGAGGGCTATATCTTCATCTGTCTGGCCGATGTCGCGCCCGATATCGAGCCGCTGCGCCAGAAGATCGCGCCCTATCTCGCGCCCCACAATATCCCGGAAACCAAGGTCGCCTTCAAAAGCTCGATCATCGAGAAGGGCAACTGGAAGCTGGTCTGGGAAAACAACCGCGAATGCTATCACTGCGCCGCCAATCACCCTGAACTTTGCCGCACCTATCCCGAGGCCGCTTCGGTCACCGGCGTGCAGGGCATGATGGACGACCCGGAAATCCTCGCGCACTGGGCCCATTGCGAACAGGCCGGGCTTGAGGCGCGGTTCTTCCTGAGCCCCGACGGCCAGTTCCGCGTTACCCGCATGCCGCTGATCGACGGGGCGGAAAGCTACACCATGTCCGGCAAGCCGGCGGTGAAGAAGAATATGGGCGAGAAAACCGGCGCCGGCGGCATCGGGGCCCTGCTTCTGTTCCACTATCCGACGACCTGGAACCATTTCCTCGGCGACCACGCCATCTCCTTCCGGGTTATCCCGCGCGGGCCTCAGGAAACGGAAGTCACCACCACCTGGCTGGTGCCCAAGGATGCGGTCGAAGGCATCGATTACGACGTTGAGGATCTCACCCATGTGTGGACCTTCACCAATGATCAGGACCGTCAGATCGTCGAGGAAAACGCGCGCGGCATCCGCTCGCCGGCCTATGAGCCCGGTCCCTATTCGACCGAAGACGAGGGTGGCGTGATGCAGTTCGTCGAATGGTACGTCAACACATCGATCAACCGCCTGACCGATGCCCAAAAACCGCTTTCGATCGTCGCCTGACATGAAGAAACCGCAGCCGTTCAAACATATCGATGAAATGGTGCCCTGGAACGGCCGCGAACACATGCTGGAATGTGTCGCGTGGACGCCGGAAGCGCCGGACGTGATGACCTTCACCTTCAAAGCGGAGGAGCCGAACATCTGGTTCCGGTATCTGCCGGGCCAGTATATCACGCTGGAACTGCCGGTCGGCCCCGAGCCGATCATGCGCACATTCACGATCTCCTCCAGCCCGACGCGGCCGTTTACCATCGCGGTCTCGGTCAAGGCGCAGAAGGACAGTATCGGCACGCGCTGGATGCACGAAAACCTGCATCCCGGCATGAAGCTGAAGGCCATCGGCCCGCTCGGCGATTTTTCCTATGTGAACCATCCGGCGGAAAAATATCTGTTCATCTCCGCCGGTTCCGGCATCACGCCGATGATGTCGATGACGCGCGATCTGGGGGACCGCAATCCGGATACCGATATCGCCTTCATCCACTGCGCGCGCTCGCCCAACGACATCATTTTCCGCTGGGAGCTGGAGTACAAGGCGCGCTACATGCCGTTCTTTAATCTCGGCTTCATCGTCTCCGAACTGGAGCGCACCCAGCTCTGGTCGGGGCTCAGAGGCCTGATCGACCGCGCCAAGATTGCCCTTCTGGTGCCGGATTTCCTTGAGCGGCGGGTGTTCTGCTGCGGCCCCGCGCCGTTCATGGCCACCGTGCGCGACGCGCTGGAAGTCTCCAGTTTCGATATGGCCGGCAATTATTTCGAAGAGACCTTCACGCCGGAAGTGCCGGAGCCGACGGTGTTTGTCGGCGAAAGCGGCGAGGAAGCCGAATCCTTCATGATCGAGTTCGCCGATTCCGGGGTCAAGGTGGAAGCGGAAGCCGGCTTCACCATCCTGCAGACCGCCCGCAAGGCCGGGGTGCGCATCCCGTCATCCTGCGAAAGCGGCATCTGCGGTACCTGCCGCACCATGTGCAAATCCGGCAAGGTCGACATGCAGCACAATGGCGGCATTCTCGATGACGAGATCGAGGAAGGCTACATCCTCGCCTGCTGCTCGCGTCCGCTGTCGAATGTCGAGCTGGAAGCGTAATCCTTTCCTCCCGCTGCCCGCCTGATGCCGGCGGGGGTGCCGGCGTTCTCCCTCACGGGCTTGCAATCGCATCTCCGTTGTTCCAGCTTGGCGATGCGCCATTGACCAATGGCTGCAGGAAACCGGGAAAAGAGGAGGGCCGGTATGGCTGACCTGGGAGGAACGATCAGCGTCGTGACCGGAGGCGGTCGGGGAATCGGAAGGGAAATCGCCCTGCATCAGGCGCGCGCCGGCGCAAAAGTTGCCGTTCTCGCCCGCACAAAATCCGAAATTGACGAAACGGCTGCCATGATCACGGCGGAGGGGGGAATGGCGCGCGCATACCCCGTCGACCTTGTTGATCGCATGGCCGTGGAAGCCGTCTTCGCGAAAATCGGCGCGGATCTCGGTCCGGTCGACCTGCTGGTCAACAATCACGGTGCGTTCCGCGCATTCGGCCCCATCTGGGAGTGCGATCCGGATATCTGGTGGCAGGATGTCGAGATCAATCTGCGCGGCGTGTTTCACACCTGCCGGACCGCGGCTCCCGATATGCTCTCGCGCGGCAGCGGGCGCATCGTCAATCTCGTCGGCGGGGGCACCGGCACGAGTTTCCCGCACGGTTCAGGCTATGCGTCAAGCAAGGCGGGCATCATGCGGTTTACCGAAAGCCTGAACGATACGACGGCAAGCGGCGGCGTGCGGGCCTTTGCCGTCGATCCGGGCCTCGTGCGCACCAGCATGACGGAGCTTCAGTTGAATACCGAGGCGGGTCAGACCTATCTGCCTGATGTCAAACAGCTTTTTGAAGACAATATCAATGTGCCGCCTTCAAACGCCGCAGCGCTGATTGCCGACATCGCCCGGGGCCGCTTCGACCGGCTGGCCGGCCGCATGCTGCGCGGTGCCGATGATCGCGATGCCCTGGAACGTGCAATGGATGACATTGTCGAGAGCGACAATCGCGCACTCCGCATCACAGGCGTGGACTGAACGGTATCATTCCGTTGGCGCAGAACGGAAAAAGAGGTTTGCCAATACACTGAGGACCGGGACGGTTTCCCGCCCCGGTCCTCGAATGCACATCACATCTTTCGCGCGATCAGACGTATTTATTGACGATGTTTTCCAGATATTCCTGACGGCCGGACTTCGGCTCAGGATTGATATCGTCCTTCTCGACCATGGTGGCGATGTCTTCCAGCGTCATTTCGCCGGCAAGCATCTTCTTGGCCGTTTCGCCGTTCCAGCCGGCGTAACGTTCGTCGAGCGGCTTCTGCAGGGCGCCGTCTTCGACCATCTTTGCCGCAGCCTTCAGACCGCGGGCGCAGCTGTCCATACCGCCGATGTGGCCATAAAGCAGGTCGGCCGGGTCGATCGACTGGCGGCGCAGCTTGGCGTCGAAATTGGTACCGCCGGTGCCAAGGCCGCCGTTCAGCAGAACCTGGTAATAGGCCAGCGCCATTTCCGGAACATTGTTCGGGAACTGGTCGGTATCCCAGCCGGACTGGTAGTCGTTACGGTTCATGTCGATGGAGCCGAGAACGCCGAGCGTGCGGGCAAGCGCCAGTTCATGTTCGAAGGTGTGCCCGGCGAGGATGGCGTGGCCCTGCTCGATGTTGACCTTCACTTCCTTTTCCAGCCCGTGCTTCTGGAGGAAGCCGTAGACGGTGGCGACATCGTAGTCGTACTGGTGCTTGGTCGGTTCCTGCGGCTTCGGCTCGACCAGGATCGTGCCTTCGAAACCGATCTTGTGCTTGTATTCGACCACCATGTGCAGCATGCGCGCCATCTGGTCGAGTTCCTTGCCCATGTCGGTATTGAGCAGGGTTTCATAACCCTCGCGACCGCCCCACAGAACATAGTTCTGGCCGCCGAGCTTCTTGGTGGCATCCATGCAGGTCTTAATGGTTGCAGCCGAGTAGGCAAAGACATCCGGGTCCGGATTGGTCGAGGCGCCCGACATGAAGCGGCGGTGGGTGAACAGGTTGGCCGTGCCCCAGAGCAGTTTGACGCCGGTTGCTTCCTGTTTCTGGCCGAGATAGTCGACGATCTCGTTCAGGTTCTTCGTGCTTTCGGCGAAGTTTGCGCCTTCCGGACGGATATCGACGTCGTGGAAGCAGTAGAAGGGGGCGCCGAGCAGGGTGAACAGCTCGAAGCCGACATCGGCCTTGAGTTTGGCCTTGTCGATGCCGCCGTCATACCACGGGCGGTCGAAGGTGCGGCCGCCAAAGGGGTCGCCGCCTTCCCATGCCAGCGAATGCCAGTAGGCGATGGCGAAGCGCAGATGTTCCTTCAGCGGCTTGCCCATGACGATTTCGTCGGGGTTGTAATATTTGAAGGCAAGCGGATTTTCGCTTTCGGGGCCTTCATACTGGATCTTGGTGACGTCGCCGAAAAAGCCGGTGCTCATCTTGTAACTCCCATTCAGTCTGTTGTTATCCGCAGATTTCCGGACCCTGGACGATGCCAGCGCCCGGTCTGCGTATCAGTTTCCGGAAAGCGGTTTTATGGCCGGATACAGCGCCCGGTAACGCTGATAGGCCGCCTCGAAGGCAGCCGTGTGGGCTGTCTCCGGGTCAATGGTTTCCGCCGTTTCCGGCGGGGTGCAGATGCTGCGTGGATCGGCGCCGGTGGCAGCGGCAAGCCCGAGGCGGGCCGCGCCGAACGCCGCGCCGAAATCGCCGTCGGCGGGAATGTCGATCGGCAGGTTCAGCGTGGTGGCAATGCATTTCAGCCAGTAGCGCGAGCGCGAGCCGCCGCCGATGGCGGTAATGCGGGTCAGGTCCGTGCCGGCCGCCTTCAGCGCTTCCATGCTGTCGCGCAGCGCAAAGGTGACACCTTCCATGACCGCGCGGGTCATGGCCGCACGGTCGCTTTCATGGGCAAGACCGATGAACGCGCCGCGGATGGCGGCATCGTTGTGCGGGGTCCGTTCGCCGGAAAGGTAAGGCAGGAAGGTGACATCGGTCGGCGCGACCAGCGTGTCGCCGACTTCGGCTGTAAGCTCTGCCGGGCTCTTGTCGGTCACCTTCGCATACCAGTTCAGCGCATCGGTTGCCGACAGGATGACGCCCATCTGGTGCCACGTGGCGGGCAGGGCATGGCAGAAGGCGTGAACGGCGCTTTCGGGTTTCGGCAGATAACGGTCATTGGCGGCAAACAGCACGCCCGACGTGCCGAGCGAAACGAAGGCGGCGCCATCGGCCACCGTGCCCATGCCGCAGGCAGAGGCCGCGTTGTCGCCCGCACCGCCGGCAATGACGACCGGGCCGGTCATGCCCCATTCGGAGGCAAGCGCCTGTTTCAACGTGCCGCCGGGCTGCGATCCCTCGACCAGCGCCGGCATCTGTTCGCGGCGGAGCTCGGTGGCGGCCAGAAGCTCATCCGACCAGTCGCGCTTGCCGGTATCGAGCCAGGACGTGCCGGCCGAATCCGACATTTCCGAAATATATTCGCCGGTCAGCCAGAAGCGGAGGTAGTCCTTCGGCAGCAGAACCTTGGCGACCTTTGCAAAGATCTCCGGCTCGTTGTTCTTCACCCATACCAGTTTCGGTGCGGTAAAGCCCGGAAAGACGATATTGCCGGTGATGGCGCGAAAGCGCGGATCGGCATCAAGGCCAGCGGCTTCCGCATAGGAGCGCGTGTCGTTCCACAGGATGCAGGGGCGCAGGACATTGCCGCCGGCGTCAACCAGCGTTGCGCCGTGCATGTGGCCGGACAGGCCGATGCCCTTCACCGCTGCAAGCTCTGCCGGATGGCGCTCGGCCAGACGGTCGACGGCAATCTTGCAGGCGTCGATCCAGTCGGCGGGGTTCTGTTCCGACCAGCCATGATGAAGACGCTGAACGGTCAGAGGCGCGTCGGCGCTGGCGATGACGGTCTGGGCGTCGTCGATCAGCATGGCCTTGAGACCGGACGTTCCGAGGTCTAACCCGAGATACATGGTTGCTTCTCCCTTGTTTCTCCGCCTCTTCAGGGCAGATTGTCCTTGATGAAGATGTCGATGCGGATACGTTCCTGTGCGGCGATCACCGGAAGCCCGTCGGCCTTGGCCTTGAGCACGCGGATGGCGCTTCTCACTTCATGCCCGGCATCCTGGTTGAGCACGACATCGAAGAGGCCGCTTTCCAGTGCTGCACGTGAATGGGGCGAAAGTTCGTGGGCGATGGTGACGACCTCACGGCCGTTTTCGCGCGCCTCTTCCAGCGCGGCAATCAGGCCGCGATTGCCGGCGCCGAGGCTGTAAAGCCCGATCATGTCCGGATTTTCGGCAAGTGCCTTTGAAACCAGCTGGCGGGCCCGGGACGCATCGTCCCGGCCTTCCATCGGCGGCAGAATGGCAAGGCCGGGGAAATGCGCGCCCATGGTTTCGGAAAACGCGTCGAAACGGTTCTGGTGGTCGCGCACCGAAAGCGAACCGGCCAGCACGCCGATAGTGCCCTTTTGCGGGCCCAGAAAGCGCCCGAGCAGCGTTGCCGCGGTGCGGCCGGCGGAGGGGTTGTCGACACCGGCATAATGGTCGCGCGTGCTGTCTTCCAGATCGGAAACGAGGGTGACGACCGGTATCCCCCGCTCGGTGAGCGAGCGGACCGCCGCGCGCACGGGATCGGCTTCGATGGCGACGAGAGCAATGCCGGCGGTCTCGCTCTCACCGGCGGCAAGCAGGGCGTCGGCCAGGGCTTCGGCATCGAAAGCCGGTACGTCGACAATGGTGATCCGGGTGCGCTCGACCCGGCCACGGGCATCGGCCTGGATAACGGCCGAACGCAGCTCAGCCATGAAGGCGTTGTCGTTGCACGGCAGAATGAAGGTGAAGGGATAGCTCCGGCCCTTGGCCAGATTGGCGGCCGCGACATCGCGCACATAGCCGAGCTTCTCGATCGCCTGCTCCACCTTGAGCCTGGTTTTCTCGCGCACGCCGGGGCGCGCGTTCATCACCCGGTCAACGGTGGCAAGGCTGACGCCGGCTTCGGCAGCAATGTCGTGTACGGTAGGGCGCATCTCGTCCGCCTGGTTTGTTTCGCTCCTCACCGGGGGTGGGCATTGCTGCCCGAAACCTTGTCCGGTCCTCGTTGAGCGGACTATAGCGTGAAAAATGATGTACGTAAATCAAAAAACATCCTTGTCATCCGAACCGGGTGATTATGACGGTTTTCGCATGTGGACGAGCGCCGGTGGTGCAGGCTATCCGGCGACGACAACCCGTGTGTTCCAGGCGGTGCAGCGCGACGCCAGGTCGTCGGATGGTTTGCGGTCGGTGAAGAAGGTGTCGATATCGGCAAGCGAAGCGATCCGCGCCGGCGCCGAGCGCGAAAATTTCGAATGATCGGCCACCAGGAAGGTGCGGCGCGCGCGCCTGATGGCCGTCTGGCTGACGCCGACTTCCATGATATCGAAGTCGAGCAGGTCGCCGTCATCATCCATCGCCGAACAGCCGATGATCGCCAGATCGAACTTGAACTGTTCCACGATCGTGTTGGCCAGTGTGCCGACGAGGCCGCCATCGGTGCGCCGTAGCTGTCCGCCGGCAACCACAATCCTGCAATCGGGATTGGCGACCAGCGTGTTGGCGACATTGAGGTTGTTGGTCACCACCAGAATGTCGCGATGGGCGAGCAGGGCGCGGGCGACGGCTTCCGTGGTCGTGCCGATATTCATGAAGATTGCGGCATTGTCCGGAATTTCGGCAGCACAGGCCGCCGCAATCGCCGCCTTTTCGTCGGTATAGAGCGCCCGTCGGTCATCATAACCGATATTGCTGGTGCCCGATGCCAGCACCGCGCCGCCGTGAACGCGGGTCAGCTTGCCGGCTTCGGAGAGCTTCAGCAGGTCGCGCCGGATGGTCTGCACGGTGACGCCCAGACGCGCGGCCGCATCCTCGGCCACAATCCGGCCGTCCTCACGGGCGATCTGCATCAGGTCATCAAGGCGGAAAGTTTGCGACATGGATCCCTCAGGTCTCGTTCGCACGGATTATCGTGCGTCGGAATATCGCCCAAGGGAGACATTTTTCGCGAAGTTTTGCAACGCTTTGAAGTGCTGCGGCGTTGAAGCATCGTCGGCCGGCACCATAACCGGTCAGGGTCGGACGCGCTATTTGGCCTTGATCAGCAGGGTGAAACACTGTCAATAGCGTTGAGAAAGCCTCGTGAAACGTAACGGGATGAAACTGTGAGCGGACTTGAACAAGCCATAAGAACAGCGCTGGAGAGCACTGACCGGGAGGATGCCAACCAGCGGGCACGGATCTATCAGTCCGCGCGGCAGGCTCTTGAAGGCGGCCTTGCCAAGCAGGGCATTACCGACAGCAAGGCCGTCGCGCGCCAGCGCCATCGCCTCGATGAAATCATCACGGCGATAGAACGCGAGGAGGCGGAAGCCGCCCGCAAGGCCCGCGAGGCGCGGTCGCCGCGCCCGGCGGTCTTCGACGATCCCTTTGCTGTCGGTCGCGTGCCGGAAAGCCCGGCAGCGCCCGAACCGGACGCACCGCAGGAGCCGTCTTTCGAGGACGCGCGCCCGGCAGAGCCGCAGATCGGTGATTTCGGCCTGCGCGCGGAACCGGAAGCGCATTTCGATTATCCCGAAAGTCCTGTTGTTTCGCCTGAACGGCGGGAGACGGATTTTACCGAGGCCGATTTTACGGTTTCGACGCAAGACAGCACAGAAAACGGTCATCTTGATTCCGGAGAGCTTTCGGCGATCGATGATCTGGCTGTTGCGGCTGAGGAGCGGCGGCCGGGCGGCGGCACGCTCAAGGCGTCCGGCAAAAAGCGGCCGAAGAAAAACAGAAAGGCACACCGGGCGGAAAGGGCGGAGCGCCCCCCGCGCAAGCGCGGCCGGTTCGCCAGGTTGCTGATCTTTGTTATCGTTCTGGCATTTCTGGTGTTCGGCGGCTGGTGGGTGGTCAGCTCGAATTTCGCGCTTGACCCGGACAGCCTCGATACGGCCGTGCCCAATCCCGCGCCGCGTATCGAAGCCGAGGACTTCGAAGGGGCGTCGGGCTGGACCGGCCTCTTCCAGCCGGGGTCGGAAACCGGCTCTGCGGCAGGCTCTGCCGTGCAAGTCGACAATGTCACGGTTGATGGCGTGCCGGCCGTGCAGATTTCAGCGCAGGCGGGCGGTGATGCCGGCGCCGTCAGCATCAACCTGCCGCCGGCCGTCAGGGAAATGCTGGAGAGCGGTCCGGTCCTGATCGAGGCAAGCGTGCTGGCGCCGGATGGCGGCGGACAGTCGGTCGGCATCTATTGTGCCGATGGCACGATCGACGGCTGCCAGCGTCACCGTTTCACGCCGAGCGCCCACAGAGAAAGCCTCGTGATTCGGCTTGATCCGAGCCAGGGCGGGGTGTTGCCGACGCAGATGATGATTTCCAGCGATCTCACCGGGGGCGGAGCACCGCTGGACATCTTCGCCATTCGTGCGCGCGCGGCTGACTGAATGGTCGGCATTTTCGTGTGTTGATGAATATTCCTGTCACAAAAGGCGTATATGCAACACAACTTGCATAAGTTTTGAGGGAATCAGGTGGGCAGGCTGGAGCAGACGGTCAGAAGTATTGCGGTCCGCGCGCTGGCCGCGCGGCTTGTTCTGCTGGTGGCCGCTGCCACGGGCCTTGCCGCGGTCGGTTTCGGTTTCGCCCCGCCGGTTGCCGCCGTTGTCGGCTGGCTCGCCGTATCTGCGGCGGCGCTGGCATCGTGTTCGCCGGCCGGTGATGAACCGGAACAGCAGGAGCAGGAACGCGAACCGAGCGAGAATGCGGCCGAATTCGGCGATCTGCCACGCTTCCTCGATGAGATCGACCTTGCCGTATACCTGCTTGCCGCAGACGGATCCGTGCTGTTCCAGAATCGTTCGGCCAGCAGCACGTTCGGCAGTTTTCCCCTCGGATCGCATATTTCCGCCCGCATGCGCGCACCGGGCGTGCTCGATATCATCCGCGACACGCTGGCCAACGGCCACACCAATCAGATTGAATATTCCGAACGGCTGCCCTCCGAGCGGGTCTACCTCGTGCGGGTTGCGCCGGTTGCCGGCGGCGCGGATGACACGCCGGTTTTCATGCTGGTGCTGCGCGATATTTCCGAGGCGCGGCGGATCGACCGCATGCGCTCCGACTTCGTCGCCAATGCCAGCCATGAGCTGCGCACGCCGCTTGCCTCGCTGCGCGGCTATATTGAAACCCTGCAGGGCCCTGCGAAAAACGATACCAAGGCGCAGGAGCGCTTCCTGCCGATCATGCTCGATCAGGCGACCCGCATGAGCCGGCTTGTCGATGACCTGATGTCGCTGTCGCGTCTGGAGGCCAAGGCCCATCTTTCGCCGGAGCAGCAGGTCACGCTCAATACGCTGCTTGAGCATGTGCGTGACGGCTTGCTGCCGCTTGCCGAGGACCTGAACGTCGCGATCAATCTTTTCCTGCCGGAACAACAGGTCACGGTGAACGGCGACAATGACGAATTGCTGGAAGTGTTCGAGAACCTGATCGAAAATGCCTGCAAATACGGTGCCGAGGGTGGCCGGGTCGACGTCTATCTCAAGGCGCGGGACGACGGGGCGGCGGAAGTGTCCGTCGTCGATTATGGTCCGGGCATTCCCGCCGAACACGTGCCGCGCCTGACGGAACGCTTCTACCGGGTTTCGGTGGCCGACAGCCGCTCGAAGAAGGGCACCGGGCTGGGGCTTGCGATCGTGAAACACATCCTCAGCCGCCATCGTGCGCGTCTGGTGGTCAAGTCTGCCGTCGGCAAGGGAACGACCTTTACCGTCCGTTTCTGACTGTTTAAAATATGATATAAAAAACAATAATTTGTACTGTCATAAAACTGAATCAAAAATGACATAAAACCGGGCCAGATCAATGCCGCCGGTTCTTGGCGGCCCCGCTCGGGCATCGATTGAAACGATGCGGGCATGTAACCCGCAAGGGATGCGCCATGAAGTTTTTCATTCTGCCGGCTGTTGTGCTTTCCGGTGTGCTTTTCGCCATCGGGTCGGCCGAGGCGCGTGACCAGATCCAGATTGCCGGTTCGTCGACCGTCCTGCCTTATGCCAAGATCGTTGCCGAGACCTTTGGCGAGATCTATCCCGACTACAAGACGCCGGTGGTGGAATCCGGCGGCTCTTCCGCCGGTCTGAAGGAATTCTGCCGGGGTGTCGGCCCGCGCACCATCGATATCGCCAATGCGTCGCGGCCGATCCGGCCGGGCGAGGTTGAAAACTGCGCGAAGAACGGTGTCACCGAGATCGCGGAAGTGGTGTTCGGCTATGACGGCATCGTCTTTGCCACCGATGCATCCATGCCGCAGATGGCGCTGACGCCGCTTGATCTCTATCGGGCGCTGGCCGCCGAACTGGTTATTGACGGCGCGCTGGTGAAAAACCCCTATACCCGCTGGTCCGAGATCGATCCCGCGCTGCCGGACACCGAGATCAAGGCTTATATTCCCGGAGAAAAGCACGGAACGCGCGAGGTCTTCGAGGAAAAGGTGCTGGCCGTCGGCTGCGCGGAGGCCGGTGCGCTGCCTTTTCTGACGGAGACCTTTGGCGAAAGACAGGGCGAAAACAAATGCATTGCCGTGCGCAGGGACGGGCGGGCGCCGGGGATTGACGGCGACTACACGGAGACGCTGGCCCGCGTGGTGGCCGACCGGACCGGTCTTGGTGTCTTCGGCCTGTCCTTTTACGACAACAATGCCGACAAGCTGAATGTGGCGACGATTTCCGGTGTCACGCCCTCGGTTAAAACCGTGGGATCGGGCGAATATCCGGTATCGCGGCCGCTGTTCTTCTACGTCAAGATGGCACATGTCGGGGCCATCCCGGGGTTGCGGGAATATGTTGCCTTCTTCCTGTCGGATGCCATGGCCGGTCCCTACGGGCCGCTTGCCGAATATGGTCTTGTCCCGGCATCGGAGGAACAGCGCGCGGCGGTTCTTGCCGCATTCGAGGAAGCAACGGTTTCGCCTGAAGATTAGGGCAGGCGCTGCCAAAGACGGAATAAACACCCGGCTGTGTCCATGTTTTTGAGGGACGCCGGAAACAAGGGTCCGGAAATCCCGGACGGTCTGGAACGACATAATGCATGTCTTTTTGATCATACTGGCGATTGTGGCCGGGCTTGGTATTGCCGGTTATTTCTCGGCAAGGGCCAAGGCTTACGCGCTTGCCGGAGAAAGCCTGAAACGGCTGAATTCGCGGCCGGCCCACCATGCAAGCTTCGTGGCGATGGCCGCAATCGTCCCGGCCGTGCTGTTGATGGCGGTGTGGATGGTGGTCAGTCCGCTGGTCATCGGCGCACAGATCCGAAGCGACTTTCCCGAAGGCGTGCAGCAGCAGCCGGCCGCGGCCCAGAGCCTCACCTATAATACGGTGATTTCCGTGGCCTATGGCCTGCGGCAGCTGCCGGAGGATGCCCGGGCGCGCGTCGATGAGGATGCGGGCGCGCTGCGCGCTGTTCTTGCCGCAAACGGCATTCCGCTTGCCGCTTCGCCCCGGCCTTTCGTGCTGTCTTCGGCCGAGCGGTTCAATGCGCTTTCCGCCGCATCGCGCGCGGCCATGGCCGTTGCGGCGCTGGCGGTGGCGCTGGTCTCGCTCGGCCTTGCATACCGCGCGGTCAGGCCGTCTTTTCACGCGCGCAACCGCGTTGAACAGGCCGTACTCGCAGCCCTTGTCCTCGCCTCGACCATCGCGATCCTGACGACGGTCGGCATCGTGCTGTCGATGCTGACGGAATCCCTGCGGTTCTTTTCCCAGGTGCCGCCGGCCGACTTCTTCTTCGGCACGGTCTGGGACCCGCGCTTTGCTGCCGCTGGTGAAAGCGGTTCAATCGGGCAGTTCGGACTGATCCCGCTGCTTGCCGGCACGCTTTACATCTCCATCGTCGCCATGGCGGTTGCCGTCCCGATCGGGCTTTATGCGGCGATCTACATGTCGGAATATGCCGGGCCGAAACTGCGCGCGATCGCCAAGCCGCTACTTGAAGTGCTGGCGGGCATTCCCACCATCGTCTACGGCTTCTTCGCCCTTGTCACGGTGGGGCCGCTGCTGCGCGATATTTCTGCAGAACTGAACGGGCTTTTTACCGGCAGCTATCGCAATTTCATCGAGGCGCAGTCGGTGCTGACGGCGGGTGTGGTCATGGGCATCATGCTGATTCCCTTCGTCTCCTCGCTGTCCGATGATATCATCAATGCGGTTCCCGACAGCCTGCGCAAGGGCTCGCTCGGCCTTGGCGCCACGCAGTCGGAGACCATCAAGCGCGTCGTGCTGCCGGCGGCGCTTCCCGGTGTTGTCGGCGCTCTGCTGCTGACGGCTTCGCGTGCCATCGGCGAGACCATGATCGTGGTTCTGGCCGCCGGCGTTGCCGCGCAGTTGCAGTTCAGCCCGCTGGAACCGATGACGACGGTGACGGTCAAGATCGTCAACCAGCTGACCGGCGATCTGGAATTCAACACGCCGCAGACGCTTGTGGCCTTCGCCCTTGGCCTCACGCTGTTCGTGATCACACTCTGCCTCAATGTCTATGCGCTCTATATCGTGCGCAAATACCGGGAGCAGTACGCATGACCGACACAGTCCGCACCGCGACCGAAACGGCTGGAGGAAGCCGGGCGATTGCCGCAAGGCGTCGCAAGTCGCTGAAACGTCGGAATGCGGCCGAACGTCGTTTCCGCGTTTTCGGCCTGCTGGCGATCTGCGTGGGCATTTTCTTCTTGGGCGCGCTTTTGTTTTCCGTTGCCGGCAAGGGCTATACCGCGTTTCAGCAGACGACCATCACCCTGCCGGTCACCTTCGAGGCCTCGGTGATCGATCCCGATGGCGCGCGCGATGAGAACCCGCGTCTGCTGTTGACGGCCGATTATCCGCAACTGGTGCGTCAGGCGCTTGCCCGCACGCTCGCCATCAATCCCGAAAACGGGCCTGAAATGCGCGCGGCGATGCGGATGATCTCCCGCAGCAGCCGGGTGGAGCTGCGCGATGTGGTGCTGAAAGACCCCTCCGTCATCGGAAAGACCGTCGATGTGCGGCTTCTGGCCGCCGCCGATATCGATTCCGCCAACAAGGGCCAGATCGACCTTTCCGTACCGGAAACAAGCCGCCGGGTTTCCGACCGGCAATTGCAGTGGATGGAGGAACTGAAGGCCGAGGGACGGCTGAACAAGTCCTTCAACACCGGCTTTTTCACCCATGGCGCATCCAGCCGGCCGGAAGCAGCCGGGATTGGCGTGGCCTTTGTCGGCACGCTTTACATGATGGGCGTGGTCCTGCTTCTGGCACTGCCGATCGGCGTGGCATCGGCGATCTATCTTGAGGAATTTGCGCCGAAGAACCGGTTCACCGACCTTATCGAGGTCAACATCAACAATCTGGCGGCCGTGCCCTCCATCGTGTTCGGCCTTCTGGGCCTTGCGGTGTTCATCGGCCTCCTCGGCCTGCCGCGTTCGGCTTCGCTGGTCGGCGGGCTGGTGCTGACGCTGATGACGCTGCCGACGATCATCATCGCGACGCGGGCAGCTCTCAAGGCGGTGCCGCCTTCGATCCGCTCGGCGGCGCTGGGGGTCGGGGCTTCGAAAATGCAGGCGGTGTTCCATCATGTCCTGCCGCTGGCCATGCCGGGCATTCTGACGGGAACGATCATCGGTCTTGCCCAGGCGCTGGGCGAAACCGCGCCGCTGCTTCTGATCGGCATGGTCGCCTTCGTGGCCGATTATCCGGCGGGCCCGCTTGACCCGGCAACAGCGCTTCCGGTGCAGATCTACATGTGGGCGGGCGAGGCCGAACGCGCCTTTGTCGAGCGCACCTCCGCCGCCATTATCGTGCTTCTGGCATTCCTGATCTTCATGAATGTCACGGCGGTGATACTGCGCCGCCGTTTCGAACGGCGCTGGTAGGCGATGGATGACTATGACCGCAAAAAGGCTTGGAAAAAGACGATGAGCGAAAACACATACAAGATGGCCGGTCAGGCGGTGTCCGTCTATTACGGGCAGAAGCGTGCGCTGTTCGATGTCAGCCTCAACATCCGCGAGAACGCCGTCACTGCGCTGATCGGCCCGTCGGGCTGCGGCAAGTCGACCTTTCTGCGCACGCTCAACCGGATGAATGACACGATCGACAATTGCCGGGTGACCGGTACGGTCACGCTCGACGGCGAGGATGTCTACACCTCCGGGATCGATGTGGTGGAACTGCGCGCGCGCGTCGGCATGGTGTTCCAGAATCCCAACCCGTTCCCGAAGTCGATCTACGAGAATGTCGCCTATGGGCCGCGTATCCACGGTCTTGCCCGCCACCGCACGGAATTCGACCAGATCGTCGAGACCAGCCTGATCAAGGCGGGTCTGTTCAACGAGGTCAAGGATCGCCTGCATGAGCCGGGCACCAGCCTTTCCGGCGGCCAGCAGCAGCGGCTGTGCATTGCCCGCGCCATTGCGGTGAGCCCGGAAGTGATCTTGATGGACGAACCCTGTTCGGCGCTCGACCCGATCGCAACGGCCCGCGTCGAGGAACTGATTTCCGATCTCAGAGAGAATTACACCATCGTGATGGTGACGCACTCCATGCAGCAGGCCGCGCGGGTTTCCGAACGCACGGCGATGTTCCACCTCGGCCATATGGTCGAGGAGAACGATACCGATACGATTTTCACCAATCCCGCGGACCAGCGGACCCAGGATTACATCATGGGACGTTTCGGCTGAGGGGCGGCTGCCGCACGCTCAAGCCAGGAAAGGAAAGAACATGGCCCCCTCGCATATTTCGACGGCATTCGATGACGAGCTGAAATACCTCCAGCGCCGCATTTCCGAAATGGGCGGTCTGGCAGAGGAGATGGTCAGCGAATCGGTCTCGGCCCTCGTCAACACCGATACCGAGCTTGCCGAAAAGGTGATCGCCGACGATCTGGCGCTTGACGAAGCGGAGCGCGAGATCGGCGAGAAGGCAATCGTCACCATTGCCCGGCGCCAGCCGGTGGCTGCGGACCTGCGCGAAATCATGGGCGCCATTCGCATCGCTGCCGACCTCGAACGCGTTGGCGATATGGCCAAGAATACCGCCAAGCGGGTGATCTCGGTGCAGGGCACCGGTGTCCCGCGCAAGCTGGCCCACGGCATCGAGCATCTGTGCGAACTGGCGCTCCTGCAATTGAAGGAAGTGCTCGACGCTTACACCACGCGCCAGGCCGACAAGGCGAGCTCGATCCGCGAGCGTGATGACGAGATCGACGCGATCTACACCTCGCTGTTCCGCGAGCTTTTGACCTACATGATGGAAGATCCGCGCAATATCACCACCTGCACGCATCTTTTGTTCTGCGCCAAGAACATCGAGCGCATCGGCGATCATGCCACCAACATCGCCGAGATGATTTACTACATCGCGACAGGCGCCCAGCCGCAGGGAGAACGTCCGAAGGACGACAATTCCCCTGCCGTCGGTTCCGATGATGTCTGAAGCCATTTGAGACGAGGGAGATATCAGCCCAATGGTGCCGAAGATAGCAGTTGTTGAAGACGAGGAAGCGCTCAGCGTTCTGCTGCGCTACAATCTCGAGGCCGAAGGCTATGAGGTCGAAACCATCATGCGCGGCGACGAGGCCGAAATCCGACTGCAGGAGCGGGTCCCCGACCTTCTTCTGCTCGACTGGATGCTGCCGGGGGTGTCGGGCATCGAGCTATGTCGCCGCCTTCGAATGCGGCCGGAAACCGAACGCCTGCCGATCATCATGCTGACGGCGCGCGGTGAGGAGAGCGAACGGGTGCGCGGCCTTGCCATCGGCGCCGACGATTACGTCGTCAAACCGTTTTCCACGCCGGAGCTGATGGCGCGGGTCAAGGCGATCCTGCGCCGCGCGCGTCCGGAAGTGCTCTCCAGCGTGCTGAAATGCGGCGATATCGAGCTTGATCGCGAAACCCACCGGGTTCACCGCAAGGCGCGCGAAGTGCGGCTTGGCCCGACGGAATTCCGGCTTCTCGAATTCCTGATGACGTCTCCGGGGCGGGTGTTTTCCCGCGCGCAGCTTCTCGACGGTGTCTGGGGGCATGACATCTATGTGGATGAGCGCACCGTCGACGTACATGTCGGCCGGCTCAGGAAGGCGCTCAATTTCTCGCAGATGCCGGATGTGATCCGCACCGTGCGCGGAGCCGGATATTCGATGGAAGTCTAGAGCAGCGGCAAAAAGTTTTTTTAAACGATTTAATATCCGTCATTGCGGCCATCCGGCGTTCCGCTATGGTGGCGGGCATGCCATTCGGCATGATGAAATATACCGGCTGCGATTGATTTTTCGGCCCCGACAGTTCAACTCAGGGCCGGAACGGAAACGGCTGCCCCGGCGGCGGCGTGTGCCGGCAGATTGTGTCTTGCAGGAGAGTGTCCCTCCCGCACCCTGCAAGGCCGTGACGGCGCAAAGACAAAGAGGATTGTTGAGATGAGCAGAGCAAGTTTTGCCGACCCCGCAGTGATGGGCGAACTGATGGCCCGCATGCTGTGGGAAATCGGCGCCGTCCATTTTTCCCCGGATGAGCCCTACAAGCTTGCTTCCGGTCTGGTCAGTCCGGTCTATATCGACTGCCGGCAGTTGATTTCCTATCCGCGCATCCGTTCCACGCTGATGGATTTTGCCGCAGCCAAGGTGCTGCGCGATGCCGGTTTCGAGAAATTCGACTGCGTGGCCGGCGGCGAAACGGCGGGCATTCCCTTCGCCGCATTCCTCGCCGACCGTCTGGAACTGCCGATGATCTATGTGCGCAAGAAGCCGAAGGGCTATGGCAAGAACGCCCAGATCGAAGGGCATCTGGAAGCCGGAGCGCGGGTGCTGGTGATCGAGGACCTGACCACGGCGGGCGGCTCCATGTTCAACTTCATCAATGCCATCCGCGCTGCCGGCGGACTGGTGGAACACGGCATGGCTCTGTTCTATTATGATATTTTCGAACAGGCCGAGAAACGTTTCCGGGAAGGGTGCGTTGAGCTTCATTACCTGGCGACGTGGCAGAACGTTCTTGCGGTCGCACGCGAAGAAGAGCTTGCCGACAAGGCAACGCTCGATGCGGTTGGCGCGTTTCTCGATCATCCAATGGAATGGTCGCGGGCCCGCGGCGGTCTTGAGGAACTGATCGTCTAGGCCGGGACGACAGGCGCGGGAACAAAAACGGGAGAAGAGAATGATTTTATGCTGTGGTGAAGCCCTGATCGACATGCTGCCGCGCGAGACCGACAAGGGCGAACCGGCATTTGCGCCCTATGCCGGCGGTGCCGTGTGCAACACGGCGGTCGCGCTTTCCAGGCTTGGCCGTCCGACCGGGTTCTTCTCCGGTATCTCGTCCGACCTGATGGGCGATATCATTCGCGAGAAACTTGACGCATCGAAGGTCGATCATTCCTATGTCGCCATTTCCGACCGGCCGACGACGCTCGCCTTCGTCAAGCTGGTCAACGGTTCGGCAAGCTATGCCTTTTACGACGAGAACACGGCTGGCCGGATGATTACCGAGGATGATCTGCCTGCAATCGGCGAAGACTGCGCGGCCATGCATTTCGGCGCGATCAGCCTGATCCCCGAACCCTGCGGTTCCACCTATGAAGCGCTTTTGATGCGTGAGGCCGAAACTCGCGTGATCTCGCTCGACCCGAATATCCGTCCGACATTCATTACCGATCCCGCCGGTCACCGTGCCCGGATCGAGCGCATGGCGGCCAAATCGGATATCGTGAAATTCTCCGACGAGGATCTGGACTGGTTCGGTCTTGAAGGCTCGCTCGATGACAAGGCGCGCCACTGGATTACGGCCGGTGCAAGCCTTGTTGTCATCACCTGCGGCGCGGATGGGGCGATCGGCTATACCGCTGAGCACAAGGTCGAGGTGCCAAGTGAAAAGGTCGAGGTCGTCGACACCGTCGGCGCCGGCGACACGTTCGACGCCGGCATTCTTGCCTCGCTCGATATCGCCGGGCTGCTGACCAAGGAGAAGGTCAAAACGCTGTCCCCCGAGGCAATCGCGGACGCCCTGGCGCTGGGCGCAAAGGCCGCTGCCGTCACCGTCTCTCGCGCCGGCGCCAACCCGCCCTACGCGCAAGAAATCGGGCTTTGATCTGCCGCCCGGGGCAATTGCGACACCGAGCAGAGATAAGGATCAGCCGGTTTCGTCCGGCTGATACTCCAGAATGTCACCGGGCTGGCAATCGAGCGCCTGGCATATCTTTTCAAGCGTTTCGAACCGCACGCCCTTGACCTTGCCCGAGCGCAGCAGCGAGATGTTCTGCTCGGTGATGCCGACATGTTCGGCAAGGGTCTTCGCCCGCATCTTGCGGCGGGCGAGCATGACATCGAGATTGACAATGATCGGCATGGGTCAGACGAAACGCTCATAGTCTTCATTCATCGATGTCGCGAGCACCATGACATGCCCCATCACGAAAAGCAGGCCGGCGAGCAGGAACAACATCAGCTGATCGCTGCCGAGACCGACGGACAGCGTGCGGCTGCCCGGCGGATTGGCGAGTGTTGCCAGAAGTGTAGCCACCGGCGTGAGGAAAAGACTGGTGACAGCGCCGGCAAGCGCAATCAGGCCCGCGCGGCGCAAAAGTGCGGCAACCGCATGGGAAAATGGCGTCTCGTGTTGAAGCCGGTCGAACAAGGGTATGCCGCGCGCACGGCGTGTTTTCGTCCGCGCCTGTTGCGCCATCGGCCTCAGTCAGCGGCCGACTCTTTACCGGCCCTTAAGCTATCCCCGATAGGATGAATGATTATTAACCATGTTTGTGACCCGCCCGATCATGCCCATGCCAATCTTCAAGACACTCCTGGCTGCTTCCGGTCTCGCCCTGCTTTCGGCCTGTTCGCTCAATTTCCTGTCGGGCGCCAAGCCGACGACCATCCCGTCGCCGATCGCGGCCAATCCTGCGTCGCTCAGGATTGCGGTGCTGGCGCCGGAGGAGATGAAGCTGCCGACAAACGAGATTGTGTTGACGGTTTACCAGAAATCCGGCGCCGGCGAGATCAGTCACGATTATACGCTGGTGAGCGCGAATGCCGCTGCGGAGGAAGCCGACGTGGCAAAGTTCCGCAAGCCCGGTCAGCACCTGACGGTGCTGCGGCTTTCGCCCGCCGATGCTCTGGCGCTCAGGGATCAGCAGGAGCAGATGGCGGCCGCCCGCCAGACTGGCGGTGCCAAGCCCGGTTTTTCGGTTGATCTCGATGCCGCCTGCTGGAACGGTCCCATGGTCGCGCCGGTCGTGCCGCTCGATGTTCTGATCGAGGCCGGCGACGACGATGGTTTCCATCCGCTGCTTCAGAATATCGACATTTTCGCACTGATGAATCGGCCCGAGGAATCGCGGCTGAAAAGCTGTTCCTGACCCCGTGTCAAGGCCATGGCAGCCGCTGCCGGCCGTTTTCACGATGTAGGGCTGTTATTCGGTTTGATGGCTGGGGTACTGCGCCCCGGCGTCTTCATAGGTTGCGGCCACGCTGTCGAGCGCGCGCTCCATGCCGGGGCGCAGCGCGACCAGCAGGCTCGCATAGCCCTCGTCAACCGGCCAGAACCGCTCTGCAAGAAACGGACCTGCTGCGGGCGCAACGCGGGTTACGGCGATATTGGCATCGCGCAGGTTCCACTGCGTCAGTCGCATGATCAGCTGCTCGTCGATTGCCTTGTCGCTCATGTCGGGCCGGACCATGACCTGCCAGACCCAGGCCTCGCTGCGATGAAGCGGCTGGAGCGCGGCTGCAATCATCTGTCCGTCAAGATAAAGCGCATGCAGCCTGATCCGGTCGCGCTCGGAAAGCAGCCTGACGGCGGGAAAATATGCCGCGCACCGGCTGGTGTGCTCGTCCGTGTCGCAGAGCAGTGAAAGCTCTTCTAGCGCTGCGGAAATTTCGGCGGGGTTGCGGGCAACGTGGTAGGTGATCCTGCCTTTTTTCTGCAGGTTTTCCCATTTTTCGAGATTGGCCTGCCAGGCTTCCCGGTCTGCGTGGGAAAGCCCGCTGGTCGGGTCGATCCGCCCGGACAGTGCGTGGCCGCGCCAGGCGCCTGCAACCCGGAAGGCAAGGCCGCGTGCAGCAGCGACCGCGCGTGCTGAACGCATGAAAGCGCCGTCGGCCAGAAGCCCTGGAAAGGCAATCACGCCGGGAAGATTGGCAAGAGAGCCCGCCAGTGCCTCGAACAGCTGGTCAAGCGTCGCCATCGGGCGGTGGCGCGAGATCAGCGGGGCGTGATAGCCACCGGGTGCTGTGGACGCGACAAGGTGTGAATTTCCGCTCGCAACCGAAAACCCCATCAGTGCGGCAAGATGGCCGGCCCCGGCCGCAACGGCGCTGTCTTCGATCAGCGCCAGACGCGTATGTGCATGGGCCTGGCCAGAGAGCCCGGTCAAAAATGGCAATGTCTGGAAGGGATTTGGTTCAACGGCCTGATCGCCCAGCCGCTCCATGGCGGGTTCCAGCTCGCCCGGAGCATCGGAGAAAATGGAAAATTCGCCGCCGCTTCTCAGCTCCAGGCGAAGATCGGGCACGGTCTTGCCGGGGCGTACCACCGACAGTTTCGATTTCAGCCGGGCAGGGGGTCTTGGTCCGAGGTCCTTGCGGATGATGCTCATCGATCCGCCGCCTTTCGCCCGTCAGCACGGCACGAAATGGCCGGGCGCATTTCCAACGCACCGGACGTCAGCGGTTTTGGGATGCCTGAACACATGGATACGCACTACTGGAACTGATCGAAAACCCTTGCCGAATTGATAAGCCGTTTGGGTTAACAAATTATTGGCCCGCCATGGTGAAACGGGTGAAAGCGCGCCCTTGCAATTCTCGCTGAAGCGGGCAGACTGTCATTTATCTGTAATCAGGATGCGAGGCGGGAAAGCATGGTGCAAAAGCCGGATACGCAACGCAAGCAAGAGGCGGACGGCAGCAATGTCGTCGAAATCGCCCAGTTCAGACCCGGCCAGAAGGCCGAGCCATTGCCCGTCACATTCCACCGGCGTGAACTCGACGCGATCCTCTGGGTCTATGGCAGAATGGTGGGCGACGGCGAGTGGCGCGACTACGCTCTCGACCACATGAAGGACAAAGCGGTCTTTTCCGTTTTCAAGCGCTCCGGCGAAATGCCGCTCTACCGGATTGAGAAGAACCCGAAACTGGCCTCCAAACAGGGTGCCTTCAGTGTCACCAATACCGCCGGCATGGTGCTGAAGCGCGGCCACGATCTGCGTCAGGTGCTCAAGGTCTTCGACCGCAAGCTGAAGCTCGTCGAGAAATAGGCCGGATCAGAGCGAAAGCGGCAGCGGATCGGAGGCATTGCCTTCGCCAAGCGGGCGCTGCATGAACACGGTGTCGAGCCATTGTCCGTGCTTGAAGCCGGTACCGGTCAACCGGCCGGCATCGGTGAAACCGCATGTTCGGTGCAGTGCGATCGAGGCCGGGCTTGCGCCGCCGATGACGGCGACCATCTGCCGGAAGCCGCGCGCTTCGCATTCTTCCACCAGGGTTTGAAGCAGCAGTTTGCCGACGCCTCTGCCACGCGCCCGAGGGTCGATATAGACGGAATCCTCGACAAGCCAGCGATAGGCCGGGCGGGTGCGAAACGCGCCGGCATAGGCATAGCCCAGCAAACTGTCCGCCTCGACGGCGGCGATATAGGGAAAACCGCCGGCCATGGTCGCGTCCATCCGGGCGCGCATCTCGGCAGGTGCCGGCGGTTCGAGCTCATAGCTGGCGGTGCCGTTCAACACGCTTTCTGCGTAGATCTCGGTAATGGTGGTGATGTCGTCGGATGTGGCGGGGCGGATGGTGATCGACATGGGCAAGCGGCCGGCTCAAGGGGTTTGGGCATGAAAAAGGCGGCCCCGGAAGGCCGCCTCGATCAATTGAATTTCTGCGATATCAGTTCCGGTTGCCCAGCAGGCGCAGGAGGAACAGGAACATGTTGATGAAGTCGAGGTAGAGCGTCAGGGCGCCCATGACGGCCTTGCGACCGGCAACGACTTCACCGTCGCCTTCATAATACATTTCCTTGAGCTTCTGCGTATCCCAGGCGGTCAGGCCGGCAAAGACGAGAACGCCGATGACGGAGACAGCGAAGCTGAGTGCGCTCGACTGCAGGAAGATGTTGACCACCATGGCAATCAGGATGCCGAACAGGCCGATGACCATGAACGAGCCCATTGCCGAAAGATCGCGCTTGGTGGTGTAGCCGTAAAGCGACAGCGCACCGAAGGACGCGGCGGTGATGAAGAAGGTCTGTACGATGCTGGCCGTCGTGTACATGATGAAGATCGACGACAGCGACAGGCCCGTCAGGGCGGCATAGACCCAGAAGGACGTGCGCGCAGCCGATACGCTCATCTTGTTGACGCGGAAAGCCAGAAAGAAGAATGCGATCAGCGGTGCAAACATGATCAGCCACTTGAGCGGCGTTCCGTAAACGGCGGCGCCGACGCTGGTCAGCAGAATACCGTTGGGAAGCTGCGCAACGGCAGCGGCCTGATCAGTGGTGGTTGCAAGCGTGCTCAGCCCGAAAGCGAGTGTGCCCGTAATCACCAGGCCAAGCGCCATCAGGTTGTAGATGTTGAGCATGTAGGTGCGCAGGCCCTGATCGATTTCAGCACTCGCGTGCGCTCCCGCCTGCGCGCGGTTCTGATAGTTACGAAGATCAGCCATCAATTTCCTCTTAGAAAAGCCCCTCGTTGATCACGGTGTCGGGAAAATGCGGCATACGCAATAACCCAGGCGCCGCTGGGGGGCTCCAGCAAGCCTGACGATAATATGATAGGTTCGGCAATAGGATACAAGGCATGGTGGCCCGAAAAGCGACAGGCGTTCCTCAAAATTTCGTAAGAATCGGGTCGCGCATCTCCAAAAACGACGACGCCTGCACCATGTAGCAGAAAATCGTCCGGCCCCTTGATACGCAGGACAGGCTCAAAGAGAGGACAATTTCATGCGTTATTTCATTGCCGTCATTCTGCCGTGGCTTTCGTTTTTCACCATCGGCAAGCCGATTTCCGGCATTATCTGCCTGATCCTCCAGCTCACGCTGATCGGCTGGCCGGTCGCGGCTTTGTGGGCGCTTTTCGCGGTTCAGAATTATCACGCCGACCGCCGCAACGAGGAACTGATGGAAACCCTGCGCCGCGACAAATAGTCCTGCAGGAATACCGGCAGGACTTTTAAGGTAATCGGCCATCCATCTCACGGCGTCATGCTCGGACTCGATCCGAGCATCCATTTCGTTTAAGTCTTTGAAATAAAGAACTTTTTCACTGCGTCACGTCGTGTGGCCCTGGATCCTCGGGTCAAGCCCGAGGATGACACAGAGGAGAGGGGCGTCAACGGGCTGGCAGCCGTCACCAATGCCCTCGCCGGTTGCTTCGCGCTCGTCATAATTCCCGCAGGTAAAGCGCAGGCTTCTGGCCCAGAAGGTGCCATGTGCCGAACAGGCCGATGGCGACGGTGACCACGATGGCGCCGCCAACGGTGGCAAGCGCGACCGGGGCCAGCAGCGCGAACGGCAGCATCATGATCTGTGTCAGCGCATACCAGGCGGCAGCCGAGCCGGCGACGAGCGCGAAGATGCCGGTCATGGCGCCGAGGATCAGATATTCATAGACGAAGGCGCGGATCAGGGCCGGGCGGGTGGCGCCGAGCGTCTTCATGATCACCGCGTCATGGCCGCGCCTGCGGTTTCCGGCCGCAAGCGCACCTGCCAGCACCATTACCGAGGCAATCAGCGCAATGGCGGCGGCTGCACGGATGGCGGTGGCAAGCTGGCCGACGAGTTCTCCGGCAATCTCCAAAGCAGCGCGCACCTCGATCGTGGTGACCGTCGGGAAGGTTCGGGTCACGGAGCCGAGAATTTCGGCGTTCTTTTCGGTGCTTCCGTCGGGATTGGTGAGCGTTGCCAGCCAGGCATGCGGCGCGCCGGCAAAGGTGTTGGGCGAAAACACCATGACGAAGTTGATCGACAGCGATTCCCATTCCACTGAGCGGAAGCTTGCGATCCTGGCCGTGATTTCGCGGCCGAGCACGCTGACGGTGACGGTGTCACCAAGCTTGAGGCCGAGTTCCTGCCCTTCATCGGCGGCAAAGGAGACCAACGGCTCGCCATCATAGTCTTCGGGCCACCATTCACCCTCGGCCAGCGTTGAATTCTCCGGCAGGTCGGCGTCATAGGTGATGCCGCGGTCGCCGCGCAGCACCCAGCGCGCTTCCGGCGGCGCTTCCCATTCGGATGCGCGTGTGTCGTTCAGCGCCAGAATACGCCCGCGCAGCATCGGCACCAGCGAGAGTTCGCCCTCCGGTGCTTCCTGTGTAATCAGATCGCGGAAACCGTCGACCTCGCTGCCCTGAATATCGACGAAGAAGAAGTCCGGCGCGCGCTCGGGAAGCGTTCGCGAGAGTTCGCGGTTGAGATTGCCGTCGATCAGCGCCAGTGCCACCAAGAGCGTCAGCCCGAGGCCAAGCGAAAGCACGACTGAACCGGTGAGCGCGCCGGGGCGATGGATATTGCCGATGGCAAGCCTGAGCGAGGGCGCGCGCGGATGCGGCGCCCGCCGCGCCAGCCATTTGATGGCGACGGCCACCAGTCGCAGCACCAGAAAGGCGCCGGCGACGGAGGCGAGAAAGACGCTTGCGACGAAACGCTCGTCTGCGGTGAAAATGGCAAGCGCGGCCAGAGCGGCCAGCGTGACGGCTGCCGCTGCCACGAAGGGCCATGCCGGCCGTCCGCCCTCATCAAAGCCGTGCTCGCGCAGAAGCGCTGTTGCCGGCACATCGCGGGCGGCGGCAAGCGGCAGGATGGCGAAGGCGATCGCGGTCAGAAGGCCGAACAGGGCCGCGATCAGTAGGGCCATGGGGAAGATTGCCGCAGGGATTGCGATCTCCAGCAGCGAAGACAGGAGAGGCAGGGCAATGAGCGGAATGACCGCGCCGAAGACGAGACCCGCCACAATGCCGATCAGGGCCACCAGCATGATCTGCAGAAAATAGATGGCGACGACCATATTGGCCGGCGCGCCAAGGCATTTGAAGGCTGCAATCGCTCGCCTGCGGCTTTCCAGATAGGCGCTGACCGCATTGGCGATGCCGACGCCGCCGGTAATCAGCGTTGCAAGACCGACAAGCGTCAGGAATTCCGAAAGCCGGTCGACATTTTCGCTCAGGGACGGTGCGGCGCGATCGCTGACGCGCACCGACCAGCCGGCGTCGGGAAAGGCTTCCTCGGCCGCCGTCTTGACCGCGTTCGGATCGGTAGTGGCGGGCAGGCGGACGCGATAGGCATATTCGGCAAGACTGCCGAGCTGCACGAGGCCGGACGCTTCAAGCGCGTCGCGGCCAATCAGAATGCGCGGCGCGAAGGCGAAGCCTTCGGAAAGAGAATCCGGCTCCTGTTCGAGCATGCCGGAAACCCTGAGTTCGGCGCTGCCAAGCAGCAGGCTGTCACCGACGGAAAGGCCGAGCCTGTCGACAAGAAGCGGGGCGACAAGCACGCCGTAGCGGCCGTCATCGCCTTCGCCCAGCGCATCTTCGAGCGGCATCGCCGGATCGGAAATCACGCTGCCATAGAGCGGATAAAGTCCGTCGACGGCCTTGACCTCGGCCAGTGACTGGTCGGAGCCATCGGGAAGCCTGGTCATCGAGCGCATCGTCACCGATTGCGACAGCGTGCCGAGGTCCTCGACATAGGCGAGTTCGTCGCCGGTCAAGGCTTCGTTGTCGCGCTCGAAGCGGATATCGGCGGCGAGGATTTCCCGGCCGCGCTCGGCAATGCCGGCATTGACGGCATCGGAGACGGAATTGACCGCGGCAATGGCTGCAACGCCCAGCGCAATGCAGGCAAGGAAGATGTAGAAGCCGGAAAGGCCGCCGCGCATTTCGCGCAGCGCAAATTTCAGGGCGAGCGAAAGGTTCAGCCGGTTTGCCTGCATCAGTTGGCGGCCCCGGTGGTCTCGTGACCGACGATTTCACCGGAACGGACATGGACTTGCCGGTCGCAGCGCGCGGCCAGCGCCGGGTCGTGGGTGACCAGCACCAGAGTGGTGCCGCTTTCGCGCTGGCGTTCGAACAGAAGATCGGCGATCTGGGTGCCAGTGTCGCCGTCGAGATTGCCGGTCGGCTCGTCGGCAATCAACACGGCCGGTTCCGGCGCAAGCGCGCGGGCAATGGCCACGCGCTGCTGCTCGCCGCCGGAAAGCTGGCCGGGATAATGCGTCATCCGGTGACCGAGGCCGACGCTCTCAAGGGCTGCCCTTGCGCGTTCAAACGCATCCGCGCGGCCGGCAAGTTCCAGCGGAATGGCGGTGTTTTCCAGCGCCGTCATGTTGGCGATCAGATGGAAGGACTGGAAGACGATGCCGATATTTTCGCCGCGAAAGGCGGCAAGCGCATCTTCCGAAAGCCCGGTGAGCGCGGTGCCGTCAATGGTGATTTCGCCGCTGTCGAGCCGTTCAAGTCCCGCGACCACCATCAGCAATGTCGATTTGCCTGAACCCGATGGTCCGAGAATGCCGACGGATTCGCCACGGCCGATTTCAACGGACATGCCTTTCAGCACATGGACGGCGGCGGAACCCTTGCCGAGGGTGAGGTGGGCATTGTCGAGGGTGATGAGATTTTCGGACAAATGATCTTCCTGCTTTGAAATCGGCGGCGGAGCAAACACATATAGGCAATACGGGCCGGCAAGCCGGATGGACCGGAAAACGCGATTGAGAAGGATTTAGGAGCCTGATGATGCGATTAAAAGCGACAGCGCCGATTGTTTTTACATTTCTTGCGGCGCTTGTGGCGGCTTCGCCATCAAAAGCGCGTGAACCGCTCGAGCTTGTCGTGCTCGGCGACAGCCTGGTCGCGGGGTACGAACTGGGGGCAGGGGAAGACTATCCGGCGCGGCTTGAAGCGGCGCTGACGGATGCCGGCTACGATGTCGAGATCGCCAATGCCGGGGTTTCCGGCGATACCACCAGCGGCGGTCTGGCGCGGGTCGACTGGTCGGTGCCCGACGGCACGGACGGCGTGATCCTCGAACTCGGCGCCAATGACGCGCTGCGCGGTATTGCCCCGCAGGAAGTGAAGAGCAACCTTTCCGCGATTATCGAAAGCCTTCAGGGGCGTGATATTCCGGTGATGCTGATGGGCATGATGGCGCCGCCGAACATGGGGCCGGATTATGCCGAAGCGTTCAATCCGATCTATGGCGCGCTGGCTGCGGAATTCGACGTTCCGCTTTATCCCTTCATTCTCGATGGTGTTGCCGCAAACGCCGCCCTGCAGCTTTCAGACGGCATGCATCCCAATGCCGGGGGGGTCGACAAGATGGTCGAAAACTCGCTGCCGTCAGTGGAGGCTTTCATCGATACAATCGGGGAGGACTGAAATTAACGCTTGCTTCAGTGCGGGTTAGATGATTCGCTGTAGGGGTCACTAGCAGATTCGGGGAGCTCGCCATGCCGAGAATTTTCACCGCCCTCGAAATCCCGCGCGAACAGGCGTTAAGTCTTTCGCTGTTGCGCGGCGGCCTGCCCGGGGCCCGCTGGATCGATGTGGAAAATTACCACATCACCTTGCGGTTCATCGGAGATGTCGACTTCCGCACCGCGGACGAAGTCGTCCACTGGCTCGACCGGATCGAGCGCCCCGCCTTTCAGCTCAGCCTTACCGGAACCGGCGCCTTCGGCAACAAGAAGCCGCATGCAATCTGGGCTGGCGTGTCCCCCGCGCCGGAGCTTTTTGCGCTGCAGGGCGAAATCGACAGGATCTGTCAGCGGCTGGGCCTGAGGGCCGATCCGCGCAAGTTCACCCCGCATGTCACGCTGGCGCGGCTGCGCGGGACAAAGGTGCAGGATGTGGTCGAATATCTTTCCGCCCGTGGCAATTTCCAGACATTGCCGTTTACCGTCGGGCGCTTCGTGCTGATGTCGTCGCGCGATTCAGTCGGCGGCGGCCCCTACCAGGTGGAAGAGGCCTTCGACCTTTACGATCCGAGCGACGCCTACAGTCTGGACAGCAGCGACTGGCAGCCGGCCAGGAGCATGTGGTAGACGGTTTCAAACCCGTCATCGCCGCCGTAATAGGGGTCCGGAACGTCCTGTTTCTTGCCGAGCGTATAGTCTGAAAACAGCGCGACTTCGGCTTTGGGATCGGCCCCGCCGAGACGTTTCAGTGCGGCCATATTGGCGCTGTCCATGCCGAGGATGAGTGAAAACCGGCTGAAATCTGCCGGTCTGATCTGGCGTGCACGCTGGCCGGAAATATCGAAGCCGTAGCGCTTCGCCGTGGCGCGTGAACGGGGATCGGGCAGTTCGCCCTCGTGCCAGTTGCCGATGCCGGCGGAATCGACTGTGAAGTCCCGGCTGCGACCAGCGCCCTGCGCAAGATGCGTGAACACGCCCTCGGCAAGCGGCGAACGGCAGATATTGCCGCTGCAGACGAAAAGAACGGAGTGGTTGTCAGGTTGTGCCATGATATTTACGCAATTTAGTGAAGTATCGTGATTTTGACGTTTGCGGAGACAATGCCATGAATGATGCCCGACTGGAACCTGAAGCGCTGCACGAAGCCATGCAATCGCATGCGGACTGGTCGGTAACGGAAGACGAGACCGCAATCTCCCGCGATTTCCGGTTTGCCGATTTTCGCGAGGCCTTCGCCTTCATGAGCGAATGCGCGCTGGCCGCCGAACGGCTCGATCATCACCCCGAGTGGAATAATGTCTATAACCGGGTCGGGGTTTCGCTCACCACCCATTCATCCGGTGGCATCAGCGCTCGCGATATCGAAATGGCCGGCATCATGGACAAGGCGGCAAGCCGGTTCGGCGTTTGAACATTGGCCGCTCTGACCTATATTTCGGAGCGAAGGAGCCGATCATGAGCGATATCAAATATGGCGACATCCTCGAGCCCGGCGACGAGGAAACCAGGGCCGAAAACGAACGTACCGTGCGCGAGGGTTTCTGGGGCAAGCTGCGCAAGACGGCTTCGCATATCCCGTTTGCGCGTGATGCGGTCGCTGCCTATTACTGTGCGACAGACAGTGAAACCCCGCTTGGTGCGCGGGCCGTGCTTTACGCAGCACTTGCCTATTTCGTCATGCCCGCCGATCTCATACCGGATATCTTCCTGTTTGTCGGCTTTACCGACGATCTGGCCGTGTTGACGGCGGCGTTGACGATGATCCGCAGAAATATGAGAATAGAGCATTATGACCGTGCAGATGCGGCATTGACGACGCTCGGGGACGAATGACACATCATTGCACGTCGTCTGCCGCAATCTTGCCGTGATTGGCGGCATTTGTCGTGCCACAACCAATCCGGCAGCGCAGACCGGGCGGTGACCGAAAATCCACACGGTGTTGAGATTTTGGTAACCTCGGTTGCGTATCTAGATGAACAAATTCGTAACGTATCGGTCTGGCCCTTTTTGAAGGGCAGGGGCCGGCGGCAGCAGAGAAAATCGGCAGGATCTTATGTTTGCAAAAAGAATCGCCCTCGTACTGGTCATTCTGTTCACCGGCGCCTCGATCGCTTCCGCGCAGACGCCGACTCCGATTCAGAAATTCGACGCCTGGGTCGCCTATTCCTACAATTCTGACGCCGGAAAGGTCTGCTATGTCCTTTCGGTGCCGGCCAAGAAGGAACCGGCAAATGTCGACCATGGCGACAATTTCTTCGTGGTCACCAAATATCCGGGGCAGAACGTATCGCTCGAACCGCAGGCGATGATGGGTTACAACCTGCGCGACGGTTCGACCATTGACGTCATCGTCGATGGCAAGAGCTTCCCGATGTACCACAAGGGCCGTGGTGGCTGGCTCGAAAACGCGGCGCAGGAGCCGGCGCTGGTTGCCGCCATGAAGGGTGGACGCACGATGGAAGTGAAGGCGACTTCGGCACGGGGCACCAACACCACCCACACCTATTCGCTGATCGGCATCACCGCAGCGCTCAACAAGATCAGTGCCTGCCAGTAACGGCAGTCCCGCTTTTGCAATCGACCCGGCTTCGGCCGGGTTTTTTGTTGCCGGTCATGTGGCGCGGGCGGGACAGCTATGTGGCGAAAGGGATGACGCCGGGCGACAACCGTGTTATAGGCTCGCCGCAAATGCTTGGTGTCGTGTTCATTCCGGCGCCGTTCAAGCCTGAAGAGCAAGTTCTTTTTTCTACATTGCAGGTGGCGTATCGCCGGGTCCCTGAAACGACAAGGGCCGGTGAAAGCGACGAATACCTGTAGTCCGCGTTTTTACGGGAGCCCGACAATGTCCGCTGTCGAAACCATCGATCTTGACGCCCAGCGTGCCAGACCCCGCCGCAAAACGGCAGTCGGGAACACGCTGATCGGTCTTTCCAAGCCGGAAATGGCCGAGGCGCTGTCATCGATCGGTGTGCCGGACAAGCAGATCCGCATGCGCGTCAACCAGATCTGGAACTGGCTTTATGTGCGCGGGATCTCCGACTTTGCCGAAATGACCAACATGGCGAAGGACTTGCGCGCGAAAATGGCGGAAGCCTTCGATATCGCGCGGCCGGAAATCGTTACCGAGCAGATTTCGACCGACGGGACCCGCAAATGGCTGTTGCGTTTTCCGGCCCATGGCGCGGGCCGTCCGGTGGAAATCGAGACGGTCTACATTCCCGAGGAAGATCGCGGCACGCTGTGTATTTCCAGCCAGGTTGGCTGCACGCTGACCTGTTCCTTCTGTCACACCGGCACGCAGCGCTTGGTGCGCAATCTGAGGCCCGAGGAAATTCTCGGCCAGCTCTTGGTTGCTCGCGACGCGCTCGGCGATTTTCCCAACCGCGATGCGCCCAACGGCGCCTTCATTCCCGAATCCGACCGCAAGGTCACCAATATCGTGATGATGGGCATGGGCGAGCCGCTTTACAATTTCGAGCATGTGAAGAAGGCGCTGCTGATTGCATCTGCCGAAGACGGTCTGTCGATGTCGAAGCGTCGCATCACGCTGTCGACGTCCGGCGTGGCCCCGGAAATCTATCGCACCGGCGAGGAGATCGGCTGCATGCTGGCGATTTCGCTGCATGCGGTGCGCGACGACCTGCGCAATATTCTGGTGCCGATCAACAAGAAGTACCCGCTGGAGCAGCTGATCAAAGCCTGCCGGGATTATCCGGGCCTTTCCAATGCGCGCCGGATCACGTTTGAGTATGTGATGCTCAAGGACGTCAATGACAGTCTCGAAGACGCGCGCGATCTGGTGAACCTGCTGAAGGGTATTCCGGCGAAAATCAACCTGATCCCGTTCAATCCCTGGCCGGGCTCCAACTACCAGTGTTCCGACTGGGAGACGATCGAACGCTTTGCCGATTTCATCAATCAGGCAGGCTACGCCTCGCCGATCCGCACCCCGCGCGGCCGCGATATTCTGGCGGCCTGCGGCCAGCTGAAGTCGGAATCAGAGCGGATGCGCAAGACCGAACGCATGGCCTACGAGGCGATGATGATCGCCAATCACGGCGATTGAGCGCGACTGGTCTTTCAAGCGCCTGTCTCGATGATGCTTTCAAGCGCGGTCTGGTGTCTGACCAGCCATGCGGCGCTGCGGGTTCGCCAGGTGACGCCCCAAAGCGCTGAAGCATCCCTTGTTTCCGGGGTCACCCCGGCTTCAATCGCTTCATTGGCCGCGTCGCGAATGGCAAAGTCACGCATCAGGCCGACAAAGCCTTTTCGGCGTGATGTGGCCAGCCCGTAACCATCGAGCAATGATCGCACCTGCCGGGCCCGTGTTTCGACAGGCCCCAGATGCAATGACCGGGCGAGGTCATCGTCGAATAGCAGGGCGTTTAGCCAGCATGCCTGGGCAAGCTCGATCATCGGATCGACAGGCCCGGCATTCTCCCAGTCGATCAGGGCAACCGGCAAGCCGTTGCGGGCGATGATGTTCCATGCGCCGGTATCGCAATGTCCCAACACGCCCGGGCGGCCCATTTCGCGCCCGAACCACGGCCGCCATTGGGCATTGTCCGGCGGGGTGAATGATGCGGTTGCCTCATGCAATCTGCGCAACATACGGCCGATAAGCGGCAGGGCCTCGTCCGTCCATGGATCGGGGTGAATGCTTTCGCCTTCGATGAAGGAAAGCATTTCCCGGCCGGTTTCGTCAAAACCGCCGCCAACGACATGCGGCGCGGCGTCAAACCCTTCGGATTCGAGATGCCGCAACAACGCCATCACCGTTTCGGATGACGGTTGCGATTGCCGGAAGACGATATTGCCTGCCTTCGAGACCGTGGACCTGCCGCCCACCAGCGACGTTTCGTTTTGGACCGTATCTTTTTCTGTCATCGCTGCAGGGTGATGCAGCGGCGTCAAAAGTCAACGTCGGTTACCGTAAAACCGGGAGGCGGGAACAGGGCATAGGCAGATCGGGTGGCTCGGACCGGTCGTCCGATTTTCTACCGCCCCTGCGTCAGCAAGATCTTCACCGCAAACAGCGAAAATACGCCGGCAAACAGGTAGTCGATGCCGCGCAGCACGCGTTTATGCGCCATCAGCCAGCCTGAAAGCCGATCTGCGGCGACAACGATGGCGATCGTCGGCAGGAGTGCGACGACGATGAAGGTGAAACCGAGGAACAGCAGTTTGCCGGTGACGTTCGGATCGCCCGCATCGACGAATTGCGGCAGAAAGGTCATGAAGAAGATGATGACTTTCGGGTTCAGGAGGTTGATCCAGAACCCGTTGGCAATTGCCGCCCTGAACCGATTGCGTTTGCGCTCGGTCCGGGCTTCCGCCTCCAGCACGAAATTATTGCCCTTTCGGATTGCCATTACGGCGATCCAGAACAGGTAGGCGGCGCCACCGGTTTTCAGGATCATGAAGGCGGTTGGCGAGGCGACGATCAGGGCGGAAACCCCGAAGGCGACAAGCATTGTGTGCACGCACAGGCCCAGATTGGTGCCGACCAGAACGGCAAGGCCGGCAGCCCGTCCCTCCTTCAGCGCCTTGTTGATCGAAAGCGTCATGTCGGGACCCGGGGTCAGCGCCAGAAGCAGCGTGGCCGCCGAAAAGGCCAACAGGACGGGAAGCGAGGGAATGATGTCCATGAAAGCTGCAGAACCCCGGAACGCGGGCAATACGTTCACTACTCAATATGATTGCCGTATAGGTGAACAATCTGTAATGAGGGTCGAACGGCTTTGCAACATTTTGCAACAGAGCCACGGTTCACCGATACGACTGAAGGACGTTTTCTTGCGCATTCTCGACGAAGCATTTTTCCCCGAACTGCCCGGTTATTACAAGGGCAAGGTGCGGGAGAACTACGACCTGCCGGACGGGCGCAGGATCATCATCACGACCGACCGTATCAGCGCTTTCGACCGGGTTCTGGCTTCCATTCCCCACAAAGGGGCAATTCTGACGCAGATTGCCCGCTTCTGGTTCGATGCCACCGCCGATATCGCCGACAATCACGTCGTCGCCTATCCGGATCCGAATGTCGTCGTCGGCAAGCGGCTGGACATTCTGCCGGTCGAGATCATCGTCCGCGGCTATCTGGCAGGTACGACCGATACCTCGGTATTGACCCGTTACAAGCGCGGTGAACGCAGGCTTTACGGCTTCGATTTTCCCGATGGTATGCGCGACAATGAAAAATTGCCCGAAGCGATCATCACGCCGACCAGCAAGGCTTTCGATGGCGGGCATGACGAGCCGCTGACGGCAGATGAGATTGTCGAGCGTGGTCTTTTGTGTCAGGCGCGTTGGGACGAGGTCTCGGAAAAGGCGCTGGCCTTGTTTGCGCGCGGTCAGGAGCTGGCGGCGCGGCAGGGGCTGATCCTTGCCGATACGAAATACGAGTTCGGGCTTGATCGTGAAGGCAATCTTCTGCTGGCCGATGAAATCCATACGCCGGATTCGAGCCGCTACTGGATGGCCGAAAGCTATCAGGCCCGGTTTGAGGCCGGCGAACGGCCTGAAAGCTTCGACAAGGATTTTATCCGGTCGTGGGTGGTGGCGCGGTGCGACCCCTATTCGGATCCAATTCCGGAAATCCCGCAGGATGTGATCGAAGCGGCTTCGGGCGTCTATGCCCGGGCGTTCGAGATGATCACCGGCAAACGCTTCGTTCCCGATGAAAGCGGCGACAGCGTGAAGGACCGCGTGCGCGCCAACCTTGCGGCCTATTATCCGGAGGCGCATTGGGGAGGGGAGTGATGCGTAAACCAAGGCGATCGGCCGAAGAAACACGGGAGGCGATCCTTGAGACATCGGAACGTCTGTTTCGTGCAAGCGGTTACAGTGCGGTTTCGATAGCGGATATTGCCGGCGAACTCGGCATGTCGCCGGCGAATGTGTTCAAGCATTTCCGCAGCAAGCTCACGCTCGGGCGCGCGATTGCCTATCGCCATGCCCGCCGCATTGCCGAGCGCTGTTCCGTCGAGGATCCGAGCGATCCGCCGGACACGCGTCTGGTCGTCTTTCTGTCCCGGCTTGCGCGCGAGCACCTTCACGACAAGCGGGAAAACCAGTATCTTTTCGAAATGATCCCGCTGGTGCTGGAGGATCCTTCCAAGGGCGGCCGGATTTACCGCCGCCTTGTTGAAGACAAGCTTTCGTCACTGATCGCAGAGGGAATGGAGGCCGGGATCTACGGCGCAGGGGACCCCGCGCTCGATGCATCGGCCATCGTCGACATGCTGGGATGCGTGCTCAACCCGCGGATGATTGCCTGTGCCGTGCCCGCAACACTGGTTGATAAAACGCAATTAATTGTTGGATTAATTGACGGCGGATTGAAAAATCGCGTTGTAAAGTGACGTTATCTGCGATACGTCACCAAAACGAATTCGTCATCTGGCGAGCTTTCGCAGCCTGTTTCGGTACGCAAGATATTGAGTTTCTGTGCGATCGGGATTGTGTTAAGAAAGTGCCCATTGTTTGATCTTACTTTCTGGATAGGTGCCCATGCTGTCGCGCAAGCTTCCGATTGCCGTTGTTAGTGTTCTTGCAGTTGCGCTCGGCGCGTGCAGTGATGACGGTAAGCAACAACAGGGCGGGGCACAGATGCCGCCGCCCCAGGTCGGCGTTATTACACTTGAAAAGCAGACGGTGCCGATCACCACGACGCTTCCGGCACGTGCGGTGGCCTATCGTTCCGCCGAAGTCCGTCCTCAGGTTACTGGTATCATTACCGAAAAGGCCTTCAAGGATGGCGCTTTCGTGAAGGCTGGCGACCTGCTTTATCAGATCGAGCAGGATACTTACGAAGCCAATCTCGCGCAGGCTCAGGCTTCGCTCGACAAGGCGAATGCCACGGTGCCGGGCCTTGAGGCCAACTACGAACGCTACAAGCGGATCGTCAATCAGGGCGCTACCGAAATTCAGCTGACCGACGCCCAGACCTCCTACGAACAGGCGCTGGCCGACGTCGAATCAGCCAAGGCAGCGGTCAAGACGGCCGAGATCAATCTCGGCCATACCGACATTACCGCTCCGTTTGACGGTGTTCTGGGGGTTTCCAATATTTCGATCGGTAACCTGGCTTCGCCGTCGTCCTCTTCGGCACTGGTCAGTCTCAATCAGCTCGATCCGATCTATGTCGACATGTATGAATCTGCTGCGCAGGTTCTGAGCGCGTCGGGCAAATATCCGGACTTCAAGAGCGAGCAGGACCTTTCCGGCGTCAAGGTTGTCGTCGAGCTTGACGATGGCAGCGACTATTCGGTTGCCGGTCATCTCGACGTTTCCGAACGGACGGTGAATGAATCGACCGGCACGGTCAATCTGCGTGCCGTCTTCGACAATCCCGACAATGTTCTGCTGCCTGGCATGTTCGTGCGCGCCACGCTGACGGTTGCCGAGGAAGAAGGCTTCCTCATTCCGCAGCTCGCCGCCCAGATCGAGGCCGGCGGCAAGGTCTCCGCCATGTTTGTGACCAGCGACAACAAGATCGAGACGCGGATTTTCCAGAATGTGAAAGTTTCCAACAACGCCTGGCTGGTCACCGACAAGGTCTCCGATGGTGATCGTCTCATCGTCGATGGCTTCCAGCGTCTGGTCGGCGGCGTTACCGACGTCACGCCCGTACCGGTGAAGATCAATGAAGAGGGCGTTGTCGTTGATGCGGATTCCGGCTCGAGCGCTTCGTCCGGCTCAAGCTCCGGCGGCGATGCATCGGGTTCATCGGCATCTGGCGGAAACGGTTGAGCGTGAAGGTGTTCAGGCTCCGGAACCCAAGCGCTCGAGGAATATTGAATGGCTAATTTCTTTATCAACAGACCGGTTTTCGCCTGGGTGATCGCCATCGTGATCATGCTGATCGGCGGTCTCGGCATCTCGCAGCTGCCGATCTCCCAGTATCCGCAGATCGCGCCGACGACGATCTCGATGACGGCAACCTTCCCCGGCGCCAGTGCGCGAACGGTCGAAACGACGGTGACGAACGTTATCGAGGACGGTCTTTCCGGCTTCGACGACATGCTCTACCTGACGTCGACGTCCAGCCCCGGTATGGCTCAGATTTCGGTGATCTTCGGACCGAGCATCGATCCGGAAATCGCCCAGGTCGAGGTGCAGAACAAGCTGCAACTGGTGCAGCCGCAGCTGCCGGATATTGTTCGCAATCTCGGTATTACGGTCAATCGTTCGTCGTCGAGCTTCCTGATGGTGGTGGCGCTGACGGACAAGAACAACAATTATTCGCCGGCCGATCTCGGCAACATCATCGACAGTAATATCAACGATTCCATTTCCAGACTTGACGGTGTCGGCAGCGTTCAGGGCTTCTATACGCCCTATGCAATGCGCGTCTGGCTCGATCCCTACAAACTCAATCAGTACAATCTGACGGTTTCCGACGTTTCCAACGCCATTCAGGCGCAGAACCAGCAGGTTGCTGTTGGTGATGTCGGCGACAATCCTTCACTGAAGGGGCAGCAGCTCTCCATCACCGCCGTTTCTTCCAGCCAGCTGGAAAACGTCAAGGAGTTCGAGGACATCATCCTGCGGACCACCGAAAACGGTGCGACGGTGACAATCTCGGATGTCGGGCGGGTTGAACTGGGTCAGCGTTACTATCAGTTCAGCACATTCTATAACGGCTCTCCGGCCGCCGGTTTTGCGATCGAGCTTGCCAATGGTGCCAACGCGGTTCAGACGTCGGAGCGCGTAACCGACTTCATGGACACCATCAGGCCGACCCTGCCGGAAGGTGTCGAGATCATCTATCCGTATGATACGACGCCGTTCGTGGAACTGTCGATCGAACAGGTTGTGCATACGCTGTTCGAAGCGATCGTGCTCGTCTTCTTCGTTCTGTTGATCTTCCTGCAAAACCTTCGGGCGACGCTGATCGCCACCCTTGTGGTGCCGGTCGTTCTGTTGGGCGCATTCGGTGTTCTGGCCTTTGCCGGGTTCTCGATCAACACGCTGACCATGTTCGCGATGGTGTTGGCGATCGGTCTTCTGGTGGACGACGCCATCGTCGTGGTGGAGAACGTCGAACGCATCATGCATGAGGACGGATTGCCGCCGAAGGAAGCCACCCAGAAATCGATGGGTGAAATCTCCGGCGCGCTGATCGGTATCGTGATGGTGCTGACGGCCGTGTTCATTCCGATGGCCTTCATCGGCGGTTCCACCGGTATCATCTATCGCCAGTTCTCGATCTCGATCGTTGCTGCGATGGTCCTGTCGGTGCTGGTCGCGATGATCTTCACGCCGGCACTGTGCGCCACCATGCTGAAACCCGTGGATCCGACCAAGAAGGATCGCGGTCTGTCCGGCATGTTCAACCGCGGCTTCAACAGCCTGACTGATGGCTACATTCGGGCCGTCAGCTTCCTGTTGAAGGTTCCGATCATCGTCTTTGCGGTGTTCGCTGTTCTGCTGTTCGGTGTTTATCACTACTTCGTGCAGCTTCCTGCATCGTTCCTGCCGGATGAGGATCAGGGCTCGCTGTTCGTACTCGTCAATCTGCCGACAGGTGCGACGACGGACCGTACGCAAGCCGTTACCACGCAGGTCGAGAATTATTTCCGTAACGATGAATCCGATGCCGTCGAGGCCGTGTTCAGCGTGCTGGGCTTCTCGTTTGCCGGGCAGGGGCAGAACTATGCCATGGCCTTCGTTCAGATGAAGCCGTTCGAAGACCGGACGGCGGAAAGCCTGACGGCAGCAGCGGTCACCCAGCGTGCCAACGGTTATTTCTACACGCATGTTCGCGATGCTCAGGTTTATGTTGTTCAGCCGCCGGCAATTCCGGGTCTTGGTCAGTCGACCGGCTGGACCGGCTTTGTGGTCGACAGCGGCAACCAGGGGCAGGCGGCAACTCTTGCCACCACACAGCGCATCATTCAGCAGATGAACACTGGCGGTATCGCCGCCCAGGTTCGTACCGATACGCTGCCGAACGAAACCCAGATGCTGATCGATATCGATGAGCAGCGGGCCGGTGCCTATGGCGTCAGCATTGCGGAAGCCACCGGTATGCTGTCCACGATCTATGCGGGCACGAACATCAATAACTTCACTTTGAACGACAAGGTGAAGAAGGTTTACGTGCAGGGCGATGCGCCCTACCGCATGCAGCCCGAGGATATCTACAAGTGGTATGCCCGCAATTCGAGCGGTGGAATGGTGCCGTTCTCGGCCTTCACCGATATCGACTGGACAACCGGTGCCCCGTCGCTGTCGCATTATAACGGCAACACCGCGGTCGATATTCAGGGCTCGACCAATCAGGGCTTCAGCTCTGGTGAGGCCATGAACCAGTTGATCTCGCAGGTCGAATCTTCACCCGGCGGCTTTACGGTGGCCTGGACGGATATGTCGCTGCAGCAGGTGATTTCCGGTAACGAAGCCGCCTACCTCTATCTGGTGTCGATTGTGTTCGTGTTCCTGTGCCTTGCCGCGCTCTATGAAAGCTGGAGTATTCCGTTCTCGGTCATTCTGGCAGTGCCGGTGGGTATCCTTGGTGCGGTTGTTGCGGCCAATCTCGATGGTCAGTCCAACGACATCTACTTCAAGGTGGGGCTGCTGACGACCATGGGGCTTGCGGCAAAGAACGCGATCCTGATCGTCGAGTTTGCCCGCGAGCAAAGCGACAAGGGTGATTCGCTCTTTGATGCGGCAGTCCACGCGGCCCGCATGCGTCTGAGACCGATCATCATGACCTCGCTTGCCTTCATCCTCGGCGTGACGCCGCTGGTGCTGGCAACCGGTGCGGGGTCTGCCGCGCAGAACGCCATCGGTATTGCCGTGTTCGGCGGCATGCTGGCGGCAACGACACTGGGCATCTTCTTCGTGCCGTCCTTCTTCGTCGCCGTTTGCCGGGTTATGGGCATCGGCAAGAAGGAAGACAAATCGGCAGAAGAGCAACAGATCGTTTAAAACAAAATTAACGATATTGCGCCGGCCTCGTGCCGGCGTCTAAAACAGTAAGGGTAGGCCGTCCCGTTCGGACGTGCCGAGATGACAGGATTGAGACCATGGTGTTGAGCCGCGTTACCCCCGTACCGCTTCTGTTGCTCCTGCTGGCCGGCTGCGCTGTCGGCCCGGACTACGTGGCGCCGGAAACGGCATTGCCGGACAAGTTTTCCGAAGGCAGCAGCCAGAGCGTGGGCGATGTCACGGAAGTTGCCTGGTGGAAGAGTTTTAATGACCCGCTGCTGAACTCCTATGTCGATGCCGGCATGGCGCAGAACCTTTCGGTTCTTCAGGCGCTCGAGGCGATCGTTCAGGCGGAAGCCAATGTCGTCACCTCGACGGCAGGCGGTTATCCGCAGGTCAATCTGCAGGGTTACGATACCGGCGCGGGGGCCGGCGGTGACGGCGCGTCGCCTCAGGCCCGCAAGACCTCGAATACCTTCGGCGGATCGGTTCCGATTTCCTGGGTTCTCGATCTCTTCGGTCTTTATCAGCGTTCGGGGGAAGCGGCGGTGGCCCAGCTTGACGCTGCCTATGCCAGCGCCGATGTCGCCAAGCTGACGCTCATCTCCAGCCTGATCGATGCCTATATCAATGCACGGCTTTATCAGGAACGCCTGACGATCGCCCGTTCCAATCTCAAAAGCCGCCGTGAAACCTTCCGCCTGACCCAGTTCCAGCTTGATGCCGGTGCGGCCTCGCGGCTTGACGTCGTGCAGTCGGAAGGTCTCGTCAACGCGCAGCTTTCCAGTATTCCGCAGCTTGAAGCATCCTATCGTCAGCAGGTCTACGCACTGTCCACGCTGATGGGCCTGCCGGCAGCAACGCTGATCGACCAGATGAACAAGGTGAAGCCGATCCCGGTGACCCATGCGCGTCTGTCCTCCGGCGTGCCGGCCGATCTGATCCGCAACCGTCCGGATATCCGCGAAGCCGAGCGTAATCTTGCTGCCGCAACGGCCAATATCGGGGTTGCCGAAGCGCAGCTTTACCCGACGATTTCGCTCAGCGGCACGTTGCAGGCAAGCGTCACCGACAGCTCTCTTGGAAATGCGGGGCAGACGTCATGGTCGTTCGGCCCGACGCTCAGCCTGCCGATTTTCGACGGTGGCGCCCTGCGCGCCAACCTTTCGAGCGCCGAATCGCAGGCCCGCCAGGCCTATCTCACCTGGAAACAGACGGTTCTCAACGCCGTTCAGGAAGTGGAATCGGCACTCGCCGTCGTCACCCGCGACGGGCGGACCGTTTCCGCATTGCGGGCAACGGTTGCCTCCTACCGCGACGCTCTGGAACTTTCGACCTCGAGCTATCGTGACGGTGCAACCTCGTTGCTGGACGTTCTTGATGCCCAGCGCGCCGTGTCGGATGCCGAGGCGAGCCTTGCCGATGCGATTGCGCAGCAGGCGGGCGATTTCGTCGCGCTCAATGTCGCGATCGGCGGTGGTTACGCCGCGCAATAAGGGCTAGCCCTTCCCGAATTTGTCTTTCCAGCTTTGAAGCGCTCCCCTTTGCGGGAGCGTTTCTGCTTCATAGACACCACGCGCGATGGACCGCGCCATCGTGCGCGTGGCTTCAAGGCAGATTTCTGCAAAGGCAAGATCGTCGGGGGCCGGCTTTTCGCCGGTCGCTGCAGACAGCACCGTATCGCCATCAAACGGCAGATGGGCCGGATGGATCGCCCGGGCAAAGCCGTCATGCGCCATGACCGCCAGGCGGTAGGCCTGCTGTTTGGTCAAGCGGGCATCGGTGACGATAACGCCGAGCGTGGTCGCCGTGGTTGGCCCGCCCTTGATCCTCAACTTCGTGGCGTCTTTCGAAATGGCGCCCGGGTGCCCAAGTCCCCCGAATTCGCCATTGTCCTCCAGTGGAGCTGCCCAGAAGTGCGGCCCGTCACCGATGGTCACGCTCCCCATAGCGTTGACCGCGGCAAGCGCGCCGATCCGAAAGCCGTCAACCGTCTCGGCGCTGGCCGAACCAAGCCCGCCCTTCAGATTGACGGTCGTCGCACCCGTCCCCGCGCCGATCGTCCCGAGGGGAAAGGCGCCATGGGTTGTTGCCCGATAGGCGTCGTAGCCGAGCTTGAGGTAGGGGGCATGCAACCCCCAGTCCTTGTCGCCGCCGTTCAGCAGGTCCATCAGGATCGCTCCGGGAACAATCGGAATGCGGGCTGATCCAAGCGCCAGTCCACGACCGTCGGCACGAAGACCGGATTGCACACCGCCGGCGGCGTCGAGCCCGAAGGCAGAGCCGCCCGACAGCACAAACGCATCGACAGTCTCAACGCTGCGGGCGGGATCAAGCAGCAGCTGGTCGCGACTGCCGGGGGCACCGCCAAGCGAGAGCCCCGAGGCAATAACCGGCCGGTCGAAGACAATCGCCGTCACCCCGGAGGCCAGTTGACGGTCCTGCGCATGGCCGACGCTGATGCCGGAAATATCGGTAATGAGATTATGCATGATCGGCTCCGTATGGCTTCCGCCCGTGATACCAGCAATTCGCGTCCA
>NZ_CAXXFM010000001.1:2420000-3691803 GCF_963677965.2 uncultured Martelella sp.
ACCAAGGCGCTTGAGAGAACTGCGTTGAAGGAACTCGGCAAATTGCACGCGTAACTTCGGAAGAAGCGTGACCTCTTTGTACGCAAGTATTGAGAGGTGGCACAGACCAGGGGGTAGCGACTGTTTATCAAAAACACAGGGCTCTGCGAAGTCTTTAAGACGACGTATAGGGTCTGACGCCTGCCCGGTGCTGGAAGGTTAAGAGGAGATGTGCAAGCATTGAATCGAAGCCCCAGTAAACGGCGGCCGTAACTATAACGGTCCTAAGGTAGCGAAATTCCTTGTCGGGTAAGTTCCGACCTGCACGAATGGCGTAACGACTTCCCCGCTGTCTCCAACGCAGACTCAGTGAAATTGAATTCCCCGTGAAGATGCGGGGTTCCTGCGGTCAGACGGAAAGACCCCGTGCACCTTTACTATAGCTTTACACTGGCATTTACCAAGACATGTGTAGGATAGGTGGTAGGCTTTGAAGCGCGGACGCCAGTTTGCGTGGAGCCATCCTTGAAATACCACCCTTATCTTCGTGGATGTCTAACCGCGATCCGTTATCCGGATCCGGGACAGTGTATGGTGGGTAGTTTGACTGGGGCGGTCGCCTCCTAAAGAGTAACGGAGGCGCGCGATGGTGGGCTCAGAACGGTCGGAAATCGTTCGCTGAGTGCAATGGCATAAGCCCGCCTGACTGCGAGACTGACAAGTCGAGCAGAGACGAAAGTCGGTCATAGTGATCCGGTGGTCCCGCGTGGAAGGGCCATCGCTCAACGGATAAAAGGTACGCCGGGGATAACAGGCTGATGACCCCCAAGAGTCCATATCGACGGGGTTGTTTGGCACCTCGATGTCGGCTCATCGCATCCTGGGGCTGGAGCAGGTCCCAAGGGTTTGGCTGTTCGCCAATTAAAGCGGTACGTGAGCTGGGTTCAGAACGTCGTGAGACAGTTCGGTCCCTATCTGCCGTGGGTGTAGGAATATTGACAGGATCTGTCCCTAGTACGAGAGGACCGGGATGGACGTATCTCTGGTGGACCTGTTGTGGCGCCAGCCGCATAGCAGGGTAGCTATATACGGAATGGATAACCGCTGAAGGCATCTAAGCGGGAAACCAACCTGAAAACGAGTGTTCCCTATCAGAGCCGTTGTAGACGACAACGTTGATAGGCCGGGTGTGGAAGCGCAGCAATGTGTGAAGCTTACCGGTACTAATCGCTCGATCGGCTTGATCGTTCTCATTGTTTATGTTTATCGCGAAGCCTTCGGCTTCACGATCAACTTTATGTCCTGACGCTGTCGCGGCCTTTGGCCGCTGCGCTCCGGACGGGCCGCTTCGCGACGCAGGCAAGCTGCTGAGGGTCGTCCCTCGACAGGCATTGTGACTGCTGACTGACGAAGCGCCAATACAACAACAGACCTCACGACCTTGTTCGTTCCATACTCTTGCAGAGCAAGGGAAAAGGACCGAAGCCCAAAGGCTTCGCAAGCGCGACTGCGCGTCCGAGCTTATGCGAGGCGCCCGCGCAGGGCAGGCCCTGAAAGGGCCGGTACGCCCGTGAGCGCAAACAAATCTGAGGACAAAACAACTCTTCCAGCTTCTCGAAAACATGCTGCATTTGGCTGACCTGGTGGTTATGGCGGGGTCCTTAACACCCGTTCCCATTCCGAACACGGCCGTGAAATGCCCCAGCGCTGATGGTACTTTGTCTTAAGGCACGGGAGAGTAAGTCGCTGCCAGGTCTGCCAAATGCAACATCGTTTATGTGTTCACGCCAATGTGGCCTGCGGCCACGCTGCACACGGCGCGCCGAACTGTCGGCGACGCGCAGTCGCGCTGAGCAAAGAATATCTTCTCAAAACAATCAAACGGCGACTGCCGATACCAAGCCGCCGATAAGGCGGCTTTTTTGTTGCCGGAATACACAAGCATAACGCGGGGTGGAGCAGCCCGGTAGCTCGTCAGGCTCATAACCTGAAGGCCGCAGGTTCAAATCCTGCCCCCGCAACCATCTTTACTTGCGATGACCCCGCCCCCAAGGCGGGGTTTTTCGTTTGGACCGAAAGCGTAAGGATTTCGGCAAGATCGCCGTGCACATCGATCTCCACCTTGCCATCCACCGGCGTCAGCACGATGTCCTCGACCAATGTCCTGACTACATCGGCCGCACACGAGCCTCGACGGGCTCATCCCGAATGAATTTGCAACCCGGTACGCTATGGACCACAACGTGAACAGGCCTAATTTATAGACGCGGACAGAACTGGGAGCAGGTCACAGGTGATATTGTGAACCGTAAATAATGAAAGGCCTCCAGAAAAAGCCGGTCCTCTCGGCCTTTGGCGCCACGGCGGGGCAGTGACGCCTGGAAAAACTCAAGCGCGACACGCCAGTCATCTTCTATCATCTTCGTGCTCATGCCGACCTCCAGCAAGTCGACATCCCAGGAACCAGGCAAAGTTAATATGGGGAATCCCACTTTTCCAAGCTGCGGTAATCCGTCCACGCCGACCAAATTGAAACGCAGGCCCCTGCAGCGGCAGGTCAGCGCGGAGAGCATCTCAAATACGCATGAGACATTCGGTACCAGGTGTGGCGGATTGTGTTCGTCGTCCGGACCACTATGATGTCCAGGTGATGTTTCAAGCCGGCGAAGGCACGGTGGTGAGTATCACACGGATGATCGTCCTGCACAGGGACGTTTGGAGATGAAAATGGCGAAAAAACTTGGCGCATGGGTCGCAACTATTGTCGTTGTCGCGGTTGCGGCGGGCGGTTACGCTGCTTGGCGTAACTTGAACGGTGAAGGCCTTCCCGAAGGCATTGCCGGCGGCAATGGCCGTATCGAGGCGACCGAAATCGATATCGCCGCCAAGACCGCCGGACGCATCAGCGAAATTTTCGTCAACGAGGGCGATTTCATCACCGCCGGCGAGAAACTGGTGCAAATGGACACAAGGCAACTGGAAGCGCAGAAGCGCGAGGCCGAGGCCAGCCTGCGCAGCGCCAAAACCGGCCTGGATACAGCAAATGCCACGATAGAACAGGCAAAAGCCGAAAAGCGGGCCGCCGAAGCGATCGTCGAGCAGCGGCAGGCTGCTCTCAACTCCGCCCAAGCCACTTATGAACGGGCGCAAAGGTTGGTGCAGACCAACGTCACCTCCAGACAGGCGCTGGAAAATGCCGAGGCCACGGCGCTGCAGGCAAAAGCTGGTCTGGCGGCCGCTCAAGCCTCTTCGGCTGCCGCAAGCGCGGCCATCAGCACCGCCCAGTCGCAGCTAGCAAAGGCGGAAGCGGCCATCGATGCGGCACAGGCCAGCATTGATTATATCCAGACCATCATCGATGACAGTGTGCTGACGGCGCCGCGTCCCGGCCGGGTGCAATACCTCGTTGCCCAGCCGGGTGAGGTTGTTGCTGCGGGCGGCCGGGTTCTCAACATTGTCGACCTGACCGATGTCTACATGAATTTCTTCCTGCCGACGGAACAGGCAGGGCTCACCGCGATAGGCGCGGAAGCGCGGCTGGTGCTCGACGCCGCGCCGCAACTCATCATTCCCGCCAGCATTTCCTATGTTTCCGATGTCGCGCAGTTCACGCCGAAGGCGGTGGAAACGGAAATCGAGCGCCAGAAACTGATGTTCAGGGTGAAAGCCCGCATCGCGCCGGAGCTGCTGGCAGAGCATATCGACCTCGTCAAGACCGGCCTGCCGGGTATGGCCTATGTGCGCTACGATGCCGCCACGCCCTGGCCGCAGATGCTTGACGGAAATCTTGCCAAATGACCACGCCGGGACAGTCGGCCGGTGCCGCGCCGGTCGCCCATATCGAGCATGTCAGCCTGCATTACCGAAAGACGAGGGCGCTCGACGACATCACGCTCGCGATACCCGCCGGCTGTATGGCCGGCCTCATCGGCCCTGACGGCGTCGGCAAGTCGAGCCTGCTGTCGCTGATTGCCGGTGCGCGCGTGGTGCAGACCGGCACGGTCACAGTGCTGGGCGGCGATATCGCCGATGACAAGCACCGCCGCGCAGTGTGTCCGCGCATCGCCTATATGCCGCAGGGGCTCGGGCGCAATCTCTACGCCACGCTCTCGGTTTACGAGAATATCGACTTTTTCGGCCGGCTCTTCGGCCACGCAAAGGCCGAGCGCATCCGGCGCATCGAGACCCTTTTGAAGGGCACCGGACTTTCTCCCTTTGCCGACCGGCCGGCGGGCAAGCTTTCCGGCGGCATGAAGCAGAAGCTTGGCCTGTGCTGTGCGCTCATTCACGATCCCGACCTTCTGGTGCTCGACGAGCCGACAACCGGCGTCGACCCGCTGTCCAGACAGCAGTTCTGGAACCTGATCGACGGCATCCGCGCCGCCCGCCCCGGCATGAGCGTCATCGTCGCCACCGCCTATATGGAGGAGGCCGCCCGTTTCGACTGGCTGGCGGCGATGAATGACGGCAAGGTTCTTGCCACGGGAAGTCCCGCCGAGCTTCTTGAAAAGACGGCGACCGAGGATCTCGATTCCGCTTTCGTAGCGTTGTTGCCGGAAACCGACCGCAGCGACAGCGTGCCGCTGGAAATCACGCCTCGCGCCGAGGACGATAGCGGCGATTATGCCATCGAGGCGGAGCATCTGAGCAAGCGTTTCGGCAATTTCACCGCCGTCGACGATGTCAGTTTCCGCATCCACCGGGGCGAGATTTTTGGCTTTCTCGGCTCCAATGGCTGCGGCAAGACCACGACGATGAAAATGCTGACCGGGCTTCTGGAGGCCAGCGACGGCACGGCCAAGCTGTTTGGCAAACCGGTCGATCCCGGCAATATCGATGTGCGCCGGCGGGTTGGCTACATGTCGCAGGCCTTTTCGCTCTACACCGAGCTCACCGTGCGCCAGAACCTTGAACTGCATGCCCGGCTTTACCGCCTGCCGGCAGAGACGATCGGTGCGCGCGTTGCCGAGATGATTGCGCGTTTCGACCTTGCCGAAGTCGCCGACAGCCTGCCCGACGCCCTGCCGCTCGGCATCCGCCAGCGCCTGTCACTGGCCGTGGCGATGATCCACGGGCCGGACATCCTCATCCTCGACGAGCCGACCTCCGGCGTCGACCCGGTGGCGCGCGATGATTTCTGGCGGATGCTGGTCGCGCTCTCGCGCAATGACAATGTCACGATCTTCATCTCCACCCATTTCATGAACGAGGCGGCGCGTTGCGACCGGATTTCGCTAATGCATGCCGGCAAGGTGCTGACAAGCGACCGGCCTGACGCCATTATCGCGGCAAGCGGCCGCGAGACGCTGGAAGAAGCGTTCATCAGCCATCTGGAAGCGGTAACGGACAGTGCGGACGAAGAGGCCACCCCGGTTGTGGCCAAGGACGATGCCGCCTCGGATGCGCGCGCCGAACGGGCTCTGAGGCGCAATTTCGATTTTCGTCGGATGTTGAGCTATTCATGGCGCGAGGCGCTGGAACTGCGCCGCGACCCGATCCGCGCCACCATGGCGATCATCGGCAGCGTGATCCTGCTTCTGGTGATCGGCTATGGCATCAATCTCGATATCCAGAACCTGAGCTATGCCGCGCTCGACCGGGACCAGACCACGGTCAGCCGTGATTTGACGCTCGACATTTCAGGCTCGCGCTATTTCGACGAAAAGCCGCCGCTTGCCGATTATGACGATCTGGACCGGCGGATGCGCGACGGCGAGATCAGCTTCGCCATCGAAATTCCGCCGAATTTCGCCGCTGATCTGGCGCGCGGCCGCAATGTCGAGATCGGCGTCTGGCTTGACGGCTCCATGCCGATGCGCGCGTCGACGGCGCAGGGCTATATCGAAGGCGTCTACGCAGCCTGGCTCAGCCGGAAAATCGCGGAGGTCTATGGACCGCAGGCGGTCGCGCCCGCCTATTCGGTGGCCGCGCGCTACCGCTATAATCCTGATATCCGAAGCCTCGTGGCCATGGCGCCGGCAGTCATTCCGCTGCTTTTGATGCTGATTCCCGCCATTCTGGCAACGCTTTCGGTCGTGCGGGAAAAGGAACTGGGCTCGATCGTCAATTTCTATGTCACGCCGACCACGCGGCTTGAATTCCTGCTCGGTAAGCAGACGCCCTATGTCGTTCTCGCCATGTTCAATTTCGCGCTGCTGCTGGTCACCTCGCTTCTGGTGTTCCGGGTACCCTTCACCGGCAGCATCCTGACCCTAACGCTGGCGGCGCTGCTTTACGTTATCATCTCCACGGGGCTTGGCCTTGTGGTGTCGACCCTGACCAACAGTCAGATCGCGGCCCTTTTCGCCACAGCGCTCCTGACGCTCATTCCGGCCATCCAGTATTCGGGTCTGATCGATCCGGTCAGTGCGCTGGAGGGCGCGGGCGCCTTTATCGGCAAAATCTACCCGGCAACCTATTTCGTGACGATATCGCGCGGCACCTTCACCAAGGCGCTCGATTTCGGCGATCTTCAGACGGCCTTCGTGCCGCTGATCATCGCCATTCCGATTCTGGTCGCCGCCGGCACGCTGCTGCTCGGCAAGCAGGCGAGGTAGGTCATGCGATTTTACAATATCCTCCAGCTCGGCATCAAGGAACTGCGCGGCCTCGGTCGTGATACGCTGATGGTCATTCTGATCATCTATGCGTTTTCACTTTCGGTCTACACAGCATCGGTCGCCCTGCCGGAGACGCTCAACCGCGCGGCTATCTCCGTCGTCGATGAGGACCGTTCGGCGCTGTCGCAGCGTATTCTCGATGCCTTCTACCCGCCTTACTTCATCACGCCGGAGACTGTCACAACCGCCGAGATGGACGCGCGGCTGGATGCCGGCACGTCGACCTTCGTGCTCGACATTCCGGCGAATTTCGAAAGGGACGTTCTGGCCGGCCGGCAACCGGAACTCCAGCTCAATATCGACGCGACGCGGATGACCCAGGCGTTTACCGGCAACACCTATATCCAGCAGATCATCGACCGGACCATCGCCGAATATCTGAACCGCTTTCCCGGCGGCAGTGACATTCCGGTCTCGCTCGATATCCGCGCCCGCTACAATCCGCAGCTCAGCCAGATGTGGTTCGGCTCGATCATCAACATCATCACCAGCATCACCATGCTGTCGATGATCCTGTCCGGCGCGGCGCTGATCCGCGAGCGCGAGCACGGCACCATCGAACACCTGCTGGTCATGCCGGTCACCGCCTTCGAAATCATGGTCAGCAAGATCTGGTCGATCGGGCTGGTTGTTCTCGTAGCCGCCGCCCTGTCCCTGGTGTTCGTCGTCCAGGGCGTTCTCAAAGTGCCGGTCAACGGCTCCATGACGCTGTTTCTGTTCGGCAGCGCGCTGATGCTGTTTGCCATGTGCTCGCTCGGCATCTTCCTTGCGACGGTTGCCGGCTCGATGCCGCAATTCGGTCTTTTGCTGATGCTGGTGCTGCTGCCGCTGCAGGTGCTTTCCGGCGGGCTGACGCCGCGCGAAAGCATGCCGCAGTTCATTCAGGACATCATGCTGCTGGCGCCCAACACCCATTACGTAACGCTGTCGCAGGCCGTACTGTTTCGCGGCGCGGGCCTCGATGTCGTCTGGCCGCAACTTGTCTGGCTGACGGCGATCGGCCTTGCGCTGTTCGCCATCGCGCTGCGCCGTTTCCGGGTTTTCCTGCAATAGCGTTTGGCCCCTCTGCCTGACGCGGACAAGCGCCGTTGAGCCGCCGTCCAGCTTTTAACGGCGCTTCCTGTCATCAGCGCCAAGGCATCCGATGTCAGACAGGCCGCAACGGCTGTAAGCCCGTCGAACCACTTGGCGAAATTCCGGATTCTCGAAATAAGGCTTTGTCATCGGCGTCTCGACAAAGGTTGAGCAGCTGGTTTTGGCCCGGATGCTGACCGGGGCAGGTTCAACCACCCGCGCCTGGTGGAGACCTCCGCTGGATAAGACAGTCTCCAAATCCTGCCACTGCAACCAAAAACACGCAAAAAAACGGGCAACTTAGTCGTTTGGCGGGTTTTTCCTCGCCTGCTTCCAATGGTTATCTCGAATTATCAGCCGATTTTCGAATGACCTCTGACGAAAAGGAGTCCCCTAGAGGTCAGTTCCACAACCGTGTTGCCGCCCCGGAGCGATAGGCCAAGGTGGTTACGAGAGTATCGTCATCGGGGCTATCGCCATTGACGGCGGTGATGAGCTGGCGCGACCCATTCATCGTTTTTGGGTCTCAATATCCCGTTCCTATCTTTTGCATCAGAAAAAAATGCATCTGATAAATTTGCAAATGCAAATTTTCTGTTCTATCTTCCGTTTTCAGAGGAGACTGAAATCAACGGAGGAGTGAATGTCCAGATTTCTGCAGGCGGCCGCCTTTGTGGCGTTGTCCGCGCTTTCGGCAGCGCCCGTCATGGCCGCCGATTATACGCTGAAAGTTTCATCGCCGACGAACAGCGATGTCATTTTGAAATGGATGGAGGGTTTCAAGAAGGGCGTCGAGGCGAAGACGGACGGCGCGATCGAGGTCCAGCTTTTCCCGGCCAATCAACTCGGTCAGATCCCGGCAACGGTTGAAGGCGTTGCCATGGGAACGATCGAGGTGACGGCGCCGGCATCGTCCTTCTTCGTCCAGTATGACAAGAAGTTCGAGGTGCTGGACGTTCCCGGCCTGTTCGGCGATCTGGCCGAGGCGCAGAAGGTTCTGGCCGACCCGGACGTCGAGGATCATCTGTCGGCTTACGCCGCCGATCAGGGCATGGAAACCATCGCCGCCTTTCCCCATGGTCCGCTCGGCATTCTCAGCGTCAAACCCATCGACACGATCGCTGCGCTGAAGGGGCAGAAGATCCGTGTGGCGGGGCCATCGGCTCTGGCGACCGGCCCTCTGGAGGCGCTCGGCGCCTCGCCGATCTCTATGCCGCTTGGCGAGGTTCTCCCCGCCATGCAGAACGGCGTCGTCGACGGTCTGATCGCCGGCCTGCCGGTCTTTACCACCGGCCATTACTACGATGTCGCCAAGGGGCTGACCGTGCTGCCGGAAAGCTACATGGTGGTGACGGCGGTGGCGAGCCAGTCGTTTCTGGACATGATCGGTCCGGAACTGGCCGATGATGTGCGGGCTGCCGCACGCGAGGCGCTGACCGAGGCCAACACCTGGAATCTCGACGCAGTCGAACAGGTCAAGTCGATCTGGGAGAAAAACGGCGGCAAGATCCTCACCCTCTCGCCGGAGGACCAGAAGGCCTATCTGGACGCCGTGGCCGGGATCATGCCGAAAGCGGAAGCCGACAACCCCGATCTGGCCGATGAAATCACCTTCATGCAGGACGCCGTGAAGCGGCTCTCGGCCCAATAACAGTCATACGGATATAAGGGCGCGGACGTCTCGGCGCCGCGCCCTCGGGAACACGTTTAATGAAACACGCGCTCGATACGATTTCGCGCTGGTTGATGACCGCGCTTGCCCTTCTGCTCATCCTCATGGTCCTGATGATCTGTCTCGGGGTCGCGTTGCGCTATATCTGGGGCGTCACCCTGCTGTGGTTGGATGAATCGCTCGTCTTCAGCATGGTCGGGATTGTCTTCATCGGCGCCATCGGCGTGTCGCAGAAAAACCAGCATCTGCGGATGTCGCTGCTGTCCGACAGTTTCTCCAAACCACTCAGGCGTTTTCTGGGGCCGGTCGAACATCTGGCCACCGCCGGGGTCTGTCTTTACGTCGCCTGGTATTCCTACAGCGCCATCAGCCGTCTGTTTGCGCGTGGAACGCTCAGCAACATGGCTGAGGTGCCGCTTTGGCTGGTGCAGGGCACCGTTCTTGTCGGCCTCGTTGGCATGGCGCTGATCGCCGTTTTCCGGCTGTTCGAATCGCTGCGCGGGAGTGAATGAGATGATCTGGACACTCGTCGTTCTTCCCGTCGTGCTGATGCTGTTGGGATATCCTATCTTCCTGGTGCTCCTGGCGGCATCCGCTGCCACCATGGCGCTGACGATGCATCTGCCGCTGCTGGCGCTGCAGCAATATCTGTTTTCCTCCGTCAATGCCTATACGCTGCTGGCGCTGCCCTTCTTCATCTTCGCCGGTGAACTGATGGACCGCGGCGGCATCGCCAGCCGCCTCATGGACCTGATGCGCGCCAGCATGGGTCGCGTGCCGGGCAAGGTGCCGCTGACGGCGATTTCCGGCGGCGCGGTCTTCGGCGCGATCACCGGCGTCGGCGCGGCCTCGGTCGCGACCGTCAGCAAGGTGATGCTGCCGTCGCTGCGCGAGGACAAATATGACGACGCCTATTCCGCCGGGCTGCTGGTTTCCGTCGGCGCGGTCGGCGTGATCCTGCCGCCGTCGATCCCGATGATCGTTTATGCCGCGGCGGCGGACCAGTCCATTCCGCGCCTTTATGCCGCCGGCATCGTGCCGGGCCTGCTCATTGTCGGCCTGCTGGCGCTGCACGCCTTGTGGGTCGGGCGCAGGACGCGAAGCGGCAGCGAGGATGCCCTGTCGCTCGGCCACTTCCTGCATGCTCTGAAACGCGGCGTCTGGGCGGCCGGCGTTCCGCTGGTCATCATCGGCGGCATCTATGGCGGCGTGTTTTCGCCGACGGAAGCCGCCGGCGTCGCCTGTCTCTATGCTTTTGCGGTGAGCTGTCTGGTGATGCGGGAGTTGACGCTGGCCGATCTTCTGGCCGCAGCGCGGGTGACCGTTTCCTTCACGTCGCAGATCATGATCGTGATTGCCTGTGCCGGCGTGTTCTCCTGGCTGATCACCGTCAATCAGGTGTCGGGCCAGCTGGTCGCGCTGATCCAGCAGATGGCGCTGCCCACATGGGTCCTGCTCATTGCGCTCAATATCCTGCTTTTGATTGTCGGCTGTCTGATCGATCCGCTGTCGGCCATCCTGCTTTTGACGCCGCTGTTGCTGCCGATCATCACGGCGGTCGGCATCGATCCGGTTCATTTCGGCATCATCATGACCGTGAACCTCGCGATCGGCCTGTTCACGCCGCCGTTCGGGATCAATATCTTCGTCATGCAGGTGGTCTCCGGCATGCCGTTGCGCACCATCTACCGGGGCATCCTTCCCTTTGCCCTGATCTATCTCGTGGCACTGCTGCTGATCACCTATGTCCCTGAAATCTCGAATGCCGGTGTGGCTATCCTGATCGGAAAATAACACCGGCCGGGCGTAAAATGAGGCTTTTTGCGCCTTATTATTTGCAAATACAAGAATTGTAATATCAACTGTATCCGATGGAGGAGAAACAATGGATTGTGATGTCGCAATCGTGGGCTATGGCCCGACAGGAATGGCGCTGGCCGCGCTTCTCGGTCAGCAAGGCCGCAGCGTCATCGTGCTCGAGCGCTATCAGGGTCTCTACAATCTGCCCCGAGCCGCCGCTTTCGACGATGAAACCATGCGGACGTTCCAGAAGCTCGGCATTTCGGAAAAGGTTCTGCCGGGCACCAATATCCAGCGCGGCTATGTCTGGATAAACGGCAATGACGAGGTTCTGCTCGATATCGAGTACGACAATCCCGGCCGCTGCGGCTGGCCGTCCCAGTACATGATGTACCAGCCGCATCTCGAAGACACGATGGACACGCTTGTCAGGAGCACGCCCGGCGTCGAAATTCGCAGCGGCCAGACGGTCACCGCGCTTGCCGATGACGGCGAGGGCGTGACGGTGACCGCCCGGGACGAAAACGGCACGGAGCAGACCGTGCGCGCCCGCTATGTCGTCGGCTGCGACGGCGGCAACGGCTTTGTCCGCAGGCATCTAGACGGCAAGCTCGAAGACCTCGCCTTTTTCGAGAACTGGCTGGTCTGCGACTTCGAAATGCGCCGCAATGTGCCGGGGCTTCCGTCCTTTCAGCAGGTCTGCAATCCGGCCCAGTCGATATCGATCGTCAATATCGGCCCCAATCACCACCGTTTCTCCTTCCGGCTGGAAGCGGATGCGGATCGCGACGAATTGGTGAAACCGGAAAACGTCTGGCCGCGCGTCGCCGCCTATCTCTCCCCGGATGATGCAGACCTCATTCGCGTGGCGAACTACACCTTCCTGTCCTGTGTGACCGAAAGCTGGCGCAAGGGCCGGATTATGCTGGCCGGCGATGCCGCCCACCAGATGCCGCCCTTCCTGGCGCAGGGCATGGTTTCGGGCATTCGCGACGCCCGCAATCTGGCGTGGAAGCTCGACATGGTGCTGTCCGGTTACGACGACGGGCTTCTCGACACCTACCAGAAAGAGCGCGAGCCGCATGTGCGCTACATCACCGACAAGGCCATCGAGCTCGGCCGCGCCCAGACCATGCGCGATCCCGAAAAGGCCAGGGAACGCGATGCCCGCATGATTGCCGCGCGCAAGGCCAATCACAAGCCGGACAAGCTCGTCTATCCGCCGCTGAAGGGCGGCCTGATCGACAATGACGGCGCGCTTCTGCCGCAGGGGCTGGTCTCGACGCCGGCCAGGACGGCGCTGTTCGACGAAATTGCCGGTACGGGCTGGCTGATCGTCGCCGCCGACCGACCCGCACTCTCGGAAATCAGCGAAAACGACCTTGAGAGCTGGAAGGCCATGGGCGGCTCCGAAGCGGTCTTCGCCCTCACGCAGATGTTCGGCGGCGGCGATATCTGGGACACCAACGGCGTATATGGCCGCTGGTTCAGCGAGACCGGCGCGGTTGCCGCCATCGTCCGTCCCGACAGCTATGTCTACGGCCTCGCCAAGACGCCGGGCGAACTTTCAACGCTGTTGGGCGGCCTCTTGTCCGCGCTCGGCCCGCGCTGACGCGCGCAAACAGATCAAACGATTTCCATCAGGAGGATAGTCAATGCAAGGCAAGATCGCCCTCGAAGAACATTTCGCCATTCCCGACACGCTTCAGGATTCGGCCGGCTTCGTGCCGGGCGCCTACTGGGACGAGCTCCAGCACCGTCTGCTCGACATTCATGACACACGGCTGAAACTCATGGATGCCCACGGGATCGACCTCATGATCCTGTCGCTGAACGCGCCCGCCGTCCAGGCCATCACCGACCGCGAAACGGCTATCGACATTGCCCGGCGCGCCAATGACACGCTGGCCGAGGAATGCGCCAGACGTCCCGACCGTTTCCGGGCCTTTGCGGCTTTGCCGATGCAGGACCCGGATGCCGCCGCGCGCGAACTGGATCGCTGCGTCAAGGAGCTGGGTTTCGTCGGCGCGCTGGTCAACGGCTTCTCGCAGGACAGCCTGCAGGGCGATGGCGAGACCCCGCTTTATTACGACCTGCCGCAATACCGCCCGTTCTGGGGTGAGGTCGCAAAGCTGGATGTGCCCTTCTATCTGCATCCGCGCAACCCGCTGCCGCAGGACGCCCGCATCTATGAAGGCCATCCGTGGCTGCTCGGCCCGACATGGGCCTTTGCCCAGGAAACGGCCGTCCATGCCCTGCGCCTGATGGGCTCGGGCCTGTTCGACGAACACCCCTCGCTGCAGATCGTTCTCGGCCATATGGGCGAGGGCATTCCCTACATGATCTGGCGGATCGACCATCGCAACGCCTGGGTCAAGTTGCCGCCGAAACATCCGGCAAAGCGGAAATTCGCCGATTATTTCAACGAGAATTTCCACATCACCACATCCGGCAATTTCCGCACCCAGACGTTGATCGACGCCATTCTCGAACTCGGCGCCGACCGCATCATGTTCTCGACCGACTGGCCTTTCGAAAATGTCGACCATGCCGCAGACTGGTTCGATGCCGCCTCGGTTTCGGAGGCGGACCGGATCAAGATCGGCCGGACCAATGCCAGCCGGCTGTTCAAACTGGAGTAGGTTACCATGCAGGCTTTCACACATACGGCTTCCCCCGCGCGGATCGTCTTCGGGCGGGGAACACTTGAAAGCGCGGCCGACGAGGTGCGCCGTCTCGGCGCATCGCGGGCGCTCGTCCTGTCCACGCCGCAGCAGCGCGGGCAGGCCGAAACCCTGGCCGCCAGCCTCGGGCCTCTTTCCGCCGGGCTTTTCGACAGCGCGACCATGCATACGCCGGTCGAGGTCACCCTGCGCGCCGTGGCAGTCTTCGAAAAGGCCGGGGCCGACTGCATCGTCGCCATCGGCGGCGGGTCGACAACCGGCCTTGGCAAGGCGATTGCCGCGCGCAACGGCGCGCCGCAGCTGGTCATCCCGACGACCTATGCCGGCTCGGAGGCGACGCCGATCCTCGGCGAAACCGAAAACGGGGTGAAGACCACGCGCCGTGGACCGGAGATCCTGCCGGAAACGGTGATCTACGACCCGGACCTGACCACATCGCTGCCGCGCCATCTCGCCGTCACCAGCGGCCTGAACGCCATGGCCCACGCCGCCGAGGGCGTTTACGCGCGCGACGGAAGCCCGGTCTATACGCTGATGGCCCTTGAGGGGCTGCGGGCGTTCCGCGATGCGCTGCCTGCCATCGTCGACGACCCGGACAATGCCGAGGGGCGCGACGGCGCAGTCTATGGCGCATGGTTGTGCGGCACGGTGCTTGGCGGCGTCGGCATGTCGGTCCACCACAAGCTCTGCCACACGCTGGGCGGCAGTCTGGACCTGCCGCATGCCGATACGCATGCAATTCTGCTGCCCCACACGATTGCCTTTATCGAGGAGACGGCGCCGGAAGCGCTGGCATCAGTGGCGGGCCTGTTCGGCGGCCGGGCCGGTGCGGGGCTTTACGATTTTGCCCGTTCGCTCGGCGCGCCGCTGCGGCTTGCCGATCTCGGCGTCACCGAAACGCAACTGGACCGCATGGCGGAACTGGCCACCGCCAATCCCTACTGGAGCCCCCGTCCGCTCGACCGAAAGAGCATCCGAGGCCTGCTTCAGCGCGCATGGGCCGGAAAGCGCCCGGATTGATTGGAGAGGAGAAAACCAATGACCCGCTATTTTACGGAAGAGGCATCGGTCGAAACCGTCAATGAACGCATGGGAAGCGAGGCTTCCCCGCGCCTGCGCGAAGTGATGACATCGCTTGTCAGCCATCTTCACGCCTTCGCCAAGGAGATCAACCTCACGCAGGATGAATGGGATATCGCCATTGATTTCCTCACCCGCACCGGCCAGATCTGCTCCGAGGAGCGGCAGGAATTCATCCTGCTGTCCGATGTTCTGGGCTTTTCGATGTTGGTGGATGCGATCAACAACCGGCGTCCGGAAGGGGCGACGGAGAACACCGTTTTCGGCCCCTTCCATGTCGCCAACGCCCCGATCCGACAGATGGGCGACTGTATATCGCTCGACGGCAAGGGCGAACTCTGCCGCTATATCGGCAAGGTGACGGACCTTGACGGAAACCCGGTCGAAAATGCCTGCATCGATGTCTGGTCGGACAATGCCGACAGTTTCTACGATGTCCAGCAGCCGGATATCCAGCCCAAATGGAACAATCGCGGACGGTTCTTCACCGGTCCGGACGGCGCCTATCAGTTCGTCGGCATCAAGCCGGTGAGCTATCCGATCCCCGACGACGGTCCGGTCGGCCAGATGTTGGGCCATATGGGCCGCCACCCCTACCGCCCGGCGCACATGCATTTTCTGGTCACCGCCGATGGCTTCCAGAAACTGGTTACCCACACATTTGCGGGCGGTGACAAATACCTGGAAAGCGATGCCGTTTTCGGCGTCAAGAAAAGCCTGATCGCGCCGTTCGTGCGGTCTGACGACGAAGACACGGTCTGGCGCTCCGATTTCGACTTCGTGCTGGTGCCGGTGGGGTAAAGCGGCGGGAGTCGGATGAGACGACGGCCTCCAGTTTTTTCTGACAAAACCGGCCCACTCTCTCAGGTGTCATCCTCGTGCTTGACACGAGGATCCATGTACCTCTCCGCACAACAAGCGTGAGCAGTTGGTTCCGACCGTTATGATATTGGGACCAGCGCCGTTCATTGTTTGCGACAAACGACGCTGGATCCTCGTGTCAAGCACGAGGATGACGCCGGAGAGGGCGGGAGGGCTGTGGCCAACTGAAGCGCCGGATTGATGGCCGATAGCTAACCTCGGACACCTGTGGGTCAAGCATAAGAATGACACCCGTGCAAAGTGAGCTTTGTCAGCCGCTCAGAGCTTCGAGATATTCCGGTTGATATGGCGCAGCGTGCGTTTCAGCGCCACCACGGTCTCGGGATCGAGACCGTCGACCGCCGTTTCCTCATACATCGCCGCCACGGGCATCAGCCGGTCGGCCAGATGAGTGCCCTTTTCCGTCAGGTTGATCTGCACGATCCTGCCATTCGTCACCGGGCGAACGCGGGAGACCAGACCGCGCCGGACAAGCTGTCCCACCAGGCGCGACAGCGTCGACACTTCCACCGAAACAAGCTCGGCAAGCTCGCTCAGCGTTTTCTCGCCCCGCTGCCTAAGCACCGCCAGAACGCGATACATCGAAAGCGTCACGTCGTGTTCGAGCAACTGGCTTGAGAAACGCTCCCCCAGTCTCACACCAACCCGATTGAGCAGATAGGGTATCGAATCGGTGAATTCATACGGCACTTCAAACATCTCCTTTGGCCGGGGTGTGACATCGGACACATGCCAGGCTCCCCCAATTTCCAGAGACTATTTTAGTCGCTTATGCAATTTTTGTAAATGCAACAATTAGGCGACAGTGACACATGAGCATAAGAATTTCATGTCGGCGTCCTGAAAGCTGAAAGGGGCAGCTCAGTCGTCAGTGACGAGGCCGGAAGCCGGCCCCGTCTGGATGTTTTGGCTTAGTCCTGGCCGATTTCGAAATCGGCCAGAAGCTCGAGTGCCTTGACCATGCCGGAATGGTCCCAAGCGCTGCCGCCGTGTGCTGCGCAGGCGTTGAACAGTTCCTGGCAGGTTGCTGTATTGGGGAGCGACAGGCCCATCTGGCGGCCGGCGGTGAGTGCCAAATTGAGGTCTTTCTGGTGCAGGTTGATGCGGAAGCCGGGATCGAATGTCCGCTTGATCATCCGTTCACCGTGCAGTTCCAGGATTTTCGATGAAGCGAAGCCGCCGGAAATCGCCTGGCGAACGCGCTCCGGATCAACGCCGGCGCGTGCGGCAAACAGCAGTGCCTCGCCGACGGCTTCGATATTCATGGCGACAATCATCTGGTTGGCGACCTTGGCGGTCTGCCCGGCGCCGACCGCGCCCACCAGTGTCACGTTCTTGCCCATGATTTCGAAAAGCGGTTTGACCTTTTCGAAGACCTCATCCTTGGCACCGACCATGATGGACAGCGTGCCGTCGCGCGCGCCGACCTCGCCGCCGGAAACCGGTGCGTCAACATATTCGCAGCCAAGCGCCTCGATCTTGGCGGCATATTCCTTGGTTTCGACGGGCGAAATCGAGCTCATGTCGATGACGATCTTGCCGGCGCTCAGGCCTTCTGCCGCGCCGTTTTCGCCGAAGAGCACCGCGCCGACATCGGGCGTGTCGGGCACGATGGAAATGAAGACTTCGCATTTTTCCGCGACCTCTTTTGACGAGGCGCAGGCGGTGATGCCTTTTGCGGCGAGGCTGTCTGCAAGCTGTTTGCGATCATAGGCGAACAGTTCATGCCCTGCGTCTGCAAGCCGTCCGGCCATCTGGGTCCCCATGATCCCGAGACCGACAAAACCGATTTTCGTCATCGCTTATCTCCCTTTAAGTGTCGTGTGGATGTCGGCAGGCCTTACGCCTGCGAAGATATGAATTTGTCGCAGAGCGCCTGGGTGGCGTTGCGGAAGACGCCGAGGTCGGAACCAACGGCGACAAGATTGGCGCCCATTTCCAGATAGCGGCGCGCATCGGCCTCTACAGGCGCCAGAATGCCAGCCGTCTTGCCATGGCTTTCGGCGACCGAGAATACATGGCGGATGGCCTTCTGGACATCGGGTTGTGAGGGATTGCCGAGATGGCCGAAGCCTGCGGCGAGATCGGAAGGGCCGACGAACAACCCGTCAACGCCATCGACTGCGGCGATTTCATCTGCCGCTTCAACGGCCTGAGGGCTTTCGATCTGCACGAGAACCGTGATGTTCTCGTTGACCAGCTTCATGTAGTCGGGCACCGTCCCGTAATGGTTCGAGCGTTGCGACACCGAAACGCCACGCACGCCCTCAGGCGGATAGCGGGTGGCGGCAACCGCCGCTTTTGCTTCAGCCGCCGACTGAACGAACGGGATGAGAAAATTATAAAAACCACTGTCGAGCAGTCGTTTGATAATGACGGTGTCGTTCCATTGCGGGCGCACGACAGGCGCCGAGGCACTGTCTTTCAGCGCCATGAGCTGCGGTATCAGGCTCAGGACATCATTTGGCGCGTGCTCGCTGTCGAGAAGCAGCCAGTCAAAACCGGCGTACCCCAGGACTTCTGCTGTAATCGGGCTTGCAAGCGCCGACCAACAGCCGATCTGTACCTTGCGCTTCAGTATGTTTTGGCGGAACTGGTTCGGAATGCCCCGATAGGGTGTGACGTCCGACATGGCTGGTCCTTTTCCTTCCAATGTGTCGGCAGGCAGCAAGGTGTCGCCGCTGCCGCTGTGATGATGTGTGGCGGCGGCGGTATTGTCGCGTCGCCCGGCCTGTCCCTGTAGGTGGTTTGCGAAGTTCGCCCCGGAAAAACGGCGCCCCTGTTCTACATCGCATGCTCATAGGCCAGGCTTGCGCCGATCAGTTCGCGGGCATAGGGGTCCGTCGCCTGATTGCCCAATATGGCTTCGCGCGGCAGAACCTCCGTGATGCGGCCGGCCTGCATCACGGCAAAGCGGTCACACATATGGTCGATGACGGCGAGGTCGTGACTGACCATCAGATAGGTGAAGCCTTTTTCCTCGCGCAGACGCACCAGCAGGTTGATGATTTCCGCCTGTACCGAAACATCGAGCGCGGATGTCGGTTCATCCAGCAGCAGGACGTCCGGTTCCAGAATCAGCGCCCGGGCAATGGCGACACGCTGGCGCTGCCCGCCGGAAAGCTGATGCGGGTAGCGATCCAGAAAACCTGCCGGCAGGCCGACTTCGACAAGCGCGCGCTCCATGCGTTCCTCGCGGTCGGCGATGCCGTGGATTTTCAGAGGTTCGCTCAAAACGGTGCGGATGGAATGGCGCGGATGCAGTGAGCCATAGGGGTCCTGAAACACCATCTGCATGGTGCGGCAGCGTTCTTCCAGCGTCATCTCGTTGACGGACCGGTCGCCGAATTTGATCTCGCCCTTCCAGTTGTCGAAGAGCAGCGAGGCGCAGCGCAAAACCGTGGATTTCCCCGATCCGCTTTCGCCCACCAGGCCGAAGCATTCGCCTTTCTCGACCGAGAAGTCGACGTCGTTGAGCACTTTTATGGCGCCGAAGCTGATGGACAGCTTTTCCACACTGACCGATTTCATCATATCGCTCCTTCGGGATTTTCCCAGGATTGCTGGCGCTGAAGAACAGGCAATGGCGTGCGCGGGCCGCCGATATGCGGCTGGGCGGCAAGGAGGCCGCGCGTATAGGGATGTTCGGCATGGTCGAGCTCGCTGGCGGCGCGCGCTTCAACAACCCGGCCCGCATACATGATCAGCACCCGGTCGCAGAAATTGCGGACGAGGTTGAGGTCGTGCGAGATCATGATCAGCCCAATGCCCTTTTCACGCACGAGATCGTCGAGGATTTTCAGCACCTGCAGTCGCACCGTGACATCAAGCGCGGAGGTGGGCTCGTCGGCGATCACCAGATCGGGATTGGTGAGCAGCATCATGGCAATCATGATGCGCTGGCCCATGCCGCCGGAAACCTCGTGCGGATAGAGATCGTAGACCCGTTCCGGGTCGCGGATCTGCACGGCTTCCAGCATGTCGATGGCGCGCTTTCTGGCCTCCGCACGGGAGCATCTGAGATGTGTCTGGTAGGCTTCGGCAACCTGCGCGCCGCAGCGCTGGATCGGGTTCAGCGAGAATTTCGGATCCTGAAGGATCATCGACATGCGTGCGCCGCGGATCTTCAGCATATCCCGCTCGCTGGCCTTCATCAGGTCGATATCCGCAAAGCGCATCGACTGCGCCGTGATATCGGCTGTTGGCAGCAGTTTCAGCAGGGCCCTGCCGACGGTTGATTTTCCCGATCCGCTTTCGCCGACAATACCGAGCCGCTCGCGCCCGAGGGTGAAGCTGACATTGCGCACGGCAGGTGCGGGCGTTCCGCGATAGTGGATCGACAGATCCCGGACATCAAGGATGGGGTGTTCGGACATGTCCTTACCTCCGGTTCATCTGTTTGGGATCGAGCGCGTCACGCAACCCGTCGCCTAAAAGGTTGAAGGCGAGGCTGACGCAGAGAATGGCGATGCCCGGAAATGTCACCAGCCACCAGCTGTCGATCATGTAGCGCCGTCCGGTGGCGATCATCGCGCCCCATTCCGGCAATGGCGGCTGTGCGCCAAGACCGAGGAAGCCGAGGCCGGCGGCCGTCAGAATGACGGTGGCCATGTTCAGCGTCAGGCGGATGACGACGGAGGGCAGGCACATGGGCACGATCGAGCGCCAGATGATGCGCGCCGAGGATGCGCCCTGCAACCGCGCGGCCGAGATATAGTCGGCACGGCGGAAGGTCAGCGTCTCCGCGCGTGCAAGGCGGGCAATCGGCGGCCAGGCCGTCAGCGAAATCGCGATGATGGCGTTGTTGAGGCTCGGGCCCAGGGCGGCGACAAAGGCCAGCGAGAGGATCAGGGACGGAAAGGACAGGAAGATATCCGTCAGCCGCATCAGGGCGTTGTCGATCCGTCCGCCGAAATATCCGGCAACGGTGCCGATGAACAGGCCGATCGGCCCGACGACGATGGTCACCAGAAAGATGATCCTGAGCGTGATCCGCGAGCCATAGAGAAGACGGCTGTAGATATCGCGTCCCAGCTCATCCGTGCCGAAGAAATGTTCGGCGCTTGGCGGCTGAAGTGTTGCCTGCAGGTTCTGGACATAAGGATCGCTGGTCGCCAGAAGCGGCGCAAACAATGCGCACAACAGCAGTATGGCCAGCACGAGAAGGCCGAAGGCGGAGGTCGGAGACTTCACCAGGAACACGAGAATGTTCTTCAACGTCCCCAGCGATTGCAGCGGCACAGCACTTTTCTTTGCGGCGAGCGGTTTGGTGATATCGGACATGGTCAGCGTGTCCTTGGGTCAAATACGCGATAGAGAACATCGGACAGGATGTTGAGGCAGATGAAGATCAGCCCGACGAGGAGAACGCAGGTCATCACCGCGTTCATGTCTCCGATACGCAGGTTTGATGTGAGGTACTGGCCAAATCCCGGCCAGGCGAAAACGGTTTCGATCAGAACGGCGCCCTCGAGCAGCGCGCCATAGGCGAGCGCCACGATGGTGACGAGCTGAACCCGGATATTGATGAAGACGTGCAGCCAGATCGTCTGTCTCTGGCTCAATCCTTTCACCCGTGCCGTGGTGACATATTCCTGATTGATCTGGTCGAGCATGAAGGAACGGGTCATGCGGGTGATATAGGCGGCGGAAGAATAGCCGAGCAGCGAAGCGGGGAGGATGATGTGGTGGATCGCGCTTCTGAAAACCTCCCAGTCGCCGGCAAGCGCGCTGTCGATGAGAAGGAAGTTCGTGCGTTCCGGCACCATGCCGATATAGAACTGGCTCATTCTGCCGGAGCCGCCGACCCAGCCGAGATTGGCATAGAATATCAGCAGGCCGATCATGCCGGTCCAGAAGATCGGCATGGAATGCCCCAGCAGGCTGAAAACGCGGATTGCGTGATCGGGCCAGCGATCCTTCTTGACAGCTGCCAGAACACCCAGCGGAATGCCGAGCCCGGCGCCGACGAGAATGGCGAAGGTCGCCAGTTCTATCGTGGCGGGAAGAACGTGCAGGATATCCTGGATAACGGGCTGGCCGGTGCGAATGGAGGTCCCGAAATCGCCGGTGAACACATCGCGTATATAGAAGAAGAACTGCTGCCACATCGGCCTGTCGAGACCGAGCTGATGGTAGACGTTTTCATAGACTTCCTTTGTCGCATCCTCGCCGACAATGGCGCGAACCGGGTCGACCGGCATGACGCGGCCGATCACGAAAGTCAGAACCAGCAAACCGAAGAGCGTGACAAGGATAGACCCGACCCGTTCCACCAGGCCGCCGGCGCGACCTGACTCATTTTGCATGTCAACTCCTCCCAGAGTTTTGAAAGAACGCCCGTTTGGGCGGTTCTGTGTCACATGTTGGCTAATCTGTTATACAGAATGCCCGTGCCAATAACAGATTCCATGCCCGTCATTGCCTGAACCGGCATCTGCAGGCGCGGAAATCAAATGTCCGCGCCTGCTTTTTGAAAGTGTTTCTAGGCTCAGTGGTTCTTCACCACATCCTCAAATCTGGACACCCAGGGATCGATGATGAGACCATCGACATCATTCTGGTAAGCCGCCGTGACCACGCGTTCGGAAAACGGCTGGATGGACGTTACCTTTTCGTCGATCAGGCGCTGGATATCCTCATACATGGCGACCTGCTTTTCCTGATCGCGTTCAACCAGCGCGGCCTCGATCATCGCATTCAGCTCATCGTCCTGATAGCTGGTGCGCCAGCCCTGATAGTTCGTCAGCCCGGCTTCCTGGCTGTTGTCAGGGTTGTAGATCAGGGCGCGCAGGTTGGAGTCGGGGTGGGGCTGCTGGCCGCCGCCGCCGCGTCCGACCAGGAGGGCAAACTCCCGCTCCCGCATCGCGCCGTAGATCTGGCCGCCGTCACCGGTAATGATTTCGGCGTTGATGCCGGCCTGTGCGAGCGTGCCCTGAATGGCCGTTGCGCTGTCGAGAAACTGCTGGGTCGAGATCACCCGGATCGAGGTGTCGAAACCATCCGGATAGCCGGCCTCGGCCAGCAGCTCCTTGGCCTTTTCGATGTTCAGTTCATAGCCCGGATCGTCAAGGGCGCCGAACGCCGAGGTGTTGACCGGACGCTGCCGTTCGACACCGAAATACGGCATGATCGCGCCATTGATGCCCTTGTAGTCGATCAGGTAACGAAGCGCTTCACGCACTTTCTGATTGCCGAAATGCTCGTCCTTCATCGATACGGCCAGATAATAGAAACCGGCGCTGGGTTCGGTCTCGACGGTCAGACTTTCTTCTTCCGAAAGCGCCTTGAGGTCGGAGGCCGACAGGGAAAATCCGACATCGAAATCGCCCTGTTCAAGGCCCAGACGCTGGGTCTGCGATTCAGGCAGATGACGCATCAGCACACGCGCCATTTGCGGTGCGCCGCCCCAGAATTCGTCGTTGCGGGTCAGGATCACATATTCATTGGCCCGCCACTGGCCGAGCGTGAAGGCGCCCGAGCCCGCCGAATTGTTGGTCAGCCAGGCGCGGCCCATGTCTCCGTCTTTTTCGTTCTCCTGCACCAGCTTGGAATCCAGGATCGAGCCGACCCCGGCCTGCGCCAGATACATGAGGATCAGCTTCGGGTCGTCCTTTTGCGGCAGGTTGAGCGTAAACGTCAGATCGTCTTCAACGACAAATTCCTTGTCCACGTCTTCTGCGGTGAACCCGCGGCTCTTCAGGCCCGAAGATTGCGCCAGATTGAGCTTGAGATTGCGGTCAAAGCTGAATTTTACGTCATGCGCTGTCAGCGGATTGCCCGAGGCGAAGACAACGTCCGGCTTCAGGTGGAAGGTGACCGACATGTTGTCGTCGGCAATGTCCCAGCTTTCGGCGAGACGCGGTTCCAGCGCCTTGGTCTTGGGGTCGAGTTCGACCAGCGCATCATAAAAATTGTTGAGGATCTGCACGGCCTCGCCGCCGGTGATCGCCGCCGGGTCCATGGTCAACACATTGGTCATGTTGAAGGCCGCGATCAGCTGATTGTCCGGCGTTTCGGCAAATGCCGGGGCGGATGTTGCAAGAAGCACTGCCAGTGCAGTGCCTGTCAGAAGATGTCTCATGTCTCCTCCCAAAGGTTCTTTGACATCGTTGCTGGTGTCCGGCCTGTCATTCAGGCCGGGGCAAAGGCGCGCCGTTCAAGACACGCGGTTGTTTTCGATCAGTTCGAAATTGATATCCTCGCCAAGGCCCGGGCGATCCGGCACGTGAACGTAGCCGTCCGCATCCATCGGGTCGGAAAGCGAATTGAGGTAGTCGAAGCCGTCATCATATTCGAGGAAGGGGTGCAGCAGACCGCGCTCATACCATTTGCAGGCCTTGGTCGCAGCAACCACATGCAGGTTCATCGCGGTATTGCCATGCACTTCGCAGGTCATGCCGAAGCTTTCGGCCAGATGCATGGTCTTGAGCGCCGGCGTGATGCCGCCGACATCGTTGACGCCTGTGCGCAGGATGTCGCAGGCCCCGGACGTGATCCATTCGGCGCGGTGCCAGTGCTTGCCGGCAGCGCTTTCCGGGCCGACGACGGGTATGTCGAGATTTTCCGCAAGCCAGCGATAGGATGACATCGACTGTTCATCCATCGGTTCCTCGATCCACGCGAAGCCCAGCTTTTCCAGCCCGCGCCCGAGTTCCAGCGCCTCGACCCGCGAATACCAGTGAAAGGCATCGATCATCAACTCGATATCCGGCCCGACGGCCTCCCTGACGGCAGCACACGCCTTCAGGTCCATCTTCACATCCGGCGCCCAACTGACGGGCGGCATCCATGTGTGCAGCTTGATGCCCTTGTAGCCGCGCGCCACCAGTTTTTCGGCAAAACGGCCATAATCCTCCGGCGTGGAGAGGCCGCCTTCCAGCTCATCGCCGCACATGATCGAACCATAGGCCAGAACCTTGTCACGATAGCCGCCGATCAACTTGTAGACAGGTTGGCCCGATGCCCGGCCGGCGAGATCCCACAGCGCGCAGTCGACGGCCGCCAGCGTCCGGTCCGTCAGCTGTGCCGCCGAGCCGCGCTGCCAGTGTGCCAGTTCCTGCCAGAGGCGTTCGCGGTCGCGATAGTCCTGACCGATAAGGACTTTGCGAACGAATTTGTCGAGAACGTGCGGGCGCACCACTTCAGGCGGGCAGAAGGTGTATCCCTTGTCGCCGTCTTCCGTGGTGATGGTGAGCATGGCCTGCTGGACGTCGTGCTCCGGACCGGGATGGCCGTGTCCGGCGCTGTCGCTGTGCCGCCGCGTCTTGTGCCTGAAGGTGCAGGCCGAGACATCCGAAATAAGCAAGGTCGTTCTTCCTCCCTGAATGCAGCGCTCACGGTCCCTGGCTGGTGGCGGTGCTGCGCATTATTAATTTGTATTACAGCTTTGTATGACATATATTTTCGACACGTCAACCGCAAAAGCGATGTTATTCAGCCGAAAGCCACTTGAACGAACGGTCCGTGGCGGTAATTTTCGTTTTGGGGGAAGGCGGTGTAATAGATAGGTTATTACACAGGCACAGCGCAGAGAGGGGCCGGAGCGGAGAGAATGACGGATATCATCGAGACGAGAAACGCGCCGGAAGCCCCGCGCACACGCGTCAGCCTGATCGCGGAAGGTCTGCGCAGCGATATCGAGAGCGGCCGTTTCAAGCCCGGAGACCGGCTGCCGAGCGAGTCGGAACTGACCCGCCTGCACGGCGTCAGCCGCACGGTGGTCCGCGAAGCCATCAGCCTGCTGCGCTCCGAGGGGCTGGCCGAAGCGCGCAAGGGCTCCGGGGTTTTTGCCCTGGACCCGGTCAGCGCCCGGCGGCGGCATCCGTTTTCCGATCTCGATACCGAGCGGCTTTCCGGTGTGATCGAATTGTTCGAACTGCGCAGCGCGTTTGAAATCCGCGCCGCCGCACTTGCCGCCGGTCGCCGTTCTGCAGCGCAGATCGATGCAATCGTGAAGGCGAATGACGACATCGCCAACTGTTTTAGCACGGGGGAATCGACCAGAGCGGCGGACTTCGCCTTTCACTACGCGATCGCGCAGGCCTCGCAGAACAAGCGTTTTCCCGAATTCCTGTCGCTGATCCGCCCCGGCATCGTCCCGCGTGTCGAACTTGAAGCCCATGACGGCACGCCACGGACCTATGTGCCGAACCCGAAAATGGTGGAAGAGCACGAACGTATCGTCGATGCGATCATCGACGGCGATCCCGAAGCTGCGGAAGAGGCAATGAAGGACCACCTCGAGGGCAGTCTCGGCCGCTACCGCGCCATGCTCAAGGGCGCGCGCACCGGTTGACGATCGTGCCGGTGACCGTCCGCGACCGCTTCAGCTGGATCTGCTGACTATCCGGTGCGCGCGACACTCCGGGAGGGCCGTGCCATTTTCGGCGTTTCCGTCAAACGTCCTGTCAATATAAGCGCGTGCAGTGGGGCTATCCTACGGCCAACGTTCCAGGGCCGGACCGCCGAGCGTATTGGGTTGAATGTTCCTTCCGGAACGGTGTGATTGTGGGGTGTTTTCACCACGCTCTGACCCACCGCTGAAAGCTTCCGACAAGTTTCTTTGCGATCTGTTTCCGGGAAAAAACGCGCGCCGGGGAGGAGGGACGAGCAGGTCGAAATCGGAGCCGTTGCTTGACACATGCGCTGCGATGCGTATCTCTGAATAATATTCCAAGAATCGATTTGGAATATTAATGATCGGCGCCAGGCAGCGTCTTCAGAGAAGGATATCCCCCATGGATGCAACCGACGCTTCCGAAAAGTTCGAGGCAAACTGGCCGGCGGTGTTTGCCGTGTCCTTTGCGATGTTCGCACTCGTGTCGGCGGAGCTTCTGCCCATCAGCCTGCTTTCGCCCGTCGCCGCCGATCTTGATGTTGCGGTCGGGGCCGCAGGGCAGGCGGTGACGCTGACGGCGATCACCGCCGCTATTTCAAGCCCGCTCTTCGTTCTCGGCGTTGGCCGTTTTGACCGGCGTCCGCTGGTTCTCGGCCTTGCCGTCGTTCTTGCCGTTTCGGGCCTGCTTTCGGCTGTCGCGAGCAGCCTCTGGGTGCTGCTTGTGGCGCGCTTTTTGCTGGGCGTTGCGCTTGGCGGCACCTGGGCCATGGTCACGGCGCTGGCGCTGCGGCTGGTGCCGCCGCAAAAGGTCGCGCGCGCCATGTCGATTATTCTCACGGGCGTTTCCGCCGCAAGCGTTGTTGCACCGCCTGTGGGCGCTTATCTCGGCGAGGTCTGGAACTGGCGCGGCACGTTCATCGTTGCCGCCGTGCTGGGCGTGATCGCGGTTGCGGGCCTCCTCGCCACGCTGCCGAAGCTGCCGCCCGCAGCAGCGCCCGGGCTGGCATCGTTCCGGATCACGCTGACCCGCGGCGCGGTGCTGGCGGGAATGGCGACGGTTTTCCTCGTCCTGTCCGGCCACTATGCCGGCTTCACCTATATTCGCCCCTTCTTCGAACAGGTCGCGGCGCTCGAAATCAACGCGATCTCGTTTGCGCTGCTCCTGTTCGGTGCCGGCGGCGTTATCGGCAGCATGATCGGCGGCATCTGGGCATCGCGCAGCGCTGCTCTGACGGCCAGTGGCTCGGCTGTCGGGCTCATGCTTGCCGCAGGCTCTCTCATGTTTGTGGACCCGACGCCTGTTGCCGCCAGCGCCGCAACCGCGATCTGGGGTTTTGCCTTCGGCGTGTTTTCGGTGGCAATCGCGACCTGGAATGCCGAGGCGGCGTCCGATCATGCCGAAGCCGTCGGCGCGCTTCAGGCGACCAGCTTCCAGGTCGCCATCGCACTCGGGGCGGGGCTGGGCGGCATCGCCGTTTCGGCTTACGGGCCGGTGGGCGTGCTGGTCTTCACCTGCGCGGCGGCCCTGCTTGGTGCGGTCCTCATCCTTGCGGCCGGTTTTCGGATGCGCCAGCAACGGACCGCGTGACAGGCAAATGCAAATCTGCCCGGGGCAACGGCGATTGATGCCTGTTCCTTTCGGAACGTGTTTGCCTCGAGCCTGCTTCCGACGGTTTACGGCTGGTCGGAATCCGGCAGGAATACCTGTTCGATCGGCAGCTCGAAGAGCCGTGCAATCGTAAAGGCCAGCGGCAGGCTCGGGTCATAGCGTCCGCGTTCAAGTGCGTTGACCGTTTGCCGCGAGACCTTCAGGCGCGTGGCAAGATCGGCCTGCGACCACTGCCTTTGCCGGCGCAGTTCCTGGATCCGGTTGTTCATCTGAAGCGAAACTTTCCGATGATGACGCCGACGAACCAGATTGCCGCCATGAGCGGCCACACCATGAACATCGAGAGTCTGGGGAAGCCGATGCCTTCGAGGAAACCATAGCTGAAGGTAATCAGGGCGGTTCCGGCAAAGGCGACCGCGAGCGCTTCGAGCTGCACCCTGCGCTGCAGCTCATCCAGCTGGCGAATGCAGCGGACCACGACAACGCAGATGAACAGGGCGGGAAGCATTGGAAGGAGCGCGATCGACAGGCGCAACGTGTTGCCTTCCAAGCCATTGCCGAGGAGATGCTGGGAGAAGATCAGCAGCGCCGCATAAGCGGCCAGCCCGGCGATCATGTAAAACAGTTGGCGCATGGTGGTTACCCTGTAAAGTAAAGTCTCCTTTACAAATAGGGGAGAGATCGGCGGCGTGTCAAGCGACCTTTACATTTTTCGCTGGAAACGCATCGCCCCTGCGTTTACTCCTGTCTGTCATGGCGCGAAGCGGCTTCTGTAAACCGCCACCTCGCACCGGACAGGACGCCGGTGCGAGGTGGCATTTGGAATAGCCTGGAGCGCCATGCATCCATTCTGATGCAGCAGAAACAGGCGCGAAGGCTCAGTGCGCCTTCATGTCGCCATGGTCCATTCCGGGCATGTCGTGGCTGGCGTCCTTTGCGGCGATGCTTCCCACCGGAAAGGGCACTACGACCGTGCCGGCCTCCTCGAATATCAGTTCGACATCGATGACCGTGTCTTCGACGAGCGGGCCGTTAAGATCCATGAACATGATGTGCATGCCGCCGGGCTTCAGCGTCACGGTTTCATGCGCGGGAACGGGAATGCCGTCGGGCATCTGGTGCATCTTCATCACGTCGCCATCCATGCGCATGTTGTGAAGCTGCAGCTCGCCGGCAACGTCGGAGGATGCGGCAACAAGGCGGTCGTCGGTATCGCCATTATTGGTGATCGACAGAAAGCCGCCGCCAACCGGCGCGCCGGGCAGGGTGGCGCGGGCAAAGGCGCCATCAATTTCCAGATCGCCAAGCGTGACGGGCCCGGGCGTCATGGCTTCGGGAGCGTTCTGGTGATGGCCGTGTGCTGTCCCGGCGGCGGTGACGGTCAGTTTCGGCGCGGGCTCGCCTTCGCCGGTTTCGCCCATGCCGGTCCAGTGACTGGCGCTGCCATCGGCGCAGAGCTGTTCAACGGGGAAATAGAGTTCCGTTCCGGGGGCAATGTCGGAGGAAAGCGAACCGCGCATCACGAATTCATCATAATGGGCGTCCGGCAGTTCGCCGCCTTTCCAGATCACCGCGGTCACGCCGTCGCTGACCGGCGTGCCGTGGTGCATATAGGTATCGGCATAGGCGCCGGTGACGGTTTCGAGCTGCCAGCCGGCATGCGGCATCGGCTTTGCGCTATAAAAACCCTCCGGCACCTTGACCCGGATTTCGGTGGTTGTCGCGCCGTTGCAGCCATGGGGCACGCGGATAACGGCCTTGTAGCTGCTGCCGGCCGCCGCTTCGGCGGTTTCAAGCGTCACATGGGCATTGGCGGCGGAGAGGCTGGCAAGGCTGATTGCGCCGGCCCAGGCGAGACGGTTCATGAACATGGTCATGGAAAATACTCCGTTTGCAATTGTCGTGATTTCACGGACTCTGACAGGTCCGCGTTGCGGAATCAGACAGCAAACGGCGGTGCGCGCGGATTGTAATGCTTGGTGTAGAAGGCGCGGGACGGCGTCTCGTCCTCAAACGCAAGATCATGCGCCACAAGGCAGGTATAGGCCGGCACGGCCTCATCCGGCGGCGGCGGCAGAATGGCGGCGTTCTGGCGGCAGGCATGGCAGGGACCGTGACTTGCGGTCGCGTCATCGGCTGGGCCGCCGCCGCAGAGAACGCTCTGCGATGATGCCAGAAGCGAACCGGCATCATGGTGTGTCAAAGCCGGCATGAAGGGCTGATAGACAAAGGCCAGCGCAAGGACGGCGATCACGGCCAATGCCGCCGCCAGCTCCCGCATTGCCGCCTTCAGTCCCCGCAAGCCTTGAACCTCCCCTGCATTCCGTTGTTTCGCCAAAGCGCGAACCCGCGCCATTTCGGCAAGACAAGCATGGAAATCGCACGTTATTGCAAGTTGTCAATTTGACGCAAGCGAATTGAGGGCGGCGTTCAACCCTTGCTCTTGCGGGTCGTCTCGATGACGCCCGGCTCTCAAAAGCCGGGCGCTCGTTTTCTGCATGGCTGCGTCGGCTCAGTGCGCCAGCATCTCGTCGACGACTTCGTCGGCGTTGAGCGATGACGGGTAGTAAGTCGGCCAGTTTTCGAGTTCTTCCAGCAGCGCCGCGCGGTCATCACCCCAGTAGAGATGGAAGTGATAGGCCTTGGCCGGTGCGATGATGTGGTCGGAGAATTGGATGAACTGCGGTGCGGCTTCGTCGCCGTCGCTCTTTTCAAAGATGAACCGGACGCCCCTGTTGCCCTTGGGGTAGGTCAGGATTTCGTAGCCGTCGCTTGCATATTCGGCGGCAACGGGCTGGCCGTTCTCGTAGAAGGTAACGGTATTGCCGTTAATGGTGATCCGCTCGACATCGGTCTTGTAGCCGGTCTGGTAATAGGCCTTGTATTCAGCAGCGTTCATGCTGCCGGTTTCGGCCTTATGTTCCATCACTGGATCGAGCGTTCCGTCCTGAAGATAGGGATAGACCGACTGCCAGTCGCCGGCCCAGTCGGAAAGCGCGCGCTCGGCAACCTGGCTGTCTTCGAAATAGCCCTTGGCGATTTGCGCGTCGCCGTGGCTGTGCGCGTGAGCATGTTCGCCTTCATGCACCATGCCGCTGCCGCCGGCAACGGCGATGTTGTAGGGCATGCCGCCGACGTCGATGGCGCCGACCTGCCTGAGGTCGTCCTTGGCGATGCGGCGAACGAGGCCGGCCTTCGGGTCGCTCATGACGATCTCGTCACCGGCCATGGCGATGCGCGGTCGCGGGTCATTCCAGTGGCCGTTCATCGAATAGGGCTCGGTGACTTTGGCGCTGGTCGTCAGGCTGCTGCCCAGAATGTCGACCTGGTGCAGGCTGCCGTCTTCGGTCAGCACATAGCCGAAGCGGGCATCGGCCGGATCAAGCGCGAAGTCGACGCGACGGAAGGGCAGTTCGATATAACTGAAATGCGGTTCATCGGCCGGGTCGATGACGACAAGGCCATCGGCACCGTAATTGCCGAGAAACGCCTGCATGCTTTTGACGCCGAGCAGGGTTCCCGTGGTCTGGCCCTCCGGCAGGTCATCCGGGTAGGCCAGCATTTCGAAGACGGGGCCGTCCTCGCCGGGTGTCACGGTCAGCACGCCTTCCTGGCAACCTGCTGCAAGGTAGGCGCCGGAAAAGGCTTCGCCGTGAATGCCGGTGCAGGTCGCAACATCGCCGGTCGGCGTGCCATCGGCCTCAACGGCGCGCAGGCCGATGCGGGTGCCATCGACCGGCGTGTCGGTTGCAACGCTCGTGACCCAGAAATCGCCGATGGGGGCTGCAAAGCCGTGATGGGCGCGGTCCTGCTTCAGCTGGCTGGTTTCAAGCGCGCCCTGGGAAAGCGCATGCGCATCGACGATTGCGGCATAGCCGCCCTTGTCGAAATTGATGACCACCTTGCCGTCATGATCGATGATGTGGAACGGGCGCGGGCCGGTAAGCGCGCCCTCGATGGCAACCGGGTCGTCGATATCGATATCGGAATGGCCGCCATGGGAATGCAGCGAAATGCCGCTGTCGATGAAATGCACCGCATCGCTGTCCGACTGGACGGCGACAATGGCCGCGCCCCCGTTGACGGCAAAGAGTTTGTTCTGGCCCGTCGTTTCGAAGGACCAGCGGTTGTCCGGTTGGTCGAGGTCGAACGCCGTGATTTTCGCGTCAGTGTGGTCGCCGACGAAAACGCGATAAAGAGTGACGCTGTCCTCATGATCTTCGGCGAAGGCCGCCGGCGCGCCGATCGAAACCGCGAGTGCGGATACACCCAGTATCCATTGTTTCATATTTGCTTCTCCTTGTATGGTATAACGTTACATTTTTAGGCCGGCTTTTCCTTGCCCGTTTTTGATGTCAGCCGTTTTCCTGGGGTTGGTCCTGATCCACTTTCTGCCATGCGGCCGATCACTGAAGGACCGGCTGGCCTCGGCCATGAAGAATATGCTCACGCATAATCAGGAAGGGGTTACGTGATGTAATAACGTTACGATTATAGAAGCACGATTTCAAAGGCAACCGTTTTTCTTCCGGCTGCTGAAAATCGTTTCAACGTCCCCGCTTGAACGCAGCGTCTTGCATCAGCACCATGACCGGCGACCTGTGGAAAGACTCGATTGCTTCAAGCAGCGCATAGCCTTCAAGTCAGCTTTTGATATGCGAAAAGGCCGTTGTCGGGTTATCGTTCGCGTCGGCCTGAAGGGCGGCAAATCGCTGCTCGAAATCCTGCGCCAGATCTTCCACTGATATCTCGGAGAACTGTTCCAGCAGCCGGCGTTCGGCCTCCTGCATCGCAAGGTCAAGCCGGGCGTCGACGGCCTTTTCCACCAGACAATCGGCGGGGTCCGCGCCGGGGCCGATGTTGAACAGCGGCGGGCTGCCGATCGCCTCGTAGACATCCCGCAGCGATATTGCGCTCAGGGGCCGCGCCAGCTGCCAGCCGCCGCCATGGCCCTTCTCCGAGATTAGAATATTCTTTTCCCTGAGGCCCGCCATCATGCGCCGCACCACGACCGGGTTTGTCGAAATCATCCGGGCGATCTGATCCGAGGTCGCGCGCTCGACGTGCCGATCGAGATGGATCAGCACATGCAGCATACGTGACAGGCGAAGATCGCGCGGCATGAAATGGGCTCCTTGTTTTTCGCTGACTTCTATCTAGCAGGCATCACGCAACAATGAAAGTTTCTTGTCTTGTCACGCCTGGCGATTTCATGTAACTCATAAAAATACATTAAACCATAAACACAGGATCAGACCATGGATCACGATGTTCTCATTATCGGCGGCAGCTTCGCCGGCATGTCCGCCGCCATGCAGTTGGCCCGGGCGCGAAAGGCGGTGCTGGTGCTGGATACCGGCATGCCCAGAAACCGCTTTGCGGTGACATCGCACGGATTTCCGGGGCAGGAAGGGCAAAGCCCGGCTGATATCAAGGCGCGGCTGCGCGAAGAATTAAGCGCCTATCCGACCGTTCGTTTTCACGATGGCGCGGCCCTGTCCGCCCGGCGTGAGGGCAGCGGATTCCGCGTTTCCCTTGCTGATGGCAGCGACGTCTCCGCACGGCGGATCGTCCTTGCCTATGGCGTGCGCGACAGCCTGCCGGATCTGCCCGGCCTTGCCGAGCGCTGGGGCGCAAGCGTGCTGCATTGCCCCTATTGCCATGGCTATGAGCTCAACCGGCAGCCGCTCGGCGTGCTGGCGCGCGACGAGAAGGCCTTTCATCAGGCCATGATGCTGCCCGACTGGGGGCCGACGACGCTGTTTACCGGAACGGCATTCCGCCCGACGGCGGAGCAGATGCAATCGCTGAAAACCCGTGAGGTTCAGATTGAGGAAACGCCGGTGGCGGAACTGATCGGAACCGCTCCGGCGCTTGAAGCAGTGCGACTTGAAGATGGGCGGATAATTGCGCTTGCGGGCCTGTTCCTCGCACCGCAGACCGCGCCATTCAGCGACATTGCGGCGCAACTGGGCTGCGAAATGCAGGACGGACCGACCGGGCCTTATATTGTGGTCGACCAGATGCAGGCGACAACGGTTCCCGGCGTCTTCGCCGCTGGCGATCTCGCAAGCCCGATGCCGAACGCGACCCTTGCGGCGGCAGCCGGCGTGATGGCCGGAAGCGCCGCCCATCGCTCGCTGATCTTCGATCCTGAGCTCATCAGCATATGAGCCGGCCATTATCGGACTGCCGTGTTTCTTCGGCATCGTCAGGCGCCGGATAATAGTCGCCCTTGTCGGCAACGAAGATGTGCTTGCCGATGCGCAAAGCGGAGGTATCCTCCAGGCAACCGGCGGCGATGCCGATGCCGGCCTCGCCATTCATGCGATAAAACAGGCTGGATCCACAATGCGCGCAGAAGCCACGTTTTGCCTGGTCGGACGATGCGTACCATCTTAGTCCTGCATCATTTACAAAGGTCAGCTTGTCGAATGGTGCGTGGGTCGATGCCCACAGATGACCGCTCGTTCGTCTGCACTGGCTGCAATGGCAGACCGTGACGGTATCGCGCACCGCGTCCGCCTCGAAAGCGACCGCGCCGCATTCGCATCTGCCCTTGATCATCTCAATCCTCTCCATCGTTGTTCAACTGATTTCTCATGATCGGCCGCGTATCGGACCGGCGGGCGACCTCGGTGAAGCCGGCGCGGGAATGCCGAGCGCCGGTCGATCTGGATCCATTTCCCGTTTCCCTCCTCCACCGTCTTGGCGCTACATCTCGACGCGCTCATGCGGCTTTTCCCTTTTGCCGGAAGATCGTGAACACGCCGCTGGCAATAATGATTGCGGCGCCGAAGAAGGTCATGGTGTCCGGACTTTCCCGCCAGAACAGCCATCCGAACAGCGTCGCCCAGATGATGCCGGTATAATCCAGCGGCGCGACGATAACGGCAGGCGTCAGACGGAAGGCTTGCGTCATCATCGTCATGCCTGCCGTTCCGAACAGGGCGATGGCCGCAAAAAGCCAGAGGTCTTCAAGACGCACCGGCACCCAGACGAAGGGCACGATGAAGGCGCTGATCAGCGCTGCCGTGCCCGTCAGATAGACCAGAAGCGTCCACACGGTTTCGCGCGCATCGACCCAGCGGGCACTCAGCATCAGCAATGCGTAGACAAGCGCCGTGGCGACGGGCAGCAGTGACGCGGCCTGAAAGGTCGCGCCGCCCGGGCGGATGACCACGAGAACGCCGATGAAGCCGAAAAGAACGGCCAGCCAGCGCCTTATATGGACTTTCTCTCCCAAAAACAGCGCCGAAATAACGGTGATGAAGAAGGGCGCCACGAAAATCAGTGCGGTGGCCTCCGCAAGGCCGAGATAGATAAAGCTCGTGAAAAACATCATTGCTGCGACGACCCAGAGCGCTCCGCGCAGCAGGTGTGCCGCAGGCCGGTATGTCTTCAGCGCCGTCCGTCCGCCCATGACGAGAGCAATGGCCACGGTGAAGGGCAGGGCGATCAGGTTGCGCATAAACAGGATCTGAAGCGGAGAATAATGCGCGGTCAGTGCCTTGGCCACGGCGTCATTCGCACTCAGGCAGGCAACGCCGGCGCACATCAGCACAATGCCGCCGGTATAACTTGCCTGTGTGCCGGGCGGTGCAGCCTGCATTCGATCTCCCCTGATATTGGTCGTCCCTCTGCGAACGGCCAGACTGCCCGATCCGGCGCCATAAAAGCAAGGAGGAGAATGTGAGTAATGGTTTACCATGTCGGCAATACTGAACGCAGCCGCCATCGAAAAGGCAGACAGGAAGCTTCACCAGTCCCTACGACGCCCGTCATTTTCGTTCAGTCAACCCCGTCGGTATCGTGGCAAACCGGTATGTACAGGGGATGAACCGCCCCCCGACCGCAGATCGTGTTTGGCAAAAACAGCGGATTTGCGACGGTCATTCGGCGGGGGCGGGGACTGCTTCCTTATCTGTCCGTGGGCTTGTGAAACCCTCGATCAGAAAATAGGCGAGCGGCGTTATGAAAAGCGTCAGCACGAAGGTGAAGCTGAGGCCGCCGACGATGACAAGACCGATGGCGACGCGGCTTTCCGCACCGGCGCCGGTCGCGGTGGCAAGCGGCAGCGCGCCGAAGACGGTCGCAATCGTCGTCATCATGATCGGGCGCAGCCTTGTTACTGCGCCCTCGATCACCGCATCACGCAGGGTGCTGCCGCGTTCGCGCAGCTGATTGGTGAATTCGACCATCAGGATACCGTTCTTGGCCATCAGGCCGACCAGCAGCACAAGGCCGACCTGACTGTAGATATTGACCGATTGCCCCCCGAGCCAGAGCGACAGTATGGCGCCGGCAAGCCCCAACGGCACGGTCAGCATGACCACGAAAGGGGTGCGGAAGCTTTCGAACTGCGCGGCCAGGACAAGAAAGACGATGGCGAGCGCCAAGCCGAAGACCATGGCCACATCGCCGGATGCTCTCAGATAGTCCGCTGCCTGTCCGTCCCAGGAGAGCGTTGCCCCCGCCGGCAGGCTGGAGACGGCGGTCTCGATCCGCGCCATGGCTTCGGCCAGATCCGTCCCTTCGACAAGATCCGCTTCAATCTCCACCGAGTGAACCCGGTCGAAGCGGGCAATGGCCGGCGCGGTGGCCGTGGGCACGACCGAGGCGAAACCGGACAATGACACGAGGTCGCCGCTTGTGTTGCGCACCATCAGGTTCAAGATGTCGGCGAGGTTGTTGCGATCTTCGGCGGCGGCCTGCAGCATTACCGGGTATTGCCGCCCGTCGGCGGTGAACTCGCCCACGGACCGGGAGGCATAAAGCGTCTGAAGGGTTTCGGCGATCATTCGGGCGTCGAGGCCCAGATCGCGGGCCCGTTCGCGGTCGATTGAAAGCATGGCGCCGGGCTGGTTGGCGGCGTAGCCGGCCTGCACTCCATCCAGACCGGGATCATTTTCCAGTCCAGCAGTGAGTGTTTCCGACCATTCCGCCGCCCGTTCGATATCGGGGCCGCCGAGCATGAATTGTATGCCGCCGCGCCCGCCGCCGATACCCAGGCCCCCGGATGGACGGATACCTGTCGCCACATCCCCGTTCTGATTGAGCTGCGGCCTCAGCGTCGAAATAACGTCCTGAAGGGTGACGTCGCGTTCCTCCCATGGCGCCAGATTCACGAAAATCATCGCCCGGCGCAATTCGCCCCAGACGCCGACGATCGAGGTGACGTTTGAAACGGTTCCGTCGGAGCGGAACGGTTCGAGCAACGCTTCAATATCGCGTACCGCCGCATCGGTATAATCAAGATTGGCGCCCTGCGGGGCCACGACGAAAATGCGGAACTGGCCACGGTCTTCGTCCGGCGTCAGCTCCTGGGGCAGTTCACGCCAGAGCCCGCAGGCCGCCGCAATGGCGAAAGCGGCAATCGCCAGCACGGGCGCGGGACGCGACAGGGCCCAGCCAAGGCTTTTGCGGTAACCGGTTTCGATCCGTCGGATGATCGCATTGACAGTGCGCAGCATCATGCCGGGCCTGTCTTCGCGCGGCATCAACCGGGCCGCAAGCACCGGTGAGAGCGTCAGCGCCACAAGTCCCGAAACGGCAACCGCAACGGCCAGAGTAATGCCGAATTCGCCGAAAAGCTGACCGATCTCTCCTTCCATGAAAGAAATGGGCAGGAACACGGCGATCAGCACGGCGGTGGAGGCCACGACGGCAAAATTCACCTGGTTTGCGCCCTTTCGCGCGGCTTCCAGCCGCGTCAGGCCCATGGCGCGATGACGCTGGGTGTTTTCCAGCACGACGATGGCATCGTCGACCACCAGCCCGATGGCGAGAATGAGCGCAAAGAGCGTCAGGATATTGATCGAGAAGCCGAGCAGCCAGAGGGCAATGATCGCACCGAGCACGGAAACGGGGATCGTTACCACCGGAATCAGGGACAGCCGTCCTGACCCCAGAAACAGGAAGATCACGGCGGTGACCAGCAGCACGGCTTCGGTGAAGACGCGCAGAACCTGACGGATCGAGCTTTCGATGAATACGGCCTCGTCCGTCGTGACCTGAATATTCATGCCTTCCGGCAATTGCGGGCGCAATCGTTCCAGCTCTGCGCGCACCTGTCGCGAAATGGAAACCGAATTGGCCTGGGCCTGAGGCTGGACGCCGATGCCGAGCGCGGTCTGGCTGTCAGAGCGGAAGTAGCTTTCCGTGCGCTCCGCGCCGACTTCCACCCGGGCGACATCGCCGAGGCGCAGCGGGCGGCTGCCATCGTCGCGGATGACGATCTGTTCGAACTCGCCGGCCGATGTGAAACGGGTGTTTGCCGTCAGCTGAAGCTGTCTGGCTGCCGTCTCGATCTCGCCGGCCGGCAGCTCGATATTGTTCTCTTCGAGCGCTGCAACGATGTCGCCGGTGGTGACGCCAAGGCCCGCCATTCGCTCCGGCTCCAGCCAGATCCGCATCGCCGGTGCCCGCTCGCCGAAGATGGATGCATTGGCCACGCCGGGAAGCCGGGCCAGCCTGTCGACGATATAGCGGTCGGCATAATCCGACAGTTCAAGCGGTGTCATCGCCGGGCTGGTGAGGCTGAGCCTGACCACCGGATCGCCCTCGTCGTCATTTTTCTCGACCTCCGGCCGTGCCGCTTCCTCAGGCAGGTCTTCGGCAACGCGATCGACCGCAGCCCGCACGTCATTGGCGGCGGAATCGATGTCGCGGGACGGATCGAACGTCAAAACCGTGCGCATTCCGCCGCGTTCGGATTCGGAATACATGCTCTGCAGGCCGGAAATACCGGCAACGGCGCCTTCGATGATGGATGTCACCTGCGCGTCCACCACATCGGGAGCGGCCCCGAAATAGTCGGTGTTGATCGTAACCTCGGCGGTATCCACCTGCGGCAGCTCACGCACCGGAAGCGCCATGAGCGCAACCGCGCCAACCAGAATGATGAACAGATTGATGACCGTGGCGAAGACCGGGCGGCTAAGGGAAAAATCGGGAAGTGTCACAGCAGGGAGGCCTCCGCAGCCGCAGTGGTTGCCGTTGCCGGGCGCGGCGTGACCGCCATGCCGTCCGACAGGCGGTGCAGATTGTTGACGATCACCGCATCGCCGTTTTCCAGACCTGCGCGGACCTCGACCAGCCCATCGCGGTTCTGCCCCGTTTCGATTTCAACCTGTCTTGCGATACCGGCATCGACGACAAAGAGGGTTGTTTGCGCGCCCGAGACGGACAGGGCCCGTTCGGGGACTGCAAGCTGTTGCCGGTTTTCGATCACGATGGCGACCTGCATGAACATGCCGGCCTTCAGATCGCCATCGGCGTTGTCGACCCGCGCGCGCAGCGCCAGTGAACGGCTGCCGGAGTCGATCCGTGTGTCTATGGCGCTGATCGCACCGCGGAAGATGCGATCGGGCCAGGACGCCGAGTGCAATTCAACATCAATGCCCGTATCGAGCCTTGGATAAGCCTGTTCCGGGACCCGGAAGCCCACCTCGATGACCGACAGGTCGTCGAGCGAAGCGACGATGGTGTTCGTATCAACGTGTTCCCCGGCCGTCAGGTCGCTCAGACCGACGACCCCTGTGAAAGGCGCATAAAGGCTGCGGTCCTCAAGCGCTTCGCGTGCCAGATCGCGTTCGGCTTCCGCACGCAGGAGGGCTGCCTGGGCGGCCTCATACGCGGCCTCGGAAATCGTCCCGCTTTCGCGCAACCGGTCGTGGCGCTCTATGGCCGCGCGCGCTTCGGCAAGGGTGGCATTGGCGAATTCCAGACTTGCGCGGGCCGCCGTATCGTCGAGGCGCAAAAGCAAATCGCCTTCGGAGACCGTCGAGCCGGGTGAGATGGACAGTTCGACAATGCGTCCGGCCGCTTCGGGATGCAGTTCTATGGCCCGGATGGCGCGGGTGGTGCCCACGGCGGCGATCGTTTCGGAAAACGCCATCTGCCGGACAGGGACGGTGGATACTTCGAGCGCTGTTTCCGCCGATGGCGCGGTTTGCGCCGGAGCGGACCGTGGAGCAAGCATCGTGCCGGTCAGCTCAAACCCCGCAAAACCTGCTCCCGCGATCAGAATAATACCGGTCATTGCCTTGATACTGCGCATCGTTTTCAAACCTCGCCATGCCGGTTTGCGGGCAGCCGCTTCTTTATTCCGGGCCGAGAGGACGTGAGGTCGTAAACCGCCACAGCCGTGCCGGAGATCTCGCGCGGATTGCTATCGGACGTTCTGCCCTTGCGGTACGTCTGGTGCATCATGATTGCCTTTCTCTTCGGCCTTGCGCGCCGTGCTCGCGGGGAATGTCGAGCCGGTCGCGCGGGCTGCGCCGGAGGAGAGTAGGGGGCAGGTGTTGCACGGATATGCCGGGAATTTTACTGTTTGTCGCAAAGTGTCCCGACAGGGGGCTGGGGGCCGAGGAGCAGGAAGGCCTTGTTGCCACCGGAACGTTGCAAGGAGACCGCGCTCAGGTGCTGCATGCGGCGCTGCCCTGCAAGGAAAAAAGGGCCGGCCGTAGGTGTATTCCGCCCGGCGGTGTTTACGGTCGGCTGACACAATCTGAAGCCGGCTGGCACACTTGTGGGACAAATGCGGTGTAGATTTCTCATGAAACCGGCGACCGGGCATGCAACGGAAAACCCGAGAGGGAAGACCGAAATTCACCGATATCACTGCCGTGAAAACCTGAATGCCTGCCTTTGAAAAGGTCGTTACCGGCAAGGAGGGGGAATGGCCGAAAACGTATTTTGTATAATAAAAACAGTTTATTGTGTGTCTGTTTAGCGGCGAAGGCATGAATGCGATTAGAAAATGCGATGGATTGATCGTATTTTTCGGACGCCAGACAAATTGACTTTTTTCAACGGTATCCATCGATGAACACGCTCACCAATTCACCCCTCGCATCTTTGCTCGATCGCCTGTTTGCCGAAGCGGAGGCGGCAACCAGTCCGGCCATGGCCGCTCTTTCCCGGGAGCAGCGGAACCGGCTGATGCACAGCAGAACCGAATATCTCCATCTTTACGGGTTGCTGAAGGATCTGTGGCTTCCGGTCTCGCGGGAGACGGGGGCCTTGCTCTACATGCTGGCCCGTAGCATTGGCGCCCGCGATATCGTCGAGTTCGGCACGTCCTTTGGGATTTCCACTCTCCATCTTGCGGCAGCGCTTCGCGACAATGGCGGCGGGCGGCTCGTCAGCTGTGAATTCGAGCCGTCCAAGGTAGCGCGGGCGCGCGCGCATCTGGCCGAAGGCGGTCTCGCCGACCTTGTCGAAATTCGCGCGGGCGATGCGCTCGAGACGTTGCGTTCCGACCTGCCGGACAGGATCGATCTGCTGCTGCTCGACGGTGCAAAACCGCTCTACCGCGACATTCTGGGCATGGTCGAGGATCGATTGCGGCCCGGCGCGCTGATTATCGCCGACAATGTCGATTTCTGCCCGGATTATCAGGCGTATGTTCGCGCACCCGGCAGCGGATACATGTCCGTGCCGTTTGCGGAGGATATCGAGCTTTCCATGCGCGCGGGCTGAAGGCGATGGCCGGTCATTGTCATCATGCTTCAACCCGATCGCGCTCACCTTCCACTTGGAATATCTCAGGAGAAAACCATGCATGTCTTCGTAACAGGGGCCACCGGCTGGGTCGGATCGGCCGTTACCGATGAACTTCTGAACGCCGGTCACCGGGTCACCGGGCTTGCGCGGACGGACGCCAAGGCCGCCGAACTTGCGGCAAAAGGGGCAAATGCCGTTTCAGGCACGCTCGACGATCTCGATGTGCTGCGCGCTACCGCATCGCAGGCCGATGCCGTCATCCACACCGCGTTCAATCACGATTTTTCGAAATTCGCCGAAAATGCCGAACAGGACCGGCGCGCAATCGAGGCGCTTGGTGCAGCACTGGAAGGTTCGGATCGGCCCATGCTGGTCACGGCCGGTCTGGCGGGCCTGCCCCGTGGCGCCACCGAAGCCGACGTTCTGCATGATGCCGGTCCGCGAAAATCGGAAACTGCCGCTCGCACTCTGGCGGAACGCGGCGTGCGTGCCGCGACGGTGCGCCTTGCGCCATCGGTGCATGGCAATGGTGACCATGGTTTCGTGCCGCTGGTGATCCGTCGTGCGCGGGAAACGGGCGTGTCCGCCTATATCGGCGAAGGCGAAAATTGCTGGTCCGGCGTCCACCGGCTGGACGCGGCGAAAGTCTACCGGCTTGCGCTTGAGCAGGGTGTAACCGAACCGGTCTATCATGCTGTTGCCGACGAAGTCGTTCCCTTCCGGGAGATCGCCGCCGTGATCGGCCGGCGTCTCGGCCTGCCGGTCGAAACGCGGGACCGCGACCATTTCGGCTGGTTTGCAATGATGGCGGGCGCCGATATGTCGGTGTCCAGCGCGCGCACCCGTTCTGTTCTCGGGTGGGAGCCAGAGGGGCCGGATTTGCTTTCCGATATCGACCAGGCGGTCTACTACGCAGAGTAAGGGCGTACAGACAGGCGAAATGTCCTGACGTCGCGACAATACAAGCAGATGGAGCGGAAACGTGTTTCCGCTCTGCAATCATCAGTCTTCCATTCCCGAAGTCATGTCAGGCGCGCGGAGTTTCCGCGCCCGCGCCACTTTGCGTGCCCGACATCCGGAAAACCCGGAAAGCATTATCATGTCCGATGTTCAACGGCCCGATCCGGCCTTCCGCCGCGTCGTTATTCTCACGGCGGCGCTGTTTTTATCCTATCTCACGGTCGCCATGTCGCTGCCGGCCGTTCCTGTCTATGTCGTGCAGACGCGGGGACTGGGAAATGCCTATGGCGGACTGGCGGTCGGGATCGCCTTTCTGTCGACAATCCTGACGCGCGGCCGCGCCGGCGCCTGGTCGGACCGGATCGGCGGCAAGCTGACGATGCAGCGCGGTCTGCTCATCTATGCGGCGGCGGGGCTGGTCTGCCTGGTTTCAAACTGGTCCGGCCTGTCGGCGGCTGCCGGTTATGGCGTGCTTCTGGCAGGGCGACTGCTGCTCGGGCTTGGGGAGAGCGTGGCGATGGTCGGCATGCTGGGCTGGGCAATCGGCCTGATGGGCCACGCCCGTTCCGGCCGCGTGATCGCCCTTGTCGGCATCGGCATGTATGGCGCTTTCGCCGCGGGCGGGCCGTTGGGCCTTTCGCTGATGGAGCGGTTCGGTTTTTCAGGGCTGATGCTTGCCTGCACGGCGCTGCCGCTGGCCGGGCTGGTCATGATCCACTGGCTTCCGGCGGTGGCGCCTCATCCCGGTCCGCGGGAATCTTTCTGGCGGATTATCGGGCGCATCTGGCGTCCGGGCACGGCTGTCTTCATGCAGGGTGTCGGCTTTGCCGCGCTGGGCGCGTTTTTCTCGCTTTATTTCTTCAGCCGCGGCTGGCCGCATGCCGGTCTCGGCCTGACATGCTTCGGCGTCGGCTTTGTCGTGGTCCGGCTGTTTTGCGGCCATCTGCCCGACCGGATCGGCGGCACGCGCGTTGCCGCCATCTCGCTGGTGGTCGAAGCCTGCGGGCAATATCTGCTCTGGCTGGCGCCCGGGCCCTATGCGGCGCTGGCCGGCGCGCTGTTGACCGGTTTCGGCTGCTCGATGGTGTTTCCCGCCATGGGAGCCGAGGTCATGAAACGGGTGCCGCCGCAACTGCGCGGCACGGCCATCGGCGGATTTGCCGCCTTTCAGGACCTTGCCTATGGCGCTACCGCCCCCGTAGTCGGCGCGCTTGCCGACCGCACCGGTTACGCATCGGTGTTCCTTGTCGGCGGTCTTGCGGCGACGCTCGGACTGTGGATGGTCTTGTCTGCCCGCACCGGGGAGCAGGACGTTTGACACTGTGCATGCCCCGGCTCCCCCGATCGGTCCGAGCCGGTCGGGTGCTGGCTGTTTTTGTCATGAGGCGACTGGCGGGGCTGTCACCACGGTATTTCGCCAGCGGCATCAACGAACCGGCCGGAAAACGCGTCCTGGCTGCCAAGCAATGCGCAGCGTACCGGCATTTTCGCTGCTTGTGCGGGCAATGTCGTGCCTGTCTGCCCGCTCAGATCTGTTTTGACAAAACCGGGGCAGACCGAATTCACGACAATGCTGCTGTCGCGCAATTCTTCCGCAAGCTCGACGGTCAGCATGTTCACTGCGGCCTTGGAGGCGTTGTAACCGATGTTTTGCGCGGAATAGTAGGGTGATGACGGGTCGCCGTTGCAGGCAAGCGAGCCCAGAGTGCTGGAAAGGTTCACGATCCGGCCGGCTTCGGATTTGTGCAGCAGCGGCAACAGGGCCTGCGTTACAGCAAGCGTGCCGATGAAATTCGTTTCCATCGTCGTTCGAACGGCGTCCAGTGATGCGCCGCCCGGTACGCCGTCGCGGAAGTCCCAGATGCCGACATTGTTGACCAGGATATCGAGGCGGCCGTACTCCGCTTCGATCCGCGCGGCGGCGGTATGGATGCTGTTTTCGTCCAATGTGTCGAGCGACAGATAGGAAACATCGAGGCCATCGACCGTTAGTATCGATGCCGCGTTTTGGCCGCGGCCGGGATCGCGCGCCCCGAGAAGCACTTTCGCTCCGGTTTCGGCAAGTTGCCGAGCGATTTCAAATCCAATGCCTTTGTTCGCGCCGGTGACGAGCGCGATACGGTTGTTCGTCATGAGAAATCCTTGTTGGGCTTGGCTTTAAGGGTGTTATTCAATATATGAATGATAATTCAGCTTTGGAATTCGCTTTTGACCACCGTGCCGCCACAACACCTCAGCGCCCGTAAATCACCGCGTCAGGCGCGTGCGCTCGCGACTGTAGAGGCGATATTCGAGGCAACGATTCAGGTTTTGCTGAGCGAGGGGCCAACGCGGCTGACGACCACGCGCGTTGCGGCGCGGGCGGGCGTGTCGGTGGGTACGATGTATCAATATTATCCGCACAAGGAAGCGCTGCTTTATGCGGTCACCGGCCGTTATCTGGATGCGATTGCCGAAGCTGTCGAAAAAGCCTGCCGCGCCAGTCATGGTGCGCCGCTCACTGAAATGAGCGATGTTCTGGTGAAGGCGTACTGGGATGCGAAAACCCTGAAACGCAATGCAACGCGGGCGCTTTATCTCGTCGCCATGGAGGTGGATACGGCCGCTCTGACCGAGGGCTGCATCCAGCGTATCGAAGCGGCGACAGCCGCGATGTTCGCCAGCGCTCCCGATGCGGAATTCGACGATCTCGTACTGGTAAACCATTCGCTTCTTAACATGCTTTTCGGAACCGTCCGAAGCCTGTTTACGCGTGAGATTTCACCGGCAATAGCAAACCGTCTCGGTGATGAACTGGCGTTGATGTGCCGGGCGTATCTCGAAGCCGCAAAACGTCCCGCAGGCGCTCCTGGTCGGTGATCTTCACCTAATTGTGCCGGAAATTGGCGTGCCCGCGATGGCTGTGCATGTCCTTTAAAACACGCCGCCGCTGGCCGGGGCCGGCGGCGGCAAGGGCTCACCAGCCCTGTTCGGTGGGCATGATGAACATTTCCGACATGTCCATGCGCTCGGGCGCTTTCAGCGCGAACAGGATGGAACTGGCGATGTCTTCACCTTCCAGATAGGTCATGCTGGCGGCGAGATCGTCCATCTGTTTGCGGTATCCTGGATCGCTGATCTGCTCGTAAAGCTCGGACTTGACCGCACCGGGCTGGATGCTGGTGACGCGGATGTTGTGCTTGGGCGCAAGCTCCATGCGCATGCCATCCGACAGGGCCGCAACCGCCGCCTTGGTCGCGCAATAGACAGACAGGCCGGCAAACACCTTGCGCCCAGCAATCGAGGACAGGTTGAACACATGGCCCGATTTCTGCGCGATCATCTGCGGCAGCACAGCCGCCGAGACATTGAGCACGCCGGTGATGTTCACGTCGACCATGCGCTGCCATTCGTTTGTCTTGAAACTGTCGATGTCCGACAAGGGCATCAGTCCGGCATTGTTGACCAGCACGTCGATCCGCCCATGGGCCGCGATCAGCGTGTCGGCTGCCTTTTTGCACGAGGCCATGTCTGTCACATCGGTTTCAAGCGCGATGGCCCTGCCGCCGTTTCCTTCGATTTTCGTGGCGAGCGCATCGAGCCTGTCGCGCCGGCGTGCAGCGAGCCCGACAATGACGCCTTCTGCTGCCAGCTTGCGTGCGGTTGCCGCGCCGATGCCGCTGGAAGCGCCGGTAACGAGGGCGACCTTGTTTCTGATATCCATTTCTTTTCTCCGTCTTTGCCCCTGGCGGGGTGTAAGTGACGAGAAAAGCAGTAACTATTTTGGCCACGCCGCGCGTTTGCGCCCTTGCGGCAACTGTCGTGATTTTGCGGGAAATCTTAACTGGCGCGATATGCCGTCGGGCTCAGGCCGGTATGTCTGCGAAAGACCTGGGCGAAATGGCCGGGGCTGTCATAACCGACAGCCATGGATATCTCGATTATGGACTGCTCCGTTTCGCGAAGCAGCGTTTTTGCCCGCTCCATCCGGCGCGCCATGAACCAGCGCGAAGGGGGCTGGCCGGTGGTGTTGCGAAACGCACGGCTGAAATGGAACCGGCTCATTGCGCAGATCTCTGCCAGAGTGTCGAGGTCGAAGGTTTCCGCAAGATGCGCATCCATGTAGGCCAGCACACGGCGCAACAGCCAGGCGGGCAGCCTGGCCTCGGGCAGCGGCCGTGCCGTTTCCCGGTCGGAAAATTGGCGCAGCAGATGGACGCAAAGCCCCTTTGCCAGACCTTGCACGAAACAGGCATTGCCGTCCGGGTTGCCGCGCAGTTCGTCGGCCAGCGCTGCAAGAATGGCGGCGACAAGCGGATCGTCTCCCGCCGAGATATCCCGCAGCCGCGTTGCCGAAAACTTCAGCCCGAGCGAGGCGGCGGCAGCCTCCATCAGCGCGTGGCCCGGATAAAGCTGAAACACTTCAAACGGCCGGTCATCCGCCGTGTGCCAGCGCATATGATAGGGCTCATCGGCATGGGTCAGATAAAAGGCGCTCTCCCGCACTTGGGAGCCGCGCCAGTCGCCATCCATCTCGCGTTCCTCAACGAAGGCCTCGCCAGACAGGATGAAAACCACAAGCGGTTCGGCGACCGCGGGGACCAGAATGTCGTCCTCCTGTGCGGGACGGGAAAAGATCTGGGCATCAAGACCGTTCCAGGCTTCGCCGTTTCCCTGCACGATCTTTCTGCCGGGAAGGTAGTTTTCCAGCCCGGTTCCAGAGCTGCGAACCGGGTTTACGCGGCCCGCCTCTGTCATGCCGGCATGTCCGCAGCCTGCGGATATATCGGTCGGGAAGCAGGCAAAGTCCTGGTTTGAGTCATGGCGGTTGATCGCTTTCGTCAGGGGAGTGGCTTTTTTCTAGCACTCCGGGACCGTGGAAAGAAAGCGATGGTTTGCGATGTATCGCAGACGCGGCACAGCCAGAACGGCCTCACGGTGTAGGCGATGGGGCGAGCGGAACCGACATGATGCCGTTGTCTCCGCCACCACGCGTGTTGGTCAGGAACCACAGATTGCCGTCGCTGCCGGGAAGCACATCGCGGATGCGTCCGTATTCGCCGGGGTAATAGTCCGTTGCCTCCGGCGTGCCGTCGGCGGCGATGTTGACCGTCCACAGCCGTTGGCCGGTCAGGCCGGCGATAAAGAAGGTGCCGTCGATATAGGTCAGTCCGCTCGGGCCCATCTGGTCTGTCGGCCATTGGAGGACCGGATCGATATAGTCCGGGTTGTCGCCCTGTCCCTCGACAACGGGCCAGCCGTAATTTCCGCCCGGCACGATGCGGTTGAACTCGTCCCAACGATCATTACCGAATTCGGTTGCCCACATCTGTCCCGTCTCATCCCATGTGATCCCCTGCGGATTGCGGTGTCCGAAGGAATAGACATAGGAACCGTCGAAAGGATTGTCGTCGGGAATATCGCCTTCCGGCGTCATGCGCAGGATCTTGCCGGCAAGCGATTGCAGATCCTGTGACAGGTCGGGATTGCGGGTTTCGCCGACCGTGGCGTAGAGCATGCCGTCCGGGCCGAAGGCGATCCGGCCGCCGTTGTGGGCGCGCCCGCCGGGCAGTCCGTCGAGGATGATTTCGGCATCGCCGAGCGTTCCCTCCGCATAAGGCATTCGCACGATGCGATTGCCCGCGCTCGTGCTGTGATAGGCGTAAAGCCAGACGTTTCCGCCCTCTGTTCTCGTGGCAAGCCCCAGCATCCCGCCATCGCCCCGGGCGACGACATCCGGCACGGTGCCGGCGGATTGCGGTGTGTCTCCCGGCCGGAAGCGGAGGATTTCGGCGGAACCGCGCTGGCTGACAAGCCCATCCTGCCCGATGGTGACCGCCGACCACGGAATGCGCAGTCCCGAGACGATCTCGACGGGCGTGCCATCCGGTATCAGCGCCGTTGCCGGGGCGGGGGACTGGGCATGGACGGCGGAGGAAAAGACAGCAGCGAGGGAACTGATCGCGGTGATGGCAATGGTGGTTGTCACCCCGCGCGTGAGCCCGGCTGCCCGGTGCGTCGTGCGCAGGCTTTCTTCCGGGGCGTTCGGGGCGGCATATCCTGCAAAAATCCGGCGTTTCATGGTTGTATCTCCACTCTGGCGTTGAGCGGATACGACTACGGCAGCTTTGTCTTAAGGGTGTGCCGCAGTGATGTCAGTCTGTCCCGGATGTGTGGCACGGCGCGAAATCCGCAAGATGCGTTTACCGCTCGCGCGCCGCAAAGGCCGAACGGGCGGCCTGAACCTCGTCATAATGCTTTTCCGCCCAGATCCAGACACCGCAGAACGCCTTGCTGAGACTGTCGCCCAGTGGCGTCAGCGTATAGTCAACATGCGGCGGTATGACGGGGTGGACGGTCCGCAGCACCAGCCCGTCTTCCTCCAGGCGGCGGACCGTCTGCGTCAGCATTTTCTGGCTGATCCCGCCGACGATTTTCCGCAGCTGCGTATAGCGCAGCGTTCCGTGTTCGTGCAGCGCCTCGATGATCAGCATCGTCCATTTGTCGGCGACCTTGCCGATAATCTCCTCGACCAGTGCCTCGATTGCCGGATCGACGTCTTCGGGGATCGGGTCCCGGCGTTTTGCCTCGATCTCGGGATCGGCCGCGGCGCGCTGCATCAGTCACTCTCCTTTTGGTGCGTATAAGTCTTTCAGGTGCCTTCTTCCTTATGGGGAGTTTGGTTCGTAAATTGCGTTCAGGCAAGACGGAAAGGAATAAATTCATGAAAATGGAAGGCAACACCATTCTGATCACCGGCGGCGGCTCCGGCATCGGCCGGGCGCTGGCGCACCGCTTTCACGATCTCGGCAACACGGTGATCATTGCCGGGCGCCGGATGCCGGCGCTGGAAGAGGCGATCGGCGAGCGCCCGCGCATGCATGCGATGACCGTCGATATCGAAAATCCGGACAGCATTGCCGATTTTGCCGCGCGGCTGCTGGAAGCCCATCCGCAGCTCAACGTGCTCGTGAACAATGCCGGCATCATGCGCTTTGAAACGCTCGACCGTTCCCGCGCGCTTGCGGATGCCGAGGCCATGGTCGACACAAACCTTCTCGGCTGCATTCGCCTGACCAATGCGTTGGTCGAGCACCTGTCCGTGTGCGATGACGCCGCGATTGTGAATGTCAGCTCGGGCCTGGCCTTCGTGCCGATCACGGCCGCGCCGACCTATTGCGCGACGAAGGCGGCGGTTCATAGCTACACCGTGGCAATGCGCGCCGCACTTGAGGGGCAGGTCGAGGTCATCGAGCTGGTTCCGCCGCTGGTCCAGACGGAACTGACGCCCGGACAATCCACGCGGACAGGCCCGCAGCCGCTTGGCGATTTTATCGATGAGGTGATGACCCTGTTTCAGGGGCAGCCGACACCGGCGGAAATCATTGTCGAGCGCGCCCGGTTCCAGAGAAATGCCGAGGCCGAACACAGGTTTGCCGAAGCCGTGTCGACCCTGAACAAACGCGACCGGGAGGCGCGGAAAACGGCCTGACTGGGCCTGTGTCCCGAAGGGGTGATCGGCTATCGGACAGCCGTCCGTTTTCACGCGAGCGATTTCGGAGCGGGGGTACACGGGATTGTGACCCTTGCCGCGCCAGAAACCGCTCAGGGCACATGGCATAAACGGTATGATATCGCAAAATCAAAGCGTTGCTTTGGCCGGGGGCAGTTCACCCCTGGCCGAAGCGCCGGGAGAGCTGAGGGAATGCAGGAAACCAAGCATGTTGTCGTCGTCGACGATCATGATGATGTCCGGGATTCGGTTCGAGAGTATCTCGAACATCAGGGCTACAGGGTCAGTGCGGCCGATGGCGGGACGAGCCTGCGGCGGATTCTCGAGCGGCAGACGGTTGACCTGATCGTTCTTGATGTGATGATGCCGGGTGAGGATGGCATCACGCTTTGCCGGCAGGTCCGGGCTTCGGCTGATATCCCGATTATCTTTCTGACGGCGATGGCCGAGGATACGGATCGTATCGTCGGCCTCGAACTCGGCGCGGATGATTATCTCGTCAAACCGTTCAATCCGCGTGAGCTTCTTGCCCGCATCCGGGCCGTGCTTCGGCGCGCCGCAAATCCCGCCTCGGCGCGGTCGATTCTCGATCGCAGAACCGTCCGCATCGGCCCCTGGAAGGTCGATCTAGGGCGGCAGGAAATTTTAGGAGAGGATGGCGTCGGCATCGCGCTCAGCACGGCGGAGTTCCGTCTGCTCAAGGTCTTTATCGAACAGCCCGGCATCATCCTCAGCCGGGAGCAGCTTCTCGACCTGACGGTCGGCATGACGGCCGATGTTTTCGACCGCAGCATCGACAATCAGGTGAGTCGGCTGCGCAAGAAGATCGAGGAAAACCCGAAGAAACCGTCGATCATCAAGACCCACTGGGGCGGCGGCTACAGTCTCTGCACAGAGGTCGAATTCGAATGAACCTGCGCGGCCGCTTCTGCAGGCCGTCGCGTGGCGCATGCGGTTACAGAAAACGATCCGGCGTATCGCAGTCGAAGACGGTGCCGGGGTTGTCGGAGGCATAAACCGCGACGCGGGACATATGATCGGCAATGAGGCCGGCCGCTCCGCGGTCGCCTGCCAGCGTGCCGAGACGGCCATGATAGGCCCGCCCGAAAAGCACCGGATGGCCGGGCTGACCGTTGAAAACCGGCCGGCATATGCTCTGCGGACCGGCGAAGCATGCCGCCACCGCATGGAAATCCGCAGCCGTGATCCCGGGCATGTCCGCCGGGCAGATGAAGACGCCTTCGCAGCCTTGCCGCAGCATGGACGCGCCGACGGCAATGGACCCGCCCATGCCTTCGCCCGCCCGGGCATTGAAGCCTTCGCGCCAACCTGCGTGGTGTTTGAGTTCCGCAAGGATATCATCGCGATACGGAGGTCCGGTGACGATGATGCGTTGGCGGAAATCGAGACCGGCGACGGTGCGAAGAATATGCCGGATCAGCGGTATGCCCCGATAGGGCGTGACCAGCTTGTTTCCCGCCGGAAAACGCCGGGAGGAGCCAGCGGCCAGCACGATGACGTCGAACATCCGAAGCGATGGGACGCCGTCCGATTGGCCCGGTCTGTTCATGGGGCAGGGGCTGTTGCGTCAAATTCCCGGCGGCGGATCACGATTTCGCCCAGCACGGAGAGCGCCAGCGTCTGCGGTTCGCGCGCATGCGGTATGATGCCGATCGGGCCGGAGATCCGGTCCACTGTTTCGGCATCGTGACCGGCCTCCAGAAGGCGGTCGCGGCGTGCGGCATGGGTGCGTTCGCTGCCCAGGGCGCCGACATAAAAACCAGGGCCGGAAAGGACGGCTAACAGGATCGGGTCTTCCCATTCGCGTTCGTGAAACAGTAGCACGGTCGCCGTCCACGCATCGGCCGGCCATTGCGGAATATCGCGGGGGCTGGCGAGAATGCGGAGATCGATGCGAAGGTCCGAAAGACGGTGGCCGGTTTCCGCGTCCGGCGTCATCACGACGATCTCGTAGCCGGCCGCAACCCCGAGCCTGGCCGTTGTTTCAAGCTCCGGCCCTCTGCCCGCAAGGATCAGGCGCGTGACCGGCAGGTAGCGCCGGTGAAAGGCGTCTCCGTGCCAGCCGGTCGGAACCGACGGTTCGACAATGGCGGAGCGGCTTTCCCCGGGCGTGAATGCGAGGCTGAAGGGGTTGCGACGGGCAAATCGGTCGAGCGCGTCTTCGATCAGCGGTGCGGTCAGTCCGGTATGGACCAGAACATCAATGCCGCCGCCGCAGGGAAAGCGGATATCGAAAAAGGGCGATCCCCTGCCGAAGCGGAGCACGCGATCCTGCCCCCCGGCGATCACCGCCTCGACCTCATGGGCGATGGCGGGCTCGACGCAGCCGCCGGACAGATATCCGTGAAACCGCTCCCCCGAGACAACGGCCATGTGCGAGCCCACCGGCCGCGGAGCGCCGCCATTGACCTCGGTGACGGTCAGCAACGCGCCCCGCCGCCCCTCGGAAAATTCCCGCAAAAGCCAGCGAAACGGGGCGGTTTCCGACGTTGGTGGAAGATGCCCGGAAACCGGCGGCAGCGGTTGCTCCAGTGCCCGACGGAAAGTATCATCTGTGTAATAGGGCACTGGGGCAGAACCTTCTGTTTTCTATGTATTTCCGGTGGCAGCCCGTCAAAGAACGTCTTCAATGCGGATGGGGAGTTTGCGGATGCGATTGCCGGTGGCGTGATAGATCGCGTTGGCGATTGCGGGCGCCGTTCCGAGCATCACCAGTTCGCCCATGCCCTTGACGCCGGCGGAGTTGACCATCGTGTCCGGCTTGTCGATCAGGCCGACTTCCACCGCGCCGATATCGGCGTTGACGGCCATGACGTAGTCGGCGAGATCGTCATTGAGATATCCGGCAAAGCGCGGATCGACATCGCTCTGTTCGCGAAGCGCGGTGCTGAAACCCCAGACCACGCCGCCATACATCTGCCCTTCGGCGGTGCGCGGGCTGACCACCCTCCCGATATCGGCGATGCTGACGGCGCGCGGCATGCGGATGCGCCGCGTGCGCGGTTCGATATGGATTTCCACGAACTGCGCGATGTAGCTCATCGAAGTGAAGCCGGGATATTCCGATCCCGCACCGGCGCGCTGTCCGGTCCTGAAGGCTTCCAGCGCGGCGGCGTCCTGTCCGGGGGCAAGTTCCGATGCCGTCACCTCGATATAGGGGCGTTTGAGGCGGGCGAGCTGTTGATGCAGGTTGCCTGCCGGCGGGTTGGCGCCCGCAAGTTCGGCGAAACGGGCCTTCAGCGCTTCCACGACCTTGACCGTTGCCGGAATGATGCTCGCGGTGCCGCGTTCGCCGACGGTCGCCATCTGCGGTCCCACGGAGGTGTCGCCCATCAGGATCTCGATCCGGTCCGGGTTGACGTCGAGCCCTTGAAGGATGGCGCTGGCAACGGCGGTGCGGATGCCCTGACCCATTTCATGGCCCGAACTGACGATCCGGGTCGTGCCGTCGGCGCGCACCCTGAGAGTGGTTTCCGCCGCCGAACCCGAAGCGCCGAAAATGCCGCAGGCAACGCCGAGGCCGACCAGCGTGCCGTCCTCCAGCGTCATCGAACCGGGCTCCGGGCTCCGGCGGCTCCAGTCGAAGCGGCGCGCGCCTTCCCTCAGACAGTCGTTCAGGAAGTGCGGCGAGAGCGGCTGCCCGACGACGATATCGGTGGTGGCCTCATGTTCGAGGCGCAGTTCCACCGGGTCCTTGCCCAGCCTGTAGGCCATCTCGTCGATCACGCTTTCATAGGCAAAGCCGGCGGGAAACGGATGGGTGCCGCGCGTGTGGCGTGGCATGTTGCGGTCGATATAGACATCGCCCGCCGTCGCCTTCAGCCTGTCGATGGCATAAAGCCGGGCGATGTCGCCATAATAGCCATTTGAACGGAACCGGCCATTCGGCCAGTTTTCCTGTACGACATCGTAATCGATGGCGGTAAGGCGACCTTCGCTGTCAGCGGCGATGCGCATATTGTGGATGCTGCGCGGCCGATAGTTGGCGATGTGGAAGATCTGCCCGCGCGGGGTGACCAGCTTGACCGGCCGCCGGGTCAGCCGGGCGGCTTCGGCGACAAGGGCGGTCTGCAGCTTGGGCGGCGATTTCTGCCCGAAGCCGCCGCCGACATAATCGGACCGGATCGTGATCGTGTCGGCGGAAATGCCCAGCGCTTCGGCAAGCGCGTTTCTTGCCTGGTCGGAATTCTGGCAGCCTTCGTAGACCGTCAGCCGGCCGTCGGCCCAATAGGCAACGGTGCCGAACAGTTCCATTGCATTGTGGTGCTGGACCGGGGTTTCGAAGATGCCTTCGACCACCTCGGCGGCATTTTGAAACGCCGCCTCGACATCGCCGGTGTCGAACCCTTCGGAGGGAACGACCGTGGCGCCTGGGCTGTCCATCAGCGGAATGAAGGATGTCGTCTCATAGGTTGCGGTGACCGCCTCGGCCCCTTCGATGGCAGCCTCGAGCGTTTCGGCGACGACCATGGCGATGGGATAGCCGAGATAATCGATTTGCGGCGTCAGCGTCGGGAAATCGCCGATGGAGAGCACATCGACCACGCCATCGGTGCCGCGGGCCTGGTCGACGTCGATATGGGTGATCCTGCCCTTGGCAATCGTGGCCGGAACCAGCATCGCATAAAGCATGCCCGGCAATTGGGTATCGGCGCCATACCGGGTCTGGCCGCGCACCTTGCCTCCGGCGTCGATGCGGGCGATTTCGGAAAATACGTCAGCAGGCATTACGCTCTCCTTTGTGCGGCGATCATCAGGGCATCCGCGATGACCCTGGCGCCGAGTTCGATCTTGAATGCGTTCTGTGCGCCGGGACGGGCATCGGTGAATGCGGCTTCACCGGCTTCCAGCGCCAGTTCAGGCGTCAACTGCCTACCCGCGACGATGTTTTCGGCAGCCCCGGCGCGCCATGGCGTGGTGGCAACGCCGCCGAGCGCGATGCGCGCGCCGCGCACGGCGTCTCCCTCCATGTCAAGGGCGACTGCGGCGGATGCCAGGGCGAAGGCATAGCTCTCCCGGTCGCGGATCTTGTGGTAGGTCGATAACCGCCCGGCCGGGGTCTTGCGCACGATAATGGCCGTGACCAGTTCGCCGGGGTTGATGTTGAATTCCCTGTGCGGGGCGTCACCCGGCAGCCTGTAGAAATCCGCAATCGGCACGGTGCGCGTGCCGTCGGGCCCGGCAATCTCGATTGCGGCATCAAGCGCCGTCAGCGCCACCGGCCAGTCGCCCGGCGCGACCGCCGTGCAGGCATCGCTGGTGCCAAGGACCGCCTGCGTGCGGTCCAGCCCGCCGATGGCGGAACAGCCCGATCCCGGCTCGCGCTTGTTGCAGGGGTAAACGCCGACCGTGGACAGCGAACCCGCACCGTTGCGGAAATACATGCAGCGGGTTCGCTGCAGCAGGTTGCCGCCGACGGTCGCCATGTTGCGCAACTGATGCGAGGCGGCCTTCAGCAGGCTTTCGGCGAGAACCGGGTATTGATCGCGCACGACATCCGTTTCCGCCACATCCGCCATCAGCGCGTTGGCGCCGAAGCGCAGCACATCGCCCTCCGTTTCAATCGCGTTCAACCCTTCGATGCGGCTGACGTCGATCAGACGGGCCGGGCGTTCGATGCCGAGTTTCATCAGGTCATAGATATTGGTGCCGCCGGCAATATAACGGGCCGTTCCGCCGGCCTCGGCAAACTGGGCGATTGCCGCATCGGCTGTTTCCGCAACGGTATAGTTGAGGTCCCGCATCGTCAGCCCTCCATCGTTTCGGCCGCCTGAAGGACGGCGGCAAGAATGCCGACATAAGCGCCGCAGCGACAGATATTGCCGCTCATGAATTCTCGGATGGCATCGGGATCGGTCGCGTGCCCCTGCGTGACACAGGCAACGGCCGACATGATCTGCCCCGGCGTGCAATAGCCGCACTGAAGCGCATCATTGTCGATGAAGGCCTGCTGCATGGGATGCAGTTCGCCGCCCCTGGCCAGCCCCTCGATGGTGGTGACCTCGCGACCGTCAACCTTGGCGGCCAGGGTCAGACAGGACGATACGGGGCGGCCATCCAGATGCACGGTGCAGGCGCCGCACTGGCCGTGGTCGCAGCCCTTCTTGGTGCCGGTCAGCGCCAGCCGCTCGCGCAGGAGATCGAGAAGCGAAGCGCGGGCATCGACATCCATGGCAATCTGTTCGCCATTGACCTGAAAGGAGATGTGGGTCGGCGTTCCGTTTTCCGGCGCGGCAGCGACCGGCTGTTCCTGGGCCTCCAGGCGCACCGGAAGCAGGCCTGCGGCCGTCGCGCTGGCGCCAACGCCAAGCACGGTGCGTCTTTTGACGGTAAATGCGGCGTCGTTATTGCAGTCGGGGTCGGTTTCTTTATCCACGGCTGTCGCCTTTCCTTCTTTGAGTGCGCAAGTGCCCCGCGGTTCGAGGCCTGTGTGCAGGAAGATTGCAGGCGGCAGACTAGAGTGGAGTTTTCACGACCGTATGCCCTGGTTTGGCGGAATTGTCGCAAGGTGTCCCGGTGCGTTACATTATATGAACGGCGGGCTCCTCCGCCGCTCATCCATCTCGGGAGATGAGCATTGAACCGTCCGGACTTTCGATGCTTCGGTTCTCTGCACAGCCCTGAATTATCAAGTCTTTTTGCTTGTCCCGATCATGCCCGGTCTGCGGCTGCGGGCAAATACGGCCGTTTCCCCGCTGGCATACTTTCCCACACTTTCAAAAACTTCCGGCACATTCCCGGGATGAATATCCGGTAGAGCGGCGCAGTGTTCGTCTCTGGAGATCGGGCGAACCACTTCACCGTTCAGCACGCACCGTCACAACCGGAGGGACAACAAGTGCAAATGCAATTTATCCAGCGATGGGCATCGGAATTGCTCAGTATCATGCGCATCATGGCGGCCGGGTCTTTCTTCACCCATGGCACGATGAAGCTGTTTTCATGGCCCGCGCCATTCGAGTTTCCGGTGAATGCGATGCTTTATCTCGCCGGCGTGCTGGAAGTCTTCGGCGGCCTGCTGCTGATTGTCGGGCTGTTTTCGCGCCCGGTGGCGTTTCTTCTGTCCGGCTCCATGGCGGTTGCCTATTTCATGGTTCATGCGCCCGAAGGGTTCTTCCCGGTGCTGAACCACGGTGAGGCCGCCATGCTCTATTGCTTCGTATTTCTGTATATCTGCGCCGCCGGTCCCGGTTCGCTCAGCATCGATGCGATGCGGGAGAAGTCCGCGCCATCGACAGGTGCGGAAAACGCCTGACCTCTCGCGTTTAGTCAGTATGAGAGGTCCGGCCGGCATCCCGGTTCTGGTCCCCGTCCTTTCGGGATGCCGGCTGCAGACCGCCGCTGATCAGCGCGGCGAGCGCGGCAATGGCTTCGGCCTCGCTGCAAAGGCCGCGCACCATATGCGCGGAAAGCGCCTCGCCCGCGCCAACCATGCCGACACAGCGTTGGGTGAGTTCGTCCTGCGACAGGCTGGTGTGCGGTCTCAACACTGCAGCGAACATCTCCACATTATTGTCCAGCAATTCCTGAAACACGGCCGCCTTTTCCGGGCTTCCCCCAAGCGCGGTGCCGACGGCGTGAAATTCGTCGGTCATGTTGCCGGCGCAGCGGATATAGGCGGCGGCCAGCAGATCGGCCGTTTCGCCGGTGTCGTGTTCGCCGTCGGCCATGGCAGCGCGGAAGGCCTCGACCCGCTCCGCGTCGATCATCCTGTAAAGTGCGATCAGCAGGCCCGAGCGCGTTTCGAAATGGTCATAGGCGACCGGCTTTGAAACGCCGGCACATGCGGCGAGATGACCGAGGGTCAGCCTGTCGGCGCCTTCCTTGCGAATAATTTCAAGCGCCTTTTCCAGTAACTGGCGCCGCCGCTCTGGCTTGGAAAGCCTGCGGGCCTGCGGGTTCCCTGCATCACTCTTCATTCTGAAATTGCACTCCCTGAAGCTACGCCTCTTGCGTAACCTACTATTGGTAACTTATATCCGGTAACCTACTTTTAGTAGGTTTCGTAACAGGACAGGGAAAGCACCGCAATGTCACCACATCCCATTCTTCTCATCGGCGGCTCCGGCATAGTCGGCCGTCATGCTGCCCGCTATCTGCGCGATGCGCACCCTGACGCGCCCTTGCTGATCGCGGGGCGCGATCGCGACAGAGCGGAGGCGGTGGCGCAAGGGCTTGGAAAGGCGGAAGCCGCCAGGGTCGATCTTTCCGCGGACGATCTCGGCCTTGGAGATCGGCCGGTCGGCGCGGTTGCGGTTCTGTTTGCCGACGAGCAGCTGGCCGGCCTGCGTTTTGCCCGCGCGCGCGACGTGCCGCATATCAGCATATCGCCGCTTCTGCAGGAAATCGGCCCCGAGGTCGGCAGCTATATTCACAGCCCCGCAGCCGCTCCCGTCATTCTCGGCACGGAATGGCTGGTCGGCGCCACCACCGTTCCGGCGCTTGCTTTCGCCAAAAGATTTGGCCGGCTGGACAGCATTTCGATTGCCGCGCTCCTGGATGACGAGGATACCGGCGGTCCCGCGCAGACGGTCGATCTGGAACGGGTGACGCGAACGGCGCCGGCAGCCCTTGCCCGGCGTGACGGCCGGTTCGTCTGGCGCACCGGCGACGACGCCGAAGCTGTCATCCGCGCCATCGATGGAACGGAGATGGCGGCAACGGCCTTGTCGCCGAACGATGTGGTGGCGCTTGCCATGGCCACGGACGCGCCGAATGTGGAATTCAACCTTGCAACGGGCGTCAGCTCGTCGCGCCGCAAGGGCGAGCCGATGTCGACCGAAATCATCATCGACCTTGCCGGCGCGGATCATGAAGGCCGGCCGCTTGGCACCCGCCACGCCGTCATGCACCCTGAAGGGCAGTTTCCGTTGACGGGGCTTGGCGTTGCCATGGCCCTTGAGAGGGCGACCGGCCTTGATGGCGGTCCGGCTCTCGCCGCCGGCCTCTATTTTCCCTATCAGTTGCTGGACCCCGCCGCCTATTTTGAACGCTTCGGGCAGATCGGTGGGAAAGTGCTGACCCTTTAGGGCGCTTCTGTCTGGCTCTGTTGCGCCTGAAGGCTGGCGATATAGGCCGAGAACATGTCGGCCATCGCTCCGGCAAAGGCTTCGATCTCGGCGGCCGAATGCGGCGTTTCGGAAAAGTCTTTTCCCGCTGTCGTCAGCGTCGTCATGATCAGCTCTCCAGCCAGATCGCGCATAGGGGCCGGCGTGCCCGAAAGCACCTCGCTCATGAAACGCTGAAAGGTCTCGCCGCCCTTGGCCTTTTCCGCCTTCGCCTCCGGGGCGTCGCGGTAAAGCGGCGCGGCGTCGTCCAGCGCGCCGCGCACCTCCGCCTCTTCGCATTCGGAAAGGATGAAGGCATGGACCAGCGCCCTCAGCCGCTCCAGCGGCGGCCGGGAACTGTCCTCGATAATCCGGCCTAGAAGGTCCGTCGTCTCGCGCCATTCCTCGCTTTGAAGCCGGAACAGGATCGCCGCCTTGTTGGGGAAATACTGGTAGAGCGAGCCGATGCTGACGCCGGCTCTTTCTGCCACCCGCGCCGTGGTGAACCGCTGCACGCCTTCCTTTTCCAGAACCTGAACGGCCGCATCGAGAATCGTCGCGACAAGATCGGCCGAGCGCGCCTGTTTGGGGCTTTTGCGCAGGGAAATGTCAGGTTTGCGGGCATCGGTCATGGACAAGAGACATCCTTCAGGCGGAAATGCGACTGATCCATCATATTCGCGAAATCATGCCATCGGCAAGGCGCTCGGAATGCGGCCCGGTGGTCGGGCCGCATCCGTCTTCGGACTGATGTCTCAGGCGGGATTCATCATCGCGAATATGTCGTCATATCTGCCGTCGCGTTCGGCCCATCGTCTGGCGAAGTCGCGTTCCAGCAGCACTTCGCCGCGCGGATGGTTTTCCGCATCCAGCATTTGCATCACGTCGGCAATATACGCGCCAAGCGGCATCGCTCTCGGGTCGGTTGCCTGCCCGGCGCCTGTCAGTTCGGTCTGCACATAGGGCGGCGACAGTTCCAGAACCTCGACCGGGATGTTGCGAAGCTGATGCCGGAGCGATGTCAGCCAGGAGTGCAGAAACGCCTTGCTGGCGCAATAGGCCGGAAAAGCAGTGCGCGGCACGAAGGCGAGGGCGGAACTGGTCGCCATAATCGTGGCATTGGGCTGTGCCTTCAGCAGCGGCAGGAATGCGGCCACCGTGCGGACAACGCCGACAATATTGGTCTCGACGATCATCTCTGCCGTCGCGCTCTCCCAGCCGTCTGCGGTGAGATCTTCAGGGCGCGAGACGCCGGCATTGGCGATCAGCACATTGAGGTCGGGGTAATCGGCGCGCACTTGCGCCGCAACAGCGTCCAGCGATGCGGGATCGTTGACGTCGAGTTTCAGCCCGGTCATTCCGGGCCGGGTGTGCGTGATGGCGTCGAGCCTGTCCTGCCGCCGTCCGGCGATGATGACGCGGTTGCCGCGGTCGTGAAACGCTTCGGCCAGCGCGCGGCCGATGCCGCTGGTGCCGCCGGTGATGAAGATCGTGTTGCCTGTCGTTTTCATATCTTTGCTGCTCCTTCAGGGGGAAGGCCACGGCAAGCTGCGGACCTGACGCAAAGCAGCGCATGAAAACCGTATGGATCGCCGGAACAAACGGAATCCGAACGGGTACAGAACTGCTGTCGGGAGGCAAAATGGCATACCGTGGCACCTTTCGGCCGAGATTTCCCTGCTGGGGTCCCCTCGACAAAGGATGCGTTGGATAACGGTAACGCCTACGGCAGTGCGAACGAAGCGCCTGCACCTTCTGCCTATCTTCTCGGGCCGATGTCGTCAAGCTTCGGCTTGAAAGTTGAGGGTGTTCAAAAATACAACCTTAAAACCTGAGCAAGGTCGTTGCGGAAGCGTCTTCCTGTATCGAAGACACGTGTCTAAATTCGGAAAAATGAATATTTTTCAGACGTTTGAATGTCCGGCAATCCACGACGACGAATGCGATTAGAAAATGCGATCTATCGATCATATTTTTTGAGGATCATGCGTCCTGAAACGCCAATCGCCACCTTCAGACCACCCCACACAAGGATAACGCCATGTTCAAAGCACCGCAGAGAAACACGACACCATCCCTTGCCGGACGGGGTTTGGCACGGCTTTCGACGTTGCGGGGCCGCGCCGCGCCTTTCGCGCTGGGCGCCGGGCTTCTGGTGATGGGATGCGCCCCGGTTCCGGCACAGCAGGCAGACGCCACGCTTGCCGGGCCCGTTGTCGCCACGGACGCCGCCCATGCCTCCTACCAGCGCGTTTTGACGGCGGCGCAAGACCTCATGGAAACATTGTCACCCGCGCAGCGCGACGCGCTTGCGCTCGATTACAGTTTCGCCAATGCCACGCGCTGGCACACCTATCCCGACGCGACGCTCGGCAGCCGGCGAAACCGGCTGGGACTGCAGCTGGAGGGCCTCTCGGAAGACCAGTGGGGCGCCGTTTACGCTCTGCTTGACGCGGCCCTGGGCAGCGCGCCGGATGAAGGCGCCGACGAGGTGCGCCAGCATTTGAGCATTGACGATTACCTTCGTCGCGGCGGCGCCCGCAGCGATTATGGCCGAGGCGAATTCAAGCTCGCCTTTCTGGGCGAACCGTCGCCCACCGGTCTTTGGGAACTGCAGTTCGGCGGCCATCATCTGGCCGTTGCCAACACCTATCGCGATGGCCTGCTGATCGGTGCAACGCCATCCTTTCGCGGCATGGAGCCGCTGACCCCGGTCGAATACGATGGCGGTAATTTCGCGCCCCAGCTTCAGGAACACCAAGCCTTCGTCGCCCTGCTGGCGTCGCTTGACGACACGCAGCGTGAACAGGCCCGTCTTTCCCGGCGCGGAAACCTTATGATGGCAGGGCGCAACTGGGATTTCCCCGAACGCTCCCAAGGGCTTGCCGTCGCTGGCCTTGACCGAGAGCAACGCGCCCTGCTGTTTGCCGCGATGGAAACCTTTGTCGGCGACGCCGATGACGTCTCGGCGGCCGCGTTCATGGAAAAATACCGCAGAGAAATCGAACGGACGTATATCGGCTTTTCAGGCTCTCCGTCGCTTTCGGCCACCGGCGACTATGTCCGGATAGACGGTCCTTCGGTCTGGATCGAGTTCTATATGGACCCTCCCTTCAGCACCGAACAACCGCACCCGCACGCGCTCTGGCGCGACAAGCAGGCCGACTATGGCGGCACACGGCCGTAAGCCATCGCTGCGGCAGGCAGGCGGAAAATACAGTAAAAACATGTTATTCCGGCGCGTCCGAAAGCGATAAATGAAGAATAATGCAGGCCGGCAGATCTTGTGAAATATTGATACAATTTTTTTGTTTTTTCTGTTCGGTTTTTCTGCGAGTACCTCTGAGAGGGAATCCAGGAAACCGAACAGATTGGCCGGATGTGCAGTGTATCGGAGTGGTGTTGACAATCTTTTTGCCGGGGCGAGGCGAGGATGAGGCGTCTTTGGAGAAAGAGTCTCGCGGCGCAGTTCATCGGCTTCATGCTTGCCGCGCTGATCGTCTCGCAAACGATTGCGTTCCTGATCTCGTGGGACGAGCGCACCTCCGCGCTCAGGGCCGCGGCCAAGAGCGAGTTCTACAGCCGCGCCGTTTCCATGACCGGCTTGCTGCAGTCGATTCCGCCGGCCTCGCGTGAACAGGCGCTGCATGCCAGCGAGACGACCTATTCGCGGTTCTGGCTGACCGACAGCGGTCCCGGCGAGGCGCGCGCCTGGCGGCTTGAGGCGCTGGATCAGCTTTCCCGTCCGCTCGACAATTTCATCGACCTGTCGGACCAGTATCACTGGGCCGCACCGGCAAAGCCGAAGCTGCCGGAGCGCAGCGAGGTCGCTTCGGAAAACGCCGATGAAGGATGGGTTTCGCCACCACCGGCCGTCTGGTCGCTGCCGCAAATTGCCAGGTTTATCCATTTCGACAGGCGCAAGGGCCTTGGCATCATGGTCGAACTAGGCGACGGGCAATGGCTGAATTTCGCCTCCTATCAGGCAGATAGCGGCCGCTGGTGGAATTCAAGGTCGCTGACCTCCGTCGGGCTTGCGGCTCTGCTTCTGGCGCTGATTGGCGCTCTGATCTCGCATCGCATCTCCCGGCCGCTCCGCGATCTCGCGCGCTCGGCGGAGGCGCTTGGCCGCGGCGAAAACCTGCCGCCGCTTGCCGAAAGCGGCCCCGAGGAAGTCAGGCGAACCGCCGAAGCCTTCAACCGGATGCAGGCGCGCCTCAGGCGTTTCGTGGAAGACCGGACCAAGATGCTGGCGGCGATCGGCCATGACCTGCGCACGCCGTTGACCTCGCTCCGTTTGCGCACCGAACTCGTTGAGAATGCCGCGACACGCCGGAAAATGCTGGCGACCATCGATGAGTTGCAGGGCATGACCGAGGCCGCGATTGAGTTTGCGCGCGGCCAGTCGGTCGATGAAAAGACGCGCGCGATCGATCTCGATGCCCTGGTCGGCAGCATCTGCGAGGATCACGCGGATATCGACCATCCGGTGACCTATCTCGAGAGCGAGAAGACGGTCTATCGCTGTCGACCGGATTCGCTACGCCGCGCCATCCGCAATCTCATCGAAAACGCGGTTCGCTATGGCGGCGAGGCGAACGTGTTTCTGAGGATGAATGAAACCACCGTCGATATCGTGATCGCGGATCGCGGCCCGGGCATCCCCGAGGACATGCACAGCAAGGTTTTCTCGCCCTATTTTCGGCTGGAAACCTCGCGCAACCGGCAGACCGGCGGCATCGGCCTCGGTCTATCAATCGCCCGCGCCATCGCCCAGCAGCATGGCGGCGACATCACTTTTGTGATGACGGACCATGGCATGGAAGCGATCATCGCGCTTCCGTGCGAGGGCATGTGTGTGCGGACGTGAAATGCTGGCCGGCAATATTACCGGCACCATTCGAGAGCAGAAAGGCGACGATTGCGGCTACCTTGTCGATTTCGCCGTAGCGCCTCTTAGAATTTCGCAACTATAAAGTTGATTGTATTTATCATATTTTATATACGCCCCATGACATATGGATTTGGCATTGCGACATGGGGTGGCTAAGGAGCCAACCTTCTCATCAAAATTGATCTCGCTTTGGTTTGATGACGGACAGGATACGGCGAAAAACGGAACGTTTCAGCGCATCGTGCTGCCATGCGGCTGCGTGGCATTTGCGGAACACATATCGCTTATGAAGAAGTTTGGCCGCCTCACCGATATCTATCTTGCCGAGCGCATGCGTCTCAATCGCCTCGCCAACAGAATTCTGGGCAACTGGGAGGATGCCGAGGATGTCACGCAGGAGGCGTTCGCGAAGCTGCAAAAAAGTAATGTCGAACCGGATGGTCCAGGCATTTTTGTCAGAACAATCCGCAATCTGGCGATCGACCGGCTGCGCGCCGCTGACATCCGTCGGACCCATGCGCAGCGCGCACAGGCGGTTGAGGAATACGACGCGCCCTCTCCAGACCGGATCGTGACCGCACGGCAGGAGCTGGAGGATCTCTTTACCGCATTGCAGCAGCTTCCCCGCCGCAGGCAGCAGATCTTTCTGTTGAACCGGCTGGATGGCATGCGACATGCGGAAATCGCCCGGCAACTCGGCATATCGGTCAGCACGGTGGAAAAGGAATTGCGCAGCGCGCTGGAATTTTGCCAGCGCTGGCGGGAGGAACGCAATGATGATTGAGGATTTTTCGCGCTCAAACGTCTTGTTGGGAATAGAGCCGCAATTCGTTTTCCGGGAGGGCGATCTGTGAGGACGACCGGTCGTGCCAATGAAAAGATCGCAGCCGAACAAGCCGAGCGCGAGGCCACGGCCTGGTTTGTTCGCCTGAACGATCGAAAGCCGAGCCGTTCGGACTGTCGGGCCTTTGACGAATGGCTGCGGGCCGATAGCGGCAACGGCCAGGCCTATGAACGCGTCCGGTTGCTGTGGGATGATCTGCGCGAGCCGGCGGAGCGGCTGGGCGCGGGCGGCTGGTATCGCGTGCCAACAAGGCAACACGCCTATCGCTGGCCCGCAATCCGGTTCGCGGCGATGGCAGCGGCAATGCTTGCCATTGTCGTGGTGACAATGTTGTGGCGCGACCCCGGCCTGCCGGACCGTGCATTCGCTGATTATGCGACCCCGCCCGGCCAGACGCGCGAGATCGAGCTGGCCGACGGCTCGACCCTGTTCCTTGATGGCGGCAGCGCCGTGGATGTCTCGATGACCGGGCAGGCGCGCGATATCCGCCTTCTTCGCGGCCGGGCCTATTTCGATGTGACGCATGATGAAACGCGGCCCTTCCTGGTGCATTCGGGAACGGTTGAGACTCGCGTGCTCGGAACCGCCTTTGCCGTCGAGCAGAACAAGGATAATGTCGAGGTTACGGTCGCACGCGGGCTTGTCTCCGTTGCCGAGGGCGGCTCTTCAAGAAGGCTCCGCGCCGGTCAGGCCGTGGCGGTGACGGTCACCGGCCCGGGAGCGGTGGAAACCGTCGATCCGGAGCTTGCGCTTTCCTGGCGGCGCGGACTGATCATTCTGGACAGGGCGCCGCTCGGCGTCGTCGTTGACGAACTTGAAAGGATGTCTGCCGGGCGTGTGGTCATCGCCGATCAATCGCTGCGGCAACTACGTTTGTCCGGCGTCTTCCAGGTCGACGATGCCGACGCGGTTCTGGAGGCCATGCGCACCGGTCTCGGTCTGAAAGTGCTTTCGACGCCCGGTTTCGTCACCCTCATCTACGGCTGAAAATGCCGTTATCCGGGCAATCGGTTCGGCGTCGTAAAAAACTTGAGTATTTTTTACGGGTTTTAATTCCTGGCCCGTCCTGCAGTCAGAAGATGGTTTTTAATCCTCGCAGGACCGGAAACAGAATGCTCAAAATAAACAAAAGACTATTGTGTGGCGCGGCGGCTTTGGCGGTGTTTGCCGCAGGCGGCCTACAAACGGCGTCGGCGCAATCGGCAGCATCAGATCAGGCCGTGCCAGGGGCGTTGCAAGGGGCCTTGCAGACCCATCAGTTCAATATCCCGGCGCAGGCGATGCTGGCCGCGCTTGCCGATTTTACCGCGGCGACGGATATCCAGGTCATCCGGCAGGGCGATGAGGCGATAACCGGACGCTCGGATGCCGTCAGCGGCAATCTGACGGCGGACACCGCCCTGAGAACGCTTCTGCGGTCATCGGGCTATGCCTACCGTTTCACCGGCAACCGGACGGCCGTGATTTTCCGCCCGACGGGTGAGGAAATACCGCTGGACACGCTCGGCGAAAGCATCCTTCTGGACACGATCGACGTCAATGTCGTCGGCGGCGCGCCTGCCGACATTCCCTACCAGACGCCGGGATCGGGCGCTTACATCTCGTCGGAGCGGATACAGCGGCTGCGGGGCAACGCGCCGGGCGACATATTCGTCGGCACGCCGGGCGTCACCGCCGCCGGCAAGAACAACGGCGCCAAGCTGGACGTCAATATTCGCGGCATGCAGGGCCAGGGCCGCGTCAAGGTCGCCATTGACGGCACGCAACAGTCGACGACGACGTGGCGCGGCTATCAGGGCGTTGACGAACGCGTCTATATCGATCCGGATATGATCGGCGGCGTCGATATTTCGAAGGGGCCGTCGGGCGGTGCCCAGGGAGCCGGCGCCAATGGCGGCGTCGTGGAAATCCGCACCATCGGCGTCCAGGATATTCTTGAGGGAGACGAGACTTTCGGCGTACGCCTGCGCGGCGGTATCAGCGACAACGCGATCGCCCCGCCGACGCCGCCGGAATATCACCAGCGCACCGATGCCCCCTCGCTTTTCGACTTCAACAACGGGTCCGGCAGCATCGCTGCGGCATGGGCGCGGGAAGATTTCGATTTCATCGCGGCCTTCTCGCGCCGCAAGACCGGAAACTACTTCGCCGGAAAAAACGGCGACACGACCTATGAATATAATGATCGGGACTATCCCCTTTCCTTCACCAAGCCCGGCGAGGAGGTGTTCAACACCTCGGAAGACACCACATCCGGACTGGCCAAGGCGACCTTCCGCTGGGGAAACGGGCAGAGCCTTCAGCTCGGCTACGTGCATTTCCAGAGCGAGTTCGGGGAATCGATGGGATCGCTGCTGTTCCAGCAGGATGACGGTTTCCGTCAGGTTCAGCTTTCCGACATCAAGACGAATACCTATACCGCGCGCTATCGCTGGACGCCGGACGACAATGAACTCATCGATCTGAGGGCGAATATCTGGGCGGCCGATGTTTCCGGCACGACGCGGGCTGTTGCGTCCTTCCCGGACCTTTTGGACTGGGGGATCATACCGGCAGACGAGCCGCGTTACGCCGAGACCCACACATATGGCGGCGATATCACCAATACGAGCGTATTCTACACCGATGCCGGCACGATCTCGGTGGATTACGGCGGCGCCTATACCTACGAGGACATGGATGGCGACGAGTATTGCAGCCGGCCGATGACGACGACGCCCTGCGTCTGGATGCAACCGAGCGTGGGCAATCGTTCCGTCGGCAGCGTCTTTTCCACGGCGGAATGGGAAATCAACGACTGGCTGACGCTGGATGGCGGGCTGCGCTACGATATGTGGCGGCTTGAGGATCGCAACACGGTGGACACGCCCCCCGAAGACAGGAACAGGGATGGTGGAAGTCTCAGCCCGTCGATCGGCGTGACGGTCTCTCCCTTCGAGGGCGTTCAGCTGTTCACGCGCTATGCCGAGGGCATTCGTCCGCCGACGATGCGCGAGACGATGTTCAGCGACGGCAACGCCACACCGAACCCCGATCTGCTTCCCGAAACGACCAAAAGCTGGGAGGCGGGGATCAACTATCTCGGCTACGACCTCTTTACCGGGGGCGATGTCGGGCGGCTGAAGCTGGCCTATTTCCACAACGACCATAAGGACTATATCTCGCGCGTTACGGCAGTTCCCAAACCGGGAGAACCGATGTTCACTTTCGCCAACCTGAACAAGGTGAAAAGCAGGGGCATCGAGCTTTCCGGTGCCTATGATGCCGGCGGTTTCTTCACCGAAGGCTCGCTCAACTACTATACGGAGTTCGAGTTCTGCGAGACTTCAGCTTGCAGCGATGCCCCCGTCTCGCAGGACTATGCTGTTGCGCATGTCCCGCCGGAAATCGCTCTCACGCTGACGGCAGGTGTTCGTCTGTTCGATGAAAAGCTGACGATTGGCGGACGCGTCAACCACAGCGGCAAGCGGCTTCTGGAACTCACCCAGTCGGACCGCCAGCGCACGCCGATGTGGGTGCCCTACACAACGGTGGATGCGTTCGTGGACTATGAAATCAGCGACAACCTCTCGCTCAACGTTCAGGCGCAAAACCTGTTCGACCGCTACTATGTCGATTCCATTGATGGCTGGGTTCCCGCGCCCGGGCGGACGATCAGGGCGAACCTGACTGCGCGGTTTTGACCGGGCCGGCGAACCCGCCCGCACACCTTCTTTCGATAATGGCCGCCGTTTCCGGCGGCCCCTCAGGGAAAAGAGACAGGCAGAACATGATTTCCTTTTTTCCGGCCCCGGCAGGTCGGTCGAAGCCGGCAAGAGCCGGCTTTTCGGCCGTTCTGGTTGCCGCTTTCCTCATCGCCGTGCCCGCCATGTCCACAACAGCGCTGGCGCAGGAAAATACAGCTTCTCCGGAGGTCGCTCAGCAGCATGCCCCGGCAACGGTCGACGAGATACAGTCGGGCGATGATATCGCGGAGCCAGTTCCCCCGCCGGCAAACGTGGAAACAAGCGGCGAGCCACCCGCCGCGTCGGCCGATGCCAGGACTACCGTGCCCGCGATTGCCAATGGTGAAACGCCGCAAGCCGGCGAACCCGCACCCTCTTTCATGGAAGACCCGGCCGGTGCGCTATCGCAATTGCTGAACGCGGAGCGCGATCCGAACCTGCCGCACGATCTGTCGCCATGGGGCATGTTCATGGCTGCCGACCGCGTGGTGAAGGCGGTTATGCTCGGACTGATGCTGGCCTCCTTCGCGGTCTGGACCGTTCTGGTGGCCAAATCCATCGAACTGGCTTGCGCCAGGGCGCGGGCCGGGCGGGCGGCGAAGACCATTTCCGCGGCGGCCACGCTCGATGAGGCGGTTCGGGCGCTTTCCGGCCGGGGCGGACCGGCCGCCTTCATGGCGCGGTCGGCCGAAGACGAGTTGCGCCGTTCCGGGCAGGCCCCCGAATACGCCGGCAATGAGGGCGTGAAGGAGCGTCTCGGCGCGCGGCTTGCCCGCATCGAGGCGCAGGCGACGCGACGGTTGTCGCGCGGAACCGGGCTGCTGGCGACGGTCGGGTCGACCGCGCCGTTCATCGGCCTGTTCGGCACGGTATGGGGCATCATGAACGCCTTCATCGGCATTTCGGAAGCGCAGACGACCAATCTCGCCGTGGTCGCGCCCGGCATTGCCGAGGCGCTTCTGGCGACCGCCATGGGCCTGGTCGCCGCCATTCCCGCCGTCATCATCTATAACGTGTTCGCCCGCGCGATTGCCGGTTACGGCCAGTTGCTGGCGGATGCGGGCTCGGGCGTGGAACAGCTTGTCAGCCTTGCACTCGACCTCGGCAGGATACCGCCCGACGGGCCGGGGACCGCCGAAAAAGGCGAGGCGGATCTGTCCGATCTGGCGGCGGCGGAGTAGACGTCATGGCCGGAGGCATACGCAGGGATGCGGGGGCGCTGCCCGAGGAAAACAGCGAAATCAACATCGTGCCCTTCATCGACATCATGCTGGTGCTGCTGATCATCTTCATGGTGGCGGCTCCCCTTGCCACGGTCGATGTCGATGTCGATCTGCCCGCCTCGACGGCGAAACCGCAGGACCGGCCGGACGAACCGCTCTATCTGACCTTGCAGGAGGATCTGACGCTGCATGTCGGCGAAGACCCCGTGGCGCGGGAGGGGCTGGGAGAGGCCATCAACGCCCTGACGCAAGGAGACCGGGAAACCCGCATCTTTCTGCGCGCCGACCGGGGCGTCGAATACGGCGAGTTCATGGGCGTGATGAATATCCTGCGCGATGCGGGTTATCTCAAGATCGCGCTGGTCGGACTGGAGCAGGCGCAAGGGTCGCCCGACGGCGAAAAAGCCGATGGTGCGCCTGACAAGGTGGCGCAGTGAACAGGCCGGCCTGGCATAACGGCGCGAGCGCGGGCATCGCACAGGCGGCTCTCTGGCTGGGGGCCGTCGCTTTCGTCATGGCGGCCTATGCCGGCGTTGCCGCGTGGATGCTGCGGGAAAAGCCGGTGGTTGTCGCCGACGGTGCTCCGCCCGCCGCCATCATGATCGAACTCGCCGCGGCCCCGGAAGCCATTCAGACGGAAGAACTTGAAATCTCCGAAAATACCGAGGACGCCGATGCGAGCGCGCCCTCCCAACAGGTCGAGTCTCCGGTAGAGCCACCTATCGAGGATGTGGCGGAGCCTGTCGAGGAGACCGACGCGCCGGTCGAAGATGTGCCTGAAGAACCCGAGCCAGTCGAGCCCGAGGCGGCGGAAACCGAGGATCAGCCGGACCCTGTCGAAACCGAGGTGGCCGATCCCATGGAAGAGGCCGAGCCTGTGGAGGAGGATATCGTCCGCCTTTCCGATGCGGTTGCAATTCCCATCCCGACCCCGCGCCCGAAGGAGCTGGAACGTGAGGTGGTAAAAAAAGCGGAACCGAAGAAAAAACCGGTCCGCAAACAGGCGAAGAAGCCGCCACCGCAGCAGCAACAAGCCGCATCGCAGGCGACCCGCAAGGCGCAGGCGCAGGTGCAAAAAAGCGACAGGAATGCGGCCCGCGAGGCGTCGTCCGGCGTTTCCAAAGCCCGGCAGGCGCGCTGGCAATCCCGGCTGATGGCGCATCTGGAGCGACGCAAGCGTTATCCGGCAGAGGCGCGCCAGCGCGGCGAACGCGGCATCGTCTACGTCCGTTTCAGCATTGACGGTAACGGCAATGTTCTTTCCGCCTCCATCGCCCGCTCCTCCGGCCATGCCGCGCTCGATAACGAAGTGCTCTCTCTCGTGCGCCGCGCATCGCCGGTTCCCGCCCCGCCGCCAGGCGCAAAAAAGACAATCACCGCTCCGGTGCGCTTCAGCAAGCGGTGACAGCGATGCCGGTGGCGTGTGCCGTCAGGCATGGTCACGGGATTTCGATCCGGGTGCCGGGTTGTGGCGGTTGGTGGGGAAGCGTCGTCCAATGATAAAACGGAAACGTGATGCGGCCGGGTTCAAGGCCAAAGCTACTCTCAAGGTCATGACCGCCTTTCTGTTTTTTTGGGGGGTAGGGAGGTGTCGAAATTTGCGGTGCTATTCAATTCGAGCTGATCTCTCCGCGCCAAGGGGCAGGGCGCCGTCACGATTTCCAGTAACCCACTCTTTGCCGAAGGGATGGAAACCCAGAGGGCGGGAGACCTGACCGACGCACCGCTCGATCGCTTCACCTGTCACGTCAACATTCCCCGAATGAATGGCAACGGCTACCGTCCCGTCCAGAGCCATGTCGGGAAGGCCGGTTCAACCCTTTCAGAAAAAGCGCGATGCGACCATGAGAGCTCCGGTGCGAAGTGCGCCCTCCCGGTGGTTTCAGCCCTGCGTCCAAAGTCGTCGATTTTTATTTCGTCGTTGATGAAGGAGGTCTTGTATAACTGATATATATGATATATAAGATATACAACAGACCATGGAGACGCAGATGAGTTACGCATCTGATGGCATGATTGACCTTTCGGGGAATGGCGATGGCAGCCGGGCCGGTACGGCCACGCAGATCGTTCATCGTCGTCTCCGCGCCGAAATCGTTTCCCTCAAGCGACTGCCCGGTGAGGTGGTCAGCGAAAAGGAAATCGCGGCCGAAAGCGGGCTTTCGCGCACGCCTGTCCGTGAGGCGCTGTTGCGTCTGGCTGAAGAACAGCTGATCGATATCGTTCCCAAGTCCGGAACCCGGGTTTCGCGCATTCCGGTGGCTTCGCTGCTGGAGGCGCAGGTGGCGCGCACGGCGCTTGAACAGGTCAATGTCCGTGCCGCGGCCAGCCGGGTGCAGGGCAGCGAAATCGCCAATATGCGCGCATTGCTGATGTATCAGCGCGAGCGCACGGAGGCCGGTGACAGCGATCAGTTTCACGCCGCCGACGAAGCGCTGCACCGCGCAATTGCGGTTGCCGGCGGCTATCCCGGCATCTGGAAAATCATCGAGCAGGTCAAGCTGCAGGTCGACCGCTACAGGCGTCTGACGCTGCCACAGATCAACCGCATGGAGCGGGTGCTCGTCGAGCATGGTGAGATCGTGGACGCGCTTGCTGACAGGGATGCGGACCGCGCCGTTGCCGCGATGACGCACCACCTTGAAGGTCTGAGCGCGGAGGACCTGCGTCCCATCCGTGACCTCAACCCTGATTATTTCATCGGAGACATCAACGATGTCTACGAGAAGTGGGGCGATGGAAACACCGCCTCTCAAGCAGAAGATCGGCCCGCTTAAGCGAGAACAGGACCGATATAATCAAACTCCAATATCCTCATGGGAGGCTATCATGAAAAACGTAAAAAACACGATCCGTCTGGCCGGCGTCAGCATTGTTGCGCTGAGCGCCGTTTTCGGCCCGTCCTCGGCTCTCGCTGAAACTGTCTTCGAAATCGCGTTCAACCAGCCGGAATCGCATCCGCAGTACAAGGCCATGGAACGCTTCGGCGAAGCGCTTGCCGAACGCACCAACGGCGAATACACGGTCAAGATCTTCCCGAACGAGCTGCTTGGTGCCCAGAAGGAAACGGTCGAAATGGCCCAGACCGGCACCATCGCCATGTCGCTGGCTGCCGCCAGCCTGCTGGAAAGCTGGAACCCCGATTTCGTCGTCTTCAACCTGCCTTATGTCTTCGACAGCATCGAGCACCAGAAGAGCGTCGTGAACAATCCCGAAATCGTCGGTGATCTCTACAACTCCGTCGCAGATCAGGGCATCGTCGTCGTCGCCGCCTTCACCGCCGGTTCGCGCAACGTCTACCTCAAGGACCATCCGGTCAACACACCGGAAGACCTGGCCGGTCAGAAGATCCGCGTGATGCAGTCGCAGACCAATATCGACATGATGAACATGATGGGCGGCAACGGCATCGCCATGGGACAGGGTGAAGTCTACACCGCAATCCAGACCGGTGTTCTGGACGGTGGCGAAAACAACGAGGTGACCTACTGGTCGCTCAAGCATTCGGAAATCGCACCGTACTTCTCCTACACCCAGCACCTGATGATCCCCGACTATCTGGTGATGAATGTCGATTACTTCGAAGACATGCCCGACGATGTGAAGCAGATCTTCCTGGAAGAGCTTCAGAAGGCTGCCGACTATGAGTTCGAAGTCTTTGCCGAAGATGCAGCCAAGTCCCGTGCACTGGCGGAAGAAGCCGGCGCCCAGTTCAACGATGTTGACCTTCAGCCCTTCCGTGACGCCGTTCGTCCGCTGACGGAAGAAAAGCTCACCTCGGACGTCACCAAGAAGATTTATTCGCAGATGCACCCTGCCAGCGAATGATCTCCAATCATCAATGATCTCGACTGGTCCCGGTTTCCGGGGCCAGCCCGGATGAGAAAGAAACTGCTATGCATACGATCAAGCTTTGGGTCGATCGTTTTCTGGCAACGATCTGCATCGCCTTGTGTGGCCTTTTGACGTTTGTCGTCACCTGGCAGGTGGTGAACCGTTATGTGTTCAGCGGCGCCGGCGCATTGACGGAAGAACTGGCGAAAATCATGTTTGTCTGGCTGGTTCTTCTGGGCGCAGCGCTCCTGTTCGGCGAAAAGGGCCACATGAATATCGGGATCGTCGTTGACGCATTCTCGTCGCCGCGCCGGAAAGCGGTCTTTCAGATCGCGACGGATGTTCTGATCCTGTTGTTTGTCGTTGGAATTCTGCTGATCGGCGGCCTCGATGCCGTTGACCGGACGATGCGCCAGACCAATGCCGCAATTCCGTTCCTGCGCACCGGGCAGATCTATATGGCCCTGCCGATCTGCGGCGCCTTTTCGGCCTTCTACTGCCTTTACAACATCTGGAACGACATCCTGCAGTTCATCCGTCCGCCAAGCGCGGAAGGCACGCCAGGGGAGGTCAAATAAATGGGAAATGCAGCCGATATCGGCCTGATCCTGCTCATCTCGATTCCGATCCTTCTGATGATCGGCGTTCCGATCAGCGTCAGCATGGGCATCGGGTCCGTGCTGGCAATGGCCACCATCTTCACGTTTGATCGCATGGCGATCACCTCTGCCCAGCGCATCTTTGCGGGCATCAACTCCTTCTCTCTGCTGGCAATTCCTTTCTTCATCCTTGCCGGTAACATCATGACGTCAGGAGGGATCGCGCGACGACTGATCAACTTTGCCAAGGCGCTGATCTGCTTCGTGCCGGGTGCGCTGGTGCAGACGAATATCGTTGCCAACATGCTGTTTGGCGCCATCTCCGGTTCCGGCGTGGCTGCTGCCGCCGCCATCGGCGGGGCCATGGGGCCGCAGCAGAAGGCGGAAGGCTATGACCCGAAATTCGCCGCTGCCGCAAACATCGCATCGGCGCCAGCGGGCATGCTGATCCCTCCAAGCAACACCTTCATCATCTACTCGCTGGCAAGCGGTGGATCATCCGTCGCAGCGCTGTTCATGGCTGGCTATGTGCCCGGCATTCTCTGGGGCATCGCCTGCATGATCCCGGTGATCTTCTTCGCCCGCAAGGCCGGTTACAAGGCCGAGCGTTTGGCCAATTTCCGGACCAATCTGAGGACGACGATCGAAGCCATTCCGGCGCTGCTGATGATCGTGATCGTGGTTGGCGGCATCATCTCGGGCATCTTCACGCCGACGGAAGCCAGTGCCATTGCGGTGGTTTACGTGACGCTCCTGTCGTTTGCCTACAGAACCCTGTCACTGCGGATGATCCCGACGCTGCTGCTTGGAACGGTCAAGACGACGGCAATGATCATCTTCATGATCGGCGTTTCCTCGATCATGGGCTGGATCATGGCCTATGCCCAGATCCCGAACATCATCGCCTCGTCGCTGCTGTCGATCACCGACAACCCGATCCTGATCATGATCATCATGAATATCGTGATCCTGCTCTTGGGCTTTGTCATGGACCCGACGCCGGCAATCCTTATCTTTGCACCGATCTTCCTGCCGATTGCGACCTCTCTCGGTGTCGACCCGATCCATTTCGGCGTCCTGATGGTCTTCAATCTGTGCATCGGAACGATCACCCCGCCGGTCGGCCCGATCATGTTCGTCGGGTGCCGTATCGCGGAGCTGAAGATCGAAGATGTCGTCAAACCGCTGCTGGGCTTCTTTGTCATCCTCGTGGCGCTCTTGATGGCCGTGACCTTCATACCGGAACTCTCGCTGGCGCTGCCGCGCGCAGCCGGACTGATCCAGTAGCGAAGGCCGCATGACAGCTGGTTGCCCCTGGCGGGGCAGCCGGATCGCCGGACGGGCCTTGAAACGAAGCGCGGTAACCGGTGAAGCAATTGAAATGCGCGTGACGAACAGCATCGACAAGCGCTGCCCCACGCACCACGGCCGGACGCGAAGACCGGCCACCAAGGAGTACATACCGTGATTTTCGGACGACTTGATAACGTCGACCTTGAGAAAGCGACCCTGCCGGACGCCGTGCTGGAAGGTCTGCAGTTTCTGAACGAAACCGATCTGGCGAATGCATCTGAGGGACGCATCGATATCGATGGGGACCGGATTTTCGCATCGGTTCAGGATTACACGACCGGCCCGCAAGAGGAAAAGCGACCGGAGTCCCACATCCGCTATCTGGATATCCAGTACATCGTTTCCGGCAGGGAAATGATCGGCGTCGCCCCTCTGTCAACGACCCCGCCGGCGGCCGAAGACCTTTCCGGGGAGCGTGACCTGCTGTTCTACGATCAGGTGGGCGACGAGAGCTCTCTCGTCCTGTCGGCCGGAAGTTACGCGGTGTTTTACCCCTGGGACGTTCACCGGCCCGGATGTGCCGTTGGCGAAACGGGCGAGGCCGTTCGCAAGGTCGTTGTCAAAATCAGAATGTGAAAACCGCGCGGGGCATTGTCTGAGAAAGGCTTTGCGCGCGGGTCTCAGACGAGCGAGACGCTCGGATTTGAATATGGAGACGTGCTGGAACGCATGCAGGAACCGCCTGCATCCGGCCGCTTCGATCCAGTGAAGGAGAAAAACCATGGATATTCGCTATTCCGTCAATCAGAGGGATTTCCAGCGCTACACCACCGAGGAAGTGCGCGACGAGTTTCTGATTGAAAACCTTTATGTCGCCGATACGGTCGTGGCCGTCTACACCCATATCGACCGGATGGTGACGCTTGGCTGCATGCCGGTTTCCGAAACCGTGCCGCTCGACAAGGGCATCGATTGCATGGGCACGTTTGGAACGAACTACGTTCTCGAACGCCGTGAAATCGGTGTTTTCAACCTCGGTGGCGCCGGGTCTATCGAGGCTGACGGCGAGACCTTCAATCTCGATTTCCAGGATTGCCTCTATATCAGCCGCGGCACAAAGTCCGTCGCCTTCAAGAGCAATGACGCTTCCAGGCCGGCCAAGTTCTATATGGTTTCGGCCCCGGCGCACAAAGCCTGCAAGACGACCTTCCTGAAGATGGACGATGCCAAGAAGGTTCCGCTTGGCGATGCCGCCACGTCGAACAAGCGCGTCATCAACCAGTTCATCCATCCCGACGTTCTGGAAACCTGCCAGCTTTCTATGGGCCTGACCCAGCTGGAGCCGGGCAGTGTCTGGAACACCATGCCGGCCCACACCCACGAGCGCCGCATGGAAATCTACACCTATTTCAACCTGCCGGAAGATCAGTCCGTCTTCCACATGATGGGTGAAGGCAAGCAGACGCGTCACATCCTGGTACAGAACGAGCAGGCCGTCATCAGCCCGTCCTGGAGCATCCACGCCGGCTGCGGCACCACCAACTACACCTTCATCTGGGCGATGGGCGGTGAGAACCAGACCTTCAACGACATGGACGTGATCCCGATCAACGAACTGCGCTGATCAGGTCCACGTCCGCCTAAACCGACAGTCTCTCAAAAACAGAAAGATCCGACCCATGAGTTTTGCAGACAATTTCTCACTTGACGGCAAGGTCGCTCTGGTCACCGGCGCGTCCTATGGTATCGGCTTTTCCATCGCTTCGGCGCTGGCCGAGGCCGGTGCGACGATCGTCTTCAACGACATCAACGAAGATTTTCTGGCCAAGGGCGTTGCCGCCTACAAGGAAGCCGGTATCGATGCCAAGGGCTATATCTGCGATGTGACCGATGAGCCTTCGGTTCAGAAGATGGTGGCGCAGATCACCGAGGACGTCGGCCCGATCGACATTCTCGTCAACAATGCGGGCATCATTGCCCGCACGCCGATGCACGAGATGGAAGCTGCGGATTTCCGCAAGGTCATCGATATCGACCTGACCGCACCGTTCATCATGGCCAAGGCCGTGCTGCCGTCGATGATGGAACGCAATTCCGGCAAGATCATCAACATCTGCTCGATGATGAGCGAGCTCGGCCGCGAAACGGTTTCGGCCTATGCCTCCGCCAAGGGCGGCCTGAAGATGCTGACGCGCAATATCGCGTCGGAATACGGTTCCTACAACATCCAGTGCAACGGCATCGGCCCGGGCTATATCGAAACGCCCCAGACCGCACCGCTGCGCGAACCCGGCCACCCCTTCAATTCCTTCATCCTCGCCAAGACCCCGGCAAACCGCTGGGGCACGACCGAGGACCTGAAGGGCCCGGCCGTCTTCCTCGCATCGTCAGCCTCCGATTTCGTCAACGGCCACGTGCTTTATGTCGATGGCGGCATCCTCGCCTATATCGGCAAACAGCCGTAATCGAGCAAAAGGCCGGAGCGGACAGAGGTTTTTCTGTCCGCTTCGACACGCCAACAAATACCAAATTCGGAAAATCGGGCGACGCTGACTGCGCGCCCGATTTTTTTAATCCAGCAACCCGCGTCCGCGCAGCATTGCATCCGGCGTGGGCATCTTGCCCCTGAATGCGCGGTAGGCCGCTTCCGCACGAACCGATCCGCCCTTCGACAGGATGTTGTCGAGCAGTTGCCGGGCGGTTTCAGGATCGAAGGCGTTTCCGGTTTCCTCGAACGCCTCGAACGCGTCGGCATCAAGCACCTCCGCCCACATGTAGGAATAATAGCCGGCGGCATAGCCGTCGCCTGCGAATATATGCAGGAAATGCGGTATTGCGTGGCGCATGGCAATCGCCTTCGGCATGCCGATCGCGTTCAGCACGCCATCCTGGAAGGCAACCGGATCGGCCGGCGGGGTTGTTGCCGTATGCAGGTGCATGTCGACGATGGCGGAGGCGGTATATTCAACGGTCGAGAAAGCCTGGTTGAAGTTTGCCGCTTCGAGCACCTTGTCCATCAGTGCGTCGGGCATTGCCGCGCCGGTGCTATAGTGCAGGGCGTAATTGCGCAGGATATCGGGAATCGTCAGCCAGTGTTCGTAAAGCTGTGACGGCAGCTCGACGAAATCCCGGTCGACGCCGGTTCCCGAAACTGAAGGGTAGGTGACGTCGGAAAGCATGCCGTGCAAGGCATGCCCGAATTCGTGAAACAGCGTGTGCGCATCGTCAAGGGAAAGCAGGGCCGGCTTGCCTTCTGCCGGTTTGGCGAAATTGCAGACATTGATCACGATCGGCAATTCGCCCTGCTGCCCGTTCGGCAGGGGAAGCCTGTGCTGGCTTTGCAGCGCATTCATCCATGCGCCGGAGCGTTTTGTCGCCCGGTTGAAATAGTCGCCCAGAAAGATGGCGAAGGCCTCGCCGTTTTCGTCGCGGATTTCATAGACGCGGACATCGGGATGATAGGCGACGATATCGGGCCGCGCGACGGCCTGAATGCCGAACAGCCGGCCTGCAACGGCAAAGCAGGCTTCCAGAATCCGCTCGAGCTGAAGGTAGGGTTTCACTTCGCTTTCGGAAAACGAGAATTTGCGGGCGCGGAGCTTTTCGGCGTAATAGCGCCAGTCCCAGGCTTCAATGTCGTGGTTGGCGCCGTCTTCGGCGACCAGAGACTGCAATTCCTTCTCGTCGTTTCCGGCGGCCTTCACGGCCTTTTCCCAGACATCCATCAGCAGCGTGTCCACCGCATCGGCCGTCTTCGCCATGGTGTTGTCGAGCTTCATCGCCGCGAAGTTTTCGTAACCCAGCAGGTTCGCCTTTTCCGCACGCAGGCGCAGCGTTTCCTTCATCACCGGCCGGTTATCGTGTTCGCCGCCGGAAAGACCGCGGGCTGTCCATGCCCGAAAGGCCTTTTCGCGCAGGTCGCGCCGTGCCGAAAGCGTGAGAAACGGCTCCACGATCGAGCGGGAAAGCGTGACGGCATAGGCCTCGGGCCGGCCGCGTTCGGCGGCCGCTGCCGCCATCGCGTCGATGAGGAAATCGGGAAGGCCCTGCAACTCGTCTTCGGCGGTCAGGAACATGGCCCATTCGCTCTCGTCGGCGAGAACATTCTGCCCGAAATTCGTGCCGAGTTCGGCCAGGCGTCCGTTGATTTCGGCAAGCCGGACCTGCTTGTCCGCGGCAAGCTGCGCACCGCTGCGGACAAGACCTTTCCAGTGCCGCTCAAGCACGATCGTCTGTTCCTCGGTCAGTGCGAGAGATTGCCGTTCCTGCCAGAGGGCATCGATCCGCCGGAACAGCGCCGCGTTGGCGCCAATCGTGGAATAATGGGCCGACAGTTTCGGCGCGATTTCACGCTCCAGCGCCTGAATGGCGGGGTTGGTATCAGCCCCGGCGCGGGTGAAGAAAACCGCGGCCACCCGCGACAGCGCATCGCCGGAGACTTCCAGCGCCTCGATTGTGTTGGCAAAATCGGGCTTTGCGGCATTTCCGGCAATCGCGTCGATTTCGCGAAGATGATCGGCCATGGCCCATTCGAAGGCCGGTGCGAAATCATCCTCCGCAATACTGTCGAACCGCGGCAGACCCAGTGCCCCGTCCCATGTCGTCAGTGCCGGATTGATGTCTTTTGTGTCTGCCATTGCCGTCAGTCCTGTCTTGTCATGCCTTCTTGGCCGCAAACTGCGGCCATTCGATGTGTGCGGCATCAAAACACGCATGGCAAGGGGCTTGATGGCAAGGGGGGCTTGATGAGCGCCAGCCAAGATAGTAAGCAATGCTTATTAAATATCAATTGTCCGGGTTCTGAATGAAAAACGAGATCAGTACCGACCGGCTGGGCTTTCTGCTGACCGATGTGACGCGGCTGTTCCGCGCCGCCTTTGAGCGCCGGATCGGGCAGGCCGGTCTCGGCGTCACGCCGGGAGAGGCGCGCACGCTGGCGCGCACAGCTGCCCGCAACGGCGCAAGACAAGGCGAAATTGCCGAGGAACTCGGCATAGAGCCGATGACGCTGTCGCGCTATCTCGACCGGCTGGAAAAGGCGGGACTGATCGAGCGGCGAGCCGACCCGCGCGACGGCCGGGCAAAGTGCATTCACACCACCGGGCGGGCCGATGCTGTTCTTGCGACGATCCTGCAACACTCCGATGAACTGGTCGCGCAGGTCGAAGAGGGGCTTTCCGGCCGGGAAAAGGAAACGCTGCGCGGTGCGCTGAAGACCATGCGCGGCAATTTTATCAGACTTTCGCAGGAATGAGCATGTCCGGGAATACCGCATTGTCGACAACGCCGATGAGCGAAAGCCGCACCAGTCTTATCGGTGCGATGATGACCATGCTCGGGCCGTTTTCGCTTTCGATCTACACACCGGCCATGCCGGCGCTTGCGATTGCCTTCAATACGACCGACGCCGCGATAAAACTCTCGCTTTCGGTGTTTTTCGGCGGTTTTGCCTTTGCCATGCTGGTGGCCGGTCCGCTGGCCGATGCCTTCGGCCGCCGCAAGACCGCGATCGGCTTTCTCGGCATCTATATGGCGGGAAGCCTGCTGGCGGTGTTCGCCGGGGATGTGAACGCGCTTCTGCTGGGCCGGCTGGTTCAGGGCATCGGGGCCTCGGCCGGGCTGACCGTCGGGCGCGCCATTGTGCGCGATCAGTTTACCGGGGAGCCGGCGGCGCGGATCATGAACATGATCGGCATTGTTCTGGCTGTCGGGCCGGCGGTGGCGCCGACGGTTGGCGGCGTCATTCTTGCTGTTTTCGACTGGAAGGCGATCTTTCTGACGATGGCAGGCTTCGGCGCGACCATTGCGGTGATCCTCGTCACCATGATGGCCGAAACCATTGTGCCAGACCGGCGCAAGGCCAGCCCCTTGCCGCTTCTGACCGCCTATTGGCAACTGGTTACGAGCGCGCGCTTCATGGCCGCCTCGCTGTTGATTGCCTCTTCGGTGGGGACGCTTTATGCGCTGGCCTCCATCCTGCCCTTTGTTCTGATCAAGGTTGCAGGCCTCACCCCTTCGCAATACGGCGTGGGCATGCTGATGCAGACGGGGCTCTATTTTTCCGGCTCCGTGGTCTTCCGCTTTGCTCTCGGGCGGTTCTCGTCGCGTTCGCTGGTCCGCATCGGTCTGCTGTTCATCGCGCTGGGTGCGGCGGCGACCGCTGTCTCCGTCGAGTTCCTGCCGATCAGCTATCTTTCCGTGATGCTGCCGGTCGGCAGTTTCGCCTTCGGCATTGCCTTTGTTATGCCCTACACGATGAACGCGGCCCTGTTGCCGTTTCCCGCCATCGCCGGTTCCGCCTCCGCGTTGATGGGGTTCATGCAGATGGGGTCCGGCCTTCTCACCGGCATCATCGCCGCGGCCATCGGTTCACCCGTGCTGGCGCTTCAGTTCATCGTGCCGTCCATGGGCGCAATCGCGGTCTGCTGCTATTTCTGGCTGCGCACTGTCGAAAAGCCCGAGCTTGACACGGGCCATGAACAGGTCGGTGAGGCAAGCGTGCCGTCCGATCCGGTTGCCTGACATGTTTTGACACGGTAAGGTTGCTCTGTTCCGACAGGCATATGAGGCCCGGAACAGAAAAAGGCGGAGCCCGAAGGCCCCGCCTTGTCTGCAGTCTAAACCGTGAAGGCCGATCAGCCCTGGTCGCGCTTGGCCAGCGTTCTGAGACGCAGGGCGTTCAGCTTGATGAAGCCCGCGGCGTCCTTCTGGTCGTAAGCGCCGTGGTCGTCCTCGAAGGTAACGAGGGCTTCGGAGTAAAGCGACTTGTCGCTTTCCCGGCCGGTGACGATGACATTGCCCTTGTAGAGCTTCAGCGTGACTTCGCCTTCGACATGTTCCTGGCTCTTGTCGATGGCGGCCTGCAGCATGTAGCGCTCCGGCGAGAACCAGAAGCCGTAATAGATCAGCTCGGCATATTTCGGCATCAGCTCATCCTTCAGGTGCGCGGCACCCCGGTCGAGCGTGATGGATTCGATAGCGCGGTGAGCGGCCAGCAGAATGGTGCCGCCAGGCGTTTCATAGACGCCGCGCGACTTCATGCCGACGAACCGGTTTTCGACCAGATCGAGACGGCCGATGCCGTTGTCGCGGCCAAGGTCGTTCAGCTTCGCCAGAAGCGTTGCCGGGCTCAGGCGCTCGCCGTTGATGGAAACGGCATCGCCCTTTTCAAAGCCGATCTTGATGATCGTGGGCTTGTCGGGGGCGGCTTCCGGCGAGACGGTGCGCATATGCACATATTCCGGCGCCTCGATGGCCGGGTCTTCCAGCACACGGCCTTCCGAGGAGGAGTGCAGCAGGTTGGCGTCAACGGAGAAGGGTGCTTCGCCGCGCTTGTTCTTGGCGATCTGGATCTGGTGGCTTTCGGCGAATTCCAGAAGCTGGGTCCGGCTCTTGAAGGTCCAGTCACGCCACGGCGCGATGATCTTGATGTCCGGGTTCAGCGCATAGGCCGAAAGCTCGAAACGCACCTGGTCGTTACCCTTGCCGGTGGCACCATGGGCGATCGCGTCGGCGCCGGTTTCCTTTGCAATCTCGATGAGGCGCTTGGAAATCAGCGGACGGGCAATCGAGGTGCCGAGCAGGTAAACGCCCTCATAGACGGCATTGGCGCGGAACATCGGGAAGACGAAATCGCGGACGAATTCCTCGCGCACATCCTCGATGAAGATCTCCTTCACGCCGGCCTGTTCGGCCTTCAGGCGCGCAGGCTCAAGCTCTTCGCCCTGACCGAGGTCTGCGGTGAAGGTGACGACTTCAGCGCCGAATTCGGTCTGGAGCCATTTCAGGATAATCGAGGTGTCGAGGCCGCCGGAATAGGCGAGCACGACCTTCTTGACGTCTTTGTGCGTTGCCATGTGTTGTTCAAGTCCATCTGCTGTTTGGCATGTTTCGTGCCGTTTTAGCGGCTTTACCGCGTCACGCAAGGAAAACCCGTGTTCTGCGCGACTTTCGTCTCTCTGCCGGGCAATTTTGCCGATTGACAGGACCTGCCAACTCGAAAACAGTCTTGTCTGGGTGCACGGATGCTTCGGACGGGATCGGCCGTGCGTGAGAAGATGAGATCGAATGGCTGGTTTGCGGCCGCAATTCGGCGGTATTGTCATGAAAACTGCCGCAAAAATGCAATGGGAGGAAGACCATGAGCCAGAAAAACGCGCCGCATCCTGCGCTGCAAGCGGGAAATTCCGCCGTTATCACCGGTGGCGCTTCGGGCATCGGGTTTGCCGCGGCGAAAGCTTTCATCGCTCTCGGCATGAATGTGATGATTGCCGACATGAAAAGCGAGAAGCTGAAGGTGGCGGGCGCCGAACTGGCGGCCTTGGCCGAGAAGAAGGGCGTGAAGGCACTGGCGCATGCAGCCGACGTCTCCGACCTTTCGGCGCTGGAAGAGCTGGAATGTGCGGCAACCCAGGCCTTCGGCAAGGTCAATGTGCTGATGAACAATGCCGGCATCCAGCCCGAAACCGGCATTCTGGGCAAGCAGATAGCATGGGACCGGATCATCGACGTCAATCTGCTTGGCGTTATCTACGGTACGCGGATTTTTACGCCCGGCATGATCAAGCACGGCGAACCGGCGCTGATCATCAATACTGGATCGAAACAAGGCATCACCACGCCGCCCGGCAACCCGGCCTATAATGTTTCCAAAGCCGGCGTGAAGGCATTCACCGAAGCATTGCAGCATGATCTGAGAAACCGGGAAAACTGCAAGGTCGAGGCGCATCTGCTGATCCCCGGCTTCGTGTTCACCCCGCTGACGGCGGGCGGACGCACGGAAAAGCCGGAAGGCGCCTGGACGCCGGAACAGACCGTCGATTTCATGCTGAAAAGCCTTGAGGCAGGCGATTTCTATATTCTCTGCCCCGATGGCGAAGTGGACCGGGAAACCGACGAAAAACGGATGATCTGGGCCATGGGCGACATCGTCGAAAACCGTCCGCCGCTGTCACGCTGGCATCCGGATTATTACCATGCCTTCCTCGACTTCCTCTCGGGAACGCCTAAAGATCTGAAAGACTGAAATCATGGCGATCGATGAGGCGCTTGCCGCCCGCCTGCGCCATCGGCTCGAGGGGCTGGAGGGCGTCAGCGAGAAAAAGATGTTCGGCGGCCTCTGCTTCATGGTCAACGGCCACATGGTCGCCGCTGCCAGCCGCAGCAAGGCCGGCGAAGGGCGTTTTCTGTTCCGCGTCGGCAAGAACAATGCCGAGGCGGCCGCCCGCCTTGGCAAGCCGGAACCGATGATCCATGGCGGGCGCAGGATGAGCGGCTTTTACTATCTTGATGCCGATGACTGCGCCGATCCGATATTTGATGAATGGGTTTCGATCGCGCTGGAAAACGCCTTCTCGCTGCCGCCGAAGGCGTGAAACGGCAGAGGTGGACAGCGTGTGTGCGGGCCCGCAGGCTTGTCTTCACCGTTCCCGCCGACCATATTGCCGCCATCGCTGACGCCAATCTTTCGAAGGAGTGCAGACCCCATGTATACCGGCATCGTTCAGGCCGTCCGTCCGCTCGCTGATGTCAGTGTTTATCCCGGCGGCAAGACCTTCACCGTCACGTTCACGGATCAGCTTCTCGCCGACCTGAAACTTGGCGCCAGCGTCAATATCGAGGGCACCTGCCTTTCGGTCACCGGCATTGCCGGCGATCACGTCACCTTCGATGCGATGAACGCGACGCTGGAGCGCACCAATCTGGGCGCGCTGGAAGCGGGGCAGAATGTCAATGTCGAACGCTCGGCCAAAATGACGGACGAAAACGGCGGGCACCCGATTGCCGGCCATGTGGCGACAACGGCTGCGCTGGAAGAGATCCGCGTGGCCGATGACGGCGCCTATATCCGCTTTCGCGTGCCGGAGGACTGGGCGAAATATATCTTTCCGCGCGGCTTTCTGGCGGTCAATGGCTGCAGCCTGACGGTGGCCGAGGTGGAGGAAAACCTGTTCACCATCAACCTCATTCCCGAGACCCTGCGCCAGACGACATTTCCCCGCTACAAGGCGGGCGACCGGCTGAACATCGAAGTGGACCACCAGACCATGGTGCTGGTCGACGTGATCGAGCGCACGGTGGCGCGTGTAATGCCGGGACTGGCGGAAAAAGGCCGCTGAATAAAAAAGCCCGGCGCATGGCCGGGCTTTCGAAAACTGCAAAAAGGCTTCAGCCTTACTTCGTGGCGCCTTCGTAGAGCTCCAGGACATAGTCCCAGTTGATCAGGCTGTCGACGAAAGCTTCCAGATATTTCGGGCGCGCGTTGCGGTAGTCGATGTAGTAGGAGTGTTCCCACACGTCGACGCCGAGGATCGGCTTGGCGCCATGCACGACCGGGTTTTCGCCGTTCGGTGTCTTCATGATTTCAAGCTTGCCGTCCTTGACGGTGAGCCATGCCCAGCCCGAGCCGAACTGGCCGACGCCGGCAGCGATGAAATCGGCCTTGAACTTGTCGTAACCGCCGAGATCGGAGGAAATCGCGCTTTCGAGCGCGCCCGGCAGCTTGGTGCCGCCGCCATCCTTCTTCATCCATTTCCAGAAATGGGTGTGGTTGAAGTGCTGAGCGGCGTTGTTGAAGAGCGGCTGGTTGGAACCGTAGGCCTTGACCATGACGTCCTCGACCGAAAGGTTGCCGAGGCCCGCTTCTTCCGCCAGCTTGTTGCCGGTGGTCACATAGGTGTTGTGGTGCTTGTCATGGTGAAACTCGAGCGTCTCCGCCGACATGTAGGGGGCGAGCGCGTCGTAAGCGTAAGGCAGTTCAGGAAGTTCAAAAGCCATCTTCAATACTCCTTTTTTGTAGCCTGAGGCTGAAATCTTTCTGTGCGATAGATAGTGATGCCACGCCTTCAGGACAACCTGAAAATTATCAAAACTATCGCGCGGCGCATCGGAATAATCTTCGCTTCGTTGGCGTGTGCCGACATTTTCCGCCGTATGTCACGCGGGATCAAGCCTCGATTGTTTTTCTTTACGCAAGACGCGGCAGCGGATGGTTTGTTCCGTTGCCGCGGCTGTTTTTTCAGGTGCCGTCGGGCAGTTTGTAGGCGAGAATATAGTCGCCCGTCTCGGTGCCGACGGAGCCGTGACCGCCGGCCACGATCAGCACGTATTGGGTGCCGTCGCTGGTCTCGTAGGTCATCGGCGTTGCCTGACCGCCGGCGGGCAGGCGGGCTTCCCACAGCTGTTCGCCGGACGTCAGGTCATAGCCGCGGATGTAGTTGTCCATGGCCGCACCGAGGAAGGCGACGCCACCCTTGGTGATGATCGGCCCGCCGATACCGGGCACGCCCATCCTGATCTTGAGGCCCAGCGGGTTCATGTCCTGGATCGTGCCGTTCTTGTGCTTCCAGACGATTTCGCCGGTTGTCAGGTCGGCACCTGCAACATAACCCCATGGCGGCGCCTGGCAGGGCACGCCGAGCGGGCCGAGCAAGGTGGTGAAGGCCACCGCATAGGGCGAGCCATTGTTGGAGTTGATGCCCTGCGTCGGCGCGCCCGGCTTGCTCTTGGGCACCAGCGTGGAGGTGTAAGCCATGTAAACCGGCATGGCGAACATCACCTGGCGCTCCGGATCTACGGCCACCGAACCCCAGTTCAGCGTGCCGAAATTGCCGGGATAGACAATCGTGCCGTTGGTTGACGGCGGCGTGTAGCGGCCTTCGTAGTTATACTGCTTCAGCTTGATCCGGCAGGCGAGCTGATCGAGCAGCGAGGCGCCCCACATGTCCCTGCCGGTCAGTTTCGGCGGTTTGAAGGAAAGCGCGGAGACCGGCTGTGTCGGCGAAAGGTTTTCACCCTCAAGGCCGCCATCCTGCGGTGCGGGTTCCTCGGTGACCGGCAGGATCGGCTCGCCGGTTTCACGGTTCAGGACGAACACCTCGCCCTGTTTGGTCGGCATCACCAGGGCCGGCACGGTCTCGCCGTCGATCGTCAGATCGAGAAGCGGCGGCTGGGCCGGCACGTCCATGTCCCAGAGGTCGTGATGCACGCCCTGGAAAACCCATGCCGGTTCCCCGGTCTCGACATCGAGCGCGGTCACGGAGGAAGAATATTTTTCCTCCGAGGGCGAACGGTTGAGGCCGATCTGGTCCGGCACGCGGTTGCCGAAGGGCACATAGACGAGGCCCAGATCGCTGTCGCCGGACATCACCGACCAGCTGTTCGGCGAATTCCTGGTATAGGTCTCGTCCGGGCCGATCGGCGCGGTCCGGTCCGGATTGCCGGTGTCGAAATTCCAGATCAGTTCGCCGGTATCGATATCATAGGCGCGGATGACGCCGGACGGGCTCTGGGTGGAATAATTGTCGTTGACCGCGCCGCCGACGATAATCTTGCCGGCAATGGCAAGAGGCGCGGAGGTCGAATAATAATAGCCCTGCGTCTTGTAAGGCATATTGGTTTCAAGATGCAGCGTGCCGTTATCGGCAAAATCCTCGCAGATCGTGCCGTCTTCGGCATTGAGCGCGATCAGGCGGGCATCCGAGGTCGGCAGGTAGACACGGGTCTTGCAGCGCTCGCCCTCGGCCAAGTCCGGGTCGTCATAATAGGTGACACCGCGGCAGGTCTGGTGCTGGCGGTTGCCATCGACCGGGACTTCCGGGTCAAACTTCCATTTCTGGTCGCCGGTCCTGGCATCAAACGCCATCGCCCAGCTGTGCGGCGTGCACACATAAAGCGTATCACCGATCATCAGCGGCGTGTTTTCATAGGTCGTCTCGACAACGTCATTCGGGCCTTTCATGTCGCCGGTCTGGATTTGCCAGGCCAGTTCCAGGTCACCGATATTGTCCGGCGTGATCTGGTCGAGCGGCGAATAGCGCTGGCCTTTTTCTGAGCGGCCATAGGCATGCCATTCATCGGCGGGCACGCGCTCGCTTGCCGACGCATCGGCGTTGCGAATGCCGGGAAGCGAACCGTTGATCGCATGGGGATCGGTGAAAAGTGAAATGGCCGCAACGATGATCGACAGGGCCACGGCGCCTGCAAGCGGCCAGGGACCACCGCGGGCGGTGGGGTTTTGTTCGGGGAAACCATACTGGTCACGCAGGATCGGCCGGCGAACCCAGGGCAGGAACATCCACAGGCCGAGAAGCACGACCAGCCCGCCGCGCGCGCCAAGCTGCCACCAGTCGAAACCGACCTCAAGCAGCGCCCATGCAAGCGTCACCAGAATGGTTGCCCCGTAAACCCAGTAGGCGAGGGGATTGCGCGTGAAAATGAGAAAGGCGGTCGCCAGAAAGGCAACGCCCGCAATCAGATAAAACCAGCTGCCGCCGAGCACGATCAGCCAGATGCCGCCACCGCCTAAAAACAGGCCGATGGCTGCGAAGATCAGTGTTGTCAGCACGATCATGATGAAAATCTCCCGAAACTGGAGCTTGTTTCCGGGGGATGGGGACGAAATTGAAAATGTAAATCACAAGCAGATGCGTCCGCGCCGTCCCCCGGTCCGTTCAACGCATGCGCCGTTGGCAAGGCACACATCTTTGAATGGAACGGAGACGGAGCGTTATTGTTCCGGGATATTTTGAAAGGACGCGATCAGAAACCGATCTTCGCAATGATATCCCGGTCGATATCCTCGATATTGCGCTTGCCGCAGAGCGCCATCGTCACATCGAGTTCCTTGCGGAGGATATCGAGGGCGCGGGTGACGCCTTTTTTGCCCATGGCGCCGAGGCCGTAGAGATAGGGCCGGCCGATATAGGTGCCCTGAGCGCCGAGCGCGCGTGCCTTCAAAATGTCCTGGCCCGAGCGGATGCCGCCATCCATATGGATTTCGATGTCGCCCTGCACGGCATCGACGATTTCGGGCAGGACCGAGATCGAGGACCGCGCGCCGTCAAGCTGGCGACCGCCGTGATTGGAAACGATGATCGCGTCGGCGCCGGTCTTTGCCGCCATTTTCGCGTCTTCTGCGTCGAGAACACCCTTGAGGATCAACGGCCCGCCCCAGCGCTCCTTGATCCATTCGACATCGGACCAGGAAAGCTTCGGGTCGAACTGCTCCGCCGTCCAGGTCGCAAGCGAGGACAAATCGGAAGATGCCGGCGCGTGGCCGACGATGTTGCGGAAGGTGCGCCGCTTGGTCTGCAGCATTTCCAGCGCCCAGAAGGGGCGGGTGCCGACCTGCCAGACATGTTTGGGCGTGAATTTCGGCGGCGTCGACAGCCCGTTGACGAGATCCTTGTGGCGCTGGCCGAGGATCTGCAGGTCAAGCGTGAGCACCAATGCGCTGCAGTTCGCGGCCTTTGCGCGGCCGATCAGATCGCCGACAAAACCGCGATCCTTCATCACATAGAGCTGAAACCAGAAGGGGTCCTTGGTGTTTTCCGCGACATCCTCGATCGAGCAGACGCTCATGGTCGAAAGCGTGAAGGGAACGCCCGCCTGTTCCGCCGCCTGTGCCGCGAGAATCTCCCCATCGGCGTGCTGCATGCCGCAAAGCCCGGTCGGGGCAAGGGCAACCGGCATGGAAACCTTGCGGCCGATCATCGTGGTTTCGAGCGAACGGTCGGTCATGTCGACGAGCACGCGCTGACGCAGGTTGATCTTTGAAAAATCCGCCTCGTTGGCGCGATAGGTGCTTTCCGTCCACGCGCCGCTGTCGGCATAGTCGAAAAACATCTTCGGCACGCGCCATTTCGCGCGCTTCTTCAGGTCGGCAATGGTCAACGGATCTGAAAACATGAGCTCCTCCCGCATCAAATATGAATTGTTTTATTACATATGGGTAAGTGTCTGCCAACCGGCTTTCGTGTCCGGTGTCATAATCCGGATTTCAGCGGGCAGCCAGCCACATAGGTCTCCGCAATGGCTCTGTCGTCTCCCAATGTCTGCAACAGGAAAAGCTCTTCCGCAAGGGTGGTGACCACGTCCATTTTCAGCGCCATGGCCGGTGTGGCGCGGGCATTGAGCACCACGATATCGGCATCGCTGCCGGGCGCAAGCGTGCCGATCCGGTCTGAAAGCGACAGCGCTTCGGCATTGCCCCGGGTCATGTAGAAGAAACTCTCCAGCGGATTGAGGCGTTCGCCGCGCAATTGCTGGATCTTGTAGGCCTCGTCCATGGTCTTCAGCATCGAATAGCTGGTACCGCCGCCGATATCGGTGGCAACGGCAATGCGCACGGGGTTGTCGCGCCGCTCATATTCCTTGAAGGGAAAGAGGCCGGAGCCGAGGAACAGGTTCGAGGTCGGGCAATGCACAGCCACGGCGCCGGTCTCGTGCAGCACGTCGCGTTCACGTTCGGACAGATGGATGGCGTGACCAAGCAGGGTCTTTGCGCCCAAGAGGTCGTAACGCGCATAGATATCCGTATAGTCCTGCGCTTCCGGGTAGAGTTCCAGCGCGCGGGCGATCTCGGCGGTGTTTTCGGAAAGATGCGTCTGGATATGGAGGTCGGGAAACTCCCGCGCCAAGGCCCCGGTCACGTCCATCTGTTCATGCGAAGAGGTCAGCGCGAAGCGCGGCGAGATGACCACATGATTGCGCGCCTTGCCGTGCCAGTCGGCAATCACGGCCTTTGTGTCGTCATAGGCCGTTTGCGGCGTGTCGGTCAGCGCCTCCGGTGCGTTGCAGTCCATCAGCACCTTGCCGCCGAGCATCAGCATGTTGCGCCGCGTCGCCTCTGTAAAATAGGCGTCGGCGGAGGCCTTGTGCACGGAGCAATAGGCAACGGCCGTGGTTGTGCCCTGGCGGATCATCTCGTCGAAGAAGGCGACGGCAATACCGGCGCCATGGGCAGGATCGGCGAAACGCTGTTCCTCGACGAAGGTGTAGGTGTTCAGCCATTCCAGAAGATTGGCGGCATAGGAGCCGATCACCTGCATCTGCGGGAAATGCAGATGGGTGTCGATCAGGCCCGGCAGGATCAGGTTCGGGCGATGATCGACGATCTCCGTGCCGTCCGGCGCATCCAGCAGGACGGTTTCAAATGGCCCGAACGCTAAAATGCGGCCCTCTGAAATCAGCAGGCCGCCATCATCTTCGTACTCATAGCTCTCGGTGTCCGCGATGGACAGAGGCCGGCGGTTGAAGCTCAAAAGCCGGCCTCTCAATATGCGTGGTGGTGTCATTCAGCCTTCTTTCCGCTGACGCTGGATTGATACCAGGCGACCAGTTTTTGCCGCTCCTCATCCGTCATGCTGGTGACGTTACCGGGCGGCATAGCATGGCTGCGTCCGGCCTGCAGGTAAATCTGTCCGGCCCGGGCGGCAATCTCGGCATCCGTCTCGAAACGGACATTGAAGGGCGGGCGATGGATACCCTCCCAGACGGGTTCAGCCGCATGGCACATGGAACAGCGCGTCGAAACGACCTGTTTTACCGAGGCGAAATGCGGATCCTCGGCGAATTTCTCGAAGGCGGGCGCGACCGCCATGTTCGGGTCCTCGGCCTTGAACAGTTTCGGCGATGTGGAAAGCCACATCATCAGGATGAAGATGATCGCTGTCAGCAGCCATGTCCAGTTGGGCTGGCCCTTTCTGGCATGCATGGTGTTGAAATAATGCCGGATCGTGACGCCCATCAGGAAGACGAGCGCGGCAATCACCCAGTTGAAGGTGGTGGCAAACGCCAGCGGATAGTGGTTCGACAGCATGAAGAAGATGACCGGCAGGGTCAGGTAGTTGTTATGCGTCGAGCGCTGCTTGGCTTCCTTGCCGAGCTTCGGGTCCGGCGTGCGTCCGGCCTTCAGGTCGGCAACCACGATCTTCTGGTTGGGAATGATCACGAAGAACACGTTCGCCGTCATGATCGTCGCGGTGAATGCGCCCATATGCAGGAAGGCCGCGCGGCCGGTAAACACATGGGTATAGCCCCAGGCCATCAGGATCAGCAGCACGTAGAGCAGCAGCATCAGCCCGACCGTGTGCTTGCCGAGCGGCGATTTGCACAGATAGTGGTAGAACAGCCAGCCGATCGAAAGCGAGGCGAGCGAGATCAGAATCGCGACGGGCGCGGAGACGTCGAGGACGCTGCGATTGACCAGAAACAGGTCCGCGCCGCCGTAATAGACCAGCACCAGCATCAGGAAGCCGGAAACCCAGGTCATGTAGGATTCCCACTTGAACCACACCAGGTGCTCCGGCATGCGCTCGGGCGCAACCATATATTTCTGGATATTGTAAAAACCGCCGCCGTGGACCTGCCATTCCTCGCCGGTTACGCCTGCCGGCATGCCCGGACGCGCGATCAGCCCCAGATCCAGCGCGATGAAGTAGAAGGACGAGCCGATCCAGGCAATCGCCGTAACGACATGCAGCCAGCGCACGGCAAATTGCGCCCATTCCCAGAAAATGGCCAGTTCAAACATAAATTGTGCCCCCAATCATCACATGCGGGAATGATGCGAAATTTCCGTGCGAAAAAAAAGTGCCGGAATGCAAAGAAGATAAATTCGTCGAGCCTTTTCAGGTCTTTGCCCGTTCTGCGGGCAGCGTGCCTGCTTTTGCGGCACAAATGTCGTGGATAAGTTCCGATGCAACCAGTGCGGCAATCACCGCCGGGCGCTTGTCGGCAACACCGACGCCGATCGGCATGGTCAGCCTGGAAAGTGCAGCGTCACGCAGACCCTCCTTGCGCGCGTAACGCATGAACGTTGCCCGCTTTGTCTTCGAGCCGATCATGCCGCAATAGGCGAGATCATCGCGTTTCAATGCTTCCGTGGCGATCAGGAAATCAAGAGCGTGATCGTGGGTGAGGATGACGACAGCGCTGCCGGCGGGCATGCGGGCAATCTCCGCTTCCGGCATTGGCGAAAGCCGCAACGCCACACTCTCTGGCAACGGCCCGGCCATGTCGGGCCGCGTCTCGATCACTGTGGTATTGAACGGCAGCGGGGCCAGTGCCTGCGCGAGTGCGACGCCGACATGGCCGCCGCCGAAGACATAGACCGACGGTGCCGATTGCGCCTTTGCGGTGAGCGAAGACAACAGCGCTTCGACGGTTCGCGCATCGGCTGCCTCGAAGGACAAAACCGTGCGTCCGCCGCAGCACTGGCCGATATCCGGTCCGAGCGGAATATCCAGCCGGTCCGGCGCATCACGTCCGCTCAGCAGGCGGCGGGCATGATCGATCGCGATATATTCAAGCTGGCCGCCGCCGATTGTCCCGCAGATCGCGTCCTTCGATACGATCATCACCGCGCCTTCCTCGCGCGGCGTCGAGCCCTTGGCCTCAGCCACCGTGACGATGACGGAGGCTGGGTGCTCTTGAAAAAAACGCCGGAATGTCGCGGTCTCGTTCATCGGACTCACGCCTTCTTCATCCGCTCCACCGCCATCAGCACGCGCTCGGGGGTGGCCGGGGCGTCGAGCCTCGGGCACACACGGTAGTCGGCAATGCTGGCAACGGCCATGGAGATTGCCTCGAGTGCCGAAATCGCCAGCATGAAGGGCGGTTCGCCAACGGCCTTGGAGCGGCCGATGGTCGGTTCGATATTATCCGAAAAATCGGTCAGTTTCACATTGAAGATTTTCGGCCGGTCAGAGGCGAGCGGGATCTTGTAGGTCGACGGCGCATGGGTGCGCAGCCGCCCCTTGTCGTCCCACCACAACTCCTCGGTCGTCAGCCAGCCAAGCCCCTGCACGAAGCCGCCCTCGATCTGGCCGATGTCGATGGCAGGGTTCAGTGAACGGCCTGCATCGTGGAGGATATCGGTGCGGTCGAACAGATATTCGCCGGTCAGCGTGTCGATGGAAACCTCGGTGCAGGCCGCGCCATAGGCGAAATAGTAAAACGGCCGGCCTTTGCCCGCTGCCCGGTCCCAGTGGATTTTCGGGGTCTTGTAGAAACCGGCGGCTGAAAGCTGGATACGGGCGAAATAGGCGGCCTTGATCAGGTCCGGGAAAGGAATTTTTTCCTTTCCGATACGCACCCGGTTCGGCAGGAATTCGATCTCCTCCGGCGCAACCTTCCAGTTCTCCGCCGCAAAGGCGACCAGCCGGTCGCGGATCTGCATCGCGCCATTGTAAGCGGCCATGCCGTTGAGGTCGGAGCCTGAGGAGGCGGCGGTGGCCGACGTGTTCGGCACCTTGCCGGTCGTCGTCGCGGTGATTTTCACCCGTTCGAGATCGATCTGGAACACGTCGGCGACGACCTGCGCGACCTTGATGTAAAGCCCCTGGCCCATCTCCGTGCCGCCGTGATTGAGCTGCACCGAGCCGTCCTGATAGACATGGACGAGGGCGCCGGCCTGGTTGAAGGCGGTCATGGTGAAGGAAATGCCGAATTTCACCGGCGTCAGGGCGATGCCCTTCTTGATCACCGGGCTGGTCTTGTTGAAGTCGATGATGGCCTGACGGCGGGCGCGATAATCGGACGAGGCCTCCAGCTCCTCGACCACGCGCAGGATGATATTGTCCTCCACTGTCTGGTGATAGGGCGTCACATCCCGGCCGGAGCCGTTGGGTCCATAAAAGTTCGCCTTGCGGATATCGAGTGGGTCCTTGCCCAGCGCATAGGCGATTTCCTCGACGATCCGCTCACCCGCAAGCATGCCCTGCGGCCCGCCGAAACCGCGATAGGCGGTATTCGAACAGGTATGCGTCTTCAGCGGGCGCGAGACCATGTGGACGTTGGGAAAATAATACGAGCTGTCGGCGTGAAACAGCGTGCGATCGGTCACCGGGCCGGAAAGGTCTGAGGAAAAGCCGCAGCGCGCCGCAAAGGTCGCGTCGACGGCTTCGATAACGCCGTCATCGTCGAAGCCGACATCGTAGAACGCCACGAAATCGTGGCGCTTGCCGGTGATCATCATGTCTTCGTCGCGGTCGGGCCGCACCTTGATCGCGCGGTTCAGCTTTTTCGCGGCCAGTGCCGCAATCGCGGCAAAGCCGTTGCCCTGGGTTTCCTTACCGCCGAAGCCGCCGCCCATGCGTCGCTGATAGACGGTGACGGCATTGGACGGGATATCGAGCACATGGCCGACAATATGCTGGATTTCGCTTGGATGCTGGGTCGAGGACCAGACGGCAACCTCGTCGTCCTCGCCGGGAATGGCGAGCGCGATCTGGCTTTCCAGATAAAAATGCTCCTGCCCGCCGATCTCCATTTCGCCTGTGATCCGCCGGGGCGCGGATTTGAGCGCGCCCTGCGCATCGCCGCGCTTGAGCGTCATCGGCGTGATGACATTGGGCGCATCATTGGCCAGCGCATCGCGCACATTGGTCCAATAGGGCAGGTCCTCATAGGTGATGTCGGCAAGCCCTGCTGCCGCACGCGCCTGATGCCGGGTCTCGGCAATCACCGCGAACATGATCTGCCCGTGATATTCGACTTCCGCATTGGCAAACAGCGGCTCGTCGTGATTACCGCCCGAGGAAATGTCGTTGATGCCCGGCACATCCCGTGCCGAAAGCACCGTCACCACGCCGGGGGCTTTTTCCACGGCGGAAAGGTCCATGGCGGTGATCCGCGCATGGGGTCGATCGGAAAGGCCAAGGCCGACATGCAGCAGGCCGGCGGGTTCGGGAATGTCATCGATATATTCAGCGGTGCCGGCCACATGCTTGTGGGCGGAATCGTGCACGCGCGCCTCGTGCATGCCGCCTGAAATCCCGGCCTTCGGCGAAAGCGCGTCATTGGTCTGCTTGTCCATATTACGCCTCCTCCCGCTCGAAACGGATGAGTTCCTGCGGGCTTCCGCCGGTTTCCAGCAGCAGGCGGGAGAGCAGGTTTTTCGCCGCCAGCATGCGGTAGGCGGCGGTCGCGCGCATATCCGTCATCGGCTGGTAATCGCTTTCAAAAGCGGGGCGCGCCGCTTCAACGGTTTCGCTAGTCCATGGCTTGCCGGCAAGGGCTGCTTCCACATGGGGCGCGCGCTTGGGCGTGCCGGCCATGCCGCCATAGGCGATGCGGATTTTCTCAACCGTGCCGTCGGCAGTCAGCTGAAGACAGAACGCCCCGCAAAGCGCGGAAATATCCTCCTCGCGGCGCTTGGAGACCTTGTAGACGGCGTAATGCGCATCTAAGGCAGGCTTCGGAACGGTGAGGCTGAGCACGAATTCGCCCGGCCGCCGGTCCTGCTTGCCGTAGTCGAGGAAATAGTCCTCAAGCGCGATCGAGCGCGTGCCATTCTGAGATTGCAGCGTCAGCGTGGCGTTGAGCGCGATCAGGGCGGGCGGGGTGTCGCCGATCGGCGAACCGTTGGCGACATTGCCGCCGATGGTGCCCATATTGCGCACCTGCTCGCCGCCGATCCGGTCGATCAGCCGGGCAAAGGCGGGGATTGCTTTTGCAAGGGCCGGAAACGCCTCGGTATAGGTCACGCCCGCGCCGATGATGATGCTTTTCTCCGTTTCGGTGATCGTCTGCAGTTCTTCCAGATGGTTGATGAACACCATCGGGTTGAGGGCGCGCATCTGCTTGGTGACCCACAATCCGACATCGGTCGAGCCGGCAACGATGGTGGCATCGCGATATTCGGCAAGCACATCGGCAAGGGCAGCGGCCGAGCCCGGAATGATGGCGCGCGATGTCGCATCGCCGACCGTGATGGTCTCATCGCTCTTCATCGCCGCAAGCTCAGTCATGACGCTGTCGCGTTCGCGCGCAATGGCATCGAAGGCGGCATCGGGGCGGGTGGCGGAAGCCGTCTCCGCCGCCTTGATGATCGGCTCGTAACCGGTGCAGCGACAGAGATTGCCCTGTAGCGCTTTTTCAATCGCCCGCCGCGAGGGCTTGTCGTTTTCCATCCACAGCGCATAAAGCGACATCACGATGCCCGGCGTGCAGAAGCCGCATTGTGAGCCGTTCATGTCCACCATGGCCTGCTGGACGGGGTGCAGTGCACCGTCCTTTGCCGCCAGATGCTCGACCGTGACGACATGGGTGGCATTGAGTGAGGCGGTGAAGCGGATGCAGGAATTGACCGTCTCATAGACCAGCCGGCCGCGCGTCAGCCTGCCGACAAGCACCGTGCAGGCGCCGCAATCGCCCTCCGCACAGCCTTCCTTGGAGCCGGTCAGGCGTCGCTCCAGGCGCAGATAGTCAAGCAGGGTTTCCGACGGCGAGAACCTGTCGCGCATCACTTCCCTGTCATTCAGGATGAACCGTATCGTCATCGAGATTCCTTCAGAAATATCCGGAGGCCGGCGTTATTGCGCGGTCCAGCCGCCGTCAATCGAAATATGGGTGCCGGTGACCTGGCAGGCGGCATCGCTGGCAAGATAAAGCGCTGCGGCGGCAATCTGCTCGACGGTCACGAATTGCTTGGTCGGCTGGGCGGCGAGCAGAACATCGGTCTTCACCTGTTCTTCCGTCAGGCCGCGTGCCTTTGCGGTATCCGGGATCTGTTTTTCCACCAGCGGGGTGAGCACATAGCCGGGACAGATGGCGTTGACCGTGATGTTGTCGCGGGCAAGCTCCAGCGCCACCGTTTTCGTCAGCCCCATCATGCCGTGTTTCGCCGCCACATAGGCGGATTTGAACGGCGAGGCGACCAGCCCGTGAGCGGAAACCAGATTGATGATCCGCCCATGGCCCGCCTTCTTCATCAGCGGAACAGCATGATGGATTGTGTGGTAGGAACTTGTCAGATTGATGGCGATAATCTGGTCCCACTTTTCCGGCGGAAAATCCTCGATTGCGCTGACATGCTGGACGCCGGCATTGTTGACCAGCACGTCGAGACTGCCGAAAGTGCGTTCGGCGGTGGCGATCAGGTCTGCGATCTCGTCCGGCTTGGTCATGTCGGCGGGGTGATAGATCACGGAGCCGTCGCCGATGCTGCCGATGCGCTCGACGGCCTGGTTGATGGCTTCTTCCGTTCCGAAACCGTTGATGACGAGATTGTCGCCCTCTTTGGCAAAGCCTTCGGCGATGCCGAGGCCGATGCCGCTTGTCGAGCCGGTCACCACTACAGTGCGTGCCATGATTGTCCTGCCATTCCCGTTTGTTGTTGTTTGTGATTTTCGAGAAAGGGTATGCGCAAACCGGAAGCCATGCAATTGCCTGCATGCGGCGGCAGGCCAAAGAAATGCACCGATTGCGGCGAATGGTGTTGCGGCTTGTCGGCGGGTGTGAACACAGCGTTTCAAAAGCGGCAACGCACGATCCCGTGACTTGGATGTCCCGATGCGCCATATCAGGGCAAACCGTACCCGGCGCGAAAGGACGATCTGATGGAACTGGGCGTATTCACATTTGCCGATGTCGATCCCGCAAACGGCGTTGATCGCGGCCGCGAAGCCGAACGCCGCATGAAGGACCTGATGGAAGAAATCCGGCTTGCTGATGCGGTCGGGATCGATGTGTTCGGTGTCGGCGAACATCACCGCGTCGACTATCTGGTCTCCTCGCCGGCCACGGTTCTGGCAGGCGCTGCGACGGTGACGGAAAATATCCGGCTGACGAGCGCGGTCTCGATCCTTTCTTCCGATGATCCGGTGCGCGTGTTCCAGCAGTTTTCCTCCGTCGACCTGCTGTCTTCCGGCCGGGCGGAGATCATGGCGGGGCGCGGTTCGTTCATCGAGAGCTTTCCGCTGTTCGGCTATCCGCTGGAAGCCTATGACGAACTGTTTTCCGAAAAACTCGACCTGCTGTTGAAGATCCGCGAAAACGAGAAGGTGACATGGTCGGGCCGGACCCGCGCGCCGCTGAACGACCTCGCCGTTTATCCGCGCCCGGTGCAGGACCCGCTGCCGGTGTGGATTGCCGCCGGCGGCACACCGCAGTCGATGGCACGCGCCGGTTTTCTCGGCCTGCCGCTGATCATCGCCATTCTTGGCGGTCAGCCGCGCCGGTTTGCGCCGCTGTTCGATATCTACCGTCAGGCCGGCGAGCAGGCCGGTCATGATCCGGCAAAGCTGAAGCGCGGCATTTCCGTCCACGGTTTTCTGGCCGATACGGCCGAAGAGGCCGCCGATATCTTTTTCGAGCCACAAAAGGCCGTCATGGACAGGCTCGGGCGCGAACGCGGCTGGGCGCCGCAAAGCCGGGCGCAGTTCGATGCCTCGATGGGGCCGGAAGGCGCGCTGTTTGTCGGCGGACCGGAGGACCTGGCGAAGAAGATCGTTGCGCACCAGCGTATCTTCGGTCTCGACCGGTTCATGATTCAGTTCGCTGTCGGGCTTGTGCCGCAACGCGAAGTGTTGCATGCCATCGAGCTGTTCGGCACAAAAGTCGCGCCGATGGTGCGCGAAATGCTGGCCGATGGTGAACCGGTTTAGAAAACAAGAGCTGCGGAAGGGCCTCGATGATCGTCAAAACAGAAGAAGAACTTCAGGCCCTGAAGGAAATCGGCCGCATCTGCGCGACGGCAATCGAGGTGATGTCGAAGGCGCTGGAGCCCGGCATCACCACGCTCGAACTCGACCAGATCGGCCGCAAATTTCTTGACGACAATGGCGCACAGTCGGCGCCCGAAGTCACCTATCAGTTTCCCGGCGCCACCTGCATTTCGGTCAACGAGGAAGTTGCCCACGGGATTCCGGGCGACCGGGTGATTGCCGCCGGCGACCTCGTCAATATCGACGTTTCGGCCGAGAAGAACGGGTTTTTCTCCGATACCGGCGCATCCTTCGCGGTGCCGCCGGTTTCCAGCAAGGTCAAACGTCTGTGCCGCGATGGCAGGCGGGCGATGTGGACGGGGATCAACCAGGTCAAACCCGGCGGCGAATTTGCCGATATCGGCAATGCCGTCGGCGCCTTTGCCAGGAAAAACCGCTATTCGCTGATCCGCAATCTTGCAAGCCACGGCATCGGCCGCTCGCTTCACGAGGAGCCCGGCGAGATTTCCACCTGGCCCGATCCCGGCGAACGCCGCCGCATTGCAGAAGGCCACGTCTTCACCGTGGAGCCGTTCCTGTCGCTTGGCGGCGAGTTTGCCGAGGAAGAGGAAGATCAGGACTGGGTGCTCTACTCCATCCCGCAGGCGCTCACGGTGCAATTCGAACACACGCTGGTTGCAACGCGTAACGGACCGGTTGTGCTGACGCTTCCCGACGGCGAACGATGATCTTTTACAGGTTGCGATGCACAATGCTTCCGCCCACCTGAACAATGTTTAATTTCTCTTTTGAACGGTTTTTGCCATAGATGGGCGTAGAAACCCTTTTTTAGCGCGCTTTTTCGGAAGGCCAGCTCCTTGTTTCAGTCGTTTTTTCCAAAGCCCAAACTGTTTTTTGCCTCTGCTGTCTTATGGTCTCTCCTGGGGATCCTGCTCTGGTACACGGTCATGCGGGAGGTCGGGGTCAGTATGGGCTTTGCGCCCTATCCGCAAGGCGAACAGCCGATCGGGCTTGCCCATTTCGTCGCGCCGGATTTCCTCTGGTTTTATATCTACTACGCGGTTTTCACGGTCATCTTCGGTATTTTCTGGTGGTTTTTCGGCGATAATCACAAATGGCAGGCCTGGTCGGTCTGGGGCTCGTCGCTGATCATCTTTGTCACCTATTTCTCGGTGCAGATTTCGGTCGCGATCAACAACTGGCGGCGGCCTTTCGGGGATACGCTGCAGGCGGCGCTTGAGGGCAATCAGGGCATTACCGAGGGCGATTTCTATTCCCTGATGCTGGTCTTCTTCCAGATCACCTCGCTCAGCATCATCATCTTCATCGTGTCGCGCTTCTTCATCAGCCACTATATCTTCCGCTGGCGCACAGCGATGAATGACTACTACACCGGCATGTGGGATCGGGTCCGCCACATCGAGGGCGCCTCGCAGCGTGTGCAGGAAGATACGATGCGCTTTGCCTCGATCATGGAGGGGTTGGGCGTTTCCATCATCGATTCGGTGATGACGCTGATTGCGTTTCTGCCGGTGCTGTTCTCTCTCTCGGGCTATGTGACGCATCTGCCGATCATCGGCGAAATTCCCGCGCCGCTTTTCAATGCGGCGATCTTCTGGTCGCTGTTCGGCACGGTGCTGCTTGCGGTCGTCGGCATCAAGTTGCCGGGGCTCGAATTCCGCAACCAGCGCGTTGAGGCCGCCTATCGTAAGGAACTGGTCTATGGCGAGGATCATGAGGACAGGGCCGATCCGATCACGCTCCGCGAACTTTTCACCAATGTGCGGCGCAACTATTTCCGGCTCTATCTGCACTACACCTATTTCAATCTGTTCCGCAGTCTCTACCTTCAGGCCGACAACATCTTCGCCTATTTCATTCTCGTGCCGACCATGGTCGCAGGGAAAATCACCTACGGCATCGTTCAGCAGATCCTGACGGCCTTTGGCCAGGTTTCGAGTTCGTTCCAGTATCTGGTTTTGTCCTGGACGACGATTATCGAGCTGATTTCGATCTACAAACGTCTGAAGGCCTTTGAAGCCGCAATCTTCGGCATGGACCTGCCTGAGATCGACCGCGAGGATTATCAGGAACCGGGCGGTACGGTGGCCGATACGCAAACCGACTGACCGTCAGGGAATGCTGCGGTTGAAGCGACTTCAAACCGCAGCGTTTCAGGCTTATTGTGACCATGGTTTTTGCGCCTTCAGGGGGATAGCGCCATGATCATGCTCATCATTGCCGTACTGATTTTCACAGGCATTCATCTCGTTCACACCTTTGCACCGGACTGTCGCCGGGCAATGATTGATCGTCTCGGGGAAAACGCCTGGAGGGGTGTCTTCTCTGTCGCAGCGCTTGCCGCGCTCGTTTTCATGATCTTCGCCTTCGGTCATGCCCGCCGGCAGGGCATTGTTCTTTATACGCCGCCGTTCTGGATGGCGCATGTCACCGTCTTGCTGATGCTGGTCGCCATGATCTGTCTTTCCGCGAGCTTCTTTCCGCCGGGGCGTATTGCGTCCATGGCCAAGCACCCGATGGTGCTGTCGGTGAAGATCTGGGCTTTTGCCCATCTGCTGGCCAATGGCGAGGCGGCCTCCGTCATCCTGTTTGCAGGCCTGCTCATCTGGGCGGTGATCCTGCGTATTTCGCTGGCGCGCAGGGAGCGGGCAGGCAACTACAGCCGCAAACCGTTCGTCTCGGCGCGCTATGATGCCTATGCCTTTGTGCTCGGGATTGCGCTTTGGGGCCTGTTCATCTGGAAGCTTCATGTCTGGCTGATCGGCGTTCCGGTTTCGCTTGGCATGTGAAAATCGCTAATCCGGCGCAATATCGCCATGCCGGGGCGGCTTTTGCTCTTACAACGGACGGAAAAAACGGTTAGAAGGCCCGGCACTGGACCAAGGAAAATCGCGCCGGAGTGACGGAATGGCAAATCAGGACGACAGTTTTATCCGCGAGGTGAACGAGGAACTGCGCTCCGACAGGATGAAGGACGCATGGCGGCGTTTCGGACGCTATCTCATCGCGCTTGCCGTCCTGCTCGTCGTCGGAACCGCGGGCTGGCGCGGCTATGAATACTGGCAGGCGCGCGAGGCAGCCCAGTCCGGTGACGTGTTCCTGACCGCGCTGAACCAGATCGATGCCGGTAATCTCGATGCTGCCGAAGAGACGCTGGCCCAGCTTGAAGCCGAAGGACACGGTTCCTATCCGGTTCTGGCGGAATTGCGTTCGGCGACCCTGCTTTCCGAAGCCGGCGATACGGCCGCGGCCGTTTCGGCCTTCTCCTCCATCGGCAAGGACCGCAGCGTGCCTGAAGCAATCCGCGATGCCGCGAAGCTGCGCGCCGGCTGGCTTCTGGTCGATACCGGCACCTATGCGCAGGTTTCTGCCGAAGTCGAGACGCTTGCCAATGACGGCAACCCGTTCCGCTTTTCCGCGCGTGAAATTCTCGGTCTTTCGGCCTACGGGCATCAGGATTACGATCGTGCGCAGGAATGGTTCGAGGAAATTGCCAATGACCCGGAAGCGCCGCGCAATGCGTTGAACCGTGCACAGATCCTGCTTGAGGTCATGGCTGCCGACGGCGAAATCCAGGATGCCGGCTAGGCCGGCCCGCGAGGACATAATGAGTTTCAAGGTCGCAATCGTCGGAAGGCCGAATGTCGGCAAATCCACGCTGTTCAACCGTCTGGTCGGGCAGAAGCTGGCGCTTGTCGATGACACGCCGGGGGTGACGCGCGACCGCAGGCCGGGCGAGGCGCGGCTTTATGACCTGCGCTTCACCATCATCGATACGGCCGGGCTTGAAGAGGCGGCGGCCGATACCCTGCCGGGACGCATGCGCGCGCAGACCGAAGCGGCCATTGACGAGGCCGACCTCTCGCTCTTTCTCGTGGACGCGAAAGCCGGGCTGACGCCCGCCGACAACACGCTTGCCGAACTGCTGCGCCGCCGGGGCAAGCCGGTGGTGCTGGTTGCCAACAAGTCGGAAGCCCGTGGTTCGGACGCCGGCTTTTATGATGCCTTTACGTTGGGCCTCGGCGAACCCTGCCCGATTTCCGCCGAACATGGTCAGGGCCTGACCGATCTGCGCGAGGCGATCATCGCGGCAATCGGCGAGGATCGCGCCTTTGGTGACGAAGACGACGGTGCGGAGGCTGAAACCGATGTTATGCTGACGCGCGAGGAAGCGGAAAACCCGGAAGAGGCCGCGCCCTACGACGACAGCAAGCCACTGAGGGTCGCCATTGTCGGCCGTCCCAATGCCGGCAAGTCGACGCTGATCAACCGCTATCTCGGCGAGGAACGGCTGCTGACCGGCCCGGAAGCGGGGATTACCCGCGATTCCATTTCGGTGGAGTGGGAATGGCGCGATCGCCCGATCAAGCTGTTCGATACGGCCGGCATGCGCCGCAAGGCAAAGGTGGTGGAAAAGCTCGAAAAGCTTTCCGTTTCCGATGCGCTGCGCGCCATCCGCTTTGCCGAATGCGTGGTGATCGTGTTTGACGCCACGATCCCGTTTGAAAAACAGGACCTGCAGATCGTCGATCTCGTCATCCGCGAGGGCCGGGCGGCCGTGATCGCCTTCAACAAGTGGGACATGATCGAAGACCGCCAGCAGGTTCTGGCGGATCTGCGCGAAAAGACGGAGCGGCTCCTGCCGCAGGCGCGCGGCATTCGCGCCGTGCCGATTTCGGGCGAGCGGGGCACCGGCCTCGACAAGCTGATGCAGGCCGTCGTCGACACCGACCGCGTTTGGAACCGCCGCATTTCGACGGCGCGGCTCAACCGCTGGCTCGACAGCCAGACCGTCAGCCATCCGCCGCCCGCCGTTTCCGGCCGGCGCCTCAGGATGAAATACATGACGCAGGTGAAGACCCGCCCGCCGGGCTTCATGATTTCCTGCACCAGGCCCGATGCGGTGCCGGAAAGCTATATCCGCTATCTGACGAATGGCCTGCGCGCCGATTTCGAGATGCCGGGCGTGCCGATCCGCATCCATTTCCGCGCCGGTGACAATCCGTTCGAGCACAAGCGCAAGAAAAAGCGCTGATCAGCCATCATGGGCGGTGCGCATATTGTCGTAGAATTGTCCGGCGGCCGCTTCCCAGGTGTATGTGAGCGCCAGTTCCCGCGCCTTTTCCGGTGAACCGGCAAGCGCCTTCATGCAGGCTGTCTTCAGATCCTCGTCCAGTGCGCCGGCGCCTTCATGGCCCTCGAGGATGTCGCTCGGGCCGGTTACCGGATAAGCCGCCACGGGCACGCCGCTCGACAGCGCCTCGATGATGGTGTTGCCGAACGTGTCGGTCTTCGAGGTGAATACGAAGACATCGGCTTCGGCATAAGCTTCAGCCAGAGCCTCCCCCTGCAAGACGCCGGTGAAGTGGACGTTGGGAAACTTTTCCTCCAGCGCCTTGCGCGCCGGCCCGTCGCCGACCACCACAATGCTGCCGGGAAGGTCGAGTTCGAGCAGGGCGGGCAGGTTCTTTTCCACCGCAACGCGGGCGACCGTCAGAAAGATCGGCCGTTTGAGGCCGCCGAATGGCGCCTCCGATTTCGCCCGGGGATGAAACAGCGCATTGTCGATACCGCGGCTCCAGCGCATCAGGTTGTGGATGCCGCGTTCTTCCAGTTCGTGGGCGAGACTGTCGGTCGCCACCATGCAGCCATTGCCGGAATTGTGGAACCGGCGGACGATGCCGTAGAGCATGTCTTTGGAAATCGGCAGGCGGGCTGCGACATATTCGGGAAAGCGGGTGTGATAGCTGGTCGTAAACCGGATGCCGTGTTTCAGGCAATAGCGCCGCGCCTTGAAGCCGAGCGGCCCTTCCGTGGCGATATGGACGTAGTCCGGGGCGCTTTCTGTGATCTTGCGGGCGACCTGGCCGTAGGCGGCAAGCGCCAGCCGGATTTCGGGGTAGGTCGGCATCGGCATCGAGCGGAACAGGTCGGGCGTGATCATGGTGACCGCAACGCCCATCTTCTCCAGTTCGCGATTGGTATTTTCGATCGAGCGGACGACGCCGTTGACCTGTGGATGCCAGGCATCGGAAATCAGGGTCAATCGTTTCGTCGTGTGTGCGTCCACGTTCGCCGTCCGATTCTCAAGGGTTGCGCAAAAGCGGTTCAGCCCTGTTATCCAAGGGATGTTACAGCCTTATTACACTGCAATCGTAGCAGAATGCCCTCTTGCGGATAATGCGCCTTTGCGCATTTACCGCGCGCTATCCCGGCGATAGGCTGATGGTCAGCAATTTCGAACAGGGACTTTTCCATGACCGGCGAGAAAAACGAAACGGCCGACTGGTGGCGCGGCGGCGTCATCTATCAGATCTACCCGCGCTCCTTTCAGGATACCACCGGCGACGGGATCGGCGATCTTCCCGGTATCACGCGGCGGCTCGGCTATGTCGCCGAGCTGGGCGTCGATGCCATCTGGCTGTCGCCCTTCTTCAAGTCGCCGATGGCCGACATGGGTTATGATGTCTCCGATTACCGCGATGTCGATCCGATGTTCGGTACGCTGGATGATTTCAGGGCGCTGGTGGCGGAAGCCCACCGGCTGGGGCTGAAGGTCATCATCGATCAGGTGCTCTCCCACACCTCCGACCAGCATGACTGGTTCAAGGAAAGCCGCAGGAGCAAGGACAATGACAAGGCCGACTGGTTCGTCTGGGCCGATGCCAAACCGGACGGAACCGCGCCGAACAACTGGCTGTCGATATTCGGCGGCCCGGCGTGGGAATGGGACGGCACGCGCAAGCAGTATTACATGCACAATTTCCTCGCCAGCCAGCCGGACCTCAACTTCCATTGCGAAGCCGTGCAGGATGCGCTGCTGGAAACCGTGCGCTTCTGGCTGGAACTGGGCGTCGATGGCTTCCGTCTGGACACGGTGAACTATTATTTCTGCGATGAAAAACTGCGCGACAATCCGGCGGTCGACGGCAAGCTCGGCCCGGTCGGGCTCGATGCGCCGGATGTGAACCCCTATGGTTTCCAGCAGCATATCTATGACAAGACGCGACCGGAAAATATCGGCTTCCTCCAGCGCTTCCGTGCGCTGCTGGATGAATATGACCAGCGCACATCGGTGGGCGAGGTGGGCGACGGCGCGCGTTCGCTGAAGACCGTTGCCGCCTATACCTCCGGCAATGACAAGCTGCACATGTGCTATACCTTCGATTTTCTCGGACCGAATTTCTCGCCCGCGCATATTCGCGAATGCGTCGAGAATTACTTTGCCACGGTGAAGGATGGCTGGGTGTGCTGGGCGTTTTCCAACCACGATGTCGACCGCCACGTCTCGCGCTTTGCCAAAACCGAAGCGGAACGGGAGCCGGTGGCGCGGCTGGCGATCTCCGTACTGGCCACGCTGCGCGGTTCCGTCTGCCTCTATCAGGGCGAGGAGCTGGGGCTGCCGCAGGCCGAGATCGCCTTTGAAGATCTGCGTGACCCTTACGGCATCCGCTTCTGGCCGTCCTTCAAGGGACGTGACGGCTGCCGTACGCCGATGCCGTGGAGCAATGTCGCCCCGCATGCCGGCTTCACCACCGCCGACAAACCCTGGCTGCCGGTGCCGCCGGAGCATCTGCCGCTTTCGGTGTTCGAGCAGGCGCCGGAACCGGATACGGTCTACAATCACTATCGCGCGGTGCTGTCCTTCAGGGCCGAGCACGATGTTCTGTTCGACGGCGATATCACCTTCATCGACAGCGACAATGAAGACGTGCTGATGTTTACGCGCGAAAAGAACGGAAAGACGCTGCTGTTCGTCTACAATTTCGCCGACACGCCGCAATCCGTGCCGCTGCAGATCGCGCTTGAACATGTCGATACCCTCGACCTGCCGGGCATGACCGGCGTGCTGAACGAGGCCCATGTCGACCTCGGGGCGTTCGACGGCTTTTGCGCGAAGCTTTGAGGGGCGTCAGGCGTCTATGGTGACGCTGTAGGCAAAACGCGCGCTTTCTCCGGGCGCCAGAATTTTGGTCGACGGGCGGTCCTCGAGGGCCGCCCCCTTGCCATGGGCGGCGGCCATGCCATGCCAGGGTTCGACGCAGATGTAAGGCGCGCCGGGCTTGGTCCACAGCGCCAGATTGGGCAGGCCTTCGAATGCGAACTGCAGGTCGGGGCCATCTTCCGCGCTGAAGGTCAGGCGGTCGCCGGCGCCGTCCGGAAAGATCATCGCATCGTCTTCGAAATAGTCATGGTCGAGGGCAAGGATGCCCTTTGAAAAGGGGGAGGGCAGTGGCGTCAGGTCGATAAGCCCGCCGCGCAGACGGACCATTGCCGGTTCGGCGCGGTTTGCCAGCGTGATGTGATGGACATGGCCCTTGGTCATGCCCGGCATCGGCCAGCAGAAGGCCGGATGAAAGCCGAAACCGAAGGGCATCGGCTTGTCATCGGTGTTTTCAACACTTGCAGAGACGGTAAGCGTCTTGCCCTCGAGGACATGCTCGACCGAAAGCCGGAAGGCGAAGGGATAGGTGGTTCGTGTTTCCGCTGAATCCGTCAGGACGAAACGGCAGCGTGTTTCGCTGCTTTCGGCAAGTTTAAACATGCTGCGCCGCGCGAAGCCGTGCTGTTTCATGACGAAGCTTTCGCCGCCGATTTCGACCCGGTCATCGGGCGCCTTGCCGACAATCGGAAACAGGATCGGCGCGCGTCCGGTCCAGAATTCCGGGTCGCCGTTCCAGAGCCATTGCCGCCCGTCTGCGGTCGCAATCGATTGTGTCTCGGCGCCAAGCGGCGAGACGGTGACGGTCAGTGCGTCGTTTGCAATGCGGATGGCGTCTGTCATGACGGGGACCTCGTTTTGTGCCGTTTGTGCCGTGGGGGGCGTCGCGGGGTGAAGTATTGCGGCGGAATGCCTGGCAGGCCCCGCCGCATTGCGGTCAGATATTGTTCATCAGCACGGTGCGGAGCTTGTCGAACAGTTCGTCGATCTCGCCCTTCGAGATGATCAGCGGCGGCGACAGCGCGATGATGTCGCCCGTGGTGCGGATCAGGAGGCCGTCCTCATAGGCCTTGAGGAAGGCGGAAAAGGCGCGCTTGGTCGGTTCGCCGGCAATCGGCTCCAGTTCGATGGCGCCGATCAGGCCGAGATTGCGGATGTCGATGACATGCGGGCAGTCCTTCAGGCTGTGAAGCTGCTCTTCCCAGTAAGGCGCAAGCTCCTGCGCGCGGGTCAGCAGCCCTTCCTCCTGATAGGTTTCCAGCGTGGCAAGCCCCGCGGCCGATGCGATCGGATTGCCCGAATAGGTATAGCCGTGCATGAACTCGATCATGTGCTCGGGGCCGTTCATGAAGGCGTCGTGAATTTCGTCCCTGACGAACACGGCCCCCATGGGGATAACACCGTTGGTGAGCCCCTTGGCGGTGGTCATGATGTCCGGCGTCACGCCGAAATATTCGGCCGCAAACGGTGCGCCGACACGACCGAAACCGGTGATCACTTCATCGAAGATCAGCAGGATGCCGTGTTTGTCGCAGATGTTGCGCAGGCGCTGGAGATAGCCCTTCGGCGGAATGAGAACGCCGGTGGAGCCGGCCACAGGCTCGACGATGACGGCAGCAACCGTGGACGGGTCATGCAGGGCAACGATCCGCTCCAGCGCATCGGCGAGATCGGCGCCGTGCTCGGGCTCGCCCTTGGTGAAGGCATTGGCGTCCGGCAGGTGGGTGTGGGGGATGTGATCGACACCGGTCAAAAGCGTGCCGAACATCTTGCGGTTCGAAACAATGCCGCCGACCGACGTGCCGCCGAAATTGATGCCGTGGTAACCGCGTTCGCGGCCGATCAGGCGGAAACGCTCGCCCTGGCCCTTCACCCGGTGATAGGCAAGCGCCATCTTCAGGGCCGTATCGACGGATTCGGAACCGGAATTGGTATAGAAGACATGGCCCATGCCTTCCGGCGCCAGTTCGACAAGCCGGTTGGCCAGCTCGAAGGCCTTGGGGTGGCCGAGCTGAAAGGCCGGGGCATAGTCCAGCTCTCCGGCCTGGGGGCGGATCGCCTCGGTGATCTTCGGCCGGCAATGCCCGGCATTGACGCACCACAGGCCCGCCGTGCCATCCAGCACCGTGCGGCCGTCGACGGTGGTGTAATACATGTCCTTCGCCGAGGCGAACATGCGTGGCGCCTGTTTGAACTGCCGGTTTGCGGTAAACGGCATCCAGAAGGCTTCAAGATTGTTGGGTACGACGGCGCTACGATCCGACATGAGCTGCTCCACAAAAGAAAGTGACCCGTTTTGCCGGGCCAGCTGTTTTTTAAATTGTCGCGGAGCACGTTATCAGCGGATGAAGCGCCGTCAAGCAGTAAGGCGGCGCGCACGGGGCCTTGTGGCGGCCCGTTTTTTCAAAGTCGCTTCCGGCTCGGTGTCGTCTCATCCCGTCAGGGTGTCGCGCCAGTTCGGTTGATCATCATAAATGTCGTCGAGGGTCTCGAGCAGCTTGCGCACAGGTTCGGCATGGGTGCTGTAGTAAATGGTCTGCGCTTCCCGCCGGGTTTCCACGAGGTTTTGCGAGCGCAACTTTGAGAGGTGCTGGGACAAGGCCGACTGGCTGAGGCCGACACGGTTGGCAAGCGCACCTACGGGCATCTCGTTCTCGATCAATACGCACAAAATCTGAAGCCGTTTCGGATTGGCCATTGCCGAAAGCAGGCCTGCTGCAATGGCGGTTTTGTCCATTTGTGTATCTGCGGTCACGATGATGTTTCCTTTGTTGATTTCGGCGCCAAGTAATTTCTGTATCCGCTGAAAAACTTACACAAGTGTGTATTGAAAAGTAATGCGAAATTTAGGGTATTTTTTCGACTATATCACGGACAAATGTAAAAACATCATCATGGTTTTCGGCAGTTTTAGCAAATTCTGATCTTTCTGTTGCGCCTCCTTTTTTAATATAGATACCCTCAGGATCGATGGTTGTGAGCGTGTATTCTTTCTTTTTGGCTTTTTCGAATATGACTTCTGCATGCTTTTTTGCATAAGTGAGGTCAAACCATTGATATGCCGCCAATGCATTCTGCCTGACGATATCTGTCCCCTCCAGAAAGTAGGCCTTCCCGAAGCCGCCATTGAGATTGGCCGATACCGGCTCCAGGCGGAGCAGGTTGAAATCGGGGAAGTCAATGTAATTTTTTGCTTTCTTATGGAGGTCGAGAAAACGCTGACGCAGCCTTTCATGGTGGTCGCTTTCCCGTATGACGGGGCTTACATGGCAGCGCGTGGTCAGGCGGGGATGGGCGAGCGGATCGCCTTTGCCGGGCTCGCCCGTCAGGAGCGATACCCGCGGGTCGCGTTCCATCGCCTGCGTGTGGACAGAAAGGCGGGAAACGAGAATCACCGGTGTGCCGTCAATGTCCGTTGCCAGCAGCACGCGGCTTGCCAGGGGAAAACCGGTCTCCGGTTCGTTCACGGCCAAAGCGGCAAAAGGCGCTTCGCGAATGAGCTTCCGGGCAAGGGTTCGTGCCGCATCATCGGTTTCGCGCAGGACGTTCTGGTTCATCGGGAAACCTCGTTCGGGTCCGGGCCCGGCCGGTGTCCGCCGAGATGGGTCATCACATCGCTCTCGGTGATTGTTCCGGTAATCCGGCCGCGGTCGATCACCGCGATCACGCCCGGCCGTTCGGCAAACGCGCGCAGCAGCAAAGCGATGGATGTCTGCGGCTTGACCGTTGCCGAAACCCGGGTCTCAAGCCGGGAACGGTCGGTCACGGGCTGCATGATATCCTCCGCCGTCAGGACGGCAAACTGGTTGGTGCGGGCAACGAACTGGGCAATATAATCGTTTGCCGGCGCCCTGATGATGTCACGCGGCGTTCCTGTCTGAACAATCTTGCCGGCCTGCATGATCGCAATCCGGTTGCCGAGCTTGATTGCCTCGTCGAGATCGTGGCTGACGAACAGGATGGTTTTCTTCAGCCGTTGCTGCAGCGAAAGCAGTCCGTCCTGAAGATGGGCGCGGATCAGGGGATCGAGTGCGGAAAACGGTTCATCCATGAGCAAAACCGGAGCGCCGGTCGCCAGCGCGCGCGCCAGCCCGACGCGCTGCTGCATGCCGCCGGAAAGCGAATGGATCGGCTGGTCGGCCCAGTCGGAAAGGCCGACGAGCGCCAGCTGTTCTTCAACCCGCTCGCGCCTTTGTCTGCCGCTGATGCCGGCAAGCTCAAGCCCGAAGCCGACATTTTCGGCCACGCTGCGCCAGGGCAGCAGGGCGAATTGCTGGAAGACCATCGATACGGAACGGCTTCTGAGCGCCTGCAGGGCGCGGTTCCCGTCCTTGTATGGCGCGACCGGCCCGCTGTCGGTGTGCACGATCACGTTACCGCGGGTGACCGGCGCCAGACCGTTTACAGCGCGCAGCAGGGTCGATTTGCCGGAGCCGGAAAGGCCCATCAGCACGACGATCTCGCCTTCGCCGATGGTGAGCGACGCATCACTGACGCCGACGATATTGCCGGTCCTGCGCTGTATATCGTCGCGCGAAAGCCCGGCGTCAATCAACGGCAGGGCCCGGCGGGGGCGCCTGCCAAAAACGATGTCGATATTGTGGAGCTCCACAGCCTTGTTCATGGAAGAACTTTCGAAGCAGATCACGGATATTGGGTGTTTGTGAACCGGAAGGGCGCATGCCTGACCGGGGAGATGTTTTTCACAAACCGGCCGGTACGGCAAGTCATGCCCTTTTGTCTCGCGGGCGAAGAGAATGCAGCGTGTTTCCTGTGGTTTGCCGCTTTTTGCACTTTATTATCGCCTGCGCCTGACGGCAAAAGGAGGTCGTAAGGATCGGGACAATGGCAAAACTTCACTTCTATTACGCAACGATGAATGCGGGAAAATCGACCCTGCTGCTGCAGGCCGCCTATAATTACCGCGAGCGGGGCATGCATGCGGTGATCCTGCTGGCCGAGCTTGATGACCGGGCCGGCAAAGGCGTCGTGTCATCGCGCATCGGGTTGAAGGCGGAGGCGGTGACGTTCGGCCCCGAAACCGATCTGTTCGAACTGACGGCCCGGCTGAACGACGAATGCAGCATGGACTGTCTGTTTGTCGACGAAGCCCATTTCGCCACCGCAGAACATATGTGGCAGCTGGCCCGGGTCGTGGACGAACTGGGCCTGCCGGTCATGGCCTATGGTTTGCGGTCGGATTTTCGCGGCGAGCTGTTTCCCGCGTCCAGAGAACTGTTCGTGCTGGCCGACGAGCTTCGCGAAGTGCGCACCATATGTCATTGCGGCCGCAAGGCGACGATGGTCGTGCGTCTCGACGGTGCGGGCAATGTTCTGCTGGACGGCCCCCAGATCGAAGTCGGCGGCAATGAGCGTTACGTCTCCTATTGCCGCAAGCACTGGAAAGAAAAGACCGGTCGCCGCTAGCGCTTGCGCACCGGTCTATCAGTGCCTGTCCTTCCGGCAACGGAACCAAACGGCGTCAAACCCACAAAGATTGAATTTAATTTTCTAACGGTGGCCGGTTACGGCGAACGGTTTTCTTGGATTGAGCGATCAACTTTTCTAAATTTCGCCACAGTTCGAAACACGAAAAAATGGTTTCCCGATGAAAAAGACACTTTTCGCCGCGCTCGGCGCCGCTCTCCTTCTGACCGCCGGCGCCCCGGCAAGGGCCGACGATCAGGTGGAAATCCTGAACGTGTCCTATGATATCGCGCGCGAACTCTACGCGACGATCAACCCGGCTTTCGCCGAATACTGGAAGAACGAAAGCGGACAGGATGTCACCATCAAGCAGTCCCATGCCGGCTCTTCCAAGCAGGCCCGTGCGATCCTGCAGGGGCTGAAGGCCGACCTCGTGACCTTCAACCAGGTACTCGACGTGCAGGTGCTGGCCGACAATGGTTTTGTCGCCGAGGACTGGCAGCAGGCCCTGCCGAACAATGCGTCGCCCTATTACTCGCTGCCCGCCTTCCTGGTGCGCGAGGGCAATCCGAAGGACATCAAGGACTGGGACGATCTCGCCCGCGACGATGTGCAGCTCGTCTTCCCCAACCCGAAGACCTCCGGCAATGCCCGCTACACCTATCTGGCGGCCTATGCCTATGCGCTTGAAAAGTTCGATGGCGATGACGCCCAGGCGCGTGAATTCGTCGGCGATATTCTCGGCAATGTTGCTGTCTTCGATACCGGTGGCCGCGGCGCGACCACGACCTTTGTCGAACGCGGTATCGGCGATGTGTTGATCACCTTCGAGGCAGAGGTGGAAAATATCCGCGCCCAGTATGGCGAGGATGAATATACCCGCGTGGTTCCCTCGATCTCGCTTCTGGCCGAATTCCCGGTCGCCGTCGTCGAGAAGGTTGCCGAACAGCGTGGCACGCTTGATGTTTCCAAGGCCTATCTGGAATTCCTCTATACCAAGGAAGGCCAGGAAATCGTTGCCTCGTTCAACAACCGCGTTCACAACCCGGAAGTGAAGGCCGAATATGCCGACAAGTTCCCGGAAGTGAAGCTGGTGACGGTCGAAGACGTCTTCGGCGGCTGGGAACAGGCCAACGAAACCCACTTCAGCGATGGCGGCGTGCTGGACCAGATCCAGTCCGGCAACTGAGCCTGATCTGCTGACAATCCGGGGCCTGCGCTTTGACGCGGGCCTCTTGCCTTTTCGCCGCCGATGTGTTGCATCGAGCCTTCACATCAAGCAGGGCCACCATGTCGATTTCGCTTCCACAAGCCAGCCGTCCGCGACGGGCCGCCCGCCGGGTTATCCCCGGTTTCGGCCTGACACTCGGCGTGACGCTGCTGTTTACCTGCCTGATCATCCTGCTGCCGCTCAGCGCCCTGTTCTTCCAGCTCGGACAGCTCGGGTTTGCCGATTACTGGCGGATCATCTCGTCCGACCGCACGCTTGCAGCCTTCCGGGTGACGATTTCGGCCGCGCTGATGGCAACGGTGTTCAATGCCTGTTTCGGCCTGCTGCTGGCCTGGGTCATCGTGCGCTACAAGTTTCCCGGCAAGCGCCTGCTCGATGCGCTGATCGACCTGCCGTTCGCGCTGCCGACAGCTGTTGCCGGTATCGCGCTTGTCGCCCTTTACGACCGCAATGGCTGGATGGGCATGCTGCTTTCCGAGATGAACATCAAGGTTGCCTATACCTGGTGGGGCATCGCGATCGCCATGACCTTTACCTCCGTGCCTTTCGGGGTCAGGACCGTGCAGCCGGTGATGGAAAGCTTGCGCACCGATCTTGAGGAAGCCGCGCAGACGCTGGGCGCGCGTGACATTCAGGTGTTTCGCCACATCGTCTTTCCGCAGATCTGGCCAAGCTTCATCATGGGCGCGTCGCTGGCCTTTGCCCGTTCGCTGGGGGAATTCGGCGCGGTGATCTTCATTGCCGGCAACATGCCCTACAAGACCGAGATTGCCTCGCTGCTGATCATGATCCGCCTCGATGAATATGACTTTCCGGCCGCAAGCGCGATTGCCGGAACGCTGCTTCTGCTGGCGCTCATCGTGCTGGTCGCCGCCAATATCGCCACCGGACGCGCCGGCCGGCACCTGAAGAGGGGAGGCTGAGCCATGGCGGAGAACACCATGCATCCGCAGGTTCGCGCCCTGATGCGCCGCCGCCGTGCCCGGCGTTTCGTCCTGGTCATCATTGCCGTGGCGTTTGCGGCGTTGGTGATGGGGTTGCCGAGCCTTGCGATTTTCGTCCGCGCCTTTTCCGAAGGGCTCGGGGTCTATGTCGCCAGCATTTCCGAGCCGGAAACCGTTCATGCGATCATGCTGACGGTGATCACCGCGCTGATCGCGCTGCCGGTCAATATTGTTTTCGGCATCTGCGCGGCATGGGCCGTCACCCGGTTCCGCTTTCCCGGCCGCCGGGCGCTGGTCACCATCATCGAACTGCCGTTTTCGATTTCGCCCATCGTTGCCGGTCTCTGCTATCTTCTGGTCTATGGCTCGACCGGCCTTGTCGGCGGCTTCCTCGACCAGTGGAACATCCAGCTGATGTTCAATCTGACGGGGATCGTGCTGGTCTCGCTGTTCGTGACCTGCCCCTTTGTCGCCCGCGAACTGATCCCGCTGATGGAGATTTCCGGCCGGGATCAGGAAGAAGCGGCACTCACGCTCGGCGCCAATGGCTGGCAGACGTTCTTCTACGTCACGTTGCCGAATATCCGCTGGGCACTGCTTTATGGCGCGGTTCTGGCAAACGCCCGCGTCATCGGCGAATTCGGCGCCGTCAGCGTCGTCTCCGGCAATATTCGCGGGGAGACGATGACGCTGCCGCTGCAGGTCCAGCTTCTTTATGATGATTACAATGTCGCCGGCGCCTTTGCGGCAGCCACCATCCTTGCCGTGATCGCCGTCATCACGCTGATCCTGCGGGCAGTGATTGAAATGCGGCATCCGAATGTGCACTGAGATCAACCGGGAGGCCGATCATGGCTCTTGAGATCGAGAATGTTTCGAAATCCTACGGCAGCAATCTTGTGCTGGACGCCGTCAATCTCAACGTGGCGCCCGGCGAATTCGTAGCGCTTTTGGGCCCGTCCGGCTCCGGCAAGACCACGCTGCTGCGCATCATTGCCGGATTGCAGTTTGCCGAAAGCGGCCGGCTCTTGATGGAAGGCGAGGACATTACCGGGCTTGAGGCGCGGCTGCGCCGTTTCGGCATGGTGTTCCAGAGCTATGCGCTGTTCGAGCATATGAGCGTCGCTGACAATACCGCCTTCGGGCTGAAAATGCGTCCGCGCGGGCTTCGGCCATCGCGCGGCGAGATCGGCGAGCGGGTGAAGGCGCTGCTTGATATGTCCGAGATCGGCCACCTTGCCGACCGCTACCCCTCGCAGCTTTCCGGGGGCCAGCGTCAGCGTGTGGCACTGGCGCGTGCGCTGGCCATCGAGCCGCGCCTGCTGTTGCTGGACGAGCCGTTTTCCGCGCTCGACACCAAGATCCGCAAGGGTCTTCGCACCGCGCTGCGCGATCTGCAGCGCAAGGTCGGCATTTCCGCCATTCTGGTAACGCATGATCAGGAAGAGGCCTTCGAGATCGCCGACCGTATCGCTGTGATGTCTGAAGGCCGGATCGAGCAGTTTGGCACGGCGGAAGAACTGGTGCGCTCGCCGGCAAGCCCCTTCGTTGCGGAGTTTCTGGAAGGCATGGCGAACTACGAAAACCAGGGCGCCGGTATCTGACCGGGCTGCGGGCAGGGCTCAGAGCCCCAGTTCGTGCCACATCCGGTCGACGCTTTCCTGGACCGTGTCCGACATCGTCAGCACCTTGCCCCATTCGCGCTCGGTTTCCGGGCCGATCTTGTTGGTCGCATCGAGGCCCAGCTTGCCGCCAAGCCCCGGTTTCGGCGAGGCGAAATCGAGATAGTCGACCGGTGTTCCTTCCAGAAGCAGGGTGTCGCGCGAGGCGTCGAAGCGGGTGGAAAGCGCCCACATCACATCATCCCAGCTTCTGACATTGACGTCGGGATCGACGATGATGATCAGCTTGGTCATGTTGAATTGCGACAGCATCGACCACAGCCCCACCATCACCCGGCGCGCCTGGCCGGGATAGCGCTTGTCGATCGAGGCGACAATGGCGCGGTAGGAACACGCCTCCGGCGGCAGGTAGATGTCGGTGATTTCGGGGAACTGCTGCTTGACCAGCGGAATGAACAGTTCCGTCATCGCTTCGCCCATGATCGATGGCTCATCTGGCGGCCGCCCGGTATAGGTCGAAAGATAGACCGGCTTCTTGCGCATGGTGATGGCTGAAAGCGTGACGACCGGGAAGCGCTCGACTGCGTTGAAATAGCCGGTATGGTCGCCGTATGGCCCTTCATCCGCTTCCTCGCTCACCGAAACCGTGCCTTCCAGCACGATTTCCGCATTGGCGGGCACGGAAAGCGGCTGGGTGAGGGCAGGGGCGACGCGGGTCTTGCGGCCCCGCAGGACGCCGGCGAAATCGAGTTCGCTCATGTCTTCCGGCAGCGGCATCACGGCCGACAGGATCGTCGCCGGGTCTGCGCCGATGGCAATCGCCACGGGCATGTCCTTGCCCGCCTTCTGCCATGAGCGGAAGTGCTTTGCTCCGCCGCGCTGTTCGAGCCAACGCATGATCAGCCGGTTCTTTCCCAGCACCTGCATGCGGTAGATGCCGACATTGGCCGGACCGGCGGGGCCGTAATCGCGGGTGATCACCAGCGGCCATGTCACCAGCGGCGCCGGTTCGCCCGGCCAGCACCACTGGATCGGCAGGCGGCCAAGATCGACGGCATCGCCGCGCCAGACGGTCTCCTGGCAGGGCGGACGGCTTTCATCCTTCACGCCGAGGGAAAGCGCGGAACGCAGCAATGGAAGACTGCCCATCGCGTCCTTCAGGCTTGCCGGCGGGTGAGGGGATTTCAGTTCGCTCAGCAGCGTTGCCAGCTCACCGATCCCGCCTTCTGCCAGACCGAAACCCCATTCGACGCGTTCGCGCGTGCCGAACAGGTTGGCGACCAGCGGAATTTCACTGATTCGCCCGGCTTCGTTGACCGGTTTTTCGAACAGCAGCGCCGGTCCGCCCTTGGCCAGCACGCGTCTGTGGATTTCGGTGATCTCGTGTTTCAGCGCGACAGGCCGCGCGATCCGCTTCAGCCGGCCACGGCGTTCAAGCGTGTCGAGGAAGTCCTGAAGTCCGTCATAGCGGTGCGGCGGGGTTTCTTTTTTCATGTGCTTTCATTGACGTTCGCAAAAGCGGTGGTCTTTGCGCTAGCTCAAATCGCAGTGCCGCCTCTGCCGATAGTTTGCAGCCATCAAGGCTTAACAAAAGGCAGAACTGATGAGACTTCCGCCAGCACTCGCCATCCCGTTCGATCTTGTGCCGGTCCCGATTGCCGAGCGCACCGCCAACATGCTGCTGCAACGGCTGATGCGCCGCCATCCCGGCCTTTTCGAACGTCTGGGCGAACACAAGGCCAAACGCTATGCGTTCCGGCCGATCGATCTTCCCTTCGTCTTTGTCGTCGCGCCGGCAGAGGAAGAAGTCACCGTATTGCGCGGCGATGCGGAAGATGGCGCCGATGCTTCCGTCGAAGGTCCTTTCTTCATGCTTCTGGCGCTGATGGAAGGGCGACTGGACGGCGATGCGCTGTTCTTTTCGCGCGATCTGGCTATCTCGGGCGACATGGAGGCCATGCTGGCGCTGAGAAACGCGCTTGATGATTGCGAGATCGACCTGCCGAGCGACCTTTCCACGCTTGCGGGCCCGTTCGCTCCGGTTGTTGCCCGCACGGCCGCGCGCATTCGCGGCAAGGTCCTGTTCGAGGAGCCGCATTCATGGAGTTGATCTGCCCGGCGGGAACACCGTCCGCCTTTCGCGCTGCCGTCGATGCTGGCGCGGACGCCGTCTATTGCGGCTTTCGTGATGAAACCAATGCCCGCAATTTCCCGGGCCTGAATTTTTCCCGGGAGGAGCTGGGCGAGGCGATTGCCTATGCCCACGGGCATGGCGCGAAAGTGCTTGTCGCGCTCAATACCTTCATGCGCGCAGGCGCCGAAGAGGTCTGGTATCAGGGCGCGCGGGATGCCTCGCGGCTCGGCGCCGATGCCCTGATCCTGGCGGATATGGGGCTGATGGCCTATGTCGCGGAAAACCTGCCCGAACAGCGCCTGCATGTTTCAGTTCAGGCGTCGGCGTCCAATGCGGATGCGATCAGCTTTCTGGTCGAGGCTTTCGGCGCCAAGCGCGTGGTTCTGCCGCGCACGTTGACGATTGCCGATATTGCCAAGATTTCCAAGGCCGTGAAATGCGAGATCGAGGTTTTCGTCTTTGGCGGGCTTTGCGTGATGGCGGAAGGGCGCTGCGCGCTGTCTTCCTATGCCACCGGCAAGTCGCCCAACATGAACGGCGTCTGCTCGCCGGCAAGCCATGTGCGCTACCGCCGCGAAGGCAATGAGATGGTCTCCGAACTCGGCGGTTATACGATCAACCGCTTCGGTCAGGGAGAGCCTGCCGGTTACCCGACGCTCTGCAAGGGCCGGTTCGATATCGGCGAGGCCTGTGGCTATGCCTTCGAGGACCCGGTTTCGCTCGATGTGATGAGCGAAATCGATGCACTGCGCGAAGCCGGGGTGTCGGCGCTGAAAATCGAAGGGCGCCAGCGCGGCAAGGCCTATGTCGCCGAAGTCGTTTCGACGCTCAAGGCCGCGCTTGATGCCGATCCGGAGCGCCGGGCGGTATTGCTGGCCGGGCTTCGTGGCCTGTCGGAAGGGCAGAAGACGACGTCGGGCGCTTATGAAAAGAAATGGCGATAAGGGAGAATAGGATGATCAGCACGCAACTCACGCTCGGCCCGGTCTACTATCTCTGGGACGGCCCGAAATGGCGCGACTTCTATTTCCGCATCGCCGATGAGGCGCCGGTCTCCCGCGTCATTATCGGCGAGACGGTCTGCTCCAAGCGTCAGCATTTCATCGACCCCTATATGGACGAAGTGGCCGAGCGGCTGGAGGCGGCCGGCAAGGAAGTCGTCATCTCCACCTATGCGCTGGTGACGCTGATGCGCGAGACCAAGAAGCTGCGCGCCGTTGCCGCCGAGAGCGAGCGGCTGATCGAGGTGAATGACCTTTCCGCCTTCATGTATCTCGACAGCCGTCCCCATACGGTGGGACCGCTGGTCAGTGTCTATAACGCCGCCACGGCCAGATTGCTGAAGACGCGGGGTGCGACCGCGCTCTGCCTGCCGCCCGAACTGCCGATGAACTCGATTGCGGCGATCGCCGCCGGCGATCCCGGCGTTGAACTGGAGGTCTTCGCCTTCGGCCGGGTGCCGCTTGCGATTTCGGCGCGATGCGCCCATGCGCGCTCCAAGGGCAAGATCAAGGATAATTGCATGTTTGTCTGCGCGGAAGAGCCTGACGGTCTCGATGTCCGCACGCTTGATCGCCAGCCCTTCCTCAGCCTCAACGGCGTTCAGACCATGTCGCACACCTGTCAGGCCCTGCTTGGCGAACTGGACGAGTTGAGGCGCGCCGGCATCAACCGCTTCCGCCTGTCGCCGCAGGATTGCGACATGGTGGCCGTGGCAAGGGTCTATCGCGATGTGCTTGACGGCCAGCTCGACGTGCAAGCCGGCAAGGCGCGGCTGAACGCGATCTATCCCCAGGCCCCGCTGTCCAACGGGTTTCTCTATGGCAAGGAAGGGGCGGCCTTCGTGGCGGCTGGAGCCGGAGACTGAAGCCGTTAGCCGGCCATCGAGGCGGCAAACAGCGTCAGCCCCATCAGCATGACCAGAACCGCACCGCCGATCTCGATGGTGCGGCCGATGGCCATTGCGCGACCGGAGCCGGGGCCGGCGAGCCGGACGGCAAGACCCTTGGCGGAAACGGCAATGATGGCGAGTGCCGATACGGTGATCGCCGTGCCGATCGCCATGGCGAAGACCGAGGTGATGCCGCCGAGGATCAGGCCGTTCAACAGCGCGAAGGTCAGCACGATCAGCGCGCCGGAGCAGGGACGCATGCCGATGGCGAGGATCGCCGCGCCGGCGCTTCTCCAGTCGAAACGCCTGCCGCCGAGCGTTGAAGGTTCGGGCATGTGTGCGTGGCCACAGCCGCAATCGGGCCCGTGAACATGGTCATGGTGGCTGTGGTCGTGTTCAGCATGGGCATGATGATGATGGGCATCTGCCGCATGATCATGGGCATGATGGTGTTCGCCGGCCGGTCCTGCGGCAACGGCTGCATGGGCATGCCCGCCTGAAAACAGCGGGCGTGACTTGGTGAAAACCAGCCAGGCGCCGAAGCCCGCGATCAGCAGGAAGCTTGCCCGTTCCATGAACAGCGTGGCGTCGCCCATGGAAACGGCGGTGCCGCGCAGTAAAAGATAGGCCGTTCCCACCAGAAGTATGGCCATGATCCCCTGTGCCAATGACGACAGCAGCGAGATCAGGATTCCGCGCTTCAACTCTGTCTCGTTGGCGATCATGTAGGACGAAATCACCGCCTTGCCATGGCCGGGTCCGGCGGCGTGAAACACGCCATAGGCAAAGGAAAGCCCCACCAGCCCCAGCATCTTGAAAGGATCATCCTGCATCGCCTTCAATGCTGCAGTCAGCGCCCGGTAAAACTGCTGCTGGTAGTGGTTTACGGTGATCAGCACGCTTTGCAGCGGGCCGATGGAGGAGGAGAAGGATGGTTCCGACGCGCCGATGCCGAGCGGGGACTGGGCGGCAGCAAATTTGGCGCCGGCGACAAAGGCGAGGACCATAAAAAGCGTGGCGAGGAGGGGACGGGCTAGTCGCATGTTATATCCAGCTTGGTGGCGAACAGCTTGCTCATGTCGGTCGGGTCGTTGAAGAACGCGTCGGTCAGACTGTTGGCGTTTTCCGAAAGGATTTCGTCCGCATCCGGCCGCAGCACGGTTTTCGTGCATTTGTCGAAGGCATCGCCCTGGGTCACCAGGTCGCTATCGTTGCGGAAATCGATTGCGGTGTACATCGTCGGATCATAGACGCCGAAGGTCAGATGGCCCGACAGCGGCAGTGGATTTTCCGGCTTTGCGGCAAAAAACAGCAGCAATTGCCCGTCGACCATGTCGGCATGAATGACATCGGGCTTGGCAAGCTTCACGTCCTCGCCATCGGCGGTGATCTGCGTGTAGTAATTGTATTCGGCAAGCGACTGGCGCACGGTTTCGCCGATATCGGTCAGCTCGTCGCCGGTCAGCTGATTGTCGAGATTGGCGTCGTAATCGAGAATGACGGAGGAGGAGAAGAATTCGTCGAAACGCCAGACATTCTGCAGCGCCGTGACATTGCCGTCGTCATCGGCGACCACCTCAAGCCGGGCATCGACGAAGACATGCGGATGCGCGAGCGCAGGGGCAGCAGTCCCTGCGGCAAGCAAGAGGCCGTAAAACGCGGCTTTCAATTTCAATTCGCTTCCCCCGGTCCGCGGTGTTGACCGTTATGTCCATAAATGATGATTGAGTCAGAAACGTGCTTACTGATTTTTTTGATAGTCGTTTTGCCTGAACCATTGCGACAGAAAATCGACGAAGGAGCGGACCTTCACCGGAAGATAGCGTCTGTGGGGAAAAACCGCATAAATGCCGGAATGTTGCGGGCGGTATTCATCGAAAAGCGGCACCAGTTCGCCGCTGTCGATCGCCCGGCGGGCAACGAAATCCGGCAGCAGGGCGATACCGAGGCCGGAGACGGCCGCACGCATGGTGACCATCGGCGAATTGACCTCGATCGGTCCCTGGATCGGCACGCTGAAGGCGGTGCCGTCTTCCGGGTTCCTGAACCGCATGGTGTTGAAGGCTTTCGGGTTGGTGTCGATGATCACCGGAAGGTGGGCAATATCCGCCGGCTTTTCGAGCGGCTTGTCCAGACTGGCGATGAACGCAGGCGAGGCGCAGACCCGGTTGATCGAGTCGGCAAGCTTGCGCGCGATCATGGTCGAGTCCTCGAGCGTGGTGATGCGCACTGCGACATCATAGCCCTCCTCGACCAGATCGACGAAACGGTCCTCGGCAACGATCTCCAGTGTCAGGTCGCTGTGGGCTGTGGCAAAATCGATCAGCGACTGGCCGGCCGGGGCATCGACAAAGGTGCGGGGCACGGAAACGCGAAGCCTGCCGCGCAGGTCGGTATTGTTGGCGCGCACGGCGTCGGAGAGGTTATCGACCTCCTGAACGATATCGGCTGCGCGGCGGAAATAGATGTGGCCGGCCTCCGTCAGGGAAAACTGCCGTGTGGTGCGGTTCAGCAGCAGGACGCCGAGATCGTCTTCGAGTTCGCGTACATATTTTGATAACAGCGCCTTCGAACGCCCGGTCTTGCGGGCGGCGGCCGAAAACCCCTCGGCTTCGACCACATCGATAAAGGCGCGCATTCGCGTCAAGGTGTCCATAACCGCTCCTGTTGGCTGGCGGAAAATTTTGTTTGAGTTTTGTCAAACAGATAGCACGAATGCGATCGATTGCAGGAGGATTTTGGGGTCCGCCCACTTGATTTTCAAGTGGGTTTTGCATATCTGTCCGCTTGCCCAAAGTCGCGCGTGCCTGTGGGTGTCCGCCGAACCCTCGAATGGTGAGGAACTCGGTAAGGTACCTGGAATTAACCCCTCCAGTCGCTTCCCCGGCCAACCGGTCAAGCGAGGACATCTTGAAGCAACGACGGTGCGGGCCTTTCTGGTGTCTCCCGGCTCTCCAACAGCCGGGGTACTAAAGAGGCACATACCATCATTGCCGGAAGTGCGGTTGGGATATCCCTCCAATCCAAGGCAGACAAAGCCGGACGAGTCCCTGAACGGGCTTGTTCAAACTTGAGCGGTCGCCGCAAACGGTCCCCGGGGTCTCCACCGGCCGGGTTCGTGCGCGGGTCGATGCGCCCTTTGTCGACCCTAGCGTCAGGGTCATTGCTTCGAAAGAAGGGGGTTACCATGACCACCGAACGTATCGCGGAATTCTTCAAGACCCGCCGTCCCGAAGGCCCTTGCCTGGTTGTCGATCGCGAAGTCGTGCGCGACAACTACACCGCATTCCGCCGCGCGCTGCCCGACAGCGCCATCTACTATGCGGTCAAGGCCAACCCCGCGCCGCAGATCCTTGAGCTTCTCGCCAGTCTCGGATCCAACTTCGATTGCGCCTCCGTGGCCGAAATCGAAATGGTCCTGGAGGCCGGCGCTGGCGCCGAGCGTATTTCCTATGGAAACACCATCAAAAAGGAGCGCGATATTGCCCGCGCTCATGCGCTCGGCGTCAACCTTTTTGCTGTCGATTGCCATGAGGAAGTCGAAAAGATCGCCCGCGCCGCCCCCGGCGCCAAGGTGTTCTGCCGCGTTCTGACTGATGGCGAAGGTGCCGAGTGGCCGCTGTCGCGCAAGTTTGGCTGCGTTCCGCCGATGGCTGTCGATGTGCTGGTCTATGCCCATCAGTTGGGTCTGGAAAGCTACGGCGTTTCCTTCCATGTCGGCTCGCAGATGACCAAGCTCGAAGCCTGGGATGCAGCGCTTGCGGACGCAAAGCGGGTTTTCGCACAGCTGGCCAAGCAGGGCATCTACCTGCAGATGGTCAATATGGGCGGCGGTTTCCCGACCAAGTATCTGCGTGATGTGCCGACGGCTGAAGCCTACGGCCAGGCGATCTTCGCAGCGCTGTCGCGCCATTTCGGTAACCAGTTGCCGAAGACGATCATCGAGCCCGGTCGCGGCATGGTCGGCAATGCCGGCGTCATCAAGTCGGAAGTCGTTCTGGTTTCCAAGAAGTCGGACGAGGACGCGCATCGCTGGGTGTTCCTCGATATCGGCAAGTTCGGCGGTCTCGCCGAAACCATGGACGAGGCGATCCGCTACCCGATCCGCACCGAGCGTGACGGCGACGAGATGGAGCCCTGCGTTCTGGCCGGTCCGACCTGCGACAGTGCCGACGTGATGTACGAGAAGAACATGTATCCGCTGCCGATCACGCTGACGATCGGTGACGAGGTTCTGATCGAGGGGACGGGTGCCTATACCACGACCTATGCTTCCGTCGCCTTCAACGGCTTCGAACCACTCAAGTCTTACGTGATCTGAAGACCTTCAGATGACGGGTGTGAAGTGGGACTGCGGCCCTCCCTGCGGCCGCAGTCCCGGTATCACGCCGGCGCGGCTGCCGCTGCCGGTCCTTGAGGCTGATTTTTTGGGGGATTTGGCTGATGGCCCCTTTCTTTCAGGACAATGTCGTTTTCGCTGATGCGCCGGCTTTCACGATCTGTGAAGAGGCCGCTTTCGATGTCGTTTCGCGTGAAAACCTGCTCGATCGCGCCATGGGGCCGATGCGCCGGAAAAAATCGTCGGAAAAGCTGCGCCGCAACCGGTTGCCGGCCGAAGGTCTCGCGCTTGTCGCGCGTGATCGGAACGACGCGCTGATCGGCACGGTCCGGCTCTGGCATGTTGATGCCGGTGTCGATGCATCCGGCCGTGCGGTTTCGGCGCTTCTGCTTGGCCCGCTCGCTGTTGACCCTGCCGCAGGCGGCATGGGCGTCGGCTCGGCTTTGATGCGGGCGGCGATTGCAGCCGCTGAAGCCCGTGGCCATGGCGCAATCCTGCTGGTCGGCGATCCGGAATACTACCAGCGCTTCGGCTTTTCTGCCGACAAGGCGGAGCAACTCGTCATGCCCGGCCCGTTCGAGCGCCGGCGTTTTCTCGGCCTTGAGCTTGAACAGGGATGGCTTGCCGGTGCTGCCGGCGTTCTCGTCGCCAGCGGTGCTCGCGCGCCGTCGGCCCGGGCCAAGCCGCTGCGCCGTGCGGCCTGAGTGCCGGGCAACCGCATATCGGACAAAACAAAAGACCCTCACGGTATTGCCGCCAGGGTGAGTTTGCTGACAAGCCTATCCTTTTTACGGACGTCATCCTTGGGCTTGTCCCAAGGATCTAACCACCGCTCAGCACGAGCGGCGTTAGTGGTCCGTAATAGATTGTTTTAAATTGACTTTCCCGATACGCTTGTCGCGTTCATGCGTGCTTAGACCCTCGGGTCAAGCCCGAGGGTGACGAAAGAGGATGGAGCAGCTTGTTTTCAACTAAAAAAGACCCTCAGGGCGTTGCCATGAGGGTCTTTTCGTATTGCCTTTTCAGCGAGCGCTGATCAGCTGGCCCGGCGCCGTTCGCTGACCGGCTGATAGGCAAGCTTTGCGTGGTATTTGCAGTAGGGGCTGTTTTCCGGGGACTCGCAGCCGCAGAAATAGAAGTCTTCCTGGGTCGGGTCGCCGACCGGCCATTTGCAGGTCTGCTCGGTGAGGTCGGTCAGCGCGATCTTGCGCATGATCGGCACGACATTGTTGTCGGGCGCGGTCTTCTGTTCCGGGGCGGCTTCCGCTTCGGCAACGACTTCCTGTTTCAGCGCGGTCGCGCCTGCGGTGCGCGGCGCGCTGCCGGTCGATGTGGATACGGGTGTGTCCGACGGCTTGCGGCCGCCGGCGCGGGACGCAAAATTCGGTGCACGCGGCGGTGTCGTGTTGCGGGCCGTTGCACGGGTTGCCGCAGAAGGTGCGCTTCCGCCGCTCTTGGCGCGTCCGGGCAGGGCCAGACGGTGCACCTTGCCGATGACCGCGTTTCGGCTCACGCCGCCGAGCTGATTGGCGATCTGGCTCGCGCTCAGCCCTTCGGACCAGAGTTGTTTGAGTTTTTCAACACGCTCGTCTGTCCAGCTCATGCCTTGTCTCCGGCTGTTTGCGGGCGGAATCAACCACCATGCTCCGGAATGTCTCCGAAACAGGAAAGTGTCGCCAATCCGGGTAATCAGATCCGCCGCCTGCAGTATTCTGTTGGACGTAAGTTAGGCCGATGGCACTATCGTGGCAAGGCGACAGCGAATCGCCGGAATCCTTTTTCGGGGTTTTCCCCAACTTGGTGTTTTTCGCATTTGTCATATGCCGCTCGCAGCAATGTGCTGCGCTGCACTGCATTTGTTGACATTGAGGTTGGAGATGACAATATACGGCCAGCCGCCGCTCGAGGCGGCATTTTTAATTTTAACAACCGCCACAGACCCAAAAGGCTGGCATCTTTCCTTGCCGGGAGTTTAATCATCATGTCCGGAACATCGCCGCTGTTCAACACCTTCGCCAGAATACCGCTCCGGTTCGAGCGCGGCGAAGGCGTCTGGCTTGTCACGGACAGGGGCGAGCGATATCTCGATTTTGCCGCCGGCGTTGCCGTAAATTCGCTTGGTCACGCCCATCCGCATCTGGTGGACGCACTGAAGGATCAGGCCGAAAAGCTCTGGCATGTCTCGAACCTCTATCAGGTCTCGGGTCAGGAAAGGCTTGCCGAACGGCTGACCGAGGCCACTTTCGCCGACAAGGTGTTCTTCAACAATTCGGGTGCGGAAGCGCTTGAAACCGCGATCAAGACCGCGCGGCGTTATCATTTTGCCAAGGGAAACCCCGAAAGGATCGACATCATCTCTTTCGAGGGCGCGTTCCACGGCCGTACGCTGGCAACGATTGCTGCCGGCGGGCAGGCGAAATACATGGAAGGTTTCGGCCCGAAGGCGCCGGGGTTCGTCCAGATCCCGCCCGGCGATATCGATCTTCTGAAAGAAACGGTCAGCGAAACCACGGCCGCACTCCTGATCGAGCCGATCCAGGGTGAGGGCGGTGTTCGCCCGGTCGACAAGGCCTTCCTTCAGGCTCTGCGCACCCTTTGCGATGAACAGGGGCTGCTGCTGATTTTCGACGAGGTGCAGACCGGCGTCGGACGGACGGGAACCCTGTTTGCCTATGAGCAGACCGGCGTTGCCCCGGATATCATGGCGATTGCCAAGGGGATCGGCGGCGGCTTTCCCGTCGGCGCATGCCTTGCCACCGACGAAGCCGCATCCGGCATGGTGCCCGGCGTGCATGGTACGACATTCGGCGGCAATCCGCTGGCCATGGCCGTCGGCAACGCGGTTCTCGATGTGGTTCTGGAAGACGGGTTTCTCGAGCATGTTCGGCAGATGGGACTTTTATTCCGCCAGGGCCTTGCCGAACTGAAAGACAGCTATCCCGATGTGATCGAGGAGATCCGCGGCGAGGGCCTGATGGTCGGCGTCAAGGCCAAGGTGCCGGCCGGCGCGCTGGCCGAGGCGATGCGTGACGAGAAACTGCTCTCGGTTCCCGCCGGCGACAATGTCGTGCGCATGCTGCCGCCGCTCACCGTCAGTGACGAAGAAGTCCGGGAAGGCCTTGCGCGGCTTTCGCGCGCTGCAGCGAAACTGTCCGTTTCGCCCGCCCGGTCTGCCTAAAGCATTAGAAAGAGTAGTTCCATGTCCTCTCCGAGACATTTTCTCGATCTCTCCGCCGTTTCGGCAACCGCGCTGCGGGATATCCTTGATCACGCGGCCACGCGCAAGACCGCGCAGAAGGCGGGCACCGCCGACAAGCCGCTTGCCGGCAAGGTGCTGGCGATGATCTTCGAAAAACCGTCGACGCGCACCCGCGTGTCGTTCGATATCGGCATGCGTCAGCTTGGCGGCGATACGCTGGTGCTGTCCGGCAAGGACATGCAGCTTGGCCGCGCCGAAACCATCGGCGATACCGCCCGGGTGCTGTCGCGTTATGTCGATGCAATCATGATCCGCACCACCGACCACTCGCGGCTTCTGGAACTGGCCGAATATGCGAGCGTGCCGGTGATCAACGGGCTGACCGATGCCACTCATCCCTGCCAGATCATGGCCGATCTGCAGACCTTCGAGGAGCATCTGGGGCCGGTGGCCGGCAAGACCATTGCCTGGACCGGCGACGGCAACAATGTGCTGCATTCCTTCCTCGAAGGGGCGGCGCGGTTCAAATACCGCATGAACATTGCCGTTCCGCCGGGTTCGGAACCGGAAAGCCGCTTTGTCGACTGGGCGCGCAAGGAAGGTGCTGAAGTGACCTTTTTCGAAAGTGCCGCGGACGCGGTTGCGGGTGTCGATTGCGTGGTGACCGATACCTGGGTCTCGATGAACCAGGAACACAAGGCGCGCGGACATAATGTGTTCCAGCCGTTCCAGGTCAACGCCGAGCTGATGGCGCGTGCCAATGATGATGCGATCTTCATGCACTGCCTGCCGGCGCATCGCGGCGAGGAAGTGACTGACGAGGTGATGGACGGGCCGCAATCGGTCGTGTTCGATGAGGCCGAAAACCGGCTTCATGCCCAGAAATCCGTACTGGCCTGGTGCCTCGGCGCAATCGACTGAGCCACCGGCCGCCCCCTGAAACGGGGCGAAGGAGACAGATTATGCAGGATTTGGAAAAGCAACTCGGCGAACTCGGTTTCGCCGGAGATGACATGGTTGTGCCCTTCCAGGTGGATGCGCTCGATGTGCGCGGCCGCACGGTCCAGCTCGGGCCGCTGCTTGACGCCATCCTGACGCGCCATGAATATCCCGAGCCCGTTGCCCGGCTACTTGCCGAAGTGGTGGTGCTGACGGCGCTGATCGGGACATCGCTGAAGTTTGAAGGCAAGTTCACGGTTCAGACCAAGAGCGACGGACCTGTCGACCTTCTGGTTGCCGATTTTTCGACGCCGGATGCGCTCAGGGGCTATGCCCGTTTCAATGACGAGGCATTGCGAGCTGCCGTGACGGCCGGCATGGCCGCGCCCGAGCAATTGCTCGGCAGCGGCGTTCTTGCCTTCACCATCGATCAGGGCAGTTATATGCAGCCCTATCAGGGCATCGTGCAGCTCGACGGCAGCTCGCTTGAAGATATCGCCATGGGTTATTTCCGGCAGTCGGAGCAGATCCCGACGGCCGTCCGGCTTGGTGTCGCCAAACTGCTGGATCGTGACGAAGACGGGCAGCCGCGCGAACGCTGGCGGGCCGGCGGTCTGGTCGCCCAGTTTCTGCCTGAAGAGCCCGACCGCATGCGCCAGCCCGATCTTCACGGCGGCGATGGCGATGATGGCCAGCTTTCCCATGCGCCCGACGACGCGTGGACGGAGGCGCAGGCCCTTGTCGAGACCATCGACCTCGATGAGATGACCGATCCGGAAGTGGGCGCCGAACGCCTGCTCTACCGCCTGTTCCACGAACGCGGTGTGACGGTTTATCCGGCGCAGCAGGTCTATGACCGCTGCAGCTGCTCGCGGGAGCGTATTCTGGGCGTGCTCAAGGGCTTCACCGCCGAGGAAATCGACGACAGCACCGAAGACGGCAAGATTACGGTGACCTGCGAATTCTGCTCGACACCCTATGTCTACACACCGCAGGATGTCCGCGACGATTGAGATTCAATCGAACCGGACAGTTCACTAATTGATTGAAATGCGCCGGGCCTCAGCGTATCCCTAGGGGAAACGTGAAAGGCTGACGGCGCATTTCTTTCGGTGCGCCGGCGAGTGGGTTGAAATGGGTTTTGCAACTTCGAAAAGCAGGTTCTGTCGGCGCGATGAGCCGAAACGGCATGCGTTGCGGCGCATGGGGCGGCATGCGGCCGGCGAGGACCCGGCCAAGCGGCAGCAGATACTGGAGGGCGCCCGGCAGGTGTTCATGAATGTCGGCTTCGATGCTGCCAGCATGAACGATATCACCCGCGCGGCAGGCGTTTCAAAAGGCACGATCTACGTCTATTTTGAAAACAAGGGCGAACTGTTCCAGACCATCATCCTCGAAGCCAAGCAGGTGATTTTCGAGGATCTGCGCGCCACGCTGAATGCCGAAGGCCCCATCGAGGACATCCTGAAGCGCTTTTCGATACGCCTTGCCTCCGGCATGACCTGCGAGGAGACGGTCAAGGCGATGCGGATTGCCATCGGGGTTGCCGAGCGTTTTCCTGAACTCGTGCGTTCGTTTTTCGGTGATCATCCCGACAATCTGGTGGATACGGTAAGCGATTTCGTTGCCGAACGGACCCGGCTCGGCGAGCTTCGGGCCGAAGATCCGCGCCTTGCCGCCATCCAGCTTCTCGAGCTTTCCACCGGGCATTTGTGGAAGCGCCGTCTGTTCGGTCTGATGGAAGCCCCGCCGAGCGAAGCGGAACTTGTTGAAATGGCGGATAACGCCGTTGCGCTGTTTTTGAGCGGATACGCCGCCCGCGCCTGATCTTTTTTTCGAAACCTCAGTGGCCGCCGCCGCCGGCGCCCTCCTGTGGCTTGCGCACCAGAAAGCTGCACACGGTCAGGAAGGAAAACAGCACTGTCAGCAGCACGAAGACATCGATGAAGGCCAGCAGCCAGGCCTGTTGAGAGACCATCTGGCCCAGTTGCAGCAGGGCCGCCTTTTCACCGTCGAGACCGTGGCTGGAATAAAGCCCGCTGAGTGTTCCGACCCATTCCTGTGTCGTGCGGCTTGCCGCATCCACGGTTTCGGCGAGACGATCATAGTGGAAATCGTCGCGGCGGCTCAAAAGCGTGTTGATGATTGCAAGACCGACCGCGCCGCCGAGATTGCGGGTCAGGTTGAACAGGCCGGAGGCATTCTTGACGTCTTCCTGCGGCAGCGTTCCGAGCGCGATGTTGGAAACCGGGATCATCGAGATCATCAGCGCCACGCCGCGCCCGGCCTGCGGCCAGAACAGTTCCCAGTAGTCCCATTCGGCGGTGATGTGGGTCATCTGCCAGGTGCACAGTGCGAACAGGCCGAGACCGATGCCCATCATCACGCGCGGATCGAGCTTGTTCTGCAGCATGCCGGCAAAGGGCGCTGTCGCCATCATGAAAGCGCCGGTCACGAACATCGTCTCGCCGATCATCAGCGCGTCATAACCGCGGATACGGGCCATATAGAGCGGGAACAGATAGACGAGGCCGTAAAGCCCGATGCCGAGCGAAAACGAGAAGATCGAGCCGACGGCGAAGTTGAAATTGCCGAAGGCCCTGAGTTCGACCACCGGATAGCGGCTGGTAAAGGAGCGGTAGAAGAACGCGACGCCGGCGATCACCATCACCACGAAGGCGTAGCGGATGACATCGGCCTGGAACCAGCCCTCGATATTGCCCTCTTCGAGGAAATATTCGAGCGAGCCCAGAAACAGCGCCATGGCGATGAGGCCGATCCAGTCGAAATGCTTCATGATCGAATAGTCGGGTCGGTCGAAGTCGATCAGCAGCCAGGCGCCGATCGCGACCAGAATGCCGGGCACGACATTGACGAGAAACAGCCAGTGCCAGGAGAAGGCATCGACGAGATAACCGCCGACGGTCGGACCGATGGTCGGTGCCATGGTTGCCACGAGGCCGACAACCGGGATCACGGTTGAGCGTTTGGACGGCGGAAAGGCGGTAAACGCCACGGCAAAGACCGCCGGCACCATGCCGCCCGACATGAAGCCCTGCAGCGCCCGGTAGATGATCATCTGGTCGATCGAGGTGGCTGTCGCGCACAACGCGCTGCAGGCCGTGAATGCTGCGGCGGAGACCGAGAACACCACGCGCGTGGAAAAGATCCGCGCCAGAATGCCCGACAGCGGGATCATGATCACTTCGGCAATCAGGTAGGATGTCTGGACCCAGGCGATTTCGTCGGCGCTGGCCGAGATGCCGGCCTGAATGTCTGTCAGGGCGGAAGCGACGATCTGGATGTCGAGGATGGCCATGAACATGCCGAAGGCCATGACGATGAAGGCCGCCCAGGTGCGACCGCTGACATGATCGGAGGGCACTGCCGGGGCTCCGGCAGGTGCTTCCCCGCTATGCTCTTTGCTTTCGGCAGTCTCTATCATGGTTCAGATGTCCGCTCGCAATGGACGAATGGCGGGGGTGCTGCGGCACAGGCCCGCCGCCGTTCCGCCGGTCAGTGATTGTCGGTGACGACCTTGCCGAGCGTGCCGTCCGGCGCTGTGCGGCTGTCGGCTCTTGCGGTCACCGAAAGCCCGGCCTTCAGATAGCCCTTGTCGAGCATGTCCTGCGGAATCGAGATATGTACCGGAATGCGCTGGACCACCTTGGTGAAATTGCCGGTCGCATTTTGCGGCGGCAGCAGCGCGAACACCGCGCCCGAGGCTGGCGAGAACGACACGACCTTGCCGGTGAAATCATCATCCTCGAAGGCATCGACGCTGACATGCACGCTTTCACCGATGCCCAGACGGTCAAGGTCTGTCTCCTTGAAATTGGCCACGACATAAAGGTCTGCCGTTGGCACCAGCGCACCGAGGCGGGTGCCGGAGGAAACCAGATCGCCGACCTGAACATTCCTGTTGCCGAAGACGCCATCGAACGGCGCCTTGATCTCGGTGAAGGAGAGATTGCGCTTGGCGAGATCAATGGCAAGCTGACGTTCCTTCAGGGCTGCCTGCTGCTGTGCAAGCTGTGCCTGGGCGGTGGTGATATTCGACCGGGCGACCTCGATTGCGGCATTGGCGGCTTCGACCTGTGCCTTGAGTTGGTCCACCTGAGCCTTGGCATCATCGAAAGCCGCGACCGTGGCCGCGCCCTTGTCCTTCAGCGTCGTGGCGCGCTGAAAGGCGCTTTTGGCATTTTCGATCTGCGGATCGAGCGCGGCGCGGTTGGCCTTGGCCTGGGAAAGCGACGCCTTGGCGCCGGCAATCTGCGCTTCCGTTGCTTTCAGCGCGACATTCTGGGCGTTGAGCTGGGCTTCGGCCTGTGACAGCGCATTCTGGTAGTCGCCATCGTCGATCTTGACCAGAAGGTCGCCCTTTTTGACGCGCTGGTTGTTCGCCACTTCGACGCTTTCCACATAACCGGAAACCTTCGGCGAAATCGTCGCGATATCGCCTTCGATATAGGCATCGTCGGTAGAAACGATGAAGCGACCCTCGGTCCACCATTGATAGCCGAACCAGCCGGCGCCGGCGATGATGGCAAGGCCGATGACGGCAAAGACGATCCTGCGCGCGCCACCAGACTTCTGCGCCGGTTCGCCTGCGGGGCCAGCGTGATTGCCCTCGTTTTCGGTGCTCATACTGAAAGGCCTTTCTGTGCTGAACAGGGGAGGATGTTCGGCGAATGAACGGACTGATCTTATTTCGAACTGAAGAGTTCGATTTGCAGGCTTGCTAATGCGCCTCGTATGCCGCCCTGTCAACCCGCGTGCGGGTGGAACCGGGATCGCGCAATGGCGTTGATGGTGCAGGCAACGATTTGTGGCTATAGGTTTTGAATGCAGCGCCAGGCGATGAACCGCGCCGAACCCGAGACAACGCCCCTGCCGGGCATAAGAGGAGACCGCATTGACCGATCTGATTGCTCTGGCAACCCTGCCCGAAGCCTGGGCGGCACTTGTCACCCTGATCATCATGGAGGTCGTGCTCGGCATCGACAATCTGGTCTTCATCTCGATCCTCACCAACAAGCTGCCGGAAAGCCAGCGCCGCAATGCCCGGCGTATCGGCCTTGGGCTGGCGCTGGTGCTCAGGCTTTTGCTTCTGGGCACTGTCGCTTGGATCGTGCAGCTGACGACGCCGCTGTTTGAGGCTTTCGGCCATGGGTTTTCATGGAAGGATATCATCCTGATTGCCGGCGGCCTGTTTCTGGTGTGGAAGGCGACCAAGGAAATTCACCATAATGTCGATCCCGAGGAGCAGCCCGGCGAGCTGGTGGGCGGTGCCGTCAAGACCGGCTTTACTGCTGCCATCTTCCAGATCCTGCTGCTTGATCTGGTGTTTTCGATCGACAGCATCATCACCGCCGTCGGCATGACCGACCATCTGCCGATCATGGTGATCGCCGTTATCGTGGCGGTGACGCTGATGCTGGTGGCCTCGGGCCCGCTTGCCCGTTTCATCGAGGCAAACCCGACGATCGTGATGCTGGCGCTTGCCTTCCTGCTGATGATCGGCACCACGCTGATTGCCGACGGGCTCGGTTTTCATGTGCCCAAGGGCTATGTCTATGCGGCAATGACCTTTTCCGGCCTTGTCGAACTGCTCAACATGCTGGCGCGCCGCAAAAGACGGCTGGATCGGGCCATGGCGGGCGAAAATCCGGCTGCGGAAGCCTCCGGGTCGAGCCATTAAGGCTTGGCGCTTGACGCCACGGGTTGAATATGGCCTAAGGCAGGCCAGAAGAGCCGCCCTCGATCACGGGTGAATTATGCCCGGCGGCCGACAATGAAATTCAGCATTCGAAAAACTCTTTCGGCCGGGTGCATTGCTTCACGATAAACGCGATCCGGCCGGCAGCATGGACGATGATAATGACGACAACCGGCCCCCGCCTGCGCATTGCGCCTTCGCCTACCGGCGAACCGCATGTCGGCACAGCCTATACGGCACTGTTCAACTATCTCTACGCCAAGAAGATGGGCGGCACCTTTATCCTGCGTATCGAGGATACGGATGCCACCCGCTCGACGCCCGAGTTCGAGAAAAACGTTCTCGACGCGCTCAAATGGTGTGGGCTTGAATGGGCGGAAGGCCCGGATGTCGGCGGGCCTTACGGGCCTTACCGCCAGTCCGACCGCAAGGACATCTACCGTCCCTTCGTCGACAAACTGGTTGAAGACGGCCATGCCTTCCCGTGCTTCTGCACGCCGGAGCGGCTGGAGCTGATGCGCGCCGGTCAGCGCGCCGAAGGCCGTGCGCCGAAATATGACGGGCTGTGCATGCATCTGAAGGCGGAAGAGGTGAAGAGCCGCATCGACGCCGGCGAGCCGCATGTGATCCGCATGAAAATCCCGGAAGAGGGCGCCTGCAAGTTCACCGATGGCGTTTACGGCGATGTCGAAATCCCGTGGGATGCTGTCGACATGCAGGTCATCCTCAAGGGCGACGGCATGCCGACCTACCACATGGCCAATGTCGTCGACGACCACCTGATGAAGATCACCCATGTGGCGCGCGGCGAGGAATGGCTGGCCTCGGTGCCCAAGCACATCCTGCTTTATCGCTATCTCGGGCTGGAGCCGCCGCAGTTCTTCCATCTGCCCTTGATGAAGAACCCCGACAAGTCGAAACTGTCGAAGCGGAAAAACCCGACCTCGATCTCCTATTATTCGGCGCTCGGTTTCCTGCCGGAAGCGCTGATGAACTTCCTCGGCCTGTTCTTCATCCAGATCGCCGAGGGCGAGGAACTGATGGATATGGCCGAACTGATCGAACAGTTCGATGCCGATAATCTCAACAAGGCCGGCGCCGTTTTCGACACGCAGAAGCTTGAATGGCTGAACGGCCGTTTCATCCGCGAAAAACTGTCCGAAGAGGACTTTATTCTTCGCGTCGCCGCCTGGGCATCGGAAAACGCCCGGCTGAAGGACGGCCTGAAGCTTTCGCAGAGCCGCATCGGCAAGCTTGGCGAACTGCCCGGTCTGATGGGTTTCCTGCTGGCCTCCGACATGGTGCCGGAGCCGCAGGCCTTTGCGAAGATCAAGAAGACCAATCCGGCGGAAATCCTCGAAATTCTCAAGGCCGTCCAGCCGGTGCTGGAAAAGCTGGTCGAGTGGAATGCCGAAACCGTCGAGGGCGCGCTGCGCCAGCTTTCCGAGGACATGGACAAGAAGCTGCGCATCGTCGTCGCGCCGCTGTTTGTCGCCATGTCCGGCTCGTCGCGCTCGCTGCCGCTGTTTGATTCCATGGCCGTTCTTGGCCGTGCCGTGGTACGCCAGCGGCTGAAGGTCGCCGAAGGTGTGGTTGCGGGCATGGTTGCAGAGGAAGCAGGTAAGTAAGATGAACAAGAAGACCGAAGAACAGGCCCTTTCCTCCGACGCCACGGAAGTGCGCGCCCAGAAGCTTGAAATCCTGCGCGAGAAGATCGGCGATGTTTACCCCGCCCATTTCCACCGCACGATCACCAATGCCGAACTGGCGGAAAAATATGCCGACCTGCCGGATGATACCGTGACCGAAGATGTCGTCACGGTTGCCGGCCGCGTCTATTCGATGCGTAATTCCGGCATGTTCGTGGACCTGCGCGATGCGTCCGGCAAGATCCAGATCTTCTCGCACAAGGACACCACGCCGGAAGAAGTGCGTGAACTCTGGTCGCTGGTCGATCTCGCCGACATCGTCGGTGTGACTGGTGTCGTTCGCCGCACCAAGCGCGGCGAGCTGACGATCAATGCGCATGAGATCACCATGCTCACCAAGGCGCTGAAGCCGATGCCCGAAAAATATCACGGGCTGGCCGATATCGAGACGCGCTACCGCCAGCGCTACCTCGACATCATGAGCAATGAAGACTCGAAGCTGCGCTTCATGCAGCGCTCGAAGATCCTTTCCGGCATTCGCCGTTTTCTGGAAGGCGAAGGCTTCATGGAAGTCGAGACGCCGATGCTGCAGGCCATTTATGGCGGTGCATCGGCCGATCCGTTCAAGACGCATCACAATGCGCTCGACATCGACATGTATCTCAGGATCGCGCCGGAGCTTTACCTGAAGCGCATTCTGGTGTCCGGCCTCACCGACAAGGTGTTCGAAGTCAACCGCAACTTCCGCAACGAAGGTGTTTCGACCCGGCATAATCCCGAATTCACCATGATGGAGTGTTACTGGGCCTATGCCGATTACGAGGACATGATGGGCATTGTCGAACGCATGTTCGAAACGCTCGCCATGACACTTCACGATGCCACCACGGTGAAATTCGGCGACAAGGAACTGGACTTCAAGGGCCCGTTCAAGCGCGTGCCGATGCCCGATGCGGTGAAGGAAGCAACCGGAATCGATTTCCTGTCGATCAAGACGGACGAAGAAGCGCGTGCGGCAACCAAGGCGGCCGGCTTCGAAATCGAGGATGACTGGACCTGGGGCGAGTGCCTGGCCTTCATTTTCGAGGAAAAGGTCGAGGCAAGCCTGATCCAGCCTTCGCATGTCACCCATTTCCCGAAGGATATTTCACCCTTTGCCAAGGAAGTGCCCGGCGAGCCGCGTCTGGTCGAGCGTTTCGAGACCTATGTCAACGGCTGGGAACTCGGCAATGCGTTCTCCGAGCTGAACGACCCGGTCGAGCAGCGCCGCCGCATGGTCGAGCAGCTGGAACAGGCCCACGCCCGCGGCGAACTGGAAAAGCAGCTCGACGACGACTTCCTCAATGCCATGGATCACGGCATGCCGCCGGCGGGCGGTCTGGGCATCGGCATCGACCGCCTCATCATGCTGCTGACCGACGGCCCGTCGATCCGCGACGTCATCCTGTTCCCGGCCCGCCGCCAGCGGGACTGAGGCAGCCGCTCATAAACGCAATCAGGCCCTGACGGGAAACCGTCGGGGCCTTTCTGTTTCAGCGCCCTTTGCCTCTTGCTGCAAGGCGCTCCTGTCGGTTCCCAGAATTGCGCTTTCCCATTGTTTTCATTTGCCTAATCATTAGATTAGGAAACAGAAACAAATGAAACAGGGAGTCATGTCATGTCTGGCATCATGGACGGGAAAACCGGGTTTGTAACCGGGGCTGCAAACGGCATCGGGCGCGGGATCGCGCTTGAACTGGCGGCCGAGGGGGCGCATGTGGTCGTCAGCGATCTGGCCGCTTCCGAAAAGGAAGGCGAGGCGGTTGTCGAGGAAATCACAAAAGCCGGCGGCAAGGCGGTTTTCGTGGCCGCTGACGTCACATCGTCCGCCGATATCGACGCCCTGTTTGAAAAGACCCGCGCACTGGATGGTCATCTCGATTTTGTGGTCAACAATGCCGGCATCGGCCCGAAGGGCGAAATCGCGGAAAGCGACGACAAGACCTATGATCTTGCCATGGATATCAACCTGAAAAGCGTGTTCCGGGTCATGCGCGAGGCCATGAAGGTGTTTCGTGAACAGGGCAAGGGCGGCGCGATCCTGAATATATCCTCGGTCGCCGGCATGACCGGGCTTGCAACGGCAGGCATCTATTCCGCCTCCAAGCACGGCATTATCGGGTTTACCAAGACCGGCGCCGTTGAAGGCGGCGCAGATGGAATTCGGGTCAACGCGATCCTGCCCAACGCCATCAAGTCCAAACTGCTTGAAGGATCGTCGGAGGAATTCCTGAAGCTGATTACGGAGCCGCAGGCGATCCAGCGCCTCGGCGAACCCGAGGAAGTCGGCGCCGCTGCCGCTTTCCTGCTTTCCGACAAGGCATCCTTCATCACCGGCGTCAGCCTGCCGGTCGATGGCGGCTATCTCGCCAGCAATTGATTGGTACATGCCTGTCAGGGCATGCAAGGGCCCGAAACACTGCGCTGTTTCGGGCCCTTTCCATCAGACCATGCCGCCATTGACGCGCAGCACCTGGCCGGTGACGTAGCGCGCGGCATCGCTCACCAGAAAGGCGACGACGTCGGCGATATCGTCCGGTTCGCCAAGGCGGCCTGCCGGGATCATGCCGGTGAGCCGCGCAATCAGTTCCTCGCTCTTGCCGTTGAGAAACAGTTCCGTTGCGACCGGGCCGGGGGCAACGGCGTTGACGGTGATATTGCGTGACGCCAGTTCCTTTGCGGCGATATGGGTCATGGTTTCTACGGCGGCCTTGGTTGCGGCATAGACGCCGTAGGATGGCAGTTTGGTGCCAACGACGCTGGTTGAGAAATTGACGATGCTGCCGCCGTCTGCAAGCCGGTTGGCCGCCTCGCGCATGCCCTTGAAGACGCCGCCGAAATTGACGGCGACCTCGCGTTCGAAGGTTTCGTCGTCGAAATCCTTGAGCGGTGAAAGCAGCAGAACGCCGCCATTGTTGATGAGAATATCGGCTTTGCCATAGGTCGCTTCCGCCGCATCGAAAAGCGCCTTTACACCGGCTGTCGTGCTGATATCGGCCTGAACCGCGACCGCCTTTCCGCCTTCGCCGGTAATGGCGGCGACCACCTCTTCAGCAGCGGCGGCGTTGCTTGCATAGTTGACGATCACGTCGATACCGTCTTTGGCCAGCCTTTTGGCGATTTCCGCGCCGATACCGCGCGATGCGCCTGTGATGATTGCTGTCTTGCTGTCGGTCATGGCTGTTTCCTTTCAGTCTGCGATGATGGCAAGATAAGCTGCCTTCCATAAGAAACAATCGCCTGATAAATGACATGATAATTCGGAAATCGGGAACAATTGGCGATGGATCGACTGGACCGTATGCAGCTTTTCACCCGCGTCGTGGAACGCGGTAGTTTTTCGGCTGCGGCGAACGACCTCGCTCTCGGGCGCTCCACCGCGACGGAGGCGATCAAGGCGCTTGAAGCCGATCTTGGCGTTCGGCTTCTGGAGCGCACCACGCGGCATGTGCGCACAACACCGGATGGTGCTGCGTTTTACCGGCGCTGCATTGCTATCCTCGCCGAGGTCGAGGAAGCCGAAAGCGCCTTCCGGGCCGGAAACCCCGAAGGCCTGCTGCGTATCGAGGCGCATCCCCATCTGACGCGGACATTTCTGCTGCCCGCCCTGCCGGATTTTCTGAAGCGCTATCCGGAACTGCGGATACAGTTCGGTCAGGGCGATCGCTATGCCGATCTGGTGCGCGAAGGGATCGACTGCGCCATTCGCGCCGGCGAGCTGGACGACAGCACCCTGATTGCCCGCCGTCTCGGACATCTCGATGAGGTGACCTGTGCGAGCCCGGACTATGTTGAACAATACGGACGGCCCGAAACGCCTGACGATCTTGACGGTCACATTGCCGTCGGGTTCATTTCTTCGCGCACCGGCGATGTCATGCCGCTGGAACTGATTGAAGGCGGCAAGACCCGTTTCATCAGCCTGCCATGCCGGGTCACGGCAAATGATTCCGGAACCGCCATCGCGCTTGCGCGTCTTGGCTTCGGGCTGGTGCAGGTGCCGCGCTATCACTTTGCCGAAGATCTCAAGGCGGCCGGATGGTGGAAATTCTCGCGGATTTTCCGCCGCCGCCGACACCGCTTACAGCCCTTTATCCGCAAAACCGGCAGACAGCGCCGCGGCTTCGGGTCTTTCTCGATTGGGTCAGCGGCATTTTTTCAGGCGGCATGGTCTGAAATCATATGCCGAAAATGACAAATTCTTCATTCTTCTTGTCTCCGGTGCGGAGGCGTCCCACATACTGAAAAATGACGCAAGGTTGCATGATGCGGCCTTGCGGAAGACTGTCTCTCCCGCGGTTTTCGTAAAACCGTGATATGAGGGCCCGGCCGGGAAACCGGACCGGGCCCTTATCCGTTCGGCTCGTGCTTTTGGCGTCGACGCCGGAGGCCGCCCGAAAGGGTTGGCTCGGCAGCCAAAAGACGCCTGGTATAGGCTTCACGCGGTGCATTGAGGACCGTGTGGACCGGGCCTTCCTCGACAATGTTGCCGGCCTGCATCACCGCCACCCGGTCGCAAATTTCATCGACGACGGCAATGTTGTGGGTAATCAGCACGATCGAGACGCCGTGGACCGCGCGCATCGAAAGAAGAAGTTTCAGGATCTGGGCCTGAACCGTGACGTCGAGCGCGGAGGTCGGCTCATCGGCCACCAGCAGCTTTGGACGCGTAATCAGCGCGCGGGCGATGGCGATGCGCTGGCGCTGGCCGCCGGAAAACTGATGCGGGTAGCGGTCGATATCGGCGGGGTCGAGGCCGACTTCTTCCAGAAGCGCTGCGATCCGCGCTCGCCGTTGTGCGCCGCGCGGCGGGTTTTCTTCCAGATGAAGCGGTTCGCCGATGATCCGCCCGACCGTGTGGCGCGGATCGAGCGAGCCGTATGGGTCCTGAAACACCATCTGGAAATGACGGCGCAGGCGGCGCAAACGCCGTTCGGAAAGCGCGGTGAGGCTTTGGCCTTCGAAGAGCACGGTCCCCGATGTCGGCCGGTCGAGCGCCATGATCAGCCGGGCGAGGGTGGATTTTCCCGATCCGCTCTCACCGACGATGCCGAGAATTTCGCCGGCCTGAAGGCTGAGCGAAACCCCGTCGAGGGCGGCCGGGCCGTCGGCGCGGTAATGGCGGGAAAGGTTTTCGATGGTCAGCAGCGGGGTCATGACATGCCCTCCAGCCCGGCGCGCGCCCGTCGGGGCAGCGATGAAAGCAGCCGTTTGGTATAGGCATGGGCCGGGCGGCGGATCACATCTTCCGTCGCGCCGGTTTCCATCGCAAGACCGTCATGCATCACCAGCACCCGGTCGGCCATCTGCGCAATCACGCCGATGTCGTGCGAAATCAGCATCAGGCCGATATCGAGTTCGCGCACCAGCGTGTCGAGGATGTCAAGGATCTCTGCCTGAACGGTGACGTCGAGCGCGGTTGTCGGCTCATCGGCAATCAGTAGGTCCGGCTTCAGGGCAAGTGCGATGGCGATGCCGATCCGCTGGCGTTCGCCACCGGAAAGCTCATGCGGATAGGAATTTATTCTGTCTTCCGCCCGTGCGATCCTGACCATCGCCATCAGCCGCAATGCTTCACGCCTTGCCTCTGCGCGCGAAATCGCGCGGTGAAGCCGCAGCGCCTCTGCGATCTGTTTTCCAACGGTCATCGCCGGGTTGAGCGCGGTCATCGGTTCCTGAAAGATCATGCCGATCCGTGCGCCCCGGATTGCACTCATTTCACGTTCGCAAAGCCCGATCAGGTTTTCGCCGTCAAGGCGGATTATGCCGGTGGCCGTCGCATCGCCGGGCAGCAACCCGATTGTGGCCAGCGCCAGCATTGACTTGCCGGAGCCGCTTTCGCCGACAATGCCCAGCGTTTCGCCGCGCGCCAGCGAAAGGCTGATGCCGTGCAGCACGGTTTTTCCGGCGTTTTCACCCTTGAAGCTGATCCTGAGATTGTCGATTTCGAGCATCATCGGCGCTGCCTCCGGCGCGGATCGGTGAGGTCGCGCAGCCCGTCACCCAAGAGGTTCAGTCCGAGCACGGCAAGGCAGATTGCAAGGCCCGGCGCAAACACGAGATGCGGGGCGGCGGAAAGATAGGTCTGGGCCTCGGCCAGCATCCGGCCCCAGGAGGGCGTGGGCGGAGAAACGCCCAGACCGAGAAAGGAAAGTCCCGCCTCCGTCAGGATCGCAAGCCCGGTCTGGATCGCAAACTGCACGATGATCTGCGCTGCGATGTTGGGCAGCACATGTTCGAGCGTGATCCGGGGGCCGGATTTTCCGGCCATGCGGGCAGCGAGGATGTAATCGCGCGCGCCGATCTGCAGCGCCGCCCCCCGTGTCACCCGGGCAAACACCGGCACCATGAACAGCGCGATCGCGGTGATTGTGGTGACCGGACCGCCGCCGAGAACGGCGGCCAGCAGAAGGGCCGACAGCACCGGTGGAAATGCAAAGATCACGTCGTTGATCCGCATCGTCACCGCCTCGAAGCGCCCGCGCGAGGCCGCTGCCGCCGTGCCGAGAACCGTGCCGAGCGCGCCGCCGGCAAGAACACCGGAAAAGGCAATGCCGAGCGAAGTCCAGGCGCCGGCCATGATCATCGAGGCTTCGTCGCGGCCAAACTGGTCGGCCCCCAGAAGGCCGCCCGGTCCCGGCGGCTTCAACCGGGCCGGAATGTTGAGCATGGTCGGGTCTGCCGGCGTCCAGAACCGGCTGACGACCGCGGCGATAACAAACAGGGCCGTGATCGCGCCGCCGATCAGAAGGGAAAGGGGCAGACGCTTCATCGTCTCAACCTCGGATCGATGACGGCATAGAGCGCATCGACAATGAAGTTCAGGCCCATGACGATGATGGCGAACAGCAGAGCGACATTCTGCACCACGATCAGGTCCCGCTGGGCAAGCGCCTGATAGGCAAGCGTGCCCATGCCCGGCAGGGTGAACACGTTTTCGACCAGCACCGTGCCGGCAACCAGCACGGAGATCTGCATGCCCAGCATGGTCACAACCGGGATCAGCGCATTCGGCACCACATGGCGCCAGAGCGCATAGGCGGGCGTTGCCCCCTTGGCGCGGGCCGTGCGCACGAAATCCTCGTTTGCGATTTCGATGACGGCGGTGCGGGTCACGCGGGTCAGCACCGCGGCCTGCGGAATGGCAAGGGCAATGGCGGGAAGCGCAAGCGCATTGAGGGCTGTCAGAAAACCGCTTTCCCAGCCCGGAAACCCGCCGGCGGGAAACCAGCCGAAGGTGAGCGCCACGGCGAGGATGAGCAGAAGGCCGATCCAGAAATTGGGCACCGCAATGCCGATCTGGGCAAACAGCGAAGCAAAGAGGTCAACGGGACCGTTGGGCCGGGCCGCCGCCAGAACGCCGAGCGGCAGCGCGATTACCACCGAAAGGAAAATGGCAAGCCCTGCAAGCGGCAGGGTGACGGCCAGACGTTCGGCAATCAGCGTGCCGACCGGGGTGGAATAGGTGTAGGAGGTGCCGAAATCCCCTTTCAGAACCCCGCCAAGCCAGCCGACATAGCGCAGGAGAAAGGGTTGATCGAGGCCAAGCTGATGGCGCAGTGCGGCCAGTGTATCGGGAGCGGCCGATGTGCCCAGCATGATCTCCGCCGGATCGCCCGGCACAGCCGCCATCACCGAAAAGATGACGAAGGAAACGGCCAGCAGGCTTGCGACCAGAAACGCGAAACGGCGCGCCAGCCGCGCCGGCGCCCCGCTCTTGTGTGCCTTGTGATATACGGCTTGCGCCAAGTCTAGTCGCTCCAGCGGGCTTCGGTGACATCATTGGAGGGCACCGGTTCATTGGTCCACATACCCTCAAGACCGGCCTTCCAGATGCCGATCTTCGGCCAGGCATAGAGAAACAGCGCCGGCACGTCTTCGGCCAGAATGTCCTGCGCCTGCATGTAGCCGTTAAGCCGTTCGTCTTCACTCGTTGCCCTGGCGATTGCAGCCATGGTGGCGTCAAAATCGGCATTGTCATAGTTGAAGTAATAGGGGTGGCGGGCATAGATGCCGATATCGAGCGGTTCGGCATGGCCGATAATGGTCATGTCGTAATTGGTGTCCTTGAACACGTCCTGGATCCAGGTTGCGGGAAACTCCGAGGTCTCGATCATTGCCGTCACGCCGCCCTGTGCGAAATAGGCCTGCATGATTTCCGCCGCGCGCTCGGCATAGGCCCGGTTCGGCACCTTCATGGTGAAGGAAAATCCGTCCGGATAACCCGCTTCGGCAAGAAGCGCTTTTGCGGCTTCCGGGTCGTAGGGCAGAACGCCGGTCAGGTCCTCATATCCGGCATCCGATGGCGAGAAATGGCTGCCGATCGGCGTGCCGAAACCTGAATTGGCGGCATCCACGATCGCCTGCCGGTCGATCATCATCATCAGGGCCCGGCGCACGCGGCGATCGTCAAAGGGCGGCTTGGCATTGTTCATGCCGGCAACCACTTCCATGCCGGTGGTGCCGGGAACGACGGCGAAGTCTTTCTTGGTCTCGAACTGGCTGACCAGTTCGGGCGCACCGAATTCGGGAATGGCGTCGACACCGCCGGCATTGAGTGCTGCGGCCTGTGCCTGCGGATCGGCGATGAAGCGGAAGGTGATGTTTTCAAGCGCCGGCTTGTCGCCCCAGTAGTCCGGATAGGCGGCGAGCGTGACCTGATTGCCCTTGCGCCATTCGGAAAAGGCGAACGGACCGGTGCCGACCGGGTCGGTGGCGTTTGTCGGTTCGCTTTTCGGCTCCACCATCACGGCGGCGGGAAAGCCGAGCCAGTAGAGCAGGTCATAGGCGGGCTGCGACAGGTGCAGCACCAGCGTGCCGTCATCCGGTGCGTCCACGCTCTTAATGGCGCTGTAAAGCGCCTTTTGCGGATTGACGGAATCATCGGCGATGATCCGGTCGATCGAAAACTTGGCGGTTTCGGCGTTGAAGGCCGCGCCATTCTGGAACGTGACGCCGTCGCGCAGATCGAAAGTGTAGGTCAGTCCGTCATCGGAAATGGTCCAGCCGGTGGCCAGCTGGGGGACGATTTCGCCTGCCTCGGTAATGGCGACAAGGCCTTCAAACAGGTTTTGCCAGACCACCTGGCCGATGGCCACCGGCGCGGCGGCCGTCGGATCGAGGCCGGTGGGCTCGATGCCCATGCCGATCACCAGATCGTTGCGCGCCTCGGCGGCAGCCGGTGAAACGGTAACGAGGCCGGTCAGGGCGGCGGCTGCAATAATGGTGCGGGCGGCTTTGCCGGGATATCTGGTCATGACGGAGAAGACCTTTCCAATGAAGAGAACCGGGCGGTCTATACCGCGACAGATACTTGAGTGTAAACTGTTAATAAATAAAAAGAATTAAGTGTAACGATAATCGTTTCACTGAATATTGCAGTCACCCGGTTGGGCAGGATCTGGACAGGAAGGTTTTTAGAAATTCCGCAAGCTGGCTGGCGGCAAAGGTCGGGGTCGGGCCTGCCGTCCTGATCAGGCGGATATCGGTGGCGATCTCGCTTTCTTTCTCGAATGGCCGGACGGTCAGGGCCTTTTCGCGGATCTCGCGGGCAACGGTCATGGCCGGCAGGATCAGCACCGCCGCCCCGCTGCGCGCCAGTTCCTTCTGCAGCTCCAGCGACGAGGTCTCGAAGGCCGCCGCCATCGGCTCGAAACCGGCCACCCGCTGGCGGGCGTCGAAATCGCGGCGAATGCTGAAGGCCCGGTCGGGCATGGCGACCGCATGTTCGCGGATCGCTTCGGGCGTGATCGTGTCGTTGGCCGCCAGCGGGTGGTCCGGGGCCATGACGGGCTCGTGCAGAACCGGCAGTTCGAACAGCGTTTCGGTCTGTATATCCGGCGGGGAGAACATCGTGACCGCCAGATCGGTCTCGCCTGCGGCAACGGCGCGGATTGCGGCCTCTGCCGAACAGACGGTCACGGCAATCGAGATTGCGGGATAGAGCGCATAGAATTCGGCAAGGGCCGGCGCCAGGATCGCGCTGATCACAGCACCATTGACATGCAGCGAAACGTGACCGGCCTTCAGGCCGCGCAGGTCGTCGATCACCTGCCGGGCGCTTTCGAGATCGCGGATCACGGCAAGCGTCCGTTCCGCCAGCAGGGTGCCTGCCGCTGTCAGGACGATCCCGCGCGCGCCGCGCTCCACCAGCGGGGCATCGAAATAGGCCTCGAGATTTTCAAGCTGGCGGCTGACGGCCATGGGTGAGACCCCGAGCGCTTCGGCCGCCTGCCGGATCGAGCGCGAGCGCACCAGTTCGTTGAAATAGATAATCGCCTGAAGCTGCATGTATTTTTACCAGTTTCTGTCGCTGTATTTGAGCCGTAATCGGGCCTCGGGGCAAGCCCTGTGCAAGGTTGCAGGCGCTTTGATTTTCCGATTGTCGCGCGTTTGCCCTGTCGTAAAGGTCTTGTAATTTGGTATTTGATTGGTATCTTTTATTGTGGAGGGCAATGCCGGACAGGACATGGCATGAATATGCAGGAACCGTTCAAGGATATCGACCTTGCTGGCGATGGCCCACTCTACAGACGCCTGAAGGCAGCCATTGCTGCGGTGATCGCGCGTGGCGATCTGGAAAGCGGCGCGGCGCTGCCGCCGGAGCGTGATCTGGCCGAACTGCTCGGCGTCAGCCGGGTGACGGTCCGCCGTGCGATTGCCGAACTGACAAGCGAGGGCGTGCTGACCCGCCGTCATGGGGCGGGAACCTTTGTGGCCTTGCCGACCGATCGTATCGAGCAACCGCTCAAACGTTTGACATCCTTTACCGAAGACATGATGGCGCGCGGCCTCAAGCCGCGTTCGCGCTGGCTGGAGCGGGGGCTGTTTCCCGCTTCGCCTGAGGAAGCGGACACGTTCGGCATTGCCCCGGGCACAGAAATCGCCCGCCTCAGCCGCATCCGTTTCGGCAGCAACCGGCCGATGGCGCTGGAGCACACAGCCCTTCCCGGTGATATCATGGATGCGCCGGAGGCCGTCGGGCCTTCGCTTTATGCAGCCCTTGCCGAACGCGGTATCCGGCCCGAACGGGCGAACGAACGCATCACGGCCTGTGTCCTGAACGATGAGCAGGCGGACCTTCTGGGGGTGCCGTCCGGCTCCCCGGCGCTGACCATTCTGCGTATCGGGTTCGATGCCGCCGGTCGCGTGATTGAAATGACCAGATCCTATTATCGAAGCGATATTTACGACCTTGTCGCCGAACTGACGTTTTCCAATGACGAATAGGCGCGGCGATGCAACATGACCGAAAGACCCTGCAATGACTGATCCGACCCATATGCGCCGTGAAATCGATGAGATTCCTGCTGCTGCCGCACGGCTGCTTGAGGGCAGCGGCAAGGCCTTTGCCGGTGCCGGCAGGGCGCTTGCCGAAAAGGACCCGGGCGTCATTGTCACCGTCGCGCGCGGTTCCTCCGATCATGCGGCGCTGTTTCTCAAATACGCGATCGAGCTGACGACCGGCGTTCCCGTGGCCTCGCTCGGCCCTTCGCTGGCCTCGATCTATGATGCAAAGCTGAAGATGGGATCGGCGGCGGCAATCTGTATTTCCCAGTCCGGCAAGAGCCCGGATATCGTCGCGCTCGGCAAATCGGCCCGCGCCGGTGGGGCGCTGACGCTTTCGCTCGTCAACACCATTGCTTCTCCGCTGGCAGATGTCACCGACCAGCCGATTGATATTGCCGCCGGGCCGGAAAAGGCGGTGGCGGCGACCAAGTCCTACGTCAATTCCATCATCGCCGGTCTTGCCGTGCTTGCCGAATGGGCTGGCGATGCCGCGCTGAAAAAGGCGCTCGCCAGACTGCCCGACGACCTCGACAAGGCGCTTGCCTGTGACTGGTCGCCGCTGATGGCTTCGCTGAAGGATACGCAGTCGCTTTATGTGCTGGGCCGCGGACCAAGTTTTGCGATTGCCAGCGAGGCGGCGCTGAAATGCAAGGAAACCTCCGAGCTGCATGCCGAGGCCTATTCGTCTGCGGAAGTCCTGCACGGGCCGGTCTCGCTGGTCGAGGCATGCTTTCCGGTGATCGCCTTTGCCGCGCGCGACAAGGCGGAAGCCGCGATTGCCAAAACCGCCTCCGGGATGGCGGCCAAGGGGGCTGACGTGTTCCTGTCGTCCGACAGGGGCGAAAACACCACGTGCCTTCCCTTCGTGGCCACCGGTCATCCGCTGACCGATGCGCTGGCGCTGATCGTGCCCTATTACAGCTTCGTCGAGACGCTGTCGCGGGCCCGCGGCCTCAACCCCGATCAGCCGGTGGCGCTCAACAAGGTGACGGAGACCGAGTAAGATGAAAAAGGCAATCTGCGGCGCTAGGCTGTTTGACGGTGAGAGTTTTCAGGACGGTCTGGCGCTTGTTTTTTCCGAAACCGGCATCGAGGCGCTGGTGGCCGAGCGCCGCGTGCCTGCCGGTGCCGAGATCATCCGCGCCGACGGGCATATTCTGGCGCCGGGCTTTGTAGACCTTCAGGTCAATGGAGGCGGTGGAGTGCTGTTCAACAACGATCCGAGCCTTGAGGGGCTGAAGACGATCTGCCGTGCCCATGCGCAGTTCGGCACGACCTCGCTGTTGCCGACGCTGATCACCGATACGCCCGAGGTCGTGCATCAGGCGGTTGCCGCCGGACGCGCGGCGCAGGCAGAAGGAATTCCCGGCTTTCTCGGCCTGCATCTGGAAGGCCCGCATCTGGCGCTTGCGAAAAAAGGCACGCATGACCCGGCGCTGATCCGTCCGATGGAAACGGCCGATTGCGATTTTCTCGTTGAAAATGCCGGCGTTTTCGGCGTCGCGCTGATCACGGTGGCGCCGGAAAGCGTCAAACGCCAGCAGGTCGCGCGGCTGGCCGCGGCAGGATATACGGTCAGTCTCGGGCATACCGGGACGGACTGCGCCACGGCCGGCGAATACCGGATGGCCGGCGCCACCATGGCCACCCATCTTTTCAATGCGATGAGCCCGCTCAACCATCGTGAGCCCGGTCTGGTCGGTGCCGCCCTTTCCGATGGCGGGTTTTCCTGCGGCCTGATTGCCGACGGGTATCACGTCGACCCTGTGGCCATGGGGATTGCGCTCAGAGCCAAGAAAGGCCCCGGACGGATATTTCTGGTGACCGATGCGATGTCGGTGACGGGAACGGATATGGAGTGCTTTACCCTCAATGGCCGGACGATCTATCGCAGCGAAGGCCGTCTGACGCTCGCCGACGGCACGCTTGCCGGTGCCGATACCGACATGCTGACCTGTGTGATGAACTGTCACCGCGACCTCGGTGTGCCGCTCGAGGAGGCCCTGCGCATGGCCTCGCTCTATCCGGCGGATGCCGTCAACGCCAAGAACAAGGGACGGCTTCAGGAAGGGGCCGACGCCGATTTCGTGCTGCTGGGCGAAGACCTGTCGCTGGCCGCAACCTATATCGGCGGCGCCTGTGTGTTTTCGGCAGGCGACAGCGCTTCAGTCGAACACGATTGACGGGCCGCTCTTGCCGGTGCCGGCCTCAATGCCTGCCCGGGTAGCCTTGGCAATCGCGCGGTAGGCAGCCGCATGCGGGCCATCCGGTTCGCCGGCGACCACCGGCGTTCCGGCATCCGATGTGGTGCGGATATCCATGGCCAGCGGCACTTCGCCCAGAAACGGCACGCCGATCTTCTCCGCTTCCGCTTTTGCGCCGCCATGGCCGAAGATGTGATGGGTCTCGCCACAGCTCGGGCAGATGAAGGCGCTCATGTTTTCGACAATGCCGAGAACCGGCACGGACACCTTGTTGAACATCGCGATTGCCTTGCGCGCATCGATCAGCGCCAGGTCCTGCGGGGTGGAGACCACAACGCTTCCGGCCAGCGGCACCTGCTGGGCCATGGTCAGCTGCGCATCACCCGTGCCCGGCGGCATGTCGACCACCAGAACATCGAGCTTCCCCCAGGAAACCTCGCGCAGCATCTGCATCAGCGCGGACTGCACCATCGGTCCGCGCCAGATGACGGCCGTGCCCTCATCGACCAGAAAGCCGATCGACATGACCTTGAGGCCATATTTTTCCATCGGCATGATTGTGCGGCCGGGCCCCTGCATCGGCCGGCCGGAAAGGCCCATCAGCCTGGGGATCGACGGGCCGTAAATATCGGCATCAAGCAGGCCGACCCTCAGCCCTTCGGCCGCAAGGCCCAGTGCCAGGTTGACCGATGTGGTCGACTTGCCGACGCCGCCCTTGCCCGAGGCAACGGCAATGATGGAGCCAATGCCGGGGATTTCCGGCTTTGCTGCGGTACGGCTGCCGCCGGACGGCCCCTTCGGCGGCTCGCCTTTGGGGGCTGCGGCAGCGCGTTTATCTGGCCTGCCGCCTGCCTGGTCGGCGGGTTTGTCGGCTGTCAGCGTCACCAGCGCCTGGCGTGCGCCGGGCAGGGCCTCGACGGCCTTTTGCGCGGCAAGTCGGATCGGCTCGAAAGCCTCGACGTTTTCGGCCGGCACGCTGAGCGAAAAATAGACCTTTCCCTCGGCAATGAAGATATCGGAGACCAGTCCGCTGGAGGCCAGCGGTTTGCCGTCCGGCAGTGTCACGGGTTCGAGGCTTTTGAGAACCTGTTCCTTGCTGATATCGGTCATGGCGCCCTTCCTGTTCTGACACTCGTGTCTAGATAGTGAAAATTGTCCGCCGCGCCAATGGCAAAGCGATCATGCAACCGTGTCATATGCGTGATGGCGCGTGCAAGAAACGGGGGCTGTGCAGGTGTTGCAGACAAGCAGAAAACAGAAACGCCAGCGCAAGAACCAAGACTTTGAAAGTCCGTCGCGCCGGCGTTTCTGTTGTTTTCAACTCGCGCTCTTGGGCGCGTGCTTGTTTTCATCCCCTCTGGAACTGCGGAGAAGATGAATGATTATATTAGTCATTGCAAGCGGCTTTTTTTGCGGGAAGAACAGTGATTTAGACTTGAGTTACCATCAAGGAAAGAATCATGCGCCGTGTTGCGATGCACAAATTATTGACTCCGCTTATTTTTTGGGCCCGGAGGCGTTGTGCGCTGATCGTCCGCTGATGCCGGAATTTTTTTTCGAAAGCGGCGGAGAAAGGCCTTTTTGACGCAGTTTGCGCGGTTTGGCAGTGAGAACGCAAAGACAGACCTTGATTTATCAGGCGGCGTTGTCTTTCCTCATTTTCAGCGTCGGGAAAGTCTGCGATTCTGAGCGGGGAGCTCTCGGAAACGCGAGAACCGTGACAACAGGACAAGAGGAGCGCCGGTAACAACAATGACCGCAGAGACCGTATTCGAGGGCAGGATTCTGGTGAACCAACGGATGGAGCTGGGCGAGGGGCCGGGCTATGATCCGACCAGCGACCAGATCTGGTGGTTCGATATCCTCAATTGCCAGCTCCATCTGCTCAACGCCTCGACACGGGATCGCCGCATTGTCTCGCTTCCCGAAATGGCCAGTGCGATGGCTGTCGTTGACGAACACCGCCAGATCATCGCCATGGAGACCGGCCTTTATTTTCACGATGTCTCCACCGGAGCGCTGTCGCTGCATGCGGCCATCGAACCGGATAACGCCGTTACCCGTTCCAATGATGCCCGCGTTCATCAGTCCGGGGCATTCTGGGTTGGCACAATGGGCAAGAATGCCGAAAAGGAAGCGGGCGCGATCTATCATGTGCTCGGCGGCACGGTCACGAAGATCTTCGACAAGGTGACCATTCCCAATGCCATCTGCTTTTCGCCCGAAGGGGATATCGGCTATTATGTCGATACCGACCTCAACACGCTGATGCGGGTTCCCGTCGATCCCGAAACCGGGCTGCCGGACGGGCCGGAGGAAGTGTTTATCGACACCTCGCAAAAGCCCGGCGGCATGGACGGGGCGATCTGCGACGGTGACGGCCATATCTGGAATGCCCGGTTCGGGGCCGGTGTTCTCGACCAGTATGACCCCGCCGGCAGGCTGGTTGCCCGCTTTCAGCTGCCCGCCCGGCAGCCGACCTGCCCGGCCTTTATCGGCCGTGACGGCGGCTGGATGATGGTGACGACCGCCGCGCGCGATGCGAAGCTCGATCAGGAGCCCAATGCCGGCTTCACCTTCGCGCTGGTCACCGGCGCCAAACCGCGTTTCGACCCGGCCTACAAGGCGTTTTGAGCGTTCACATCAGCGAACAATAGCGCAGCGCGTCATAGATGGCGGCATGGATGTTGCGGGCATGGATCGCATCGCCGATGCGCAACAGGTCGAAACCGCCTTCTCCGTTTGTCCGGGGCAAGGGCGGCTTGCGGGCAATCAGCGCTGTGTAGTCGACGGCTCCGCCGTTGCGGGAAAGCGGTTTGAGGGCAAAATAAAGATCGTCCATCGGCATCGTCCCGTCTTCGACAACGACCTGTCCGGTCTCGATTTCCTCGATGATCCCCGGTGCATAATCGGAGATCAACTGCGCCTTCAGCCCGTTGCCGTCGCGCTTTATGGCATGAAGCCGCTTGCTGATGGTGATCCGGACGCCCTTTTCAGCAAAACGCCGGGCATAGGGCACGTGATTCATGCCGCCGACATCGGGGGCGAAGAAACGTTCCGGGTGACGATTTCAAGCGCAGCACCGCTGTCGGCGATCACTTCCGCTGCCGTCAGGCCCGGGTGGCCGCCGTGATTGTCGTAAAGCAGCACCTTGTCTGCCGGTTTGACGGTGCCGGCGAGGATATCCCAGCTTGAAACGGCCAACGCTTCGCCTTCCTCGAGCGGCGGCGATTGCGCAATGCCACCGGTGGCGATGACCACCAGATCCGGTTTTTCGGCCAGAACCTCTGCTTCCTCGGCGAAGACATTGTAGCGGATCGGAACGTTCAGGCGTTCCAGCTCGGCAAGCCGCCAGTCGACAATGCCGATCAGTTCGCGCCGGCGCGGATTGCGGGTCAGAAGGTTGATCTGCCCGCCGGCTTCACCGGTAGCCTCGAACACGGTGACCGCGTGTCCGCGTTCGCCCAGCACCCGGGCGGCCTCCAGCCCGGCCGGTCCCGCGCCGACGACGACGGCCTTGCGGGGGTGGGTGGCCTTTGGAATATCATGCGGGATCGTTTCCTCGCGGCCGGTTGCGGCGTTGTGGATACACAGCGCCTCGCCGCCCTCGTAAATCCTGTCGAGACAGTAGGTGGCGCCGACGCAGGGGCGAATACGGTCTTCGACCCCGGCCATGATCTTGCGCACGATATGCGGATCGGCGATGTGCGCGCGGGTCATCCCGACCATGTCGAGCCGGCCCTCGGCAACCGCGTGGCGGGCGGTGGCGACATCGGCAATGCGGGCGGCATGGAACACCGGGAAACGGGTTTGCTGGCGCACATCGCCCGCGAAATCGAGATGTGGCGCAGAGGCCATGCCCTGGATCGGGATCACCTCGGTCAGCGGCGCATCGTGGTCGATATGGCCGCGAATGACGTTGAGAAAGTCGACCGTGCCGCTGTCGACAAGGGCCTGACAGATCGAAAGCCCCTGCGCGCGGGAAAGGCCGCCCGCCCGGTTCTCGTCGGCGACGAGCCGCATGCCGACGATGAAATCCGGCCCGCAGCGCTTGCGGATTGCATCCAGCACGAGGAAGGTGAAACGCAACCGGTTTTCCAGTGCGCCATTATGCTCGTCGTCGCGCCGGTTGGTCAGCGGCGACCAGAAACTGTCGAGCAGGTGGCCATAGGCCTCGATCTCGATCCCGTCGAGACCGGCCGCCATCATCCGTTCGGCCGCGGTGGCGTAATCCTCCGCAATCCGGGCAAAGTCGAAATCCTCCATCGCCTTCGGGATGGTGCGGTGGGCTGGTTCCCGCGTCGGCGAGGCGGACAGCACCGGAAGCCAGTCGCCCATGTTCCAGCCGCTGGTGCGCCGGCCGAGATGGGTGAGCTGGATCATCACCGCGCAGCCATGTTCATGACAGTCTTCGGCAAGGCGGGCCATCAGCGGAACGATCTCGTCGCGCCAGGCGTGGAGGTTGCCGAAGGCCGCCGGGGAATCCGGCGCCACCACCGCCGAACCGGCCGTCATCGTCAGCGCAATTCCGCCCCTGGCCTTTTCCGCATGGTAGCGCCGGTAGCGCTCGGTCGGCAGCCCGCCTTCGCCATAGGCCGGCTCGTGCGCGGTCGACATCAGGCGGTTCTTGAGGCGCAGATGCTTCAACTGAAAGGGTTGCAACAGGGGATCATGTTCCATGGCAGCGCTCCGGCGGCGTTTGATGGTGCCATGTTACACCGAAAATCGATGTCCGGTTCGGTCGATCCCGCCGGGTGCTGTTCAGCCTGCGTCAAAACCCGAGGGGGGCGAAGGGCGCCGGTCCAGCGTCAAAGCCGATCGAGCCCGATTTCCGGCACAAACACAGCATTTCAATGTCGGGTGACACGCAGCGTTTCCATATCGCGCGAATCCCTTTAGATATGTCGCATGAGCATCAGACAGCTTTCGGAAACCGTCATCAATCAGATTGCCGCCGGCGAGGTCATCGAACGGCCGGCGAGCGCTGCCAAGGAACTGGTGGAAAACGCGCTCGATGCCGGGGCAACGCGCATCGAGATCGCGACGGCCGGCGGCGGCAAGGCGCTTTTGCGGGTCACCGACAATGGTTCCGGCATGACGCCGGACGATCTGTCGCTGGCCGTCAGGCGGCACTGCACCTCGAAGATTTCCGCCGATCTCACGGATATCCGCACGCTCGGTTTTCGCGGCGAGGCGCTGCCGTCGATCGGCTCGGTGGCGAAGCTTGCCGTTTCGAGCCGCACAAAGGGCGCGGGCGAAGGCTATCGCATCGAGCTGCATGGCGGCAGGTTGACGGAACCGCAGCCCGCGCCGGTCAATCCGGGCACCATTGTCGAAGTGCGTGACCTGTTCTTCGCAACGCCGGCCCGGTTGAAATTCCTGAAAAGCGAGCGGGCGGAATCGGGCGCGATTACCGAGGTCGTCAAACGCATGGCGCTTGCCTTCCCGGCTGTCCGCTTCGTGTTGTCCGGCTCCGATCGTTCGACGCTCGAACTGCCGGCCACCGGTGATGATCGCCTTGCCCGCATCGCGCAGGTTCTGGGCAAGGATTTCCGGCCGAACGCAATCGAGATCGACGCGCTGCGCGAAGATGTCGGGCTTACCGGCTATGTCGGCGTGCCGACCTTCAACCGCGGCAATTCGGGGCATCTTTATGCCTTCGTCAACGGCCGTCCGGTGCAGGACAAGCTGTTGATGGGCGCAATCCGCGCGGCCTATGCCGAGACCGTGCCGAAGGGGCGGTATCCGATGGCGGTCCTGTGGTTTTCGCTCGATCCGGCGCTGGTCGATGTCAATGTCCATCCGGCCAAGGCCGATGTCCGCTTTCGCGATCCGGGGCTTGTGCGCGGGCTGATTGTCGGGGCGATCCGCGAGGCGCTAACGAAGAGCGGCGACCGGGCTTCATCCACCGGGGCGGATGCGATGCTGCGGGCTTTTCGTCCGGGCACGGCGCCGCAGGACGGCGGCGCATCGCCGGGGCGTTTCGGCGGCGGTTTTGGCGATCGCGACCTGCGGCGGTCGAATGTCGACTGGTCGGCGGAGCGTTCGCCCTTCCGACCTCAAGGGTTTGGCGAGACACCGGCCCCTGGCTTTTCCGCCGATGCGGCGGTTGCCGAAAGGGTAGGGCAGGGCGGCGATGTGTTCGCCGGTTTCGAGGCACCGTCGGCCCGATCCGAAACCTTCGAGCCGCGCACGGATGATGTTGCGAGCGGGCATCCGCTGGGCGCCGCCCGCGCACAGGTGCATGAAAACTATATCGTTGCCCAGTCACAGACCGGTCTTGTGATCGTCGATCAGCATGCCGCGCATGAGCGTCTGGTCTACGAGGCGCTGCGCAAGGCGCTTGCCGAGCGCAGGCTGCCCTCGCAGGTGCTGCTGATCCCCGAGATCGTCGACATGCCGGAGGAGGACTGCGACCGGCTGATGCCATTTTCCGAAGAAATGAACCGCCTCGGTCTCGTCTATGAGCGTTTCGGACCCGGGGCAATTGCGGTGCGCGAAACGCCGGCCATGCTGGGCGAGGTCGATGCGCCGGCGCTGATCCGCCAGCTTGCCGATGAGGCGGGCGAATGGGAAACGGCCGACGGCCTGCGCGCAAAACTGGAAAGCGTGGCGGCGACCATGGCCTGCCATGGTTCCGTGCGGTCCGGCCGGCGCTTGCGCGTTGAGGAAATGAATGCTCTCTTGAGGCAGATGGAAGAAACACCGGGCTCCGGACAGTGCAATCACGGCCGTCCGACCTATATTGAATTGAAGCTTTCCGACATCGAGCGCCTGTTCGGACGCTGAGAACGGCAAGCAGAACATCCTGAATTTGGAGAATGTGCGGTGAATATCCTGGAAGGCAATGGCAGGGGCGAGGCGAAGATCCGGTATCTGGATGCTGATTTCGATGTGATCGTACCGGGCACGCATGTGATCTGCGCGATCACCGGAAAGCGGATTCCGCTCGACGAACTGCGCTACTGGAGCGTGGCCCGGCAGGAAGCCTATGTCGATGCGCCGGCCGCCTTCGAAGCCGAGAAAAAGGCTGGAGCGCTGCCGACCGGCAAGGTCTGAATTGGCCACGCTGATCGCTCTCGCCGGACTTCCGGGCACCGGAAAAACCACGGTCGCACGGCTTGTTGCCCAAGGCCAGCCGGCGGTTTTTCTGCGTATCGATGAGATCGAGGCTGTTCTGCGCGTCGAGGACGAACGTCGCGATATCGGTCCGCTGGGCTATCAGATCGCCGCCGCCCTTGCCGTTTCCAATCTGAAAACCGGGCAGGATGTCATTGTCGACTGCGTCAATCCGTGGCCGCTGACGCGCGCCATGTTTGCGGATGCGGCAACGCACGCTTCAGCCGCCTTTCTGGGTGTCGAGATCGTCTGTTCAAATACCGACCTGCACCGCGACCGGATCGAAAACCGGGTGAGTGATATCGGCAAAGGGCATGCAGCGCCGGACTGGCAGGCCGTCATCGATCGCGATTACATGCCCTGGCGGGACGCCGATGTGCGCGTCGATACGGCGAAGCTCTCTCCCGAGGCGGCGGCCAAGCGCATCCTGTCTGCACTGCGCGCCTGACGTTTCCTAGTTTCCGCCCGGCAGGCCGAGCTGGCCGCGGACGAGTGCAAGGCCTTCCATGCCATCGCGGTTGCCCATTTCCGCCAGCGCTTCGAACACCTTCTGGGCATCGAAATAGCGACCGAGATTGTAATAGGCATAACCGCGGATGACCATCAGGCCGGTTTCGTCGGGTGCAAGCTGGCTGCGCTGGTTTAGCAGCAGCAGGGTGTCTTGATAGTGGCCGCCCTGATAGGCGGCGATGGCGCGGCTGGTCAGGATCTGAACCTGGATGTCGAGCTGGCGTTCTTGACTGAGCGGCTCTTCGGCCGCGGCAACCGCTGCCTTGCTCGTCAGCCCCATGCGCATATAGGCAAGGCTCTGGCCGTAGGCGGCTTCTTCGCGGTTCTTCGCCGAGCTTGAGCCAAGTGCGGTCTCGAATGCGCGGGCGGCTTCCATCGGCCGCTCGAGGTCCATCAGGCACCATCCCTGCCGGAGCGCTGCGTTTGGCGACAGGTTGTCCGAAGAACGTCCGTTCCAGCAGCTCCCCCCCGATGATGAAGAGGACGTTGAAGTTCTGCGCTGCCGCGTTGCCGTCGTCGTCGAAGAGGATGATGTGGCCGCCGGGGTGGTGGAAACCGGTGTGCCTGCGGGCACCGGCGTGCCGGCCGGCAGCGTCGAAATGGTGACACTGTTGCCGGTGGCATTTTCCTGGTTCAGGAAATAGGCGATCTCGAACTGCCGCAGATAGTCGCGGTTGATATAGGCCTGCTCGTCGAACCGGTAGATTTCGGTCTGCTCGGAAGGCTGGCCGGTCGTGTAGAAGGCGGCCTGCACCTGTGCCGCCGAAACATTGTAGCGGTTCCGGTTTGCTTCCAGTGCGGTATTGAGCACGGTCACGGTCTGCACGCCGGTCACCGGATCGGTCTGGATCATGTCGCGCGGAATGGTCAGGCGCTCGAGCGCGCGCATGCGTGAGGCTACTTCGCTGTCGCCGGCAGCCGGCGGCGTACCGGTGGCGCTGTTGCCATAGTAGTACTGGTAATATTCCGGCACATAATTGGCCGGAGCGTTTTCGGCTTGTTCGCCTTCAAGCTGCGGTGTGCCGGGGGCGTGAAGCGGTGCGGTCAGCGCAACGCCCGTTCCGGTCTGACCGGGCGCGCCGGAGGACGGTGCGGCAGCCGCGCCAAGCGGGGTCTGCTGGCCGGTGGAAAGGTCGATTTCGGCAATCGGCACGGCAACTGTGCGGGTGGTGCCGCCGGTTTGCTTCAGGCTTGTCAGCTCGAACACCGTGGCCATCACGTTTTCGATCGTGGTAACCGGCGCATTCGGATCGTTGAGCCAGGCGATGCGCTCCGAATAGGGGGCCCAGACTTTCTGCATCAGGTAGACGCCGGGCCTGTAATTCAGGTCGTTGAGCATCAGTGTCACGCCATAGGCCGCCGGCTCGTAATAAGGTTCCCACGAAAGCGCGGCCTCGAACCATTGCAGCGCAGCCAGCGGCTGGCCGTAGTCGTTCGAATACCAGCCGAACTGTTGCGCGGCGGTCATGCTCTGGGCCTCGGTCACGACATCGGCCATGCGTGCGAGAATGTCCTGTCCGTAGTCCTTGCGCGGGATACGGCCGAGCATGTTGACCACGGCGTTGAGATAGGTGTCCATCGCTTCGGATGAACTGTTGCGCCAGGGGTACATCACCGCCTCGGCCTCTTCCGCGTTGTCCTGCTCGATCAGGATCAGGGCGAGCCCCTGCGAAATTTCGGCGGAATCTCCTTCCTTGCGGGCTTCGCGGAACCATTTTTCGGCGGCTGCATCGCTGTTGCGCACCAGGAAGTACCACGCCAGAAGCTCCGCATCCTTGGGGTCGCCGCCGTCAGTGGCAAGGCTTTCCATATGCGCCAGATCGTCCGGCGAAATGACGATCGTCTCGTCTTCACCGGCCTCGGCAAACCGGTTGCGCAGCAGCGCATCGCGGATTTCCTGAAACTCCGCCGTGCCGTCATCGTTCTGGCGCTCATAGCTCAGAAGCGTTTTCATGTCGTCATAGGGCATGAACGCCATGGCCTTCTGCATCGTGGCCAGCCGTTCCTGCGGGGCGTCGCAGTTTTTCAGGATGTAGGTATAGGCATCCATGGCGCGCGAAAGCCGGTCGGTTTTGGCAAAGGCTTCGCCGACCTGCCACAGGACGTTGATTTCCGCACAGGTCAGAAGGCTCGGCGCCTGGGAGGCATAGTCGATAACGTCCTCATAATCGCCGTCTTCCGAAGCCTTCAGCAATCTGGCGCGGGTCTGGGCGATGTGAAGGCGGTTGACGAGGTCGGCCGGCGGCGTCCAGTCGGGTTCTTCCACCCGGCGGTCCTCGATCAACTGGTGAACGGTTGCATAGTCGCCTTTGGCATAGGCCGCCCACATGGCGTTGAGCTGTTCGTCTTCACCATCCTCGACAGCAAGCGGATTGGCCGGCGGTGTCCAGTTGGGATAAAGCGACCGCAGCCGCGAGATTTCCGCCTGGAGGCGCTGCAGATCGCCCTGCTGGGCAAAATAGCGCAGGGCGCTTTCGTCGACCGTCGGCGTGGCGGGCTGTTGGGAAGGGGCGGTTTCCGACTGACCGCGGGTGATCTGCGTGACAGGCTGCTGCGGTGCGGTTGCGTTTTCCGGCAGGTTTCTCAGGTTTTCGCTCGGTTCCTGTGCCCGGGCCTCGCTGATGGTGGAAAAGCGCGGCTGTTCGACTGCGGGCGTGGCCGGTGTGTCATTGTCAACGATCTGTTCGTAAGCCCTCTGGAACTCATCCGAAGGCTGCGCCGATGCCGTGGAGACAGGGAGTTTCCGGCCGGATTGACTCATGCCGATTGCACCGATCATGGCGATCGCGCCGGCGGTCAGTGCAATATAAGTCAGCTTCATAACATCCTTACTCCGGCCAGGCGCACAGCCGCCAATTCCAAAACCACGCAATCCCGCGAATTCACCTTCTCACGACCCCGCCCCGTGCGTCCTGCCAGGACCGCATGTGGCGTCCCGGAGACGTCTTTTGGTCGGAACGTATACGATATGATCCTCCCTCCGCAGAGCACCGCTTTGGGCACTACAAACCCATATTGTCGTTAAGAAATGTTAAAAATCCATGCAGTACAGCCCTTTCCGGCGAAAAATCGCGGTTTCGCTGGGCCGGCGGTCATCGCAACCCGGCCGGACTGTTTATTGTTTGTTTACCAAAATCTGAAAAATATGGAGACTAATCCTGGCTGACCATGGCCGGAAGTGCCAGTCGCAGCCAAGCCGAGGTGTGCCGCAATCATGTTGAACGCAATTGCCTATCAGATCAGGACCGGGAGCCGTAAGGCTCTGGCCCTTGTTGGGGTAGGCTTGCTTGCGGGCTGTGCCGGCAATCTCATGCCCTATACATCGAATGTGCGCAATCTCATGCCGGAAGAGGCCGTGGTGATGCCGCCGCCGGGCGGACCTGCGATGATCTCCGTGCTGGAAACACAGTATTCCAACGCCATCGACCAGCGGATCCTGCTGCGCACCGATGCCCGCACGCCGGGGCAGAACTATATCAACGCGATCTTCTTCGGCACGCGCAACTATTCTCCGATGAACGGACAGTCGCTCAGCTATCATTCGGTTACCGATCTGCGGGTCGAAGAGGAGATGCGCGAGGAACTGCCCGGCGTCAGGATGGTTCAGTCGCCCTATTATGTGCAGAACAATTACGGACCGTTTGGCTATGCCTTCGGTAACGGGCGCGGCGACGATCTTTGCCTTTATGGCTGGCAGCAGATCAGGCCGGGCCGGGACAGCCGCGCGGCCTTTGGCCAGGCCGGCACGATCCAGATCCGGGTCCGTTTCTGCGAAAGCGGGGCCAGCGAAGACGATCTGCTCGGCATCATGTACGGCTATACCATCAATGCAGCTGTCGAGGCTTATGGCTGGAACCCCTACGGCGAGCAGCCATCGCCGCCGCCGCTGCTTGGCCAGTCCGGCGCGCCGCTTCATCCGCGCAGCGCCCATGACGACCGGCCGGAACGTGTCAGCAATACCGAAAAGGTCCTGTCGGGTTCAACGGCCCGCCCGGCGCCGGCAACACGCACCAGAACGACCCGCACCAGCACGTCGACTGCCGGTGCCGATGAGATCAGCGTCGATGTCGTGCGTCTTCCGGCCGGCAGCCTGCCATCCGGCGGCTATACCAATATTCCGCCGGCTCCCGGCGCCATGACACCTGCCGGTGCCGCGACGGCCGGTGGGGCATCATCGATCCCGACGCCGGGGCGTCAGCAGGCACCGGCCGCACGACCGGCCGCCAGCCCGTCATCGCCAGCAGCGCCGTCGGGCACCAGCATACCCGTACCGGCCAGAACCGGCAGCGCATCGTCTTCCGTCTCTTCGGCAACGGCGCCCGCGCCGGCTGCGCGCTCTATCCCCGCACCGCCCTGCCGCCTGTTGCCCGGGTCGACCACCGTCACCTGCGAATAGTTTTGCTCACGCTGCCGGCGGCGATATCCGGCCGCCCGTCCGCCATGGCGTTTGCCATCATTTGCGGGTTGGAGCACGCTACGCTTCCGTGCATATTAGCGGACGAGAATAAAACGGCGGCGGTCAGACTGAAGGTGGAATGCGAAGCTTGAGCGGACAGCATTCTCTCAGTAGCAGAGCCGGCGCCTGGAACGGCAAGCGCATGGCCATGTGTCCCGGCAGGTTTGGCCATGCCCGGACTTTTTTCGGAAAAATGACTTGGCGGAAAACAATTCTTAGTTTTCTTCCGTATAGGTTAGAAAAACTATCATGCCAGCCTTCAGAAAGGGTTTCACCTGATGCGTAGGGCCGCAATCGTCATTGCCTGGATCATTACGTCGATTTTTGTGCTGGGTCTGGTCACCTTGCCGATCGACCTGCGCACGCAGATTGTTGTGAGTGCGGTTGCCGTTGCGGTGATGATGGTGCTCAAGCAGATGCATGCTGAGGGAAACTGGCGTTTGATTGCGCTTGCTTTCGGCACGTCCATTGTGCTGCGCTATGTCTTCTGGCGCACCACGAGCACGCTTCCGCCGATCACCGAGCTTCAGAACTTCATTCCCGGCCTTATGCTTTATTGTGCGGAGATGTTTTCGGTCGGCATGCTGGCGCTCAGCCTGTTCGTGGTCTCCTTTCCGCTTCCCGTGCGTCCGCGCTGGGGCAAGCTTGAAGGCGATCTTCCCTATGTGGACGTCTATGTCCCGTCCTACAACGAGGACGCCACGCTGTTGTCCAATACCTTGGCCGCTGCCAAGGCAATGGATTACCCGCCCGAAAAGCTGAAAGTCTACCTGCTGGATGACGGGGGATCGGAACAGAAGCGCAATTCCAAGAACCTTGTGGAAGCCAGCCTTGCCCAGACGCGCCATCGTGAGCTGAGGCAGCTCTGTGCCGAACTCGGCGTCGGCTACCTGACCCGGCCGCGCAACGAGCATGCCAAGGCCGGCAACATGAACCATGCGCTGCAATATACCACGGGCGACCTGATCGCCGTGTTCGATGCCGACCATGCGCCGACCAACGACTTTCTCCAGGAAACCGTTGGATATTTTCAGGAGGACCCCAAGCTCTTCCTTGCCCAGACGCCGCACTTTTTCATCAATCCGGACCCGCTCGAACGCAATCTGCGGACTTATGAACTGATGCCGAGCGAGAACGAAATGTTCTACGGCATTATCCAGCGCGGCCTCGACAAGTGGAACGCATCCTTCTTCTGCGGATCGGCCGCGGTGTTGCGGCGCGAGGCGCTTGCCTCCGTGAACGGCTTTTCCGGCGTGTCGATCACGGAAGACTGCGAAACGGCCGTGGAGCTGCATTCCAACGGCTGGAACAGCGTTTATATCGACCGGCCGCTGATTGCCGGTTTGCAGCCTGCGACCTTCTCGAGTTTCATCGGCCAGCGCAGCCGCTGGGCCCAGGGGATGATGCAGATCCTGCGCTTCAAGTTTCCGATCCTGCTGCGCGGCCTGACCATACCGCAGCGCCTGTGCTACATGTCGTCCAACCTGTTCTGGCTGTTTCCGTTTGCGCGCGCATCCTTCCTGATCGCGCCGCTGTGCTATCTGTTTTTCGGCCTGCAGATCTTCGATGCGTCCGGCGGCGAGTTTCTGGCCTATACGCTGTCCTATCTGATCGTGAACATGCTGATTCAGAACTATCTTTTCGGTCAGTTCCGGTGGCCGTGGATATCCGAACTCTATGAATATATCCAGACGGTGCATCTGATGCCCGCCGTCGTTTCCGCGATCATCAATCCCAAGAAACCGTCCTTCAAGGTGACGGCGAAGGATGAATCGATCGAGCACAGCCGTCTTTCGGAAATCAGCCGACCGTTCTTCATCATCTTCTTCATCTTCGTCGCCGCCATGGTGATGATGGTCTACAGGCTTTATGCCGAACCTTATCTGGCAGGGGTGACCTGGGTCGTGGGCGGCTGGAACTTCCTCAACCTGTTCCTGACGGCGGCCGCGCTCGGCGTGGTGTCGGAGGTCGGCGAACGGCAGAAAGCGCGGCGGGTGAAAATGTCCCGGCGCTGCGAATTGGTGATCGGCGACAGTGTCTATCGCGGAACCATCGAGGATGTCTCGACCGATGGTGCAGGGCTTCAGGTGCAGGTGCGCGATCTCGACAGGCTGCGCCCCGGCACCCATGCGTTGCTGCGTGTCGAACCGCACAGAGGCGGTGATCCCGGCGAAGTGCCGGTGATGATCCGTCATGCGCGTTCACTGGGCGAACTGGCGATGGTCGGCTGTCGTTATGCGCCGGTCAGCAGCCTGCATTATTCCGTGGTGTCCGATCTCATGTTCGCCAATTCGGACCGCTGGCAGCAGCTCTTGCAGTCACGCAAGAACGATCCCGGAACGCTCGGCGGCACCTTCTGGTTCATCAAGATGTCGCTGCGGCAGATGGGGCGCGGCATGAGCTATTTCATCGGGAAATATCAGCCGAATACCGGCGGCGCACCGGTCAAGGCGAGGGGCAAGAGCTGATGAAACGGATCCTGCTTTTTCTTGTTGTCTTCATTGCAGGCCCGCAGCTGGCAGCCGCACAGACGGCGGCGCCGTTTGATATGGGCTCCGATGGGTCCGGTCCGCCGCCGCAGGCGGTTGATCCGGCACAGCCTCAGCCGTCGGCATCGCCGGCCTCCCAGGCGGCTTCGGCCACCGGTGAGGGCGTTCCGTTTTTCCGCTATGTCATTCCCGCCGACCAGATGCGGATCGAAGGCGAAAACGTCGAACGTTCCTGGTCGGTGTACCTGACCGAAGAACAGGCGCGCTCGTCCGTAAAGTTCAACATCGGTTATCAGAATTCGATTTTCGTCGCGCCGGAATTTTCGCGGCTGACGGTTTCCTTCAACAATGTCGAGGTCGCCCGTCCGCCGCTGACATCCTCGGAGCGACAGTCCGACATGCGTTTCGATGTGCCCGATGGCGTGTTGAAACCCGGCTACAATCTCGTTTCCTTCAACATCAAGCAGCGCCACAGAACCGACTGCGATCTCGATTCGACCTATGACCTGTGGACGGATATCGATCCGGAGCGGACATTCCTGCTGTTCGACAACCCCGACGCCGGGATGATGTCGACAACGGATGATATTCGCGCCATCGGGGTCGATTCCATCGGCCGCACCCAGTTTCATATCGTGGCGCCGGGCCTCAGCGACACGATTGCCGCCGATCCGATGCTGGAACTGGCACAGGGGCTTGCGCTTCTGGCGGACATGCCGAACACCTTCTTTACCTATTCGAAATCCGAACCGGCGCGGTTCGCCTCGGGCGTTCTGCCGGTCTATGTCGGCACGCCTGCGGAGCTGCAGCCGCTTCTGGGCGACGCGCTGCCTGATATCGGCACCACCCAGTCGGCCCGTTTCGTCTCCACCAACGCGCTTGGCCAGAGCGTGCTCGTTCTGATGGCCCCGTCCTGGCAGCGGATCGGTCCGCTGATCGACGGCATCACCACGCCGGCCGCCCGCAGTGCCGCCCAGAAAGAGGAAGCCTATTCGACCCATTCCTGGCGCAAGCAGGATACGCAGCTTCTGACCGGCCATCGCACGCTGACCTTCGAACAGCTCGGTATTCCCTCGCAGGAGTTTTCCGGCCGCGTCTTCCGTGCAGAATTTGCCATCGGCCTGCCGGCCGACTTTTATGCCGATGCCTATGGCGAAGCCCGGCTTTTGCTCGATGCCGCCTATGGGCCGATCGTGCTGCCCGGCAGCCGGCTACATGTCTTCGTCAACGATCAACTGGCGGCAACATGGCCGATCAGCACCGTCAATGGCGCCGTGCTTCGGCGCACGCCGGTGCGCTTTACCATGCGCCACCTGAAGCCGGGCGTGAACAAGATCGTTCTCGAAGCGGCACTTTTGACCAAGGAAGATGCTGCCTGTCTGCCGGGAGCGACAGCCGACGACACCCCGCGCTTTGCCGTGTTTGATACGAGTGAATTCGAAATGCCCAATTTCGGGCGGGTGGCGCAGGTTCCCAATCTGTGGGCAACCAGCGGCACGGCGTTTCCCTATTCGCGCCATGAGGAGCGTATTCCCCTCTACATGGACAGCCTCAACGGCGACACGATGAGCGCGGCTTCGGATTTCGTGGCGAAACTGGCCAATGCCGCACGCCGCCAGATTCCCATCGACGTGGTGCACGCGGTCGAGGATGTCGGTGACGGCGATGCGATTTTCCTCGGCAGTATCGGCACGGTGCCCGCCCAGGCATTGCGGGAAGCCAAGATTTCCCAGACCAGCCGCAGCGTGTGGACCCAGCAGGTCGGCGGCGAGGCCAATTATTCGGAGGGGCCGGAAACCACGATCGAGGAGTGGGACGAGGCGGTCACCGCGGGGTGGTACAACTGGATCTTCGAGGTCGAAAAATACCTGAAGCGCAATTACGATCTCTCCTTCGAGACGCTGCGCTTCCTGCCGCGACCGGATGACGATTATCTGCCGCCGAACTCGATCTCAATGATCATCGCCCAGGAGCCGAGCCCGGACGATGACGGCGCCTGGACCGTGATCTCCGCCCCGACCCACGAAAATCTCTCCAATGGCATGATGGCGCTGACCAAACGCCAGCACTGGGACGCCGTGCAGGGCCGGATCACCACCTATAACCGCAATACCGGCGTGATCGACAATGTCGGCATCGGATCGACCGTGTTCATCTTCGATACGCCGTTTTCGATCAGCAATATCCGGCTGGTGCTGACCAACTGGTTCTCGACCAACACCATGTCGTTTTCGCTGGCACTGGTGATCGGAACCGTCCTGCTCGGGATTGCCACCAAGCAGATGCTGACCCGTTTCGGCCGTTACGACGAGTAATATCAGGGATCGGTTTCACCGGTCCCCCAGACTGCTGACAAAGCTCGTCCCGCGTTCTTTCGTCATACCGGCCTTGAGCCGGTATCCAGGGCCGCTTGTTGTGCGCTTCCAGAAAGAGTCTTTGCGCGCAAGGACTTGGCCCTTACTAGATTCCGGCTCAAGGCCGGAATGACGGCGGGGGTGTAGGCGAAGCTGTGATTACTTACAGGGTTTCTCAGCAGTCTAGGGATCGGTTTCACCGGTCCTTGGGTAAAAACGCCTGAAACCCGATCACTGCCGCGCCGGCAAGGCCGGGCTCTTCGCCGCTGGCCGCGGGCACGATCAGCGGATGGGCGGGTTTCGACAGGGTCAGCGGGCGCACCGCCTCGTCGATTGCCGCCACGAGCGCGTGGTTGCGGGCAAGTCCGCCGCCGGCGGGAACGATGGTCGCGCCGGTGAGGTTGACCGCCATGGCCAAAGGTCCGGCGACGAGCTGCAGAAACACCTCCACCGTGCGCGCCGGTCCGGTTTCGCCCGCCTGCCAGCCGGACAATATGGCTCTTGCCGTATCGTTCTTTCCATGAAGATGGGTGTGGAGGCGCTCAAGGCCCGGCGCTCCGGCGACGGTATCGAGGCAACCCGAAAGGCCGCATCCGCAGGCAAAATGCGGTATCGGCGTATCACCGGCCATGAGCGGGACGACCGGGCCATGGCCCCATTCGCCCGCAAAGCCGCCAGCGGTGTTGATCAACCGCCTGCCGGAAACGAGGCCTCCGCCGACACCGGTTCCGAAAATGACGCCGAAAACGATATCATGTCCCTTGCCGGCGCCGAACACGGCTTCGGCAAGGGCGAAACAGTCGGCATCATTGGCAATGTGAACGGGAATGCCGGTTTGACGGTGCAGATCGGTTTTCAGGTCGGTGCCGTGGATTGCCGGTATATTGGCCACGATCAGTTTTCCGGTTTTTGGGTCGACAACCCCGGCAAGCGAGATGGCGATGGCATCCGGCCGTTGCGGCAGGGCCGCTGCAAGGCTCGCAAGCCGGTCCAGAAACGCGGCGTGGTCCCGTGCCGGCGTGTCGAAGCGGGTCGCAGCGCCCGGCATCTGTCCGTCGGCGGCCAGAGCCGCACGGATCGATGTGCCGCCGATATCGAAACACAGGATTGAACGCGTCATCGCATGCTCCCTTGAAAAAGGCCTCACGCGGTGATTTTTACCCGATTGCGCCCTTCCGTCTTTGCTGTGTAGAGCGCCTTGTCGGCCAGATCAACGATGTCGGGCTGGCTGGCCTGCGGGTTGAACACCGATACACCGATGCTGACGGTCAACTGGCTTTCGCTGCCATCCGGCAGGACCATGGTGTGTTCGGATATCGCCTTGCGGACCCGCTCGGCGATTGCCGCCGCCTCATAGGCTCTCAGTCCCGGCATGATCATCACGAATTCCTCACCGCCATAGCGGTAGGCACGATCTCCGTCGCGGGCGTTTTCCGAAATGACCTGGGCTACCTGGCGCAAAACGTCGTCACCGGCAAGGTGGCCATAGGTGTCGTTGAAGACCTTGAAGTGATCGACATCGATGATCAGCAGGGCAAAGGGCTGGTTTGTCTCGCGCGCGGTTTGTATTCTTGTGTCGAGGACCCGGTCGAATTCGCGGCGATTGTCGAGGCCGGTCAGCCCGTCGGCGCGGGCGGCTGCGGAAAGCTTGTCTTCCTGCTCGATGATCTGCTTCATCATCGCGTTGAAGGCCTGGGCGACGGAGGCCAGTTCCGGCGGGACCCGCACATCGATCTCCCGGTCGCGTTCCCCGTTGGCAACCCGCATGGCGCCTTCGACAAGCTTGTCCGTGCTGCGGATCAGGGCCTGATCGATGATGTAGATGCCGGCTGCGGCAAACAGGAAGGCGAACAATCCGGCCAGTCCGGCAAAGAGCTCGAGACTTTTCATGACTTCAAGCGCGCGGGCATGGCTCTGCTCGTTGAGGATACGCATCGTCTCGGCAATATCCTCGATGCGTTTGCCGGTTTCCGCGATAGCGCTTTCAAAACGGATCAGGGTCGGATCGACCGTTCCCTCCTGAGGCTCGACGGCAGAGGCAGCACGGAGAAGCGCGGACCATTGCTGCTCCACGCCTTCAAGGATCGGGATGAAGGCGGGATGTTCGCCAGTGATCTGTTCCAGATCGCGCAGGTGGGTGGCGACTTCTCGCTCGGCAGCCTCGAATGTGCTGCGATAGTGTTCTTCGCCACTGTTGGCGTAGTCATTCACCGAGGCGGCGATATCCCAGAGATTGCTCTGGATCCGCTCCAGCGAAACCAGCACGCGGTGCTGGGTGTGTAGGACATTGCGGAACGGCTCGGCAACCTGCTGGCGGTACTGGGTGTACCAGACGGTCGACAGCAGGACGACGGGTAGCAGCGCAAGAGCAAAACCGAACACAAGCCAGGCCCGCAAGGAAAGGCTTTGCAGCCATCGCCTGATGTTACCGGCCTTGATGTCGTCATCCATTCGGGTCGTCTCCAGTCCATAGATATTATCGGTGCCGGGACTGCTGCCCGGGGATGAACAGGATGTGCATGCTGCTCATGTGTTAAGGTCGTCAGACCGCGTCAGCCTTTCATTCCTTTCCTGCCGGGTCTTATGCCGGTGGCCCGCCAAAGCCATGAATTCCGCGGGCGAGAGGCTGTGCCGGAAAGCAATGAAATCTGCCAATTGAACCAGGATCGGGGTGAACGGTTCGAATGCACTAAAACCCTTATGCACGGAAAGGTTCAACTATCCGTAAGTTGTTTTCGGCTCTCGAACGAGATGTTGTATCGCCGCAAGTACATCAACCTGCAATATCCGCCCCGATATCCGGTGCCACCCACTCTTTCAGCCTATAACGGAAATACTGCCCCGGCAGATCAGGCGGCCGAAAACAGCGACCCGCTGGCCGTTGGCGCGCGCATAGCGATCGCTTGCGTTCGGGGGTGAGGGCGGTCTGATCCGTATCCTTCAGCGGCGGTTTGGGGAGGTCTGCGTTTTTTGCATAGGGGCCTTGCTGAAAAGGGTCTGTCTCATCCAAATCAAAACGATTATATCGGGTTCAACAGCAATTGATGAGCGTCCCTCAAGCGAGACGCCTGATTGAAGAGACAAGAAGATGAACGTCACACGCAGCCTCAGCAACTGGATGAAATACCGCCGCACCGTCAGCGAGCTGGATCGTATGTCCAGCCGCGAACTGTCCGACCTCGGCATCAACCGCGAAGACATTCGCCGGATCGCACGCCGGGCTTCGTTCTAAGCGACGCATAACGAATTTACAGAATTCGAAGGGTATTCTCCTCCTCCTCCCAAATACCCTTCGATAGGTCGGTGATACTCCTCCTCCTCCCAGTCACTGACCACATCAAATGGCGCTCACCGGATTCCTCCTCCCCCGGTGAGCGCTATTTTTTTGTGTTTTTGCAGACGAGGCGGAGCAGAACCGCTCGGAATGCCGAATTGCACGTTTTCTGATCAGTTTGGGCGCGCGACAACGCCGAGCATTGCAGAAAATGCATAGGACTGTTGACGCAAACCCTCTGCCTCACGCCCGGGACAGGATCTATATTCCTCATTGTCAGAAGCAAGGATGCGTCGCACGGATGCGACGCCGAGACCTTCAGGTGAAGGGAGAAACGATATGAGCATGACACATAGCTTCAACAACTGGATGAAGTACCGTCAGACGGTCAACGAACTGAACCGCATGAACAACCGCGAACTGGCCGACCTCGGCATCAATCGCGAAGACATCCGCCGGGTTGCCCGCAAGGCTGTAAAGTAAGACCCGGTTCCGTTCGGGGCCGCGGCTTCCGTTCATGATGCCGCGTTGATGATACCGACGGAAAGTCCGGGGCGGACTGGCGAAAAACGCCGCGCTCCGGTGACAGAAAATCCCCATCGCCCTCTGTCCATCCTCCCGGGCAGAGGGTGTTTTTTTGCCTGAAAACCGACGTTGCCCGGCGTTTGCGCCATGTATAACCGTACCGAAAAATAAAAAATTAGCGTCTTGCTCCGGTCATGATTGTCGCGTAACAAATGCACTATCGAATTTGTTTGCTAAGTTACGTCTGCGTGAAAGCGCTGGAAACGGTCTTCCTATCAAAATCGAACGACACTGCATGGTGTATATCATGTGAATTTGGAACGCACGATTTGAAAGGAAATCGTTATGAGCGTCGGTACCGTTAAATTTTTCAACACCACCAAGGGCTATGGCTTCATCGAACCGGAAGACGGCAGCAAGGACGTTTTCGTCCATATCTCCGCTGTTGAGCGCTCCGGCATGACCACGCTGGCCGAAGGCCAGAAGGTCAACTTCGAAGTTGTCGCCGATCGCCGCACGGGCAAGAGCGCCGCTGAAAACCTCAGCGCCGCCTGATTTCCGGGCGCGGACCGGCCATCACGGCCGGGTGAAAAACAAGACCCTCCGGAACGCCTGTTCCGGAGGGTTTTTTATGCCTGATATGCCGGTTTCGGCTGCAGTCGTTTTCAACGCACCAGAAAGACCGGAATTTTGCAGGCGCGCAACACAGCCGTTGTCGTCGAACCGATAACGAGGGTGCGGATGCGCGAATGGCCGTAGGCGCCCATCACCAGAAGGTCGGCGCCGGTTTCGACTGCCGTATCCTCGATGACCTTTTCGGCATGGCCCTGACGGGTCAGAAGCTTTGCCGTTACGCCGGCATCCTGCAGGCGCTTCAATGCCGCTTCCGCCTTTCCGGCGAGAGGATCGCCATCCTTGCAGACAGTCAGAAGCGTTGCCTCCGTCTCCTGCAGAATGCTGCTTGTCGCAACGCGCTCCACGGCCTTTTCGGCGCTCGGACCGCCGTCATAGGCGATCAGCACCTTGTGGATCGGCTTGAATGCGCGGGCGGCCACGAAGACCGGCTGTTTGGCCGAGCGCACGGCGCGTTCCAGGTTGGAACCGAGATGGCCGGTGGCGATATCGGCTCCTTCGCCGCGCTTGCCGATGACGATCACGCGGGAATCCGCGCCAACATCTTCGATCGCTTCGACGAAATCGCCATTGCGCAACCGGATATTGACGTCGGTCACACCTTCGGCGGCAAGCCGCTCCAGCGCGCCTTCGAGCAGGAGCCGGCCGCGCTTTTGCGCCAGTTTGGCGTTCTGTGCGTCAAGCTCGGCCAATTCCTCCAGAAGCGCGGTGCGGGCGCCAAGGCCGATGGATCCGGAAAGATCGGTCGGCGCGTGATGGCCCTGCTTGCGCTCCAGCACATGAACCAGTTCGACGGAGAGGCCAAGCTGCCCGGCAATCCAGGCGGCATGGTCGCACACGCTTTCGGCGTAGTTCGAGCTGTCGATAAAGGCAGTCAGTTTATCCATGATCTCTCTCCCTAGTGCCCCTCTTTCATGAATTCTTCGAGCGCGTCGGGCTTGTCGTGGACGGCAAGCCGGTCGACGATGGTCGCGCTTGCCTCATTGAGGCCGACGATATCGACGTCGGCGCCCTCGCGTCTGAACTTCATGACTACCATATCCAGCGCTCCGACACTTGATATATCCCAAATGTGGGCATGGGAGACGTCGATAACGACCTTTTCAAGCGCTTCACGGAAATCGAAGGCGGCGTTGAAATCCTCCACCGAGGCAAAGAATAGCTGGCCTTCGACATAATAGGTCCGCGCGGTGCCGTCTTTGGAAAGTTCCGAGCGTACGCCGAAGAGCTGGGCGATTTTCCAGGCGAAGAAGATGCCCGACAGCAGCACGCCGACGAGAACGCCGATCGCCAGATTGTGGGTGGCGACCACGACGGCGACCACCGACAGCATGACCGCGGAAGAGGAACGCGGATGATCCTTCAGATTCTTGATCGAAGACCATGAGAATGTCCCGATCGAGACCATGATCATCACCGCAACAAGCGCGGGCATCGGGATCTGGCGAACCCAGCGGTCGAGCACGACCACAAGAATGAGCAGGACGAAGCCGGCAATAAAGGTCGAAAGCCTGCCGCGGCCGCCCGATTTCACGTTGATCATCGACTGGCCGATCATGGCGCAGCCGGCCATGCCGCCGATAAAGCCGGTGAAGAAGTTGGCGATGCCCTGTCCGGCGCATTCCTGGTTGCGGTTGGAGCGGGTGTCGGTGAGGTCGTCGATCAACTGGGCAGTCATCAGGCTTTCCAGCAGGCCGACGACGGCGACGGCCAGCGAATAGGGCAGGATGATCACGAGCGTCTCAAGCGTCAGCGGCACCATCGGCAGGTGGAACACCGGGAAGGCGTCCGGCAGTTCGCCCATGTCGCCGACATTGCGGACGTCGAAATGGAAGATCATCGTCAAAGCGGTGATGACGATGATGGCGACCAGCGGGGAGGGGACCACACTGGTGACGCGCGGCAGCAGATAGATGATCGCCAGCGCGCCTGCGACCAGCACATAGGTCATCCAGGTTACATCCGTCAGCTCCGGCAATTGCGCCATGAAGATCAGGATCGCCAGCGCATTGACAAAGCCGGTCATCACCGAACGCGAAACGAAACGCATCAGCGCGCCGAGTTTCAAAAGCCCGAAGATCACCTGAATGATGCCGGCAAGCACGGTGGCGGCCAGCAGGTATTCCAGCCCGTGGCCGGCGACCAGCGGGGTCATCAGCACGGCGGTTGCCGCCGTTGCAGCGGAAATCATGCCGGGACGGCCGCCGACAAAGGAAATGATCACGGCAATCGAGAAGGAGGCGAACAGGCCGACCTTGGGGTCGACGCCGGCGATGATCGAAAAGGCGATGGCTTCGGGAATGAGCGCCATGGCAACCACAAGGCCGGAAAGCGTGTCGGCGCGCACATTGCCGAACCACTCCTGCCGGTATTGGGCGAGTGAGAAATGTCTGGTGTTCATCAATGGTCCCTGAAAGTCTGTTTGCGGCCGGCAGGCGGAATGCGGGCCGGAACGTCATGAAAACAGTTTCAATGGTTGTCCGGCGGATCGGCGGCCGGAAGAGCCACCCGGGTTTTCACCGGGTCCGGGGTTCATTGACGACAGTCAATACGGACTTGAGCGCGACGGGGCAAGGTTTGCAGCGCAAAATATGGCGAAATTGGGGGCGATTGTTCATACCGGCGTGCGAACCCTGATGCGCTCGTGCGATCAATCCTGGCCTCCAGATTGCCCGCCCGCGTGATTTATGCGTTCCCCAATGCAGACAAGATAGGCCTCGCACATCAGCAGCAACTGACCATGCAGCCTGTCGGCCTCGTCAGTGTCCAGGCCGCGTTCGAAGGCGTTGCGCACCGTGCCGAAAATAACGGTCACAAGCGTCAGGTTCACTTCTGCAAGGTTGGCGAAATCCACATCGCTGGCGCTCGAAAACATGGCGGTGGTTGCTGCGTCGACCCGTTGTGCGAATGTTTCGATGAGCGCGGTGTTATCGAGATCGGCGACAGAGCGATAGAGCGCCCGCGTGACCTCCGGTCTTTCGGTCTTGGCCTGCCAGTAGGTGTCGATCAGGGCCTTGAGCATGTTCTTTGCGCTTTCGCCCTCCTGTGCCCGACAGGTCGCTTCGATCTTTTCCGTAAGTGCTACGAGATAGCGCTCGTTCAGGGCGTAGATCAGCGCCTGCTTGTTCGGAAAATATTGATAGAGCGTGCCGACGGAAACGCCGGCGCGTTCGGCCACGCGTGTGGTCGTCAGGTTTTCCGCGCCCGGTCGGGTCAAAAGCTGAATGGTCGCCTCGAAAATGGCGTCCACGGTGGCCTCGGCACGCGCCTGACGCGGCTGTTTCCGGGGTGTCAGAGAAGGGCGGGCGGGGCTGGGCAAAAGCGAATCCAAAAAATGAATAATGCTTCATATATTAGGCGCGGAATGCAATGTTTGGAAAGGATTTGATGAATGTCTGAACAGAAAACGGTCCTCGTCACCGGCGCCAACAAGGGGATCGGGCTGGAGATCGCCCGCAAGCTTGCCGCCGCGGGTATGCAGGTGATCATCGGCGCGCGGGATGACGGCCGCGCTCAAAAGGCAGTGGACGACCTTGGCGCCGAGGGACTTGTCGTCCGGCCGGTTCACATCGATATCGATGACAGTGAAACGATTGCCGCAGCGGCAGCATGGATCGAGGAAAAACACGGCAGGCTGGATGTGCTCGTCAACAATGCCGGCATTTTCGATTTTTCCGATGGTCCGCCCGATACGGCCGCAATCAGCGCCGTCCGCCGGGTTATGGAGACGAATTTCATCGGAACGCTTGCCGTCACGCAGGCCATGCTCCCGCTCTTGCGCAAGGCGGAGAACGGACGGATCATCAATATCTCGAGCTCACTCGGTTCCCTGACGCTCAACGGCGATCCGACGTCGCCCTATTACGCATCGCAGTTCATCGGATATAATGCCTCCAAGGCGGCGTTGAACATGTTGACGGTGCAGCTGCATGAGGCGTTGCGCGGCAGCAGAATTGTCGTCAATTCGGTGAGCCCGGGTTTTGTGAAGACGGATCTGACCGGTTTTGGCGCGATGACCCCGGAAGAAGGCGCACGGCTTCCCGCCCGCTTTGCGCTTGAGGGGGCGGAGTCCGGCGGCTTCTTCGAACCGGACGGCAAGACGCCGTGGTGAGGTGAGGGCATGTGCGCAACGCACCTGTCTTGATCTGCACAAGGAGAGGGAAGGCAGAGGACGTGATGTCAAAGAAAGGGAGGAGCCCCGAAGAACGAGCCGGTGATGACGATGCGGTCGAAGGCATTGTCATTACCCACCCGGACCGCGAACTTTTTCCGAAGGCCGGGGTGCGGAAGATCGATATTGCCCGTTATTACGGCCGTGTCGGCGCGCGCATGAGCGCTGTCTCGGGAGCGCGGCCCGTCTCGCTTCTGCGCTGTCCCGCCGGCATTGATGGCGAATGTTTTTTCCAGAAACATGCGGGCAAGGGGTTTCCGGAAGCGCTCACCCGGATCGACATTGCGGAAAAGGACGGTGAGATCGCGGAATATCTCTATGTCACTGGCCCTGAAGGCTACGTCGCCGCGGCCCAGATGGGCACGATCGAGTTTCATGGCTGGGCAGCGCGTGCCGACCGGCTGGAACGGCCGGACCGGATGGTGTTCGATCTCGATCCCGATGAAGGCCTCGGCTTTGCCGAAACGAAGAGGGCGGCCTTTGACCTGAAAGCCCTGCTTTCGGATATCGGGCTTGAAGCCTATGCGATGGTGACCGGCGGCAAGGGGATTCACGTTGTCGTGCCGATCAGGCGCTCGGTCGGCTGGGAAACGTTCACAACCTTTGCCAGAACGCTTGCCCATCTGATGGCCGATGAACAGCCCGACCGTTTCACCGCCGCCATGTCGAAGGAAAAGCGCAAGGGGCGCATCTTCATCGACTGGCTGCGCAATGAACGCGGCGCGACTGCAATCCTGCCCTATTCGGCGCGCGCTCGCCCCGGCGCCCCGGTCGCCACCCCCGTCACCTGGGACGAGCTGAAGGACCTGAAATCGGCCGCCGCCTTCGGGCTGGAAAATATCGCAGAGCGTTTGAAACGGGACGACCCGGCGCTTGCGGTCAAGCCGCAGACGCTTGGCAAGACGGCGTTCGGCAGGCTTGAAAAGCGCATCCGTTGAGTTTCCGCCCTGGTTACGGGTGCCGCGTGATGCAGCCATGCGTGGCCGTGTTGCCATTGTGACTTGAGAAACGAACCGTTTTTCACTAAACAAACACCCACTTGTCCGCTTTATGACGGTTTTATGAATGTTTTCCCGGATCTGGAATAACTACCTCGCTCCGCTGCTTGGCCGGCCTGCGCGTGTGCAGCTCGCCGCCCTTTGCCACCGCGACGGAGCCGACGGTCCCGAAGTCCTGCTGATCACCTCGCGAACCACGAGGCGCTGGATCATTCCCAAGGGATGGCCGGTGGCCGGGACCGACGGTGCCGGCACGGCGCTGCAGGAAGCCTGGGAGGAAGCCGGTGTCAAACCCGCCGACACCGACCGTATCCGGATCGGACGCTATCGCTACAACAAGATCGTCAATGGCGGACTGCCGGTGCCGACCGATGTCTATGTGTATGCGGTCAAGGTCGAGGCGCTGCTGGACAGTTTTCCGGAAATGGCCGAGCGCGAGCGGGCATGGATGAGCCCGGAGGATGCGGCGCGTGCTGTTGATGAGCCTGAACTCAAGGCAATCCTGAAGGATTTCCCCAAACGCATCGAAGACGCGCGTCGCCGCTGAGTGCCGTTTGGCATGGCTGACCGGCTTCCGGATTTTCAAGGACATTCAAAGTGACAGAAGATGCCACGCCGCAGTGGAAGACGCTCGACAAGGACCTGAACCGTCTGACGCGTCTGGAAGAGGCGACCATGTATGCCGCCCGCCCTCTGGTGGGCGTCGGCGTCAGTCTCGTGTTTGTGACCCTGACCGTGGTTGCGGCCGCGATTTTTACCGGCGGCGAGCCGCAAAGCCTTGCGGTCATCGTGGCGGCCGCCTTCGGGGCCTATATGGCGCTCAATATCGGCGCCAATGACGTTGCCAATAATATGGGACCGGCCGTGGGGGCCAAGGCATTGTCGCTTCTCGGCGCCATCGCCATTGCCGCCGTGTGCGAAAGTGCCGGTGCGCTGCTGGCCGGCGGTGACGTGGTCTCGACGATTTCGAAGGGCATCATCGACCCCTCGGCGCTTTCCAGCACGGCGGTTTTCGTGCGCGCAATGATGGCGGCACTGCTGGCAGCCTCGGTCTGGGTCAATGTCGCCACCTGGATCGGCGCGCCCGTCTCCACCACGCATGCCATGGTCGGTGGTGTCATGGGCGCCGGCATTCTGGCGGCGGGCTTTGCCTCCGTGCACTGGTCGACCATGGGGGCGATTGCGGCAAGCTGGGTGATTTCGCCGCTGCTGGGCGGCGTCATCGCGGCGGCCATGCTTGCCTTCATCAAATGGCGGGTCATCTATGTCGAGGACAAGATTGCCGCTGCGCGCACCTGGGTGCCGGTGCTGATCGGGGTGATGAGCGCCGCCTTTGCGGCCTATCTTGCGCTGAAGGGGCTGAAGAAAATCGTCGCCATCGATTTCGGCACGGCCCTGATCATCGGCGCGGTGGCCGGCGTTATCCTCGGCTTTGTTTCGGTGCCCTTTATCCGGCGCCAGTCGGAGGGGCTGGAAAACCGCAACCGCTCGCTGAAGACATTGTTTCGCCTGCCGCTCGTGGTCTCTGCGGCACTGCTTTCCTTTGCCCACGGCGCCAATGATGTGGCCAATGCGGTGGGGCCGCTGGCGGCCATTGCCTATGTGCAGAAATCCGCAGCGGTTGCCGGAGAGGTGGCCATTCCGCTGTGGGTGATGCTGATTGGGGCGCTTGGCATCTCGTTCGGCCTCGTGCTGTTCGGGCCGAAGCTGATCGGCATGGTCGGCAGCCAGATCACCAAGCTCAACCCGATGCGGGCCTATTGTGTGGCGCTTTCGGCCGCCGTGACGGTGATTGCCGCCTCCTGGCTCGGCCTGCCGGTCAGCTCTACCCATATTGCGGTCGGCGGCGTGTTCGGCGTCGGCTTCTTCCGTGAATGGTACATGGAACGGCGTGCCCGCCGTATCGAGATGGAACGGCCGGTTGCCCGCCGCATTCCGGGGCAGGAGCGCGCCCGCCGCAAGCTGGTGCGTCGCTCGCATTTCATGACCATCATCGCAGCCTGGGTCATCACCGTGCCGGCCGCAGCCTTCCTGTCTGCCGGATGCTTTCTGCTGTTGCAGGCTATCGGTTTTTAGGCGGCGTGCTCCGCCCGGTTGGCGGTATACGATTTCTGCTGCCTATACCGAAAATTGCGGAATTATGGTTGCACAATTTCAAGTATTCCTGGTTTAGGAAGTACTTTACGTTGAGGTCAGGGCAGTTTTCGTTTAGGCTCCCGTCATCGTGCATCCGGACAAGACGTCCGGGTTAGGGGTTGTGCGGGGGTATGATGACGGTGCCTTATCGCTGGTTCAGCCAGCGGCGGAAGATGCAGTCTTGTAAATGGCCATGTAACCATTGGCGGGGCTTTTTGGTCGGAACCCTTGGTCTGGTTCTGGTTTCGTTTGCGGTTCTGGATTATCCGGTCGGCTTAATGAGCCAGGACTTCAATCCGACAGTGGTCCACTATGGTAAGCTTCTGACCCATTTCGGTAAATCCGACTGGATTTTGTTCGCCAGCTTTCTCGCGATCATTGTCGGACTGGGGGCAGCGGGCACGGGGGACCGGCGCACCCGGGCCAAAGGGGTCTTTCTCGCCCAGGCGTCCAGCTTTGTCTTTGCTTCCGTGGCCTTTTCAGGAATCGCCGTTGCGATCATCAAGAATTTGATTGGCCGGCCGCGCCCTCATTTGCTTTTACATCAGGATATCGGCCCGTTTTCATTCAGTCCGATGCATTTCGACTCCGACTTTGCGAGCTTTCCATCGGGACATTCGACGACGATCGCGGCGATATTTACCTGTGCTGCGTTTTTCATGCCGCGTCATCGCGTGCTGTTCTTCAGTCTTGCGGTGGTGATTGCCATGTGTCGCACGATTGTCAGCGCTCATTATCCAAGTGACGTTATCGTCGGGCTCGCCTTCGGAACCTGGTGCACCTATTTCGTGGCGATCTTCTTTTCACGTTACCGCATGGTTTTCAGGATCGACGAAACCGGCAAGCCGGTGCCGCGCAACAGTATCAAGGCACTCAAACCGGCCTTCATGCGTAGCCACCATGCTCAGGCTTCCGGGGAAACAGACCTTGACTTGCGGGCTCAAAAAGGCCATTAGCCTTCGCGGTTAAAGGACACAAATTCATGCTGAAGCTTCTGCGTCCCGTATCTGGCGATGTTAGCCTGGCGCCCCGCGCCGGCAGCAGGGTTTGTGCATCCGGAATTCTCATCAAAACGGCCAAGAAAACGACGACAAAAATCGTCTGACGTCTCTGGCCCCGCCGCTCTCTCCCCGGTCTGGCCGGGGACTGGAAGGGGCCTGACGGCCGCTCTTCCGCTCCCGACCACATGAGGAGAGAAACGAAAGAGAGCAATATCATCATGGGTTTCAAGATTGCAGTCGCTGGCGCTACCGGCAATGTCGGGCGCGAAATGCTTTCCATCCTCGCAGAGCGCGGTTTCCCGGCCGATGAGGTCGTGGCGCTCGCTTCCAGCCGGTCCGTCGGCAAGGAAGTTTCCTTCGGCGACAAGACCCTGAAAGTCAAGAACCTGGAGAACTACGATTTCTCCGATACCGATATCTGCCTGATGTCGGCAGGCGGTTCGATTTCGCAGAAGTGGTCGCCGAAGATCGGAGCGCAGGGCTGCGTGGTGATCGATAATTCGTCGGCCTGGCGTTATGATTCCGAGGTTCCGCTGATTGTGCCGGAAGTCAACCCGGATGCTGTCGAGGGCTTTACCAAGCGCAATATCATTGCCAATCCGAATTGCTCGACGGCCCAGCTGGTTGTCGCGCTGAAGCCGCTGCATGATGCCGCGACCATCAAGCGCGTCGTGGTCTCCACCTATCAGTCCGTTTCCGGCGCCGGCAAGGATGGCATGGACGAGCTGTTCAACCAGACCCGCGCGGTGTTTGTTGCCGATCCGATCGAAAACAAGAAGTTCACCAAGCGCATCGCCTTCAACGTCATTCCCCATATCGATGTCTTCATGGAAGACGGATACACCAAGGAGGAATGGAAGGTTCTGGCCGAGACCAAGAAGATGCTGGATCCGAAGATCAAGGTCACCTGCACCGCCGTGCGCGTGCCAGTGTTCATCGGCCATGGTGAAGCCGTGAACCTCGAATTCGAAAAGGAAATCACGGCCGATGAAGCGCGCGATATCCTGCGCGAGGCGCCGGGTTGCCTGGTTGTCGACAAGCATGAGGACGGCGGTTACGTGACCCCGGTCGAATGCGCTGGTGAGGACGTCACCTATATTTCGCGTATCCGCGAGGACGCGACGGTCGAAAACGGCTTGGCCCTGTGGGTGGTTTCCGACAATCTGCGCAAGGGAGCGGCCCTCAATGCCGTCCAGATCGCCGAATTGCTGGTCGAGCGCAATCTGATCAAGTCGCACGCTACGGCCTGATCAAGACATTCTATCGTGAAATGACTGAACGGCGTCGGGAAACCGGCGCCGTTTTTCGTTGCTGCCGTCTTGCTGGGAATATCCGCGCCATCTTGTGCTCATGTTCCGCGACACTTGAGAATCAAACAGGGACAACGCCCTTTTCCCGCTGGCATTGCGCGGGCGGGCCTGCGACTGACCGTGGCGCGCGCCGATGACTGACCGGCAGGATCGCCGTCATTGAACCGGACACAGATACAATCTGTGGAAAAGCTGACCAACAAATCGCTACCAGAAAATTGCGCTTTTTGCACTTGCTCGACTGAAAATCGAGAAAGCGGTGTCGCTTTTGCCGGAACTTACAAACGAGCGGTAATCAAGCTCTGAATTGTCAATTGTGCTTATCTTCTAATGGGTTGAAGCGCGTCTTCTCGTTGCGTGTATTGTTTACTGGTTGCTCAAAATGATTGTGATTGGCTATTTTCATCGTTAGTGAGAGTAAGTTTTGCGCCGTCATGTAACCAATTGAAATATAATAATAAATTATAAAAATTTCATTTTTATAAGTAGAGGGTAGTCATTAAAATCCACTTTTACGGGATTTTATAGAAAGCCGTGTGTTGCAGAGGTGCCACGTATTGATTGTATCGATCGAATTTTAACGCAAAGATATATACACACGTCATAAATTAAGGTAATGCGCACATAAGTTGATACTCAAGGAGGGTGAAGTTGAATAAGTTGCAGCGTGTGAGGCGGCGCGTAAATGGCCGTTCGTCCTTTCGGAAAAGACTTCTGGCAAATCAAACCGCCCTCTCTGGAGTATTGACAGTCGGTATCGCGCTGATGGCCGCTACGCCAGCTTTATCAGCTGATCGTAACTGGACTGGTTGGGATAGCGGTGATTTTGTAGAGGGGGCGAACTGGGGCGTGTTTGGCTTTGGAAATGCGCCCGGCGCTGGTGATACCGCAACCATCGGCTTGCTTGGTGTTGTTACGCCAGCCTATCTCGATCAAAGCCATACCGTGCAGTCCCTCACAGTTGAAGATGGCGGCGGCTTTACCATTCGCAATGGTGGTGCCCTGACAGCCGACAGCATATCGGTCAGGAGCTTGGGGCGCGTCACCATAGACAATGGCGGCACGTTCAGTGGTCATATCGGCAACACAGGTGGTTTTGTCACCAACGGGGGCACAGTCTTTGGAACGGCGTCTGTTTCCGGCGGTGTGTTCACCAATAACGGCACAGTCACGGGAGCAACTTCTGTCACCGGCGGTCTGCTGTCCAATAACGGAGCATTGCAGGGCGCATTGGATGTGGACGGCGGCGTCGTTATCAACGAAGCAGGCGGCAATGTCGCCGGTGTCACGACGATCTATGACGGTGATGTCACCAACGGAATTGTTTCCGGCGCGGATTTCGGCACGGTGGTCAATTATTCGACCGGTGTGGTCAATTCCAACGGCTTTACCAATGGTAGCTTCGGTCGCACCCAGAAACTCGTGAACTACGGTTCGGCTGTAAACCGGATTGGCGGTTCAATCACGACGGCGACCAATGAGGCCGGAACCTTCACCAACAGCGGCAGCATCGTTGGCGCGCTGGTTGTGAACGGCGGTACCGTTAACAACAACGGTACCGGTTTGTTGAACAACGGTACGGTCGGCGGGCTCACGACGATTACCAATGATGGCGTTGTGACCAACAGCGGTGCTTTAGGCGCTGTCAACAACAGCTCTTCTGCCGGCGGCAACGGTTATGGCTTCATCAATGAGAACGGTGGTTCCGCAGGCGGACTGATCAACAGCGGCAACGCAATCAACCAAGCAGGTGGCACGCTTGCTTCCGCACAAAATGAGGCCGGTGGCTTCTTCGCCAATGAGGGTACTGTCAGCGGCGCTATTATCGCCAACGGTGGCTTTGTCAGTAATACCGGTACTGTCAACGGTGCTCTCGATGTCAATGGTGGCTTGGTCGTCAATGAAGGTACTGTCGACGGTGCCCTCGATCTTGATGGCGGCTTGGTCGGCAATATCGGCCTCATTGGCGGGACGGCTGACATCGCAAGCGGCAGTGCGCTGTTCAATGCCGGCGTGATTCAGGGAGCGACGACGAATGGCGGTCTGCTGCTGACCAGCGGAACGCTGAATGGCGGGCTGACCAACACGGGCCTGGCCGGTATTGAGGGCACGATTAACGGCATGATCGTCAACAGTAATATGTATGACGATACATTCGTGCTCATGGGAGACCTTTCCGGTAACGGTACACTTGACAACCAGGGTACATTTACGGCCTGGGGCGGTCATACGATTTCGGGTATCGATATCGAGAATAACGGTATACTCAACGCCTCGAACTACAGTACGAATACGAATGCCCTGAAGGCTGCGGGATCGTCTGCAACCACCCTAAACATAGATGGCAACATCACGCAGGGCGGTGGAATTGTGCTCGGTACTTACGCCGACACGACGACTGATCAGATCCATGTGACGGGTGATTTTTCCGGGGCTGATTATGATCTGGGGCTCTATGGGCTGAATTATCTCGATACGCCGGACGAGCGTACGTTGATTACGGTCGACGGAGACTTCTCGGCGGCGATCGGAGATGTCTATGGACTTGGCAATACCGCCAATCCGCTGATCGTCAACAGCGTCCGGGAAACCGGCAATTCGGTCATCCTGGCAACTGCGCTCGACATGGCGCCGATCAGTGGCACGCTCGGTGGTATTTATGCCGCGCAGGCTTTCACCGGCATTACCACGAACCGGTTTGACGGCAGCTATGTTACCGAAGTCGACGGCGCGCAGAAAGGCTGCTCGCCGGGTAGCTACACTCGGATGAACGGCGGTACTTTTGAAACCACGTCAACGGCGTCTTCGAACGGTTCGGGTTCCGCGACCACGAATTCTGACATGACGTATGGCGGTGTCGAACTTGGCATCGATTACGGTTGCTTCGATCTCGGAGAAAATGGCGGCCAGGTCAATTTCGGTATCCTTGGCGGCATCAATTCCGGTAAGATCAGTGAAAATGATACGGTCGCCGGTATCCGCTACAACGGGTTGAACGAGTTCGAGCAGAAGTATTTCGGTGCTTATGCGTCCTATTTCGCCGGACCGTTCTTTGCCGAACTGCGGACGACCTATGGTCAGACGTCCTATGACATCAACCAGATGCGTATGGCCTCAGGTTTTTCGACGACGGTCTTCGACCAGAATGACTTCGACGCTGATCAGTACACCGCATCGGGCTATGTGGGCTACAACTTCGATCTGGACCGCCTTGCCCTGACGCCTTCGGTCGGACTGTCCTATTCGAACAGCTCCTTTGACGATCTTCGTGTGGCCAGCGGTTCCCCGGCAAAGATCGCGTTCGACGATATGGACACCTTTGTCGGATCGATCGGGCTGGCGGCATCGACGGCCTTTGTTCTCGAGGAGAACAAGGGAACGATCCTGCCGTTCCTGTCGGGGACCTACTACAACAACTTCTCCGATGACCCGACAGCCGAATATGTGTCGTCGGCCGGTATCCGCACGCCGATCACAACATCGACGGTCGATAGCTACGGAGAAGTCAGCGTCGGGTTCAACTACCTCGCACCTGCCGTGACAGGAAACATGCGCCAGCTCAGCAGCCAGCTGAGAGCGGATTTCCCGGTCGGTGACGATGTCTCCGGCGCCCAAGTCTCGCTTTCGCTGCGTGTGCAGTTCTAAGGTGGCATTTCGAAGTTCGGGCGGTCTTTGACCGCCCGAACCACCGATACGGAAAACAGGGCGGGCCGTAGCCCGTTTTTTGAACGCGCGGTGTTTGTTCTCAGATGGCGACGGCCGCATGCGTGCGGCATTGTCTGCATTTCGGCCGAAAGGCTGACCTGAGCCTGATCAGACGCTCTTCGGTCAAGCATGAATTCGGGTGTCGATTACTATATCAGCGTTGGCAGACGGAGCCCGGCAATGTGATCTTCAGCTGTCACAGGCCCGGCAACGTCCGTCTGCTGGCACAGGTATCATCCAGATGCAGCACTTCATGCCGGGCGTAATGGCCGTCACGGCTCCAGTTCGCTGTCCCAGTAGAGGTAGTCGAGCCAGCTTTCGTGGAGATAGTTTGGCGGGAAGCGGCGGCCGTTGTTGTGCAGGTCCTGCACCGTCGGGCGGTAAGGCTTCTGCCAGGGGATCATGCCGGCCTGTTTCGGCAGTCTGGATCCCTTTTTCAGATTGCACGGCGAACAGGCCGCTACCACATTTTCCCACGTTGTCTCGCCACCCTTGCAGCGCGGGATGACATGATCGAAGGTCAGTTCGTCATGGCTGCCGCAATACTGGCACTGGAAACGGTCGCGAAGGAAAACATTGAAGCGGGTAAAGGCCGGGTTGCGCGAGGGTTTGATGTAGGTCTTGAGACAGACGACACTCGGCAGCCGCATGGAAAAGCTGGGCGAAGACACGGCCTGATCATACTCGGCGATGATGTTCACACGGTCGAGAAAGACGGCCTTGATCGCGTCTTGCCAGGACCATAGCGACAAGGGGTAATAACTCAGGGGCCTGTAGTCGGCATTCAGCACAAGCGCCGGCAAGGCCTGAGGCGAGACTGCAATCGTCAAGTTGCTCTCCTGATCGATTCGGCATCCTTTCTCTGTATATTAGGCTTGTTGTTACAGCATTGTGAAGCCTGATAAATCGAGTGCATGAATAAGGGGGATAAAGTCGCTGCAATTCTTCAGCCGACCGGAAGAACTTCTTTTTTCATCACGGTGGCATAATAGGCCCAGAGAATGCGCGCCGCGACTGCGCGATACGGGCGCCAGTCTTCAGCCTGCGCGCGCAGCACCTTTTGTTCCGGCCGCGTCGCAAGGCCGAATGCGTGTGCAGCCGCTGCCCTGAGTGCCAGATCGCCTGCCGGGAAAATGTCGATATGTCCGGCCGAAAACATCAGATAGACCTCGGCCGTCCACGGTCCGATGCCGCGATGGGCGGTCAGTTCGGCAATTGCGGTCTCGCTTGGCTGATCGGCAAGGCGGTCGAGATCGAGACTGCCGTGCATGACGGCCTGTGCGACCGCTTCAAGGCTTGCCTGTTTGGCGCGCGTGAGCCCGAGACCGGCGCGTGTTTGCGGCGAGAGCGCAAGAAAGGTTTCCGCCGTCAACAGCGGGCAGGCGGCTTTCAGCCGCGCGAAGATTGCGGCGGCGGCTTGTTTGGAGATCAGCTGCCCGACCACGACCTCGGCAAGGCCCTCAAACCCGCCCGGCCGCAGCCTGAGCGGGATTTCGCCGCTGACAGCCGCAATTCTTGCCATAGCGGGTGCGGTTTTGCATAAGTTGTGCACCGCCGTGTCGAGATCGGCGGCATTGCGCAGACGCTGCATCGGCCTTACCCCTTTCCATGAATTTTGAACGCGGACTGTCATCGCATGAATTTGAACACCGCTCGACCCGTTTTCCGCTTCGCGCCGAGCCCGAACGGCCGGCTTCATCTGGGCCATGCGCTGTCGACGCTTGAAAATCAGCGGAGGGCACATGCCGCCGACGGACGGCTGTTGCTGCGGATCGAGGATATCGACCGCGCCCGTTGTACGCCCGAACTGGAAGCGCAGATCATCGACGACCTGGCCTGGCTCGGTATCGACTTCGATGGGCCGGTCTTCCGCCAGTCGGCGCATTTTGCGGACTATCAGGCCATGCTGCAAAGCCTGATCGATCGCGGCCTTGCCTATCCGGCCTTCATGACCCGCGGCGCGGTGAAAAGACATGTTGGCGAGCACGAAGGGCATGGAATGACGTGGCCACGCGATCCCGACGGCGCGCCGCACTATCCCGGCGGTGATCGCAGCCTGTCTCTTGAAGAGCGCCGGGAGCGGCTGGAGAGCGGCGGGCGGCATGCCTGGCGGCTCGATATGGCGGCGGCGATAAAGGCCGTTGGCAGGCCGCTTTTCTGGCTGGAAGATACCGATGACGGCATCGTCGAGACCCCGGCCGATCCCGGGGCATGGGGCGATATCGTGCTGTCGCGCTCGGACGCACCATCGAGCTATCATCTCTCGGTCGTCACCGATGATGCGGCGCAGGGCGTGACCCATGTCGTGCGCGGCATGGACCTTTACCATGCGACGTCCGTTCACAGGCTGTTGCAGGAGCTGCTGGTTCTGCCTGCGCCGGTCTATCATCACCACCGGCTGATCCTTGGGGCGGACGGGCGCAAGCTTTCCAAATCCAACCAGGATACGGCACTGGAAGAATTGCGGGCCAAAGGTGTGTCACCCGCCGATATTCGGGTCATGTGCGGGTTCTGAATGCTTTGCCTTGCGGGCGCGGTGACGGCTCCATGGGGCGTGCTTGATGACCTTGTATTTCAGGAGAGCGGCGTTGACCTCGGCCCCCAGAAGCAGGATCACGCCGATTGAATAGAGAAACACCAGCAGGATCATCGGGGTTGCAAGGCCGGCATAGGTGGCGCTGTATTGCGCGAACGTGCCGAGATAATAGGCAAAGCCCGACGCGAACAGCGACCAGACGACAAGCGTCAGAATGATCCCCGGCAGCACATCGACCAGCCGGCGGCGTCCGGAGGCCAGAAACAGATGGGCGATCACCAGCCCGAACAGCAACAGCAGAAACGTGCCGAGCAGGCGGGCATTGGAAAGCAGGTTGAGCGCGTCTTCCAGCCAGGGAAACCAGCGTTCGGCGAAATGCAGCGCCAGCGGCACCACCACGAACATGATGCTGAGAAAGGCGAAGATGATCGCCGCCAGCAGCACGAAGCCCAGGCTGCGGATCCTCAGCCACCACCAGGTACGCGTTTCTTCCACCCTGTAGGCGCGGTTGAGCGAAAGGCGGACGGCCTCCACGCCGTTGGAGGCAAAATAGGCGGCCGCCAGAACCGATACGGTCAGCAATCCGCCACGGGGAACCGTCAGAACTTCGCGGATCTGGTTGGAAACGGGTTCGGCAATGGCCTCCGGCCAGGCGCCGACGATGAAATTGATGGCGACATTGGCAAATTCATCGGCGCCGAGAAAACCGGCAAGCGTTGTGCCGAAGATCAGAAACGGAAACAGCGCCAGCAATGTCGAGAGTGCCACATGGCTTGCCATGGCCCAGCCGTCATCCTCACTGAAATGATAGAGCGCGTCATAGGCGACCTTCAACGTCATCCGGACCGGCGTCTTCATACTCTCTCCCAATGGCGGTTGCAGCGGGGGAACCGTTTGTGGCGTATCTGTAACCTTATATAGGATAGTGATCGGTTTGATGTACCGGAGAGAGACAATTGACTGAAAAATCCACGATTATCGTCACCGGCTGTTCAAGCGGCATCGGTGCTTTCTGTGCCCGCGCGCTGCATGCCGATGGATGGCGGGTGTTCGCCACTGCGCGCCGTGAAGACGATCTTGCAGCGCTGGCCGCAGACGGGCTTGAGGCGCTCTATCTGGATTATACGGACAATGCCTCGATTTCCGCGCTGGTCGAAACCGTTCTGCAGCGCACCGGCGGCAGGCTTGATGCGCTGTTCAACAATGGCGCCTATGGCCAGACCGGCGCGGTGGAGGACGTCGCAACCGATGTTCTGCGCGCCCAGTTCGAGGCCAATGTCTTCGGCTGGCATGAGCTGACGCGGCAGATCGTGCCGGTCATGCGCGCTCAGGGGCACGGCCGCATCGTGCAGTGCTCCTCGATCCTGGGTCTCTTGCCCTATCGTTATCGCGGGCCGTATTCGGCATCGAAATATGCGCTCGAAGCCCTGTCGCTGACATTGCGCATGGAGCTTGAGGGAACCGGCATTTTCGTCAGCCTGGTCGAACCGGGGCCGATTGCCTCGAAATTCACCGCCAATGCGCTGAAGCATATCAGGGCCAATATCGACCTCGAAGGCTCGGTGCATGCCGAGGACTACCGCCGGCAGCTGGCCCGTCTCGATGGTTCGGGGCCGGCCAACCGTCACAAGCTCGCCCCCGACGCCGTCCATGCTGTCTTGCTGAAGGCGTTGACGGCGAAACGGCCGAAGCCGCATTATCTCGTGACAACGCCGGCCAAACAGGGCGCCATCCTGAAACGGGCGATGCCGGCTGACTGGTTCTACCGCCTGATGGGCCGGATGAGTTGAGGTGGCCGAGGAGAAGACAGTGACCGAAATTTCCGTCATCAGGGCCGACATCACCAGACTTGACGTTGATGCTGTCGTCAATGCCGCCAATACCTCGCTTCTGGGCGGGGGAGGGGTCGACGGCGCCATTCACAGGGCTGCCGGGCCCGGCCTTCTTGCCGAATGCCGCACACTTGGCGGCTGCCCCACCGGCGAGGCGCGGATCACCGCCGGATACGATCTGCCGGCGCGTCATGTGATTCACACGGTCGGCCCCGTCTGGAAGGGAGGATCGCACAACGAGGCTGAACGTCTTGAAAGCTGCTATCGCAATTCCCTGAAGCTGGCGGCGGAAAACGATTGCCGCACGATCGCCTTTCCGGCCATTTCGACCGGTGTTTACGGTTTTCCCGCGGACCGGGCGGCAACAATTGCGGCCACGACGATCATGGATATGGCCTTGGCCCTGCCTGTCATCACCGCTGTCTATCTGGTGGCATTTGACGGCGGCATGGAGGCCCTTCTGGAGGCGGCCGTTGCCGCAGCGTTTGCAGCTTGAATATCCGCTGCCCTTGCATGCTTGTGCAATTTATCGTCTGATGCAGCTTTCCTGCGCAGGTGGGAACAACGGAGGAGACGGTACCGCCCCATGTCCAGCTTTTTCATATTCGTGACAATCATTGCGATGATGCTGGTCGTGTTCTTTCTGGTGCGCGGCCTCATAAACATGATGAAGGGCGGAAGCCCTCAATTTTCCAACAAGATGATGCAGGGCCGCATTGCCTTTCAGGCAATCGCAATCGTCCTCATCATGTTCACACTCTGGCTCATCCAGTCCGGACACTGATTTTCAGGCATGGTCAAACTCAACAAGATCTATACGCGCACCGGCGATGGCGGCACGACCGGGCTTGCCACAGGCCCGCGCCGCAAGAAATCCGATCTCAGGCTCCACGCCATCGGCGATGTGGATGAAACCAATGCCGCGCTCGGTCTGGTGCGGCTTGAAATCGATGGCGAAGGCGCGCTTGCCGGCGGGGTGAAACGCATTCAGAACGATCTTTTTGATCTCGGTGCCGATCTGGCAACGCCGGAAACCGGTGATGCACTTTCCTATGAGCCGCTGCGGATCGTCACCACGCAGGTCGAATGGCTCGAAGGCGAGATCGACCGGTTGAATGCGGCGCTTTCACCGCTCACCTCCTTCATCCTGCCCGGCGGTAGCCGGCTGGCCAGCGGACTGCATATGGCGCGCACAATCTGCCGCCGGGCGGAACGGGCCATGGTGGCGCTTGAGGCGGCAGAGGCGGTCGGCAAACCTGCGCTTTCCTATATCAACCGGCTTTCCGACTACCTGTTCGTGGCCGCCCGCCATGCCAATGACGATGGCCGCGCCGACATTTTGTGGGTGCCGGGGAAAAACCGATGATTTATCGAAAAATGCCTGTTTTGAGGCAATGATTCTTTGTCAAAGCAGGCAAATGAAATTATTCATGTCGCCCATTGGCAAGCGAGCGCGGTCGAAAGGCCGCAATCTCACCCACGCCGGAATGTCCGTTCCGGCCCAAATGTCTCGATTGAGGCCGTGAGGCCCTGATCCAGGAGGTAGAAGATGAAGGTTCTGGTCCCGGTAAAGCGGGTTGTCGATTACAACGTCAAGATTCGTGTGAAACCGGATGGCACCGGCGTTGAACTCGCCAATGTGAAAATGTCGATGAACCCGTTCGACGAGATCGCGGTGGAAGAAGCCCTCAGGCTGAAGGAAGCCGGCATTGCCACCGAAGTGATTGCGGTTTCCATCGGCCCGGCCAAGGCGGAAGAAACCATCCGTACCGCCCTTGCCATGGGTGCTGACCGCGGCATCCTGATTACCACCGACGAAACCGTCGAGCCGCTTGCCGTTGCCAAGCTTCTCAAGGAAGTTGCCGCGGCGGAAGAGCCCGGCCTCGTCATTCTCGGCAAGCAGGCGATTGATGACGACAGCAACCAGACGGGCCAGATGCTGTCGGCCCTTCTCGGCTGGAGCCAGGCGACCTATGCCTCCAAGCTTGAAGTCGGCGAGAGCGAAGCGACCGTGATCCGCGAGATCGATGGCGGGCTGCAGACCATCACCGTCAAGCTGCCGGCCATCATCACCACGGACCTGCGCCTCAACGAGCCGCGTTACGCTTCGCTGCCGAACATCATGAAGGCGAAGAAAAAGCCGGTCGACAAGAAGACGCCGGCTGATTTCGGCGTTGACATCGCCCGCCGCCTGGAAGTGCTGAAGACCGAGGAGCCGGAAGCCCGCAAGGCCGGTATCAAGGTGGCCAATGCCGCCGAACTGGTCGACAAGCTGAAGAACGAAGCCGGCGTGCTGTAGGGAGATATCGAGACCATGACCATTCTTCTCGTTGCAGAACACAACGGCGCGACCGTTTCCGAACAGACCGCCAAGGCCGCAACCGCGGCTGCCGCCATCGGCGGCGATATCCATGTGCTGGTCGCCGGAAAGGCCTGCGCGGCTGCAGCCGACGACGCGGCAAAGATCGACGGTGTTTCCAAGGTGCTGCTGGCTGAAAGCGACGCCCTTGCCGAAAGCCTGGCCGAACCGCTTTCCGCCACCATTCTCGGCCTTGCCGACGCCTATGACGTGATCATGGCGGCGGCCACCTCCACCGGCAAGAATGTGCTGCCGCGCGTGGCCGCGCTTCTGGACGTGATGCAGATTTCCGAGATTACCGAAGTCGTTGCGCCCGACACCTTCAAGCGCCCGACCTATGCCGGAAACGCGATCGAGACCGTCAAATCCCACGACGCCAGAAAGGTGATTTCCGTGCGCACCGCCGGTTTTGCCGCCGCCGGCATGAGCGGTTCGGCCGCAGTCGAGACGGTGGGTGCCGCAGACGATCCCGGCCTCTCGACCTTCGTGAAGAACGAGATCGCCAAATCGGAACGCCCGGAACTGACCTCGGCGAAGATCATCATTTCCGGCGGCCGTGCGCTGGGGTCCTCGGAAAAATTCCAGGAGGTCATCCTGCCGGTGGCCGACAGGCTTGGAGCTGCTGTCGGCGCTTCGCGCGCGGCCGTCGATGCCGGCTACGCGCCGAACGACTGGCAGGTGGGCCAGACCGGCAAGGTGGTGGCGCCCGAACTCTACATTGCCTGCGGCATTTCCGGCGCTATCCAGCATCTGGCGGGCATGAAGGATTCGAAGGTGATCGTCGCCATCAACAAGGACGAGGAGGCGCCGATCTTCCAGGTGGCCGATTACGGCCTTGTCGGCGACCTGTTCGAAATCCTGCCGGAGCTTGAAAAGGCGCTATGATGCGTTTCGCACCGGCCTCTTTTAAAAAAGAGGCCGGTGCGGCAAGGAAAGGACACCATGCCGCAGACCCGTCTGACCATTCAGACCCGTGGACAGGGGCTTTATGAATTCACTGATGAGGCGTGCCGTTTCGTGCGCGGCAATACGGACGGGGAGGGGCTTCTGACCGTGTTCGTGCGGCACACGTCCTGCTCGCTGTTGATCCAGGAAAATGCCGATCCCGATGTGAAGCGGGACCTGTCAGCCTATTTCTCCAGACTTGTGCCGCGCGCCGACGACCCTGCGATGAACTATCTGGTTCACCGGCTGGAAGGCCCGGACGATATGCCCGCCCACATCAAGACGGCGCTGACCCAGGTTTCGCTTTCGGTGCCGGTGGCAGACGGCAGACCGCTGCTCGGCACCTGGCAGGGGCTTTATCTCTTCGAGCACCGCGACCGCCCGCACCGCCGCGAAATCGTGCTGCATCTTTCCCCGTAACGGTAAAAACGGGCAGGGCCAAGACTGCACCACGGTGCGCCCCCGACAACCGGGTGATCTGCTGCGCGCTTTCGCTGTTTTCGCGACTGGAACGGTTCAGGACTGTTTGAATACATAAAAAGAAGCGGGGCGAACTGCCCGTATGAACAGTGTCGCCCCGGAAGCCGGCAAGATTCTTCAGGTCTATCCGTCTTAGTCCTGCTCGATTGCCAGCGTCATGTTGACGGTGATGGTATAGGTGTTTTCACCGGCGGCAATCGGCGGTGCGCCCGATGCCTTTGCCATCATCATGTCGGACCGGGCGAACATCACAGGCCCCGGCATCGAACTCTGTTCGGAGATGGACAGCACATCGCCGAGAGAAACGCCAGCTGCTTCTGCAAGGGTTTCGGCCTTGGCGAGCGCGTTGGCGACGGCCTCGCGGCGCGCTTCGTTTTCGGCGGCATGCGGATCGCTGTTTGAAAGCGCGATGCCGCCACCGGAATTGACCCCGAGCGCGACCGCGCGGTCCAGCACGGCGCCGAGCTTTGTAAGGTCGCGGACTTTCACATTGAGGGCGTTGCGCACCTCGTAACCGGCGATCTCGCTCCCGGTGGAACCATCAGATGCCTTGACCTGCCGATAGCGCGGATTGACGGAGAAATTGGCGGTCTGGATATCCTTTTCGGCAATGCCGTCTTCCATCAGCGCGGCCATCACCTTCTGCATGGCGGCGGAGTTTTCGGCCATGGCGGTGGCGGTATCGTCGGCCTGGGATACGACGGCAAGCGAAACGGTCGCCATATCCGGCACCAGCGTTGCATCGCCTTCGGCGGAAATGGAAATGGTCGCCGGGGTGTCCGCAGACTGGGCAAATGCTGTCTGGCCCGCAAACGGCGCGGCAAACAGAAGCCCGGCGGCTGCGATGCGAACCGGTAGGTTGGTCATGAAAGTCCCTCCTTGAAAATGTTTCACATTGTCTTGACGGCCAATTGTGAAGCCAATGCGGCAAGGCTTGCCGTGCTTTTGATTTTGGGGTAGTCGGAGTGACCGCGCAAGGAGCCATTGCCAGCGCGGCGCCGGCTGAAAGCTGCCTGACGCCGGATGGGCCTGTAGCTCAATGGTTAGAGCCGGCGGCTCATAACCGCTTGGTTGGGGGTTCGAGTCCCTCCAGGCCCACCAAAAACTCTGATTTCGTTGTTGACGTGCGACACGGAAACGCCGTTCTATCCGATTTTCAGGATCAATAAAATCAATTACTTACATCACCTTGCGACAAGTCGGTTTTTTGAATCCGACACCCGAATTCCGAATTCCGACATCTGAAATCCGTCCTGGATTGAACGGCTATTCCTCCGGCCCGAAAATACGCACTAAAAAAGGGCCACTCCCGAAGGAGCAGCCCTGAATAAACACCCGATTTTTGGGACTTCTATTTTTTCGGCCGCCGTCGCTTCCTCGTGTGATCGACTTCATGCCGCTGTAGTGCCAGATTGGTATCGATGACGCTCCAATTCTCCGCCCAGAACGGATTCAGCTCGTCATCGCAATCCATGCGAACAGCATAGGCCTCGGCAAAATCACCGATGTCGATCTCGCGCCGCTTCTCGCCGAGGCATTCTCCGATCGCTTCGATTGTGATTTCCATCGCGACGCCGAAGCGATAGTTGGCCGCATGAAACAAGATCTTGATGAATTCATCCTGGGCCAACAACTCGTCTGCCGGGGCTAAATCTGCTCGTTCGAGCAATGTTCTGATAGCATGCCGGAAATCCTTGCCATCAGTCCGGAACTCGAGTGGTCGCATCTCGATGGGGCGAAGTCTTCGCGCCAGGGTGGGGTCTTGGGTGACAAGCGCCCTCCCTTCGGGTGTAGCAGTCAGGATCAGGCAAACCGGCCATTCCTGATTTTGCATCAGGTTTCGAAAGCGCTTGATAAATACGCCAATGCTGTCACTGGTCTTGTAGCGTCCGCTATCCTGAACCTCATCGAGGTGCAGGGCGACAACGCCGTTGTGCTTCATATGATGGACGACGTGCTGCGTCAGATAATCTTCATCGCGATTGGCTGTTATCGGGTATCCGAGAATACGAAGGATCTCCTTCAGCGTGTCCTTGACCGTGGCGCGACCTGGCACCACGATGCTGACAATTCTCGAGCCAAACTGTCGTTTTGCTCCTGTGGATATGACCGCGTGGTACTCCGCGATGATTTCCTGAGCGATCCGCGATTTTCCGGCTCCCGCATCGCCGATAAGTGCAGCCCCTTTGAGCTCGGTCTTGCCGTGTTTTAGACGCTGCTCGCGCGCTTCAAGGACAGAGAAAATACGGTCCCTGAAGTCCCAGTAGGTTTGAGTCTTGACAAAGTAGTCCTCCAGCCCGACCAGGCGTGCAGCAATTTTGCCGTAGGCGTCGAACTGATCAGCAATAGAATTCGTGCCGGTCATCGGGCGCCACCCGTGTGTCTTCTGCGTCTGATCGCGTCCGAACGAAACCGGTCCATCGGCGTTGGTATATCTTCGCGATATTCTTCCTGATCGTGATGTTCATCAGTGAACTCATTGTCCTGGATTTCAGTGCCCGCATACGGCGGATCCACGTACTCATCCTGACCGATGAATGGTCTTTCGTGCTGGCCCTTGCCAAAGCTCAGTTCCCGTTTGGCACGGTCGATTTCATCGCTGGTATAGCCCATGATGCCGATGTCTGATGTTCTGAGAATGTCATTGACAAGCTTTTCAGCATTTTCGATGGCTTCAGTCTGCGCCCCTTCGCGGGAGAGATTTTCCGCTTTGATGCGTTGCCGTGCCGCCGCTTTTGCCTCCTGCCATTGCCTTAGCGTTTTTCCGCGCATATCCGGATTAAGGCACGGGACAGCAATCAGTTCTTCATTGGCAACGACGGAGATACCACCGAGGTCGAAGGGGTCGACCTTGATCCTGACCTTTTCACCGGGCTTGGCAACGCGATCGTCCAGTCGGGCTAAGCGTTGATCGCGGGTGAACGCGTTTGCATAGGTCAAGCCCGCATAGCTGATGCCATTTTCGGTGATGTTCGCTTCAGCCTCAAAGCCGCATGCTTCGCGCAGTTGACCGGGTCGTGGCATCATCAAGGGATCGTAATCTTCGTGTTGGATGAGCTCATCCCATACCGCCGCCGGAGTCCTACCGTTCAGACCGCGATGGGGCGAATTATGGTAGCGGGCAATAAATGCGGTGAAAAGCTTATGGAGCTCGTCGTCAGTGATGCAGGCTTCCTCGCCAGGTTTCCTGTCGTTACGCGTTTGGGGGTTGTTGCTGGTGTAGCCCGGCAGATAACGTGCAAATTGCAGGTCACACGTCCGAAAGAAGCGCTCGATATGTCCACGCAGCCAGGAAACGCCTGCTGCCGTGTTCATCAGGGATGCTCCGAGAGTGCGCACACCCTGGGCAAACATTGCTCCGCCAAAAGGTAATTTACCGAACTCGGAGCCATTGTCATTGGCGACCTGTTGTATCGGGCAGCAATAGTTGTAGTGGCCTTCTTTGATGCCAATATCTCTGAGCAGATAGGTCTTATCGGAAGCGGACATTCTCAAGGCTTCCAGGGAAGCGTCTACGGTTGGATGTTTGCTGATGGAAAAGCCCAGGATGCACCGCGTCGCAACATCGATCATGACCGTGATCCAGCGGCGAACTTTCTTGACCTTGCTGCGCTGCTTAGGCGTCATCCTGTTCCATTGTTCGCGGGTGATATCGAGAGTGACCAAATGGAACATCCATGCATCGATCTGAACCATTTCACCGGGGAAGCGTGCTGTCAGGCCCGACTCGACGCTGCCAAACTTCTTTTGGGCTGCCGCCAGCCCATTCCGCTGGATGCAAACCTCGAATGGATCCAGATATCGGTCGATCCAGCGCTCATAAGTCCGCTGAGATAGGATTCTAATCTTGTCCTTGCGGCCCTGTGATTTTCGCGCCTTGTTCTCTGCCTTCAAAACGTCGAAGAGGTGGCCAATGACTTTTTTCTTGCTCGGACACGTCGATGAAGCATACTTTCCCAGTTGTGCCATCACGAGGGCAAAATTTTCGAGCCTCTGAATTTCGGATTCTTCATGCTCCGCAAATGATTTTGCTCGGAGGAAGACATTTGGTTTGGAGCCAAATTTCTTGATCTTCCTGTAATATTTCAAGAGAGAGTCAGCGCTAGGTAGCTTGTGAAACTTCTGAGTGGAGTTTGCGCGATCCGTGCCATAGTGCTGGAGAGCCTGGTAACGTTCGAATTCGTCGAGCATCTGGGGCCGAAGTGCGTCCACAGCTGCGCGGGTCAGCTTCATGCCTTTTTCCCAAAATCGATGTATCATCTTGGCGCAAAACCACTTGCGGTCAGCGGTATCGCGCTGTGCCTTGGTCGCGCCGTATAGATCATGACCGCCATAAATCTCTCGGTCCTGCTGGCGAGATGGACTATAAAATCCCCGATCTATTACCAGATGTTCGGTCTCAATGAGGTGAGATATCTCGTTGATGCGGAGGTCCCGAAGATCGACGCCGCCATCCGGCCTTTTGACGCTCAAGCGGTATAGATTGATCTCCCCCAGGCTGTCTTGATTTGCGTTCTGGGCGGGAGATGCTTTGCCCTTAATGAGGTGCCTCTCCACGACCTCGTTTCCCTCAAGGGTAACGCGATCCAGGCCGGTTAGTTTGCCAAAGACGTCGCTGGAGAAGTTCATGCCGCGGCCCTCCAGATGATGGACTGCGGCGCGATGGGGTCAAGCAGGCGCTTCTTGAGATCACCATCGCCGATCAACCGGATCGCAGCGCGCCGGCCGCGGTTCCCAAGCCCGGACCTGTCCACAAGGTCCTGAAGCAGAAACCGATCCCCCAGATCATCTGCTACCTCCTGGACGATACGGTCCGCTTCGGGGTCCCAACCTCGTCGGGCCAGGTGAATGAGCCGGGCGCATTCTCGATAGACGGGATGGAAATGATAGCGGGACGCCACCACGATACGATCGGCGATTTCAGTCGAGCACTGCTCTGCGATTTGCCGGATTTCCTCCAGATACGAAGGACGCCTGGCTTTTTCGTCATATTTGACGGAGACAAGCACTTCCTCGCAGTTTCGAAGAAGCAGATGCGCATCCATGATTGTATGCCTGTCCTTGCCGGTATCATCGACATAATCGATGCGGGTCAACTGTTCCTTGAAGTTGACGGTATCGGGATGGGCGGCAAGGTTCAGATAAACCTGTGCCTCCTCATATGAAGCGCACCAGAATTCCTGCAAGACGGTCGACCGGTGCAGCCGCGTGACAAAGGCAACCTTGCAGGAGCCACTGGATTTCCCAAGCTCGATCTTCTGCAGGTGCGAGCGCGATAGCCGATGCGGATCGTCGGGATCGGCGAGCGGCGGCGGTTGGATGGTGCAATCCCAGAGCTCAGGGTGGCTGGCGTAAGGGTGTTCGGACGGGATTTCGAAGTTTACGTGCCGTTGAATAGGCATAGGTTCTCCTTGCCCGAGAAGCCTGGCTTCTCGGGTCTGTTGAATTCAGATTTTGAGGAGAAGCGACACCCTTCCCACCACGGCACGAGCGTGCTAATGAGGTGGTCTCAGTGAAGAGGCGTCTGCTTCTTTTCGGAAGGGCGTGATTGTTGACGCAATCACGCCTTTTCTGTTTTGGCCTTGGCCATATATGTTTTGCTTGTGTTCGTTTCCTTTCCTGTCCAGCATTTGCGAGCGGCAGGCCGCCCGAATTTGGTTTCTGCTCAGAAGCGGGGGTTCAGCGTGAATCCGCGAACGCTCGCCTCCAAAAGGTGATGCGCTTATATAGCGCGAATACTATTTCTTTGGCTTTCGGCATAGCTTCTCTTGTTCGCATTTCTTGAGAAATGCGAATTTCAGAAAGTGACTCGTTATTAGCGTCGAAAGTGCCAAGTGAAACCTGCTTATCCAGCAGGCTATCACTCACTCTCGCGATGGTATCGCATCTGATTTTTCCGGATAGATGTCAACGGCGGTGTAAAAACCGGCCACGGGGCGGAGCAAAAGTCGGCCACTTTGGACGCAGGCATGAGGGCCGCGGGAGGGCGTAGCCCGAGCGGGGGTCTCATGCCTGCGTTGCGATTTTCTGAAGGGTTTCAGCCGGCCTTTCGGGCGCGGCTTTGGGCGAGACGGTAACTGTCGCCGTTCATTTCGAGAATGTTGACATGGTGCGTGACGCGATCGAGCAGAGCGCCGGTCAGACGCTCGGATCCCAGAATTTCGGTCCATTCGTCAAAGGGCAGATTACTGGTGATCAGGGTGGCACCCCGCTCATAGCGTTGCGAGATCAACTCGAACAGCAGTTCCGCGCCGGTCCTGGAGAGCGGCACGAAGCCGAGTTCGTCAATGATCAGCAGTTTGTAGGCTGCCATCTGCTTCTGGAAACGCAAGAGACGCCGCTCGTCACGGGCCTCCATCATCTCACTGACCATGGCAGCTGCTGTGGTGAAACCAACGGACAGGCCCTTCTGGCAGGCGGAAAGGCCAAGGGCGAGCGCTATGTGGGTCTTGCCGGTTCCGCTGGGGCCGAGAGCGATGACGTTCTCGCGACGCTCGATCCATTCGCAGCGGGCCAGCTCCAAGACCTGCATCTTGTTGAGCTTCGGGATGGCGGCAAAATCGAAACTGTCGAGGCTTTTGACGACCGGGAATCTGGCTGCCTTGATACGACGCTCGACCTTGCGACGATCCCGTTCGATCATCTCCCGCTCGGCAAGCCGGGTGAGGTACCCGATATGATCGACGCCTTCGGTGGCGCAAAGCCGGGCCAGTTTCTGATACTCCCGCTGGAAGGTCGGCAGCTTCAGGCTCTTGAGGTAATGGGCAAGCAGGATCTCGGGTGCTTCGGCGCTCATGCCGCTTCTCCCTTCCCCGATGACAGGAGGCCCATATACGCCTTCGCCGATGTCGTCTCGACGGTTGCTCTCGGCAGGTAGGGATAGATCGACAGATCCAGTCGAGGCGGCCGGCGCTCCACCTGGCAAAGAATCAGATGTTTGATGGCATCGAAGCCGATCGCGCCGAGATGAATGGCCTGCTTCACCGCCGCATGCAGGTCGGCCATATCGAAGCTTTCCAGCAGACGAAGAACCTGCACGTATTCCCGCCTGCCATGTTTTGCCATCTTGTCAATTTGGCGGCCTTCCATCAGGCGGCACAGTGTGGCGAACTCCTCCGGCAGATCCCAGCCCTGCAAAGGGGCTGCCTGATCCAGCGCATTGATCTTCCGCTCGATCAGCGGCAGGTAATGCACCGGGTCGAAGATGACATCTTCCCGATCAAAGCTCCTGGGATGGCGAGCGATGACCTCGCCGCGGCAACCGATCACCACCTTGTCGACATAGCCTCGGACCCAAACGTCCTGATGGCCATAGGCGACGGGTACGGAATAATCGTTCGTCTTGTAGCGAACGAGAGACTGTGCCGTGACCCTGGCGCTGGCCTGATCGCAGGCGTCAAAGGGCGACACCGGCAAGGACTGCATGGCAGCCAGATCGCGCTGCAGCCGTTCACCGATCGTCTCGCTCTCACCGCGCAACCTGTCGCGCTGGCGCTTGCGGCACTGTTCTTCCAGAAAGGCATTGAACGTATCCCAGGTCGCAAACTGCGGGATGGGGACCATGAAGTTACGCCGGGCATAGCCCACGAGGCCCTCGACATTGCCCTTGTCATTGCCCTTACCGGGGCGGCCATAGCGATCCCGGATCAGGTAGTGGGACAGGAACCCGCTGAACAGCGTCGCCCGCTTGCGCGTGCCATCAGGCAGGATCCTCGCCACAAGGCAGCGGTCATTGTCATAGACGATCGATTGCGGCACGGCCCCGAAAAACGCAAACGCATGGACGTGGCCATCGACCCAGGCCTCGGCTACCGCCGCCGGATAAGCCCGCACGTAGCAGCTGTCACTATGCGGAAGATCGAGCACGAAGAAACGGGCTTTCTGCTCGACACCCCCGATCACCACCGTCGCCTCGCCGAAATCGGCCTGCGCATGGCCGGGCGGATGAGAAAGCGGCACGAACACTTCCTGACGGCGTTGTTCCCGCTCCCGGATATAGTCCTTGATAATCGTATAGCCGCCAGTGAACCCGCACTCATCACGAAGCCGGTCAAACACACGCCTGGCCGTATGGCGCTGTTTGCGCGGTACCTTCGCGTCTTCATCCAACCAGTGGTCGATCGTCGAAACAAACGCGTCCAGCTTCGGCCGCCGGACTGGTGATTGTCGCCGATAGCCAGGAGGTGTCGAATACGACAGCATCTTCGCTACGCTGTCGCGCGAGATGTTGAAGTGTTTGGCTGCCTCACGTCGGCTCATCCCTTCCGAGACGGCCAGACGAACCTTCAGATAAAGATCCACGGTATAAATCCTCTGTCCCTCCTGCGCTCATTGCAGAAGGAAGATAGGTGGACGGATTTTACTCCGCCCGCGGACGGTCTATTCCGCCGCTTCCGTGGCCGACTTTTGCACCGCCGTTCTCAGTTTCGATAAATCTATACTGTTGCCAGTTTGCTACAGCCATTTCAATCAATGGATAGTATCTGGGCTTTAACAAATTCGAACCATAATCATTCTGGAGAGACTCATGAAACGCTCTGTATTGGCACTCGCAGCCGTTGCAGCCCTTGCCACTACCGCACAAGCTGCTGACATTGTTGCTCCGACAGCTCAGCCGACCTACACACCCGCACCGGCCAAGGCCTTCACTTGGGAAGGTGTTTACCTTGGTGCCGCTGGCGGTATGGGTTGGACTGAGGGCAAGCTTTCCGTGCCCGGTGCCAGTGAGTCTGACGACTTTACCGGCGGAATGTTCGGTGGCTTTGCCGGTTATAACTATCAGTTCGATAATAACCTTGTGCTCGGCGTCGAAGGCGAGATCAACTACAACTGGAACGACAATTCATACAACGTCGGCGTTCCCGGTTCCGATTTGAAAATCGGAACGAACTGGCAGGGCGGTATTGCTGCCCGCGCAGGTTACGCATGGGACAAGGCTCTTGTTTACGGTAAGGCTGGCTGGTCCGCGACGACCGTTTACGGTGAAATTTCCGATATCAAAACCGAAGAAACCCTTAACGGCTGGACTATCGGCGCTGGTCTCGACTACGCTTTCACCGACAAGCTTTTTGGACGTGTTGAGTATAGCTACACCGATTTCGGTAAAAGCGACATTCTGTCCGACATTACGTCCGGTGCAGAAGCCAAGGCCACTCAGAACCGCGTTACTGTCGGTCTCGGTCTGAAGTTCTGATCTAATTATTATTTGAACAAAACGCAAAGGCCCGGACATCTGGGCCTTTATTCATTTCTGCCTGAATACAAACCTCAAGCAACATCAGTAACAACCACTCCTGCAGGTTGCTCCCTCCGTTATTCGAACTTCCAGCCACATGCGGTTCGATGAACACCGGAAGAGACACAGCGGCACTGACCCGTTCGACCTGTGCCTGCCAACGCCCTCTGAGCTTGCGTATGGTTGCCATCGCGATCTCCGCGTTGTCTACCTGAGATCACGCGTAGGATGCCGGTGACGGGGAGCCAAGGATTATCCCGGCACAATGCGGCGTCGGTCTTGGCCTGATGCCGCCTGCGGTATAGCGTTCGCGCGGAAATGAAGGAGGCTTGAGCATGGCCAAGAAGACAACGCTCAACGCGAAGAACCTGGAAGCGCTGGGCGCAAAGCGACTGGCGGAGCTTCTGATCGAAATCTCGACTGGAAGTGCTTCTCACAAACGGAGGCTGCGCCTGGAACTGGCTGGCGAACAAAGCAGTGGCGAGATGGCCCGGGAAATCCGCAAGCACCTCACCCGCATACAGCGCGCCCAAAGCTTCATCGACTGGCGAAAGGTTAGGAAGCTGAAAGCGGACCTTGAAACCCAGCGTTCGGCCATCATTGAGAAACTTGAGCCTCAAAACGCCGATGAAGCGCTGGAGCTGATCTGGCGATTTCTGCACCTGTCCGAGTCCGTTTTTGCCCGTTCCGATGACGGCAGCGGTTCGCTGATTGAGAGTTTTCATGCCGCCTGTGTCGATGCCGGACGCATCGCAAAGGCATCAAGGACGTCCCCGGAAGCATTGGCCGAAAAAGTCTTTCAGGCGCTGCAGGACAATGGCTACGGTCAATATGATCCGCTGATCGAATCAATAATACCCGCTCTCGGCGCTGACGGACTTGCGCGCCTGAAAGACCTGTCGACACGATGGCTCGACGAGGCCGGAAAGGAAAAACCCCGGCGTGAGGGCAGGATCATCGGCATCGGACAGAACGGACCGATTTACGAGCACGATGTCTATAGCCGTCACAATGATCTGTCCGCCCGCATCGCGCTTGAAACCATTGCCGATGCTGAGGGCGACGTCGATGCCTATATCGCGCTGCAAACCGAGCAGGCCAGAACGTCACCGATGATCGCCGCAAGGATGGCAGAGCGGCTGCTGAAGGCCAACCGAGCGGGAGAGGCTCTGACGCGGCTCGATCAGGCAGCCCCGGAGAAAGACCGGCCCTTCCCGGTTCTGGAATGGGAGCAGTCACGGGCGGAAGCGCTTGAGGCGCTGGGCAGGCTCGAGGAAGCGCAGCGGTTCAGATGGAAGTGCTTCGAAACCTCGCTCGAACAACAGCATCTTCGCGACTATCTGAAGCGCCTGCCGGATTTCGATGACATCGAGGCCGAGGAAAGAGCGATGTCCTGGGTCGCGGCCCATCCAAATGCCAATCAAGCTCTTCTGTTCTTCATGGAATGGCCTGCGCTTCGCGAAGCCAATGCGCTCATTCTGGATCGGCATACCGAGATCGACGGCAATTATTATGAAATTCTGACACCGGCCAGCGAGACCCTGAAGGAACGCTACCCGCTTGCGGCGATACTGCTGCTCAGAGCAATGATCGACTTCAGCCTGCAGAACGCCCGGTCCAGCCGCTACAAGCACGCAGCCAGGCACCTGATCGCGTGTGAGACCCTTGCAATGCAGATCGATGATTTCGGCCCATACGAGCCGCATCATGCCTACCTGGATAAACTGCAACGCGACCACGGCAGGAAGTCAGGTTTTTGGACGGCGATGGAGCGGCTTTATTGATTCTGTCTTTTTAGAAAAGTGCACCGCAGGCATCTCATCAACCGCAAGAAAGCGCCTCGGAAGTGGCCCTCGCTTGTGCCTGGCTCGATCCAGACGTTTTGCGCACATCAAACGGCTCAAAAATCCACAACACACATTATTGTTTTTATGATGAAAACCTGGCGGAGAGGGAGGGATTCGAACCCACGATACGGTTGCCCGTATGCCGCATTTCGAGTGCGGTGCATTCGACCACTCTGCCACCTCTCCAGGAACCATGCGGTCAGCGTCGTTGGACGCGGGGTGTCTCATAGCGGGCAAAACGCGCGCTTGCAGATTTGAGGCAGCGGCAATGGTTTCAGTGTGGCCGATTTGTGCCGCCACCAAACATCTCGGCGTTTGCGCAACACTCATGTCAGGCCTAAAACTGACTGGCCAAGAACCAAGGTGGAAAGGTCGAAATATCGGGAGTGGTCGGATTGGACAAATATGAAACTCTTCATGACGGGCTGCGCGTTGCGCTAATTGCTACACCTAAGACGGCCTTCTGGGCATGTTCGCAAAATGAAAATCTGCGTGATGTGGCAGAACGAAATACGGAGAAGTTCGACTTCGCACCTGTCATAGGCGACGACGAAAGAATACTCGGCGTAGTGGAGCTAGCGCCTTACTTCGATACAGCTGCGCCGGAACAACCTGTTCGCCAGTCCACTATAGCCTTAGGTGAAGAGCACCTCATTGGTGCCGACTCGAGCATTCTTGACTTCATCAGAGATGCGGATGAACGTCGTTTCAGGTTTGTAGTCTCGCAGAGCGGGGTCAACGGCATTGTGAGCTTGTCCGATCTGCAAAAGCTTCCTGTTCGCGCTACGCTTTTTAGCTTGGTAACAGCTTTAGAAATTAGAATGCAGGAAGCGATCAGAAAACGCTTGCCAAATACTAAAGACTGGCAGGCGCTGATAACCCGAAACCGACGCAATAAAATCAAAGCGACTATCGACTTGGCTCAATCGGCGGAGGGAATTGTGGACGAACTTCTCTTCACGCAGTTCTGCGATAAACGCGAAATTATTCAGCAGTCGCTTCTGCAGCAACATTCAAAGCGTGAAAACTTTATCTCTGATGTCAAACGTATCGAGAAACTGCGGAACGCGTTGGCCCACGCCAACACATATGCAGAGACCACTGATCAAGCAGTTGAAGTATGCAGAACTGTCCGGAGCATCGACGCCGTTCAGGAGCTTCTGATAGAAACATCACGAGCAAGCGCGGCAGAAACAAGCCGTTCGGAAACGCCATAAGGGGCCGGAGCGATCATGTAACCCGTCTCAAGATCGCCGATCATCAAGGAGCGCTCTCGCGGTTCCAGCAGCCAGTGCAGGCCAATCAAGGCACAGAGCATGGCGTCCAGCCGATCCTGATCGGCCTTGCGCGGCGACGCCATTGCCGCAGACCGAAGGCACCATTCGGCCGCTTCCGTTAGACCATATTGCTCAGCCATGACTTCAGCACAGTGAGCCACCTTCCGCCAGTCTGCCGGTCGGAATTTCTTCCGAGAAGTCGGGTTATATTTCGGTGCTGCCAGCCGCTGGTGAAAGCTCGGTTCGAGCAGCACGAGCGCCAGGGCCGGAAACACCTCAACAAGGAACAGCCCGCCTTCGGCGACACGCGCTTCCTCGGGCTCATCCGAGGCACCGAGCACTGACTTGAAGCGCCAGATCGGCGCGGCATCATTGAACATGCCCTTCTTGGCGCGACTGGCAGGCTGGACACCGCCGCCAGCCCAAGAGATCAGCGAGCCGGCAACTTTGTCCACTGGCCGGGAGCCGGTGAGGTTTGGCACGATCGTCGGCTGGTCCAGCGCGACGACACACTTGGACGACGCCTTCTGTTCATTCCGAATGATCGCTTCGGCCTGCGCAAAGGAGCTTAGCTCCGGCTCATGCACGAGTCGGCAGCCGTCATTCTCAATTCGAATGACGCAAACCGCCCCTGGCTTTTTCGGATTGTCCGTCCATGCGGAATCAAAGCCGACAACCGAGACAATGCGGCTTGGATCATCCGGCATCGTAAGCTCGTTGCAGGAGCGGTTGCGCCCTTTCAAAGTCGGCCATTGATTTCAGCGTCACACGAACATCTCCGGTGCCGAAATGACCGGTGTTGCGGAAGTCCTCAACAAAGCCCGGCACTAGTTCGACATCGTCCGGATTCAACTTCAAGAACAGGTGCACGTTGCGGGTGGTCGGATAGATTTCCATGCAGACGAAATTCTTGAGGCGCTTGAACGCAGTATAATAGAGCAGCTCCTTCACCTGAACGTCATCCCCGAGCGATTGGAGAAACTCATAAGCCGCATCATGGATGGCACGCAATCCCTCCGGCGACTGAGACAGCCGATAAGACATCCGCTGGCTGATGTATTTTCCTTTGTCGCCGCCGTTCTGGACATATTCGGCTCCGCCAAGGTTCGCCTGGTCGCCCTCGTCAATATCCTTTTCGACAGGCGCTGACTTTGTCATCGCGGAGCGGTTGGTCTTGGGAACATGCACCAGTTCTAGCATGAGGAGCTCTGGTCCGAAGCTGCGATATCGGATCAGTTCGATGTTGCGGGGAATCTGCTTCACCGCATGCTCGTCATAGCGCGTGAAATCGCCCGCGATGCAGAGAAGCCTCGGAGCAGACCAGTCGACAGCCTTGCTGGCTTCGGTTCCCAACTGCTCCATCACCAACCACTGGAACTCTTTGCGGTGGTCCATCAGCCAATCGAGATAGAAAAGCCCTTGATTGATGACGTTTTCATTGATGGAACGTTTGTATTCGATGATCACGGGCGAGTTGTCCTCGTCCAGCCCAAGCGTGTCGATCCTGCCACCGTGGACAGGACCGGTAGAATGTTCACTTGCGAGGAAGCGCACGCCGAGCAGGATTTCGAGATTGGCCTCGAACAGCACCTGAAGCGACTTTTCGATCTGAAGAGCCGTTCCGGGCAACTCGGCCACCCCATCATGCCCGCCGAACTGAAAGAGTTTGATATCGCTCACAACCGCACCCCATGCCATATCACCACTGATTGTTCCCATTTCTTAGACACCTCAATATTCATGTCCAGAAAAATTGCCCCGGCGCTTCATTTTGATATTGTGAGGGGCAAAGCATTGGTGAGGGACGCATATTGTGACGACATTGACCCTTGCGCAGCTGGAGAGCCATCTCTGGCGCGCTGCAGATATCCTTCGCGGATCGATCGATTCGGGCGATTACAAGCACTACATTTTCGGGCTTCTGTTCTTCAAGCGCCTGTCGGATGTCTGGCAGGAGGAGTATGAGGAGCGGCTTGCGCGCTATGGTGACGCTGAGATTGCGGCTGATCCCGATGAGCACCGCTTCGATATTCCGAAAGGCCATTTCTGGAAGGATGTGCGCAAGCACACGACCGATATCGGCACCCATCTTAACGCCGCGTTCCGCGCCATTGAAGACGCGAACATGAAGTTGCGGGGCGTTTTTCAGGATGTCGATTTCAACAACAAGGAGCGCTTTCCGGATGCCATGCTGGAAAAGCTGCTGCAGCATTTCGAGACTTATCGGCTGCGCAATGGCGATGTAGAAGCGGATGTGCTGGGCCAGGCCTATGAATATCTGATCGCGCAGTTCGCTGATGATGCCGGCAAGAAGGGTGGAGAGTTCTACACGCCGAAGATGGTTGTGCGCCTGATTGTCGAATGCCTTGAGCCGGAAGAAGGCATGTCGATCTATGACCCCACCTGCGGCTCGGGTGGTATGCTGCTGGAAGCGGTGCACCATCTGGAGCACCAAGGCAAAAACCCGAAAAGCCTGTCGCTGTTCGGCCAGGAGAAGAACCTCAACACCTGGGCCATCTGCCAGATGAACCTGTTCCTTCATGATATCGACGACGCCCAGGTGGCGCGTGGCGATACGCTGAGAGAGCCAAAGCACCTGACGGGCGACAGCGTGAAGGCCATCCGCACCTTTGACCGGGTGCTGGCAAACCCGCCCTTCTCACTGAAGAACTGGGGACACGACGTCTGGTCGAAGGGCGATGCCTATGGCCGTGATCGCCATGGCTGCCCGCCGAAGTCCTATGGTGACCTCGCCTTCGTGCAGCATATGGTAGCGAGCCTGAAGGAGGACGGCGTCTGCGGCGTGGTGCTGCCGCATGGCGTGCTGTTTCGCGGCGGGGCCGAGGGCAGGATCCGCGAGGGGCTGATCCGAGATGATCTGATCGAAGCGGTGATCGGCCTCGCGCCCCACTTGTTTTACGGCGCTGGCATTCCGGCCTGCATCCTGATCCTGCGGAAGACCAAACCGGCCGGGCGCAAGGGCAAGATCCTGATCGTCAACGGTGCAGAGCACTATGTCGAAGGCAAGGCGCAGAACCATCTGTCGGAGGAAAATGTCGCCGCGCTGGCAAAAGCCTATGGCGATTTTGCGGATGCCGAGCGGCTGGCGCGGGTGGTGCAAGCAGATGAGATCGAAGCAAACGACTTCAACCTTAACATCAGCCTCTATGTGCATTTGGGCGAAGAGGCCGAGGCGGTCGACGTCGCGGCGGAAGTGGAAAAGCTGGTCGCGCTTCAGGCCGAGCGCGATACGGCCGAAGGGCGGATGATGGGCTTTCTACGGGAGCTTGGCTATGTCGCGTGAGGTGCCGGAGGGGTGGAATCTGCTCCCGCTGACGGATTTGGCTAATTACATCAACGGTCGCGCGTTCAAGCCGGAGGATTGGGTCAGCAGCGGTCTACCCATCATTCGTATCGCGAATATGACCAACTTAGATGCTGCGTTCAACTTTTATGAGGGTAAGGACATCGACGATGGTCACATGATTCAAGACGGGGATATTCTTTTCTCATGGTCTGCGACCCTCTCAATTCAGAAATGGACAAGGGGGGCTGGTGTCTTGAATCAGCACATCTTTAAGGTAGTCCCCACAGGGGCTGTTCAGCCAGATTGGCTACTTTACGTCCTCCAGAATGAAGTTGAACGCCTTGCCGACCAGTCGCATGGCAGCACCATGAAGCACATCAAAAAGGGAGTGCTCAAAACACACCACGTCGGCGTCCCCCCACTGCACGAACAGCGCCGCATCGCCGAAATCCTGTCCAGCGTCGATGAGGCCATTGCGGCAACGCGGGCGGTGATCAAGCAGACCAGAAAGGTCAAGCAGGGCGTGCTGGAACGCCTTCTCACCAAAGGCATCGGCCACACGCGCTCCAAGCAAACGGAAATCGGCGATATCCCGGAGGGGTGGCGGGTTGCGGAGCTTTCCACATTGCTCGAGAGCTGCACCTACGGACTCAATACATCGATGGAATCTACGCCCGTTGGAACTCCCATTTTGAGAATGGGAAATATCCAAGACAGTGAAGTTTCACTGGCCGGGCTGAAGTATGCTGTGCTCGATGAAGTGACCAAGGAAAAATATAGCATCTTACGTGGCGATCTACTGTTCAATCGAACGAATAGTCGCGAACTCGTCGGCAAGATCGCGATTGTCAGAGAAGACCTCAATGCGTCATTCGCCAGCTACCTCATCCGATTACGGGCCAATTGTTTCAACGACCCATTTTTCATTCACTGCGTCCTGTCATCCCTACGCTATCAAAGGTTGCTTCGCTCGATTGCTACTCCCGGAGCCAGCCAAGCGAACATAAACGCTACAAAGCTCGGGAATATTGTTCTTCCGGTTCCGCCAGTCGAAGAGCAAAGAGAAATTACGAAGAGCATGGATGCTCTGATGGCTGCTGAAAATGCGAGCTTAAAGAGCCTGAACGAACTTGAGGTCACAAAATCCGCCCTGATGTCCGACCTCCTCACTGGCCGGAAACGCGTCACCGACGCGCTGCCCATGGCTGCGGAGTAAGCGCCCCATGAGCCACGGTCCCGAATGGCATTTTGCCGAACGCCCCACCATTGAGCATCTGCAGGCCATGGGCTATGGCTTTGTTGCCCCGGCGGAACATTCCTCTTTGCGCGATGGTGACAATCAGGTTCTGTTTCGCCCGCACTTCATCGACGGGCTGATGCGTATCAACGGGATCGACCGGGTATCTGCTGAGGCCGCCTATGGGGAACTGGCGGCGATCAGCGACAACGAGGCCTGGCTGAAGGTGCTGCGCGGCGATTATGCCCGTAAGGTGATTGGCCAGGAGACGCGGCAGACGCTGCGGGTGATCGATTTTCTCGACCCCGGCAACAACCGGTTTTCCGTGACGCATCAGCTCAGGGTGAAGGCGGAAAACACGCGCAAGCCCGATGTCGTGGTTTATGTGAACGGCATTCCGCTGGTCGTGATCGAGGCGAAAAGCCCGCTGAACGTGAAGGACAAGACCGGCGAGGCCTTCGAGCAGATCAGGCAATATGAGCGCGACATTCCGCGCCTGTTCTTCTCCAATGTCTTCAACATCGTCACCGACGGTGCGCTGGTGCTCTACGGCGCGACCGGCTCCGGCTCGAAATATTTCGGCGCATGGCGCGATCCGTGGCCAAAGACGGATGCTGATTTTCCCGACCCTCTTGCCAAGGGTCTCTGGTGCCTGCTGGAGCCGCGCCGCCTGTTGGATCTGATTGCCCATTATGTGGTGTTCGAAAAGACCGAGACCGGCACGATCAAGAAAATCTGCCGATATCAGCAGTTCCGCGCCGTCAACCGCATCGTTGACCGCGTGATTGAGGGCAAGCACCGGCAGGGGCTGATCTGGCACACTCAGGGCAGCGGCAAATCGCTGACCATGGTGTTTGCCGCGCTGAAGCTGAAGACGCACCGGACGATCCAATCTGAGGCGCTGACCAATCCGAACATTCTGGTGCTGACTGACCGCATCGACCTGCACAGCCAGATCAGCGGCACCTTTGTTGCCTGCGGCCTGCCGAACCCGACGGCGATCGAGAGCATCAAGGATTTGCTCGCGCTGATCCGCAGCGGCAAGGACGGGCACACCGCGCTTTCCACCATCTTCAAGTTCCAGGGCTCGAAACAGGCGATCGCCAATTCGGAAAACTGGATCGTGATGGTGGACGAGGCCCACCGCACCCAGGAAAAGGACCTCGGCGCCTATCTGCGCGCGACGTTGCCAAACGCCCGCTTCTTCGGCTTCACCGGCACGCCAGTGAAGAAGGACGACAAGAACACCTACGAGAATTTCGGCGTGCCGGGCGAAGGCTATCTCGACAAATACGGCATCGACGACGCCGTGGCCGATGGCGCGACCGTGCCGATCTATTACACCGGCCGCAAGACCGACTGGCATATCGACGAGGCGAAGATCGATATCCTGTTCGACACCTGGTTTGCCGAACTGGACGACGACAAGCTGAACGAGATCAAGAAACGCGGCGTTCAGATTGAGGATCTGGTCAAGCACCCGCGCCGGATCGAGCTGATCGCCTATGATATCTGGACGCATTTTAAGCAATATGCCCAGCCGGACGGCTTCAAGGCGCAGATCGTCGCCATCGATCGCGAGGCCGTGATCCTCTACCAGCAGGCGCTGACCAAAGTGATTGCTGAGGATCTTCAGGCCGAAGGCGTGGAGCCCGCCGAAGCGCTGGCCCGCGCCGATGCCATGTCGGCCTGCGTCTATTCCATCAATCAGGAAGACGGCAAGCCGAGTGAGGATGCCCATAAGCAGGCGATCCGCACCGCGCTGAAGGTGCATTATCTGGATGCCGAGGCTGAGAAGCTGACGAAGAAGGCTTTTGGTCGCAAGGGCGAGGACCCGCAGTTTCTGATCGTCTGCGACAAGCTTCTGACGGGCTTCGATTGCCCGATTGAAAGTGTGATGTATCTCGACAAGCCGCTGAAGGAGCACGGCCTGCTGCAGGCTATCGCCCGCACCAACCGCGTCTCTGATGCGAGGAAGCGTAACGGGCTGATTGTCGACTATATAGGCGTTTCCGGTCATTTGGAGGCCGCTCTGTCCTCCTACCGCGCCGATGACGTGAAGAACGCCATGCGCGATCTGGACGATCTGCGCAATCAGTTGCGCGCCGCGCATGCTGCAGTCGTTGCGCTGATGAGGCCGCTGAAGCGCAAGGCCAACGATCAGGACGGATTGAAGGCGGAATATGATGCCTTCGTGAAACTACTCGGCAGTGAGGACAAGTGGTTCGACTTCAAGGCCAAGGCGCGCAGCTTCATCGCGCTTTATGAGACGCTGAGCCCGGACCCGAGCGTTCTGGAATTCACCGCCGACCTAAAGTGGATTGCCAACTTCCTGCGCTATGGCACCCAGCACTTCGAAAAGCGCCAGGCCTTCGACCAACTGAACTACAGCGAGAAAATCCGCGAGATGCTGGAGCAGCATCTGGAGGCGACAGGTCTCAGCGTCACCGTCAAGCTGCGCCACATCACTGATCCGGACTTCTGGGAAGAATTCGATCCGGCTGAAAAGACGGAAGACGACCTGATGACGGCGGCCATCCGCAAGACCACGGAGCTGCGCAAGACCGTGACCGAGCGGATCGACGACAGCCCGCATCAATACGGCAAGTTCTCCGAGCGCCTTCGTCAGCTGCTGCAGAAGCTGGACAGTGCGCAGTTGAGCTGGGCTGACAAGCTGAAGGCGGCTGAAGAACTGGCAAAGGAGATTGCCGACGAGGACGAGGCGCATGTGGACACAGGCCTATCCGCCGATGCCTACGGCATTTTGCATATCCTCAATGGCTTCGAAGTAGGCCCGAAGGGCGAGGAACTCGCCGTCAGCCTTGAGGAACTCTATACCGATCCCGCATTCGCTCCCGCTGGCTGGTGGGAGAAAGATGGTCTGCGCAAGAACCTCCGCCAGCAAGTGCGCCTCATGGCCCATGAGGCCGGCCTTTCGAGATTCCGCGAGGTCCCTGAGGAGGTCGAGACCTACGCGCTCAAGCATTTCGCGGGACGCTGAGATGCCCGTTTTTCGTATTGGCGAGCGCGAAATAGAGTATACGGTGCGGCGCTCTGCCCGAGCGAGCAAGGCAAACCTGAGCGTCACGCTGCAGGCATTCGAATTGCTCGTTCCCGAGAGTGCTACCGATGCGCAAATCAACGCGGTGCTGGAGCGCCGCCGTGGCTGGATTATCGAAACCTTGCAGCACATGGAGGTGCGCGCCAGAGCGCAACCTCGTGTCTATCAGTTCGTCACCGGAGCCAAGGTGCCCTATCGCGGACGCATGACAAAACTTCACGTCGAGCCGTTCGATGGCGCACTCGTCGAAATCAGCTTCCGCAACGGCTTCCGCATCCTGACACCGCGCGATCTTGCTCCAGCGTCAGCCGACAGTCTTATCGAAAGCGCCTTGAGGCTGTGGCTGAGACGGCGCATCCGTGATGATGCCCATGAGTTCGCGCGTCGTCACGGCGATCGACATGGCCTGAAGCCGCGCGGCATCGTCATCAAAGACCAGAAACACATGTGGGGCAGCTGCGGACAAGACAGGCAGATCAATCTCAACTGGCACCTCATCTTCGCGCCAAAACCGGTTCTCGAATACGCCGTCGTCCACGAAATGTGCCACCTAAAGCACCGTAACCACGAACCGGAATTCTGGGACCTCGTCGGCAGCATCCTGCCCGACTGGAAAGAACGCAAGGCATGGCTCGATACGAACGAGCACATGCTGGGCTGGGAAAAGATCGTCCCCGATAAGACGGACTGAGGAACGGTGCTCGCGCTGTGCCCCCAAAGCGTCACCATTGACTCACAGAAGCTCACCAGCTGGCGCGGCAGCGCTGAGCGTTGCAATACAGCAGTCACCATGCCAAACGCGCCTGTGACTCACCTGAGCGATTTGGCTTGACCGGCGCCTCATTGTTGGCGAGGTGATGTTCGAAATGGGCTTCTCTTGGCTCGACACATCTCTGGGAATAGCTCTTTTGCGTGGCACCCGGCTTCAGCCACATACAATCGGGCAGCTTGAAAAGTGGATTCTTTTCAATTCCCCATCGCCAAACAATAGAACGTAGCTAACCAGGCCTCGCCGAACAAGTTCGGCGAGGCCGGCAGCGCGCAGTGTGACCGTTATGCTTCCGCGATTTCCAGTTCGCCACTTTCGATGAGCTGAATAACATGCACCCTATCGATCCCTTCTTCGAAGGCCGCCACAATGGGGTTACCTGCAAGAGAGAATATTTCCAAGGTGAAGTTGGTATCGGTCTTAACACGAGGGGCCTCGGGAGCGCCCTGATCAATCATCCGTCCAAAGGCGCGAAGCATAAGCGGCCCCTGAGATCTACGAGTCATGTAGTGAACGTTATACTTTTTGCCCGTATCTTTGAGAGGCTCGATAATATTTACCGGCCGATCAATACTATCACTCAACGTTGCAGGATGAATCCCATCAATCTGACCATCGACGGTGTTATGGTGGGCAAGCACGATCAAACCAGCAGGCGAATTCAAGTATTCAACCACATGAAAGGGTGCCTGCAAGACAAGACCGCGCACGCGAGGGCGATCAAACAGCTCCGTTATATGGCGACGAAATGCACGCTCAGTGAACGATTCGCAGGATACGGTGAAAACGGTCATGGGGACGTCCCTTTTTGTTAGTGGGACGTCCCATAAGTCGCAATTTCTGTTACTTTTCAAAAGGATTATTTTGAGATCAAGCTATCCAGTTGATTTTTAATCAATATTTTTTCTATTCTTTCACGGTGTATCGAAGGGAAATATGATCGTCGTCCCCGAATCAGTTGCGGCTATCGCCATGAAAGACGCGCCTCACTCATAATCGCCTCTGGCGACCGATTGCTTCAGAGAGTTAAGTTCAGAGATGTAGAGACGTTTCAACCGCTCGATCCGCTCGCCATCTTCAGGGTAGCAGACGGAACCGGTGTAGTGGGCTGACTTCTCATATTCGTCGTCAATCAATGCCAGGACCGCTTCCATGTCGATGTTGGGCACGGAGATAAGCGCTTCGGCAATGTGCACACCGTTCAGCGGGTCGACGAAGACCTCGCAATTTTCTGAGAGCACCCTGAGATCGCCGGCAAAACCAGCCATCCTCTTCACGTCACTATTGAGTTGATCATTGGCGATGGCAGGCGTTGCAAGGCAAAGGCTGAAGACGATCGAATATAGCGATTTCATGCGGTGAGTTCCGTTGCGTAAGAGCGCACAAAAGGGAACCGTTTTGCGATCAAGGCCATGCCTAAATCGTTGCCGCGCTAACCTGCTGATATCCTTCACTCGGCATGCACGGCTCACAGATAATCCACGAAAGCACAAAAAGGTTCCTTTAAATCAATCCCTTACCGGATAAAATCGGGAAGGCACGAACAGTTTTTCGCAGGAGGCTCTAAGGGCGACGATGAGCGATTTCGGATATGCACGGGTGAGCACGACGGAGCAGAACCTTGACCTGCAACAGGCAGCGCTGACCGCAGCCGGGTGTCGGAGAGTATTCACCGACCAAGGCGTTTCTGGCGCTGATTTCGCACGACCGGGACTGACCAAACTGCTGAAGAAGCTACAACCCGGCGACCGTCTCACCGTGTGGCGGCTGGATCGTCTCGGGCGCTCGCTGTTCGAACTGATCCGGCTTGTGCAAGAGCTGGATGAGCGCGACGTCGAATTTCGCTCTCTCAGCGAAAGCATCGACACCAGCACATCCGGCGGACGATTGCTTTTTCACCTGCTTGCCTCGATGGCCGAATTCGAACGTTCATTGGTGAGCGAACGCACCCGTGCCGGAATGGCTGCAGCGCGCGCCAGAGGAAGCCGTATCGGGAGAAGACCTGCATTGAGTGCTGAACAGCTGAAAGAGGCACGCGCCACTATCGCAGCAAAGAAGCCTATCACCGAAGTGGCAGCGAGCTATGGCATCCATCCCCGGACGCTCTCTCGATTATTAAAACAACACCGGTCAGAATTTTCGCCCCATCCAAAAAGTAAGTTTTAACTTACTCGATTTTTCTGCTATAACAGATATGCATTCCCCGGCGCTTTTTTGACGCCGGGGAATGCAAAATCGCCGTGGGAAGACGATGTATTACTTGTAGGTTTATTTTCCTATTTTGTCAATCTTTTCGCGGCTCATCTTGGATCGTTGTTAGCTCCAAGAGCAGCATACTGGCAATAAGCGAAAGGGTGACACCGGGACCTAGACCGGCACCATCAGTCAGCCAGAGACGATCGGAAGATCGGGTCAACAGCTCCCCAGCTAAGCGCTGGACGCTCTGATCAGGTTATCGCCGCACGGGCCACCGTGAAAATGGATGCCGTAAAAGACGGACGCAATGTGTCAGCCACAACGTCCGGCCACATGTCGATTGGAGGAAAGTCGAACGTGGCGCATGATCTTCGGATCATAACCGCTTTGCCCGCAAGGGCAGGATATCGGAGTGCTGCTAGGTAAATGGAAGCCGCCTAGCGGGCCTAACTAGCCGGAACTCTTCACCACCTGTTATACGCAGAAATCCCCGCCGCGAACGCAGCTACCAACCTTTATCTGGTTGGTTCTTATATGCTGTTGTCGTGGTGGGGGATAAGTCCTATTTCCACAGTTTGATTTTGCTTTCTATGGGTTATGGTTTGCGTTCACTCGATACAGATAGAACACGGACGGCTCGCGGAGCGAGACGGCAAGGCCCGAAGGGCCGCGCAGGGAGCCGAAGGCGAGTGCGTCTGCATCTGTATTTGAACGAGATTGATAAGGCTATCGACCGCGGTTAGTGCTCCCATAACCGCCGCGGAATTCCAGATACATGTCCGGTGATCGCTCAAGGTTGCGTGTCGGTGTGCGCGGCTTTAGGTCCTGCTAAGCGGAACTGCGGCGATGAGGGAGCCAGCCAGTGCAAGCCTCTAGCTGTTTGCGTGTGACACGGCGGATATCTCCATTCGCCTTGTTTGCCGTCGGCTTCTGTTGCGCGGATTTCCGTCGTGACGCTACTGACCAGTGCGTCTCATGCGCACGATTAAGGTGATGAGCGCGGCGGCAAGGAGGACTGCGGCAAGATTGTAGATCATTGCGCCGGAGAAGGCGTCTGCGTAGCGGGTCGCTCGGCTTATGCCCTCGCTGGCATCGCTGGCGAGAATTCCAACGAAGAATATGCCGACAACGGAAACGCCAAAGGCACCGCCCACCTGTTGCATGGTGGAGATGAAGCCCGCTGCCATTCCGGCATGGTTTTCCTCGACGTAGCCGATAACGAGATTGAGCAGCGGCGTCATCGAAAGGCCCTGACCGAAACCGAACAATATCAGCGGCGGCAGAAGCGCGGAGGTTTTGGCTTCCTCACCGAGGCCGGCGGCAGTCACGATCAACCAGCCGATTCCGGCAGCATAGATCAGCGCACCGCCGGCGATGGCCATGTTTCCGAAACGCGCCACCAGCTTCGGGGCGACCAGCGAGGCAACCACAAAGCCGACGCTTGCCGGGGCAAACAGCGTGCCGGCTGCAAACGGCGTCAGGCCGATGCCGGATTGCACCAGCAAGGCGAAGCACAGGAACAGGGATGTCGATGTCGAATAGATCAGCAGCACCACAAGAGACCCGGCAGAGAATCCGATGTTGCGGAACAAGGTCAGATCAATGGCGGGATCGCCGCCGCCGCTTGCAACCAGATGCTCCCAAATGAGGAATGCCGCCAGCACCACGAGTGAGCCTGTCATACTGGCCCATGTCCAGAGCGGCCAGCCGGTATTCGGGCCTTCGAGCAGCGGCAGAAGCAGGAGCAACAGGCCGGCTGTCGCCAGTCCGATCCCCGGCCAATCGACGCCCATGGCTTCGGAAGACCGCGATTCCGGGATGATCCGCGCCGACAGCAGCGCGATGATGCCTATTGGCAGATTGATCAGGAAGATAATCCGCCAGCCGAGGCCGAACAGATCGCTTTCAACGATAAGTCCGCCAAAGACCTGACCGGCAATGGCCGCTAGTCCCAACGTCATACCGAGAAGACCAAAGGCCCGGCGACGGCCCGCATCGTCATACATGACACGCAGCAGCGCGTAGACCTGCGGAAACAGGATAGCGCCGGTCGCCCCCTGCAGAAGGCGGGCGACGATCAGGCTCGTGGCGTCGGGTGCGAGGCCGCAAAGTAGCGATGTGACGGCAAAGCCGGCCATGCCGAGCGCGAACAGGCGGCAGCGTCCATGTCGATCGCCAAGCCGCCCGCCCGCGATCAGCAGAACGCCGAAGGCCAATTCATATCCGGCAATGACAAAGCCAATTTCGGCGAAGCTCGCGCCGAGATCGGCCTGGATCGAGGGTATGGCGACATTGACCACGAACAGGTCAAAAACGGTGATGAACCCGCCAAGCAGCAGAATGGTCAGCGCAAGCGCCGAGGGTTGTGATTTCGGGGCGGTCTGAGAGGGATGGGACACGGTAGGCGAATGATCGACGGTCATGGCAACTCCAATTTTCTTGAAGTTGCTTTGCACATGACTTAGCCTGTTACTATAGAACAAATTATGGTGTTACTATGAGCGATACGCTGGACAACCGACTGGATCGCACCCGTTCCGAACTGGCGGACTTTTTACGGCGGCGACGGGAGAGCCTTTCACCACTCGATGTCGGTCTGCCGGTCGGAAAACGACGGCGAACGCCGGGGCTTCGCCGCGAGGAAGTCGCCGCGCTCGCGGGTGTCGGCATCACCTGGTATACCTGGTTGGAACAGGGCCGCGCCATCAAGGTGTCCTCGACCTTCCTCGACAATGTGTCCCGCGTTCTGAAGCTGGATGAAATCGAGCGGCGGCACCTGTTTCTGCTCGCGCATCAACGCCCGCCCGCCATGGCCGGACAGGCATGGTGCGAATTGCCGCCACTGGTGCGACGATTGCTCGATGACCTCACCTTGCGCCCATCCTATGTGCTGAACCTGCGGTGGGATGTCATCGGGTGGAACGACGCGGCCGCACGGCTTTTCGGGTTCGAGCAGCGCGATCCTGCTGAACGGAACATGCTCTGGATGCTGTTTGCCGATGATCGGCTCAACAGCCGGATCGTGGAATGGTCTGTTCAGGCTTCGCAGGTGTTGGCAAGCTTTCGCCGGGATTTTGCCCAGGCGCCAGAGGATGAGAGCATGGTCGAGCTGGTCGATGGGTTGGAGCGGATTTCTCCCTTGTTCAAATCCCTTTGGAACCGGCATGACGTGCATGGACGCTGCGAGGGGCGCAGGACTTTTATGATCGAAGATCAGGGTCCGGTCGCTTTCGATCATTCATCTTTCGTTGTGGACGAGGAAAAGCATCTGCGTCTTGTGTTCTATGCGGCGGTCGGAACGCAGCAGTCACACCCCGCTTTTGGAGAAAACGAGGATGTCGGCATGAGCACGGAGATGACAGAGACGACCGGCGAATAAAGCTTGGGTCTTTCCGACATGGGAGGATTGATAGTGAGACCATCGCCGGGACTGGAGCCATCCCCATCAGCGCACTTGAACATTTCTAGGACTTCGATCTTCGCCGGAACGTCGTCGATGATAGATCAATCTACTCCATGGAGGAGGGGTCTCGGCACCGAGCTGGAGACAACGGAAGGTCGGCGCGTCAGAATTCAAGCGCCGACGATGTCTGGAGCTATTGGCAACGCACCGCTTACGAAGCTCTGCAGCAGCCTCCGGGCTTGCAAAATACAAGGGTGATGGCTTGCCGATTGACCACAGCGGTGCCTTCCCCCAGCTCGACGCGGAAACACTTTCGTCTTTGGCATAAAAGGGCTTCAGGCGTCATCTTCTGCGCCGACATAGATCAATCTACGTAATGGAGACGAAACTCCACCAATATGAGGCTCATCGTCCGGGAAGTTCGCGGCGCACCCAGGTCAACACAACTCTACAATGCAGGCGAAGCTTTACATCGAGAGCAAAAAACGCGTTTTCGGCTGAATATGTAAAGGTAATGGAAAGCTTGGGTTAGGGTATTCCACTTTAGGTAGCATATCTGGTGATACACACGTTTACACTTGCCCGTCCGAACACAACTATTGGGCGCTGTTTCTGGCCGAACCTTGACACAGGAGCGCTTATTCGGCCGCGCATGTAAAGCTTGCTCTCGCTTCGCCGTCACCCGAGACGACTGACCAGATCGTCGGCACTCAGATGGGTATAGCGCTTCAACATGCGCAGCTCCTTGTGTCCGGAGATGCTCGATACCTCGATCATGTTCAAACCGCGCTCGAACAACCGGCTGACGCCCTCGTGGCGGAGATCGTGGAATCGCAGCCCGTCGATACCTGTGCGCTTCAGAAGCCGGCGCCATGCTTGTTCCAGTGCGCCGGGCGTCGTGGGAAACACGGCAGACTGATCGGCGTCGCACTCTGCCTTCCAAGCCATCAGCGCGTCAAAAGCGCGCTGCGATAGCGGCACCTCGCGGCCCGAGCCGTTCTTGGTTATGTGCAGCGTGATCACCCGGCGATTGTGAGAGATGTCGTCCCACTGAAGCCCGAGCAGTTCGCCACGGCGCATCCCGGTCTCGATGGCGACAATGATCAGCGTCTTGAAGAACGGGATCTGTCCGGCGTCACAGCCAGCGAGCAGCCGCTGTTCTTCATCGCGTTTCAGGCGACGGCTGCGTTCGTTGCGGATCACCGGACGACGCACCAACTTCACCACGTTGCGGCTCAGCGGATAGCCCCAATCGCGGATAGCGACCTCAATGACGTGGCTGAGGATCGCCAGCTCCCGCACGACAGTGGATGGTGCGACGCTCGCAAGCCGCTCATCGCGAAAGGACGCAATATCCTGCTGCGACAGTCCAATGAGTGTCCGGTAGGCAAGGTCATGGCGGCGCAGGACATCAATGCGCTGGACCTCTTGCACGGCACCGCGCTTGGTCGGCGACACTTCGCGCTGATAGCGTTCGAGCAGATTGCCGAGCGTGGTTACCTCAAGCAGCTGTGTATCTGGCGCGGCACCGAACCTGTCGACCTGGGCTTCGAGATCACGCGCCCACTTCTCCGCGTCCGCCTTGCTGTCAAAGGATTTGCAGCGCGGCTTCAGCCCGCGACGGCGCACCTGTGCCTGCCAGCGCCCTCTGAGCTTGCGTATTGTCGCCATCGTGATCTCCGGGTTATCTATCTGAGATCACGCGTAGGATGCCGGTGACGGGGAGCCAAGGACGCCCTTGCCTTTTCGTTTATTTTTCTTATTTCGTTTATTTCGAATAATGGTGACGGCTTGGCAGCCTTCTGCTATAAAGCCAGGAACGCACCCTACCTCATCAAGGAGGCTCAAATGCTTGCTCTTATTGACCAGACCCGTGAGCCATTCGTCGCTGACGAAGCGGAGGCCGTCATCGCACGCAGTGCGGCCGATAGGATGAAGGCTGTCGCCAAGGCAGAAGAAGATATCAAGATCACGGTAGACGGGGCCGATGATACAAAAATCATCGTTCCGCTTCCCGCGCGTGCCGTCGCAATGATCTACGAGATTCTCGAGGCCATGGCGAACAGAACGCCGGTATCGCTCATTCCGCATGAGGCGGAACTGACCACGCAGCAGGCCGCTGACTTTCTTAATGTGTCGCGACCTTATCTCGTGCGCCAACTTGAAGGCGGCAAACTCGCCTTCCGCAAGGTTGGAAGCCATCGGCGGATACGTTTCGGCGACCTCGTTGCTTATGAGCAAGTCTGCAAGTCTGACCAGTTGAAGGCGCTCGACGAGCTGAATGCGGACGCCCAACGGCTGGGCTTGGAATGATTTCGACATTCACGGCCTTTATCGACGCGAATGTCTTTTACGGCGCGCGGCTTCGCAGCCTCGTGCTCTATATCGCCCAAACGAAAGTCTTCCGCGCGCGCTGGTCAGACGACATCCATGACGAATGGATCGGAAATCTGCTCAAGAATCGCAACGATCTGAAGCCGGAGGATCTCGATCGGACACGCGCGCTCATGAACGCAGCCGTGCCCGATTGCCTCGTCGAAGGATATGAGGGGCTGATTCCGGCCCTCGCGCTCCCGGATGAGAATGACCGGCACGTTCTGGCTGCGGCCATTGTCACCCGCGCCAATGTCATCGTCACCTTCAATGAAAAGGACTTTCCGGAAGACGCAATCGCCGCCTACCGACTGCACACGAAACATCCCGACGACTTTCTCGTGGACCTCTTCGAACTTGCGCCGGAAGAATTCGTGGAAGCGGTGCACCGGGACTTTCAGCACTACGGCAAGCCGCCACTTGTCTACGAGGATTATCTCGCCAGCCTGGCGAGGGCGGGAATTCCCAAAACCGCGAATCTGCTCAAGCCATTTAAAATCCTGATGCCGTCCGAAAGCGGTGATCCGTGAGATGAACGTGCCGTAAGTGTGGCCCTGATCGAAGCCCGACGAGCAGCGCAAAATTCAACCGCGTGACTTGAGCGGTGAAGCTCACTTAAGTTTCTGCTTTGAAAGGAAAACCTGGCGGAGAGGGGGGGATTCGAACCCCCGATACGGTTGCCCGTATGCCGCATTTCGAGTGCGGTGCATTCGACCACTCTGCCACCTCTCCAGGAACCATGCGGTCAGCGCCGTTGGACGCGGGGTGTCTCATAGCGGGCAAAGCGCGCGCTTGCAAGAGCGAAAGCCAAGCTTTTTTCATGTGTTTTATTGACTTACCCGCCGCTTCATCGTATGCACCCTGCCGGATGCGTATGTCTTGCGACATGGGCAATGTCTTTCCCTTCAGGGGAAAGCTTCACCGGCAGACCGGGTTGATAAGATTTTTCTTTGAACTCCCTGCTTTAACCAGGCTGATAAAAAGACGGCCGCCCCGCCAAAAGGGCAGAGCCGGACTTAGAACATGAAAGGTAAAAATATGTTCGCAGTCATCAAGACCGGCGGTAAGCAGTACCGCGTAAACGCCGAGGATACGCTTCGTATCGAAAAGCTCGATGCAGAGGCAGGTTCCACGGTTGAATTCTCCGACGTTCTCGTTGTCGGCGAAGGCGCTGACGCCAAGATCGGCGCTCCCTTCGTCAAGGGCGCTGTCGTCAAGGCGGAAGTTGTCGAGCAGGCCCGTAACCGCAAGGTTATCGCCTTCAAGAAGCGTCGCCGTCAGAATTCCAAGCGTTCGCGCGGTCATCGTCAGCACGTCACGGTCGTCAAGATCACCGACATCGTCGCCGGTTGATTGTTTAAAAGCAGAAGTTTCGAAGGTTTAAAGGAGAACTCCAATGGCACATAAAAAAGCTGGCGGTTCGTCGCGTAACGGTCGCGACTCAGAATCCAAGCGCCTTGGCGTGAAGAAGTTCGGTGGCGAAAACGTCATTCCGGGCAACATTATCGTGCGTCAGCGCGGCACCAAGTGGCACCCCGGCGACAATGTCGGCATGGGCAAGGACCACACCATTTTTGCCAAGATTGAAGGCAATGTGACATTCCGTGCGCGTGCGAATGGCCGCATGTATGTGTCCGTGGCACCGAAACACGCAGAAGCAGCGGAATAAGCCGGAACCGCTTAAAAATCAGCCGGCGTCACATCGACCCGGCTTAGATTTTCAGGTTACCGGACCTGGATTTTGAAAAGAGAAGGGAAGATGGGACGCCACCATCTTCCCTTCTTTCGTTTCAAACCAGGAAAGGACCTGAGATATGCAAAGGGATCTACTACAAAGGGAGAGCCAGTCCCGGCTCGACCGGGAGCGGCTACGGCCCGATTTGCAAAGGCGGGATTGCCCCGTTCTTCTGTCGCAAAGGCTCGTCTTGAGAGCACCGCACGAAGATGACATTGACGCCATTGCCCATCTCGCCAACAACGAAGCAATCGCGACCATGGTGTCGCGCATGCCGCATCCCTACACCACAGACGATGCTGCCGCTTTTGTGGAGCGAACCAAAGAGGGCGCGATTGGCAATTGCGTCTATGCCATCACGAAAGCGGAAAACGGCGAGTTCATCGGCTGCTGCGGCATAGAGAACATCCCCGATGACGAAAGTGTCGTCGAAATCGGCTATTGGCTGGGTGAACCCTATTGGGGCAAGGGCTATACCACCGAAGCGGCCCAGGTCCTGATCGACATGGTCTTCCGCACGCGTAACGAGGTCGATCACATCGATGCGCGTTGCCGGGTCGTCAACGAGCGTTCGCGGCGGGTTCTGCACAAGTGCGGGTTCCAGTTTCAGGGCCCCGGTATGGTCCAGTCGCTGGCCATCGGCGGGTCGGTTGCCGTTGAGTGGTACCGGCTGGAGCGGCGCAACTGGATGTCGCTGAAGAGCTGGGGAGGCCAGAAATGAGCCTTGATCTTCAGGAGTGGCAGGCCGAGACCATCAACACCGAACGGCTTTGCCTGCGCCCGTTGCGCCGGGAAGATGCGGACGTCATCGCCACTGCGCTTTCCGATTTTTCGGTGACCCGCATGTTGTCGCGCCCGCCTTATCCGTTCACGTTCGAAGATGCCGCTGAATGGCTTGAGGGAACGATGAACGGAGACGCTCGCGAATGGGCCTTCGCCATCACCCAGCCGGCGGATCAGGTGTTGATCGGCATCATCACCATCGAGCTCCGGCAGGGCGGCTATCATCTCGGCTACTGGCTGCGACGATATTACTGGGGGCGCGGTTTCATGAGCGAGGCCGCATCCGCCATTGTCGGGCGGTTCTTCGCTGAAAAGGGCGATATCACATTGCATTCCGGCGCGTTTGCCGAAAATGCGGGTTCGCTGAAGGTGCAGCAGCGTCTGGGCTTCCAGGTGACCGGTCTCAGGGATACCTACGCGGAAAGCCGCGGCGCGATGGTTCAGGAAGTGACGACGGCGCTGCGATCGGATTATTTCCGACCCTATCACTTTGATTGAGCGGGAAAGGCCGGGTACGCAATAGCGGCCCGGCCTTTCGCTTGCTTGTCGTCCTCGCGTCCCCTTTTCATCCCCTGCATAACGGGGCTTGCCCGGCGTTTTCATCTTACAGCGCCTTGATGTGGCGGCCGCCAGTACGGTCAGCTCTTCTGGGTGATGGCATGGGGGATGATGCCGGGCGGTTGCCAGTCGCCGTCGAGAACCGCCTGTTTCGGCCAGTAGATCCGCATCGCGAGGTAGAACGGTCCGTCAGGCGCGGGCAGCCAGTTGGCCTTTTTCGCCGGGTCGGTCGGCGCATCCTTCTGGATGTAGAGGGTCAGCGAGCCGTCGGCGTTCTTCGTCAGTTCGGGCAGCATCGGTGAATTGATCAGATAGCGGTCGATCGGGTTTGCCACCAGGTGCTGGGTCTTGCCGTCATACATGGTGACGGACCAGAAGGCGTGGGCGGGCGGCAGTTCGCCGGGTTTGAAGGTGATGGTGTAAGCCGATTTCGCACCGTCGAGCTTATTGTGGTCGATATCGACATTGGTGATCGGATAGACCGCCTCGGCGGTATCATTGGCGAGAAGGCCGGTGACGGCGACGGCCGCGCGCAGGCCCCAGTCGCCGTTATAGCCTTCGCGGTTGCCCTGAACGTCCGTGGTCACGCTCCAGCCGTTCTCAATCTTGCCCATGGTCTTGATCGCCTTGGCGATGTCGGCGCGGGCTGCCTTGACGCCCTGATCGATTGCCGTCCGTTCGGTATCGCTCGTGTTTGCCGGCGGGAACGGCTTTCCGGCTTCAAGGCCAATGCTGGCGAATTTTTCCCGCAGCGGCTGTTCGACGGCGGCCGGGCCGGTTGCTGGCGCGAACTGGAGCAGGAAGGCGAGATAGCCGAGGGGATTTTCCTTCGCCGACGTATCGTCGATTTTCGGCCAGTCGATTGCGGGCGGGGCCGCAGGCGCGGGCGCGCCGAGAAAGGCCGACAGCGGTTCTGCCGTGTAGCCGGCCTGGATTTTTCGGACGTTGTCGATATCGGCGGGGTTGAAAAGCTGCGTGCGGTAAAGCGCGGTCGCGAACTCCGTTTCGGACTGGAACACCTTGGCGATGCCCTTCGGCGTGTCGCCCTTCCAGTCGGGGCCGGCGACGGCGTAGCAGGCGGCGTCATTGCCGGTGGCGCGCGAGCCGATATAGCCGAAATTGAAGGTGTAGAGCGAGGTCAGCATCACCGAATAATAGCGATCCGTGTCAACTTCCGGCACGCACAGCACCATCGGTTCGGCGCGCAGATCCATCCACAGTTCGGAGTAGGGGGTGTCGCTGTTGGGCGTGACGATGGAGGTGTCGGCCGGTGTGAACACGTTGGATTCATTATGCAGCGTGTTGAACGGCGCCTTGAACTGCGAATTGCCCGTGTCGATCGCCTGATCATACATCAGCTTGTAGAGGTCCACCATCGGCAGGCCGTAGACGGTCGCCTGTTCGGCGATGGCGGCGGTGTCGGTGGGGTTGTCGGCGGCAAAGCCGCTGACCGGGACGAGAAGAAGGCTTGCAACCGCAATGCCTGTGACGAAGGGCTTGAACATCGGTTTTCCTCTCGCGCTCAGGGCCAGGGCTGCGCTTCCATTGCGCGGCGGCCACTGCGATTTCACTCACGGAAAAGTCGTATCGTTATGACTGATGCGGCACTATCGCGATGCTCTATGCAACCTGAAATATGTTTTAAATATGTCGTGAACCACTATTGCATGTAAATTGAGCACGATACCTTTGCACCTGCTTGAGAGGGACTGTTTCCCGATAACGGTTGATTTTTCCGTTTGATGCGTTATGCAGTTTAACTACATAACGTGTTCGAGGAACCGGATGATGAGCAGGCTTGTTCCGGCACTGACATTTGAAACGAGCGCTGGCGACCGTGCGGGCGAAGCGCGTTTCCGGCTTCTTGCGGAGATCGATCGTCTCGGTTCGATTTCGGCTGCCGCAAAGGCCACGGGCTTTTCCTACAAGGGCGCGTGGGATGCGGTGAATGCCATGAACAACCTGTTTCCGCGGCCGTTGATCGTCAAACGGGCGGGCGGTGCCAGCGGCGGCGGAACCGAAGTAACGGAGGAGGGCAGGCGTGCGCTTGCCGTTCACCGGCAGCTGACGGCAGCACTCGGTGAGGTGACGGCGCGGCTGGAAACCGTCATATCCGCCAATCCCGGCCTAGCCTTTTCCGTCGACAACATGTTTGGGAGCCCGTTCATGCGAACCAGCGCACGCAATTGCTATCATGGCGTTGTCGAGGCCGTGTCCCACGGCGCCGTCAATGCCGAAATCCTGCTGAAAATCGCTCCCGATGTCACCCTGGCCGTAATCGTCACGGAGGCAAGTGTTGCCAATCTCGCTCTTGAGCCCGGGGTCGAAGCCTATGCCTTGATCAAGGCATCGACACCCATTCTGCTGGAGGGCGGCGACAATGTCGTGTCATCGGCCCGCAACCGGATCTCCGGCACGGTGGTGTCGGTGGAACCCGGCGCCGTCAACGCCGAGGTCGTTCTTGATATTGGCGGCGGCAAGACGCTGTGCGCCATCATCACCGGCAAGAGCGCGGAAGCGATGGATATTGCCCCCGGCAAACGGATGACGGCTCTGATCAAGGCCTCCCAGATCATTCTGGCGCTGGGCTGAGGAATAAAACGTAAATTGCAACAAGGTGAGGACCCCATGAAACCCGTATACGCATTGTTGGCCGCCGCATTCGCTGTTCTTCCTGCAGGCTTTGCCGGTGCAGCCGAAACCAATGTGGCCGTTGCCGCCAACTTTACCAATGCGGCCAAGGATATCGCAGCCGCCTTCACGGAGGAAACCGGCGATACGGTGCTGTTGTCTTTCGGCTCTACCGGCAAGCTCTATGCCCAGATTGCCAATGGCGCACCGTTCAGCGTTTTTCTGGCCGCCGATCAGGCGCGCGCGAAAAAGGCAGTCGATGAAGGCTTTGCCGTCGAGGGCAGTGAATTCACCTATGCCATCGGCAAGCTGGTCCTGTTCAGCGAAGATGCGGACCTCGTGGACGATAACGGCGCGGTGTTGAACGCGCCCGACAGTTTCAGCAAGCTTGCCATCGCCAATCCCGCTGCCGCGCCTTACGGGGCTGCGGCCGTCGAAACCATGACGTCACTTAATGTTTATGATGCGCTTCAGCCGAAGCTGGTGCAGGGCGACAGCATTTCGCAGACCTTCCAGTTCGTCGCCACCGGCAATGCAGAACTGGGCTTTGTTGCCCTGTCGCAGGTAATCGGTAATGACAGCGGTTCACAATGGGTGGTGCCGGCGGAGCTTTATGAGCCGATCCGTCAGGACGGTGTTCTGACCAACGCCGGTGCCGATGATGATGTCGCAAAGGCCTTTCTCGATTTTCTGAAGGGTGACAAGGCCACCGCAATCATCGAAGGTTATGGCTACGCGGTTGAATAGGGCCTCAACCGGCACATGATGCAGACAGGAAAATCCGGAATCTGATGGCTGAAGCTGTCTTTCTCACCCTGAAACTTGCAATCCTGACCACCATTTTGCTGATGGTGGTCGGGATCCCGATTGCCTGGTGGCTGGCCCGTTCGAAAGCCTGGTGGAAGGAAGCGGTCGGGGCCATCGTTTCCCTGCCGCTGGTGCTGCCGCCGACGGTTCTGGGTTTTTATCTGCTGTTGTCGCTTGGCCCGCAAAGCCCGCTTGGCCAGGCGATCAAGTCGGTTGTCGGCTTCACGCTGCCGTTCACCTTCACCGGTCTTGTGGTCGGTTCGGTGATCTATTCGCTGCCCTTTGCCGTTCAGCCGATCCGCAATGCGTTTGAGGCCTTTGGCGAGGAGCCGCTGGAAGCGGCGGCAACCTTGCGGTCTTCCCCGCTTGACCGGTTCTTCACCGTCGCGCTGCCACTGGCGCGGCCGGGCATCCTCACCGGCGCCATTCTCGGCTTTGCCCATACAGTTGGCGAGTTCGGGGTCGTTCTGATGATTGGCGGCAATATTCCGGGCGAAACCAAGGTTCTGTCAGTGGCGATCTACGATTATGTCGAGACCCTGCAATGGGGCAAGGCGCATGTGCTGGCCGGCGGCATGGTGGTGTTTTCCTTTATCGTCATCCTGTCGATGATGCTGATAGAGCGGCGCATGCGGAGCCGGCTGACATGAGTGCGCGCGAAACCGGTCTTGCCGCCCGCTTCGAAGGACATCTCGGCGCCTTCAAGCTTGATGTCGACCTCAATTTTCCGGTCAATGGCATAACCGCGCTGTTCGGGGCGTCCGGTTGTGGCAAGACCTCGCTTTTGCGCTGCTTTGCAGGGCTGAACCGTCTTCAGGCCGGCCATTTTGCCATTGATGGCGAAATCTGGCAGGACGGGACGACCTTTCTGCCGCCGCACCGCCGCGCGGTCGGTTACGTCTTCCAGCAGGCCAATCTGTTTCCGCATCTGTCCGTTCACGACAATCTGGTTTTCGGCCTGAAACGGCTTGGCCGGACCGAGCGAAATGTTGCGAAGGGCCGTTTCGATCAACTGGTTTCGCTGCTCGGCATCGATCATCTTCTTGAACGCGCGCCGCGGAAGCTTTCCGGCGGTGAACGGCAGCGGGTGGCTATTGGCCGCGCGCTTCTGACCGCGCCCAAACTGCTGTTGATGGATGAGCCGCTGTCTGCGCTCGACTTCGAAGCCAAACGCGAGATCCTGCCCTATCTGGACGGTCTGAGAAAAACGCTTTCCATTCCTGTTCTTTATGTGACCCATGCGCCGAACGAAGTTGCCCGGCTGGCCGATCATATCGCGGTGCTGGAAAACGGCCGCATCCTTGCCTCCGGCCCGCTGACCGAAACACTGGCCCGCCTTGACCTGCCGATCCGCCGGGAGGAGGGGGCCGGCGTGGCAATCGATGCACGGATTATCGAGATCGACAGCAAATGGCATCTTGCGCGCGTCGCCTTTTCCGGTGGTTCGCTCTGGGTGCGGGACCCGCAAAAGCCTGTCGGTGAAATGGTCAGGGTCATGGTGCTGGCGCGCGACGTTTCGCTGGCGCTTGCACCGTCGCGCAATGTTTCCATCGTCAATCATCTGCCGGCAAAAGTGCTGGAGATCGCCGATGGCGATCACCCCGCCGTTGTCGCGGTCAAGGTCGATGTCGGCGGCACGCCGCTGATTGCGAGGCTGACGGCCCGTTCTGCCGCAGCGCTCGCGCTGGAACCGGGAAAGCCGGTTTCCGCTCAGATCAAATCCGTTGCGATCGTGGACTAAAGCTCAGACCACGCATCAGGCAGCCGTATTTCAATCCGTCTGTCTTGCCTTCAGCCATGCCGTCGGGCTTTTTCCGGCTACGCGGGTAAATTCGCGATTGAAGTTCGACTTGGTGTTGAAGCCGCTTGCAAGCATGGCGGCGGTGACGTTGTCGCCGGTCTTCAGACGCTCGCAGGCGTGGTCAATGCGAAAGCGGTTGATGTGGCGCGAGACGTTATCGCCGGTGACGCGGTTGACGGCGGCCGATAGTGTTTTGGCCGGTATCGAAAGCCTGCGGGAAAGGCGGGCCAGTGTCAGCGATGGATCGAGATAAAGCATCTCGCCTGACAGCAGCGTATCAAGCCGGGCCATGATCGCGGCATCATCCTCCGTAGCTTCTACCGGCGCGGGACGGATGGGGTCTTTCGGCTCGCCTTCGCCGAAGGCATTCGGTGAAAGGCTTAAAAGTCCTGCCGCCAGAAGCCCGGCTGAGGTGAAAACGCTGACGATCAACGGTTTGAGCGAGGGCGCGCCTGCAAAAATGACATAGGCAATCAGGGTGTCGCTGACAGCGGAGATGATCAGACTTACGGCAATGCCGGCCCATAGCCATTGCGGTTGGCGGCCTGCTTCCAGCCGGGCAAGCGGCAGGGCATCGCCGCCGGACTTCAGCGCCAGCAATATGCGCAGACCGTAGGACAGGAATATCAGCGGAATGATCGCGTCGACCGTCGCGGCGGCGAACACCACGCAAAACAGGGTGAAGGCAGGTGCGGCCAGATGGATAAAGTCCCGCCGCGGGCGCAGCGGCTCGATGAAAGACGAGCGGAAGGCAAGCCAGGCCAGCACCGGCACGAAGCTTGCCGTCACCGGCTGTACCGGGCGCAGAAACGCAACATTGTAGTACTGCACCAGTGCGACGATCAGCCCCTGAAGCGCGCAGGCGGAAAGCAGAACGGCAATTGCCAGCGGCCGCCGTTCGCCCGCAAGCATACGCAACACCATGAAACCCAGCACCAGCGCAGTGACCAGTGGAACCGGAAGGACCAGCATATCTTCACCTCTCGATATGCCCTCCGATAGTCCAAAAAACGGTTCCGGGCGACCTGAAACCGGAAACAGGACGCCGTCCGCGCTGAAAAACATCACCAAAGGCCGTCTCGAACCAACCAAAAGGTATCATTGATGAAACGGCTTATTCTTTCCCTTGTCGGTCTTGTCGGCATTGTTGCGCTCGCCATGCCCGCTCTTGCCTCCGAAAATCTGCTGCCGGGCTATGAACGCATGATCGTTGCCAGTGCTAAGCGCCCGGCGCCGCTTGCAGCCACGCTCTGGTATCCGGCAAAGATCAGGAGCTATCGCGGCATTGTCGGCGGCAATGCTGTCTTTGAAGGCACGTCCGGCCTGATGGGCGCGCGGATTGCCGATGGCAAATTTCCGCTGTTTCTCTTCTCCCATGGCTCCGGCGGCAATATGGACAACAGCGCCTGGCTGATGGCGGCTCTGGCGGAAAAGGGCGCCATGGTGCTTGCGGTCAATCATCCGGGCAGCACGACGGGCGATTCCTCGCCGCGCGCCTCTGCCGTTCTGGACCGGCGCGCCGGCGATCTTTCGGCCGCACTCGATAACCTTCTGGCCGATCCGGTTCTGGGCCCGCATGTCGACCGTTCCGCGATCACGGCCATCGGGTTTTCGCTGGGCGGCGGTACGGCGCTCAATCTCGGCGGTCTGCGGTTCGATGGCTCGGCGTTTGCCGATTATTGCCGCGCAAGCCCGGCTCAACTGGACTGCGTTTTCATGGGCAAGGGCAATCTCGAACTTGACCGTCTGCCACAAGGGTTTTCGGCCGACGGCCGCGATGAACGGGTGGACAACGTCATCGCCATCGATCCCGGCTTCACCTATGCGGCGACGGCAGACAGCATTGCGGCTATGAAACTTCCGGTTCTGGTGATCAATCTCGGAGAGAAGAACCTGATGAAGGCGGCGGATGTTTCCGCAAAGGGGAGCAATCTTGTTCCGCGCCTGCCGGATGCCGCGCGTGTCGTAATCGCGCCCGCGCATCACTTCACCTTTCTGGCCGAATGCAAGCCCGCGGGTGCGGCCCTTTTGGCGGAGGAACAGGACGATCCGGTCTGTGACGACCCTAAGGGCGCTGATCGCGCCGACGTTCATGCGCAGATTATCGATGCCATAACGGAATTTGCCGGATTGTGACAATGAAGCGGGCCGCCATGTGCGGCCCGCCAGTTTGTTGATAATCCCTGTAAGCAATCACAGCTTTGCCCCGCCGTCATACCGGCCTTGAGCCGGTATCCTGTGTATAGCGGTTTATGATATGATGGGCGCGGGCGGAAGGTCGTCCGGCATCCTGGTCGTTAGAGACCGTTCCCTGGCACCTGATCCTCCGCCCGCTTTGAATATCCCAACCTGAACAGTTGATAGAGGCCGTTTCAGCGGACCTCGCAGCACAGGATGAGGCTTGTCATGATACACCCTGTCTTCATCGGATGCGATGTCTCCAAAGCACATCTCGATATTTTTGATCCCCGGACCTGCACCTATCTGCGCATCGACAACCTTGCCTCATGCATCGAGACCTGGCTCGATAGCCTGGATGAGCGCAATGTCACGGTCATATTCGAAGCGACCAGTCCCTATGACCGGCGCTTGTGTTTAGCCCTGGCGCGCCGCGGGTGCGCCTACTGCCGCGTCAATCCTGCCAGGGCACGAGACTTTGCAAGGGCCTGTGGCCTGCTTGCCAAGACCGACGCGATCGATGCGCGCATGTTGGCGCGCATGGGGGAGACCCTGTGACCGCCGACAAGCAAACCACCGGATCCCGTGCGTCACAGGCTGTGCCAGCTGCATGCTCGCAGAGACCAGCTCGTCGCCATGCGTCAGCAGGAACGAAACCGACTTCATGGTGCCGAACCGCAGGAAAGAGAAGGTATCGAACGTCACATCGCCTGGCTGGACACGGAGATCGCCATGACCGAGAAAGCCTGCCTTGAGCTGGTACGGTCAGACAGAACCCTGAAACAGAAGACGGTTCGGCTGCGCTCCATCCCCGGTGTCGGCCCTGTTACCGCATTCACGCTCATAGCCTTGATGCCCGAACTGGGCGAAGCCCCATCCAGGGCTATGGCGGCTCTGGCCGGCCTTGCTCCCTTCAATGTCGACAGCGGACATCAAAGAGGCCAAAGGCATATCCGCGGCGGTCGAAAGCGTGTGCGCGATGCACTCTATATGGCCGCTCTTGTCGCCTATCGGCTCAAGAAGCCTTTTGCCCAAACAGCACAAGCCATGTCTGCAAAAGGCAAACCGTTCAAGGTCATGATTATCGCCATCGCACGGAAAATCCTAACCCTTGCAAACGCAATACTAAGAGATCAAACCATGTACAAAACAGCCTGAACATGCGGGAAACAATACAGTTGCCAGGGCTGCTTGTTATGCCCTTTCGGAAAGGTCCTTGCGCGCAAGGACTTGCGCTCACTGGATTCCGGCTCAAGGCCGGAATGACGAAAGAACGAGGGACAAGTTTTGTCAGCAGCCTGGCGGGTCACTACGTGCGGCCCATTTCACATACCGCGTGTCGGTATCTTCTTTTCGAAATGACGGAAGACCGTCACCAGAATGCCGGTCAGGCAGAGGTAGAGGAAGGCGAGGAACAGCAGCGGCTCATAGGTGAGATAGGTCGACTGGCGGATATCGCCGACAACGGCATAAAGATCGATGACGGTGATGGTGGCGACCAGCGGTGTGGATTTGAGCTGGACCACGGTTTCACCCGCAAGAGTGGGCAGGGCCCGGTGCAGCGCGCGCGGCAGCCATATCCGGGTCAGCACCTTCCAGCGTCCCATGCCATAGGCGCGGGCGGCCTCAAGCTCGCCATGGGGCACCCCGGCAAAGGCGCCGCGCATCACCTCGCCTTCATAGCCGGCATAGGAAAGCGTCAGCGCCAGAAGTCCGTATGGCCATGCCTCCCGCAAATAAGGCCACAGGAAGGAGTGGCGGATCTCCGGAATGCCGGGAAACAGCGAGCCAAGCCCGTAATACAGCAGCCAGAGCTGCAACAGCAGCGGCGTTCCGCGGATGACCGTGCAGAAAATCCGCGCCGGCCAGGACAGAATGCGCGGCCCGGTGACCTGTACCAGGCCGAGCGGCACGGCCATCAGAAAGCCGAGCACGGTGGAGGAAACCAGCAGCAGGATCGTCACCCAGAGCCCGGCAAGCAGTATGTCTGCATATTGCGGCAGCCAGTCCCAGCGCATCTTTATGGCCATCAGCGCAAGCAGAGCCAGCGCCACGGCCATGATCGCGATCCTGTGGGGGCGCAGCAGGGCCGAGAACTTCGGCAGCGGCGGCGGCGTTTCGATGCCGGCGAGGTCGTCGGGCTGTTCGCTCACGTCTGCCTCCTCTTCATGCCACGGCTGGCGCGGCGTTCAAGGAGCTGGAGCAGGACATTGGAAATCAGCGTGACGGCGAGATAAAGCACGCCGGCGGCGGAGAAGAACAGGAAATATTCGTGGGTCACACCGGCCGCCTGCCGCGTGGCCAGCGTCAGTTCGGTAAAGCCGACAACGGCCAGCAGCGCGGTATCCTTGGTGGTCACCAGCCAGAGATTGGCAAGGCCCGGAATAGCGTGCGGCAGCATGGCCGGCAGCGTGATCCGCCGCATGATCATGGCCGGCGGCATGCCATAGGCCCGGGCCGCCTCGATCTGCCCCGGTGGAATGGCAAGGATGGCGCCGCGCAGAACCTCGGTGGAATAAGCGCCCTGAACGAGCCCGATAACGAGAATGCCGGCCAGCATTCCGGAGATATCGACAGAGGAGAAGCCAAGCGCCGTCATCAGATTGTTGAGCGCGGCGGTGCCCGCATAATAGAGCAGAACGATCAGCACCAGTTCGGGAATGGCGCGCACCACCGTGGTGTAGATTTCCATAAGGTCCCTGATGACCGGCCCGCCGTAAAGCTTGCCGGCCGAACCGAGAATGCCGATCACCTGACCGAGCGCGAAGCCACCGGCTGCAACCTCAAGCGAGGTGACGAGCCCTCGCAGAAGTGCGCCGCCCCATCCGGGCGGCGACAAGGCAAGAAGCTGAAATCCTGTCAGTTGTTCCAAATTTCTGTCCGGTCTGTCGTGCAGGTAGCAGGATCGGTGATCCGAAAGGCGGATGCCGCTCTGTATGATCCGTCAGCGGCTGGAAAGCGCGAAATCCCCTCAAAGCCATGTCCGGGTGTGGCCCGCATATCCATGAGCCGCTGCCTTGTGGCCCCTCTGGCCGGGCCCGGGGGGATGCCGAATGGAAGGAGAGGCGCATCCGCGAGGTAACGGGCGGTGCCATGCGCAGCCGCCCGGCCTCTTGATCAGTCACCGTAAATGTCGAAGTCGAAATAGCTCTTGGTGATTTCCTCGTAGGTGCCGTCTTCGCGCACGGCGGCGATCGCGTCGTCGAACTTTTCCTTCAGGGCCGTGTCGCCCTTGCGCAGACCAAGGCCGATGCCGGGGCCGTAGATCTCGACATCCTGCTCGACGGTGCCCATCATTTCGCAGCACATCTGCCCATTATCGCTTGTTAGGAAGGGCTGCAGGGTCACGAGGTCGGCGATTTCCGCGTCGATGCGGCCGGCATAAAGGTCCTGGTTCACCTCGTCCTGGGTCTGGTAGGTCTTGATCTCGGCATCGGGGAAATGCTTTTCGGCATAGGCCTGATTGGTGGTCGAGACCTGAACGCCGAGCACCTTGCCTGCAAGGCTTTCCGCGGTCGGTTCAATGCCGGAACCGCTCTCTGCGACGATGGCGCCAGGGGTGCTGTAATACTTGTCGGAAAAGGCGATCTGCTCCTCGCGCTCGGGCGTGATCGACATCGACGCCAGGATGGCGTCGATCTTGCCCGACGTCAGTGCGGGAATAAGGCCATCCCAGGCGATCGGGGTGATTACGCAATCAAGAGCGGCCTCATCGCAAAGGGCGTCCATCAGGTCGACTTCCCATCCGGTCCAGTTGCCGGAGGCATCGGGCACGGTAAAGGGCGGGTAGGGCTCGGCGGCAACGCCGACCTTGACGGTTTCGGCGGATGCCGCGCCGGCCAGGAGTGTGGTGCAGGCCAAAGCGCCGATCAGTGCGGATGTGAATTTCTTCATGTTTTCGGTTCCCTCTGTTGTGAGTTTCGCCCGGTCCGGGGTGCGCTGAATGCGACCCGTTCCGGCTATTGCACGGAGCTGATGAACTTTCTCAGCCGTTCGGATTCTGGATTGTCGAAGACGGCCTGCGGCGCGCCCTGTTCTTCCACGCGGCCGTCATGCAGGAAGACGATTTCGCTGGCGACCTCGCGGGCAAAGCCCATCTCGTGGGTGACGAGCAGCATGGTGCGGCCTTCCTCGGCAAGATCGCGGATCACCGTCAGCACCTCGCCGACAAGCTCGGGATCGAGCGCGGAAGTCGGCTCGTCGAACAACATCGCCTCGGGCTGAATGGCAAGCGCCCGCGCAATCGCCGCGCGTTGCTGCTGGCCGCCCGACAGGAAGGCGGGATAGGCGTCGCGTTTTTCGTAAAGGCCGACGCGGCGCAGTATGGTTTCGGCTTCGGCGATGACTTCGTCGCGCTTGCGGCCCAGGACATGCACCGGCACTTCGATCACATTCTGCATCAAGGTCATGTGTTGCCAGAGGTTGAAATTCTGAAACACCATGGCAAGCCGGGTGCGGATGCGCTGTATCTGTTTTCGGTTAGCCGGCATCAGCCCGCTGTTTCCGTCGGGCTTCATGGCGATTTCCTCGCCATGCACGCGGATACGGCCGCGTGTCGGCCATTCCAGCATATTGATACAACGCAAGAGCGTGGATTTTCCCGAGCCAGAGCCACCGATAATGGCGATAACCTCGCCCTGTCGGGCCTTGAGCGATACGCCTTTCAGCACTTCCAAATCTCCAAAGGATTTATGGAGATCATCGACGGTGACTGCTTCTGCGAGGTCACCATCCCTCGGATTGTCTTCAGCCTTCATAAAACGTTTTGCCGTTCCCGGTGCGCCGGCGGTCCGGGCACTTCTTGCGGTGCGCTCGACCCGGCATTCAAAAATCGTTGTTTCGCATTATTACTACACTTGCGAGCTTATTATGCAAGTGTATAACTAGGGAAGAATTCGCAGAACTGGAGATGAATGGAATGAGTTTCGGAGCCCAAACCATGGCGCGGCCCATTCGGCGGCTGATTATGCGCAAGCCGGGAGAAAGCCTCAGAATGGCCGATCCGGCCGCCTGGCACTACGGCGAGACATTCGATGCAGAACGCGCAATCCGCCAATATGCCGATTTCGCCGATCTGGTCGCTGCCTCGGGCGCGGAAATCCTCTGGTACGAGGACAATGGCGACGGATTGGCCGATGCGATGTTTACCCATGATCCGTCGCTGGTTGCCGACAGCGGCGCGATCCTGCTCAATATGGGCAAGCGGCAGCGCAAGGGCGAAGTGGATGGTCACGAGGCGATCTACCGGGATGCCGGCATTCCCGTGCTCGGGCGTCTTTCCGGTTCGGGGACCGTCGAAGGCGGCGACTGCGTCTGGCTCGATGAGCGGACGCTTTGCATCGGCCGCGGTGTGCGGTCCAATGCCGAGGGGATCGACCAGGTGCGCAGGCTGCTGGCGCCGCATGGCATTTCCGTGTTGAGCTTCGATCTGCCGCTCTGGCAGGGGGAAGAAGCCTGTCTGCATCTGATGAGCGTGATTTCGCCGCTGGCAGACAAGCTTGCGTTGGTGTTCGCACCGCTTCTGCCAGCACCCTTTTATCAGCTGTTGAAGCAGAAGGGCTATACGCTCGTCGAAGCGCCGGAAGATGAATTCAGGGCGTCGAACGGCCTCAATCTCAATGTGCTGCCGACAAAGCCGTTCGATGTAATTGCAGTTGCCGGTTTCGACAAGACCAAAGCAGCGATGGAAGCCGCCGGCTGCACCGTCAGCACGTTCGAAGCCGATGCGCTCTGCATTGCGTGTGAAGGCGGCCCGACCTGCCTCACGAGGCCGATCCTGCGAGACTGAGATGAGCCGCAAACCCTTCCGCCGCGCCGGCGATGCCGAACGCCGTGCAGCCCTGATCGAGGCGATGCTGGATTGCATCGCCGAGGGGGGCATCCAGAACGCGACGGTGAGGGAAGTGGCGGAGCGCGCCGGCGTTTCCGGCGGATTGATCCGCCACTATTTTGCGACCAAGGAACAGCTTCTTCATGCCGCATATCGGCAGACCATGGCGGCGATGACGGAGATTTCGGCCACGGCCGGAATAGCAGACGGCAAGAGCGGGCGGGAAAAGCTGAAAAACTTCGTTGCCGCCTGCCTGACGCCGCCGATGATCGACGCGCGCCGGCTTTCGCTCTGGGCGGCGTTTATCGCCATGGCGCGGATCGATCCGGCAATGGGGGCGATCCACCGGGAAAACTATCTTGAATACCGGGCGTTGATCGAACGCCTGCTTGCCGATGCCTGGCGGGGAGCCGGACGGGTGGTCGATCCTGCCGAAATCCGGCGGCTGGCGATTGAAATCAACGCCGTGCTGGATGGGCTCTGGCTCGAGGGGTCGCTGGCCGGCGATATCTTCGAAGACCGGGAACTCCTGAAGGCGGGGCTTCATTCGGTGGGGGCGATTACCGGCCTTTCGCTCGATGAAATTGAAGGGTGAACTGAGATGCACTATGCGAGGATTTCGGATCGTCTCGGTGGGCTCGGCTCCGACAAATGGGCCGTCCATCTGAAGGCGCGCGCGATGAAGGAAGCCGGAACGCCGATCCTGGAGCTGACGATCGGCGAACCGGATGTCGATCCGGACCCGGTCCTTGCCGAAGTTGTGGCAAGCGCCCTTGCTGAAGGTCGGATCGGCTATTCCAACGGGCGCGGTGAACCGTCGCTTCTCGATGCGCTTTCGAAACGGTACACGGCGCGGACCGGGCGGCCGGTCGGGCCTGAAAATATCGTCTGTTTTCCGGGCACCCAGACTGCGCTTTTTGCGGTGATGCTGACGCTGGTGGAGGCCGGTGACGCCGTGCTTGTCGGCGATCCGCTTTATGCCACCTATGAAGGCGTGATCCGCTCCACGGGCGCAGAGATGGTACCGGTGCCGCTGAAGCCGGAAGACGGATTTCACATGCGCGCCGACATTCTGGAACAGGCGATCACGCCCAATGCCCGCGTGCTTCTGCTCAATACGCCGCATAATCCGACCGGCGCTGTGCTGACGGCTGAAGAGCTTGCGGCAATCGGTGCGGTTTGCCGCAGGCATGATCTCTGGATCATTGCTGACGAGGTCTATGAGGAACTGATTTTCGGCGGCGACTTTGCTTCACCCCTTGATAATGAAGTGCTGGCCGCGCGAACGATTTCGGTGTCCTCTATTTCCAAATCCCATGCAGCGCCCGGGTTTCGCAGCGGCTGGGCGGTCGGTCCCGCCGAATTTTGCGCGCGACTTTTGCCGGTGGCTGAAACCATGCTTTTCGGCAACCAACCCTTCATCGCCGATGCGACAGCGGCGGCAATCGAGCGGCCAAGTGGCGTTTCCACCGCCTTGCGGGCCTCATTGAAGCGTCGGGCTGCACTGCTGGTCGATGGCCTGTCATCGGTCCCCGGTGTTGCCTGCGCCATACCCGAGGCCGGAATGTTTGCCTTTGCCGATGTCTCGGCGAGCGGGCTGTCCGGTGAGGCCTTTGCGCTCGGGTTGCTGGAGGCCGAGCATCTGGCCGTGATGCCGGGGTCGTCCTTCGGCGCCGAAGCCGATAGTTTCATCCGCATCAGTCTGACTGTGCCGGACGCCGACATCGTCGAGGCCGCACGACGCATCGGCCATTTTGCGGCATCGTTGACCTGCCGGAAAACGGTGGCCGGAGCATGAGCAGCGAAACCATGACCGTTGGCGAGGCCCTGGTCCGTCTCCTCGAAGCGCATGGTGTCGAGGTCGTCTTCGGCATTCCCGGCGTGCACACGGCCGAACTTTATCGCGGGCTTGCAGCTTCGACGATCCGCCATGTCACGCCGCGCCACGAACAAGGCGCCGGCTTCATGGCCGATGGCTATGCCCGTGTCACCGGCAAACCGGGCGTGGCATTTGTCATCACCGGGCCGGGGTTGACCAATACGATTACGGCCATGGCGCAGGCGCGCGGCGATAGTGTGCCGATGCTGGTGATCTCCGGTGTCAATGCCCGCCCGACACTGGGCAGGGGGCAGGGATGTCTGCATGAACTGCCGGATCAGCAGGCGCTGATGAAGAGTTTTGCCAAGGATTCCGTAACGCTAACCGACGGCGGCGATCTTGCCGGGGCGCTGGCGCATTGTCTGGCACTTGCCGTTTCCGGGCGTCCGGGGCCGGTGCATCTGGAAATCCCGACCGATGTGATGGTCGAAAAGATTGCACCGCCCGCAGCCGCGGCCTTGCCTGCTGCACGGCCATTTGCGGAAGAAAATGTGCTGAAGGCTGCGGCAGAGTTGATCGGTGCGGCGCGGGCACCTGTGGTGCTGGCGGGCGGAGGCGCGGCCGGTGCCGATGCGGCGCTTCGGGCTTTCGCCGAGCGCTGCGATGCACCTGTCATTTTAACGGCAAATGCCCGCGGCCTGATGGCGGATCATCCGTTACAGGTGCCGGCGAGCGCAAGTCTGGCCCCTGTGCGGGCATTGATTGCCGCCAGCGATCTGGTTATTGCAGTTGGAACCGAATTCGGTCAGACCGATTATGACGTCTATGTCGATGGCGGCTTTCCGGCGCTTCAAAAACTTGTCCGCATTGATGTGGACGGTGGGCAGAAGGTAACCGGTCCAGCCGCCGACGTCTTCATTGTGGAAGATAGTGCATCGGCGCTTTCTCGATTGACGGCGCTGTGCGGCGAGCACAAATGCGACGGTGTCCGACGGGCCGGGCAGACGAGGGCGGCGGCCTGGGACGCGCTTTCCATCAAGATCAAGGACGAAGTCACATTGCTGCATCGCCTGCGCGACGCGGTTCCCGACGCGCGGTTTATCGGCGATTCCACGCAGCTGGTTTATGCCGCAAATCTTTATCTTGAAGTCGGCGCACCCGGGCAGTGGTTTAATTCCGCCACCGGCTATGGCGCTCTCGGCTATGTGCCGCCGGGTGCCATTGGCGCAGCGATCGGCGCGCCGGATTGCTCCGTTATCGCCATTGTCGGCGATGGCGGTCTTCAGTTTTCTCTGGCAGAGCTTGGAACGGCGGTGGATGAAGATGCCGATATTGTCTTCCTGGTCTGGAACAATCGCGGCTACCGCGAAATCGAGATCTATATGGAAGAAGCCGGTATTGTGCCCGAGGGGGTAACGCCGACACCGCCCGACATGGAAAAGATTGCCAGTGCTTTCGGGACGGGCTTTTCAAGTGTGGCAAGCGCGGAAGCGCTTGTTGCTGCCGTCGCAGCCGCTGTTGAGCGTGGCGGCGTGCATCTGGTCGAATTCCGGGCCGGATAAATCAGCGAAATTCAGATAAAAAAATCCCGGAGTGCGCTGGCTGGCGCAATCCGGGAATAAATGAAGAGGCTCCTTGCAGAGCCTCTCCGAGAGCAACCTGGATTAAAAGTCGCGCTGCAGGCGGAACCAGCCAGCCCAGAGGTCGTCGTCCGAATAGGCGTCAGGCAGATCGGTGTAACCGACGTTCAGCTTGGCGCTCAGACCGTCAACGATGGTGTAGTCGAACAGGACGCCTGCGGACCAGAAGTCTTCGTTGTCCTGGCCGGGGACATTGGCAGAGGTCCACTGGTAAGCCGGGGTGATCGAGAACTTTTCGGTGACATCGAGCTGGTAACCGGCAGCCAGTGCCCACTCGGCGTAAACGCCCGGCAGACTAACAGCAGTCGGCCCCGTGTAGTCGTAGAACTCGTTGTCTTCAAAGGTGTTGGCGTATGCGTTCCAACCGGTGGAGTAGTTTGCACCAAGGTCCAACTGGCCCGGGCCAAGCGCCAGCGAAGTCATCAGGCGGAACGAAGCTTCTTCGTTGTAGGTGTCGTAAGCAGCGTCCAACTTGGCGCCAACGCCGCCAGCCTGGAAGCCAACGCGACCGGAAATGCCGAGCTTCGCAATCTGCTTGTAATCACCTTCGCTGTCTCTACCAAGTTCAACCTGTTCAGGCTCAAGAGCGTCGAGCGAGAGGCCTGCCACGAAACCGTCGCCGGCGAAGACATAACGCATTGAGTTAAAGCGGGTATTGCCGGCAAGATCGTCGATTTCGCCGATGAGACCTTCATCCCAGTAGCTGAAGAAACGACCAGCCTGGAAGCCGCCGAGGCCGACATAGGCTTCGTTGATGTAGGTCTTGTTGCCGCTGCCGTTGGAATTGGCTTCGCTACGCAGCGAGATCAGGCCCGTGACCGTGCCCAGTTCGGAATCGGTCTTGGACGAGATGTCAAGCTGTGCACGCGTGAAGGCGTTCCAGGTGTCGTAAGAATTACCGCCGTTGGAACCCTGAACTTCGAAACGGATGTAACCGCCGATATCAAGGCAGGTTTCGGTGCCGGGGATGTAGAAGTAGCCGGCCCCGAAAGCGTCACAAACTTCGACATAATTGTTCTGAACCGGTTCGATGACGACGACCGGGTCGGCAGCTTGCGCGCCGGTTGTGGCTGCAAGCGCAGCAGCAGAGCCAAGAAAGAGGCTTTTGAGGTTCATGAAGTTAACTCCTCGTTGAATGTAAACGGGGCATTTAATCTTGCCCTGGGCTGGAAGCAGTTCGTTGCGTTGCATCCATCCGCATCAAACCCGCATAGGCCGTTCAGAGCAATAAACCTTTGATGGAATTCTGGATCAATCGAATGATTAACACCCTGGTGTTGCGGTTCTGCAACGATAATGCCTTGAGAAGACAGGGTATTTTCGGAGGTTTATGCTTCATTCAATGACAGAATGGGCCTCTGATTTGACTGATTCAGGAGTCGAAAAATCAATAAAATCAATCGTTTGATTAAGTGACTAAAATCGATGCGGGTGCAAAAAAACACGATCGAAAAATCCAGATGGAAGTTTTCCGGGGTTTTGGTTTGCTGATCACGGAAATGAGAGTTGAGCCGAATCAAGAAAAAGGCGCGACCGTCAATTCGGTCGCGCCTTTTCTATTTTTAGTTGTATTTTTCTGGAGGCGATGCAGACGCTCAGGTCTCGGGATCGCCTCTGCGCATCATTTCAGGGATCGGCATGGAGAGAATATTGTAGCCGTTATCGACGAAATGAATCTCTCCGGTGACGCCTGAAGCGAGGTCTGAGAGCAGGTAGAGTGCGGAGCCGCCGACATCCTCGATCGTGGTCGAGCGTCTCAGCGGTGCGTTGCGTTGCTGCCAGGCATAGACGAGGCGCGCATCGCCGACGCCCGAACCGGCCAGCGTGCGTACGGGGCCCGCCGAAATGGCGTTGACGCGAATGCCGCGCGGACCATAGTCGCCGGCAAGATAGCGCATGGACGCCTCTAGGCCTGCCTTTGCCACACCCATGACATTGTAGTTCGGCACCACCGCCGTCGACCCGCCATAGGTCAGCGTCAGCATCGATCCGCCGTCGGTCATGAGGTCTGCCGCGCGCTTGGCGATCTCGGTAAAGGAGAAGCAGGAAATCACCATGGTGCGGACGAAGTTTTCCCGCGTGGTGTCGGCATAGAGCCCCTTGAGTTCGCTCTTGTCGGAAAAGCCAACGGCATGAACCACGAAATCGAGCTTGCCCCAGCGCTCCTTGATGGCATCGAAGACCGCATCAACGCTCTCGATATTTTCCACATCGCAGGGCACGACGAAATCCGAGCCGAGTTCGGCAGCAAGCGGATGAACCCGCCGGCCGAGTGCTTCGCCCTGATAGGTGAAGGCAAGTTCCGCGCCTTCGGCACGGACGGCCTTGGCAATGCCCCAGGCAATGGAGTGGTTGTTGGCAACACCCATGATGAGGCCGCGTTTGCCCTGCATAAGTCCGGTCATATACGCATTATCCATTGTAACGCCGGAAAACCAGCGTGGCGTTCGTGCCGCCGAAGCCGAACGAGTTTGAAAGAACGGTGTCGATTTTGGCATCGTCGATGCGCTGACGCACGATCGGGACACCTTCGAATTCGGGGTCCAGCTCTTCGATATGGGCGCTTTCGCCAATAAACCCTTCCTGCATCATCAGCAGGGAGTAGATCGATTCCTGTGCGCCGGCAGCCCCCAGAGAGTGCCCGGTGAGCGACTTGGTTGACTGGATATGTGGGATCTTGTCGCCGAAGACCTCCCGGATCGCACCGATTTCCCGGCTGTCGCCGACCTGTGTCGAGGTGCCATGCGTATTGATATAGTCGATCTCTCCGCCGCCGATATCCGCAAGCGCCTGGCGCATGCAACGCACCGCGCCTTCGCCGGAAGGCGCGACCATGTCGTAACCGTCCGATGTTGCGCCATAGCCGATGATTTCGCCATAGATCTTGGCGCCGCGGGCTTTCGCGTGTTCCAGTTCCTCCAGAATGACCACGCCGGCGCCGCCAGCAATGACGAAGCCGTCGCGGGCGGCGTCATAAGCGCGCGAGGCGTGCGCGGCGTCCTCGTTGAAGTCGCTGGTCATGGCGCCCATGGCGTCAAACAGGTTGGACATGGTCCAGTCGAGATCTTCATGGCCGCCGGCAAACATCACGTCCTGCTTGCCCCACTGGATCATTTCGGCAGCGTTGCCGATGCAGTGTGCGGATGTCGAGCAGGCGGAGGATATCGAATAGTTGACGCCGTGGATCTTGAACCATGTGGCAAGTGTGGCCGACGCCGTCGAAGACATTGCCTTCGGCACGGCAAACGGGCCGATACGCTTGGGCGAACCGTTCTTTTCCGTGGTCAGCGCCGCCTCGACGATCGTACGTGTCGACGGACCGCCGGAGCCCATGATGATACCGGTGCGCTCATTGGTTATATCGCCGTCTTCGAGGCCGGAATCAGCAATCGCCTGTTTCATGGCGACGTGGTTCCATGCTCCGCCCTGCGACAGAAAACGCATGGCGCGACGATCAACCTGATCGGTGGGGTCGAGCGTCGGCCGTCCCCAGACCTGGCACTTGAAGCCGTGCTCGGCGAAATCCGGCGAGAAAGAGATACCTGATTTTGCCTCGCGCAGCGAAGCGGTGACTTCGGCGGCATCGTTTCCGATCGAGGAAACGATTCCCAATCCCGTAACGACAACACGTCTCATATTCGATCCTTCTCTTTCTCCTCCGCATTCACCGGGCGACCGGCGTAACCGCGCATTGCGGCTTACTGTTCCTGGAACAGGCCGACCCTGAGATCGGAGGCCTTGTAGATTACTTCGCCATCGGCCTTCACCCAGCCATCGGCAATGCCGAGGACCAGACGGCCGCGCATGACGCGCTTGAAGTCGACGCCATATTCGACAAGCTTGTTTTTCGGCGTGACCATGCCTGAAAACTTCACCTCGCCGGTGGAAATCGCGCGGCCCTTGCCGGGCTCGCCAAGCCAGCCGAGATAAAATCCGGTGAGCTGCCACAGCGCATCAAGACCCAGGCATCCCGGCATCACGGGATCGCCCTTGAAGTGGCAATCGAAAAACCAGAGGTCGGGTGTGATGTCAAACTCGGCACGGGCATGGCCCTTGCCGTTGGCGCCGCCGTCCTCCGAAATTTCGGTGATGCGGTTGAACATCAGCATTGGCGGCATCGGAAGCTGCGCATTGCCGGGGCCGAAAAGTTCACCTTCGGCGCACTTGATGATATCCTCGTAATCGAAATGCGATTGTCTTGTGCTCATTAAAACTCTGCTTCCCTTCGTTCCTCGAGGGGTTTTCGGTACCGGGCTCAAGATAGGGGCGTATCCCTGTTGCAGCAATGCGCCGATATGTCGTTGGCCGGAAATCCCGCAACTCAATTGTTATTCTCTTCACCGTGGCCATACAGGAAGCTGACTTCCGCGACCAGAGTGAAACGTGTTTTAGCCGGGTATTTGCAGTTTAATTTCAAACGCTGCAAGCCCTTGCCCTATTGAAAGCGATTCTCAATACCGTTATACGGAGCTATATTTGCATTTTGTTAGATGAAGCCCTGAAAGTGGATATGACACCGAGAAATCGTGTATCAGAAGAAAAGCTTCGTGCAAGCGGTCTTCGGCCGACGCGTCAGCGCGTGGCTTTGGCCGATCTGCTTTTCGCCAAGGGTGATCGTCATGTGACCGTCGAGGAACTGCATGGCGAGGCCCAGGAAGCCGGCGTGCCGGTTTCCCTTGCCACTGTCTACAATACGCTGCATCAGTTCACCCATGCCGGCATGATCCGGGTTCTGGCCGTCGAGGGCGCAAAGACCTATTTCGACACCAACACCTCCGATCATCACCATTTCTTTATCGAGGGTGAAAACCATGTCGTCGACATGCCGGCGGACGGTATTTCCCTGAATGGTCTGCCAACGCCGCCGGAGGGGATGGAAGTCGCCCATATCGATGTGGTTGTCCGGCTGCGCCCGAAGAAATCCTGAAATTTGAGGACCGTCAGGCAATTTGCCTGAGCTATCCGTTCTGGCGGGGCGAAAGCTGTGCCGTGTGGCCGCGCAGTCGCGCCGTGACGAGGCCGGCCCATTCGCGCAGCGCCGTGGAAAGCATGGCGGCATTGGTCATCGGCCGGTCGAAACTTGCGGAAAAGCGGAGCTTTCCATCCGTCCGGTAGTCGGCAGGCCAGGGCGTGACGCGCATGCCCGTTTTCTCAAACAGCGCAACGGAACGCGGCATGTGGTAGGCCGATGTCACCAGCAGGCACGGCCCTTCCATTGCCTGTCTTGCCATCAGGGCTGCCGTATTGGCGGCATTTTCCGCGGTGTTGCGGGCATCCGGCTCATAGAGCAGGCGGGCTGAGGCGATGCCGTGATCGGCAAACAGCCGGGCGGCCGGTTCTGCTTCACCATATCTGGCGCCGGTCAGCGCGTTATCGCCGCCGGTGACCAGAATTTTCATATCCGGATAAAGTCGGGCAAGGCGGAGTGCTTCGATGTACCGATCGGCCGCGCGGGTGAATACATACGTGCTGCGGCGGGCCGAGGCCCCGGTATTGATGCCGCCGCCGAGCACGATGGCGCAGGCGGGCGGTTCGGAAAGATCCGGCCGGGCGAAACGGGTTTCAAGATCGGCCAGCAAAACCATGCCGAGATTGGTGAAACAGGTTATGCCAAGCGTCAGCGCGGCGAGGCCGGAAAACACCGCCGCCGCGCCGCTTTGTGCAATGAGCAGGCAGAAAAGCGCCGCCACGACCGACAGGAAGGCAAAGGCCAGCGGCTGGAACACCAGCCAGAACAGCTTTGACAGAACGAACACTATGCTGCCTCCCGCCGCCAGCCAAAAGGCCGGGCCGTCGCGTCTTCAGCCCTTGTGGAAAACGTAATCCGTTTCCTGGCGCAAGGTCTTGCCGGGCCGCAGGATCGCATTGGGAAAGCCCTGCTGATTGACCGCATCCGGCCAGACCTGTGTTTCCAGGCAGAAGCCGGCGAACGGACCATAGGGAAAGCCGTTCAGCCCTTCCGGCGTTTCGTCGAGTTTCGAGGCGGTGTAAAGCTGAACCCCCGGCTCCGTGGTCAACACATCCATGGTGACATGCGAGGAGGGGGCATAGGCGCTGATGACGGGACGTTTTTCCGTGCGCTCGGGCGACAGACAGAAATTGTGATCGAACAGAACCTGCCGGCCATTTTCGTCCTCGCGCTTGAGCGGGTGTGGCTTGCGGAAGTCGAAGGGTGTGCTGGCAACGGACCTGATCTCGCCGGTCGGGATCTGCCGTTCGTCCGTCGGCAGATAATGATCAGCCATGATCATCATCGTGTGTTCGAGCGTATCCGTGCCGTTGCCGAGGTTGAAATAGGTGTGATTGCAGATATTGGCGACCGTCGGCTTGTCGGTCGTGGTTTCGTAGACGATCGAGAAAACGCCGCGTGGCTTGAGATGAAAATGGGCGCGGATGGTGGTGTTTCCCGGAAAGCCGCCGCGACCGTCCGGATCGACGATCTTCAGCGTCACCCGGTTTTCGGCAATCTCTTCGAATTCCCACATGCTGACGCCGATGCCGTCTCTGCCGCCATGCAGGTTGGTGATGCCGTTTTCGTTGCAGTCGACCTGATATTCCGTCCCGTCGATGGTAAAGCGGCCGTTTGCGATGCGGTTGGAGGAGCGCCCCGGCGTAGCCCCGAAATAGGGAGAGAAGGCCGGGTAGTGATCGAAATTCTCAAACCCCAGAACCAGGGAATGGTCATGGCCTTCAAGACGCAGGTCCTGAACCACCGCGCCCCAGTTGATGATCTTCGCGGTCAGCCCGCCACCTGAAATCGTGACACGGCTGACAGTCTTGCCGTCGCTGGTCTGGCCGAAGGTTTCCGGTTGTGGCGCGCTCATTGTTTTTATCCTCCACATTTAAAATGTTGCATTGCAGCGCGGATATTGCGCCGGAATGTCCGGACCTTCAAGCGCCCGCGCGCTCTTTGCCGATTTCTTCCAGAGAGTAGGGCGTGGTCTGGTAAACCTCGTTGATCCAGTTGCCGAACAGGAGATGGGCATGCGAGCGCCAGCGATTGAGCGGCGCCCGGTTCGGATCGTCTGCCGGGAAATAGTTGAACGGCAGCTCGATCGGCACATTGGTGTCGACATCGCGCCTGTATTCGTCACCGAGCGAACCGGAATCATATTCGATGTGATTGAACATGTAGAGCCGGTTGGCAAAGCTCTCATAAGCCAGACACGGCCCGACTTCATCGGAATGCATCAGGATTTCGATGCCCGGCACGTTTTCCAGATCGGCGCGGCGCACCTCCGTCCAGCGTGAAACAGGAAGCTGGAAATCATCGGAAAAACCGTTGAGATAGATCGACGCGGGCTTCAGATTGCGATGGCGGAATATGCCGAAGGCCTTCTTGTCGAGAAGCCGCTTCGGTACGCCGTGAAAATGCCATGCAGCGGCCATCGCGCCCCAGCAGATATTCATCGTCGAGTGGCAATTGGTGGTGGTCCAGTCGAGAATTTCCTTCATTTCGTCCCAATAGGTGACGTCCTCGAAGGGCAACGTCTCAACCGGCGCGCCGGTGATGATGAAACCGTCGAACTTGCGTTCTGCCACCTCGTCCCAGGTCTTGTAAAAGGACAGGAGATGCTCGATCGGCGTGTTCTTGGCCTTGTGGCCGCCGACGCGCACCAGCGAAAGCTCGATTTGCAGCGGGGAGGCGCCCAGAAGCCGCGCGAATTGCAGCTCGGTCTTGATCTTGTTCGGCATGAGGTTGAGCAGCCCGAAATGCAGCGGGCGGATATCCTGCCGTTCCGCAACCGTTTCCGTCTTGACCCGCACGCCTTCGGAAATCAGCGTCTCGAAGGCAGGCAGCGTATCTGGAATCTTGATAGGCATGTTCATTCCAATCCCGAACAAAAACCGGCCGCCTTCAACACGCTACCGGTCCGGATGGGGCAGGAATTTTCCGCTCGCATCGGCCCTTTAGCGAGTTGTTTTACGTGGCTGCAAGCCGGCCGGCCAAATCACCACAGGGAAAAGCTAGATAACGCCGCATTTGCCGGACGTCAATCTTGGCGCGAAAGACAATCTGTTGCCGGGCTGTCGCTTCAGGTGAAAAATGCTGTCAAGGCGGGCCACGAAAGCGGCATTTCCATGCCAAGTCCAATGTTTCCGGCCGCGTCTTTCCAATCAAGGAAAAACAGCCGGAAGCGGATAGGCCCGCCGCCGTCAGAGGCGTGTTCCTCTGTGTGAAACCAGTTCTCAGGCGCATCCTCCGGCATGGGAACAGTGAATATATGGCGCCGGTGGCACAGCAGCGCGCCGTTTTTTCTGAAGCTGTAGTCAATGTTGCCAAGCGCCGACCAGCCTTCATTCAGATGTAGTCCGGTCTCCTCGTGAAATTCCCGTTTTGCCGCCTCGATCGGGATTTCTGCATGCTCCAGCGTCCCGCCGGGAACCTGAAGCGGAGCCTCCGGAAAGTCCGGCTCATCGAAGACGAGCACCCTGCTGCCCCGTCGTGCGTAGATGAGCACTTTTTCTGCATCCGGTATCATCAGGCTTCCCAGTTTTCAGGACGTTGTCCGTTTCAGCGTGGCCGTTGCAAGCCCCATCGCAATCAGCGCACTGCCGCCCAGCCGGGGCAGGAACGCGGTGACCGTGGACGAACTTAGCTTTGTCCGCAACCGGTCTGCCATCAGGGCATAGGCCAGTGCATTGACGGCGGCCAGCCCGACAAATGTGACAACAAGCGTTGAAAACTGAGGGACAAGCGGCGCTTGCGGCACAATGAACTGCGGTACGAAAGCGATGAAGAAGGCAATCGATTTCGGATTCAGCGCCGTCACGGTCATGGAATGAAAGAAAATCTTGCGCGCGACAAGCGGGGCCGGCGTGGTGGATGCGATGTTTTCGCTGGACCCGGCGCTTTTGAAAAGCCTGATGCCGAGATAGACGAGATAGGCCGCGCCGATCCATTTCAGCACGATAAACAGTTTTGCCGACGTCAGAACCAGCGCGCCGAGGCCGGCAAGCGAAGCCGTCATGGCAATGAAATCGCCGAGCGCGACGCCGGCAACGGTGGCAAGTGCGACCCGCCGCCCCTGACTGAGCGCATAACTCAGCACCAAAAGAACAGTGGGGCCGGGAATGAGAAGGAGCGCTGTCGATGCCGTCACGAAGGCGAGCCAGAGATGAAAGTCCATGTTCTTCTCCTTTGAAATCCGTTGAATGCGCTCAGCAAAGACAGGTCCTTGCGCCTCTGACAAGCGGCACAGTCCTGGAAAATAAACAAAGGTCTTGACCTTCCAGCCACTGGAAGCCCCATTTTCGCGTCATCAACAGCAAGGAGCAAGATGATGGCTGAGAAAATCACGCTGAAAATCGAGGGCATGGGCTGCAGCAAATGCGTCGACAAGGTTGAAAAGGCGCTGGGTGATATCGACGGTATTTCCGAAATCGAAGTGAGCCTCGACAACAATGCCGCCTCGTTCGCCCTTGCTGCGCCCGCGACCCGCGAAAGCGCCGTCGAGGCGATTGAAGATGTCGGTTACGATGTCGCAGCTCGCTGACGAAGGTTGCTTCACTCTCATTCGTCAACTCGGGCCTGTCCCGGGCATCCAAGCACCTCTCGCCACGACAGGCGTTTCGGTTGGAACAGCGAAATAATGCAAGTCCGGTGCAAAGCGGAAGCTCCGCGTATGCGCAAACGTGGTTAGATCCTCGGCACGAGGCCGAGGATGACGTCCGTAGGATGGGCACGTGCGTCAGCAGTCTGAGGTGTCGGTTACGATGTCGCAGGGCAATCGGAGCGGTACCCTCTTTCCTCATGCGTCATCCAAACAAGCTCGGGTAGATGCAGGCGGGAAGCGCGCCGGCGCCGGCTGAATGGAACCCGGCGGGTTGAAGAAAAAGGAATGCGCAATGGAACAGACGGTTACAAAAAAGCCCGCAACGGCAGGGAAGGCGCAGCATCTTGTGCTGCCGGTTTCCGGCATGACCTGCGCTTCCTGCGTTTCAAGCGTCGAGCGGGTTGTCCGCAAGCTTGACGGTGTCGACACCGTCTCCGTCAATCTGGCGACGGAAACCGCCGATGTGGCGCTGGCCGATCGCAAGGCGAAAGCCAATGTCGTCGCCGCGATTGAAAAGGCGGGCTACGGCGTTCCGCTTGAAACCATCAAGATCGGCGTTGGCGGCATGACCTGTGCCTCCTGCGTTGCCAGTGTCGAGCGGGCGCTTTCACGCGTGCCGGGCGTTCTGGAGGCAAAGGTCAACCTGGCCACCGAGCAGGCGACCGTCGCGGTGGACAAGGCAACGACGCTTTCGACGGTGGAAGCGGCGATTGAAAAGGCCGGCTATGAGCCGCGCCGTCTGGGCGCGGAAACCGGTGCGGTGTCCACGCAGGAAGACGCGCGCGAGAAGGAGCGGGCGGCGCTGAAGCGCGACCTGCTGACGGCTTTCGTCTTCACCCTGCCGCTTTTCATTCTGGAAATGGGGTCGCACTTTATTCCGGCCTTCGGGTCTGCACTCACCTCGGCTGTCGGCGTCTATCCCCTGCATGTGTTTTACTTCGTGCTGGCAACGATCGTTCAGTTCGGCCCCGGCCGGCGGTTCTACCGGCACGGCATAGCGTCCTTCCGCCGGTTGTCGCCGGATATGAATGCGCTGGTGATGCTGGGCTCAACGGCGGCATGGGGCTATTCGACCTTCGCGACCTTCCTGCCGCAGATTTTCCCGGAAGGGGCCGCACAGGTCTATTTCGAAAGCTCCGCCGTTATCATCACCCTCATTCTGCTGGGCCGGTTTCTGGAAGCCAAGGCCAAGGGGCGCACATCGGCTGCCATCACCCATCTTCTCGGCCTGCAGCCGAAAACCGCTCGTGTCGAACGTGACGGCGAACAGGTCGATGTGCCGATTGAAGAGCTGAAGCTCGGCGATGTCGTCGTCGTCCGTCCGGGCGAAAAAGTCGCCGTCGATGGTGTTGTTGTTTCCGGCACATCCTATGTCGACGAATCGATGATCTCCGGCGAGCCGGTTCCCGTCGCCAAGTCTACCGATGATGCGGTGACCGGCGGCACGATCAACAAGACCGGCACATTCACGTTCAAGGCCAGCGCCATCGGCGCCGATACGGTTCTGGCGCGCATCGTCAAGATGGTCGAGAACGCGCAAGGGGCGAAACTGCCGGTGCAGGCGCTGGTGGACAAGGTCACGGCGTGGTTCGTGCCTGCGGTTCTGCTGGCCGCTGCCATCACCTTTGTCATCTGGATGGTGTTCGGTCCGTCGCCGGCGCTCTCCTTCGCGCTGGTCAATGCGGTTGCGGTGATGATCATCGCCTGCCCCTGCGCCATGGGGCTCGCCACGCCGACCTCGATCATGGTCGGAACCGGCAGGGCGGCCGAAATCGGGGTGCTGTTCAGAAACGGCGAGGCGCTGCAGACGCTGAAGGACACGAAGATCGTCGCCTTCGACAAGACCGGCACGCTGACGGAAGGACGCCCCGTCGTCACCGATGTTGTCACCGCCGATGGCTTTGAGAGAAACACGGTCCTTGGCCTTGCCGCCGCCGTCGAGCAGGGCTCCGAACATCCGCTTGCCGAAGCCGTTCTGACAACGGTGAAGGACGAGGGGCTGGACATTGCAAAAACGGCTGACTTTTCCGCCGTGCCCGGTTTTGGCGTATCGGCAACGGTCAATGGCAGCAAGGTGAACGTTGGCGCACGCCGTTTCATGGAGCGGGAAGGCGTCGACACGCAGGCGCTGGACGGCGATGCCGAGAGGCTTGCCGAAAATGCCCGGTCCCTGCTTTTCGTCGCGGTCGATGGCAAGGCTGCCGGTGTCATCGGCGTCGCCGATCCGGTCAAACCCTCGGCGAAGGCCGCGATCGCAGCGCTTCATGCCGCCGGGCTGAAAACGGCGATGATCTCCGGCGACAACCGGAAGACCGCAGAAAGCATTGCCCGTGAGGTGGGTATCGATACCGTGGTTGCCGATGTGCTGCCGGATGGAAAGGTCGAAGCGCTTGAAAAGCTGAAGGCCGGGCACGGCGCCATCGCCTTTGCCGGCGACGGCATCAATGATGCCCCGGCACTGGCCGCTGCCGATACCGGCATTGCCATCGGTACGGGCACCGATATTGCGATTGAAACCGCCGATGTCGTGTTGATGTCGGGCGAACTGTCCGGCGTTGTCAGCGCGATTTCGCTGTCGCGTGCGGTGATGCGCAATATCGCGCAGAACCTGTTCTGGGCCTTTGCCTATAATGCCGTGCTCATTCCGGTGGCGGCGGGTATTCTCTTTCCCGTCAACGGCACGCTGCTGTCGCCGATGCTGGCGGCGGGCGCCATGGGGCTTTCCAGTGTCTTCGTGCTGTCCAACGCGCTGCGCCTGAAACGCTTCAACCCCGCGCATTGACGCCTTTGAGACCGTCTCCGGCAAGAATCTGCCGAAGGCGGTTTCAATATTGCGGCCGTCATCGTATCCTTTGTCATGCCCCTTCGCCGGTGCCGGAAAGCCGCCCCGAAGAAGGCGGTGTTGTGGCGCTTTTGCACATCCGGCCATGCGCTTCCGCAAAAGCTTCGCTTCTTTGATCACGATCAATACAAAACGATTTAAACCGACCTAAACACACATCGTGGCGAGAACGGACGGCCCTTATCCGGACAGATTTCCCAAGCTTCTTGTGGCCAGTGGCCGGTAAAAACAAAAGAAGCATTTCAAGGATAAGGCGCGCCGGCAGGCCGAGCCCAAGATCGGCCGCCAATATTCGCCAGTTTTTAAGCAATTGCCGGGCCATTTTCCGGTTCGGCTAAAGCGCAGGAGTAGTCCCATGCCGGCCATCAGCACGACCGAACTTGACCAGCTTGTTGCCCGGACGAAGGCAGCGCAGCAGAAGTTTGCGACCTATACTCAGGAACAGGTCGACTTCATTTTCCGTTCCGCCGCACTTGCCGCGGCCGACGCCCGTATTCCCCTTGCCCGTATGGCGCATGAGGAAACCGGAATGGGCGTCATGGAAGACAAGGTTGTCAAAAACCACTTCGCCTCGGAATACATCTACAACAAATACAAGGACGACAAGACCTGCGGCATCCTCTCGGAGGAGCCGGAATACGGCATCTTCACCGTTGCCGAGCCTGTCGGTCTGATTTGCGCCATCGTCCCCACCACCAACCCGACCTCGACGGCCATCTTCAAGGCGCTGATCAGCCTGAAGACCCGCAACGGGGTGATCTTCTCGCCGCATCCACGCGCCAAGCGTTCGACCTGCGAGGCTGCCCGCGTTGTGCTGGAAGCCGCCGTCAAGGCCGGCGCGCCGAAGGACATCGTCAGCTGGATCGATGAACCCTCGGTCGAGCTTTCGAACGCGCTGATGCACCACCCGGACATCAACCTGATCCTCGCCACCGGCGGCCCCGGCATGGTCAAGGCGGCCTATTCGTCGGGCAAGCCCGCCATCGGCGTCGGCGCCGGCAACACGCCGGCCGTGATCGACGAATATGCCGATATCAAGCGTGCCGTTGCCTCGATCCTGATGTCGAAGACTTTCGACAACGGCGTCATCTGCGCATCGGAACAGTCGGTGATTGCCGTCGACAAGGTCTATAATGCCGTGCGCGAACGCTTCATTAGTCATGGCGGTTATGTGCTGTCGGGCAATGAGGCCGGTGCTGTCCGCAGCGTCATCATGAAGGAAAACGGCGGACTGAATGCAAGCATCGTCGGTCAGTCGGCTGAAAAGATCGCCGCCATGGCCGGCATCGAGGTGCCGCCGCGCACCAAGGTGCTGATTGCCGAAGTCGAAAGCACCGGCGAGGAAGAAATCTTCGCCCATGAAAAGCTGTCGCCGACGCTGGCCATGTACAAGGCGAAGAACTTCGATCACGCCAGCCGCATCGCATCGGAACTGGTGGCGCTCGGCGGTATCGGTCACACCTCGGTTCTCTACACCGATCAGGACCTGCAGCCCGAACGCGTCACCACCTTCGGCGAACGGATGAAGACGGCCCGCGTTCTCGTCAATACGCCCGCCTCGCAGGGCGGTATCGGCGACCTCTACAACTTCCGCCTGGCGCCGTCGCTGACGCTTGGCTGCGGTTCGTGGGGCGGTAACTCGATCTCGGAAAATGTCGGTCCGCAGCACCTCATCAACAAGAAAACGGTCGCCAAGAGGGCAGAAAACATGCTGTGGCACAAGCTTCCCCCGTCGATCTATTTCCGTCGCGGTTCGCTTCCCTTCGCGCTTGAAGAACTGAAGGGCCACAAGCGTTGCCTGATCGTCACCGACCGCTTCCTGTTCGAAAACGGCTATGTCAACGATACGGTCCGGGTGCTGAAGAACCTCGGCATGGAGGTCGAGACCTTCTTTGACGTTCAGGCCGACCCGACGCTGGCCGTTGTCCGCAAGGGCTGGGAACTGGCCCGTTCGTTCGAACCGGACATCATCCTGGCCCAGGGTGGCGGTTCGCCGATGGACGCAGCCAAGATCATGTGGGTGATGTATGAGCATCCGGAAGTCGAGTTTGCCGATCTGGCGCTGCGCTTCATGGATATCCGCAAGCGCATCTATCACTTCCCGAAACTCGGCGTGAAGGCCAAGTTCGTGGCCGTGCCCACCACTTCGGGCACCGGTTCGGAAGTCACCCCGTTTGCCGTCGTCACCGACGAGAAGACCGGCGTGAAGTATCCGATCGCCGACTACGAACTGACGCCGACCATGGCCATCGTCGATGCCGATCTGGTCATGAACATGCCGAAGTCGCTGACGGCCCATGGCGGTATCGATGCCGTGACCCACGCACTCGAGGCCTACGTCTCGATCATGGCGAACGAGTATTCGGACGGTCAGGCGCTGCAGGCCCTGAAGCTGCTGAAGGAATATCTGCCTTCGGCCTACAAGAACGGTGCTGCCGATCCGAAGGCCCGCGAGCAGGTTCACAATGCGGCAACGATTGCCGGCATGGCCTTTGCCAACGCCTTCCTCGGTGTCTGCCACTCGATGGCGCACAAGATCGGCGCGCAGTTCCATCTGCCGCACGGCCTGTCGAATGCCCTGCTTCTGGCCAATGTGGTCCGCTACAACGCGGTCGACAATCCGACCAAGCAGGCAACCTTCAGCCAGTATGACCGGCCGAAGGCGCTGTGCCGCTACGCCGAGATTGCCCGCCATCTCGACCTTGGCGGCAAGAGCGACGAACAGTCGGTTGAAAACCTGGTCAAGTGGATCGAAAGCCTCAACAAGGCCTGCGATATCCCCGAATCGATCCAGGCGGCCGGCGTCGGCGAAGCCGACTTCCTCGATCATCTCGATGAAGTTGCCGAAAAGGCCTTCGACGACCAGTGCACCGGCGCCAACCCGCGCTACCCGCTGATCTCGGAAATCCGTCAGGTCCTGCTCGACACCTTCTATGGCCGCGCCTACGAAGAAGGCGTGGTCAACGAGCCGGAAGCCACCGACGAAAAAGGTTCGGTCGTGCCGCTCAGCGCCCGCAAGTAATTGCGTGCACTGCAAGGCATGAGTGAAAACGCCGCCTCATCGGGGCGGCGTTTTTACGTTCAGTATATTGCGAGAGAGCGTTTAGCCCTTCTCGGGCCGCAGATAAGATGTCGGGTTGCCATAGACCGGAGCAATGCGGGTGATGGCATGGTCAAGGCTTTCGCGGGTCACCCGCATGGCCGCGCCATTGGCGTGCACCAGCGTCTTGCCGTCTTCCATCATGCCGACATGGCCTTTCCAGAAGACCAGATCACCGCGTTTCAGGGCGCGGCGTGATACCGGCTCTCCATCCATCAGTTCCTGCATGTCGGAATCGCGCGGTACCGCCCGCCCGGCCATCATCATTGCAATCTGCACCAGAGCCGAGCAGTCAAGGCCGAAGCCCGAACGTCCGCCCCACAGATAGGGCGTTTCCAGAAACCGCAGCGCCGTCTTGACCGGGTCGCGTTCAAATGGCCGGTCAAGCGGAAAGCAATGATCGGCAAACACGGCCGTGCCATCCGAGCAGAGATAGAACCGGCTGCCGCGCATCTCCACCTCATCGACAAAGGTCAGTCGGCAGCCCATGGAAAGGGCGCAGACCGGTCCCGCCCTGACGTCGGGTTCCGGGTAGAGAAAGGTTCGTGGAACCGCGATGAAATGCGAGGCCTGGCGCTCGCCTTCCGCCAGCATTGCCTCCGGCATGTAGCCGACATAACCGTCGAAATGCGACTGGACCCAGGCCCAGCCGGACTTGCGCTCGAAAATATCGACGCCTTCTCCGAAGAGCAGCTGGCTGTCGATCACCGCAGCCTCAGACGGTTGCGGACGGAGCGGGGCGACGGGAACGATGATCTGCGCGGGTTCCGGCACGGCGAAATGATCTGCATGCACCATGCCGGAAAGTCTTGCATCGGCCAGATCCGGTCGAAAGGCATGAAGCCTTCTGTCGAGTTCCATAACCATCAGACAGTCCTGATCGTTTCGAAGATCGCCCGGATTGCCTGGGCCTCGCCGCCGGCCGGGCCGAAATCGCGATCGGCCGGGGCGTGGCCGTAAATATCGAAATGCGCCCATGTTCCGGCGCGGTCGACGAAGCGCTTCAGGAAAAGCGCAGCCGTGATCGATCCTGCCATGCCGCCGGCCGGCGCATTGGTGAGATCGGCCAGACCGGTCTTCAGCTTTGCGTCATAGCCGGGATAAAGCGGCATGCGCCAGACCGGGTCGGAGAGCCGTTCGCCTGCCTGATGAAGCGCATCGGACAATGCGTCGCTGTCGGTGTAGAACGGCATCACCTCAGGGCCGAGCGCCACGCGGGCAGCACCCGTCAGCGTTGCCATGTCGATCAGCAGGTCTGGCTGTTCCTCGTCGGCATAGGCCAGCGCATCGGCGAGGATGAGCCGTCCCTCGGCGTCGGTATTGTCGATCTGCACCGTCAGCCCCTTGCGGGAGTGATAGATGTCGCCCGGCCGGAAGGCATTGCCGGCGATGGCGTTTTCGACGCTTGGCACGATTACGCGCAGGTCAACATCGAGGCCCGCATCCATGATCATCAGCGCCAGCGCCATGACATTGGCGGCCCCGCCCATATCCTTCTTCATCAGCCCCATGCCGGCCGCCGACTTGATGTCGAGGCCGCCGGTGTCGAAGCATACGCCCTTGCCGACGAGCGTGATGCTCTTTGCACCCTTGCGGCCCCAGCGCATCTCCATCAGTCGCGGCGCCTTTTCCCCGGCGCGGCCAACCGCATGGATCAGCGGAAAGCCGCTCGTCAGCAGGTCGCCGCCGCGAACAGCGCTGAAATCGGCGCCATAGTGGCAGGCGAGGGCGCCGAAAGCCTGTTCCAGATGATCGGGCTGCATGTCGTTTGCCGGCGTATTGATCAGATCGCGGGCAAGCCGGATTGCGGCGACATTGCGTTTGATCGCATCAGCATCGCAATCTTCGGGGATGGCAAGGCGGACCGGCGCGGCTGCCGACGGTTTGAGATAGCGCTCGAAGCGGTAGCTGCCGGCCGCAAAACCGATCAGAGCCTGCGTCCTGTCACCGGGATAGCGGGCAAGGTGCCAGTCACCGGCCGGCAGAAGCTTTGAAAGCCTGCCGGTAACGAAGGGGTTTTCTGCCCGTGAGCCGAGGCCAAGCAGGGCGCCTGCAAGCGCACCGTCCGCACCGGGAAGAAGCAGGAGCTCGCCCTCGCGCGCGGAAAATTTCGCCGAACGGACAAAATTACCAACATTTTCGGGAAGAATGTCCGGGTTTTCGAGGTCGGACGGCGCTACCGCATAAAGCGGATTTGAAGCCTCGCCGGGTTCGCAGAAAGGGAAGGGGTGTTCGATGAATTGGAAACTGGGCATGAAAGGTCACTCGTAACTGTGTGTCCGCCTACTTTCGCGGTAAAAAACTTTCTGTAAAGTGTCGGAAAGCCTCGAAAATGATTCCATACGCCGATCGAGGCATTGAGAACAGACGGAGATTGCCGGAAATGATCGATCGCAGCGGACTTTCGGGAAAAACGGCGCTGGCCGTCGTGCTTGCAGCAGTTGCGCTTTCCGGATGCGCCAGCGTGCGCAAGCCGATGACCGCTGGCCAGTATCAGTATATGTCGGCCGAAGAAATCGCGACCCTTTCGCCGTCCCAACGGCAGATGATGAATTACCGGCTCGAAACGGCATTTCTGTCGCGGCCCGGAAATGTCAAATCGGGCGTCGCGTGGTCGGAATATCTGAAAGCGGAAGGGCGTTATTCCGAAGCGAATCAGGTGATGCGTGAGGTTGCCGCGCGCAATCCCGATTCCGGCGATGCGCTGCTGCATTATGCCGAAACGCAGGCGGCACTCGGCCATTATCCCGACGCGCTGCGCACGATCCGCGATGCCGAACGCGTTGCGCCACGCGACTGGCGGACCTTTTCCCAGGAAGGTCTGATCCTTGATCAGATGGGCCAACCGATGGAAGCGCGCATGCGATACCGGCAGGCTCTGTCGCTGTCGCCGAAGAACCCGGAGGTTCTGTCGAACATGGCGGTTTCCTACGTCTTGACCCACGATCTGGCGACGGCGGAAAATTACCTGCGTGAAGCCAACGACAGGCGTGGCGCAAGCTCCGAAGTGCAGATCAACCTCGCGCTGGTGCTGGCGCTTCAGGGCAAGCAGCAGGAAGCACAACGGGTGGCCACAGCGGGCGTTTCCGCCGAACAGGCGCAGATCAATCTGGCGGCCCTTCAGGCTGCGACTGCGCCGGGTGGCGCCTGGGAGCAGTTTGCCGTTGGCGCTGGCGGGTAATCGCCGGCAACACGCACGCAGGTTTTGTCCCGCGGATCAGACCAGCGCGGGCATCAGAACGCGTACGAGCGCGAACAGGCCTGTGAAACAGACAACGAAAAACACCAGGCTTCCGGCAAGTGTGAGCCAGAACGCCCAGTTCACGCCCTTTTTGTAGCCATGTCTGGACAGGTAAATTTTTCGCGCGGCATCGGCCCCGCGATCGGCTTCTGCCTGTTTCGCGGTAGCGCTAACATTTTCCTGCGGATCGGTGGCATCAACACCGGCCGTTGTTGAAGGCCGGTGGTGTAAGGTCTTGCTTCTCACCGCCTCGTTCCTCTGGATCTCTCGTTTCTGCCGAGTGGCAGCGCACGCTTTCCAATACAAGTATAAGGCGATTATTTCACAAAACCAGCGTTAAATGCAACAGTGGCGGGTAAACGCAACCGAAATCCGCTGGAAAAGGGACATGGATTTCGATTTATTTAATCATTTGAGTAGGTTGGCGAAGCCGTACCAAGCCGCACCAAGCGTCAATATTCTTCGCCATCGGGCTTCGATTCGTCTTCGGCCACGGGAATGGCGTAAGACCCCGTCAGCCATCGGGAAAGGTCGAGCTGACGACAACGGTCGCTGCAGAACGGGTAGTTCTCCCGTGTCGAGGGCCGGCCGCATTCCGGGCATTCGCGCGGTTTTCTCAAAGGCTCGACGCGGGGTTTGCTTTCATTGCCCATGTTCGCTCCATTGTGCTGCTATATCGTAGCCGCGGCCCGACAGCAGGGACTGCGTTTCATAGAGCGGCAGACCGACGACGGCGGAATAGGACCCGACAAGCCGCTCGATAAACGCTGCTGCACGCCCCTGGATGGCGTAGGCGCCGGCCTTGCCGTGCCATTCGCCTGCTGCGAGATAGGCTTCGATATCTGTTTTTGAAAGATGCTTGAAGGTTACGCGGGTTTCAACCACACGGAGGCTGTCCGTGCTCTCGCCGGCGGTTCTGACACAAAGACCGGTGAAGACCCGGTGGTTGCGTCCCGAAAGCAGTGAGAGGCATTCGATCGCCTCGTTTTCGGTCTCGGCCTTGGGCAGGATGCGCCGTCCGACGGCAACCACGGTGTCGGCTGCAAGGATAAGAGAGCCGCGCCAGGCATCGTCCGCATCAAGCGTTTCGGCAACCGCGCCGGCCTTGCCGCGGGCCAGGCGTCCGGCCAGAAGCCTTGGCGTTTCCCTTGCCGCCGGGGTCTCGTCGATGTCAGCCGGGAGTATCCGGTCGGGCGTCACGCCTATCTGGGCCAGAAGGTCCACACGCCGCGGCGATGCCGACGCCAGGACAAGTTTTGTCTTTGCCACGGTCAAGCCCGTTCCCGATCGATCATAAGGGATCGTGCGCTTCTACTTGAAGCGATATGTAATCCGGCCCTTGGTCAGGTCGTAAGGGGTCATTTCCACAAGCACCTTGTCGCCGGCCAGAACGCGAATACGGTTCTTGCGCATGCGGCCTGCCGTGTGGGCGATGATCTCGTGGTCGTTTTCAAGTTTCACCCGGAATGTCGCGTTCGGCAGAAGCTCGACGACGACGCCCGGAAATTCCAGTACTTCTTCTTTAGCCATCTATGTCGTTTCTTTTCTTCCATGCGTTCAGGGCCCATATCCTGGAACTGCCCAAACGCCGCTCTCCCCGTCAGGCCGTTGCCGGCAAGACAGACGGGGATGCAGTTGCTTCACTTGTCGGCAGCGTAGCGGCTGCGTTGAAAACGCGCGGCGCTGCCCAATTGCGGCGGAACCTACACAATAGTTCAACGTTTGTGAACCATGTTTGCTCCCGTCGCCGTTTTTTGTTCACGTGACGTTCGAAACGGCGGCGGTGGCCGCCCTCAACCGCGCCAGTAGAGGACGCAGAACAGCGTGAAAAGGCGCCGCGCGGTATCGAAATCCACCTCGATCTTGCCCTTTAGCCGGTCCTGCAGGGTTTGCGACCCTTCGTTGTGGACGCCGCGCCGGCCCATGTCGATCGCCTCGATCCTGTTTGGCGTCGCCGTCTTGATCGCCTCGTAATAGCTCTCGCAGATCATGAAATAGTCCTTCACGATCCGCCTGAACGGTGTCAGCGACAGGATGTGGGTCGCGACCTTGTCGCCGTTTTCCAGCGTGATGTCGAAGATCAGGCGCTTTTCCAGGATCGAAAGCGTCAGCTTGTAGGGCCCGCCCTCATGACCGACCGGCTTGAAAAAATTCTCCTCGAGAAGATCGAATATGGCGACGGCGCGCTCGTGCTCGACATCGGGCGAGGCGCGGCCGATGCTCTCGTCGAGAACAACATCGATCAGCCTGTATTCGCCCGTGCTCATGTCTATTCCTTGCGGTTAAGGCGGATGGCAACCGAGCGCGCATGCGCGCCCAGCCCTTCGCATTCTGCAAGGTCAATGGCCGGCTGTGCAAGTGTATTCAGCTGCTCCAGACCCAGACTTAGGATGGATGTGCGCTTCATGAAGTCCAAAACACCCAGGCCCGAGGAAAAACGCGCCGAACGCGCGGTCGGCAAAACGTGATTCGAACCGCCGACATAATCGCCGATCGCTTCCGGCGTATAATGCCCGGCGAAGATCGCACCGGCATTGCGCACTTTCGGGATCAGGGCGTCGGGATCGTCAACGGCCAGTTCCAGATGTTCCGGGGCGAGGCGGTTGGCAAGTGCCAGCGCCGTGTCGAGGTCGGAAACGGTGATAATTGCGCCATAGTCGCGCCAGCTTGCGCCGGCAATTTCACCGCGCGGCAAGGTCTTCAGCTGCCGTTCCACGGCCTGTTCAACCGCCTCGCCAAGGGCGCGGTCGGTGGTGATCAGGATCGACTGCGCCGCCGTATCGTGCTCGGCCTGGGCAAGAAGGTCGGCTGCGATCCAGTCCGGGTTGTTTTCACCGTCGGCGATCACCAGAACTTCCGAAGGGCCGGCGATCATGTCGATGCCGACTGTGCCGAACACGGCGCGCTTGGCAGCCGCCACATAGGCATTGCCGGGGCCGACGATCTTGGAAACGGGCGCAATCGTCTCGGTGCCATAGGCAAGGGCGGCCACGGCCTGTGCGCCGCCGATCCGGTAGATTTCCGTAACGCCGGCAATCTTGGCCGCCGCCAGCACGGCCGGATTGATCTGGCCTTTCATCGTCGGCACCACCATGACGATGCGCTCGACGCCCGCGACTTTTGCCGGAACGGCGTTCATCAGAACGGAACTGGGATAGCTCGCCGTGCCGCCCGGCACGTAAAGCCCGACAGCTTCCACCGCCGTCCAGCGATGGCCAAGGCCGACACCGATTTCGTCCTTGTAGAAATCGTCCGGCGGCAATTGGCGCGCATGGTGTTTGCGGATCCGCTCCTCTGCCAGCCTGAGGGCGTCGACAACCTTCGGATCGACAGCAACCATGGCTTCGTCAATCGCCTGCGCGTCGACCTTCATCGGAGTTGCCGGATCGGAAAAATCGACGCCGTCGAAGCGGGCGGAATAGGCGGCAAGGGCCGCATCGCCGTTTGCACGGACATCGGCAAGAATTTCATCAACCGTGTCGCCAACGTCCTTGGAGACTTCGCGCTTCATCGAAAGCAGTGATCTGAAAGCGCTTTCGAAGCGATCGTCGGCTGCGTCAAGCCAGATGGCCATATTTGCCTCACTCAAATGATTCGGGAAAACTCTGTCCTCGTCTGCGGATCGTCTCACCGTGGATGGTGCGGCTTGCCGCGTGCTTCCCAGCTTTCCGAAAGATCGGTCAGAAGCACCTCGATACACTCCACATCCGCAACGATCTCGCCACCGCCCGAAAGCGTGATGATCACAGAGCCTTCCGGACCATCGCCGCTTTTTTCGAACTGTACCGAAAGCAGGTTGGAAACCTCGTCATCGGCCTTGCGGTCAAGACCGATGCTGCGCACCGCATTCACGCGCTTGAACACGAGAGCTGCGCGGCGGCGCTCCGGTTTCTTGAAGAAGCCGCGTTTCTTTTCCCAGACAAAGCGGTTGCACAGAAGCTGAAACTGACCCGCAACCCTGGAAAAGGTGACATCCCGCGACAGAAACACGGCATCCTGCACATGCGCCGAGATGATGGCGAGGTCTTCTTCATCCAGCGCCATAAGCTTCAGTTGATCGGTGGACATGACAAAATTCCCGGCGGGTTTGTGGTTTTAACCGAAATAAGGCGGTCGTGGCCGTTTCGCAACCATTGTTGTGCCGGGAATGCCTGGGGTCGACAGGAAAATGATGTCCGGGACCGCGTCAGCTGCCGATCCGCTCGACAACCGCGCCGCAGCGGGTGAGCTTTTCTTCCAGCCGCTCGAAACCGCGATCGAGGTGGTAGACCCGCGACACGGTGGTTTCGCCCTTGGCGGCAAGGCCTGCGATGACGAGCGAGACCGAGGCGCGCAGATCCGTCGCCATGACCGGAGCGCCATGGAGTTCGGGAACGCCCTTGATCGTTGCCGTCTGGCCGGAAAGCGAAATGTCGGCGCCGAGGCGGGCCAGTTCCTGCACATGCATGAACCGGTTTTCGAAAATCGTCTCGACAATGCGTGCGGTGCCCTTGGCGCGGGTCATCAAAGCCATGAACTGCGCCTGCAGGTCTGTAGGAAAACCCGGATAGGGTTCTGTGGTGACATCGACCGGACGAATATCGTCGCCGTGGCCGATGATGTGGATGCCGGTTTCCGTCGGGGTGATTTCGGCGCCTGCCGCGCGGATCGCCTCGATTGCGGAACTCAGGAGGGCGGCATCGGTGTTTTCCAGCGTAACCTCGCCGCCGGCCATGGCAACGGCCATAGCATAGGTGCCGGTTTCGATCCGGTCCGGCAGAACGGTGTGGCGCGCGCCGGAAAGCGAGGTGACGCCGTCAATCGTGATCGTCGGTGAGCCGGCACCCTCGATCTTCGCGCCCATGGCCTTCAGGCAATTGGCAAGGTCGACCACTTCCGGCTCGCGCGCGGCGTTTTCAAGCACCGTCGTGCCGTTGGCAAGCGTTGCCGCCATCATCAGCGTATGGGTCGCGCCGACGGAAACCTTGGGGAACACGTAGTGACGGCCGACAAGCCCGCCCTTCGGCGCCTTCGCCTCGACATAGCCCTGTTCGATCTCGATTTCCGCGCCCAGCGCCTTCAGCCCGTCGATGAACAGATCGACCGGACGCGTACCGATGGCGCAACCGCCCGGCAGCGAAACCCGGGCAATGCCCTCGCGCGCCAGAAGCGGGCCGATGACCCAGAACGAGGCGCGCATCTTGCGCACAAGCTCATAGGAAGCGGTGGTGTCGGTAATCGTCGGGCAATTGAAATGGATGGTGCGCGCATAGCCGTCCTGTTGGCGTTCGCGCCGGCCGTTGACGGAGATGTCGACGCCGTGATTGCCGAGGATGCGCATCAAGAGCTCGACATCGGCCAGATGCGGCACGTTTTCCAGCGTCAGCGTGTCGCTGGTCAGAAGCGAGGAAATGATCAGCGGCAGTGCTGCATTTTTCGCGCCGGAAATGGGAATGACACCCTTCAAAGGGTTGCCGCCGACGACTCTGATTTGATCCATTCCACATTTTCCGGGCAAAACCCGGCCTCTCCTTGAAGCTTAGGCGCGTCGCATTAAACGAAACGCCCGCCATGATCAATTGCAATGGTTGACAAGTTGTTGAACGGGTCCGCACAAACCAGCGAAAAATGGCAGGGGCGTGTTCGGCGCCGGCAAAAGATGGCGCTTTGTCCGTAGATAATCCGCTAAGGCCGGGCAGGAGCGTCTGGGCGTTTTCAGTGTTCGCCGTTGCCTTTCGCGGCGGGAAGGCCGTCTGTCTCGTCTTCCGCGCCCTTGCGGCGCGCGCGGGACTGCTGTTTGCGGCGTGCCAGGTTTTCGCGCAGCTTCTGTGCCGCACGTTCCCTGCGCAGTTCCGCTGCGTCGGGTTGTCTGTTTTTCGGTTTGGCGTCGTCCATGCTGCCATACCCTCCTGAAGCATTCTTGTCGCCGAAACGGCGGATATCGGAAAAGAATTGTTTTTACCGTCTTGCACTCGAAGCGGAGCTATGGCAATAGGCCGCTTGCCTGCACCGAACGGTGCCGGGTGATTTCCGTCAAACGGAAACGGGCTGCCGTAGCTCAGGGGTAGAGCACTCCCTTGGTAAGGGAGAGGCCGAGAGTTCAAATCTCTCCGGCAGCACCAGTTATGTCATTGTTTTCCAAAATGCTTCTATTCTGCACCGCGCGATTGAAGATCGTTTGTCGTCGTGAAGTTGATATCTCCGAGTCGGCCATCATCGCCGCTACCCAACCTGCCGCAGAACGCGTGAAGGATCGATGTGCGGGTATGGCAATGCTGTGCATAGCCGTAACGGCTTGTCCTAATCGATAATGCTGAGTCGGATGGCTTTCGCCACGAGCTGCGTTCTGTTGACGCAATCCATCTTGCGGATCGCGTTTGCGAGGTAGGCGTTTACCGTGTGGTCCGAAAGACCGAGAATCCCGCCGATTTCATGTGATGTCTTGCCCTCGGCCGTCCAGCGGATGACCTCCATCTCGCGTGCCGAGAGGCTTCCGAGCTGCGTGCCCGGATGGTCTTTCAGTTCAGCATAGCGCCGCAATGCGCGCCGTGCGAGGTTGTTGAGCGCTGCCTCTTCCTTGCTGCCGAGTGGCTCCCGATCTCCGAAAAACAGCAGGCCCATCTGTTGCTGGCTGCTGGTGGTGCAGGTGAACACGATGCCCATGCTGATCCTGAGTGCGCGCATGCGCTGGGCAAAGTCGGTGCGGCTGCGGTCATCGCGGGCTTCGATGTCTTCCAGCGCCCACTGCAACGGTGCGCCTGCCGGCCGGTGCCTGTCCCGACAGGGCGCGATATGAAACAGGCCGGTCAGGTCACGGGATTCGACGAATGGTCGCGGCAGGGTCGTGAAGTGAATCAATGAGGAAATCGTCGCCTCTTTTGACCCGGGAATATCCATGAGGGTGAAATGGACCAGTCCGAAATGTGATGCAATCGATGCGAGTATTTTTGCAAACATTTCAGGTTGTGCTGCTCGGTCTATATCGCGCGAAAACTGAAGCAATCTGTCTTCGTCAGATAAATTCATAAGCTCTTCCCACCAAGCCGTATTTTATTGATATCTCATATAAATCATCCGACTGTTTCAGCGACCGGAGAGGAGGGTGAAGTGGCTAAGAGCCAGCCAGTCAATTCATGATTTCAACCTGTAATATACATAAACCCTAGGTAAAGTCGAGTTGTATGTTGAGTAAGTATCCCTCAATGCGAGCATTGGCCGCAGCCATGTGTGCTGGCGAAAACCTGAAACTGAAATGACCGCAGCGGCTGACGCTGGGGTTGGCGTTTACATCGGCAATCGGCCGGGATTGGGGCTTGCCACCGGGCAAAACGCCGCAGCCCCGCCTGCATCTGCTGCAAGCGGGGCTGCTTTCGGGTGTCGATGGTGTTGCGGGCTTATGCCCTGAATGCTGTTACTCCGTGCCGCGCGGCTCTTTTTGCGCCAGGTTGGCCTCGACCACGGCCAGCGTTGCCATGTTGACGATGCCGCGCGAGGTGACGGAAGGCGAGAGGATGTGGGCGGGCAGCGCGCTGCCGAGCAGGATCGGCCCGACATGAAGCGCATCGAGCATGCCCTGCACCACGGTCATGGTGATATGGGCGGAATCGAGCGAGGGGAAAACCAGCAGGTTGGCCTCGCCGGACAGCGTGCTGTTGGGCATGACCCGGTTTCTAAGCGTTTCGGAAATCGCGGTGTCGCCGTGCATTTCGCCGTCGACTTCCAGATCCGGCATGCGCTCGCGGATAATGGCCAGTGCGGCACGCATGCGCGCGGCCGTTTCGGAATCGCGCGAACCGAAATTCGAATGCGAGACCAGTGCGGCCTTGGCCGTCATGCCGAAACGCGAAACCGCGCGGGCGGACTGGATCGTCGTTTCCGCGATTTCCTCGGCTGACGGGCAGTAGGTGACGTGGGTATCGGCAAAGAATGTTGCACCACGGTTGGAAATCAGCAGTCCGAGGCTTGAAAAGTCCCGCACGTTTTCATGCTTGCCGATAATGTTGCCGATGTCGCGCAGATGCCGTTCGAAACGGCCTTCCACGCCGCACAGCAGGGCATCGGCATCGCCGCGCTTGACAGCCAGCGCCCCGATCACAGTGGTGTTGGTGCGCACGATGGTGCGCGCGCGATCCGGCGTGACGCCCTTGCGGGCGACAAAGGCGAGATATTCGTCGACATATTCCCTGAAACGCGAATCGCTTTCGGGGTTGATGATCTCGAAATCCTCCTGCGGGCGCATGCGCAGGCCATAGCGCTTGCGGCGGGTTTCGAGCACATTCGGACGGCCGATCAGGATCGGCCGGGAAATACCCTCCTCGATCAGCACCTGGGCGGCGCGCATCACGCGTTCGTCCTCGCCGTCGGAGAAGATCACCCGTTTCGGCTCGGCGGCCTTGGCTGCGGCGAATACCGGCTTCATGACAAGGCCGGAGCGGAAGGCGAAGCGGTTCAACTGGTCGAAATAGGCTTCGTAATCCTCGATCGGGCGCTCGGCGACGCCGCTGTCGGCGGCAGCCTTCGCCACGGCCGGGGCAATGCGCAGGATCAGGCGCGGATCGAAGGGGGAGGGGATCAGATAGTCCGGCCCGAAGATCAGCGGCTCGCCCGAGGACGAATGCGGCACTTCCCAGACTTCCTCTCTGGCAAGCCCGGCAATCGCCCTGACGGCGGCCATCTTCATTTCTTCATTGATGGTGCGGGCGCCGCAATCGAGTGCGCCGCGGAAAATATACGGGAAACACAGGACATTGTTGACCTGGTTCGGGAAGTCCGACCGGCCGGTACAGATCATCGCATCCGCGCGTTCGGCGCGGGCCAGGTCCGGCATGATCTCCGGCACGGGATTGGCGAGCGCCATGATCATCGGCTTGTCGGCCATCTTTTCCAGCAGGGACGGCTTCAGCGCACCGGCAACGGACAGGCCGAGGAACACATCCGCGCCCTCGATATGGTCGGCGAGCGCATGCGCGTCGCTTTTCTGGGCGTAGACTGCCTTCCACCGGTCCATATTCGTGGTGCGATCGGGATGAACCAGGCCATCGATATCGAACACCCAGATGTTCTCACGCTGCGCACCCAGAGAGACCAGAAGATTGAGGCAGGCAAGTGCGGCAGCACCGGCGCCGGAGGCGACGATCTTGACGTTTTCGATCGATTTCCCGGCCAGTTCCAGGCCGTTGAGGATTGCCGCGGCGACGATGATGGCGGTGCCGTGCTGGTCATCGTGGAACACCGGGATCTGCATCTTCTCGCGCAGGATACGCTCGACCTCGAAACATTCCGGGGCCTTGATGTCTTCCAGATTGACGCCGCCGAATGTCGGCTCGAGGGCGGAGACCGTGGATACCATTTCGTCGATGGTCGGCGCATCGATTTCGATATCAAAGACGTCGACGCCGGCAAATTTCTTGAACAGGACGGCCTTGCCTTCCATGACCGGCTTGGACGCGAGCGGCCCGATATTGCCGAGGCCGAGCACGGCCGTGCCGTTTGAAACGACGGCAACAAGGTTGCTGCGCGATGTATATTTCGCTGCATCGGAAGGGTTGTCGTGGATGGCGAGACAGGGGGCGCCGACACCGGGCGAATAGGCCAATGCCAGGTCGCGCTGGTTGCCCAGCGGTTTTATCGCCTGAATTTCCAGTTTTCCGGCCCGCGGATAGCGGTGATAGAACAGAGCCTGCTGCTGCAGGTCTTCTCCGGCGCCCTTGGTTTCGTTGGGTTCGCTCATTGTTTCGTCTCCTTGTCCGGCGCCGGCTATCCGGTCTCCCCAGTGCCGGCGACTATATGGTCGGAATCCGGGAACTGCAATCCGCCGCTGTCATGCAGGGCCGTGTTTGTCTCGCACCAGTATTGCGGGTGATGTGGGCAACGTTCCGTCGACGGTCTGTTCACAAAGGTGTATATTTCACTTGGCGCGTTTTTGGGTATTGTGCCGATCACACCGGGCGGTCTCTTGCAGACGCCGATTGCTTACAAAGACCGTATGGAGTCAAAGACGATGAATAAAATGCTGCAGCCGCTGGCGCCTTATTTCCTGGCCCTGCTTCGGGTGGTCACGGGCCTTCTCTATCTGGAGCACGGCACCCAGAAAATCCTCCACTTTCCGATTTCCGAAATGCATCCGCCGATGTTCTCGATATTCTGGGTCGCCGGTATTCTGGAACTTGTCGGCGGCGTGCTGATCATCGTCGGCCTTTACACCCGCATTTCGGCCTTTGTGCTTTCGGGCGCAATGGCGGTTGCCTATTTCATGGTGCACGCGCCCCAGAGCTTTTTCCCGGTGCTCAACGGCGGTGATGCTGCAATCCTGTTCTGCTTCGTCTTCCTGTATCTTGTCTTTGCCGGCCCCGGCGCTTTCAGCCTCGACGGCAAGATCAAGCGCTAAACACGGCTCTCAAGCTGCAGATGATCGCAAAGGCGGGCGCTTCGGGGCCCGTCTTTTTCTTTTGGTGCGTTTCACCCGACTGCCCTTTCCGCAAGCCGCAAAAGCGGATAGTCCTGCGAAGACGGGCCGGCAGGCCATGTGAACGAACCAGGATGAAGCGCGATGATGCCAAAGCAATATATCATTCCCGGCATGATGATCCGGGACATGCTGGTGCCGGTGCCGCTTGACTGGTCAAATCCGGACGGTGCGATCATCCAGATCTTCGTGCGCGAAATCGTGGACCCGGCACGCCGGCGGGACGACCTGCCGACACTGGCCTTCCTGCAGGGCGGGCCCGGCGGCAAGTCGCCACGGCCTGCCGGCGGCGGACCGGCCTGGCTCACCGAGGCGCTGAAGACCCATCGCGTGATCCTGATTGACCAGCGCGGCACGGGGCGCAGCCACCGGATCGAGGCCGGAACCATGTCCCGCTTCGATACCGGCGAGGCGGCGGCGGACTATCTGATGCATTTCCGTGCCGACAGCATCGTTGCCGATTGTGAGCATGTGCGCAAAAACCTGCTGGGCGACGGCAAGTGGGAGACGCTCGGCCAGAGTTTTGGCGGGTTCATAACATTGACCTATCTTTCGATGGCGCCGGAAGGGCTTTCGGCCTGCTATGTGACGGGTGGATTGTCCGGCCTTTCCGCATCGGCAGAAGATGTCTACCGGCGCACCTATCCGCGTGTTCTGGCCAAAAACCGAAAATATCACCGGCGTTATCCCCATGACGCGGCGCTCGTCTCGCGGATCGCCGATCATATCGCCGCTAATGACGTTCGCCTTCCCGATGGCGACCGGCTGAGTGTGCGCCGGTTGCAGACACTGGGTCTTGCCTTCGGCATGGCGCCGGGTTTCGAGAACGTGCACTGGCTGATGGACGAGGCTTTCGCCGATCCCGACGAGACGCGGCTTTCCGACAGTTTTCTGTTTTCGGTCATGGCCGAGACCGGTTTTGATACCAACCCGCTTTTTGCCGTTCTGCATGAAAGCATATACGGGCAGGGCAGCGCGCCGACGAACTGGGCCGCCGAGCGGGTGCGCGCCGAGTTTTCGAAGTTCGATCCCGGCGAACGGCCGCTGATGCTGACCGGGGAAATGATTTATCCATGGATGTTCGAGGAAATTCGCTCGCTGCGGCCGTTCCGCGCCGCCGTCGAGGCGCTGGCTGCGCGGGAGGCTTATCCGCCGCTTTATGACGCGACCCGGCTCTTTGCCAATGACATCCCCGTTGCCGCGGCCGTTTATCACGATGACATGTATGTCGATGCCGGACTGTCACTGGAGACGGCGGCGCGGCTTGGCAATTGCCAGACATGGGTCACCAATGAATACGAGCATGACGGGCTGCGCCAGGATGTCAACGTCTTCCGCCGCCTGCGTGGATTGATCGAGGAGCAGGGCGGGCCGCTGCTGTAGCCACGGCGTCAGGCCGAAACATCCAGGTTTTCGGCCTTGTCCTGAAGGTTTGCATAGAACTCGGATGTCAGCTCCAGTGTCCGGTCTTCATGTGTTGAAACAGACGGATCGGTCGGCTGATGGTGGGCGATAACATCGTCCCGGGTGCGGATAAGGCTGGCGATTTCGTCGTCATACAGACGGATGACGGCCGTCAGCCAGCGATTGACGAGGTAGGACGGGCGGCCGAGGTGGACATCGAAACGCGGTAGAAGCGCGATCGTGTCCGCGGCATTGAGCCAGTCATCACCAACAACCCATTGGTTGACGGTAAAAAGCCGCTTCAGCCTGCCATGTGCATCGACGCCGACCGCAATGAGGTGGTGGATGGGGCCGTCGGGCCCGAGGGGGCGCAGGAAGCAATGGAAATGACCGTGCTCGCCGCTTTCATGCGCCGGCTCGTGGCAGTGATAATACCATTGAGCGCCGGTCTCCGGGTCGTAGACTTCGCCCTTCGGGTAGTGTTCCCAGCTTGTCGGGGTATCGACGCCGGCAAGCGTTTCGAGAAGCACGCTGTCTCCGGTTTTTGCAAGGACCCGCTCGCAAAACAGGGCTTCGGCTGCCGCCCGCTGATGGTCTTCAGTCATGAAACGCTCCCTCACCTGTCCGAAGGCTCCTGATCTTCCGCGAAGGGAGCATAGCCTGTCGTCGCGGTTGCGTCCGATGCTTTCTGGTCTTCGGCAAACGGTGCATAGCCGGATGCTGATGGTTTGGCCGGCATGGCGGGTTTGCTCTGCTGCCCTGCAAACGGCGAGTAGCCGCTGGCCGAAGGGGCGGGGGCTGCTGCGCAGGGGCTGGCGGAAGGTGCCGGCGCCGCAGCGCAGGGGCTTGCCGCAACCGGCGCGCCTGCCGCGCACGGGCTACCCGCAGCGCAGGGCGAGGCGGCGCTGTATCCCGCCTGCGGCGCGGCTGCAGGCGCCGTGCGATGGGTGACATAATCCGCCGTGATGCCGACGACGGCGACGGTCAGCGCCGTGCCGAAAAGAAAGGTGTTGCGGTCGCTCATTTCCTGAAGCCATCCAGGCCGAAAAGGGGTCTGATCGCGATACCGGCCAGCGAGCCGCCAAAGGCTGTCGCAAACCAGAGCCAACCATGCAGGCTGCCCGAGGCGATGCCGGAAAACAGGGCCCCGATATTGCAGCCGAATGAAAGCCGCGCGCCATAGCCCATCAGCAGGCCGCCGAGAATGGCGGCCGTCAGGGATAGCAGCGGCAGGCCCGCCTTGGGCGCGAACTTGCCCGCAAGGCTGGCTGCGACCGCCGATCCGACCAGAATGCCGAAATTCATCACCGAAACCGTATCATCGAGAACGCTCGCCGACAGCGCCTTTGCCGGGCCGGGCCATTGCCAGAAGGCCCAGTCGGAGACCGGCACGCCGACGGCCTCGGCGATCTTCGCACCCCAAAGGCCGAAACCGAAGGTGATCGACCATGTATGCCCGGCAACCAGCAGGGTTGCGACATTGGCAAGCGCCAGCACGATCCCGGCGCCGATCAGCGGCCACGGACCATGAAGCAGCCGCGCAATGCCGGCGGTATCCGGACGCGGGGCCTGTTCGAGATTGCCATGCGCGCGCCGTTCGATCAGGACGGTCAGCAGGGCGACGAGCCCGAGGCCGGCAAGCGTCACCGCTAGTCCGCCGGCCGCGCCCAGTGAAGCGCCGAGATTGACCGGCGGCAGGGATGGCAGCGAGAGCCACCACGGCAGGTGCGCGGTGCCGATCAGCGCACCGGCAACGAAGCCCGCAAGCGTGACCAGCATGCGCGCCGAACCACCGCCAACGGTAAACAGCGTGCCCGAGCCGCAGCCGCCGCCGAGCTGCATGCCAAAGCCGAACATGGCCGCGCCCACCAGAACGGAAACGCCGACCGGCGCAAACGCCCCCGCAAGCGGATGACCTGCGAATGTGCCCAGCTTCAGTAGCGGAATGAAAAACAGGGCCGCAACCGCGATCATCAGCATTTGCGCACGAATGGCGCGGCCGCGACGCTGCACCGAAAACCGCCGCCAGCCGCCGGTAAATCCGAAGGCGGCATGAAAAAGCGTCACGCCCATAACCCCGCCGATCAGGAACAGCGCCGACTGACGCGCGCCTGCGGCGGCGGCAATCAGAACCTCGCCGAGAACGAAGATGAGAACGAGAACCAGCGCCGTCCCCCGGTCGGGCACCGGGCTTTTCAGTGTGTCGGAAGCGGTCGGTTGGGCAATAGCCATGAAATCAGGTCCTGAAAAATACCGGCGGCCTCTCGCCAAAAAAGCGGGAGGCCTGTTGCTTAAAGGATCATCCGGTGCGCCGCGCGGGCGTTGCCGCTTATTGCAGAGGGCGGCTTTCGTCGGAAGCCCATTCGGCCAGCGAACCGTCATACATCTTGACGTTTTTCTTGCCGTCAACTTCGGAAAGACCGAACCAGGCAATCGAGGCCCAGTGACCGGTATTGCAGAATGCGATTGTTTCGTCACCCTCGGAAAGGCCGGCATCGGAGGCAAGCGACTGTGCTTCGCTCTGGTTTACGAAGCTGGCGGTCTCGGCATTGTAGAACCGGCTCTGCGGCAGGTTGATCGCACCGGGGATCGTGCCGGGGGCGCGGACTACGGGGCTTTTCGCCTTGCCTTCGAACTGATCGACGGGACGGCCATCGACCAACCGGACACCGTTGTCTTCAGCCGCGGCGACCTCTTCCGTCGAGGCGTAGTATTGCGGACGGAAATCAGCAGTGAAATTGCCGGCCTGCTGGGGAATGACCATTTCGGTTTCAAGTTCGCCGTCGGCAGCCTGCCAGTCGCGCATGCCGCCGTCCAGGATGGTGACATTGTCATGACCCAGCACCTTGAAGGTCCAGTAAACGCGGGTTGCAGCACCGAACTCGGAAGACGATGCGCCTGCCGGCACGACGACGACCTGCGTGTCGTCATTGATGCCGAGGCTCTTGATCCGGCCTTCGATTTCCGGGATTGCCGGAAGCTGGCCGGGGACACCGTCTACGGTCGCCCGCCAGCCGAACTTGCCATAGGGCGCCCAGATCGCGCCGGGAATGTGGCCTGCGGTATAGGGGTTGGCGTCATCCGTCGGGGCGCGGGTGTCAAGGACGATCAGCCCGTCGCTGCCGAGGTGGTCCTGAAGCCATGTTGCGTCGACGAGAGGGGCATCGGTCAGCCGTTCGGCCGATGCCGGGACGGCGAATGCGGCGACAATCGCGAACGCCGCGGAAATGATGGAGAGGCGCATGGGAGGCTCCGCTTTGTTGTAAACTCGCGGTGTTATGCGACATATTCGCGCCAAGTGCGTGCCCGGGCGTTTTAAATTAGAGCCTCATGAAGAAAATCGGTTCTTTGCAGAGTTTGCCTGATGGAACGAAACTGCATTTGCAGCGGAAAAAGCCTTTTCGGAAGGTTTTCTTTATCCCGTTCCGTCACAATCGCCGGCAGTGCTTGGAGCCGGGGTAATGATGTGCAAAGCAGGCTATTCTATGTGTAAGCAATTTTTACGCGAAAAATTGCTTGAATGACGCCCATCGGGTAACTTAAGTATTTTCGTATATAAGTCCATAAGCACATTTTTGGGATGAACGGGAAGCATGATGAAATCCAGGACGGCCGAAACCGGTTCTTTCGGCGAAGCTGCTCTCAACATCCTGCCGGATGGTCGCATTTCATACTGGAGCGACGGCGCGCAGCGGCTGTTCGGTTACACGGCAGCCGAAATCGTCGATTGTTCATTGTTCGACCGGCTTGTCGCGCCGGAACACGCTTCCGCACTTCGCAAGCATGTTGAAGGGGCCGCGCCCGGGATGGACGCTGTCAGCGGCGGCTTTTCCTGCATGCATCGTGACAACCGGCTGATTGACGTTTCTGCCGTTATTGCGCCAATCGTCGGTGCGGGCGGCACGGTCGACGGCTTCACCATGATGGTCGAAGACACCGCGATACGCAGCGGATATGCGGACAGGCTTGTCGCCATCATCGAGGCAATGCCCACAGGTGTGCTTGTCGTGGATGAAACGGGGAGCGTCGATCTGGTCAACCGCCATTTCGAGTATCTTTCCGGTTACCCCCGTGATGAATTGAAGGGAATGAAGGTCGAGCGGCTGGTGCCCGACAGTCACCGCGCGGCCCATGCCGGATACAGAACAGGATATAACGAAAATCCCGTTCCGCGGCTGATGGGTAATGGCCGGGATCTGAGGCTGCGCCGCGCCGACGGCACTGAAATTCCTGTCGAGATCGGTCTTAGCGCACTCTCGGTGCCATCCGGCAAACAGGTACTCGCCCTTGTCACCGATATTTCACAACGGGTGGAAACCGAGCGCCGGATGAGCCGGCAGCAGGCCGAACTCGAGCGCTCCGTCGAGGAACTGTCCACCTTCGCCTATGTCGCCTCGCATGATCTGAAATCGCCGTTGCGCGGCGTTATCCAGATTGCGCAGTGGATCGAGGAGGATATTGCCGATCGGGAAACCGTCACCGGCCACCTGAACCTGTTGCGCAATCGCATCGGGCGGATGGAACGGCTGCTCAATGATCTGCTGGCCTATTCCCGCGCCGGCCGCGGCGCCGGTGGGCGCGGCCGGGTGGACGTCGAGACCATGGCGCGCGATATCTTCGAACTGCTTGCGCCGCCCGCCGGCATGACGCTGCAGCTTGAAGGAGAGATGCCCACCTTCGAGACGCTGCGAACGCCGCTTGAACAGATCCTGCACAATCTTTTTTCCAACGCGATCAAGCATCACGACAGGCCGGCCGAAGGCACGATCACGCTTAGCTGTCGGCACGTGTCTCCGTTTTTTTTCGAATTCACCGTTATCGATGACGGACCGGGGATCGCACCACAATATCACGACCGGGTTTTCGGCATGTTTCAGACCTTGCGTCCGCGCGACGAGGTCGAAGGCAGCGGTATCGGGCTCGCGCTGGTACGCAAGATCGTCACGACTTTCGGGGGGAGAATATGGATCGGCTCAGGAGAGGGCCGGGGCTGTGCAATTCATTTCACATGGCCACGGGTCATAGAAAGCGAGGACATCAATGAGCAATAATCGGAATGTGAACCAGTCGGCTGATCCATCACTTCTCCGCCAGGCAACAATATTCGTCGTGGATGATGACGATGTCGATGTGATTTCAATCCAGCGCAATCTGAAGAAACTGCGCCTGCTCAACCCGGTTGTCAGGGCGCGCGACGGGCAGGAAGCGCTTGATATGCTGCGCGGCGGCCAGGTGCCGGCCCCTTATATCATTCTGCTCGATCTCAATATGCCGCGGCTTGGCGGGCTGGAATTCCTGCGCATCCTGCGCGATGACCCGGTGCTGACAAACGCGATCGTTTTCGTACTGACGACGTCGCAGGCGGATGAGGACATTACCGCGGCATACCGCGACCATGTTGCGGGCTATATGCTGAAACAGCGTGTCGGCGATGATTTTCTGAACCTCATCGGGCTTATCGAGCATTATTGGCGGCTGGTGGAATTACCCTCGCCGAGGGACAGTACGTCATGAAACTTCTGCTTGTCGATGACGACGAAGTTGACCGGATGACGGTGACGCGCCTGTTGGCCGCAGGCCCGCAGGACCTTGAAATTTCTGCTGCGACGACCGCGGCAGAGGCGTTTGAATGCCTCCGGCAGGACAGTTTCGATGTGGTTCTGCTCGACTATCGCCTTCCCGACATGGATGGCATCGATGTTTTAAAGACAATCAACGCCGATCCGGAACAAAGCGTTGCCGTTATCATATTGACGGGAATGGCCAGCGAGGAAGAGGAACGCCGTTGCATTGAGGCCGGCGCACAGGATTTCGTCCTCAAAAGCGACATCAGCGACAGGCGCCTGCGCCGGGCGCTGATGCACAGCCGCGTTCGCCACACGCTGGAGGAAAACCTGCGGGAAAGCCGCGCCCGGCTGCAGCGCATGGCAGAAACAGACGCGCTGACCGGCATCAGCAACCGGTATCGTTTTGAACAGGTTCTGGCCAGTGAGACGGAACGGTGCCGGAAGGGCGGTGCGGATGATATCGTGCTGTTGCTGATCGATATCGACAATTTCAAACTCGTCAATGACAGCATGGGCCACCACGCGGGTGATGAACTGCTGGTGCAGACGGCGGCGCGGCTTTCGAACCAGATCGCGCCTTCGCATGTTCTTTGCCGTCTCGGCGGCGATGAATTCGCCATCATCGCGCCCGGCAACTGGTCGTCCGATAGGCTGACGGATTTCACGGGAAAGCTCCGGCAGGCTTTCAGTGTGCCGCTCACGCTTGGCCCCAACTCCATCATGGTCAACATCTCAAGCGGCATAGCGCTGCTGTCGACGGTCGACTCCTCTGCCGAAGACCTGCTGAAGGCCGCAGGTGTGGCTCTGGAGATTGCCAAGAAGAGCGGCAAGAACACCTTCCGGTGCTTTTCTGCCGATATGCAGAAACAGGCGCAACTGCGCGCGGAACTGGCGCGCGACATGCAAAGCCCCGGTTTTCTCGAACAGCTTGAACTGTTTTTCCAGCCGCTGGTGAGTGCCGCCCTGCTGACACTTCAGGGCGCCGAGGCGCTGGTGCGCTGGCACCATCCCGACCACGGTCTTCTGGAGCCGGGGGCATTTCTGCCGGTTGCGCGGGAGACCGGCATGATGACGACAATCGATCTCTGGGGGCGCCGGGCCGCGTGCCTGCAGACGGCCGCATGGTTCAGGGACGGGCGCGTGGGGGCAAAGTTCCGGATGTCGTTCAACATCTGCGCGGCCACCCTCCGGCAGAAGGACTTTGCCGCTCACCTTCTCAAGGATATCGCCGAAACCGGGGTGCCGCCGACATCGATGGAGCTCGAGGTTACCGAGAGCGACCTCATTGCCGATTTCGATCATGCCGCACGCCAGCTGCTGGAGCTGCGCAATCACGGTGTCGGCATCGCCATCGACGATTTCGGAACCGGATATTCATCGCTCTCCTACCTCCGGCAGCTGCCGGCGGATACGGTCAAGCTCGACCGGACCTTTATCGCGAACACGCCGGGAAACGAAGATGACTGCCGGCTTTTGAGAACGCTGATCATGCTGGCTCACAGCCTCGACCTCAATGTCACGGCCGAAGGCATAGAAACCGAGGAACAAGGCACGCTCTGCCAATCCTACAATGCCGATACATTGCAGGGATATTTCTTTGGACGCCCGAGACCCGCCCCGGCGTTCGCCGATGGTTTCCTGCCTGTCGGGGCGTGACGCACTGACGGAAAATGACTGTCCGCCAGCGGCCCCGGTTCGGCAAAAAAAACATCCGCCGTCCTTCTGCCATAGAGCGTGTTGCGCGTGACAGACATGCGCAAGACGGAACTTGCGGCCGGCGTATGACCGACCGCAAGGATTATCTTCCTATTTCGGCAGACGGACCAGAACGTCGTAGCGCTTGCCGGTTTCGATCCGATCGAGCCTGTTGCTCTCCAACTGCCGGCCATCGACCGTCACAGTCGGGGTTTTGGCTTCTGCGTCCCTGTCGACGCGGACCTCGAACGTCGCGCCCCGGAAAATGCGGGTGAAGCGGAAGGTCTCCCAGTCTGCCGGCGGTTGCGGCGCGATGATCACGCCCTCGCCATCGCCGCGCAGGCCGCAAAGCTGTTCGATCACCAGCCGGTAGTACCAGGAGGCGGTTCCGGTGTTGAACAGGTTGCTGGAACGGCCGGCCGTGCGCGGATACTGGTAATAGGCGCCGCGATAATAATTCGGGACGTAAAGCGGCAGTTGCCCACGGGTCTTGATGTCCTGTTCGTCCGGCCGCGTCAGCATCTTGGAGAGAACGGCGAAGCCGCGTTCCTTTTCGCCGATATGGTAGAGCGATGCCGCATAAAAAGCGGCGGCGTGGTTGTAGACTGCGCCGTTTTCGCCATTGCCGGGCCATTTCTGCGTGACCCGACCGACATCGTCGCGCATTGCCGTATAGGCCGGCGCAAACATGGTCGCGCCATAGGGCGTGTCGAGCTGGTCGTCGATGGCTCGCAGCATGCTGGCCTTCTGGGCATCATCGGCAGCGCCGGCGAGAAATGCCCAACTCTGGGTGTTCAGGTAAATCCGGCCTTCCTTGTCGGCCTGAACGCCGAAGGCGACGCCGTCATCGGTAATGCCGCGGGCATACCATGCACCGTCCCAGAGATAGCGATTGATGCTGTCATTGAGCTTGCCGGCCTGTTGCGCCAGCCAGTCGGCGGTTTCGCTGTCGTTTTCGGTGCGGCAGATCTCCGCCCAGGTCGTCATTGCATAGCTTGAGGCTTCGGCCAGCCAGCCGGAAACGCCCTTGCCCTTGTAGCCGACCATGTTCATCGGATCGCACCAGTCGCCCTGGGCGATATAGGGTAGGTTGCGGTCGTCGACTTCACCGGCGAGAAACCGCAGCGCCCGCGTCACATGCTCGTAAAGCGTGGCCTCTTCGTCGCTGTCGGTCCAGGCGATCTTTTCCTCGAGGATCGCGCGGTCGCCGGTCTCGTCGATATAGGCCTTGGTGGCGATCACCAGCCAGACGGCATGGTCGGTATGCGGGATCTGGTTGATGTATTTCAGCTCGGTGTCCGGCCGCAGCAGAATGCCGTCCGGCACCTTGCCGGAGAAGAATTGCTGGCTGGCGGTCTTCAGGATCGCGGTGCGCGTCTTCTCCGGCGCGATGAAGATCATGCCAAGCCCGTCCTGCAGATAGTTGCGCGTCTGCGGGTCGGTGGTCAGCCGATGGGTGTCGCCGTGATAAAACACCTGACGGGGCAGCCAGTAATTGACGAAATGATCGAGGTCTTCGTCAGGCGAATGCAGTTCCAGGCTGCCGAGACCGGAGCGGATATAGTTGTCGTAATCCTGCCGCACCGGCTCGAGGGCGCCCTTGATGTATTTCTCCGTCAGAGCCGCGATCTCTGCCTTGTCGAAGGCCGGGCCGAACAGGAAGCGGAAATCCTCCGATGCGCCGGCGCCCAGAGAAAGGTCCCACTGCATGATGCCGGCCGGGTTTTCATAGCTGGCGTCGCCGCCGCCAAGGTGTCCGCCATCCTGCAGGGCGGACGGGTTGTGCAGTCCGCCTTCCCCCTCGAAGGCCACCTGCGCGACCTCGAAATAATCGGGTGTGCGGTCGGCGGCGAAGAAGGTGATATCCTTCAGGTCCTTGTTTTTGAAATACTGCTCGACCTTCTGATAGGGCGTCACGCTGGTGCAGACGATGGTGTTCAGCGCCGCATCGAAATGGCCGCCGCGGTTCATCCATGAGGAATAGCCGACCGGGAAGAACGGAACGAAGGAGAGCGACTTTTTCGTGTCCGTCAGATTGGTGATCCGCACCGACCAGATCTCGGCGACATCCTCGACCGGCAGATCGAGGCGCAGTTCGACGCGCACGCCGTCCTTTTCGATCACCCAGCGAATATCGGAAACGCCGGGCTCGAAGCTGAAGCGGTCGAGCTTCGCGCGCACCGGCTCGTAGGGCGCGGAAAACAGGTCGCCGGTCTCATTGTCGCGGATATAGAAGAAGCGGCCGGGATGATGCGGAAAATAATCCTGTTCCGGCTGCATGAAGGTCTGCGCGGCAATGGTCGGAACATGGGCATATTTGCGCGGTTCGGGATCCATATACTGGCTGACCGCATAGCCGCGGGCGCTCATCTGGATCATCATCTTGCGGTTCCAGAGATAGCTTGCCGCATTGGGCGCCAGTGTCGGGTCGGTCAGGCGGAAGCGCTGTCCGCTGTCGATGAAGGAAGTCATCCTGCTCTCATTGCGTTGGTGTTTGCGTTTGGCCTTCAGCCCAGCGCGGCGGTCGAACGTCGCACACAAAGCGACGGTTCGAACCGCTCCTGGAACGGAAGGTCCATGTCATAGGTGAGGTTGAGAAGCTGCCGGCAGGCAGAGCGGGCCATCTCCTCGATCGGGGCGTGAATGGTGCTGAGCGGCGGGGCCGTATAGGCGGCGAAATCGACATCGTCATAGCCGAGAACCGAGACGTCGCGCGGAACCGAAATGCCGCGATTGTAAAGCTCCGACAGCAGCAGCATGGCCACCTTGTCGTTTCCGCAGAACACGGCCGAACAATCGAGTTTCATGTCGAGGAACGCGCTGACCAGCCGTTCGGCGGCGGCATAGCTGAAAGCGCCCTCGACAACATAGTTTTCGGGAATGGAATGTCCGAGCTTGCCCATTTCGTCCAGAAAACCGCCATGGCGTTGGCGGGCGTCCTGCGCGGAAAGGCGTCCGGTGATCACCGCAATCTTCTCGTGGCCGAGTTCGGCAAGATGGCGCGCGGCAAGCCGCCCGCCCAGTTCGTGATCGATGAAGAAGCACCGGCCGGCCAGCGCGTCGGCCTGGTGATTGAGCAGAACGAGGTTTGCAAAATGTTCGGACGTGCGCGCCAGTTCGAACGTGCCCTGCAGCGAACAGGACATCAGGATGCCGTCGCAATCGCGGTTGACCAGATAGTCGAAATGGGCACGGCGATCGGCGTCCGACTGGGCGTCCTCGGCATTGGCGAGGATCATGTGCTTGTTATAGAGGCGCAGCTCCTGCTCAACGGCGCGGATGATCATGTGATAATACGGCCCTTCGAGCGAGGGCACCCATACGCCGATCAGGTCCGAGCGCCGCGAGGACAGAGACCGCGCCATGCTGTTGGGCCGGTAGTTGAGCTGCTGGATGGCGCGTTCGATCTTTTCGGCGGCCTTCGCGGAAACGGAACCGTTTCCAGAAATATACCGGGACACAGTCCCGGACCCGACTCCCGCCAGTTTTGCGACGTCCTTTACCGTAGCCATGTTTCAACTCCCCGCCATGTTGTTTTCGGCATGAACGCCATATCGCATTATTATTCAACGGCTTTCACGCAAAAGCAACGTCACTTGCGATTGGTTTGATATTTTTTTGCAGTTGCCATTGACAAAATCAAGTCCCTGTCGTTGTAATTGGAACCGATCCCACTTTTGGGGTCCATATCACTTTTGACCGGACCGTTCGGTCCCTCAGACGACCCTTTCGGGGAGGACACATGTTTATTCTGAAGAATGCGGTGACCGCATCAGCCCTCGCGCTGACCGTGGCAATGGCTGGCGCTGCCAGCGCGCAGGAGCCGCTTGACGCCGAGGTTATTCATTGGTGGACATCCGGCGGCGAATCGGCCGCTATCGGCGTTTTTGCCGATGCCTATAACGCTCAGGGCGGCAACTGGCAGGACAGCGCCGTGGCCGGCGGTTCGGCCGCACGCAGTGCCGCGATCAACCGTATCATCGGCGGCGATCCGTCGACGGCCGCGCTGTTCAATACCTCGCAGCAGTATCACGAGATCGTTGAAGAAGGCCTGCTGAACGATATCGATGCCGTGGCGCAGGAACACAACTGGGATGAAATCCTGCCCGAGCCGATCATCAACGCCGTCAAGATCGATGGCAAATACTATGCCGCTCCGGTCAATATCCATATGCCGCTGTGGTTCTGGTATTCGATCGACGCGTTGGAACAGGCCGGTATTGAAAACCCGCCGGAAAGCGTCGACGAATTCTTCGCCGACCTCGACAAGCTGCAGGAAGCCGGCATCACGCCGCTGGCGCTCGGCGGTCAGCGCTGGCAGGAAAACTCGCTGTTCTCGGCCGTGCTGACCAATGTCGGCGGCGGCGAACTCTGGGAAGCGGTTTATGCCGACAAGGATGAAGACGCGATCCATTCGCCGGAATTCCGCGAAGTCATCGAAACCTTCATCGCGCTGAAACCCTATGTCGATGCTGCCTCTCCGGGCCGTAACTGGAACGACACCACCGCCATGCTGATCAATGACGAGGCCGGCTTCCAGGTCATGGGCGACTGGGCCAAGGGCGAGTTCAAGCAGGCCGGCAAGGAAATCGGAACCGATTACGGTTGCCTGCCGGGTCTTCGTCCCGACAGCCCCTATGTTCTCGGCGGCGACGTCTTCGTCTTCCCGAAAACCGATGATGCCGAACAGGTCGAAGCCCAGCATAAGCTGGTCGAGGTCATGACCGATCCGGAAACCCAGGTCGCGTTCAACAACCTCAAGGGCTCGATCCCGATCCGTTCGGACGTTGATGAAACCAAGCTCGATGCCTGCGCACAGCTCGGTCTCGAGATCATGTCGGACCCGGGCCGCCAGGCGCCCGATGCTTCGCAGATGATGGCCGAATACATCTATGGCTCCGTCCAGGATGTCGTGACCGAACTGTGGAACACCGACATGTCGGTCGATGAAGCGGTCGATCGTTTCGACCAGGCTCTCAACGGCTAATTCACCGATCAAAAACAAGAAGGCGGGAAGGGGGCGTTGTGTTCCCTTCCCGTTTCAAGGGAGGTCCCGTTGCACGCCGCCGCCTTCACCCGGCACATCAGGCGAAATCTGCTTGCCTATATCGCCTTGCTGCCGATGGCCATCGTGGTCATCTTTGCCTATCTGGGTACGATGCTCTGGTCCGTCCGGCTGTCGTTTTCCAGCTCGAGGCTTCTGCCGAAAGACGACTTTGTCGGCTTTGCCCAATATACGAGGCTTTTCGAAACCTCGCGCTGGATCACGTCGCTGGAAAATCTGGCGATCATCGCTTTTTTCTTCCTGCTGATCTGTTTCGTGCTCGGCACGCTGCTGGCGATCTTCATCGACCAGAATGTGCGCGCCGAAAGCCTGTTCAGAACGGTTTTTCTCTATCCCTATGCCATGTCCTTCGTGGTAGCGGGCCTGATCTGGCAGTGGATCCTCAATCCCGATCTCGGCATTCAGGCGACCATGCGCGATCTCGGTTTCCCGAATTTCGTGCTCGACTGGACGGTCAATCCGGATACGGTGCTCTATGCCATCATTCTGGCAACCGTCTGGCACGGCTCCGGTCTGGTCATGGCGCTCATCCTGGCGGGGCTGCGCGGTATCGATACCCAGATCTGGTCGGCGACCCGCATTGACGGCATTCCGCCGTGGCGCGTGTATCTTTCGATCATTCTGCCGATGCTGCGTCCGATGATCATCACCTCGCTGGTGCTGCTGTCGATCTCGATCGTCAAGATGTACGACGTGGTCGTGGCGATGACCAATGGCGGGCCCGGAACGGCGAGTGAAGTGCCGGCCAAGTTCATCATGGATAACCTGTTCGAGCGCGCCAATATCGGCCTTGCCACCGCCGCCTCGACCGTGCTGCTGATCACCGTTCTCTTGATCATGGTGCCGGTTTTATATTCCCAGTATTTCCGCAAGAACGGGAGGGCGTCATGACGCAGTCATCCGCTGTCAAGCGTCCGCGCAGCTGGCAGGACGTCTGGGGCCGTTTCGGCGTCTACGGCTTCCTGTTTTTCGTGGCGCTGTTCTTTCTCCTGCCGCTTTACGTGATGCTGGTCACCTCGTTCAAAAGCATGGACGAAATCCGCCTCGGCCTGATCTTCGCACTGCCGCAGAACTTTTCGCTCGATGCCTGGATCAAGGCATGGACCAGCGCCTGTACCGGTCTCGATTGCACCGGTCTTCAGGTCGGCTTTTTCAACTCGGTCAAGATTTTGATCCCGAGCGTGGTGCTGTCGATCCTGTTTGGCGCGGTCAACGGCTATGCCCTGTCGTTCTGGCGGGTGAAGGGGGCGAATGTGCTGTTTGCCTGCCTGCTGATGGGCTCGTTCATTCCCTATCAGGTGTTCATCTATCCGCTGGTGCGTTTTTATGCGCAGGCCGGCATCTACGGCTCGCTGCCCGGCATCGTGCTGACCCACATCATCTTCGGCATGCCGGTGATGACGCTGCTGTTTCGCAATTACTACATGGGCCTGCCGGTGGAGCTGTTCAAAGCCGCCCGCATCGATGGCGCCGGTTTCTGGAAGATCTTCTTCTCGATCATCCTGCCGATGTCGGTTCCGATCACCATCGTTGCCGTGATCATGCAGGTCACCGCGATCTGGAACGACTTCCTGCTCGGTCTGGTTTTTGCCGGACGCGACAACCTGCCGATGACCGTCCAGCTCAACAATATCGTCAACACGACCACGGGCGAGCGCGCCTACAACGTCAATATGGCGGCAACCATTCTGACCTCACTGGTCCCGCTTGTCGTCTATCTGGTTTCCGGCCGCTGGTTCGTGCGCGGCATCGCTTCCGGCGCCGTGAAAGGATAACATCATGAGTTCTGTAGCCATTGAAAATCTCGACATTCGCTACGGGAATGTGCATGTCGTCAAAAGCCTCGACCTTCAGATCAGGGACGGCGAATTTCTGGTCCTGCTCGGCCCGTCCGGCTGCGGCAAGTCGACCCTGCTGAACGCAATCGGCGGGCTGACAGATGTCAGCGGCGGGTCGATCCATTTCAACGACAAGGATGTGACCTGGATCGATCCGAAGGACCGCGGCATCGGCATGGTGTTCCAGTCCTATGCGCTGTATCCGACCATGAGCGTCGAGCGGAACATGTCGTTCGGGCTGAAGATTGCCGGTGTTCCCCGTGCGGAAATCGACAAGAAGGTGAAATGGGCAGCCGAGCTTCTGCAGATCACGCAGCTGCTCGACCGCAAGCCGTCTGCGCTGTCCGGCGGCCAGCGTCAGCGCGTCGCCATTGGCCGCGCACTGGTGCGTGATGCCGACATCTTCCTGTTCGACGAACCGCTTTCCAACCTCGATGCCAAGCTGCGCGCCGAACTGCGGCTTGAAATCAAGAAGCTGCACAAGGCGCTCGGCTCGACCATGATCTATGTGACCCATGACCAGATCGAGGCGCTGACGCTTGCCGACCGGATCGCGGTGATGAAGGACGGCATCATCCAGCAGCTCGACACGCCGCTGAATGTCTACAACAAACCGGCCAATGAATTTGTCGGCACCTTCCTCGGCTCGCCGGCGATGAACAAGATTGCCGGAGCTTTTGCCACGGAAAATGACGGGCTGGTGTTCAAATCCGGCTCTTTCAGCCTCGATGTCAGCGCCTATCCCTTTGCCGGCAAGGTCGTTGACGGCCAGAAGGCGACGCTTGGCCTGCGCCCGGAGCACATTCATCTTGCCGAACAGGACAAGGCTGCGTGGAACGGCACGATCTCGCTTGTGGAACCCATGGGAAGCGACATTCTGGCGTGGTCGGATTTCGACGGAATCAATATTTCTCATCGGCTGCATCAGGAGCAGCATTGTGAAACCGGTCAGCCCGTCTCGGTCACCGTCGATGTCACCAAGGCATCCTTCTTTGAAGAGAAAACGGGCGTACGGCTTTAAGCGTGGCGTAAAGCATCAGGCGGATGTGATCATCCGCCTCAGACTGCGGACAAAGCGCGCCCCGTCCTCGTTCGTCACCCTCGGGCTTGTCCCGAGGGTCCAAGCACGCATGAACGCGACAAGCGTATCGGGCCAAAAATAAATTTAAAACAATCTATTACGGACCGCCAACGTCGCTCGTGCTGAGCGGTGGTTAGATCCTCGGGTCGAGCCCGGGGGCGGGCTCCCCTCCGCAACAACACAGTGCCACATCTCAATCAGACAGGGTGACGGCGGTCATCGCGGTGATCAGCCCGATATCCGGGGCTTCGGGCTCCGGTCCGCCGACATCATCGCGATTGACGATGCCAATGACCGGCACGGAGACCTTCGGGCGGACCGCGCGCACATAGCCGGTGGATTCAATCCTGAGAGCCGTGGCGCCGGCGGCTACGGCCGCCATGGCAAACCCCGCCACAAAACCGGCGCGTCCATCGGCCCGTCGGGAGCCGGCTGGCAGAATACAATCAGGCTGTTTTTCAGAATTTCTTGTTGCACCGGGTCTCAGTGTTTTTTGAAGTATAGCGGCTTAAAAGAGACCAGAATGCAACCAGTTTATTACTGGTATTATTCCGTGGAGGCAAATCCATGCGCTCGAAATTCCCTGCCAATCGTGCCCTCGCGGTGTTTTCTGCGCGTCTGCGTTCCCAACGGTAACGTTCGCGGGAGCGTCGGGATCAAGCAGGGGACAGTTTTGTCGACAATAAAAATTTGAATCCCGTCATGGATTGTACGCACAGAGTCGGGCATAGTGATCAAAAGTCGGGAAAAACAGGACACAATGGTCAAGACCTCTTCAGAGCACGGCGCGCTGCAGAACCTGCATGTCAGGCGTGGCGGCGGCGTTGCATATGTCTATGAAACCCTCCGCAACGAGATCATCGAACTCAAGCTTGAACCGGGCAGCCCCGTCGACGAGACGGAATTGTCGGAGCGGTTTTCGATGTCGCGTACGCCGATCCGGGAAGCGCTCGTGCGGCTGTCCGCCGAAGGGCTGATCACGGCGCTGACCAACCGCACGACGATCGTGTCCAACATCGATTTCGTGCAGCTGGGATCGTTCTTCGATGCCCTGACATTGATGTACCGCGTGACCGCAAGGCTGGCGGCGATCCATTATACAGAGGCCGACCTCGCCGGTATCCGCCGTCATCAGGACGATTTTGCGCGGGCCGTGGAAACCCGGGATGTGCTGGGCATGATCGCGACCAATCGCGATTTTCACATCGCCATCGCCGAGGCCGGACGAAACAAGTACTACACCGATCTGTTCCGGCGCCTGCTGGATGACGGACGCCGGATCCTGCGCCTCTACTACCGTTCCTATGACGACGATCTGCCGCGCCAGTATGTGGCCGAGCATGAGCATATTGTCAGCGCGATGATTGCGCGCGACGAGGCGGAATCCGACCGGCTGGCAACGGCCCATGCCGATCAGATCGTGCGCCAGATCCGCTCCTATATCTCGGCGGATTCGCGCAGCGTTTCCTCGATTTCGCTATAGGCTGGCTGGCGGTGCGGTTGCCAGACGAAGCCTCTCCGTTGTTTTGTATTTTCTTTGTCGACAATGATCACTGTTGGTGCTAGTGAAATTCTTGAATAATGGCTGACCTTCGGAATATGCCCGCGATCGGGTGTTCTCCCGCGGCCTGCCGACCCGGTTTGCTTCAGAATTTGAAAGGCCCCAAAGATGAGCGATACGATTTTCACCGGCTGTATTCCGGCTTTGATGACACCGTGCAAGGCGGATCGTACGCCGGATTTTGCAGCCCTTGCGCGCAAGGGCCGCGCGCTTGTCGATGCCGGTATGTCGGCTGTCGTTTATTGCGGTTCGATGGGCGACTGGCCGCTTCTGACCGACGAGCAGCGCATGCAGGGTGTTGAAGCGCTGGTCGAGGCGGGCGTTCCGGTGATTGTCGGAACCGGCGCCATCAACACGAAATCCGCAGTGGCGATTACCGCGCATGCCGCCCGTGTCGGCGCGGCGGGTCTGATGGTCATTCCGCGGGTTCTGTCACGCGGCACGTCGGTTTCGGCGCAAAGGGCACATTTTTCCGCCATTCTTGAGGCTGCAAACGGCTTGCCGGCGGTGATCTACAACAGCCCCTATTATGGCTTTGCCACGCGCGCGGATCTGTTCTTCAGCCTGCGCGCCGACTATCCCAACCTGATCGGTTTCAAGGAATTTGGCGGCGCTGCCGACCTGTCCTATGCGGCCGAGAACATCACGTCCGGCGATGACGATCTGACGCTCATGGTCGGCGTCGACACGCAGGTCTTCCACGGTTTCGTGAAATGCGGCGCCACCGGCGCGATCACCGGTATCGGCAACGCGCTCCCGAAGGAAGTCCTGCATCTGGTCGCACTCTGCAAGGCGGCTGCCGAAGGCGACAGTGAGGCGCGGGTCAAGGCGCGTGAACTGGAAGAAGCGCTGATGGTGCTGTCGAAATTCGATGAGGGCGTCGATCTTGTGCTGTTCTACAAATACCTGATGGTTCTGAACGGCGACGCCGAATATACGCTGCACTTCAACGAAACCGACGCTCTTTCAGCCCCGCAGAAAGCTTTTGTCGAAGCGCAGTATAGCCAGTTCAAGACCTGGTACGCCAACTGGACCGCGTGATGATGCCCGGCCGCCCGGCGCAAAGCGGCGTGCCGAGGAGCCGGACGGTTTGAAAAAGCAGCCAGGCGGGGAGGGGCGTTCAGCCCCTCTCGTTGGTTCTTCCGTTACCTCAAAAAACAGGCCAGTCGGCGGGTGCCGTTGTCCGTGCGCCGGGCGAGCGGTCGTTCCTCGGCGCAGCGGCTTTCGGCAATCGGGCAGCGGGTGACGAAGGGACAGCCCTTGGGGGGGGTGAGCGGGCTTGGCAGGTCGCCTTCCAGAAGCTGCACGGTCTTGGCGCGCTCGGCCACCGGGTCGGCCAGCGGAATGGCGGCGAGAAGCGCTTCGGTATAGGGGTGGCGCGGATCGGCGAAAAGCGTTGTTGCCGGGCCTTCCTCGACGACCGTTCCCAGATACATCACCACCACCCGGTCGGCGATGTGGCGGACGACGGAGAGGTCGTGGGAGATGAAGATATAGGCAAGGCCGAGTTCGCGCTGCAACCGCATCAGCAGGTTGAGGATCTGCGACTGGATGGAAACGTCCAGCGCGGAAACCGCCTCGTCGCAGATGATCACGTCGGGTTTCAGCGCCAGCGCCCGGGCAATGACCACGCGTTGGCGCTGGCCGCCGGAGAGCTCGTTCGGGTAGCGGTCGCGCTGGCCGGGGTTGAGGCCGACCTGTTCCAGAAGCTCATCAACGCGGGCCTTGCGTTCGCGGGCGGGGACATTGTGAATGGCGAGCGGTTCGGCGATCGACTGGGCAATGGTGCGCTTCGGGTCGAGGGCGGAAACCGGGTCCTGAAACACGACCTGAAGATTGCGCCACATCGCCGCGCGTTCCTTCGCACTCATCTCGGTGAGATCACGGCCGCGAAAGAAAATCCGTCCCTCGGTTGCCGGTTCCAGACCCAGAATGGCGTTGCCGGTGGTCGACTTGCCGCAACCCGATTCCCCGACGATGGCCAGCGTCTCGCCTTCGTGGACGTGAAACGACACGCCGTCGACGGCCTTCACCACCTGCTGCGGCTCGCGCGCGAAAAGCCTCTTCTGGCCGGCCGGAAAATGAACCTTCAGTTCCTCGACCCGCAGCAGCGGGCCATTGCCGTTCCGTGTCGCGCTCATTGCAGGGCCTCGGTTTTGTCATGGTGCCAGCAGGCGACCTTGCGGCCGGTTTCCGTTGCCGATGGCGGAACAAGCGGCGGCGTTTCCGCGCATTGGTCATCTGCCAGCGGACAGCGGGTGCGGAAGCGACAGCCTTCCGGGAAGGCGCTGATATCGGGCACGGTGCCGCTGATGGAATAAAGCTCGTGTTTCGGTTCGTCGGTGATCTTCGGGATCGTTGTCAGAAGCAGCTTTGTATAGGGGTGGCGCGGTGCAGCAAAAAGCGTCTCGACATCGGCCTGCTCGACGATGCGGCCGCCATACATGACGCAGACGCGGTCGGCGACCGAGGCGACAACGCCCATATCGTGGGTGATGATCAGGATCGAGGTGCCGGTTTCATCGCGCAGCCGGCGCATCAGTTGCAGGATCTGCGCCTGTACCGTGACGTCGAGCGCGGTTGTCGGCTCGTCGGCAATCAGCAGATCCGGGCGGGCAATCAGCGCTGAGGCGATCATCACCCGCTGGCACATGCCGCCCGAAAGCGAGGAGGCGAACTGTTTCGCGCGTTTGGCCGGCTCGGGAATGCCGACATCGGCGAGCATGGCAACGGCCTTGTCATAGGCGTCGCGCTCGCTGGCCCGGCCGTGAACGATCAGGCTTTCGGCCACCTGAGAACCGACGCTCATCAGCGGGTTAAGGGAGGCGACCGGCTCCTGAAAGATCATCGACATCGCCGTGCCGCGCAGTTTGCGCATCGCCCTGTCGTCGGTGGTGTCGAGGGCGGAGCCGTTGAGGCGGACGTCACCGCCCGTCTGGTTCACGCGCCCGCCAAGCAGCCCCATCAGCGCCAGCGCCGTCAGGCTCTTGCCGGAACCGGATTCGCCGACCAGCGCGACAATCTCGCCGCGCCCGATATCGAGATCGACGCCGTCGACCACCCTGTAGGGGCCGACGGAGATTTCCAGATCGGAGACCGCAAGGGTCGGGGCTGCTTCCGTTTCAGCCATCGCAACCATCCTCCGCGACCGCCTTTGCCCAGGGATTGACCGGATGGACCATGCCGATATGTCGGTCGCTTTCGGCCATCACCGCAGACGGGATGGAGAAATTGACCGGATGCAGCGTATTGGTCACCAGTTTCACCGAGAAATCCTCGGCAATGGCCGCTGCGACATCGGCATCGGCCGCGCGGTCGACGGCAATGGTCGGCGCGCTGGCATCAATGCGCGGCGTATGGAAGGCGTCCGACAGGGCCATGCCGCCATCAATGACATAGGAGATGATCTGCGTCAGCGCCGGGAAGATCTGCCGCCCGCCGGCGGCCCCGATTGCCATCCACGGACGCCCGGCCTTGCGGATGATCACCGGCGCCATATTGGCAAGCGGCTTCACATCCGGCGCGATGCGGTTGGGAACGCCGGGGCGCGGGTCGAACCACATCATGCCGTTGTTCATCAGAATACCGCTTTGCGGCAGAACGACCTTGGAGCCGAAGCGCGACAGCAGCGTGTTGGTGAGCGAGACCATGTTGCCTGCCGCATCGACCACGGAAAGGTGGCTGGTGCAGTCCTGTCCCTGCCCGGCATGGCCCATATGCGTCAGCCGGTCGGCATAGGTGGCGCGGATGGCGCGGGCATAGGCTTTCGCTGCTGCGGCCCCCGGAATGGCGGCAACCGGCAGCGTGGTCTCAAGCTTTTCCAGCGTGGCGAGCAGGCTCGGGCCGCCGCCAAGGCCGGAGGCGACGTTGATTTCGTGGCCCCGGTAGTCCTGCGCCGCGGCGGCAATCCATTCGGGCCGGTAGTTGGCGAGATCGGCAGCGTCGATGACCGAGCCGCCCTCATTGAGATCACGCACCAGGCCGGCGGCGATTTCGCCCTCGTAGAAATCGCGTCCGCCCGCTTCGGCCAGCCTTCTCAGAAGCTTCGCCTTGGCGGGCATGGGGCGGTAGGTTTCCTCGCCGTTCTTCGCCTTCAGCGCATGGCCATCTTCGTCGAGGAACAGCCGCGCGGTCTCGGGAAACATCGAAAGCCCGCGCTGGTCGATGGCAAGGCAGAGCGAAGTGAACCAGTCGACCAGCATGCCGCGTTCGGCAATCTCGATGGCCGGCTGCAGCGCGTCCGCAAGGGAAAGCGTGCCGTGTTTTTCAAGCGCCTCGGCAAGGCCTGCGACCGAACCCGGCACGCAGATCGAGGAATAGCCGGTAATGTTGCGGTCGTCCTCGACGGCCGGCCAGTCGAACCAGTCGCCGTCATTGCCGCCGATCAGCGGATATTGCTCGGCGGCCATGTTGCGGCTGGAGCGCACGTTGAAATCGAGCGCCTCGACCGGGCTGCCATCGGCATCGCTCCACAGCAGAAATCCGCCGCCGCCGACACCGCTCAGCCACGGCTCGACCACCGAAAGCACGAAGGCTGCGGTGATCGCGGCATCCATGGCGTTGCCGCCAGCGGCGAGCACCTTTGCCCCGGCTTCGGCCGCATCGAAATGCTGGGCGGCGACAATGCCCTTGTCGGTCGTCACGGCGGGTTTCTTGATATTCCAGGTTTGCATTATTCGCCTTTCCAGGCCGGGTGGTCATAAAGCGAGGCCGGGATTTCCGGCGAAACGGCATCGCGGCCGGCGGCATGGTCGCGGTAATGGGCGGCAATTTCGCCCGCCGTGGCAACCCAGATGCTGTCATCGGAAAGTACGTCTTCGACAAGCCGGTCGAGCATGGCGATGCGCGAACCACGCCCGGAGATCCAGTCATGCACGGTCAGCATGAACAGCGTGGAAAACCGGCGGCTGGCGGCAAGTTCTTCTTTCCACGCATCGAGCATCTGGTTGGTGCCGAGCGGCGCGCGGGTGTCGCTGCCATCGAGGAACTTGAAGAAGATCGCGTCATCGGTCGCCCAGTTGACCGGAACTTCGGTGACGTCATGCACCGCATAAGGCGTGTCGGAGCCCATCAGCGAGCTGTCGTAAAAGCCGTGCCGTTTGACCTCGGCCAGCATATGCGGTGTCATTTCCCATGCGGGCGAGCGGAAACCTGCCGGTTTTTGCCCGGTCTGGCGTTCGAAAAGCGCAATTGACGCCTCGAGAACGCGAGTGAATTCGTCATCGCGCGTCTGGCTCACCAGTTCGTGGAAATAGCCGTGCAGGCCGACTTCGTGACCAGCGTCTACCAAAGCGGGCAGCATCCACGGGTTTTCTTCCGCCACGGCGGCGGGCACGAAGAAGCTCGCCTTGATATCATGGCGGGCCAGCAGATCGGTGATCCGTTTGATGCCGATGCGCGGGCCGTAGCGGCGCTGTTCGAGGTGCGAGAGCAGTTGCGGCACATCATTACGGTTGTTCCACATCCACGGCGAATGGGCATCGACATCGATGGAAAAGCAGAAGGCCGATTTTTTTCCGTCCGGCCACGGATAGGGAGCGGGAAGGTCAAGCATGCTCATAGCGGTGTCTTCTTGTCCTGGGTGACAGTCATGGTGCCGGCGGAATTGCCGCCGTCAATCGTCAGCGTCGATCCGGTGACATAGGACGAGGCGTCGGAGGCCAGATAGAACAGGCCCGGCGCGATGTCCTCGATGGTGCTGGCGCGGCCCAGCGGAATGTTGGAGACGGTGTTTTGAACATGCGCGTCGGTAAGCGGGCTTGCGGTGCTGCCTGCGGCAAAGCCGGGCTCCAGCGCGTTGACGCGGATGCCGAATTCGGCAAGTTCCAGCGAAAACCCCTTGGTCATCCGGTCGAGCGCGGTCTTGGAGGTGCAATAAGGCACGACCGTGCGGCGCATCTTGCGGGCAGCCCCCGAGGAGATGTTGATGATCGAGCCTTTCGCGCCCTTGTCGATCATCTGCAGGGCGAAACCGCGTGTGAGGATGAAGGGCGCGCGCAGGTTGACGTCGAAGATGCGGTCCCATTCATCGGCGTCGATATCCAGCAGAAAGCCGCTCGGATAGACGCCGGCATTGTTGACCAGCACATCGGCATGGCCCCATTTTTCACCGACGGCGGCGATCAGGGCCTCCAGTTCTTCTTTCGAGGTCAGTTCGGCGGCGTAGCCGAACGAGCCTTGCGTGCCGAGTTCTCCCGCCAGCGCATCGAGTGCGGACTGGTCGCGGTCGGTGACGCAGACCTTTGCGCCGGCCTCGGCAAAGGCCTTGGCGATGCCGCGGCCGAAAACGCCGAGCGCGCCGGTGACGACCACGCCTTTTCCATCAAACTGTTTTGCTGTTTCCATGATTTTCTACCGTGATTTTGGATTGAGATAATCGCTCAGCGCATCGCCGATCAGGTTGATCGACAGCACCAGAAGAAAGAGACAGATGCCGGGGAAGGTGGCGATCCACCAGGCATTGGAGACATAGTTGCGCCCGACCGAGAGCATCGCACCCCAGCTTGCCGTGGGCGGCTGCACGCCGAGACCGAGGAAGGAAAGCCCGGCCTCGAACAGCACCATCAGGCCGAATTCCAGCGTGGCGACAACGGAAAGGGCGGCCACGATATTGGGCAGGACATGCAGGCCGAGCACCCGTATCCAGCTTGCCCCCATGGCGCGCGAAAGCCGCACATAGGGCATGTTGGCGACCGACAGCGTCTGGCCATAGGCCACGCGGGCATAACGCGGCCAGCGGGTCAGCCCCAGAACCAGAACCACATTGATGAAGCCGGGGCCGAGAACGGCAACGGTGATGATCGCCAGAAGAATGGCCGGGATCGACAGGAAGATGTCGACAAGGCGCATGATGACGGTTTCGACCGTGCCGCGCATATAGCCCGCGGCCATGCCGAGAAGCGTGCCTGTGATGCCGGAAAGCAGCACCGAGAGCACGGCGACGGACAGCGAAATCCGCGCGCCGTAGATGACCCGGCTCAACAGGTCGCGGCCAAGCTCGTCGGAGCCGAGCAGGAAATATGTGCCGCGGATTTCCGTGCCCGGCGGCTTCAGCCGCCCGAGCAGGTTCTGCTTGTTGGGATCGACCGGGGCGAGCCACGGCGCAAAGGCGGCCATGGCCACCAGACAGAGCACGATGATGACGAAGACGCCGACCGGGATCGACCGGCCGGAGGCGGGAATGAAAAGGGTCTTGATGAAACGGGCAGAGGATTTCAACGGGTCGCTCCATTAAGCCGGATTCTGGGGTCGACGAGGCTGTAGAGCAGGTCGGCGAGGAAGTTCATGGCAATCGTCACCACCGCGCCGAGCATGACGACGCCCTGAACGATGACGAAGTCGCGGGCGACGACCGATTGCACGGTCAGAAGGCCGAGGCCCGGCCATGCGAACACTGTTTCGACAATCACCGCGCCGGCCAGCAGTTGCGAGATTTCAATCGCGGTAATCGAAATCACCGGAATGGCGGAATTCCTGAGAAGATGGCGGATCACCAGCCGCCGCGTGCCAACGCCGCGCGCGCGGGCCGAACGGATATAGTCCTTGGACATTTCATCGATGACCGCACTGCGCATGATCCGCGCAAAGGTCGCCATCGACAACAGCCCGAGCGCAATTGACGGCATGATCAGGTTGAGCCACGAGCCGGTGCCCGATGGCGGCAGCCAGCCGAGAAACACGCCGAAAAACATGATCATCAGAATGCCGCTCCAGAAGGTCGGCAGGCTTTGCGCGGCCAGAACCATGCCCATCAGCGGGCTGGTCAGCCGCGATTTGCTGCCGATGGCCAGGATCAGACCCAGCGGCAGGCCGATGGCAACGGCGACCAGCAGCGCACCGCCGGCAAGCTGAAGCGTATAGGGCAGGCGCGATAAAATGATGGTCGAGACCGGCACGTTCTGGACATAGGAGGTGCCGAGATCGAAACGGGCCATCTGCCAGAGAAAGTCGAGATATTGCACGACAAGCGGGCGGTCGAGGCCCAGCGCATGGCGAAGCGCCTCGATATCCTGCTGCGTCGCCGTTTCCGGGACCAGAAGATAGGTCGGGTCGCCCGTCAGCCGCTGAATGAAGAAGATCAGCGTCATCACGCCGAACAGCGTGATGAGAGATTGCCAGAGGCGACGCAGGAGGAAATAGCCCATGGATAAAGCCTATTCGGACCAGCTCATGCGATTGATGAACATGCTTTCATTGGCCGTCGGCTGCCATTCCAGCGCACCGGCCGCGCCATAAAGGGCGGTCGCCTGATAGAGCGGCAGGATATAGGTGTTGTCCTTCACGATCTCTGCGACCTTGGCATAGTCTCCCAGCCGCTGGTCGCTGTCGACCGTGGTGCGGGCGTCTTCCAGAAGCGCATCGAGTTCGGGATCGTTGACGCGCGACCAGTTGGACGACGAATGCAGCAGCGGGAATTCAACACCGTCGACATCCTGGCAGGCGCAGGACCAGCGGCCGAAATTGAGCTGCGGACGCTGCTCGGGATCGGCGTTCTGTGCCTTCTTCAGATAGGTCGCCATGTCGGTAAGCCCGATCTCGACGTTGAAGCCGGCCTCGTTCAGCATCTGCTGGATCGCCTGGACAATGCGCTGGTCGAAGACCGGCGAGGTGGCGAATGTCATCGGCACCTTGGCGGCATCGCCCTTGGACGCGATGATTTCAGCTGCCTGTTCCGGGTCGTAGGGGATCGGGTCAATGCCGTCGACATAGCCGAAATGCGCAGACGTTGCCATCTGGCCGACGACCTGCTCGCCGCCGCCGAGAAGACCAAGCGCAATGCCTTCGCGGTCAATTGCCATGGCAGCCGCACGGCGCAGTTCCGGATCGTCGAGCGGCGGCACCAGCGTGTTCATGCCCATGAAGGCGACGCGCTCGGTCGGCGCCGTCAGCACTTTCACATTGCCTGCGGTTTCAAGCTGCATCGCCTGGTCGCTGTCGATGGAAACGATCAGGTCGGCGGTGCCGGCGCGCAGATTGGCAACACGGGTGGAGGCATCCGGAACGGCCTTGAAGTTGACGGTTTCGAATGCGCCCTGATCGCCCCAGTAATCGTCATTCTTGTCGAGCGTGACGGAAACACCGCGATCCCATGTCTCGAACGTGTAGGGGCCGGAACCGATCGGGTTGGCATTGAAGTCCTGCTCGCTCTCATTGGCAACGACATGTTCCGGCACGACGGAAAGCTTGACGAGCTGCGCCAGAAGAACCGGATAGGGGCCGTCGGTTGTCAGCACGACCTTGTTGTCGGCCGTCTTTTCCGCATCGATGATGGCGGCGAACTGGCCGAGCTGTGGGCTGGCGAGGTCCGGATCGGTGATGCGCTTGACCGAATAGACCACGTCGTCGGCCGTCAGCTTCTCGCCGTCGTGGAAGGTGATGTCGTCGCGGATCGTCAGTTCCAGCTCTGTGTCCGACAGCCATTCCCAGGCGGTGGCCACTTGCGGAACGATCTCGCCGTCATTGTCGCGGGTGACGATGTTGTCGAAGATATTGCGGTAGACGTAGTAGCTGTCCGGGTTCCACTGCATGTGCGGATCGAGCGTCGACGGCTCGTTGACGAGATCGACCACGAGCTGGTCTTTCGCCTGCGCGACACCGGCACTCAGCGCGGCAGCAATGGCGGCGATGGCAACAGTCGTTCTGATAGACAAGATCTGACTCCGTGTTCTGAAAGGGGTCTTATGGTTCGGGATGGAGGATGGCGATGGCCGGCGGCGAACGCCAGCCATCAACATGAGCGAAAGAGCGGGTGCGGGAAAAACTATTCCGTCCAGCTCATCCGGTTGAGGAACATGCTCTCGTTCGAGGTCGGCTGCCATTCGAGCGCATCGGCCGCGCCATAGATGATGGCGGCCTGATAGAGCGGCAGGATATAGGCGTTGCCGACGGCGATTTCGTTCACCTGTCTGTAAAGATCGGCACGCTTTTCCTCGTCCAGCTCGCTGCGGGCCTCATCCAGCAATGCGTCGATCTCGGGATCGGAAACGCGCGACCAGTTGGAAGAGGAATGCAGCAGCGGATACATGATGCCGTCCGGATCCTGGCACGCACACGACCAGCGCGAGAATGTCAGCATCGGCGCGACATCGTTGGAGGACTGCTGGTCCTTCAGCCATGTGGCCATGTCGGTCATCTTCAGCGAAACATTCATGCCCGCATCGTTGAGCATCTGCTGGACGGCCTGCACCACGCGCTGATCATAGACGGGCGCCGTTGCAAGCTGCATCTCGACCTCCGCATCCGGCCCGATTGCGGCAATCATCTCCGCAGCCTTGTCGGGATCATAGGCATAGCCGTCAATCTCGCCGCTGTAGCCGAAATGGGCCGGTGACAGCATTTCGTCGACCACCTTCGGATAACCGGCAAGCACGCCCTCGACGATGCCTTCCCGGTCGATGGCATAGCCGATGGCCTTGCGCAGCTCGGGATTGTCGAGCGGGGCCTGCTGGCTGTTGAGCGCGAAATAGGCAACGCGTTCGGTGTTGACGGCGAGCGGCTTGCCCTTGCCGCTGGCTTCAAGCTGGGCGGCAAGATCGGAATCAAGCGTCACCACCAGATCGGCCGCACCGGCCTGAAGATTGGCAAGCCGGGTGGCCGCTTCCGGAACGCCCTTGAAGATCACGGTTGCAAACGGGCCCTTGTCGCCCCAGTAATCGTCATTGCGTTTCAGCACGACATCGACGCCGCGGTTCCAGTCTTCAAGCGCATAAGGGCCGCTGCCGACCGGATGGGCGTTGAACTCTTCCGGCGTCATGGCGGAGGCGACATGTTCGGGAATGACGGAAAGCTTGACCAGTTGCGCCAGAAGGGCCGGATAGGGTCCATCGGTCGTCAGCTTGACCGTGTGGTCGTCGATCGCCTCGGCCCTGATGATCTTGTTGAACTGGCTGAGTTGGGGGCTGGCAAAATCCGGATCGGTGATGCGTTCGATCGTGTAGACCACATCGTCTGCGGTCAACTTCTCGCCATCGTGAAAGACGATGTCGTCGCGCAGTGTAAATACCACTTCGGTATCGCTGACCTGTTCCCATTCGGTCGCGACCTGCGGCACGATTTCGCCGTCATTGTCGCGGGTCAGCATGTTGTCGAAGATGTTGCGGTAGACGTAGTAGCTGTCCGGGTTCCACTGTTTCTGCGGGTCGAGTGTGGCCGGCTCGTTGACCAGATCGATGGTGAGGGTGTCTTTCGCCTGCGCTGCAATTGCGCCCGTCAGCGCGACAGCGAGCGATAAAAGGACGGGCGCAATGCGCCGCCCGACGCCGAATACGTATGTCATGAACTATTCCCCTTGCTGGAGGTCCAGCCGCGGGAGGCCGCACGGTCAGGACCTGTTTGAGGAGATACGCCGTATTGTTTTTGTGTCGGCGCTTTCTCCTGAGGTTTTGTGCCTCCGGTCAGTGCCAGCTCGCTTTGATTGTTCAGGAGAGCGTCGCTGGCAAAGCTTCTGAACTGTTCGATGGCCTCGTCAAGAAAAGCACGCGCTTCATCCGCGCGGCCGTCACGAAGGGCGGCGGCAATGGCCGATGCCTTGAGCGCAGGCATCGGTGCCGCGCCCTGTTTTTCGAAGAAATGGACGATCCGGTCAGAATGGTCCCAGAGCCGCTCCACGAATGTCGCGACAAACGGATTGAGTTCGGATGAAAGTTCGGCCCGGAATGTCCGCTCATAGCCGGTGCGGGTCGTGCGGGCGGCCTCTTCGCTGGCGCTGCCGACGGCTTCGATCATGTCGGCCAGTTCAAAAAGCCGCGCGCTCTTCTGCGCGTCGATGGTGAGTGAGGCAAGCGCCGGTTCGGCCATTCGGCGTGCATCGACGACCTGGCCGACAAGGGCGCCGCTCATCGGCAGAACCCGCCAGCCCTCGCGCGGGATCGACAGCATGAAACCCAGCGTCGAAAGCCTTGCCAGCGCCACCCGCGTTGCCGCCCGGCCAAGGCCGAACCGTGTCGCAAGCGCGGCCTCGGTAATCGTCAGCCCCGGCTCCAGTTCGCACCACAATATCGCCTGCGTCAGCCGTTCCTCCGCAAACGCCGCCTTCTGAACCGGCTTCAGCGGCTCCGGCGTCTTCTGGCGGTCCTTCGGCGAAAACGGCGAATTGTCGTCATACATCCATCTGTTCCCTTTTTTGAACATGTTTTAACGGATGTATGAAAATGTCAAATGCTATGTCTTAAAATCTTTATATCGCGTTGTTGATGTTTCTATCGCGTTGCATCGCGCAAGCGGGCACTGTCCACGGCATTCAGCCGCGGACCGATCTGTTTTCTGCAATGGTTTCAGGGCGCTTTTCTGCCGCCTGTTTTCATCCCTTTCCCACGTCGACCGTGGTGATGACCGAAAGGCCGGGGACCAGCTTGTCGGCATCTTTCTGACCGGGATCGATGGCAATGCGAACGGGCACCCGCTGGGCCACCTTGGTGAAATTGCCGGTGGCGTTGTCCGGCTTGATGACGGCGAACTCGGAGCCTGCGGCAGGCGAAAACCGTTCCACCCGGCCGGTGAACCGTTCGCCGTCGAGTGCATCGACGCTGAAGGTGACTTTTTGTCCGATTTCCATGCCGGAAAGCTGTGTTTCCTTGTAGTTGGCAATCACCCATACATCCTCGGGAACGAGCGCGACGAGCTGGGAACCGGCCGAAACATATTGCCCGACATGAACCTTCACCTGACCGAGCGTCCCGTCCCGCGGTGCCGTGATCTGCGTGTTTTCAAGGTTAATCTGCGCAAGTGCGCGGGCGGCTTCTGCCGAACTGACCTTCGATTTCAGCGTGTCCCTGTCGATGACGGCCGATTTGAGTGACTGTCTGGCGACGTCGAGTTCGGCCTTGGCCCGATCAAGGGCCGCCTTTGCCTGGTCGAGCGTTGCGCGCGCCGTTTCGAGACTGCTTTCGGAGACGACCTGCTGCTTGCTCAGCCTTTGCTTGCGCTGCCACTGGGAGGTGGCGTTGTCGAGTGCGGCTTCGGCGCTCGCCACGCCGGCCTGCGATGACGTGATCTGTGCCCGGGCGGTTTCCTGCGCCTGGGCATTGCCGCGAAGCGCGGTGCGGGCGGCGTCGAGCGCGGCCTCGGTCTCGGCCAGTTGCTGGGCAAAGATGTTGTCGTCGATACGTACCAGCAGATCGCCCTTGCTGACGTGCTGGAAATCGTGCACCGGAACGTCGGCCACGACACCGGAAAGCTGCGGGGAAAGCAGCGTCACCTGTCCCTGCACATAGGCATCATCGGTTCGCGGATCGGCAAAGTTAAAGGGCGGGAACCGCCAGGCGAACAGCAGCGCCAGAATGCCGAGAAGTCCAATGCCGAAAACGGCATAGGTCGCAAGTGAACGTAGGGCTCGTGTCATTTTTGTTATCCCTGAAAATCAGGCTGGAAGACCTTCGGCCTGGGCGCGCATGCGCGCGCTTTCCCATTTCTCGAAGGCAACGTCGAGAATGAGAACGACCAGCGCCAGAAGGGCCAGCAGAGTGGTGAAACGGAAAGCATCGTTATAGGCCAGCACATAGGCTTGCTGGGTGGTCTGTCTGGCCAGCGCGGCAGCGCCTTCTGCCGTGCGAACGACGCCATCGGAAATGGTCGAGGCATAGGCGCCCGAAAGCTGCCGCATGCGTTCTGCGACCAGCGGATTATCCGGTGTCAGCGATTGCACGAGGGCTGCCGAGTGCACCTGTTCACGCCAGGTGACGAAACTTCCGAAAAGGGCCGAACCGATAATCGCGCCCAGCCGCTGGGTGGTCACGAACACGATGATGAAGCTGAGGATGTAATTCGGTCCGCGTTTCAGCGCAGCGATAAAACCGACCATCATGGCTGCCGGCATGAACAGTCCCGAGGCAAAGGCGATCAGGATCTGGCTGAGAAACATGTCCTGCGGGCGTGACATGCTGGTGGCATGGCTGTCGAGCCAGCTCCCGATGATGAGAAGCACCAGCGCTATGCCATGCATCAGCGCAACACGGCCCGGTTTCAGTATGACCGCACAGGTAACGCCGGCTGCCACGGTGGCCACGAGAATGACCGTGTAAAGACCGACAAACTGCTCGTTGGAAAGGCCGAGCATGATGAAGAAGGAGCGCACCCCGGTCGACTGCTCCGACAGGATGAGCCGGAAAACCATCAGTGCGCCGGTGAAATGGATAATCTCCGCAGACGTCAGCCAGCGGATATCAAGCAGCGGTTCTTCGCGGTTGAGCTCGATGATGGCCATGATCATCAGCGCGACGACGCCCAGGATCAGCAGTGCTCCCGTCCAGCGCACCTCCGTCCACCAGTAGATACGCCCTAGTGACAGGGCAACGGTGATCGCCCCCATGCCGAGCGCGAGAAAGGAAAACGAAATGAGGTCGGCCCGGCTGATCACCTTGACGCGTTCGCCCGACACCAGAGGCAGTCGGAAGATCAGGGCCAGCGACAGCAGCGCCATCCCGATTTCGCAGATATAGAGCGACCGGAAACCGCCGTGATCGAAAAGATAGGGGGCGATGACGCCGGCAAGCGGGGTCGACGCCAGCATCACGGTCATGCCGCCGGAAAGGCCGATGCTCATCTTCTTTTCGCGCGGCAGGCCCTCGAGCATGTACAGGATCGAAATCGATGTCATCGGCGCTGCCGCAATGCCCGCGAAAAAGCGCACGATCAGTGCCGTCTGAAAGCTGTCGACCCACAAATGCCCGAGATTGATCAGCACGTAGACAATGATCGACACTTCCGCAAAATGCCTGATGCCGAACTGCTGGCGCACCTTGAACAACAGCAGCGTCAGGCAGGCATTGGGCGCCAGGTAAGCGGCCATCAGCCAGCTTGCCTCCGCTGTCGTCGCCTTCAATGGTCCCGCGATTTGCTGGATCGTGACCGTGATGAACGACATACCCAGCCCCTGCGTCAGTCCGACCACGGTTGCGGCGAACATATAGGCCAGAAGCTGCGGCAACGGCTTGGGTGGCTGGGGCGGCGGCGCGCCGGGATAAAGCGGCCCCGGCGGCGGTGCGGCCTGTGGTGCGGTTTCGCTGGTTTGATCAGTCATCGGGGCGGTCCTGAATAATCTGGTCGACCTTGGCGATGATCGTTTCGAAAACGGTGGTCGCGGTCAAAAGCTCATCCGGCCCGACAGGCCCCAGCACCGCCTCGTAGAATTCGGCGCGCATGATATCGAGCTCCCGCGCCATGTCGGTGCCGTGTGCCGAAAGCCCGATGAGCTTGGCGCGCCGGTCGTTCGGGTCGGCCCGGCGCTCGATGAGGCCATGTGCCTCCATGCGGTCCAGCAGCCGCACCACGGTCGGCTTTTCCAGTTCGAGTTCGCATGCAAGCTCGCTCTGGTTCATGGTTTCATTTTTCGAAAGCAGAAGAATGACCCGCGCCCTGGCAAAGGTCAGGCCATAGCGGGCAACCCGGGCATTGTAATAGGTCCGCATTTTCCGGCTCGCCACCGTCAGGTTTTCCATGAAGGCCACGTGCCGGTTGTCGATCTGTGCGGACATAATTATAGCTGCCTATTATATGTTGGGCTATTAGATAGCCTGCTACATAATAGTGCGAAACGCCCTTGGCAAGCCCTGTAAGCAATTACAGCTATGCCCCGCCGTCATTCCGGCCTTGAGCTGGAAGCGCACAACAAGCAGCCCTGGATACCGGCTCAAGGCCGGTATGACGAAAGAGCGCGGGATGCGCTTTGTCAGCAGTTTGCTGCGACCCCGCAAAGGTCACTCTTTTCTTGTCTTTTACGATATTAATACGTATGTATGAATAATCGTATATTTATGGAAGATCGACGCGATGGCCAGTGTAATCATTATCGGAACAGGGTTTGCGGCGCTCACCACAGCGCGTGAATTGCGCAAGCGGGACAGTGCGGTGACAATCACGATGATCTCGCCGCGCGATACGCTTCACTATCTTCCAAGCGCGATCTGGCTGCCGGCAGAACTGCGCCGCGGAGATGAGCTGAAAGTGCCATTGGCGGGCTTTTTCGCCAGACATCGCCTCGATTATGTTCGGGCACGCGTCACGGGCCTTGAAGGGGATGGCCGCACGGTGCTGACCGATAACGGCACGTATCAGGCCGATCAGGTGGTGATTGCCTCCGGTGGCCGGTTCATCCGGAAACTGCCCGGCATCGAGCATGCTCTGGTGCCGTGTGAAGGGATCGCGGTCGGTGAAGAGATCGCCCGCCGCCTTGCCGATATGGACGGCGGCACCATTGCCATCGGCTTTGCCTCCAATCCAAAGGAGCAGGGGGCTGTGCGCGGCGGGCCGATGTTTGAATTTCTGTTCATCATCGACACGATGTTGCGAAAGCAGAAGCGGCGCGAAAAATTTCGGCTGGTGTTCTTCAACCCATCCAACCGGCCCGGTCAGCGCCTCGGCGACAAGGCTGTCGATGCCCTGCTGAAGGAAATGGAACGGCGCGATATCGAAACCCGCCTTGGACACAAGATGGTCGGTTTCGAAGAACACAAGGTCATCACCGAAGGCGGCGCGTTTGACGCGGATCTGATCCTGTTCATGCCGGGGCTTACGGGGCCGTCCTGGCTGGAGAACGCAGATTTGCCGCTATCGCCCGGCGGCATGGTTGCGGCGGATGAAAAATGCCGCGTCAGGGACCGGCCCGGTCTGTGGGTGGTTGGCGACGCCGGGTCCTATCCAGGGCCTGACTGGATGCCGAAACAGGCCCATCAGGCAGATTTGCAGGGGATTGCGGCGGCGGAAAATATCGCTCTTGCCCTTGAAGGCAAGCAACCGCGCCGCGCCTTCAAGCCTGAACTGATCTGCATCGTCGATATGCTGGACACCGGCGTTCTTGTTTTCCGCAACCTCAGGCGCAACATCCTTCTGCCGAGAAGCAGGATCTTCCACTGGCTGAAACGGTATTTTGAAAAACACTATCTCAGGGCGTTTCGCGGCTAGGCGAAATAGCTGAGAAACTGTGCAACAAATACAAGGAAGTATGCGTTTGACGAACTGAACACGGCCGATGCAAGTGTCCGTGCCGGGATGCAGGAACCGAAGAATTTTCGGCTGCTTGTCCGCGATCATTTCGGCGCCACGTCCGTGGTGATAGCCTGCCGCCGGCCCGAAGCCTGACGTGACGAAGCGTTTGCTGTGACGAGCGCCAGTGCGTTCGGTGCGGCATTCATGTTCGCGGGATGGGGCATGCGGTGCTGTCTGAGATGCAGCGGCGCAAACGGGTTGGCCCGAATATCTGAACCAAAAGGAGTAAAGCGATGACGAACAACAAGTTGATTGAATATCTGCAGCGGGCCGTCAACATGGAGATGACTGCTGCACATCAGTATCAGCTGCACGCGCATACGCTTGACGACTGGGGGCTGACAAAGCTTGCTGCACAGATGCGCGAGGAAATGACCGAGGAACTCGGCCACTCCGATCTGTTCATGGAAAGACTGTTTTTCCTCAAGGAAGCGCCGGAACTCGGCTTTGACAAGGCGCCGAAGAAGGCCAATTCCCTGCCGGAGATGTTCAAATCGGATATGGCCGACGAAGAAGAGGCGATCAAGGTCTATACGGAGGGCGCCCGGCTTGCCGCAGACCTTGGCGATATCGGCACGCGCACCCTGTTTGAAAAGATCGTGCTGGACGAGGAAGGCCACAAGGCCTGGCTCGAACTTCAACTCGACCTGATCGAGCGTCTGGGCGAAAAGACCTACAGTTCCAAACTCGTCGCCTTCGGCGATGATGACGACGCAGAGGGCTGAAAACCCTCTGAACTTGCGAAACGCGCAACCTCCCTCCCGGCAGACATTGGCCGGGAGCGGAATTCCCCTCCTTGGCCATGGCATGCGGCTGCAGCGGCAAGGGGAGGGCTATCGCATATGGCTTTGCCGCACAGCCCCAAGTCTTCTCGCCCCGGAGGGGAGAGATGTCGCGAAAGCGACAGTGAGGGGGAGCCTATCCACGCGGACGCCCTCACGAAATTGACACGCTGCTTCACCCTCACTACCCCTTTCGGGGGCATCTCTCCCGCAAGCGGGAGAGAGTATATGGAGCGAGGTCCAAGGCCATCTGCGATAACCCTGCCCTTGAGGGGGCGACGACAATAAAGGACGCACCGGCTAGCGCATCCTGCAGCGACGTCTGTATAATTGATGAGACTGGTTCATGAGTGGTTGTGCCATGCGGGGTATTATCCCGGGGCTCAAATGCTCCATCTAACCCTCAAAGAGGCAAAGGGAGAGATGATGATTCGATATCGTGTGTACGCAACCGTTGCCATGCTGGCATTCGTCTTCCTTGCTGCCGGTTTTCCGAATGCCGGGATCAGGACCACAAAAGGAGCCGAAATGATCAGAATAGAAGTTATCGCCGGCGACCAGGTGTTGACCGCAACGCTTGATGATACGCCAGCGGGCCGGGATTTCGCCTCGCTACTGCCGCTCGAATTGAAACTGAGCGACTATAACGGCGTGGAAAAGACCGCCGATCTGCCGCGCAAGCTCGATACGACCGATGCGCCGGCCAGCTACAAGCCGAAAAAGGGCGATATCACGCAATATGTGCCGTGGAGCAATATCGCGATCTTCACCAAGCCGTTTTCCGATTCACGCGGCCTGCTTCGCCTCGGCGAATTCGACGGCCCGATCAATGCCCTGACGCAGGCCGGCGAGGTCACCGTGCAGATAAGGCTGGCGGACTGAACTAACGATCGAAACCACGCGGGGCGGGCGTGTTGATGACCGGTTTTGGCGCCGGTTGCGCATGGCTTCGTGCAGCGGAGCAAAGCGCCTGTGTGTGAGCGCAATTCTGTTCCGCGCTCCGTTTCCCGATCAGAACGGAGGCGGTCATTGCGGCCGCCGCCCCGCAGGCACTGACCTTCCAGGCAACCAAAGAGGAAAATCATGGCCAATACTCCAATTCGCGTCGGCTTTATCGGCCTCAATCCCGACAGCAACTGGGCATCGACGGCGCATATTCCCGCGCTGAAATCGCTCGGCGATCGTTTCGAAGTCGTCGGTGTTGCCAATTCATCGCCGGAAAGTGGCCGACGCACCGCTGAAGCGCTGGGCCTGAAGCATGCTTTCGACACCCCGGCCGATCTTGCCGCCTCGCCTGAAATCGATCTGGTCGTGGTCACGGTCAAGGTGCCCTATCATTTCGAACTGGTTTCGCTGGCGCTGAATGCGGGAAAACACGTCTATTGCGAATGGCCGCTCGGCAACGGGCTGGAAGAGGCGAAGGCGCTTGCCGCGTTGGCAGACGAAAAAGGTGTTGTTGCGGTTGTCGGCACTCAGGCCCGCGCCGCGCCTGAAATCCTGCATCTGAAAAAACTGGTTGCCGATGGTTATGTCGGCAGGGTGCTGTCCACCTCGCTGATCGGAACCGGCGGCAACTGGGCAAATGAGACAAGCTCGGCGCTCTACTACCTCTTCGACGCCGCAAACGGCGCCAGGATGGAAGATATCCCGATGGCCCATACGCTGGCGGCCGTGAAGGATGTTCTGGGCGAATTCGGTCCGCTGGATGCTACACTCGGCTTCAATTTCAAGACGGTCACCGTCACCGATACGCATGAGGACAAGCCGAAGACGGCGGCCGACCAGGTGATGGTGCAGGGCAGGATGGAAAGCGGTGCCGCTTTCTCGCTGCACTACAAGGGCGGCGTCAATCGCGGCACCAATTTCCTCTGGGAAATCAACGGAACCGAGGGTGATATCCAGGTGACGGCCGGTCTTGGCCATGCCCAGATGGTGCAGCTCACCATCAAGGGCGCGCATGGCGAGGAGAAGGTGCTGAGCGATCAGATGCCCGACCCGTCCGTTTATGAAGGCAAGCCCGAATTTCCCGGCGCCCGCAATGTCGCCGGTATCTATGCCCGTCTTGCCGACGACATTCAAAACGGCACCCGCACCGCGCCGACATTTGCAGATGGCGTGGCCCTGCACGAAGTGCTGGACGCGATTGAAAAGTCGGCCGCAGCCAAGGGCTGAAACAACACACGCCAGCCGTCCTTTCGGGCGGCTGGCCGTGCTGAGCGCCTACATCTATAGCCCTGAGCGTTTCAGGATTGCCTCGGGGTAGCGTTCCCCTGTCGTGCGGAAACCGGCGGCATCGATTTCGGCCAGATCGGCGGCAGACAGGCGTATGTGGAGCGCGCCGATATTTTCCTCGAACCGCTCTATCCGCCGGGTGCCGAAAAGCGGCACGATCCATCGCTTTTGCTCCAACAGCCACGCCAGCGCGACCTGGGCGGGTGTCGCGCCATGCCTCGCTGCCATCCGCTTCAGCAGATCGACGATTTCCAGATTGGCCGTTCGGGCATCCCCCTGAAAGCGGGGTATCTGGGCGCGGAGGTCGTTGTCCGCAAATTGCGTGCTGGTGTCGATCCTGCCGGTGAGGAAACCCTTGCCGAGCGGCGAAAACGGCACCAGCCCGATACCCAGTTCCTCAAGCGTCGGGATGATCTCGTCCTCCGGCTCCCGGGTCCACAGCGAATATTCGCTCTGAAGTGCGGCGACCGGCTGCACCGCATGGGCGCGGCGGATGGAACCGGCGCCGGCTTCCGAAAGGCCAAACCAGCGAACCTTGCCCTCCGCGATCAGGTCTTTGACCGTTCCGGCGACATCTTCCATCGGCACATCGGGGTCGACGCGGTGCTGATAGAACAGGTCGATATAATCGGTCCTGAGCCGTTTCAGGCTTTTTTCGGCCACCGAGCGGATCTGTTCGGGACGACTGTTGACGCCACCGCGGTGCTCGCCTGTTTCCTGGTCGATATCCCAGCCGAATTTGGTCGCAATCTTCACCTTGTCGCGCATGTCGGAAAAGGCTTCGCCGACCATCTCCTCGTTGCTCCAGGGGCCGTAGACTTCGGCTGTATCGAAAAAGTCCATGCCATGGTCGACGGCTGCGCGCAGCAGCGCAATCATCTGCGGTCTGTCGTCGATTTCACGGCCCTTGCCGTATCCCATGGCACCCAGTGCCAGCGCAGACACTTCCAGTCCGCTTCCAAGCTTTCGCTTCTGCATGATTGCTCCTTCCCGTTGTTCTGGCGTCAAAACCGGTCGATGCTGCTCAGGCATGCCGACGCCTCTGTTTGAATTTGGGGGCGGTGCGCTGCTGAAACCAGCGGATGACATTCATGACAACAATGAAGCCGGTTCATGTTCCGATCGTCGGCCGTGTAGAAACACCGCAAACAGAGCGGGGCACTGTGTTGTCTTGTACATGAATGTGGGTTTTCATGAACGGAGCACATATATACGATCCGGCCATCCCGCCTTAACGTTCGGAGACAGTCATGCTGCGTGAGAATATCAATGATCTGATTGCATTGTCGGTTGTCGCAGAGGAACGCAGTTTCACCCGTGCGGCGGCCCGGCTCAATGTCTCCCAGTCGGCGCTCAGCCACACCATCAAGGCGCTCGAAACCCGGCTGGGCCTGCGGCTTCTGACCCGAACGACGCGCTCCGTGGCGCCGACCATCGCGGGCGAAGATCTGCTTTTGACGCTGGGCCCGTGTTTCGAGACCATCGAAGCGCGTTTGCAGGCGCTGACCGACAGCCGGGGCGAACCCTCGGGCACGGTGCGGATCGTGTCGACGGATTATGCCATCGACAAGCTGATGTGGCCGAAGCTTGCGCCGGTGCTCGAAAACCATCCCAGGGTCAATGTCGAATTCGTGGTGGATTATGGCTTTACCGATCTGGCCTCTGCCCAGTGCGATGCCGGCGTGCGCTATGGCGAGCAGGTGAGCGAGGGGATGATTGCCATTCGTATCGGCCCCGACGAACGCATGGTTTGTGTCGGTTCGCCTGCGTATTTCGCCGCGCGCGGCAGGCCTGAAACACCGCAACAGCTCAGCGAACATCGCTGCATCAATCTGCGCCTGTCCACCCATGGTGCGCTTTATGCCTGGGAATTCGAGGATGAGGACGGCAAGGATATCCGGGTCAAGGTTGACGGGCAGATATGTTTCAACACGATCAACCCGGTCGCGCGGGCCGCGTGCGACGGTTATGGCCTTGCGCTTGTGCCCGAAGGGCTTGTCGATGCCGAGATCGCATCCGGCCAGTTGGAGCTTTGCCTTGAGCCGTATTGCCCCTATTTTCCGGGCTTCCACTTTTATTATCCCAGCCGCGAACGGCCGTCTTCGGCCTTCCAGGTCGTGCTGGATGCCTTGCGCGAGCGGGCCTGAGCTCATTCATGAACCTCAGGCATGAGTGTATTCGCGCAGCCGGGTATTATCTGCGGCCGTTCCCGCCCCAGATCATGAGTGTCACAACCATTATAGCGACCGACACTGGATCTTGAGGAAACCTGAAATGAAGAAATATATCACAGCCTCCGCCCTTGCCTTCATGACAACCGGCGCCGCTGCACAGGATGTCTCGACCACGATTCCCGATGCTGTCGGCAAGGTCGCTCCGGCATTGCAGGACTATTCGAGCAAGGACCTGATCGGCACGGTCTGGAAAGGTGAAGAGCTTTCCACCCGCGATCGCGCACTCGTCACCTTCGCCGCCATGATGACCATGCACCAGACCGAAGAGCTGGCGGCGTTTACTGCCGTTGCGCTTGATGCCGGCGTCGAACCGGCCGAACTGGCTGAAACCATCACCCATCTGGCGTTTTACACCGGCTGGGGCAACGCCACTGCTGCGGCGACTGCCATGGAGCCTGTTTTTGCCGAACGCGGCGTCACTGCGGAAAACCTGCCATCGCCGGACCCGGAATTGCTGCCGCTGGACGAGGAAGCCGAGGCGGCGCGCCAGGAACTTGTGTCGACCAATTACGGCAATGTCAGCCAGGGCGTTGTCGACAACACCCAGCAGCTTCTGTTTCTCGATCTGTGGCTGCGCCCGGACCTTGAGCCGCGCGACCGCAGCCTTGTGACCGTTGCCGCGTTGATCGCATCCGGTCAGCCCGATCAGATGAGCTTCCACCTCAACAAGGCCATGGACAATGGTCTGACACAGGAAGAAGCCGGCGCCGTTCTGGCCCACCTTGCATTCTATACCGGCTGGCCGAAGGTGTTTTCCGCAATGCCGGTGGCCAAGGACGTGTTTGAATCGCGCGAAGGCTGATCGCCATTGAAAGTCAGATGGAAAGGTGCGCATTGCCTTTTGCAGCCATGAATGATTTTCATGGCTGCAAGGAATGAGCGGACCTTTTTCCATAGTGGGTCGGGGTTTATATCGGGGCGCAAGGAGATCGACATGAACATCGCGATTCTCGGATCCGGCCTGATCGGGGCAAAGCTCGGTTCGCTTTGGGCGCAGTGCGGTCATTCGGTCACGTTCGCCTATTCCAGAAGTCCGCAAAAGCTGGAACGACTGGCAGAACAGGCGAATGCGGCGACGGCAACGGTCGCAGACGCCGTCAGGGGTGCGGATGCCGTTCTTCTCGCCGTCCACTGGTCGCGCGTCGACGATGTGCTGGGCCAGGCGGGTGATCTGGCCGGAACCGTTGTCCTGAACTGCTGCGTGCCGCTCAACGACAGCGACAGCGAACTTGTGGTCGGCATGACCACCTCCGGTGCGGAAGAACTGGCCCGAAAACGCCCGAAGGCGCGCTTGGTGTCGTGCTTCAATACCGTGCCGTCGGAGAGTTTTGCGAAGGTTTTTGCCCGCCGCACCCAGACCCCGCGTCCGAACCTTCTGGTTTATGGTGACGACAGCGGCGCAAAGGAACTGGCCGGCGGTTTGATCCGTGACATCGGTTTTGAACCGCTGGAAGCCGGCGGGCTCAGGACCGGCCGGTTTGTTGAACCCTTCGCCATGGTCACCGCCGAACTCGCCTATGGGCAGCCCGGCGGTGCCGCATTGGTCTATCGATTTGAAAAACTGAAAGATTGAACGTGTTTAAAGGAGACTTATCATGAAAATTATTCGTTCAGGATCCGCCCCTTCCATGAAAGGCCCGGAAGACTGGTTTACCGGCACGGTGCGTGTTGATCCGCTGTTTGCCGCCGAAGAACCCGGCCGCACCGGCGGTGCGCATGTCACCTTCGAACCCGGTGCGCGCACAGCCTGGCATACCCACCCCGCAGGCCAGACACTGATCGTCACCTTCGGCAAGGGCCGCGTTCAGCGCGAGGGCGGACCGATCGAGGAAATTTCGCAGGGCGATGTCGTCTGGTTCCCCGCTGAAGAAAAGCACTGGCATGGCGCAGCCCCCGAAACGGCCATGAGCCATATTGCCATTCAGGAAAGCATTGACGGTTCGCCCGTGACCTGGATGGAGAAGGTTTCCGACGCCGACTATAACGGCTGACGGAACCCGTCCGGGCGAGGACCTCGCCCGGGCTCTGCTGTCTTGAGGCAGCATGTGCGCACTGCGAGACAACAACCAAACCGGTGGTCGCGGCCAATAATCTGGCGATCACCGGTTTGTCTGTGCGTGATGACCTCCCGGAAAATCGGATACTGACTTGGAAAATACGACTGCAAGGGACAGCGCCGGTGCAACGCTGATCATTGTCGCGCTTGCGACCTGTCTGGCGCTGGTGGTTTTCACCGCGCCGCTGACGACACTGAACGCGATGACGCAGGGCTTAAGCCTTTCGGCCGGTGCGCAGGCCTGGGTGATGAGCGGCATGCCGCTGGGCGCGGCCGTCGGGCTGTTGACGGCCGGTGCGCTTGGCGACAGCCGCGGACGGCGGCAAACGTTTCTGGCCGGTCTGTGGCTGACGGCGGCATCGTCCCTCGTATCCGCTCTGGCCCCGAATGCCACTGTTCTCATTATCGGCCGTGTCCTGCAGGGGCTCGGCAGCGCCGGCATCATGGCTTGTGGTCTCGGGCTGATCGGGCAGGTTTTTACCGGCTCGCGTCTGAAATCCGCTGCCGCTGTCTGGGCTGCGGCTCTCGGCGCCGGGGTTGCCGTCGGCCCCATCATTGCCTCGCTGACGTTGGTCATCGGCGGCTGGCGCGCCGACCACTGGTTGATCGCGCTTGTGTCCGCAGCACTCGGGATCGCTGCGATGAAACCTTTGCCCAAAAGCTTCGGCGATCGGGCCCGGATCGATATTATGGGCTCAATCCTGCTGATGGCCGGGCTGGGGGCATTGCTGTCGGCGCTGACCGAGATCCGGCTGGGCCTGACGCTTTCTGTGGTGGCGCTTCTCGTTGCAAGCGTCGTCTTGCTTTACGTGTTCGTGCGGCTTGAGAAACGGGTCGAAAATCCGATCATCCAGCTTGCGCTGTTCCGCCGTCCCGATTTTGTCGGTGCAACGGTTGCCGCCTTTGCCTCGGGCGCGGGTGTGCTGGCGCTGATGACCATGGTGCCGACGGTGCTGGAGCGCGCCTATGGCATGAGCCCGATCGTGGCTGCGGTCGTTCTGCTGGGCTGGTCGGGGATCACGGCGATTTCGCCTTTCACCGCCCGTTTCCTGCCGGCTTCGCTTTCCTCCCGCAACCGGGTTCTTCTGTCGATGGCCGGGTGCCTCGCCGGGCAGCTCCTGCTGCTTCTGCTGACAGATGGCGCCGTCTGGTGGCTGGTTTTTCCCGGCCTTGTTGTTGCAGGCATTGCCAACGGCATTCTCAATGGCGCGCTGGGTCAGGCCGCCGTCGAAAGTGTCCCGCCCGAACGCGCGGCAATGGGCTCGGCGGCCAACAACACCGCCCGCTATCTCGGTTCGTCCATCGGCATTGCCATCAGCTCCGTGCTGATTTCCGCAGCCGGCAGTGAAGGCCTGTTTTTCGGCTGGTATGCCGCCATCCTGGCCACATCGCTTTTCACACTTGCCGGCATGGTCCTGATGTTCCGGTTCGGCCACCGTGCCGCGGCGGGCGGATAATCCGGCCGGCCATACCGCTGACGAACTCGACATTTCCGAAGTGCGCGCCATATTAACCCGTGGCCTGCTCCGGGCCGGCCCGCGCGCTATGATATGCGCAACGGCGCTGGCCGTTTGAGCAAGGCAGGCAGGGGGCTGGTGCGAAGGTGCAGACATGCTTACGCTGGCAGGCGTTGCTGTCGGTCGGCGCTTTCCTCCCGAAGCCGGCTCGCACGTGACTGACCTGAAATGCGACGGTGGTTCGCCGCAAGGCGTTCCGGTCACCGTCAAGCGGTAAGGAAATACCAATGAAGCTTTATGTTTATGATCATTGCCCGTTTTGCGTCCGCGCCCGGATGCCCTTCGGCCTCAAGAACATCCCTTTTGAACTCGCCTTTCTGCTCAATGACGATGAGGAAACGCCGATCCGGATGATCGGCAAGAAAATGGCGCCGATCCTCGAGGACGAAAACGGCTACATGGCCGAAAGCCTCGATATCGTTGCCAGGGTTGATGGCGTTTCCGGCGAACGCCTGTTTGACGGCACGCCACGCAAGGAAATTACCGACTGGCTCAGTGCCTGGGGCAGCACCATCGATGCGCTTGTGATCCCGCGCACGCCGGATCCGGTATTTCCCGAATTCAGAACCGAATCCGCCCGTGCCTATTTTACCGCGAAAAAGGAAGCGAATTTCGGCTCCTTCGATGCGCTGCTGGCCGAAACGGAGACGCACAAGGCCGAGATGCTGAAGGGACTTGCGGCGCTGGCCGGGTTCCTGCCCGATCCCGAGGGCGCGTTGATCGACGATATCATGCTGTTTCCGGTTCTGCGCGCGCTTTCGACCGTCCCGGACTTTGCCGTACCGGAGCCGGTCGAGGCCTACCGCACGCGCATGGCCGAACGCTCTGGCGTGCCGCTTGTTGGCGCACTTCGCAAGGCGGCCTGAGATGGCGGGAAGGCCGCGCCAGCAGGCGCGGTCTCCAATGCGGGCGGTGGCCCTGTGAAAGCAGCACTACGCAAAAAATGCGCTGCGCCCGGGCGACGACGCCTGCGATTTATGATAGGTTCGCAAGGACTCACATCGAGACATCGGACGTGCGGGAGAGGAGACCACGCGTTCCCGAAGGTCTTGCAGGAGAACAGTTTTCGCGTATCCGCGTTTTCCGTTCAGTTTTGCGTTTCTCCCCCGATTACCATTCTCCGCATTTTTGAACCAAGCCATTGGACGCAACTGCCGTGTCGAGCGAAGCCGCAACTGCCTCATTGAAACCCCGTGCCTCCAGCTTTTCATCCAAACCGTCGGACGTCTCCGAAGGGCTTGGCGTGCTCACCCGCATCACCAGGATGACCCTGGCCTATCCCTGGCAGGTCGGGCTTGCCGTTGCGGGAACTGTCGCTGCCGTCTTGATGCAGCTGTCGATCCCCCTGCTGCTTGGCCGCGCCGTCGATCAGGCCCAGCAGGTGATTACCGGCGGGACCCAGGGGCAGGCGGCCGAACAGGCGCTGTGGGCAACAGCCGGGATGCTGCTTTTCGTCAGCGTTGCGCGCGGCATCTTCACCATGGTGCAGAACTATTATGCCGAGTCGGTCGGCCACCATGTCGCCTACAAGATCAGGCTGATGTGTTATGAAAAGATCCAGCATCTGAGTTTCAGCTTTCACGGCCGGGTTCATTCCGGGGATCTGATCACTGTCGGCCTTCTGGATGTCGAGGGTGTGCGGATGTTCTTTTCCACCGGGCTCATACGCGTTGTCCTCCTCACGCTGCTGATCGGCATCGGCGCCTTCATGCTGCTGTCGACCGATCTTGTGCTTGGATTGCTGGCGCTGAGCTTTGTGCCGTTTGTAGGCTGGCGCTCGGCGGTCTCGCGGCTTCAGTTGCGGGCCGCATGGTTGCGGCTGCAGGAATGGCTTGCGGTGCTGACCCAGGTGATGGACGAAAACCTGAGCGGTATCCGCGTGGTCCGGGCCTTTGCCGCACAGGCTTTCGAACTGGCGAAGTTTGACCGCGCCTCGAAGGTGACGCTCGGCCTGCAGCACGAGCGCGTCGATATCCGCGTGCGCAATACCAGTGTCATGACGTTTTCCTTTTTCATTGCCATGGGGCTGGTGCTGGTCGTTGGCGGCTATCAGGTGAAGACGGGACAGACGAGTGTCGGCACGCTCACATCCTTTCTCACCTTCATGACCATATTGCAGATGCCCGTGCGCCAGATCGGCATGATGGTGAACTCGTTTGCCCGCGCCTCCACCTGCGGTTATCGCCTGTTCCAGCTTCTCGATATCGAACCGGATATTCGCGATGCCGACGATGCGAAGTCTCTGGATGTCAAAGAGGGCGTGCTGCGCTTCGACAATGTCGATTTTGCCTATCCGAATGCACCCGACCGGCCGGTTTTGAAGAAGGTCAGCTTTACCGCCCGCAGGGGCCAGACGATCGGCATTGTCGGCCCGCCGGGCAGCGGAAAGTCGACGATAGCAAGCCTTCTGCCGCGCTTTTACGACGTCACAGGTGGTGCAATCACCATCGATGGCCAGGATGTGCGCCATGTGACGCTGGAATCGCTCAGAAGCGCGGTCGGCGTGGTGCAGCAGGATTCCTTCCTGTTTACCACCACGATCGAAAACAACATCGCCTATGGCGATCCGTGGGCTTCCGATCAGCGCATCGAACGGGCGGCGGAATCGGCCCAGCTCCACAATTATGTGCTTGGCCTGCCGCAGGACTACAACACGGTTGTCGGCGAGCGCGGCGTGTCGCTTTCCGGCGGTCAGCGCCAGCGGCTTTCGATTGCCCGCGTGCTGATGCTCAGGCCGCCGATCCTGGTTTTCGACGATTCGACGGCAGCCATCGACGCGGGCACCGAACAGCGCATCCGCTCGGCCATGCACCGGATGGCGGGTGACAGCATCATGATCGTCATTGCCCACCGCCTGTCGTCGCTGATGCATGCGGACGAAATACTGTTTCTGGAAGATGGAGAGATCGTTGAACGCGGCACCCATGAGGCGCTTCTGGCAAAGGGCGGCCGCTATCACGCGCTTTACGAATTGCAGGTTCGCCCCGGTGACGAAATGCTGAACGAGATCGAGGAGGGCAGAGATGGCAACGCTTCGTGAAGCTGATGGAGCCGCCGGCGGCCCTGATATACGGCCGCCGCGCGCTGTTGTCGGGTCGCATCTCGACAGCGAGGAAATCATGTTCGGCAAGGTGTTCGACGGCAAGGTCGTCGGACGGATATGGGCTTTTGTCAGCCCCTATCGCCGTCAGATCATTTTGTCCGTGATCGCTGTACTGGTGTTCACCGCCACCCAGCTGATCCTGCCGCTGGTCATCCGTTATGCCATCGACCACGGCATGGCGCCGCAGGCGGAAGGGGGGCGACCGCTGGTTCTGGCCGGAATTGCCTTTGTCGCCGTCATCCTGATCAATTATGTGGCGTCCTATGTGCAGGAGAGCACGGTCGGCAAGACGGCGGAGAATGTGCTGTTCGATCTGCGCCGGGCGATGTTTGCCCATCTGCAGCATGTATCGCTGTCCTTCATGGACAAGACCGAGGTCGGCCGCCTGATGTCGCGCCTGCAGGGCGACGTCAACTCGATGCAGGAGTTTCTGGAAACCTCGGTACTGGCCGTCGGTGATCTGGCGCTTCTGATCGGCATCATCTTCGTGATGCTCTACCTCGATCCGCGTCTCGGGCTTCTGACGCTTGCCGTGATCCCGATCCTGTTTATCGTGCGGATATTCTGGCTGCCGCGGGCCCGCCGGGCGTTCATGGATGCGCATGAAACCAATTCGATCACCAATGGCGCGCTGGCCGAGGCCATCAACGGCGTTCGCGCCATTCAGAGCATGGCGCGCCAGAAGGTCAATTTCACCCTGTTCGACGACAAGGCCCATGCCAATCTTCAGACCCATCTCAGGGCGGCGCGCTTTGCCCAGATCATGGTGCCGATCGTCGATTCGCTGACCGGTTTCGCCATGGCCGTCGTCATCGTCGGCGGTGGCTCGCTGGTGCTCAACGGCAGCCTCGATGTCGGCATCATGGTTGCCTTCCTGTTCTACATCCAGCGTTTCTTCGACCCGATCCGCTCGCTGACCATGCAGTATTCCGTGATGCAACGGGCCATGGCATCGGGCCAGCGCATTATCGAGGTGCTCGATGTCGAGGTTGCCGTCCGGGACAAGGCCGGTGCCGAACCGCTGCCGCGCGACAATGACGGATCGGTGGTCTTCGACGATGTCGTCTTCGGTTACGCCCCCCGCCATCCGGTGCTCAAAAACGTCAGCTTCGAAGTCAAACCGGGTGAAACGGTCGCCCTTGTCGGGCCAACCGGCTCCGGCAAATCGAGCGCCATGGCTCTGGTCCATCGTTTCTACGATGTTCAGCGGGGTTCGGTGACCGTTGGCGGCCGGGATGTGCGTGACGTCACGCAGGAATCGCTTGGCCGCAACATTGCCATGGTGCTGCAGGAGCCGTTCCTGTTTACCGGCTCGGTTCTGGAAAACGTGCGCTACAACAAGAGCGAGGCGACCCGTGAGGATGTGATCGCGGCCTGCAAGACCGTCGGCGCGCATGATTTCGTCATGCGGCTTGAACATGGCTATGACACCGAACTTGGCCAGCGTGGCGAAAACCTCTCGCTCGGTCAGCGCCAGCTCCTGAGTTTCGCCCGCGCGCTGATTGCCGATGCGAAGATACTGGTGCTCGACGAGGCGACCGCCAATATCGATTCCTATACGGAAATGCTGATCCAGAAGGCGCTGGTCAAGCTGCTGGAAGGGCGCACGGGTCTGGTGATTGCCCATCGCCTCGCCACCATTCGCGGCGCCGACAGGATTGTGGTGCTGCAGGATGGCCGGATCGCCGAGACCGGCAATCACGATGCACTGATGGAGCAGGGCGGGCTGTATTCCCGGCTTTATAACCTGAACTATTCGTCCTTCGACGATCTGGCCGATGCCGACAAGGAGGAGGGGCCGGCTTCCACGACATGATCCCGGCGCGCTCCTCGCTCCTCACTCAGGCCATGTCCTTGCCGGTCACCTTCACCGTCGGGTCGAGGCGGTTGCGCTTCGGGCGCATCAGCGGTTCCGGGCTGACGGGATGGGTGTGCAGCATGTCGGAACCGGCCATGATGCCCTCGACCGCCTGAATTTCCAGCCGCTTGGCGTCGCGCTTGCGAATATCGTCGGTAATCGCCGTTGCTTCGTCCTCGCTGGTGCCGAGCGCGATCAGGGTCTCCTTGCCGAAGACAAGGCCGGATTCCAGCGTCTCGCGCATTTCGAATTCCACGCCGCGCTGGCGCAGCGCCAGCGTGTGGCCCCGGTCATAGGAGCGGGCATAGATATGTGCGCGCGGGAAATTCTCCTGCACCACGTCGATGACACGATCGGTGATTTCACGCTTCTGGGTGCACACGGCCACGATCTTGGCCTTTTCGATGCCGGCTGCAACCAGCACCTCCTTGCGGGTGCCGTCGCCGAAATAGATATGGAAGCCGAAGGCGGACGCCTGACGGATGCGCTCGGCCGAATAGTCGATGATGGTGACATCACGACCGCTGGCGAGCAGGATCTGCGCGGCAATCTGGCCGAAGCGCGAGAAACCGACCATCAGCACATCGGCATCGGCGCCGTCGAAATCCTCCTCCATCTCCTCGTGGCCCTCATAACGGGTGGTGAGCCGCTCGGCCATGCGCACGCATAGCGGGGTCGCGACCATCGAAAGCGTGACCACCGCGATCAGCACCGAGGCGGTTGCATTGGAGAGGATACCGGCGGCTGCTGCCGTCGAGAACATCACGAAACCGAATTCGCCACCCTGCGGCAGAAGGGCGGCAATGCGAACGGCATCATCATGAGCCGATCCGGCAATCCGACAAAGCCCGTAGATGACGGCCGCCTTGACGGCGATCAGCACCGGCACGGCAATGATGATCAGAACAAGGTTTTCGTAAACGACGTCAAGTTCGAGAGAAAGGCCCACGGCGATGAAGAAGATCGAGAGGAACACGCCTCTGAACGGTTCGATGTCGGCTTCCAGCTCGTGCCGGTAGGAGGATTCGGCAAGCATGACGCCGGCCAGAAATGCGCCCATTGCCATCGACAGGCCAACCATCTGCATGGCCATGGCCGAGCCGATGACAAGAAACAGTGCGGCCACGATCATGACCTCGCGCGCGCCGGTGGCGGCGATGATCTGGAAAACCGGCGTCAAGATGTAGCGACCGGCGGCGATCATCAGCGCGATGACCAGAAGCGCCAGTGCGGCGCTGGTCAGCATGTCGGCCGTGCTCGCCTCTTCAACGCCGCCGCCCAGAATGCTGGCAAGGGCGAGAAGCGGGACGATGGCAATGTCCTGAAACAGCAGCATCGAAAAGGATCGCTGGCCGTAGCGGGTGTTGACGTCGCCGCTGTCATCAAGGATCTGCATGGCAAAAGCCGTGGAGGACAGCGCAAGGCCGAACCCGGCGATCACTGCCGCGCTCCAGTTGCCGACACCGCCGAAAAAGGCGAGCGGCACCAGTATGGCGCCGGTGACGACCACCTGGGCGAGACCGAGGCCGAAAATATCCTTGCGCATGGTCCACAGCCGCGCAGGCTTGAGTTCCAGCCCGATGATGAACAGCAGAAAGACGATGCCGAGTTCGGCGACGTGGAGGACCTCTTCGCCATTGGTGATGCGCTGCAGGACCGGGCCGATGATGACGCCGCCGGCCAGATAGCCGAGCACTGTTCCGAGCCCGAGCCGCTTGAAGATCGGCGCGGCTATGGTGGCTGCACCCAGCATCCACACGGTTTCGGTAAACAGGCTCTGCGAAGTCGCCATATGATGGTCCCAGCGTGATAAGAAAAAGGATGGCCCGGGTGAACGGTACTTGATGCGATGGAAAGTGAACAATAAATGGAAGCGCAAGGAAAGGCCAATGCCATGTCATCGAATAAACATTCCGGTCAATTGATCGAAAGTGCGGCGCGGATCGTCGAGGTCGCGAAGCGGAAAGGTGCGGATGCAGCCGATGTGGTTGTCTCCGAAGGCGTATCGAACAGTGTTTCGGTGCGCGACGGTGCGCGCGAAAACGCCCAGGCATCCGAAAACCGCGGCTTTTCGCTGCGCGTGTTTTCCGGCGCCAGAGTGGCAAGTGTCTCGACCAATACCGATGACGATGTCGAAGGTCTGGTCGACCGCGCGCTGGCCATGGCGCGGGTATCGCCGGAAGATCCCTATGCCAGCCTTGCCGACAAGGACCGGCTCGCCCGAGACGCGGCCGATCTCGAACTTTATGATTCGACTGCGGTTTCCACCGAAGCTCTTGCGGAGCGTGCGCTGGCAGCCGAAGAGGCTGCGCTGGCGGTTGACGGCGTGACCAAGAGTTCCGGCGCCGGCGCCGGGCATGGCGAGATTGGTTTCGCGCTGGTGACGTCGGACGGGTTTACCGGTGGCTATCGCCGTTCCTATTTCTCGACTTCGGTTTCCGTCGTTGCCGGTGAAGGCAGCAGCATGCAGCGCGACCATGATTATGATGCGCGCGCACATAACAGCGATTTGCGTCTGCCGGAGGAGATCGGCCGGCAGGCCGGCGAACGCGCGGTTGCGCGGCTTTCTCCGCGCCAGATGGAAACCCGCCGTGGCGCTTCGGTGCTGTTTGAGGCAAGACAGGCGCGAAGCCTCGTTGGTCATCTGGCCGGTGCGATTTCCGGCTCGGCCGTTGCCCGCAAGACCAGCTTTCTGCGTGACAGCCTTGGCAAACAGGTGCTCAGATCAGGGATCGACCTGATCGATGATCCGGCGATTGCGCGCGGCGCAGGCTCCCAGCCCTTCGATGGCGAAGGTGTCGAAAGCCACCGGCTGGCGATGGTCGAAGACGGCATTCTGCAGCAATGGTTCCTGTCGACGGCGCTCGGGCGCGAACTGGGCTTCGAGACCAACGGACGCGGCACGCGTTCGGGCAATTCGCTCTCGGCCTCGCCGACCAATCTCAGCCTCGAGCCGGGTGACAGGACGCCGGAAGAACTGATGAAGGAAATCGGCAGCGGTCTTTACGTCACCGAACTGATCGGTCAGGGCGTCAACATGGTCACGGGAGAATATTCCCGCGGGGCCAGCGGTTTCTGGATCGAAAACGGTGAAATCGCCTATCCGGTGGCGCAGGTGACGATTGCCGGAAACCTGAAGGACATGTTCATGGCAATGACGCCGGCCAGCGATATCGACCGGCTTTACTCGATTGCCGCGCCCAGCATTCTGGTCGAAGGGCTGACACTTGCCGGGCGCTAGTCGTCCGCCACGCTGAATTTCAAGACGATACCATCTCTTCTTTGCACGTCCGGTCAGGCAGGCCGGATCACGAAACCACCCGGAAAGGCAGATACGATTGACCGAGGATGAAACCGCCAGCAGGGACTGGTCTGCCGATCTGGCGCTCATCGAGGCGGCAGCGGGGGAGGCGGGTGCGCTTGCGCTTTCCCATTTCGGGCAGGACCCGCAAGTCTGGTGGAAGAATGGCGGTCAGTCGCCGGTGAGTGCTGCGGACTATGCCGCCAATGAATGTCTTGAAGCCCTTCTGAGGAAGGCGCGTCCCGGCTACGGCTGGCTTTCGGAGGAAAGCCGCGACGATCTGAGCCGCCTTGAAGCGGAGTGCACATTCGTCGTCGACCCGATCGACGGAACGCGCGGCTTTCTCGGCGGCAAGACAAACTGGGTGGTCAGCGTCGCCGTTGTCAGCGGCAACCGCCCGGTTGCAGGGGTTCTGGTGGCGCCGGCGCTTGGCGATGTCTATACCGCGATGGAAGGCGGTCCGGCGCTTTGCAACGGAAAACCGATCACGACCTCGCTTGCCGATGGCGAGACCGGCAGCGACCCGCTGGAGCTCTGTCTTCCGGCCAGCCTTGCCGGCCGGTTCGACGCGGCGTTCAGCGCCCGGTTGAGGCGCTCTGCCTATATTCCGTCGCTGGCCTACCGGCTTGCACTGGTGGCCGAAGGCCGGCTCGATGGCACGCTGGTGAGGCCGAATTCGCATGACTGGGATCTCGCCGCTGCCGATATCATTCTGGCGCGCGCCGGTGCCGCGCTTCTGGATGATGACGGCAAGGCGCTTTGCTATAACCGACCCTCGGTGCAGCACGGCACGCTGTTTGCCGGCAACCGGCAACTTGTCGGGACGCTGTTGCGTCAATTCGGCCCGTCCCGGCAATCTTGACAATAACATGCAAACCCGAGACACCATGATCGCTCAAATCTGGGCAACAAAAAGTGAGGCTCAAAATGGCTGATACAGTCGAAAACAAACAGCTCCTGCATCTCGTCTTCGGCGGAGAACTGGAAAGCCTGAAGGGCGTCAAGTTCTCTGACCTCGACGCGCTCGATATCGTGGGCATCTATCCCAACTACGCCAGCGCCCATGTCGCCTGGAAATCCAAGGCCCAGCAGACCGTCGATAACGCCCATATGCGTTACTTCATTGTCCACCTTCATCGTCTGCTCGATCCCGAAGACTGACCGCCGGCTGCCGGTTCTCCATCTTTTTGCCGCATGGCTGTGGTTTTGCTGGTATACGCGCAATTCAGCTGTATTATTTTAGAATAATACTAAATTACTTCACATTTCTCGTGGAAATTGTATGGCTGGACGATTTTTTTGAAATTGTATGCATGCCACATATTCCCGCTTGATGATACTTGTGTGTATATATGATTCGCGTAGTGGTAGCGGTGCGGCTGCCTGTCCTTAGGTTTTGAACGGGGATGCGGAATAAGATATGAAAACTGGCATATCAGTTTGGTTCGCCCAAAACGGGTATTGGCTGGGAGGAATTCTCGGCTATCCGCTGCTGAAGCCTGTACTTTATTATCGCGTCAGAAAAGGCAAGGAAGAGCGCGCCCGTATCGGTGAGCGCTTCGGACGGACAGCGGTTGCGCGGCCGGATGGCCCGCTGGTCTGGATTCATGCTGCCAGTGTCGGTGAGACACTGGCGGTTTCTCAAGTGATCGAAAGCATACGGGATTACGGCATTTCCATCGTGCTGACGACAGGCACGGTCACATCCGCACGGCTTGCGGTTGAACGTTTCGGCGACAACGTCATCCATCAATATGTGCCGCTCGATGTGGTCCCGGCCGTTTCACGGTTTCTCGACCATTGGCGTCCGGATCTGGCGATCAACGTGGAAACGGAGGTCTGGCCGACCACCATTTCCGAACTTGCCCGCCGCAAGATCGCGCAGATTATCGTCAACGGCCGGATTTCCGACCGTTCCTTCGAGCGCTGGATGCAGCGGCGCGAGCTTGCCCGAACCTTGTTTTCGCGTTTTTCGCTGGTGATGGCCCAGACCGACCTCGATGCCGAACGGTTTGCCGATCTCGGCGCACTGCATGTTCAGGTGACGGGCAATCTCAAGGTCGACCGCAGCGCGCCGCCGGCCGATGATCAGGTTGTTCAGCTGCTCCGGCAGGCCATCGGCAACCGGCCGGTATGGGCGGCGATTTCGACATTTGATGGTGAGGAAGATATTGCCGGCAACGTGCATGTTGCCTTGGCAAAGCAGCATCAGGGACTGTTGTCGGTCATCGTTCCGCGCCATCCCGATCGCGGCGACGCCGTGGCGGCCCAGCTCGCCGGCAAGGGCCTGAAGGTCTGCCGCCGCTCTCTCGGCGAAGTGCCGACGGATGATGTCGATGTGCTCCTCGGCGATACGATGGGGGACATGGGCCTCTACCTGCGTCTGAGCGAAATCGCCTTTGTTGGCCGCTCGATGACCGCCAGGGGCGGGCAAAATCCGCTTGAGCCGGCCATGCTGGGCACGGCTGTGCTCACCGGGCCCTATATCGAAAACTTCCGCGATACCTACAAGCAGCTTCGCCAGCACGGCGCGGTGCGCACCGTTGACGGCGCGGAGGCGCTGACGCAGTCTGTCGATCTTCTTCTGCGTGACGAAGAGGCGCGCAATCACATGATTTCCGCCGGCTATGCGGGTGTGCGGGACATGCGCGGGGCTCTGGTCCGGACCATGAAGGGGCTGGAACGTTTTCTGGCGCCGCTCAGGCTGGAGGCCCGTTTCTTTGCGCGGCCGAGACCGGTTCCGGAGAAAAAACACGCCATCAACATCCAGGAAAAGATCGCGAACGGGGATCTGCGCAAGGCTCTTCGCTAAAGGCTCTTGCCCGTCTGTCGCGTCGCCGAAACGGAGACGGTCATATCCATGCTGAAAGCGGGGTCATTCTGGTGGCGGGACGGACATGTCCTGAGCCGACTTTTATGGCCGTTTTCCTGCGTTTACGGTGCTATTGCGGGGCGGCGGATGGCGCAGGCGCAAGGCACGGTCGTTTCGGTTCCGGTGCTGTGTGTGGGCAATTTTACCGTTGGCGGGACCGGCAAGACGCCGATTGCGGAGAGGCTTGCCACAGCGGCGGCGTCGCAAGGCCGAAAGCCCGGTTTCGTGCTGCGTGGCTACGGCGCCAGGATCACCGAAGCGCTTCTGGTGGACCCAGCGCGCCACACCCATGCCAATGTCGGCGACGAGGCGCTAATGCTGGCACGCACCGCGCCCGTGGCGGTGTCGCCGGCCAGGGTCGATGCCGCGCGGCTTCTCGAAAACGAGGGCGTTGATTTCATCATCATGGATGACGGTCTGCAGAGCGGAAAGCTCCGGCCTGATCTCTCGGTGGTGGTCGTGGATGTAAAGCGCGGCTTCGGCAATGGTTATTGCCTGCCTGCCGGACCGCTCAGAGCGCCGCTTTCAGCGCAGTTTCCGAAAGCCGATACCATTCTGCTGAATGGAGAGGGGGACAAGGCCGGCGTGGTCATCGACCTTGCCGGTGCAGCGGGCGTGCCGGTCGAGCATGTGCGCCAGCAACCCGTGGGCGAAGCAACACGGCTTTCAGGCCGCAAAGTGCTGGCCTATGCCGGGATCGGCGATCCGCAGAAGTTTTTCGACACGCTGGAAGCGCTCGGCGCCGACGTCGTGGAAGGCGTTCCGCTTGCCGATCATGCCCCGATGACGACCGCGCTGGCGCGAAAACTGCTTGACCGCAGCGGGCGCGATGACCTTCTGCCCGTCACCACGGCAAAGGATATGGCACGGCTTTCCGGTGTGCAGGAAACCGAAATCGCAGCGCTGCGGGACATCAGCGCCGTCCTGGAAATCACTGCCGTTTTCAGGGACGATGCAGCGCCCGAGCGGCTGGTCCGGGCCACTATCGATGCCTTTGCGAAACGATTTGACGCCACGCCGTAACGCCTTGCTTGGGTGACGTAAGCCGGGCCCGCTCGATTTTGTGTGGGCATTCGGCTTTGTTTGTCGTATTCTCGCCATGTGCCGAAACCAGAATATTATCGGTAGGCTGCGATGAGAATACTGTCTGGCGATGTGCGCCCCGCGGAAGCGGACGATGCGGAAAAGATTGCGACTGTTCACTGGCGCGCATGGCAACATACCTATGCCGGCGTCATTCCGCACCGCGCGTTGCAGGAGATGATCTCGGAACGCAACATGGCATGGTGGCGCAACGCCATCGCGAGTGAGGAGACGCTTCTGGTGCTCGCGGTTCAGGGAGAGCCGGTCGGCTATGCCAGCGTCGGGCTCAACCGAGTGAAGACGCTGCCCCAGGAAGGCGAAATTTACGAAATCTATCTTCTGCCCGAATATCAGGGGCTGGGCTTCGGCCGGGAACTGTTTGCCGAGGCGCGCGGGCTGTTGCAGTCACTGGGCTGCAAGGGCACGATCTGCTGGAGCATCGATACGCTCGATCAGGCGGCCCTGTTCTTTTCCGGTCTTGGCGGCACGCCGCTGGCCTTCGCCGAGACACGTTATGGCGACCGTCAGATCGGCAAGATTGCCTACGTCTGGGATTGACGGCAGATTACCTGCTTTTGTGCACCGCACAGACCTTCGCGCCGCGAAATTGGCAGAAGTCATTTCGCGTTATTGCTTTGTCGGGCCAAGTTGATTATCCAAGGCGCGATATTTTCCCTGTTTGGAGGCACGAATGCGTATTGAAGCGATTTCCATCGGCAACAACCCGCCGGACGATATCAACGTTATTGTTGAAGTGCCGATGGGCGGCCAGCCCATCAAGTACGAAATGGACAAGGACGCAGGCGTTCTGGTCGTTGACCGTTTTCTCTATACGCCGATGATGTATCCCGGCAATTACGGCTTTGTGCCGCACACGCTGTCCGACGACGGCGATCCGATCGACGTCCTGATCTGCAACTTCCGTCCGCTGATGCCCGGCTGCGTGATCAATGTCCGCCCGATCGGCGTGATGATGATGGAAGACAATTCCGGCAAGGACGAAAAGATCATTGCCGTTCCCTCCCAGGAAGTCAGCGCCCGCTTCGACAAGGTGGAAAATTTCACCGACATTCCGGAAATTCAGCTGAAGCAGGTCGAGCACTTCTTCGAACACTACAAGGATCTGGAGCCCGGCAAGTGGGTCAAGATCTTCGGCTGGCACGATGTCAACGAATCCAAGAAGCTGATCGTCGAAGCCATCGAACGCGCCAAACAAAAGGGCTGAGCCCTTTGATATCATAACGGCCGATTGACCGTCTTTCGGCCGTTATTGGCTCGCGGTTCGCCTGCCGCACCGTCATGTCCGGGATCGATCTCCCGGACATTTCTGTGTCGGGGCCTCAGTAAAGACGCGGGATCACGCCCGTCAGGATCAGGCGCTGCAGGAAGAACACGATCAGCAGCACGATCACCGGCGAAATGTCGATACCGCCGAGGTTCGGCAGGAAGTTGCGGATCGGGCGATAGACCGGCTCGGTGACGGCGTAGAGCGCACGGCCGATCGAATTGATGAACTCGCTGTGGGCGTTGATGATGTTGAACGCATAGAGCCAGGAGAATATGGCGCTGGCGATGATTACCCACTTATATATCTCAAGTGCGTAGAAAATCGTCTCGAATAGCGCGATCATGAATAACTCCTGTTTTTTCCTTGCAATTATTTAGACATTCAAATCTAAACGGGCAAGGGGGGGACGGTTTTCATTGGTTTTGATCGATCGAAGACCGGTGACGGCCCTGTTTCTCGTCTTTTCCGGAAAGCCTGAATACAGATGCTCAACTCAGAGACCGGCGCGCGTTTCGATGCCTTTCGCCACCGAGCCTATGCTCTCTATTTCTTTTCGCGTTTCCTCGGCACATTTGCCGTCCAGATCGTTTCGGTCGCTGTCGGATGGCAGATGTATGACGAGACCGGAAACGCCTTCTATCTTGGCCTGATCGGGCTGTTTCAGTTCCTGCCGTCGCTGTTTCTCACACTGGTGACCGGCACGGTTGCCGACCGCTACAACCGCCGCATGATTGCTGCGGTCTGCTTCGGCGTGGCGACGGCCTGCGCCGCGACACTGCTGACGATCACGGTCCTTGGCCTCTTTTCTCCCTGGCCGGTCTTTGCATTGCTGGTGGTCTTTGGAACCGAACGCGCCTTTTCCGGCCCTGCGCTGCAGTCACTTGCGCCGAATCTTGTGCCGGAAAAGGACCTGGCAAATGCGATCGCCTGGAATTCGTCGTCATGGCAGATCGCCTCGATTGTCGGGCCGGTGGCCGGCGGTTTGCTCTATGGCGGCGGCGCAGCCCTTGCCTATTCGACCGCCCTTGTGTTTTTCGCAGGTGGCACGGTGCTGATGGTCATGGTGCCGAAGCCTGAAAGCCGCAGGCCGCATACCGCCGTATCTGTGGAGAGCATCCTCGCCGGGTTCCGTTTCATCACCTCGGAAAAGGTCGTGCTCGGGGCCATTTCGCTCGATCTCTTCGTGGTCCTGCTTGGCGGTGCGGTGGCCCTGATGCCGGTTTTTGCGCGCGACATCCTGGAACTCGGCCCCTGGGGGCTTGGCCTGTTGCGTGCCGCACCGGGTGTCGGCGGGGTGCTCGTCGCGCTTGTGCTTGCCAGCGTACCGATCCGCCACCATGCCGGTTATTACATGTTTGCCGGCGTTGCCGTGTTCGGCCTGTCGACCATTGTCTTCGGTCTTTCGGCAAGTCCGTGGATCTCGATTGCAGCCCTTGCGGTCATGGGCGGGGCGGACATGATTTCAGTTTATGTGCGCGAAACCCTGATCGCGCTGTGGACCCCGGATGAGCTGCGCGGCCGCGTCAATGCCGTCAACATGGTGTTTGTCGGCGCCTCCAACGAACTCGGCGAATTCCGTGCCGGTTCCATGGCCCATGTCATCGGTGCGGTGCCTGCCGTGCTCTTCGGCGGCGTCGGTTCGCTGGCCGTTGCCGGCATCTGGGCGATGAAGTTCACCAAGCTCAGGAAAATCGACAGTCTGGAAACGCCCGATCATCTTGTCGGTCGGTAGGGCTGCCGTCAGGTTCAGCCGGCTTCCTCGAAGACGATATCGAGGAAACCGTCGAGCCAGGCTTTCAGCGCGCGATCATGCAGCATGCGGCCTTCCAGATGCTGATTGCCGGGCTGGGCCTTGGGCAGCGTGAAACGGCTTGCGCCATGCACCACCCAGCGCTGCATCATCATCCGGGTCAGTTCGGCGTGAAACTGTACGCCGTAAGCCTTGTTGCCGTAGCGATAGGCCTGGTTGGGGTAGAGATCGCCGCGCGCCAGCAGTTCGGCCCCGTGCGGCAGTTCGAAGCCTTCGCGGTGGAACTGGTAGACCATGGACGGCCACTGTTTCATCAGCAGGCGGCCATTATTGGTGGCCTCGATCGGGTACCAGCCGATTTCCACCGACTCGTCATGATTGGCATAGACCTTGGCGCCGAGGTGACGCGCCAGCATCTGCGCACCGAGACAGATGCCGAGAAACGGGCGGTTTTCCTTCAGCGGAATATCGAGCCAGTCGATTTCGCGCCGGACATAGTCCTCATTGTCATTGGCGCTCATCGGACCGCCGAAAACCACGGCGCCGGAATGGTCCGCCAGTGTTTCCGGCAGTGGATCGCCGAGGGCAGGGCGGCGGATGTCGAGGGCAAAATGCTTCTGCATCAGGAGCTGGCCGACCCGGCCGGGCGTCGAGCGCTCCTGATGGAGAATGATCAGAACAGGTTTTCTTCTGTCGGTCATTGGGTGTTGATGTCTTTCTCGTCCGAAATCGATGCACGCTTCAAGGCATCCTGCCGTTCCAGCACGCGGTCACGGCCCGAAACGCCGATCAGCTCGGCAATGCGCCACACGACATTGTCTTCCATCTCGCTGCGGCTGCCATCGGCATAGGCGATGTCCCAGAGCAGGCCGATCAACTTGATGCGCTGGTCTTCATCGAGATGCCGTTTCACATCGGAGGTAAAGCGGTAGAAATCGACAGCCTCGCTGCCGGCTTCCTCACCGGCTGCAATCAGATCGTCCAGACCGGAACCACGCAGCCCGTACTGGTTTTCCATCAGCTCCCTGAGGCGCTTCTGTTCGCTTTCGCTGATCACGCCATCGGCTTCCATCACCTGATAGCAGAGCGCGACCACGGCAACGCGGGCATCATTCGGCCGGTCATTGCCGTCCTCGGCGTCAGTGGTGATGTCCTGCAGGAACCTGCTGATTTTTTCGAACATACGGGAAAATGCCTTGCTCTTGGATCGGAAAACATCATGGCGCGCGGCCGGTCATTCGCCAATAGGCGAATTGCACCCGCACGGTCAAATTACAGTTATGATAATTGTTATGGCAGGTCTTCAGAAAAACCTGCGTTTTTTCGGTGGCGGTGCATCGTCGTCGTCACTGTCGGAAATGCCGGGATCATCGGGTGTTCGGCCTCCGAAAGGCGAAAGGCCGGACTTTTCATCGGTGTCATCATCCGTTTCATCGGCTCCGCTTTCGGCCGGGCGCGGCGGGGCAATGTCGTCTTCCGCCGTCTGCGCGGTATCGGATGCGTCTTCCGTTCCGGAAGCAGCTGCAGAGGTCTCGGCCTCTTGCGGTTTTGCCGGTTGCGGCTTTTCTTCGTCATCCTCAACGGCTTTTGCGTCGCGGTCCGTTTCTTCCGTATCAGTGATATGCGCAGCTTCGGCAACGGCTGCAGGGGCTGCGGCTGCGGCGTCGATCACCGTCGGCCCGGCCGGCCTGTCACCGGTCGGCGCTTGCGGTTCATCGCTTGCGCTGGCCTCTGCTTTGGTCTCCGCGGCGTCATCGAAGATCGGCGCGGTGTCGTCGGCGGGCTTTTCCTCATCCGGCTTGACGCCGCCGACGGGCGGCAGGCTTTTCAGCGCTTCATCCAGACGCGATGCCGATCCTTCCTCGACCGGGCCTTCGATGGCGCCGTAAGGCACCTTCCATTCGAAGGCATCGAGCTTGCCGGTTGCCGGCGAATAGGGGCGCCAGTATTCCGAAACGAGACCGTCGGCGACCCAGGTCGGCTCGCGTTCGGCGCGCAGCGCCTGAGCCATCCAGTGGCGTATGCGTCCCTGATCGCCGGTTTCGGCTTCCTCGACATCGGCCAGCAGCAGGAAGGCGCTTTCGCGCGATTGCATGCGGGCTGCGGCTTCCGCCTTGGTTCGCGCTTTTTCGAATTCGCGGGCGTCCAGCGCCGCGCGGGCAACCACCATCAAAGAGATCGGGTTGTTGGGCTTCATCCCTTCAAGCTTTTCGGCCCGCTTCAGACGGTCGACGGCGGTGTCGCCGCCGCGTGCCCGCACGTAAAGCGCGCCGGTCTGCGGATGCGGTTCCTTCTTCCACACCATCTCCAGAACACCGGCCGATTTCCTGAGATTGCCCTGCGCAAGATAGGCCTTGGCGGCGATGATCGCGGCGGGGTGGAAGTCGTCGCGCAGCTTCAGCGCCTGAAGCGCATCGGCGGCCGCGCCCTTCTGGTCGGTATCGAGCTTGCTTTCGGCGCGAGCCGTCAGCAGCACGGCCTTGAGGCGGGCGGATTCCTGTTTGTCGGTCACCTTGGCGGAGCGCTGCTGGTCGAGCAGGCGAATGGCATCGTCCCAGCGGCCCTGTCGGGTGCGGCTTTCAAGCGTGGCCTTCGCCGCCCATGCGAGATAGGGCGCCTTGTCGGCCGCGCGTTCGGCATATTGCTGTGCCGCTTCATCGGCGCCAACCCGTTTGGCTTCGAGATAAAGGCCGCGCAGGCCGAGTTCCTGCGTCTCCGGGTCGTCGGCCATGGTTTCAAACAGTTGCCGGGCCTTGTCGTGGTTGCCCTCGATCAGAGCCACTTGCGCGTCCAGCACGTGGATCAGCGGTTCCTGATCGACACTGAGCAGGGCATGCGCGCGGGTGCTCATCTTGCGCGCCATCACCAGATTGCCGGAACCGGCCGCGATCAGTCCGGTGGAAATCGCCTGATAGCCGCGATCGCGTTTGCGGGCACGGAAATAGCGGCGCACGCTGTTGGGCGAGGTCCACAGCGCACTGATCAGCCACCATACCACCATGACCACGAAAATCAGCGCGATCAGCAGTGCAAGGGCTGTGGTCAGCGGGGTCTGGAACAATTGGCCCTGCCATGTCAGCGTCAGTTCCCCGGGGCGGTCGGCAAGCCATGCGAACCCGAGTGCGAAGGCGAGAACGGCGATCAGGAAAAACAGCAGTCCGATGAGCAGTCTGATCATATCGTACCCTCCTTAATTGGCCGGCGTGGACTGGGGGGCGGCAGCCGGTGCGCCGGCGGTGCTGCCGAGCGCGCTCGAAAGCGTTTCCGACACCAGTGCATCGGCCTTGATGCGGGCAGACAATGCGTTTTCGAAATCCGCCGAAACCGTTTTGGCGTCCTCCGGCAGGGTTTGCCACTCCTGCTCGGCCTGCTCGAGATTGCCCAGTTTCAGGTTGTTTTCGATGCGCGCGACAATCGCCGGCGTGCTGTCGCCCTCGACATCGCCGACGGGGCGGACATTGACGAGGCCCTTGGCGCTGTCGACCAGACGGTCGAAGATGCCGGTATCGGGCGGCGGCTGGTCGGCGGCTGCGATGATGCTGTTGGCAATTGACGAAAACTGCTCGGTGAGCGCCTCGCGCGTCGGCACGCCGCTTGCCGCAAGCGATTTGAGGGCGGAAAGGTCGGTGCCCTGCGGCGCCACCTGCGCATAGGTGGAAAGCGCCGTTTCGAAATTCTGCCCCCGGTCGATGGCCGATTTCAGACCGGCGGCCGCAATGGCACGCGCCACGGCGAGATCCTTGCCGGGCGTGTTCACCTTCTGCTCGAGCGCTGTGAGTTTTTGCTGCATGGTCTGTTGGGCGGAACCGATATCGCTTTTCAGGGTCTCGTTTTCCTGGGCAAGCGATTGCAGGCGGCTTGCATCGGACTGCACGGTAGACTGCAGTTTTGCGACCTGCTGCTGAAGGGCGGCAACGCTGTCACTGCTGTCGCTGCCGGAAGACAGGTTTTCAACCTGGCTCTTGAGCGCCGAAAGGTCGGACTGAAGACTGCTGACGGCGTTCGACTGATCGCCGGATTTCAGCGCCGTGATCTCCTGGCGCAGGGACGCAAGCTCGTCCTCAAGCCCGTCGGAGGATGAGGAAAGCGGGCCCAGCAGGCCGGCGTAGGAAAGCGCTGCGGCGCCGGCAAGCGCAATGATGCCGCCGGCAACGCCTGCGGCCAGAAAAGCGCCAATGCCCGGGCCGCGTTTGCCCTGCGGCGTTTCGTCTGCCGGCGGCGGCGGCGGCGGGGCGGCATTGCCGTCGCCGGATGCCGTCTCGGGCTTGTCATCACCCGCTGCGGTTTCGTCTGTTTCGCTGTCCGTTCCGGCGGGCGTTTCTTCCGCACCATGTTCTTCATGACGCTTGATTGCGGCTGCGACATCGGCCATCGCCGTCTTGACGGCGGCGTCATTCTCCTCCGGTGCAACAGGCGGCGTGCCGGCTTCGCGGCCGGCCTCATCTGCTGGCGTCACGGCGTTTTCGTCGTGTTTTTCGTTCTTCGGGGGCTGTGACGGCGTGTCCGAAACCATGGGTACCTCTTTTGCGCTTGCTGCCGCTAGGTTAGAGGGCGCGCGCTGTTTAGAAAAGATATTTGTGGCGTTGTTGTTCCCTGCCTATGCAAAAGCGGGGACAAAACCGTCAGTTCAAAAGGGCAAGCAGGCTGGTTTCATCCGGCGTTTCGGCAATCCGCACGGCCGATGACATTGCCTCCGGAATGGCTGCGGCAACCGCTGCGCTCAGGCACAGAAATTGCGGATGAAGGCCGAATTCCGCCATCAATTCGCAGCGGACAAGATCGAAAAAGCGGGATGCCCCTGCCGTCGAGTAAAACAGAACCGCATCCGGCTTAGCCTTTTTCAGCAGTGTTTCGGCCTGTGCCGGGACATTGATGGCCGGTTGCATGACATAGACTGTCACCGTCTCGAAGTCGACCTTGAGCCTCTCAAGCGCCTGCTCGAAAAACGGCGCTCGCGGACAGCCGGCAAGATAGAGAAGCGGCGCGGCCCGATCGAAATCGGAGGCGGCGATGGTTTCGGCAAGACGTTCTCCGTTGCCACTGCCTTCTATAACACGGGTAAAGCCCGCCTTCCTTGCGGCCTCTGCCGTCTTCTTGCCGACGGCGAACACCGGCCGGTCCTTCATCGACGTTGCGTCGCGGTCGGCAACGACATCATGAAGGGCTTCGGTGCTGGTGACCGCCAGTGCAGACCAGTAACCCGGCCCGATGCTTCTGCGCGCCGCGCCCTCGGCATGGACCGGCCGGAACAGCGGAAGCTGAAAGGCCTGGTGCCCCATGGCCTCAAGACGCGCGCAGGTGCGCGCTGCCTTTGCCTCGGGACGGGTCACCAGAACACGCATCGTGTCATGTCCAGTCTTCGAAAAAGCCGGGACCCGCGCGTTTCTTCAGCGTTTCTCCGGCCCAGCGACCGAGCTTTTCGGCCTCGGTCTGCATGCCGTCAGTGACGATGTCGTGCGCGGTTTTGCCGTCCGGCGTCAGGATCATCCCGGAGAAGGAAATACGCTCGTTGAAGCAGCGGGCGTAAGCGGCAATCGGCGTGCGGCAGGAGCCATCGAGCGCGGCCAGAAACGCGCGTTCGCAGGAAACCGCAATGGCCGTATCCTCGTCATTGACCGGCGCCAGCAATGCGTCGATGCGGGCGTCGCCGCTGCGTTGCTCGATGCAGATGGCGCCCTGGGCGGGGGCGGGCAGAAAGTCACGCACGCTTAAAACCTCGGTTGCCACGTCCTCCATGCCGAGGCGCTGAAGCCCGGCATTGGCGAGAAACGTGCCATCGACTGCGCCGTCTGCAAGTTTCTGCAATCGGGTCTGCACCGAACCGCGGAAAATCACCACTTCGATATCCGGCCGCAACCGGCGAATCAGCGCCTGTCGCCTCAACGATGAAGAGCCGACGACGGCGCCCTGGGGCAGATCAGCGAGTTTTTTGACGTCCCGGCCGATAAAGGCATCGCGCGGGTCGGCGCGCGGCAGGAAGGTGGAGAGTTCGAGCCCGTCCGGCAGGGCCGTCGGCATGTCCTTTGACGAATGCACGGCGAAATCGAGTTCACCGGAGGTGAGCTGTTCTTCCAGCTCTTCGGTGAAAAGTCCCTTGCCGCCAATAGCCGACAGCGCCCTGTCGGTGATCCGGTCGCCCTTGGTGGAAAGCACCACGATCTCGAACATGTCTTGCGAAAGATCATGCGCGGCCATCAGCCGGTCGCGTGCTTCATGGGCCTGAGCCAGCGCCAGCGGGCTGCCGCGCGTGCCGATCCTGTAAGGTTTCGTTTGCATCCTGCGTCCACCGTTGTTACCGGAGGTGTCGTAAACCGGATTGCGCGCCGCCGCAAATGTCGCCTGGGCCCATGAACAAGAAGACTGTCTTTCTCGGTATTGAATCGAGCTGTGATGAAACCGCCGCCGCCATTGTTGCGCGCGACGCCGATGGCCGCGGTGAAATCCTGGCCGATGTGGTGTTGAGCCAGCTGGAAGAACATGCAGCCTTCGGCGGCGTGGTGCCGGAAATTGCCGCGCGCGCCCATGTGGAGGCGATGGACCGGCTGATTGCCGAGGCGCTTGCGCGCTCCGGTGTTGCGCTGGAAGACCTTGACGGCATTGCCGCAACCGTCGGCCCCGGCCTTATCGGCGGGCTGATCGTCGGCGCGATGAGCGGCAAGGCGATTGCCTATGCAAGCGGAAAGCCGTTTTACGGCGTCAATCATCTGGAAGGCCATGCGCTGACGGCGCGGCTGACGGATGGCGTTTCCTTTCCCTTTCTGATGCTGCTGGTCTCCGGCGGGCACACCCAGATCGTGCTGGTGCGCGGTGTCGGGCAATATGAGCGCTGGGGCACGACCATCGACGATGCGCTGGGCGAGGCTTTCGACAAGACTGCAAAGCTGCTCGGACTGGGATATCCCGGCGGTCCGCAGGTGGAAGAGGCGGCAAAGACCGGTGACGCGAAGCGCATTCCGTTGCCACGCCCGATGAAGGGCGAGACGCGGCTTGATTTTTCCTTCTCCGGCCTCAAGACGGCCGTCCGGCAGGCCGCGCAGGGGATGGCGCCGCTGGAGGATCAGGATGTTGCCGACCTGTGTGCGGCCTTTCAATTCGCCGTTGCCGAGACCCTGCGCGATCGCGTCGGCCGCTCGCTTGCCCGTTTCAAGGCCGAAGGGCTTGCCGCAGATCAGCGCCCCGCGCTGGTCGTTGCCGGCGGTGTTGCCGCCAACAGCGCGATCCGGGCCATGCTGACATCCTTATGTGACAGGCAGGGTTTTGCCTTCGTGGCGCCGCCTTTCAGATTATGCACGGACAATGCGGTGATGATCGCCTGGGGCGGGCTCGAACGTGAGGCTGCCGGCTTTCCCGCCGACGGGCTTGATGCCGCCGTGCGTTCGCGCTGGCCGCTTGATGCCAAGGCGAGCGCGCTGATCGGCAGCGGAAAGAAAGGTGCGAAAGCATGAGTGAACAGAAAAAGACCGTCGTGATCGGCTCGGGTGCCTTCGGGACTGCGCTTGCTGCCGTTTTTGCCCATGAAGGCGAGGATGCCGTGACACTGCTTGGCCGCAATGCCGGGCTGATCGAAACGATGCGCGAAACCCGCCGGCATGAGGCGGTGCTGCCGGGTGTCGAGCTGCCGGCGGCGCTGGATTTCACCATTGATCCCGATATTCTCGGTCAGGCCGATACCGTTGTGCTTGCTGTTCCCGCTCAGGCACAGCGCGCTGCCGCACTTTACTACGCGCCTTATCTGAACCGCGAGGCTGTTATCGTTTCCGCCGCCAAGGGGATTGAGCGCGCGAGCGGCCGGCTGATCACCGATGTTTTGAACGAAACGCTGCCGCATCATCATGCTGGCGCGCTTTCCGGCCCCGGTTTCGCCATCGACCTTGCCCGCGGCAAGCCGATTGCCATGGCGCTGGCCTTCCGCAGCCGTGAAATCGCCCGCGAAACCGCCGAAATTCTCTCGGGCCGCACCTTCCGCATCTATGCCTCCGGCGATCCGGTCGGGGTGCAGATCGGCGGCGCGCTCAAGAATGTGCTGGCGATTGCCTGCGGTATTGTCGAAGGTGCGGATTATGGTGAATCGGCACGGGCAGCGCTGATTTCGCGCGGGCTTGCCGAAATGTCGCGGCTCGCCGTTGCCATGGGCGGCGAGGCGGAGACGGTCCGCGGCCTTTCCGGGCTCGGCGATCTCGTCCTGACCGGCTCGTCGCGTCAGTCGCGCAATTTCCGCTATGGCGTGGCGCTGGCGGAGGGTAATTTCGACAGCGTCAATGCAGCGCTTGTCGAGGGCGTCTACAGTGCTTCCGTGGCCAGCGAACTTGCATCCGACCATGGCGTGCAGATGCCGATCTCGAGTGCCGTCGCCCGCGTGCTTGACGGCAAGCTCGATATCGCTCAGGCGCTTGACGAACTGATGACCCGGCCGATCACGACCGAGTGAGAACCAGGAAAGAGGAGAACCAGATGATTTTCGCTGTTTTGTGCAAGGATAAGCCCGACCATCTTCATGTGCGCATGGAAAACCGCCCGCTGCATCTCGAATGGGTCGACGGGTTGAACGAGAACGGCACGCTGAAGATTGCCGGTCCGTTTCTCGATGCGCAGGAAAAGCCCTGTGGTTCCATGCTGCTGATCGAGGCGCAGGACCAGGCCTCGGCGGAAGCGATTGCCGCGCAGGATCCCTATGGCAAGGCCGGTCTCTTCGAAAAGGTCGAGGTCAAGCCGTTCAAGTGGCTCTACAACAATCCGGGAGTCTGATGCCGATGGCCTACTGGCTTTTCAAATCCGAGCCGTTCAAATTCTCCTGGGAGATGCTGAAGGCGAAAGGCGAAGCCGGCGAGGAATGGGACGGCGTGCGCAATTATCAGGCCCGCAACAATATGCGGGCCATGGAGATCGGCGACAGGGGCTTCTTCTACCACTCCAATGAGGGGCTGGAAGTCGTCGGCATCTGCGAAGTTTGCGCACTCGCCCATCACGACAGCACCACCGACGACCCGCGCTGGGAATGCGTCGATATTCGCGCGGTCGCCGACATGCCCAAACCGGTGACGCTGAAGGATGTGAAAGCCAACCCAAAGCTCGCCGACATGTCGCTCGTCACCTCGATGCGGCTTTCCGTGCAGCCGGTAAAGGAAGACGAATGGTTTGAAGTCTGCCGTATGGGCGGGCTCAACAACCCGCCGATGTGAGTGGTTCCATGCGGGGATTTGGGGATGCGGCCTTTTCATTCTCTCCACCTGCATCACCCTTCATCTATCTGCGTCATCCTCGGGCTTGACCCGAGGATCCAGGCAAATTGCTCCTGATTGGATGCGCGGGTCACGCCCGAGCATGACATAAGTTGGAGGGGGCGTGCTTCCACGAGGGCGGGTTGCCGGCTGTTCTGTTAATCCGGACACCAAAGGCCCCCTCCAAGCGTACAATCAGACCCATGACCACGCCGAAACAGCATTTCATCGTCGAAAACACCGATATCCTTGTCCCGCCGCATGTGCCGGAAATTCGTCTCCGGCTGGCAAGCGAGGTGCATGATCTCTGGTTGAAGACGGAGGAGGAGCTTGAGGCAATCGGGCTGCCGCCGCCGTTCTGGGCTTTCGCCTGGGCCGGCGGGCAGGGGTTGGCGCGTTATGTGCTCGATCACCCCGAATGCGTGAACGGGAAACGTGTCGTCGATTTTGCCACCGGCTCCGGCCTCGTTGCCATCGCGGCGGCGAAGGCTGGCGCTGCTTCCGTGCTGGCTGCCGATATCGACCACTGGTCCGGCGAAGCCGTCAGACTCAATGCCGCGCTCAACGATGTTTCCATCACATATACCGGCGACGATCTGATAGGCACGATGCCTTCCTGTGACGTCTTGCTGGCGGGCGATGTGTTCTATGACGCCGATTGGGCGGCGCGGCTGATACCGTGGTTCGAGACGCTGGCGAAAGCCGGGGTCACGGTTCTGGTCGGCGATCCGGGGCGGGCCTATTGTCCGAAAGAGCGGCTGGTGAGGCTCTGCGACTATCAGGTGCCGGTCACACGCGTTCTGGAAGATTCGGATGTGAAGAAAACAACCGTTTGGCGATTCGCGCCGTTAACGAATAACGCTCCCGAATTATAAATATGACAATTGTACTCATATTAAGTCGTTGAAATTTAACGAATCTCAAAGCCGGGTCCGGCGGGGCGCCCGAATATCCATGAATTTCAGCGGTTCAGGCCGCGATTTTGTCATAAACTGGTTTTTGTCAAACCGATTAAATTATTTTGCGCCCGCGAATGGGCTTGTCGCGGGCGTTTGTGGCGATTAAACCACAGGAGAGCATCGGCGCCGCCCAGCGTTGTCGGTAAGACTAGCAAGGGGTGGGACGCACACAGAATGCGCCTTTTGAAACACCCGCGAGGTTTTGATGGCCAACCCGACAAGCAACCGGCCCATGTCGCCGCACCTTCAGGTCTACAAATTTATCCCGAATTACGTCATGTCCGGTGTGCACCGCATTACCGGCGCCGTGATGTATTTCGGCACGGTCCTTCTTGCAGCCTGGCTGATTGCCACCGCCATGGGCGAGGGCGCCTTTGACTGTGTGAACTGGTTCTTCGGGTCCTGGCTGGGGCTTTTCGTCCTGTTCGGATACACGTGGTCTCTGGTGCACCACATGCTCGGCGGTCTGCGTCATTTCGGCTGGGACATGGGCTACGGGCTTGAAAAACACTTCGCCATCAAAGTTGCCACAGCGCTTCCGTTCGTATCGGTCTGTCTGACCGTGCTGATCTGGATTGTCGGGCTGGCGGTCTGAGGCAGGGAGACTTTCGATGAATATGCGTACACCGCTGAAAACCGTCCGCGGCCTTGGAGCCTCCCGCAAGGGGACCGAGCATTTCTGGATGCAGCGCCTGACGGCGCTTGCGCTCGTGCCGCTGGTTATCTTCTTCATTATTTTCCTGATCCGTTATGCCGGAGCGCCCTATGCCGAAGTGGCCGGCGCGCTTTCCAATCCGTTCGTGGCGGTTCTGATCGGCCTGATGGTTCTTGCAGGGCTGGTCCATGTCCATATCGGGATGCAGGAAATTATCTTCGACTACATTCAAAATGATCTCATCAAGTTCCTGACCTTGATGGCCAATACATGCTTCATGGTTCTGATCGGCGCGATCTGTCTGCTTGCCATCGTGAAGCTGGCATTTATGGGGTGATTGCAGATGGCAACGGAAACAAATAACGCCGCCAATGGCGGCAAGGCCTACAAATATGTCGACCATGCCTATGACGTGATTGTCGTCGGCGCGGGCGGCTCGGGCCTGCGCGCGACCCTCGGCATGGCCGAACAGGGCTTCAAGACGGCCTGCATTACCAAGGTCTTCCCGACGCGTTCGCACACGGTCGCAGCCCAGGGCGGCATCGCCGCTTCGCTGCAGAACATGACGCCCGACAGCTGGCAGTGGCATCTCTATGACACCGTCAAGGGCTCCGACTGGCTCGGCGATGTCGACGCCATGCAGTATATGGTGATGGAAGCGCCGAAGGCGGTTTACGAGCTGGAACATTACGGCGTTCCGTTCTCGCGAAACGAAGAGGGCAAGATCTATCAGCGCCCGTTCGGCGGCCATATGCAGAATTACGGCGACGGCCCGCCGGTTCAGCGCACCTGCGCTGCCGCCGACCGTACCGGCCACGCCATCCTGCACACGCTTTACGGCCAGTCGCTGCGCCACAATGCCGAGTTCTTCATCGAGTATTTCGCGCTCGACCTGATCATGAACGATGACGGCGTTTGCACCGGTGTTGTTGCCTGGAACCTCGATGACGGCACGATCCATCGCTTCTCCGCCAAAATGGTGGTGCTGGCCACCGGCGGTTACGGCCGCGCCTTCTTCTCCGCCACCTCCGCGCATACCTGCACCGGCGACGGCGCGGGCATGATCGCGCGTGCCGGCCTGCCGCTGCAGGATATGGAATTCGTGCAGTTCCACCCGACCGGCATTTACGGCGCGGGCTGCCTGATTACTGAAGGCGCACGCGGCGAGGGCGGGTATCTCACCAACTCCGAGGGCGAACGCTTCATGGAACGTTATGCGCCGTCGGCCAAGGATCTGGCCTCGCGCGATGTGGTGTCGCGCTGCATGACGCTGGAAATCCGCGAAGGCCGCGGCGTCGGCAAGAACAAGGATCATATCTTCCTGCATCTTGACCATCTCGACCCGGCCATTCTTGCCGAGCGCCTTCCGGGCATTTCGGAAAGCGCGCGCATCTTCTCCGGCGTCGACGTCACCCGCGAGCCGATTCCGGTTCTGCCGACGGTTCACTACAATATGGGCGGTATTCCGACCAATTACTGGGGTGAAGTGCTGAACGCCGATGCCGAAAACCCCGAACGCGTCGCGCCCGGCCTGATGGCTGTGGGCGAGGCGGGTTGCGCCTCGGTTCACGGTGCCAACCGTCTCGGCTCCAACTCGCTGATCGACCTTGTGGTCTTCGGCCGTGCCGCCGCCATCCGTGCAGCACAGGTCATCGACCGCGAAGCGCCCATTCCGGCGCTGAACACGGCGGCCTGCGACAGGATCATGGAGCGTTTCGACACCATCCGCCACGCCAGCGGCTCGCAGCCGACGGCTGTGCTGCGCGACAAGATGCAGCGCGCCATGCAGGAAGATGCGGCCGTGTTCCGCACGCAGGAATCGCTCGAACAGGGTTGCGAGCGCATCAGCGCAATCTGGGGAGAGCTTCCGGACGTCAAGGTCACCGACCGGTCGATGATCTGGAACTCCGATCTCGTCGAAACGCTGGAGCTTTACAACCTGATGGCCTGCGCAATCACCACGGTCTACGGCGCGGAAGCGCGCAAGGAAAGCCGTGGCGCCCATGCGCGTGAGGACTATGCCGAGGGTCCGCTTTCCGGTCGCGACGACGAGAACTGGCGCAAGCACACGCTCTCCTGGGTCAGTGAGGCCGGCGAGGTAAAACTCGATTACCGCCCGGTTCATCAGGACCTGATTGCCGAGGGCATCGACATCAAGAAGATCGCGCCGAAAGCCCGCGTGTACTGATCGAGAGGAAAAGGAAATGGCTGATTTAGTTCTTCCAAAGAACTCGAGGATCAAGAAGGGCAAGACCTGGCCGAAACCGGACGGGGCATCCAATCTGCGCGAGTTCAAGATTTATCGCTGGAACCCGGACGACGGCGAAAATCCGAGCATCGATACCTATTATATCGATCTCGACGATTGCGGGCCGATGGTTCTCGATGCGCTGCTGTACATCAAGAACAATATCGACCCGACGCTGACGCTGCGCCGCTCCTGTCGCGAGGGCATCTGCGGTTCCTGCGCGATGAATATCGACGGCACCAATACGCTCGCCTGCACCAAGGGCATGGACGAGATCAAGGGTGCGGTGAAGATCTATCCGCTGCCGCACATGCCGGTGGTCAAGGATCTGGTGCCGGATCTCAACATCTTCTACGCGCAGCACCGCTCCATCGAGCCCTGGCTGAAGACGGTTTCGCCGCCGCCAGCCAAGGAATGGAAGCAGAGCCATGAGGACCGGACCAAGCTGGACGGGCTTTACGAGTGCATCCTGTGCGCCTGCTGCTCGACCTCCTGTCCCTCCTATTGGTGGAACGGCGAGCGCTATCTCGGCCCGGCTGTGCTGCTGCAGGCCTATCGCTGGCTGATGGACAGCCGCGACGAAGCCACCGGCGAGCGGCTCGACAATCTGGAAGACCCCTTCCGGCTTTATCGCTGCCACACGATCATGAACTGCACCCAGGCCTGTCCGAAGGGGCTGAACCCGGCCAAGGCAATCGCCGGCATTAAGAAGATGATGGTCGAACGCGCGGTCTGATAGCCGTTTTGGGTTACGGGAAACAGCCACCGAAATGGGTCTTTTCGTCCCGGCCTCTTGCGGCCTTGCGAAAACGCACGATATGATCGCTGTCAATCGTAATACCAAGAGTCAATGATTAGAACCCATATGATGCGCGCTGGAATGGTCATCCGAGTAGGAAAATACCGCAGAGCGATGCTCAAGCATCGCGCGAGGATTTTGACGCCCTCGGTGGCCATTCCAGCCGCACCCTTCAAGGGCCGGGCGCTTTTGAAAGCCCGCGTCGTTGAAAATCCTCGCCGTAGCTATGGCTACGACTGCGGTTTTCGCCTGGCTGGCTTTCAAAATCGCTCCGGTCATATGGCTTCTAATCATTGACTCTTGGTATAAATGGCCGAGGACGAACGGGAGTTTCGAATAGATGGTTCAAAAGGTTCTGATCGCAACAGCGGTTGCCTCGGTTCTGGCGCTCAGCGCCTGCCAGCGGACGAGTTATTATCAAAACCAGCCCGCACCGCAGCCGCAGCCCTTGACGCCGGCGCCCGCCGGGCAGGTGCAAAGTGGCAATCTGCCGCCGCCGGGCGGCCAGCAGGGCACCTATAATTCCGGCACCTATCAGCCCGGACAGGCGCCGGCCAATACCGCGAATGCCGGCAATACCGGCCAGTTCCCGGCAGCGCCCGGCGCACCGACAGGCGGTGGCGGCATGGGCAATGTCGCCGCGCCGGCCGGCGCGATGCCGCTGTCCAATTCCGCGCTGGTGGGCAGCTGGAAGGTCAATGAAGGCGGTGTCCAGTGCGACATGTTCCTGACGCTCACCAATCTCGGTGACGGTCTTCGCGGCGGCACCCGCGGCTGCACCGGCGGTCTTTCCCAGATGAAGTCCTGGGGCATCAACGGCGATCAGGTCGTGCTGAACGATGCCAATGGCTACGCGATTGCCCGGCTTTACAAGACAGCCGACAATCGCATTGAAGGCCAGGGCAGTGCCGGCCAGCAGGTCGTCCTCAGCCGCTAAATCCGAAAATCTTCAAGGGCTCGTCTAAGGCGGGCCCTTTCCCGTTTCTGATTCCTCGGATAAAGCCGTGTCAGGCTTTCAGCCGCGTTTTTCCGCGGCATATCCCTATTTTATCCGGAAATATTTCATGGCTGCGACGTCCGTTACCCAACGTCTTGAGACGATGACCGATGAAGGCACCCTCAAGGCTGACCCCGCGCAATTTGCCGTCGCAGGTGCGCTTGACCGTGTTCTGGAGGCGCTGGCCGATGTGAAACCGGCCGGAAAGGGCGGCGGCAAGCTCTCACGGCTGTTCGGTCGTTCGCGCCGTTCCGACGGGCCGCTGGCGGAGGGGCTTTATATCTACGGCAGTGTCGGGCGCGGCAAGACCATGCTGATGGATATGTTCTTCGAGGCTGCGCCGATTGCCGACAAGCGCCGCGCCCATTTCCATGCCTTCATGGCCGATGTTCAGGAACGGATAAGCCAGCATCGGCGCAGGCTGAAGGCCGGTGAGGTGAAGGAGGCCGACCCGATCGGGCCGGTTGCCGAGCAGATCATCGGCGAAAACCGGCTGCTGTGCTTCGATGAGTTCACGGTCACGGACATCGCCGATGCGATGATCCTGTCGCGCCTGTTTTCCGCTCTGTTCGAACGCGGCTGCGTCTTGGTGGCGACCTCGAATGTGGCGCCGGACGACCTTTACAAGGATGGGCTCAATCGTGGCCTGTTCCTGCCGTTTATCAAGACGCTGAAGGAAAATGTCACGGTAACGACACTCGATTCCGATACCGATTATCGCATGGAGAAGTTCGAGGGGCGGCCGGTCTACCTCACGCCGCTCAACGCGGAAACGCGGCAGAAAATGGATGAGACCTGGAAGGTGGCGACGGGCGGTGCTGCAAGCAAACCGGAAGAAATCGAGTTGCGCGGACGCAAGCTGCATGTGCCGCAGGCAAGCGGCAGCTTTGCGCGGTTTACCTTTGACGACCTGTGCAAGAAGCCGCTGGGCGCTGCCGACTACATGGCCATCACGGATCGGTTCAACACCGTGTTCATTGATGACGTGCCGGTGCTAGCGGCGGGGCAACGCAATGAAATCAAACGCTTTATCATTCTCGTCGATACGCTCTACGATCGGACGGTCCGCACGGTGATTTCCGCAGAAACCCTGCCGGAGGAACTTCTGGTTGAGCGGCACGGGCGAGAGGGTTTTGAATTCGAGCGCACGGCTTCACGACTTTTTGAAATGCGCAGTACCGATTACCTGGCCGCCCACAGGGAGAAATGGGCGAAATAAGGGCAGGCTTTCGGTATTGTTTGACGTATACGTAAAGTAATTCGTATCTAACCGATTGAAAATATTGAGGGTGGAAAAACCGGTTGAAAATTGGCGCGTTTGCCGATATCCCAACATCGTCATGGGCACGGTTTTGACCATCGTCCAGAAATGAGTTTTCAGAGGATACATTCATGGCGCGCAATAAAATCGCATTGATCGGTTCAGGCATGATCGGGGGGACGCTCGCGCATCTGGCGGGTTTGAAGGAGCTGGGCGATGTCGTTCTGTTCGATATCGCGGACGGTCTGCCGCAGGGCAAGGCGCTGGATATCGCGGAATCGTCGCCGGTCGATGGTTTTGATGCAAAGCTTTCGGGCGCTTCCGACTATTCGGCTATCGAAGGTGCGGATGTCTGCATCGTCACCGCCGGTGTCCCGCGCAAGCCGGGCATGAGCCGTGATGATCTTCTCGGCATCAATCTCAAGGTCATGGAAGCTGTCGGCGAGGGCATCAAGAAATATGCCCCGAACGCCTTCGTGATCTGCATCACCAACCCGCTCGACGCCATGGTCTGGGCGCTGCAGAAGTTCTCCGGCCTGCCCGCTGAAAAGGTTGTCGGCATGGCCGGCGTGCTCGACTCGGCCCGTTTCCGCTACTTCCTCGCCGAGGAATTCAACGTTTCCGTCGAAGATGTCACCGCCTTCGTTCTTGGCGGCCACGGCGACACCATGGTGCCGGTCGCGCAGTATTCGACCGTTGCCGGTATTCCGCTGCCCGATCTGGTCAAGATGGGCTGGACCACCCAGGAAAAGCTCGACGCCATCATCGATCGCACCCGCAAGGGCGGCGGCGAGATCGTTGCGCTTCTGAAGAACGGCTCGGCTTATTATGCACCGGCAGCCTCCGCCATTGCCATGGCCGAAAGCTACCTGAAGGACAAGAAGCGCGTTCTGCCGGCTGCTGCACTGCTGACCGGTCAGTATGGCGTTGACGGCATGTATGTCGGCGTGCCGATCGTCATCGGTGAAGGCGGCGTTGAGCGCGTTGTCGAGATTGACCTTCAGGGCGAAGACAAGGCCGGCTTCGAAAAGTCGGTGGACGCCGTCAAGGGTCTTTGCGACGCCTGCAAGGACATCGCCCCCGCTCTGAAATAAGCCGCTTTCTTTAAAAAGGACGGATATCCGCATGAATATTCATGAATACCAGGCCAAGGCTCTTCTCAAGAGCTATGGCGCGCCGGTTGCCGATGGCGTTGCCATCCTGAGCGCCGATGAGGTCGAGGCCGCGGTCGGCAAGCTTCCCGGTCCGCTTTACGTGGTCAAGAGCCAGATCCACGCCGGCGGGCGCGGCAAGGGCAAGTTCAAGGAACTGCCGGCAGACGCCAAGGGCGGCGTGCGCCTGGCCAAGTCGGCCGACGAGGTCAAGGCTTTCGTCAACGAGATGCTCGGCAACACGCTGGTGACCAAGCAGACCGGCCCGGCCGGCAAGCAGGTCAACCGCCTCTACATCGAAGACGGCGCCGATATCGACCGCGAACTCTACTGCTCGCTGCTGGTCGATCGTGCGGTCGGTCAGGTCGCTTTCGTGGTTTCCACCGAAGGCGGCATGGACATCGAAACGGTGGCGGAAGAAACCCCGGACAAGATCGTTACCGTGGCGATTGATCCGGAAACCGGCGTCACTGCTTCGAATGTCCGGACGCTGTGCGAAGCGCTGAAGCTTGAGGGCGATGCGGTTGCCGATGCCGAGCGTCTGTTCCCGATCCTCTACAAGGCCTTTGTTGAAAAGGACATGAGCCTTCTCGAGATCAACCCGCTGATCGTCATGGAAAACGGCCATCTGCGCGTGCTCGACGCCAAGGTGTCGTTCGACGGCAATGCGCTGTTCCGCCACGACGATGTCCGCGAACTGCGCGACACGACGGAAGAAGACGCCAAGGAAATCGAAGCGTCGAAATATGACCTCGCCTATGTGGCGCTGGACGGCAATATCGGCTGCATGGTCAATGGTGCCGGTCTTGCCATGGCGACGATGGACATCATCAAGCTTTACGGCGCGGAACCGGCCAACTTCCTCGACGTCGGCGGCGGCGCTTCGAAGGAAAAGGTCACGGCGGCCTTCAAGATCATCACTGCCGATCCGGCTGTGAAGGGTATTCTGGTCAACATCTTCGGCGGCATCATGCGTTGCGACGTGATCGCGGAAGGCGTGATCGCGGCCGTCAAGGAAGTCGGCCTCAAGGTGCCGTTGGTTGTTCGCCTGGAAGGCACCAATGTCGACCTCGGCAAGAAGATCATCGACGAATCCGGTCTGAATGTCATCTCCGCCGACGATCTCGACGACGCGGCGCAGAAAATCGTTGCGGCCGTGAAGGAGGCCTGAGTACCCATGTCCATTCTGGTCAATAAAGACACCAAGGTTCTGGTTCAGGGCCTCACCGGCAAGACCGGCACCTTCCACACCGAGCAGGCGCTGGCCTATTACGGCACCAAGATGGTCGGCGGTATTCACCCGAAGAAGGGTGGAACCGAGTGGTCCTCCGGCGTTGACGGCACCAATCTGCCGATCTTCGCTTCCGTTGCCGAAGGTAGGGAAAAGACCGGCGCCGATGCATCCGTGATCTACGTTCCGCCGGCAGGCGCGGGCGCTGCGATCCTGGAAGCCATTGATGCCGAAATTCCGTTGATCGTGTGCATCACCGAAGGCATTCCGGTGGCCGATATGGTCAAGGTCAAGGCGAAGCTCGACAAGTCGAAGTCGCGGCTGATCGGCCCGAACTGCCCCGGCGTTCTGACCCCTGAAGAATGCAAGATCGGCATCATGCCGGGTTCGATCTTCAAGAAGGGCTCCGTCGGCGTTCTGTCGCGCTCGGGCACGCTCACCTATGAAGCCGTGTTCCAGACCACCAATGAGGGCCTCGGCCAGACCACGGCTGTCGGCATTGGCGGCGACCCGGTCAAGGGCACCGAGTTCATCGACATGCTGGAAATGTTCCTGGCGGACGATGCCACCGAATCCATCATCATGATCGGTGAAATCGGCGGTTCGGCTGAAGAAGAAGCCGCCCAGTTCCTCAAGGACGAGGCCAAAAAGGGCCGCAAGAAGCCGATGGTTGGCTTCATCGCGGGTCGTACGGCGCCTCCCGGACGCACCATGGGCCACGCCGGCGCCGTGATTTCCGGCGGCAAGGGCGGTGCTGAAGACAAGATCGAGGCAATGGAATCGGCCGGCATCAAGGTGTCGCCGTCCCCGGCGCGTCTCGGCAAGACGCTGGTTGACGTCCTGAAGGGCTGAGCCACTTAATAAACTATGCGTGACGGCCTTTCTTGAACGGCCGTCACGAATTTACCGTTTTTGTGGCGGTTTCACCGTGACGAGAATGGTGTTTCATCGGATGGTCCGGCTGAAAAAGCCGGTTTCGTCGTTTCAAGCGGGAGGCGGGCTTCGGTCCGCGCGGTGCATATGTCCAGGCAAGAAGCCAACGAACAATTTCTTCTGACCTCGTTTCTCGATGGCGCCAATGCGACCTATATCGAGCATCTGTACGCGGCCTATGAAGAAAACCCCAATGCCGTCTCTGAAGAGTGGCGCGATTTCTTCAAGGCGCTTGGCGACGATCCGGATGCCGTGCGCAAGGCCGCCGAAGGCGCGTCCTGGAAAAAGCCGGACTGGCCGCAAAAGCCCAATGACGACCTGACGGCCGCCCTTGATGGCAACTGGGCCGATGTTGAACAGGTGGTCGAGAAGAAGCTGCGCGGCAAGGCGGCTGCCGAAGGCGCTGCGGTTTCCAATGAGGATGTGCTGCGCTCGACCCGCGATTCCGTCCGCGCGCTGATGATGATCCGCGCCTTCCGCATGCGCGGCCATCTGCATGCCCATCTCGACCCGCTCGGCCTCGCCGGCATGGCCGATGACGATTACAACGAGCTGTCGCCCAAGGCCTATGGCTTTACCGAGGCCGATTACGACCGCCGCATCTTCCTCGACAATGTTCTGGGGCTGGAATACGCCACCATCCCGGAAATGCTCGACATTCTGACGCGCACCTATTGCACCACGCTCGGCGTCGAGTTCATGCATATTTCCAACCCGGAAGAAAAGTCCTGGATTCAGGAACGGATCGAGGGACCGGAAAAGAGCATCACCTTCACCGAGAACGGCAAGAAGGCGATCCTGCAGAAGCTGGTCGAGGCCGAGGGCTTCGAGAAGTTTCTGGACACCAAATACAAGGGCACCAAGCGTTTCGGCCTCGACGGTGCGGAATCGCTGATCCCGGCAATGGAGCAGATCATCAAGCGCGGCGGATCGCTGGGCCTGAAGGAAATCGTGCTCGGCATGCCGCATCGCGGCCGCCTCAATGTTCTGTCCCAGGTGATGGCCAAGACCCACCGCGCCATCTTCCACGAGTTCAAGGGCGGTTCGTTCAAGCCTGACGATGTCGAAGGTTCGGGCGATGTGAAGTATCACCTCGGCGCCTCCTCCGACCGCGAGTTCGACGGCAACAATGTCCACCTGTCGCTGACGGCAAACCCCTCGCATCTGGAAATCGTCGATCCGGTGGTCATGGGCAAGGCCCGCGCCAAGCAGGATATCATTGCGACCCGTCGCGAAGGCGAGATCGTGCCGCTCGACGAACGCTCCAAGGTCATGCCGCTGCTGCTGCATGGCGATGCCGCCTTTGCCGGCCAGGGCGTGGTTGCCGAAATTCTCGGCCTGTCCGGCCTGCGCGGTCACCGCGTTGCCGGCACGGTGCATTTCATCGTCAACAACCAGATCGGCTTCACCACCAATCCGGCGTTCTCGCGCTCCTCGCCCTATCCGTCGGATGTGGCCAAGATGATCGAAGCGCCGATCTTCCACGTCAATGGCGACGATCCGGAAGCCGTGGTCTATGCGGCCAAGATCGCGACCGAGTTTAGGATGAAGTTCCACAAGCCGGTCGTCATCGACATGTTCTGCTACCGTCGCTTCGGCCATAACGAAGGCGACGAACCGGCGTTCACCCAGCCGAAGATGTACAAGGTCATCCGCGGCCACGAGACTGTCACCAAGCTCTATGCCGACCGGCTGATCAAGGAAGGCCTGATCACCAAGGAAGAGTTCGACGGCATGCTGGCCGACTGGAAGAGCTTCCTCGAGCAGGAATTCGAGGCCGGTTCCTCCTACAAGCCCAACAAGGCCGACTGGCTGGATGGCGAATGGTCAGGGCTGCGGGCTGCCGACAACGCCGATGAACTGCGCCGCGGCAAGACCTCGGTGCCGATGAAGACGCTGAAGGAAGTCGGCAAGAAGCTGACGGAAGTGCCGGAAGGCTTCAACGTTCACCGCACGGTCAAGCGTTTCCTCGACAACCGCGCCAAGATGATGGAGACCGGCGAGGGCATCGACTGGGCCATGGCCGAGGCGCTGGCCTTCGGGTCGCTCGCCTATGAAGGGTTCAAGGTTCGCCTGTCCGGCCAGGATGTCGAGCGTGGCACCTTCTCGCAGCGCCATTCGGTGCTCTACGATCAGGAGACCGAGGAACGCTACCTGCCGCTGCAGAACATCCGCTCCGGCCAGGGTCGCTACGAGGTCATCAACTCGATGTTGTCGGAAGAAGCCGTGCTCGGTTTCGAATACGGCTATTCGCTGGCCCGGCCCAATGCGCTGACGCTCTGGGAAGCGCAGTTTGGCGATTTCGCCAACGGTGCCCAGGTGGTGTTCGACCAGTTCATCTCCTCCGGCGAACGCAAATGGTTGCGCATGTCCGGTCTCGTCTGCCTGCTGCCGCATGGTTATGAAGGGCAGGGACCGGAGCATTCTTCGGCCCGTCTGGAGCGCTGGCTGCAGATGTGCGCGGAAGACAACATGCAGGTCGCAAACTGCACCACGCCGGCGAACTATTTCCACATTCTGCGCCGTCAGCTGAAGCGCGACTTCCGCAAGCCGCTGATCCTGATGACGCCGAAATCGCTGCTGCGCCACAAGCGCGCCCAGTCCACGCTTTCGGAAATGGCCGGCGAGACCGCCTTCCACCGTCTGCTCTGGGATGATGCCGTCGAGCAGGATACGCCGATCAAGCTGGTCAGGGATTCCAAGATCCGCCGTGTCGTCCTGTGCTCGGGCAAGGTCTATTACGACCTGTTCGAGGAACGCGAAAAGCGCGGGATCAACGACATCTACCTGCTGCGCGTCGAACAGCTCTATCCGTTCCCGGCCAAGGCGCTGATCAACATGCTTTCGCGCTTCAAGAACGCGGAAATGGTCTGGTGCCAGGAAGAACCGAAGAATATGGGTGCATGGTCGTTCATCGAGCCCTATCTGGAGTGGGTGCTGACGCATATCGATGCCAAGCATTCGCGGGTTCGCTATGCCGGACGTGCCGCAGCCGCTTCGACGGCGACGGGGCTGATGTCGCGCCACCAGGCGCAGCTTGCCGCCTTCCTCGACGATGCGCTCGGCGAATAAAACCAACACAAGCGCGCCGGACCTTGACGCCCGGCGCGCAACGACCGCTTAAAAGGCGATCCGGACACAAAGTTTATCAATATCGGGACTTTTGACATGGCCACTGAAATCCGCGTTCCCACTTTGGGTGAATCCGTTACCGAGGCAACGGTCGGCACCTGGTACAAGAAGGTCGGCGACGCTATCGCCGCCGATGAGCCGATTGTCGAACTGGAAACCGACAAGGTGACCATCGAGGTCCCGGCCCCGGCTGCCGGCACGCTTTCCGAAATCGTCGCCGGCGAAGGCGAGACCGTCGAACTCGACGCGCTGCTCGGTCAGATCGCCGAGGGCGATGCCCCGGCTGCTGGCGGCGGCGAAAAGGAAGAACCCAAGGCCGAAGCGCCGAAGGAAGAAGCGCCGAAAGCCGAAGAACCTGCTGCAAAGTCCGGCTCCGACATGCCGGCAGCGCCGTCTGCTGCCAAGATGATGGAAGAAAAGAACATCTCCGCCGATCAGGTGGAAGGTTCGGGCAAGCGCGGCCAGGTGCTGAAGGGCGATGTCATCGCCGCTGCCGCCAAGGGCACGTCCGCTCCCGCCGCCGAACCGGCCAAGGCCCCGCAGCGCGCGCCGTCCAAGGTTGAGGATGCCGACCGCGAAGAGCGCGTCAAGATGACCCGCCTGCGCCAGACCATCGCCAAGCGGCTGAAGGATGCGCAGAACACGGCAGCCATGCTGACCACCTATAACGAGGTGGACATGACGGCCGTAATGGAACTGCGGTCGAAATACAAGGACCTGTTCCTGAAGAAGCACGACGTCAAGCTGGGCTTCATGGGCTTCTTCACCAAGGCTGTCTGTCATGCCCTGAAGGAAATTCCGGCGGTCAACGCCGAAATCGACGGCACGGACATCATCTACAAGAAGTTCTGCCACATCGGCATGGCCGTTGGCACCGACAAGGGCCTCGTCGTTCCGGTCGTGCGCGATGCCGACCAGATGTCGATTGCCGAGATCGAAACCGAGATCGCCCGTCTTGCCAAGGCGGCGCGCGGCGGTCAGCTTTCCATGGCCGACATGCAGGGCGGCACCTTCACCATCACCAATGGCGGTGTCTACGGCTCGCTGATGTCCTCGCCGATCCTGAATGCGCCGCAGTCCGGCATTCTCGGCATGCACAAGATCCAGGAGCGCCCGATGGCGATCGGCGGTCAGGTGGTCATTCGCCCGATGATGTATCTTGCGCTTTCCTACGACCATCGTATGGTCGACGGTCAGGAGGCCGTGACCTTCCTGGTCCGCGTCAAGGAAACGCTCGAGGATCCGGAACGTCTGGTTCTCGATCTCTGATCATCCGCTAAAGGGGGCAGGACCATGAGCATCGCGTTTTTCATAACCGCATTGATTGTGGTCCTCGTTCCCGGTACCGGCGTTGTCTATACGCTGGCGACCGGCCTGTCTTCAGGCCGGCGCGCATCCGTTGCAGCGGCCATCGGCTGCACATTCGGCATTGTCCCGGCCATTCTGGCTTCGGTGTTCGGGCTGGCGGCGTTGTTTCATACCAGTGCGGTCCTGTTTCAGACGGTCAAGTTCGCCGGTGTTGCCTATCTGCTTTATCTCGCCTGGCAGGCGCTGAAGGAACACGGCACGCTGTCGATTTCCGCCGAGCCGCGCGCGAAACGCTCGACGCTCGCGATCGTGCGTGACGGCTTTCTGCTGAACATCCTCAATCCCAAACTGTCCGTGTTCTTCCTGGCCTTCCTGCCGCAATTCGTCGATCCCGGCGCCAGCCACGCCGTTTTCCAGATGCTGATGCTGTCGGGGATCTTCATGCTGATGACGCTGGTGGTGTTCATCGTCTACGGCCAGTTTGCGGCGCTGATGCGCGACCGTGTGTTTTCCAGTGAACGGGCAATGGCCTGGATGCGCCGCTCGGTCGCCATGGCCTTTGCCGGCTTCGGCCTGAAGCTGGCGCTCAGCAGACAATAAAACGTGGACAGGCGGAGCAGCATATCGTGAATCATCAATATCTGGTCGAACTGGCATCCCTCATGGCGATTTTTTCCTTCGCCATCGTTGCCCCCGGGGCTGACACCGCCATGGTTATCCGGCAGGCGCTGGTGCATGGGCGGCGCTCGGCGATACTGAGCAGTTTCGGCATCGGCACCTCGCTGATGTTCCATGTCAGCTACACGATCCTCGGGCTTGGTCTCATCATCTCCCAGTCGATCATGCTGTTCAACGTCATCAAGTGGATGGGCGCTGCCTATCTGATCTATCTCGGCATCCAGTCGTTTCGCTCCGGCAAGGCCAATGTCTCGCCCGTTGCGGAAACCTCGGTCACGGCAAGGCAGGGCGCGGCGAAGGCCTTTTCGCTCGGCTTTCTCGCCAATGCGCTGAACCCGAAACCGGTGTTGTTCTTCCTGTCGATATTCTCAACCGTGGTCAGCCACGAAACCCCGGCGGGCGTCAAGTTCGGCTACGGCCTCGTCATGGCCACCTGCCTGATTGCCTGGTTCGTCGGCGTGTCGTTGTTTCTGACCATGCCCACCATGCGCGTTGCGTTTGAAAAGGCGAGTGTGTGGATCAACCGCGCCAGCGGCGCGGTGTTCATCGCTTTCGGCCTGAAACTGGCAACCGAAAAGGCGGGCTGAGCGGCCCCTGAAGAAACAAACCGGCCCCTCGGCCATACCCATCACGGTCATATGCGCCCATCCTTCGCACCGGCCATGACCGCACAAAAGAGAAGGAAATCTGATGTCCTATGATCTTATCGTTATCGGTTCCGGCCCCGGCGGCTATGTCTGCGCGGTCAAGGCCTCGCAGCTTGGCATGAAGGTCGCTGTCGTTGAAAAGCGTGCGACCTATGGCGGCACCTGCCTCAATGTCGGCTGTATTCCGTCCAAGGCGCTGCTGCATGCTTCCGAGCAGTATGCCCACGCCGCCCATGGCATGGAAAGCCTCGGCGTGAAGCTTTCCGGCGTCGAACTCGATCACGACAAGCTGCTGGCCCACAAGGATTCGGTGGTGAAGTCGAATGTCGAGGGCGTTGCCTTCCTGTTCAAGAAGAACAAGATCGACGGTTTTCAGGGCACCGGCAAGGTCGTTTCCGCCGGCAAGGTGCAGGTGACGAAGGAAGACGGTTCCACCGAGGATCTGGAAGCCAAGAACATCGTGATCGCCACCGGCTCGGATGTTGCCGGCATTCCCGGCGTCGATGTTGCCATTGACGAGGAAACCATTGTCTCCTCCACCGGCGCCATTGCGCTGAAGAAAGTGCCGGAAAAGATGATCGTTGTTGGCGGCGGCGTTATCGGGCTGGAACTCGGTTCGGTCTGGTCGCGGCTGGGCGCCAAGGTCACGGTTGTGGAATTCCTCGACAAGATCCTCGGCACCATGGATGGCGAGGTTTCCAAACAGACCCAGAAGCTGCTCGCCAAGCAGGGCCTCGATTTCAAGCTGTCGGCCAAGGTCACGGCCGTTGAAAAGGGCAAGAAGGGCGCCAAGGTGACCTTCGAACCGGTCAAGGGCGGCGATGCGGAAACGCTGGATGCCGATATCGTGCTGATTTCGACGGGCCGCAAACCCTATACCGAAGGTCTTGGCCTCGAAGATGCCGGCGTCAAGCTCGACGAGCGCGGCCGGGTCGAGATCGATGGACATTTCAAGACCAATGTCGAGGGCATTTATGCCATCGGCGATGTGGTCAAGGGCCCGATGCTGGCGCACAAGGCCGAAGATGAAGGCGTGGCGCTGGCCGAAATCCTCGCCGGTCAGGCCGGGCATGTGAATTACGACGTGATCCCGAGCGTCGTCTACACCCAGCCGGAAGTCGCTTCCGTCGGCAAGACCGAGGAAGAGCTGAAGAAGGACGGCGTCGCCTATAATGTCGGCAAGTTCCCGTTCATGGCCAATGGCCGGGCCCGCGCCATGGAAACCACCGACGGTTTCGTCAAGGTGCTGGCCGACAAGGAGACCGACCGCGTGCTCGGCGTTCACATCGTCGGCTTCGGCGCCGGCGAAATGATCCAGGAAGCCTCGGTGCTGATGGAATTCGGCGGCTCGTCGGAAGACCTCGGCCGCACCTGCCACGCCCACCCGACCATGTCGGAAGCGGTGAAGGAAGCGGCCATGGCGGCATTCTTCAAGCCGATCCACATGTAAGGTCGGTTGCTCTTCGAGTCATTCCGGAAAATTGGATGCGGCCTCCTCGCGGGGGCCGCATTTTTTGTCGGTAACAATACAGGCCCTGTCTCAGTCCCCGAACATGATCCCTTGGGATAGGCTGTCGAAGGGCGGTAATGCGCCGTGGGTCGTGGTCGCTGTCACAACGATGCCAATTGCGTTTCCCGTAAATTTGAATTCAGAAAAATATAATATTTACAGTAATTTAATGGATTCATTACCAAGAATTGAGTATCGTTTCCGCCATCGCTGGGCGTAAAATGGGAATGGAAAGGGATGATCCTTTCCGGTTTCAAAAGAACACTGAAAACATCCCAAGGACCAATCCGATGAAAAAACTAATCGCGCTTTCGCTTGCGACCCTGATGGTGGGTGCAGGCGCCGCCTTTGCCGGCGAGCCGCTCAATCCGGCGATGTACGGCCCGAAGATCACCGCTGCCGACAGGGATATTGCCCAGCTTGCCCAGCCCGGCGATATCTTCTCCACCAGTGTCCACAACGGTTCCAACTGGCATGCGGTCAAGACCTTCAAGGTCCGTCCCGACGGTTCGCCCGAACTGATCAGCTTCAGCTACGACAATAACGCCTGATCGCGTTTCTCCCGCAGGTCCCGCTTTGTCGGCGGGGCCTGTCTTGCCTGCTGGACCGATCAGGCGCGCGGATGCGCCTTGTCGTAGATCTCCAGAAGCCGCCCGGTATCGACGCCGGTATAGACCTGTGTGGTCGACAGGCTGGCATGGCCCAGCAATTCCTGAATGGTTCTGAGGTCGCCGCCGGCAGCCAGCAGATGCGTTGCGAAGGAATGGCGCAGCGCATGGGGCGTGGCCTTGTCCGACAGGCCGAGCGCGCCGCGCATGGCCTGCATCTCCCGCTGTATGATCGCCGGCTGCAGCGTCTTGCCGCGCAGGCCCCGGAAAAGCGGCTTGTCCGTGTCCAGATGGTGGGGGCAGAGCGCGATATAGTGCCGCACCGCCGCAAGAGCTGCCGGCAGCAGCGGCACGATACGGGTCTTGTTGCCCTTGCCGATAATCCTGAGGCTTGTCGGCTCACCGGCAAAATCGCCCGGTGTCAGCCCGATCGCCTCTGAAATGCGCAATCCGCAGCCGTAAAGCAGACAGAAGACGGCCGCATTGCGCGCGGCGATCCATGGTTCTTCCGCCAATTGAGCATCACTGCCAGAGACGGCAAGCGCTTCCTCGGCGCTCAGCGGTTTGGGCAGGGATTTCGGCTGCTTCGGCGCCCGCATGGCCCGCACGCCGGCGGCATTGGCCAGACCGCGTTTTTCCAGCCAGCGCAGAAACGAGCGAATGCCGGCCAGATCGCGGCCGAGCGTGCGCGCGCCGGCACCCTCGCGACGGCGGAAGGCGAGATAGGCACGCACATCGGCAGGACGCAGCGAATCAATGTCGTCAAGCCGGACCGGCCGTGCGATATGGCCGCACAGAAAGGCAAGGAACTGCCGCGTATCGCGCTCGTATGCCTCCGCCGTCTTGGCTGAAAGCCGGCGTTCGCCGGCCAGCGCCTGCAGCCACTCTTGACGCAATGCAAGCAATGTATCATCAGCAGGCACCAGTATTTCGCTCATGGGGTCACCGTCCAAGGAACTTCTTGCCGCGACGCGATTTTACAGTAAATTGGGTTACAAAAACGCTAAGGGTTCCGGGAGGTGTCATTGTCTTTTCATACGGAATTGCGATATAGGCCGCTCGGCAAAAGCAGGAATTTATATGGCGCGTCGTGATTCATCATCCGCTCTGGCGCAGTTTGCTGAGGCTGTGGCGCTTGTATCGCAAGGGCAGCCGGGGCATATCGTCGATACGCTGATCGCCGAGCGCGGCCAGAAGATTGTCCACAATCCGTTCTGGCCGGTCATGCGGCCGTTCCTGCATCTGCTTCTCGGATACGGGAAAGCGATCGATTTCGCCAATGACATCCAGTCCATGGATGGCTACCAGGTTTTCCAGTACATCTCCGAGCGGCTGACGCTCGATATCAACTGCATTCGCGGTGAGCGCATCCCTGAAAAGGGCGGCTTCGTCATGGTTTCGAATCATCCGACCGGCATTGCCGACGGTGTCGCCGTGTTCGACCTTCTGAAGGAACGCCGCCCCGACATGATGTTCTTCGCCAACCGGGATGCAGTGCGCGTCAATCCGCGTCTGGTCGAGATGATCATTCCGGTTGAATGGCGCGAAGAGTTCAAGAGCAAGCTCAAGGCGCGCGAAACCCTGCAGGTCACCAACAATGCCATCAGGGAAGAAAAGGCGATGGTGCTGTTTCCCTCGGGGCGCATCGCCTATTGGGCCGACGGCAAGCTGAATGAACGCCCATGGAAGACCTCGGCCATCGGCTTTGCCCGCAAATACGATCTGCCGATCCTGCCGGTGCACCTGAAGGCGCGCAATTCCGGCCTGTTCTACTGGTTCGCCAAGTGGTCGACCGAACTGCGCGACATGACGGTCTTCCACGAACTTCTGAACAAGCAGGGTGATCGATTCGATTTTACTATCGGTAACATGATCATGCCCGATCAGTTGCAGGGCGCGCCGGCGGATGTGACCGCTGCCCTTGAGCACCATACCGTGCATGCACTGGCCGACGATCCCGATGCCGCCTTTGTTCTGGAAAACGGCAAGTCGGCTGCGGCAGTGTCGGACGCCTCTTGAATTCTGTGCTTCACTTTAGAGGATGCGGCAGGCAATCTTGCCAGCCATGACCCGAGATTCGCTCGACCTTTTCGGAAAACCGATTGATCCTGCCGTGATACGCAGCGTGCCCGTAATGGTGCCGCTGCCCGTGGCAGGACCATATTCCTATGCTGTTCCCGAAGGCATGGCGGTGATGCCCGGCTCCGTGGTGCAGGTGCCCGTCGGCCCCCGCAAGGTGATCGGCATTGTCTGGGATGATGCGTCAGGCGACGCGGTCGATCCGAAGAAGCTGCGGCCGATCGAGCACGTGTTCGACTGCCCGCCGGTTGCCGATGACATGCGCCGGTTCATCGCCTGGATGTCGGCATACACGCTGTCGCCGCCGGGGCTTGTCGCGCGCATGGCCGTGCGCGCGCCGGCAGCGCTTGAGCCGGAACCGATGATCGAGGGGCTGACGCTGACGGGCACCGTGCCGGAGCGGATGACGCCTGCCAGAAAACGGGTGCTGGAACTGGCCGAAGACGGTGCGGGGTGGACGCGGCTCGGTCTGGCGCGCGCGGCCGGTGTCAGCTCCAGCGTGGTCGAAACCATGATGAAGCAGGGCGTGTTCGACACCGTTTTCATGCCGCCGCCACCGGCGTTCGGCACGCCTGATCCCGACTATGCGCCGCCCGACCTGTCGCCCGACCAGGCGGCAGCGGCCGACGAGCTGCGTGCAGCCGTTGCGGCCGATCGTTTCCATGTGACGCTGATTGACGGCGTCACAGGCTCCGGCAAGACCGAAGTCTATTTCGAGGCCGTGGCCGAAACCCTTGCCAAGGGAAAGCAGGTGCTGATCCTTCTGCCGGAAATCGCGCTCACCGCCAGCTTTCTCGACCGGTTCGAAGCGCGTTTCGGCGCACGTCCGGGCGAGTGGCATTCCGATCTCGCCCCGCGCATGCGCGAAAAGGTCTGGCGGCAGACGGCCGAAGGGGCGGTCCGCGTCGTCGCCGGTGCCCGTTCGTCGCTGTTCCTGCCCTTCGAGGACCTCGGCCTGATCGTGGTCGATGAGGAACACGATACCGCCTACAAGCAGGAAGACCGGGTGTTTTACAATGCCCGTGATATGGCCGTGGTGCGCGCCCGCATCGGCGGATTTCCGGCCGTTCTCGCTTCGGCCACGCCCTCGGTGGAAAGCCAGGTCAATGCGCTGGCCGGGCGGTATCAGCGTATTCACCTGCCGGGCCGGTTCGCCGAAGCGGCGTTGCCAAGCCTGAAGACGGTCGACCTCAGGCGCGATCCGCCGAAGCGTGGCGGGTTTCTGTCACCGATGTTGCTGTCGGAGATCGACAAGACTGTCGGGCGCGGAGAACAGGCGCTGTTGTTCCTGAACCGGCGCGGCTATGCGCCGTTGACGCTCTGCCGGGTGTGCGGTCACCGCTTCCAGTGCCCCAATTGCTCAAGCTGGCTGGTCGAACACCGGTTTCGCGGGCGGCTGATGTGCCATCACTGCGGCCATGCCGAGCCGGTGCCGGAGGCCTGCCCCGAATGCGGAACGCTCGATCATCTCGTGGCCTGCGGGCCGGGGGTGGAGCGGATCGCCGAGGAGGTCGAGCAGCATTTCCCGGAAAAGCGCACGATCATCCTGTCATCGGATATGGCTGGCGGCGTCAAGCGGTTGCGGCTCGAACTGGAGGCGGTTGCCAATGGCGAGGCAGACATCATCATCGGCACGCAACTGGTGGCCAAGGGGCATAATTTTCCGCTGATGACGCTTGTCGGCGTGGTCGATGCCGATATCGGCCTTGCAAACGGCGATCCGCGCGCGGCCGAACGCACGTTCCAACTGCTGGCACAGGTGACCGGGCGGGCCGGGCGCACCGGGCTTGCCAGCAAGGGGCTGATCCAGACCTACCAGCCGGCCCATCCGGTGATGCAGGCAATTGTTTCCGGTGAGGCCGATGCGTTTTACGAACGCGAAATCACCGAGCGGGAAAAGAGTGGATTGCCGCCCTTCGGCAGGCTCGCCGCCGTCATCATTTCCGCCGACAACCGCGGCGATGCCGAGGCGCATGCGCGGGGGCTGAGGGCGGCAGCGCCCGCCGGTCGCTCGATTTCGGTGCTGGGACCTGCCGAGGCGCCGCTTGCGCTGGTGCGCGGGCGCTACCGTTTCCGCCTGCTTGTTCACGGCAGCCGCGCGGATGATATCCAGACTTTTTTGAGGGAAATGCTCGAAAACGGGCCGCGACAACGTGGCACGGTCCGTGTGCAGCTTGACATTGACCCGCAGAGCTTTCTCTAGATAAGCTGAAAGGCGTGCGGTATCGCGTGCCGACGATGGGAAGGAGCTTTCAGATGAGTTTTTACTGGCCGGAGAGTTTTGTCGGGCAGGTTGCCCTGTTCATGGCGGTCGTCATCCTGATCTGGGGGCTGGTGGTGGCGCTTGCGCCGTTGAAGCTGATGGGACTGGCCGGTTTTTCAGGACTGAAGGAAGAAAGCGGCGCCAGCATTCATATCCGCTCGATGATCGGCGGAACCTATGCGGCATGTCGCTGATGGCGCTGCTGTTTGATCAGCCGATGATCTACCGCACATTCGGACTGGCGCTGATCTTCGGATTCCTGACAAGGCTGTTGTGGATGGCCACGACGGGAAGCCGGTCGATCAAGGGCGGCATATTCCTCGTCTGCCAGGCGGTAGCGGGTGTGTTCATGCTGCTCTACGGTCTTGGCTGGGCGTGAACGGCAAGGCTTTCAAAAGTACTGCGTTTCAGGGATTTCAGACTTTGTGACAAGAAACGCAGGCCAATGCTCCAAACGGGCTTTGAGCGTGTTGCGGAGAGCTTTTACCTGTGCTAGACGAACCCCAACTATTGGGAGGGCCAGCATGTTTTTATGCTGTTTCCCGGGGATATCGTGAAGTTTTGAGGGCTTCGGGCAGTGCCTGTCATGGATACCGCCCGAGCCGATTTTTAAGGGGAATTTGTGCCTGTGGCAGACCTATCCCAATCTGTTTCGAACGTTGCGCAGCGTTATGCTGTCTCCCTGTTCGAACTTGCCAAGGATGAAGACAGCATCGACGCCGTGGGTGCCGATATCGACCGAGTCGAGACGCTGTTGAACGAAAGCGACGATTTCAGGCGTCTGGTGGTGAGTCCCGTGTTCAGCGCGGACGAGCAGCTGAAGGCTGTGACCGCCATTCTCGCCAAGGCGAAGATCGGCGGCTATGTCGCCAATTTCGTCAAGCTGGTTGCGAAAAACCGCCGTCTGTTTGTCCTGCCTGGCATGATCCTGGCCTATCGCGGCGAGGTTGCTGCCCATCGCGGACAGATGACGGCCGAAGTGGCAGTGGCGCATGCCCTGTCTGACGAACAACAACAGGAATTGAAGACTGCGCTGAAGGATGTGACGGGCAAGGATGTGGCCCTTCATATTACCGAAGATGCGTCGCTTCTCGGCGGAATGATCGTCAAGGTCGGTTCGCGTCAGATCGACACGTCGCTGCGCACGAAACTCTCCAAACTTAAGCTTTCACTGAAAGAGGTTGGCTGATGGATATCCGGGCCGCGGAAATTTCCGCAATTCTGAAAGAGCAGATCAAAAATTTCGGCGACGAGGCTGAGGTCTCGGAAGTCGGTCAGGTGCTTTCGGTCGGCGACGGCATTGCCCGCGTCTATGGTCTCGATAATGTCCAGGCCGGCGAAATGGTCGAATTCGAAGGCGGTGTGCGCGGCATGGCGCTGAACCTCGAAAGCGACAATGTCGGTGTCGTTATCTTCGGTTCCGACCGTGAGATCGGTGAAGGCGATGTGGTCAAGCGCACCGGCGCCATCGTGGACGTTCCGGTTGGTCCCGGCCTGCTCGGCCGCGTTGTCGACGCGCTCGGTAATCCGATTGACGGCAAGGGCCCGATTGCTTCGGATACGCGCGCCACTGTCGACGTCAAGGCGCCCGGCATCATTCCGCGCAAGTCGGTTCATGAGCCGATGTCTACCGGCCTCAAGGCTATCGATGCGCTGATCCCGATCGGCCGCGGCCAGCGCGAGCTGGTCATCGGCGACCGTCAGACCGGCAAGACCGCGATCATTCTCGATACCTTCCTGAACCAGAAACCGATCCACGACAACGGCCCGGACAATGACAAGCTTTACTGCGTCTATGTCGCCGTCGGTCAGAAGCGTTCGACCGTTGCCCAGTTCGTGAAGACCCTGGAAGAGCGCGGCGCGCTTGAATATTCCGTCGTGATCGCCGCGACCGCTTCCGATCCGGCGCCGATGCAGTACATCGCGCCGTTTGCCGGCTGCGCCATCGGTGAATATTTCCGCGACAACAGCATGCATGCGCTGATTGCTTACGACGACCTTTCCAAGCAGGCCGTTGCCTATCGTCAGATGTCGCTGCTGCTGCGCCGCCCGCCGGGCCGTGAAGCCTATCCGGGTGACGTTTTCTACCTGCATTCGCGTCTTCTGGAACGCGCTGCCAAGCTCTCCGACGAGCGCGGCGGAGGTTCGCTGACGGCTCTGCCGGTGATCGAAACCCAGGGTAACGACGTTTCGGCCTTTATCCCGACCAATGTGATCTCGATCACCGACGGTCAGATCTTCCTGGAAACCGACCTGTTCTACCAGGGCGTCCGTCCGGCTGTTAACGTCGGCCTGTCGGTGTCGCGCGTTGGTTCGTCGGCCCAGATCAAGGCGATGAAACAGGTTGCCGGTTCGATCAAGGGCGAGCTTGCCCAGTATCGTGAAATGGCCGCCTTCGCGCAGTTCGGTTCCGACCTTGATGCCGCGACCCAGCGCCTGCTGAACCGTGGTGCGCGTCTGACCGAACTTCTGAAGCAGCAGCAGTTCTCGCCGCTGAAGACGGAAGAACAGGTTGTCGTGATCTTCGCCGGTGTGAACGGCTATCTCGACAAGCTGCCGGTTGGCGATGTCAGCAAGTTCGAACAGGGCCTGTTGTCTTATGTGCGTGGCGAAGCCAGCGACGTGCTGGACGGTATTCGCACCGAAAAGGCGCTGAGCGACGATCTGAAGGGCAAGCTGAAAGCGGCAATCGACGCTTTTGCGAAAAACTTCTCCAAGTAACCAGGTAATCTTAGCGGGGATTTTATACCCATGGCTTCATTGAAGGATCTGAAGCTTCGCATTGCCTCGGTGAAGGCGACGCAGAAGATCACCAAGGCGATGCAGATGGTCGCCGCGGCGAAGCTGCGTCGCGCGCAGGAGGCCGCGGAACACGCCCGGCCTTACTCCGAACGTATGGCCACCGTCATGGCTGACCTGGCGGCTGCTGTCGGCGAGGGCGAGGAAGTGCCGAAGCTGATGAGCGGAACCGGCAAGGATGACGTTCATCTTCTGGTGGTCTGCACGGCCGAGCGCGGCCTTTGCGGCGGCTTCAACGCGCAGATCGCGCGTCACGCCCGGCTGCATACGCGCAAGCTGATTTCGGAAGGCAAGACCGTCAAGCTGTTCTGCGTCGGCCGCAAGGGTTACGACGCACTGCGCCGCGAATTCGCCGATCTGATCGTCGAACGCGTTGAACTGCGTGATGTCCGCAAGATCGGCTTCGAGAATGCCGAGGATATCGGCAATCGCGTGACGGAAATGTTCGACGCAGGCGAATTTGACGTCTGCACCCTGTTCTATTCCGAGTTCAAGTCGGTGATTTCGCAGGTTCCGACCGACATTCAGCTGATTCCGGCTGCGCCTCCCGAAGGTCAGGAAGAGCGTTCGGAAACGGCGCTTTACGACTATGAGCCGAATGCGGAAACCATTCTTTCCGAAATCGTGCCGCTGAATATCCGCGTGCAGATTTTCCACGCTCTGCTGGAAAATTCCGCAGGTGAGATGGGTGCGAAGATGACCGCAATGGACAATGCGACGCGCAACGCCGGCGAGATGATCGACAAGCTGACGCTTTCCTACAACCGTCAGCGCCAGGAAAAGATCACCACGGAACTGATTGAAATTATTTCCGGCGCGGAAGCGCTGTAAGAGCTTGAAAAGAGGGTTTTATCATGGCTGAGGCCTCTATCGGTAAAGTGACGCAGATTATTGGCGCCGTTGTGGACGTTGCCTTTGACGGCGAACTGCCGCCCATCATGAATGCGCTTGAAACCGAAAACAACGGCAACCGGCTGGTTCTCGAGGTCGCACAGCACCTCGGCGAGAACGAAGTCCGCACCATTGCCATGGACGCGACCGAAGGTCTGGTTCGTGGCCAGGAAGTCAAGAATACCGGATCGTCGATCCAGGTTCCGGTTGGTGTCGAGACACTCGGCCGCATCATGAATGTCATCGGTGAGCCGGTGGATGAAGTCGGCCCGATCAAGACCAAGGAAAAGCGCGGTATCCACCAGGACGCTCCGCCCTATGTCGATCAGTCGACGGAAGCCGAAATTCTGGTCACCGGCATCAAGGTCGTCGACCTGCTGGCGCCTTACGCCAAGGGCGGCAAGATCGGCCTGTTCGGCGGCGCCGGCGTGGGCAAGACGGTTCTGATTCAGGAACTGATCAACAACATCGCCAAGGCGCACGGCGGTTATTCCGTGTTCGCCGGCGTTGGCGAGCGTACGCGTGAAGGCAACGACCTTTATCACGAAATGATCGAATCCAACGTGAACGTCGATCCCGCCGAAAACAACGGTTCGGCCGAAGGCTCGAAATGCGCGCTGGTCTACGGCCAGATGAACGAGCCGCCCGGCGCACGTGCTCGCGTGGCGCTCTCCGGTCTGACGATTGCGGAAAACTTCCGTGACGAGGGCCAGGACGTGCTGTTCTTCGTGGACAACATCTTCCGCTTCACCCAGGCCGGTTCCGAAATTTCGGCTCTGCTGGGCCGTATTCCGTCCGCTGTGGGCTATCAGCCGACGCTGGCCACTGACATGGGCGCCCTGCAGGAGCGCATTACCACGACGACCAAGGGTTCGATTACCTCGGTTCAGGCCATTTACGTGCCCGCCGACGACCTGACCGACCCGGCGCCGGCCACCTCGTTTGCTCACCTGGATGCAACCACGACGCTGTCGCGCTCGATTGCTGAAAAGGGTATCTACCCGGCTGTTGACCCGCTCGATTCGACCTCGCGCATGCTCGACCCGATGATCGTCGGTGAAGAGCATTACGAAGTTGCCCGTGCGGTTCAGTCGACGCTGCAGCGCTACAAGTCGCTTCAGGACATCATCGCCATCCTCGGCATGGACGAGCTTTCCGAAGAGGACAAGCTGACGGTTGCCCGCGCCCGCAAGATCGAGCGCTTCCTGTCGCAGCCCTTCCATGTTGCTGAAGTCTTTACCGGTTCGCCGGGCATTCTGGTTTCGCTGGAAGACACGATCCGCTCGTTCAAGGGTCTGGTCGAAGGTGAATACGACCACCTTCCGGAAGCGGCCTTCTACATGGTCGGCACGATCGACGACGCCGTCGAAAAGGCCAAGAAGCTCGCCGAAGCTGCCTGATTACTTGCGGCGGGCGGCCTGAGCGCCGCCCTTCGCGACCGGTGCGTTTTGAAAGACAAGAGATTGGAATGTCATGGCTGATACGATGATTTTCGAGCTGGTGACCCCCGAAAAGCTTCTGGCCTCTGCTGAAACGGATGGGATTGTCATTCCGGCAACGGAAGGCGAGATGACGGTCATGCCGGATCACGCGCCGACCATGACAACGATCCGTCCCGGTGTGGTGAAGTTCAAGAACCGCGAAGGCAAGGAATTCCAGTTTCTGGTATTTCACGGCTTTGCAGATGTTCAGGGCAATGCCTGCACGCTTCTGGCTGAAACCGCAGTTCCGATCGGCGAAGCCGCCGATGCGATCGAGCATCGCATCAAGACGCTGCGCAAGGAACTGGATGATGCGAGCCATAGCGATCACAAGAGCGCCATTGAGCAGATGATGAACGAGTTGACGCATCTCAACCAGACAGTCTTGCCGGGCTGACCTGTTAACGACAAATAGTATTTTGATTGAAGCCGCAGCGATTTTGCTGCGGCTTTTTTTCGTTTTTTGACATAATCTTGTCATCTGGCAGCTTTTGCCGGCCGTATACGCGAAGAATAGTGGAACCTGCCGGGCGCGATTCAGTTGATGTCGGTAATATTGGTAAAACCGGTGAAAAGGTGCGGTATTGAAGAACTGGTTGCTGAAGCTTAGGAACCTCAGCGATATGACGGTCGCGATCATCATTGGCGTTTTCGCTCTGGTGGTCCTGATTTCGGTCGAGTCTTTTGAACATCTCTACGAGTTTTCACGCGCTCATGAAAACTGGGAGATCGACGAGTTCTTCACTGCCTTCATGGTCGCAAGTTTGGGGTTGTCCGTTCTCCTGTTCCGCAGGTCTCGGGCGCTGCGTGAGGAAATTACCCGCCGTCGCGAGGCCGAACGGCTGGCGCTTGCGCTGGCACGGCAGGACTCGCTGACCGGTGTTGCCAACCGGCGCTCTTTCGAAGAGGAATGCGAGCGGCGGCTGGCGCGTGCACGGCGGCAGTCCGACCGCTTTGCGCTGATGTTCATCGACTTCGACCGTTTCAAGCAGATCAATGACAAACTGGGGCATGAGACTGGAGACAGGCTCTTACAGATCATTTCGGAACGGCTGAAAAAAAGCGTTCGTTCGGACGATTTTCTGGGCCGTCTCGGCGGCGATGAATTCGCCATTATCGTGCAGGACGCTGCCGGCGGGCCGTCGTTCGAGCAGATTGCCTCCAGACTGTTGACGGAAATTTCGAAACCGGCGGTGCTTCTTGGCCGCGAGATTTTTCCTTCGGCCAGCATCGGCATAGCGCGGTATCCGGAAGATGGGAAAAACCGTGAGACTCTTTTGAAAAAGGCCGATTCGGCCATGTATAGGGCCAAGGAAGAGGGGCGTCGCCGCATTATTTCCTTCGATCCCGAAGTGGACAGCGGTTCCAGGACCGCACAGGCTCTGGAGCTTGATCTGCCGGCGGCTTTGTCATCCGGTCAGATCATCCCCTATTATCAGCCGATCCGCAGTTGCAGTTCGGGCGAGATCGTGATGCTCGAGGTGCTGGCGCGCTGGAAACATCCCGAACTTGGCGTATTGAGTGCGAGCGACTTTATCCCGCATGCTGAAGCGGCCGGATTGATACCGGAACTCTTCACCGTGATCCTGACACAGGCCTGCAGGGATGCGCGCGCCTGGCCGGCCACCACATCCATTGCCGTCAATGTCACGCCGTATCAACTGAGCGATCGCAATTTCGCCGCCGGTGTCCTCAAAATTCTGCGCGAGAATGGGCTTTCGCCGCAGCGGTTCGAGATCGAGGTCACGGAAGATGCGCTTGTTGTGGAACTGGACATGACGCGAAAGAACATCAGCAAGCTGAAGGCCGCCGGCATTCGCATTGCGCTTGATGATTTCGGTACGGGCTATTCCAGTCTGCGACAACTCAGGGAGCTGCCGTTTGACAGGGTCAAGATAGACCGAGGGTTTATTTCGGGTCTGGGAACCGATCCGCAAAGCGAGGAGATCGTTGCCTCGACCCTGAAACTCTGTCGGGTGCTGGGTATGAAAACAGTTGCCGAGGGGATCGAGGACAAGCAGCAGTTCGACTGGGTCTGTGCCCACGGAGCCGATGCCGTGCAGGGTTATTTTAACGGAAAACCGGCGCCGGCGGAAGATATAACCGCGGCATTGCCGCGGTCTTCCGGCGCAAGGCCTGATGCTCGTTAGCCGGCGATCGTGACGATGCCGCAGTCGCCCGCTTCCGAGGCAAAGGCCAGACGCTGGCCGGATTCGTCCCAGGAAAGCGCGGTGATTGCGCCCTTGCCTTGGCGGCGCAGCAGCGCCTCCTTGCTGTCGGAGATGCGCACGGCCAGCACCATGCCATCGATAAAGCCGATGGCGAGCATTTCTTCCGACGGGTGAAAGGCAACCTGGGTGACCATGATATTGGCGCGGGTGCCAAGCTCAAGCGGTGCCTTGCCCATTGGCCCGTCCTTGCCGGAAAACGGCCAGACAATGGCCGCCGGCGCGCCGGAGGTGGCAAGCCACTTGCCCTTCGGCGACCACGACCAGGATTTGACCTTGGCGGGATAGCCGCTCATGCGCATGTGGCGCGCTTCGGCCGAAAGCTTGCTGTCGAGCTTCCAGCCATGCAGGGCGTTTTCCTGCATCGAGGTAACGAGAAAGCGTCCGTCCGGCGAAAAGGTGATGCCGATATGGGCGCCTTTCCACTCCAGATCGACCGGTGGCGCCGAACCTGCGACCCAGTGCAGCGAGGCGCCATTATAGCGTGCGGCGGCAATTCTGAGGCCCTTGGGCGCGAAGGTCACCGCCTCGACGCTGCGTTCCTCTGCGAAGAGGTGCGTCGCCCCGCTGGCGATGACACGGGTTTCCTTGCCGACGGCATAGGCAACCGCGCCATGCGGTCCGCCTGCGACCACCGATATCCACTTGCGCGGCACGCTTGCCAGTTCTTCCGTCGAACCGTCCTTTGAAATGCGCAGCACCCGGCCATCTTCGCCGCCGGTCAGCAGCGACTGACTGAAGGGATCGCGAATGCAGGTCAGCAGGCCGTCATGGGCCTCGGTGACCTTTTCACCCTCATCGAACCGGTGAATGTTTCCCGCTGCCGTGGCGAAAAACGGGACGCCGCCCAGAAAGGCGGCGGCGATGACGTGATCATCAATATCGACGGGCGCAACGCTCGGCATCAGTTTTGAACCTCGCAGGCGCGGAAGCTTTTCTCGAGCTTTTCACGGTCAAGATCGCGGCCGATGAACACCAGCCGGCTTTCCCGGTTCTCGCCTTCCTTCCAGGGGCGCTGATGGTCGCCCTCGATGATCATGTGGACGCCCTGGACCACATAGCGGTCGGTATCCCCCTTGAAGGCCAGAATGCCTTTCAGGCGCAGGATATTCGGCCCCTGGTTCTGGGTGACCGACTGGATCCACGGGAAGAACCGGTTCGGGTCCAGCTGGCCGCCGCGCAGCGAGACCGACTGCACCGTGACATCGTGATGGTCGGAGAGGCCATGATGATGATGGTGATCATGGTCGTGGTGGTCATGATCATGGTGATGATGGTCGTGGTCGCAATCGGGACCGCAGACATGGTCATCATGGTCGTGATCGAGGAAGTGCGGGTCGTCTTCCAGAACATGCTTCAGGTCGAAGGCATTCTGGTTCAGGATCCGTTCCAGCTCGATACCGGAGCGTTCCGTGCGAAAGATCCGGGCGGCCGGATTGATGGCGCGGACCAGGCTCTCGACTTCGGCCAGTTCCTCGGCGCTGACGAGATCGGTCTTGTTGAGCAGCACGATATCGGCAAATGCGATCTGGTCTTCAGCCTCGCGGCTGTCCTTCAGGCGCAGCGGCAGATGCTTGGCGTCGACCAGCGCAATGACCGCATCAAGTGCGGTTTTTGCCCGGACGTCATCATCCATGAAGAAGGTCTGGGCGACGGGAACCGGATCGGCAAGGCCGGTGGTTTCCACGATGATGCCGTCAAAGCGCGGGCGTCGCATCAGCCCTTCGACAACCCGGATCAGGTCGCCGCGCACCGTGCAGCACACGCAGCCATTGTTCATTTCGTAGATTTCCTCGTCGGATTCCACGATCAGGTCATTGTCGATGCCGATCTCGCCGAACTCGTTGACGATGACCGCATATTGCTTGCCGTGATTTTCGGAGAGGATCCGGTTGAGCAGGGTGGTTTTTCCCGATCCCAGATAACCTGTAAGCACAGTAACGGGGATGGGCGAAGCTGCTTGCGTATCAGTCATGATCGTTCCTTTAAAGGATTTTCCGCCTATATAAGGATGATGGCGGCGGGCAGCAAGGCGGGCGGAATGCTGGCTTGCGTTATGACATGTATGGGCTTTTCCGCTGTCATTTTTCGACGAATTTAAACCGATTGTGCCTTTTATGTTGAAATCCTGACGGTTTTTGAATTAAATTTTTAAATCAGAAACCGAAGCGCGATGCGCCAGGCGTTCATTCATCGGGAGGCATGCCGTGGCCCAGAAAGTCAAACTCTCCACAATCGCCGAATCCCTCGGGATTTCGACCGCGACTGTCTCACTGGCGCTGCGGGACAGCCCGCTGGTGGCGAGCGCGACACGCGAACGCATCAAGGAGCAGGCCCGTGCACTCGGCTATATCTACAATCGCCGTGCGGCCAGTCTGAGAACTTCGCGGTCGGGCATTATCGGCGTTGTCGTTCACGACATCATGAACCCGTTTTACGGCGAAATCCTCAAGGCGATCGAAAGCGAGCTGGACCGCAACCAGCACACCTTCATCCTGTCCAATCATTACGACTCGGTCGAAAAGCAGCGCAATTTCATCGAAACGCTGCTGCAGCTCGGTGGCGATGGCGTCATCATGTCTCCCGCGATCGGCACGCCGCCGGCCGATGTCCAGTTGGCGGAAGACAATGGCATGCCGGCCATTTTCGTGGCCCGCTCGATGGAGGAGCTGGACCTGCCGACCTATCGCGGGGATGACAGCTATGGCATCGCGCTTGCGACCAACCATCTGATCGGCCTCGGGCATCGCTGCATCGCGATGATTGGCGGCACGGATCAGACGTCGACCGGGCGGGATCGTTATGCCGGTTATGTCAACGCCCTGAAAAAGGCCGGGATCGCTGTTGACCCGGGATTGCGCATTCCGGGCCCGCGCACCAAGCAGGGGGGCTTTGAGGCGGCGGTGCATTTCCTGTCGCTTCCGCAAAAGCCGACGGCGGCCGTGTGCTGGAACGATCTGGTCGCCATTGGCCTGATGAACGGGATTTCGCGCGCCGGGCTGACGCCGGGGGCGGATATTTCCGTGACCGGCTATGACGATCTGGAGGAAGCCTCGATTTCCACGCCCTCGCTGACCACCGTCTGGAACGGTCAGGCCGAGGTCGGCAGGCTGGCAGCGCGCGCGCTGCTCGACAGGCTGGCCGGCTCCAGCGCGCCAAACGGCATGCATCTCATCAAGCCGGAAATGCGCATTCGCCAGTCGACCGGGCCGTATCGCGAGACCGCCGAGAGCTATCTCACACTGTAAGCCGCAGTTTTATTCATCATCCTCTTTCCTATCACCAGAGATATTTTGGGAGACACACCATGTCCAAAGAAACGGTCATGCTTTCGCAAAACCTGAACCCCTATGTTCAGAGCCTGCTGAAGGACGACTACGATCTGGTCACCATGCCGCAGGGCGGCCCCGCAGCACTCGGCGACAAGGCGGCCGACATCAAGGCCGTTGTGGCTTTCGGGGGCTTTTCCGCCGCTCAGATGGATGAACTGCCCAATCTGGAAATCGTCACCTGCCCGGGCGTCGGCTATGACGGCATCGACACCGCGCATGCTGCCGAACGCGGCATTGTCGTCACCCATACGCCGAATGTGCTGAACGACGAGGTGGCCGATACCGCCGTGGCGCTGATGTTGAACACGGTCCGCCGCTTTTATGCAGCCGAAACCTGGCTGCGTCAGGGGCGTTGGGAAAACGAAGGCGGCTTCCCGCTTTCACCCTTTTCCGTGAAAGGCCGCAAGGTCGGCCTTTACGGGCTGGGCCGGATCGGTCTCGAGATTGCAAGCCGCCTGGAGCCGTTCAAGGTCGAGATTGCCTATCACACGCGCAGCCCGAAAAAGGGCGTCGACTATGCCTATCATCCGACACTGGCATCGCTTGCCGAAGCCGTCGACACGCTGATCTGCATCGTTCCGAAAACGCCCGAGACTCACAAGGTGGTCAATGCCGAAATCCTTTCGGCGCTGGGGCCGAAAGGCATTCTCATCAATGTCGGGCGTGGCTGGAGCGTTGACGAAGATGCCCTGATCGCAGCCCTTGAGGCCGGTACGATCGGCGGGGCAGGTCTCGACGTGTTTTACGACGAGCCCCACGTCCCCGAAAAGCTTCTGACCTTCGACAATGTCAGCCTGCTGCCGCATGTGGCTTCCGCCTCGATCCCGACACGGCAGGGCATGGCGCAACTGGTCGCGGACAATCTGAAAGGCTGGTTTGCCGAAAAGCGCCCGGTAACGCCTGTGCCGGAGACGCCGGTTCCGCTCAAGGGATAAGACACAACATCAGGGCACGGAGCGGGCCGCCTGACTGGCCCGCACCGCCTCGCCGAAGGCCTCAAACAGCTTGCGTGAGGTGTCGTCGGTTCTGGCCCAGTATTCCGGATGCCACTGGACGCCGACGGCAAAGTTTTTGGCGTCGATGACCGAGACAGCCTCGACCGTGCCGTCCGGGGCGACGGCTTCGACGGCAAGGCCGGGCGCGACATCGCTGATCGCTTGCCGGTGCAGTGAATTCACCTGCACCTCTCCGGCGCCCAGAATGCCGGCAAGACAGGAGCCTTCGCCGATGTGAACCGGCTGTCGAATGACGAACAGCGCATCGCGGTCCCCCTCCGGCGGCTGGCGATGGTCGATCCGCCCGTCAAGTTCCTGCACCTCGCTGACCAGCGTGCCGCCAAGCGCGACATTGAGCTCCTGAATGCCGCGGCAGATGCACAATAGCGGCAGGCCGCGTTCGATCGCGCGGCGGATCATCGGCAGGGTGGTGGCGTCGCGGCCGGGGTCGAACGGGCCGTCCCGTTCCTCCGGTGTCTTGCCATAAAGCGCCGGCGACACATTGGAACGCGAGCCGGTAATCATCACCCCGTCAACCCGGTCAAGCATGGCGTCGATGTCCTGAGCGTCGCCAAGAGCGGGAATGATGAAGCTCATCGCGCCGGCAACGTCGAGTGCCGCGCCGATATATTGCTGCTGGGCGGCATGCCAGGTGGTGTCCTGGAAAAAACGGGTATCGGCGGGAACGGCGATGATCGGCTTTGACATGGGGACTCCGGCAAACGTTTTTCCGAAGTGATGTCGCCTTGCCGGGGTTCTGTCAAACGAAACCGCGATATTGCCGGCGACCGTTTTTCGCCGGTCGGCCGCAAGCAGCGATCATGGGGCATTAGACATTGGTCGTAGTGGAGCCTGTTTGGAGTCACAAAAGCGCCGGTCCCTTGCAGGCGGGAGTTGAAACGGATCAACCAAAGTGCTTTGCTCGCCGGGATGTCCGCCGGAGGAGAAGTTGCGCGGACGCACCATATATGGGAGGTATCTATGGACCGTCGTTCATTCATCAAGAAGGTCGGCGCCGGTGGCGTCGGCGCTGCTGCGGCCAGTGCGCTTGCCGCGCCTGCGATTGCGCAGGAAAACCCGAAAGTGACATGGCGTCTGACGTCGTCTTTTCCGAAATCACTCGACACGATCTATGGCGGTGCGGAAGACATCGCCAATAACGTTTCGGCTGCCACGGGCGGCAATTTCGAAATCCAGTGCTATGCCGCCGGCGAGATCGTCGGTGGCCTGCAGGCACTCGACGCCGTCCAGAGCGGCACGGTGGAAGCCGCGCACACCTGCTCATACTATTTCTGGGGCAAGGACCCGGTTTTCGCCATTGGCACGGCCATTCCCTTCGGCCTCAATGCGCGTCTGACCAATGCCTGGTTCTATCAGGGCAACGGCAACACGCTGATGAACGAGTTCTATGACGGTTACGGCGTTTACGGCCTGCCGGCCGGCAACACCGGCGCACAGATGGGTGGCTGGTTCCGCAAGGAAGTGAACACCGTGGAAGACCTGAAAGGCCTGAAGATGCGCATTGCCGGTATCGCCGGCCGGGTCATGGAAAAGGTCGGCGTTGTTCCCCAGCAGATTGCCGGCGGCGATATCTATCCCGCACTTGAAAAGGGCACGATTGATGCGGCCGAATTCGTCGGCCCCTATGACGACCAGAAGCTCGGCTTCTACAAGGTCGCCAAATACTATTACTACCCCGGCTGGTGGGAAGGCGGCCCGGCGATCCACGCCTTCTTCAACAAGCAGAAGTATCAGGAACTGCCGAAACATTATCAGGCCGCGCTCGACGATGCCTGTGCCTTCGCCAATACCAACATGATGGCGAAATACGACGTCAAGAACCCGGTTGCGATCCGCGAACTGATCGGCGACGGCGCGGTCATGAAGGGCTACAGCACCGAGATCATGCAGGCCTGCTACAATGCGGCCATGGAAGTCTATGCCGAACTCGGCGCCGAAAACCCAACATTCAAGAAGATCTACAACGATCAAACCGAATACAAGAACGCCGCCTATGGCTGGCTGAAGACCTGCGAATTCCGTTATGACCAGTTCATGATGGCGCTGCAGAATGCCGGCCAGATCAAGCCGCTGAGCTGATCCCGGAGGGACTTGCGATTAAGACAAAACCCGGAAGCGGCTGCTTCCGGGTTTTTTGCTGATCGAATGCTTGGCAACGCCTTTCCGATATTCGTCATTCCGGCCTTGCGCCGGAATCCAGGGCAGTATGGCAAGCTGTCCGTTGAGGGAGAGGGCATTTCGAGCATGGCGCGTTCTCACCATATCGCCCTGGCCCCCGGATTAAATCCGGGGTGACGGAAACATTGGCGTTAAGTCCGTAGGCAAACGAAAACCCCGGGAGCGGCTGCTTCCGGGGTTTTGGTCGTTTTGCTTATCTGAAGTCCTCAGTTGAAGTTGAGGCTCGGCGGGTCATCGAGATTGAGACCGTCATTGCCGCTCGCACCGCTGTCGGACGGGCTGTCGCCGAGGTCCGGCAGTGCGAACGGATCGTCGCCGCCACTACCTTCGGAGCTATCGCCGAAATCGAGGCTGAACGGGTCATCGACATTGCCGCCGAACGAAGGCATCTCGATGGTGACGGAATCGGGATCGACGGTCACCACATCATCCTTGTAGTGGGTCACGAGCTGCGGGAAGAAGATCACGGCCAGGATGACCAGGAACTGGATCGCGATATAGGGAATGATGCCCTTGTAGATCTGCAGCGTGCGCACACCCTGCATGATCCGTCCCGTTCCCTTGTCGGTCCATTCACCGGCCGGTGTGACCGAGCGCAGGTAAAACAGCGAGAAGCCGAATGGCGGCGTCAGGAACGAGGTCTGCAGGTTGAGACCGAGAATGATGCCGAACCAGATCAGGTCGATCCCCAGCGCCTGTGCCGGTGCCACCAGAAGCGGCACCATGATGAAGGCGATCTCGAAGAAATCGAGGAAGCAGCCGAGAATGAAGACGATGATGGTGACGACGATCAGGAAGCCGTATTCGCCGCCAGGAAGGCCGGTGAGCAGGTCCTCGATCCAGACATTGCCGTTGATCCCGTAGAAAGTGAGGCTGAAGACGCGCGCCCCCATCAGGATCATCATCACGAAAGCAGACAGCTTGGTGGTGCTGTCGAGGGCGTTCTTGAGCGATCTCAGGTCAAGACGGCCCTTGGCAAGTGCCAGGATAAGCGCCCCGGTCGCGCCCATGGCGCCGCCTTCCGTCGGGGTTGCAATCCCGAGAAAGATCGTGCCGAGCACCAGAAAGATCAGCGCCAGCGGCGGCACCAGAACGATGATCACCTGCTGGCTGAGTCGCGACAGCAGGTTGAGCTTCATCCGGTCATTGGCAATCGCCACCAGATAGACGACGAGAACGCCGAAAACCATGGCCGCCACCAGCCGCCAGGCATCGCCAAGCGTGGTGAACAGGAAATGGTAGCCGATGAAATAGAGCGCGACGGCAACGGCAACCATCACGAACAGCGAGATGACGCCGTTGCCGAGCGTGCGCGCTTCCGCCGGCATGGCCGGCGCCGCCTTGGGGCGGATCAGTGTCATCACGAAGACATAGAGGCAGTAGGCGGCAATCACCAGCAGTGACGGGTAGAGCGCGCCGATATACATATCGCCCACCGAACGGCCGAGCTGGTCGGCCATGACGATCAGAACCAGCGATGGCGGAACGATCTGCGCCAGCGTGCCGGAGGCCGCGATCGTGCCGGTGGCAAACGAGCGGTCATAGCTGTAGCGCAGCATGACCGGCAGCGAGATCAGCCCCATGGCCATCACCGAAGCGGCAACAACGCCGGTGGTCGCGCCAAGCAGCGCGCCGACGAGGACCACGGCATAGGCCACGCCGCCGCGCACCGGGCCGAAAAGCTGGCCAATCGTGTCCAGCAGGTCCTCGGCCATGCGCGAGCGTTCCAGAATGATGCCCATGAAGGTGAAGAAGGGCACCGCCAGCAGCGTCTCGTTCGACATGATACCGCCGAAGAAGCGGTCGGGATGGGATTGCAGAAGCGGCCAGAACAGATGGATTTCGGGCGAGATCGACGAAAATTCAACGCCGAGGACGAAGAAGGCAAGACCGCCGGCGGCGAGCGTGAAGGCAACGGGATAGCCTAAAAGCAGCAAGGCCATCACGGTGACGAACATGATGGGCGCGAGGTTGTGCGCGATGAGATCAGTCATTCGGCATATCCTCTGCCATCATGTGCGCGGCATTGCCGGCTTCGGAATAAAGTTCCTCATCTTCCTTGAGATATCCGGAAAGAACGGCGATGCGTTTGATGATTTCGGAAAAGGCCTGGAGCAGAAGCAGGATGAAACCGATCAGGATGAAGGATTTCGCCGGCCACAGGATCAGCCCGCCCGCATTGGTCGAATGTTCGCCGCTCTCGAACGAGCGCCAGAACCAGGGCCAGGCGAGATAGACCATCATCCCGGCGAAGGGCACGAGGAAAATGATGTGCAGCACCAGATCGATCCAGTCGCGCGTGCGCTTGCTCCACGAAGACGACAGGATGTCGATCCTGATATGCTCGTTTTTCAAAAGCGCATAGGCGGCAGCCAGCATGAAAACGGCGCCGTAAAGGTACCATTGCAGTTCCAGCATGGCGTTTGACGAAAGCGAAAACAGCTTTCGGCTCACCGCATTGCCGGCGCTGACGAGGACGGCCACCAGAAGCAGCCAGGACACGGAATGTCCGATGAATTCATTCAGCCTGTCGATGGTACGGCTTATTGTTATCAGTGGTTTCATTGGGGCCTCCATACCGTCCGACTTCCTTAATGGAAGTTGTCAAGGCCACGCAACCTGCCTTTGGTACAATATGGGATGAAAATGGCTACCGGATTGTATTTTTACATCTGTTTTGCACCGGCGCGCCGACATTAAATTCCTTCTGGCACTGTTTTTGCGACGTGACCCGTCTGAGTGCAATGTTGCCGCACGCGCGCCCTGTGTGGTAATCGGAGAAGGGATCGGGACGTTTGTCCGTGTGATGCGCTGACCATGGAGGGGCGCGTCACCGAACCGAACAGGAGGGAATTCATGCGCAATGCCGAAACCAACGCCACGCAACCGGCCGACGAGGTCGATTATGCGGAACACGCAAACACCTACAAGCTGTTTTTGAGCGGTGCCAAATACGGGACGGTTCTGGTGGCCGCGCTGCTGGTGGCCATGGCGGCCGGGCTTGTGGGGCCGTTCGGTTTTGTCAGCAGCTTGATCATTTTCATTCTCATCAGTGCCATCGGCATCTATATTCTTCGTTGAGCGTCCGTTCGGACGTATCTTTTCTTTGAAACGCGGCAAGACAGACGCATTGCTGCTGAGCTTTGTTGCGCGTTTCGATCTGTCTTTGGGAGACAAGCTTGAGCAAGATATTATTTGTGCCGAAAGAGACGGCCGCCGCGGAAACGCGGGTGGCGGCCTCACCCGACACAGTGAAAAAACTGAAAGCGCTCGGCCTCGATATCGTCATCGAAAGCGGCGCGGGCCTTGCCTCGGGGATTGATGACGATGCGTTCCGCAATGCCGGCGCCGAAATTGCCGGGCCGGACGCGGCATCGACAGCCGATGTGATCTTCAAGGTGCGCCGGCCGGAAGAGCAGGAATTTTCCGCCTATAAAAGCGGCGCCATCATTGTGGCGATGATGGACCCCTATGGCCATGAAGACGCGCTTGCGGCGATGGCCGAAAAGGGACTTTCGACGATTGCGATGGAGCTGATGCCGCGCATCACGCGCGCGCAGTCGATGGACGTTCTTTCCTCTCAGGCAAACCTTGCCGGCTATCAGGCCGTGATCGAGGCTGCCTCCGTGTTCGACCGCGCCATGCCGATGATGATGACGGCGGCAGGCACGGTGCCGGCTGCCCGCGTGTTCGTCATGGGCGCCGGTGTTGCAGGCCTTCAGGCAATTGCCACAGCCCGCCGGCTTGGCGCCGTGGTGTCTGCAACCGATGTGCGCCCCGCAGCCAAGGAACAGGTCGCCTCGCTCGGCGCGAAGTTCATCGCTGTCGAGGACGACGAGTTCAAGGCGGCCGAAACCGCTGGCGGCTACGCCAAGGAGATGTCGGACGAATACAAGGCCAAACAGGCCGAACTGGTCGCCGATCATATCGCCAAGCAGGATGTGGTCATCACCACCGCGCTCATTCCGGGGCGTCCGGCGCCGCGGCTGGTCACACGCGAGATGCTGTCGTCGATGAAGCTCGGCTCCGTCGCCGTCGATCTGGCCGTGGAACGCGGCGGCAATATCGAGGGCGTCGAAGCGGACAGGATTGTCGAGGTCGATGGCGTTTCGGTTGTCGGCTATCTCAACCTGCCCGGCCGGATCGCCGCATCCGCATCGCTGCTTTACGCCAAGAACCTGCTCACCTTCTTCCAGACGCTGGTCGACAAGGAAAGCGGAGCAATCAATATCAACCGGGAGGACGAGCTCATCGCCGCCACGCTTCTGACGCATGAGGGCGCGGTCGTTCATCCGAAATTCGGCGGTGCTGCCGCCGGGGGAGAGGCCTGATGGCTTTTGAAGATGTCACCACCTCCATCAATGATGCAATCATCTCGCTGGAACAGGCCAAGACCGCGCTCGGCAATTTCGAGGACGGTTCTCTGGCATCACTTGCCCATGGCGCCACGGGCGGGGTGATCGATCCATTCGTGTTCCAGCTGGCGATTTTCGTGCTGGCCGTGTTTGTCGGCTATTACGTGGTCTGGTCGGTCACGCCCGCGCTGCACACGCCGCTGATGGCCGTCACCAACGCCATTTCCTCGGTCATCGTCGTCGGCGCGCTTCTGGCCGTCGGCCTTTCGGCGAGCGGCCTTGCGACCGGTTTCGGTTTTGTGGCGCTGATTCTCGTCGCCATCAATATTTTCGGCGGATTTCTTGTCACCCAGCGCATGCTGGCGATGTACAAGAAAAAGGAAAAGTAAGGCGGTCAGAACATGTCAGTCAATTTCGCAGCCTTGCTGTTCCTCGTATCAGCGGTTCTCTTCATTCTCGCATTGCGTGGTCTGTCGCATCCCTCGACCAGCCGCAAGGGCAATATCTACGGCATGGTCGGTATGGCGATTGCCATCGGCACCACGCTGCTGCTGGCAAAGCCCGGCTTTTCGGCGCTGATCTTCATCGTTCTGGCGCTGGCGATCGGCGGCGGTATCGGTGCCTATATCGCCCGCACCATTCCGATGACGGCGATGCCACAGCTTGTGGCGGGCTTCCATTCGCTCGTCGGCCTTGCCGCCGTGCTGGTGGCTGCTGCCGCGCTCTATTCGCCGGAAAGCTTCAATATCGGCGTGCCGGATGACATTCACCTGCGCGCACTGATCGAGCTTTCCATCGGTGCGGCGATCGGCGCGATCACCTTTACCGGGTCGATCATCGCCTTCTTGAAGCTCGATGGCCGCATGTCCGGCAAGCCGATCCTGCTGCCGGCCCGCCATGTGATCAATATCGCGCTTTTGGCGGCGTTGATCGTCTTTGTGGTGTCGCTTTCGGCCACGGCAAACCCGGTGCATTTCTGGCTCATTGTCATCGTCGCCCTGGTGCTCGGCGTTTTGATCATCGTGCCCATCGGCGGCGCCGACATGCCGGTCGTGGTGTCGATGCTGAACTCCTATTCGGGCTGGGCGGCCGCCGGCATCGGCTTCACGCTTGGCAATATGGCGCTGATCGTGACCGGCGCTCTGGTTGGTTCATCCGGCGCGATCCTGTCCTACATCATGTGCAAGGGCATGAACCGGTCGTTTATCTCGGTCATTCTCGGCGGCTTCGGCGGTGAGACCGCGGCAGCCGGCGGCGGCGAACATGTCGAGCGAAACGTCAAGACCGGTTCGGCCGATGATGCCGCCTTCCTGATGGAGAACGCCTCCAAGGTGATCATCGTGCCGGGATACGGCATGGCGGTTGCCCAGGCCCAGCACGCGCTGCGTGAACTGGCCGACGTGCTGAAGGCAAAGGGCGTGGAAGTGAGCTATGCCATTCATCCGGTTGCCGGCCGCATGCCGGGGCATATGAATGTGCTGCTGGCGGAAGCAAACGTGCCTTATGACGAGGTGTTCGAACTGGAAGACATCAACTCCGAATTCGCGCAGGCCGATGTTGCCTATGTGATCGGCGCCAATGATGTCACCAACCCGGCCGCCCGCGACGACAAGACCTCGCCGATCTACGGCATGCCGATCCTCGATGTCGACAAGGCCAAGACCTGCCTGTTCGTCAAGCGCTCGCTCGGCTCCGGCTATGCCGGCATCGACAACGAGCTGTTTTACAAGGACAGCACGATGATGCTGCTCGGCGATGCGAAGAAGATGACGGAAGACATCGTCAAGTCGATAGAGTGACCGTTTTCGCATATGCGTGATCAACGCCCCGGTCTGTGATAGGACCGGGGCGTTTTTCTGTCTGCAATGTCGGCGAACGGGAACCTCCGCCGGGCCTCCGCGTTCAACCAACACGATTGATCATGAGGAAATTGCCGTGAAGCTTGTCCGCCCGCTATCCGTGCTCCCGATCCTCGTTGCCGCAAGTCTTGTGACCATGAGCTTCGATATGCCTGAAAATCCGCCGGTTCCCGAACCGCGACCCGAGGGGGAAGCCCCCGCGGCCGAGGCGCAGCCGGAAAAGACCGCAGAACAGGCCCCGGCAGATCCGGCGCCGTCGAAGGAAGGGACCGGCGATTTTGCCCGCTGCACGGCGGCGTTGACGGCGCTTGGTGCGCAATACGCGGTGCTGGACCCGATCGACGATCCGGGGCAGTGCGGGATCGGCCGCCCGCTTGAGGTTACCGAGGTGCTTGAAGGGGTTCCGCTGAAGCCGGCGGGAACGATGCGCTGCAAGACTGCGCTTGCGCTCGCCAGCTGGCTTTCCGGCTATGTCGAGCCGACAGCTGCACTGGCCTTTGGCGCGGACACGAAACTGACCGAGGTGCGCCAGGCCTCGACCTATGTCTGCCGCAATCGCAACAGCCGCGCGGACGGCAAGATTTCAGAACACGCCAAGGGCAATGCCGTTGATATCCGCTCGCTGAGCTTTTCGAACGGCAAGACGGTCGACATGGTGCCGCGCACCAAGGACGGTACCTTTACCGGCGCGTTTCAGCGCACGGCAAGTGCATCTGCCTGCCTGTTCTTCTCGACCGTTCTTTCCCCCGGCAGCGATGCGACCCATCAGGATCACATGCATCTCGATGTCATCGAGCGCAGCCGCGGCTATCGCTACTGCCGCTGAACCTTACGTTTCGAGCCAGGTGACGGCAGCCTCTTCCTGTTCGGCTTCGAAGACCTTCACCTCGGCGTGGAACAGCATGCCGAACATCTGAACGGCCTGGGCAAAACCGCGATTGTCGCTGACGATCGCAATGTTCTTGAAGTTGAGCGGCTCCGAGCGCCGAAACGGCTGGCCACCCATGGCCGTGCCGATATCCGAACCGGCGAAATCCGTCGCGGTGACCAGCAGCAGCCGCAATCCGTCGTCGCGGGTGCTGTGCTCCTCCAGTGCCGGCAGCAGCACGTTCTGATAATCGCTCGCGCTCAGCGCCTTGTGAATTGTGAAACCGATGATGTTATCCGGCAGGTCTTCGATCTTTTCGAGCATATAAGGCCTCCATTTTGCGTTCTTTTAGCGCGGGCCGGGCGTGAATACCAGCGAAACACGCCTGATCGGGGATACGGCTTTCACTGTTTGTCCGTTTATGCCCCTCTGTGCACCGATTAAAACATGAGAAAAAAAGTCATATTTATACTTTACCTTTTTTCTCATGTTTTATAGGGTCCTTTTGTCATCAACAAATCGGCCTGGACCGGGAGGGTGAAAATGGCGAAGAAAAACAAGCGCAAATCGACCAAGAACCGGTCGAACCAACGGCAGGACGATGTCACACGCGTCGCCGAAGCGCCTGTGGGGCTGAATGGCCGCAGTTTTCTTTATGTCGGCGGGCGTGACTGCCAGGTCGCGCATCTGCGGGCGGTGGCCGACGATTACGGCGCCGAGCTTGTCCACCACGACGGCGGCCTGCGCGAGGCTGTTTCGCGCATCGACAGGGTTCTGCCCTCGGTCGACTGTGTGTTCTGTCCGATCGACTGTATCAGCCATGATGCCTGTGTGCGGGTGAAAAGTGGCTGCAAGAAGTTCAAGAAGGCTTTCATTCCGTTGCGCAACGGCTCGAAATCCTCGCTCGAGCGTGCACTGCAGACGATGAGTGAGCGCAACAATTGATCAGTGGCGTTTATCAAGGTGTCGCGGTGGGGCTGATCGGGCTGCACCGGCCGGGCGGATGTGCGGGGCTGACGCTTCCAGGCGATGGCCTGTCTGCCACGAGCGGGCAGAGTGCCGCCATTCTCGAATTTCCCGTTTCCAGATCCAGAAGACCGCCATACGGCGGCAAACGCTGCGGTGCGGTGATTGACCTTGCCCGCTGGCGCAACCACATTGTTCCCGATAAAGAAACTGCCTGAGGTGCCCAGATGTATGTCGCGATGAACCGTTTCAAAGTTGCCACCGGATCCGAGCAGGAATTCGAAGATGTGTGGAAGGGGCGCGATTCGCGGCTTTCCGAGCTTTCCGGCTTCGTGTCCTTTCACCTGCTGAAGGGCAAGACGTTCGAGGATGAGGGCTATACGCTCTATGCCTCGCATACGGTCTGGGAAAACGAGGACGCCTTTACCGCCTGGACCAAATCCGAGCAGTTCCGGGACGCCCACAAGAATGCGGGTCAGAGCAATGTGAGCTATCTCGGCCATCCCGCCTTCGAAGGGTTCAGCAGCGTCGAAGGTGCCTGAATGGCTGACCCTGCCGACATTGCCGTATTGCCGGTTCTGCCGTCGCTTGATCTCGATGAGACCAAGGCGTTTTATTCAGAAAAACTCGGCCTGTCCGAAGTCGTGCATTCAGCCGAAAACTATCTGATCCTCAGACGTCCGGGGATCGAACTGCACTTCTGGCTGACGGACGACCGGTCGTTTTGTGAAAACAGTTCGGTCTATATCCGTGGCGGCGGCGTTGACGCGCTCTATTCGGAGTTTTCGATGCGCGGCATCGTCCATGAACGCGGTTTTGAAGAGCGCGACTGGGGCATGAAGGAATTTTACGTCTACGACCCGCATGGCAATCTGCTGCGGTTCGGGCGTATTCCCTGAGGGCGGACCTAAGTTGGTCGCAAACGGCTGCCGGTCAGCCTTTGCGCACCGGCATGATGGCGGCAAGGGCGACGAGCAGCCAGCTTGCAATCACCGATGTGCCGCCGACCGGGGCCGCCATGGGAAAGAAGCCGAAACCGGCATAATTCCTGGCCACGAGATCGCCGGCAAACAGCACCGTTCCGAAAATCATCAGAATGCCGGCGGCAAGGCCCGTGGCGGTGCGCATGGAAAGCAGCGCCAGCGCGATCAGCGCAGGGCCGTTTGCGAGGCATACGAGTGCGGCCGACAGCAGCACCGCGCTGTCACCATGATAGGACGCTGCTGCAAGCATGATGCCCGCTGCCCCCGTCAGGCCCGCGAAAAACAGCAGGATGCGTGCGGAAATTGTCAGGGCGTTCATGGTCAGGCCTTGTTCTGCATGTGGTAGGCGAGCTTTTCGACCGGCGGCAGGATGAGTGCGCGCAGCTTGATGTCGGGCACTGTTTCTTCCAGCGCACGGCGGAAACACAGCAGCCACTCGTCGCGTTCGTCCGGTCCGATGGGGGCGGGCATGTGGCGCATTCTGAGCCGTGGATGCCCGTGCTTTTCGACATAGACCGGCGGCCCGCCGAGATAGCCTGTCAGATAGTCGCGGAATTTTTCTTCAGAGCCTGAAAGGTCCGCCGGGTGGATGGCCCGGCAATGCGCGGCCTCCGGCAGGCTGTCCATCAGTTCGTAGAAACGATGGGCAAGACGCCTGACCGCCTCGGCGCCACCGATGGCCTCGTAAAGGCTGATCGTTTCCCTCGCGTTCATAAGCGTTTGCCCGGATCGTTGACATTATTCCCGATGTAAACATTTCAGGCGGGGATGCAATGGAGCGATACGCCTTTTTCGGTCAGCACGGTCCTTTGCGCCGGGTCCAGTTCGTCGCCGGTGAAGACCGCGCTGAAGGTCTCGAGCCCCGTGAGGAAGTGCAGGCCCGGGCGGCCGAATTTGGTGTGGTCGGCCAGAAGCACGCGGCGCTCGGCACCCTTCACGATCAACCGCTTGGTCTGCACCACTTCGGGGTCCTGATGGAAAGCTTCGCCCTGATAGATCGCGGAGGCGGAGATGAAGCTGATATCGGCCCTGAGCCCGCGCAGGGCATCCTCGGTCAGCAGCCCGAAAAAGCCGTTGAACTTGCGGCTGTACTGGCCGCCAAGCGCCATCAGTTCGATGCCGGCAATGCCGGCCAGTTCTGAAATAACACTCAGATTGTTAGATATCACAGTCAATGGCAGGCGCTGGGGCAGGTGTCCGGCAAGGTTGGCGGCGGTGGAGGAGTCGTCGATCATCATGGTCATGCCGGGTTCGATGAACGCGGCGGCCGCGGCAGCGATTCGCGCCTTTTCGCTCGCCGCGATCTTCTGGCGATAGCGGAAGTCGGCCTGGAACATGGCGGAAGACTGTACGGACGCGCCACCGCGCACCTTGCGCAGCTGGCCGGAGGCTTCCAGCTCGTCGAGATCGCGGTGAACCGTCATCTTCGACACGTGAAAACGCTGGCTGAGTTCTTCCACGCCTGCCTGGCCGCGCTCCATCAGCAACGCCATCATCGCTGCCCGTCTTTCGTCCGCCCTCAAAGCCCTCTCCTCAGTCCGATGTTTCCGCAATTTTGATATAACAGCATGAATTATGGTATATATCACATATAGAAACGATTAAAATAACAATTAATATGATATTTGTAAAATAATCTTGTGATTTCGCATTCCCGCATTATCATCATTGCAGAATAAAGCCATGGGCGCCGGCGCCGGCTTGACGCTTGGCAATCACTTTCAGACCGGCGTCCGCTATGGCGTTGGTCAGGCAACAGGAGAATTTGCGATGGCACGGGTTACCTTGAGACAATTGCTCGATCACGCCGCCGAATACGGCTATGGCGTGCCGGCCTTCAACATCAACGATATGGAACAGGGGCTGGCGATCATGGAAGCCGCGGCGAAGACGTCGTCGCCGGTGATCATCCAGGCAAGCCGCGGCGCGCGCGCCTATGCCAACGACCTGATCCTGGCAAAGCTGATCGACGGTCTGGCCGAGCTCTACCCCGATATTCCGCTGGTCATGCATCTCGACCACGGCAATTCCGAGCCGACCTGCATGACGGCGATCCAGTACGGGTTCACATCGGTGATGATGGACGGTTCGCTGAAAGCCGACGGCAAGACGCCGGCTGACTATGAATACAATGCTGGCGTGACGAAACGCGTCTGCGATTTCTCACACTGGGCCGGCGTGTCGGTGGAAGGTGAAATCGGCGTGCTGGGCTCGCTGGAAACCGGCGAGGGCGAGAAGGAGGACGGTCACGGCTTCGAGGGCAAGCTCGATCATGACCAGCTTCTGACCGACCCCGATCAGGCCGTCCAGTTCGCCAGGGATACACAGGTGGATGCGCTGGCCGTTGCCATGGGCACCAGCCACGGCGCCTACAAGTTCACCCGCAAGCCCGATGGCGAAGTGCTGGCGATGAACGTGATCGAGGAAATTCACCGCCGCCTGCCGGATACCCATCTTGTCATGCATGGCTCTTCCTCCGTGCCGGAGGAACTGCAGGAGATCATCAACAAATATGGCGGCGAGATGAAGCCGACCTGGGGTGTTCCGGTGGAGGAAATTCAGCGCGGCATCAAGCACGGCGTGCGCAAGGTCAATATCGACACCGACAACCGCATGGCCATGACCGGCGCGATCCGCAAGGTGTTTGCCGAAAACCCCTCGGAATTCGACCCGCGCAAATATCTCAAACCCGCCATGGAGGCGATGACCAAGCTGTGCATCGAGCGCTTCGAGGCCTTCGGCACGGCAGGCCACGCCGAAAAGATCAAACCGATCCCGCTGTCGGATATGGCAAAGCGCTACGCTGACGGCTCGCTGGCCCCGAAGATCGGTTGAACGCTGCGCGGAGCATGTTTGAAGTTGAAGGCCGTCGCTTTGTGCGGCGGCTTGGTTTGTTGACCAACCAACCTATCCTTTAACACGGTGTCATCCTCGTGCTTGACACGAGGATCCAGGCAGCGCGGCAAGGGGTGACAATAAACCTTAGTCGATTCAATCGCTTGAGTCGCCTGGATGCTCGGATCAAGTCCGAGCATGACACCTGTGGAAAGGTAAGTGGAGGCGTCAACCTGTGTTTCCAAGAGTTTGTCTACAAACTGAGCCGTCGCACCCTGCGGCGGCTTTTTTACGCCCGGCGATCCATCGAGCGCGAGACCAGCAGCACCGGCACGAGGCCTGCGAGAATGATGATCATGGCAGGCACCGAGGCGCTTTCGACCAGCGCGCGGGAGGCATCCTCGTAGACGAGGGTGGCGAGCGTGTTGAAGTTGAAGGGGCGCAGCAGAATGGTTGCCGAGAGTTCCTTCAGGGTTTCGATGAACACCAGAAGGGCTGCCGTCCACAATGCGGGGCGCATGTTCGGCAAAAGCACGGAGACGAGCGCCTTTGCCGGTGAGCGGCCAAGCGTGCGCGCGGCCATGTCGAGGCTGGGCGAGAGCTTGTGAAAACCGGCATCGACGCTTCCTTCGGCCATGGCGAGAAACCGCACCGTGCAGGCATAGACGATGGCAAAACCGCTGCCGGAGAGCAGCAGGCCGCTGGAAATGCCGAAATTCGCCCTGAGCGCCCCGTCGAGAGCGTTGTCGAGGCCTGCCAGCGGGATCAGCACGCCGATGGCCAGCACCGTGCCCGGAATGCCGTATCCAAGCGATGCCAGACGGGTCACCGAGCGGATTTTCCGGCCCGGATGGGTTCTGACTGCATAGGAAAGAGTCAGCCCGAACAAGACGGCGAAAGCCGCGGCAAGACCCGAGACGGCGATGCTGGTCATCAGCGCGTCGAGAAGGCGTTCGGAGAGGAATTCATCGAGCCGTCTGAGTGCAAAACCGGCGAGAACCAGCGCGGGGATTGCAAAGCCGATGAGCACGGGCAACAAGCAGGCAAGGCTCGCGGCAAGGGCTCTGGCGCCCGAAAGGCGCTGCCGTTCGGGCTGTCCGGCCACCGACCGTCCGGCGCTGTAGCGCTGGTTGCGCCGGGCGACCCGCTCAAGCAGGATCAGCGCCAGCACAAAGATAAGCATGATCGCTGAAAGCTGGGCAGCGCCCGCCAGGTTGCCGCGATTGAGCCAGGTCTCGTAGATCGAAAATGTCAGCGTATTGACGCCGAGATATTTGACCGCGCCGATGTCGTTGAGGCTTTCCATCATCACCAGTGTCAGACCGACGACGATGGCCGGGCGCGCCATCGGCAGCTGCACGGCCCGGAGAACCCGCAAACGTCCGGCGCCAAGTGTGCGCGCCACTTCCGCCGCGTTGCGTCCCTGCATGGAAAACACCGAACGGGCGGTGAGATAGACATAAGGATAGAGCACCGCCGACATCACCAGAACCGCGCCACCAAGCGAGCGGATATCCGGGAAATAATAGTCCCTTGCGGACTGATAGCCGAAGACGGAGCGGTAGAGCGTCTGGACGGGGCCGGTGAAATCGAAGAATTCGCCGAAGGCATAGGCCGCCAGATAGATCGGCATGGCAAGCGGCAGCACCAGCGCAACCGAAAACAGCCGCCTGAACGGGAAATCAAAGGACACCACCAGCCATGCGGTGATGACGCCGACCGTGCCGGTGACGAGGGCATTGAAGACGAGAAGCAGCAGGGTTCGCCCCGCCACGCGCGGCAGAACGGTTTCGACAAGGTGGGATATGGCGGAGAAATCCGAAGAAAAGGCCAGCCAGCAGATGGCCGCCAGCGGCAGCAGCATCAAGGCACAGATGATACCCGCTGCCAGCGGCAGGGGATGCGGCACACGACGCCGTGCCGGGCGGGGAAGGGGCGCGCTTTCAGCGGCGTGGTCGGTGGCCATGCTACTCCGGTCGTGTCTGATCTCAGCCCCGCCATCAGCCCGAAATGCCAAAGTGGACAGGTTCCGACCGGTTTTATTGCCTGTTGCCGCATTGCGCAATATGGCCGCACGCCGCCTGTCTGCGGCGCGCCCGGTGTGTCAGCGGAAAAGGAAATGTTGAAACCGACACATCGGACCGACCGGAGCGAAGCCGGTCTAGTAGTGAAGCGGTCGTGTTTCCCTGATCGGCAGGAACACTTCCACCAGCATGCCCTCGCTTGGAACGGCATGCACGAGAAAGCGCGCGCCAAGCCTTTCGGCCAGTTTGCGGGCCTTTTGCAGGTGCGGGTTCTCCTCCTGGGGGGTGGTGTCTCCCGCATGCTGACCGGTGGCGCGCCGTCTGGCGGGCGCAATGCCGTTGTCGCGGAAGCGCAGCACGGTTTCTCCGCTTGCCGCGACCGCCGTTGAAACCACGACCTGACCACCGGCAGGGGTAAACTGCACGGCGCCCTGCAAAAGCTGCAAGGCGATTTCCTTCAGCGTTTCCGCGTCACTCGGCGTTCTGGCAAGAGCCGGAGACAAGGCCGCGCGAATGATGATCCGCCGGGCATTGGCGCGCGGCTGAACAAGGCTCACGGCTTCGGCGACGGCATCGTTGATCTGTGCCGTTTCGTGCGCTGCGGGCGCGACCTGTTCTTCGGGCAGAACTACGGGGTCGGGAGCAGCTTCGGAGGGTTCGGTTGGCGCCGGCTCCCCGAGCAGCCTGCCGATGACGCCGCGTGCATGGCGGCTCTTGCTTGCAATCTCGCGGGCAAGCCCGTGATAACGACTATCGCCGAGCGCGCCGAAAGGCTGGTGATCCATGGTCTCGGACAGCGAGATGATGGCATCGAGCGGCTGGCTCAGCTCATAGCGCAGGGCCGAACGGAGGCTGTCGCGCTCGTCCTCGGCCTCACGCGCTGCCCGCTTGGCCGAACGCAAATCCTCTTCCCGGCGCTTCAGGGCTGTGACATCGCGCAAAATGGCACAGATGCCGCCCGACCGGGGCAGACGGCCAAGTGTGATGAACAGCGGGATAAGCCCGCCGCCCGCTTCCCGGCCAATGACTTCCAGCCCTTCATGCATGACATCGCCGCCATGCCCGTCGATCAGCCGTTCCAGATGGGATTCGAGATCATTGTGGCTTTCTTCGGCAAACAGCAGGCCGGCATCCTCGCCGATCACATCCTGGCTTTCGACGCCGAAAAGAGCCGAAGCCGAGGACGAAAGCGAACGGATATGCCGCTTTTCATCGAGGATCAGAATGCCGTCGGTGGAGGTGTCCAGAATGGCATGCAGCTCGGCGACATCGCCGTCCTGAAGCATTTTTGGGTCATCTCCGGCCTTGTCCGTGTCTTGTTTGAAGACCGGCAAGTCGGTCCTGCCGACTGTTTCATGTTCCGGCCGCAAGGTCAGCGCCAGTGCGCGTCCGCCATGCCAGACAATGGCTTGCAGGTGCAGGGATACCGGCAGCCGCCCGCCATCGGCGGTATGCAGGAACAGCCGGTCGTCCGTCCCGCGTTCGATAAGGGCATCGGTGCCGCCGGCAGCGATGACCGCATCCAGCGACCCATAGCCCGCAAGCGACAGGAATGCGGAATTGGTGTGCAGAATGCGCTCGCCTGATTGGATGAGAATCGCATCCTTTCTGTCGTCTATTGCCGAGGCATGATCTTCCGCTCCGCTTGCGTTCTGCGGAGAATGTTCGGCTGTTCGGCGCAGGATAACCGGAGCCCGTGCCGGGGCAGCGGCTTCTTCGACGTCTACGGTTTCGCTGGGCGCCGGGACGGGCTGCGTATCTGCCGAGCGAAGCTGGCTGGCAATTTCGTCAAGCGCGTGACGTTCTGCTTCCGTCAGTTGCTGTGCCTGCTTCGTGCGCTCAGCCGTATTGGCGGCGGCCGGCGCTGCGTCGGGCACCTGGGTTTCCTCGCCGAGCCTGATCAGCCCGTAACCGCGAAAACCGTCGAAATGGCGCTCGCGGGTATAGGTGGGAAGAGCGGCAAGATCGACGGGGACGGCCACGCTCGTGCCCGAGATGGGCCAGTGAACCGTATGGCCCGACCAGGTGTCGACGCTTTGCAGAAGACGCGCAATCGCGCTGCCGCCTGCGACCTTGAACCGGGTTTCGATCTCGGCAAAATCAAGGCCGGTAACCGCGGCCATATCGGGCCCGACGGCGCCGGCCAGTTCATCGGAAACATCGATGAGCCGTCCTGCGGCATCCGTATGCCAGACGAAGCGCGCGGGACGGCGGGTGTCTGCTTCGGCGTGCCGGGTTTCCGCAGCCTGTTGCAACGCCTCCTTTTCGGCGGCGGCAGCCGGTTGCCGGCGCACGACAGGGCTTTGCGTCTCAGCGGGCTGCGCAGCCGTGTCTTCCTGTCCAAGCAGGGCGCCGAGGCTTTCATCGATTGTTGCGATGACATCGCGTGCAGAACGGATGTTGGTATCCGGGGCAGCATCTTCCCCGGTGGTTTCGTCAACCGGGTTCCGGTCTGCGGCCAGATCTTCGGATACAAACAGCAGGAACAGCCCCGGCGCGCGCGACAACCGCCCAAGCGCCAGCGGCCATATGCCGGTCGGGGTCGTCGCAAGCCGCTCGGTATAATATTCGGGACCCGCTGCAAGGCCCTCGATGACCGGACCGATCTCAGTGCTGTCGAGGCCCGTGCGGTCAAAACCGGCGGTCCGATGCGTGATCGTGCCATTGCCGTCAACCAGCGCCAGCTGCGCTTCATCCTCGCCGAAACCGCTGACAAGATCCTGCATGACATCGTCGGCAATATCGTTTTCGCATTCCAGAATCAGGTAGCGCCGTCCGCCGAGAACGAGAAGGCTTGCAACTGCCTGCCGGGCAACCCGTCGAAAACGTTGAGGAATATTGACGGTGAAATTGCGGGTGTCGCCCGGTTCCGCCAGCCGCCCTGCCACCGCCATGAACTGGCGCAGAAGTATGCTTTCAACTGCATCGGTTCCGATTGCAGCCGAAATCAGGCTTTGTCCAAGGAGCCGCGCTCCGGCCGCATTGGCAAAAACCACATGCCTTTCCTCGGCATCGACGGCCAGCATGGCCTTGCCGGCCAGAGAACGCCCGCGCAGCGCGGGGTGGGTGGCAAAGGCGAGGTAGTGGGGAATTGCCGTGCTCATGGCATTTCGGTCCGTTGCGGGTTCGGGGCTGGTCGACGCGTTTTCCTGCGGCTTTTGACGCATCTTCCCTTTACGCTTTCTTAATAATAATTATGGCGATTGTGGTCCAGATCGGGTGCGGCCTTTTCGTTTCGCACAGTTAATACGCGGATTTTGCGTGCCGCCGATGTCTTCCCGGGTGTGGGCAAGGATACGATTTTTGCAGAACGCGCACCAAGGGGCTTGCAAAATCCTGTCAGGCCTTTTATGTGAGCCGCGATGCCAAGGCGCATCGTCCTTGTGCGGTTGTAGCTCAGTTGGTTAGAGCGCAGGTTTGTGGCACCTGAGGTCGGTGGTTCGACCCCACCCAACCGTACCATTCTCTTTTTCTTCGGTCGTTGTGTTGAAATGACAAGATGGACGCGCTCGCGCGCGTTCGATGTCGAGGCTTTCGCGCCGCCGAATCATTCCTGCATGCAGGTTCTGCCGGCACCGCCGTGTGGCTGCCATTTTCTTTGAAGCGCTATTGCTCCGGCGATTTTTTCCGCAAGGTGACCGGCGAGCTGGCGTTGTTGCGATCGGCTGCCCGCTCGATCCGTTCGATATCCGATTGAAAGCGCAGGGTTTCGCGCGCCCGCGCCACAGTCAGCGTGGAAAACTTGCGTGACATTTCCGAAAATTCCGGGATTTCCGTCCGGCCGAGCGCGCGACAGGCATGCAGAAGGTGGATGACCACCTCGGCCATGTTCGCGCCGTCACGCGACATGGCGGTGAAGGCGGCGTCGAAGAATTCTTCTGCCCTGATCGCCGGCATATGAATGCGGGAATAGCGCGGCTCGCTATCGGCATCCGGTCGCTCGCCTGCCTCCATGATACGCACCAGATGGGTGGTGACGTCGATGGCGGTGCCGGGGTCGTTGACGGCGGGCGACAGCGCGCGAAGGGCGATCTGCGACATCACCGTCAGGCCGTAGAGCGGATCCTGCGTATAGCTGCGTTCGTGGCCGATGGTAAATGCCCCGGCGATTTCGGCGATGATATCCTCGCCGGCGACCTTGCTGTCCAGCGGAAGTTCGATGCCGGCAATATGCCGTCCGGCCGCCATGAATGCGCCGGGACGTTCCAGAACGTAGATATCGGCGTCGAGCCTGCGGGAAACGGCATCCAGCGCCGCCATGTCGACGAAGCGCAGATAACCCGTTTCCGGCGGATCGATCAGCTGAAGCCCGCCAGGCATATGTCCATCAAACTCTGTCCCGCCCAGAAACGGTTCGGCCCGGTAATTGCGCATCGACGTTATCGCCTGATCTTCGACCTGCTCGATGGTGCGGCTGACCTTGCCGAGACGTCCGAGATAGTTGATCCAGCGCAGCAATATGCCGATGATCAGCACGATGACGGCAATGGTCGCGACAAACAGCACCAGCCGTCCGCCGGTGCCATAGAGATTGGTATTGAGTGCGATCAGCCCGACCAGGCTGAAGATGAAGGAACCGAGGAAGGTCGAAAGCGCCGCCTGCGCCGTGCGATCCTCCAGAAGCGTGCCGACGGCGCGCGGGGTGGCGCTGCTGGCGGCCGCAGACGAGGCCTGCACCACGGTGTTGAGCGAGAAGATCAGCACCGTCAGCATGCTGCTGGCGATGATAGACAACAGTGAACCGACGGAATCGACGCCGATCGCCTCGCCGACACCTTCGGGAATATAGGGGTTGAGGAGGATGCCGAGAAGCGCCGTTGCGATGCCGGCGATACAGTAGATTGCGGCAACGAACCACAATTGCCGCATCACCTGGGACAGGACCCATAACCGCCGGGACAGCTGAAGTTTCATGGCACTCTTTCTGTCAGGGCGGATGTCCCGGACTGATCAGGATCGTCGGCAGGATCGCGTGTCACGTTTCCCGCCGGTGTCGCTTTCTATGACTAGAGCAATGCCGGTCAACCGGCAACCACAGCCTTTGCCATAGCCTCCAGCTTGCGCAACGTGTTGAGGTTGCGCGCGGTTCCCGCAGAAAGCCCGGCAAGCTTCCCGCTGCCGCCGACATTGACCGCCCTCAACACTCCGATGAAGACGGTCATCGGCAAATCCTCCCGGTTCAGCTCTCCGCCTTGCCCGAAACCTTCAGTGCGAAGGCATATTCAAGCGCGATCTCCTCCAGCCGCTGGAAGCGTCCGGACGCGCCGCCATGGCCGGCATCCATATTGGTTCTGAGCAGGATGGGGGCGGTGCCGGTGGTCTTGTCGCGCAACCGGGCGACCCATTTTGCCGGCTCCCAGTAGGTCACCCGTGGGTCGGTGAGGCCCGCAAGTGCGAGAATGGCGGGATAGGGCTTTTCGGCCACGTTGTCGTATGGGCTGTAGCTTGCGATGTAGTCGTAAGACTCTTCCGAGGCGATGGGGTTGCCCCATTCCGGCCACTCGGGCGGCGTGAGCGGCAGTGTGTCATCCAGCATGGTGGTGAGCACATCGACAAACGGAACGGCGGCGATGATGCCGGAGAATTTCTCCGGCGCCATATTGGCGACGGCGCCCATCAGCATGCCGCCGGCCGAACCGCCTTCGGCAACGATATTGCCGTAGGAGGTAAAGCCATCGGCCACCAGCGCATCGGCAGCCGCGACGAAATCGGAGAAGGTGTTCTTCTTGGAGAACATCTTGCCGTTTTCATACCAGGCAAAGCCCTTGTCCTTGCCGCCGCGAATATGGGCGATGGCGTAGATAAATCCGCGGTCCACCAGCGACAGGCAATTGGTGGAAAACGATGCCGGAATGGAAATGCCATAGGCGCCGTAGCCGTAAAGCAGGCAGGGGGCGGAGCCATCAAGCGGCGTATCCTTGCGGTAGACGAGGCTGACGGGCACCAGTTCGCCGTCTTCCGCCTTCGCCTGAATGCGCCGGGTCACATAGTCGCCCGGATTGTGGCCGGAAGGCACCTCCTGCGTTTTCAGCAGTGTGCGTTCGCGCGTCACCATGTTGTAGTCGTAAAGCTGGCTCGGGGTTGTCATCGAGGAATAGGAAAACCGGATCGTGTCCGTCTCATATTCCTGTGCGCCCTGAAGGCCCAGCGCATAGGCCTCCTCGTCAAAGGCGATTGCATGTTCCTCGCCGGTCTTGCGGTCGCGGATGACGATGCGCGGCAGGCCGCCGAACCGTTCCAGCCAGATGAGGTGACCGGCAAAAGCCATATGGGAGAGGATCAGCCGGCCTTCCTGATGGGGCACGACCTCTTTCCAGTTCTCCTTGCCGGGGGCCGAGACCGGCGCTTCCATGATCTTGAAATCCTTGGCGTCGCCGTCATTGGTAAGGATGAAGAAGACGTCGCCGCCTTCGGTGACGTCATATTCGACCATGGTTTCGCGCTGGGCGATGACCTGCGGCGCGGTCTTGAGATCGGCCGTCGGAATGATGTGCACTTCCGAGGTCTGGTGATCATGGACATCGATGAAGATGAAATCATCGAGCAGCGAACCGCCGATACCGACGAAGAAGCCGGGGTCTTTTTCCTCATAGACCAGCCGGTCCTCACTCTGCGCGGTGCCGAGAATATGGTGGTAGACCTTGGAGGGGCGATGGTTTTCATCGACCTCGGTATAGAAGAAGCTGTTGCCGTCCGGCGCCCAGACCCCGCCGCCGCCGGTGTTTTCAATCACGTCGTCAAGGTCATGGCCGCCGGCAAGGTCGCGCACCTTGATGGTGTAGAATTCCGAGCCCTTGTCGTCGTAACTCCACAGCGCGCGGGCATGGTCGGTGGTGTGGAAGAAACCGCCGAGGTCGAAATAGGCCTTGCCGTCGCTCTCCTTGTCGCCGTCCAGCAGAACCGAACGCAGGTCCGGGTCATGCAGGTCGCCATCGCGCGGGATGCGGAAGAAATAGGGCTGCTCGCCGCCGGTGCGATAGGCTGTGCCATAGGCATAGGCGCCGTCCTTCATCGGCACGGAGCTGTCGTCTTCCTTGATCCGGCCGCGCATTTCGGCAAACAGCTTTTTCTGAAACGCTTCGGTATCGACCATGGCCGCCTTCATATAGGCGTTTTCGGCTTCCAGATGGTTTCGGATGTCGCTTTCGAGGATGGACGGATCCTTGAACATCGCCTGCCAGTTTTCCGCGCGCAGCCACGCATATTCATCCGTGCGGGTCTTGCCGTGGCGGGTATCGGTCACGGGCCTTGCTGCGGCTTTCGGCGGGGCGGGAAGGTTCTTGAATTCAGTCACGGTGGCGGGCCTTGTTGTTTTCAGGTTGCCGGAAGATAAGGCGGCTGACCCGTCACATCAAGCAGCCGGACGAAGACTTGCCTCAGCCCGCATCATTGTGCATATGAGAGTAATAGTGTTACGTCCAATCGGGAGAATATGCGTGTTCAGAACTGTTCTGGTGGCTGCCCTTGTGATGACGACCGGCCTGCCGGCCTTTGCGCTCAACAAGCGCGTTGCCGCCGAGCTTCAGCGTCTTGATCCGGAAGAGGAACTGGAACAGCGCTGTGATGTCGAGGCGCTTTCGCGAATCGATGCCGCCCGCAAGGACATGAACCCCGACAAGGTAATCGCCTATACGTTCGAACCGCCGGTGGTGAAGGGCGATACGATCGATGCAAACGGCGCCGTGTTTCGCACGCACCAGCACTGGTACCACCTCAGCTATCATTGCACGACCGACCGGAGCGAGCTGAAAATCAAGGATTTCAGCTTCAAGATCGGCGCCGAAATTCCGCGGTCCCAGTGGGATAAATACTATCTCTATCCCTAAAAATAGCGGCCGGCGGGGCTTCCCCTCCGGCCGCTTCCACGTCTCATACCAAGAGTCAATGATTAGGACTCATATGATGCGCGCTGGAATGGCTGTCCGAGTAGGAAAACACCGCAGAGCGATGCCGTAGCATCGCGCGAGGATTTTGACGCCCTCGGCGGCCATTCCAGCCGCACCCTTAAAGGGCCGGGCGCTTTTGAAAGCCCGCGTCGTTGAAAATCCTCGCCGTAGCGATGGCTACGACTGCGGTTTTCGCCTAGCCGGCTTTCAAAATCGCTCCGGTCATATGGGTCCTAATCATTGACTCTTGGTATCAGTCGAAGGTCACGGCCTTCAGCTTGTCGATCTTCAGCGCCTGCAATGCGAGTTTCTCGTAGAAGGGTTCGCTGACGCCGGTCTTCACCTTGCGCAGGAAATATTTTTCAAAGCCCACCTTGGCGGCGTGCACCCAGCGCCCTTCCGAGGCCCAGTTGACGTTGCGCGGCGGAATTTGCGGCTGCGCCACGAAGGCAACCCCGCCATCGCCGAAATCGGCCAGGCAGACGGCGTTCCATGTGGCCTGAACATTGGGCTGTTCGCCGGCGATGAGCCGCGCGATATTGCCGACCGTCGCCGTGGCCATGGATTCGATCATGAAGCCGGTTTTCGGCACGCCGACGGGCACCGCCGTCTTGCCCGTCGGGGCAATCGCGACGCAGACGCCGATGGCGAAGATGTTTTCAAAGGCCGGGTTCTGCTGGTGCTCGTCAATGATGACGAAGCCGCGCGGATTGGTGAGCCCTTCAATGCCGCGAATGGCCGAGACGCCGCGGAAGGCCGGCAGCATCATCCTGAATTTTGCCGGCAGTTCGTGGCGTTCCTTCACTGCGCCGTCTGCACCAATCTCTTCTGCAACCACGCTTTCCGCGGTCATGTGATCGACGCGGGCATTGGTGATCCATTTGATATGGCGTTCGCGCAGCTCGCTTTCCATCAGCCCCTTGGTGTCGCCGACGCCATCGAGACCGAGATGGCCGATATAGGGTTCGGGCGTGACAAAGGTCATCGGCACCCGGTCGCGCACCTTTGCATCGCGCAGGGCCTTGTCGAGAATGAAGGCGAATTCATAGGCCGGGCCGAAACATGAAGCCCCCTGAACAGCGCCGACGACTACCGGGCCGGGATTTTCAATCAGGGCATCGAACGCGGATTTCGCCTCTGCCGCATGCCCGGTTTCGCAGATCGATTGCGAAAACCCCGTCTCCGGCCCGAAGCCTTCTATCTCGTCAAAGGCCAGTTCCGGCCCGGTGGCGATCACCAGATAATCATAATCGACCGAACTGCCGTCGGTCAGTTCAATCCGGTTTTCCGCCGGGTGCAGCTTTTCAGCGCCTTCGGGCCGAAGCGCGATGTTGCGCTTGGCGAACACCGGCTCCAGGTCGACCTGAACCTCTTCCTGCGTGCGCCAGCCCACCGCCACCCACGGGTTCGAGGGGACAAATGAATAGACGGACCCTTTGTTGACCACGGTGACCGTGTGTTCCCGGCCGAGTTTTTCGCGCAGTTCATAAGCGGCGATGGTGCCGCCGAGGCCTGCGCCCAGTATCACGATATGTGCCATGTCTTCCTCCCTTCTAGACAGGGCCGGGCAGTCACATCGATGACCGCCTCCGGTCCTGTCGGCACTGCCGCTCCCAGGCAGTGTACGATGCACTATAAATATGTATTATTTTGAAGATACGCAATAGCGTATATTTTATCTGCCATAAAGGCGGCTGAAAGGGTGATTTCGGGTCTTGCGCTTAACAAAGGTCAATTTCAAAATTGACCTTGATCAATGCGCAGGGCGACCTGTGGCGCGAATGTCGGGTCAACAGGCCAGTAGGCCCCGGGCCGTCACAGATGTGCCGAGAAGCAAAATGTCCTTGTCGGGAGGGACACGGTTCGGGAAAGGAGAAAGCAATGTTCAAGAAAATTATCGTTCCGGTTGACATTTCGGTGCTCGACAAGGGGCTCGATATTCTCACCAAGGCCAGCGAGTTGGTTGATCCGGAAGGCAGCATCGTGCTGCTGCATGTGGTCGAGGAAATCCCCTCCTATCTGGCAATTGATGTGCCGGTGGATCTGATGGACAATGCCGTCAACGATGCGCGCGACAAGCTGCAGGAACTCAGGTCCCGGGCCAAGGTGGATGCCGAGATCGAATTGCGCACCGGCCCGCCGGCCCGCGAAATCCTGGCCAGCGCAAAGGCGCATCAGGCCGATCTCATTCTGGTGGCCTCGCACCGCCCCGATCTTTCGAACTATCTGATCGGGTCCACAGCCGACCGCGTGGTTCGACATGCGGCCTGCTCCGTTCTCGTCCGCCGCTGAAGGCGTCGAACGCCGGTTGCGGGAACAGTATCAAGGGAGGAAGTCATGGACGCGATGCATTACAAGGCTCTGCTCGAAGCCCGCAAGACCGAGATACTGACGCGGCTGCAGAAGATCGATACCGATCTTGGCCGGACACGCAATCCCGACAGCCAGGAGCAGGCTGCCGAAGCCGAAAATGACGAGGTTCTGGAGGAATTCGGCCATGTCGGCTCGGATGAACTCAAGGCGATTGATGCTGCGTTGCAGCGCATCACCGACGGCACCTTCGGCATCTGCGTGAAATGCGGCGGCGAGATCGCCGCCGAAAGGCTTGAGGCTGTGCCCTATACGCCTTTCTGCAAGGGTTGTGCGGCCAGTCTGGGGTAGGGCAGGTCCTGCCTGCTTTGATTGCCGGCGAAAAGGTGCATTGCACTGCACCCTTTCGCCGGACGTGTTTTGGCGCTAGAATCGGAAAGCGTCGGGCCCGCCCGGGCCCCGTCACATTCGTCCGTCATGTTCATGCCAGCACGTCTGAGCCAGGTCCCTTATGAAGCAATTCGCACGCCGCGGCAGCCCGTATGATCTTTATGAACTCGTCGCCGATGGCATTGTCCACGGTGTTGGCGTCGTCTTCGCGCTGATTGGCGCGACGGTGCTGATCTTTTATGCCGCCGTCTGGACCAGCGCGGCGCAGGTTGCCGCTGCCGTCATCTATTCGGCCGGGCTGGTGCTGACGCTTTCGATTTCGTTTTCCTACAATCTCTGGCCGCCGAAAGCCGGACGCAGCAAGGCGATCTGGAAGCGGCTCGACCACAGTTCGATCTTCATTCTCATTGCCGCGACCTATACGCCGTTTCTTCAGCGCGGCATTGACGAGCCGATGATTTTTGGGCTGCTCATCGGCGTGTGGCTGATCGCCGCGTTTGGTATTGCGCTCAAGGTGTTGTGGCCCGGCCGCTATGACCGGCTTGCCATCCTGCTTTATCTTGCCATGGGCTGGAGCGGCATTGTCGTCGCCTGGCCGCTGTTTCCGCTGCTGCCGCTTGCCACCAGCATTCTCATCGTCATCGGCGGTGTGATCTATTCCGCCGGCGTGCTGTTTCATGTCTGGGAAAAACTGCGTTTCCAGAATGCCATCTGGCACGGATTTGTCGTGACGGCCGCCGCCGTGCATTATGCCGCGGTGCTGACCTGTTTCAGCCTGACGGGCTGAGGCTGGCACGGTCGCGGAACCTGGGCGGCCCCTAAGGTTTTCAAAAAGGCAAACAAGAACATCTGGGAGAGGAATATGCGGATTGCAAAGGCTTTGACGGTGGCGGCGGTGCTGGCGGCTTCCCCTGCACTGGCTGAAGATGAGGTGGTCTATTCGGACGATCTGGTGGCCAAATGCGTCGACCTTGCCGAAACCGAGGCCGACATGAGAGCCTGTGCCGGTGTCTCTGCTCAAGCTTGCCAGAACGCCTCGGATTACGGTTCCACCACGATCGGGCTGCAGGAATGCTCGGCGCTTGAGACGAAATTCTGGGATAGCTGGCTGAACCGGACCTATCGCAAGCTTCTGGCGCGCGCCAAGGCGGCCGATGCCGAAGCCGCCGACGATCCGCGTGCCAATGGCGAGGCTGCCGAAAGTCTGCGTGACATGCAGCGGATCTGGATCACCTTCCGGGACGCAACCTGCGAATACGAGGCCAACCAGTATCAGGGCGGCACCATTGCCGGACCGGTCTATGCCGGCTGCCTGATGCGGATGACGGCCGATCAGGCGATCTATCTGGAAAATTCCTGGCCGACCTATTGAAGCACGTCGTTTCATCATGGACGCGCCCTGGGTGTCGTTCTAAAGGGAGGACACAGATGCTCCGGAATGGACGGGAACACCATGTTGATACGCGATGCGAAAGAGGCCGACCTTCCGGTCGTCCTCGAAATTTACAATGATGCCGTTCTGCACTCCACGGCGATCTGGAACGAGATCCTCGTCGATCTTGAAAACCGCAAGGCCTGGCTTGCAGCCCGCAATGCGCGCGGCTTTCCGGTTCTGGTGGCGGAACGTGAGGGGGCGGTTATCGGCTATGCCAGCTATGGCGACTGGCGCCCGTTTGACGGTTACCGCCATACCGTCGAGCATTCGGTCTATGTGCACAAGGATCGCCGTGGCGGCGGTGCAGGCCGCGCGCTGATGGAAGCGCTGCTTGCCCACGCGCGTCAGGCCGGCATGCATGCCATGATCGCGGCCATCGAGGGCGACAATACGGCCTCGATTGCGCTGCATGAACGCCTCGGCTTTTTCCACGTTGGCCGTTACCCGGAAGTCGGCACCAAATTCGGCCGCTGGCTCGATCTGGTGACGATGCAGTATCGCTTCGCCGATTGATCAGATCGGCCCCAGCGTTCGCTGCACCGCGTTCTTCCAGCCCTTGTAGAGCTTTTCGCGGGTTGCTTCTTCCATGGCCGGCTTGAACTGTCGGTCGACGGCCCATGAGGCTGCGAATTCGGTGAGGTCGGGGTAAAGCCCGGCGCGGCTGCCGGCAAGCCAGGCCGCGCCCAGCGCCGTCGTTTCGACAACCTGCGGACGGTCGACGGGTACGCCGAGAATGTCGGCGAGAAACTGCATGGTCCAGTCATTGGCGCTCATGCCGCCGTCGACCCGCAAGATATTTGCCGAATCGTGACTGCCCCAGTCGTCGTGCATCGCTTCCAGCAGGTCGCGGGTCTGGTAGCCGACGCTCTGAAGCGCGGCCCGGGCAAATTCCGCCGGGCCCGAATTGCGGGTGAGGCCATAGACCGCGCCGCGGCATTCGGCATCCCAATAGGGCGCGCCGAGGCCGGTGAAGGCGGGCACCATGTAAAGCGTCTGTTCCCGGTCGGCGGCGTTCGCCAGCGCATCGGTTTCGCGGGCGTGGCGGATCACCTTCAGCCCGTCGCGCAGCCATTGCACCACGGCGCCGGCGATGAAGATCGACCCTTCCAGCGCATAGGTCGGCTTGCCATCGAGCTGGTAGGCGATGGTTGACAGCATCCGGCTTTCGCTTTTCACAAACTTGTCGCCGGTGTTCAAAAGCGCAAAGCACCCCGTCCCATAGGTCGACTTGATCATGCCAGGCTCGAAACAGGCCTGGCCGACGGTGGCCGCCTGCTGGTCGCCGGCAACGCCGAAGATCGGGATTTCGCGGCCGAAAAGGTCATGGCGGGTCATGCCGAAATCAGCGGCGCAGTCCTTCACCTCCGGCAGCAGCGACATCGGGATATTCAGGAGCGCGCAGATATCCTCGTCCCATTTTCCTTCGCGGATGTTGTAGAGCATGGTGCGCGCGGCATTGGTGGCGTCGGTGACATGGGATTTGCCATCGGTCAGCCGCCAGATGAGATAGGTGTCGACCGTGCCGAAGGCGAGCCGCCCCTTTTCGGCCAGTGCCCGCGCCCCCTCCACATTGTCGAGCATCCAGGCGATCTTGGTGGCCGAGAAATAGGGATCGAGAATGAGACCTGTTGCGGAAGTGATGAAGGCCTCGTGTCCTTCCGCGCGCAATCTGGCGCAGGTGTCGGCGGTGCGGCGGTCCTGCCAGACGATTGCGCGGTGGATCGGCCGGCCGGTCGCCCGGTCCCAGATCAGCGCGGTTTCGCGCTGGTTGGCAATGCCGATTGCGGCGACATCGGCGGCATGGATGTCGGCGCGCTCGATTGCCTCGCGGCAGGTGGCGGCAACCGTCGACCAGATGTCGGCGGGCGCGTGTTCGACAAGGCCGGAGGCCGGATAGTGCTGCCGGAATTCCTCCTGCGCAGAGGCGACCAGCCGCATGTTCGCGTCAAACACGATTGCGCGGCTCGATGTGGTGCCCTGGTCGATGGCCAGAATATGCTTCATGCCGTTTCCTCCCCGATCATTTCTATGGCGCGACCGTCAGGTGATCCGCAAGCCACACATCCAGCGCCGCAATCTCTTCACCGCTCATGCGCAGACCGAACTTGGTGCGCCGGAACACGATATCGTCGGCCCGGCGGGCAAATTCCCTGTCCACAAGCCAGCGCACCTCGGCCTCGTAAAGCCCGGCGCCGAAGTGCCGGCCGAGATCTTCCGGTGAGGCGGCGTCGCCGAGAATCGTCCAGCAATCGGTGCCATAGGTGCGGATCATGCGCAATGTTTGCGCTTTTTCCAGAAAGGGATAGTCGGTTTGAAGCCGCGCCGGCAGTTTTGTCGTCTCGCTCACCGCAAAATCGCCGCCCGGCAGCGTGGAGTCTGCCGTCCAGTCGCCGCCGGCCTGTGGAAAATGAGGGGACAACTTGTGGATAGCCGCTTCGGCAAGCTTGCGGTGGGTGGTGATCTTGCCGCCGAAAACGCTGAGCAGCGGCGCGCCGTCCTCACGCAGCGAAAGCACATAATCGCGGGTCGCCGCCGTCGCCGAGGAGGCGCCGTCATCGTAAAGCGGACGGACGCCGGAATAGGTCCAGACGATGTCCGCGCGCGTGACCGGTTTTTCGAAATATTCCGAGGCGAAACGGCAGAGGTAATCCGCTTCTTCATCGGTGCATTGCGCTGCGGATGCGGGCCCTTCGTGGTCCTTGTCGGTGGTGCCGATCAGGGTGAAATCCTGCTCATAGGGGATGGAAAAGATGATCCGTCCGTCGCTGCCCTGAAAGAAATAGCAGCGATCATGATCGTAGAGTTTTTTCGTGACGATATGGCTGCCGCGCACCAGCCGGACCTTTTCGGCGGTGTTGATGCCAAGCGCGCCGGAAATGATATCGGCAACCCAGGGGCCGCCGGCATTGACGAGCGCGCGGGCATAAACCGGCGGCAGCGGACCGTTTTCATCTTCGAGATCGATTTTCCACAGCGTCGTGCCGGATTCCTCGATCTGCGCGGCATGGACGACTTTCGTGCGCACCATCACCTTGGCGCCGCGTTCGCTCGCATCACGCGCCATCAGGCTGACGAGACGGGCGTCCTGCACCCAGCAATCCGAATATTCGAATGCGCGCCGATATTCGCTTTTGAGCGGTTTTCCGGCGGAATCCTTCGCCAGATCGACGCTGCGGGTTGCCGGCAGGATTTTTCGCCCGCCGAGATGGTCGTAGAGAAACAGCCCGAGCCGCAGCAGCCACCACGGGCGCAGGCCCTTGTGGTGCGGCAGCACAAAGCGCATCGGCCAGGAGATATGCGGCATGGCCTTCAGCAGCACTTCGCGCTCGATCAGCGCCTCGCGTACCAGCCGGAACTCGTAATATTCGAGATAGCGCAACCCGCCGTGGAACAGCTTTGTCGAGGCGGATGAGGTTGCCGAGGCCAGGTCGTTCATCTCGGCAAGCGCGACGGAAAGGCCGCGACCGGCGGCATCCCGGGCGATACCGACACCATTGACGCCGCCACCGATGACGAAAATGTCGACCGGATCGGTTGGTTCTGCGGCACGCGCCATCGCGTTTACTCCCGTGTGATCTTGACGAATAGCAAGCTGAAAATGCGCGTAAATATTCGAAATGTCAAATTATATGATCGTAAATGTTCGTTTCGGGGTGCCGGCTGCAATTTCCACAAAGCGCCTATTCAGCGGCCTGTGCGCCCTTGTGGCCGGAGACCGCAGCGCCTGCATCGCGTTTCAACCTGATCAGCGGGATCACGGATACCAGTGAAACGAGAGCGACGATGGAAAAGGCAATGTGGAAATGGGCGACCGTCAGTTCTCCGCCGGTGAAGTGTCCCGCAAGCTCCAGGATAACCGCGGCGAAGGCGACGCCCAGCGCGAAGCTTCCTGCTGGAACATCGAGCTCATCGCCGTTGCCTGGCTGGCCTGCCGGTTTTCGATATCGGCATAGGCAAGCGCGTTGACGCCGGTGAAGAAGAACGAGCGGAACAGGCCGGAGGTAAACAGGATCGCAAGAATGATGATATGCGGCGTCGTTGCCTCGAAAAAGGCGAAGGTGGCAGTCAGAACCGCTGCACCAAGGGACGCCGTGATCAGCACGGTACGGAAGCCGAAGGCGGAAAATATTTTTGGCGCAACGAATTTGGTCATCAGTGCACCGGCCGCGCCGACGAACGTGATCATGCCGGATTCGAACGGATTGAGGCCGAAACCGAGTTGCAGCATCAGCGGCATCAGGAACGGAAAGGCGCCGGTGGCCATGCGGAAGAAGGTGGCTGCGGTCGTCGCAATGGCAAAACTTGGTCTGGAAAACAGCGACAGATTGAGCAGCGGCCGTTCGACCCGCCGGGCATGGCGGATATACCACAGGCCCGACAGGATGCCGATTGCCGTGGTGACAAAGCCGGTTGCCGGCGGCAGGGCCGGCAGGCTGATGACGGACAGGCCGAAGACGATGCCCGAGGCAGCGACCGCCACCAGGAAAAAGCCCTTCCAGTCAAGGTCCGACGGCGGTTCGTCCTCGATCAGCGGCAGGAAGATGCCCGTCATGATGAGGCCGACAATGCCGATGGGCACATTGATCAGAAAAATCCAGTGCCACGAGAAATAGGTGGTGATGAAACCGCCCAGCGGCGGCCCCGCCATCGGCCCCACCAGTGCCGGAATGGTGAGCAGCGCCATGGCACGCACCAGTTCCGAACGATCCGTTGTGCGCAGGATGACGAGCCGCCCGACCGGCGTCATCATCGCCCCGCCCATGCCCTGCAGGAAGCGCGAGAGCACGAATTCGAGAAGGTTGCCGGAAAACGCGCAGCAGACCGATCCCAGCAAAAACACGATGATTGCGAGCCTGAATACCCGTTTGGCGCCGAAGCGATCGGCCATCCAGCCGGAAACCGGAATGAAGATCGCCAGCGCCACCATGTAGGTCGTCAGCGCCAGTTTCAGCGTGATCGGCCCGACGCCGAGATCGGCGGCGATCGCGGGAAGGGCGGTCGAGATGACGGTGGAATCCATCTGCTCCATGAAGAGCGCGACGGCCATGATCAGCGGAACGACAGGATTCATCGGGTGGCGACTGCAAAATAATGTGACAAGAGCAAATGTCTTAGCCTCCAGGGACGGAAATGCCAATGGCCAAAACCGATCTTTGGCTCACGCAAATGTGACGTCTTGCACGGACCAAATACGGCCGGCCGGCTTGAAACCTGTTCATTGGTCCCAAGATTTTCGGTGTATGTTTGATTTCAAGGAGGACGACCGATGACCACCGATAAAGGCATTCACCGTCGCAGCCTGATGGCCGGCGCGGGCCTGGCCGCCATTGCCACGCCTTTCGTGACCGGCGCGACGCGCGCGCATGCGCAGGACATGGAAAGCGACAGCATGCAGGTGGCCGATCCGCCCGCAAGCGACAGTTTCAACCTTGGCGACTTCAAGCTTCTCGTCGTCGAAGACGGCAGCCGGGTGATGGACAATCCGGGCGATACTTTCGGAACCGGGCAGGATCCGGAAACCGTTGCCGCGCTGCTGGAGGAAAACTTCCTGCCGCCGGACCAGATGGTCAACGGTTTTGCCCCCGTTCTCGTCGACACCGGCAGCGAAACCGTGCTGTTTGACACCGGCATGGGCCCGGCAGGCCGTTCCTGGGGCGCGGGCCGGCTGCGCGACGGATTGATTGCCAACGGCTACCAGCCGGAGGATATCGATATCGTCGTCATCACCCACATGCATGGCGACCACATTCTGGGGCTGATGGAAGAGGACGGCCCGGCGTTTCCCAATGCCCGCTATGTCTTCGGCGAGAAGGAATATGCCTTCTGGAGCGATGATGCGCGTATGGGCACGCCGGCCGAAGGCGGCCACGAAACGGTGAAGAAGGTGGTCGTGCCGCTTGCCGATCAGGCAACCTTCATTGGCGGCGGCGACGAAATCGTGCCCGGCATTACCGCGATGGAAGCATTCGGCCATACGCCCGGCCATCTGATCTTCATGCTCGAATCGGGCGATCGCAGATTACTGCTGACTGCCGATACGGCGAATCAGTACGTACTGTCGCTGCAGCGCCCCGACTGGCATGTGCGTTTCGACATGGACAAGGAGATGGCTGCCGAAACCCGAAAGAAGGTGTTCGACATGGTGGCCGCCGAACGCATCCCCTTCCTTGGCTATCACATGCCGTTTCCCGCTGTCGGCTACGTCGAAAAGACCGGTGACGGCTACAGATTCATGCCGAAGACCTACCAGTTCAAACTATAGCAAACCGGCGGCGCCCACGCGTCGCCTTCACAATCCTGCCCGATCCGGAAACAACATTTCGGATTGGGTATTTTCAACACGTCATCTTCGTGTTACGAGCACTCGCCAACTTCCAGACTTATCTGCAAGGGACCGGACGGAACAAACCGCCCGGCCATTTCGTATTTGAAAAAGGAAATTGGCCATGGCTCAGATTATTCAGGCCGCTACCGGAATGCAGGCACTCACCTTCGATGATGTGCTGCTGCAGCCGGGACATTCAGAGGTGATGCCGGGGCAGGTCGACGTCTCGACCACGATTGCCCGCGATATCGATCTCAACCTGCCCATCCTGTCTTCCGCAATGGATACGGTGACCGAAGCCCGGCTTGCAATTGCCATGGCGCAGGCCGGCGGTATCGGCGTTATCCACCGCAATCTGACCCCGCATGAGCAGGCCGAACAGGTTCGCCAGGTCAAGAAGTTCGAAAGCGGCATGGTGGTCAATCCGGTCACCATCGGCCCCGATGCCACGCTGGCCGAAGCGCTGGCGCTGATGAAGGCGCATCATATTTCCGGCATTCCGGTGGTCGAGCAGGGCACCAGCGACGACAATACATCGGGTCGCCTCGTCGGTATCCTGACCAACCGCGACGTTCGCTTCGCCTCCAATCCCGAACAGCGCATCTACGAACTGATGACCCGGGAAAATTTGATCACCGTGCGTGAAACGGTCGATCAGCAGGAAGCCAAGCGGCTTCTGCATCACCACCGGATCGAAAAGCTTCTGGTCGTGGATAATCGCGGCCATTGCGTCGGCCTCATCACCGTCAAGGACATCGAGAAATCGCAGCTCAATCCGAACGCCGCGAAGGATGCGCAGGGCCGCCTTCGCGCCGCCGCCGCCATCTCGGTCGGCGATGACGGTTTCCAGCGCGCCGAAATGCTGGTCGATGCCGACGTCGACATGATCGTCATCGATACCGCTCACGGCCATTCGCAGAAGGTTCTGGATGCCGTCGGCCGGGTCAAGACCCTGTCGAATTCGGTGCGGATCATGGCCGGCAATGTCGCCACCACCGATGGCACGAAAGCGCTGATCGATGCCGGTGCGGATGCGGTCAAGGTCGGTATCGGCCCGGGCTCGATCTGCACCACGCGCATTGTCGCCGGCGTCGGCGTGCCGCAGCTTGCCGCCGTCATGGCCGCTGCCGAGGCCGCCCGCGATGCCGGTATTCCGGTGATCGCCGATGGCGGTATCAAGTTTTCCGGTGACGTGGCCAAGGCGATTGCCGCTGGCGCTTCCGCCGTCATGATCGGCTCGCTGCTGGCCGGTACCGATGAAAGCCCGGGCGAGGTTTTCCTCTATCAGGGCCGCTCGTTCAAGGCCTATCGCGGCATGGGCTCGGTCGGCGCCATGGCGCGCGGCTCGGCGGACCGCTATTTCCAGGCGGAAGTGCGCGACACGCTGAAGCTCGTGCCCGAGGGCATCGAAGGCCAGGTGCCTTACAAGGGCCCGACCGGCGGCGTTCTGCATCAGCTTCAAGGCGGCCTGCGTGCCGCCATGGGTTATGTCGGCGGCAAGAACATCGTCGACTATCAGGAAAAGGCGACCTTCGTGCAGATTTCCAATGCGGGCCTGCGCGAAAGCCATGCCCACGACGTAACGATTACCCGCGAAAGCCCGAACTATCCGGGCAGCGTGTAAGCGGCAACGTCAGCAGTCATACACCGGGCGGCACCGCGCAAGCCGCCCGGTTTTTCCGGCAGGCCTTTCCGGGCATTTCTGCACCGCTCGCTCCGGCCTCTCGGCCTCTCCGCCTCCTTCTGCCTCTCCTCCTATTCGGCGTCATTCTCGGGCTTGACCCGAGAATCTGCGCACCGTGCCCCACGACAGGCGTTTGCGGTCGTTGTGAAGTCCCTCGCAATGTCTTTCCAGATGTCGCCAATGTCTTTCGCGACAGACGGGATTGGATGCTCGGGTCAAGCCCGAGCATTGTTTGTCGGATCTGGGTTATTATTGTGATGCAGGTGCGGGCCTTTGGCTTGCCCGCATCTGCTGTCGTCAGTAATAGCCGATAATCGCCTTGGTCTCGAGATATTCCTCCATGCCGAAGGTTCCCATCTCGCGGCCATTGCCGGATTTTCCGTAGCCGCCCATCGGGGCCACGGTGTTGGGCGGTGCGCCGTTGAGGAATACGCGACCGGCATTCAGCCTGCGGCCGACATCAAGCACCTTTTCCTTGTCCGCACCGAAGACGTAAGCACCAAGGCCGTATTCGGTATCATTGGCGATGGCGATTGCCTGTTCGAGGTCGTTATAGGTGATGACGGAGGTGACCGGGCCGAAAATCTCTTCCCGTGCAATTGTCATATCCGGGGTGATGTCGGCAAAGATCGTCGGGCGGATGTAGTAGCCGCGCTCCAGCCCTTCGGGGCGGCCCGGACCGCCGCAGATCAGCCGACCGCCTTCCTTGATGCCGGTTTCGATATAGTGCTGGATGCGCTCGAATTGCGTCCGGTTGACGACCGGGCCGAGTGTGGTTTCCGGGTCGTTTGGATCGCCCACCTTGATCTTCGTGGCGGCTTCCTGCAGATGCCCGGTCAGTTCGTCCAGCTGGCTTTCGTGAACGAGGATGCGGGTCGGCGAATGGCAGGACTGACCGGTATTGGAATAACCGCGCGTGACATTGTAATGCGCGGCCGCCGCCAGATCGGCATCCGGCATGATCAGGTTGGCGGATTTGCCGCCGAGTTCCTGGGTGACGCGTTTGACCGAGGGCGCGGCGGCCTCAGCCACCATGATGCCCGCGCGCGTGGACCCGGTGAAGGAAACGACGCCAATATCGTTGTGCGCGCTGATGGCATTGCCGACGCCCGGTCCGTCGCCATTGACGAGATTGAACACGCCTTTCGGCAATCCGGCATCCTGAACGATTTCGGCAAACGCGATGGCGCTGACCGGCGTGTATTCGCTGGGTTTGGCGACCACGGAACAGCCGGCGGCAAGGGCGGAGGCCAGTTTGTTGCACAAAAGCTGGATCGGCCAGTTCCAGGGCGTGATGATACCGGCAACGCCGATGGGCTCGCGCCGCAGGATATTGACGCCGAGCCGGGTTTCAAACTCGTATTCCTTCATCGTGGCGATGCCCTGCCGCAAGGCATTGAGCGCCGAGCCGGTCTGACCCTTGAGGCTGACAGGCGCGCCCATCTCCTGCGTCAACGCCGCCATTACCTCGCCTTCGCGGGCGGTAAAGGCCTCGATCAGCCGTTCGAGCATTTCGATCCGGCCTTCCTTGGAGCTTTGCGCCAGGACCGGCAGCGCCTGTTTTGCCGCGGCGACCGCCCGGTCGACATCTTCCGGGCTGCCAAGAGCAACCGTTGCGAAGGCTTCCTCGGTTGCCGGATTGATCAGCTCGAAGGGGCGGGCGCTGATCGGCTCAACCCATTCGCCATCGATAAAGAACTTGCCGTAATGTTTCATCGTTCCTGCCTGTTTCTGTCTGTCTTTTAAGATTGGATCACACCGCTTCAAGCACAAGGGCCGTGCCCTGACCGACGCCGATGCACATGGTGCAAAGCGCATAGCGGCCGCCGGTGCGGCGCAGCTGGTAGGCGGCCGTGAGCACGAGGCGCGCGCCCGACATGCCGAGCGGATGGCCCATGGCGATGGCGCCGCCATTGGCGTTGACATGCGGGGCATCATCTGCAAGGCCGAGCGCCCGGGTGGTGGCGAGCGCCTGCGCGGCAAAGGCCTCGTTCAGCTCGATCACATCCATGTCGGCGATGGTGAGGCTGGTGCGCGCCAGAACCTTTTCGGTGGCTGCAATCGGCCCGACGCCCATGACGCGGGGTTCGACGCCCGCCGCCGCCATGGAGATGATCCGCGCCATCGGCTTCAACCCGTGTTCGGCAGCCGCTTCGGCGCTGGCGATCAGCAGACTTGCCGCGCCGTCGTTGACGCCGGAAGCATTGCCCGCCGTCACCGTCAGGTCGGGACCGTTGACGCCTTTGAGCCCGGCAAGTTTCTCGACCGTTGTGCCGGGGCGGGGATGCTCGTCGGTCGAGACGGTAACCGGATCGCCCTTGCGCTGCGGAACGGTGACGGGAATGATTTCATCGGCAAATATCCCGCCTTCATGCGCCGCCTGCCAACGCGCCTGTGACCGGGCCGCGAACGCATCCTGATCGGCACGGGCAATGTTGTAGTCGGCGGCGACATTGTCCGCCGTTTCGGGCATGGAATCGACGCCGTAGCGTTTTTTCATCTTCGGATTGACGAAGCGCCAGCCGATGGTGGTGTCGTAAACCGCATTGGCGCGGCTGAAGGCGCTTGCCGCCTTGGGCATGACGAAGGGCGCACGGCTCATGCTTTCCACGCCACCGGCAATGACAAGGTCGTAGTCGCCCGCCTTGATGCCACGCGCTGCCGCACCCACCGCATCCATGCCGGATGCGCAAAGCCGGTTGACCGTCGTTCCCGGCACATTGACGGGAAGTCCGGAAAGAAGCGCTGCCATCCGCGCGACATTGCGGTTGTCCTCACCCGCCTGATTGGCCGAGCCGAAGACAACTTCGTCCACGCGCGACCAGTCAAGGTCCGGGTGGCGTTCCATCAGGGACGTGATCACATGGGCCGCCAGATCGTCGGGTCTCACCGATGACAATGCGCCGCCATAACGGCCGATAGGTGTGCGAACGGCGTCGCAGATCAAAGCTTCGGTCATGCTAGAGCGCCTTTTCGAGTTCGGGCAGAATGTCGAACAGGTCGCCGACCAGGCCGTAATCGGCGATCTGGAAGATCGGCGCTTCCTCATCCTTGTTGATGGCGACGATCACTTTCGAGTCCTTCATGCCTGCCAGATGCTGAATGGCGCCGGAAATGCCGCAGGCGATGTAAAGATCGGGGGCCACCACCTTGCCGGTCTGTCCCACCTGCCAGTCATTCGGCGCGTAGCCGGAATCGACGGCCGCGCGCGAGGCGCCGACGGCCGCACCGAGCCTGTCGGCCAGCGGCAGAATGACCTCCTCGAATTTTTCCGATGACCCCACGCCGCGACCGCCGGAAACGATGATTTTCGCCGATGTGAGCTCCGGGCGGTCGGAGCTGGAGAGTGCTTCGGAGACAAAGGCCGATACGCCGGGATTTTCAGCCGCCGCCACCGGTTCGATTGTTGCGGAGCCGGATGTGCCGGGTGCCGCAAAGGCCGAGCCGCGCACGGTGATGACCTTTCTGGAATCGCCGGACTGGACGGTTTCGATGGCGTTTCCGGCATAGATCGGCCGTTTGAACGTATCGGCGGACACCACGTCGATGATTTCCGAAATCTGCATCACGTCGATCAAGGCGGCAACGCGCGGCATCACATTCTTGCCGGTTGTCGTGGCCGCGGCCATGAAAACGTCATAGCCACCGGCCAGCGACACGATCAGCGCCGCCAGCGGTTCGGCCAGCGCATTGTCATAATCGGCGGCCTCTGCCGTCAGAACCTTTGCAACGCCGTCGAGCTTTGAGGCTTCTGTCGCCGCGTCCGAAAGGTTTGAACCGGCAAGCAGGAGATGGATATCGCCGCCGATCTGGCGGGCGGCGGAAACGGCCTTGCCGGTCTGGTCGGAAAGGGCGCCGTTTTCGTATTCGCCGAGAAGAAGAATGGTCATGGTCGGTTCTCCGCCTGTTTAAAGCACACCGGCTTCGGACTTCAGTTTTTCGACAAGTTCGGCCACGGACGCGACCCGGATGCCCGCCTTGCGGCCTTCTGGCTCCTCGGTTTTCAGCACCTTCAGGCGCGGTGCGATATCGACGCCGAAATCGGCGGGCGTCTTCTTCTCCAGCGGCTTTTTCTTCGCCTTCATGATGTTGGGCAGGGAGGCATAGCGCGGCTCGTTGAGGCGCAGATCGGTGGTGATGATGGCCGGCAGCGTGAGTTCGACGGTCTGAAGGCCGCCGTCGATCTCGCGGGTGACGCTGACCTTGCCGTCGCCGGGCTCGACTTTCGACGCGAATGTGCCCTGTCCCCAGCCAAGCAGCGCCGCCAGCATCTGGCCGGTCTGGTTGCTGTCATCGTCAATCGCCTGCTTGCCGAGAATGACAAGCTGCGGGCTTTCGCTTTCAACGACGCCTTTCAGAAGCTTGGCGACGGCCAGCGGCTCGACTGTTTCATCGGTCTGGATGAGGATTGCGCGGTCTGCGCCCATGGCAAGAGCCGTTCGCAGCGTTTCTTCCGATTTTGCCGGGCCGATGGAGACGACGACGACTTCGTCTGCCTTGCCCGCTTCCTTCAGGCGCAGGGCTTCCTCGACGGAAATTTCGTCGAAAGGGTTCATCGACATCTTCACATTGGCGAGCTCGACGCCGGTGCCGTCCGGTTTCACACGGATTTTCACATTATAATCGACGACGCGCTTAACAGGGACCAGGATTTTCATTGACGTATTTCCCGTTCTTTCATGTTCTTGAGAGGACATGCCCGCGCATTGCGGCATGACATCTTCCGCGTTTACCGTTTCGCAAGCTGCGTGCCATGAAAGAGGGCTGTTGCTGGCATGGGAATTGCGACGATGATGCGCGTCTACCGTGCTTCGCGTCGGTGGCGGGTTTGCCCGCCGGGCGGAGTGGAGGGCAATGAATGGAGGCGTCCACGGGCGGGGTATGAAAACCTGTCCGCGCCGTGGATGATATTTGCGCGGCTGTCCGTGCTGAGGACAAGACGCGATTTTCGTGAGGACATCTATTTATGGACGAACTGCTACCTGAGGAAATTCCGGCTATCCGCGACAGTGTGCGCCGCTTCATGGAAACCGAAGTCATTCCGGCACTCGATGGTTATGAGGAACGGCGCGAGCTGCCGCGCGACCTGATCATGAAGGCGGGCGCTGCCGGGTTTTACGGCTCGACCTTTCCCGAAACCGTCGGCGGAACGGGGCTTGGTTACATGGCGGCCGTCGTTATTCTGGAGGAGATATCGCGGCTCGATATCCGCTTTGCCGGGTGTTCAAACCAGCAGGGCGGCAATTGCCCGGCCTGTATCTATCTTGGCGGAACCGAGGAGCAGATCGAAAAATACGTCCCCGACATCATCGCCGGAAAGTCGATCGGCATGATGGCGCTGACGGAAGCGGGCTCCGGCTCCGATGCGGCGGGCGCGATGAAGACGGTGGCAAAGCGCGATGGCGATGTCTACCGCATCAGCGGTTCGAAGATGTGGGCAACGCTTGGCGACGAATGCGATGTCGGCATCCTGCTTGCCAAAACCGATCCGGAGGCCGGCGCCAGAGGCGTGACCGCCTTCATCGTGGAGCCGAAGAAATATCCGGGCTTCGTCGCCCAGCCGATCCCGACCCAGCTTTCCAAGGCGTTCCGGTCTTCCGCGCTTTATCTCGATGATTTCGTCGTCCCGGTCGAAAACCGGCTTGGCCAGGAAGGCGAGGGGTTCAAGATCATCATGCGGGCGCTGCAGGGCGGGCGGGCTGTCATCGGCGCAAAGGCGCTCGGCATTGCCATCGGCGCTTATGAGGACGCGGTGCGCTATGCCAATGAGCGCATCGTGCGCGGCAATCCGATCGGCAAATTCCAGCTCATTCAGGGCCAGATCGCCGACATGGCTGTTGCCATCGAGGCAAGCCGGGCGCTGGTCTACAAGACGGCGCAATATATGGATGCCGGTCTCCCGACCAACCGCATTGCCTCCATCGCCAAGCTGCACGCCTCGCAGACGGCCAAGTTCTGTACCGACACGGCCCAGCAGATATTCGGCGGCTACGGCATTTCGACCGAATATCGCGTTTCGCGCTACAAGAACTACGCCGACCTGATGTTCACCGGCGAAGGTTCGGCCAATGTCCAGAAAGTGCTGATCGCCGAAGATGCGCTTGGCTACAAGCTCGCCGACCGCCATCACGGCAAGACGGGGCTACGCGAACTCGGACGTTCGGCAGCCGCGGAATAGCGGAAAAAAACGCAACCCCGGACTGTTGTCCGTGCCTTCGCATGCAGTTCACTGATGCCAGTTTAGCCTTGTTTATAGGAATCAAAATATTGCGTTAAAACAGGCTTTCCAGGAAATGACGTCACTGGTCATCATTGTCATTCCTGAACTGCGTGGCTTGGGTACGGCATTCGCCACTCTCTTAGGTGTCATCCTCGTGCTTGACACGAGGAACCACGAACCTGTCCACACGTGGTGACAAGCGCCGGTTTTAAATCCCGAGCCATAAGCTCAATTGTTTCTCTCGCCGCAACCGTGACTGGCCTCGTGTCAAGCACGAGGATGACGCAAGTGGGCGGGGTTTTGAACGACAGAAAGGCCGGAATGACGGCCGTTTCGCTAAACCGGGCATCATTGCGGGGCTGCTGCCCGCGGCAGATCACATGACGTTGCTGCCGATCCATGTGCTTGTAGCCGACAGCGTGTTGCCGGCTGCGACATTTCCGTGCTGGCCTTTCCTGCCGATACCCTGTTTCCCGTTTCAAAGAAAAGCGCGGGCGCCTGTATGACAGGACGTCCGGCGAATGCGCGTCCGTTGGCATCACGTTTGCGGGCAACATTTCCATTCGGTTCACAAAAGTCCGTGAGGAGGAGACTATGTTGAAACGCTGCTGCCGCCCGCTGTTGCTGGCTCTTTGCCTGGGGGCAACCGCCGGGCCGCTTATGGCCCAGGACAAGATCACCCTGAAACTGGCGACTTTTCTGCCCCCCACCCATTACGGCGTGACGGAAGGCAGTGATGTCTTCATCAAGGACGTCGAGGAACTGACGGATGGCGCCGTCGATATCGAGTTCTATCCGGCCGAACAGGCGGGAAAGGCGCGTCAGTTGATCGAACTGGTCAAATTTGGCGCCGTCGATATCGCCGAAATCGGCACGGGCTATGTCAGCAGCGGGGAACTGCCTCTTCTCGGCGTTCTGGAAGTGCCGGGCCTTGTCGACAGTGTTTGCGCGGGGACGCGCGCCAGCCGTGCCATCGGCGATCCCGGCGGTCCGCTTTACGAAAACGATCTCAAACCGGCAGGCCTGCGCGTGATCAGCTATTACGTCTATTCTCCCTACGGACCGGCGGCATCGCGCCGGAAAATCGAAAGTGTCGATGACCTGCAGGGGCTCAAGATGCGCAATGCCGGTGGCCTGATGGAGCTGACCGTTGGCAAGGTGGGCGGCGTGCCGATGAAACTGACATCGCCCGAAGTCACCCAGTCGCTGCAGCGCGGCACGCTTGACGCCGTGATGATGTCGTTCGCTGCCGTCGAAAGCTACGGTTATGACGAATACGCTCATTACGGTGCCACCGGCTACAGTATGGGAACACCCGGGGTCTTCGCGATGATGTCGGAATCCCGCTATCAATCGCTGCCCGAAGACGTCAGGGCCGCACTGGATGAGGCGGGCAAGCGGGCGGAGGAAAATTTCTGCGCATTTTCCGAAAAGGACGAGGCGCGGGCCATCAAGGACCTTCAGTCTTCCGGGCGGATGGAGATCTACACCTGGAGCGATGAAGATGTCGCCAGGCTCGATACGACCCTCGCCAGCATCTCCGAAGACTGGACAGCGCAGCTCGATGCGCGCGGAAAACCGGCCACGGAAACGCTGAACATGTTCAAGCAGGCCCTTGAGGCACCCGCCGACACTGCTGATCCCCAGCAATAACCGGTGTCGCGGCTAAAGAGGCAGGCAGATGAATACGACAACAGAAAAACGGCGGCCGGGCTCCGAAATGCTGGGGCCGGACGGGCCGGTTGACAGGCTGATATCGGTGGTGGAACGCGGCATGCTGTGGGTCCTCTGCGGCGTCCTGTTCTTCATGATGGTTCTGATCTCGGGGGATGCAATCGCCCGCTACTCGATGAACCGGCCGTTCGTTTTCACGGTCGATCTCGTCACGCTTTATCTTCTGCCGGCAACCATGCTGTTGCCGGCGGGAATGGTGCTGCGACATGGCGGGCAGATCGGCGTCGATCTGTTTGCCATGATGATGCCGCGCCGGCTTTACAGCCTGCTGGTCTGCCTGGGCATGCTGGCGGCCGTTCCCGTTTTCTGGACCATGACGACCAGTATCACGAAACTGGCGCGTGACAGCTGGTCGCAGAATCTCGTCGCCACCGGTCTCGTCCCTTGGCCGATATGGTCCGAACAGGCCATCGTTGCGCTGGCCATGGGCCTTTTTACCCTGCGCGCTCTGCATATTGCACTCAGTCAGCTCATTGCACTTGTCACGGGCAATGAGAAAGCGGCCATCAGCATTCTGCCCGATGACGACGAGCGTGAAATTACCGAAGAGGCGGTTTGATCGAATGGAAGTCACGATTGGGTTTGCGCTTCTGGGCGTTCTGCTTGTCATCGGTCTGCCGGTCGCAATCGCGCTGGCGATTGCCGGCGGGGTCGGGCTTTACATGCTCGGCGGCCCGCAGCTTTTCACCGGCATTCTGACGACAACGCCGCTCAGCGCCGTCAACAGCTATGAATTCGTCATGATCCCGATGTTCATTCTGATGGCGAATTTCATTGTCGTCAGCGGCGTCAGCGAGGACATGTTCCAGATCGCCCGCAAATGGACAGGGCGGACACCCGGCGGGCTGGCACATGCGACTGCGCTGACAGGAGCAGCCTTCGGCGCGATTTCCGGCTCGAGCACGGCGTCTGCGGCAACGCTTGCGTCGACGACGATCCCCGGCATGATCAAGCAAGGCTATAATCCCGGCTTCGCCTCCGGCGTCGTTGCCATTTCGGGCACGCTTGCCATGTTGATTCCGCCGAGCGGGGCGATGATCATCTATGCGCTCCTGGCCGATATGAGCGTGGCGCACCTGTTGATTGCGGGCGTTGTGCCGGGATTGCTGGTCACCGTTACAATCATGCTGACGATCTTCGCCTGGGTCTATCTGCGCCCCGGTGACGCCCCGGTTGCGCAGAGCTATTCCTGGTCGGAGAAGATCCGTTCTCTCGGTGGCGCATGGTCTTTCCTGCTGCTGTTTGCCGCTGTCACCGTCGTGATCTATACCGGGATCGGCACGCCCACGGAGGCCTCGGCCATTGGCGCCCTCATCGCCTTTCTGCTGGCCCTGTCGCGCCGCACGCCGCTTCGATCCTTTGTCAGAGCCGGCCTTTCAACGCTTGAAGCCAGCTGCATGATTGCCATGATCTTTCTTGGCGCGCAGGTCTTCGTCTACTTCCTGACCATGACGCAGGTTACTCAGTCGCTGGTCTCGTGGCTGATCGCCTCGGAAATTCCCAACATTGTCATTCTGATAGCAATATTGCTGATCTACCTGGTGCTGGGATGCTTCATGGACCTGATCGCGATGCTGATCCTGACCGTGCCGATCGTCTCGCCGCTTGTGACCCAGCTGGGATATGATCCGGTCTGGTTTGCCGTGATCACGATCGTCATGGGGGAGATCGGCGTCCTCACGCCGCCGCTCGGCATCAATGTGTTCGTGATTTCGAAATACACGAAAATGCCGGTGAACGTCGTGTTTCGCGGCTCTTATCCGCATGTGCTGGCGCACTTGATCCTGGTGGCGGTCCTCGTCGCCTTTCCCGCTCTCGTCCTCTGGCTGCCGTCGACGATGAATTGACGGTTTCAGGCAATGTCGAGCCGCGATGGATCGCGCAGATCGGCTTGCACGGGCGTTTGCTGCTTGAACTTTGGGGGAGACATATCCAGTCAGCACAGACGGAAGGAGATTCGATCTCGACAGGGTTTCCTTGATTTGTTGTCGGGTCTTATTGCCGGTGCAGCATGTCTTGCCACCGTCCTCGGCTGCGCTTGATTAACCAGTCGGTGATCGCGATTGCGGCGTGGCGGTTCATGCCGTGTTGCGAAATCTGCAGGTAATAGACGGCGGTTCTGTCAATCCGGATATCGGACAGACGGATCAACTCGCCGCGTTCGAGATAGGGTTCAATCAGCGCCTCTCGGCACAGCGCGACACCGAGCCCGCGCAGGGCCGCATCGCAGATCAGCGCCGAACCCGAGAAGAAAAGCCGTCTTTCGTTTCGCTCGTCTGGCGCTGCAATGCCGGCGGCCGAAAGCCATGTTTTCCACATGCGCATGTCTTCATCGTGCAGCAGCGTGGCACGCGCGATATCGGCCGAGCTCCCGATCGTATGACGGGCCTGATAGCTTGGCGCGCAGACCGGAACCGCCGCGCCGGGAATGATCGGGTCGGCTCCCTCGGGAATATGGCCATCGAGCGAAAAGCCTATCAGAATATCAGGCTCCGGGCTCACCGGCTGGTCGGAAATATGTTCCTGAACATAGACGGATACCGCCGGATTTTCCGCCATGAAGGTTTCGATCTCGGGCAGCAGCCAGTTCGGTATCACAAACCGAAGCGAGGCGATCGAGACCGGCAATCTCTCGCGCATGGTCAGCCGGTCGATCTCGTGGCGGATTGCGCCGAAACTCTCGTTGATCACCAGTGCCAGGCTTTCTCCGGCTTCTGTCAGCGCCGTCTGGCGGCCTTCGCGCCGCATCAGGCGGATGCCTGCCCAGTCCTCGATCTGCTTCAGCTGATGGCTGACGGCGGAATGGGAGACGCTCAGCAGTCGTGCCGTTGCCGTCACCGATCCACTTTGATGAAAAGCCTCCAGAGTCTTCAACGCCCTCAACGGGGGCAAGCGATCCTGTGCCATATCGGTCCGTTCCTGCCGAGATAAAATATGTTACTTTTATAGACGAGAAGGGGAAATTTTGTACTTTTTTTGTCGAGTTTCTCATTCTAGCCTGTGGTTGATCGAAATTTAAGCTTTGCCTGTTTCTCAGGCAGCGCCGACTGGCCGGAGGGATTGAAGATGACATCAACGACAGTTGCGACTGATGATGATGGACGGGCGGTCATCCGGCTTGCGATGGCGCAGATGTGCTCCTCGAACACGCATGCGCGCAATATCGAGATCGTTACGGGCCTTGCCGTCGAGGCTCATGCGGCCGGCGCCGACCTTCTGGCCCTTCCGGAGGCGTCCGGAATGGTCAACAAGGATGTTGCCTCCGCACGTCTCTCCGTCACCGACGAGGCGCGGGATCCGTTTCTTGCCGCCTGCCGGGAGCTTGCGGCAAAATACGGGCTCTGGATCCATACCGGTTCGACACCGCTTGCCGGCGCGGACGGTGCCCGCTTCTCCAACACCAGCCACCTGATCGACGCCAGCGGCGCATTCGTCGCGCGCTATGACAAGATCCATCTGTTCGATGTCGATCTGCCGGGCGAGATTTCGCGGCGCGAGTCCGATCGTTACGCGCCGGGCGGCGAGGCCGTGCTGGCCGAAACGCCCTGGGGCCCGTTCGGTATGTCGGTCTGTTACGATGTGCGTTTCCCCCATCTTTACCGCGACTATGCCCATGCAGGCGCGAAGATCCTGTTCATCCCGTCGGCTTTCGCCATGTCGACCGGAGAGGCGCACTGGCCGACGCTTCTGCGTGCGCGCGCCATCGAAAACGGTTGCTATGTCGTGGCGGCAGCCCAATGCGGCCATCACGATGACGGGCGGGACACCTGGGGGCAATCGATGATTGTCGACCCGTGGGGCACGGTGGTTGAGGACATGGGCAAGCGCATCGGGCTTGCCGTCGCCGATCTCGATCTTGCGCGCGTCGAAAACACGCGCCGCTCCATTCCCTCGCTCCTCAACGAGCGTGATTACAGCTTTGAACCGGGTGCAACGCACCGGAGGCGGCAAACCGCCTGAAGCGTTGCAACAACATCGTCATGCCAAAACCGGCGGGCCTGCCGCCCGTCGCAAGAAACGACTTTCAGAGGGATCGCATACCATGTTGAAACGAAGAACGCTTCTGACGTCCGCCATGCTTTTCCTGGGGGCAGGGGTATCGCCTCTGGCCACGGCGCCGGCTTTTGCGCAGGAAGACACAAGACCGGACTTTGCCTTTGCCGTCGACAATCTCTGGTCGACGCTCGATCCCGTGATCGGCCTTTCGACGACCGGCGGCCGGGTTTACGGCAATGTCTTCGATACGCTGGTGAAGAGGAACTATTTCGAGGACCCGGAAGGCAACACCATCATCCCCGGGCTTGCAACCAGCTGGGAACAGGTGACCCCGACAACCTGGCGGCTGCATCTGCGCGAAGGGGTGACGTTCCAGAACGGCGATCCGATGACCGCCGAAGACGTCGCCTTCTCGCTCTCAGAGGAGCGTCTGTGGGGCGACGAGCCGCTGGCGCCGCGCGGCAAGAATTATGCGCGCGGGCTTGTCGGCGTCACTGTCGTTGATGACTATACCGTCGACCTGGAAACCGCCTATCCCGACGCGACCTTCGTCAACCGCCTGACCACGCCCATTGGTTACGTGCTTCCGAAGGACTATTACGAAAGCGTCGGCACCGAGGCTTTCGGTCAGATGCCGATCGGAACCGGACCTTACAAGATCACGGATTTCGATCCGTCCGACCATGCCATTGCCGAAGCCTATGACGACTACTGGGGCGGCACGCCGCCGCTGAAAAGCGTCATCTGGAAGATCGTTCCCGAATTTTCGACGCGCTATGCCGGTCTGGTATCGGGCGATTACGACCTGATCATGAGCGTTCCCGTGGATCAGCTGGAATCCGTCGAAGCCACTGACGGGATCCATCTGATCACCGATCAGATCGGCAATTATCCGATGTTTGCGTTCAATACGCTCACCATTGAAGGTATGGACGACAATCCGCTGGTCGACGCCAATCTGCGCAAGGCGATGGTGATGGCGATCGACCGCGATGCCATTACCGAGGCGCTCTGGGACGGCATGACGTTCACGCCGACGCCATTCAATTTCCCGGAATACGGCCCCTATTTCGATCCCGACCGTAAGGCGACCTATGGTTACGACCCGGAACGGGCGGCCGAGTTTCTCGCCAAAAGCGATTATGACGGCCAGCCGCTGACCTGGAACATCGTGCGCGGGTTCTATCCGAATTACGAGGTGGCAGCCGAATATATGGTCGAGATGTGGCGCGACATGGGGATCAATGTCGAGCTCAATATCGTCGACAACTTCTCGCTCGCCTATCAGCGCCCGTTCCACATGCTCAACATGTCGATGTCGTCGGAGTTCACGGGCGACCCCTACCGCCCGCTGTGGCTGGACTGGGGCCCGTCGTCGAGCCGCGTCACCGCCGCCCACCGCACATGGACGCCGAGCGAGGCCTTCCTCGCCGATGGCGAACGCTTCGAGCGGGCGCAGACCTTCGAGGACAAGAATACCGCTTATCTCGATCTGGTGAAGGACTGGGAGGATGTCACGCCCGGCATGTATCTCTGGAGAAACGTTCAGACATTCGCCATGAGCGACAAATATGAATGGGATCCGGGGAGTTCGCAGCTGACCATCTTCAACAACGATTTCCTGACGATCGAGCCCTAGGAAAAGCCGGTGTCTGACAATCCGTCGGAACTGCTCGACATCCGGGGCCTGACGATCACCCTGCCGGAGGGGGCGGACCGCGACCATGCTGTCTGCAGCCTCGACCTTTCGATCCGGCCGGGCGAATGCGTGTGTCTCGTCGGCGAAAGCGGCTCGGGCAAGTCGATCACCGCACAGGCCTTGCTGGACATGTTGCCGCGCGGCCTCAAAAAGGCCGCCGGCGAGATCATCTTCGAGGGCGCGCCGCTGCCGGCCGGAGACCCCGCAGCCATGCGCAGGCTGAGGGGAGACCGGATCGGCCTGATCTTTCAGGAACCGGCGGCCACGCTCGACCCGGTGATGACGGTCGGAAGGCAGATCGAGGAGATGCTTCTGGTTCACGGCATGCGTTCGGCGCGTGCGCGCCGGGCCCGCGCTCTCGACATGATCACGGCCGTCAGGCTGGCCGATCCCGAACGGATCCACAAATCCTACCCGCATCAGCTTTCCGGCGGTCAGGCCCAGCGGATCGCGATTGCCATGGCGCTGGCGCTCAAGCCGGCACTGCTGATTGCAGACGAGCCGACGACCGCACTCGACGTCACCACACAGGCTGAAATCCTGGGCCTTATTCGCGACCTGCAGGAAGAATTCCAGGCCGGACTGCTGTTCATTACCCACGATCTTTCGGTCGTGGCCGATATCGCCGACCGCGTGATGGTCATGCGTGAGGGCGAGATCGTCGAAACCGGCAGCCGCGACGCGATTTTCGAGGCGCCGCGCCATCCCTATACCATCCGCCTGCTCGAAAGCCTGCCGAAGCCGGGCGCCCAAACCGGCGCGGAACATGAGACGTCGGTGGTGCTGGAAGCGCGCGATATCGCCATCACCTATCATCAGCGTGACGGTCTTTTCGCAGACCGCGCCATCGAGGCGGTGCGTGGTGTTTCGCTTTCTCTGAAGCGCGGTGAGACCCATGGGCTGGTCGGCCAGAGCGGATCGGGCAAATCGTCGCTGGTGCGCGGTATTCTGCAGCTCGAGCCGCTGACCGGCGGAACCGTGATCCTCGACGGCACGGATATAGGCCAGTTCGTGACCGGCATGCCGCGCGCCATGCGCAAGCGCATCCAGCTTGTGCAGCAGGACCCGTTCAGCGCCCTCAACCCGCGTCAGAAGGCCGGGTGGAGCGTTGCCGAAGGCGCCCTCATCCACGGTGCAACACGGCGGCAGGCCGCAGATCGCGCACGTCAGATGCTCTCGCTCGTCGGACTGCCGGAACAGGCCTTCGATCGCTTCCCGCATGAATTTTCCGGCGGCCAGCGACAGCGGCTCTGCATTGCCCGCGCGTTGGTGGTCGAGCCGGAAATTCTGGTTGCCGACGAAGCGATCTCGGCGCTCGATGTTTCGATCCAGGCCCAGATCCTAGCGCTGTTCGCCACGCTTCAGGAAAAGCTCGGCTTCGCCATGCTGTTCGTGACCCACGACCTGCGCGTCGCCGCTTCGATCTGCGACGAGGTGACGGTGATGTATCGCGGCGAGGCGGTCGAGCAGGGGCCGGCTTCAAAAGTGCTGGTCACGCCGGCCCATGATTATACCCGAACGCTGCTCAATGCGGTTCCCGACAGGGCAGGGCGGGCGACCTCGTCGCTTTCGCGGGCCGGCGGGATCGCAGCCACGGGAGGCGACAGCATATGAGCCGGATCATCCTGTTTCGCATTCTCCGCTCGCTGGCCACATTGCTGATCGCGGTGACCATCGTGTTCTTCTTCATTCGCCTTTCGGGCGACCCGGCCCAGGCGCTGGCGCCACCGGACGCGCCGCCCGAGGTGGTGGAGGCCTACCGTGTCAAGCTGGGGCTCGACAAGCCGCTGCCGGTTCAATACGTCAACTACGTTCTCGGCCTGTTTCAGGGCGATTTCGGCTATTCGATCCACACCGGCAAATCATCGCTGACGCTGTTTCTCGAACGGCTCCCGGCGACACTGATGCTTGGCGGAACGGCACTGGCAATCGCGGTCGTTTTCGGCATCCTGATCGGCGCTGTCGCGGCGCTTAACCGCAACAGCTTTATCGACCGGCTGGTGATGGGCTTTTCCGTCTTTGCCTTCGCCATGCCGAACTTTTTCTTCGGTCTTGTCGTCATCCTGACGGGCGCGCTGGTCTTCGGCGTCTTCTTCGGCGCGGCGGCAAACGGCCAGATTTCGCTCTTTCTGCTGCTGCCGCCGGCGGCAACGCTGGGGCTGGCCTCGATGGGTGCCTTCGCGCGCTTCACGCGGTCATCGCTGCTGGAAACGATCAACCAGCCCTTCATGATGGCGCTTGAGGCGCGCGGCGTGCCGGTGGCGCGGCGTCTGTGGCGACATGCGGCGCCCAATGCGGCCATCCCGATCGTCACCATGCTGGGCCTCAGTCTCGGCAGTCTCGTGGCCGGCGCGGTGGTGACGGAACAGGTCTTCGCGTGGCCGGGCGTCGGGCAGTTGCTGGTGCGCTCGGTCGCCACCCGCGATATTGCCGTGGTGCAGTTTCTGGTGCTGGCCGTTACCTTCTCGATGACCTTTGCCAACCTTGCGGTCGATATTCTCTACGCGTTTCTCGACCCGCGCATCCGGAGGGCCGCGTCATGAGGTTCTCGTTTTTCCGCGACATGCCGCTCGCCGTGCGCATCTCCATCGGCTTCGTCATCCTGTTCGTGCTGTTCGCCCTGTTTGGCGGCTTTCTGACGCCCTATGATTTCCGTCAGACGTCGCTGCTTGACCGGTACGAACCTCCCGTCTTTCTCGGCGGATCGTGGGATCATGTGCTGGGCACGGACGGGCGCGGCCGTGATCTTCTGACCCGCCTTGCCATGGGCGCGAAGGTCACGCTGCTGGTCGCGGTCTTCGGTACGCTGATCGGCGCCGTGTTCGGCTCGCTGCTCGGGCTGATTGCCGGCGGCAGGCGCGGCAAGACCGATACGCTGATCATGATGGCCGTCGATGTGCAGGCCTCGGTGCCGATCATCATTGTTGCGCTGTTCGTGCTGGCGCTGTTCAAGAGCAGCCTGCTGCTGATCGTGATCATGGTCGGCTTCAGCGGCTGGGAAAACTATGCCCGTCTGGTGCGCGCCTCCACGCTTTCGGTGCGCGAACGCGGCTATGTCACGGCCGAGCGGGTTCTCGGCGCATCGGCTGCCCGGATTTACCTGCGCTATATCCTGCCCAATATCTTCAACGTCATCCTGGTGCAGTTCACCATCAACCTGCCGCTGACGGTTCTTCTTGAAACCGCGCTGAGCTTTCTTGGTCTTGGCGTGCAGCCGCCGATGACGAGCCTCGGCCAGATCATGAGCGACGGGCGCGACCGGCTGATGACCTCGTGGTGGCTCACCATGTTCCCCGGCGCCATCATCTTTTTCCTCGCCCTGTCGGTGTCCATCGTCGGCGACTGGCTGCGCGACCAGCTTGATCCGACGCTTCGCAATGCGGGCCGGCAGGGAACCTGACCTGTCGCTCTTTCCCTCTTCAACAACAAGATAGACCGTATGAAAGACCAAACCATGCTGATTGAAGCTCTTGCCTCGGGCCGGGGCCTGCCCGCCATCGAACCGCAATTGTGGGACAATACACGCCTGAGCGGTGTCTATCGTTCGCAGCATCCGCAGAGCTACTGGAGCAACGGCATGTTCCCGGCCGGTTTCCGCCTGACGCTGACCATGCGGTTTGATGAGAATTTTCTGGCCTATGAAGGTCTGAACGACACCAATCCCGAAAAGCTCTATATCAACAAATTCGATGCGACGCTGGATGACAAACCCGCACCGATTGCAGGCAACGCCCGCTACAACGAGGTGCGTATCCGCCAGTTGAGTGCCCGCGAATTCCAGGTGCTGGAGCAACTCGACGGCGATGTGATCATCGGCCAGTACTGGTGCTTCTCCGAGGACGCCTCGACCCTGATGCGCTGGGGTGTCGGCAAGGCTCCCGATGGCACATCGAAGGCGTTCTTCGAGACATTCGGCCGCGTAGAAGAATAACCTTGCAGCCTCGTGACGATGCGCTCCGGCCGCACCAGTTCAGCTTCTCCTGCCGGGGGAGGCCGTGGCCGGCATGGACGTCGAAGTCGAGCGCTAAAGAGCTTTTGGCGGGGCCGCCGTCGACTGTCTGACGACCAGTTCTGTCGGCAGGGTGATCCGGTTGCTCGGGGCATCCAGGCCACCGATGCGGGCCAGCAGGGTGTTCGTGGCCGAGCGACCGATCTGGCGCAGCGGCTGACGGATCGTGGTCAGCGGCGGATGCATCTGCTGACAGATGGCGATGTCATCAAAACCGACCAGTGACATGTCCTCCGGGATTCTAAGACCCTTTTCGCGCAAGGCCTGGCTGGCGCCAAGCGCACTGATGTCGTTGGCGGCAAAAATCGCGGTCGGGCGATCCTTGAGGGCCAAAAGCTGTTTGGCGGCGTCAAATCCGCTTTTCTGCAGGAAATCACCGGTGACAATCAGTTCGGGATCCCTGTCCAGACCGAACTGGGCAACGGAATCCCTGTATCCCGCCAGCCGCTCACGCGCTGAACGCAGCCGGTTGTCGCCGGTGATAAAACCGATACGCCGATGTCCGAGATCGGCCAGATGGCGAACGGCCAGCCTAGCCCCCTGATAGCTGTCGCCATCCACCGCCGGAAACGGCGGATCATCATACAGCGTGTCGATCGTCACCACCGGCAGGGTTTCGCTGGCAATCTGCTCCAGATAGCTCGCCTCGTAAGGCAGGATCGCAACAATGCCGCCGGCGATCTGTTGAAGCAGGCTGGCAACGCTGCTCGGTGCCGTGCTGTCGCGGTCGGGCAGCGAATAGACCAGCGCCTCGTAGCCGGCGCTTTTGGCCGCACCACTGATGCCCAGCACGATATCGCTGGTAAAGGGGGCATGCAGCTCGGCCATGACGCCGATGATGCGCGAACGGCCATTGGCCAGTTTCTGGGCGAACGGATTGACGGAGTAGCCCATCTCATCGGCAATGCGCAGGATATCCTCTCGCGTTTCCGCCGACACGCCGGGCTGGTTGTTCAGCGCGCGTGACGCCGTCATCCGGGAGACGCCGGCAACTTTCGCAATTTCGGCCAGTGTGGCCGCCCGTTTCTTCACCGCCACAGCGTTTCTCCCCGGCGCATTCTCATCGGCATCGCACCTCGGCCCTTCGGCAAAGACATCAACCGGCCAACATTAAATTCGTTCTTTAAAGGTCCATGCGCCATAAGTCGCAAAGCGAAGCTCTGGCTAGCACAAATTTGTCACAATAGCGACAAAGGCGCTTGTTCCGTTGCTGTTTGCGATTGTCCGGCTGGCTCTCTGTTGGCTCGAATTGTCCTCGTTTTTTCCAAAGGGAAAGGCGATTGACACAATGTATCGTTACCGGTAACGTAACTCGTATCAACGGATTTGTCACTGTTTTGCTTGGGAGGATACAATGCAATTCAAATCGTCCGGCGTTTTTGCACGCCTTTTAGGGTCCGCAGCCGTTGCGGCGCTCGTTCCGCTTGCCGCGCAGGCGCAGGATACAACAACGATCACATCATGGGATTTGCGCTCGGACACGGCGACAGCCGGCATTGTTCGTGATGCGATGGATCGTTTCGAGGAAGCCAATCCCGGCTATGTGGTCGAGGATTCGCACTTTGCCAATGACGCCTACAAGACCAAGCTGAAGATCGCTTTCGGCGCCAATGAGCCGCCTTGCGTGTTCGCCTCCTGGGGCGGCGGTCCGCTGAAGGAATATGTCGATTCCGGGCAGGTCGCCGATCTGACGCCCTATCTCGATGCCAATCCGGAGTTCAAGGATCGCTTCGTGCCGGCCAGCTTCGGCCCGGTCACCTTCGATGGCAAGATCTACGGCTTGCCGGCGGAAAACACCGCCGTTGCCGTGGTCTTCTACAATACCGAAATCTTTGACGAGCTCGACCTGACGCCGCCCGAAACCTGGGACGAGCTGATGAACGTCATCAATGTGCTCAATGAAAACAACATCGCCCCGTTTGCGCTGGCCAACAAGAACAAGTGGCCGGGCTCGATGTATTTCGTCCTGCTGGCAGACCGCATCGGCGGGCCGGAGGTCTTCCGCAAGGCCGCTGCCCGCGAAGAAGGCGGCTCGTTCGAGGATCCGGTCTTCATCGAAGCCGGTGAACGCCTTCAGGAACTCGTTGAAGCCGACGCCTTTGCCCGCGGCTATAACGGTCTCGACTACGATGTCGGCGGTTCCCGCCGCCTGCTTTATGCCGACCGTGCCGCCATGGAGCTGATGGGCAGCTGGGAAATGGCTTCGATCCGCAATGAAAACCCGGCCTTTGCCGAAAAGGTCGATTTCTTCACCTTCCCGTCGGTTCCCAATGGCAAGGGCGATCCGTCCAACGTTATCGGCACGCTCGGCGACAACTATGTCAGCGTCTCTGCCGCCTGCCCTGAAAAGGACAAGGCCTTCGAGCTTCTGACCTACCTCACCAATGACGATGCCGCTGCCGCCCGTCTTGCCGACCAGCGGGTCATGCCGCTCAAGGACATCACCACGGACGATCCTTTCCTGAACAAGGTTCTCGGTGTTGTCGGCGATGCGGGCAGCGTTCAGCTCTGGTACGATCAGGAACTGCCGCCGGCCCTCGGTGAAGTCCACAAGGACACGGTCCAGCAGCTCTTCGGCATGTCGATCACGCCGGAAGAAGCCGCCGCCGAAATGGAACAGGCTGCCCAGGCCGAGGCCCGGCAATAAGGCCTGCGCCTTTCCTTAGCCCAAACCTCCGAGGCGTTTGTGTAACACGCGCCCCGCATCGGCCGCCGTCCCTCCCGGCGGCGGCCGAAATGCTGCGTGTGCCGTTTTTCCCGGACTTCCGGAAAACGCGCGAGAGAAAGGAAACACCATGTCCACGGCGATAACGCGGACGGCTGCCGACCGGCAAAGGCAGCGCAAGAAATGGGTCATGGCCCAGAAGGCGGCGCCCTTCGTCTTCATGGCGCCGGCGGTCATCTTTCTGGCCGTCTATCTGCTCTATCCCCTGATCTCCAGCTTCCGGCTTTCCTTTGTAAACTGGAACGGTCTCGGCGATACCGCCGAATTCGTGGGCCTGGATAACTGGGTCCGGCTGATGCATGACAGCGTGTTCTGGCATTCCGCCTTGAACAACATCCTTCTGGCGCTGTTCTCGATCATCATCCAGCTGCCGATCGCGCTGGTTCTCGCCGTCGTTCTCGATGAGGCAAGCAAGGGTTCGCGGATCCTCAAGATCCTCTATTTCATCCCGCTTTTGATGTCCTCGGTGGCGCTGGGCGTGCTGTTCAAGAACATCTACGACCCGAATTTCGGCCCGATCAATTCCATTCTCGATGCCATGGGGCTTTACGGCTGGGCGCATGACTGGCTCGGCGATCCGCGCTATGCGCTGGGCTCGGTCATCGCGGTCGTGCTGTGGCAGAACATTCCTTTCTACATGGTGCTGTTCCTTGCCGGTCTCGCCTCATTCCCGCGCGAGATCACCGAGGCCGCAAGGCTCGACGGCGCCACCCAGACGACCATTTTCTGGCGGCTGAAACTGCCGCATCTGCAGGGCACGTTCCGCACCGCCGTGCTGCTCGCGACCATCGGTTCGATGCGCTATTTCGACCTGATCTACGTCATGACCGAAGGCGGGCCGGAAAATGCCTCGCAGGTGATGGCAAGCTACATGTACAAGCAGGTCTTCGCCTCCTTCGAACTCGGTTACGGCACCACGGTCGCCGCCGCCATGTTCATCATCATCACCGTGATTGCGGCAGTTGCCTTCCGCCTGTCCAAGCGGTTCGAGACGGAGGTCTGATCCGATGAAAAAGAAACAAGGCTTCAAGGTCTCGCGCGTTGCCATTCCGGTGCTCGGCACGTTCTGGCTGGCGGTCACCACGCTGCCCTTCATCTTCGTGGCGTTCATGAGCCTGAAGACCCAGCAGGAAACCTTCGTCAACCCGGTCTGGGCGCTGCCGGAAAGCTTCAACCTTTCCAATTATATCGAGGTGCTTGAGGGCTCCTTCCTGATCTATCTCAGGAACAGCCTGTTCGTGATCTCGACCTCGGTGATCATCATCGTGCTGTTTTCATCGATGGCGGCCTATGCGCTGGCGCGGCTGAAATTCAGGTTCTCCGACAGCCTGTTCGCGCTGATTGTCGCCGGCATGATCGTGCCGCTGCATGTCACCCTCGTACCGGTCTATCTGATGACCCGCTCGATGGGGCTTTACGATACGCCGGCCGGCCTGATCGGGCCTTATGTAGCGATCAGCCTGCCGATCTCGGTGTTCATCCTGACGGAATTCATGCGGCAGGTGCCGAAGGAACTGGAGGAAGCCGCCATGCTCGATGGCTGCGGCCCGTTCAAGATCTACTGGAAGATTTTCCTGCCGCTTGCCGGCCCCGGCATTTCCACGGTCGCCATCTATAACGGCATCATGCTGTGGAACGAATTCGTGTTCGCCTATGTGCTGACGTCTTCTGCCGACAGGCGCACGCTGCCGCTGGCAGTCTGGGATTTCCAGGGCCAGTACGCATCGAATGTCCCCGCCATCATGGCCGTCGTCACGCTTTCTGCCCTGCCTTTGATCATCGTCTACGCCATCGGTCAGGAAAAGATCGTCAACGGCATGATGGCCGGCTCTCTCAAGGGCTGACGGAACCGGAGTAACAACAATGACACAGATCCTTCTCGAAAACGTCGAAAAGCGCTTCGGCAAGCTCACCGTCCTGCATGACATCAATCTGGACATCGAAAACGGCAAATTCTGCGTTTTCCTCGGGCCTTCGGGCTGCGGCAAGTCCACGCTTCTGCGCATGATCGCCGGCATCGAGGAAATCACCGAAGGCGACATCAGGATTGGCGGCGAGGTCATGAACGATGTGCCGCCGGCCGAGCGCCGCGTGGCCATGGTGTTTCAGAACTACGCGCTCTATCCGCATATGAGCGTTTATGAAAACATGGCCTTCGGCCTGAAACAGGCCAAGACCCCGAAAGCGGACATCGAACGCCGCGTCAACGAGGCCGCGCGCATGCTGCAGATAGAGCCTTTGCTCGACCGCCGGCCAAAGCAGCTTTCCGGCGGTCAGCGCCAGCGTGTCGCGATCGGCCGCGCCATCGTCCGCCAGCCCGCCGTCTTCCTGTTCGACGAGCCGTTGTCGAACCTCGATGCGGCGCTGCGTGTTCACATGCGTTCCGAAATCGCCAATCTGCACCGCGATTATCCCGAAGCCAGCATGATCTATGTGACCCACGACCAGACGGAAGCCATGGCGCTGGCCGACAAGATCGTGCTGCTGCGTGCCGGGCCGGATGTGACGAAGAAGGGCAGTATCGCCCAGGTCGGCGCGCCGCTGGAGCTTTATCACCGCCCGGCGAACCTTTTTGCCGCAGGCTTCCTCGGCTCGCCGTCAATGAACTTTCTCAAGGTGACGCTTGAGAGTGGCGATGCCGACGGCGCCACGGTGAAACTCGAAACCGGTGAGACATTGCAGGTGCCGGTGTCGACCGAGGGCCTTTCGAACGGCGCCGAACTGACGCTCGGCGTGCGCCCTGAACACATGCATCCGGTTGAAGACGATACGACCGAGCAGGTGATCCGCCGAAAGGTGCGCGCTGTGGAAAATTTCGGCGAATACAGCCACCTCTATCTCAACGAAAGCACGGAAAAGCCGATGATCGCCAAGGTCGCTGAGGATGTGCTGAAGGTGCCGGAAAAGCCGATGGCCTTCTTCGTCAAGCCTGCGGCCTGCCATCTGTTTGATGCCGAAGGCGAGGCGCTGGACTATCTGCCAAGCGTGCCCGGCCCGCACGAGCTCTCCGAATCCGACGCGGTTTGAACACGAAATACGGAAATAACAAAATGACCAACGAACAGAAAAATCCCGTCTACAAGGACGCATCACAGCCGATCGAAGCCCGTGTTTCAGACCTTCTCGGCCGTATGACCATCGAGGAAAAGATCGGCCAGCTGCATGCCGTCTGGCTGTTTCTGGCTGAGGATGGCAATCACCAGACGCGCTCCGACCAGTTCACCGGCGAGACCAACCCGGAGACGTTGAAGGCCATGTTGTCCTCCGGTCTCGGCCAGGTCACCCGGCCGCTCGGCACCCGCAGTATCGACCCGGCCGAAGGCGTGCGCGCGCTGAACGCGCTGCAGAAATTCATGGTCGAAGAAACCCGGCTCGGCATTCCCGTCATGTCGCATGAGGAGTGCCTGTCCGGGCTGATGATCAAGGGCGCCACCCTGTTTCCGTCCTCGCTCTCCTTCGGCGCGACTTTCAACCCGGCGCTGATCGAAAAGGTCGGCGCGGCGATTGGCCAGGAAGCGCGCGCCATCGGTTGCCATCAAGGGCTTGCGCCGGTGCTCGACGTGGCGCGGGACGCCCGCTGGGGCCGGACGGAAGAAAGCATCGGCGAGGACCCCTATCTTGCCGGGGTGATCGCTTCGGCCTATGTCAAAGGCCTGCAGGGCGAAGATCGCGGCGTGCTGGCCACGCTGAAGCATTATGCCGGCCATTCCGCCAGCGAAGGCGGCCGCAACCATGCCCCCGTCCATATGGGCTGGCGCGAATTGAACGACACCTTCATGCTGCCGTTTGAAATGGCGGTGAAGCTTGCCAATGCCGGCTCGGTCATGCCCGCCTATCACGATATTGACGGTGAGCCGGTTCACGCCTCGCACAACCTGATGACCCGGGTACTGCGCGATGACTGGGGTTTCGATGGCCTGATCGTCGCCGACTATGTCGGCGTCAGCCTGCTTTACCAGCACCATGGCATTGCCGAAACACGGGCGGAAGCCGCAGCGCTTTCCTTCAATGCTGGTCTCGACATCGAGCTTCCCGGCGATGACTGCGCCAAGGATATGAAGGAAGCGCTCGACCGCGGGCTGATCACGGAAGCGAAGATCGACGAGATCGTCGGTCGTGTGCTGAAGGAAAAATTCCGCCTCGGCCTGTTCGAAAAGCCCTATGCGGATGATGGCGGCATCGTGCTCCAGCGTCAGGAATTTGCCGACATCGCCCGGCAGACGGCAGAAGAATCCATCACCATCCTCGACAATAACGGCATTCTGCCGCTCGCATCGGGCAAGAAAGTCGCCGTCATTGGCCCGACCGCCGATGACCCGCTGGCCCTTCTCGGTGACTACGCTTTCCCGGTCCACCTGATCCACAACGAGGCGCAGGAAGAGGTCGAAAGCGTCATCACCCCGCTTGCCGGACTGAAGGCGAAGCTTGGCGCGGATAACGTCGTCTACGCCCGCGGCTGCAACATCCTCGACGAACGCAAGGCCGGCGCGCCGGTGTTTCCCGGCGATGTCGATGACAGCACGTCGCTGGAACAGGCTTCCTCGCTTTCATCCCGTCTCGACATGATCCCGGAAGCTGTGGAGGCGGCAAAGAATGCCGATGTCGCCATCGTCTGCGTCGGTGATCTTTCCGGCATCTTTCAGACCGGCACGGTCGGCGAAGGTTCGGACGCCGACACGCTGGAACTCCCCGGCGTGCAGCAGAAGCTTCTGGATGCCGTGATCGAAACCGGCAAACCGGTCATCGTCGTCATCTCCTCCGGCCGACCCTATAATCTCGGCGGTGCGGAAGACAGGATTGCCGCCCAGGTGATGACCTTCTTCTCCGGTCAGGAAGGCGGAACGGCGCTGGCCGACGTGCTGACCGGCACAGTCGAACCGTCCGGCCGCCTGACGCTTTCAATCCCGCACAATGTCGGCGCCGCACCTTATTTCTATAACCACAGCTTCAAGAGTTCCGGCACGCCGATTGCCCGCCATTTCGGCAGCCGCTACCCCTTCGGCCACGGCCTTTCCTATACCACGTTCGACTATGCAGACGTTGCACTGGAAGAAGACGCTGTCGATATAGCGGCGGGCACCGTCAAGCTGTCGTTCACGGTGAAAAACACCGGTAACCGCGACGGCATCGCCGTGCCGCAGCTTTACGTCCGTGACGAGATCGCCACACTGGTGCGCCCGGTCAAGGAGCTGAAAGCCTTCGGCAAGATAGCGCTGAAGCCCGGCGAAAGCACCCGCGTGACCTTCGAGGTGCCCACCGACATGCTGAACTTCACCGGCTATGAGGGCCGCCGCATCGTTGAGCCCGGCTTCTTCACGCTGATGGTCGGCGCATCGAGCGGGGATATCAGGCTGAAAACGCGGGTCGAAGTTACCGGTGAACGCCGGAAACTTCCGGCCGACTGGCGGATGCTGAGCGGCTTTTCTGCCGAAAAGGCTTAACCGGCCATCGATGCCCTTGATGGCGATCTGTCAGCCTGGCTCTTCATGCCTGAAAGCAGGGAGAGCAGGCTTTCAGATCGCCTCCGGCATCACGTCGCGCCAGCTGAAGCGCATCGTTTGCATGCGTTCTGATCATGTATTCTAAGAAAAATATCATTTTTCATCGGGCATCATGCATGTTTGGCTGCGCTCATGGTATCCATAATGACGAATACGCGGCAGGCGCGTCTTACCGGTATCGGCGCCATCACCGGCGCCGTGCTTCTGCTTTCGCTTTCCGATGCGCTGGTCAAGCTTTTCAGTGACGATGTCTCGCTGGGGCAGGTTCTTGTCCTGCGTTCGGCCGTTGCGGCCATTCTTCTTGCGATAATCTTCCGGCTGACCGCAAGGAACGGGCGCGCGCTTCTGACGGCAAATCCGTGGGTCTGGGCGCGCAGCCTCAGCCTGGCGCTGATGTGGGCGAGCTACTATGCAGCCCTGCCGTTTATATCCTTTTCGCTGGCGGCGGCCTGCTATTACACATCGCCGATGTGGATGGCGGTTCTGTCGGCCATCCTGCTCAGGACGCACATTGGAAAGCGCGGGGTTGTGGCGATTGCTTTGGGGCTTGCCGGCGTTCTGGTGATCCTCAGACCGGGCCCGTCGGAAGTGTCACCGGTCATGGTCCTGCCGCTGCTGGCAGCGTTTTTTTACGCGCTGGCCGCCGTCATCACCTATGGCCGCTGCCGTGATGTCCCGCCATTGTCTATGGCGTTGAATCTCAACCTTGTCCTTGCGGCGGCCGGTGCGGCCTATGTGATGGTTCTGCTGTTTTTCGGCGCAGGCAGCGATGCAGGCTTTCTGCTTTCCGCCTGGCCAAGGCTTGGGGCATCGGGATGGCAGATACTGATGGGGCTCGGTGTTCTTCTTGCCGTTATCACCGCGGCAGTCGCACTGGCCTATCAACTGGCGCCGGCGCCGGTCATTGGTCTGTTCGATAACGGATATCTTGTGTTTGCGCTGGTGTGGAGCATTCTGCTCTTTGGCGACCGGCCGGGTTTTGTCGACCTGAGCGGTATCGCGCTGATCGGCGGCGGAGCGTTTCTGGCGTCGCTCACCCCGGTAGAGACGGAAACAAGGACGGAGAGGAGCTAGAATGTCGGTGGAAAGCTGGGTTGCCTATCTGATCGCCTGCGTGGTGCTGACTGTCATTCCCGGCCCGAGCGTCATGCTCGTGATCGGGCAATCGCTGACAAGGGGCAGGGCGGCCGCCATGATGGGCGTCCTCGGCACTGTCGTCGGCTCCATTGCGCTTCTCGGCCTGTCATTTGCCGGTGTCGGTGCCGTTCTTGCGGCGTCGGCCCTGCTGTTTCAACTCGTCAAATGGGCCGGTGTCTTCTATCTGGCATGGCTGGGCATTGAGCAGATCAGGGCGGCGCGCGGCGAGGAAGCGGCTGTCGATCTGGTCCCGGAGCAGGACACCGCAGCCGTCTGGAGCTGTTTTCGCGCGGGCGCGCTCACCGCCGTTTTGAACCCCAAATCCATTGTCTTCTACATGGCGTTTCTCGCGCAGTTCATCGCGCCGGACGGCAACCTTGCGCTTCAGCTTGCCTTGTTGACCCTGACCTCTAGCCTTGTCGTGGTGGTGGTCCTGGGGTGTTACGCGCTTGTCGCGGCCCGGATGCGCACGCTTCTTGGCAGCCGCGCTGCGCGGAGGCGGGCAGGCTATGCCGGTGGCGGTTTCATGATCGGCGGCAGTGCCTTCATGGCGGTAACGCGATAGGCGGCAAACGCGCAATCAGAAGAAGGGCAGTGGTCCGGGAAAACGGCCAACCGGCACCCAGTGCGTTGCAAGACCGCCGCCTTTGCGCCAGTGGTGCAAAAGAAAGGCCGGCGGCTCGACGAAGGAGGCCGGCGATGCATCCTCCTCCAGCTTGAGTGCGATGGCTGTCGTGGTGCTCGGCGCCGTCATCAGCTGGCGGCCGCCGAACCCGATCTGCATGAAGCGGTGAATGTGACCGCACAACACGCGCTCCACATTGTCATGCCGGCCGACCAGTGCCGCCAGTCGGTCGCCGCCGAAACATTTGTAGGTATCGATGAAGCCGATGCCGCTGTCGACGGGCGGCTGGTGCATCAAGAGCATTGTCGGCTGATCCGGGCGTTCGGTCAGTCTCTGCTCCAGCCATGCGAGTGACGCCTCGGTGATCTCGCCATAGTGTTGCCCGGGGACCGTCACATCGAAGCCGATCACCCTGACGGGCCATTGCGCGTGCGTGTCGAAATGCAGCGGTCCTTCATCGGGAAGCCGAACAAGGTCACGAAGACAACGGCGGAAGGTTTCGCGATCGTCATGGTTTCCGGGGATCACGAAGACAGGCTGGTCAAGGCGTTGCAGGGCGGTTCGCACCGTCTCGTATTCGGCTTCCGTGCCGCCATCGACAAGATCGCCACCGATGACCACCAGATCGGGCGTCGGGCGCAGCGCCAGAAGTGTATCGAGCGCGAGATCGAACATGGCGTTCGAATCGACCAGTCCCTGATAAAGCGCGCCTTTGGCGCGAAGGTGGGGATCGGAGAGGTGGGCGATCAGCATGGTTTTATCCTCAAGGTTTTCCGGCGGGCGCCGTACGGGCAGTCGCAGAGTGGCGCGCGGCGACAGGCAGATCAAGAGCCGGAGTGGTCGGCGCGCGCCTCGAATGCCCGGATAACGGCGATCATGTCGTCCTCCGGGTTCCCCAAGGCTTCCGTTTCCGCGTAGAGCGCCACACACGCCTCCATCAGCGGAAAGGCGGTGCCTGCCGAACGCGCCGCGTCAGCCACCAGCCGGCTGTTTTTCAGCACATCGGAAATTCCGGCCTGACGAGTGAAATTGCGGTGGCGGAGCTTGTCGATCTTGACCTTCGAGACGTCGCTCGCCATCGGTCCGGCATTCAGGATTTCGGCAAACTTGTCCATGTCGAGCCCGTGCCGCGCCGCGAAGTGCCCGGATTCCGCAAGCCCCGTGACCATGGTGATCAGGAAGGCGTTGACCGCGAGCTTCATCTGCAGCGCCGCAGGGACCGCGCCGCACTCGAAAACCTGCTTGCAGACCGGCGCGAGAAGGCTGTGCAGACGTTTCATATCCTCCGGCGCGCCCGCGAGCATGCCGACAAGCTGTCCGGCTTCGGCCGGTTTGCGCGAACCGGAGACCGGCGCTTCCACATAATGGCCGCCGGCGGCTGTGATTTCATCAGAGAGTGTTCGGGAATACGCCGCCGAGACGGTGCCCATCGAAACGATGCAATGACCGCCGACCCGTTCGGCGAAGCGGTCCGTTCCACGCCCGAGGACGGCATCTGTGGCGCGTTCGTTTTCGAGCATCAGAAGCACGGTTTCGCACCGGGAAAACAGGTCGCCTGCCGTTGGCGCAACGGCGGCGCCGGCCTTTTCCAGAGGCATGCAGCGTTCCGGCGTCCGGTTCCACACGATAACCGGCATACCGGCCTGAACGAGGTTCAGTGCCATGGGCGTTCCCATCGTGCCGAGGCCGATGAAACCTGTCGGTCTGCTTTGCGGTGCGGGCGCGTTCTGATCGGGCATGCGCGCAAGCCTAAGGCCGATTATCCATTCCGAAAAACGAAATTTATAAAAGTCATAAATTCGAAAATCAGGTATATACCGTTTTTCGCAGCAGGCGTTGACAAGCTCGCGCATCCGGCGCAATTTTGGCGCGCTCACCCGGGGGGTCCCGACAAGGGGCTGAGATACTGCTGGCTTATGCGGCGCAGTGACCCGATGAACCTGATCCAGTTCACACTGGCGTAGGGATGGTGCATCGGCTGCGCGGGATAAGGCCCGCTGTTCCTTTCAGGCGCAATATGCGCGGCCTCCTCCATTCAACGTCGAACTGGGTCTCCAACGCCAAGAGCTATGGAGGCTCCGACCGATGAAAGATATTTCTCCGACCGTCACCACAGGCCCGCTGCCGGCATCCCGCCGCGTCTGGCACAAGGGCATGCTGCATCCCGATATCCGCATCCCGATGCGCGAGATCGACGTGCACCCAAGCGCCGGCGAGCCGCCCGTCACGGTCTATGACAGCTCCGGCCCCTATACCGATCCGCAGGCCGATATCGCCATCGAAAGCGGCCTGCCGCGCCTGCGCGAGGGCTGGGTTGCCGCGCGCGGCGACACGCACGCCTATGACGGACGCCATGTGAAGCCGGAGGATAATGGCTTTGCCGAAGGCAAGCGGCTGGTGCCGGAATTTCCCGTGCGCCATCAGCCGCGCCGGGCCAGGGATGGCAAGGCGGTGACCCAGATGGCCTATGCCCGCGCCGGCATCGTCACGCCTGAAATGGAGTTTGTGGCCATCCGCGAAAATCTCGGGCGAAAGGCGGCGAAACAGGCCTTGATGCGCGATGGCGAGAGTTTTGGCGCGGAAATCCCCGATTTCATCACGCCCGAATTCGTCCGCGACGAGGTGGCGAAGGGCAGGGCGATCATCCCGGCCAATATCAACCACCCCGAGGCCGAGCCGATGGCGATCGGCCGGAATTTTCTGGTGAAGATCAACGCCAATATCGGTAATTCCGCCGTGACTTCATCCATGGCCGAGGAAGTGGAAAAGATGGTCTGGGCCACGCGCTGGGGCGCCGATACGGTGATGGACCTGTCCACCGGCCGCAATATCCACAATATCCGCGACTGGATCATCCGCAATGCGCCGGTTCCGATCGGCACGGTGCCGCTCTATCAGGCGCTGGAAAAGGTTGGCGGCATTGCCGAAGAGTTAAGCTGGGAGGTGTTTCGCGACACGTTGATCGAGCAGGCCGAGCAGGGCGTGGACTATTTCACCATCCATGCAGGCGTACGGCTGCATATGATCCCGATGACGGTGGGCCGGGTGACCGGCATCGTCTCGCGCGGCGGCTCGATCATGGCCAAATGGTGCCTTCATCATCATCGCGAGAGCTTCCTCTACGAGCATTTCGACGAGATCTGCGATATCGCCCGCGCCTATGACGTGTCGTTCTCGCTCGGCGATGGCCTGCGCCCCGGCTCGATTGCCGATGCCAATGACGAGGCGCAATTCGCCGAACTGGAAACGCTGGGCGAACTGACGCAGATCGCCTGGGCGAAAGACTGCCAGGTGATGATCGAGGGCCCCGGCCACGTGCCGATGCACAAGATCAAGGCGAACATGGACAAGCAGCTTGCGGCCTGCGGCGAGGCGCCATTTTATACGCTCGGGCCGCTGACCACGGATATCGCGCCGGGTTACGACCACATCACCTCCGGCATCGGCGCGGCGATGATCGGCTGGTTCGGCACGGCGATGCTCTGCTATGTGACGCCGAAGGAACATCTCGGCCTGCCCGACCGCGATGACGTCAAGACCGGGGTGATCACCTACAAGATTGCCGCCCATGCCGCCGATCTTGCCAAGGGGCATCCGGCCGCGCGCATCCGTGACGATGCACTGTCGCGCGCGCGCTTCGAGTTCCGCTGGGAGGACCAGTTCAACCTGTCGCTCGATCCTGAAACCGCACGCTCGATGCACGACGAGACCCTGCCGAAGGAGGCGCACAAGGTTGCGCATTTCTGTTCAATGTGCGGGCCGAAATTCTGCTCGATGCGTATTTCGCACGATATTCGCGCCGAAGCCCAGAAAGAGGGCATGGCGAAGATGGCGGAAAAATTCCGCGAGGGCGGGGCGCTTTACCTTCCGCTGGAAAGCGAAGAGGAGGCTTGAGCCATCTCGAAGCAGTTGCCGGGGAATGACTTATGCAGGTTCGGTGTGCGGTTCGGTCTCAGCCGTTGGCGTCACCTTGCTCAGCGTTTCCCGGCGCAGCACCTCGGCCAGCCGGTCGGCAATGCCTGAAATGTTCGGCGCACGCAGGAGGCGCAGTTCGATTGATGGCAGCTGCGGCAGGCCAAAATCGTGCCCCACGCTGATGATATCCGCGGGCCTGCCGTGATCCGTGCGCACCGCGATGCCCAGACCCGACCGCAGCGCCGACCAGACGGCCGGGAGGCTTGGCGTCGTCAGTGCGGCGCGCCAGCGCGTCCGGCTGTCATCCAGAGCCGCGAGAGCTGCCTGCCGGAACAGGCAGGGATGGTTGAACAGCACGAGCGGAACAGGATCGCGCGGCAGCGTCGCCATCACATCCTCCGTTGCCAGCCAGCGCATCGGCAGCCGGCACAGCGTTTCGCCCTCGGCCGGGCTGCCGGCGCGGAAGAAGGCGATGGCGGCATCCAGACGGCCCGCGCGCACTTCCTCGGCCAGGCTGTGGTTTTCGCCCGCCCGGATATCGACATGCACATTGTCGCAATTCTGCCTGAAGGTCCGGAGCGTTGCGGGCATCAAATCGTCGAAGAAATCCTGCGGCAGGCCCAGCCGGACAGAGGCCGTCGTGGCGGCAGCGCCGACCGATAACGCCGCTTCGTCGTTCAGCGCGATGATCCGGCGGGCATAGGCGATAAAGGCCTCACCCGCCTCGGTCGGCACAAGACCGCGGCCGTTGCGCCTGAAAAGCACGGTCCCTGTCTGCTGCTCCAGCTTCTTCAGATGCATGCTGACAGCCGACTGGGAGCGGCCAAGCTGCACCGCCGCACGCGCAAAACTGCCAAGGTCGGTTCCCACCACGATGGTTCTGAGCGCGTCCATATCAAAAGTCGTCAACATTTCCGAATTTCGCAATCGAGTTATGTGATCTATTCGATATTGAAAAGTTTATGCAGGAAATGCCTCGGGATCAAGACGGTGCTTTGCCGGGCGTCTATGGACCTTTCGTGCGGCCGCGATTATCTATGATCCATGCCGAACACCAAATCAGAACCTGTCGCCACACGGATCAGTCGCGAACTGGCCGGTCGCATTATCTCCGGCGAGATTGCGGCGGGGACCCGTTTGCGCCAGGACCAGATTGCCGAAACCTTCAAGGCCAGCCATGTTCCGGTGCGCGAGGCCTTCCGTCGGCTGGAAGCACAGGGGCTGGTCGAAAGCGAGCCGCGCCGTGGGGTGCGTGTTGCCGCTTTCAGCCTCGATGATCTGCGCGAAGTGGCGCAAATGCGTTCCGTGCTCGAGGTGCTGGCTTTGCGCAATGCCGCGCCGCATCTGACCACCTCCATTCTGGATGAGGCCGAAGAGGCGACCCGGGCAGGGGATCACGCACGCGATGTTCAGGTGTGGGAAGAGGCGAACCGCCGGTTTCACAGATTGATCCTGACGCCATGCAGCATGCCGCGTCTGCTGCGAACGATCGACGATCTTCATGCGGCCAGCGCACGCTTCCTGTTCTCCGGCTGGCGTGCGGAATGGGAGACGCCGACCGATCGCGACCATCGCGCGATCCTCTCGGCGCTGCGTGCGGGCCATATCGACACGGCCGCGGCTCTGCTTGCACGGCACGTGACCTGGATTGGGCAAAACCCGATCTGAAGCGCTGCGGTCCAGACCGCATCATCAATCCCAGTCAAGACAGATTCGCGATTGCATCCGCATCGCGCAGACCCTTTCTGCGCGGCGTTCTTGCAATGATGACGAAAGTCAGAAACAATATTAGAGATAATGAGTCGAAATTATCTATAATTTGTTGAAGGAGACTTTCATGCCCATGTCGACCGCCGGTGCCACCGGAAAACAATCCGTCATGATCGACCTGCAGAACCGTCCGCTTGCCTGGAAAATCGGGGCTGTGTTTGTCGGTACGCTGTTTCTCGCGCTGTCCTCCTATATCGAGGTTCCGATGGTGCCCGTTCCGGTGACATTGCAGACCTTCGCGGTTGCCCTCGTCGGTGCGCTTTACGGCTGGCGGCTCGGTGGCGTCACGATCACTGCGTGGCTTGTTGAAGGGGCCTTGGGGCTGCCGGTTCTGGCCGGCGGGGCTGCCGGCATCCATCACTTCCTCGGCCCGACGGGCGGATATCTGTTTGCCTTCCCGATTGCGGGCATGGTCATGGGCTTTCTGGCCGAGCGCGGATGGAACGGGCAGCGGGTGGTGCTCGCCTTTGCGGGCATGCTTGCCAGCAATATCCTGTGCCTGGTGCTCGGGGCCGCATGGCTGGCCGCGCTTGTCGGCGCCGAACAGGCGATCGTGCTGGGCGTGGTTCCGTTTCTTCTCGGTGCTGTCCTGAAATCCGCACTCGGGGCTGCTGTTTTGAAACTGGTTTCGGGCCGGACGGCGCGCCTTCCCGAATGACGGTAAGGCTGCGTCCGCATCATCTGTTGTGTATCCTCACCTTTGTCGGCAAGGGCTACACGCCCGCGTTCACGGCCAATATGGCGGTGATCGTGGGGCGTCTTGCCGAAGGCGAGGAAATCGAGATCATCGAGGGGCCGGATGCGATCTGCGCGCCGCTTCTCGGTGAGCCGGCACCCCACTGCCATCGCGAAAGTGTCGTTGAGCGCGACCTTGCCGCGGCGGCGGATGTCGGTGGTCTGCTGGCGTTGACCATCAAGCCCGGAACACGGTTCGTGCTGGATGAAGCGCGCATTCGCCGGCTCCGTCACGCCTTTGCCAAGGGAGACACACGGTCGGCCTGTGCCGGATGCGACTGGCGTGAACTGTGCGGCGCGGTGGCTGCATCGGGATATGCCGGCTCAGCCTTTTCCTGAGCCACCGGCCTGCACCGCACCGGCTTTGTCAGGTTGCGACCACCTGGGGCAGTCCCTGCCGAACGGGTCTGGCGCAGCAGGTGGAAATCAGGTGTCTTGCCTCCCTGTTGTGACTTCACCTTGTGAGGCAAGACATTGCCATGCGTCCAATTGCGAAATTGCGCGCGCGCCACGGGCGGCTGTCAATCTTCAATGGCGATGTCGAAGGCGGCCGCTGTCGTCGTTTCGGGGTCGGGTCCGGTACGCAAGCCCTTGTCGAGCGCATTGATCGCGGCCATGTCATCGGCTGGGAGCTCAAAATCGAAGACATTTCGGTTTTCGACGATGCGCTTCGGATTGAAGGACTTCGGAACGACCGAAACGCCGTTCTGGATATGCCAGCGCAGGATGATCTGGGCCGCCGTCCGGCCGTGCTTTTGTGCCAGTCCGGCTATGACCGGATCCGCTATCGGGTCGCTGCCCTGATCGGCGGACCGGCGAAAACCGCCGCCGATCGGCGACCATGCCTGGGTGACGATGCCCAACTTCCGGTGCGCCGCCCGCAAATCCTTCTGCTGGAAGCTTGGATTGAGTTCGACCTGATTGACTGCCGGAACGATCTCGGTCTGCGCCATCAGGTTTTCCAGATGTGCCGCGCTGAAATTCGATACCCCGATCGCCCGAACCCTGCCTTCGGCAAGGAGCTTTTCCAGAACCTTGTAGGCGGCGATCGTTGCTTCGAAGTCCAACGGTACAGGCCAGTGCAGCAGGTAAAGATCGATGTAATCGAGCCCGAGCCTGCCCAGACTGGCTTCGTAAGCGTGCAGGGTCTTTTCTTCTCCGTAATCGCTCATCCAGACCTTGGTGGTGACGAAAAGGTCGGCGCGCGCAACACCACTCCGGGCCAATCCTTCACCGACCTCGCGTTCATTGAGGTAGGAAGCTGCCGTGTCGATCAGGCGGTAGCCATCGGCAATCGCCGCTTCGACCGCTGCCGCCGTCGACGCGCGGTTGGCGCGGTCGAGCACGCCGAGGCCGAGACATGGCATGGTGATGCCGTTGTTCAGGGTGAGGTTGGAAATCCTGTTCATTCGTCGTCTACTTTCCCGGTCGCGGCGTCAATTTCCGTAAACGCCTGCACGGGACCCGTAACCGACATAATCGAAGCGTTTTTCATGTTGGTTCTAGGTCTTGTCGGATTGTACGTATATAGTGACTTTCAGACAGATGGTATCGGATTGACGACGCATGACAGACAGGCCGCCCACAGAAGGCGAACCGCCGGCTCCAGTCTCGTTTCGAACGGTGTTCTTTCCGGCAGGGACTGTTTTTCCGCCAAGAATACGCCGCTGGGGCAAGCTGAATTACGCGCTGTCGGGCGTTTGTGAGTACACGATTGACGGGACGCGATACCTGTCTCCGCCGCAATACGGGATTTGGATACCGCCGGGCGCCGCGCACGAAGCCCGCAATAGCCAGGCCATGCATTATGTCTCGGTCTATGTCGCTTCCGATCTCTGCCGGGACTTGCCGGAGAAGCCGGGCACCCTCGACCTCAGTCCGCTCCTCAAGGCGATCCTCGCCGATTTCGCCGCGCGCGGTGTCACCGCACCGAAAACCGCAGAGGATATGCGCCTTGCGTCAGTGCTGGTGGATCAGATCAGGCTGGCGCGCCGGTTCGACAGCTACCTGCCTTTTACCGATGACGCGCTGCTCGGCCCAATCCTGAGGGCGTTGCAGACCGATCCGGGAAACCCGTTGTCGCTGGCGGAATGGGCGCGCCGCTGCGGCACGACGGAGCGGACCCTTTCCAGGCGCTGCCAGAGCGAACTCGGAATTTCCTTTCATGAATGGCGCCAGCGCGCCAGATTGATTGCCGCCCTGACCCTGCTTGACGATGACGAGCCGGTGCACCTGATTGCCTCCCGGTTGGGCTACAGCACGCCTTCCGCATTCATCTCGATGTTCAGGCGGATGACCGGCACCACTCCGACGCAAATTTCCCGGTAGGTCTTTGCAGTAATGCAAACCCGGCGTTTGTTCTTCACAGATATGGAAGGGGTATCCAAAGTGAATGTTGTTCAGAACTATTCGACGGCGTGCAGCCTTTGCCGTGAAAATCAGCGTGTGCTGCGTCGTGCCGCAAGCCAGGCATTGGCGTCTTCGATTTCCATGGGCTTGCCGAACAGATAACCCTGGCCAAGCTGGACCCCGAGCTGGCGGAGCGTTTCGCACTCGGCTGTCGTTTCCACGCCTTCGGCAATCGTGGTGGCGCCGGTCTGGTTGGCAAAATGGACCATGCCGAGCACCAGTGCCTGTTTGGCCGGATTGGTGTCGATATCGCGGATCAGCTCGATGTCGAGTTTCAGAATGTGCGGTTTCATCCGCAAAAGCGCGACAAGGCCCGAAAAGCCGGCCCCGACATCGTCCACGGCGGTTCTCACGCCAAGCGCCTTCAGCCGGTCAAGCTCAAGGCTCAGCCGGTCATGATCCTCGACCACATCATGTTCGGTAACTTCGACAACGACCCGTGCGGGATCGGATGTCTGGATGATATCGGCCAGAATGCCGGTTGCAATCGTCTCCGGCGCGGCGTTGACGCCAACCGTCATGTCGGGCGGGAGCTGATCGAGAAGCGCCAGGGCCTTTGAGATCGACAGCGATTCCAGATCCACCTGACGTCCGATGGCGCGGGCCTCCTCATACCACAGGTTTGGCGGCCGATATGGCTCTCCGGAAAAGCGCGACAGCGCCTCGAACTTGATCGGCTCCCCGTTCTGTAGCGAAACGATCGGCTGGAGCACCATGTGCAGACTGTCGCCGGTGATCGCGCTGTCAATGCGGGCCGCGGCGGCAGCCGCCTCGCTGCGTTGCCGCAAGCCGGCAGTGATCTGCTTTTTGGCAAGACCGGCGAAGGTTTCCATGACCTTGACGTCGCATTCGCCAAGCGCGGGATTGGGCGTTGTGCGCAGGCAGCAGAACATGCCGAAGACCGTTCCGTCATCCCTGTAGACGGGAACGCTCAGATGGCTGCCGATTGGTATGTTTGTTGTAATCGGCATGGAGACGGCCAGAGGATGCGCGCTTGTGTCTGCCATCACGCGCGGCAGTCTGCCATCCAGAATATGCTGGCAGTAGACCTCCTGCAGGCTGAGAACGGCGCCGGGAAAGGCGATTGCTTCGAACCCCGGCGCACTGACGGCGAGGAACACGGAATTGCCGTTGACGATTTCCGACAGATAGGCGACCTGCATATCGAAATGCGTGCGCACGGTCTCGAGGATGAGGTCGAGCATATCCCAGTGCTCACTCGGGTCATCAATGTCGCGCTTCAGGGGCAGGCGGCTCATCCTGGCTGACCTTCGTACATGTGCCGGCGGTTACTGCTTGATGGAAAGCAGCATGTCCGGCCCTCCTCCTTGATGAACCGTCTGGACAAGCACCGCTTTTGCCGGGCGGTGAATGTGTTCCGGTTCTGTTACGGATTGATTATAGGGGACCGGAAGCGGGCGTCCAGCACCATTCCTGGTAAAACGGTGACCGCACGGATAGCGTCGATCCACTATCGGCGGCAGAAAGCCGCAATCGGATAAACAGAACTGTTTCCATTTCAGTCTGAAACGCTCTAGAAGGGCTCGGACGACAGGGTAGCAGACAGTTTCGCGCAAAAGCCGGAATTGCGGCAATGCTCTGTGCGTGATGACGGCGTATGACGGATGAACTGATGACGATCTTGCTGGCTGCAGCTTCTGTTCTTGCGCGGGGCAACGGCCCGGTGCTGGCGATCGGCCGGTGGACGGGCGCCGTGCTGATGGGGCTGATGGTTGTTGTCATCCTGATTCAGGTGTTTTTCCGTTATGTGCTCAATGATGCGCTGGCCTGGACGGAAGAACTGGCGCGCTTCCTGATGTTGTGGATGGTCAGCCTTATGGCGCCGACAGCCTTCCGGCATGGCGGCTTCGTCAGCATCGACACGATCAAGCGTTTTCTCCCGAAAAAGCCGGCCGCCATGCTCAATCTGGCACTGCTTGTTATCTCCTGCGTGGTGTTGTGGTGGGCGGTCAATATCGGTTGGAGCGAGGTGACCGGTATCGGCGGGCGGTTCACCATGCCGTCGCTGATGATCCCGACGGCATTTGATTTCTCATCATGGATGAAGGTTCCGCGTGCCTGGATGATGGCCTCGCTGGCAACCGGCGCCACCATGATGCTTTCTGTCAATATCGAGCTGCTGCTGCGGCTTGTGGCCGAGCTTCTGGGCGCCGGGGACCGGTTGAAGCCGCTGCCGGTGGTCTCCGGGCTGGAGAGGGAGTGATGCTGAGCCTGTTCCTGCCTCTGTTTCTGGTCTTCCTGTTTTGCGGCCTGCCGATCCTGTTTGCACTGATCGCGTCTCCGGCGCTGCTCTTGTGGTTCAACGGGCAGGAGCGCGACATCGTCCTGCTTTACCGCAATGTCTATAACGGCATGGACTCGTTTCCGCTGATGGCGGTGCCGTTCTTCCTGCTGGCCGGCGAGTTGATGAACCGGGCCGGCATTACAGAGCGGCTGGTGGAGTTCTCGCAAGCCGTCATCGGCCATTTCCGCGCCGGGCTTGCCCATGTGAATATTCTGTCCTCCATGCTGTTTGCCGGGCTTTCCGGTTCTGCCGTGGCCGATGTCTCCGCACTCGGGGCGATGATGATCCCGGCCATGGAAAAACAGGGATATTCCCGCAAATTCGCCGCCGCCATCACCGCCGCGTCGTCGATCATCGGACCGATCATCCCGCCATCGGGCATCATGATCATCTATGCCTATGTGATGGGGGAAAGCGTTGCCGCGCTGTTTCTGGCGGGCATTGTGCCGGGTGTTCTGATCGGCGTTTCGCTGATGGTGCTGGTGCGCGTGATGGCGGACCGCGAGGGGCTTCCGGCGGCCACCGAAAAGGCAGGCTGGAAGACGCGCGGCAATGCCAGCCTGAAAGCCTTCTGGCCGCTGCTCACCCCGATCATCATCATGGGCGGTATTCTCGGCGGCGTGTTCACGCCGACAGAGGCTTCGGCGATTGCCGTTGCCTATGCCTTCTTCATCGGCTTCTTCGTTCTGCGCACGCTTCATGCGCGCGACGTGCCGGGAATTTTGATGCGCGCCGGGCTGACATCCTCGGTCGTACTGCTTCTGGTGGGCGCGGCCATGGCCTTCAAGACGGTGGCCTCGCTCTCGCACACGCCGGAGCTTCTGGCTTCCTTCATGCTGGGACTGACGGAAAATCCGCTGATCCTGCTGTTTCTGATCAACATCCTGCTGTTTGTCGTCGGCATGTTTCTCGATGCGGGGCCGGCGATCATCATTCTGGGCCCGATCCTGGGACCGATCTTTCTCAAGATGGGCGTCGACCCGGTGCATTTCGCCATCATCATGGCGGTCAATCTCACGGTCGGCCTGTTGACGCCGCCCATGGGACTGGTGCTGTTTGTCACCTCCTCGGTCTCGCGCCTCAGCGTCGAAACCGTGGCGCGGGCGGTATTGCCGTTTCTCGCCGTCGAGGCGGCGATTATTTTCCTGATCACCTATGTTCCCGCGATCAGCCTCACCTTGCCGCGGCTGTTCGGATTTCTGGAGTAAACATGCAATATAACAAGAGCAAAGGGAGGACTGACATGCTCAAGACCATGATGAAAACGGCGCTGGTCGCCGGTGTGCTTGCCGTTTCGGCGGGCCAGCTGGCGGCGGCTGCCGATATCACGCTGCGTGCCACGGCCAATTCCAACGAGAATGACGAGGACTATGACGGTCTTGTCGTCTTCAAGAACTATATCGAAAACGCCTCCAACGGCACGATGGCGGTCGATATCTTCATGGGAACCCAGATCTGCGCCACCGGTGAGGAATGCCTGCAGGGCATCGCTGACGGCACGATCGATATCTACATGTCGACCTCCGGCGGCGCGGCGGGGCTGTTTCCCTATCTGCAGATCCTCGATTTGCCCTATCTGATGAATGATGACCGTGTGGCCGAGGCAGTGCTCTCCGGACCGTTCACGGCCGAACTGCGCGACCTGGCGCTTGCCGACAGCGGCGACACCATCCGCCTGATGACCATCGGCAATACCGGTGGCTGGCGCAACTTCGCCAATACCGAGCATACCATCAAGACGCCGGCCGATATGGACGGCATGAAGCTGCGCACCGTGCCGGCGGAACTGCCGCAGGAACTGGTGCGCTCGCTCGGCGCGTCCCCGACGCCGATCGCCTGGCCGGAACTGTTCACCTCGCTGCAGACCGGCGTGGTGCAGGGCACGGCCAACGGCATCACCGACATCATGAACATGAAGTTCACCGATGCCGGGCTGAAATTCATCACGCTCGACCGTCATTCCTACATGGCCGCCTTCTGGTGGATGTCGAATGAGCGGTTCAGTGGCCTTTCGGAAGACCAGAAGAAGATCGTCGTCGATGCCTTCTACGCGCTGCAGCAGGCGACCTTTGCCAGCCCCAAGCGCAAGGAGATCGCCGCCTATCAGGATTTCGTAGAGGCCGGCGGTGAAATCTATGTGCCGACCGACGCCGAAAAGGCCGAGTTCAAGGCCGCTGTCGAGCCGGCCTTCGAATGGTTCAAATCGTCCGTACCGGGCGGCGAGGACATTTTCGCAAGCTTCACCGCCGCTGTGGAAGAGGCGGAAGCGACGGTGAACGAACAGCGTGCCGTGGAAGTCGCGAACTGATTTTTGCTGAAGATGACGCTCCGGCCTGTCGGTCGGGGCGTTTATACCAAGAGTCAATGATTAGGACTCATATGATGCGCGCTGGAATGGTCGTCCGAGTAGGAAAATACCGTGAGAGCGATGCCGGAGCATCGCGCGAGGATTTTGACGCCCTCGGTGGCCATTCCAGCCGCACCCTTTCAGGGCCGGGCGCTTTTGAAAGCCCGCGTCGTTGAAAATCCTCGCCGTAGCGATGGCTACGACTGCGGTTTTCGCCTAGCCGGCTTTCAAAATCGCTCCGGTCATATGGGTCCTAATCATTGACTCTTGGTATTACTCATCCAGTGGAAACAGATGTGCCTTTTCGGGCGCAAAGACGAGGGTGATTTCGCTGCCGGTTTCAAGCGGCCGGTCCTCGGCAAGGGCTGCGACGATGCGCCCGCCCCGGGTGAGTTCGACATTGATGACGGTTTCCGTGCCGAGGCGTTCGACCAGAGACACGGTGCCGTGCAAACCGCCCGCCGTGCCGTCCTCGACGACGTCGAGATATTGCGGGCGCAGGCCGAGCCGGGCCTTTGACGTCGTGGAAAAATCAAACCGTGTCCTGGGAATGGCAACCGGATCGAGCGCGTCCGATTTGACCGTGATCGTGTCGCTCGCCCTTTCGACGATATCGACATCCATGAAATTCATCGACGGTGAGCCGATGAAACCGGCAACGAAGAGGTTGGCCGGTTCGTGATAGAGTTCCATCGGGCTTCCCACCTGCTGCACCGCGCCGTCCTTCAGCACCACGATCCGGTCGGCAAGCGTCATCGCCTCGACCTGGTCATGGGTCACATAAATCATCGTCGCGCCAAGCTGATTGTGCAGTTTGCCGATTTCCATGCGCATATCCATGCGGAGCGCGGCATCGAGGTTGGAGAGCGGTTCGTCGAACAGAAAGACGCTCGGATTGCGGACAATCGCCCGACCGATGGCCACCCGCTGGCGCTGGCCGCCGGAAAGCTGCGAGGGACGGCGGTCGAGCAGATGCTCCATCTGCAAGATGCGCGCGGCGCGATTGACCGCCTCTTCCTTTTCCTTTTTCCCCACGCCGGCAATCGTCAGCCCGAAGGCGACGTTTTCACGCACCGACATATGCGGAAAGATGGCATAGGTCTGGAACACCATGGCGATGCCGCGTTCCTTCGGCTGCAGATCGTTGACCCGCTCGCCGCCGATTTCAAGCGTGCCGTCGGTGATGTCTTCCAGCCCGGCAATCATGCGCAGCAGCGTCGATTTTCCGCAGCCGGACGGGCCGACGAAAACCACGAACTCGCCGTCCCTGATATCGAGGTTCACGCCCTTGATGACCTCGATCTTGCCGAAGGATTTGCGGATATCCCTGAGTGCCAGTTCTGCCATGTTTCCTCTCCTCAGCCCTTCACGCCCGTCGAGGCGATGGATGCGATGAAGGCGCGCTGCAGCACCAGATAGAACACCAGAACCGGCACGGTGATCATCGAAAGATAGGCCATCACCTCACCCCACGGCACGTTGAGCTGGAAGAAATAGCCAAGCCCGACCATGATCGGCCGGTGCGCCTCGTCCTGCACCACGATCAGCGGCCACAGATATTGTTCATTGTACATTTTCAACGCTTTCAGAATGGCCGCCGTTGCGATCACCGGGCCTGAAAGCGGCATCACCACACGGCGATAGATCTGCCACCAGCTTGCCCCTTCGGCCCGCGCCGCCTCGATCAGTTCGCGCGGCAGGTCCTTGAAATACTGCACGAACAGAAAGACGGTCAGCGCGTCGGCAATCCACGGGATGATCTGCACCCGGTAGGTGTTGAGCCAGCCCCATGTGAGCCCGTCGAGGCCAAGCCATGGCAGGCGCGAGACGAACAGCAGCAGCGGAATGGCAATGGTCTCGAAGGGAATGATGAGGGTGGCGAGCACGATGGAAAGCACCACCGCATTGCCGCGCCAGCGCACGAAGGTGAAGGAAAACGCGCCGAGCGAGCACAGGAACAGCGATGCCAGCACGGTCAACGTCGTCACCATCACCGAGTTGAACACGAACAGCCCGATCGGCGCGCGCGCAAAGGCGCCGGCATAATTTTCAAGGCTGATATCGCCAACCGGCAGGAAGGCGCGCAAGGACGATGTATCGCTCAGGAGCTGGGCATTGGGCTTGAGCGAGGACATCACCATGAACAGAAGCGGCAGCAGAAAGACCAGCGCCACCAGCACCAGAACAAGGTAGCGCGTGAACAGCCTGAGGCCGTGATTATCGCCGGAAATGACCGCCATGGCTCAGTTCCTTTCCCGGGTGAAGTAGCGTTGCGCCAGCGAGATCGCGAGCACCAGCACGAACAGCACGACCGAAATCGTCGAGCCGCCGGAGATATCCTGCCGCCCGTAACCGCGTTCGACCGCCTGATAGACAAGGGTTTGCGTGGAATCGAGCGGCCCGCCCTTGGTCATCACGTCGATCTGGGCGAAGACGGCAAAACACTGCATGGTGATGACCACCAGCACGAGGACCGCCGTATTGCGAAGCCCCGGCCATGTGACATAGCGAAAGGTTTGCCATTTCGAGGAGCCTTCGATGGCGGCGGCCTCATAAAGCGTCGGCGATATTGTCTGAAGGCCAGAAAGCCAGATGACCATGTGAAAACCGACCGCCTGCCAGATCGACATGGCGATGATCGAGCCGAGTGCGGTATGGGTATTGCCAAGCCAGTCGACCGGCTGGAACAGGCCGAAGGTCATCCCGGAAAGAAGCGCATTCAAAAGCCCGTCATTGCCGTCATAGATGAACCGCCAGAGCAGCGACACGACGACGATGGAGACCACGACCGGCATGAAGAATACGGCGCGAAAGACATTCACCCCGCGAAGCCGCTGATTGATCAGCAAGGCCAGACAGAGCGCCAGCCCCGCCTGCACCGGCGCCGTGACCGCGACAAACACGAGCGTATTGGTCAGCGCCTTCATGAACACGACATCGCGCGCCACCACCACATAGGCGGTATTGCCGGCATGAATGCGGAACCATTCGCGCATGCCGCGATATTGCGGATAGTCGTCGGAGCGGGTGAAGGAGCGGACGCGCGGATATTCCAGCGCGCCGTTGTCATCGCGCACCAACGCGCCGCTGTCATCGCGTTCGGGTTCTATCGCAATGACGTTGAGGCCGAGCAGGTCACGGTAATTTTCCGTGCCGACATAGCGCGTCGGGTTCGGCGAGATCAGCCGCTGATCGGTGAGTGAAAAGGCAATCGCCAGAAAGAAGGGCAGGATGATGAACAGGCCGATGAGCAGAACGGACGGCGCGGCAAAGGCCCAGCCCGCCCCGTTATTCTCCGTCAGTTTCCGGCTCATATGCGTGTTTCCTTGTTGTCGGTTCCCGCAAGCTGCAACACCTCTCTTTCCGCGTCATGCTCGGGCTTGACCCGAGCATCCATCAGCACCCGTATGTGGCCCCTCGGGTCATGCCCGAGGGTGACGCAGAGCAAAAGCGAGTATGCTCGAAGAGAGGGGACCGGCCGAAGCCGGCCCCCAGGCCCCCGCCTGATCAGTTGTGGCCATAGCCCTGATTGCGCTCGATATCGGTGTCGATCTCGTCGACCGCGCCGTCGAGCGTGTCGGCGACATCTGCGCCGTTGGCCATGTCGGAAAGCGCCTTCTGGAACACGCTGGTTTCAACCACATAGCCCGGCGTGACGGGCCTCAGCGTGCCTTGCGCATCGGAAAGGCCGTAGAACACGGCCAGTGGTGCGCCTTCCTTGTAGTATTCCGACATGTCGGCAGCGCCCTGCGTTGCCGGAACCAGGCCGATGGCGTTGGAGAATTCGGCCAGATATTTGTCCTGAATCGCGTATTCGATGAAGGCTGCCGCCCCTTCGGGATGTTCGGACGCCGCCGAAACGCCGAGCTGCCAGCTTGCCGCGCCGATTTTCGGGCCATTGCCGAGATCGGGTGCGGGCAGGAAGACGACATCGTCATAGGCATCGAGCTTGGCACGCGCCGTCCAGTTGCCGTTCCAGTCGATGGCATAGTCACCGGCGATAAAGCCGTTCTCGTGGTCGGCGGGGTCCTGGCTGGTGCCGGGCACCAGATCACGGTCGAACAGCGACTGCCACCATTCGCCGAATGCAATCGCATCATCGCCGTTCAGAACGCCTTCGGCCGTCTGGTAGTCCGAACGGTCGACCAGATCGCCGCCGAAAGACTGCAGGAAGGGCAGGAAGGCATAGGTGTACCATTCGCCCTGATCGGCCATACCGAGGTTGAGCGGATAGTCGAAGTCGCCGCTGTCCTTCAGTTTGACAAGGATTTCGTCAAACTCCTCGGCCGTCCATGGCTCTTCCAGCGTTGGCTTGCGGATATCATATTTGTCGAGAGTGGACTGGCGCGTCATCATCGCCAGCGCCGCATCCCACAGGCCGACGGAATAGATCTGGTCGTCCCATCGGCCGATGGCGCCGGGCAGGAAGCCTTCAAGCGCGCTTTCGTCAATCGGCAGCGGCTGCATGTAACCGGCCCACGCCCAGTTCGGCATGATCGGCCCGTCGACATCGATAATATCCGGCAGGTTGCCCGCAAGAGCCGCCGCCGTTACGGAATCATTGTAGCTGTCTTCCGGGAAGCTTTCGAGCACGACCTCCCAGTCGTCCTGGCTGTCGTTGAAATCGGAAACGATCCCTTCAAGGATGCCCGATTCCGTCGGGTTGCCCGCGCCGTGATACCACATGGTGAGTTCCGTCGCGGCAAAAGCGCCGGCCGGCAGCGCGGTCGTCGCCATCAGCGTCGCGATTGCAAGGGTCATCTTGTTCATTCTCAGTCCTCCGCTTTGAACACATGGCTTTCGCTCCAGAGCCGGTGCCTGAAGCGCGAGCAGCACCGCCGCCCGCAAAAAATGCGTGTGGGGAGGGATTTGAACTGATAACAGGCCGATAAACGGCGTGAACCGGAAAGCCTGCCGGACCGGAAGGGGCAAAATGCCGGACGGGATGAAACCGGTCCTGTAGAACGGGAAAAAACGGCCCGCATTAAACTGGCGGGGGCCATCCGCCGCGCAGGACTATAACGTCCGCGCAAACCGGAATTGCCGCTATACCCTCCCCGTACAGGACAAAAATGGCCTCCCCGCCGTGTCCCTCATAGATGGGACACAACTCTAGATTAACGTGGTGTTAACACATAAGTTCCGTTCTGCTCAACAGGCGGCATGAAATTGGCGGCTGCGTGCCTGCGTTCTTACTGACAGCGGGTGACAGAGCGCATAGCATGCCAGCGGGCAGACGGAGGACGATATGGGAAGCGAAGATGCGATCCGGATCATAGCCGGGACGATTGAGCGTTCGCCGGAAATCGATGCGCTTTATCTGAGCGGCAGTTTTGCGGTCGGCCTCGAAGACGATTACAGCGACATCGACTTTGTTCTCGTTGCCGGGGAAGGCGCGAGCGACGCGGTGGCCGCACTCTGGCGCCGTGCCGTAGAAGCGGTGGGAGAGCCTGTGCTGTGGCGGGACAGAGTGACGTTTCCCTCACTCATCAATGCCGTGACCGAAGACTGGCTGCGCATCGACGTCATCATTCTCAAACCCGAACAGCTGACGACCCGCTACAGGAACGAGCTTCGCGTATTGTTCGACAGGGCAGGGCACCGGGACACGCTGGCAGACCGCCCGGAACAGCCTCAGCCGGACCCGAAACGCCTGAAATATCAGTTCGAGGAGTTTATCCGCATTCTCGGGCTTCTCGATGTTGCGGCAGGGCGCGGGGAATATATCAACGGCGTGACCGGCATTTTCCATCTGCGCAATCTTCTCGTCGATCTGCTGATACAGGAAACCGCCGCACCCCATCGCGGCGGGGCGCTACACCTCAACCGGCTGATCACGGAAGAGCAGAAGGCGCTTTTGAGGTCACTTCCGTTGCCGGCACCCTCGCGCGAAGCGATGATCGATGTGCATCTGGCCTATGCCAGGGCCTATCTGCCGCGGGCGCGCAGATTGGCAGCGCGCCGGGGTGTGGAATGGCCGGAACGGTTCGAGGCCGTGACGTGGAAACATCTCCACGACCGGCTTCAGATCGAACGGCCTTACGATCCGGCCTGATGCGATCGGGAGCAGAGGCCGCCGCGCCGTTGATAGCGCGGCGGGAAAGGTGTCAGCTGAAACCGACGACCCGGTGCGGAATATAGGGGGCTTCGAGTTTTTCGATTTCGGCGTCCGTCAGTTCCAGCGCCAGCGCGGCCTGGGCATCATCGAGGTGATGCGGCTTGGAAGCGCCGATGATCGGGGCCGAGACCACCGGTTTCGACAGCACCCATGCGAGCGCCACACGGGCCATCGGCACGCCGCGCTCATTGGCGATTTCGGCCACTGCATCGACCACCTTGCGGTCCGAGGCGGCCGTTTCGGCGTAAAGCGTCTTGCCGAATTCGTCGGTTTCGGAGCGCTCCGTCGTTGTATCCCACGGCCGTGTCAGCCGGCCGCGCGCCATCGGGCTCCACGGAATGACGCCAATGCCTTCAGCCGCGCAAAGCGGCAGCATCTCGCGTTCTTCCTCGCGGTAGAGCAGGTTGACATAGTTCTGCATGGTCACGAATTTCGCCCAGCCATTGGCCTTCTGGGTGGCAAGCATCTGGGCGAACTGCCAAGCATACATGGAGGACGCGCCAATATAACGCGCCTTGCCGGCTTTCACCACATCATGCAGCGCTTCCAGCGTTTCCTCGATCGGCGTATTATAATCGAAACGGTGGATCTGGTAGAGATCGACATAATCCGTGCCGAGCCGTTTCAGCGAATTGTCGATTTCCTGCATGATCGCCTTGCGCGAAAGCCCGGCGCCGTTCGGGCCTTCATGCATGCGGTTCATCACCTTGGTGGCCAGCACGATTTCGTCGCGGCGGGTAAATTCCTTCAGCGCCCTGCCGACGATCTCCTCCGAGGAGCCGGCGGAATAGACATTGGCTGTGTCGAAGAAATTGATGCCGTCCTCGACAGCCTTGCGGATGAATGGCCGGCTCTGTTCTTCGGTGAGCGACCAGGGATGGGTGCCGCGTTCCGGCTGGCCATAGGTCATGCAGCCAAGGCAAAGCCGCGAAACATCAAGGCCGGTGCGGCCGAGTTTTACATATTCCATTTTCGGATCCTCAGTTTGCGGGCAGACCCCGAAGGTGACGCCACCGCGGCATCCTGTCAAAGGAAAATGCTGCCGGAAGTGCGGCGGGGGCGGACTTGTGACAAGCCCACCCCGCTCGCATGGCTGCGTGATTAGATCCTCGGGTCAAGCCCGAGGATGACGTCCGTAAAAAGGAAAGATTTATCACGCAGCCTTTGCGGCAAAGGCCTTTTTGCCTTCTTCATCGAGTGCGGCGAAATCCGCATCGGAAAGCGTGATATCGGCCGCGGCGACATTTTCCTTCAGATGCGCCACTTTCGATGTGCCGGGGATCGGCAGCACGACAGGGCTTTTCTTCAGCACCCAGGCAAGTGCAATCTGGCTCGGGGCGGCATCGTGTTTCTTTGCGATTTCGTCCAGAAGCGAGCCGGGCCTTGCCAGATCGCCGGCGGCCAGCGGGAACCACGGAATGAAGCCGATGCCGTTTGCCGTGCAGTAATCCAGAACGTCTTCGCTGGTGCGGTCGACGAGATTGTAGCGGTTCTGCACCGTCGCGACGGGGAACACCTTGCGGGCCGCCTCGATATCGGAAACGGAAACCTCCGAAAGCCCCGCATGGGCGATCAGCCCCTCATCGAGGAATTCCTTGATCGCGCCGAACTGCTCGTCGGCGGGAACCTTGGTATCGATGCGATGAAGCTGCCACAGGTCGATCTGCTCGACGCCGAGATTGCGCAGGCTCTTGTGCACCTGCTGGCGCAGATATTCCGGCCGGCCGACCGGCAGCCAGATTTCCGGGCCGGTGCGCGCCAGTCCGCCCTTGGTGGCAATCTTCACATTGCCATAGGGATGAAGCGCTTCCTTGATCAGCCACTCTGAAACATCCGGACCATAGCTGTCGGCGGTATCGATGAAATCGATCCCGAGTTCCGGCAGCGCGGCAAGCGTTTCAAGAGCGCCGGCCCGGTCCGCCGGTTCGCCCCAGATGCCTTTCCCGGTGACCCGCATTGCCCCGAAGCCGAGACGCGTGACCTCAAGGTCGCCGCCAATCGCAAAGGTGCCCGCCTTATCAGCAAGTGTATGAGCCATGGTAACCTCCCATGTTTGGTGATCAAAATGATGGAAAAATATGGACGCCGCCCTTCGGAAACGGGCTGCGCCTGAATGGCCCTTATTGGTGTCCCATCTGACATGGGCTGCTTTCCCGCCGGTTTCAATGCGCGGGAGAAAAATTCGGCGGGTCGCGGAAAACACCCGCGATCCGCCATCTGCAGACTGTCAGGGAAGATGGAACATCTTCTTAAGCTGGACCTCCACCGGCGCATTGTCCGGCTTCGTCTCCATGATATCGGCCATGAAATCCCACCAGCGGCGGACGATCTCGTTATCCGGGATGCGATCCATCGTGTGGTCGTCACTGCGCTTGAGCACTGCAAACAGATGGTGCGTTTCCTCGTCCAGCCAGATCGAATAGTCCGAAACGCCGGCCTGTTTGAGAACCGTTGCCAGTTCCGGCCAGATTTCGTCGTGCCTGCGTTTGTATTCCTCAGCCGCCCCACGGTTGAGGTTCATGCGGAAAGCAACGGTTTCCATCGGTCTCCTCCCTGTCCCGACCGTCAGACGATACCGCCGCCGGCACCACTGACGGCCGGTCGTTCGCCGGAAACTTTTTGGCGGTAGCCGGCTGCCCGGTACGCCGCGATTGGATCGACCGCGCCGCCGGCGTTTTTGCGCGCCATGGCGAGGATCGGGCCGACATCGGTGCGGAAGGCGTCCTTCAGCGTTTCCGAGGCCATCATCGGATCGTTTTCCTGCTGGTAGGCGGACAATGCCGCACGGTCGACCAGAAGGGCCTGGGCATAGGCGCGCGTGACTTCCACCGCCGAGCGCATCAGGCTTTCGATCGGGTCGGTGACATTGTGCGACTGGTCGAGCATATGAGCCGGGTTGAAATTCTCCGCGCCTTCCGCATCCACCAGTTCGTTGAAGACCAGAAACAGGCGGAACGGATCGATGGAGCCGGTGTCCAGATCGTCATCGCCATATTTGCTGTCGTTGAAATGGAAGCCGCCGAGCTTTCCGAACTGGATCAGGCGGGCGACGATCATCTCGATATTGACGTTGGGCGCATGGTGGCCGAGGTCGACAAGGCAGAAGGCCTTGGGGCCGAGTTCCTTGGCGATCAGATAGTTCGTGCCCCAGTCCTGCACCACGGTGGAGTAAAAGGCCGGTTCGAAAATCTTGTGTTCCGAGAATATGCGCCAGTCGTCGGGAAGGGCGGTGTAGATGCTCTTCATCGCATCGAGATAGCGCTCGAACTGTTTTGTGAAATGGCTCTGGCCGGGAAAGTTCGAACCATCGCCGATCCAGACCGTCAGCGCCTTTGATCCGAGGGCCTTGCCGATCTCGATGCACTCGATGTTGTGGTCGATCGCCTGCTGGCGCGTTGCCGCGTTGGTGTGCGAGAGCGAGCCATATTTGTAGGAATGGTCCTGACCGTCCTGATCCTGGAACGTGTTCGAGTTCATGGCGTCGAAGCCGAGGCCGAGCGCTGTGCCGCGCTGCTTCAGTTCCGTCAGGTCGTCCACCTTGTCCCACGGGATATGGAGCGAAACCGTCGGTGTGGCGCGGGTCAGCTGCTGGATGACGGCGCAGTCTTCCAGCTTGTCGAAGATATGGCGCGGCTCGCCGGAGCCGGGAAAGCGGGCAAACCGCGTGCCGCCGGTGCCCACGCCCCAGGAGGGGACCGCCACGCCATAGGCCGCAACCTTGGCCGTGATGTCGTCAATATTGACGCCGTTGCGGGCAAGCTTTTCGCCAAGCGCCGCATAGTCGGCCTCAAGGTCCTTGGCGCGCTTGTCGTTTTCGGCGGAAAGCACGCCGCTGTCGATCATCTGTTCCATCGTTTCCTCCCGTTGCAGGCCATGCCTGCTGAATTTGTAAAAGCTGGAAGAGCCTGCAGCCACCAATCGCACCCTCAAGGGGGGCATTGGTCTGGCGGCGAGGCAGGGTACGCACCGCGTCCGCCCCTCTCTTCCGTCATGCTCGGGCTTGTCCCGAGCATCTAACCACATATGCCGCGAGCGGAGTCCGCGTCTTACGCCTCCGGAACTCGCGTCCTCCTTTCGTGGGGAAAGGGGCTTAGATCCTCGGGACAAGCCCGAGGATGACGTCGAGTAAGGGGAGGGCGCTGTCGTGCTCGACGGGCGGCGGCACCTCCCGCATTTTATCCAGTCGTGCCCCTTGCCGCTACCGCGTGAACGACTGGGCGTTGCCCGCATCCACGTTGATGATGTTGCCGGTCGACTTCGCCGACATGTCGGAGGCGAGGAAGTAGATCGCCTCGGCAATATCTTCCGGGAATACCGAGCGCTTCAGCATCGAACGGTCGCGGTAATGGGCTTCCAGCTCGTCGGTCGACATCTTGTAGGCGGCGGCGCGTTGTTCCTTCCACTCTCCGGTCCAGATTTTCGAACCGCGCAGCACGGCATCCGGATTGACGGTGTTGACGCGGATCTGGGCGCTCGCGCCTTCGAGCGCCAGGCAGCGGGCGAGGTGGATTTCGGCGGCCTTGGCGGTGCAGTAGGCAGATGCGCCGGGCGATGCCGCAAGACCGTTTTTCGACGAGACGAAGACCACATTGCCGCCGGCATTCTGGTAGCGGAACAGGCGGAAGGCCTCGCGCGACACCAGGAAATAACCGGTTGCCAGAATGGCGATGTTCTTGTCCCAGAGATCGAGCGTTGTCTCCTCGATCGGGGCGGAGGAGGCAAGGCCGGCATTGGAGACGAGAATGTCGAGCCCGCCGAATTCGACCACCGCGTCGGAAAAGCCCTTGGCGACTTCCGCCTCGCTGGTGACGTTCAGATGCACGCCGCGCACAATGTCCTTGCTGAAGACGGATGACAGTTCCGCCTTCGCCGTTTCAAGTGCGGCGTCATCGATATCGGCCAGCACCACGCAGGCGCCTTCGCCCGCCAGCCGGAAGGCGGTTGCCTTGCCGATGCCGCCGGCGCCGCCGGTGACCAGTGCAATCTTGCCGGCAAGCGGTTTCGGTTTCGGCATGCGCTGCAGCTTGGCCTCTTCCAGAAGCCAGTATTCGATATCGAAGGCTTCCTGCTCGGAAAGGCCCTGATAGGTGGAGACCGAGGATGCGCCGCGCATCACATTGATGGCGTTGACATAGAATTCAGCCGAAATGCGCGCCGTTGCCTTGTCCTTGGCAAAGGAAATCATGCCGACGCCGGGCACCAGATAGATGACGGCGTTCGGGTCGCGCATGCCCGGCGAGTTGTCACGCTTGCAGCGCTCGTAATAGGCGGCGTAATCATCGCGATAGGCGGCGATGGCATCTTCAAGCCCGGCGACCGTCTTGTCGATATCCGGGTTTTCCGGGTCGAAATCGATCACCAGCGGGCGGATCTTGGTGCGGAGAAAATGGTCGGGGCAGGAGGTGCCCAGCGCCGCCAGTTCCTCAAGCCGGTTGGAGCCGACGAATTCGAGAACCGCAGGCTGATCGTCGAAATGGCCGAGCTTGCCTTCGGTTTCCGAAATCATGCCGCGGATCTTCGGCATCAGCTTTTCGGCAACGGCGCGGCGCTCTTCGGCCGGCAAGGTTTTCACCTTCACGCCACCGAAGACATCGCCATCAATCTTGGCATCGAGCCAGGCCATCGCCTTGTTGATGATTTCCAGCGTCGTCTCGTAGCTTTCCTTCGCCGTGTCGCCCCATGTAAACAGGCCGTGGCTTTCCAGGATCACGCCGCGCGCATCCGGGTTTTCTTCGCAGAATTTGCCGAGCCACAGGCCCAGTTCATAACCGGGCCGCTTCCAGGGCAGCCAGCCGATTTCGCCGCCGAAAATCTCCTGCGTCAGCGCCTTGGAATCGCTCGAAGCGGCAATGGCGATGATCGCGTCGGGGTGCATGTGGTCGACATGTTTCTTCGGCACATAGGCATGCAGCGGCGTGTCGATCGAGGCCGCGCGGCTGTTCAGATTGAAGGTGCAGTGGGGGAGGTAGCCCACCATCTCGTCCTCATGCTCGATGCCGCGATAAAGCCCCTTCAGCGCGTTGAGCTTTTCCATGTAGAGGGTCGCGAAACCGTCCATCTTGATGGTGCCGACATCGCCGCCGGAGCCCTTGACCCACAGCACCTCGACCTGCTGGCCGGTCAACGGGTCCTTCTCCATCACCTTGGCCGAGGTGTTGCCGCCGCCGTAATTGGTGATACGCTTGTCGGAGCCCAGAAGGTTCGAACGGTAGAGCAGAAGCTCGGATTCGCTCATCCCGGCAGTCTTGCCGTCATCCCACAGGTTCTCGAGCCGGGCGGCCCGGGTTTCATTCGCCATTGTTTCCTCCTTCGGGGCCTTGCGGCCGGGTTCTTCCCGGGCAAAATCTATCCGAAAGTCGGGATTGTCAATCACAAACAATCAAGTTCAATCATATTTTGCATTTTTGCAGTGCAGCATGACTATTTTTGATTGACAGTGATGGCGTTTAGCTGAAATCTGTCAAAAAGGAGGCCCCATGCACGAAAAAGAGCGACATCGCATCATCCTGTCGGCGGTACAGGAAAAACCGGTTGCGACCGTGGCGGAGCTTGTCGATCTGACGGAAAGTTCCGAGGCGACGATCCGGCGCGATATCGCGGCACTTCATGTGCAAAAGCGCCTGCGGCGCGTGCGCGGCGGTGCGGAAGCGCTGAGCCCGCCGCAATTCGTGGGCCTTGCGGGGCGGCCGTTCAGCGTCAACGAGATGATGAATGCCCGGCAGAAACAGGCGATCTCGAAAGCGGCGGTAGCGCTGTGCGAAGATGGCGATTCCATCATCGTCAACGGCGGCACTACCACGTTTCAGATGGTCCATCATCTCGCCAATCGCCGGCTGCAGATCTTCACCAATTCCTTTCCCATCGCCGAGCATCTGCTGAAACATTCCAAGAATACGGTGATGCTGTCCGGCGGCGTGATCTATCGCGAGCAGAATGTGATCCTCAGCCCGTTCGAAAACGATGTGACCCGCAATTTCTGGGCAAAACGGATGTTCATGGGCGCGCAGGGCATTGGCCCGCTCGGGCTGATGGAGGCCGATCCGCTGCTGATCCAGGCCGAGCAGAAGCTGATCGATCAGGCCGAGGAACTGGTGGTTCTGGTCGATTCATCGAAATTCAAACAACGGTCGAGCCTGATCCTTTGCGATCTGAAACGGATTTCGACCGTGATTACCGATTCCGGGCTGCAGGCATCCGATGCCCGCATGCTGGAGGAGGCCGGCGTTTCGGTGATCATCGCCGATACGCAGGCAATGGAGGAAACCGGTTCCGGCTGAGCTTTGAGGAAAGCCAGACGAAACCCCGTTCATCAACTGGAGGAGCAAGATGAGCATTTTGAAGAAAGCTATCGTAGGCGCGCTGATCTCGACCGCGCTTTTGGCGCAGGGGGCTCAGGCCGCCGACAAGAAGATCGCGCTGGTGGTCAAGGCGCTCGGCATCGGCTTTTTCGAGGCTGCCGCCGACGGCGCCGAGGAAGCCGCCAAGGAAATCGGCGATGTCGAGCTGATCTATACCGGCCCGACCGACACCACCGCCGAAGGCCAGATCGACGTGATCAATTCGCTGATCGCGCAGAAGGTCGATGCCATCGCGATTTCGGCCAATGATCCGGATGCGCTGGTGCCCGCCCTCAAGCGCGCCATGCAGCGCGGCATCAAGGTGGTTTCGTGGGATTCCGGTGTCGCGCCGGAGGGCCGCATGGTCCACCTCAACCCGTCGTCCAATCCGCTGATCGGCAACATGATCATCAAGCTTGCCGCCGACAATCTGCCGGATGGCGGCGATGTTGCCGTGCTCTCGGCATCGGCCACGGCCACGAACCAGAACATCTGGATCGAGGAAATGAACAAGGTGAAGGGCGATTATCCGGGCGTCGAAGTCGTGGCCACGGTCTATGGCGATGATCTGTTCGACAAGTCCTATCGCGAGACCCAGGGGCTGATCCAGTCCTATCCTGACTTGAAGGCGATCATCGCGCCGACCTCGGTCGGCGTCGTGGCCGCGGCTCAGGCTGTCACCGACGAGGGCAAGATCGGCGAGATCAACGTCACCGGCCTCGGCCTGCCGTCCGAAATGGCGGCCTATGTCGAAAACGGCGCGTCGAAATCCTTCGCCATCTGGAACCCGATCGATCTCGGCTATGCGGCGGTGATGCTGTCGAACGACCTGATCGAGGGCGCCGAAGCCGAACCGAGCGCGGAGCTTTCCATGGGACGTCTCGGCATGCTGACGCTTGACGACGACAATGCCGGCGCCATGGCCGATCCCTTTGTCTACGACAAGTCGAACATCGATCAGTTCAAGGACATTTTCTGATAACTCCCGGGACGGGGCTGCCGCATTGGCCTGACCCCACTTCCACCGGCGTCATCCTCGGGCTTGACCCGAGGATCCATGCACCTTTCTCCGCGACGGGCGTGGATGGATGCTCGGGGCAAGCCCGAGCATGACGCAGAAAGGAGGGAGAAGGGGACGCCAATGCGGCAGCCCGCCGCCGAAGCCGGCCGGATCGCCCCCCAAAAAAGGGGCGGTTCGCAACCATAACCAAGGCAGAAGAACCGCAGGCCGCCGATGCCAGATGCACACAAGAAAGCCGCCATCGTCCTTGACGGCATTACCAAGACATTTCCCGGCGTCCGCGCCCTCTCGGAAGTCTCGCTCACGCTTTATCCGGGCGAGGTGACCGCGCTTGTCGGCGAAAACGGCGCGGGCAAATCGACGCTCGTGAAAATCCTGACGGGGATCTACCAGCCCGACGGCGGCGAAATCACCATGGACGGCGAAAAGGTCGCCTTTCCCACGGCCGAAGCTGCCAGCGAGCATGGTGTCACCGCCATTCATCAGGAAACCGTGCTGTTCGATGCGCTGACGGTCGCCGAAAACATCTTCATCGGTCATGCGCCGACAAACCGGTTCGGGATGATCGACTGGAAACGGATCTACGCCCGCGCCCGCGATATTCTCGACAGTATCGACGCACGCATCGATCCGCGCCATCGCCTCTCCGAGCTTGGCATTGCCAACAGGCATATGGTGGCCGTTGCCCGCGCGCTGTCCGTCGATGCGAAGGTCGTCATCATGGACGAGCCGACGGCGGCACTCTCGCAAAAGGAAATCGAGGAACTCTACGAACTGGTCGAGGCGCTGAAAGCCGATGGCAAGGCGATCCTGTTCATCTCCCACAAATTCGACGAGATCTTCCGCATTGCCGATCGCTATACCGTGTTTCGTGACGGCGAGATGGTCGGCGAGGGGACAATCACCGATACCGACGAGAATGCGCTGGTGGAGCTGATGGTCGGCCGTCCGGTCGATCAGGTGTTTCCCAAACAGGATGTCGAAATCGGCGATCCCGTGCTGACGGTCTCCGGCTATCGCCATCCGACCGAATTCGAGGATATCGGCTTCACGCTGCGCCGTGGTGAAATCCTGGGCTTTTACGGCCTTGTCGGCGCCGGGCGATCGGAGTTCATGCAGGCGCTTTTCGGCATTACCAAGCCTTCGGCCGGGGCGGTGCGCATCGATGACGAGATCGCCGTTATCCGTTCCCCCTCCGAGGCGGTGAAACAGGGCATTGTCTATGTGCCGGAGGAGCGCGGCACGCAAGGGGCGATCACCGCCATGCCGATCTTCGAAAATGTGACGCTGCCGTCGCTTGCCAAGGTCTCGCACAGGGGATTTGTGCGCATGGCCGAGGAATTCGCGCTGGCGCGGGAATATACCGAGCGGCTGGACCTGCGCGCTGCCGCACTCGACCAGCCGGTCGGCAATCTGTCGGGCGGCAATCAGCAGAAGGTGGTGATCGCCAAATGGCTGGCGACCGAGCCGAAGGTGATCATTCTCGACGAGCCGACCAAGGGCATCGACATCGGTTCGAAATCCGCCGTTCATGCCTTCATGGGCGAGCTTGCGGGCAGGGGGCTTTCCATCATCATGGTATCATCTGAAATTCCGGAAATTCTCGGCATGTCCGACCGGGTCATCGTCATGCGCGAAGGGCGGATCGCCGCCGAATTTTCACGCGCCGAAATGTCGGCTGAAAAGCTGGTGCGCGCCGCCGCCGGCATCGGGGCGGCGGCATGATGGCGCGCATCTTCAAACATCGCGAAATGCTGCTGCTTGTCGCAATCCTGCTGCTTGTCGGCGCCATCGAGCTGCGCTTTCCGGGCTTCGTCGCCCCGCGCAATCTCGTCTCGATCTACAATGACACGGCGATCCTGATCATCCTGGCGCTCGGGCAGGCGGCCGTTATTCTCTCGCGCGGCATCGACCTTTCGATTGCCGCCAACCTGGCGCTGTCCGGCACGATTGCCGCCCTGTTGAATGTTGCCTTTCCCGATCTGCCGGTGATTTTCCTGCTGTTGGCAGCCACCTTCAGCGGCACGGTCCTCGGGGCCATCAACGGGCTTCTGGTCTGGCGTCTGTCGATCCCGCCAATCGTGGTCACACTCGGCACGATGACGATCTATCGCGGCATCATCTTCCTTTTGACCGGCGGGGCCTGGGTCAATGCCCATGAGATGACTGATGCCTTCAAGGCGGTGCCGCGCGCCGTCTTCCTTGGAATACCGGTGCTTGCCTGGTTCTCGCTCGCCGTCATCGCGCTGATGCTGGTGCTGTTCATCAAGACCCGGCTCGGCCGCGCCTTTTATGCCGTCGGCGGCAATCCGCATGCAGCCGTTTATACCGGCATTTCGGTCGGCCGCACGCATTTCTTCGCCTATTTGATTGCCGGTGCGCTGGCTGGCCTCGCCGGTTATCTGTGGACCGCGCGTTACGCCGTTGCCTATGTCGATATCGCCAACGGTTTCGAACTCGACGTGGTCGCGGCTTGCGTCATCGGCGGCATCTCGATTGCCGGCGGCGCGGGCACGGCCATCGGCGCGGTGCTCGGTGCGCTGTTTCTCGGCATCATCAAGAATGCGCTACCGGTCATCGACATTTCGCCGTTCTGGCAGATGGCGATTTCGGGCGCGGTCATCATCATCGCCGTTGCCGTCAATGCCCGTTCGGCACGCGTGAAGGGTCGGGTCATCCTCAAGAAAGCGGAGCATGCGCTATGAGTGTCAGCGAGACGCGCCATGTGCCGGACCGTCTGCACGGCCGCGCCTACCGGATGACGAGAAGCTGGGAGAGCCTGCTGATTGTGGTGGTGATTGCGATCTTCATCATCAACAGCTTTGCCTCGCCCTATTTTCTCGATGCCTGGAACCTGTCGGACGCGACCTTCAACTTCACCGAAAAGGCGCTGATCGCCTTTGCCATGGCGCTGGTGATCATATCGGGCGAGATCGATCTTTCGGTTGCCGCCATCATCGCGCTGGCCTCGACGGCCATGGGCTATGCCGCCCAGTTCGGTGCGGGAACGCCGGAACTGGTGGCCATCGGTCTTGGCGTCGGGCTGTTGTGCGGGGCTTTCAACGGGTTTTTGATTACCGGGCTGGGCCTGCCGTCGATTGTCGTCACCATCGGTACGATGAGCCTGTTTCGCGGGCTGTCCTATGTGGTGCTCGGCGACAAGGCATTTACGAATTACCCGCCCGGTTTTGCCTATTTCGGCCAGGGCTATGTGTTTTCGATGATCTCCTTCGAACTGGTGCTGTTTGCCGTGATGGCGGTGGTTTTCGGTATCCTGCTGCATCTGACCAGTTTCGGCCGGATGGTCTATGCTGTTGGCAACAATGCCACTGCCGCGCGCTTTTCCGGCATCAGGGTCGGGCGGGTTAAGTTCCTGCTGTTTTTGATGACGGGGGTGATGTCGGGCATGGCGGCGATCTGCCTGACCTCCCGGCTTGGTTCGACGCGGCCGTCGATTGCGTTCGGATGGGAGCTTGAGATCGTCACCATGGTCGTGCTTGGCGGTATCAATATTCTGGGTGGCGCGGGCACGATCGTCGGCGTGGTGCTGGCGGCGCTGATCATGGGGCTGGTCACGTTCGGCTTCGGGCTGATGAATGTGCCGGGGATCGTGATGTCGATCTTCATCGGCCTGCTGCTGATCGGCGTGATCGCCCTGCCGGTGCTTTATACCAGGATTATCCGGCGGTTCAGACGGGAACAGGTGCAATGAGTGCTATCCGCAAGGTCGCGGTCATCGATATCGGCAAGACCAATGCCAAGGTCATTCTCTACGATCTGGAGGAGGGCCGGGAGGTCGATACACGCTCGAAACGCAACGCGGTGACCGGACATTCGCCCTATCCGCATTTCGAGGTGGACGACCTCTTTGATTTCATTCTGGACGCCTTTGGCGCGTTTCAGAAGGCGCACGGCGTCGACGCGATTTCGGTGACCACCCACGGTGCGACGGCCGCCCTTTTGAAGCGTGACGGCTCGCTGGCCCTGCCGGTGCTCGATTATGAGCACACCGGGCCGGAGGAGACCCGCGCGGAGTATGAAAAGATCCGTCCGCCCTTTGCCGAAACCGGCTCGCCGCGCCTTTCCATGGGGCTCAATATCGGCGCCCAGCTTTTCTGGCAGAAGACCCGGTTTCCCGACGAATTCGCGCAGATCGACTGCGTCCTGCCCTATCCGCAATACTGGGGTTTCCGGCTGACCGGACGGCGCGCCGGCGAGGCAACGAGCTGGGGCTGCCACACCGATTTGTGGTCGCCGCGCTCGAAGACCTTCTCCTCGCTGGTGAGAGAACTCGGGCTTTTCGGCAAGATGGGCGAGACTGTGCGGGCTGATGACCGGCTGGGCGAAGTACTGCCGGAGATCGCCGAAAAAACCGGCCTGTCACCGGATTGTCCGGTGTTTGCCGGCATCCATGATTCCAACGCCTCGCTGCTGCCGCATCTGTGGTCGCGCGCCCAGCCATTTTCGGTGATTTCAACCGGCACCTGGGTGATTGCCATGGCCGTTGGCGGCCGTCCGCCGGCGCTTGATGAAAGCCGGGACACGCTGATCAACGTCAACGCCTATGGCGATCCGGTGCCGTCCGCCCGGTTCATGGGCGGGCGCGTCTTCGAGGTGGCCGCGCCCGGCGGCAATGTCGCCGTCACCGAGGACGACCGCAGGGCCATGCTGAAGAACCGGATCATGATGATGCCTTCGGTGCTCGGCGATACCGGGCCGTTTCAGGGCATTATCGGCGGCTGGACGGTGGATGAACATCACCTGACACCCGGCATGCGGCTTGTCGGCGTGTCCTGGTATCTGGCGCTGATGACGGCGATCTGCCTTGATCTGACCGGCGCGTCAGGTCCGGTGATCGTCGAGGGGCCGTTTGCCGAAAACCACGATTACCTCTCCATGCTGTCGGCCACTACCGGCAGACCGGTGGAAAAGAGCCCGGGCAGCGGCACCAGCACGGGTGCGGCGGGCCTTGCCGTCGGCGGCGTCAAGCTTTCCGCCTTCACGCCGCACCCCGAAACGCTTTCCGGCCTCGCCGAACTCAACGCCTATGCGGAGATCTGGCGTGAACGGCTGCCGGAACCCGCGTGAGAAATCTCAGTCGGGATCGTCAGGTCTGCCGATCCCGTCTCCCAGCAATTCCTCGACAAACCAGGCGGCAAACTGGGCGCGGCCCGAGACGCCTGCCTTGGCGTATATCCGCGCCATCTGTGCGCGGACGGTGCCCTGGGCTGCGCCGCGCAGCCGGGCGATTTCGGCGATGTCCAGCCCCTTGAGCGCCAGAAGCCCGACCTCGCGCTCCGCAGGCGTCAGCGCCCAGGCATCAAACTGCGTCTCGATGATGCGGACGAAGTCGCCGCGCGCCGTGTCGAGTGCCCGTTCCTGGATACGCATGCGCTCAAGCGTGAGGCGAAGCTGCCAGCCGGCGAGAAAAATGCCGGCCACCAGCGTGCCGGCGATCAGCGCCTCGATGATCGAATGCGCGCCGGGTGGTTGTTCAAACAGGTCACGGGTCGCGTCAGCAACGAAAAACACGGCGGCGACGCTCTGCAGTAGCATGAACGCCGCAAGGGCGACCGTCCGGGATCGCCCTGTTCTCCGTGTTTCAGTCCTGTTCTTCACTTCGGCGGCCCCTTGATCATCGGACGGACGAGATTGCGGCGCAGCGCACGGCTTTCGACTACGACGCCCGCCACATGTATCAGCGCCAGAATGAGCATCAGGTTGGCGGCGGCTTCATGCACGTCCTTGACGATGTCGCTCTGGCTGAGACTGTTGCCACTATCGCCTTCGGAGGCGGTGTTCACAAGGGCCGACCAATCGCCTTGCGCCACGGCTGCGCGTTCCTCGGCGATCGTGATCGGGCTTTTGGCGTCGGTCATGATCAGACCTGTGGCAATCACGATGGCGAGCATGGCCCAAAGCGCATAGACCATCATCGCGCCGGCAGGATTATGCGAGGAATATTCGCGCGGCTTGCCCCGGATGACGGATATCAGATGCGCGATGGCCGCCCTTGGATCCGGCGGAAAGGCGGAAAAACGCGCCTCGCGGGGGCCAAGCAGCCCCCAGCCCAGCCGGATCACCAGAACCGACATGGTGATCCAGCCGACCCAGACATGGATGGTGCCGCCGGGCTTGGACAGCAGCCCGTTGATGATGATGGCGGCGGCGATTGTCCAGTGGGTGATCCGGACCAGCGGGTCCCAGGGGTCGGGAGGGGCGGTATCCGCCCCTCGTTCACGTCGGAAATGTCGGGACATCTCAGTCCTTCCCGGAGATTTTCTTCACCGCGCCGGAGGCCGGATCGATATAGACTTCCCACAGCCTGTTGGCCTCATCGGTGCACTTGGCCTCGATCATGCCGCCTTCGGCCTCGAAATCCCTGACGGAACAACCCGCCTTTTCAAGGGCGGCCGTGGCGTCCTGCGGATTGGTGCCGACGACGTCGCCGACAGCCGTCATGGCAAGAGCGGAAAGCGGTGCGACAAGCACGAGGGTGGTGAGGATGGCAATGCGTTTCATGTCTGCTCCTTTTCGGGGGAAGCCGCCTTGATGAGCGGCACGCCCGACCTGAGCGCCGGAGCCCGGCATCGTCCATGGCGCAAGTGCTGAAACGCAGGCGCATAAGCGGTTGCTTATGGCCTGGAAGGGGACCGCTTTTTACGGAAAGGCTGCCCCGTTCTTTCTCTTTTTGATGCCATTTTCGAGGACATCAGATGTTTTCATCTGACTGCGAAATGCTCTAGAAACTGGACCTGATGATAAGCTCCGGCATCACGAGATCATGCCGCGTGCCTGTACGGCCCTTGATGCGGGTGAGAAGCTGGTCCGCCGCGATCCTGCCGAGCTCCTGCGGTTTCTGATCCATACTCGAAAGCTCGACAAGCGGCAGGGCCGATGATGCCGTGTTGTCGTAGCTGACAAGGCCGAGATCGCCGGGAACCTTGAGGCCGTTCTTGCGGGCAAGGTTGATCAGCGGCACGCCGTGAATGTCACTCCAGCAGAAGAAGGCATCCGGCATGTCCTGTGTCCGTCCGAGCATTTTCGTCAGGTCAGGATAAATGTTGTCCGGCTGTTCCGAGACGCGAATGACCTGCGCCCTGTCTGACAGCCCGGCATCCGCCATGGCACTGCGATACCCCTTTTCGCGTTCGTACCAGACCTGACCTTCCTTTTCAGTCCGTGCGGAAGGACAGAGCATGGCGATATCGCGGTAGCCTCTGGCAAGCAGTGCCTCCGTGGCCTTCCGACCTCCGGCTGAATCATCGGAATTGACTGTATCGAAGGCCGTCTCGACGCTTTCGTGGTGGCCGATCACCGTCACAGGCACCTGGCGCGCAACGGTTTCGAGCACATCATGGCTGATTCTTGGCGCGATCATCAGCAGTCCGTCGATACGCATGTCGATCATCGATTCGATCAGCGCGGACTCAACATGGGTGCGTGCCTCTCCGACACCGACCAGCGTGTTGTATCCGGCTTTGCCCATGACCCGCTTGAAGCCGCCGACCAGCGAGGGCAGGAAAGGGTTTTCCATGTTGATCAGCAGAACGCCGATGGTGAAGGTTCGCCCCCGCATGCCGCGCGCGGCCGTGCTCGGTCGATAGCCGAGACGCTCGATCGAGGCCATCACGTTTTCGCGCAGGGCATCGCTGACGCCATAGGCATTGCGCAACACCTTCGAGACAGCGGCCACCGATACGCCTGCATCGGCTGCCACAGTTCGAATTGTCACGCGGGTTGTACGCACTGGCTTGTCCATAAATGCCCTTCCGGAAGCAAGGATAACCGAAAAATGATTCCTTGGGACTTGCATAGCAGAAAATTTTGTAGAACAGTATACGTAGAACGGTACACAAAATCCGTTTTGAGGGAGGAGTACTATGAATATCGCATCCCGGTCCCCTAAGGCCGAGAGCAGAAGAGGGCTATTGCACCGCTCCTGGCAGGCTGAGATGATTGCCCCGAGCGTCGATGAAGGCGAAGGCAAGCGCGCCAGTTTTGTGGCGTCTTCATTTGTTGTTGAAGCCGACGCCGCGCCGAAACTCTTCATTTCCGCACTCGGACTCTATCGTGCCTTCGTCAACGGCCAGAGGGTTGGAGATGATCTTCTGACCCCCGGCTGGACCTGCTACGACGACCGTGTTGCCTATCAGTGCTACGATCTCTCCGGCCTCGTTCATGAGGGCGAAAACCGGATCGAGATCTGGCTGGGGGATGGCTGGTATCGTTCGCCGATGATGTCGCGGGACAAGTCGACGCCGAACATTTGGGGCACTCGCGTGGCGGCGATCGCCGAGATCGTCGATGGCGACAAGGTGATCGCGGCGACGGACAGGTCATGGAAGAGCGGTCTTTCGGCGGTGACCCGCTCCGGCATCTATTATGGCGAGGACTATGACGCCCGGCTCGAGATGCCTGAAGAAACCGGTGGCGTCGAGGCGCTTGATTTCGACACTGGCAAACTGGTGGCGCATGAGGCCGAGCCTGTAAGGGAATTCGAGCATATCAAGCCGGTCGAAACCTGGCAGGATGAAGAGGGGCGCGCCGTCTATGACTTTGGCCAGAATATCGGCGGTTTCGTCCGCCTGACGGTGCGCGGCGCGGCTGGCGCCTCCGTGCTTGTCGAGCATTCGGAAGTGCTTGGCCCCGACTGCGAATTCGACAACCGCAATTATCGCAGTGCTCGCGGTGCTCTCAGCTACACCCTTAAGGGTGACGGCGAGGAAATCTATGCGCCGCTCTTCACCTTCATGGGCTTCCGTTATGCGCGTCTGGCTATTTCCGGCGAGGCGGAGGTTGTTTCGGTCGAAGCTGTGCCGATCTCCTCGATCACCGAAGTTGCCGGCGGCTTTACCTCGGGCGTTCAGGCGGTCGATCGGCTGGTTCAAAATACACTCTGGTCGCTGCGCGCAAACTTCATCGAGGTGCCGACCGATTGCCCGCAGCGCGACGAGCGTATGGGCTGGACAGGTGATGCCCAGGTCTTTGCCGGCACGGCCTGCTGGATGGGCGATGTCGATCTGTTCCTGCGCAAATATCTGCGCGATGTCATTCACGACCAGCGTGGGGATGGCGCGGTTTCGCATTTCTCACCCGATCCGACACGGCTGACGGCGCGACCGGGCGATGGCGAATGGGCCGGTTCCACCGGCTGGGGCGATGTCGTCGTCATCATCCCCTGGTGCCTCTATCTCCATTATGGCGACCGGGATGTGTTGACCGAAAGCTTCCCGGCCATGGTCAAATGGGTCGATTATCTCTGGGGTATTTCCAACGGGCCGATCGTTCACCCCAATCCGGTCTGGCCGGAGAACGGGTTCACCTTTGGCGACTGGCTGCAGCCTGTCGGCGACAACCGCAAGCCTCGGCCGACGATCGGCGAGGATTGCGCGGCGACGATCTATCACTTCATCTCCACAGAGTTGACCGCGCGCATTGCCGGTCTCGTTGGCGAGGAGGCGGAGCAGAAACGTCTTGCGGCGCGCGCGGAGGAAATCCGCGAAGCCTTCGTGCGCGAATATTTCAGCGCCTCCGGACGTCTGGCGCATAACGACCAGACATCCTACGCACTCGCTTTCCTCTATGACCTCGTGCCGGAAGAACACTATGAGGCGGCGAAGACCTATTTCCGCCGGGTGATCGAAAGCGACAACTATCTGATCGGAACCGGTTTCATCGGAACGCCGGCGCTGCTGCCGGCGCTCTCCAAGATCGGCATGAGCGATCTTGCCGAGAAGATGTTTCTCAACCGCAAGGTGCCGGGCTGGCTCTACCAGGTGGAACGCGGCGCGACCACGATCTGGGAGCGCTGGGATGCGATCGGCGAGGACGGCGTCATCTACGAGCCGTCGATGAACAGCTATAACCACTACGCCTATGGCGCCGTCTGCCAATGGCTTTTCGAGGCAGTCGGCGGCATTTCGCCGACGGCGGAAAAGCCGGGCTTCGATCTGGTCGAGATCGCGCCGAAAGTGTTGCCGGCGCTTGGCCATGCCGAAATGTGGCATGACTGCCGCCATGGCAGGATCGAGGCCGGCTGGCAGATCAACAATGACCGCGTGTCCTACCGGGTAACATTGCCGGAAGGCTGCGAGGGACGAATTCCGGCAGGGCTTTACGCTTCGCTCAAAGTGGACGGAAAGCCTGCCGAAATGGCGGAGAACGGGCTTATGCTCGGCTCCGGCACGCATGAACTCGAGTTCGATCTCGGGTAAACGGAAATTCATTCCAGGGAGGAGAGAATGAAACTTCACATGCTCAGAACAACCGCGCTTGCTGTTCTTGCAACGGCAGCAGCGGCTCAGGTGTCGGCCGAGGAACTTTCCGTTCTGGTCGGCAGTAATCCGGATACGGTGGCGATCGCCGAAGCGTTGACGGCGGCCTATACGGAAAAGAACCCCGACGTGACCTTCGAAATCGAAACGCGTCCGGGCGGCAGCGAGGGCGACAATATCGTCAAGACCCGGCTTGCCACCGGCGAGATGGCCGACATTTTCGAGCACAATTCCGGCTCGCTGATGCAGGCGCTGAGGCCGAGCCGCACCATGGTGCCGCTCAATGACCTGCCGAATATGGAGAACCTGCTCGAAAGCTACACGGCAACCGTCAGCGACAGCGACGGCAATATCTACGGCGTGCCGTGGAATATGGCGGTCGGCGGCGGCATTCTCTACCACCGCCCGACTTATGAAGCGCTTGGCCTCGAAATCCCGAAAACCTGGGATGAATACATGGCCAATAATGCGCGTATTGCCGAGGAGACGGACAAGACGCCGATCATCCAGACCTATCGCGACACCTGGACGTCTCAGATCCCGGTTTTGGCGGACTATTACAATGTCCAGGCGGAAAATCCGGATTTTGCCGAGAAGTTCACCAATAACGAAGCGAAATTCGCGACCACAGAAGCTGCAACCAAGAGCTTCCTCCGGCTGCAGCAGGGCTATGAATCCGGCTATTACAATGAGGATTTCGGTGCGGCGAGCTATAATGACGGGCTGGAAATGCTGGCAACCGGCGAGGGCGTTCACTACCCGATGCTGACCGTTGGCTATGGTGCGATCAAGCAGAATCATCCCGAACTGCTCAACGATATCGGCATCTTCGCGCAGCCGGGCGATGACCCGGACAAGAACGGCCTGACCGTCTGGATCCCGGATTCCTATTACATTCCGCAAAGCAGCGACAAGCAGGAGCTTGCAAAGGAATTCCTTAACTTCGTCGCCTCGCCGGAAGCCTGCGACGTGATTGTCAACACGGTCGGCGCCAATGGTCCCTTCGTCGTCAAAGGCTGCAAACTGCCTGACGACGTGATGCCTGGCGTTGCCGAAATGCTGCCCTATTTCGAGGAGGATGGCAGGACCGCGCCCGCGCTCGAATTCCTGTCCCCGGTCAAGGGGCCCGGTCTTGAGCAGATCACGGTCGAGGTTGGTTCAGGCATCCGCGATGCGCAAAGTGGCGCCGAACTTTACGACCGCGATGTCGAAAAGCAGGCCAAGCAGCTTCGTTTGCCGAACTGGTAGGAAGACGACCGGAGACATCCGGTTTTCTCTGACGCATGATGGTTGAGACCGGGGCGCGCCTTGAAGCGCTGCCCGGTCCGCCGACCCTTATTTCCTGCATCGGAGCCCAACTAAAATGCAGATGAAATCACCATATCCCTACTGGTTCATCGCACCGGCAGCCGTCGTCTTCACGGCGCTGTTTCTGGTGCCGACGGCCGCCTCGTTCTGGTTCAGCCTGACCAATTGGGACCTGTTCGGCTTCCAGTTCATCGGGTTTGAGAATTTCGTCGACTTCTTTCGCGAACCCTTCCTGATCAAGGGTACGACGAACACGATCATTTTCGCCGTCCTGACATCTGCGGCCAAGACCGTTCTGGGATTGCTGCTCGCCGTGTTGCTGACGTCTGGCCTCTTCGGGCAGGGCCTGTTGCGCTCGATCGTGTTTTTCCCGGTTCTGGTTTCCACGATCGGCGTCGGCATACTCTTCACCGAGATGATGCATCCTACCGACGGCGCCATCAATGTTGCGCTCGCCTTCTTCGGCATTGACGGGCCGGGCTGGCTCACCAATCCGAAACTGGCGCTCTATTCGGTCGCACTCGTCGATATCTGGCGCGGTGTGGGGCTGGCAACGCTGATCTATATCGCCGGCCTTGCCGCCATCGGCCAGGAATATTACGAGGCCGCGCGCATCGATGGCGCGACGCGGTTTCAGCTTTTCTGGCGGGTGACCGTGCCGCTGGTGCGCCCGGCAACGACGACGGTGGTGATCCTGTCGCTGATCGGGGGCTTGCGTCTGTTCGACCTGATCTGGGCGATGACCCGTGGCGGACCGGGCTTTTCCTCCGATGTGCTGGCATCGGTCATCTACAAGCAATATCAGGCCGGCTTCTACGGCCTTTCGACGGCGGGCAATGTCATCCTGTTCCTGCTGATTGCCTGCATCATCGCGCCGCTTGCCTGGTGGTTCAACCGCAAGGAGCTGGACCTGTGAGCCTCAAAACAAGACGTCAACGCAAGTTCATCCATGGTGTTATCGCGCTGGCGATTGCCTTCGTGATCTTTGTCATCCCGTTCATCTTCGTGCTGATCAACGCGGCGAAGACATCGGCGGAATCGGCAAGCCCGAGTTTCACACTGCCGATCGAATGGCATCTCTGGCAAAACCTCGTCGCCGTGGTCGAGGCGCGCGACTACATGCTGCTGCTTGCCTATTTCAACTCGATCGTGATTACCGTTGGCGCCATTGTGCTGCTGGTGATTTTCGGCGCCATGGTCGGCTATGTGCTGCAGCGGCGGCCGTCGAAATTCAACCGTGTGATCTATGGTTTCGTTCTGGCCGGCCTGATGATCCCGCCTGCCGTGGTGCCGACGATCTGGGTGCTGCAGGGCCTTGGCCTGTTCAAGACGCTGCACGGCATGATCCTGATCCAGTTCGCCTATGGTCTGTCATTCACCGTGCTGCTTTACCGCGCCTTCATCGCCACCATTCCGCGCGATCTGGACGAGGCGGCGCTGATCGACGGCGCGAAACCGTGGCAGATCTTCTTCCGGGTGGTGCTGCCGCTGTTGAAACCGGTGACGGTGACGATCATCGTCGTTCAATCGATCACCATCTTCAACGACTTCACCCATCCGCTCTATTACCTGCCGGGCAGCGAGAATGTGACGGTGCAGATCACGCTCTACAATTTCCAGAGCCAGTTCGTCAGCCAGATGAACCTGTTGTTCATGAACATTCTTCTGGTGACGATCCCGCCGCTTCTCGTCTTCATCTTCTTCAACCGACAGATCGTTGCCGGCATGACGTCGGGCGCTGTGAAAGGATAGATCATGGCCGATGTTCTTCTCAAAGAGGTTCGCAAATCATTCGGTGCGCTCGAGGTCATCCAGGGGATCGACCTTGCGGTCGAGGCCGGGGAGTTCTGTGTTTTCGTCGGGCCTTCCGGTTGCGGCAAGTCCACGCTGCTGAGGATGATCGCCGGGCTTGAGGAAGTGACCGCCGGCGCAATCGAAATCGCCGGCAAGGATGTCACCTATGAGGAACCGTCAAAGCGCGGCATCGCCATGGTGTTCCAGTCCTATGCGCTCTATCCGCACCTGACGGTTGGCGAAAATATCGGTTTTGGCCTGTCGCTGGCGCGCACGCCGAAGGCGGAGATCAGGTCGAGGGTCGAGGCAGTTGCGAAAGTGCTGCAGCTCGAAGCGCTTCTCGACCGCAAGCCGAAGGCGCTTTCGGGCGGACAGCGTCAGCGCGTCGCCATCGGCCGCGCCATCATTCGCGATCCGCACGTGTTCCTGTTCGACGAGCCGCTCTCCAATCTCGATGCGGCGTTGCGGGCGCAGATGCGCATCGAACTGACCGATCTGCATGCAAAGCTCGGCAATACCATGATCTATGTGACGCATGACCAGGTCGAGGCGATGACCATGGCTGACAGGATCGTGGTGCTGAACGGCGGCCGCATCGAACAGGTCGGCACGCCGATGGACCTCTACGACAATCCGGCAACGCCCTTCGTCGCCGGCTTCATCGGCTCGCCCAAGATGAACCTTTATGAGGGCGAGATCGCAAAAAGGAAGGGGTGCGCCACCTACGGCATCCGTCCCGAACATGTGCTGGTGGATGACACGGAAGGCGAGTGGAAGGGCACAGTGCGCCATGTCGAACGGCTCGGCGCGGATACCATCGTGCACATCGAGACGCCCGAACTCGGCATGCTCGTGGCCCGCACCTCCGGCGAACGCAGCTTTTCCAGCGGCCAGAACGTTTTCGCCAGCCCGATGGACGGCAAGGCGTTCTGCTACAGTGAAACGGCCTGACGTGTCCTGACCTCCGCCGCAAGGAGGCACGGAAAAAAAATACGGCGCGGGCCTTTCGGTCCGCGCCGTCATTGTCTGGAGGTTTTGCCTCAGAGATATTTCAGCAGGTCGTTGACGCGGTTCTGCATGTCGGCGAGCGCATCGTCGATGCTTTTCTGGCCGGTCATGGCGGCGTTCATTTCCTGGCCGATAATGTCCTGGATGGCGAACTGACGCTGGACTTCGCCGGGCAGCGGTGTGCCGATCTCGGCGACTTCCAGAACCGTTTCGCGGTGCGGCAGCGCCTGGAATTCGGACGAATCCAGAACCGCCTGGACCGATGGCAGGTGGCCGGTGCGGGCCCAGTCATAGTCGTTGTCATACATGAACTTCAGGAACTTGCCGATCGCGGCCTGCTCCTCATCCGAACGGTCCATGCGCGAAACGGCAAGGCTGTGGCCATCGGCATACTGACTGCGGGTGCCGGAGAAGATCTGCGGATAGGGAACGACGGTATAGCCTCCGGCGTTCAGCGCCGTGCCGTCCTTTTCGGATTCGGCATTGTAGTCGCCGATCACCCATGTGCCGCCCTCATGCACGCCGGCATCACCCGCCAGAAACGCATTCAGCGATGCGCCGTAGTCGAGGTCCTTGGTGACATAGCCTTCTTCATAGAGCGTCTTGTAGAGTTCCAGAACGGCCTTGGCTTCCGGCGTCTCGACGTTGATTTCCATCGGATCAGCGAAGAAGTCGGAATCCTGCTGCTGCAGATAGGTGTAGAAATCGCGGGTATAGAGCGCGGTTTCATTGGCAAACGGCATGGTAAAATACGGTTTGCCGGTCGCTTCCTTGAACTGTTCTGCCTGTGCCAGCAGTTCGTCGACCGAGGTCGGCAGGATCGGCGTGCCGTCGTCGTTTACAAGGCCGGCCTCGTCGAACAGCGCCAGGTTGATGTGCCAGAGCTGGCTCCAGTTATCGATCGGCAGGCCGTAGATCTCGCCGTCGCGGGTCACGCCGGTCAGGCTCGCCTTGGTGAAGCTGTCGGGCGAAATGCCTTCTTCGGACAACAGGTCATTGAGCGGTTCGAGCAGGTTTTTCGAAACATAATCGCCCAGAACCGACTGGTGGATGGTCACCACATCCGGCGGATCGCCGGCGGCGAACTGGGCGGTCAGCTGGTCGTAGCCGGGCCATTCGACGGTGGTGACATTGACCGTGATATCCGGATTTTCGGCCTCGAACTTGTTGACCAGCGAGGTGATGATGCCGCATTCGCCGACGGATGCGGAAACATCGGTATTGTCGCCCCATTCGGCATCGCAGGCGCCGAAGAAGCGCTGGAAATCGATGGTGGTGTCGGCAAGTGCCGGGCTTGCCGCCGTCAGTGCGGCAACGGAAAGCGCGCCAAGCAGCGCTGTTTTCATGCGGTATTTCATGTCTCTACTCCTCCACGAAGCGGGCCATGATCGGCCCTTGGTGTTCGCCCCGAAGGGCGGTAGCTGGATCGGTCGTGTCTCCCGCCTGCCCCTTTGCCGGGGCGCGGGCGTCTTCTCCTCCGGTTTATTGGCGCGCGCAAACGCTCTGCCGTTCGCGCGACATCACTTCTCCGCCGAGCCGGAAACGGCGGTGACGATGTATTTCTGGAAAAACAGATAGACGATCAGGATCGGCGCGCTGGCGAAGACCGCCTGCGCCATCAGGAAACCGAGCCCCTCCGTCTGCGCAAAATTCATCTGCGAGGAGGCAATCCCCACGGTCAGCGTGTACATCTCCTTGCGGGTCGCCGTAATCAACGGCCAGAAATAGTCGTTCCAGGCAATCAGGAAGGTGAAGATGCCAAGCGTTGCCTGCGCGGGCAGGGTCAGCGGCAGCAGCACCTTCCAGAAAATCTTGAACCGGCTGGCATTGTCCAAAAGCGCGGCCTCGTCATAATCCTTGGGGATCGCCCGGAAGAACTGGGTCATCAGGAAGACGCCGAAGGGCGCGGACAATCCGGGCAGGATCAGCGCGTAATAGGTGTTGTGCAGGCCGATCTTGGCGAAGATCTGGTGGCGGGCGATCAGCACCGCCTGTTCGGGAATGGCAAGACCCAGAAGCACGATGATGAAGATGGTGTTGCGGAACGGGAAGTTGAGCCGCGCAAAACCGTAACCGGCAAGCGAAGTCAGCACCAGAATGCCGATCGTGATCGAGCCGGAAACGATGATCGAGTTCAGCACCCAGCGGAACACCGATGAATTGCCGAAGATATTGAGATAGTTCGCCAGCGTGTAGGGCCCGTGGAACACGGAATTCATGTTGGCCATCAGCTCGCCATTGTCTTTCAGCGAAAGCGCGATCACCCAGACCACCGGCGCCACCATGATCAGCGCCAGCACGATGACGGAACCGAGAACGAGGCGGTCGCCGAGCGTGTTTTTCTTGGAAAGGCCGAAGGAACTCATTGGCCGTCTCCCTTCTTGCGCGAGACCATGAACTGGGCCATGGCGGCGATCAGGATCAACACGAACAGGACTTCGGAAGCCGCCGCACCCAGGCCGATATCCCAGCGGGTAAAGGCCATCTGGTAGATGTAGAGCACCAGCGGCAGGGATTCGTTGTTCGGGCCGCCCTGTGTCATCAGCCGGGCCTGACCGAAGAGCTGGAACTGCATCACGATCTGGATGATGACCACCAGAATGATGGTGCGCTTGATCGAGGGCAGGGTGATGTAGCGCAACGTTCGCCATCGCCCGGCATTGTCGAGGGCCGCTGCCTCGTAGATCTCTTTCGGGATCTGCTGCAGCGCCGAGAGATAGAGCATCATCGGCAGGCCGATGCACCACCAGACGGTGGCAATGGCAATGCCGATCATCACCAGATCGGGATCGGACAGAAAGGCCGGCGGCGTTGCGTCGAACCAGGCGTAGATCGTGGCGAGCAGGCCGAACTGGCCGATGAAGACGATGCGCCAGATCAGCGTGACGATGGTGACCGAAAGAACCGACGAGGAGAAATAGAGGGTCCTCAAGGCGGCGGCGGTCTTCGTCTGCCGGTTCAGTGCCAGCGCCAGAAACAGGCCGATCAACGCCAGCGGCGGGACGGTCAGAAAGACGAAATAGAAGGTGTTCCAGACGGCTTTCAGAAAGACGCCGTCATGCAGCAGGCGGACATAATTGCCGATGCCGATGAAACGCCCCATGGAAAAGGCATCGGCCCGGTGCAGGCTGAGCCAGATGTTCCACACCATCGGAAACACAAGCAGGGCGACGAAGAACACCATATAGGGCGCGATGAACAGCGCATTGGCCCAGCGCGGCGCGTTGATGTTGGCGGTTCCCGTCTTCAGCCCCTTCTTCCGCTCGTTGCGGGCAAGGGCCGCGCGGGTGGACTGGGCGTCAGACATGATCGGCCTCCCGCCCGGCGGCATTTTCTGCCGGGTGATAGGCCTTGCCGCCCGCATCGAAGAGGTGGCAGGCCGAACCGTCGAAGGCAAGATGCACCGTATCGCCGATCCGTGCCCGGCTGAGCCCGATATCCTCGGCGACGATGATGCTGTCATCGGAAAGCCGGGTGTAGAGCAACGTGCGGTCGCCAAGCCGCTCCAGCACGTCGACCTTGCCCTCGGTGGTTGCCTGCGCCGCATCCGAAACGCATTTGACGGCTTCAGCGCGAATGCCGAGCTTCATCTGCTTTTCCGGCAGGTCTGCCGTGGGGATATCGGTCTGCAATGAAGCGCCATCGGGGAATTTCGCCCGGGCGAAGCCGTTTTCGTCGGTGATCTCGACATCGAGGAAATTCATCGTCGGCGAACCGACAAAACGGGCGACGAATTCGCTGACCGGACGGCTGTAGATCTCCATCGGTTCGCCGATCTGCTCGATCTTTCGGTTGTTGAGCACCACGATCCGGTCGGCAAGGGTCATCGCCTCGATCTGATCATGGGTGACGAAGATCATGGTGGAGGCGACACGGTTTCTGAGCTGCGCCAGCTCCACGCGGGTTCTGACCCTGAGCGCGGCGTCGAGGTTCGACAACGGTTCGTCGAAAAGAAAGGCTTCCGGTTCCTTGACGATGGCGCGGCCGATGGCGACGCGCTGGCGCTGGCCGCCGGAAAGCTGGTTGGGCTTTCTGTCAAGCAGGTGGCTGATTTCCAGCATCCGCGCGGCTTCCTTGATCCGCGCATCGATGATCGACTGCTCGACCGCGATGTTCTTCAGCCCGAAGGCCATGTTTTCCGAAACGCTCATATGCGGATAGATGGCGTAGTTCTGGAACACCATCGCCAGCCCGCGCTTGCCAGGCGGCAGATTGTCGATCCGCTTGCCATTGATGGCGATCTCGCCTTCATCGACAGCTTCAAGACCCGCGATCATCCTGAGCAGCGTGGACTTGCCGCAGCCCGAGGGGCCGAGGAACACCATGAACTCATTGCCCGCAATCGACAGCGAAATATTGTCGAGAACGGTCAGGCTCCCATAGCGCTTGGTAACATTCTTGATTTCGATCTGAGCAGTCATTCTGCCGTGCTCCCCGGCCGGAAAACCGGCCCATCCGACGACTTTTCCCAAGCTCCGCGCTTAAAGACGGGCCATTCGGCCTGTCTGAAAGCGCGCCGTCGAAGATTGTGCGAGACGGAAACTTCAGTTCCCATCGTTTCCTCCCGATGCACATCCGACGCTTGCAAGGAAGCCTAAGACAAATCGTCCATTTGTCAACATGATTTCAGGTTCAAACCAAATATCATGGTTTAGTTAAGTTGCAGTCGAATGAAACGATAGCTGAGTGGCGCGACCGAGGCCGTCATGCCCTTGCCGCCGATGGCCGCATCACTCGCATCCGCAGGTTTGACCGTATCGGGCGCCGCTGCCGTGTTGGTGACATTGATGTCGGTATGGGCGATCACCTTGTCATCGAGCACGGTTTGCGGATCGAAACCTTCAAGTGCGATATCGAGGTCGGCCGCTTCGCTTTCACTCCGGTTGACGATGAAGAAGGACAGTGTTTTTTCATCCGCGTCATGGGTTGCCGAAACATCCACATAGGGGACTTCGCCAATGCCCTCGGAAGCGTAGGCCGGGCAATCCACGGCAAGCTTCAGCGCCGTGCCGCGGCCGAAGCGCGAGGCGAAATAGAACGGATAGAAGATCGTCTGCCGCCAGGCCGCGCCGCCGGGTTCGGTCATGATCGGCGCGATGACGTTGACCAGCTGCGCCAGGCAGCCGATCTTCACCACATCGGCGCGGTTGATGAAGGTATTGAGAATGCAGCCGACCTGCAGCACATCCTCGAAATTATAGTCGTCTTCCAGAAGCGGCGGGGCAAACGGCCAGCCCGCTTCACCGGCAAGCGTGGCCTCATCGCGTTTCTTGGAATGGTACCAGACATTCCACTCGTCAAACGAGATGTAGACGTCCTTGTTCGAGCGTTTCTTGGACTTCACATAGGCAATCACGCCGGCAACCGTGTCGATATAGTCGGCGAGCACCTTGGACTTGGCGAGGAAGCGGGCGGTGTCCTTCTCGTAATTCTCGAAATACATATGCAGCGAGATATAGTCGACGGCATCATAGGTGTGGTCGAGAACCGTGGCTTCCCATTCCGGATAGGTCACCATATTGGCCGATGACGAGCCGCAGACCACCAGTTCCAGGCTGCTGTCGAACTGGCGCATGGCCTTGGCGGTTTCATAGGCGAGACGGCCGTATTCATCCGCCGTCTTGTGGCCGGTCTGCCAGGGGCCGTCCATCTCGTTGCCGAGGCACCAGAGCTTGACGTTCCAGGGCTCCTCGCGACCGTTCTTGCGGCGCAGGTCCGACCATTCGCTGCCGCCGGGATGATTGACATATTCGAGGAAGTTGCGGGCCTCGTTGATGCCGCGCGTGCCGAGATTGATGGCCAGCATCATCTCCGTGCCGACGGCATCGCACCATTCGGAGAATTCGTGAATGCCGACCTGGTTGCTTTCCGATGTATGCCAGGCGAGATCGAGACGGACCGGGCGGTCTTCCTTCGGGCCGATGCCGTCTTCCCAGTTATAGGCGGACACGAAATTGCCGCCGGGATAGCGCACCACCGGCACGTCGAGTTCGCGCACCAGCTCGATCACATCCTTGCGCATGCCGTTTTCGTCGGCGGTCGGATGGTCAGGCTCATAGATGCCGCTATAGACGGCGCGGCCCATATGTTCGACGAACGAACCGTAGAGCCTCGGATCGATTTCGGAAATCGTGTAGTCTTTATGGACGGTAATCCCGGCGCGCATCTTGTCTCCTCCAAATTCCAGAATTTTGGTTTAAACCAATTTTCGTGATTAATAGAAACCCGATTATGCTTCCCGTCAAGCGTCTTTGCCGGTGGCGGGGAAGTTTTTTGTTACCGCCCGCGCTTATGACGCGGTGGTAATCCTGAGGATGATGTCCTGGTCGTAATTGCCGAAACCCCGGCCGAAAATATTGACACCGCCGGGGTGTCGGGCATCTTCGCGCACGCTGATCGACAGGCGGATGGAGTGGTGGCGGTCGAGCTGAAGATCGGCGAGACAGATATCCGAAATTCTGACACCGTCGACATAGGCGCCGGTCGCGGTAACCCGGAAACGCTTCAGCATGCCGTATTGCGAGCCCTTGAGTTTCCACCAGCCGGGGGTGAAAACGCCGCGCCGGTCGCCGAAATCGCCGGGGGATGTCCATTCGCCGATATCGACGCCATTGATGCCGATGGTGATGTCCGACGGCCAGTCCGGATTGGTGCCGGGCACCTCGGAAGACAGCTCCATCGAAAATTCGATTTCGTCGATCGCCCGGTTGTCGAGCCGGGCATTGTTGGGAAACTGGTATTCCACGGAACCGCGGGTAAACCAGATCAGCCCCGCCTTCATGCGCGACGGGTCGAGGAAGGAATCGGGCACATCCAGAAGCCCGATAATGCCTTCATTGGTGCACAGGCCGCAGGGGGCGCTGACATCGAAGGCGGTATAAAGCCCGACCGGCATCGCCACTTCAATGCCGTCATTGCGCCGCTCCTCGGAAGCGTCGCCAAAGACCACGACAACTTCATCATAAATGCTGGTGCAGACTTTCTGATTGCCCTTGCGCGCCCGCTGGCTTTCCGTGCGGATCAGGCCGGCCTCTTCCAGAAGCTGCACGCTGAGCGATACCGTGGACTGCGGAAGCTCCAGTATCTGCCCGATTTCCTTGACGTTAAGCGGTCCCTTACGGCGCAGAAGCTTGAGCACGGCGATGCGCGCCGGCGCGGCCAGTCCCTTGATGACATTCATGTCCTTTTCAGGATCAACGACGAGGAAATTGCGCGGCATGGGTGGACTTCGCTGCTGGCGGTCGGTGTCAGGAAACTTTCATATCAGGATTTTTGGCGCGGTCAAACCGGAGCGGGGCCGCAGCCCGTCCGAACCGGGCAATCTCGGCCCGTGTGAGGCCTGTTTGAACAGGAAAATGCAAAATTGGTGCAAACTTTTTGCCGGGGATTGCCGCCGGTGTGGTTTCCCGGCTTATTGAGCGCGCCCGGCGCGTGATTCGGTCATTGTCTGCATCCTTTTGAAAAAACACAAGGAAATCGCAGAATTGCGTATTTTGTGAGCAATGCGCAATGTTGACAAAAGTTTAAGCGCCTTCTAGGATTTTGAACCAAATGGTCAAAGAGGGGTCTGTTTACATATGACGTTTGATTTTTCGCTGAGCCGCCGTTGTCTGCTGGCGTCCACGCTGGTTCTTGGCGCTTTCACGCTTGCGCCCGCCATCAGTGCCGCCGAGCCGTTCAAGGTTGCCGCCATCCATGCTTCGCCTGTCGAAAATGCGTGGAACTCGGTCATGCACCAGGCGCTTCTGGAAGCTGCCGAAGAAGGCAAGATCGAATATGTGTTTTCCGAAAGCGTTTCCGGCACGGACTACCCGCGCGCCATGCGCGAATATGCCGAGCAGGGCGTCGACCTGATCATCGGCGAATCCTACGCGGTTGAATCCGAAGCCCGCGAAGTGGCGGCTGACTATCCCGATACGCCCTTCGTCATGGGCTCGTCCGGCGGTCCGTCCGGCGACAATTTCGGTGTCTTCGGCACCTGGAACCAGGACGGCGCCTATCTCGCCGGCATGTTGGCCGGCACGCTGACGGAAACCAACAAGGTCGGCTCCGTCGGCGCCATGCCGATCCCGGAAGTCAACATGCTGATCAACGCCTTTGCCGAAGGCGTGAAGGCGACGAACCCGGACGCCGAACATTCGGTGACCTTCATCGGCACCTTCTTCGACCCGCCCAAGGCGCGCGAAGCCGGTCTCGCCCAGATCGACCAGGGCGCCGACATTCTCTTCGGTGAACGGATCGGCACGGCAGATGCTGCCAAGGAACGCGGCATTCTCGCCGTCGGCTCGCTGATCGACTACACGCCGCGCTACCCCGATACCGTCTTTGCCAATGCGCTCTGGGGCTTCCGTCCGATCCTCGACGCAGCTGTCGCCGATGCCGAGGCCGGTAACCCGGTCGGCAAGAACTACACGGCCTATGGCATGCTGAAGGAAGGCGGCAGCGATATCGCCTATGTCGAAGGCGTTGCCTCGCCGGAAGCTGTCGAGGCCATGCTGAAGACCCGTCAGGACATCATTGACGGCACGTTCGAGGTTCCGCGCAACATGGACGAACCGAAATAGGACATCGCCATGCAGGCCGATGCGACAACGCTTGCCGTTGCACTCGGCAAAGGTGAGATGACGGCGCGGCAGGCGATGGAGACATCGCTTGCCGCTTCTGCATCATGGGCAGAGTTGGGGGCGGTTATCCGCGTTGATGCCGAAAAGGGGCGTGCTGCCGCCGACCGGTTCGATGCGTGTTCTGCCGCTGAAAAGGCGGAAATGCCTTTCGGTGGGGTTCCCACGCTGGCCAAGGATCTTGGCGGGCCGTTTGCGGGCTTTCCCGTTCATGCGGGCTCTAACGCGCTGGAGGGGGCGGACGGCGAGGCCGACAGCGACCTTGCGGCGCGGTTTCGCGATGCCGGTTTTTGCCTTTTCGGGCTAACGACCAGTCCCGAATTCGGCCTGTCGCTCGGCTGCGAACCCGAAAAAGGCCCAATCTGCCGCAATCCGCTCGAACCATCGCTTTCGCCCGGCGGTTCTTCCGGCGGCGCGGCTGCTGCCGTTGCTGCAGGCATTGTCGCCATCGCGCATGCCACGGATGCGGGCGGTTCCATTCGCGTTCCTGCAGCCTGCTGCGGCCTTGTCGGGCTGAAGCCATCGCGCGGGGCAATGGCCGCAGGTCCGGGCTATGGCAATTATCTCGGCGGTATCGCCACGGAACTGGCTGTCTGCCGCTCCGTGCGGGATGCTTCTGCGATTTTCACCGCGGTTTCCGGCAATGCGCGCGGCCCGTTTCCGTCGCCGGCCTTTGCCGCGCCGGAAACGGCAGGGCTGAGAATTGGCCTTCTCGCTGAGGCCGGCGATGATGCGCCAGCCGATCCGCAACGGCTTGTTGCACTGGAAGAAGCGGCGAAGGCGCTGGAAACGCGCGGACACACGATCTGTCCGTTGCGCTGGCGCGATATCGAAAAACCGGCGCGCGCAGCGGCTGATGCTTTTGCCGGAATTGCCGCGATCAACCTGGCTGAAACCGCCGACCGGTTTGCACTCGACACAACGAAAACCGAAAAAATGACGCAGGCCGTTATCGCGCGCGGGCGCAAGATGAGCGGCGCGGACGTCTGGTCGCTTGTCAACGATATCGCCTTCATCGCCCGCGATTTCCGGCAGGTGTTTGACCGTGTCGATGCCCTGGTTGCGCCGATGTTGACCACTGCGCCAAAGCCGCTTGGCGCGTTTTTGACAGATCACAGCGATATCGATGCGCATTTTGAGCGGATGCGCGCCTTTGCCCCGCTTGCAGCCCTTGCCAACCTCTCCGGCTTTCCGGCAATAACACTGCCGTTTGGTGCGGATTCGCGCAGGCTTCCGCTGCCGGTGCAGATTTTTGCGCCGATGGGGGCGGAAGCAACGCTTCTGGCGCTTGCCGACACACTCGAACGGGAAGAACGCTGGTCGCATCCCTTTGAAATCGCAGGATTAGGCGCATGAGTGAGAGAGTGCTGGAAATTGCCGGTGTCAGCAAACGCTTCGGCGACACGCTTGCCAATGACGATATCTCGCTGACCCTCGACAAGGGCGAAATCGTTGCGCTGCTGGGGGAAAACGGCGCCGGCAAGACGACGCTGATGAGCATTCTCTTCGGTCATTATGTGCCGGATACGGGGTCCGTCTCGGTCATGGGCGCGCCGCTGCCGCCGGGAAAGCCGCGTGCGGCCATTCGCGCCGGTGTCGGCATGGTGCACCAGCATTTCTCGCTGGCCCCCAATCTCACCGTGCTTGAAAACGTCATGACCGGCACGGAAAGTCTTTGGAAACTCGGCTCCGACCGAAAGACCGGACGGCAGAAGCTTGCGGATATTTCCGAACGCTTCGGCCTTGCTGTCGACCCGGAAGCGCGCGTCGGCGACCTGTCCGTCGGCGAGCAGCAGCGCGTCGAAATTCTGAAAGCCCTTTATAATGACGCCCGCATTCTGGTGCTCGACGAGCCGACGGCGGTGCTGACCGGGCCGGAAGCCGAAAAACTGTTTTCGACGCTGAAGGAAATGGCAGCGCAGGGCCTGTCGCTGATCTTCATTTCCCACAAGCTGGATGAGGTGATGGCGACCGCCGACCGGGTTGTGGTTCTGCGCGGCGGGCGGCAGGTGGCCGAACGCAGGGCGGCGGACACCAGCAAGGCGGAACTGGCCGAACTCATGGTTGGCCGCAAGGTGGAACGCCCCGTGCGCGAGGCGGCAACGCCCGGTCCGGTGGTGCTGGAAGCCGTCGGCGTGACTGTGCGCATCGATGGTGTCGACCGGCTGAAACAGGTGGATTTCTCCCTTCATGCGGGCGAGGTGCTCGGTATTATCGGCGTGTCCGGTAATGGCCAGTCGGTTCTGGCCGGGCTTTTGAGCGGCACGGCGAAGCGCTCTGCCGGCGATCTCGTTCTCTTCGGCAAGGGTGTCGGCGATCTTTCGGTGACTGAGGCCATCGCGCTTGGCATTGGCCGCGTTCCCGAAGACCGCAACGGCGAAGGCGCCATCGGCGAAATGGCCATCTGGGAAAATGCGGTTCTGGAACGCATCGGTGATTTTTCCAGGAATGGCTTTGTCGACCGAAAGGGCGCTATCGCCTTCGCGGGCGACATTATCGAGAGTTTTGATGTGCGCGGCGGCACACCGGCAAGCCGCACCCGGCTGTTGTCCGGCGGCAATATGCAAAAGCTCATTCTCGGCCGAAACCTGATTGAAAACCCGAAAATCCTGCTCGCCGCCCAGCCTGCGCGCGGGCTGGATGAAGGGGCCGTTGCCGCTGTGCATGAGCGCATTCTGGCGGCAAGACGGGCAGGAACGGCGGTGCTGCTGATTTCGGAAGACCTCGACGAGGTGATGGCGCTGGCCGACCGGATACAGGCGATTGTCGGCGGCAGGCTTTCCCCGCCGGTGGCTGCGGAAGACGCCAATGCACAAAAGCTCGGCCTGATGATGGCCGGTGAATGGACGGAGAATGCCGATGCGGTTTGAACGGCGCGAACACCGGCCCACGGCCCTTGTCATTGCCACGCCGCTGATAGCGGTTGCTGCCGCTCTCGGTATTGCCGGCATATTGATTGCGCTGGCAGGTGCCCCGGTTCTGGAAGCCTACTGGAAAATCCTGGTCGGCGCGTTCGGCTCGAAGCTTTCCATCACCGAAACGCTGACGCGGGCAACACCGCTGATCCTCACCGGTCTGGCCGCAGCCGTCGCCTTTCGCGCACGGCTCTGGAATATCGGTGCGGAGGGCCAGTTTTATCTGGGCGCGATTGCCACCGCCGCCGTCGGCGCCCGCATCACCGAGGGCATGGCGCCGGTGATCCAGATCCCGATCTTGCTGGCGGCCGGTGCGGTGGCGGGGATGATCCTGCTGCTTCTGCCGCTCTGGCTTCGGCTGAAGTTTTCCGTCGATGAAGTGGTGACCACGCTGTTGTTGAACTTCATCGCCATCCTGTTCGTTTCGATGCTGATCGATACGGTGCTGAAAGACCCGCTGGCCTTCGGCTGGCCGCAGTCGGAAGCGGTGGAACGCGCCGCGCGCCTGCCGAAGCTCATCGATCGCTCGCGGCTGCATATCGGCCTTCTGATTGCCGTGTCCTTCGCCTTCATTGTCCATTTCATTCAGTCGCGCACCACATTCGGCATGCGCTCGCGCGCGGCCGGATTGAACCCCAAGGGCGCGGTCTTTGCCGGCGTGCCGCTCGGGCGCACGCTGGTTCTGGTCGCCATGCTGTCGGGCGGGCTTGCGGGCCTTGCCGGCAGTATCGAGGTGCTGGGCGTGAAGGGCTATGTCACCACCGACCTTTCGCCCGGCTATGGCTATTCCGGCATCGTGGTGGCCATGCTCGCCAATCTTCATCCCATCGGGGTGGTGCTGGCGGCGCTCTTCACCGCCGTCATGTTCGTCGGTGCGGATGGCATGAGCCGATCGCTCGGCATCCCGACCTATATCGCCGACGTCACCGTGGCGCTGTCGCTGATCTCCATGCTGGTCGCCGTCTTCTTCACGCAGTACAGGATACGCCGATGAACACGATTGTCGATATTCTGGCCTCTGCCGGTCTCTGGGCCGCGGTTCTGCGCATCGCCACGCCGTTGATCCTCGGCACGCTCGGCGCGCTGTTGTCGGAGCGTTCCGGCGTTTTGAACCTCGGCATCGAGGGCATCATGACTTTCGGTGCGATGGTCGGCTGGCTGGCCGTCTTCAACGGTGCGGACCTGTGGACCGGATTGCTGGTCGCCGCCCTCGGTGGCGCGGTGTTCGGCGCGCTGCATGCGCTGCTCACCGTCACGCTTGGCCTGTCTCAGCACGTCTCGGGCCTCGGTGTCACCCTGTTTGCCTCAAGCTTTGCCTATTATGTGTTCCGGCTGATGGTGCCGGTTTCAGGTAGCCCGCCCACGGTCGAGCCGTTCCAGCCGATCAATATTCCGGGTCTTTCCGATCTGCCCTTCATCGGCCCCGCCTTTTTCACCCAGACCGCGCCGACCTATCTCGCCATCGTTCTGGCGCTGGTGCTGGCCTATGTGCTGGCGAAAACGCCGCTCGGCCTTGCCATCCGCATGGCCGGTGAAAACCCGCATGCGGCCGAAGCGCAGGGCGTCAACCCGATGGTGATGCGCTATGGTGCCGTGATCGCCGGAAGCGCCCTGATGGGCGTCGGCGGCGCGTTTCTCACGCTTTCGGCCTTCAACTCCTTCTTCCCGACCATGGTGCAGGGGCGCGGCTGGATCTGCATCGCGCTTGTGGTGTTTGCTTCGTGGCGGCCGGAGCGGGCGCTGTTCGGGGCACTGCTGTTTGCCTTTTTCGACGGTTTTCAGCTGCGCCTGCAAACCGCGCTTGATGGCGCCGTGCCCTATCAGATTTTCCTGATGATCCCGTATATTCTGTCGATTGCCGCACTGGCGGTGATGGCGCGGCGGGCACGGGTGCCGCAGGCGCTGATGCAGCCGTATCGAAGGGGCGAGAGGTGAGAGGGCGATTGTCCGAGGAGGACGCAGTTTGACAGGAGCCTTGCAGCCCCACCGGCGTCATCCTCGGGCTTGACCCGAGGATCCAATCACGCTGATGCGCGAGCGAGGGCTGTGGTTACGGGGCGGTTTCCCTGCCATCCGAAACGCCAGTCGTGTTGATATGTGCTTAGATCCTCGGGTCAAGCCCGAGGATGACGGAAGAAAAAATGGCGAGGCCGTGAAAGCGTCGTCGTCCGCAATACTCAAAGGCCAAGACCATGTTCGACCTCATCATCAAAAACGCCAACCTTCCCGACGGCCGCAGGGGCATCGATATCGGTATCGCTGGCGGCAGGATCACGGCGATCGAGAAGACCCTCGCGGCAGAGGCCGGCGAGGTCATCGATGCGACCAACCGGCTGGTGTCGCCGCCCTTTGTTGATCCGCATTTCCACATGGATGCGACGCTTTCGCTCGGTCTGCCGCGCATGAATACCTCCGGCACGCTGCTGGAAGGCATTGCGCTTTGGGGTGAGTTGCGGCCGACGCTGACGAAGGACGCGCTGGTCGAGCGCGCCCTTGCCTATTGCGACCTTGCCGTCAGCCAGGGCCTGCTGCACATCCGTTCCCATGTCGATACTTCCGACCCGAAGCTTGTCACCGTCGAGGCGATGCTGGAGGTGAAGGAGCGCGTTGCGCCTTATATCGACCTGCAGCTCGTCGCCTTCCCGCAGGATGGTTATTATCGCGCTGAAGACGGCGTCAAATCGCTGGAACGGGCGCTGGATATGGGCGTCGATGTCGTTGGCGGCATTCCGCATTTCGAACGAACCATGGCCGATGGCACGAAGTCGGTGGAGGCGCTTTGCCGCATCGCCGCCGAACGCGGCCTGCCGGTCGACATGCATTGCGACGAGACCGACGACCCGATGTCGCGTCATATCGAGACGCTGGCCGCCGAGACCGTGCGCTTCGGCCTTCAGGGGCGGGTTGCCGGCTCACACCTGACCTCGATGCATTCGATGGACAATTACTATGTCTCCAAGCTGATCCCGCTGATGGCGGAGGCCGAGATCAATGCCATTCCCAATCCGCTGATCAACATCATGCTGCAGGGTCGCCACGACACCTTCCCGAAACGGCGCGGCCTGACGCGGGTGCGCGAACTGCTGGCCGCCGGCATCAACGTTGCCTTCGGCCACGACTGCGTGATGGACCCGTGGTATTCCATGGGCTCCGGCGACATGCTGGAAGTCGCCCATATGGCCGTTCACGTGGCGCAGATGTCCGGCGTGGAGGACAAGAAGGCGCTCTATGACTGCATCACCGTGAATTCGGCAAAGGCGCTCGGTCTGGAAGGCTATGGCCTTGAGGCCGGCAACCCGGCCAATCTCGTTATCTTGCAGGCCGAGGATGTGGTGGAGGCCCTGCGGCTGAAGCCGACCCGGCTTGCGGTGCTGCGCGCGGGCAAGGTCATCGCGAAGACGGCGCCGAAGATCGCCGCGCTCTCGCTGCCGGGCCGCGTGGAAACGCTCGATTACGGTATCAACCCGACAGGTCGTCCGGCTTTGGGATAATGTGAACAAAATTTTGTCCCGGAACGTTCTGTCATCGATGTTCCGCATCCCTTACCTATGTCAGGTAAGAACAGGCAATTCACATAACCGGAAAGGATAAGCACATGCAGTATCGTTCACTCGGCCGTTCGGGCCTGAAAGTTTCGGCACTCACGCTTGGCACCATGACGTTTGGCGGCAAGGATGGCTTCTCCAAGACCGGCAGTACCGATCTGCAAGGCGCAAGACGCCAGATTGATATGTGCATCGATGCCGGGGTCAACATGATCGACACCGCCGATGTCTATTCCGCCGGTGTGTCGGAAGAAATCGTCGGCGAGGCGATTGCCGACAAGCGCGACCGGCTGCTGCTGGCCACCAAGGCGCGGTTCCCCGCGTTTGAACAGGGGCCGAACGATCGGGGTCTGTCGCGGCATCATCTCATCCGTGCCTGCGAGGCCAGCCTCAAGCGGCTGAAGACCGATTATCTCGACATGTACTGGCTGCATGAATGGGATGGCCAGACACCGCTGGAAGAAACGCTTGCGGCGGTGGACGATCTCGTGCGCGCCGGCAAGGTCCGGTATGTCGGGGTTTCCAATTTCTCCGGCTGGCACCTGATGAAAACGCTGGGTATTGCCGAACGGGAAGGGCTGGTGCGCCCCGTGGCGCAGCAGATTCACTATACGCTTCAGGCGCGTGAAGCCGAATACGAGCTTCTGCCGATCGCGCTTGATCAGGAGGTCGGCGTTGTCGTGTGGTCGCCGCTTGCCGGCGGGCTGCTGTCGGGCAAATACCGGCGCGACCAGCCGGAACCCGAAGGCACGCGCCGCGCGGCCGAATGGAAGGAACCGCCGGTCAGCGATATCGAGGCGCTTTATGACATTGTCGACGTGCTGGTCGATATCGCCTCGGCCAAAGACGCGACACCGGCGCAGGTGGCGCTAGCCTGGCTTCTGGCGCGTCCGGGCATTGCCTCACTGGTCATCGGTGCGCGCACCGATACGCAGCTTGCCGATAATCTCGGTGCTGCCGAACTGACGTTGACTGAGGAAGAGTTTGCCCGGCTTGAAGCCGTCAGCCGGCCGCCGCTCATCTATCCCTATTGGCATCAGGCCTGGACCGCCTCGGACCGCCTGTCGAAGGCCGATCTGGCACTGATCGCACCTTTTCTGGAGGACTGAACGGCCGAAAACCGTTGGTGAACGCTCCCGCGGCAACAATGCTTCGGGAGCGTCCGAATGCCGTCAGAGCTGTTCGCCGGCAAGAAGTTTCGGCTTGTCGTGCATGGTGCGGCCGGCCGCCTCTTCGATGAAGAAGCGTTTCAGGCCGGGCATGCGGTCGACAACACCGAGGCCGAAATCGCGGGCCATGCGCAAGGGGCCGATATCGTTGGAAAACATCCGGTTGAGGATGTCCGTCGTCATGCCCATGCGCACGGTGTCGAAGCGGCGCCAGCTCTGGTAGCGCTCCAGCGTGTCGACCGCGCCGATATCGAGGCCCATGCGGTCGGCCTCGACGATGGTCTGTGCAAGGGCTGCGACGTCCTTGAAGCCGAGATTGAGGCCCTGGCCGGAAATCGGGTGGATGCCGTGGGCGGCATCACCGGCCAGCGCCAGACGCGGCGCGATGAAAGACCGTGACAGCGTAAGCCCGAGCGGAAAGGCCCGCCTGCTGCCGGCAAGGCTGAGCTTGCCGAGATGATGACCAAACCGGCGCTCCAGTTCGACTTCGAACACCATGTCGTCGCTTTCGACAAGGCGTTTCGCATCGTCGGTGCGCTCGGTCCAAACCAGCGACGAGCGGTTGCCCGTCAACGGCAGGATTGCGAAGGGGCCGGCGGGCAGGAAATGCTCTTCCGCGCGACCATTATGCGGGCGCTCATGGGCAACGGTCGTGACGATGCCGGACTGGCCGTAATCGAATTTCACCGTCTTGATGCCGGCCATGTCGCGCAGGCGCGAGCGCACGCCGTCGCAGGCAACCACCAGCCGCGTGGGGATTTCCTCACCGCCGGCAAGCGTGATTTTTGCATGGCCGCCGGTGTTTTCAAAAGCGGTCACGGCAGCGCCGTGGCGGATGGTGATGCCGAGTTCGCCGGCCTTTTCGCGAAGCGCCCGCACCATGGAAACATTCGGGATCATGTAGGCGAAGGGCTCGTCCGCCGAGGCGCGGTCGGCAAAGGTCAGGAACACCGGCTTCACCGGCTCGCCCGTTTTCGAATCGGTGACGATCATGTCGTTGATCGGCTGGGCGTCGTCCTTGATGTCGTCCCACAGTTCCAGCGTCTTCAGCATGTTGATGGCAGCGGAGATGATGGCCGAGGCCCGCTCGTCCTTCTGCCACACATGCTCGGGGGCGGCTTCCATCAACTCGATATCGAGATGCGGCGCTGCCATCTTGGTGGCAACGGCAACGGAGAGACCGACATAGCCACCGCCGACGATGATGATGTCTTTCATTTCGCGCTCCCTTCGGGTTTTGCCGGCATTCACCGTTTGCATTCGCTGATCTATCGATCAGCTCCTGCGAAGCTGCTATACGGCATTCAAATACTTAAAGCGATATATAGGGAACTGTTTTTGATGTCACAGGCCAATAACGCCCAAAGCGACAGCGTGCTTGCCGAACTGCTCGATCTCGAGCGGCTGGAAGAAAATCTTTACCGGGGGCAAAGCCCGGTCACGACATGGCAGCGCGTTTTCGGCGGGCAGGTGGTGGCGCAGTCGCTGGTCGCTGCCCAGCGCACGGTATCGGAAGGCCGGTTCGTGCATTCGCTCCATGGCTATTTCATGCGGCCGGGCGACACACAGGTGCCGATCATTTTTCAGGTGGAACGGTTGCGCGACGGCGGCAGCTTTTCCACCCGCAGTGTGCGGGCGATCCAGCACGGCGAGCCGATCTTCATCATGACGGCGTCCTTCCAGATCGAAGAGGACGGATTTGACCACCAGCAGGCAATGCCGGATGTGCCGCCGCCGGAAGCGCTGGTTGCAAGCGACATCATGAATGACAGGGAGAACGCTCCGGCGCCGATCCGCAATTACTGGAAGCGGGAGCGCCCGATCGAACTCAGGCCCGTCGATCTGGACGAGTTCCTGTGGCGCAACAAGAAATCCACACGCCAGTGCATCTGGATCAGGGGCAATGGCGTGCCGCCGAAGGGCAGGGACTACCAGACGGCATTTCTGTCCTACATGTCCGATATGACGCTTCTGGACACGACCCTCTATCCGCATGAACGCTCGGTGTTTTCCGACGGTATTCAGGCAGCAAGCCTTGACCATGCCGTCTGGTTTCACCGGCCCTTCGATATCGCCGACTGGCTTCTCTACGTGCATGAGAGCCCTTCTGCGGGCAGTGCGCGGGGGCTTGCCTATGGCAAGATCTTCACCCGTGACGGCACGTTGGTCGCCTCGGTGGCGCAGGAAGGCCTGATCCGGATCAACGAGAATGTCCGCCCGTTTTACGAGTAATGCGGTGGTCGACGTCTGTCTGTATGAGCCGCGGGCCTGAGGGGTCTGGGCAGGCCGGTTTTGACGGTTGTCAGAAGACGCTTTGAAATGACGATTATCATGAACCTTGGCGACGCATTGTGGCATGTGCGTAAAATTTAGGCATTTGCTGCAATTTGCGCATCGGCGCGCCCCAACTTTGCCGCTGTTTTGTCATGATGACAGTGCCGCTATAAAAATATCATAAAAATCAATGATTTATACGGAAACTTCGAATCTGGCACGGACTTTGTATGTGTAGGATAGGCCGCTGACGGATTCGCCTGTCCAGGCGGTAAGGAGATTCGGGTTCTCAGGAAGCCGAGGGTAAACAAAGGATGGGAAACCAGATGAAAATTGTGATGGCCATCATAAAGCCGTTCAAGCTGGATGAGGTGCGCGAAGCCCTCACCGCTGTCGGCATTCAGGGCCTGACCGTCACCGAAGTGAAGGGTTACGGTCGGCAGAAGGGGCACACCGAGATTTATCGCGGCACGGAATATGCCGTCAGCTTTCTTCCCAAGCTGAAGATCGAAGTCGCGGTCGCCGCCGATGTGGTTGAGAAGGCTGTCGAGGCAATCGCCTCCTCCGCGAAGACCGGCCAGATCGGTGACGGCAAGATCTTTGTCTATTCCATCGAACAGGCCGTGCGCATCCGCACCGGCGAAACAGATTCCGAAGCGCTGTAAGTCAGCAGGGGGTAATCAGTCTATGTCTTCCAAACTCAAATATATTGCGGGTTTTGCTGCCCTTGCTGCAGCGAGCGTCGCCTTTCCTGCGTTGGCACAGGAAGAGGCAGCAGAAGCCGTGGTTGAAGTGGCTTCTACCGGCCCCGCCGCTGATACGGCCGTGATCTTCAACACGCTGCTGTTCCTCATCGGCGGCTTCCTGGTCATGTGGATGGCGGCAGGCTTCGCCATGCTCGAAATGGGCCTGGTGCGCAAGAAGAACGCCTCCATGCAGGGCCTCAAGAATATCGCCCTTTATTCGGTCGGCGGTATCATGTTCTGGTTCACCGGCTACAACCTGATGTATACCGGCGTTGACGGCGGTTTCATGGGCTCCTTCGGCCCCTACGTCTTCCCGGGCCCCGGCATGGATGACGGCGCTGCCGGCTATTCGGTCGCCTCCGACTGGTTCTTCCAGATGGTATTCTGCGCCACCACCGCCTCGATCGTTTCGGGTACGGTTGCCGAGCGCATCAAGTTCTGGCCGTTCATCATCTTCACTGTCATCCTGACGGGTATTCTCTATCCGATCACGGGTTCCTGGCAGTGGGGCGGCGGCTGGCTCGCGGAAATGGGCTTCTCCGACTTCGCCGGTTCGACGCTGGTTCACTCGGTCGGCGGCTGGGCCGCTCTTGCCGGCGCCCTGGTTCTGGGTGCGCGTTCGGGCAAGTATTCGCCGGATGGCACGGTTAACCCGATGCCGGGTTCCAACATCCCGTTGGCTGTTCTGGGTACCTTCATCCTGTGGCTCGGCTGGTTCGGCTTCAACGGCGGTTCGCAGCTCGCACTTGGTACGATTGCGGATGCCGGTGATGTTTCCAAGATCTTCGTCAACACCAACCTGGCCGCTGCCGCCGGTGCCGTTGTTGCGATGATCCTGCTGCAGATCGTCTACAAGAAGGTCGACGTCACCATGGTCCTCAACGGTGCTCTGGCCGGTCTGGTCTCGATCACGGCCGAGCCGCTGACGCCGTCCGTTCCTGCTGCGCTGTTCATCGGCGGTATCGGTGGCGTCATCGTCGTCGTCTTCGTCCCGCTGCTTGACAAGCTGAAGATCGACGACGTTGTCGGTGCGATCCCGGTTCACCTGCTGGCCGGTATCTGGGGTACCTTTATCGTTCCGCTTACCAATGACGGTACGAGCTTTGGTACGCAGATCGTCGGTATCGTCGCGATCGGTGCCTTCACCTTCATCGCATCGCTGATCGTCTGGTTCATTCTCAAGGCCATCATGGGCATCCGGGTTTCGCCGGAAGAGGAAGCCGACGGTCTCGACAAGTCGGAAGTGGGCGTCGAAGCCTATCCGGAATTCATGTAGTTCCGCTGATCCCATACGGTCCGCGTCATGCGGACCGCACGAACCCGGGCCTTGTGGCCCGGGTTTTTTATTGCGCCGAAGCGGTGCTGTTTTCGATGGTTAAAGAGGCTTTAACCCATGGCTGCTAGCCTTGCCGGCGATGCCCCTTGTCCCGGTGCCTGTTGCGCCGGGACAAGGGCAGAACCGAATCAGAACTCAGTTTCAGGAACGGATGGACATGGCGGCACGAGCAGAGCGATACGGGGAAAAGAGCAGCGGAGAATTTTCCTTTACCGGATTTGTGCGGCGCTATGTTGCAGCCCTTTTCGGCTTTGCGCTGTTCGTTGCCCTGTGCCTGGCAATCGCTGCAATGGCGACGTGGAATGTCGACGACCCGAGCGGCTCGCATGCAACCGGTCGGCTGCCCACCAATATTCTCGGATATGCCGGCGCCAATTTTGCCGATATCACGATGCAGTCCTTCGGGCTGGCAAGCGTGTTCGCGCTGCTGCCGGTGCTGTCGTGGTCGCTGGCGCTGATGGCGGGCCGCCGGATCTATCGCAAGCCGTCGCGCTTCTTTGCCTGGGTCGGCGCCGCTCTTGTGACCGCGGCCGTGCTCGGCTGCTTTCCCGCGCCGCCGACCTGGCCGTTGCCGAATGGCCTCGGCGGTGTTTCCGGCGATCTGATCTTGCGGTTTCCCGCACTTTTCATCGGCCATTATCCCTCCGGCATGTCCGCGCTGATCGTCGGCGCCATCTTCGTGGTGCCTGCCTTGTTCCTGCAGCTTTATGCCGCCGGCCTGATCGTTCGCCAGCCGCCGGTGATTGTGGAAAAGCCCGCTGCCCGCGAGTTCGATCATGACCCCGGCGCTCCGTCGGTCGCCGATCTTTCCGAAGAGCGCGACGGCTTCTTTTCATTTGCGCCGCTGCTCGGCCATCTGGCCCATTCCTGGTACATCACCCGCGCCCGTCTGAATCGTCTGTTTGCCCGAAAGGACAAGGAAGACGACGACATGTTCGATGAGCCTTATGATTTCAACGAGGACAATTTCGAGCGGCTCGATGACGATGGTGCTCAAACCGGTCCGGCCTATCTGCGGCGCGGTGAACCGAGCCTTGTCGACCCGGAAACCTGGCGTGAAGAAGGTTATGCCCCCGTCGATCCGCCGCCTTTCGATTATGACGACCGCAATAGCGGCTTCGATCCGGGATACGATGAAGACGACGACTATGACGATCTGCCGGACGGTGTCCTGAGCGCCGACTTCGATATGCCCGCAGGCCGGCAGAACGGCGCCGGGGCGGTGGACAGCCCCGCGGCCAATCGCACCACGATGTCGCGCGAACAGCCGCGCGCGCCCGTTGTGGCCGCGCCCGCGCCGCCGCCGCGCCCGGCCAGTGTCGAGACGGTGCGCCGCCCCATGCGCGACGCACAGCCGCATTCCGGTCATTTCGAGCTTCCCTCGCATGCGCTTCTGGCCGAACCCAAGGGGCTTTCGCGCGACAAGGCGCTGTCCAAGGACGTGCTGGAAGACAATGCCCGCACGCTGGAAAAGGTGCTCGCGGATTTCGGCGTCAAGGGCGAGATCATCCATGTCCGGCCCGGCCCTGTGGTCACGCTTTACGAGCTGGAGCCGGCCCCCGGCATCAAATCTTCGCGCGTCATCGGCCTTGCCGACGATATCGCCCGGTCCATGGCCGCGATCTCGGCGCGTGTCGCCGTCATTCCCGGCCGCAATGCCATCGGCATCGAACTGCCGAACCCGCACCGCGAAACCGTGTTCCTGCGCGAGATCGTCGCCAGCCAGGATTTCCAGAACTCCAAGGCCAAGCTTGCCATGGCGCTCGGCAAGACCATCGGCGGCGAAAGCGTGACCGTCGATCTTGCCAAGATGCCGCATCTGCTGATTGCTGGCACCACCGGCTCCGGTAAGTCGGTTGCCGTCAACACCATGATCCTGTCGCTGCTTTACAGGCTTTCGCCGGAACAGTGCCGGCTGATCATGATCGACCCGAAAATGCTCGAACTTTCCGTTTATGACGGTATCCCGCATCTCCTGTCGCCGGTGGTGACCGACCCGAAAAAGGCGGTCGTCGCGCTGAAATGGACCGTGCGCGAGATGGAAGAGCGCTACAAGAACATGGCCAAGCTCGGCGTGCGCAATATTGACGGCTTCAACAGCCGCGTGCGTCAGGCGGCGGAAAAGGGCGAGACCCTGTCGCGCACCGTGCAGACCGGCTTTGACCGCGAAACCGGCGAGGCGATCTACGAGACGGAAGAATTCAATCTGGAGCCGATGCCCTATATCGTTGTGATCATCGACGAGATGGCCGACCTGATGATGGTGGCCGGCAAGGATATCGAAGGCGCCGTCCAGCGTCTGGCGCAGATGGCGCGTGCTGCCGGCATTCATGTGATCATGGCGACCCAGCGTCCTTCGGTCGACGTTATCACCGGCACGATCAAGGCGAACTTCCCGACCCGCATTTCCTTCCAGGTGACGTCCAAGATCGACAGCCGCACCATTCTGGGCGAGCAGGGTGCGGAACAGCTTCTCGGTCAGGGCGACATGCTGCATATGGCCGGCGGCGGACGTATTCAGCGCGTTCACGGACCATTCGTTTCCGACCCGGAAGTCGAGGAAATCGTCGCCTATCTGAAGACCCAGGGCACGCCCGATTATCTCGACGCGATCACGGCGGATGATGATGAGGATATGGTCGATTCCGACGGCGGCAGCACCTCCAATCTGTCCAAGTCGGATGACCCTTATGATCAGGCCGTGGCGATTGTGCTGCGCGACGGCAAGGCCTCGACGTCATACGTCCAGCGCCGGCTCGGCATCGGCTATAACCGCGCGGCCAGCCTGATCGAGCGGATGGAGGACGAAGGCGTTATCGGTCCGGCGAACCATGCAGGAAAACGCGAAATTCTGGTGCCCACGGAGCGCGATATCATTGAAGGGAGCAATTGACGCCCCATCTTTGTCTGCACGCACATTCCGGCGGACCTGCCCAGAAAAAGCCGTCTTGGCCGGGCAGGGAGCCTCTATCAGAGTTTCAGGATGTTGACACATGAATGACCGCAACGTGACCACGACCCTTCGCACCAACCGGTCGCGCCGGCTTTTTCTGGGCGGGATTGCCGCAGGGACGGCGCTGTTGATGACAGGGGCCGCGCTGGCGCAGACCGCGCCGTCATCCGGCGATGTGCCGCTGCCGACCAAAAGGGATGGTGCGCAGCAGGTGGCGCAGGTTGCCGCGGCCCCGTCCGACGTTGCCCAGAAGATCGCCAATCATTTTTCCTCGGTAAAATCGATGACCGGCGAGTTCATGCAGTTCGGCCCGCGCGGCGATCAGACCGGGGGTAAATTCTACCTCGAACGGCCAGGCAAGCTGCGCTTCGATTACGACGCGCCATCGACGCTGAAGGTGATCGCGGATAGCCGCAATGTCGCCGTCGGCAATGGCGACCTCGATACCTGGAATTTCTATCCGCTGTCGCGCACGCCGCTCAGCCTGCTGCTGGCGGACCGGATCGATCTGCAAAACCGCATGGTGCGCGATGTGCGCCAGCAGAGCGGACTGACCGTCATCGTGCTTGGCGACAAGTCGGTGTTCGGCGATCAGGTGATCACGCTGATGTTCGATTCCAACACGTTCGAGCTGCGCCAGTGGACGATTACAGATGCCCAGGGCAAGGATACCACCGTGATCCTGTCCAATGTCCGCACCGGCGTGAAATTCGGCCGTTCCGTTTTCCGCATTCCCTACGACCAGATCATGGCCAGCCCCGGCAGCAGCGACTGACGGCCTTCCGGTCAGCTTGAGAATCGCCTATTGCTGATGCCGCTTGAGCAAAGGCAGGAAAGGCGTGGATTTGGAACTGAAGCTTACCACCTGGAATATCAATTCGGTGCGCCTGCGCCTGCCGATCGTCTCGCAGTTTCTTGAGGAGCATGCGCCGGACGTTCTGTGTCTTCAGGAAATCAAGTGCCTGAACGACCAGTTCCCCTACAAGCCGCTGCGCGCGCTTGGCTACGAGCACATCGCGGTCCATGGACAGAAGGGCTATCACGGCGTGGCGATCGTTTCGCGCCTGCCGTTGGGTGAGGGGTTTTCGACCGATTACTGCGCCATGGGCGATACCCGCCATATTGCCGCCGTGATCGATGTCGGCGGCCGCAAGATCCGTCTGCATAATTTCTATGTGCCGGCCGGGGGTGACGAACCGAATCCCGATGTTAACCCGAAGTTCCGCCACAAGCTTGATTTCATGGAAGAGATGAAGGCCTTGAAGGCGGATGCCGGCGATGGCGTCAGTTCAATTCTGGTGGGCGATCTCAACATCGCGCCGATGGAACATGACGTCTGGTCGCACAAGCAACTGCTGAAGGTGGTCAGCCACACGCCGGTGGAAACCGAAGGCATGAAGGACCTGATTGCCGCGGGCGGCTGGACCGACCTGATGCGCCATGTCACGCCGGCAGACGAAAAGCTCTATACTTGGTGGAGCTACCGCGCCAAGGACTGGAAGGCGGCCAATCGCGGGCGCAGGCTCGACCACATCTGGTCTTCGGCCGATCTTGTTCCGGCGTTCAAGCGTTTCGAAATCCTCACCGATGCGCGCGGCTGGGAAAAGCCGTCTGATCATGTGCCGGTAACCGGCTATTTCGCGCTCTGACCATTTTCTGCGCCGGGCGGCATCGCCCTGACCGCACCCAGCAGCAGAATGCCAAGCACCGTGGCATTCAGGATGTGCCACAGGAAATGCGTGCCGAGCCCGCCGGTCATCACGCATGAGGCCTGATCGAGGCTTCGAAATGTCAGCGACATGATGAAGATGGCCGTCGCACCGGCGAAATAGCGCCACACCGGATGGCCGCGAAAAGCGGCGATTGCCGCGGCCAGCGCCATGGCGATCAGCGCGGGAGCATATTGCAGGGACCCGTTGAGCGGTGCGCCGTCGCGGCTCGTCAGACCGACGAGATAGACCACGGCGACAAAGCCGAACAGCGTGGCGACCATGTAGCCGATGATGTCGAAGATCTTGCCGCCTGTCACGCGGATGAAGATCAGCAGGATATAGGCAAAGAAGAACAGCCAGATCGGAATGACATCCGCCGCGCCGGAAAGGGGCGTTGCCAGCGTGTGGAATAGAAAGGAACCGACGCCGATGGCGGCGACCAGTGCAATCACGGTCAGCTCGATTGCGGAACGTTCCGGCCTGCGCCATGCCGCCGGCCAGGCAACCAGGGCGGCGATGATGAAAGCAAGATTGGTGAGCGCATTGACCGGCTCGTTCCAGAAACCGGCGGCAGTGCGTTCGCAATAGAGGTCTACGAAACTGTCCATCTCTCAGTAGGCCTTCATGTCCCACATCTGTTTGAGCGACTGCCGGTAATTCGGGAATTCGAATTCATAGCCGAGCTTTTTCAGCTTGGCATTGCTGACCCGCTTGTTTTCGCCCCAGAACGAGCGCGCCATCGGCGAGAGGTCGGCATCCTCGAATGCGACGGCCGGCGGCGGTTCGATACCCATCAGTCGGGCGGCTTCCTCGATCACATCCTGCGGCGGCGAGGGCTCGTTGTCGGTCACGTTGAAAATGCCGCCGAAACCGTGCTCGGCAAGAAAGGCCGTGGCATAACCGATATCCTCGACCCGGATGCGGTTGAAGACCTGGTTTTCCTTGATCACGCGTTTCTGGGTGCCGTCCATCAGTTTGCGGAAAGCATTGCGGCCGGGGCCGTAAATGCCCGAAAGGCGCAGGATCGCTACGGGAATGCCATGCTTTTCGCCGGTTTCCAGCCATTGCTGCTCGGCCTCGAGACGGCGTTTGGAACGTTCGGATGTCGGCCGGCATTCCGACGTTTCATCCACCCAGGCACCGTCATGATCGCCATAGACGCCAACGGTGGAGAGGTAGCAGACCCATTGCAGCGATGGCAGTTCGTAATGCACCGCTTTGCGCGCGATCCGGAGAAGCGGATCGCCATCCTCGCCCGGCGGAATCGACTGCACGATATGGGTCGCCGAGCGCAGCTTGTGGGCAAGCGAACGGTCGATGGTCTGGCCATCGAAGATGAAGGTCTCGATACCGCATGCGCCAAGGGCTGCGGCATTTTCTGCCGAACGCGTGGTGCCGGCGACATGTCCGCAGTCCGGCGCCAGCGCCGAACCGATCGTCCGCCCGGAATATCCCGCGCCGAAAACAATCAGATGCATAACATTTCCTCCTCGCGTTGCCATTCACGGCGAACATCTTCATCTGTGTCACGGGGACGCGCTCTTGCCAATGCCGCAAATTCCGCCTGTGGCAGCAGCCGCGCCAGCGCCCAGACCGCCATGGCGCGAACCTCGGGGCTTTCGTCATCGGCGAGCACGCGACACTGGCCAGCCAGAAAACCGTGCCCGCTGTTGCCGGCGGCGATCAGACAGTTGCGGACAAACCGGTTGCGCCCGATACGCTTGATCGGCGAGCCGGTGAAGAATTTCCGGAATGCGGCGTCGTCAAATCCTAGAAACATGGAGAGTTCCGGCGCCTTCAGGTCGTCGCGGGCGGCAAGCTTCATCTCCGATGCGCTTTGGGCGAACTTGTTCCAGGGGCAGGCCGCAAGACAATCATCGCAGCCATAGATGCGGTTGCCCATCGCTTCGCGAAATTCTTCGGGGATGACACCGTGATGCTCGATGGTGAGATAGGAAATGCAGCGCCGGGCATCGAGCTTGTAGGGCGCGGGAAAGGCCGCGGTCGGGCAGGCGTCGAGACAGGCCCGGCAGGAGCCGCAAAAGTCCTTTTCCGTCCGGTCTGGTTCCAGTTCCTCGGTGGTGAAGATCGAGCCGAGGAACAGCCAAGAGCCGAATTCCCGGCTGACCAGATTGGTGTGCTTGCCCTGCCAGCCAATGCCGGCCTTGGCGGCAATCGGCTTTTCCATCACCGGGGCGGTGTCGACAAACACTTTCACATCCGCGCCGGAGCGGGCGGCGAACCGGCCGGCCATCTGCTTCAGCTTGCCCTTGATGACATCGTGATAGTCGCGGTTGCGGGCATAAACGGAAATATTGGCGCGGTCGGGCTGTTTGAGAAGCGGGCGCGGGTCTTCGTCCGGCCCGTAATTCATTGCCAGCATGACGACGGAGCGTGCTTCGGGCCAGAGTTTGAGCGGCGAGGAACGCCGTTCCAGCGTTTCGGCCATCCATTTCATCTGGCCGTAATAGCCCTTGGCGACGAATTCACCGAGCGCTGCGGCGGCTTCCGGCATGTCTTCGGCGCGCGCAATCCTGCAGTCGTCGAAGCCGATTGCCTTCGCCTCCTCCTGCACAAAGCGTTTCAGTTTTTCCCGGCGTTCAGCCATTGATCCACCGCTCGGTTGCGCCGCTTCTCCTGAAGGTGGCGTCTTGCGGCTCAAAAATCCAGATCAGCGTAGTGGGAAACCGGCACAACGCCGCGCACGCGGTCGGCCAGAAGCGTGCGGAAGGCCGGGCGCGACTTCAGCCGCTGGTACCATTCCTTGGCGGCGGGAACCTCGTCCCAGTTGATTTCGCCCAGATAATCGAGCACGGAAATCGCGCCGCCGGCGGAAAGGTCGGCATAGCTCATGCGTTTGCCCGCAAGCCAGCCCCGGTTTCCGGCAAGCCAGGCCAGATATTTCATGTGCTGGCGGATATTGGCGCGGGCCGCACGCAAAACCCGCGAATCCGGCGCGCCGCCGCCGCGTTCGCTGCTCATCTGCAGTTTGTAGACGCGTTCGCGGCAAAGCGGATAGGTGACATCCTGCTCAAGCTTGAGCAGGAACCATTCGGTCAGCCGGCGGATTTCGGCGCGCTGGAACGGTTCTTCGGCCAGAAGCCGGCGTTCGCGCTGCAAAACCCCGTGGGTCTCGTCCATGAACTCGGCGATCACAAACGGGCCACAAAGCGCGCGCATGTTGTCATCGACATAAACCGGCAGCGTGCCCGCCGGGTTTGCAGTCAGAAAGGCCTTGCGCTTTTCCCAGGGACGTTCCTCGATCAGGTCGATCTCGAAGGCATATTCGCCGATGACGAGACGAATGAACCGCGAAGCGGCGGACATGGGATGATGGTAGAGCGTAGACATCTGGCTTTCGTCGCTTGGAGCATGAGCACAGTCACGGCCCGTTCCCGTTTCAAATGCGGAGCAGGGGCTGTGAATGGCCGGTCAAGTCGTTCGGGTTCAACGTCTTCATTCTATCGCCGAAGGATTAACGATGGGTGACCGGCTAGACGGTTCCGCCACCGGGGCTGATCACGCCAAGAGCCAGAAGCACCAGCAGCGCGCCGCCCAGAAGCAGACGGTAATAGACGAAGGGCATGTAGTTGCGGGTGGAAACCAGCCGAAGGAAGAAAATGATCACCGCGTAACCGACGACAAAGGCGATCAGGGTTGCCAGTGCGGTTGCGCCCCAGCCGACCGGATTGTCTTCGCCGATGCTCTTGAACAGCTGGTAGAAGCCCGACCCGAAGACCGCCGGCACGGCCAGCAGAAACGAATAGCGCGCCGCCGCCTCGCGGGTGTAGCCGAGCAGCAAACCGGCGCTGATGGTGCCGCCCGAGCGCGAAACGCCGGGAATCAGCGCCATCGCCTGGGCAAACCCGTAAAGAATGCCGTCGCGCCAGCCGAGCTTGTCGAGCGTGACCTTCTTGGCGCCGACCTTGTCGGCATAGCCCATGATCAGGCCGAAGACGATCAGCATGGTCGCGGTGATATAGAGATTGCGCAGCGAATGCTCGATCTGGTCCTTGAAGAGCAGGCCGAGAACCACGATCGGAACCGAACCGACGATGATCAGCCAGCCCATGCGCACATCCGCTTCCGCGTGCCGGCCCGGATAGTCGCCGAACTTCAGGTTCTTCGCGAGCCAGGCGCTGGCGATGCGCATGATATCGGACCAGAAATAGACGAGAACGGCGGTTTCCGTGCCGATCTGGGTGATCGCGGTGAAGGCTGCGCCCGGATCGGCGCCGGACGGCAGAAACTCACCCGCAATGCGCAGATGCGCACTCGAGGAAATCGGCAGGAATTCTGTCAGCCCCTGCAACAGGCCGAGAAAGGCGGCTTCGATCCAACCGATATCCATGCGCTCAAATATCCCTGATCTTTCAAAACGAAACGTGAAATATGATCTGAAAAAAAACAAAAGTCCGGCGTTGGCGCAATCACCCTATATGACCACGCGACCGCCTTTTCTTAGTAGAGGAACATGGAGAGATTTGGAAGTGCGGCACGGGCAGGGGCGCCGGCAGCCTTGCCCTCACCTCAGCGTGATTGGCGATATTGCCTTTTTCTGTTTCGAGGCCTTCCGTGTTCATCTTTCGGTAACCATGTTCTTTGAAGATCGCGCGCGAAGGAGAATTGCCGATGTTCAGGTTCCGCCCGCTGCATGCCGCCCGTGTTGTCTTTGCGCTTGTCGCCTTCGTGCTCGCTTTTGCGGCAGGCGCCGGCCTTTCCGGTGTCGCCAATGCCTATGACCGCGGCCAGGTCGACCGCCAGTTCCAGAACTGGCTCGGTTCCGATATGCGCAGCGCTGCATTGCGGTCGGGCGTTTCGGCAAACGTCTATGATCGCGTAACGCAGGGGCTCACCATCAACTGGTCGCTGCCCGATCTGGTGCCGCCGGGGACCAAGCCGCCGCAGAAACGCAGACAGACCCAGCCGGAATTTTCCGAACCCGGACCTTATTTTTCCGAGAACAATCTGAACTATCTCGCCGTCAGGGGCCGCAAGCTCTACAACCAGTACAAGCCGGTTCTGGACCAGATCGAGGCGCGCTACGGCGTGCCGGGGCGCATCGTGCTGGCGATCTGGGGCCGCGAAATGGGCTATGGCGCGGCGGAAGAAAAATACGACATTCTGCAGGTGCTCGGCACCAAGGCATTCATGACCGGTTCGCGTCAGGAGATGTTCCAGCGCGAATTCATCGCCGCGCTGCAGATCATCCAGAGCGGGGCAGCCCCCCTCGACAAGCGCAAGGCGTCATGGGCCGGTGCCTTCGGCCAGCCGCAGCTGATGCCGACGAATTTCCTGAACTATGCCGTCGATTTTGACGGTGACGGCGTTATCGACGTCTGGGATTCGGTGCCGGATTCGCTGGCGACGATTGCCAAGCATCTGGCAAGCGACGGCTGGGAGCGCGGCCGCGACTGGGGCTATGAAGCCGTGATTCCCGACAACGTATCCTGCGCCCAGGAAGGGCCGGACAATGCGCGCGCCATTTCGGCCTGGGTGAAACAGGGCATTGCCCGCGTTCAGGGCAAGAGCTTTCCGGCAGACGAATTGCGCAAGCCCGGCATGATGCTGGTGCCGCAGGGGCGCTACGGGCCGGAATTCATCGTCACGCCGAATTTCTATGTGCTGAAGAAATACAACAATTCCGACCTCTACGCGCTGTTTGTCGGCAATCTTGCCGACCGTATCCAGTATGGCATGGGGCCGTTCGTCCAGCCATGGCAGAGGACCGGCACGCTGTTGCGTTCCGATGTCGCCGCCATGCAGCGCAAGCTGATGGGCATGGGCTACGACACCGGCGGCGCGGATGGCCTCGTCGGCTACAAGACCCGCCGCTCCATCGGCGACTGGCAGATGCGCAACCGCGTCCAGCAGACCTGCTGGCCAACGCCGACGCTCAAGAACGAATTGCTGCGGTAGTCGTGGGGTTCGTGCTGAAGCAAAGGTCGCTTGAGTAGCCGCATAGCCCCCACGTCTTCTCGCCCCGGAGGGGAGAGATGTCGCGAAAGCGACAGTGAGGGGGGAGCTTTCCCCTCGGACGCCCTCGCGAATTGAAATGCTGCTTCACCCTCACTGCCCCTGTCGGGGCATCTCTCCCGCAAGCGGGAGAGAGTATATGGAGCGAGATCCAAGGCCATCTGCGATAGCTCTGCTCTCTGAGGGGAGAATGATGGCTGCAAGCATGCCCGGATAACAATTTCGCAGAAACGGACTGTCGCTCATGGGCTCGTTCATACGCGCCGCCACGCCACACCATCAGTGATGCTGATGGTGCATGTGGTAGGGGCGGTTGAAGACCTCGTCGCGCGGCGGGATGGCCTGCCGTTCGATCATGCGCCGGACTTCCGGGCGTCCATCCCCGCGGTGCAGGGCGCGGATGCGGTCGAGGTTTTCGGCATCGGCCACGGTGCGGCGCTGGTTGTGGCGGACATAATCCACCCATGTCGGCGCATGATAGGTCTCGATCCACACTTCAGGGTCGGCGATATCGCGCATCAGCGCCCATTTGCGCGCACCGTCGCGTTTGCGGATGCGCCGCCGTTCGACCATCAGCCGGAGGAATTCCTGCGTATCGTCCGGGCTGATGATGAAGCGGGTTTCAACGACGACGGGACCGCTGCGCGCCAGAAGGTCGAGCCTCGGCTCGGGCATCTGGAACCGGTTCAGCGGGTCGAGATTGAGGCTTTCGAGCGCCGGCATCTTGAGAACAAGACCGATCGATGCACCGATCGCCATGACGGCGGCAGCGGCCAGAAATGCTGCCGTGATCGACTGGTTTTCCGCAACCTGTCCCCATATCCAGCTACCGAGCGCCATGCCGCCGAAGGAGGCGGTCTGGTAAAGCGACAGCGCGCGGCCGACAACCCAGCGCGGCGTCGTCAACTGCACGACGGTGTTGAACAGCGACAGCGCCAGCACCCAGCAGGCGCCGGCAAACAGCAGCGCGAGACAATCGATTATCAATGACGTCGAAACGCCGATCACCACCGCGCTTGCCGCAAACAGGAGGAAGGAGAGCCTGACGATCGTTTCGTTGGAAAGCCGGGCGCGCGCATGCGAATTGGCAAAGGCGCCGCCGATGGCGCCGATGCCGAAAGCCCCGAGCATGATGCCGAAAGTCTGCGGGCCGCCGACGATCACGTCGCGCGCCACGATCGGCAGCAGGGCCAGCACCGAAACCGATGCGAGGCCGAAGACGAACGCGCGCAGAATGACCTTCAGGATGTTCGGCGACATCGCGACATAGCGCAGGCCCGCGCCGATTGCGGTGGTCATCTTCTCGCGCGGCAGCGGGCTTTCCGGCCGGCGGAATTTCCAGCGGTAGATCACCGTCAGAAGACCGAGATAGCTGAAGGCGTTGACCGTGAAGGCTGCCGCCCCGCCGCCGACGGCAACGATGGTGCCGCCGACCGCCGGGCCGAGACTGCGGGTGATGTTGAAACCGACGGAATTGAGCGTGACGGCGCCGGGAAGATCGGAACGCGGAACCATATCGCCGACGGAAGCCTGCCAGGACGGGTTGTTCATCGCATTGCCGCAGCCGATGAGAAAGGTGAAGGCCAGAAGCAGCCACGGCGTGATCAGGCCGGTAAAGGTGGCGACAGCCAGAAGCACGGAGACCGTGAACATGAAAAGCTGTGCGGAAAGAATCACCCGCCTGCGGTCGAAACCATCGGCAATGGCGCCGGCGACCAGAGCAAACAGCATCACCGGCAGTGTGGTCGAGGACTGGACCAGCGCCACCATGCTTTCCGAGCCCGAGATCGAGGTCATCATCCATGCCGCGCCGACATTCTGGATCATGCTGCCGAGATTGGACGCGACGGAGGCCAGCCAGATATTGCGGAATGTCGGATGCGCGAAAGGGGTGAAAAGCGATTTCGGATCGGGCGCGGGCTGCATGAACTGTTCTCTGTCCTGATCTGCCGGGTTTATGCCGGTGCGAATCCGGCAGCACATTACATTATAGGGCGTTGTTTAGCCTCTTGCCTATACGCACTGCACCGTGCGTGGTCGCTGTCGCTGTCGCTGTCGCTGTCGCTGTCGCTGTCGCTGTCGCTGTCGCTGTCGCTGTCGCTGTCGCTGGCGATAAAACTTGCAATTTGAATGACGAGGGCGTATTTAAAGCTCAAATTCTTGATCGTCAGATGAAGAGTGGGACCTCGCGGACCCGCTCTTTTTTATTTGGCGCGGGAGGCGGTCGTGACCGCCTGGAGCAACCTTTTGGCAGATTTGAAACAGATGGCGGACAAAGAAAGAGAAGAACGGCTGATTGTGGAAACGGGCGTCGACAAGCGGATTGCCGACATGATCGAGCCTGTTCTGGAAGATATCGGCTTCAAGCTGGTGCGTGTCAGGCTTTCGGGCCAGAACGGGCTGACGCTGCAGATCATGGCCGAGCGTTTCGACGGCACCATGACGGTGGAGGATTGCGAGGAGGTCTCGCAGGCCATCTCGCCGGTGCTGGATGTCGAAGACCCGATCGACCGGGCCTACCACCTGGAGGTTTCCTCGCCGGGGATCGACCGGCCGATGGTGCGCAAGTCCGATTTCTATCGCTGGAAGGGCCATCTCCTGAAGTGCGAGACTTCGGTGCTCGTCAACGAGCGCAAGCGCTTCCGCGGGCGGATCATCGAGGCCGATGTCGATGGCTTCACGCTTTTGCGCGACGGCGTTGCCTATGGCGAACCGTCCGAAGTGACCATTCCGTTTTCGGCGCTTTCGGACGCAAAGCTGATTCTGACGGACGAACTCATTCGCGAGGCGCTGAGGGCCGACAAGCTGGCCAAGCAGAAGGCGGCCAATGAAAATGACGACGACGAAGACGTCGCCGACAGCGAAGACAACTGATGAGCGCCGGACCCGGCTGACGGGCGGCATTCGATTTTAGGATATTCACGGAACCGGTGCGGTTCCGGTGGCAAGGACGGAGACCAGGAAAATGGCAGTAAGTGCGAACCGGCTTGAACTGTTGCAGATTGCCGATGCGGTGGCGCGTGAAAAATCCATCGATCGCGAGATCGTTCTCACCGCCATGGCCGACGCCATTCAGAAGGCGGCCAAGTCGCGTTACGGATCGGAAACCAATATCCGCGCTGACATCAACCCGAAGACCGGCGAAATCCACCTGCAGCGTCTGCTGGAAGTGGTCGAGGAAGCCGAGGATTACAGCACCCAGATCCCGCTGACCCTGGCGCTCGACCGCAACCCGGAAGCCAAGCTCGGTGACTTCATTGCCGACCCGCTGCCGCCGATGGATTTCGGCCGTATTGCCGCCCAGTCCGCCAAGCAGGTGATCGTGCAGAAGGTGCGTGAAGCCGAGCGCGACCGTCAGTTCGACGAATACAAAGACCGCATCGGCGAGATCGTCAACGGCACGGTCAAGCGCGTCGAATACGGCAATGTCATCGTCGATCTCGGCCGTGGCGAGGCGATCATCCGTCGCGACGAGATGATCCCGCGCGAAGTGCCGCGTTACGGCGACCGCATCCGCGCCTATGTCTACGATGTCCGCCGCGAACAGCGCGGGCCGCAGATTTTCCTGTCGCGCACCCATCCGCAGTTCATGGTCAAGCTGTTCACCATGGAAGTGCCGGAAATCTACGACGGCATCATCACCATCAAGTCGGTTGCCCGTGATCCGGGCTCGCGCGCCAAGATCGCGGTGATCTCGTCCGATTCGTCGATCGATCCGGTCGGCGCCTGTGTCGGTATGCGCGGCTCCCGTGTTCAGGCCGTTGTCGGCGAGCTTCAGGGCGAGAAGATCGACATCATTCCGTGGTCGGAAGACCCGGCGTCGTTCATCGTCAACGCGCTGCAGCCGGCTGAAGTCGCCAAGGTGGTGCTGGACGAGGACGCCGAGCGTATCGACGTCGTGGTGCCGGACGACCAGCTGTCGCTGGCGATCGGCCGTCGCGGCCAGAATGTCCGTCTCGCCTCGCAGCTCACCGGCTGGGACATCGACATCATGACGGAAAACGAGGAATCGGAACGCCGTCAGAAGGAATTCAACGAACGGTCGCAGCTGTTCATGGATGCGCTCGACGTTGACGAAATGGTCGGTCAGGTTCTGGCTTCCGAGGGCTTTGCGGCCATCGAGGAACTGGCTTATGTCGAGCTTGAGGAAATCGCCGCCATCGAGGGCTTCGATGAAGAGACGGCCGAAGAAATCCAGATGCGCGCCAAGGAATTCCTGGAACGCCAGGAAGCCGAGCTTGACGAGAAGCGCCGCGCACTTGGCGTTTCCGACGACCTGCGCCAGATCGACGGCATGACCCTTGCAATGATGGTGGCCCTTGGCGAGGACGACATCAAGACCATGGAAGACTTCGCCGGTTGCGCTGCCGACGACCTCGTCGGCTGGACCGAGCGTCAGAACGGACAGACCAAGCGTTTCGAAGGCACGCTTTCCGGTTTCGACCTGTCGCGGGTCGAGGCTGAAAACATGGTCGTTCAGGCCCGTCTTGCCGTCGGCTGGATCACCGAGGAAGACCTCGTGGTTGCCGAAGAGGTAAGTGAAGATGAGGAGGGTGTTGCCGAAGAGGACGCCGGTGAAGAGGCCGTGTCTTCCGATGATGAAGGCAATACGAGCGCGTAAGGCCCTGTGAGCACACCCCGCAAAGTGGCTGAAGAGGCGGCGATGAACGCGCGCACCTGCATCGTGACCCGCAATGCCGGCGGGCCGGACGATCTGATCCGCTTCGTCGCCGGCCCTGACGGCAAGGTCGTTCCCGATCTCAAACGGGAACTGCCGGGCCGGGGCTGCTGGGTGACGGCGGAACGCTGGGCTGTCGACAAGGCGGTGTCGAAAAATCTGTTTTCCCGGGCGCTGAAACAGAAGGTGGAAGCCCCGGCAGATCTCGGCGACATGGTTGATGTGTTGCTGGCGCGTAATCTTGCGGGTATGATCAACATGGCCCGCAAGGCGGGTGAATTCGTCACCGGTTCGGCCAAGGTCGATCTTGCGGTGAGAAGTGGTGCGGCGCTTGCCGTATTCCATGCCGCCGATGCTGCGCCCGATGGCAGGCGCAAGCTTGACCAGGCCCGCAAGGCCTTCTGTCTGCAGATGGAGACCGACGGGCCGATTCCGGCACTTGTCCCTTTCGGGGCTGCGGAAATCGACACTCTTTTGCATGAGAATGCGTTTAAACATGCCGCGGCGCTTGCGGGAAAGGCCGGAGAGGGTGTAGTGAAGCGCGCGATGATGCTTCAAAGGTACCGGGCCGCTCCCGGAACTGAAGGAAAAGCCGCGATGACGAACAAATGACGACGTCACGGAATTTGGCCGTGCGCCAGAGCATGAATTTCAAGGCGGGAATTGCGTCTGTCTAGATGACGGCGGTTCCCGCGCCAAGGAACGGGAACCGAATGACGGACAGTAAAGACGACAAGACATCCAACGATACCGGCAAGAAGACACTGAAGCTCAAGCCGTCGGGTGTCAGCCAGGGTACCGTGCGCCAGGATATGGGCCGCGGTCGCACTAAGGCGGTCGTGGTGGAAACACGCAAGCGCCGGCTGCACAAGCCGAGCGAGGAAACCAACTCGGCAGCCAAGCCGGCCCCCGCAGCAGCACCGCGCAATCCGGCGCCGGCCAAGCCGCAGGCAGCCGAAAGCCAGACGCGCCGCGCCGACGATGCCAGCCGGCAGCAACGCCAGCCCAAGGGACAGCCTTCGCGTCCCGGCGGCCAGAATCGCCAGCGCGGCGGGCAGCAGCCCGACCGCGGCAATGGCGGCCAGGGGCGCCAGCGCGGCAATGTTCTGCACGATCTTTCCCAGGGCGAAATGGATGCCCGTCGCCGTGCACTGGTGATGGCACAGCAGCGCGAGGTCGAAGAGGCCGAACGCCGCAAGCGCGAAGAGGAAGAACGCCGCCAGGCCGAAGAGGCCGCCAAGCGCGAAGCCGAGGAACAGGCAAAGCGCGACGCCGAGGAAGCCAAGAAACAGGCAGCCCTGGACGCAGCCAAGGAAAAGGAAGAAGCGGCGGAAACGCCGGCAGCCGCAGAAGCGCCTGCCGCAGCCGACCTGCCGCCCGGCGAAGACGCCAAGCCGAGCCGTGCCGCACCGCGCCACCGCCCGCAGGCGCGCACCGAATCCGACGACGAGGGCGATGCCGGTCGTGGACGCAAACCGCGCCGCGAAACGGAAGAAGCCGGTGCACCCGCACGCGGCAAGACGCTTCGCCCAGAAACGCCGGCCAACAAGCCTGCATCCCGTCCCAAGGGCACGGGCGAGCGTCGCCGTGGCAAGCTGACGGTCACCGCCGTCACCGGTGACGATGATGGTGGCAACCAGCGCGGTCGTTCGCTTTCGGCCATGCGCCGCCGTCAGGAAAAGATGCGCCGCGCCCAGACGCAGGAGCCGCGTGAAAAGGTTCTGCGCGAGGTCGTTCTGCCGGAAACCATCACCATTCAGGAACTGTCGCAGCGCATGTCCGAACGGGCCGTTGACGTCATCAAGTACCTGATGAAGGAAGGGCAGATGATGAAGCCCGGCGACGTGATCGATGCCGATCTCGCCGAGCTGATCGCCACGGAATTCGGCCATACCGTCAAGCGCGTTGCCGAATCGGATGTCGAGGAAGGCATTTTCGACGTTTCCGATGACGAGGCCGATCTGGAGCCGCGTGCGCCGGTCGTGACCATTATGGGCCACGTCGACCACGGCAAGACTTCGCTGCTCGATGCTATCCGTCATGCCAATGTCGTTTCCGGTGAAGCCGGCGGCATTACCCAGCATATCGGTGCCTATCAGGTCGAGCAGGACGGTCAGAAGATCACCTTCATCGATACTCCCGGTCACGCCGCCTTTACCGCGATGCGTGCCCGTGGTGCCGAAGTGACGGATATCGCCATTCTGGTGGTTGCTGCTGACGACAGCGTCATGCCGCAGACGATTGAATCCATCAATCACGCCAAGGCGGCCGGTGTTCCGATCATCGTTGCCATCAACAAGATCGACAAGCCGGCGGCGGATGCCCAGAAGGTGCGTACCGAACTGCTTCAGCATGAAGTGTTCGTCGAAACCATGGGCGGCGAGGTGCTGGAAGTCGAAGTTTCGGCCAAGACCGGTCAGAATCTCGACAAGCTTCTGGAAGCGATCCTGCTGCAGTCGGAAATCCTTGACCTCAAGGCCAACCCCGACCGTACGGCCGAAGGGGTTGTCATCGAAGCTCAGCTCGACCGTGGCCGTGGTTCGGTCGCGACCGTTCTGGTGCAGAAGGGCACGCTGAAGCCGGGGCAGGTTCTTGTCGCCGGTGACCAGTGGGGCCGTGTACGCGCGCTGATCGACGATCACGGCGAACATGTGAAGGAAGCCGGGCCGTCCATGCCGGTCGAAATCCTCGGCCTCGGCGGCACGCCGTCAGCCGGCGATCGCTTTGCCGTCGTTGAAAACGAGGCGAAGGCCCGTGAGGTTTCCGAGTATCGCCAGCGGCTTGCCCGCGACAAGGCGGCGGCTCGCCAGTCCGGTTCGCGCGGTTCGCTCGAACAGATGATGAGCCAGCTGCAGGATACCGGCCTCAAGGAATTCCCGCTTTTGATCAAGGGCGACGTGCAGGGCTCGGTTGAAGCCATCAATGCCGCGCTTGAGAAACTGGGAACCGACGAAGTGCGCGCCCGTGTCGTTCATGCGGCAGCCGGCGGTATCACCGAATCGGATATCTCGCTGGCGGAAGCCTCCGATGCGGCAATCATCGGCTTCAACGTCCGTGCCAATGCACAGGCCCGCCGGGCCGCCGAACAGGCCGGTATCGAAATCCGCTACTACAACATCATCTACGATCTGGTGGACGATGTGAAAGCCGCGATGTCGGGTCTTCTGTCGCCGGAACGGCGCGAGACCTTCCTTGGCAATGCCGAGATCCTCGAGGTCTTCAACATTACCAAGGTCGGCAAGGTTGCAGGTTGCCGGGTTACCGAAGGCAAGATGGAACGTGGCGCCGGTGTTCGCCTCATCCGCGACAACGTGGTTATCCACGAAGGCAAGCTGAAGACGCTGAAGCGCTTCAAGGATGAAGTTTCCGAAGTGCCGGGCGGCCAGGAATGCGGCATGGCCTTCGAGAACTACGAAGATATTCGCGCAGGCGATATCATTGAGGCCTTCCGCGTCGAGCACATCACCCGCTCGCTCTGATTTCGGAGCAGTGAGGACAGAATTGAGGAAACCGGCTTCGGCCGGTTTTTTCGTGCGTGGACAAGGGGTGCTAAACCCTCATTCGTCATGCTCGGGCCTGTCCCGAGCATCTAAGCACGTCTCCCCGCGACAGACGTTTCGGATGGAAAAACGGAAACGTTCAATCCGGTGTAAAACAGAAGCTCCGCACATGCGGCAACGGGGTTAGATCCTCGGTACAAGACCGAGGATGACGTCCGTAGAGTGGATAGGTCTGGCGGCAGTCTGAACCGGTTTCGGCCGGTTTTTTCGTGCGCGGCGGCGACCGCAGACGCCTAAAAACAGAAAGCCCGGCGAACAACTCTTGAGGAGCAGCGCGCCGGGCTTTTCCGGTTGGACCGGAACTGAAACGGATCGTTTGAGGCGATCCGTTTATTCCCCGCAATTGAGAGGAGGGAGATTGGCCTGCGGGACGGCCTTACAAAGCGTTTCAGCTATTGAAGGAGGAGGAGATCGTGAAACGCCCTGAGCTTTGAATTCCTTTTGCTATTTGAGGCGGGTACGTGCCTCATCTGTCTGAAGTCAGTTCTAGCGCCGAATCGGCCCGGACGATTTGCGCTGAATCAAATGATCGCGCTTCTGCGCTGAAACGTCGTTTTTTTTGATGGCCGCCGTCGATGGGCTTCCCGGTTTCCGGGCAGGCGGCGGTTCTGCGATTGACCTTCTGCCGCCGAAGGGTTACACGACCCGCCAGTCATCGGAGCATGTCCGCGCGGGTTCGAACCCCGTCAAATGGCGGGCACCAGACAAACACGAACGATTTAAAGACCAAGGTTGATATGACGAGAGCTACCTCCTCGGCGCCCTCCCAGCGCATGCTTCGCGTTGGTGAACAGGTTCGCGCCGCCATTACCAAGGTTCTCCAGCGCGGCGATGTTCTCGATCCGCTGCTGGAAAACACCGTCGTCTCGATTTCCGAGGTGCGGATGTCGCCGGACCTGAAGATCGCGACTGCCTATGTCACCCCGCTGGGCGACAGGGACCATGACGCGACCGTGCGCGCGCTGAACCATCATGCGAAGTTCATCCGCGGCCGCATCAGTCGCGAGATCCGGCAGATGAAATACATGCCGGAACTGCGTTTCCGCGACGACACGAGCTTTGAGAATTTCCGCAAGATCGATGAGCTGCTGCACTCGCCGGAAGTGGCGCGCGATCTGGACCACGACGACGACAACGAAGACAAAGAATAATTTCAGCATATGGCACGACAGAGAAAACCCAAGGGCCGCCCCGTTTCAGGCTGGCTGATCCTCGACAAGCCGATCGATTTCGGTTCGACCGAAGCCGTTTCCAAGGTGAAGTGGCTGTTCAAGGCCCAGAAGGCTGGCCACGCCGGCACGCTCGATCCGCTTGCCTCCGGCATGCTGCCGATTGCGCTCGGTGATGCCACCAAGACCGTGCCTTATGTGATGGACGGCCGCAAGATCTACGAATTCACCGTCACCTGGGGCGAGGAACGGGCGACCGACGATCTTGAGGGCGATGTGACGCAGTCATCGGACAAGCGTCCGGCGCGGGCCGACATCGAGGCGCTCTTAGAGAAATATACCGGCGTGATCGAACAGGTGCCGCCGCAGTTCTCCGCCATCAAGATCGACGGTAACCGCGCCTATGATCTGGCACGCGAGGGCGAAACGGTCGATATCCCGACCCGCGAGGTTGAAATCCACCGGCTGACGCTGATCGGCTGCCCGGATGAAAACGCCGCCGATTTCGAGGTCGAATGCGGCAAGGGCACCTATGTGCGTGCGCTGGCCCGCGACATGGGGCGCGATCTCGGCTGCTACGGCCATATCTCGGCGCTGCGCCGGCCTTTCGTCGCGCCGTTTTCGGAGGACATGCTGGTGCCGCTTTCTGAGCTGACGGCGCTGGAAGAGATCGAGGACGATGCCGAACGCTTCGCAGCCCTTGAGGCGTTTCTTGTCGATACATCCGAAGCGCTTGCCAACCTGCCGCATGTGCCTGTCACCGACGAGCAGGCGCGCCGTCTCAAGCTCGGCAACCCGATCATTCTGCGTGGCGCCCACGCCCCGGTCGAAGAACCGGAAGCCTATGCCTCCATCGGCGGGCGTCTCATTGCCATCGGCGAGATTGCCGAAGGCCAGTTCAAGCCGCGCCGGGTGTTCGGCTAGCTATTTGCCGCTTTCGGCCAACTGATGCGCCAGCCGCGTGAACAGACCGACCGCCGTCGTTTCATCGATGGCGGTCTTGTCGTTGATGGTGAGGGAAACGCAGACTTTGCGGCCATCTTTGCCGGTCAGCGCTGCCGTCAGGTTCAGCACGCCGGTTTCGCTGCCGCCCTTGTAGGCGACCGACTGCCAGGCTCTTGTCCGCACCGGGCCGGGATTGACGGAAAAGACATCCGCGTCGGCCACCGCGCGCATCAGGGCGCACAGTTTCGCGTTGGAGAGATGCCATTCGACGCCGTCGGTCGCCGGTCCGGTGACGGCCGCGATGGCCGGCAACGGGCGTGAAGTGGCCCGATCGGCGATCGCTGCCTTGTCCCGGGGCGATGCGGCGGCGGCGTATTGCGCGGCCAGAGCGGGGTCGGCCTTCAGCGCAAACATGGCGCGGGTGGTCAGCACGCTTTCAAGGCCAAGAGCGTCTGCAACCCGACCGGGCCCGAGAATGCGCATCAGCATATCGGTTGCGGTATTGTCGCTTTCGGCAATCATCAAGGTCGCGAGCGTGTGAAGCGTCAGCGGCGATCCATCCGGAAAATCCTGCAGGCGACCGGTCGGCAGGGATTTGTCTTCCGGTTGGAGGATGGCGATATCCTGCCAGTCCCTCGTGCCCGACGCGATATCATCGAGCAGCACCTTGAGGACGCCGAGCTTGAACGCCGAGGCGACGGCAAGCGCGCTGTCGGCCTCTTTCGCAAACAGTGTTTCGTCTTCCGATAGCACCAGATAGGAAATTTTTCCGGGCATCGCTTCGAAGGCGTTAAGCGTTGCCGCCGGACCCTCGGTCAGGGCCTCGGGCGGGCTGAAAAACAGACCCGTTATCCTGCCGTTTTCGTCAAGCGCGATCTGGACGGGAATTTCATGGGTTTCGGTGTGTATCGTGTAGACGCCCTGGTCGCCTGTCACGGAAAGTGCCGCGCCGGTCTCATCGCGCAGGCGATTGATGATGGCCGTGAGCTCGTCGTCGGGAACCGCCCGCGCAAAGCTTTCGGCGGTGAGGGCGCCGGCATCCTGCGGGTTTTGCCAGAGGGTTTCGATGGCCTTGATCTCTGCCGGGTTCGCAAACGCCTGCGGGGCTGCCGCAAGCACGGTCATGGCGCCTGCGGCAATGGTGTTACGATAGGTCATGTCCGAGGTTCCTTGCAGGTGGTCCAGACTGTCGCATGGCGGCACGCCGGCGGCAATGCGCCGGGTGTCGGGCTGCCCGGCGCGGCGCATTTTCAGGGGCGTAGCATGACCTTGCCCTTCCGTCCCGGTTTCAATGCCGCGTTGACGGCATCAACCACATGTTCCAGCGGAAAGATTTCGCCGGTATCGAGCTGCAGTTCGCCCTTTGCGGCAAGCGCGACCAGTTCGCCGATCAGCGCCTTGCGTTTGTCGTCATCCATCTCCTTGCCGACGCGCGCACCCCAGAAGCCGCGAACGGTGATGTGCTTCATGATAAGCGCGCCGGAGGAAAGCGGCATCGGTGCACCGGTGGCCGTTCCGAAAACCACAAGCTCGCCGTTCACGCCCAGAAGATCGACGAGATCGGCAGCAATGCTGCCGCCGACGGAATCGATTGCGGATGCCGCGCCATCCTGTCCGATCAGGGCGCGCACATCGTCCTTCCAGTTTTCATCGGCTGTGGAGAACACATTGTCGATGCCGAGGTCGTGAAGCTCGGTGACTGCTTCTTTCCTGCGCACGAGACTGACGAGGTTGATACCACGGTTTTTCGCCAGCGTGGTCATCAGTTTTCCGACCGCGCCGTTGGCAGCCGTCTGAATGATCCAGTCGCCCTTTTTCGCGCGCAGCGTTTCAAGAAGCGAAATGGCGCTGAAGGGCATGGCGATCAGCTGCGCGCCATCCGTGTCCGAGATTTCATCGGGCATCGGCAGCACGCTCGCCGCCGGCGCGATGAAAAACTCGGCCCAGCTGCCATGAACGCCTGCCACGGCAATGCGCTTGCCGATCATGGCAGGATCGACGCTGTCGCCGACCGTCTCGATCTCGCCAAGTGCCTCACTGCCGCCGATGGCCCCCGGCAGATCCGGCTTGTAGCCATAGCTGCCGCGAATGGTCCAGAGGTCGTGATTGTGAATGGGGCTGAGCGTCATGCGCACGCGCACCTGGCCCGGGCCGGGCTCCGGCTTGGCGGTGTCTCTCGCAACAAGAACGTCGGCGGGTTCGCCGAATGTGTCGTGAATGGCTGCAAGCAATTAAAGGCGCTCCGTGTTTTTCGTTGATTTTCGTTCAAAGTGGACGATTGGTGCCGGTTTGCCGAACCGGCATCACCTTACCGACCTGTTTCCGCCTATCTTTGCCGACGCATGAAATCGGCGAACAGGGGGACCGTAAAGTCAAGATAGCCGTGATCTGTGCTATAGATCATTCCCTTGGATATCACCTTGGCCCGCGTCGGACCGAGAGACTTCTGTGTCCGATCCATCGAGGTTGCGATATCGGCCATAGCGTAAGGGCCATCGCCCAGATCTGACATGGCCTTCACAAACTGGACCTCTGCCTTGGTCAACCTGTCAATTCGCACCCGGAAGAAGCCCTGGTCGAGAGATGATATGGTTGCTGCGTATGAAATATCTACATCTGCAACTGAAATTTCAGGGCCTTCGGCGGTGTTCCAGGCGGCCGATGCCCATTCCTGAATGAAGAAAGGATAGCCTTGTGTTTTTGCCACGATCGTATCCAAGGCACCCGGCGCAATCTTTGCGCCTTCTTCCTTGATCGGGTTTTCAATGGCAATTGCTGCGGCCGCGGGATCAAGTGCATCGACTTCAGGGTATTGAAACAGCCTTTCCGCATATGATTTTGCCTCGCCGGCGAGGCGGGCGACTTGCGGCAGGCCGGCGCCGATCATAACGACTGGCAGGCCATCCTGTGACATTCGGTGAATTGCGACGATGAGGGCAGAAAGGTCCTTTTCAGAAAGATACTGAACTTCGTCGATCAGCAGTATCCAACCGCGCCCCGCCGCTTGCGCAGCTTTGCCAATCATCTCGAAAAGTGCCGGTATGTCGTGTTGCAGGTCTCCGCTGTCAGCAAGGCCTGGCTCTGGCTCGACGCCGACTTCGATACCGGCTATTTCGATCTTGAAGATCGCGGCGAAATTGCGCAATCCCCGAAGACCGCGGTTGGCGATATGTTTTGCGGCCTCTGTTCCCGATAGCGACCGCAGGACTTTTTTCATCTCCGGATAGATCAAGCGAGGCAGGTTTTCCCCTTCGGGAGCCTCGATTTTCGACACAATCAGACCTTCGCTGTCTGCAATCTTGGCTATCTCGCTCAGCAAGACGGTTTTGCCCGTGCCCCTCAACCCAAGGAGCATCATTGAACGTGCATTTCTGCTCCTTACGGCGCGGCCGCATGCAATTCGCGCTTCCGACAGAATGTCGTCCCGTCCAGCAAGTTCAGGAGGGCGGCTTCCCGCTCCCGGTGCGAATGGATTTCTATAGGGGTCCATGACTTCTGACCTGTTACTGTCTACTGATGTCTAGCAAAAACTAGCAAAAAACGGTAGATTTCGCTAGTTTTTGCTAGAGACCATATTCAGGTTCACTTCTTCTCACGTGATGGCCATGGTCGTGATGCCTTTGCCATGACACTCGACAATCATGCGCTTTTGCCCTATATGGCGGCCAGCATTGGAACAAATGCGCTTAAACGGCCCTTGCTGGACGACATCCCGGCCCGGGCGACCCAAAACACCCTCATTTCGAAAGGATGACCCGATGTCGATTACTGCTGAACGCAAGGCAGAACTGATCAAGGAATTCGCAACGAAGGAAGGCGACACCGGTTCTCCGGAAGTTCAGGTTGCTATCCTCACCGAACGGATCACCAACCTGACCGAGCACTTCAAGGACCACAAGAAGGATAACCATTCCCGCCGTGGTCTGCTGACGCTGGTTTCGACCCGCCGTTCGCTGCTCGACTACCTGAAGCGCATCGACGAAAGCCGTTACACGACCCTTATCGGTCGTCTGGGCATTCGCCGCTAAGCCTCATGACCGGCGGGCGTGTTTTGCGTCCGCCGCTTTTGTTTTCGCGCATGATGATGCGCCGGTTCCAAGCCGTGGCGGGCGAAGGAATCTGAAACGCGAGGCCGGGATGATGGCATTCCGGTTACGCCTGGCCTTAACGGACCTGTCATGGGGCAGGATTGCTGGCCGCTTCGATACCGGAAGCGGCGCGCTGTCTTGCCCGTGACGTGTCGAACGAAACGTTGGATCGCGTTGCGCACCTTTCAATCAGGAAAGGCGTGCGCGCATTGATTGAAGGACAAGACATGTTCAACACCCACACAGTGGAAATCGAGTGGGCGGGACGCACGCTCAAGCTTGAGACCGGCAAGATTGCCCGTCAGGCTGACGGCGCCGTTCTCGCAACCTATGGCGAAACCGCGGTTCTCGCCACCGTCGTCTCCGCCAAGGAGCCGAAGCCCGGTCAGGACTTCTTCCCGCTGACCGTCAACTATCAGGAAAAGACCTATGCTGCCGGCAAGATCCCCGGTGGCTATTTCAAGCGCGAAGGCCGTCCGAGCGAAAACGAAACGCTGGTTTCCCGCCTGATCGACCGTCCGATCCGCCCGCTGTTCCCGGAAGGCTACAAGAACGACACGCAGGTCGTGATCACCGTTCTCCAGCACGACCTTGAAAACAACCCGGACGTTCTGGCCATGGTCGCAACGTCTGCCGCGCTGACGCTTTCCGGCGTTCCCTTCATGGGCCCGATCGGCGGCGCGCGCGTTGGTTACATCAACGGCGAATATGTGCTGAACCCGCATATCGACGAAATGCCCGAAACCGCGCTCGACCTCGTTGTCGCCGGTACCGGCGATGCCGTGCTGATGGTGGAATCGGAAGCCAAGGAACTTCCCGAGGACGTCATGCTCGGCGCCGTCATGTTCGGCCACAAGGGTTTCCAGCCGGTCATCGATGCGATCATCAAGCTCGCCGAAGTCGCCGCCAAGGAACCGCGTGAATTCGAGCCGGAAGATCAGTCCGAACTCGAAGCCGACATGCTCTCCTTCATCGAAGGCGAACTGCGCGACGCCTACAAGATCACCGACAAGGCTGCCCGTTACGCCGCTGTCGATGCTGCCAAGGCCAAGGTCAAGGAGCGTTACGCACCGGCCGAAGGCGAGGAAGCGAAGTACACGGCCGAGGAAATCGGCGCTGTCTTCAAGCACCTGCAGGCCAAGATCGTCCGCTGGAACATTCTCGACACCAAGAGCCGTATCGATGGCCGTGATCTCGAGACCGTCCGTCCGATCGTTTCGGAAGTCGGCCTTCTGCCGCGCACCCATGGTTCGGCGCTGTTCACCCGCGGTGAAACCCAGGCCATGGTTGTTGCCACGCTTGGCACCGGCGAAGACGAGCAGTTCGTTGACGCCCTGACCGGCATGTACAAGGAACGCTTCCTGCTGCACTACAACTTCCCGCCCTATTCGGTCGGTGAAACGGGTCGCATGGGCTCCCCGGGCCGCCGCGAAATCGGCCACGGCAAGCTTGCATGGCGCGCGATCCGCCCGATGCTGCCGGAAGTCGAGCAGTTCCCCTACACGCTGCGCGTCGTTTCCGAGATCACCGAATCCAACGGTTCGTCCTCGATGGCGACCGTCTGCGGCACCTCGCTGGCGCTGATGGATGCCGGTGTTCCGCTGGCAAAGCCGGTTGCCGGTATCGCCATGGGCCTGATCAAGGAAGACGAGCGCTTCGCCGTTCTCTCCGACATTCTCGGTGACGAAGACCACCTCGGCGACATGGACTTCAAGGTTGCCGGCACGGAAGCCGGCGTGACCTCGCTGCAGATGGACATCAAGATCGCCGGTATCACCGAAGAGATCATGAACATCGCGCTGAACCAGGCCAAGGGCGGCCGTCTTCACATCCTGGGTGAAATGTCCAAGGCCCTTGCCGAAAGCCGCGAGCAGCTCGGCGAATACGCACCGCGCATCGAGATGATGTCGATTGCCGTCGACAAGATCCGCGACGTTATCGGTGCGGGTGGCAAGATCATTCGCGAAATCGTCGAAAAGACCGGCGCCAAGATCAACATTGACGATGACGGCACGATCAAGATCGCGTCTTCCTCGGGCAAGGAGATCGAGGCCGCCAAGAAGTGGATCCACTCCATCGTCGACGAGCCGGAACTGAACGCGATCTACGAAGGCACGGTCGTCAAGACCGCCGACTTCGGCGCCTTCGTCAACTTCTTCGGCCCCCGCGACGGTCTGGTGCACATCTCGCAGCTTGCGCAGGAGCGCGTCGGCAAGACCACCGATGTCGTCAAGGAAGGCGACAAGGTCTGGGTCAAGCTCATCGGCTTCGATGAGCGCGGCAAGGTCAAGCTGTCGATGAAGGTTGTCGATCAGGAAACCGGCAAGGAACTGGCCTGATCCGGCTGAACTTCGAAGACCGGCGCCGCCGAACAGGCGTCGCCGGGCCATGCTTCGGTGTTGCCGCTTGCAGCCACCGTTCAGGCATTGCTTTTGAAACAAGACTATCAGGCGTGAGCATAAAGCTCGCGCCTTTTTAACAGGTGCAATTCCATGTCCCGCGAAACACTGAAAACGCTGTTCCACCCCTTTGAAAGCGGCACGTTAGAACCCGTGACCGGCCGTGTTCTGTTTCTCGGTGCTGAAGCGGGGTATAGACTGCCGGATGGCTTTTCCGATGACATTGCCGCTGCGCAGCCATTCCGCTCGTTTTATAACGCGCTCGAAAAGGCCGGCATTGCTGTCGAGCCGGAAGCGGGCGAGGGGCCTTATGATCTGACGCTGATCCTGCTGACCAAGCATCGCGGCGAAAACGAGAACCGCGTGGCCGAGGCCCTGCAAAAGACCGTGCCCGGCGGCTTCATCGTGATTGCCGGCTCGAAGGAGGACGGCGTTCAGTCGATGCGCAAGCGTCTCGGCAAGCTTTTTGCCGATCTGGAAGCCATGCCGAAATATCACGGCGTTGCGCTGTGGTTTACCCGGCCTGATGACGTGAAGGCCGCGGTTGAGGCCATGACCCATCCAACCGTCGAAATCGATGGCCGCTTTACCACGGTGCCCGGGCTGTTCTCGCATGACCGGGTGGATGAGGGGTCGCGTATCCTGGCCGAGCGGCTGCCGACCGATTTTTCCGGACTTGCGGCCGATTTCGGCGCAGGCTGGGGCTATCTTTCGGCCATGCTGGCGGAAACCGCGCCGTCAACTGTCGGCATCGACCTCTACGAGGCGGACTGGCGGGCGCTTGAACGGGCAAAGGTCAATCTTCGCTCTGCCGCGCCCCAGATGCGGTTTTTCTGGCAGGACCTTGCCCTTGAGCCGGTCAAGGACCGCTATGACCTGATTATCATGAACCCGCCTTTCCACACCGGAAAGGCCGCTGAGCCGTCGCTCGGCAAGACGCTGGTCAAGGCTGCGGCCGGTGCCCTGAAGCCCGGCGGCAGGTTGCTGCTGGTTGCCAACCGGGGCCTTCCTTACGAGGATGTGCTGGCCGAAAACTGCAAGAAAAGCGGCGAGGAATATCGCAACGCCCGCTTCAAGCTGTTGTGGGGCGTGAAGTGAAATTCAATGCTCTGATACCGGAACTCGGCATCACGAGCCTTGCGGCAAGCCTTGATTTTTATGTCGGCATCATCGGTTTTTCGGTGGTCTATGACCGGCCGGAAGAAGGATTTGCCTTCCTTCGACTCGGTGATGCACAACTGATGCTGGACACGGTCGGCATGGGGCGCACCATTGGCGACGAAGCGCCGGTGCGCGGCGGCGGTATCAACTTTCAGCTCGAGGTCGACGATTTCGACGGCATTGTCGCGCGTTTGACCGCCGCCGGATGGCCTCTCCTGAAAGCGCCGGAAGAGCGCTGGTACCGCACGCTCGAGGGCGAAAAGGGGCAGCGCCAGCTATGGGTGCGCGACCCGGACGGCTATCTGTTGAGGCCGTTCAGCCCGCTCGGACAAGCGGATTGAAGCCGTTTCAGTTTTACTGCTCGCCGAGCTTGATCGACGGATCATATTCCTTGCCTTCGACCTCCTTGATCACGGCCTGGCCGCAATAGGTCTTGCCGAGGAGCGGGTCGTAGGTGAGCTGGGGCGAGCCGTGCAGCTCCCAGCCCTTGTTCAGTGCATCGGTCACCCGATGGCAGAAGCTGGAATCGTCCGGGCCGGTCAGAAAACGATAGAGTTTCATCAGCGTTCCTCATTCGCGTGGTTTGCCTTGGCGATGAGCGCTTCGGCCTGTTCAAGATGCAGGCGTTCCACCATGCGGCCGTCAAGGTCAATAACGTTATGCCCTTCCGCCTCCGGTTTCGCAAATGCCGCGACAATGGCGCGGGCTTCCGCCAGGGCTGCTTCCGACGGGCTGAAAAGCGCGTTTGCCGGATCGATCTGGCCTGGGTGGATCAGCATCTTGCCGTCAAAGCCCATGGCGCGCGCTTCCGTGCACTCTGCCTCAAACCCTGCGGTGTCGGCAAAATCATTATAGACACCGTCGATCACGGCAATGTCATAGGCGCGGGCGGCAAGCACCACCTGCATCAGCCAGGGCACCAGATAGGAGCGGCCGGAGGCGGGTGCAACACCGGTTGCCGAGCGCAAATCGTTGACGCCGACGATCAGCGCTTCCAGCCTGCCGCCGGCGGTTTCGTGCGAATAGGCGCCGGCAATGGCGGCGGCATTGACGATGCCCGCCGGCGTTTCGAGCATGACCCAGAGGCGAACGCGCAACGGTGCGCCGTTGCGGTTCAGCATCGCGCTGGCGGCCGCCACATTGGCAAGTGTTTCCACCTTGGGCAGCAGGATTGCATCCGGCTGGCAGGCCAGCGCCGTCTTCATGTCTTCCTGGCCGGCCTCGGTATCGAGCGGGTTGATGCGGATGGCTGTGGTCATGCCGGTGGGGCGGCTATGGGTGAAAAGCTGTTCCAGATTTTCGCGCGCCTCGGCCTTGCGACCTTCCGCAACGGAATCCTCGAGATCGTAAATGACGGCATCGGCGGCCAGTGTTTTCGATTTTTCGAGTGCGCGGCGGTTGACGGCGGGCACAGACAGCGCGGAGCGCCAAAGTTTGATCTCTTTCACGGCCATAATCCTAACAATATTCGGACTCATCGTCCTTTTAGTCACATCGAATTGAAGCTTTTCAAAAAAAGTGGCGGCAATCAATGAGACAAAATGGCTTTGGCCCTCTTGCGAAAGCCTGATCGACACGCCAGATTATCGAATGTGAAAGGAATTTGACGATGGAAAATATCCGCACCGTTCTCATGGCAATTGTCGGTTTGGCCGCTGTGGCGTTCGTGACTGTCTTTGCTGCTTCCATTGGCCTTGCTCTGATCGCCGTGCTTGCCGTCCTCACGGTGGCGCGAATGATCGCCTTCAAGATGAGCCATGCTGCCGTTCCGGTGCGCACCCGCGAGCGTCGCAGACGCGGTGATGATATGCGTGTCTGGGATGACGGCCGCGGCAAGATCATCGACCTGTAAAAGGGTGAAACCGCTTCTGATCCGGGTTGCCGGCTTTCCGGCCGCCCGTTGCGGCTGCGTACTCCAAAGTACAGTTTTTCGTTGAAATTGTCGGGAAAGCGCTTTAGATCGAAGCCCTGTTCTAAGCTTCAACAGCGCTGAGGGATCAAGCATGGAAAAATTCGTCAAGCTGACGGGCGTTGCCGCGCCGCTGCCGGTGGTCAATGTCGATACCGACATGATCATTCCGAAGGATTACCTCAAGACCATCAAGCGCACCGGGCTTGGTAAAGGCCTTTTCGCCGAGGCGCGTTACAATCAGGATGGCACGGAGAACCCGGATTTTGTCTTGAACAAGCCGGCTTACCGCAATGCCAAGATCCTCGTTGCGGGCGACAATTTCGGCTGCGGCTCCTCGCGTGAGCATGCGCCGTGGGCGCTGGCGGATTTCGGTATCCGCTGCGTTATCTCCACAAGCTTTGCCGATATCTTCTACAACAACTGCTTCAAGAACGGCATTCTGCCGATCACCGTGTCGCAGGCGGAACTCGATGCATTGATGGATGATGCCGAGCGCGGATCCAATGCGGTGGTCACCGTCGATCTGGAAAACCAGGAAATTTCAGGTCCCGATGGCGGTTCGGTCAAGTTCACGATCGACGCTTTCAGGCGTCACTGCCTGCTGAACGGACTTGATGATATTTCGCTGACTCTGGAAAAGGGTGACAGCATCGCAAGCTATGAATCCCGGCTTGCCGCCGAGCGTCCCTGGGCCTGACCCATTAGAGACATTGCGTTTTACTTCGAAAAAAGGCCGGTCCCTGCGACCGGTCTTTTTTTGTTATGCCCCCGCAAGCAGTCACGATTTTGCCTCCTTTCCCGCCGTCATTCCGGCCTTGAGCCGGAAGCCAGTAAGGGCCAAGTTCTTGCGCGCAAAGACTCTTTCTGAAAGCGCGCAGCAAGCGGCCCTGGATACCGGCTTAAGGCCGGTATGACGGAAGAGAGCGGGGCGAGCTTTGTCAGCAGTCTTGCCGGTCTCTGTGACCGGTCTTTTGGTTACACGCCGGTCGCTTCTCCTGCTGCTACAAAAATCAACCGCAACCTAAAATAAGTATTTTATTATCATGCAATCCATAATAGGTTTGCATGTGATGATGTGCTTATGGAGGGGAAGATGAAGTACCGTTTACTCGCATTTCCGGTTGTCCTTGTCGCGCTCATGTCGTTTGCGCCCGTCGGGCCGACGGAGCCGCAGGTTTCGCAACCGTCGATCGACGAGTGGGGGCGCGACAGGCTGGCCTGGACCTGTGAATTCGAGGATGAAGACGATGACGGTTTCGACAAGATCTGCGTCTACGACTGCTTCGGTTCGCGCAAGGAGATCAAGGTCGACAGTTTCGACGACTGCCCTTCGTCCATCAGGGATTGACTCTCGGTATGAGACGATACGGGCCGATCATGCCGGGCAGTGAAACCATTGCCCGGCACGGTCTTTCAGATCGGCACGCCGAAATGGCGCAGTCCCTCGATCACGCCGTCGGCGATTTCGCCGCTGGCCTGGTAAATCCGGTCATTGCCATCAGCCAGCTTTCTGAGCTCCTCGAAGCCATTGGCCGGGATAATGCCGCGCACGCCCGGAACCTCGAACATGGCGGCGTCATTGCCGGTATCGCCGGCCACAACAACGTCGTCATGGGCAATGCCGAGCTTATCGCAAAGCCAGGACAGGCAGGCGCCCTTGTCTGCCGCCTGCGGCAGGATGTCGAGGTCACGGTCCGATGAATAGACGAGTTTCACCGCAAGGCCGTCGGCGACAAGCGCTTCTTCTATCGCTGAAAGTCTGCTGGCTTTCGCATTGTGCAGGTACCAGCTTGATTTGAAATCGTGCTGGTAGCGAGTGGGCTGATAGCTGACATCCGGGATTTCGCCGAGGATCCGCCCCACCTTTGCTGTGTCGAAATCGGCGCCCAGATAGTCATGAAATCCGTCCACCGGCCTGTCGGCCTTGTGGTCGTGCACCATGGTGCCGACGCCGCCGATCAGGAAATCGGGCTCCGGCAGGCCCACCTTGCCGATCAGCGTGCGGATATCATCGACAAGCCGCCCGCTGTTGTAAACCAGGATCGGACGGTCGCCCTTAGGCATGGCCTCGAAGGCCTGCCGGAAGCGGGCCGTCGAACCGTTATCGCCGACAAGCGTGCCGTCGAGATCGGAAGAAAAAAGCCTGATGGTCATGCTCAGTCGCCGTCATTCCAGGGCTCTGCCCAGTCACTGTCCTGAAGCGACTGGCGCATGGGCCGGCCCTCGACCAGCGAGATCAGTTGCTGGGCAATACCGGTCCAGGTGAACAGACTGCGTGCCTTGTGCGCGCCCATGCGGGCCAGACGGTTATAGAGCCGCTGGTGCTTGAACGGTTTCATCATGATGATGCCGAGGTCATATTTGTCGAACGAATCGGCAAACAGGGCGTGGCGGCCGAAGCTGATGGCGCGATAAAGACCGCCATTGGTCGTCACCACCGTCGGCGTGCCGGAGGCCATCGCCTCGATTGCCGTCATGCCGAATGGCTCGTAGCGGCTCGACAGCACGAACATGTCGGCGGCGCGATACATGTCCGGCAGGTCTTCGTCGGAGACATAGCCGGAGAAGTGGACCTTGTCTTCCAGCTCCAGCGTTTTGACCTGGTCCTTCAGCTCGTTGAGGATCCGGGTTTCCAGCTCGTCCATATCCTCGCCGCCAACGGCAAGATGAAGCTCGGCATCCGGCACCCGTTCGACCATGACCGAAAAGGCGTCGATCAGAAGGTCGTATCCCTTGTTGGTGGCCAGCCTGCCAAGTGCGAGAACCGTCTTGCCCTTGAAGCCGAACTGTTCGCGCAGCATGTTTCGCGAGGCGGCCGAGATCGGGTAGAACCGGTTGTCGTCATAGCCCGGCGGGATCATGTAAACACGGTCTTCGCGGATGCCGTAGTCTTCGACAAGCATGTCGACCTGGATCGGCGTTGTCGCGATCACACTGTCGCAGGCGCGGTAGATCTTGTTTTCGTGCTTGATCCGTTCGGTGAAGTTGAAGTCCTTCTCGAACTGCTCCTTCTTGTCCGGATAGTCCGTTTCCATCGTCCGCTTCTTCCACAGGCCCAGCGAATGCGGGGTGTGGAGGTGAGGAATGGACAGCGCTTCGGCGAGCCTGAGACCGGCATAGCCGGCATCCCAATAATGCGAATTGATGAAATTATAGCTCAGATCATGCTCGCGCATGTAACGCAGCGCGTTTTCGCTCCATTCCAGAAGGTGCTTGTACAGATATTCCTTGGGAATGAATTCCTTGCCGCCACAGGGAATGCGCACGACGCGCACGCGTTCGTCAACCTCATCGATCTCCGGCTGGTCCTCGAAACGGCGTGTATAGATGTCGACGGAAAAGCCGAGCTGGGCGAGTTTTTTTGAAAGTTCTAGAATATAAACAACCTGTCCACCGGTGTCGGCTGCGCCAAGCGGCGGGTCCGCGGCGACATAACCGTGGGTGGAAACAAGAGCGATACTGGGAAATTTATCGGACTCGTTCATGTGAGCCATAATGGGTCCTTCCTTGCAATACGTCGGGTGACATTGCGCAACGGTCGGTTTCAATAGCTAGCATGAGAGCCGCCTGGTGTGAAATCCAAGGCAACGGAAACAGCCGGGCGCACGTCCCGCTTTTTTGCAACGCATCACCGGGGTAAAGGTTCCGAAGAAACTTGAGAAGCATGGTTTTATGTGGAAGATTTGATCCAGTCATAGCTTATGCCCTACAGGAAAAACCATGCAATATAATGACGATCCGACCGGTTTTCTGCGCTCACTGTTCGATGTCGCGGTGGCGGCCGCCGATCCGATGGAGCAGGTTTCAGCATATCTTCCCGAGCCGCCGAAAGGCCGCACCGTCGTTGTCGGCGCCGGCAAGGGATCTGCCCGCATGGCCGAGGCGCTGGAAGCCTGTTGGGACGGCCCGCTGGAAGGCGTGGTCGTGACCCGTTACGGCCATGAGGCGCCGTGCAGCAAGATCGAAATTCTCTCCGCATCGCATCCTGTGCCGGATGAAGCCGGTGAACGGGCCGCCAAATGTATCCTCGAGACCGTGTCCGACCTGACGGAAGACGATCTCGTGATCGTGCTGATTTCCGGTGGTGGTTCGGCGCTTCTGTCGCTGCCGGCGGAGGGGCTGACGCTTGACGACAAGATATCGATCAACAAGGCGCTGCTCAAATCGGGCGCCTCGATCGACGAGGTCAACTGCGTGCGCAAACATCTTTCCGCGGTCAAGGGCGGGCGGCTGGCCGCTGCGATCCATCCGGCGCGCTGCCACACGCTGCTGATTTCCGATGTTCCGGGTGATGACCCGGCAATCATCGCCTCGGGCCCGACGGTCGGCGAGACGACGACGGCGGAAGATGCCAAAGCGATTATCAGGCGTTATCGCATCGCGCTGCCGGATCACGTGGCCCAGCATCTCGATTCGCCGCTTGCCGCCTGTGTCGCGCCGGATGATCCGCGTCTTGCGCGGGCCGAAAACCACATTATCGCAACGCCGATGATGTCGCTTCAGGCGGCAGCGGAAAAGGCCGGGTCTGCCGGGCTGAACGTGCTGGTGCTTGGCGATACCATCGAAGGAGAGGCAAGCGAGGTCGGCATTGTGCATGCGGGGATTGCCGAGGCCATCCACCATCATGATGTTCCCGTTGTCCGTCCGGCCCTGGTGCTTTCGGGCGGCGAAACCAGCGTGACCGTTAAGGGCGACGGACGCGGCGGGCGCAATGTCGAGTTCCTGTTGTCTCTCGCCGTGCAACTGAATGGTCTGGACGATGTCTATGCGCTGGCCGGCGATACCGATGGCGTCGATGGACGCGAGGAGGTTGCCGGCGCCGTTATCGACCCCGACACGCTTGCGCGGGCAAGGGAAGCTGGCATCGACGCACGGGCTTCGCTGGAAAACAATGACGGCCACAGTTTTTTCGAGGCGCTGGATGACCGGGTGGTGACCGGCCCGACGCTGACCAATGTCAATGATTTCAGAGCGATCCTTGTGCTTTGAGGCATACTGAAGAGCCGCTTGCAGGTATATAAACTGCAACTTTGAGGCTCAAATGTACGTGCAGATTTACTCTTTGGTAACCATATTGCCACATTTTTTTATGAAACACGCGCCGGCGATTTCCGCCGGCCCTGCTTCATAAGTCTTTGGCTGAACTGGATTACCAATGCACCGTTTGCTGAGCGGCCTTTTCGGCCTGGGCGTTCTCGCGCTTGCCTCATGCGCATCCACCGGACATCGTGATACAACCGCACTGCAGACGGCGCTTGTGAAAACTGAAAAACCGGGTGAAACCGACAGCGGCACCCCGGAGGCGATCGAGGCCATTGTGACCGGTTCCATCGAGAACGATGCGGCGCCATTGCCGGTGCCGCTGCAGATCGCGTCGATCCACTCGCGCATTGTGCCGGGGGCGGATGCGGAGGTCGCGCAGCAGCCGGTTCATTTCGTTGCTGATGCTGCGTCGCCTTACTATCCGCTGGCTGGCCGCACCATCTATCTGGATGAGACACGCGACATCACGCTGGCGCCGAAGGAGGTCGTGCTGACCTTCGATGACGGTCCCGTACCCGCCAAGACGCCGGCGGTTCTGCAGGCGCTGGAGGCGCATGGCGTCAAGGGCCTGTTCTTCATGGTCGGGGAGATGGCGCATTACCATCCCGAAATCGCGCAGCAGGTCGTTCTTTCAGGCCAGACGATCGGCACTCACACCTATTCGCACCCCCATCTGCCGGCACTGTCATTCGCCAATGCGGTTTCCAATATCGACCGCGGGCGGGATGCGGTCGAAACGGCAACGGGAATTTTGCCGCACTTCTTCCGTTTTCCCTATCTGGCCGAAAACAAAAGTCTCGACGAAGCGCTGCAGGAGCGCGGCATGATCCCGGTGGGGATCGATGTCGATTCCCGTGATTACGAGAAGGCCACAACCCAGGAACTGGTAGACCGGATCATGGCAGGGCTCGACAAGCGCGGCGGCGGCATCGTCCTGATGCATGATCTGCAGGGCCGTACGGCGCGTGCAATCGGCCCGCTTCTCGACCGGCTCGAAGCCGAAGGCTACAAGGCTGTTCAGCTGAAATACGGTGTTCCGCCGGAGCCGAAACCCGAGACGCTGATGGCGCGTCTTGCGCGCAATGCCCGGTCTGTGCGCTGACAGTGCGTCCCGCGGTGTACCGCAACCCGGTTATCCGGCTTGAAAAGGGGCTTCCAGGGGGCTAGAACCGCGACGATCCGGCGGATGCGATTATGATCGGCCCGCCACTGATGCGCTGACCGGGGGCTTCGCTCCCATGCGGGCAGCGTGCGGGTTTCAGCAAAATGGGAGGCTTCCTTGAGCCATCGTAAACTCTTTCTTCTGCCCGGCGACGGTATCGGTCCGGAAATCACCGCGGAACTTGAAAAGGTCATCGCCTTCATGAACACGAAGGCCGATGCCGGTTTCGAGATCGAAAAGGGCCTTGTCGGCGGTTCTGCCTATGATGCCCATGGCGTCGCGATTTCCGATGACGATATGGCCCGCGCCATGGCTGCCGATGCCGTTATCCTTGCCGCTGTCGGCGGTCCGAAATGGGACAGCGTTGCCTACGATGTGCGCCCGGAAGCCGGCCTGCTGCGCCTGCGCAAGGATATGCAGCTTTTCGCCAATCTGCGCCCGGCAATCTGCTATTCGGCGCTGGCGGCCTCTTCGTCGCTGAAGCCGGAACTGGTTGAAGGCCTTGATATCCTGATCGTGCGTGAGTTGACCGGCGGCGTCTATTTCGGCGAGCCGAAGGAAGTCATCGATCTGGAAAACGGCCAGCAGCGCGCCATCGATACGCAGGTCTACGATACCTACGAAATCGAGCGTATCGCAGCCGTCGCCTTCGAACTGGCACGCACCCGCGATAATCGCGTCTGCTCGATGGACAAGCGCAATGTGATGAAGTCGGGCCTGTTCTGGAACCAGGTCGTCAATCGCGTTCACGATGAAAAATACAAGGATGTCACGCTCTCGCACATGCTGGCTGACGCCGGTGGCATGCAGCTGGTGCGCGCGCCCAAGCAGTTTGACGTGATCGTCACCGACAATCTCTTCGGCGATCTCCTCTCCGACGTTGCCGCCATGCTGACAGGCTCGCTCGGCATGCTGCCGTCGGCCTCGCTCGGCGCGGAAGATCCGGCGACCGGCAAGCGCAAGGCGATGTATGAACCCGTACACGGCTCCGCACCGGATATCGCCGGCCAGGGGATTGCCAATCCGCTGGCAATGATCGCCTCGTTTGCCATGTGCCTGCGCTACTCCTTCAACATGATCAAGGAAGCTGAAGCGCTGGATGCCGCGATCGCACAGGTGCTGGAAGACGGGCTTCGCACCGGAGACATCATGGCCGAAGGTTGCCGCAAGGTCGGAACCGCGGCCATGGGCGATGCCGTGGTTGATGCCTTTGCCAGCAAGCTGGCTGCCTGAACAATCCTTTGGCGCCGGTCCTTCCAAACCGGCGCCGATCCTCTAAATTGGTGCGGATGAAGAAAACGCACCGATCTCTCCCTGTCCCCGGCCGGTCCATGCCCCGTCTTTTCCGGAAGCGGACAATGGCGGCAACGCCGTTTTCCCTGAGCTCGACCCGCTGGCCCTGGTTTCTTTTACCGGCGGTCACCATGGTGCTCTTGTCCGTTCTGGCGCTGGACGGTCCGGTCGCTGTTGCCAGAGACGCCATGTCGGCCACTTTCCAGAAGACCGCAACGGGTCTGACGGACCTGACAACCGCACCCTGGATTTTGACTGCAAGCGGCATTGTAGCCCTTGCTGCGCTGGGTTTTGTCGCGCGGGCGCCGACAATTGCTGCCTGGTATCGCGGCGTGCGCGTTTTCCATCAGGCCTGCTATATATTTGCCACGGTTGCGCTGGCGAGTGCGACGGTCAATGTGGTGAAACGGTTGATCGGCCGGGCGCGACCGACGCTTTTCGACAGTGTCGGCGACCTGCATTTCAAGGTCGGCGGCTGGGCCTATGATTATGCAAGCTTTCCCTCCGGCCATGCCACCACCTCGGGCGCGGTGTTTGCCGCTTTGGCGCTGCTCTTTCCCCGGCTTGGTCCGGTTTTCGCAAGTCTTGCCATCTTTTTCGCCTTTGCCCGCGTTGCTGTTGGCGCGCATTATCCGAGCGATATTTCCGCAGGCATTTTTTACGGCGCCTGGATCGCGGTGCTGGTGGCTGTGATCTTTGCCCGCTACCGCCTGCTGTTCGCCATTCCGCACAAGGGGCTGCCGCAGCGGCGATGACAGAGTGCCGGTTGTCCTCTATCCCAGCTCGAGGCTGGTGACGGCAAAAACACCGGCCATGTGCAGGTCCGGTTTTGTCCCGCGATACATCCGGGCGGTTTCGAACCCTCTGGTCAGGCCCGCAGCTTCCAGCCATGTGATGAAGCCGAGTTGCATCACCGGAACGTCGATATCGATCCGCTGGTCTTTGATGTCGGTAACCAGTCCTGCCAGAAGCGCCTTTGCGGCCTGCGGTGTCTTGGCAAACAACGGCCCGATCTTGTAACCGTCACGGCATTTTCTGGCGGCGCCATAGCCGAAAATATCGCCGTCCCGCTCGATCAGTCGGGCGCTTTCGGCAGCTTCGATCCAGGCCTTGAGGAACGCCTTTCGAGGGGCGGGGAAGAAGGCGTTATCGAATGCCGACAGGTGGTCCAGGTCCGCTTCCTCAATGCTCCGGCTGTCGGCATGGCCGGCACAGAGCGCAGCATCGATCACACCGCTCCAGCGGGCCGTGCCGTAATCGGTGGCAAAACCCATCCGGGCATAATTTTGTTGCTGTTCCGGGACGCCGTCGAGACCGATCGTGCGCTTGCCGAGATAGGTCATCGCCTTGTCCCAGACCAGACGGCCGTAGCCTTTGCCGCGCATGTCGGGCCGGGTGATGTAAAGCCCGATGAAACCAAAGCCGGCGCTATAGGCCACCGCGGAAATGCCGGAAACCATGACGCCGTCAACAAAACAGCCGAAAAAGCCTTCGCGATCAGCTACCTGGAAGGGGGCGGCGTCGGAAATCCCGGGGTTCCAGCCTTCGTCCACTGCCCAGTCGAGAAGGATTTCGATTTCGGAAAGGTCCAGAACACGGATTTTGGGCTGCATGATGGTTCTGTCCTGTTCCGGCTGACGGCGCGTCAGCGCGTGATTGTCTTTGAAAATGAGCATACGTCGCGCAGCCCGCCAAGAAAAGCCTGATCCGTATGCAGAAGCATGTTGATGGACCTGCTTCGCGTTTGCTTCTGGTCGTGCTCATACAAACACCGGACGCCGCCGCGATGCCCTATCCGGATAGCGCGCGCCTGCGCAATCCGCCAACCGGATTCATGGCATTAGGTATTTCCCGATGAGGGAATGGAAAATGAGTATATTTGGTCTCTTGTAGTTACTGATCGATATCGTCATGAAATGATAAAATAAATAAAAATAGATATTGAATGACGTTAGAAGCAGGTGTGATTGAATACAATGTAATTCATATTTTAAAGTTTCATGTAAGGGTTGTGTGTCTCAACAAGTATAATACTTATGGTTTTATATCTTTGCGTTATGCAAGGTCTGCTAGATAGCGTTATCAGGCGGATTTACTAACTTTGACCGGCGATTTTTCTTTTTTTCAGGGAACCAATCGTGTTAATCGCGCGTTTAATAAAGGCGTAGCTGCTGTCTTGATTGGAGGCGCGTGATGAGGCTTCCGGCAGAGAGCAGAGATAACGCCGCGGCGGATGACTAAAAAACAGAAGAAGCAGTTACCGGACAACGGCTTCGAAAAAAAGGATTCGGGTCGAAGTTGAAAAATCTCAGATTGTTCAAATGTTCATGTCATCATCAACTGCGTTTTGGAACGAAGGCCTGTTCTTACTGCTTCCGTCCGACTCCTTTGTATAACCGGAAGCCTTTCTGGATTGTCGTTGTTCTGATTGTTATTCTTGTCGTGCTCAAGCTGGTGGGGGTCGATTACGATCAGGCTCTGCTGTCGACAATCGAGCCTGGAAATGGCCCGCAATAAGTCCTGACAATCCGGCGATTGTGATGAACCTTGTGGTTCTGATTGCGCCTGGCCGTGTGCTCTTGGAAAATCGGTGATAATAAGGTGCCGGATCAAACCGGACACTCTAGTCCGGTCGCCACATCTTGCGACTGAAAGGCCCGAATTTCATGAATGCGCACCGTAATTCTGTCGAAGCCGTGATGACCGCGATCGGTGCGGATCTTGCATTCTGGACAGAGCTTCGCCGCGACCTGCATGCCCATCCCGAACTTGGCTTCGAAGAGGAACGCACCAGCGATATTGTTGCGAAATTGCTGGCCGAAGACGGGATCGCTGTCCATCGCGGGCTTGGCGGAACCGGTGTTGTCGGTACGCTGAGGGCAGGGGACGGCAATCGCGCCATCGGCCTGCGCGCGGATATGGATGCGCTCGCCATGCCGGAAACGGCGGATCGCCCCTATAAGAGCAAGACGCCGGGAAAAATGCATGCCTGCGGGCATGACGGACATACGGTCATGCTGCTGGCGGCCGCGCGCTGTCTGGCGCGCTCGAAGCGTTTTTCCGGAACGGTGCATTTCATTTTCCAGCCTGCCGAAGAAGGGCGGGGCGGCGCGAAAAAAATGGTCGAAGACGGGCTCTTCGAGCAATTTCCCTGTGATGCGGTCTACGGGCTGCACAATATGCCGGGTCTTGGCGTTGACGAGATGGCGGTGGTCGAGGGGCCTCAACTTGCCTCGTCCGACAGCTGGCTCGTAACCTTCAGGGGCACAGGCACGCATGGTGCCAAGCCGCATCTCGGGCGTGATCCGGTCACGGCTGCCGGTCATTTCATCGCGTCGCTGCAGACCATCGTCGGGCGGGTGGTCGATCCGCTTCAGCCTGCCGTTGTCTCTGCCTGTTCGCTTCAGGCCGGCGATCCGAAGGCACTCAATGTGATTCCGGATATCGTTGAAATCGGCGGAACGGCGCGGGCCTATTCCGCCGAAACCCGTGACCAACTCGAGACCGAAATCGGCCGGCTGGCGCAGGGCATGGCCACATCATTCGGCATTGAAGCCGACTACCGGTTCATCCGCCGCATACCGCCGGTGATCAATGCGGCGGAACCGACGCAGACCGCCCTGAAGGCAGCCGGAAACGTGTTCGGAGAAAAACTGCGCACTGCCTTTCCGCCTTCGACGGCAGGCGACGACTTCGCCTTTTTCGGCAATGAAGTGCCGGGATGCTATGTCTGGCTCGGCAATGGACCGGCCATCGATGGCGCGCTCCACCACAACACCGCCTACGACTTCAACGACGATGCCATCGCCTATGGCGCCGCCTACTGGGTGCGCCTTGCCGAAACGGAATTGCCGGCCAATGCGGCGTGATGGAATGCCGAGCGATTGATCGCCCGACACTCTAGTCGATAATCCTGAGCACCGGGCTTTCCAGCACGGTTCCGGCTTCCACATCGGCAATGCCCATATCGGTCTGGTGCGGACCGGAATTGCAGGCGAGCGTTGCGCCGACCAGCGCCTTGAAGGTCAGGTAGGGCGGTTCCCAGTCGGCAATCGTTCCGGCAGCAGCGCGCACCGCTTCAAAGTCGCGGGCGACGGTTTCCAGCGGTGCATCCGAAATCAGGCCGAGAAGCGGAAGCGCCAGAAGCGCTTTCAGTTCGCCATCGGCCACAACGGCCATGCCGCCACCGCTTTCAATCAGTGCATTGGCTGCGATGGCCATGTCGTGCGGGTCCTGCCCGAAAACCGTCAGATTGTGACTGTCATGGGAGACGGTGGTGGCAAAGGCGCCGCGCCATTGTCCCCAGCCGCGCAGGAAGCCGGTTTTGGGAATAGCCGGGGCCTTGCCGTGGCGGTGGATAACGCTGATCAGGGTCACATCATCCGGCGGGACGACGGTGCCGTCGCGGACAAAGGCTTCGGCCTTGCCCCAACGCGTGAAACGCGGCTGATCGATCGTGGCAATTTCCACGCGGTTGCCGTTGGATTTCACGCGAAAATCATCCGGCGACAGCGTTTCGGCCTTCATCGATTTTCGCAGCGCGCCTGCCGGATAGTCGGCGATCTCTGCCAGCATCCTGCCGGATGAGGCAACGAGCCTGCCATCTGCGACAACATGACGTGCGGAAAAGCGCTCCATATCCTCGAATACGGCGATATTGGCCCGGCGACCGGCGGCGACAAGGCCGAGATCGTCGCGCCTGAGCCGCTGTGCCGCATTCAGCGTTGCCGCCTGCAATGCCTGTACCGGCGGCAGGCCGAGTTCGACAAGCGTGCGGATCAGGGCATCCAGACCGCCTTTTTCAAGCAGGTCGTCGGGGAATACGTCATCGGTGCACAGTGTCAGTGTCTGCGGCCAGATGGCGAGCGATTTCAGTGTCTCGACAAAGCCGGGCAGAAGATAGGGATGCGAACCCCGCAACTCGACGGTCAGTCCTGCACGCAGCTTTTCCAGCAGGTCATCGCCGGAGGTCAACTCATGGTCGGAGGAAACGCCCGCCGTCATGAAGGCTGCGAGCCTGTCGCCGGAAAGCCCGCGCGCATGGCCGAAGACCGGCTTTTGCGCAGCAAGCCCGGCGCTGACAATACCGCTCATGCGCGGATCGCCGGAAATGACACCCTCCATATTCATGACCTCGGCGATGCCGCCGATTTCCGGTCTGGCGAGCAGTTCGGTCATGATATCTGGGCCGAAATCGGCGCCGGCGCGTTCCAGACCGGGCGCAGAGGGCACGCAGGACGGGGCCAGCACGATGGCTTCCAGCGGCATGTCGCGGCTTGCCGCGATTGCCCAGTCGACGGCATCGAGGCCGGCAACATTGGCCAGTTCGTGAGGGTCCCAGACGATGGCCGTCACACCGCGTGCAAGCATGGCCCGGGCATAGGTTACCGGTGTCACCATCGAGCTTTCGATATGCATGTGCATGTCGATGAGCCCCGGAGAAACGAACGCCCCCGTTGCGTTGAGGTGCTGCTTGGCATCGGTGCGGCTGCCGGGGGGCAACACGGCTGCAATGAGACAACCGGAGATGCCGATATCGGCCTTTCTCAGTTCGCCGGTTGCAACATCGGCCAGCGTACCGCCCGAAATCAGCAGGTCGAACGGGCGATCGCCGCGCGCGGCGGCTACTGCTTTTTCACGGCTCATCGGCCTGCCTCCGCCAGAAGGGCCGACTGGATGGCGTCATGCGCCGCCTTCACATCGACATCAGTCAGGATCGCGGCGTTGAACTCCGCCTTGTGGGCGCGGGTTTCAACCACGCTGCGCCCGCGCGTCAGTTGTCCTGCGGTTTCGAAAGCAAGGTGCACCTCTTGCCGGGTGACCCATTCTGGATAGCAGAAGGCGACCGCTGCCGCCGGATCGAAAAACGCCATTTCCGTTCGTCCACGCTTGCGGGCGATATCGACAAAGCCCTCGGTCAGGTCGGCAAGCAATGTGGCGTTGCGGCCGGTCTTGTCGCGCAAGGCGGCCACATCGTCCATGTTTATGGTGATCTTCCGGCAGAAATCGAGATCCGCCATGACGAAGGGTACACCGCGCGAAAGCACGATGGCTGCGGCTTCCGGGTCGGCCAGCGCATTGAATTCCGCAGATGCCGTATGGTTGCCCAGCGTCACGCCGCCGCCCATCCACACGATTTCGGTGATCCTTGCGGCAAGGTCCGGCCGCGCGAGGCAAAGCGCAGCGATATTGGTGAGCGGACCAAGCGCCAGAATGCGCTTTTCCCCGTCATCGCGTTCGAACCAGCGGCAAAGGGCCTCAAATGCCGGAAGGTCGGACGGGAGCGTCGCCTCCGGCAGGCGCATGCCGGCCGTCGGCATGCCGGCCTCGCTGAGGATGGCGGTTGCCGTTTCCGCCGTTCCCATCACCGCCCGGTCGGCGCCGGAATGGACCGGAAACGTCCACCCGAAAGCGCTGACAGCCCCGGCGGCATTGCGCTCGACCTGTCCCAGCGGCGCATTGCCGAAGGTCAGCGACACGCCGTCAATCGCTTGCCCGCTTGCTGCAACGGTGAGGATTGCCGCGATATCGTCAAACCCCATATCGGTGTCGATCCAGATACCCATGGTTCTGGCCTAGCGTTTCAGCACAACGGCATCTTCGATCTTCAGATCGAAGGCCAGTTCGGTATCGAGCGGATGGGCGGGCAGGGCGGCATCGACATCGGCCTTGATCTGGCCGAAAGGCGTCGCCAGCACATATTCGCGCATCTGCCCGACAAAGGCCGCGCCGATAACCGTGCCGGTGAACGGACCTTTCCCAAGACGCACCAGCTGCGGGCGCCAGGCGAGCCCGTTTGCGCCTTCGGGAATGGGCGCGTCGAGACTGAAGGCCTCGCCCTTGCCGTGCAGCTTGCCGTTCTTGACCGAGAAGATGTTTTCAAAGCCGACGAAGTCCGCCACGAAGGCGGATTCCGGCCGGTTATAGATGTCCTCCGGCGTGCCAAGCTGTTCGATGGCGCCATCCTGCATGACAACGATGCGGTCGGCCAGCGACAGCGCTTCGGCCTGATCGTGGGTGACGAACACCATGGTCAGATTGTTTTCCTTCTGGACCCTTTGCAACTCGGTCCGCATTTCAAGGCGCAGGCGGGCATCGAGGTTGGAAAGCGGTTCGTCGAGAAGCAGCACTTTCGGGTCCATCACCAGCGAGCGGGCGAGCGCCACGCGCTGCTGCTGGCCGCCGGAGAGATCGGCGGGCCGGCGGTCGGCGTAATCGCCAAGGCCGACAGCCGAAAGACCTCCGTTGACGCGCTCGGCCAGCGCATTGCCGCGCATGCCCTTCAGCTTCAGCCCGAATGCGACATTCTCGAAGACCGAAAGATGCGGAAACAGCGCGTAGGACTGGAACATCAGACCGACTTCGCGCCTGTTCGGCGGCACATGGGTGACATCGCGGCCATCGAGAACGATCTCGCCGCCCGACGGCGTCATCAGCCCGGCAATGGCACGCATGGTGGTGGTCTTGCCGCAGCCCGAAGGCCCCAGAAGCGCAATCAGTTCGCCCTTTGCGATTTCAAGGTTCAGCCGGTCGACGACGGTGTTCTTGCCGTAGGCAAGCGACAGGTTTTTCAACGAGAGGAGGGAGTGTTCAGACATAGCGGGTAAAGCCCAGAAAACGCTCGGCGACAAACACGATGCCGATCGAGAGGAAAGCGAGAAGTGCGGCAAGTGCTGCGACGGAGGGGTCGTAGGTGGTTTCCATATAGCCGATCATGTCGATCGGGAGCGTGCGCACGCCCGGACCGGACAGGAACAGCGAAACCGGAACCTGATTGAAACTGGTGACGAAGCCGAGGATGAAGGCCGACAGCACGCCACCGCGGATATTGGGCAAGACAACACGGAAAAATGCGCCGGCACGGCTGGCGCCCAGCAGGATTGCAGCTTCTTCGATGTCGGAGCGCAGATTGTTGAGGCTGGCGGACACGACCCGCACCGCATAGGGCAGGATCAGCGCGGTATGCGCCACGAACAGCGCCAGCGTGATCGACAGCGACAGCGGCACGACGAAATAGCGCAGCAGGGCAAGACCGACGATGATGCCCGGCACGATGATCGGCGAGGAGACGATCAGCCGCACGGTTTCCGCACCCGGAACCTTGTAGCGCGACATGGCGTAGGATGCCGGAATGCCGAGAAGGAGCGCCGCCAGCGTGCCGAAAATCGCCAGAAACATCGACATGGCGAAACTGTCGCGGAAACTTTCGACGGAGAAGACCTTGAAGACCCATTTCAGCGACAGGCCGGGCGGCGGGAACGCCAGGTTATTGCCGGAGGAAAGCCCCGCCATGACGATGACGATGAAGGGGCCGATCAGGAACACCAGCGTCAGTGCCAGCGGCAGGAAGGTGAAAAAACGCGATCTCATTTGCCACCTCGTGCCGAAGCGATTTTCTTGAGCAGGAAATTGGCCGAGAAGGCCATGGCCATCAGGATGAAGGCGATGACGCTGGCTGAAACCAGATCATTGGCAACGGTGACACGCTGATAAAGCAGCGTTTCCAGCATCAGCACCTTGGAGCCGCCGAGAATGGCGGGCGTGATATAGGCGGTCATCGAACCGGTGAAAACCAGCGTGCCGCCGATGATCAGCCCCTCGCGGGTGAGCGGCAGGATGACCTTCCAGAACACCTGAAACCAGTTGGCGCCGAGAACCCGGGCGGCGGGAACGGCATCGCGCGGCATGTTTTCAAGCGCCGATATCAGCGCGATGATCATCAGCGGCAGGAACAGTTGCAGAAGGCCGATGGTCACCGCCGTTTCGGTGAAGAGAAAGCGGATCGGCTCGTCGGAAAGTCCCATTCCGACGAGGGCCTTGTTGATGATGCCGGTGCGGCCGAGCAGTACGATCCAGGCATAGGTGCGCGCGACCGGCGAAATCATCAGCGGCAGGACGATGAGGCCGATCATCCGGCCCTTGCTTTTTTCCGGCAGGCTGACGACCGCATAGGCCGTGGCATAGCCGATGACGGCGGCGATCACGGTTACCAGCGCCCCGAGCCTTAGCGTTCTGAAAAACACCGTCCGGTTCAGCGATTTGGAAAAGAAGTCGGCATAGGCCGACAGCGTCCACTGACCGTCGATGTGAATGCCCTGCGTCAGCAGAACGATCACCGGCACCAGAAACACCACTCCGGCAAACAGCGCGGCCGGCAGAACCAGCGCCATGGCCTCAACGCGGCTTTGAAACATAAGGTTGCTTTCTCTCTATCAGACGGTACGGGGCAGACCGGGTGCAGTCAGGTTGCTGAAAAAACGTCCGTTCCTTCTTGTGTCATGCTCGGGCTTGACCCGAGCATCCATGGACACCGTTTTATGGACCCTCGGGTCAAGCCCGAGGGTGACGCAGGAGGAGGGGGCAGTATCAACAACCCGACGGCGCTTCTGCCGCCATAGCTGTGGCAGACCCGGATGAAACGGGTCTGCCGGCTTCCGCCAATCTTACTGGCCGACCTTCTCGTTCCACTGTTCCAGCCACATGTCGCGGTTGTCGAGCAGGGTTTCGGATGACAGAAGGTGGAGGTTGTCGGCGGTTTCAGCACCATAGGTGATGTTGTTGGCGACCTCGTCGGACACCACGACCTCCTTGTTGGCGGGGCTGTCCACCAGCTTTTCGGCAAGCTTCGTCTGGACATCGGTCGACAGCCAGAAGTCCATGAACTGCATGGCAAGGTCTTCATTGCCACTGTCCTTGGTCATGACCATGACATTGAGACCGCCGGTCTGGCCTTCCTTCGGCATGGCCCATTCAATCGGGAAGCCCATGTCGGTGAAGCGGCCCCAGGCAAAACGACCGATGGGCGCTGCCCAGATTTCCTCCTGCTGCATCAGCTGCGCGAGCTGGGAGGAGCGGACATAGAAGGTGACGAAATCATCGCGATGTTCGGCGACCGCATCGATCGGCGCCGTCAGATCGGGGGCGTCATTGCCGATGGCCTTTCCGAGCATGTAGAGCGAGGGCGGGCCCTGGTTGGTGGTCACGTTCGGGAATGCGACGCGACCGGAAAGTTCCGGGCTCAGTAGGTCTTCCCAGCTGTCGATCGACACCTTGTCTGAACGGTAGGCAATCGAGGTGGCGTAGAATGTGTAGCCGACGCTCTTGCTGTCGCCGTTCGGGTCCTTGGCGATGTCATAGAGCTTGTCGTAGTTGGAGAGCTTGGAATAATCGATATCGGCGATCAGGCCGGCGCGCGATGCCGAAAGCGCATCGGCCATCGACATGACGGCCATATCGACGACGGGGCTTTCCTTGTTGGCCTCCATCTTGGCCAGCCGCTCGACACTGTTGCCGGTTTCGACAACGATGTTGCAATCACAGATTTCCTCGAAGGGATCGTAGACGATTTCCTTGAATTCGTCCTGCGCGAAGGCATAGACGGAGATCGTCAGTGTCTTGTCTGCCGCCGAAGCGGTGCCGGTGGACAGTGCGACAGCGGCAAGAGCTGTCGAAAAGAACAGTTTCTTCATGATTTCAGTTCTCCTTCTGAAGGTATTTGAAAGAGGGGATTTTCCCCTTCTTCTTGAGGTGCCGGTCCGGTGGACCGGCGGGCAGCGAGGGTCATGGGGACGCGGTCAGGACTGGCGCGCACCGTCTGGTCGGGAGAGGCGGAGCCGGCTTCAATGGCCTGTTTCAGCGCGTTGATGGCGATGCCGGCGACGGCCGGCATATCCATGCGCACTGTTGTCAGAGCGGGAATGACGGCGCTTGCGAACATCAGGTCATCGAAGCCGGAAACCGAGGCCATGGCGGGCACGGTGATGCCGGCATTCTGCAGGTGGGTCAAAACCCTGAGTGCCTGCAAATCGGAGACGGTGACGAAAGCCGTGAAGCCGGCCCTGTACCAGGAGAGCGGATCGAACGCCGATGCGGACGGTAACGGCAGGCTGTCCAGCCACACCTGCTCCGTCGTGACATCGGCAAGGGCAGCGCGCGCACCGCCGAGACGGTCATTCTGCACGATGGAATCGCGGTTGTTGCCGATCAGCAGAACCTTGCGGTGGCCAAGTTCTTGAAGATGCTCTCCGATCAGCCAGCCGCCGCCCCAGTGATCGGCCGAAACGGTATTGCCCGGCGTGGAGGGCGAATCGATCATGGCCACGGGGCAGCCGATATTGGCAACGCGCGTGCCGCGGCGGGGAACGACGATCATGCCGTCAACGCCCCGGTCTCTGAGATGCCGGATGGCCTCAGTCTGCGCCTTGATGCTGCCGCGCGAATCCGCAATCAACACACCAAAACCGGCATCGGTCGCCGCATTTTCGATGGCCTGCGCGATCTGCGGGAACAGCGGATTGCCGATATCGGGCAGGACAAGCCCGATAACGCCGGTCATGCCGGTGCGCAGCGCCCGTGCCGAAACGCTTGGAACATAGCCAAGCTCCTCGGCGGTCTGCTTGATGCGCTTCGCCAGTTCGACCGACACCCGCCCCTTGCCCGAGAGCGCATTGGACACGGTGGCCGTGGAAATATCCAGGCGGTCAGCGATCTCGGTCAGTTTCGGCGGGCGCTGCTTCATACGTACGATGGATGATTAAACGATTAAGCAAACATGACGAAAAAAAGGCCGCGTGTCGAGTCTCGCACCCGATTTTTTGGCGGGAAAACTGAAAGGGCGGCCGTCAGGCGGAATATGGACGCCCTTGAGCCGAATGATCAGGGGACCGGATGAAGGGCGGCCTCACTGCTCCGGATTGTCGATGATGAGCACGGACCTGTCATTAAAGCCGGGTGGCAGGGGATCGGGGCGTTCAATGATGACATTGTCGCAGGTCAGGCCGGCGATGTTGCGGGCAAAAAGGCCCGGCATGCCGCCGGGATAGTCGACAAGGCCGATAACGCGGCCATCGGGGCCCTTGCGCCACGCATTGGCGCGCCCGGCTTCATCCGGCGCGGTTTCGAGATCGGCGGGTGTCGGCCTGAGGTCGTAGGCCTGTGCTGTCGCGAAAGCTCCCGGCGTCTGGCGCAGGGAGACATTTCTGATGGTTACATTTTCGATGCCGCCTTCGCGTTCCGCATAGAGGTTGATTGCCCCTTCCATCGTGCCGGAGATGTTCTCCACGACGATATCGCTGATTTTTCCGGCCGGACGGGTCCCGGGGCGTCGGTCGATACTGTTGATCGTCAATGCTTCGCCCGAGCCCCAGAATCCGGCAGGCGTTTCGCGGCATTCCAGCCGGATATTGGAAAAGCGGACATTTTCAACCGTTCCGCCGTCGCGCGAAAATATGCCCAGCCCGCGATTGGAATCGATGATGTCGCAGTCTTCGAACGCCAGTTCGCGGAAGGCGCCGAAACTCTCCGTGCCGACTTTCAGTGCGCAGGAGCGCGACAGGACCCTGCATGCGGTTACCGTCACCCGTTCGCAGGTTCCCGCAATGCGGCCGTCATCGCGGAGCGAGGTCTTGAGCACGATGCCGTCATCGGCGGTGGAGATATCACAGTCGGCAATGCGCACATCGCGGCATGCGTCGATGACGATGCCGTCGGTATTGGGCATTTGCCGGTCATTGTCCACGCGCAGGGCGTGGACCGAGACATGCGTGCAGTTGACGAAATGCAGCGTCCACATCGGAGAGTTTGTGACCGTGATACCGGAGAGGCTGACATCGCTGCAGCCGTCGAGGACCAGCAGGCGGGGTCTGAACCGCGCCGGAATGCGTGTGCCCATTTCGGCATCGTCGCCGGTGACGAATGCTGCGCTGTCGGCAATGATGCGGCCTTGTCCGGTCAGCGCGATCCGGCTTGCGCCGGCCGCCGAGATCATCGCCCGGTCGCTTTCTTCGGCGATCACAAAAACGCGGCCATAGCTGTCGTAATCGGCGTCGAAGCAAAGTTCGGCGTCCTTTTCGAGCCGCAGTTCAACATCGGAACGCAGCACAAAGCCCGCGCTTTTATGCTGGCCGGCCTCCAGAATGACACGGACCGGCCCGGTGGCAGCGGTGTCGATTGCCTGCTGGATGCGGGCTGTTGCCGGTGTCGCTTCCGCGGGAATCCGTATTTCGCGCAGTGTCGGCATCGTGTTCCTCCAATAAAAATATTTTTATAATGCCTTTGCGGCAGTTATTCCGATCTCCGTATCGATCTCTAAATCTAGCCTGAAAAAATTGCAATTTGTCCAATTGCGCCGATTGAGAAATATTCGGTTTTCTTTAAGGTGGAATAGAAAAAATTTCATGATTATATAAATCGGCCGTTCGGGAGGGGATACTGGCAGAGTTTTCGAAGATCGCGCATCTCGTGGCGTTGCTGGGGGAGCGCATATTCACGGCCACCCGGACAACCGTCGATTTTCGGTTCAGCGAGGGTCCGCCGGAAAAGCGCGACCATATGCTTGCCGGGCCATGGCCTGACTGGACGGACGTCACCCCCGATACGGTCTGGGGCGCGCCGCAAAGCTATTTCTGGTTTGCAGGCCGTGTCACCGTGCCGGAAGAGCTTGAGGGCAGGCGGATATGCCTCGGTATCGAGGCGATGTTCGGCCGGGTCATGGGGCGTTCGGACCCGCAATGTCTGGTCAGGGTCAATGGCGAAATCGTTCAGGCGGCCGATTATAACCATCGCGAAATCCTGCTGACGTCGGCCGCGCGTGCGGGCACGGTTTTCGATATCATGATCGAGGCCGGCACGATCGAGGATCGCCGGCAGCTCGGTTTTGGCGGGCGTCTTCTCGTGCACGATCTCGCGGTGGAGGCGCTTTACTACGACCTGCGCGCGCCGCTTGATGTGGCCGAACATCTCGGTGTCAACGATCACCGCCGTGATTTCATTCTCAAGACGGTTCATGACGCGGTGAACGCGGTCGATTTCCGGCCGGGAAACCGGGAGCGCTTTTCCGCCAGTCTCGACGGGGCGCGTGACATCGCAGACCGGATCTACGCCGCTGCGGATACCGAAATCGCCCCGCATGTCACGGTCACGGGCCATACCCATATCGATGTCGCCTGGCTCTGGCGCATCCGCGAGACGCGGCAGAAAATGGCGCGCTCGATGGCCACCGCGCTGCATTTGATGCGTGAATATCCCGAATACCGCTTCATGTATAATCAGGGCCTGTTGCTCGACTATCTGGAGCAGGATTATCCGGCGCTGTTTGCCGGCATTCGCGCGCAGCACAAGGCCGGCCGGTTCGAGATCGAGGGCGCGCTCTGGCTGGAGCCGGATGCCAATATCACGGGTGGGGAGGCGCTGGTGCGCCACGTGCTGCGCGGCGTTCGCTACCATGAGCAGAAATTCGGGGTGCGCCCGCGCATTCTCTGGCTGCCGGATACGTTCGGTTACAGCGCGGCCATTCCACAGATCATGAAACTTGCCGGGCTTTCGGTGTTCGTAACCCACAAGATGTCGTGGAATGACACCAACCGGATGCCGAATGAAACCTTCTTCTGGCAGGGCATCGACGGCACGCAGGCCCCGACCTATTTCCTGACCACGCAGTCTGCCGACAGCGCCTCGATCAACACCACCTATTGCCCGGACCTGAAGGCGAGCCATGTGATGGGCGCCTGGCGGCGCTATGCGCAGAAACAGACTAATGACGAATTGTTTCTGGTCTATGGTTTCGGGGATGGCGGTGGCGGGCCGACGCGGGAGATGCTGGAGCATATCCGCCGCATGGAGCGCGGTATTCCCGGCTGCCCGAGAGTGTCGCAGGGTTTCATGGCCCCCGTGCTTGAGCGTATCGTCACGCGCATGCACGCAACGCCATCCGATTACCCCGTCTGGGTGGGAGAGCTTTATCTCGAGTTTCACCGCGGCACCTTTACCTCCGTTGCCAAGGTGAAGCGCGATAACCGGCGGGCCGAAGCCATGCTGCGCGAGCTTGAGACGCTGGCCGCGCTGTGCTGGCGCTCCGGCAGCGCGGATTATCCGTCCGATGAGCTTGCGGTCCTCTGGGATATTGCGTTGTTGAACCAGTTTCACGATATCCTGCCGGGCTCGTCGATAGGGCTCGTTTATGACGACAGCGCCGAGGATTACGCGACCTTCTTTGCGCGTGCGGAACTGCTGCGCAAAAGGCTTGCCGGCACGCTTGCCGGAAAAGGCGAGATGCTCGCCGTCAACCCGTTTGCCCGGCCGCGCGGCGGGCTTGCTGTTCTCGATGCCGATGGGCCGGTCGAACTTGCCGGCCGCGCATCGCAGACGGTGGTCTCTGCCAATGGTGCGCGCCGGCAGGCGGTGCCGGTTGATCCCGTTCCGGGGCTTGGCGCATGCCGGCTTGCATTGCGCTCTGCCGAGGCTGCGGCCTCCGGTGCGACGCCGCTTCATGTCTCGCCGGGGCTTCTGGAAAACGATCGTGTCCGTGCCGAATTCGATGCAAACGGGCGGCTTTCATCCTTTGTCGAAAAGACAACAGCCCGCGAATGCCTGAAAACCGGTTGCGGAAACCGGCTTCAGGCGTTTCGTGATCTTCCCGCGCAGTATGATGCCTGGGATATAGACAGCAATTTCGAAGATCAGGTGTTTGAAATCGATGACCTCGTCAGTGCCGCGGTGGTGGAGACCGGGCCTTACCGTGCGGCACTGCGCCTGGAGTGGGCCTATGAAAGCTCCCGTATCGTCCAGATTGTCTCGCTTGAGGCCGAAAGCGCAGTCCTGACATTCGATACGTTCATCGACTGGCATGAACATAATACGCTGTTGAAAGCGGCCTTTCCCCTTGCCGTGCGCACGGCCGAGGTCGAGGCCGAGATCCAGTTCGGCCATGTCGCCCGGCCGACCCACGCCAATACCAGTTGGGATCAGGCGCGGTTTGAAAGTCCGATGCATCGCTGGGTTTCGCTGTCGGAGCGCGGCTTCGGCGTCGCCTTTCTCAATGATTGCAAATATGGCTATGACGCCCGCGACACGACGCTGCGGCTGACGCTGCTGCGCTCCCCGACCTATCCGTGGCCTGAGGCCGATCAGGGAGAGCACCGCTTCCGCTATGGCATGATGCCCCATCACGGCATCGACGGGTCGGCAGTCTCGATGGCGGCGGAAGTCTTCAATCATCCATTCAACCTGATCGAAGGCGAGGGGCATACCGGTTCTTCCGATCCGGTTGCGCCCGTGACTGTCGATAATGCCGCAATTGCGATCGAGGCTGTCAAACGTGCCGAAGATGGCGACGGTCTGGTGCTGCGGCTCTGGGAGCGTCACGGTGCCCGGCAGGCGGTCAGGCTCGAATTTGCCGACGATATCGTTGCGGTGGCGGAGACTGATCTGCTGGAAGAGGCAGGAGAGGCGCTTGTTCTGGAGGGGCAGGCTGTCACCCTCAACCTCGCGCCGTTTGAAATCAAGACGCTGAGACTGAGAGGGAGGCACTGACCTTGGACGTTTTCACGTACAGGATCACCGATTTTCCCGGTGGCGATAAATCCTTTATCGAAGTTCCCTTCAATGTCGGAGCAGACATTGAGCGTATCGAGGTTTCCTATGTGTTTCCGACCGGCGCAGAGGGTAGCGTCATCGATATTGGCCTTGCCCATGAAGGGCGGATCCGTGGCTGGACCGGTGCCGAATACGGGCACATCTTTGTGGCTGAAGACCATGCCGCGCCCGGTTACAAGGCCGGTCCGCTTAACGGTCGCTGGCATGTCGTGCTTGGCGTTGTCCGGGTTGGGCCGCAATGCTGGGTCGACCTGTCGATCCGGCTTGTGCCGCGCCGTGCCCGCTGGCTTGCCGGCGAGTTGCACAGTCATACCGAACATTCCGACGGCGGTGTTCTGGTTGGTGAGGCGATTCATCGCGCACGCATGTCCGGCTGCGATTTCGTGGCACTGACCGACCATAACACCACCGCGCAGAACCGGGTGAAGCCGGATAGTCCCGGCATTCTGGTGATCGATGCCATGGAGCTGACAAGCTATTGGGGGCATACGAATTTTCTCGGGCTTGCCGATCCGGTGGATGACTGGCGGTGTTACGCGCCGGAAGATGTGCCGATGAAGATGGCCGAGGCGTGTGAGAACGGGGCGACGATTGTCGTCAATCATCCGTTCCAGGCCTCTGCCGGCGGGCGCTGGCAGTGCGGGATCGATGTGCCGCTTCATGCGCTGGAAATCTGGAATGGGAACTGGGCGCAACACAATGTCGAGGCGGTGGCCTTCTGGCAGGAGCAGCTTGTTGCCGGAAAACGGCTTGCCTGTACCGGCGGCAGCGATTTTCACCTCAAAAACCGACGCCGCCACGGCCGCCCGGCCAACCGGCTTCATGTCGCAACGCACTCTGTCGCCGGCATTCTGGAAGCAGTGCGTGCGGGCGCCAATGTCGTCACATCTGCGCCGGATGAAACCATGGTGTTCCCGCTTGACGATACTCCGATGTTCGGCGCTTCCGGCCGGAGCGGGCAGGCCGTCGGGCTTGGTTTCGAAGGCCTTGCCAGAGGCGATGAAATCCGGTTGATTTCCCGGGCAGGCGTGATCCGGACAATTGAGGCGGAAAGCGAGATACAGCTTGTCGAGGCACCTCTTGATGGCGGCTTCCTGCGCACGGAAGTCTGGCGCGGGGATGCCCCGTGCCTTTTCAGCAATCCGATCTATGTGGACTGACGACGATGGCCAAGGGCGAAAAGGTTGGCATGCGCGAGGTTTCCGAACGCGCAGGTGTGGCGATTTCAACGGTGTCGCATGTGCTGAACGGCACGGCGCCGATTTCGGAGGAAGTGCGCGCGCGCGTGCTCGATGCCGCCCGCGAGCTCGGCTATCTGGCGCGGCGTTCGGCGCGGGCTTCGGTCAATGCCGTCAACAAGGTCCTGCTTGCCGTGCCCGAAGATGCGCTGCCCGACAGCGACGTCAATCTGGTTTCCTGGACAATCCTCAATGCGCTGACCCGCGACTGCGAGGCGCGCGGCGTGCGCCTCGTGCCGCATACGCTCGGCCGGGATGATCCGGTCGGTGCCGTGGATGCGGCCGCGCGGGCGGCGAAAGTGGATGGCATCATCGTCATCAATGACGACCGCAGTGCGCTTCTCGACACGATTGGCCGTTCCGGCATGCCGGCCGTGCTGATCAATGGCGAGGACCCGAACATGCACATCGACAGCGTGACGCCGGGGAACCGGTTTGCCGCGCTGAAGGCCGCCAAGCTGATGATGGACAAGGGGCATTTGCGGATCATTCACCTGACATGGACCGGCCGCAAGACCGTGGAGCGTCGCCTCGACGGATTTCTCGATGCTTTTCGCGAACGTGGCCTGCCGCTGGAGGATGCCATTATCGTCCCGGCGGCAGGTTTCGAGCCGCAGCACGGGGACGAAGCACTGGCGACATGGCTGGCGGCGCATCCTGATCTTGACGGGGCAACCGCGCTTTTCTGTGCCGCCGACAATCTTGCCTTCGGGGCCATGCGCGCGCTCAAACGTGCGGGATACCGCGTGCCGGAGGATATTTCGGTCATGGGGTTCGACGGCGTGGCGCTCGGGGAGCTGCACAGTCCGCCGCTGACCACCGTTTCCGTTCCACTCGAACAGTTCGGCCGGTCTGCGCTTGATCTTCTGGAGGCGCGCGCCAACAGCGGCGCGGTGCCGCGTGCCGCCCAGCGTCTTGAGCTTGGGTGCGATATCGTTCTGCGGGACAGTGTTGCTGCAGTCGATCCGAAGGTGTTCAAATAAATAGATAAAAAATTTTTCATGATTTGAAATGGAACGTGTTCCACGTTTCTGGAATTTTTTTATTGCTAAGGCCGGGATACGCCTGCTAAAAAGAGACTGGAATTGATGTAAAGTTCGGTGATTGGGAGTTCTCCGTACTGTTCGATCTTTTGATGGGAGGGAATTTATGAAAAATTTTTTATTATCGGGTCCGCTGATGCTGACCCTTCTTGCGGGAACGGCTCTGCCGCAGGCAGCCTTTGCCTTTCAGGAAGCGCCAATGCTGAAGGCCCAGGTGGATGCCGGCGAGCTGCCGCCTGTCGACGAGCGTCTTCCTGTCGAGCCGTCCGTGGTCGATGCCGTTGAAGTCGGCCAGTATGGCGGCGTATGGCACCGCGCCTATCGCGGCCCGGGCGACCGCTGGGGGCCGACCAAGCTGCTTGAGGAGCGCGTGCTGAAATATGTGCCCGATGCCGAGGGCAATATCTCGCTGGTTCCTGCCTATATCGAAAGCTATTCGGTCAATGAGGATTCCACCGAATTCACCTTCACGCTGCTTGACGGGCTGAAATGGTCCGACGGCGAGCCGGTCACGACCGAAGATGTCGAATTCTGGTACAAGGACGTTTTTCTGAACAAGGCGCTGACGCCGACGATCGATCCGACCTTCGCGCCGGGCGGCGAGCCGATGAAGCTCGAGGTCGAGGATGATCGCACCTTCACCGTCAGCTTTGCCCAGCCCTATGTCTATTTCCTGAACATTCTGGCGAAGGATTCGACCGGCGAGCCCAGCCTCGACCGCCCGTCCTTCCTGTTTCCGAAGCATTATCTGAGCCAGTACAACGATCACTATGCGAACGAAGACGACCTTGCCGGGGCGGCAAAGGAATTCGGCGTTCAGCGCTGGAGCGATCTGTGGGGCTCCAAGGGGCCGGTCACCTCGTGGTGGCAGAACCCGGACCTGCCGGTCATCACCGCCTGGAAGATCGAAACGCCGGCCCCCGGCAATGTCGTTACCATGGTGCGCAATCCCTATTACTGGGCCGTCGATCAGGATGGCAATCAACTGCCCTATATCGACCGGATCGAGCACCGCCTGTTTGAGGCCGCGGACGCGTTCAATCTGATGATCGTTCAGGGGCAGATCGACATGCAGATGCGCTACGTCAATTCGAGTGACTTCACTTTCTTCAAGGAGAACGAGGACAAGGGCGGCTATCATGTTGCCACCGGAAAATCGGCCAATGTCTGGTCCTTCGTTCCGAACCTGAATACGACGGATGAACAGCTGAACACGCTTTTCAACAACAGGGATTTCCGTCATGCGCTGTCGGTCGGCATTGACCGGGAAACGATCAATGAACTCGGCTTTGCAGGCCTTGGCGAGGCGCGTTCCGTTTCGCCGGTCTCGGGATCACCGTATTTCAATGCCGACTGGGAAGCGCATTGGGCGGAGTATGATCCGGACCTTGCTGATGAGCTTCTGGACGGGCTCGGCCTGACCGAGCGTGATGACAGCGATTTTCGCCTTTTGCCCAACGGTCAGCGCCTGCAGATCGTGGTGGAAGCCTATCAGGATTATGCCGCGCCGATTCTTGAAGTTGCGGCCGATTACTACAGCGATATCGGCATCGAACTGCTGCCGCGCATCATCGACCGCACCCAGTGGGACGACAATCGCGACAACAACAATTTCCAGCTTCAGTACACGCCGGTCGACCGCCTTTCGGTGGTTTCCGCCGATCCCCGCAACATGATGGGCAATGACGGCTACGCACAGCAATATTACGCCTGGTACGAAACCGGCGGGGAAAGCGGCATTGAGCCGCCGGCCGACGACCCGATCCGCTCGATCTGGGCCGACTGGGAAAAGGCGTCGGTTGCCAGCTCCGTCGAGGAAGCGGATGCCGCCCTCAATGACCTGATCGGTACATTCGTCGAGGAGGGCTATGTCATCGGCCTGGTCGGCGAGGAGAAGGCTCCGATGATCGTGAAGAACGACTTCATGAACGTTCGAGACGGTCTCATTCAGGACGATGTCACGCGTGGCATTGGTTTTGGTCAGACCCAGCAGTTCTGGATCGACCAGAACCAGCAGTAACCGAAAGACGAAGCTCCCTCCCGAGCAAGGGTTCCGCGATCATGCGGAGCCGGCCGGCCGCCCGTTTGGTCACGGGCGGCCGGTGGGTGGCAGTGCGGAGAGCAGACGATGGCAAACTTCCTCTGGAGACGGCTTTTGTGGGCAATTCCCACCCTGATCGTCGTTTCCTTCATATCCTTCATTATCATTCAGCTTCCGCCGGGAGACTATGTCACCGCCTATGCCGCCGAACTGCGCAACAGCGGTGAGTACATCACCGCCGCCCAGGAAGAAGCGATCCGCACCCGGCTCGGGCTGAATGATCCGATCCTTGTTCAGTATGTGCGCTGGATCGGCAATATCGTGCTGCATGGCGATTTCGGGCAGTCCTTCCACTGGAATGCGCCGGTTTCCGATCTGATCTGGGGGCGGTTGGCGCTGACGCTGCTTCTGTCCTCGCTGTCGCTGGTCTTTACCTGGATCATCGCCATCCCGATTGGCGTCTATTCGGCCCAGCGGCAATATTCGCTTCTGGATTACGTGTTCACCGTCTTTGGCTTTCTCGGCAAGGGTATCCCCGATTTCCTGCTGGCGCTGATCCTGATGTGGATCGGCTTTGCCTGGCTCAACATCGATGTCGGCGGCCTGATCTCGCCGCGTTTTGAGGGCGCGCCGCTCAGTCTGGCAAAGATCGGCAATGTTCTGGAGCATGTCTGGATCCCGATTGTGGTTCTGGCAACCGGCGGCGCGGCCGGCCTCATCAGGGTGATGCGCGCCAATATGCTGGATGAACTGGGCAAACCCTATGTCGAGACGGCCTATGCGCAGGGTCTTTCCGAGCGGCAGGTGGTCTGGGGCTATCCCGTTCGCGTTGCCCTCAACCCCTTCATCTCGACAGTGGGATGGGCCTTGCCCGCGCTGTTTTCCGGAGACGTGATCACCGCCGTCGTGCTCAATCTGCCGACCACGGGGCCGCTGATGCTGCAGGCACTGAAGATGCAGGACATGTATCTCGCCGGCGCCTTCATCCTGATCCTCAGCATCTTCACCGTCATCGGCACGCTGTTGTCCGACATTCTTCTCGCGTGGTCCGACCCGCGCATCCGATACGCGTGAGGCCGTCATGACCTACGAAACCTCAGTTTACGCAGAAGAAAACGAACTGGCGGCTGCCGAGCAGAGTATCTACACCGCCAATTCGTGGAAGCTGATGTGGTGGCGCTTCCGTCAGCACCGGCTTGCCCTGATTTCGCTGATCTTCCTGGTGCTTGCCTATATCACGGCGATCTTTGCCGAAATTGTCGCGCCCTACGCGCCCGATTCCATCGAAAGGCTGGAAACCTTCGTACCGCCGCAGATGGTCCGCTTTGTTCACGACGGTTCGCTGACGCGGCCCTTTGTCTATGAATTGAAACGCACACGTGATCCCGAAACGGCCCGTGTCACCTATGTGGTCGACAAGTCCAAACCGCTGCCGATCCGGTTTTTCGTGGAGGGCGAGAAATACAGGTTCTGGGGCATCTGGAAGGCCGACCTTCATCTCTTCGGCATCGATGCGCGTCGTCAGAAGGTCAATCTTCTGGGCACGGATGCGCTGGGGCGCGACCTGTTTTCGCGTCTGGTCTATGGCGCCCGCGTCACGCTTTCGGCGGGGCTGATCGGCGTGTTCTTTGCTTTTGTGCTCGGCCTCTTCTTCGGCTCGATCTCGGGTTATTACGGCGGCTTTGTCGATACGGCGATCCAGCGCATGATGGAGTTCATCCGCTCGGTGCCGACGATCCCGTTGTGGATGGGGCTTGCCGCCGCCTTGCCGATCGCCTGGGATCCGCTGTTCGTCTATGTGCTGATCACCCTCATCCTGGCACTGATTGGCTGGACGCATCTGGCGCGTGTCGTGCGCGGCCGTTTCCTGTCGCTGAAATCGGAAGATTATGTGATGGCCGCGCGCCTTGCCGGGGCTTCCGAATATCGCGTGATCACCAAGCACATGCTGCCGGCGATGACCTCCTACATCATTGCGGCGATGACGCTGGCCGTGCCGGAGATGATCCTCGGCGAGACGGCGCTGTCCTTCCTTGGGTTGGGTCTGCGCCCGCCGGTCGTCTCGTGGGGCGTTCTGCTGCAGGATGCGCAGAACCTCCGCTCCATTTCGCTCGCCCCCTGGCTGCTTGCACCCGGTCTTGCCGTGGTCGCGGTCGTGCTGGCCTTCAATTTCCTCGGTGACGGTCTGCGCGATGCGGCCGATCCTTATGGACAATAGGTGACTGCCATGCTGGACAAGACGAAGAATACAATGCCGCCGGAACGTCTGCTGCAGCTCGACGATGTCGAAGTGGCCTTCAAGACCCGCGACGGGCTGGTGAAGGCCGTCGACGGCGTCAACTACCACGTCAATCGCGGCGAGGTTCTGGGCATTGTCGGCGAGAGCGGCTCCGGCAAATCGGTGACGGTCCGGGCGATCATGCGGTTGCTGGCCCGAAATGCCGAGGAGGGCAGCGGCGAAATCCGCTTCAACCCGGACGGCGATACCGAATACCGGCTGGACGGGCTTTCGCGCGACAGCCGGCTGATGCGCAGGCTCAGGGGCGGGCGCATCGGCATGGTGTTTCAGGAGCCGATGACCGCGCTTTCGCCGGTGCATTCGATCGGCACCCAGATCATGCGCACCGTCATGCTGCATCGCCGCGTCAGCAAGGAGGAGGCGCGTGCGCGCGCCCGTGATCTTCTGGCTCGCGTTCAGCTGCCGCAGCCCGAGCGCCTGCTCGACAGCTACCCGCATCAGCTTTCCGGCGGCATGCGCCAGCGTGCGATGATCGCGCTCGCGCTTGCCTGCGATCCCGCGCTTCTGATTGCCGACGAGCCGACGACGGCGCTCGATGTGACCACCGAGGCGCAGATCCTCGAACTGCTGAAATCGCTGCAGCAGGAACTCGGCATGGCGATCGTGTTCATCACCCATAATTTCGGCGTCGTTGCCGATATCGCCGACCGGGTGGCGGTGATGTATCTCGGCCGGGTCGTGGAAACGGGGCTGGTCGATGACATCTTCTATCGCCCCCAGCACCCCTATACGCGGGCGCTTCTCGGTTCCATTCCACGCCTCGGCCAGAAGAAACAGCGCCGGCTGAGTGTCATCAAGGGTTCGGTGCCAGACCCCTACAACATCCCCTCCGGCTGTGTGTTCCACACGCGTTGCGATTATGCCGATCCATCGGTCTGTGCAGCCAGAACGCCGCCGCGCGTGCCTTTCGACCGGGGCCAGGAGGCGCTCTGTCATTTCGCCGGAAAACTGCCGGAGGCCGGAACATGAGCGAGGCGAAGATCATGACAGCGACCATGCCGGATGACGTGCTGATTTCCGTTCGCGGTCTGAAGAAGCATTTTACCGTGAAGAGCGGGCACAAGGGGCGCGAACTGAAGGTTCTGCGCGCCGTTGACGATGTCAGTTTCGATATCCGCAAGGGCGAGACCTTTGGCCTTGTCGGCGAAAGCGGATCGGGAAAATCGACCGTCGCCCGGCTGATCCTGCGCGCCTATACGCTGACCGACGGCCAGATCCTGTTTCGCGAAAATGACGGCCGGGTCGTCGATATCTCGGCGATGGGCGACAAGGAATTGCGTCCCGTCCGCCGCGAAATGCAGATGATCTTTCAGGACCCCTATTCATCGCTCAATCCGCGCATGACACTGCTCGACCTGATCGGAGAGCCGATGGTGGTGCATGGCTATTCGAAGGACGAGATCGCCAAGCGGGTCGGCGAACTGCTGTCATTTGTCGGGCTCAGGCCCGAATATGCCTCGCGCTATCCGCATGCCTTTTCCGGAGGCCAGCGCCAGAGGATCGGCATTGCCCGCGCACTGGCGCTGTCGCCTGCCTTCATCGCGGCAGACGAGGCGGTGTCCGCGCTCGACGTTTCGGTGGCGGCCCAGAACATCAATCTTCTGCAGGACCTGCAGGAACAGTTTCACCTGACCTATCTGTTCATCACCCACGACCTCGGCATGGTCGAGCATATCTCCGACCGGATTGCGGTGATGTATCTCGGCCAGATCGTGGAACTGGGCGAGACCGAGCGGTTGTTTTCCCGCCCGCGCCATCCCTATACCGAGGCGCTGCTGGGTGCGGTGCCGCAGCCCGATCCGCGCAAACGCTCTGCTGAAAAACGCGGTGTTCTGAAGGGCGAGGTGCCGGATGCCTCCGACCCGCCATCCGGCTGTGCCTTTCATCCCCGCTGCGCCTATGCCACCGAACGATGCAGCCGCGAAAAGCCTGAACTGCGCAGCGTCGATGGCCGTGACGTGCGCTGTCACCACGCTGAAGCGCTGACCCTGCAGGGCGTGGGCGAGGATCAGGGGGCGGACGCATGATCTTGTTTTCTCCGGCCGAGCCCGCGCCGCCTGAAGGCGTGCGTGATGATGATTACGATCTGGCGGAACGGCTGAAGCCGGTGCTGATGCTGGACAGCGCGGAACCGGCACCACCGCTGGCGCTCGGCTACAGCGTGATCCGCACGGCCGGAAAGTCTCCCTCCTCGAAATTCCATATCGCTCCGCTGCCGGGCGGCATGGTGATCGAATATGCGGTTTGGCATGACTGGGATATCCAGCATCTCTACGACCTTGAACATGTCTGGGTGCATGTCGATGCTGGAGGCGCGGTTGCCCGCGTGGAAGGGTCGATGCATGGCATGCGGGTCGCCATCGACGACGGCCGTGGATTGCCGGAAATGCGGGGCACGCGCCCGGTGCTTTATGTGGAGCCGGGCAAACATGCGATCTGGGGTGTTTCACGCATCATGCGCGCTATCGCGGGTGCCAGGATTGCCGAAATGTGCGGTGCCGATGCAGGTGCAGGCGGTATTCACCTGGGCAATACCTTTGCTGAAAACGGTGCATGGTCGGCAACCGCGGAGCAGCACCGTCTGGCGCGGCTTGCCATGAAACGGGCGGCCTTCGTGCCGCGTTTCGATTTTCCCGCTCCGGCTGCCGAGCCGGCCCTTGTTCCATGGACGGCGCTGGAACAGTGGATCCCGAAGCGGATGCAGGCGTTGATTTCAGCGCTTTTGGATAGGGTGCCGCATCTTGAAGCCATCCTTCTCGATTGTGGCGATACGCTGATTGACGAGGCTACGGAGGTCAAGCGCCCCGGCAGTGAGGTGGTCATCACGGCAGAGGAAATCCCCTTCGCCATGGATGCCGTTCGCGCGCTTCATGAGTGTGGCTACAGGCTGGCGCTGGTGGCCGACGGCCCGCGCGAAACCTTCGAGAACATGTTGAAGCCGCGCGGCATCTGGGAGTTGATGGAAACCCATGTGATCTCCGGCGATGTCGGTGCGCACAAGCCGTCGCGGAAAATGTTTGCAGCAGCGCTTGCCGGGCTTGATCTGGGAGAGGCTGCGAAACCGCATATCGTCATGGTCGGCAACAATCTTTCGCGTGATATCTGCGGCGCCAATGAATTCGGCCTGATCAGCCTGTTCGTCGCATGGTCGAAGCGGCGGTCGCACCAGCCCGCCACGCCGCAGGAAGTGCCGGATTTCCGGATCGACCGTCTCGAGCAACTGGTGGCGATGATCGAAGCCATCGAACTTGCCTTGCCAGAAAGGGAAACAGCCCATGAGTGATGCTGCGCGTTTTGCCAGCCGCACCGGCGAGACGGTAACCGCCTTTGCGCTGGGGCCGCTTGAGGCCCGTTACTATCCCGGCGCGGTGACGCGCGGGACGGACAATGTCGACTACAAATTCATCAACGGTTTTGTCGATGTCGGCGAACTGCCCTGCCGGACGGCGCTGCGTCAGGAAATCGCCACCCGCACGGTTGCGTTGGAGGACGATTTCGAGATCGTTTCGACCAACCTGCCGGGCTTTAACCGGCGGCTCGAATTTTCCGGTTTCTGGCATCGCCCGACACGGCTTTCCCGCTGGGTGCGCACCCGGCTGGTTGCGCCTGAAGCCGGGCGCTATCCGTTTCGTCTGGCGACCTGCGGTGGCGTGCATGTTTTTGTCGATGGCGTGCGGATAACCGCTTTCGAGCCCTATACCCGCAACGAGGCGCAGGAGACGGAACTGGTCCTGCCGCTTGCCGAAGGCGGCTCCGATCTGGTGATGCTGGTCGAGGAGATGGCCGAGCGCGATACCAATTATTTCGCCGAACTGACATGGCTTGGCGCGGGGACGCTTTTTGCCGAAGTGCCCGGCAATGCCGACGGGCAGTCGCTTGAAATGCTGATGGATCTTGCGCGCGCCATTCGCCCTGCCGGGATCGTCTGCGGCGAAGGCGAGAACCTGCGGCTTGTCGTCGACCGGCCGGCGGAAGCCGCTGTCACGGTTCAGGCAAAGGTGCGCCAGAGCGTGCACATGCGCCATTTGCCGCCGCTGTTCGAGGCCGTTTCGACACTTGAGAATGGCGGCACGCAAGTGGATTTCGAATTGCCGCGTGACCTTCCCGACGGCTACCACGAACTCGATATCGCGTTTTCGCTCGGCGAAAGCCACATCAGCCGTCATATCGCCTTTGCACTTCTGCGCGATGAGACGCCGCATCAGCTTGCCGGTGATCTTGCCGCGCGCAAGAAGGCGGGTCTTTCCTATCTGGCAGACAAGGGGGAGCTCAGGGTCGGGCGGGTGCTGGCGCGCCTCGCGCTCGGTCTTGATTTCGACGACGGCGATCATGCCGCACTCGACGATACGCTCGACGCCATCGATACGCGACGGGACTGCTCCGATTTCGTGATCGTGCCGCTGTTATGGATTTACGGCGAATATCGCGAAGCCCTTCCCGAGGCACTGCGGACACGGATCGAAGCGGCTTTCCTCGGATATCGCTACTGGATGGATGAACCCGGCAATGATGCCATGTGGTTCTGGAGCGAAAACCACGTTCTGTGTTTCCACGTTGCAGAACTGATCGCGGGGCGGTTCTTCGCCGGTTCCGCGTTCGCCAATTCGGGGCTCACCGGCGCGGAACACGCGGTTCTTGCCGAAACGCGGCTGGAACGCTGGTTCGATGCCATTGAGGCGCATGGTCTCGCAGAATGGAATTCGGCGGCCTATTACCCGATCGATTTTATCGGCCTTCTGGCGCTTCAGCACTTTGCCGGGGATGGTTTGAAACGGCGGGCCGAAACGGTTCTCGACCGGCTGTTCACGATGATCGCGCTTCATGCGATCAACGGCGTTGCCGCTGGCACGATGGGCCGGGCCTATGACAAGGAGTTGCGCGCCGGGCCGCTCAGCGAGCTTGCGCCCTTCGCCACCATCGCTTTTGGAACGGGCTGGTTCAATCGCGGCGTGGCCGCGCTGCCGATGTTCTGCACCGGTGATTATCGCCCGCCGGACGGGCTTGGCGATTATGTCGCACCGCCTTCGGGCAAGGCCGTTTGCGCACACTATGTGCAGGGTTATGGACGCGCGGCACAGCTTGCGCTCTACAAGACGGCGGGCATCCAGCTTTCAGCAAGCATTGATGCCGCTCCCGGCGCCAAAGGGCATCAGCAGCATCTTGCTGATGTGCAGGCGGCAGGTCACCCGATGGCGCGCGTGTGGGTCAACCATCCAGGCGCCGATGATCCCTGGGGTTCCGACCGGCCTTCCTACTGGGCGGGGAACGGCGCCATGCCGCGTGTCGGGCAGTATCGAAACTGCTGCCTGCTGCTGAGCGACCTTGGCGAGGCCCCGCGTCTTGCCTTCACCCATGCCTATGCGCCGCTTGCCGTGTTCGACGAACATATTGCCGGGCCGGACTGGCTGGCGCTGCGTTCGGGCGGCAGTTTCATCGTCTTGAAGGCGACGGGGCCGATCGAACCGGTTTTGCAGGGACCGGGCGCGGGGATTGAACATCGCGTCCACGGAAAGCAGACCGGATGGGCAATCACAGTCGGGGAACTGGCCGGTGCGAACCTCTCCGGTGTCGCAGCGCTTGCCGACAATACAAGGCTCAGCCTCGATGACAGCCCGCTCGGCCTTTTATGCGAAGGCCCGTTCGCGCCGGCGCTGCGGCTTGATTATCGCGACGGTCTGTTCGTCGAAGGTCGCCACAGACCCTTTCCGACAACTTCACAAACGCCCGATATTGGCTGGCTTGCGGCGGCTGCCGTACCGGCATCGAACTGAAAAGACTTGAACACCATGTATCATGACAGACAGGAACTTCTCGGCCACCTTGCAAATGTCGCCACCGGCCTATCGCGGATCCGCGGCATCAACGAAACCGCGCCGATTGCCGAAGGCACGTTCTCGATCCAGTTCGATGAATGGGACTGGGAGATCGGTGTCGGCGTTTACGGGCTTTATCGCCATGCCTGCCAGACCGGTGACCTGGACCTGATCAATGCGCTGGCTGACTGGTATGACTGGCAGATTTCGCGGGGTCTGCCGCCGCGTCAGGTGAATTCGACAGCGCCGATGCTGGCGCTTTCCTTCCTGATCGACGATGTTGAACGGCCTGAATGGGAGGCGCTGGTCAAGGACTGGGCCGAATGGCTGATGACGCGCCTTGCCCGCACCGAGGACAATGGCTTCCAGCATGTGGTCAAGGAGCGGATGAACGACGGCGAATTGTGGGACGATACGCTGTTCATGACCTGCCTGTTTCTGGCGCGCGCCGGAAAACGCTTCGACCGACCCGACTGGGTGGAGGAGGCGGTCTACCAGTTTCTGATCCACGCCCGCTATCTCGGCGATGCGAAGACCGGGCTGTGGTATCACGGCTGGACCTTCAACGGGCGCCACAATTTTGCCGGTGCCTTATGGGCGCGCGGCAATTCCTGGATCACCATCGCGATCCCCGAACTGTTTTCCATCGTCGGCGATCTGCCGCGCGCCACCCGGCTTTATCTCTCCAACGTGCTTGCCGCACAGGTCAACGCATTCGCCAAGCTGCAGAATGATGACGGTTTCTTCCATACCCTGCTGGATGATCCGGGATCGCCGATCGAGGCTTCGGCAACGGCCGGGATTGCCTATGGTATTTCCCGGGGGATTTCGCTCGGTATTCTGCCCGAGGATATGCGCGCCGTTGCCGAACGGGCCTATGCCGCCGTTCTCACCTGCATCGGCGATGACGGCATTGTCGCCCATGTTTCGGATGGAACGCCGATGGGCCATACGCTCGACTTCTACAGGCAGATCCCCGATATTCCCGCGCCCTACGGGCAGGCGCTGACAATGCTGATGCTGGTCGACGCCATTGCGCGCACCGCCAAAACCTGAAGCAAAGCGAAGCTTTCGTGGCGCGCTCTATGTGTTCCGGCGCTCGGTGAGGTAGATATGGTCGCACGCCATCACGACCTCGTCGCGCTGGTTCTTGACCCGGACTTCCTCTGTCACGCGGCCGTAGCCCTTTCGCTTGGGATCGTCCTCGCATCGTGCAATGGTCAGAACTGTGTGGATCGTGTCGCCGATGAAGACGGGTTTGGGAAAACGCAGGCGTTCATAGCCATAGGTAAACGAGAGCGGATTGATCTCTGAAGCCGACAGGCCGATGCCGATGGCAAAGGTCATGGTCCCGTGGGCGATGCGCTGGCCGAAGGGACTGTCCTTCATGAACTCGGCATCCATATGATGGGGGAAGAAATCGCCCGTATGGCCGGCATGGACGACGAAGTCCGTCTCGGTGATCGTTCGTCCATTGGTGCGGCGTTCCTCGCCGACGGCAATATCCTCGAAATGGCGTGGACGCTCCATCAGAAACTCTCCTCAAACAGGCTGTTGATCCGGGTAATGGCTGCATGGGCGGTTGCGCCATCGCGCAGAAAATCGTTGAGCGCCTCTGCCGCCTGCTGCTGAAACCGCATGTAACCGTTGTGACGCGGCCGCAGGAATGAGGTCTCCAGTGTTGCGCGGGTATTGCGGTAGAAGTCGTGGGTCTTTGCGTTGACCGCGTCATCTTTCCAGCCGGCATCGTGGCCGGGCTGGCCGCCGGCCTGCGGATAAAGCCCGGACTGGACGTTCCCGCCTGCGACCCAGTAGGCGTAGTCGATGGCAGCGTCGCGGTGTGCCGAAAACGCCGATACGGCGATGCCGGTGCCGCCGAGTGCGGAGCCGCATGGTCCGTTTTCGCCAAGGGCCGGGATGTCGGTGAAGGTCAGCCGATGCGGGCGGAAGCCGTCCATGGCGTAGTTCACATAGCCGTAGATATAGGGCGAGAGGGCGGCAGCGGGTTGCGGCGCGGTCAGCGCCTCGAGCACGGCAATCGGATCCATGGCGAAGTTTTCCGCCGGCACCATGCCTGCAAGTGCGGCAAGCCGCTCATAAACGGCAATGCCATCGTCGAGTGCAATCAGCGGGCCGGGACCGTCATTGCGGCAGGGCGTGCCGGCGTTTGCGGCCAGCGTGAAGAAGGTCATCAGATTGTGCGGCGGGCGCAGCGGCAGCAGTATCCGGCCTTCTGATGCCAGTGCCAACAGGCTCTCCCAGTCATTCGGGGGCGCGGAAATCAGATCGGCGCGAAAAGCCATGACCTGTGCCGCCGCATCGATCGGGAAGGCCCATTGATGGCCATTATAGCGGTAGCTCGGATAGGAGGCCCCGACCGAGCCGTTTTCCAGCGCTGCCCGTTCCTGCTCGCGTCCGGCCACATCAAGCGGCGTAAGGCAGTCTTCCGCGGTAATCTGGCCGACATGCGGATGATCGATGACGATCAGGTCATATTGGCGTGCCAGTTCCTCGACGGGAAAGCTCTCGAAATCCTGCAGGCTGCGCTTGTCCCATTCAATCGAAACGCCGGTTTTCGTCAGCCACGTCCGGGCGCTTTCCACCATCGGATCAAAGCCCCGTGGATGGTTCCAGGTCATGCCTTTCAGTTTTGTCGTCACAGGCCGAACTCCGCTCGGATTGCCGCGCTCTGCTCACCGATCTGCGGTGCCGCGCGGCCGGTTTGCATGCGCTGGCCGTCGACCCTGAGCGGCGAACGCGTCGTGCGGATCGAGACGCCATCCTCGCGCGTCACGGTCTGCAGCATGTCGAGCACCTTGAAACCGGCATGGTTCATCAGTTCCGGCCAGTTAAGAACCCGGCTGCACCAGACATCGGCCGGCTCCAGAATGGAGAGCCAGTGATCGGTTGTTTCCGTCTTAAGGTGTTTGGCAATGATCCGCTTGATGTCGTCGCGGCTTGTAAACCAGAGGTCGGGTTTGCCGCGATAGGGGGCAAGCGCATCCAGCTTGAGCACATCGGCGAGTTGATCGATCGGCATCATGGCAAGCGCCAGATAACCGTCGGCCGTCGGGTAGACGCCGTAAGGCGCGGAAAGATAGGCATGGGCGGAGCGGTAGGCGGAACGCTTCGGCGGCCGTTCTCCGTCGTTGAGGTGCGTGGTCAGAACCTCGAACTGGAAATCGATCATCGCTTCCAGCAGGCTTGTTTCCACATGCGCACCCTTGCCGGTGCGGCCCTGGCGGACCAGCGCGGCGAGCAAGCCCTGCGCCAGTGCTGCACCTGCCAGCATATCGGCGATGGCAAGGCCGAAGGGAACAGGCCCCTGGCCATCATCGCCGTTCAGCCACATCACCCCGGAGCGTGCCTGCGCCAGCAGGTCCTGGCCCGGCCGGTCGACCCACGGGCCTTCATCGCCATAGCCGGTGATCGAGCCGTAGACGAGGCCGGGATGATCGGCCTTCAGCGTTTCGTAATCGAGGCCGAGCCGCTCTATCACGCCGGGGCGGAAGTTCTGCAGCACGATATCGGCCTTGCCGATCAGCGTCTTCAGCGCGGCGAGATCATCCGGGTTCTTCATATCGATGGCGAGGCTTTCCTTCGATCGGTTGATCGCATGGAAAATCGTCGAATCGCCGCCGATCTCGGTATCGGACAGGTAAAGCCTGCGCGACAGGTCGCCGAGACCCGGCCGCTCGATCTTGATCACCCGCGCGCCGAGGTCCTGCAGGCGCAGCGAACAATAGGGGCCGGAGAGAAACTGGCACATGTCGAGCACCAGCACGCCGGCAAGCGGCAGGTCGGTATTATCTGCGGTCATGGTTTTTCCTTGATCGGGGTCGCGGGGCGGGCGCTGCTTTCGTAAGCCGCCTCGACCAGCGCCATGGTCTTCCAGGCGTCTTCCACGTTTGTCACCAGAGTCTCGTCTTCGCCGGCCACGAAACGCTGGAGATTGTTCATCACGCCGATGAAGGCATGCGGGAACCAGGTGCCGGAAAGCGGTATCTGTTGCCACTGACCGCCCTTGGCGCAGAACCAGAGTTCATCCGGAACACCCTTGGGGTAGTCGAGATTGACGCCCAGCGTGGTGATGGCCACGCCCTCGGTGCCTTCGAAACGGAAATAGCAATCCTGAAATTTCGGGCCGAAATCATGATTGTGATTGACCGACAGGACAGCGCGTACGGGGGCGGGGTAGTCGAGGATTGCGGCCGTGCGCGATTGCGAAACCGTCGTATCGGGGTGGCCGAGCGTTTTCGCGTGGATGCCGGCGGGATCTCCCAGAAAGTGGCGCATCAGGTCGAGATAATGGATCGAATGCAGAAGAATTTCGACCCGCTCCATGCCTTTCAGAAATGCCCAGAGATGCCATGGCGTCATGGTGTTGGCGTGCAGTTCGACATCGACCAGTTGGCCGAGCGCGCCGCTTTTGTAAAGGTCGTGGATGGCGAGCATCATCGGCGAGAAACGAAGCTGGAAATTGACGGCAGCCGTCAGCTTTTTCGACCGGCAGGCCTGAAGGATCGCGGTCGCCTCGGCAAGGTTGCGTCCCATCGGCTTTTGCAGAAGCGCCGGCGCGCCTTCGGGCAGTTGCTCGATCACGCCCTGGTGGGCGGCGGGCGGCAACGCCAGATCGAAGACGGCATTTTCCGTTGCGGTCGCTTCTTCAAGACTTGCGAATGGCGTGATGTCCCATTCGGCGGCAACCGTGCGGGTGCGTTCCGCATCGAGATCGAACATACCAGCGACCGGCAGGCCGGCCATGCGATAGGCGGGTAAATGGGCATCGGTGACGATCGAGCCGCCACCGATGATGACAATTGGGCGCGGCGAACCGGCCGCCGCCCAGCTTTGTGCCGGGTTGCGAGACATTTCTGACAACCTGCTCCTCCTTCAGGCGAGAGTGTCATTCTTATGTAAATAGATTATTCAAATTTGGATTGATTGCAAGAGGCCGTATGGGGGAGCGCGTGTTTTCCTTCCGCTCGCTGTGTTTCATCCGGCCGCACTCGACAAGCTTTCCGTTTCGCACTACGAAGCTCCGGTTTCTCAACCACCGCAAAATGCGCCGTGCAGTCTTCGTGGCGCTGATCTGCTTGTCGCAGCGCCAACAATGAAGAGGATGACCATGAGCGAATTGCCTCCCTGTCCCAAATGCCAGTCCGTTTACACCTATGAAGACGGTGCGCTGCTGATCTGCCCCGAATGCGGGAACGAATGGTCGCCCGGAGCGGCTGAGAGCAGCGAACCGGAATTCCGTGACGCCAATGGCAATATCCTGACCGACGGCGATACGGTCACCGTCATCAAGGACCTGAAGCTCAAGGGCTCCAGCCAGGTTCTCAAGGTCGGCACCAAGGTGAAGAATATCCGTCTCGTCGACGGCGATCACGACATTGACTGCAAGATCGACGGCTTCGGCGCCATGAAGCTGAAATCGGAATTCGTGAAGAAAATCTGAAGTTCGCTGCCGAAATCGTGCAGCATGGGGTTGGCGCCCAAGCCTCCTCGTGCGTGGCTTTCGTCAGATGCAAGCCTGAAAGCCCTCAATCGAGATGGAACACGTCTTCCATCTCGATCCACCATTCGCCCTCCCTGGCCGTATCCAGCGGTTTCTGGCAGGGCATGCAGACCGACCACCACTCCTGCGTTTTCGGATCGGCGGCCATTTTCGCCATGTCGGCTTCGTAATCCGTGCCGGTATATTCGTAGTAGGAAAACAGCAGGTTTTCCGGCTCGCGCAGGAAAATCGTGTAATTGCGGATATTGCACGCCTTGATCATGTCCAGAATTTCCGGCCAGGCATTGGCGTGCAGCCGCTTGTATTCGGCAATCTTGTCGGCATTGAGCGTCAGAACCATTCCGATACGCTGCATGGGTTCCTCCCTTTTCAGCATGTCTTTTGAACTTGGCGATCGCGATTTTTTCGCGTTCTAGAGCATTTCAATCTGAAACGTCCTAGAGGCGGTAGACCTTCTCCGCATTGCCGCTGAACAGCTTCTCCTGTTCATGCACGCTGGCATCCGCGACGATTTCCTTCGATGCGGCGACCCAGTCCTCGAGGCTGGCATGAAGCGTGCAGACCGGAAAATCCGAACCCCAGACCACGCGGTCGAAGGTGAAGGTGTCGATGACATGGCTGACATAGGGGCGCAGCCCCTCGACGCTCCAGTCCGCGCCGCCATAGGCAATCACGCCGGAAATCTTGGCCGTCACATTGGCCAGTCTGGCAATGTCGCCGATCTGTTCGCGCCAGGGATCCAGCCCGTTATTCTCGATATCCGGCACGCCGCAATGGTCGAGCACGAACTGCACCTCGGGGCATTTGCGGGCAAGGTCGATGGCCAGCGGAAGCTGGCGGGCCTGCACGCAAAGATCGAAGGACAGGTCGTAGGCTGCAAGCCTGCGGATGTTTTCGACGAACAAATCCGACTGCGAGAGTTCGTCCGGCATGATGTGCAGAACGCGGCGCAGCCCCTTGACCCCGTCGATTGCGGCGATGCGTTCCAGATAGGCGGGAAAGTCCGGGCTTTCCGGCCGTCCGGCGGCAATCGCGCCGGCGATCCTTTCATGGGCGCCGGTGATGAAGGCGGTCTCCGCCTCCATGTCGCTGTCGGCAACGTCGACCTCCATATGCACCGCCTTCTCGATGCCGAGCTTTTCGGCACGGGCGAAATAGTCTTCCGCCGTCAGTTGGCGGTCGAGGGCAGGGGCGTCCTTCAGCCAGGGATAGGAAAACCGGTCCTTGTAGACGAGGTGGAGATGGGTATCGATGATGCGCATGGTATCCTCCCTGTTGCCCGTCCTCTCCGGGCTTGATTTCAATGCCGTTTCCGCCCTCACGCGAAGGCGTTGAAATGGCTTATTCCTCCGTGCGGCCCTTTGACAGGCTGGCTGCTGCCGCCCGCACCAGCTTCAACGTGTGGGCCTGGTCCTCGCTGCTGTTGCGGTCGCGCCGCTCGGTATAGGGCGAGGTGATGACGGCCATCACCGTTCCGAGTGGGCCGATGACGGGGGCCGAGACATTGGTAACACCTGCGATCTGTTCGGACACCATCAGTGTGTAACCGTCCTTGCGAATGGTCGGCAGCCGGGCCTCGATCTCCGGCGTCAACGCCTCGCCGGCCCCTTTCAGCATCAGGGCCCGGTTTTCGGGAGAGGAAAAGGCCAGAAAGACAAGGCCGGAACCGGTCGAGGTCAGCTTGAGTCGGGTGCCGACCCGCACCGCGAGCGTCCAGTAGCTTGGGGCATCCACCTGTGCGACGACGATGGCCGCGTTCCGCTCGAAGACCACCATGTGGCACGACTGCCCGGCTTCCTGTGCGACCTGCTGCAGGAGCGGCATCGCCTGGTTGACGAGGCGTCTCAGCGGCGGGCGGGCATGCACCAGCTCGAACATCTTCAACGTAATCTCGTAGCGATCCTCCGGTGTGCGGCGGATATATTCGCGCCGCACCAGCCGGTCGAGCATGCGGTAGATTTCATTCGGGGTGCGGCCGAGCGACTTGGCAATTTCCGCCTGGCTCAGCGAGCCGTCCGTTTCCGCGAGCAACTCGAAAATATCGAGTCCCTTGTCGAGGGCAGGGGCACGGTAACGGTCGGATTCATCTGTGGTCATGGTCGGTCCTCAAGCGGCGGGCGATGGTCTTCACCCTGAAATTTCTGCGAAACTGCCGCCCTTCCTGTCCAATATCAAGAGCGCCGTTGACGGCTTCGCCTAAATGGTGCTTATATACAAATAGACTTTTCAAATATGGAGGATCAAGTCTTTTCTGGCTTGAGTTATTGAGGAGGAGAAACATGCGAATGAAATATCTGAAGGCAAGCCTTGTTGCCTGCTGCGCTTTGGGCGGCCTGACCGCTGCCGCGCATGCGGAGGATTTCGATTACGGGAGTTTTCCCGATTATACGCTGCAGGTTAAGCTGATCGGCGGCACGCAATACGAGAAGCTCTACACTCGCATTCCCGAATGGGAAGAAATGACCGGCGCCAAGGTCGAGATCGTTTCGTCGAAGAATCACTTCGACCTTGACCGTGAGATCAAGCAGGACATTGCCGCCGGCGACATTTCCTGGTGCGTGGGCTCCAATCACACCAGCTTCGCTCCGCAATACGGCAATCTCTACATCGACCTGAAGGACCACATTCCGCAGTCCGAACTCGATAAATATGTTCAGGGCACGCTGCAGGCTTCCACGGTGGATGGCCGTCTGGTGCAGCTGCCGCGCGTGACCGACGTTTCCAACCTTTATTACCGCAAGAGCCTTTATGCCGACCCGGCAAACCAGGAGGCCTGGAAGGAACAGTACGGCACAGACCTGGCACCGCCGAAGACCTTTGACGAGTTCCGCGATCAGGTGATCTTCTTCGCCGATCCGCCGAACCTTTACGGCACAGCCTTTGCCGGCAAGGACGAAGGCATGTCGGGCCGGTTCATGGAAATCCTGCGCGCCAATGGCGGCGACATTTTCGATGAGGACATGAAGCCCGTCTTCAATTCCGAAGCCGGCGTGGAAGCGCTCCAGTGGTTCATCGACATTTATGATGCTGGCGCGGTTCCGGCCGGTACGGTCAACTACACCTGGGACGATATCGGCCAGGCCATGGCCGCCGGTCAGCTTGCCATCGATCTGGACTGGCCGGGTTTTGCGGCTTTCTTTGCCGATCCCGAAGCCTCCAAGATTTCCGATGATCTCGGCTATGCAGTTTCGCCCGTCGGAACATCAGGCAAGCGCGGCGGCTGGTCCGGTTCGCATTCCTTCTCCGTCACCGAAGATTGCGACAACAAGGATGCCGCCGTCTCCTTCGCCGTATTCATGACCAATGATGAAAGCGAGCTGATGGAAGCCAAGGCCGGCAACCTGCCGACCCGCACGGCGACCTATGACGAAGTGGTGGCGTGGTTCAACGCCAACGGCAAGGAAAACCTCGCCGAGATGTTCACCGTGTGGAAGGAATCGCTTGCCGATGCCCGCACGCCGCCGCTGATCCCTGAATGGATTCAGGTGTCCAACGTGCTGTGGCCGGAACTGCAGGCGGCCATCGTCGGCGAAAAGACGCCGCAGGAAGCCCTCGACGATGCCGCCGAGGAAGCGACCTATATTATGGAAGACGCCGGCTATTACTGATTGCCGGACGTGAGCATTCGTCGCCGGCTTTGGCCGGCGGCGCTTCCGGCGATGACCGGACATTCCTATCCGTTTTCAAGTGACTTTTTATGGGCGTGACATGAAATTTCTCAGGTCGCCGGCGGCGACGCCGTATCTTCTTCTTCTGCCTGCCATCGTCGTCATTCTGGCGGTGGTGCTGGTACCGTTGCTTGTGTCCTTCTGGACGAGCTTTACCAGCTACAACCTCGTGCGGCCGGATTCGCTTTATAATTTCGTCGGCCTTCGAAACTACAAGCGGCTCTGGGGCAATGACGATTTCTGGTGGGCATTCGGGCGCACCGTGGTGTTCATCACCATTGCCCTCAATCTCGAAATGGTCATGGGGCTCGGCCTTGCGCTTCTGGTCAACCGCATCACCTGGGGCCAGCGCACGCTTCGCACCATCATGATGTTTCCGATGATGTTTTCGCCCATTCTCGTCGGCTTTCAGTTCAAATACATCTTCAACGATTCCGTCGGGCTGGTGAACAATGCGCTGTTCTCGCTCGGCCTCATCTCCAGGCCCATTCCGTGGCTGGTCAATGGCTGGCTTGCCAATTTCTCCATCATCGTCGCGGAAATGTGGATGTCGACATCGATCTTCGCCATTCTGCTGATGGCCGGTCTTCTGGCAATGCCGAAGGATCCGATCGAGGCGGCCAAGGTCGATGGCTGCAATGCCCTTCAGGTGTTCCGCCACATCACCCTGCCATTCCTGATGCCGTTCATCTGGATTGCCATGACCATCCGTTCGCTCGATGTTGCGCGGGCCTATGACATGGTGAAAATCATGACCAATGGCGGGCCTGCCGGGCGCACGGAACTGATCTGGACGTTGATGACGCGCACCGGCTACCAGAACTCGCAGATGGGCATGGCGAACGCCATGGGCTACATCTCCATCCTGCTGTCCATCGCCTTTACCATCATGTTCTACCGCAATCTTTCGAAGGCGCGTGTCTTCATGGGAGGGGCCCAATGAGCAGCGCAATGACGATTGAAAAGCCCTGGCAGCGCTGGCTGCTGAGACTGACGCTGTTCTGCGCGATGATGATCCTTGTCGTGCCCGGCGCCTGGGTGGTGCTGACGGCCTTCCGCCCCAATGTCGAGGTCATGGCGCGCCCGCCGATCTGGATCCCGCAGCAATGGACGCTCAATAATTTTCTCGGCATTTTCGGGCTTCTGCCCGAGCGCCAGCAGGGCTTGCCGGTCACCAATTATTTCATCAATTCGATGGTGATCTCGCTGACCTCGACCCTTGTCGCCATTCTTGTCGGCATGATGGGCGGCTATGCCTTTGCCCGCTACCGGTTCAAGGGCAAGGGCGCGCTGTTTTTATCCTTCATGCTGTCGCGCACGGTGCCGGGCGTGGCGCTGTCGCTGCCGCTCTTTATCCTCTGGAGCAAGATCGGGCTGATCGATACCAAATTCGGGCTGATCCTCGTCTATATGGCGATCAACATCCCCTTCACCATCTGGCTGACGGACGGCTTCTTCCGGCAGATCCCGGCTGACCTTTCCGAAGCCGCCCAGATTGACGGCTGCACCCGCTGGCAGGCGTTCTGGAAGGTGGAGTTTCCGCTGGCCCGTTCGGGGCTGGCATCGGCCGGTATCTTCGCCTTCCTGACGGCATGGAACGAGTTCGCGCTGGCAAGCCAGCTGACCCGCACCACCGCATCGAAGACCATGCCGGTCGGGCTGATGGATTTTACCGCCCAGTTCACCGTCGACTGGACCGGGATGAGCGCCATGGCGGTGCTGATTATCATCCCCGCCCTCATTCTCACCTTCATCGTACAAAAGCATCTGATTGCCGGACTGACGTTCGGTGGTGTGAAAGGATAATCCCGTGGCCGAAGTGCACCTTTCCAAAATCGTCAAGCGTTATGGTTCGCTGGAAGTCGTTCACGGCATCGACCTTGAGGTCGCGCATAACGAGTTCGTCGTTCTCGTCGGCCCGTCGGGCTGCGGCAAGTCGACAACGCTGCGCATGATCGCCGGTCTGGAGGAAATCTCCGGCGGCGAACTGAAGATCGGCGATCGTGTCGTCAATTCCCTGCCGCCGCGCTCGCGCAACATCTCCATGGTGTTCCAGTCCTATGCGCTTTATCCGCATATGACCGTGCGCGAAAATCTCGGTTTCGGGCTCAAGATCGCCGGCATGACGCCGGAGGACATCAAGCCGCGCGTCGATGAGGCCGCGGGCATTCTGGGGCTGGACAGCTTCATGGACCGTCTGCCCGCCAACCTGTCCGGCGGCCAGCGCCAGCGCGTGGCCATGGGCCGCGCCATCGTCCGCCATCCGGATGTCTTCCTGTTCGACGAACCGCTGTCCAACCTCGATGCCAAGCTCAGAGGCCAGATGCGCGTCGAGATCAAGAAACTGCATCAGCGGGTCAAGACAACGGTCATTTATGTCACCCACGACCAGGTGGAGGCGATGACGCTGGCAGACCGGATCGTGATCATGCGCGATGGTTATGTCGAGCAGGTCGGCACCCCGACCGAGGTGTTCGAAAACCCGGTCAACACATTCGTGGCCGGTTTCATCGGCTCCCCGCCGATGAACCAGCTTGACGGCGTGGTCGAAGCTGATGGCGCCCGGCTGGAAGACCGCACGCTTGTGCCTCTGCCTGCCGATATCGCGCCGAAGGTTTCCGAAGGGCAGAAGGTCGTGGTCGGTTTCCGTCCGGACGCATTTGCGCCAAAGGGCCATTCCCTGCATCCTGAAGACCGCTCCACGGAAATCAGCCTTCCGGTGATGATTTCAGAACCGCTTGGCACGGAGACCATCATCTACACCCGGCTTGGCGGCAAGGAAGTTCAGGCCAAGATGCTCGACCCGCACCCGCTGGAAGATGGCGAGACGCTGACATTCACTCTCGACCTCGAACGCCTGCATGTTTTCGACGGCGAAACCGGCCGAAGCCTGCGCGCCTGACTAAAAAGGAAAATCACATGACCGACCTTTCCGGAAAAACCTGCTTTATCACCGCAGCCGCGCAGGGCATTGGCGCGGCCTCCGTCATGGCCTTTGTAAAGGCCGGCGCGAAGGTCATTGCCACCGATATCAACGCCGAAAAACTGGCCGAACTGGAAAACGTGGAAGGGGTGACCACCCGCGTCCTGAATGTGCTTTCCGATGAGGAAGTGACGGCGGCGGCTGCAGAAACAGGCGGTGTCGACATCCTCTTCAACTGCGCCGGCGTGGTTCATAACGGCTCGGTTCTGGATATGCCCGAAGGCGACCTCGATTTTGCCTTCGACCTCAATGTGAGAGCGATGGTGCGGACCATCCGCGCTTTCCTGCCCGGCATGCTGGAGCGCGGCGATGGCGCCATCATCAACATGTCGTCCGTTGCATCCTCGCTGAAGGGCGTCCCGAACCGTTTTGCCTATTCCACCACCAAGGCCGCCGTTCTCGGCATGACCAAGGCAATTGCCGCCGACTATGTGACGCGCGGCATTCGCTGCAATGCCATATGCCCCGGCACGGTCGACAGCCCCTCGCTGCAGGAACGGCTGAAGGCAACCGGCGATTATGAAAAGGCGCGGGCTGACTTTATCGCCCGCCAGCCCATCGGCCGCATCGGCGCGCCGGAGGAAATCGCCGATCTCGCAGTCTATCTTGCCGGCGCGACCTACACGACCGGTCAGGCGCATGTCGTCGATGGCGGCTGGACCTGCTGAGATATCGAACGCATTTTTAAAGGCTTACCGACATGACCACGATAACGGGCCTTTCGGTCCATGATCTGCGTTTTCCGACCTCCGAAAAGCTTGACGGGTCGGATGCGATGAACCCGGACCCGGATTATTCCGCTGCCTATGTGATCCTGAAAACCGACCGCGACCTTGAAGGTCACGGGCTGACATTCACCATCGGCCGCGGCAATGAAGTCGTCTGCGCCGCGATTGCCGCCCTTGAAGGGCGGGTGGCAGGTCTTTATCTCGACTGGATCCTTGAAAACCCTGGCCGCTTCTGGCGGCACATCACCGGCGACAGCCAGTTGCGCTGGATCGGCCCGGACAAGGGCGCGATGCATCTGGCAACGGGCGCAGTGGTCAATGCCGTCTGGGATCTGCAGGGCAAGGCCGCGAAAAAGCCGGTCTGGCAGCTTGTCGGCGAAATGACGCCCGAACAACTGGTTTCGATTGTCGATTTCCGCTACCTGACCGACGCCATCACCCCGGAGGAGGCGCTTGAAATCTTCCGCAAGGCCGAAGACGGCAAGGCCGAACGCATGGCCGAGCTGAAGCTAAACGGCTATCCCTGCTATACGACCTCGGCCGGCTGGCTCGGCTACAGCCACGACAAGCTGCGCCGGCTTGCGCAGGAAGCGGTCGATTCCGGCTTCACCCACATCAAGATGAAGGTCGGGCAGGATCGCGACGAGGATGTTGCGCGGCTGAAGATTGTGCGCGAGGTCATTGGCGATGACCGCACGCTGATGATCGACGCCAATCAGGTCTGGGAAGTGGACGAGGCCATTGACTGGGTCAATGCGCTGGCCCCCTTCCGCCCCTATTTCATCGAGGAGCCGACCAGCCCCGACGATGTTGCCGGTCATCGCAAAATCCGTGAGGCCGTGGCGCCGATCAGAGTCGCCACCGGCGAGATGTGCCAGAACCGCATCATGTTCAAGCAGTTCATCGCCGGCGGCTCCATCGATATCGTCCAGATCGATGCCTGCCGCATCGGCGGGCTGAACGAGGTGCTTTCGGTGCTGCTGATGGCGGCGAAATTCGGCCTGCCGGTCTGGCCGCATGCCGGCGGCGTCGGCCTTTGCGAATATGTCCAGCATCTTTCGATGATCGACTATCTGGTCGTCTCCGGCACCAAAGAGGGCCGTGTCATCGAATATGTCGACCATCTGCACGAACATTTCGTCGAGCCCTGCCGCATTGAAAAGGCTGCCTACATGCCGCCGGAAATGCCCGGCTTTTCCGTTGAGATGAAGCCGGAAACGCTTCATAACTACGCGTATTCGGGGAAGGATTGAGGAAAGAGGTTCGCATTCCCGCAGTTCATGCGGTGTGGTTCGACGCCCTTTCCGCCCTCTACGGCGTCATCCTCGGGCTTGACCCGAGGATCTGGTCACCTTGCCGCAGAATCGGCGTCGGCGATTTTCAAGACGGCTTTCCGATACGCCTGTCGCCGGTATAAAAGCCTGGATTCTCGGGTCAAGCCCGAGAATGACGCAAGTGGAGGCACAGGGGAATTTCGAGAGGGATGGGCGGCTGCTACGCTGTCTCGGCCTCTCCAACATGAAACGAGCTTGCTGCCGCAAAGGCAGATGAAAGGCGCCCCGCGCGTCATGACACAGGAGAATTATCATGAAATTGCTTCGTCTTGGTGCCAAGGGCGCTGAACGTCCGGCCATCCTGCATTCGGACGGAACCTACCGCGACATTTCCTCCGTGGTCGTCGATATTGCCGGCGACGCACTGGGCGCTGCGGGACTGGCGCGTATTGCCGCCGCCGATATCGCCAGCCTGCCGGTTCTGCCGCAGACAAGCCGCATCGGCGCCTGCGTCGGCAAGGTCGGCAAATTCATCTGCATCGGTCTCAACTATGCCGACCATGCGGCTGAAACCGGCGCGGACCTGCCCAAGGAGCCGATCATCTTCATGAAGGCGACCAGCGCCATTATCGGCCCCAATGATGATGTCCGTATTCCGCGGAATTCGAAAAAGACCGACTGGGAGGTCGAACTCGGCGTGGTCATCGGCAAGGAAGCCTCTTACGTCGATGAAGCCGATGCGATGGACTACGTTGCCGGCTATTGCGTCGTCAACGACCTGTCCGAGCGTGAATTCCAGGCCGAACGTTCCGGCCAGTGGGTCAAGGGCAAGAGCGCCGATACGTTCGGCCCGATCGGCCCTTATCTCGTGACGCGTGACGAGGTGGAAGACCCGCAGAACCTTCCCATGTGGCTGGAAGTCGACGGCCACCGCTATCAGGACGGTTCGACGAAAACGATGATCTTCGGCGTGCAGCATCTGGTCAGCTATCTGTCGCAGTTCATGAGCCTGCAGCCGGGCGATATCATCACCACCGGCACCCCGCCCGGTGTCGGCATGGGGCAAAAGCCGGAGCCGGTCTACCTGAAGGAAGGCCAGACCATGAAGCTCGGCATCGAGGGCCTTGGCGAGCAGTCGCAGAAGACGATTGCCTGGAACGCCTGATCTTTATCCCGGTGGCGCGGGCGGCATTGCGCCCGCGCCGCTGGAGCAGAAGCGAGCCCGATCGGAGTATCGCCGGGCAATGCAATGGCCAAACCATCCGGGGTTGAGCGTGTAATCGCCTATGTCATGTTGCCGGCTGTCCACTCGCCTGTGGCGGCAATCGGGTGTAAAGCACCATGTGGGTGCAATGCCCGTTACGAAATTCCCGGATACTGGAAGAGATCATGACTGAAGAAGACATCCAAGACGTGGCAAGCGCTTTCGTCGAGGCGCGGCGTGCGGCGAAAATCCTTGATGCGTTCCCCGGTCCGCTGCCGGAAACGCTTGCCGAAGCCTACCAGGTTCAGGACAAGGCCCTCGAACTCGACGGCCGGCCGGTTGCCGGGTGGAAGGTTGCCGGTGTGCATCCCGACCTTCAGCAAAAGCTGGGGGCGACGCGGATCGTCGGACCGATCTTTGCCGAAAATGTCCATCATCTTCCCGCAGGCGGCGTTGCCGCGGTGACGGTTTTTGATGGTGGCTTTGCGGCTCTGGAGGCGGAATTTACGGCCGTGCTTGCCCGTGATCTGGAGCCGTCGGCGGAAGGCTTTACCGATGAGGTCATCATGGCCGCGCTTGAAGGTATTCATGCCGGTTCGGAGATCGCGTCCTCTCCGCTGCCGAGCCTCAATGCCATCGGTCCCCTCGCGGTCGTCAGCGATCACGGAAACAATGCCGGTGCCATTGTCGGCCCTGTGATCGAGGGCTGGGACAGGCTTGAGCTTGAGACCATGACATCGCGCATGCTGGTCAATGGCACGCTTGCCGGGGAAGGTTCGGCAGCCAAGCCAAGCGGTGGGCCGCTGGAATCGATCCGCCAGCTGGCTGAGAACCTCAAGGCGCGCGGTCGCATGCTGAAGAAGGGCGATATCGTGCTGACCGGCATGACCACCGGCATTCACGAAGTCACGCCCGGCGCTCATGCGCGTGCCGAATTCTCAGGCGCGGCGCCGTTCGATATCGACGTCACTGCAGCTAGCAACAATCGCGGCGCATAATTGCCAGTAGGGTTTCGCGCGATATCCTCATCACGGCAGGACCTGTCAAACGCGGCCGGTCCTGCTCCGTGACGGCGAAAAAACACTCCCGGCGCAAGGCCGGGAGTGTCGGAAACATTGCAGGAAAAATGCGTTACAGGTGCTGGAAGCGTCTAGAAATCGCGTTCCAGGCGAACCCAGCCGAACCAGTTCTGCTGGTTCCAGTCATCGTCAAGAAAAGCATAGTTGACGTTGGTTCTGAGGTGGAAATCATCCACGATCTCCCAGTCGGCCGTGGCGCCGGCTTCCCAGAAGACCTTGTCATTGCTGGCCACATTATACTGCGCCTGTGGCGCCAGTATCAGGTCCTCGGTGACATTGAAGTAGTAGTTGGCGGCGACCGCGTATTTCAGATAGGTGTCCGCGATCGGTGAATCGTCCCAGTTCGCCGCAGTGAAATCCGGACCGTAGGCGATAAAGCCGCTTTCGTAGAGACCGGCGATTTCCAGCGTGCCGGGACCGATGCCGAAACCGGCCCAGGGGCGGATCGCATAGGTCTCGTTGTGGGTGTCATAGGCGGCATCGAGTTTCAGGTAATTGCTGTCGGAGACAACATAGCCGAGGCGGGCGGAAAGACCCAGCTTGGCGAGGTCATCCGTGCCGACATCATCCGGCGTCATCGCGTCGACAGACAGCGCCGCCTGAAAATGATCAGCACCATAATAGCCGAGACGGATGGAGTTATAGCGGCTCACATTGTCGATATTGTCGAGTTCGCCCCAGAGGTCCTGGTTCCAGTAGCCCTTGATGTAACCGGCGCGCAGCGCAACCGCGTTGCCGATCTCGATATAGGCCTCGTCAAATTTGACCTCGTCTCCGGTCCCGTTGGAATAAAAATAGAATTCCGGGACCATTCTCGATGTCAACGTGCCGAGTTCGGTGTCCGTCTTCGCGGTGATCGCGAGATTGGCCTTCACATAGGGATACCAGTCGCCGTCGGCGCTGGACCCGGTCTGGATGCCGCCGAACTTGGTCTCAAAACGGACATAACCGCCAACGCTGAGGCAGGTCTCCGTGCCCGGAACATAGAAATAACCACTGCCGAAAGCGTCGCAGACTTCGACGTAATTGGCCGTCACGGGTTCGATCACCACAACCGGGTCTGCCGCATTGGCGCCAGTGGCGGTCGCGAGCATCGAAGCGGAGCCGATGAGCAATAATTTGGTCTTCATGGTCAGTACTCTCCAGAGCCCTTGGAAATCATCACTTGAACGCAGGAATGCCGTGACGCACTCGGTTATTTTTATGATCTATCAATTCCCGACGATTGCAGCACCGACTATACGTTTACTTGTTTCAAGCACAACTGCCGATGGCGGATTCTTGCATTGGTCGTGGAATTTTCACTCGGTTTGAGGCCGGTGTGTTGTCAATCGGCAACTTTTTCCGTGTCGAATGGCGTATTTATACGGCTTCTGTCGAATGTCTCATATGTATAAAAAATATAATAAAAACAACTTATTAATGCTGTGTTCATATAAGCGGAAATGCAAATGACGTCGCCATGGACAAAGCTGCCGATGGCCCTTGCCACAGAGGGGGAGAGCATTGTTGCAGCGGCAGACGGGGCTTTCGCCGCAACCCGATAACAGGCCCTGCAGTTGCAACCACGGAGCATGCCGGATCGGTGGCTACCGGGGCGGGGCTGCGGCAATCTGCCATCGGGTTCACGCTCGATTTCGGCCTCGTTTGCGCGTCTTGATGCTTGCCTGACAAAGGCGTTTGGAGTATCAGCGTGGTCGCCAATATGGGGCCGTAGCTCAGCTGGGAGAGCGCTGCAATCGCACTGCAGAGGTCGGCGGTTCGATCCCGCTCGGCTCCACCATTTCCATACATGGCCGCTTTCGCCGGATCGTCGCGTAAACTCAGTTCTTGTCTTCGGGCAGGGTCGGTAGCGGCATGATCTCGATGCCTTCTTCAAGCAGATCACGGACCTCTTCCGATTTTGCCTCGCCGATAATGCCGCGTTTTTCAGCCTCGCCGTAGTGGATCTTGCGCGCTTCTTCGGGAAAGCGCGCGCCGACATCCTCGGAATTGGCGCGGATTTCCGTAACGGCCTGTTTCAGCTTCTCAAGCGCTTCCCGCTGGGCCTTGTCGACCAGCGCCGTCTTGCGTTGCTCCTGCTTGCGCGCGGTCGAGACCTGTGGCGCCATCAATCCCTTTGTGATCGATGCGGAATTGCAGACCGGACAGGTGAGAAGGCCGCTTTCGACCTGCCGGTCGAAATCGTCGCTGCCGGAAAACCAGCCGTCAAAGGCATGGCCGTTGTCACAGGAGAGAGAATAGTGGATCACGGGGTCAGTCTTTCGCTGTGGCCTTTTCGGCGGCCCCTTGGCTGTTGCCGCTTTCAAGAAGCGTGAAAGCACGGATGTTGTTCAGATTGGGCACCTTGCCGCGCGCCTGCGCTACGTCATCGGTATCGATTTCGGCGGTGATCACGGCTTCGCCCGCATCGCCGGCTTCGGCCAGAATGCGGCCCCACGGGTCGATGATGATCGAATGGCCGAAGGTCTCGCGGCCGTCATCATGCTGGCCTGCCTGCGCTGCCGAAATCATGAACGCGCCGTTTTCGATGGCGCGTGCGCGCTGCAGCACATGCCAGTGGGCTTCACCGGTCTGTCTGGTAAAGGCGGCGGGGGCCGTCAGCACATCCGCGCCGGCCAGGGCATAGGCCCGGAAAAGATCGGGAAAGCGCACGTCATAACAGATGCCCATGCCGATCTTTGCAAACGGCAGCCCGGCCAGATTTGCATTCTCGCCGGGGCGATAGACCGCGCTTTCACGCCAGCTTTCGCCATTGTCGAGATCGACATCGAACATGTGGATCTTGTCGTAGCGTGCGGTAACCGTGCCATCAGGCGCAAACAGCAAAGCGCGGTTGGCAACCATGCCGTTGCCCACGGCGATCGCGGTCGAGCCGATATGCAGGTAAACGCCGCATTCGCGGGCAAGGCCGGAGGCCGTGCGGACGATGATATCCTCGTCCTCGCCTTTCAGCACGGCCATCAGCGCCTTGCGGTCCTTCTGCACAGCGCCGGTCATTTCCGGCGTCTGGATATATTGCGCGCCTTTCGCGGCGGCCTCATGCACCAGGTCGGACAGTGTTGCGGCGTTTTTCTCCGGCTCGGTGCCGGAGCGCATCTGCAGGGCGGCGGCGGTGAAACGGGTCATTCAGTCGTCCTGTGCGGAAAGAAGCGGGTCGAGCTTGCCGGCATGCTCGAGGGCGAAAAGATCGTCGCAACCGCCAATGTGGCGATCGTCGATGAAAACCTGCGGAAAGGTTGAGCTTCCGTTGGCGCGTTGGATCATCGTTGCGCGGACGTCCGGGGTTTCGGTGGCGTTGTACTCGGTAAAATCGACGCCCTTGTCGGACAGCAGCTTTTTCGCACGGGTGCAGAAACCGCAAAATTCGCGCGTGTATATCTCGACATTCGCCATGGTGTTTCCGGTATCCTTTCGTTGAAAGCCTCGACGTTCACCCCTCATATAGTTTCATCGAGAACGCGTGCAAAGGTCAAAACGCTGATCTCGGCTGCCCCCTTGCGCCTCAGGGCCCGCGCTGCGGCGGAAACCGTGGCGCCGGTGGTGTAGACATCATCGATCAGCAGAATGGAGCGGCCGAATACCGCATCCTCGCGGTCGGGGGAAAGCGCGAAGGCCCCGCGCACATTGTCCTCGCGGGCCGTGCGCGACAGGCCGACCTGTTGGCTGGTGCGCCGTTTGCGCCTGAGCAGCCCCGGCAGAAAGGGCTTGCCGGTCAGTTTTGCCAGATTGCGTGCCAGCTCGGCCGATTGGTTGAAGCGGCGGGACATCATCCGCGTGGGATGCAGGGGCACGGCGGCAATGCCGTCGCAACGCGCGATCATCCCGTCATCGGCGCGACGCATCCATTCTGCCATCATGACCGCAAGATGGGTATTGTCGCGATATTTGAGGGCGTGAACCAGATTGCGTACCGTTCCGGAATAAAAGGCGGCCGAGCGCAGCCGGTCGAAATCCGGCGGGTTGGCAATGGCTTCCGCGCTGATGATATCCGGCCCGAGATCATGTGAAAACGGTGTTCCAAGCACCGCACAATAGGGCCGTTCGATGAAGCGGATATCGCTCCAGCAGGCAACGCAGAGTGCGCGATGCGTGCCGGTGGTTCTCCCGCAGGCCGCACACACGGGCGGAAAGACGACATTGCCGAGCGAGGCCAGCGCATCGCGTGCCAGAGCGGCGGAACGGGCGCGTATCGTCTGAACTTTCCGTGGTGTGATCTCATCCATGTCTTCAGCGTAGCGCGTTGACGGATGCTTTACGACTCCCTAATTGGCAGGATGAGTGAACTGGAAAGGCCGCTATTGATGGAACAGGTTTTCGATGCACGACGCGTGGAGGCGAACCGGCTGAAAGCCTGGCGTGCGGCAAAGCCCGGCGCCGATTTTCTGCTCGATCTCGTTGCCGGAGAAATCGCCGACCGGCTGGCCGTCGTCGAGCGGCAGTTCGAGCAGGCCGTTGAATTGCACGGGGTCACCGGCACGGTTGCCAGGGCAGCGCTTGCCACCGGCAAAATCGACCGGATGCAAAGGGTGGAAAGCGATGCGGCCTTTGCAGGCGCCGACACCGCGGTCACGGTGGCCCCGCTGGAACTGCCGGGACTGGAGGATCAGTCGCTCAACCTTGTGCTGTCGCCGCTTGTCGCGCATCTCACCAATGACACGCCCGGCTATTTCATCCAGGCCCGCCGTGCCTTGAAACCGGACGGGCTGTTTCTGGCTGCAATCCCCGGTTCCGGCACGCTTGCCGAGCTGCGCGACTGTCTGATTACGGCCGAAACGGAGATTTATGGCGGGGTCAGTCCGCGTGTCATTCCCTTTGCCGATGTGCGCGATATCGGCGGTTTGCTGCAGCGCGCCGGCTTTGCGCTGCCGGTGGTCGATCAGGAGAATTACACCGTCCGCTACGACACGCTGTTCGACCTGATGGCGGATCTGCGGGCCATGGGCATGACCAACCCGCTGGCAGACCGCTCGACGCGGCCCGTCAGCCGGGCCTTCTTCCTGCGCGCCGCCGAACTCTACGCCGAACGGCACAGCGACCCCGACGGCCGGATCCGCGCCACCTTCTCGATCATCTATGTTTCCGGCTGGGCGCCGCATGAAAGCCAGCAGAAGCCGCTGAAGCCCGGCTCGGCGAAGGCGCGCCTCGCCGACGCGCTCAACACCGAGGAGATCAAGCTGAAGCGCTAGAGGCCTTCAGCCGCGGCAACCTGCCGCTTGCCAGCAGAATGCCGAAGATTGCTATGGCGACGCCTGCGACCTGATAGAGGTCGGGCATCCTGCCGAACACGGCCGCAATCACGAGGGCGGAGACCGGTACGAGGTTGAAGACCACCGATGTTGCGCCGGGTCCCCGCTTGGCAATGCCGATCTGCCAGAAGATGTAGGCAAGAACGGAGCCGACAACCGCCATCCACAACACCGCGCCGAGTGCCGGTGCAGTTGACACCGTGAGTGCTGTAAACGGCGTTTCGAAGAAGAAGGCGGCAAACAGCAGGACAAGTGCGCCGGCGGTCATCGTCCAGGCGGTGGTCTGCATTGGCGTGGCATCGGTCACGGCCCGCCTGCAGCCGATGGTGTAAAGCGCCCAGGCGAGGCTTCCGGCCAGGATCAGGAGATCGCCGGATGTGAAGCGGGTTCCGGAAAAGGCCCCGACGGTCAGCGAAACCCCGAACAGGCTGATCGCCATGCCCAAAACGGCGCCGGCGGCCGGCAGGCGGCGTTGCAGGACGGCATCGATCAGGTTCGTGGTCAGCGGGGTCGTGCCCATGATCAGCGCCGCGGTAACGGGACTTGAGGTCTGCATGCCCAGAAACAGCGCGGCATTGAACCCCGCCACACCGACGCAACCAAGCGCCAGATAGGCGAACAGGTTGCGCCGCAGCACCCTGAAATCCAGACCGCCGCTGAGGCGAAGCCAGAACAGAATGGCGATGGCGGCGATCGCAAATCGCAGGGCCGCGGCCGTCCATGGTGGAAGGCCGGACAGCGCAATGCGCGTTGCCTCGAAATTCGTTCCCCAGAAAATGGCGGAAAGTGCGCTCAGTCCCAGCGCCGATGTGTCGGTGATGGGAGCATTGGCGTGATTGGGCAAAATGTCATTCGTTGCGGACATGGCAACCTCGTCTGTTTCAGATGTGCCGGGAGAGTGCCTTTCCGAAAAAGAGTATGATATATCGAATGTCGGTATATTGTTTTCCGAAAATGGAAGATCAGTGGGACAATTCAACTGGGACGATAATCGTGTTTTCCTCGCCCTTGCGCGCGAGGGCACGCTCTCTGCCGCCGCTGCGCAACTCAAAAGCGGTGTGGCCACCGTCGCCAGGCGCATCGAGCGTATGGAGCAGGCGCTTGGCGTGCCGCTTTTCCTGAGGCATCAAAGCGGCTACACGCTGACCGATCAGGGCGAGGCCCTGCTTGCCCGCGCGGAGGCGGTGGAGCTTGCCGTCCGCAACATGCAGTTACAGGCGCATGACGATGTCGGCATTCGCGGGCAGGTTCGCGTGGCAAGCGTCGAAAGCCTTGTCGGCGGTTTCGTGGTTCCCGCACTTGCGCCGCTGCTTGCCGAAAACCCCGGGCTCGACGTCGAGATCACGTTTTCGACAACTGCCGTCAACATGCAAAGACATGATGCAGACCTTGCCTTGAGGATGGTGCGGCCGGAGCGCGGCAATCTCAAGGTTCGTCAGCTTGCGACCATGGGGTTCGGACTTTACGGCCCGTCAGACGGCGAGGTGCCCGCACGGGTCGTGACCTGGCCCTATTCGGAAAGCCTTGCAGTGCCGCTTGGCTGGCTGGATGCCTTTACCTCGGCAAACAGCGGACGCTTTACCGTTAACACCTTCGTCGGCCAGCTTGAGGCCGTGCGGCGTGGTGTCGGCAAGGCGGTATTGCCGCATTTTCTCGCAGGCGAGGGGCTTCGGCTTCTTGAAGACCGGTTGCCGGGCGGGGGCGTGATGGAGCGTCCGATCCTGCTCGTCACCCATGGCGATCTTATCGGTTCGCAAAGGGTTGCAAGCGTGGCGGATGCCATCGCGTCGGAAATCATACGCCGGAGACGCTTTCTTTCCGGCAGCGAGCGTTAGAGAAGATCCTGCAGGATGGGGATCAGCGGCTCATCGGCCGGCGGCATGGGGTAGTCGCGCAGGTCCTTCGCCCGTACCCATTTGATGGCCTGACCTTCCCTGCCGGAGGGAATGCCCTGATAGCGGCGGCAGACGAACAGCGGCATAAGAAGGTGAAATGTCTCATAGGTGTGGCTTGCGAAGGTCAGCGGCGCGAGGCAATCGGGCTTTGTGGTAATGCCCAGCTCCTCTTCCATTTCGCGGATCAGGCTGGCCTCCGGCGTTTCGCCGTTTTCCACCTTGCCACCGGGAAATTCCCACAGACCTGCCAGGTTTTTGCCTTCGGGGCGCTGTGCCAGCAGGATGCGTCCGTCCGTATCGATCAGGGCGCAGGCTGTGACCAGCAGCAGTTTCCTGTCCGTCATGTGTCGGCCTTTTCCCGCCAGTAGCGGTATCTGTAGGCTTCCGTGAAGCCGAAGGAGCGATAAAGGGAAAGTGCTGCGGCATTGCTTTCGGTAACCTGCAGCCAGACGGTGCGCGCGCCGCGGCTTTTCAGCCAGCGCAGCATGCCGGTCGTCAGCTTGCGCCCGTGTCCCGTGCGCCGCATTTGCGGGGAAACGGCCAGGGCCTCGATGCCGGCCATGTCGAAATCATGCACACACAGCCCGGCTGCAACCGGTTCGCCGTCATCCTGCTCGCGAATGAAAAAGCCGTGGGCCGGCTTGATCGCCGTGATCACTTCGGCAAGGCCGGCGCGCGTCAGCTCCGCCACGGGATTGACCTTCAATGCGGCTCCGACGAAACGGCCGACATCCTGGCTCGGCAGCAATTCAACCCCTTCGTCGGGTTGAAACGTGTCGAGTTCAAGGGTCATGACGACGGTCGTGTCGAAGGGTTCGGCTGCTTCGGCGGTGAGATATTCGACAAGGGCCGTCGGCGTCAGCGGTGTTTCGCGCACCAGAAGCGGGCGTCCGAAGGCAGCGTAATGACGGCGTGCCTTCTCGAACCTGATCTCGATATCGGAAATATCCGACTGATCGAGAACAGACAGGCTGTTTAGTCGTTTGGACGGGTGACCCGCTGTCAGCCGAAGCTGCCATGCCCCGTCATAAAGTACGTTTTTTGCCGGCCATGCGCGCAACCCCATGGCTTCAAGGCGACGCACAAGTGGAAGATCCGCACTCACCTGCATTCCGATCCTGTCGCGACGTTATCGTTGTTTTTGTTCATCTAGTCGGGATCGGGCAGGTGTGTAAATACAAGGCTTTCGCTTGAGGCGGCCGGTGTTGCCCGAAGGCAACGCGGCCGCCCGGCGATAATCAGCTGCGATAATCGCCGTTGATGGCGACATAATCCTTGGTCAGGTCGCAGGTGTAGATGGTGGCCTGACCGCTGCCGATGCCGATATCGGCGCGGATGGTGATTTCGTCTTCGCGCATCACCGCAGCGGCGAATTCTTCCGTGTAGTCGGGATCGCGTTCGCCGTTGAAAGCCACGCGGATATCGCCGAACCAGATGGCGAGGCGGTCGCGGTCGGCCTTTTCCCCGGCCTTGCCGACGGCCATGACGACGCGGCCCCAATTGGCATCTTCGCCGGCAACGGCGGTCTTGACCAGCGGCGAATTGGCAATCGAACGCGCAATCACGCCGGCGGCGCGGTCGTCTTCGGCGCCCGTCACGCGGACGGTCACCATCTTGCGCGCGCCTTCGCCGTCGCGCACGACCTGAAGCGCGAGGTCTTGCATCAGCGCATGAAGTGCTGCGCGGAAATCGTCAAGGCGCGGATCGGATGCGTCGCTGACCAGGTCCTGTCCGGGAGCCTTGCCGGTGGCAAAGGCCAGAACGGTGTCCGAGGTGGAGGTGTCGCTGTCAATCGTCACAGCATTGAAGCTTGCGCCCACGCCTTCGGCCAGAAGCTGCTGAAGGGCGCCCGCCGAAACCGCTGCATCGGTCGCGATGAAGGAAAGCATCGTGGCCATGTCGGGCGCGATCATGCCGGCGCCCTTGGCAATGCCGTTGAGGGTTACCGAAACACCGTCGATCGTGGCGCCGCGTGTCGCGACCTTCGGATAGGTATCCGTGGTCATGATCGCCCTGGCCGCCTCAAGCCACATGTCGGGCCGGGCGTCCGCCGCCATGTCTGAAAGAACGTCAGTGAATTTCGAGGCGTCGAGCGGTTCGCCGATGACGCCGGTGGAGGCGAGGAACACATCGCTTTCGGCGCAATTGACGGCTTCGGCCGCGGTCTTTGCGGTCAGCGCGGTTGCCTCTGCTCCCTTCTTGCCGGTGAAGGCATTGGCATTGCCGGAATTGACCACCAGAACGCGGGCCGCCCCGCCGGGAAGATTGGCGCGGCAAAGGTCAACAGGTGCGGAAGGGCATCTGGAACGGGTAAAGAGACCGGCAACGGCGGCGGTCTCATCGAAGCGCATCATCATGACATCCGTCCGCCCCTTGTATTTGATACCGGCGGCGGCGGTCGCAATCTGCACACCGTCAATCGGCGGCATCGGCGGAAACGATTTGGGGGCAAGCGGGGATACAGCGGTCGTCATGGCAGGCCTCGAAAAATCCGGCCCGCGAACAATGCGCGGGCCGGGTGGTTTTGATTACTGCATTTTATTGACGTTGTCGTAGGCCTCTTGCAAGTCCTTATCTTCGATCACGATCTTGTCGTCGGTTTTCAGCTTGCTGACGACCTCGTTATATTTCTCGCTGGCAATGAGCTGCCTGAGCTGCGGCTCGATCTGCTCGAACGGAACCGGCGCCTTTTCGCGCATGTCCTCGACCTCGATCACGTGATAGCCGAACTGGGTCTTGACCGGGGTTTCGGTGTAGGCGCCGGGCTCGAGTGCGAATGCGGCTTCCTCGAATTCGGGAACCATCTGGCCCTTGGAGAAGTAGCCGAGATCGCCGCCATTGGAGGCGGACGGGCCGGTCGAGTGCTGTTCGGCGAGTTCGGCGAAATCTGCGCCGTCGTCGAGCTGCTTGATGATGTCCTGGGCCTCTTCTTCACTGTCGACCAGAATGTGGCGGGCGTGGACTTCTTCCTGTTTCGGAGCGTTGGCGATTTCCTCGTCGTAACGTTCCTTCAGCATTTCCGGTGTGATTTCAGAATTGATCTTCTGGTCGAAAAACGCGTTGTAAAGCTCTTCCTGGCGCAGCTCTTCCATTCGCGTCTTGAACGCCTCGGTCTCGTCGATGCCGTCCTTTTCTGCGGCTTCGGCAATCACCTTCATGTCGATCAGGCTTGAAAGCGCGATAGCACGGACCTGTTCTTCAGGCATCTGGCCGAACTGGCCCTGGAATTTTTCCACCGTGCTCTGCAGTTCCGACTGGGTGATCGGTTCGCCGGCAACGGTTGCAACGACTGTCTCGTCCGACGCCGAACTGCTGTCCTGGGCGAAGGAGGGAACTGCGAAGCTGACGGTCGTCGCCAGAAGTGCCGCGGCTGCCAAATGTCTTTTCTGCATGAAATCACCTTTGTTGTGTTGTTTGGCGAAACCAGCTGTTCCGCCGTGTGCGCTGGTCGATCAGGCGCATGTGGTAAAAGCGCTGTCAGCCGTCAACGTGCCAGACCGAAATGTGTTGCATCCTTACAGCCTTTTAATGTGAAACGGCGCGCTGGAAGAGCGGCAACATACAAATGTGGCCATTGTGGTGCGGCGTTTGACGTTGACATCCCCCAACCCCCCTCTTATCTGTCTGCCAAGCCCGCGTCCAGTAAAGCACCGGAAAGCAAGCTGGACCCTGCTTGTCAGAAGTGCGTCTGTACGGCGCCACGTACAGGATAGATATGACAACGTTCGGAAAGAGCTATTGAAATGGTCTCACTCGGTGGCGTAGCCCGCAAATTGTTCGGTTCGGCCAATGAACGCCGTATTCGATCCTACAAACCCCGCGTGGCTGCAATCAATGCGCTTGAAGAACAGATCGCGGCGCTTTCGGACGATGAGCTCAAGGCGAAAACCGAAGAATTCAAAAAGCAGATCGCCGAAGGCAAGAGCCTGGACGACCTTCTTGTTGAAGCATTTGCCGTTGCGCGGGAGGCGTCCCGCCGCGTTCTCGGCCTGAGGCCGTTCGATGTGCAGCTGATCGGCGGCATGATCCTGCATGAAAACGCCATTGCCGAAATGAAGACCGGTGAAGGTAAGACGCTGGTTGCTACCCTTCCCGTCTATCTGAACGCGCTTTCGGGCAAGGGCGTCCACGTCGTCACGGTCAATGATTATCTGGCACGGCGTGACAGCGAGAACATGGGCAGGCTTTACGGCTTCCTCGGCCTGACGACGGGCGTGATCCATCATGGTCTCGACGACCAGCAGCGCCGGGCGGCCTATGAATGCGATATCACCTACGCCACCAATAACGAGCTCGGCTTCGATTATCTGCGCGACAACATGAAGATGCAGCGCTCCGAAATGGTTCAGCGCGGCCACAACTATGCCATCGTCGACGAAGTTGACTCCATCCTCGTCGATGAAGCGCGTACGCCGCTGATCATTTCCGGTCCGCTGGATGACCGCTCCGATCTTTACGTCGCCATGGACAAGGTTATCCCGACGCTGGATGAGGATGACTACGAAATCGACGAGAAGCAGCGCTCCGCCAACTTTTCCGAAAAGGGGATGGAGCGGCTTGAACAGCTTCTGACCGAGTCTGGGCAGATGAAGGGCGCTTCGCTCTATGATGTCGAAAACGTCGCCATCGTGCACCACCTCAACAATGCGCTGAAAGCGCACAAGATGTTCTCCCGTGACAAGGATTACATCGTGCGCGACGGCGAAGTGGTGATCATCGACGAATTCACCGGCCGCATGATGCCGGGCCGGCGTTATTCCGAAGGGCAGCATCAGGCGCTGGAAGCCAAGGAAGGCGTCAAGATCCAGCCGGAAAACCAGACGCTCGCCTCGATCACCTTCCAGAACTATTTCCGCATGTATGACAAGCTGGCCGGCATGACCGGTACGGCGGCAACGGAAGCGGAAGAATTCGGCAATATCTACGGCCTTGATGTCGTTGAAGTGCCGACCAACCTGCCGATCATCCGTCTTGACGAGGATGATGAGGTCTATCTGACCGTTCACGAGAAATATCTGGCGATTGTTGAGGAGATCAAGGCGGCCAAGGAAAAGGGCCAGCCGGTTCTGGTCGGCACCACCTCGATTGAAAAGTCCGAGCTTCTGGCCGCCGCGCTGAAACGTGACGGCATCGACGATTTCAAGATCCTGAACGCCCGTTATCATGAAAACGAGGCCTTCATCGTTGCCCAGGCCGGTGTTCCCGGCGCCTTGACCATCGCCACCAACATGGCCGGTCGCGGTACCGACATTCAGCTCGGCGGCAATCTGGAAATGCGGATCCAGGAAGAACTCGGCTATCTCGAACCGGGCACCGATATCGTCGTCAATGACCAGGGCGAACGCGTCGAGGTGGAACGCAAGTTCACGCCGCCCGGTCCGGAACGTGAGGCCAAGGAACAGGCAATCCGCGAGGATGCCGCCCGGCTGAAGGAACAGGCGCTGGCCGCCGGCGGCCTCTATGTGATCGCCACCGAACGCCACGAAAGCCGCCGTATCGACAATCAGCTGCGCGGTCGTTCCGGCCGTCAGGGCGACCCCGGCCGTTCGAAATTCTACCTGTCGCTGCAGGATGACCTGATGCGCATCTTCGGTTCCGACCGGATGGAAAGCATGCTGCAGAAGCTTGGCCTGAAGGAAGGCGAGGCGATTGTTCATCCGTGGATCAACAAGGCGCTGGAGCGCGCACAGAAGAAGGTCGAGGCCCGCAACTTCGACATTCGTAAGAACCTTCTGAAATATGACGACGTGCTCAACGACCAGCGCAAGGTGGTCTTCGACCAGCGCAAGGAACTGATGGATTCCGACGATATCTCGGACATCGTCGAGGATATGCGCCACGAAGTCATCGAAAACGCCGTGAGCCGCCGCATTCCCGAACGGGCTTATGCGGAACAGTGGGACGTGGCGGGCCTGAAGGAAGATTGCCTCCATATCCTCAACCTTGACCTGCCGATTGAGGAATGGGCCGCCGAAGACGGTATCGCAGAGCCCGAAATCCTCGAGCGGATCAACGCCGCAGCCGAAGAGGCCGAGGCGGTTCGCGCCAAGCAGGCCGAACAGTTCGGCCCCGACGTGATGAAATATGTTCAGCGTCAGGTCACCATGCAGGCGCTCGATCATCTCTGGCGCGAGCACATCGTCAATCTCGACCATTTGCGTTCGGTCATCGGCTTTCGTGGTTACGCCCAGCGCGATCCGCTGCAGGAATACAAGGCCGAGGCTTTCGAACTGTTTCAGGCGCTGCTCGGCAATATGCGTGAGGTTGCCGTCTCGCAGCTTTCGCGTGTCCAGCTCGTGCGCGAGAACCCGCCGCAGCCGGAACCGGCTGTCGATCCGGCCCAGTTGCAGGCAAGCCATGTCGACCCGGATACGGGCGAAAACGAGGTGGCACCCGCTGCCGGTGCTTCTGAGACGGCTTCACTGCCCGACGAGTGGAGAAACACCGGCCGCAATGACCCGTGTCCCTGCGGTTCCGGCCGGAAATTCAAGCACTGCCATGGCCGGCTGGCCTGATCGACGGTTCAGACTTCAAGCAAACGGCGCCTCGCGGGCGCCGTTTTTGCTTTGATCCGCAGTCCCTTATACCGACGCTTTGAGAACCAGTGCCTCCCATGGAAGAAGCGTTGCTTCTTCGCTTGGCAGTGTTTCTTCGCGCCGGTCATCATTGCAGATCAGCACGTTCGCGCCTTTAAGCCCGTCATGTTTCCACATAACCGGAACGCGGGAAAAATTGATCGCGGTGATCAGTCGTGCGTCATCAAGTCTGCGCTCGAAGGCGAATACCGCGTCATGATCGGGTGCCAGGTCCTCATAGGTGCCGTAGGTGAGGGCAGGGGTTTCGTGGCGCAGGGCGATCAGTCTGCGGTAGTGATGATAGATCGAGTTTTCATCGGCCCGCGCGGCTTCGGCATTGATCTCGTGATAGTTCGGATTGACGGCGAGCCATGGCTTTTCAGCTGTGGTGAAGCCGGCGTTTTTCGATGCGTCCCATTGCATTGGCGTGCGGGCGTGGTCGCGGCTGACCTTGTTGAGGTTTTCAAGCAGTTCTTCCGCGCTCGCCTTGCCGGTGTCGACGTAATCCTGCCGGAGCCCGCGCACCTCGATATCGTCGAACTGGTCGAGATCGGTGAACGGGTAATTGACCATGCCGATTTCCTCGCCCTGATAGATGAACGGGGTGCCGCGCATGGTCAGCATCATGGTCGCCAGCGCCTTGGCCGATAGCGCGCGGAATTCCGGGGCCGGATCGCCGAAATGGCTGACCGTGCGCGGCTGGTCGTGATTGCCGAGGAAGACGGTGTTCCACCCGGTCATGCCGACGGCCTTGTCGAGCCGGTCGAAGGTCGCCTTCAGGTCTGTCAGCTTGCGCTCCTTGTGGCGCCAGCCGTCGCGGTCGAGCATGACCACGGCGAAGTTGAAGATCATGTTGAGTTCGTTGCGGGCCTCGTCGACGAAGAGCGGCGTTTGCGCGTCGGAAACGCCGGCAGCCTCGCCCACGGTCATGCAGTCGTAATGCGAGAGCACTTCGCGGTTCATCTCCTGCAGATATTCATGCAGGCGCGGGCCGGAAGCATAGACCCGGCCGGGGTCCTTCATTTCCTCTTCCGTCAGGTCCGGAAAATCGAAATTCTTGGAGATGAAGGGGATGACATCCATGCGGAAGCCGGAGACGCCCTTGTCGAGCCAGAAGCGCATCAGGTCGTAGACTTGCGTGCGGACCTTCTCATTGTCCCAGTTGAGGTCGGGCTGTTTCTTTGCGAAATAATGCAGGTAGTAGTCGCCGGTCGCCGCGTCCTTTTCCCAGGCGGAGCCGCCGAAATAGGAAACGAAATTGTTGGGAACCCCCTTGGCACCGTCGCGCCAGATGTAATAGTCGCGCTTGTCGCTGTCGCGCGCGGATCGGCTTTCCACGAACCATTCATGTTCGTCGCTGGTGTGGTTGACCACAAGGTCGATGATCAGCCGCATGCCGCGCTTTTTGATCTCCGCCAGCAACCGGTCGAAATCGGCCATGGTGCCGAATTCGGCCATCACCTTGCGGTAGTCGCGGATATCGTAGCCGTTATCTGCGTTCGGCGAATCGAAATGCGGCGACAGCCAGATGACATCGATGCCGAGCCCGGCGACATGATCCAGCTTTTCGATAATGCCGGGAATGTCGCCGATGCCGTCGCCATTGGAATCGGCAAATGAACGTGGGTAGATCTGGTAGGCGACAGCCTCTTTCCACCAGTGCCTGCTTTCAGCGGGTTGCGGCATGCCTGCCTCCCTTTTCATGCTTGGTTTTCAGTGTCTTTTAAGGTCCGGATTATTCTTGCGCGCGCGTGAGGGCAAGCGTTGCCCGGTGAAATGTGTTTTTCATCCATGTACGTATGGACGCGCCAAAAGGCTGAGGTGAGGCGGCTGTTTTCTTGCCGCTTGCCAGCTCTGTCCGCTTGCGCTAGAAAGTTGCCATGATCACGATTGAGATGAACATTGCTAACTGGTGGTGGGCTCGCTAAAGGCGGCCGCGATCACGCATGTCTATCTGATCAGACAAAGCCGCCCTCAGACCGAGGCGGCTTTTTTGCTATGTCGGGCCGCCTCCTTCCGGGGTCTAACGATTGATGTCGCGAGGAAGGGGACAAGCCCCGGCCTTCCGCGAAAAACAAGGTGGAGCAAACGACAATGAGCCTTCATGAACGGCCCGATGGCGGGGAGAGCTATCTGACCAAAGGCGGGGTGAAGATCACCCGGACGCGACGGTTCGTGCCCTATGGCGATTCCGTTTCAAGCTATATCGAACGGCTGGATGAGCGCCGTGGCGCGGTGCTGTCCTCCAATTACGAATATCCGGGCCGTTATACCCGCTGGGATACCGCGGTCATCGATCCGCCGGTCGCGATCTCCTGTCATGGCCGGACGATGTGGCTCGAAGCCTTCAACGGCCGCGGCGAGGCCCTGCTGGCGCTGATTTTCCCGGTTCTCGACGGTCTTGATGAAGTCTCGATCGTTTCGCGAGACGACCGGCGCATCGACCTCAAGGTTGCCGAACCCGACCGCCAGTTCACCGAGGAAGAACGCTCCAAGGCGCCGACGGTGTTTACCGTGCTGCGGGCGATTGTCGATCTGTTCTATTCCGAGGAAGACGCCAGTCTCGGCCTTTACGGCGCGTTTGGTTACGACCTCGCCTTCCAGTTCGACGCTATCAATCTGAAGCTGGAACGCCCCGACGACCAGCGCGATATGGTGCTGTTTCTGCCCGACGAAGTGCTGATGGTCGATAACCACGCCGCCAAGGCCTGGATCGACCATTATGAATTCGAAAAGGACGGGCTGACGACGGAAGGCCGGCCCGGCGACATTGCGCCGGAACCGTTCACACCGTCCAACAGCCTGCCGCCGAAAAGCGATCACAAGCCGGGCGAATATGCCGAACTGGTGGTCAAGGCGAAGGAAAGCTTCGTGCGCGGCGACCTGTTCGAGGCGGTCCCGGGCCAGAAGTTCATGGAACGCTGCGCCACCAAGCCATCGGCGATCTCCAAGCGGTTGAAGGCCACCAATCCGTCGCCCTATTCCTTCTTCATCAATCTCGGCAATCAGGAATATCTGATCGGCGCATCGCCGGAAATGTTCGTGCGCGTCACCGGCAGGCGGGTCGAGACCTGCCCGATTTCCGGCACGATCAAGCGCGGCGAGGACCCGATTGCCGACAGCCAGCAGATCCTGAAACTGCTGAACTCGCAGAAGGACGAATCGGAACTGACCATGTGTTCCGATGTCGACCGCAACGACAAGAGCCGGGTCTGCGAGCCGGGTTCGGTCAAGGTCATCGGCCGTCGCCAGATCGAGATGTATTCGCGCCTCATCCACACCGTCGATCATATCGAGGGCCGGTTGCGCGCGGGCATGGATGCCTTCGACGCTTTCCTCAGCCACGCCTGGGCGGTGACGGTCACCGGCGCGCCGAAGCTCTGGGCCATGCGGTTCATCGAAAACCACGAGAAAAGCCCGCGCGCCTGGTATGGCGGGGCCATCGGCATGGTTGGCTTCAACGGCGACATGAATACCGGCCTGACGCTGAGGACCATCCGCGTCAAGCAGGGCGTTGCGGAAGTGCGCGCCGGGGCCACGCTGCTTTATGATTCCAACCCGCAGGAAGAAGAGGCGGAGACCGAATTGAAGGCTTCAGCCATGCTTGCCGCCATTCGCGAGGCGGAAACCGGAAAACTGGAACCGGCTGCACGCTCGGTCTCCAGGGCAGGGGCAGGGCTCAAGATCCTGCTCGTCGATCACGAGGACAGTTTCGTCCACACGCTGGCCAATTACTTCCGCCAGACGGGGGCTGAGGTTTCCACCGTGCGCTCGCCGGTGGCAGACGAGACCTTCGACCGGGTCAATCCCGATCTTGTCGTGTTGTCGCCGGGGCCGGGCAGCCCGAAGGATTTCGACACCAAGGCCACCATCAAGAAGGCGCGCAGCCGTGATCTGCCGATCTTCGGTGTCTGCCTTGGCCTTCAGGCGCTGGCGGAAGCCTATGGCGGATCTCTGCGCCAGCTTGCCGTGCCCATGCACGGCAAACCGTCGCGTATCCGCATTCTCGAGCATGGACGGATTTTCGACGGCCTGCCGGGTGAAATCACCGTCGGCCGCTATCACTCGATCTTTGCCGATGCCGTCGAGCTTCCGACCGATTTCACGATCTCGGCGGAAACCGATGATGGCATCGTCATGGGGATCGAACATGTCAGCGAGCCGGTGGCGGCTGTGCAGTTCCACCCCGAATCGATCATGACGCTTGGCGGCGATGCCGGCATGCGGATCATCGAAAATGTCGTGGGCCGGCTGACCGGTCGGTCCGGCGAGGCGCTTTCCGGGCGAAGGGCTGCCGGCTGAGGACTGTCTTGCCTTTGTCGTGACAAGGCGTTAGCAAACCGATGAGGCCGGTTCGGCGGATGCGCCGGCCGGCCTTGTCATTCAAGCGAAACGGGACAATCCAATGACTGGTGGTGATGCACAAGGCGACGGCGCGAGCCGTACGCGAACACTGGCATTCTGGACGATACCGCTCTCGCTCCTGGTTCTGTCGATCAAGCTTCTGGCCTGGTACGTCACCGGCTCGGTGGCATTGCTTTCCGACGGGCTGGAATCCATCGTCAACGTGGTGGCTTCGATCGCAACCTTCGTTGCGATCGTCTACGCATCGAAGCCCGCCGACCATGACCATCAGTTCGGCCATCACAAGGCCGAGTATATCTCTGCCGTTGTCGAGGGTGTGGCCATCGTCGTTGCGGCCTTGCTGATTTTTCGCGAGGCCTTCGGCGAAGTTTTCCATCCAGTCATGCCGACCGATGTCGGCCTCGGCCTTGCCGTCAATATCGTGGCGAGCCTGATCAACGGCGTCTGGGCCTATGTGCTGATCAGGGCAGGGCAGAGCCTGCGCTCTCCGGCAATGGTGGCAGACGGCAAGCATATCCGCACCGATGTCGTGACCTCCGTCGGCGTTGTCCTCGGGCTGGGCGTTGCTCTTGCCACGGGCTATGCGATCTTCGATCCGCTGATCGCGCTGCTGGTCGCGGCCCACATTCTCTATACCGGCTGGCGGTTGATTGCCGAATCCGTCGGCGGGCTGATGGATGTGGCGCTGACCAATGATGAGGAAGACGCGATCCGTCAGGCAATCCGCGAAAACGCCGAGGGGTCGCTTGGCGTGCATGATCTGAAGACGCGCCGCGCCGGTTCCGCGGCCTTCATCGATTTTCATCTGGTGGTGCACGAAACCATGCCGGTCGGCGATGCACACGATATCTGCGACCGTCTCGAGGCCGCCATCAAGAAGGCGATCCCGGGTGCTTCCCTGGCCATCCATGTCGAGCCGGAAGGCGAAAAACCGCACGGCGTGCGGGTCAGGATCAACTGAAAGGAAGACCGATGGTCAAAACAGATGTTTCCGGCCTGTCTCAACTCGGCCAAGCTGTCGATGCACCGTCCTCACCGGAAGAGGCAAAGCTTGAAAAAGTGCCGTTCAGCGAAGCCGGAACGGATTTCGTGGTGCGTTTCACCGCACCCGAATTCACCTCGCTCTGCCCGATGACCGGCCAGCCCGATTTCGCCCATATCGTCATCGATTATATTCCGGGTGAATGGCTGGTCGAATCGAAGTCGCTGAAGCTGTTTCTGCATTCCTTCCGCAATCACGGCGCCTTTCACGAGGACTGCTCGATCTATATTGCCAAACGCATCGTCGCACTGCTGGAGCCGAAATGGCTGCGTATCGGCGCCTACTGGTATCCGCGCGGCGGCATTCCCATCGACGTTTTCTGGCAGACCGGCGCACCGCCCGAAGGCGTCTGGCTGCCCGATCAGGGTGTAGCACCCTATCGCGGGCGCGGGTGAACACAAAAAAGGCGGCTCCACACGGTGCCGCCTTTCGCATATATGGATGTGAATGTTTCAGCCGGCCATCATTGCGACACCGGCAAGCGCGGTGGCTGCACCCAGAATGCGCGATAGAGTCATGCCGCCGAAGCGGTTGAGGCCGACGCCGAGGCCAACACCGGCGGCATGCAGAAGCGCCGTACCGGCCATGAAACCGAGACCGAAGGTGACAGCCCCTGCGCCGCCGAGTTCCGTGCCATGGGCAAAACCGTGGAACAGCGCGAAAACGGCAACGACGGCGGCGGAAACCGGGGTCGGCACCTTGACGGCAAGCGCCACCAGCAGGCCGAGGCCGACGACGGACGCCAGAATGGCGGGTTCGACGAAGGGCAGGGATGCGCCGCCAAGCGCCAGCGCGAAGCCGATGCCCATGGTGATGACAAAGGTGGCCGGTACGATCAGCATCGCCCGTCCGCCGATCATCGCCGCCCAGATGCCGACGGCAACCATCGCCAGAATATGGTCGGCGCCGAAGAGCGGGTGCGAGAAACCGGCCATGAACGAGCCGTGCTCGGCCGGGTTCAGGTGGGCAAAGGCCGGTGCTGCGGCTGCGAGAAGAAGGCCGGCGGAAAGGCCGGCGCGTTTGGCGATGCGCTTGAACATTGTTCCCTCTTTTGGTGGATGCGCGGATAGCGCGCATGAAAATCAGCAACAGCAATGCTATCGCCGCCGGTCCGTTTTTGTCTACACGGAAAATGACGTATGGACCGACGAAAAAGGCTGCCCGGTTTTCCGGACAGCCTGAGAGAAGGCAAAGGTGTTGCTTCGTTTATTTCGGAACGCGCGGCGGTGACGCGGTTTCGCCGCCGGATTGCCGCTCGAGCATCCAGCCGGGATATTCTCGCGGCAGTGCGGAAACAGCGTCGAGCCGTTCCATCTCCGCCGCCGTCAGTTCGACATCGGTTGAGCTGATATTGTCTTTCAGCTGATCCGGCCGTTTGGCGCCGACGATGACGCTGGTGACCGCAGGCTGGTAGAGCAGCCAGGCAAGCGCGATCTGCGCCACCGAAACGCCCTTGGCGTCCGCGATCTCGCGCATCACGTCGATGGTTGCAAAGCCGCGTTCCTTGTCGACGGGCGGGAAGTCGAATTCGACACGCCGGCCTTCGCCGTCGGTCTGGTTGTTGCGGTCGTATTTGCCGGAGAGGAAACCGCCGGCAAGCGGCGACCAGACCATCAGCCCGACGCCCTCGGATTTCAGCATCGGCACGATCTCGCGTTCGAGGTCGCGGCCGGCAATGGTGTAATAGGCCTGCAGCGACTGGAAGGAGGCAAGCCCCTTCCGTTCCGAAATGCCGAGCGCCTTGGCGATCTGCCATGCCGCCCAATTGGAAACGCCGACATAGCGCACATGACCGTGGCGGACGAGCGTGTCCAGCGCCTCGAGCGTCTCCTCGATCGGTGTGGTGTTGTCGAAACCGTGAAGCTGGTAGAGGTCGATATGGTCGGTCTGCAGCCGCGACAGGCTGTTCTTGACCTGCTCCATGATGTGATAGCGCGACGAGCCGCGGCTGTTCGGCCCTTCACCCATGCCGCCGAACACCTTGGTGGCGATCACCACTTCGTCGCGCGGGATGCCGAGATTTTTGATAGCCTGGCCGGTGATCTTTTCCGACAGGCCCTCGGAATAGACATTCGCCGTATCGATGAAGTTGATGCCTGAATCGATTGCCATCTTGACCAGTTCTTCAGAGGCGCTCTGGTCGAGTTCGCCGATGGCTGTCCACATGCCCCTGCCGCCGAAGGTCATGGTGCCGAGGCAGAGTTCGGAAACTTTCAGGCCGGATTTTCCAAGTCGGTTGTAACGCACGGTCCTGTCCTTTCAGATTTTTATGAATGGCCGGTTTTGCCGCAGATGGCTGTTCAGCGATTTCGGGCAAAACGGATCGGATGTGCCGGGCCGGGGTCCGGTAAGGATTGACTGTCAGGACGTGGGGCCCGTGCGTCGCTGTTTCAAGGCGCATACGGCGATTTGCTGCGTGTCGGCATTCGGAATGGCCGGAGACATTGTATTGACCGGATATTCGCATTAAGTCGGGTAACTGAAACCTGATTCCTGGAGATGCCGAATGAGCGACGAAGAAGACGACAAGAAGACCGAACTGCCCCTGGGCAAGGAAGCCGAAGCCAATTTGTTCAAGTCGCGGTCGATCTTCATCTACGGCCCGATCACGCAGGAACTCGCCCAGCGCGTCTGCTCGCAGCTGGTGGCGATGGCTGCCGTATCCGATGAGGATATCCGCGTATTCGTGAATTCGCCGGGTGGCCATGTGGAATCGGGTGACTCGATCCACGACATGATCAAGTTCATCAAGCCGAAGGTCATCATGATCGGTTCGGGCTGGGTCGCATCCGCCGGCGCGCTGATCTATGCAGCCTCGCCCAAGGAGCAGCGCATCTGCCTGCCCAATACCCGCTTCCTGCTGCACCAGCCCTCCGGCGGCACCCGTGGTCCGGCATCCGATATCGAAATTCAGGCCCGTGAAATCATCAAGATGAACGAGCGCCTGATCAAGATTTTCTCCGACGCCACCGGTCAGCCGGCAGAGAAGATCGCCAAGGATATCGACCGCGACTACTGGCTCTCCGCCGACGAGGCGATCGAATACGGCCTCGTATCGCGCATTATCACCAGCCAGGACGAAATCTGATCCTGTCTGCCGGCCGCAAGTGCTGAGCCGTAGAGGTTCATGTCACTGCGGCCTTTCCTCAGGTGTCATGCCCGGATTTGATCCGGGCATCCATCCCGCTCAAGCTCTTGAGCGCAATGACGCTTTCGCAGGCACATGTCCTGTTCCTCCAAGGCATGGGCCGAAGCTGCGGCGTAAGCTCTTCTACAGCATTGCCGGTGCCGTTCGTGTGGCATTCCAGAATGCGCCTGCAGCCTTGCCTTCATCGGTATCAAGCATATCTCTCGAAAAATCGGCTGATGACCGAACGCGATTTTGCGTTGCAATCGATCTGCGTTGCGGTTATGGAATTTGGCATGATTACTTTGGTTGCATATCGACAAGGCAATATTTCGGGTGGCATGCGTGCCGCTCCTGCTGTCATGCGCGCACCAAACTCGCTCCTTCTTCTCGGCCTTAACAGCGGTTGCCGGGTCCTTTGAGGAGCGCCCGGCGGCCGGAAAGCCGCTTGGCACCAAACGCTCCTTCATCCCCCCTGATTATGATGTTAACGAGAATGGCCCCAGCCGAAATGCGCCCCGTGAGGCGGCAGATGGCGGGCCGGATATGAGGACAAAATGGACGCGAGTCATTCCACCAAAGCCAAGGGCATGCCGTCGGCTGTCAGCAAATACCAGCCTTACCCGCAGATTGATCTGAGCGATCGCACCTGGCCCTCGCGCCGTATCGAGAAAGCGCCGATCTGGTGTTCTGTCGACCTGCGCGACGGCAATCAGGCGCTGGTCGATCCGATGGGGCACGACCGCAAGGCGCGGATGTTCCAGCTGCTGCTCGAAATGGGCTTCAAGGAAATCGAAATCGGTTTCCCGTCTGCCTCGCAGACCGATTTCGACTTTGCCCGCTGGTGTGTCGAAAACGATCAGGTTGGCGATGACGTTTCGTTGCAGGTTCTGGTGCAGTGCCGTCCCGAACTGATTACCCGCACTTTCGAGGCGCTGGAAGGCGCTCACCGGCCGATCGTGCATTTCTACAATTCCACCAGTGAATTGCAGCGTCGCGTCGTCTTTGCCAAGGACGTGGACGGCATTCGCCAAATCGCCGTCGATGCGGCGAAGATGATTACCGACATGGCGGCAAAGGCCGGCGGCGGCTATCGCTTCGAATATTCGCCGGAAAGCTTCACCGGCACGGAGCTGGATGTGGCGCTGGATGTCTGCAATGCGGTGATCGCCGAGGTCAAGCCGACGCCTGACAACAAGCTGATCATCAACCTGCCATCGACCGTCGAAATGTCGACGCCGAACATCTATGCCGACCAGATCGAGTGGATGTGCCGCAATCTCGACAATCGCGAAAACCTGATCATCTCGGTCCATCCGCACAATGACCGGGGCACGGGCATCGCATCGGCCGAAATGGGGCTGCTCGCCGGCGCCGACCGCGTCGAGGGAACGCTGTTCGGCAATGGCGAGCGCACCGGCAATGTCGATATCGTCACCCTGGCGCTCAACATGTTCACGCAAGGCGTCGATCCAGAGCTGGACTGCTCCGAGATCGAACAGATCAAGGAAGTCTACGAATATTCCAACCAGATGACGATCCCGGAGCGTCACCCTTATGTCGGCGAACTGGTCTATACGGCCTTTTCCGGCTCGCATCAGGACGCGATCAACAAGGGCATGAAAGCGATCCGGGTCGCCAACAAACCGGTGTGGGAAGTGCCGTACCTGCCGATCGACCCGCAGGATGTGGGCCGCAATTACGAGGCGATCATCCGCATCAATTCCCAGTCGGGCAAGGGCGGCATCGCCTATATCATGCAGAGCGACTACGGCATCAACATGCCGCGCGGTCTGCAGGTGGCCTTCCGCGAGCTGATCCAGAAGATCACCGACGAGGAAGGGCGCGAACTGCCCTCCAAGCGCATCTATGATGTGTTCATGGAGCATTATGTCGATCAGCCCGAAGGCCGGATCAAGTTCGTCGATCACCACACCTATCCGCAGGGCGCGGCCAAAGGCGTGCGCGTCGTGACGGCCGAAATTACCGATGGCGGTGAAAAGAAGCGGATCGATGCGGAGGGCAACGGCCCCGTCGACGGTTTCATCAATGCCCTGTCAGCCTATCTCGGGATCAATCTCTCGGTAGAAGATTATTCCGAGCATTCGCTCAATCACGGTTCGGATGCAAAGGCGATTGCCTATGTCGAGGTGAAGTATGACGGTGGCCGGATGTTCGGCGCCGGCGTCAACACCAACATCGTGGCGGCTTCGCTGGAGGCCATCGTGTCGGCGGTCAACCAGATTGTCGCCAAGCAGGCCTGAGTTCGCGATATGGCGGCGTCGGACAGTTTCGGCGCCGCCTTTTTATTTGCTCTTTGACTTTCAAAGCTTGAGATAGGCCGATCGGGCCAGCGCCGGCATGTCCGTGTCGGAGGAGGGGCCGATGACGGCGATCAGCGCGTTCTCATCCTGCCACCAGGCAACGGTGAGATTATCGCGGATGGTTTCCTGAACGTCCGTGATCTGATTGTCGAGCGAGGCCGCGCGCGCAAGGATGAACACCGAAAGCAGGTCTCCGGCGCTGTTGCGGTAGAAAAGCTCGACGCCCGGCGTGCGTTCGATGGCGACGATGCGGGCGCCTTCGAATATGCGTGCGCCTTCGTCGAAGGTCGGAACCTCGATATCGAGGCCGGTCGTTCTTTGCACGAGATCGGCAACGGCGGCCGTGTCGTCCGGTCCGATATCGGTGATCGGCTGATATTTCCTGCCGAAAATGCGGAAGCTGGCACAGACATCATCGATCCAGTCGGTCGACTGTTCCAGAGACAGATCGACGGTTTGCGGCACATCGGACGAGCCACGCGACAAAACCACGCCCACGGCCACACCGATGCCAAGCAGTGCCCCGCACACCAGTACCGGCATTAAGCGCCGTCTGCCCTTTTGGTCGCGCATATTGCCGGATTTGTTCGTTCTGACGGCGATGTCCATCGTTTCCTTAAAGGTAGAGAATGCGTCGGCCGGGCGCAGCATTGGGAGGTGAGCACGTAAAATTTCGACCGAAATATTGCCCCTTGTCGATACCGGAAACAAGGGGTTGCGTTCATTTTGTCGAACCAACGTAAGCGCGATCTAATCAAGGCCAGACTTAACTGCTCTTAATCAAGGGGTGCTGTGGAAAAAATACGGCAAAAATGTGGCTGTTATGGTATCTTTACTTGCGATATGGATCAATCGAGTGAACAATGACATTAAAGAGGATAACGACAACAACGAAAACCCGGGCGTAACATCGCTCAACCGAGAGCAAAACCAGAAGTCATGACCGAGAACCTGCAGGGAGCGGCAGCTACACGCCATGCTATCATAACGGCTGCCTTGCGGCTTTTTGCCGAATACGGCTACAACGCTGTTTCGACACGCAAGATTGCTGATTATTCCAACGCCAATATTGGCAGTATCGCTTATCACTTTGGTGGTAAGCCGGGATTGCTTATCGCCTGTGCGCATCATGCCGTACAGGCAATCGAGGAGACACTTGGAGCCGACGTTCTTCAGCCGATGGACGATGATGTAACACCGGAGGCCGCGCGCATGGAATTGGTGGGGATTGCGCGCCTTCTCGTGATGCCGATTACAAACAGAAGCGAGGCTGAGGATATTTCCGCATTTCTGATGCGCTATATCACGCAGCGCAGCGAGGCTTTCGATCTGCTCTATTCGCAGATCACCGGCCCGCTTCATCGTCATATGCGGCAATTGCTGGCACGGGCCTCGGGGCGCGATCCGGATGCCGAACAGACCAAAATCCTGACTTTCAGTATCATGGGCCAGTCGATGTATTTCCGCATCTGTCCCGAGGCCGTGAAGAACGGTCTGGGGTGGGACGGCTTCCAGGGCGGTGAATGTATGAAGATCGGGACAGCGCTATCGCTCAGCATTAACGGGCTGATAGACGCCTATGCCGATCACGTTCCGGCATAGGAATAGCGGAACTCGCTTTCCGGCTCGATCATGCCAGTGTCGACATTGAGCGCGTGGCGCTGGCAGTGCATTTCCCACTTGCCCGGCTTGCCTTCGACCGAGATCAGATTGAAGGCCGACGGCGGTTTCTTGCCGCCTGTTCCCTGACCCGCTGCGGCGATGCCGATAACCGGCGTCTTGCCATGCGGCGTTTCGATGAAATCCACGGTGTTGAGATGGGTGTGGCCGTGCAGCACCAGCTCGCATCCACCCGTCGATATGGCGCCGCGGAACCGTCTTATGCCGAGCAGCCGCTTGTGACGGGCGGCTGCGTCGCGCACCGGCGGATGGTGGATCATCACGATCCGGAACAGTCCGTCCTCGCCGGCCTGTCGCAACAGCTCGGCCGTGGCCCGTGCCTGCTTCTTGCCGAATGTGCCGATCGCCATGAAGGGCGGTGATGCAATTGCGGATGAGCAGCCAATCAGCGCCACAGGTCCGCGTTTGCGCATATAGGGGAAGGTGAGCGAATCGGACGTCTCGCTCAAGGGGCGGGCGTCATCGCCCTGCATGTAGTCGTGCCAGGCCTTTGAAACTTTTGCATAGGCGCCGCCGACATAGGCATCATGGTTGCCGGGCACCAGCGATACGTCTTTTGCCGGGCCGACGCTCTTCAGCCATTCGGCCGCGTTGTCGATTTCCTTGGTTGTCGCAAGGTTGACCAGATCTCCGGTGATCGCCAGATGATCCGGCGCCTCGTCGGCAATCGCCAGAAGCAGGTTTTCCAGCGTATTCTTGCCCAGATGCTTGCGGCGATTGCGGTGCCAGTTCAGGAAGCCGGTAATCCGCTTGGAGACCAGCTCGCGCGGCGACAGCTGCGGTAGCGGTCCGAGATGAATGTCTGAAATATGAGCAAGTGTGAACATGAAAAACTCATAGACGGCCGGGGCCCGCGCCGCAAGCGGGGCCCTGGCCATGCTTAACGCTTGTCGCGCCCGTGCGGGGCATCAAGGTCCATGATCGGCCCCTTGGGGACGATACCCGTTGGATTGATCATCGTGTGGGAGCTGTAATAATGGCGCTTGATGTGGTCGAAATTGACCGTCCCGGCGATCCCCGGCATCTGGTAGAGCTCGCGCAGATAGCCGTAAAGATTAGGATAGTCGGCAATCCGCTTCAGATTGCACTTGAAGTGGCCGACATAGACCGGATCGAAGCGCACCAGCGTGGTAAACAGCCGCCAGTCGGCTTCCGTCAGCGTATCGCCGACAAGGTAGCGGTTTTCGCCAAGGCGTTTTTCCAGCATGTCGAGCGTTTCGAACAGTTTCTCAACATGCTCCGAATACGCCTCCTGCGTGGTGGCAAAGCCGGATTTGTAGACGCCGTTATTGACCGTATCGTAAACAATGGCGTTGATCTCATCGATTTCGTTGCGCAGGTTTTCGGGGTAGAAATCGAGGCTGTTGCCGGTCAGGTGGTCGAACGCACTGTTGAACATCCGGATGATTTCGGCCGATTCGTTTGAAACGATCGTCTCGCGCTTCTTGTCCCAGACGACCGGAACGGTGACGCGGCCGGTATAGTTCGGATCGGCCTTGGTATAGACCTGCCAGAGATAGTCGGCGCCATTTATCGGGTCGTCGGTGCCGCCGTCGCGGTTCTTGAATTCCCAGCCGTTTTCCAGCATCAGCGGATCGACGATCGAAACGTCGATGAAGTCCTCCAGACCCTTCAGCTTGCGGAAGATCAGGGTGCGGTGCGCCCAGGGGCAGGCGAGCGCGACATAGAGGTGATAGCGACCCTTTTCGGCCTCGAAACCGCCGTCGCCCTGTGGGCCGGCGCTGCCATCGGCAGTGATCCAGTTTCTGAACTGCGAGCTTTCGCGCTTGAAATGGCCCTTGGATTTATCGGTGTCGTACCAGACGTCTTTCCAGACGCCGTCAACCAGCATACCCATTGGATGCTCCTTTCGTTCCTCTCTTCACCCATACATACGGTTCAGCGCCGGCTTTGCCAGTGTCGAAACGTTTGACAGTCTGTTGCGGGTCATCGGAAATTGCGCTTTTCTGCCCGTTTGGGTGGACGAGGCGCAGTTTTCCTGCTAGTGGCGATCTGCTCGAAAACTGGAACCTGTCATGCTGAACCTGCGACGACGCTGATTGAAGATTTGAAACCGGAGATTTTTTCCGGCGGCTTCCATTTGCGTATTCCAGACAGGTTCCAAAATCATGACAAGTGAACTGTGCTACCTCCCCGAAGAGGTCTCCCAAGACGAAATCATTGAAGAGATCAATGCCGAGGCTTTCGGGCCCGGACGTTTCGCACGCACGGCAAGCCGTATCCGCGAGCAGGGGCCTCATGACCCGGCCCTGTCCTTTGTCTGTCTGGACGATGGTGTGGTGATCGCCTCGGTGCGGCTGACACCGGTCTGGGCGGGAGAGGCCGCAGGCCACATGCTGGGTCCGCTTGCCGTCCGTCCCTCGCACAAGAACCGGGGGATCGGGCGTAAACTGGTGCGCATTTCCGTTGAAGCGGCTGCAAGGGCCGGTTCCGAAGTGGTGATCCTGATCGGCGATGCGCCCTATTACGGGCCGCTCGGCTTCAAGCCCATCGTACCGCCGACCCTGCTTCTGCCGGGACCGGTCGACCCGCGGCGCATCCTCGCCGATCCGCTGGTCGACGGCGTGGAGGCAAAGCTCGTCGGGATGATGCGCTTCAGGGCATAGAGCGCCGGCGAACCATTGGAAGCCGGTTTTTCCAACACCGGAGCACACAGGGTTAATCCCCCGAGGCCCCGCTTTTCCCTTCACGCCACCATGTCGCAGAGATCAGCGCCAGAAGGGCTGCCAGCCCCAGAAGGCCGTTGAACAGCGGCAGCGAGCGAATGCTTTCAAGCCTCGTATCCGAGGTGGCGACAATCGGCATGAAGCTGTCATTGCCGGGCCTGAGCGGGCCGGATGTCACCCGGACAGGCGGCATGCCGTCGGCAATCCGCTGCACCAGACCGAAACTTTCACCGGCAAGCGGCGCCAGGCTTTCGGTGGTCGAGATCATTGCCTTGAATTCCGGCGCATCGGGATCGCCGATATTGATCAGACGCTGCAGATCGCCGTTCTGGATGGAAAACAGCCCCATTTCACTGACCGGCGCCGTGCCCCGGAAAAGCCCCGGTTCCTGTTCTTCAAGCGTTACGGTCAGCGCCTGACCGGACGGCGTGCTGACGGTGGCTTCGCGCGGGGCATCGCCCATGGTCTGGCGGGTGATCTCCAGCGTCTCGCCATCGCTCGTCGCCGTCAGCGCCTCTTCCTCCAGCGCCGGCTCCTGCATCAGCCAGTGGGCAATCCGCCGGTAAAGCGGCACATAGGGGCCGCCGCCCTCAAAACCGCGCGCCCACAGCCAGCCCTGATCGGAGAGGAATTCGGCAATCCGGCCCTGTCCCTCGCGCGAAAGCACCAGAAGCGGCGCGCCGTCTGCCGTCAATACCGTTTCACCGCGCGCATTGCCGACGGGAATGGAGCGGAACCAGCGGCCCCAGGCCGGCGGGTCTTCGGCTCCGCCCGGCAGGTCACGGGTAACGGGATGCATTTCACCGGTGGAGGAGATTTCGGGATAAAACCCGCCCTCGGAAAGATCGCCCGTCGGAATGGCCGGCAATACGGCGGACAGCGGTGTTGTGGCGATTGATTCCGGGCCTGCGATTTCCGGCCCGGCTGCCACCAGCAGGGCGCCGCCATTCAGCACATACTGGGCGATGTTATCGTAATAGAGCAGCGGCAGAACACCGCGATTCTGGTAGCGGTCGAAGATGATCAGGTCGAAATCATCGATCTTGTCGATGAACAGCTCGCGTGTCGGAAAGGCGATCAGCGACAATTCGTTGATCGGCGTGCCGTCCTGCTTTTCCGGCGGGCGCAGGATCGTGAAATGCACAAGATCGACGGACGGATCGGATTTCAGCAGGTTGCGCCATGTCCGCTCACCTGAATGGGGCGAGCCGGAAACCAACAGCACGCGCAGGTTCTCGCGAATACCCTCGACGATCTGCACCGCGCGGTTGTTGACCCCCGTCAGTTCGCCGGCAACGGGATCGACGGAAAGCTCCAGAATGTTCTCGCCGCCGTTTTCGATATCGAAGACATAGCGCGTTGAAACATTCGGCGTGACCTGCATTTCGGCCACCACGGCGCCATTCAGGCGCGCGGTGACCATGGCCGGACCAGCGCCGCCTTCCGCCTCATCGACCGGGCCGTCATCGACCACGGTGAATTCCACCGGCAGGCTTTCGCCGACAAGGCCGAAGCGCGGCGCTTCGTTGATTTCGATACGCCGGTCATATTCCTGCGCGGTGCCTGTCACCAGGGCATTGACCGGAATATCGGCCGGCAACGCGGCTGCATTGTCGGGAATGTCATGGATCTGGCCATCGGTGATGAAGAAGGCAGCACCCATCCGGCTTGGCGGCACGTCGCGCACGGCATCTGCAAGGGCACGAAAGGCCAGCGTTTCGGCCCGGCCGTTCTCGTCTGCAGTTGTGACATCGACGATACGCGGCTCCAGCATCGGGTCTTCGGCAAGCCGGGCCTCAAGTGTTTCGAGCGCCGCTTCGGTCTGGCCGGTGCGGTCCTGCGTCAACTGGCTCTGGCTGCGGTCAACCACGATCGGCACGATGGTCGTCAGCGGCGAGCGTTCCTCGCGACTGATCGTCGGGTTGGCAATCGCCGCGACCAGCAGAAAGCCGGCGGCCGCGCGTAGCGTCGTGGCGCGCATGCGGGTGAGGTAGCCAAGCACCATCAAGGCGATGACGGCGGCAAGGGCGGCATAGATCGCAGTCAGCGGCAGAAGGGGGGCGAAGGTCAGGTTCATTATTGTCCCAGCCTTTCCAGGAGAGCGGGAACATGCACCTGATCGGCCTTGTAGTTGCCGGTCAGCATATACATCACGATATTGACGCCGCTGCGGTAGGCGAACTGGCGCTGGCGCGGGTTTTCCGGCACGGTCGGCAACATCGGCGTCATGTCGGGATTGGTGGCCCAAGCGCCGGCGAAATCATTGCCGGTGATGATGATCGGCGAAACGCCGTCGCCGCCGCTGGTCACCATATCGGATGTGGCGCCGGAACGCGCCTCGACCCACAGAGGCGAACCGTCATAGCGGCCGGGAAAATCGGAGAGCAGGTAAAAGGCCCGCGTCAGCACATGGCCTTCGGGCACCGGCTCAAGCGGCGGCACGTCGATATTGTCGAGGATCGCCCTCAGCCGTGCCGTATTGGCGCTAACGGCACTCTGGCCAAGCGGCGAATACTGGTCACGGGTATCGAACAACACCGTGCCGCCATTGCGCATATAGGCCTCGATCCCGGCAATCGCCTCCTGCGAGGGCATGGGCGCGGAGGCCGAGATCGGCCAGTAGATCAGCGGGAAGAACGCCAACTCATCGTCTGCGGGATCGATGCCGACGGGATCGCCCGGCTCCAGTGCCGTGCGGTAGGAAATGTAGTCGGACAGGCCCTTCAACCCGCGTTCCGAGATGCGGTCGACCTCTTCCTCGCCGGTGACGACATAGGCAAGATGGGTCTCATAAAGCAGGTCGGCGATTTCCGTGTCGCTCATCTGCGCATGGGCCTTGCCGGCAAGACCGGGTGCGAAGGGCAGGGCCGCGGCAAGACTTGCTGCGAGGATCAGCGGCAGGGCAGCACGGCGCGTCTTCAGGCTGGAGAATGCGCCGTTCATTGCCAGCATGATCACGCCGTCGGCGATCAGCAGGATCATGGCCGCCGCCAGCAGCCAGGGTTTGAGGCTGAAAGCGTGGGCATCGCCGATAGGCTGGAAACGGCTGCCTTCGCCAAGCGCGGCGGTATTCAGAGGCGATAGCGTATCCTGCGGGCCGAAGAGGTTGACGGCGGTAAAGCCGTCGGACGAACCGTAAAGCCCGGGCGGGTTTTCCGCTGTCGCGATTTGCGGACCACCGTCACCGGCAAGCGGATTGGCGCCGCTGACATTGGCCGAAAGCGTTCCGTTGGCGACCAGAAGGCGATAGGGGGGCAGCAGTTGCGCGGAGCCGCCATTGCCATCGGCGGCCACACTAGCCTGTGAAAGATTGACGATCCGGCGCAGCATTTCCACGAAATAGCCGGAGATCGGCAGGTTCGACCAGTTGGGATCGGCAGAGGTATGGAACAGCACCAGCCGCCCGTCGCCAAGTGTGTTTTCGGTCACCAGCGGCGTGCCGTCGGCAAGGCTTGCCCATGTGTGGTCCGCCAAAGTCGGCGCGGGCTCGGCCAGCACCTGCCGCGACACGGTGATGTCGTCCGGCACGGGCAGGCCGTAGAACGGGCTTTCGGCCGGGAAGGGCGCGAGGTTTTGCGGCTCGTTCCAGCTCATGGCTCCGCCAAAGGCGCGCGCGCCGGAGCGCAGGCGCACCGGCAGAAGCGTATCGTCGCCTTCCGAGGATGCCAGGCGCGGCCCGGCAAAACGGATCAGCGTGCCGCCGCCCCCCACCCATTGTTCGAGCAGGGCGTGGGTTTCCTCGCTCAGCGTTCCGACATCGCTCAGGATAATGACTGACGGTTTCTGTTCGACCAATGCATCGAGCTGTTCGGGCAGTGTGGCTGCGTCGCTTGAAATCAGGTCGGCATAGGGCGCCAGCGCCTGGCGTAGATAATAGGCAGCCGACAGGAGCGGCTGGGCTTCATTTGCCGGGCTTCCCGAAACAAGCGCCACGCGGCGGCGCTGGAAGCCGTCGTCAAGCAGGTGCACCGCGCCGGCATTGGCCGCGCCGTCAATGGCGACGCGGGCAAAGTCGTTGCGAACTTCGAAGGGGGCACGGATTTCCGTGGTGGCCGTTGTCGCGCCGGTTTCGAAAACAAGCGGACTTGCCGCAATCACGCGGCCCTGAAGGTCATAGGCATTGATCGTCAGTTGTTCTGCCGGTCCCGCTTCTGCGCGCACGGCCGTAATCCGGCTTGCGGTTGCGCCGTTGTCCACCGCGGTGATGGCGGCGGGGGCCGTGTGATCGGCGGTCATCACCAGCACATCACCGGCACCCGCGCCGTTCAGCATTTCAAGGGCGGCGGTATCGTCCGGTTCGCCAAGCCCGTCTGCCAGAAAGGCGATGGTGCCGGGGGCGGTGCCGTCGAGCGCGTCGACAAGTGCGGTTGCAGCCGGCAGGCGGTTAGGGCGGGCGGGCTGTGGTCCGGCTGCCGCGAGCCTCTGCCGGGCCTCGGTTGCCGAAACCGGGCGCGGATCGCCGGCCGTTTCCGCCGTAAACGCCAGAACCACGGGTTGATCGGCGCGGCCCGCCGCCTCGATCAGCGCATCGGCGGCATCGGTGATGGCTGCCCAGTCTTCCGCGCTCGCCCAGCCATTGTCGACCAAGAGGGCCAGCGGACCGCCCGAGGCAATCTCCGTCCGGTCCGGATTGATCACCGGATTGGCGATGGCGAGGATGACGAGCGTGGCAAGCGCCATGCGCAGCAATGTCAGCCACCAGGGGCTTCTGGCCGGCGTTTCGTCGCGCTTTGCCAGCCGCAGCAGGATGGCAAGCGGCGGGAACACCTCCCGGCGCGGGCGCGGCGGCGTCAGTTTCAGCAGCCACCAGATCGCCGGCAGAACCACGAGGGCGGCCAGCACGAACGGGCTCAGGAATTCGAAACCACCCATCAGCGCGGCCCTCCACTGATGCCGGAAAGCCGCATATGCATCGCCGTCAGCGCTTCCGATGCGGGCCGGTCGGTATGGTGGGTGAAGAAGGTCCAGCCGGAACGTCTGGCGGTGTCGGCAATCATGTCGCGCCGGGCCAGATATTGCTCCAGATAAGCGTTTTTCAGGCTTTCGGCACGGCCAAGCGTCAGTTCCTGTCCCGTTTCCGGATCGGCAAAGGCGGTGCGGCCGCTATAGGGGAAGCTTTCTTCCGCCGGGTCGGCGATCTCCGCCAGATGGGCTTTCAGCCCGCGCTCGGAAAGCGGTGCAATCCGGGAAAACAGGGCGTCCGGGGTGTCGAGAAAATCGCCGATGATGATCATTTCCGACGGGCCGCGCACCATCTGCGTGTCCGGCAGAACCGAAGGTATGTCGGGGGCGGCGGCCAGCAGATGGGCAAGCTTTTCCGCGCCGTTGCGGTTTGCCACCGGCTCCATCAGGCCCGGATAGCCGACGCGTTCGCCCGAGCGCAGCAGCGTTTCGGCAATGGCAAGCAGCAAAACCAGCGCGCGGTGCTCCTTGGAGACCGGGGCGAGTTCCGAGCGGAAATTCATCGACGGCGTCAGGTCGGCAAAAAGCCAGACGGTGTGGGCTGCCTCCCACTCCATGTCGCGCACATAGGCGTGGTCGTCGCGCGCCGAGCGCCGCCAGTCGACCTTCATCAGGGATTCCCCGGCGGCGTAGGGGCGGAACTGCCAGAAATTTTCGCCCGGTCCCCGGCGGCGGCGGCCATGCCAGCCGGCAATCACCGTATTGGCAATGCGGCGCGCCTCGATCAGGCAGTCCGGCAGCAGGGCCGCACGTCTCTTGCCTTCGATGAGGGCCGAATTGCGGGCGGTTGGCGGTGTCGTTTGTCCAATCGAAGCCAATGGCGGCTGCCTGTCAGTTGAGGTCGCGCGCAGCGATGGTGGCGATGACGTCGGTGACGGTAATGCCTTCGGCGCGGGCGGCGAATGTCAGCGCCATGCGATGCTGGAGAACCGGTGCGGCAAGGGCGCGCACATCGTCGACGGAAGGCGCCAGCCGGCCCTGATAAAGCGCACGGGCGCGCGCCGTCAGCATCAGCGCCTGTCCGGCGCGCGGGCCGGGGCCCCAGGCAACATTGCGGTCGGTCTCCTCGAAGCCTTCGCCCGGGCGCGCCGCGCGCACAAGCGCCAGGATTGCCTCCAGCACGCTCTCGCTCACCGGCATCTTGCGGATCAGCGATTGTATCTCCATCAACCGTTCCGACGTGACCACCGGGCTTGCCGTTTCTTCGGCAGCGCCGGTGGTTTCCAGCAGGATACGGCGTTCGGATGCGGCGTCGGGATAACCGACATTGACCTGCAGCAGAAAACGGTCGAGCTGGGCTTCGGGCAGAGGATAGGTGCCTTCCTGCTCCAGCGGGTTCTGCGTGGCGAGCACGTGAAACGGCCGCGGCAGGTCGTAATGCTCACCGGCGATGGTGACCGAATATTCCTGCATCGACTGCAGCAGCGCCGACTGCGTTCGCGGCGATGCGCGGTTGATCTCGTCGGCCATCAGCAATTGCGCGAAGACCGGTCCCTTGATGAAGCGGAAGGACCGGCGTCCGGTCTCGCTTTCCTCAAGCACTTCGGAACCCAGAATGTCCGACGGCATCAGGTCAGGAGTAAACTGGATGCGGTTGCCGGCAAGGCCGAGCACCGTGCCGAGCGTGGTGACCAGCTTGGTCTTGGCAAGACCCGGCACGCCGACCAGCAATGCGTGGCCGCCGGAGAGAACCGCCAGCAGCACGCTTTCCACAACATTTTCCTGTCCGTAGATGACCTTGGAGACCTCTTCCTTCACTTTCTGAATGTCTTCAAGCGCCTTTTCTGCCTCTGCCACGATCTCCTGAGCAGCATTCGTGTCAGTCGCATCCATACACACGTCTCCACGGCCTTGAGCCTGTTCGGGTTTTGCCAGCATATCGCTGGTTTTGTCTTTCAAAAAGGATAATCACCTGTCGGCGGCTGACAAGCCGGTTTGGAATGACTATTTCGAGAGCAGACAATATTCCACCCGAAACTGGGACGGAAAGATGACGGACCGGACGACATCACTGATAAATGACGCTCAGGGGCTGGCGTCGGCGATTGCGCGCCAGCTTGAGGACGGGGGCAAGCGCGCGCCCGCACCCGTTGAAAAATGGAACCCGGCCTTCTGCGGCGAACTCGATATGGAGATCCGCCGCGACGGCACCTGGTTCTATAACGGCACGCCGATCGGCCGCGCTGCTCTTGTGCATCTGTTTTCAACGGTGCTGCGCAAAGATGAAGACGGCGAGACCTATCTGGTAACCCCTGTCGAAAAAATCCGTATCCGTGTCGAGGATGCCCCCTTTGTCGCCGTGGCCATGGAGGCTGCGGGAAAGGGCGCGCAGCAGGTTCTTTCGGTGCGCACCAATCTGGGCGATGTGGTGGAAATCGGCGAGAACCACCCGTTACGGTTTGAAATTTCAGGGGAAAACGCCGAACTCAAACCCTATGTGCTGATCCGGGGACGCCTTGAAGCGCTGTTTTCGCGGGCGCTGACCTATGATCTGGTCGCGCTCGGCGAGGAAGCCGAAATCGACGGCACGGCAATGTTTGCGATACGCTCCGGCGGATTGCTGTTTCCGGTCATGGAGATGGCGATGCTGGAGAAGAACCTGTGAACGCTGCCCGCACGCCCTATGCCGCCGCGAGCTTTCGGCAGCGTGCGCTCAGTCAGCGCGGGCGGCCGGTGGAACAGGCCTGGCGGGATCATGGCGATCACAAGCTCAATCCGGACTTGTTTGCCTATATCGAGGACCTCGATATGCGCGCAGCCGCGGTCTTGATCCCGGTGGTCGATTATGGGGACGAGGCGCGGGTGATCTTCACCCAGCGCACGACCAAGCTTCGCAAGCATTCCGGCCAGATTGCCTTTCCCGGTGGTTCGATTGACCCGGGGGACCGGTCGCCGGAAGATGCGGCCCTGCGTGAATGCGAGGAAGAGATCGGTCTCGACCGCCGCTTCGTGCAGCCTGTCGCTCGGCTGCCGGTCTATCTTGCGGGCACCGGTTTCAGGATCACGCCGGTTCTTTCTGTCGTGCGGCCGGGATTTTCGCTGAAGGCGAACCCCGACGAGGTGGACCGTATTTTCGAGGTGCCGCTGGGCTTCATCATGAACCCGGCCAACCACGGGCACGGAAGCGGTGTTCTTGGTGGCCAGACCCGGCATTATTACGAAATCAATTACGGCGAATACCGGATCTGGGGCATCACCGCCAGCATCGTCAGAACAATATATGAAAGGCTTTATGCGTGAAAACGGTCAGTGACGCTCCATGGTTCAGGGAAAGCCGGCTGCAGAAACTTCTCGACGTGCTGAACGGCGATGGCGGTGAAACCCGCGTCGTCGGCGGGGCCGTGCGCAATGCGCTGATGGGTATGCCGGTCGGCGATATCGATGTGGCGACCACGCTCGTGCCGGATGAGGTCATCGCGCGGGCGAAAGACGCCGGGATGAAGCCGGTGCCGACCGGGATCGAACACGGCACGGTAACGGTGGTGTGCGAGGGCAAGTCTTTCGAGGTCACCACGCTGCGCGCCGATGTTGAAACCTTCGGTCGTCATGCGACGGTGCGGTTCGGCACGGACTGGGCCGAGGATGCCGAGCGGCGCGACCTGACGATCAACGCGCTTTACGCAGACCGTGACGGCACGGTGATCGATCTGGTCGGTGGTCTTGCCGATATCGAAACCGGCACGGTGCGTTTCATCGGCGAGGCGGAAACCCGGATCGCCGAGGACTTCCTTCGGATATTGCGGTTCTTCCGGTTCTTTGCCTGGTATGGCGGCGGCAGGCCCGATGCGGAGGGGCTGAGGGCGAGCGTGCGCCAGCGCGACGGCCTGAAGACGCTGTCAGCCGAACGGGTCTGGGCGGAAATGAAGAAGCTGCTTGCCGCGACCGATCCATCGCGCGCGCTGCTGTGGATGCGCCAGACCGGTGTTTTGACCGTGGTTCTGCCGGAAACGGAAAAATGGGGGATCGATGCGGTTCCGGGGCTGATCGATGCCGAACGCCATTTCGGCTGGGCGCCCGATCCGCTGCTGCGGCTTGCCGCCATGGTGCCGCCCTATGATGTGCGGCTGAAGGACATGGCGGAACGGCTGAAGTTTTCGAATGCCGAACGCGACCGGATGCTGGCCTTTGCTTCTGCGCCTTCCGTGGAACCCGAAACGTCCAGCGCACGCTTGCGGAAACTGCTCTATGATCACGGGCAACCGGGGATGCTGATACAGCTTAGGCTGGCGCTTGCCTCGGCACGGGCAAAGGCCGCAGACGGCGATCACGATGCGATGGCAAAAGCTGCGGGGCTATCCCGTCTCGCAGAAGAAGCCGCGCATTGGGAAAAGCCGCAATTGCCGATTTCGGGCGGGGATATCGTCAAGGCCGGTGTGCCGGCAGGCCCGGAAGTCGGAAAAATCCTGGCGAGCCTGGAAAGGCAGTGGATGGAAAGCGATTTCAAGCTTGACCGGGCAGCACTGGCCGCCCGGCTGGATACGCTGAAATCGGACAGGACATAAGGCCTCAGGCCGAGTTTGTTGGCAAACCCTGCAAGCGATCACAGCGTCGCCCACCGTCATTCCGGCCTTGAGCCGGAATGCAGCAAGGACCAAGTTCTTGCGCGCAAAGACTCTTTCTGGAAGCGCACAGCAAACGGCCCTGGATACCGGCTCAAGGCCGGTATGACGAAAGAATGCGGGACGAGCCTTTCAGTAGCCGTGAGGCCTCAGGCCTTTTCTTCGTCCTTGATCCGTTCCTTGATGTTTTCGACCATGTTTTCGCGAATAATACCTTCGCCATGGCTGGTGCGCAGATGCTCAACGGAGCGGCGGATAACTTCAGCTTCGTCTTCTGCGCTTGTGTGCCAGGTGCAACCGGGCACAAGCGTTCCGCAATCAAAACGTTTCATGGTTTCCTCCTTTGTTTTCCGTCTTCGGATGAAACGCCGGTGGAGATCAATTGTTCGCCAGAAACCGGCGTCGGGAGACATTTTTCCGTGGTTGCCGTCGTTCCTGCGGCGGCAAGTGCGTGCCACAAAGCTGCGATCAGCGCCCTTTCAATGGATCAGAGCGCTGATCCGTTCGCGGCATCGGGCCTCAGTGTTGGGCCCAGGTCTCGAACACCGCAGACGATTCGCACGGCCGGCCATGCCGGTATGCCATTTCGGCGGCGTATTTGCTGTCATCGGTGCCCGCTACCTTTTCGGGTCTGGGCTTGTAATTTTCCGGTGATGCCTTGCGTTCTTTATTTCTGACTTCATCTGCCATTGTCCTGCTCCTCTCGGACAAGTTGCACACCAGGCCTCCTAAGTGACTTGGATATTAAACACCCTACTTGCAAGGTGAACAAGGCGATTCCGGGATGAAAAATTAACTATAACGATTTAGATTAAGGCCATCTTGTGACAGGCGGCAGCGAGGACAGGATCGCCTCGATATTGCCGCCGGTTTTCAGCCCGAAAATGGTGCCGCGGTCATAGAGAAGATTGAACTCGACATAACGTCCGCGGCGGATCAGCTGCTCGTCGCGATCGGCCGATGACCATTCATGATTGAAGTTGGAGCGCACCAGCCGCGGGTAGATGAGATTGAAAGCGCGGCCGACATCCTGCACAAACGCAAAATCGGCGTCGATACCGCCCTTTTCCTCCGGCGAATGCTGCCAGTCGAAGAAAATGCCGCCAACGCCGCGCGGTTCCTTGCGGTGCGGCAGATAGAAATAGTCGTCGCACCATTTCTTCATTTTCTGGTAGTCGACCACATTCTGGTGCCGGTTGCAGGCAATCTCCATGGCGCGGTGAAACAGGATGGTGTCCGGGTCTTCCTGCCGCCGACGGCGGCCAAGCACGGGGGTGAGGTCGGCGCCGCCGCCGAACCACCAGCTGCCGGTCACGATCATCCGCGTGTTCATGTGCACGGCCGGCACGTTCGGATTGACGGGGTGGGCAATCAGCGAGATGCCGCTTGCCCAGTAGCGTCCGTTTTCTTCCGCGCCCGGCATGTTTTTCGCCATGTCCTCGCTGAATTCACCCTCGACGGTGGAGGTATGGACGCCGACCTTTTCGAAGACGCGGCCGTGCATCACCGACATCCGGCCGCCGCCTTCGCCGTTCTCCCGGGTCCAGTCCTTCGGCTCGAAACGGCCCGGCTCAAGATCGCTCAAGGGGCCGGTCAGTTCCTTTTCCAGGGTTTCGAAACCAGAGCAGATCGTGTCGCGCAGGCTTTCGAACCAGGCACGGGCCGTGCTCTTTCTGGTCTCGATATCATCCGGCAGACCAACAGGTAGATTCGGCCGTTCCATGTAATGCGCTCCGCTTGAAATGCATGTGCCCGTTTGGCCGGGCTTTTGATTTGACTCGCAAATATGATGCGAAAACCTTATCTTCTTTATGAGGTTAAGGATAGCGGGATGACCAACCTTCCAAAGCCGCCGTCCATGGACGGCCTGAAGAAGCGAATCAGGCAACACCGTCAGCAGCAAAGCGATGGCGGTTTCGTGCGTGAGCACTATTGTCTCACGCGCGAGGAGGCCCGTGCCAAGGCGCGGGAGTGGTTCGAGAGTTATCCCAAGGCCGCCTACTGGACCGAGGTCGAGAGCTGGCGGGTGCTCAGCGGCGATCGGATCGAGTTCACCATGCGCAGACTGTCTTCGGCAGACTGAGTTTGTTCAGGCCAGCCCGTCAAAACCGCCGGTTTGCCGCAATGCTTCCCCCGCCATCATGCCAACGGAAACGGCGAGATTGATCGAGCGCTGGTCCGCGACCATGGGAATGCGCACGCGGTGGTCGACGCTGTCATGAACGCTGTCCGGCACACCCGCGCTTTCGCGACCGAACAGCAGGATATCGTCGCCTTCGAAGGCAAATTCGGTATAGGGGTGGCTGGCCTTTGTGGAGGCGAGCACGATGCGCTTGCCGCTCTCCCGTCGCCACGCCTCGAATGCGGCCCAGTCGACATGCCGGGTCATCACCGCCTTGGCGATATAATCCATGCCGGCGCGCTTGAGGTTCTTGTCGGACAGAGCAAAGCCAGCCGGTTCGATGATGTCGACGGCCAGCCCGAGGCAGGCCGCAAGTCTCAGGATCGTGCCGGTATTGCCGGCAATATCCGGCTGATAAAGTGCGATACGCAGGGTCATTGCGGCAGTCCGTGCAGCCTTCATTCGGTTTTCGATCGGGACTGATTACATGAAACTGAGCAGTTTCCACCAGAAGAAATCAAGCGGCACCAGAATGAAGGCGGTGATCAGTGTCAGCGGAAACAGGATCTTCATCATGTTCCTGACCGGCTGTTCCGTCACCTGCATGCCGACCATCAGCGGCGCCGACTGATAGGGGAAGAGGATCGTTGAAAACCCGATCACCTGGGTCATCAGCACAGTCATGACCGAAAGCCCGGTCAGCGTCGAAAGCTCCGAGGCCATCGGCGTCAACACGGCAGGCACGCCCGGCAGAATGGAGATGATGCCGACCACGAAGGCCATCAGCGACAGCGACAGGAAGTTGATGAAATCCTGACCGGGCGCAAGTGGCAGGACATGTTCCATGCCATGGGCGATCACGATGCCAAGCCCGGTGGCATTGACGACCGCGCCGACGGCGAGGAACCCGGCCATGAACAGGAAAACGCCGAAATTGACGCTCTTGTCGAACTCGGCCGGTCCGATGGTCCCCAGACCCGGCATCAGCAGCGCGATCGAGGCGCAAAGGCCGATCCAGGCCGGGTTGATGCCGTGAAACGTATCCGTCATCCAGAAGGCGAGTGTCAGTGCCAGCACCGCAATCACATAGCGTTGCCGCCAGCCAAGCGATGTCCTTGCGGGCTTGTCTTTTTCCGCCGATTCCACCGGGCGCGGTGTGTCGCGGAAGAAATACAGGATCAGCGCGATGGTGATCAGGCTTTTCACGATCCCCAGAATGGGAAAATGCAGGGCCATATACTGGGCATAGGTGAGATCCAGCCCGTAGATCGTCTGCGCTGCACCCGCCAGCACCAGGTTCGGCACGTTTGAAGGCAACAGCGCAAAACCGGGAATATGGCAGGCAAAGGTGGTGGCCAGCGCCACTGCTGTCCGCCCCTTTGTATCCTGGGTGAAACCGAGCTTGTCTGCCAGCGCCAGCGCGATCGGTGACAGCAGGAAAAAACGCCCGAGCGAGGACGGCATGACGAAGGTCAGCGCAATGGCAATGCCGAAAATGCCGAAGATCAGCAGCGCGAAACTGTGCGACAGCCGCGCCTGAAGGCTCTCGCCGATCCTTTCGCTGAGGCCTGCCGTGCGGACCCCGGCTGCGATCAGAAACCCGGAGAAAATCAGCCACATCGCCGAGGAGTGAAAACCCGAAAAAACGACCTCCGGCGGCGCCAGTTTGAACAGAAGCGCTACGGCAAAGAAGATCAGACTGGCAAGATAGGCGGGCACAAGTGCCGTCGCCCACAGGCTGAGCGTGACCAGAACCAGCCCGAGCGTCCGGGCCTGCTCCGTTGTCATCAGGGACTGGGGGTAAAAGGCCAGTGCAATGGCAACAGCAACAAGGCCGGCAACGATGATCTTCTTGTAGGTCTGCATAAGAACCGTTCAACATTCTTGGAATATGGGCAAAGTCATACTATGCGTGCGAGGCGAATTACGGTACAGCTACATGATGCCAAACCATATCGAAGTTACGTCATCGATCATGCCCGAGCAGGGGCCGGGCTGGATCATCGATGCCTCCCGGCCGGTGACGGCACGCGTGCAGCGCTGGCAGGCGGGTGAGATCGGCCGTGCGCCGCATGCGCATCCGCGCGGACAGCTGCTGTGGGCGGAAGAGGGCATCCTCACGGTGCGCGCCTGCGGAACCCGCTGGCTGGCGCCCACCAGCCATGCAATCTGGATTCCCGGCGGTACTGTCCATGATGTGATGATGGAGACCGATGTTTCGGCGTGTTTCATCTACATCGATCCGTCGGTGAGCGGTGTGCGCGAAAAGCGCTGTGAAGTCTTGCACATGACGCCGCTGATGCGCCAGCTTTTGCTGCGGTTTCGCAATCCGGGGCCGGAAACGGACGGGCGACAGGGGCGGCTTTCACGCCTTTGCGCCGTGATCATCGATGAGTTGGCGACATTGCCGAACGCGCCGCTCAGCCTTCCCGCCGGCATCGATCCGCGTCTTAAACGGGTAACCGGCCGGTTGCTGGAGCGCCCCGACGACAACGCCAACCTGGGGGAACTGGCGCGGTTCGCAGGTGCCGGCACCCGCACGCTCGAGCGGTTGTTTCAAAGGGAGACGGGCCTGCGCTTTTCCGAATGGCGCAGCCGGCTGAGGCTGATGGAAGCCATCAACCATCTCAGCCATGGCCGCAGCAGTGTCGAGATTGCCGGCCTGCTCGGCTATCGCAGCGCAAGCGCGTTCGTGGCCGCATTCCGGCGTCACTTCGGCGTGCCGCCGCAATCCTATCTTAAGGCCGGTTCGGCTGATGACGACTGAGCCGGTTTCGGACCCGGACGCCGCCGGAGATAGGCCCATATCCAGGCAATTTCCGCCTCGACATCGCCGAAACGGTCATCCTTCTCGCGGCCGCCGGGTCTTGTTTCGCCCGGACGGTCACCGGCGATTGCGGCCAGTGCCTTTTCGGCCCGCAGCGCGCGGTCCGCGTCCGGTGGCGGGTCGCCCATGCGGCGGCCTTCCGCGTAGACCGTGATTGCATCGGAAAGCCGCTCGGCGCCGGCAATGGCGGGAAACCATGCCGCCGCCTCGCGGCCGGCCGGGGGCGGCTCGGCAACCAGGCGGCCCAGCACGGTGCGCAGGTCGGACAGTGTTCGGGATGCGGCAAATTCACGGGCCAGAAGGCTCTGGCGCAGCTGCGCCAGTTCGGCCTCGTCTTCCGTCTGCCGCACCGTGGCCGCAGCGAGATAGGCGCCGATCTTTTCCATGGCGTCCGAAAAGGCCCTGCCGAGCTGCCGTTCCTGCGATCGCGGCCAGATGAGATAACCGAAAACCAGTGCAATCGCCGAGCCGGCAAGCGTATCGGCAAGCCGCTGAATATCGTAGCTGGCCACCGGCCCTGAAGAAACCAGATCGATCATCAGCAGGATGACCGGCGTCAGAAATGTCACCATCACCGCATAGCTGCGCAGGCCGGCAAAAGGAATGACAGCACAAAGCAGCATGATCACGGGGACGAAGGCGATGCCCTTCGGCACCAGCGCGGCAATTGCAAGCGCGATGGCGACACCGGCGAGTGTGCCGAGACTGCGGTGAATGGCCCGCAGGAAGACCGAACCGAAATCGGGCTTCAGCACAATCGCGACCGTCATCGGCAGCCAGTAGGAATGATCGCCGGGCAGAACATGGCTGAGCGCAACCGCCAGCCCCATGCAAAGCGACAGCCGGAGAGCCGAAATCACCACCTCGCGGCCAAGAACGAGGCGGCGCGCGACACGGGTGGCAAGGCTTGCGGAAAACACCGCATCCCGCTCTGATTCTTGCTGGTCGGCCGGCATCTGGTCCCGGGCAGCGGGCGAGGGCCACATTGTGGCGGCCAGACGGTCTGCAAGCTGTATCGTCTGATCCGGCTGCGGCGTATCGGTACCCGCACCTGAAGGACGGCCGGCACGCGACATATAGGCCTTTGCCATGGCATCGAGCTTGTTTGCTGTTGCCGCCAGTTCCTGCCCGCGGGCAGCGATAATTGCCATTGAAAGCTGGTTGACGAGCGAAAGGACCGCGGCGGTTTTCAGGGTGTCGCGGGTGCGGGCGCGGCCGTGGCTTCGTTTTTCGATCAGTGTTGCATAGGCGGTTTTGGTGGCATCGCTCAGGGCGCGGCGCGCATCGATCATGCGCCTGCGATTGTCCGGCGTCGGCACCTTTCCGACCGCCTCCGAGGCGCGGGCAAGGCGTGCGAGCATGGTGATGATATCGGCCAGCATGCGCCGTTCGGGCCGGTCGCGCTCTAACAGAGCGCCGATGCCGAGCATTGCCGCCACAAAGGCGGCGCCGGCGAGATAGTTCACGAACACCATCCAGGCCGGCAGAACGGCTGGCGCGTGTGCATTGACGACGGCCAGCACCAGCATGTTGAGCGCGCCCGTGGAAAAGGCCGCGCCATACCCACTGACCAGCCCGGACAACAGGCCGACAGTCATCAACAGGGCAATGGTCGCAAGCCCGTGGCCGCCGACTTCCGGGCCAATGAGGCAGCCTGTGGCGCCGATCAGCGCGGAAATGCCCAATTGCCGGAACCGCTCGCGATAGGGATCGAGCCGGACCGTGACCGCGGCCAGAAAGCCGCCAAGCGCAACATAGAGCATCGGCCCGGTATGGCCGCTCAACTGTCCGATCAGCAGCGGCACACCGGTGCCGAGCGACAGGCGAATCGAATGGCGCCACGGCCGATAGGGCGTCGGTTTGAGCAGTGCAAGATTGTGAATCCACTGGCTGGTCCGGAGCATGGACAGCAATCATCCTCTTCAGCAACGTCGCCCGAATTCATCCAAAGCATGGCGGGCCCGGCCATACAAGGCCGGTCCCGGCGCGGTTACAGCATGCGTTGCCGGGATGCAACACATTGGGGCAATCGCTGCTTTTCACGCACCGGCTCTGGCCTTTGCGCATGTAAGGGGCTATAAGGGCCTCCGATTTTCTCAAACCGGCGAAAGGAGCATGGCAGATGAACATCACTGGCTTTGAATTGCTCCGCGTTCCACCGCGCCGTCTCGCGTGATCTTTCACACGACGTTCTTGTTTCCCATTTAGTCATTCGCATTCATACGGCCGCCTGACCGGCCGTTGTTTCCGTCCCGGGTTCGCTGTTGCGGGCAAAATTGTGCTCTTTTCATGAAGAGTAACCGGGAGGCATTGGAGTCCGATCATGTTTCGCTGGTTTGAAAACCGTCTCAATCCCTATCCCGAGGCAGAGCCCACGGCACCCCCCACGGGTCTGATCCCGTTTCTGTGGCATTATTCGAAGCCTGCCGCGCCCTATCTGGCGCTGATGGCCGTCATTGCCGCGCTGGTCGCTTTCGGGGAAGTCTACCTGTTCCGTTTTCTGGGCGATATCGTCGACTGGCTGTCGACGGCAAACCGGGAGACATTCCTGGAAGATGAGGGCTGGCGTCTCGCCTTCATGGGCGCGCTGGTTCTGGTGCTGCTGCCGGGGCTGACGATCTTCTCCTCGCTGCTGATCCATCAGGTGCTGCTCGGCAACCTGCCGATGATCAGCCGCTGGCAGATGCATCGCTATGTCCTGCGCCATTCGATGAACTTCTTCGCCAACGAGTTCGCGGGCCGCGTTTCGCAAAAGGTGATGCAGACTTCGCTTGCCATCCGCGAAACGGTGATGAAGGCGCTCGACATGTTCGTCTACGTCGTCACCTATTTCGTTTCGATGATCTTCATCGTCGCGGCGGCCGACGGGCGTCTCGTCATTCCGCTGCTGGTGTGGATCGTGGTTTACGCCGCGATGCTGTGGTACTTCATTCCGCGTCTGAGGAAGATTTCGGCCGATCAGGCCGATGCCCGGTCGCTGATGACGGGCCGCGTGGTCGACAGCTACACCAATATCGCTACCGTCAAGCTGTTCTCGCATGCCGGTCGTGAGGAGCTGTTTGCACGCGAAGGCATGGATGGCTTTCTGGAGACGGTCTACCGCCAGATGCGGCGCGTGACCCAGTTCCAGACGCTGGTCTACATCAACAACGCGGTTGCCCTGTTTGCGGTGAGCGCGCTGGCGATCCGCTTCTGGCTCGAAAACAGCATCACCGTTGGCGCAATTGCGCTGACGCTGGGGCTTGTCATGCGCATCGGCGGCATGTCGCAGTGGATCATGTGGGAAGTGACCGCGCTGTTTGAAAACATCGGTACCGTCTATGACGGCATGTCGATGATGGCGAAGCGGCACGAACTGGTCGATGTCGAAGACGCGCGCCCGCTTGTCGTTGAAAAAGGCGAAATCGTCTATGACGATATCTCCTTCCATTACGGCAAGGAAGGTGGCGTCATCTCGGATCTTTCGCTCGTCATCAAGCCGGGCGAGAAGGTCGGGCTGGTCGGGCGTTCCGGCGCCGGCAAGACCACGATGATGAACCTGCTGCTGCGCTTCTTCGATCTGGAGGGCGGACGGATCACCATCGACGGTCAGGATGTTTCGAAAGTGTCGCAGGACAGCCTGCGCTCGATGATCGGCGTGGTGACGCAGGACACATCCCTGCTGCACCGTTCGATCCGCGACAACATCGCCTACAGCCGTCCCGGCGCCAGCGATGACGAGGTGATTGCCGCGGCCAAACGCGCCAATGCCTGGGACTTCATCAAGGGGCTTTCCGACCTTCAGGGCCGTGTCGGCCTTGATGCCCATGTCGGCGAGCGCGGCGTGAAGCTTTCCGGCGGTCAGCGTCAGCGGATCGCGATTGCCCGCGTGTTCCTCAAGGATGCGCCGATCCTGGTGCTGGACGAGGCGACTTCGGCGCTTGATTCCGAGGTCGAGGCGGCCATTCAGGAAAGCCTGTTCGGGCTGATGGAAGGCAAGACCGTGATCGCGATTGCCCACCGGCTGTCGACGCTGACCGAGATGGACCGTCTGATCGTTCTCGACAAGGGTGTGATCATCGAGACGGGCACGCATCAACAGCTCGTCGAAGCCGGCGGCATCTATGCCGATCTGTGGAAGCGCCAGTCCGGCGGTTTCCTCGCCGAAGACGAAACCGCCACCGGAGCGGCTGCAGAGTGAAATTGAGCGGGCCCGCCGGATGGCGGGCCCGTTTCGGTTGAAGGGGCAGTGGGCCTTCGCCCACTGTTTTATTGGGATGACGTTTTTATTAGGCCCGTAGCCTTCAGTCTGGAAAGTCGGTCTGTTGCGCCCGAACGGCATTTACGCATTTGCCCGGCATGCGAATCCCTGTATCCATTTCCCTCATGATATTTCAGCGCATTGCAGAACTGTTCGAGCGGTGGATCGATCCGTTGGCCGACCGTGCGGCGGAACGGCCGCCGGAGAAGCTTCTGCCGTTTCTCTGGTATTTTCTGCGCCAGGCGAAATGGCCGTTTTTCGCCATGCTGGTCGTCGGCGGCGGTGTCGCGATCATGGAATCGGCCGCCTTCTGGTTCATGGGCGTGCTGATCGATATTCTCGATGGAACACCGCGCGAGGCCGGCTGGTCGGGGCTGATGGCCGAACACGGCTGGGTGCTGATCGGCATGGCCGTTGCCATGGTCGTCGTCAGGGTCGGCTTTACCACGCTGCAGATGCTGATCGAGGAACAGACCATCGTTCCCGGCTTCAACAATCTGGTGCGCTGGCAGTCCTACCGTTATGTCGCGCGCCAATCGCTCGATTTCTTCCAGAGCGATTTCGCCGGTCGGATCGTTGCCAAGGTGGCGGCGGCGGGCCAGTCGATCGGCGATCTGATGTCGTCGCTGCTGCAGGTCGTCTGGTTCATGGCGATCTATGCAATCTCGACCATGGCGCTGGTCGCTGCGCTTGACTGGCGGCTGGCGGCACTGATTTTGCTGTGGATCGCGATCTTTGCCGTTCTGGCTCGGTTCTTCGTGCCGCGCATTCGGGAAAACGCCCGTGAACTGGCCGAGGCCAATTCGGTGATGTCGGGACGGATGGTGGATTCGTTTTCCAATATCATGACGCTCAAGCTGTTCGGCAGCGACGAGGGCAATGACGGCTATATGCGCACGGGCTTCGAACGGCTGATTGTCCAGGTTCGCAGTTTTACGCGGCTGATCACCGGCGTCAGGGCCTCGCTCAGCCTGCTGTCCGGCGTGATGATCACGGCAATCGCCGCGCTTTCCGTCCATCTGTGGTTTTCGAGCAATATTTCGTCGGGTGCCGTTGCCTTCACGCTCGGTCTTTCGCTGCGGCTTTCCATGCTGCTCGGTCGGCTGATGATGCAGTTGAACGGCATCATGCGTGCGATCGGCACCATCCAGAATTCGGCCGAGCTGATTTCGCAGCCTATCGGCCTGCTCGACCGGCCGGATGCCGTCCCGCTGGTTCTGCGCAATCCGGAAATCCGTTTCGACAATGTCAGCTTCGGCTATGACGGCGGCCAGAGCGTGATCAACGACTTTTCCCTTGCAATCGGCGCCGGCGAAAAGGTCGGTATCGTCGGTCGTTCGGGGGCGGGCAAGTCCACGCTCGTCAATCTGCTGCTGCGCTTTTATGATGTCGGCAGCGGCCGGATATCGATCGATGGTCAGAATATTGCCGACGTCACCCAGGAAAGCCTGCGCGCCCAGATCGGCATGGTGACCCAGGATACCGGTCTGCTGCATCGCCCGATCCGTGACAATATCCGTTTCGGCAATGAAGATGCCGATGACGACATGCTGTGGGAGGCTGTTGAACGGGCCGAGGCCGACAGTTTCATCGCCGATCTTGCCGATATGCGCGGCCGCAAGGGGCTCGATGCTTATGTCGGCGAACGCGGGGTGAAGCTTTCCGGCGGTCAGCGCCAGCGCATTGCGATTTCGCGGGTAATGCTGAAGGACGCGCCGATCCTGGTGCTGGACGAGGCGACGTCGGCGCTCGATTCCGAAGTCGAGGCGGCGATCCAGGCCAATTTGATGAAGCTGATGGAGGGCAAGACCGTGCTTGCAATCGCGCATCGCCTGTCGACCATTGCAGCGCTCGATCGCCTGATCGTCATGGACAAGGGGCGTATTGTCGAGGCGGGGACGCACCGGCAGCTTCTTGAAAAGGACGGGCTCTATGCAGCACTTTGGGCCCGCCAGTCGGGTGGCTTCCTGCCCGAACTCGACGACGAAGGCTGATCGGATCGGTTCAGGGCGTTACCGGAAGGGAAATGAGGGCCTCAAGCCCGAAATGATTTGACCCCATATTGTGTCTGACACGCTTCACCGAGGCGATGTAGGCAGGTTGGCGTACAAGAATATGATCGATGGGCAGCCCGATCGACGGCATTTCGACCGGCCATGTCCGCGGTTCATGGGCGAAGGCTCTGAGACCCGTGGTTTGCAGGAAATTCAGGATATACGGTGACAGCAGCGAAGAGTTGAAATCGCCTGCCAGAATCAGCGGTCCGTCCACATCCCTCAGATAGCGCTTCACGCTGTTCAGCTGTTCCAGCTGCATGGTTTCATAATACGGTTTGGTCAGGTGCATGGCGACGAAGGTTGCCCGGGCGCCGTTGATGTTGATGCCGGCGCGGATGAAACGATGCGCGCCGAGCGGGCCGAGGTTTCGAACCTGCGGATTTTCAAGCGGATATTTTGACATCATCATCAGGTCGCAGTTTTTGACCAGTTCGCCACAGCCCACCCGGTAGGGATAGGTTTTCGCAAGTGCGTCGAGATGAGGTCGCAAGGGGCCGGATTCGAGCGTATAGACCACATCGGCATTCTGATCCGTCAGCCAGTCGGCAATTTCCGCACCGTCCTGATTATAGCCAAGGATGTTGAACTCGATCAGTTTCAGGGCGCGGATATTGCTGTCGGGCCGGGCGTCGGGCTGAACGGTGCTTTGATGCAGGTGCCAGACCCACAGGCACAGCAGCGCAGACGCCACCAGCGGTATGGCCGACCATAATGTTCTGTCGAGCCCCAGAACGATGAGCGAAAGGCATACTGCGGCCACGGCAATATGCACTCGCATGCCACCGACGAACGAGAACAGCCAGAATTGTGAAAGGGAAGGCAAAACGCCAAGCAGCAAGGCCAGACTTGCAAAGGTGACGGCCAGAGTCTTCAGGGAACTCAAGCTTAAATCCTGAAAAAGAAAAATGACAAAAGAAAATATCAGCGGCTGAACATACCATTCGTCAGTACCGGCCGCAACGGTGTCGTACAAATGCTGCGCTGCCACATCGGATAGCTTGTGGCCACAGATGCCGGACACTGGACATCATAAGGGATCGCGCATAAAACTTAGGCTAAATGAACGTCACCATGGCGCCTTGTCGCGGGAAACTGCGAGGGAGAACAAGGCGTTTCCGACGGTGGCATCAGCTGATGGAGGGATAGCGGTGCAAGACGAGACTGTTTCGACGGATCATTCCGGCGAACCGACCCGGCGCGATTTTCTGTATTTGACAACCGGGGTTGCCGGGGCTGTGGGGGTGGCCGGCGTCGCCTGGCCATTCATCGACCAGATGCGGCCGGATGCGTCGACACTGGCGCTTTCGACTGTCGAAGTGGATGTCTCCAGTCTCGAACCCGGCATGTCGCTGACGGTGAAATGGCGCGGCAAGCCGGTCTTCGTCCGCAATCGCACCGAGCGCGAGATCGAGGAGGCAAGGGAGGTGCCGCTTTCCGATCTCAAGGACCCCGAGGCGCGCAATGAAAACCTGCCGTCGGGTTCTCCGGCAACCGATGTTGACCGTTCCGCCGGTGAGGCCAAGGAAAACTGGATTGTCATGATCGGCTCGTGCACCCATCTCGGCTGCATTCCGCTCGGTCAGGCCGGTGATTTCGGCGGGTGGTTCTGTCCCTGTCATGGCTCGCACTACGATACGGCGGGCCGTATCCGCAAAGGCCCTGCGCCGCAAAACCTTGCGATACCGCTATACGAATTTACGTCCGACACTGTAATCAGGATCGGTTGAGGGGGAGAGACTGGGCCATGAGTGGACACTCGAGTTATGTGCCGAAGAACGGTGTGTCGAAATGGATGGATGCGCGTCTGCCGCTGCCCCGCCTGTTATATGACAGCTTCATTTCCTATCCGGTTCCGCGCAATCTGAATTACGCCTATACCTTCGGCGCCATGCTTTCGGTCATGCTGGTGGTGCAGATCGTCACCGGCATTGTGCTGGCCATGCACTACACGTCCTCGACATCCGCCGCCTTCCTGTCGGTCGAGAAGATCATGCGGGACGTGAATTATGGCTGGATGCTGCGCTACATGCATGCAAACGGTGCCTCGTTCTTCTTCATCGCCGTCTATCTGCATATCGCCCGCGGGCTTTATTACGGCTCCTACAAGGCGCCGCGTGAAATTCTCTGGATGCTCGGCGTGGTTATTTATCTGCTGATGATGGCGACCGGCTTCATGGGCTATGTGCTGCCCTGGGGGCAGATGTCCTTCTGGGGGGCGACGGTGATCACCGGTTTCTTCACCGCCTTTCCGCTGATCGGCGACTGGGTTCAGCAGCTTCTGCTCGGCGGTTTCGCCGTTGGCGAGCCGACCCTGCAGCGTTTCTTCGCGCTGCACTACCTGTTGCCGTTCATGATCGCCGGCGTCGTGGTGCTGCACATCTGGGCGCTGCATGTCACCGGACAAACCAATCCCACCGGTGTCGAGGTCAAGCAGAAGAGCGATACCGTGGCGTTTACGCCCTATGCGACGCTGAAGGACGCGCTTGGGGTCACGATCTTCCTGATCGCCTATGTCTGGTTCATCTTCTACATGCCGAATTATCTCGGCCATCCGGACAACTACATCCCGGCCGATTCAATGAAGACGCCGCCGCATATCGTTCCCGAATGGTATTATCTGCCGTTTTACGCGATGTTGCGGGCGATCACCTTCGACATCGGCCCGATCGATTCCAAGCTTGGCGGCGTTCTGGTGATGTTCGGCTCGATCCTGATCCTGTTCTTCCTGCCCTGGCTTGACACTTCCAAGGTGCGCTCGGCCGCCTATCGTCCGTGGTTCAAGCTGTTCTTCTGGCTGTTTGTCGCCAATGCGTTCATGCTTGGCTGGCTCGGTTCGCAGTCTGCCGAAGGCATATTCGTGATCATGTCGCAGCTTGGAACGCTTTATTATTTCGGATTTTTCCTCGTGATCATGCCGGTTCTGGGGTTGTTTGAAAAACCGGCCCGGGTGCCGAATTCAATCACCGAAGCCGTGCTCGAAAAGCAGGCCGCGCGCAAAAAGCCGGCCAAGGGCGACGTCTGATGCGTGGCGAGAGGGGAAAAACCATGAAAAAGCTTATCGCCGGTGTCCTGTTCACCGCATTTTTGACGCCGCTGTGTCTTTCGGTCGCCAATGCAGCCGAGGAAGGCGAGGAGGGCGGTACGCCGCATTATCCGATCGAGCATCCGCATCAGATGGACTGGAGCTTTGCTGGCCCGCTCGGCACCTATGACCGCGGTCAGCTTCAGCGCGGTCTGAAGGTTTACAGGGATGTCTGTTCGGCCTGTCATTCGCTCGATCTGGTGGCGTTCCGCACGCTTTCGGATCTCGGCTATTCCGAGGCGCAGGTAAAAGCCTTTGCCGCAGAGTATGAAATCGAGGCCGGTCCCGATAATGACGGCAACATGTACATGCGGCCCGGCATTCCGTCGGATTATTTCCCGGCGCCCTTCGAAAACGCCGAGCAGGCGGCAGCCTCCAACAATGGCGCCGCACCGCCCGATCTGTCGCTGATGGCCAAGGCCCGCGGCATCAAGCGGGGCTTCCCGACGTTCATCTTCGATATCTTCACCCAGTATCAGGAGGGCGGGCCGGATTATATCCATGCGCTGCTGACGGGTTATGAGGATGCGCCCGAGGGCACGGAAATTCCAACCGGCACCTATTACAATCCCTATTTCGCCAATGCTGCGTCGCTGGCCATGGCGCCGCCGCTTTCGGACGGGATCGTCGCCTATGACGATGGCACACCGGAAACGACGGACCAGTATGCGCGCGATGTTGCCGCCTTCCTGATGTGGACGGCGGAGCCCAAGCTTGAGGACCGCAAACAGACCGGTCTGGTGGTCATGGTCTTTCTCGTGATCATGACGGTTCTGGTTTATCTCACGAAAAAATCGGTCTATTCACGCAAGCACGATTGATTTTTCGCGTGCGGACGTGAACAAGGAAAGGCGGCGCGGGCCGCCTTTTTGATGAATGGCCCGAGCACGCTTATCTGGACTGAAGCCGAATAAAAGGACATCGGAAGATGAATGCCAATCCTGAATTGCTCAATGCCATTCGCTCGATTCCGGATTATCCGAAGCCCGGTATCATCTTTCGTGACATCACCACGCTGCTCGGCGATGCGCGCGCCTTTCGCCGCGCCGTCGACGAACTGGTGCAGCCCTATGTCGGCATGAAGATCGACAAGATCGCGGGTATCGAGGCGCGCGGTTTCATTCTCGGCGGCGCACTGGCGCATCAGCTGTCGGCCGGTTTCGTGCCGATCCGCAAAAAGGGAAAATTGCCCGACAAGACCGTGTCGATGACCTATTCGCTGGAATATGGCGAAGACGAGATGGAAATGCATGTCGACGCCGTCAAGCCGGGCGAGAAGGTCATTCTGGTCGACGACCTGATTGCCACCGGCGGCACGGCGGAAGGCGCCGTCAAGCTGCTGAGGCAGATGGGGGCGGACATCGTCTCAGCCTGTTTCGTCATTGATCTGAAGGACTTGCCCGGCCGCAAGAAGCTCGAAGCCATGGGCGTCGAGGTTCGCTCGCTGGTGCAATACGAAGGCCATTAACGCCTGCGTCGCGAAGGCTCAAGCCCTCGCGGCAGCCAGCGTGTCGTTGATGTCGTCCTGTATCTCTTCGGGTTTGACCGTCGGCGCGTAGCGCTTGATCGGCTCGCCATCGCGACCGATCAGGAATTTCGTGAAATTCCACTTGATGATGCCGGAGCCGAGAAAGCCCGGACGCTCCTTTTTCAGAAATTTGAAAAGCGGATGAGCATCGTCGCCATTGACATCGACCTTGGCGAACATCGGGAAATCGACGCTGAATTGCGTCTTGCAGAATGTCGCGATCTCGGCTTCGTCGCCTGGCTCCTGGCCGCCGAACTGGTTGCAGGGAAAGCCAAGCACGGAAAACGCCTGCTCACGGTATTTCCGGTAGAGTTCCTCAAGGCCTTCATATTGCGGGGTGAAGCCGCATTCACTCGCCGTGTTGACGATCAGGAGCACATGGCCCTTGTAGTCGGAAAGATCGACGGTGGATCCGTCAATGCTCTTGGCTGAAAAGTCGTAGATGGTCATCTGTTCGCCCGGCTGTTGTTATAAGTGAGGAAATCGACTGTAGAGAAGGTGGGGCCGGGGACAGCCACCTTCAAGGCAAAAAGAAAGGCCGGTCTTTTGCGGACCGGCCTCAGTTTGTTGATAAACCCTGTAAGCAATCACAGCTTTGCCCCACCGTCATTCCGGCCTTGAGCCGGAATCTAGTAAGCGCAAGTCCTTGCACGCAAAGACTCTTTCTGGAAGCGCACAGCAAGCGGCCCTGGATACCGGCTCAAGGCCGGTATGACGAAAGAACGTGGGGCAAACTTTGTCAGCAGTCTGGGGCCGGCCTTGTACGGACCGGCCTTGTACGGACCGGCCTTCTGCATGAATCGAGTGTCGCTCTGACTTACGTATTGAAGCGGAAATGGATCACGTCGCCGTCGTGGACGACATATTCCTTGCCTTCGTCGCGAGCCTTGCCGGCTTCCTTGGCGCCGGTCTCGCCGTTGAAGGCGATGAAATCGTCATAGGCGATGGTGAAGGCGCGGATGAAGCCGCGTTCGAAATCGGTGTGGATCACGCCGGCAGCGGCCGGCGCCTTGGTGCCCCGGCGCACGGTCCATGCGCGGGTCTCCTTCGGGCCGACGGTGAAATAGGTGATCAGGTCCAGAAGTTCGTAGCCGGCGCGGATCAACCGGTCGAGGCCCGCTTCTTCCAGCCCCATTTCGGAGAGGAACATTTCCGCTTCCTCGGCATCGAGCTGGGCGACTTCCGCCTCGATGGCCGCCGAGATGATAACGGTTCCTGCCGATTGCTCTGCGGCCATGGCCGCGACCCTTTCGGTCTGGGCATTGCCCTTGGCTGCATCACCTTCGGCGACATTGCAGACGTAAAGCACCGGCTTGGAGGTCAGAAGGTTCAGGCCCTTGAGGATTTTGATGTCTTCGGCATCCAGCTCGTTCAGAAGCGAGCGCACCGGTTTGCCGTCCTGAAGCAGCTTCAGCGAGGCGTCCATCACGGGCAGAACGGCAAGTGCTTCCTTGTCCTTGCCGGTGGCGCGCTTGCGGGTCTGGTCGACGCGGCGTTCCAGGCTTTCCAGATCGGCGAGCATCAACTCGGTCTCGATGGTGTCGGCATCGGCAACGGGGTCGATACGGCCTTCGACATGGGTGATGTCGTCATCCTCGAAACAGCGCAGAACATGGACGACGGCATCGACCTCGCGGATATTGGCGAGGAACTGGTTGCCGAGGCCTTCACCCTTGGAAGCGCCGCGCACGAGACCTGCAATGTCCACGAAGGAAATGCGGGTCGGAATGATTTCCTTCGAACCAGCCACCTTTGCCAGCGCGACCATGCGGTCGTCGGGCACGGCAACCTCGCCGGTATTGGGCTCGATCGTGCAGAAGGGATAGTTGGCGGCCTGAGCTGCGGCGGTCTTGGTCAGCGCGTTGAAGAGGGTCGACTTGCCGACATTGGGCAGGCCGACAATTCCGCATTTGAAGCCCATGGGGATATCCTGCTTTTAAATTCGTTTCTCTGGCCCGAGGCTATGGGCGATGAAGGCGGCAAAGGTCAAGGCCTCATCACGCAACAGCGGCTTTTCTCACGGCCGCACTTGCGAAATCGGGGCCGAGGGCGCAAAATAGCGATATTGCGGTTCGTCAGTTTCTGATGTCGTCAGTGCGCTTGCGCCGGCCGCGTATTCTTCATTTTTTGATTTTGAAAAGAAGGGACGGGTCGGCCATGAGCGACACGGGCTCCGATACAAAACGCAAGACGAAGACCAAACCGAAGGTCGCCCGACCGCGACTTTACAAGGTGATCCTCGTCAACGACGATTTCACGCCGCGCGAATTCGTTCTGGTCATCCTCAAGGCGGTTTTCCGGATGAGCGAGGAGCAGGGCTATAATGTCATGATGACCGCCCACCAGAAGGGACGGTGCGTGGTCGCCGTCTATAGCCGCGACATTGCCGAGACCAAGGCCAAGGAAGGCGTCGATCTTGCCAAACAGGCCGGCTTTCCTCTGATGTTCGTCACCGAACCGGAAGAATAGGCCGGTCGGGTACTGTTGGGCTGTCGCCGGTCAGTCTTTTTTCTGGCCGAACATCTTTTTCAGCATATCGGCCATGGGGCCGCTTTCGGGCATTTTCTGTTGTCCGTGCTGGCGGGCGTTGTGGATATGGGATTTTGCCTTCCGCACCGGTTTCGCAGCGGCCGGTTGCGGCTGCGCGCCGCTGCCGCCTGTCGCCAGCGCAAGCTTGTTCATGAACTGCGAATCCTCGCCGCGCACCAGAAGGTCTGCGTTCGACGCAATCCCTGCCAGCAATGGCTCCAGCCATTCGCTGTCGACCTTGGCGAAATTGCCGAGCACATGGCCGTGGACGCGCGCCTTGTCGCCGGGATGACCAATGCCGAGGCGCAGGCGGCGATAATCCTTGCCGCAATGGGCGTCGATCGACTTGATGCCGTTATGCCCGCCCGAGCCGCCGCCGGTCTTGATCCGGGCCTTTCCGGGGATCAGATCCAGTTCGTCGTAGATCACCAGCAGGTCTGCGACGGAAAGCTTGTAGAAGCGCAGCACCTCGCCGACCGCCTCGCCGGACAGGTTCATGAAGGTCTGGGGCTTGATCAGCAGCACTTTCTCGCCGGCAAGGCTGCCTTCTGAAATAAGCCCCTTGAACTTGGATGACCATGGCGAAAACCCGTTGCTGTCGGCGATGGCGTCAACGGCCATGAAGCCGATATTGTGTCGGTTGCCGGCATACTGGCCGCCCGGATTACCGAGACCCGCGATAATGAACATAAGCTGCTGTCCTTCAGGAAGATCGGCCCTTTTCCAACCTGTTTCACGTCGCATGTCAATATGCGTCGGCCGGGCCTCAAACGAGCGCCATCGCCTCGGAAAGCGGCAGCGGCGTCGAAAACAAAAAGCCCTGGGCGTACTGAACGCCGATTGTGCGCAGGTGTCGTGCCTGCTCTTCTTCTTCCACACCCTCGGCAATCATCAGGCAGTCCATGTTCGTCGCAATCGCCGCGATGCCCTCGATCAGCCGGCGGCTGCGTGTGGCGATCGCCGGGTCGGGATGCGTCAGCCCCTTGATGAAGGACTGGTCGATCTTGATGATATCGACCTGAAAGCGCGTCAGATAGGCAAGGGACGAATAGCCGGTTCCGAAATCATCAAGCGCGATCCGGCAACCGATGCGACGCAGCTGTTGAAGACATTCGGTGATCCGGTCGCTGTCTTCCAGGAAAACGGCTTCGGTGATCTCGACGGTCAACTGTGCCGGATCGACGCCGTAAACCTCAAGCTCGCTGGCTATGAATGCGATCTTTTCGGGCGTCAGCTCCACCGGCGAAAGATTGATGGCGATGTGCAGGTGTTCATCACCGTGGCGCTGGCCAAGGGCGCGCAGGCCGGAAAGCGCTTTTGAAAACAGTTGCCGTCCGGCAAGATCGATCCGGTCCGATTCCTCGGCAATGGCGATGAATTCACCGGGCGGGATCAAGCCTTTTTCGGGGTGGTTGAGGCGCATCAGGGCCTCAAAGCCGACGATCTTGCCGCTTGCAAGATGCGTGACGGACTGAAAATGAGGTTCGAACAGGCTTTCCTCGATCCCGCGCCGGATGTCGTCTTCCGACTCCGTCCGCTTCTTTCGGCTTGCCAACATTTCGGGCTCGAATCTCCGGATACCGTTGCCGCCTTCGCTCTTGCACGATGAGCTGGCAATCGTGGCGAAATGAATGAATTCCTGGCTGTCGGCGGCATTTTCGGGGAAGTGGGCAATACCGATGCTCACGGTGATCGACATCGTTGCAGAGCCGATCACGAAGGGCGTGCGCGCAGCTTCGCAGAGTGCTTCGGCGATGGTTTCGGCATTCTTCCGGGCATCTGTGCCGGAGAGCACAAGCGCAAATTCATCGCTGCCGAGGCGGGCCGACAGCAGCGCCTTCTGCAGTGACGGGCGCCACCGCTTGACGAGTGCGCGCAGCAGCTCCTCGCTCGCCCTGTGACCATGATGATCGTTGATCGACTTGAACCGGTCGATATCGACAAGCAGACAGGCCAGCTGGCAGCCCGGTTTGGCATCTGCAATCAGGTCGGCAAGCCGTTTCTCGAAGCCGATCCGATTGACAAGGCCGGTGAGGTGATCAGCAAATTCCGCCGTGTCGGTATCCGCTGCCTCGACGGTCAGATCGGAAATGTCCTGGATCACCGCAAGCGCGAAGGCCTTGCCATCCGGCGCGGATACCGCCGTTGCGGCAAACCATGTGTCGGAAGTGCTGCCGTCGGCGTGGCGAAAGCGCAGCATGCCCTTCTGGGGCTGGCCTTGCTCATGAAGGTCGGAAAGGCGTTTGCCGATCACATCCCGGTCGGGGGCGGCGAGGAATGTGCCGATGTCGGCGCCTGTCACATCCTCGCGACCGTAACCGCTCTTGCGCAGCCAGCCCTTGCTGACATCGACGAATTTGCCTGCCGCCGAAATCAGACAGGCCATTTCGGTTTCACTTTCGAACAGATGACCGAAGAGACGATGGTCGTCACCGTCCGACGGCGGGCGGGCGTCAGCCTCCCGTATTTCCTCCGGATCGGATTGCGATGCGCCGTCTTCGCCGCCAGTATCTCCGGAAGAACCGGCACGGGCCTTGAGTGTGCCGATGAAGCGCCATGATGCCCAGCCAAGAAAAAACGATGCGACAACGCCTGTCACTATGATCAGCCACATCGCTGTACTGATCGAGGCGGGTCTTGAGAAATAGAGATTGAGCTTGCCGACTTCCTGTACGCCATTGCCGATCCCGTCATAAATGGGACGAGACAGGGAAGCCATGGCATTTGGCGTGCCGATCGGCAGGCTCGTGTCCTGCATCAGAAGATCGACCATTCCCGACCGATCGACGATCTCGACCTTGTCGACCTCGGGCGTCTTCTGAATGGCGGTCGCGATCATTGCCATCGTGTCATAATCGGCCGTCGCCATGGAAACGGCGAGCGCCGGCGCGCTGATATCGGCAAGCTGTGCGATATGTTTCGAGAAACTGGCGTCGGTTGCTTCGATCATGTGAAGCGAAAACAGCGAAAGGACTAACAGAGCCATGCTCACCGCGCAGGAGCTTGCCAGGGCGATCATGATGTCTCTGCCGGATCGAAGCCTGATCATGTGACCGTACTTGGCCCCTTCTCCACGCTGTATCCCGATTTTGCGGATGATCCGGCGAATGCCGGATGAATGTAAGCTATGACTTCCGAATAACATGCATGTTTTTTAGCTGACCTGCAATAACAAACGCCTAATTCTTCTGGTTGTGCAGAAGGATCTTTACGTCCGATTCCGCCTGTATCGGAAGACAGGCAGTGCGACCAGCCCAAAAATGAAAAGCCACGGGTTTCCCCGCGGCTTTTCAGTTTCTGTCAGAGAACGGCAGCAGCTTATTCTTCTGCGCCGCCTTCTTCTTCGGTCGTTTCGGCGGCGTCTTCGGCTTCGTCCTGTTCGGACTTCATGCCGGCCGGCGCTGCGATCGTGGCGATGGTGAAGTCACGGTCGGAGATGACCGGCGTAACCTTCGCGGGCACGTCGACAGCGGAGATGTGGATCGACTCGCCAACTTCGACGTTTGCAAGATCAACCGTGATGCTGTCGGGAATGGCGTTTGCCGGGCAGTTGAATTCAACTTCATGGCGCACGATGTTCAGGACACCGCCCTGCTTGATGCCGGGGCAGATTTCATCGTTGATGAAGTGAACCGGAACGGCAACCGTAACGGTGCTCTTGGCCGAGATCCGCAGGAAGTCGACATGCATGACGAAGTCGCGGACGGGGTCGAGCTGGTAGTCCTTCGGCAGGACCATGTACTTGTCCTTGCCGACCTCGATCGTGAAGGTCGTGGTCATGAAGCCACCATCGAAGATGCGCTTGGTCACTTCCTTGCGAGAGACCGCGATCGAAACCGGGGCTTTCTTGTCGCCGTAAATGACGGCGGGCACCAGGCCGTTGCGGCGCAGTTCGCGGGAGGACCCCTTACCGACCCGTTCGCGCGCTTCGGCCGTGAGCAGAGAGCTATTGTCGCTCATGGCATTTCCTTTCAGGTTATGTGGAGCGTTTCGCCGGCATGTTTTCGCCTTTGAAACGGGAGGGGCAAGCCCTCATTCGCGCTGCCTCCAAGGGTGTCTGCGCGAACGTGGTGCCTATATAGGACGGACGGGCAAAAGGCAAGGCCGGAGCCTGCGCGATCAAGGCAACCGCACTGATCAACGGTAACGGTCGCCCTCGATGTGTCGATCTGGCCTAGTCGAAGAGGCTTGAGACCGACGATTCGTGGCTGGTCCGGTTGATCGCCTCGCCGATAAGGGCGGCTGTGGAGATGACGCGGATATTGCCCGAAGCGACCATCTCGCCGCGCGGCTGGATCGAGTCGGTGATCACCAGTTCCTCCAGCTTGGACGAGCCGATCCGCTGGACGGCCGCGCCGGAGAGAACGCCATGGGTGATGTAGGCGGTGACCGAAAGCGCGCCGTTGTTCAAAAGCGCCTCGGCCGCGTTGCACAGCGTGCCGCCGGAATCGATGATATCGTCGATCAGGATGCACTCCTTGCCCTCGACTTCACCGATGATGTTCATGACCTCGGATTCGCCGGGGCGTTCGCGCCGCTTGTCGACGATGGCCAGCAGACAGTCCAGCCGCTTGGCCAGCGCACGGGCGCGCACCACGCCGCCGACGTCGGGCGAAACCACCATGACATTGTCGAGATTGCGCCGCGCCTTGATATCGCGCGCAAGAATCGGCAGTGCATAAAGGTTGTCGGTCGGAATATCGAAGAAGCCCTGGATCTGACCGGCGTGCAGGTCAAGCGTCATCACACGGTTGGCGCCGGCCTGGGTGATCAGGTTGGCAACGAGCTTGGCCGAGATCGGCGTGCGCGGTCCGGGTTTGCGGTCCTGCCTGGCATAGCCGAAATAGGGGAGAACCGCCGTGATGCGCCGCGCCGACGAACGTCGGAATGCGTCGATCATGATCAGCAATTCCATCAGGTGGTCGTTGGTCGGGAAAGAGGTCGACTGGACGACAAAAACATCCTCGCCGCGCACATTTTCCTGAATTTCAACGAAAATTTCCTGATCGGCGAACCGCCTGACGCTCGCCTTGCCCATCGGGACATTGAGATAGTTGCAAATCGCTTCGGCAAGCTGTCGGTTGGAATTGCCTGCGAAAACTTTCATGTCATATCGCCCGTTGCGTCTGTCTGCCCGCTTTTTAACCGGCTTGCCTGTGAATGCAAGGCGGTTGTTACTGTCTTGTGACGGTTTCAACCGACTTTCCCGGATTCTCCTATGCCGAAAGTCCGATCCGGACCGTTTCAGCCCTGGCTGTCGAGCCAGGCAAGCAGGGAACCGACAGATTCCTGACCGATATCCGCCATCATCGCCGGCGTTACCCCGTCCCACGGGTCGCTGCCGGAAAAACCGGCATCCGGGGAGGGCGTGCTGCCCTGGATGCGATGGAGACGCAGGCCATCAGGGCCGATGACATCCCAGACATAAACCACGGAGACCCGGCCATCCTGATCAACGACGGAGAAATAGCCCTTGAGACTGATGTCGGCGGTGGTCTGATCCATCGGCACAATGGTCAGCCCGGCCGCGCGCACGCTGTCGCCAAGCCGGGCGGAAAGGGGCGCGAGCTTGTCCGACGGCGCGCCGATGATCGGCAGGAAGCGGATTGTCTGGGCTGCGGCAACAGCGGAGGCCGGCGGGGCAGAACTTGGTTGCGTCGTAGCAGGCTGCGCGGCGGCAGGCTGCGCCGCGGCCGGTTGAGTGGCGGCCGGTTGGGCGGCGATGGCCTGCTGTTGTACTGCCGTGGCCGACTGTGCAGCAGGGGCAAGCTGCTGTGGCGCGGTTTGCGCTGCGGCCGGCGCGGCCGTTGCGGCAACGGCCGCCTGCTGCGGCTGACCGAGCTGTTCGGCCTGCTGACCGAATGTGCTGGGCGGCCGGCCCCTTGCGGGCGTGGCATCGTAAGTCGTTGCGGCTTGCTGCTGATATGTTCCGCCGCCGGCCGGACTGCCGGAATATGTCGTTGTCGGCGGAGCAAGGTTCTGGCGGGCGACGTTGGTCTGCGGGGCGGCTGCGACAGGCGGCGGGTTCTGGGCGACCTGCGGCGAGGCCGAACCGACCGGCGCCGGCGGTGTGGACGTCAATGTCAGCACATCACTGGTGGAGCAGGCGGCAAGCAGGCCCGCAGCAACGAAAATGCTTGCCATCCGGAACATTTGATCACGCCCTTCCTTTGAAATCGTTCGCGATTTTCAGGAGTGAGCGCTGCGTTGTCAAACGGTGGGCGTGATCATGCTTTATTTTGTGTAAAGGTCGAGGCTGAGCCGCGAAAGCGGCCTGGGATCATCCTCGCCGGTCAGGTAGGTGCGACCGAGCGTCATTGCCGTACCGCTGTCGGAATCCATGAGGATAATGTGCACGAACAGCGACATCGAGGGCAGGATCGGGTTCGGATTTCCGGCGTGAAACATCTGGTGTTCCATCCATGACGGCGCGAACCGCGCGCCCAGTGAATAGCCGCACGCATTTAGCCGATGGCGGGAAAGGCCACGGTCATCCATGATTTCGGCGTGCTTGTCGAAAACGTCGCCGAAACTGTGTCCGGGCCGCAGCAGTTCTTCAATCGCCTCCAGCGCAGCCCGTCCGGCGCCGTAGAGCGCGTGGTGCCGGTCGCTTGGCTCCCCAACGACGACCGTGCGCATCGCCGCCACATGATAATGAGCCCAGACGCCGGCCCATTCGAGTGTGAGCTGATCGTTTTCCAAAAGCGTCTGGCGTCCCGATTTCGCGCGGCACAGAAGTGCGCTTTCGCCGGAACCGATGATGAAATTGTTGGCCGGATAATCACCGCCTCCCGAAAGCACCGCGCCCTGCATGGCAGACAGGATTTCGCCTTCATCGGCGCCCGGCCTGATCAGCGGCAGCGCTGCATCGAAGGCGTCGTCGCACAGTGTCGCAGCCTTTTCGATACAGGTGATCTCGGCCGGGCTTTTGATCAGGCGCAGATTGCTGACCAGATAGGAAGAGTCCTCAATCTGGCAGAAGCTGGAAAGCTGCTCGTCGAGCAGGTGGGCGGACCGTCCGGTCATGCCGTGGGTATCGTATTCGACGCCGATCCGGCAGCCGAGCAGGTCGAGATCGGCGAGCATTTCCTTCAGGTCCCGGCTCGGATCGGTCTGGCCGCGATCGACCCAGATGCGGATATCGCTGATATTCGATGTCTGGCGCGCCTGGCGAACATCGGCCGAACGGGTCAGAAGCGTCATCTTGCCGTCAGCGGTCACGGCAAGGCACTGGAAAAACACGAAGCCGAAGGTGTCATATCCCGTCAGCCAGTACATGCTTTCCTGCGCAAACAGCAGCACGGCATCGAGCTTCTTGGCCGCCATTGCGCTTTTCAGCCGCGTCAGCCTCTCGGCATATTCTTCGCTTTCAAAGATAAGCGCCATATCTGTCTCCCCGGGCGTGTGTGGCACGCTGTTGACGTGTGAAGCTCACCGAGCCCCAATCGAAATCGCCGAAATCTGCCGGCCGTAGTCCGGTTCGCCACGATGGGTGGCGCGGCGATAGGAAAAGAAATCCTGCTCGTTTTCATATGTACACTGTCCGACGATGTCATGGACAATGCCGGCACGGTCCAGTTTCAGGCCGATGAAGCCAGCAAGGTCGAAGAGCGCGTGACCCGCCGTTTCCGATGGTGCGAAGAACTGTGCAAATGCGCTGTCGGCTTGTGTAAAGCGTTCGATGAATTCCGGGCCGACTTCATAAGCCTTGCTGCCGATTGCCGGACCCAGGCTTGCAACAATCGCCTCACGTCGTGCGCCGAGCGCAATCATCGCGTCTGCGGTTGCCTCCAGTATGCCGGTGAAAGCGCCGCGCCAGCCGGCATGGGCCGCACCGATGACGCCGTTATCGGTATCGGCCAGCAATACCGGCCCGCAATCGGCCGTCAGGACACCGAGCACAAGCCCCGGCGTGCTGGTCACCAGACCATCAGCGCGCGGCCGGTCGCCGGTCAGGGGCCGGTCCACGGCGACCACATCGGCCGAATGGCACTGATGGAGGTTGATGAGGTTGTCGGCGTTCTCGCCAAACCATCCGGCCACCGCGGCGCGATTCGCTGCGACATTTTCAGTCCCGTCATCCGACCCCGCGCCACAGTTGAGGCTGTCGTAGATGCCGGTCGAGACACCGCCCCGGCGCGTGAAAAAGCCGTGACGGAAACCGGTTCCGGCAAGCCGCGCGCTCAAAAGCGGGCTTTGAACCGGGACAGGTTCAGCATGGGTTTCAGCTGTCCGGTCGGACTGGCGCATTGCAATTTCCTGGATCGTGTTTTGGCGGATGTTGGTGTGGGGCAGGTGTGGTTGTCAATCCTCGGCGTCAAACGGAATGAGCGCCAATGACGGGTGAGAAACGCACAATACCTTGAAAAGGTTACCCATTTCGTCAGCGCCTTCGCCTGCAAGCCGGCGGGCGGCCGCGACGATCTGCTGCTGGGTTTCGACACTCTTTCCCCGGCCGAGCTGCGAAGCACGGGGACCTAGGCCGAGACCGGCGAGAAAAGCGCCCTGCATCATCATCGGATGGACATGGGCGCCCTCGTGCTGCGCGGCAGCGGCAAGGGCTGCAAAATCAACATGGCTGGTGAGGTCTGCCTCGCCCGGATAGGCAAGCGGCGGATCGAAAACATGCTTGCGCACGGCCTGCAGGGTGTCGCCGAAACCGCTTTTCAGGTGGCCGTAATCGATGATCAGCGCGCTGCCGCCGCCGGTTTTCAGCCTTTCGGCAATGCGGGCCATCAGTGCTTCACGCGCCGGGGCCGGCTCGAAGATCGTGCCGTCGGCCTGTGCTTTCCAGTTGGCGGGAAGGGCGTCAGGATCAAGCCGGGCAGGGGAGACGCCGAAGGTGAGCGCGCCTTTGTCGTCAAGCGTCACCATGCGTTCGAAGAAACCGGTTCCCGCCTTGACGAACTGGCGCGTGGCGATGGCGTCGAATAGTTCATTGGCGACAAACAGGGTGAAGCCGTCGGGCACCTCGCCAATATCATCGATCCAGACGATCCGGTTGGTGTGGCGCGTAAGAGTGTCGGCCTGGCGCGCGCGCAGCGCCGGGCTGGTTTCCATCAGGGCTACCGAAAGCCCGTCATAGAGGCCGGGCGCCAATTGGGCGATGACGTTCAGAATATCCGCCATCATCGTGCCGCGTCCCGGCCCGCCCTCGATCAGCACGGTTTCCTCGGGGCGGCCGTGGCTTTGCCAGGCCTGAATCAGGAAGATGCCGACGAGTTCGCCGAAAAGCTGCGAGACTTCCGGCGCCGTGGTGAAATCGCCGCTACGGCCCAGCGGATCACGGTTGAGATAATAGCCGTATTCCGGATCGGCCAGGCAGAGGGTGAAATAGGTGCTGACCGGCATCGGCCCGCCGGTCTCGATCATTGTTTTGATCTTTTTGCCAAGCGGCGTGGTCACGATGGTCTGTCCGTGTCTGCGCGCCTTGCCATGCGGCCGGAATACCAGATGCCCCACAGCCCGGCGAGCAGCATCGGAAGCGACAGCACCATGCCCATGGTCAGCCAACCGCCGAAGAGATAGCCAAGCTGCGGGTCGGGTTCGCGGAAGAATTCCACGAAGATGCGCGACAGGGCATAGAGGCAGATGAAGATACTGCCCGTCAGCCCCGGGCGCTTCAGCGTGTGGAAAAACTGCGTGGCGATGAACAGGATGATGAGCGTGACAAGACCCTCAAGGCCCGCCTCGTAAAGCTGGCTCGGGTGACGCGGCAGCGCCCCGGCGCCGGGAAACACCATGGCCCATGGCACATCGCTCACCCGGCCCCAAAGCTCGCCATTGATGAAATTGGCGATGCGGCCGAAAAACAGGCCGATCGGGGTCACGGTCGCCATCAGGTCGAGCAGCGACCAGGTGTTGATGGCGTGTTTGCGCGAGAAGACGATCATGACCGTGATCATGCCGATCAGCCCGCCGTGGAACGACATGCCGCCATCCCAGACCTTGAAGACCATCAGCGGATTGGAAAGAAAAGCGTCGGGGACGTAGAACAGCATGTAGCCGAGCCGTCCGCCAACGACGATGCCCAGAACGGACCAGGTGATGAAATCGTCAAGCCGCGCCAGCGTCATCGGCTGCTTGCCGGCGGGCCAGAGCCGTTCTTTTTTCAGCAGCCAGCGTGCATAAAGCCAGCCGAGCAGAATGCCCGCGACATAGGCAAGCCCGTACCAGTGAACCTGCAACGGTCCGAGACGAAGCGCCACCGGATCTATAGCCGGATAAGGCATGGAGGCAAGCATGATATGGTCTGGCAGCAAGGTCTGAATTCCTCTATGGTCGGCGGGAAGATGGCGACATAATGCGGCCCGGTCAAGTTCGTCCGCGGTGCCGCTTCATGTACATTGTTTGCAGCCGGGCTTGCGCCTTTGCGACGGCTTCACTAACTCATGGGCAGGCACCGGCACGGTGCGCCCCGCATTGCGACAGGAGAAACCGACATGACATCCGGCACCACGCGCATCCTCGACGATCTGGCGAAACTGATGACCGATGCCGCAGGCTCGGTTCAAAGCGCGAGCAAGGACCTTGAAACCGCAGTCAAGGCGCAGGTGGAGCGCTGGCTAAACAGCATGGACGTGGTCCAGCGCGAAGAATTCAACGCCGTGCGTGAGATGGCGATCAAGGCGCGCGACGAAAACGACGAGCTGCGCGCGCGCATCGATGCGCTCGAGGCACAGCTGAAAGAAAAGGCCGGCGAATAACCGCCGCCTCGAAAAATCGGAATACAAATATGTAAGGCAGGTCTCCGCGAGGCCTGCTTTTTTCGTTTGCGGGAAGCACGTTGTTGCCCGAAACCGGTCCGGTAAGGTTCCCGAAGGCCGCTTGAAGCTTTTCGGCAAGACTTTCACCAAAAAAAATCCCGCCTGTGGACATGGTTAAAAAAGGCAATTCGCAGAATCATTTAGGTCATGGCTCTGAATCATTTTCGTAACGCGAAAATGACAGATCACGGGAAAGCGGCATGCGGGGGGCTGGTGTTGGCGAATACGCATTATACACTGATTTTAATAGATGATTCGAAATAGAGCCCGGTGCGTGCAACGCGGGGAGGCCGGTATCGCAACTGGCCGAAGCCGGTGGGCGGTACTCGGAAAAGGTGGTTTATGGGTCTTGGTCTTTTGGAAATTGAACGTTTGAACAATCCGGTCGACATGATCGAGTTCGTGGCATCCACGAATGACTGGAGTTTCGAGCGTTCCGGCGAGGACGAGATCGCGATGACGGTCGGTGGCCGTTGGGCCGACTATCACGTCTCGTTTTCATGGATGAGCCAGCATGAGGCGCTGCATCTTGCCTGCGCCTTCGACCTGCGCGTGCCCGACCACAGGGTGACCGAACTTGTGCGCCTGCTGTCGCGCGTCAATTCCCAGGTGCTGATGGGCCATTTCGATTTCTGGCCGCATGAAAATGTCGTCGTCTTCCGTCATTCGCTGCTTCTGGCAGGCGGCGCCGAGCCCACCAACCAGCAGGTCGAGGGCACGCTGTCGAACGGGCTTGATGTGTGCGAGAATTATTTTCAGGCCTTCCAGTTCGTCGTCTGGTCCGGCATGTCGGCCGAAGACGCCATGAAGGCAGTGTTGTTCGAAACGGTTGGAGAGGCCTGATATGGCGGATCTCGGCGAAATCGAAGGACTGGTTCTGGTCGGCGCCGGCAATATGGGCGGCGCAATGCTGTCCGGCTGGGTTGCCGGCGGGGTGCCGCGTGAGGCGATCACGGTGATCGACCCGAACCCCTCCAACAATATCAAGAGCCTTCTGGACCGCAGCGGCATCCGCCATGCGGTCGCGCCGCCGGACAATATCAAGGCGAAGATCCTCATTCTCGCGGTCAAGCCGCAGGTCATGTATGCGGTGCTCGACACGATTATCCCGATAATCGATGACGATACGCTGGTGATCTCCGTTGCCGCCGGCAAGACGCTCGCCTATTTCGAGGAACGTCTCGGTCAGCACGCCATGATCCGCACGATCCCGAATACGCCGTCCATGGTCGGACGCGGCGTCATCGGCGCCTTTGCCAACAGCCTTGTCACAGCATCTGCGCGGGAAAAGGCGGATATGCTGCTTTCCGCTGTCGGTCAGGTCGAGTGGGTTGAAAAGGAAGCCGATATCGACGCCGTGACGGCGGTTTCGGGCAGCGGGCCTGCCTATGTCTTCTATCTGGTTGAGTGCATGGCAGAGGCCGGGCGCAAGCTCGGGCTTGATGAAGATCTCGCCATGCGGCTTGCGCGCGGTACGGTGATCGGCGCAGGCGCGCTGATGGACGGATCTGAGGATGAGGCCGGAACGCTGCGCAAGAACGTGACGTCTCCCGGCGGAACCACTGCGGCGGCCCTTGAGCATTTGATGGCCGAAGACGGCCTGCAGCCGGTCTTCGATCAAGCGCTGGAGGCCGCCTGCAAACGCTCCCGCGAACTGGCAGGCTGAAGACAATGACGGACGAGATTGCATTCGATGATTTCCTGAAGGTGGATATCCGCGCGGGCACGATCGTCGAGGCGGAGACCTTTCCCGAGGCGCGCAAACCCGCCTACAAGCTGAAGATCGATTTCGGGCCGGACATCGGCCTCAAAAAGTCGTCCGCCCAGATCACGGTGCACTATACGCCGGAAACACTGGTCGGCAGGCAGGTGATGGCGGTTGTCAATTTTCCGCCGCGCCAGATCGGCCCGTTCCGCTCGGAAGTGCTGACCCTCGGCATGGCCGATGAAAATGGCGACGTCGTTCTGGCCGCAATCGGCAAACCGGTCGAAAACGGCGCAAGGCTGCACTGACGCCTGATCAGCACTGACATCTATCAGCACGGAATGTGAATGGTTGCCCGCAATCCGCCAAGCGGGCTATCCGACAGCACCACATTGCCGCCATGGGAACGGGCGATGTCGCGTGCAATCGCCAGCCCGAGGCCGGTTCCAGACGAATCGAGATTGCGCGCGTTGTCGAGCCTGAGGAACGGCTTGAACACGTCTTCGCGCATGTCCTCGGCAATGCCCGGCCCGTCATCGTCAAAGGAGACTGACAGCCATTTCTCGCCGTGTTCGGCGGTGATTTCCAGGCGATTGGCATGACGTTTGGCGTTTGATGCCAGATTGGCCACCAGCCGGGCAAAGGCATTGGGGCGCACCGTGACCGCATCCTCGCCGATAATCGTGTAGTGCAGCGTCTTGCCGGACAGCTCGAAATCCTCCTGCTGGCGTTTGAACAGGGCGGAAAGGCTTGCCGTGCCGGTCGTCTCCTCCGCGTCGCCGCGGGCAAAGTCGATGTAGCCCTCCAGCATTTTCTGCATTTCCTCGATATCCTGATTGAGCGCGTCAACCTCCGCACTGTCGCCGATCAGGGCGAGCTGCAGCTTGAAGCGTGTCAGGATGGTGCGCAGATCGTGGCTGACGCCGTTGAGCATGGTGGTGCGCTGTTCGATCTGCCGCTCAATGCGCTCGCGCATCAGGATAAAGGCAAGACCGGCCCGCCGGATTTCGATGGCGCCGCGCGGCTTGAACGGCATGGATGAGCGATGTCCCTTGCCGAAATCCTCAGCCGCCTGTGCCAGGCTCAGGATCGGGCGGGTCTGTCCCCGCAGGAACAGCGTGGCGATGCCGATCAGCACCAGCGAGGTGCCGACCATCCACAGGATGAAGATGTGGGTATTCGACGCATAGGTCATGGAACGCCGAGCAAAAATCCTGAGAATGCCTTCATCCAGCTTGATGCGGATTTCCACGAAACGCGAATTGCCCAGCGTATCGATCCAGAAGGGGCGGCCGATCTTGTCTGAAATGAGCTCGGCCAGCACCTGGTCCAGAAGGCCGAAAAACGGTTTCGGCAGCGGCGGCGGCAGTTTGCCGTCGGGCTCCAGGGCGACGCGAAGTCCCATGTCGCGCGCCGCAATCGATATGATCTCGTCCTCGTAATCGGGGTCTGTTGTGTCGATGAGGTCGATGATGGCCGCAATGTCACCGGTCACGGCGTCGGAGAGCCGCTCCGTCACCATCTGCCAGTGGCGCTCCATGAATACCGCGGCGACGACGGCCTGAAGCAGCAGCATCGGGATGATGCTGATCAGCAGGGAACGCGCGAAAAAGCCGCGCGGCAGGCGGTGATGGGTCCAGCGGGCAACGGTGTTGTAGGCCCCGCACAGCTGCCGCAGGCCGGGCAGTCCTGCAATGGCGCGAAACACCTTGCGCACCCCTCCGGCGGCTTGGTTGCAGGCATTCGTCAGGCTTTGGCGCAATTGTCTCAACGACACACCCTAATCCCGGTTCAGCCGGTAGCCGATGCCGCGCACGGTCTGCAGATAGCGCGGATTTGCCGGATCGCTCTCGATCTTGCGTCTGAGCCTGTTGATCTGCACATCGATCGTGCGTTCGTTGATCTCCGCGTCGGAACTGACAAGGTCATAGCGGGCAACGGTTTCGCCGGCCTTTTCCGTCAGCATGGTCATGATGTCCTGTTCGCGTTCGGTCAGGCGGATCGGCGTGGCGCCCTTTTTCAGTTCGCGGCGGGACAGCGAGAAGGTGTAGGGGCCAAACATGATCTGTTCGATCGCCGGTGTCTTGGGCGTCTGGGAACGGCGCAGGATATTGCTGATTCTCAGGAGCAGTTCGCGTGGTTCGAACGGCTTGGCGAGATAGTCGTCCGCGCCGGCTTCGAGCCCTTCAATCCGGGCGTCGGCTTCCGCTTTCGCGGTCAGCAGCAGCACCGGAACCGGGCGGATCTTGCTCAGGTCCCGGGTCAGTGACACGCCGTCTTCGCCGGGCATCATCACATCGAGCACGAGCAGGTCGAAATCCAGCCCCTCGAGTTTGCGCCGCGCCTCGGCCGCATCGCCGGCGGTTGAAACGCGGTAGCCCTGTTCGCCGAGATAGCGCTTCAAAAGCGTGCGGATGCGGGTGTCGTCATCGACGATCAGCAGGTGAGGGGCGTCGTCTGCAACTTTTGGGGTCATGAATTGGCTCCGTTGCCGGAGGACAGCGCGCCGCACAGATCGGTGGGATCGCTGTTGCACATGCGCGCCAGAAAGTGCTTTACGGCGCTGCGCTCGTTCTCCGGAAGGTCTTTCAGGGCTTCGGCAATGCGTTCGAGCTGCGGTGACAGCAGTTCCTGACGCAGGCTTTCCCCCTTTGGGCTCAGGGACAGGCGGCGCTGGCGGCGATCCTCCGGGCCGGTGGTCTGGCGCACATAGCCGCCGTCGATCAGCTGTTTGAGAACGCGGGCGAGGCTTTGCTTGGTAATACCCAGCGTGTCGAGCAGGTCGGCAACACTCATGCCCGGACGGCTGCCGACGAAGTGCACCACCCGGTGATGGGCACGGCCAAAGCCGATCTCATCCAGGATCGCGTCGGGATCCGAAGTGAAATCGCGATAGGCAAAGAACAGAAGCTCGACGATTTCGAACTCCTCCTCGCTGTTTCGGGTCGGGTTGGAAAACACGTCCGCTGTTATCGCTTCACTCTTCGGCACTGAGGCTTACATCCTTTCGCCGTTTTGCATTTCCCGGGGGCGGGGGTTTGCAATCAAAACAAGTCTGACATAGGTGTTGCAATAGATTTAGAGCGGTTCCTTGTGAAATGGAAGCCGCACCGGCGGATCGAAAACGGGAGCGAAGATAATAGCATGGCACAGCTTCAGGCCGGAATCATCCCCGTCACCCCGCTTCAGCAGAACTGCACGGTGCTGTTCGATCTGGAAAGCCGCGAGGGCGTTCTGGTCGATCCCGGCGGCGATGCCGAAGTGATCATCCAGACAATCGAGGAAAACGGCATCAAGCTGTCGGCGATCTGGCTGACCCATGGTCATCTCGATCACGCCGGCGGCGCGATGGACATGAAGGAGCAGCTCGGCCTCGAAATCATCGGTCCGCACGAGGATGATCGGCCGATTCTGGAATCCATCGAGGAAAGCGCGGAAAAATTCGGAATGACCGGAATGGTGCGCAATGCCTATCCGGACCGGTTTCTGACGGAAGGCGAAACACTGACATTCGGCGAGCATGAATTCGAGGTGTTCCACACGCCCGGCCACGCGCCGGGGCATGTGATCTTCTTCAACCGGCGCCAGAAATTCGCGCATGTCGGCGATGTTCTGTTCCACGGCTCGATCGGCCGCACCGACCTGCCCGGTGGCGATCATCAGACGCTTTTGAACTCGATCCGCACCAAGGTCCTGCCGCTCGGCGATGATGTCGGCTTCATCTGCGGTCATGGCCCCGGCGGCCGTATCGGTGAGGAACGGCGCACCAACCCCTTCATTCAGGGGCTGTAGGACGCGTTTTAGCTGACAACGATCGTCTGTTCGGGGGCGGAGCCGGCATTTTCGGCAAACACGGCCTGACCGTTTTCCATACGCACATCGCCGGCGGCGAGGCGGCGCAGGGCTGCGGGGTAAAGCCGGTGCTCGACGGTCAGTATCCGTGCGGCAAGCGCTGCGGCATCGTCACCGGGCTGAACCGGCACGGCCGCCTGGCCGATAATCGGGCCTTCATCCATGCCTTCGGTCACAAAATGCACGGTGCATCCTGCGATCCGCATGCCGGCGTCGATGGCGCGCTGGTGGGTATTCAGCCCGGGAAACAGCGGCAGCAGCGAAGGATGGATATTGATGATGCGCCCTTCATAGGCGCGGATGAAATCTGCCGAGAGCAGCCGCATGAAACCGGCAAGACAGATGAAATCGGGGCGCACATCGGCAAGGACATCCAGCATCGCCTGTTCATGGGCGCTCTTGCTGTCATGATCCTTGCGGGCAAGCGCATAGGCCGGAATGCCAAGCGCGCGGGCCTTGTCCAGCCCCTTCGCATCCGGCTTGTCGGCGATCACGGCAACGATTTTTGCCGGGAAGTCATCCGCCTGTGCGGCCTCGGCGAGCCTGACCATGTTCGAGCCGCTTCCCGAGATGAAAACGGCGACACGTTTCTTCGTCATAGGTTGATCATGCCCTTGTAGACCGTGCCGTCCATGCCGTCTTCGCGCGTGACAATGCGGCCGAGTGCAAAGGCGGTTTCGCCTTCGCGCGTCAGAACCTCGAGAACGGCCTCAAGATCGTCCGCCTTGCACACGCCGATCATGCCGACGCCGCAGTTGAAGGTGCGCATCATTTCTGCCGGCGCCACGCCGCCTGCACGCGCCAGCCAGGAAAACACCGGCGGCACGGATATCGCCGCGAGATCGATTTCTGCCGACAGCGTTTTCGGCAGGACGCGCGGAATGTTTTCCGGAAAGCCGCCGCCGGTGATGTGGGCCAGCGCCTTGACCGCACCGGTTTCGCGGATGGCGGCCAGCAGCGGCTTCACATAGATGCGGGTCGGCTCCAGCAATGCCTCGCCCAGCGTCTTGCCGGGGGCAAAGGGGGCGGCGGCCTGCCAGCCGAGACTGTTCATCTCGGCAACGCGGCGCACCAGCGAAAAGCCGTTGGAATGAACGCCGGAAGAGGCAAGGCCGAAAATCACATCGCCTTGCTCGAGGTTTGCCGCCGGCAGAAGCGTGCCGCGCTCGGCCGCGCCGACAGCGAAACCGGCGAGATCGTAGTCGCCCTTGGAATACATGCCCGGCATTTCCGCCGTCTCGCCGCCGATCAGCGCGCAGCCCGCCTGGCGGCAGCCCTCGGCGATCCCTTCTACAATCGTTGCGCCTTCGTCCGGGTCGAGCGCGCCGGTGGCAAAATAATCGAGGAAGAACAGAGGCTCGGCGCCCTGCACGACGAGATCGTTGACGCACATGGCCACAAGGTCGATGCCGACGGTGTCATGCTTGCCCGCTTCAATCGCGATCTTCAGCTTGGTGCCCACGCCGTCATTGGCGGCAACCAGAACCGGATCGGAAAAGCCCGCTGCCTTCAGATCGAAAAGGCCGCCGAAACCGCCGATCTCGCTGTCGGCGCCGGAACGCCGTGTCGATTTGACGGCCGGTTTGATCTTTTCGACCAGAAGGTTGCCGGCATCGATATCAACGCCGGCATCGGAATAGGTCAGTCCGTTTCTGCGGGTCTCGCTCATGGGAAATCCTCGTGCAAAATTCAGATGTGGGCATTGCACGGGTTGTGATCCGATGCAAGCGCGAAGGCCGAAAGCCCCTGTTGATGTCGACAATAAAGCCCGCCGGCGCCTTCCACAGTGGGTTTGAAAGCCTGTTTGCGGACGGTGGATATCGGGGAGTGCCGCTTGAACCGGCATTCTTGAGACTTGACGGTGAACACGCAATAGCCAACAAACAAGGCGTGCCGACGGATTTTCCGGGCCCAAGCCTTTCAACAGAACCGGCAATCGTTTCTAAAACCGGAAGCGTGCCTGCGACGGGAGTGTGGTGAATGACAGGACGCATCAGCGGGGCAGGCCTTCGCAGACAGGTGATCTTCTGGCTCCTGTTCGCCGCCTTCGTGGCGCTCTTCCTTTATGTGTTCCGCAGCATTCTCCTGCCGTTCGTGGCGGGCATGGCGCTGGCCTATTTCCTGGACCCGATTGCCGACCGTCTGGAAAAGTTCGGTTTGAACCGGCTGTGGGCGACGACGGCGATCATGCTGACCTTCCTCATCGTGGTGATTGCGGTCTTGCTGCTGTTCATTCCGCTGCTCGTCTCGCAGGCTTCCGATGTCGTCCAGCAGTTTCCGAAATATATCGCGGCGCTGGAACATTATGTGCAGACGACGCAGCTCAGCAAGCTGGTCGACTGGGCGAACGGTCAGCTGACCGACCTCAGCGAGAATGTCGGCAAGATGCTTTCAAGCGGCGCCTCGATTGCCGGTTCGCTTTTCGGCAGCCTGTGGAACTCGTCGATGGCCGTGGTCAACGTCGTCTCCTTCGTGGTGCTGGCGCCGGTGATCGCTTTCTACCTGCTGCTGGACTGGGACCGGATGATTGCCAAGGTCGACCAGTGGATCCCGCGTGCCCAGGTCGATGACGTGCGCTACCTTGCGCGCGAGATCAACGGCGTGATTTCCGGCTTCGTGCGCGGGCAGGGGTCGCTCTGCCTGATCCTCGGTATCTATTATGCCGTCGCACTCAGCCTGGCGGGTCTCAATTTCGGTGCCCTGATCGGGCTTTTCGCCGGCTTTGTCAGCTTTATTCCCTATCTCGGTTCGACATCGGGGCTGGTGTTGTCGATGGGCGTTGCGATCTTCCAGTTCTGGCCGGATTTCTGGATGATCGCGCTGGTGTTCGGCATTTACCTGTTCGGCCAGTTTCTCGAAGGCAATATCCTGCAGCCGAAACTTGTCGGCGGCAGCGTCCGGCTTCATCCCGTCTGGCTGATGTTCGCCCTGTTTGCCTTCAGCGTGCTGTTCGGCTTTGTCGGCCTGCTTGTGGCCGTGCCGGTGGCCGCTGCCGTCGGTGTTCTCGTGCGCTTTGCCATCGACCGTTATCTCACCAGCGATCTTTATTGGGACGGTGTTGAGCACGATACGGAAAAGCCCGCGCCGGTTCAGGAAGAAGAAAGCTGAGCACACACGCCGTGACGAAAGAGACCGACACCCTGCAATTGCCGCTCGCACTCGGCCATGATCCCGCTGCCGACCGGGAACACCTGCTGGTTTCCGCATCGATCGCGCCTGCCGTCGATCTGGTCGACCGCTGGCCCGAATGGCGTGCGCCGGTCACCGTGCTGAGCGGACCGGCAGGCTCCGGCAAGAGCCATCTTTCGGCAATCTGGAAGGGGATGAGCGAGGCGCATGACGTTACCGACAATCTGCGCGCCGGTCGGCCCATTCCCTATCGTCAGGGCGCTTTTCTTTTTGAAGACGCCGATCGCGCCGAATTCGACCAGACCGCACTTTTTCACCTCATCAATACGGTGCGCCAGAACAGCGGAAGCCTTCTGATTACCGCGCGCTCGGCGCCCGGCCTGTGGGATGTCACACTGGCCGACCTTCGCTCCCGGCTTCAGGCGGCTACGCTCGTCGAAATCGGCGCGCCGGATGACGCCTTGCTCCAGCAGGTCATCGTCAAACTGTTTTCGGACCGGCAGCTGGAGGTCGATCAGCGGGTCGTTACCTATCTCGTCTCGCGCATGGAGCGGTCGCTCGATGCCGCCTGCCGGATTGTCGATCAGATCGACAGGCTGGCGCTGGCGCGGGGACGCCGGATCACGCGGGCGCTGGCCGCCGAAGTTCTCACCGCGCGTGAAAATGCCGTTTAGAGCATTTCAGTCTGAAACGCTCTAGTGAGCGGTTCACCGGTTTGTGTATCGAATTCTCATCGCCTGCTTGCAAGCACCAATAATCTGCGCAAGTCTGACGTCGTGTCACAGTTTCGTTGCCAAATTCAGATAGTTCGGCAACCGGGGCGTTGTTGCCGGTGTGATGCGCTGCCGTGTTGTGGCCAATGAGAGGGAAAAACGGAAACCATGGAAAACCTGTCTTCACGTGTGGATGATATGACCGAACTCGAGGGCGCCGAAGATCTGGCAAACAGCCCGGCGCGCTTCATCAACCGTGAGTTTTCCTGGCTGCAGTTCAATCGCCGCGTGCTCGAGGAAACGCTGAACCCGGCGCATCCGCTTCTGGAACGCGTACGCTTCCTGTCGATTTCGGCGGCCAATCTGGACGAATTCTTCATGGTGCGCGTTGCCGGTCTGGAAGGGCAGGTGCGCCAGGGCGTGACCATGCTTTCCGCCGATGGCAAGACGCCGGCCGAGCAGCTTTCCGACATTCTGCGCGAGATCGACAATCTGCAGATGGAGCAGCAGGCCGCCCTTGCCGTGCTCCAGCAATATATGACCAATGAGGGCATTGCGATCGTGCGTCCGTCGGTACTGACGGAAGAAGACCGCGCATGGCTGACCAACGAATTCGAACGTGGCATTTTCCCGGTTCTCACCCCGCTTTCCATCGATCCGGCGCATCCGTTCCCGTTCATTCCCAATCTTGGGTTTTCCATGGGGCTTCAGCTCGTCAGCCGTCACGGCCGTGAACCGATGAATGCGCTTTTGCGCCTGCCGCCGTCGATGAACCGTTTTGTACGCATGCCCGATCTCGACGGGATGATCCGTTATATCACCATGGAAGATGTGATCGGCCTGTTCATCCACCGGCTTTATCCGGGTTATGAGGTGCAGGGCCACGGCACGTTCCGCGTCATCCGCGACAGTGATATCGAGCTTGAGGAAGAAGCCGAGGATCTGGTGCGCTACTTCGAAACGGCGCTGAAACAGCGCCGGCGCGGCTCTGTCATCCGGATCGAGACCGACTCGGAAATGCCGGCGTCGCTGCGCCATTTCGTGATCCACGAACTTGGCGTTCCCGAAGACCGCGTGGCCGTGCTGCCGGGGCTTCTGGCGCTCAACACGCTTTCGGAAATCACCAAGGCGCCGCGTCCCGACCTGTTGTTCAAATCCTTCAATCCGCGCTTTCCCGAGCGCGTGCGCGAGCATGTCGGCGACAGTTTCGCAGCGATCCGCGAGAAGGATTTCGTCGTCCATCATCCCTACGAATCCTTCGATGTCGTGGTCCAGTTCCTGATCCAGGCCGCCCGCGATCCGAATGTGCTCGCCATCAAGCAGACGCTTTACCGCACCTCGAACGACAGCCCGATCGTGCGCGCTTTGATCGACGCGGCGGAGGCCGGCAAATCGGTGACCGCGCTTGTGGAACTGAAGGCGCGGTTTGACGAGGAAGCCAATATTCGCTGGGCGCGCGATCTCGAACGCGCCGGCGTGCAGGTGGTCTTCGGTTTCATCGAACTGAAGACTCATGCGAAGCTTTCCATGGTGGTGCGTCGTGAAGACGGCAATCTCAGGACCTATTGCCACATGGGAACCGGCAATTATCATCCGATCACCGCCAAGATTTACACCGATCTGTCCTACTTCACCTGCGATCCGCAGATCGCCCACGATGTGGCGGAAGTGTTCAATTTCATCACCGGTTACGGCGAGCTTGAGCAGAACATGAAGCTTGCCGTTTCGCCGCGCACCATGCGTTCGCGCATCCTTCAGCATATCGAGGATGAGATCGAGCATGTGAAGAACGGTCTGCCGGGCGCGATCTGGATGAAGATGAATTCGCTTGTCGATCCCAAGATCATCGATGCGCTCTACCGGGCAAGCGGCGAGGGCGTGCAGGTCGATCTCGTGGTCCGTGGCATCTGCTGCCTGCGCCCCCAGGTGCCGGGCCTTTCGGAGAATATCCGGGTCAAGTCGATCGTCGGCCGTTTCCTGGAACACTCCCGCATCTACTGTTTCGGCAATGGCCACGGTCTGCCGTCGGAGAATGCCCATGTCTATGTCGGCTCGGCCGATCTGATGCCGCGCAATCTCGACCGGCGGGTGGAAACCATCGTGCCGCTGACCAACCCGACCGTGCATGAGCAGGTGCTTTCACAGATCATGCTTGGCAATATCATTGACAACCAGCAGAGCTACGAGATACTGCCCGACGGAACCTCACGACGGGTGGAGCCGCGCGAGGGCGAGGAACCGTTCAACGCGCAGGAGTATTTCATGACCAATCCGAGCCTTTCGGGCCGCGGTGAAGCTTTGAAATCAAGTGCGCCAAAGCTCATCGCCGGGCTTTTGTCCGGCCACAATAACTAAGCCGGTATTTTATGGTCGAATCAGAAGCACAGGGGCGCCTTCCGGGCATAAACCCTGTCTCCGTGGTCGATATCGGGTCAAACTCGGTTCGTATCGTTATTTACGAGGGCCTGTCGCGTGCGCCGACAGTACTCTTCAACGAAAAGGTCCTCTGTGGCCTCGGGCGTGGTATTGCCGCAACCGGCAGGATGAGTGACGAGGGCGTCGAGCGCGCCTTGCGCGCGCTCAAACGTTTCAAGGCGCTTGCCGAACAGGCGCGTTCGGTCACCATGCATGTGCTGGCGACGGCAGCCGCCCGCGAGGCCGAGAACGGCCCGGCATTTATCGAAGCGGCGGAAGACATTCTCGGCATGGAAATCCGCGTGCTGACTGGCCGCGAAGAAGCGCTTTATTCCGCCTACGGCATCATCAGCGGCTTTTACCAGCCCGATGGTATCGCCGGCGACCTTGGCGGCGGTTCGCTGGAACTCATCGACATCAAGGACAAGACCTATGGCGACGGCATCACCCTGCCGCTCGGCGGTATCCGGCTTTCCGAACTGTCCGAGGGGTCGCTGAGCAAGGCCCGCAATTTTGCCAAGAAGCAGGTCAAGAAGGTCAGCTTTCTCGAAAAGGGCCGCGGCCGGACCTTTTATGCGGTCGGCGGCACCTGGCGTAATATCGCCCGCCTGCACATGGAAATGACCGGTTATCCGCTGACCATGATGCAGGGCTATGAGCTGAGCTTCGACGAGATGATGAGTTTCCTCGACCGGATTGGCGAGGACGAGGACCAGAAAGACGACGCGTGGCAGGCGGTCTCCAAGAACCGCCGCATGCTGCTGCCTTTCGGCGCCATCGCCATGCGCGAGGTGCTGAGCATCATGCAGCCGAAGTCGATCTGCTTTTCCGCGCAAGGGGTGCGCGAGGGGCTGCTTTATTCACTGCTGAGCGCCGATGACCAGCAGCAGGACCCGCTTCTGGTTGCCTCAAGGCAGCTTGCGCTGCTGCGGGCGCGCTCGCCCAAACACGCCACCGAGATTGCCGCCTGGACCGGTCTGATGCTGCGCCGTTTCGGTGTCGAGGAAACCCCGGAAGAAGCGCGCTACCGTCAGGCGGCCTGTCTTCTGGCTGATATCAGCTGGCGTGCGCATCCGGATTTTCGTGGTCCCCAGTCGCTGAACGTGATCGCCCACTCGTCGGTCACCGGCATTACCCATCCCGGCCGCGCCTTTATCGCGCTTGCAAACTATTATCGCTTCGAGGGCCTGCGCGACGACGACCATACCAATGGTCTCGGCACCATTGCCACGCCGGAACTGCTCGACAGGGCAAAATTGCTCGGCGGCCTGCTCCGCGTTGCCTATCTGTTTTCGGCCTCAATGCCCGGCATTGTCGGCGCGCTGGACTTCCTGCCCGGCAAGAACGACGATGTCGATCTCGAACTGGTGGTGCCGGCGCAATATGCCGATTTCATCGGCGAACGCGTCGAGGGCCGCCTGCAGCAGCTTTCCAAACTAACCGGCAAGAATCTGGCGATTGCCACGGTCTAGAGATAAGCGGCGCTCCCATTGTCAGGATCGGTGGGCGCTGTAGCCGTCTTCTGGCTGCTGATCCTGTTTCAGCGAAGCCACCTCCTGCCGCAGCGCCTTCAGCTCTGAAAGGATCAGCTGCATTTCCGGTTGCCTTGCCTGGCGGTTTTCCTCCAGCAGTTCCTGCTCGTGCTCCTTCTGCATGGCCGAGACGATGATACCGATGAAGAGGTTGAGCACGGTAAAGGCCGTGGAGAGGATGAACGGCACGAAGAACAGCCAGGCATTGGGATAGACATCCATGACCGGGCGGACGATGCCCATCGACCAGCTTTCCAGCGTCATGATCTGGAACAGCGAATAGATTGTCGCCCCCAGCGAGCCGAACCATTCGGGAAAGGCCTCGCCGTAGAGCCGGGTGGCGATCACGGCGAAGATGTAGAACACCAGCGCCATCAGCACGATGATCGAGCCCATGCCGGGCAGTGCGGCCACAAGGCCGCCGATCACGCGCCTGAGCGAGGGGATCATCGACAACAGTCTCAGCGCACGCAGAATGCGCAGCGCGCGCAACACCTGAAGCGGACCGCTGGCCGGCAGAAGGCTGATCGCCACGATTGAAAAATCGAACAGGCTCCAGGGATCGCGGAAGAAACGCAGCCTGTGGGCATAAAGGCGCAGCGCAATTTCGACGACAAAGATGGCGAGCACGATCCGGTCGAAGAAACGCAGTACCGGCCCTGCGAAGCTCTGCATCACGGTTTCGGATGTTTCAAACCCCAGCGTGATCGCGTTGATGATGATGACCGTCAGGATAAAGGCCTCCCAGTTCCGGGAAGCCGTCAAAGCCAGTACCTTGTCACGCATCTCGTCTCAATCTCCGCTTGGGTCACCTTCGGCAAACGAAATGGGGATGGTTCGCGAGAAAGCAAGAGTTGCCGGCATGGCAACATCAAAGCCGCGTTGCGGCCGTCTTCACGAATCTGTGAATGTCTTTGGCGGGTGCTTTCATGGACCTTTCGGCGGTTCTCCCGCACACTGGTGCCATCCTCAAAACCCGGGGGAATGGCAATGCTTCGTCAATTCGCGATGCTCGTTCCTGCAATTCTGATGCTCGTGGGCGCGGGCGCGGCTGCGCAAACGCGCCCGCCGGTCAGCCAGTGCCAGGCGATTGCGCAGCGCCTGCCGGATGTGAAATTCGCAAGCTTCGTGCCCGTTGCCTATGAGGCGCCGGAGGTAACGATCACCTTCATCGGCCATTCCACCTATCTGATCGAAACGCCTGCCGGGGTCCGGATTGCGACCGACTATTCCGGTTTTCTGCTGCCCGGCGGCCCGCCGGATGTCGCCACCATGAACAAGGCCCACCAAAGCCATTTCACGCTGACGCCGGATCCGAACATCGGCATGGTTCTGCATGGCTGGGGTGACGTGCCGGGCGAGGCGGCAGACCACGACGTGATTGTCGGCGATACCTACATCCGAAACGTCACCACCGATATTCGGGCCTGGGGCAGTTTCGAGGAAGACGGCAATTCGATTTTCATCTTCGAAGTGGCGGGCCTGTGCATCGGGCACCTTGGCCATTTGCATCACGAACTGACCGATACTCACATCATGGAGATCGGCAGGCTTGATGTGGTCATGGTGCCCGTGGATGGCGGGCTGACGCTGGGGGCCGAAAGCATGGGCAACGTGATCGAGCGGCTTTATTCCTCGATCGTGCTGCCCATGCACCGCACCGGTCCGCGTGTGAGAAGCTTCGCGGATATGATGGGCGAGGGATTCGAGGTGGTCTATTCCGACAGTCGCTCGCTGACGGTGTCTCTCCGGACCTTGTCGAGCCCGCCGAAGATCATTCTGCTGGAAGGCGTCTGGTAGGATTTGTCCGGCTCTCTTCGCGGTCTGCCGATCGCTCACGCTCTTGGGCTTGAACAGAAAGCCTCACGCCCTTATAAGGCGCCCATTCTATCCTTTGAACGATAAAGAGACAGGGCGGAGCTCATGGCGGGCCATTCACAGTTCAAAAACATCATGCATCGCAAGGGCCGGCAGGATGCGGTGCGTTCGAAAATGTTCTCCAAGCTGGCGCGCGAAATCACTGTCGCTGCCAAGATGGGCACGCCCGATCCCGACATGAACCCGCGTCTCAGGCTGGCGATCCAGAACGCCAAGGCGCAGTCGATGCCGAAGGACAATATCGAGCGTGCGGTCAAGAAGGCAGCCGGCGGCGATGCCGAGAACTATGATGAAGTTCGCTACGAAGGTTACGGCCCCGGCGGCGTTGCCGTTATTGTCGAGGCGCTTTCGGATAACCGCAATCGCACAGCCTCCAACGTCCGCTCGATCTTTACCAAGGCCGGTGGCGCGCTTGGCGAAACCGGATCGGTCGCCTTCTCCTTCGATCACGTCGGCGAAATCGTCTACACGCCGGAAGCCGGTGATGCGGACACCATCATGGAAGCTGCGATCGAAGCCGGCGCCGATGACGTCGTTTCCGACGACGAGGACGGCCACACGATCTACTGCGCCTTCGAGGACATCAACGAGGTTTCCTCCGCTCTGGAAAAGGCGCTCGGCGAAGCCGACAGCGTCAAGGCCATCTGGAAGCCGCAGAACACCATCCCCGTCGACGAAGACCGCGCAACATCACTGATGCGCCTCATCGAAAACCTCGAAGACGATGACGACGTGCAGAACGTCTACTCGAACTTCGAAGTCGATGACGAGGTCATGGCCAAGCTCTCGGCCTGAGTTCCGTCACGCAGGTGTGAGGGGCAATGGCCGGGCTGACGCGCAGATCGTTTCTGGCGGCCGGCTTTTCGGCTATGGCCGCCGCGTCTGTTCGGGCTGACGTGCCGGGTCCGCCGGGGCCATATTATCCCACGCTTGCCGCTCTCAAGGATTCGCTTGCCGATTACGGCGTTGGCTGGTTCGACCGTCGCGCGCTGGCCAAGCTGGCGCGCCCGACGACGATGTTTACGTCCAAGGGGATGCCCGACAGCGCCATTGCCATCGGGAAAACCAAGATCGGCGGCGCGCCCGATGTGCCGCCGCAGTTCGACTGGCCGATGCGCGGCGTATCCTCGGCTGGACTGGGCGAGGTGAAAATCCTCAGGCAACTGGCGCAGGAGCATCCGGAATATCGTCTTGATGACGAGATTGCCCGAAAACAGGCGCTGGCAAGCCGGCCCGCGCCGCTTGCTTTCCTGATGCAGATCGATCTGGCCGAGGCGGCAAAAGCGGGGCCGATGGACCCGGATATTCCCCAAAACGGCCGGCTTCTCCTCTTTTTCGATTTCGTGTTCCGGCCCTGGTTCGGCGAACAGCAGGACGAAAAATCCTTCCGCCTCATCTATCTCGAAGACGATGCTGGCCCGCTTCAACGCCAGCCGACGCCGGACCTTGGTCTGTCGCTCTGGGGCGAGATGCTGACCGGGGATGCGCCGCAAACCGATGCGGAACGGCTTCAGGCCCAGCAACTCCCGCCAGCCCGCCTGACATCCGTTTTTTCCTATACGCTTCCCGGTGGCGGCACCTATCCGATGATGACGCGCTGGCCGTGGCCAGATGTCGCCCCGCATCAGGCCTGGCTTGATGCCCAGACCGCGTTGGCGGAGGCCGGGAGCCAGCTTTTTGGTTGGCCCGAATACGTCCAGTCCGATCCCGGCATCGACCTCGGGGCGGACGACACCCATGTGAACCTGCCGCACAATAGCCTGTTCATCCCGACGATCCGCGCAATGCCGGGTCCGATCACGAACTGGATACCGCTGGTGTCCGTCCTCGGTTATGACAGCGACTTTATCGATTTCAACGGCGGTTACTACGTGATGATCCGCCGCACCGATTTGCGCCGGCGCGACTTCTCCAAAGCCGTGATTGTCTACCAGACCGATTAGTGCCCTGGCCGGACCGTTTGTGCCGGGAAGCGGAACTGGACCGCACCATGTTTACAAGTCGATGATTGTGCGTATTGCAACAATTGACATCTTCTGATTGTGTGACGCCCATTACTGGTTGTTATGGTGCGGGGAAATGCCTTCTTTTGTCAAAAGATATGGCTGCGTCCTCTTCGTTGTTCTGTCCGCAGCCACGGCCATGGCCGATGATGCCGACAGCCAGGCGAAGCTGGCCAAGCAGCTTTCAAATCCGGTGGCGCCGCTGGCCGTGCTGCCGTTCCAGTTCAACTATGACCGCGGCTATGGCCCCGAAAAGGGCGACCAGTTGCAGCTCAATATTCAGCCGATCATCCCCTTCAACCTGAATGCGGACTGGAATCTGATCAGCCGCACCATCGTTCCAATCGAGCAGCAGAGCGACATTGCCGGTCCCTCCGGCGACCAGTTCGGCCTCGGCGATACGCTGCTGTCGCTGTTTTTCTCGCCGGTCGATAGCGGCGTGGACGGGCTGATCTGGGGCGCGGGGCCCGTTTTTCTGTTTCCCACGGCAACCGATGATCTGCTCGGAACCGAAAAATGGGGCGCGGGGCCAACCGGCGTCATCGCCTTCGAGCACGGGCCATGGACCACCGGCCTTCTCGCCAACCACGTCTGGTCCTATGCCGGCGCGGATGACAGAAGCCGCATCTCGACGACGATGACCCAGCCCTTCATCTCCTACAACACCAGATCGGCATGGACCTTCTCGCTCACCAGCGAGGCGGAATATGACTGGGTGGAAGAAGACTGGATCGTGCCGCTCGACTTTACGGTCGGCAAGCTGGTGATGGCGGGCAGACAACCGATCAGCCTGACGCTTGGCGCGCGCTACTTGGCAACCGCGCCCGCCAACGGCCCGGAAGGCTGGGGGCTGCGGGCCGTGGTGAGCTTCGTGTTCCCGAAATAGCGCGTGACTAGGCCGCTTCTTTCAGTTCATTGCGCAACGCGCCGAACATTTCGACCGATTTCAGCCGCGCCTCGACCGAATGCACGGGAACGGAGATGATCACTTCGTCGGCCTTGGTGTCGGCGATGAAACCTTCCATCTTGGCCCTTGCCTTTTCCGGTCCGCCGACGACGGCGAACTGGAACGTGTGCTCGATCGACATCTTTTCCATTTCGGTCCAGTGGCCATCCATGCTCTCGACCGGACGCGGGGTCTTGCCGCGGGCATTGCGGCGCAGTGCCACGAAGCTTTGAAGAGCTGAGGTGAAGTGGTAGTCCGCCTCGTCATCCGTGTCAGCCATCGCGCCCATCACGCCGACGATCACATAGGGTTTTTCGAGCTGGGCGGAGGGTTTGAAATTGCTGCGGTAGATGTGAAGCGCCTCGAACAGCATGTCGGGGGCAAAATGCGAGGCGAAGGCATAAGGCAGGCCAAGGGCGGCGGCCAGATGCGCGCTGTAGGTGGACGAGCCGAGAATATAGAGCGGCACCTTTGCGCCCGCGCCGGGATTGGCGATCAGCCGTTGGCCCTCTTCCGGGTCGTCCATCAGCTTCTGCAGTTCGACGATATCATTGGGGAAGGTCTGTGCGCCGGCCTCCAGATTGCGGCGCAGCGCCCGGGCGGTGTTCATGTCGGTGCCGGGCGCGCGGCCAAGGCCAAGGTCGATACGGCCGGGATAGAGCGCTTCCAGCGTGCCGAACTGTTCAGCGATCACCAGCGGCGAATGATTGGGCAGCATGATGCCGCCGGAGCCGACGCGAAGCGTTTCCGTTGCCCGCGCCGCTTCCGAGATCACCAGAGATGTCGCGGCACTGGCGATGCCGGTCATGCCATGATGTTCGGCCAGCCAGAAACGGGTGAAGCCTGAAGCCTCCGCCTGTTTCGCCATCTGCCGTGTGGCGTCGAGCGCTTCTGAAACTGTGCCGCCTTCGACGACGGGGCAAAGGTCGAGAATGGAAAATGCAGTCATCGGAAAATCCTGATCCGGAAAGTGAGGTTTGAACCACACTTAGGAATTAATCACCTGATTTGCAAAGTGGTGTCACGCCGGATTCGGCTTTTCGTCAGTCCCGCGTGCGCGGCGGTCTTCGGCAACGAGATCGATAAATGCGCGCAGCGGGCGCGGCGTCAGCCGGCTCGAATAGTAGAGAAAGGGGCCGTCGAATACCGGCCACCAGTCGGAAAGAAGCGGAACCAACGCGCCGCTTGCAAAATGGGGCTCAAGCCAGTTGCCGAATGCAAAGACAAGTCCATGTCCGGCAATCGCGAGATCGATGGCGGCCTGCCAGGCCGAGGTGCCGATGGCAATGCTGGCTGCCGGATCGACCCTGACGACCTCTTCTCCTCTTTCGAATTCCCATTCGGCCAGCGCGCCGCTGGCAAAGCGAGTGCGGATGCAGGCGTGGTCAAGCACGTCGCGGGGATGCTCGGGGGCGGGGTGCATTTTCAGATAGTCGGGAGAAGCGGCAAGCGCGGCCCATTGTCGACGTGGCCCGATCGGCACGGCAATCATGTCCTGTGCCAGATGCTCGCCATAACGGATGCCGGCGTCGAAACCGGCGGCGAGTGTGTCCGTCAGCCGGTCATCGACGATAATTTCAAGACGGACATCCGGGTGGCGTTTCAGAAAACGATCGATCAGCGGCGGCAGGATATCGCTCATCACCGCGCCCGGAACATTCAGCTTGAGCGCGCCGCGAACGGAGCCGGACGAACTCGCCGCATCGGCCAGCGCCGAGCGTGCTTCGCTCATGACCGGTTCTAATCGCTCGGCAAGCGCGCGTCCGGCTTCCGTGAGGGCCACATTTCGGGTGGTACGGATCAGAAGCGGGACGCCGAGGCTGGCCTCAAGCCGCGAGATCGTTTCGCTGACGGTGGAGGGCGCGACCCCCAGCCAGCGCGCGGCCGTGCGGAAGCCGCCGCCGCGGCTGACCGCCAGAAAGACCGAAAGGCCGTCGAGAGCAGGCAAATGAGGATTGTTCGACATGGCGATCAACCTATTCGGAATTGTCCGGATTATCAAATCAAAATGGACGTCCTAAATCGGTCGGGAAAACAACGAAAGGAAACCATTATGACCTTACCAGCAAGCGCCGCCGGCCGTTTTACCTTTCCCGGCACGGAAATCTCCGTCAATCGCATGGGCTACGGCGCCATGCAGCTTGCAGGCCCGCATGTCTTCGGCGAGCCGAAGGATCCGAATGAAGCCCGGGCCGTGCTGCGTGAAGCACTTGATCTCGGGATCGACCATATCGATACCAGCGATTTCTATGGTCCCTATGTCACCAACAGGCTGATTGCCGAAACGCTTCATCCCTATCCGGAAAACCTCACGCTCGTCACCAAGGTTGGCGGCTGGCGGGATGATCAGGGAGGCTGGAACATGGATCACAGTCCGGCATTCCTCCGCAAATCCGTCGAAGACAACCTGGAGCGCCTGAAGCTCGATCAGATCGCAATCGTCAATCTGCGCATGGGTAGTGCTACCGGCTTTAGTGAGGACAGTGCCCTTGCCGAACCGATGCGCGAGATGCGCAGGATGCAGGAAGAAGGGCTGATCGCTCATATTGGTCTTTCGACCGTGACGGAATCGCAGATCAGGATTGCCCGGGATATCGCGCCGGTCGTCTGCGTGCAGAACCTTTACAACCTCGTTCACCGCGATGACGATGCAATGATCGACAGTCTTGCCGAGCAGGGGATTGCCTACGTGCCGTATTTCCCGCTCGGCGGCTTTTCGCCGCTTCAATCGGATGAGCTGGCGAATGTTGCAAACGAACTCGGCACATCGCCGCAAAGCGTGGCGCTTGCCTGGTTGCTCGCCCGCAGTCCCAACATTCTTGTCATTCCGGGAACCGCGTCACGCACCCATCTGCGGGAAAACATCGCTGCCGCCAGCCTGAAGCTTGATGCGGACCATCTGCGTCGCCTCAACGGGATTGCATCGATCAGCTGAGTGCCCTTCCTCGCTGAAACATGAAAGGCCCGCCGAACGGATCGGCGGGCCTTTTCGATTTCGGCTCTATGCCCGCTGCAATGCTGCAACAGGCTGCACAAAGCCTTGGTTGCTTAGAGCAGCTTGCCCATGGCGACGGCGACGTCGGCCATGCGGTTGGAGAAGCCCCACTCGTTATCGTACCAGGACAGGACGCGTACGAGCTTGCCTTCGAGAACCTTGGTCTGCTGGGCGGCGAAGATCGAGGAAGCCGGATCGTGGTTGAAGTCACGCGAAACGAGCGGCTCGTCGTTGTATTCGAGAACGCCCTTCAGCTTGCCTTCGGCCATTTCCTTGACCGCTGCATTGACTTCTTCCGCCGTGACATCGCCGCGCGGAACGAACTTGAAATCGACCACGGAGACATTCGGCGTCGGGACACGGATGGACGATCCGTCGAGCTTGCCGTTCAGTTCCGGAATGACAAGGCCGATTGCTTTCGCCGCGCCGGTGGACGTCGGGATGATCGAAAGTGCAGCGGCACGGGCGCGGTAAAGGTCCTTGTGCATGGTATCAAGGGTCGGCTGGTCACCCGTGTAGGAGTGGATCGTGGTCATGTAGCCACGCTCGATGCCGAACTTTTCATGCAGAACGTAAGTAATCGGCGCAAGGCAGTTGGTGGTGCAGGAGCCGTTGGAGACGATCAGGTCGTCCTTGGTCAGCGTGTCGTGGTTCACACCGTAAACGATGGTCTTGTCGGCGCCCTTGGAGGGGGCGGAAACCAGAACGCGCTTGGCGCCGGATTCCAGCAGCATCTCGGCCTTTTCCTTGGCCGTGAAAATGCCGGTGCATTCCAGCGCGATGTCGACGTCGCTCCAGGGCAGTTCCTTGGGGTCGCGGATCGCGGTGACGCGCATCGGGCCGAGACCGGCGTCGATGGTGTCGCCCTTGACGGTGACCTCATGCGGGAAACGGCCGTGAACGGAATCGTATTTCAGAAGATGGGCGTTGGTTTCGACCGGACCGAGATCGTTGATGGCAACGACCTCGATGTCCTTGCGGCCCGATTCGACGATTGCGCGCAGAACGTTGCGGCCGATGCGGCCAAAGCCGTTGATGGCAACTTTAACTGTCATGGTAGGACTCCCTATTCGCGAGTAGATTCTTACAAAACCCAAAGCCGCCGGATGACATTCAATTGCGGCAGGGCAACCTCTTTTGGACTGCGAGCGCATCGGCCATTGCGCACCGGTAAGCTGGCAGCCCTGATATAAGCCTTTTTTGCCGGAAATTCAGCATTCGTCTGGCGAAATGCAGTCATTTTCGGCACGAGACGGCCCGGCTTTAAAACCGGGCCGCTCAATTCATTCATGGTCAGCCGCTTATGCGCGCTTCTTTTCGACCGCTTCGACAATCGCTTCGGCGGTGATGCCGAAATGCTTGAACAGGTCGGCGCCCTTGCCGGATGCGCCGTAACCGTCCATGCCGATGAAGATACCGTCTGTACCGATGAAGGAATCCCAGCCCATGCGGATCGCGGCTTCGACACCGACCTTGATCGGCGAATTGCCGATGATGGCCTTCTGGTAGTCTTCCGGCTGCTCGAAGAACAGTTCCATGCAGGGCACGGAAACCACGCGGGTGGAAATACCCTTGCCGTCAAGCGTCTTCTGCGCTTCGACAGCCAGACCAACTTCCGAGCCGGAGGCAAAGATCGTGACTTCGGCTTCGTTGGCCGGGATCAGATCGTAAGCACCGGTGGCGCAAAGGTTCTTCTCGTTATAATCGAGACGAACGGCCGGCAGGTTCTGGCGGGTGAGCGCAATGCCCGAAGGGGCGTGAGCGCTTTCCAGCGCAAGCTGCCAGCATTCCGCCGTTTCCATGGCGTCTGCCGGACGGAACATCTGGAGGCCCGGGATCGCCCGCAGCGATGCCATCTGCTCGACCGGTTCATGGGTCGGGCCGTCTTCGCCGACGCCGATCGAATCATGCGTCCACACATGGATGACCCGGATGCCCATCAGCGCGGCAAGGCGCACCGAGGTACGGCAATAATCCGAGAAGATCAGGAAGCCGCCGGAATAGGGGATCAGCCCGCCGTGAAGCGCGATGCCGTTCATGGCGGCTGCCATGGCATGCTCGCGAATGCCCCAGTGGATGAAACGGCCGGAGAAATCATCAGGCGTGATCGATGCCGTCTGGCTGGTATTGGTGTTGTTCGATCCGGTCAGGTCGGCAGAGCCGCCGATGGTTTCCGGAATCGCACCATTGATGACTTCGAGCGCGTTCTGCGAGGACTTGCGCGAGGCCAGCGTCGGCTTCTCATCGGCAAGCTGCTGCTTGTACTTTTGAACCGTGCGGTCGAAGGAGCCGGGCAGTTCGCCGGCAAAGCGGCGGTTGAACTCGGCCTTGATTTCGGTCTTGGTGCCTTTCAGGCGCTCTTCCCACTCGACACGTGCCTTGGTGGAACGCAGTCCGGCAACGCGCCATGCGTCCAGAATGTCTTCCGGCAGTTCGAAGGGTGCGTATTCCCAGCCAAGCGCCTTGCGCGTTTCGGCGATTTCCTCATCACCGAGCGGCGAACCATGGGCCTTGTTGGTGCCGGCCTTTTTCGGCGCGCCGTAACCAATGGTCGTCTTGCAGGCGATCATCGTGGGCTTGTCGGATTTCTGCGCTTCCTCGATTGCCGCGGCGACTTCATCCGGATTGTGGCCGTCAATGTCGATCGTGTGCCAGTTGGCCGCGCGGAAGCGGGCGTGCTGGTCGGTCGAATCGGCAAGCGAAACAGCACCGTCGATGGTGATCGAGTTGTTGTCCCAGAACAGGATCAGCTTGGAAAGCTTCAGGTGGCCGGCAAGCGTGATCGCTTCCTGGCTGATACCTTCCATCAGGCACCCGTCGCCGCAAAGCGCATAGGTGTAGTGATCCATCAGCTCGCCGCCGAACTCGTCGGCAAGCTTGCGCTCGGCGATCGCCATGCCGACGGCATTGGCAATGCCCTGGCCGAGCGGACCGGTGGTGGTCTCGATGCCGGAGGCGTGGCCGTATTCCGGGTGACCGGCGGTCTTGGAGCCGAGCTGGCGGAAATTCTTCAGGTCTTCGAGCGTCATGTCCTCGTAGCCGAGGAGGTAGAGCAGCGAATAAAGCAGCATGGAGCCGTGGCCGGCCGAAAGCACGAAGCGGTCGCGGTTGGGCCAGTTCGGGTTCTTGGGATCGAAACGCATGAACCGCGTGAACAGCACCGTTGCGACATCGGCCGCGCCCATCGGCAGTCCGGGATGTCCCGAATTGGCTTTCTGTACGGCGTCCATGGAGAGGAAACGGATCGCGTTGGCCATCCGGTTGTGTTTTTCAAGAGAAGTCATGTGTTCTTCGCTTTTCTTGATTCTGAGGGATTACGTTGGTCGTTGGAAGTACCGGCCGTCAGGCCAGTCGGCAGTGCTGCCGGTTAAATTACAGTGTTACCCGAACCAATCAAGGCGGCAAATTTGAAAGCGCCTCGATGGGCCTCGAGCCCGAAAACGCGTGGACACTACACCATTTCAAATGGGCCTGCCACAGCTTAACCCGCCATGAGGCAATATGGTGTATATCATGTCTCATTTCTGCGTTTATCCGTTCGCTAAATCGATTGATAGAGGAATTTTCATCGGGTTACATTGTTTTATGACAAATCGACGGTCAGTCCGGCGGCCGCAATGAAGCGCTTTTTGACAGAACCGGCGGCGTTTGGGCCGGTCGGGGAACAGTCCTCGAATTTCCACTTGACAACCACCGGTCTCAGTTGACCTCGGCTGTTAACTCTCCCTAAGATCATAATGAATTTTCGGGCATCTTGACGATTCGAAAAGCGCATTTTGCACCATATGGTGGTGGGCGTGTCGGTGGCTCAAGCAGTGCGCGTCTCTCTATTTCGGGAGGAAGGCAGTAGTGGCAGAAACGGGACGGCTTGAAAACGCGCTTCAGGCGCTTGAAAACGCTCTTTCGGGCCTCGAAAATGCCGTCGATGCCCGTGCGGAAAAGCTTCAGAACCGCGAGGACCTCGAAAACGAGGTGCGGATTGTCCACGAGGACCGCGCAGGCCTTGCGCGCGAACTCGACCAGGCGCAGTTTCGGGCCAACCGGCTGGAAGAGGTGAACCGTGAGGTCTCCCGCAGGCTGGTAACGGCCATGGAGACAATTCGCTCGGTTCTCGATCACGAGAAATAGGCCGGAAGGAACAGGGCAGATGGCGCAAGTCACCGTCAACATCGATGGCAAGGCCTACCGGATGGCCTGCGAAGAGGGGCAGGAGGACCATCTGGTCGATCTTGCAGCCCGGTTCGATTCCTATATCAGCAATCTGCGCGGGCAGTTTGGCGAGATCGGCGATCTCAGGCTGACGGTGATGGCCGGGATCATGATCATGGATGAGCTTCATGACCTGCAGACACTGGTCGATGCCAATGCCGCCGAACTGGAGGACCTGCGCGCCAAGGCCGGCTCCGCCGACAGTGCCCGCGCCGCCCATGACGACGAAATGGCGGCGGTTCTGGAAAATCTTGCCGGGCGGCTGTCGAGCCTTTCGGCAAAAGTGTCCGGCGTTGACAAGTGACCGGTTTTTCGGGCTTTCGGGCAAACTCTCCGGAAGATTGAAGAAAATCGTTTCGCTGTCCCCTTTTTCCCTCTGGCAGGTGGAAGGGTGGAACGCTATATAGGAGCTACGGTCTGCGCTTCACGACAGGAATCTTCGAATCCCCGGGGCCTTACTCGATCCTAAGGGAGCTGTCCCTGACCTCGCCCGTGGGCTTGGTTATATGGCGCCCACCTACTTCTGTAGGCGCCCAGGATCCAACCGATTCCATCGGTCGCCGTGGACCGGCTTTATAATTCAGGTTTCTTTATGCTGAGACGTTTCTTTTTGCGGTTGACGGGGGGCTCCGGCGAGTTTCTGGAAGCCTATTTTTCCCGTCCTGATGAAACCAAATCCGATCTTCGCAAGGTTCTTCTGTCCCGGCGGGACAGCTTGAGCGAAAAGGAACGCAGGAAGCGCGACAAGCGCATCATGCACGAACTCGAAGAACTGTTTACAGCGTTCGAAGGCATGACGGTCGCCGGATACTGGCCGATCAAGAGCGAATTCGATCCGCGCCCGGCGATGCGTGAAATCGAAAAGGCGGGCGGCAAGCTCTGCCTTCCTGCCGTCATTGACCGTGAGACCATTGTTTTTCGGGCTTATAAAACCGGTGACGATCTGGTGAAGTCCGGTTTCGGTACGCTTGCGCCGCCGGAGACGGCCGAGGCGGTCGATCCCGAAATCATTCTGATTCCCCTTGTCGGTTTCGATGGCACCGGAAATCGTCTCGGCTATGGCGCCGGCCATTATGACCGCGCCGTTGCCGATCTTGCGGCCAGGGGGAAGCGTCCGCGTCTGATCGCGCCGGCCTACGCCGTCCAGGAAGCCCGCAGAATTCCATCCGAGCCGCATGACCAGCGGCTGTTCGGCATCGTGACCGACGGTGGAACACGGACGATCATGGAAGTGGTGGAAGACGGGGAAATACATCTGGAGCCGCCGACGACCTGAGGCGATGGTGCGAAACCGGATTAATTTATTTCCATAGCCGCCGTGCCGCGCTAGAGCGTTTCAGACTGAAATGGAATCGTTCTGCGGCAAGGAATTTGCGCCAGAACCAAGGGCTTTGGCGCAGGGCATAGCCGAAGCTATGTCCAAGCCGAAGACCGCCGGTAATGGCGCAAATTCATGCCGCCCAGTTCAGCGCGCTTGACGCGCTGAACCGACCAAATCGCGGGCGTGTTCATTCCATGATCTGGAGATCATGGAATGCCGCCCTTGCGGGTTTGCCCAAACCGGCCCTCCACTTTGTCGAAACCCTTCGATATAGCTATGGCTATACCGTGCGGGCTTCTTCGCGTGGAATGACCGGTTTGGGCAAACAGAACTGTTTCCATTTCAGTCTGAAACGCTCTAAAGGGGGCAGCAACACCATCACCACTTTGCCGCAACCCTCTGTCGCTCTTGACTGCGACGATGCGGCTGGAAACGGAATTTTCAATGCGTTTGCTTTTTCTCGGGGATATGGTCGGCAAGACGGGGCGCAGGGCGGTCTGGGATCGCCTGCCGGGCCTGATCAGCGATCTGAAGCTCGATTTCGTCATCGTCAACGGCGAGAATGCCGCCGGCGGCTTCGGCATCACCGAAACCATCTTTCAGGAAACCATCAATGCCGGCGCCGATGTGGTGACCACCGGCAATCATGTCTGGGACCAGAAGGATGCGGTGATCTTCGCCGACCGGCATGAGCAGTTCCTGCGCCCTGCGAACTACCCGGCCGGCACGCCGGGCCGGGGATCGAGCATCCATTATGCCAGAAACGGCGCGCGCGTGCTGGTGGCCAACATCATGGGTCGTGTGTTCATGCATCCCGAGCTCGACGATCCCTTCAAGGCGGGTGAGGATATTCTGGGGGCCTGCCAGCTCAAGGATCAGGTCGACGCCATCATCTTCGATTTTCATGCGGAAGCCACCAGCGAGAAACAGGCCTTCGGCCATTTCGTTGACGGCCGCGCCAGCCTCGTCGTCGGTACCCACACCCATGTGCCGACCGCCGATTGCCAGATCCTGAATGGCGGCACGGCCTATATGTCGGATGCCGGCATGTGCGGCGATTACGATTCCTCGCTCGGCATGGACAAGGAAGAGCCGCTCTCCCGTTTCGTCTCCAAGATGAACAAATCTCGCTTCGAGGCTGCCTCCGGCCCGGCGACCATCTGCGGCGTCGGCGTCGAAATCTCCGATACCACGGGGTTGGCTGAAAAAATTGCACCTTTGCGTCTCGGTCCGAGGCTTTCGGAAACCATTCCGGATTTCTGGAACTAGGATTGGGCAACGATTAATGTCCGTCGGCCGCTGATCCCAATCCTTCGCGCATGTAGCGTCCGGGCGGCAGGCCGACATGGCGGCTGAAGGCCGTGCTGAATGTGCTGGCCGAGCCATAGCCGATCCGGCTTGCGACCTCGTCGAGCGAGATGTCTTCGCCGCGTAACAAATCCTTTGCCACGGCCATGCGCCAGGACAGAAGATATTCCATCGGTCGCATGCCGACCGTTGTGGTGAAGCGGTCGAAAAAGGCCGAACGCGACAGGCCCGCTGCGCGGGCGAGATCGGGAACTGTCCAGCTGCGCTGAAGTTCGCCGTGCATGGCGCGAAGCGCTGCAGCAATTTTCGGGGCGTGCAGCCCCCGCAACAGGCCCGGCCGGTCCTGCGTCGCCGGCGCTGCCCGCAGCGCTTCGATCAGAAGAATTTCGACGTATCGCTCAAGAATGAGATCACGGCCGATATCGTCCTGCGCTGCTTCATCGCCCAAAAGCCGCACGATCTGGCTTAGCCGGTCAGCACCTTTTATGTGGATCATGCCGGGCAGAAGCGAAACCAGAAGGCCGGCATCGGGAGAGCCGAAGGTGAACCAGCCGCCGAACTGCCGCACATCTGCCGGTCCGTCCTGGCGGCCGAAGCGAACCTCACGGTCGGGAATCGGCGCTTTCTTCGGGTCGATCCGCATTGGCGCCGCCGGTTCGAAACCCGACATGGTGAAGGATGGTGTTGCCGGCAGCAGGACGAAATCGCCTTCTTCAAGGATGACCGGCGCCTCACCCTCGACGGCAAGCCGGCAACGCCCCTCTGTCACCGCGCAAAAGCCCGGCTGTCCGAAATCCGAATAGCGCACAGCCCAGGCACCGGCCGCGCTGATGCCTTTGGAAAACACGGCGCGCGGGCGCAGAAGTTCGATAATTTGAACAAGCGGATCTGCCATTTCGGACTAACGCAAACGAAAATCGGACTTAAGGTTGATGATAGTCCTGATTTTGCCCGGTAAAACGCTCCTGTCAACACAGAACACAGGAGACCCTTATGAAAACCGTTCTCATCACCGGCACTTCGTCGGGCTACGGCCTCGAGACCGCTCGCCACTTCCACGACAAGGGCTGGAATGTCGTTGCCACCATGCGCAAGCCCGATAGGGACCTCTTTCCCCGTTCGGATCGTTTGCGTGTCTTGCCGCTCGACGTCACCGATCCGGCAAGCATCGCGGCAGCGCTTGAGGCCGCCGGGCCGCTGGACGCGCTGGTCAACAATGCGGGCATCGGTTCGGCCGGTGCCTTCGAGGTGACGCCGATGGCGCATATCCGCAAGGTGTTCGAGACCAATACATTCGGCGTCATGGCCATGACACAGGCCGTCATTCCGCAAATGCGCGAACGCGGGCAGGGGGTGATTGTCAATGTCACGTCTTCGGCCACGCTCGCGCCGATGCCGCTGGTGGCGGCCTATACGGCCAGCAAGCAGGCGATCGAGGGTTTTTCGGGCGCGCTTGCCCACGAGCTTGCCGCTGTTGGTCTTCGCGTCAAACTGGTCGAGCCCGGCCTTGGGCCGACAACGCGCTTTGCCGCCAATTCCGATATCTCGGTCATGGACCTGATCCCGGAGGCCTATGCCGGTTTCGCCCAAAAAGTCTTCGAAGCCTATGGCCGGCAGACGCTGACGACGAAGGAGAGCGATGTGGCGGAAAGCGTTTGGCAGGCCGTGAACGATATGACGGATCGATTGCGGTATGCCGCGGGTGCGGATGCGCTGGCGCTTGCCGGGGCCGCTTGAAGCTCTCGCGATCATGTCGGGGAACGTCGGAAACGGTAATGCCGGCGTCATGTTGAGAAGCGAATATGCGCTGCGCCTCGACAGTGCGCCCAGTCCGTTTGTCGGCTTTATCTGCGGCGTTGACGTCGAGATCTCCGACACGACGGGGTTTGCCGAAAAGATTGCGCCTTTGCGTCTCGGACCGCGTCTGGAAGAGACTGCGCCTGTATTCTGGGGATAGGCTCTTCGATAGAAATGCACGCTCAGCGAGGGCGTTTGCAGTGACCCCGTCATCCGGATGCATCAAGGCATGAGTGCCAGCCTGAACTGTCAGAATGCAGGTTTCCGAAAGAGCCGCTTGCTGGAAAACCAGGTCAATGTGTTTGTTTATAAATGTCCGATCCGTTATGGTTCCGCAAGGATCATAACAGAGCGTTATCGATGGACATCAATGCAGCCCTCAAGGCGTTCGTTCGCACCGTCGAGCGCGAATCGATCACCGCCGCCGCCCGCGATCTGGGCATTTCCCAGCCGGCGGTGACGAAACATATCCGAAACCTTGAAGCCCGCCTGAACGCGCGCCTTCTGGAGCGATCGCCCAAGAATGTCCGGGTGACGGCCCAGGGGGCCGAACTCTATGAATCCTGCCGGCATGCCCTGGCCTCGATCGACGCGGCGCTCGAAGGCGTCCGGCTGAACGATGGCGAGGTGGAGGGCCCCTTGCGGGTTCATGCACCGGTCTGCATCGGCGAAAAGCATGTTCATGCCATCGTGATGGAATTTCTGGATGCGCATCCGCAAACGAATATCGAACTGGTGCTGGAAAACAGGCAGGTCGATCTCATTCACGAGAATTTCGACATCGCCATTCGCTTCGGCAGGATCGAAGGGCAGGATGTCATCGCGCGGCGCATTGGCTGGATTCAGCGCATCCTCGTCGCGGCGCCGGAATTCCTGGATATCACTCCGCGCATCGATGCGCCGGAACAGCTTGGCGAGGTCGCCTTGGTCGCCACCAGGAACGTGCTTGAAAAACGCAACGAACTTCAGCTTGTCAGCGACGCAAGCGAGGCGATGACTGTCACTGTTTCGCCGGTGCTGACGACCAACAGCGCTCAGGTTCTCCTGAAGAGCCTGCTTTCAGGCCGTGGGGTCGGCACAATCCAGACCAATCAGGTCATCGACGAGCTTCGCGACGGGCGTCTTGTGCGGGTATTGCCGCATTACACGATAAAGCCGATCGCGGCGTCATTGACCTATCCCTCCACGAAATTCATGCGCCCCGTCGTGCGGGCCTTCACCGATTTCGCCATCACAAGACTGCGCGGCATCACCGGCATCAGCGCTGAGCCGAATTGCGGATTTGATGTGCCCCATGCGCCGGGGAAACCCGAAGCCGAGACTGTCATGTCGTCCTGATGGGATCGACGGTATCGTTTCGAGGGTCCTAAACGCCGACCGGCTGTTGGCGGACAACGATCCGGGCGTGGTAGGGCACGCGGTCGTAAAGGTCGATGACGTCCTGATTCAAAAGCCGGACACAGCCGGACGACACCGCATTGCCGATCGAAGACCATTCCGGCGATCCGTGCAGGCGGTAAAGCGTATCTTTGCCATTTTGAAAGATGTAAAGCGCGCGTGCGCCGAGCGGGTTCATGATCCCCGGCGCCATGCCGCCATTGGCGACCGAATAGATTTCAAGCGCCGGGTCGCGCGCGATCATGTCACGCGGCGGCTTCCATCGCGGCCAGTGTTGCCGCCAGTGGATGACGCCTTCGCCTTCCCAGGAAAAGCCGGTTCGCCCGATGCCGACGCCATAGCGCATGGCGCTGCCATCGTCCTCGACGAGATAGAGAAAGCGGGAGGGCGTATCGACGACCACCGTGCCGGGCGGCTCCCCGGTTGGGTTTTCGACGCGCTGGCGCAGCATTTGCGGGTTCATCTGCCAATAGGGCACTGCGGGGATTTCGTGACCGTCGTCCGTCACTGCCGCATATTGCAGATCGCGTTCGGGGCTGCGTGGGGTGGAGATCCGGGCTTCCGGCGTTTCCTCGACGGGCTGCGTCTTCACGGCGGGCTGTGTCGAGACGCATGCCGAAACGGACATGGCCAGAGGAAGGGCGCCCAGAACAAATGTCCTGCGGGTGAGGGGGGCTTGAGTGTCTGATTCTTGCATGGAGGCGGTCAGTCTTTTTCTGGTCGGCTTGGTGTCGCCGGCCAGAGAAAACCAAGTAGTCAGCCATGTCCAGTGGTTGGGTGGTGATCAGATCCATAACCAATGGTTATGGTTTGATCTGCCTTATGCCTTGTACCCTCCGGCATCCGGTCGACTGAACCGCGTTTCGCCGCCCCGGCAAGCATGGTCTGCGACCGCGGGACATCTCAGGGGCGGCTGAAGTCGACCGGAGGTTTTCGTTTTGTCAGCCAGTCTCAACGCTTTGGTAACCAAAACAGGCGAGAATCGGGCCAATCACCAGTTGTTGAGTACCTGTACAAGCGAGTAACACATGGTCCCGGTCACTGCCCTGAAGACGAAGGCGGCGTCGCCTGAGCGCGCCGAATGGATTGACACCATCCTCAAGGGCGATTGCGTTGCCGCACTCGAAGCGCTTCCGGATCATTCGGTCGACGCAATTTTCGCCGACCCGCCCTATAATCTCCAGCTTGGCGGCGTGCTGCACCGCCCTGACCAGTCGAAGGTCGATGCCGTCGATGACGAGTGGGATCGGTTCGCCTCGTTCGAGGCCTATGATGCCTTTACCCGCGCATGGTTGCTGGCCTGCCGCAGGGTGCTGAAGCCGAACGGCACGATCTGGGTGATCGGCTCCTATCACAATATCTTCCGCGTCGGCGCCAAGATGCAGGACCTTGGCTTCTGGATCCTCAACGATATCGTCTGGCGCAAGACCAACCCGATGCCGAATTTCAAGGGCCGCCGTTTCCAGAACGCCCATGAGACGATGATCTGGGCCAGCCCCGACGCCGAAACCAAAGGTTATACCTTCAACTATGACGCCATGAAGGCGGCCAATGACGATGTGCAGATGCGCTCGGACTGGCTGTTTCCGATCTGCTCGGGCGGCGAGCGTCTGAAGGGCGAGGACGGCAAGAAGGTGCATCCGACGCAAAAGCCCGAAGCATTGTTGTCGCGCATCATCCTGTCTTCGACCAAGCCCGGCGATGTCGTGCTTGACCCGTTCTTCGGCTCCGGCACCACCGGCGCTGTGGCCAAACGCCTCGGTCGCCATTTCGTCGGTGTCGAGCGCGAACAGGATTATATCGATGCCGCGACCGCGCGCATTGAAGCTGTCGAGCCGCTGGCCGACGAGATGCTGGCGCCGACGCCGAGCAAGAAATCGCTGCCGCGCGTGGCCTTCCTGTCGCTGATCGAAAGCGGATTGCTGGCTGCCGGCGACCGGTTGACCTCGCCCAGGGGAGATCTGACGGCCTATGTCCGGGCAGACGGCACGCTGGCAAGCGGCGCAGACAGCGGTTCGATCCATCGCCTCGGTGCTCGCCTTCAGGGCGCGGAAGCCTGCAATGGCTGGACATTCTGGCATTATGAGGAAGGCGGCGAACGCTATCCGATCGACCGTCTTCGCGGGCGTATCCGCGCGGCGATGGCCGGCGCCTGATCGCGCCAGCGTTCATATTAGGACTTTATCAACCATATATAGAAATTGTTCACGAATTTCGTTTAGAGGTTGATCTGTTCCCTGTAGCGGCGTTTCGGTTTTTGACCTCCGAACATGACGCGGCAATTTCCGGGCCCGGCACAAACCGGGCCCGGTTGTGTTTTGCACGGTTCAGACGGTGATGCCGAAAGAGGCAAAATCGGCTTTCAGCCTCGCGGCATCGGTGAACCGGACCGCGTTCCAGCCGGCGGCCTTTGCCCCCTCGACATTGACCGCCTTGTCATCGATGAACAGCGTTGCTTCTGGTGTCAGGCCGAAGGTCTCGGCGTGCCGGTCGAAAATCTCGCGGTCGGGTTTGACCATGCCGATCTCGCCGGAAACGGTGATGCCGCGTCCCTCGTCAAGAAACGGATAGCGGGTGCGGCAGACCCGGAATGTATCGGCCGCGAAATTGGTCAGCAGCGTCACATCCCGTCCCGACGCGATCAGCGACTGGTAGAGCGCGACCGAATCCTCGTAGGAATAGGGGATCATCTCTTCCCAGTGGGCGCGGAAGGCGCGGATATTGTCGGCCTCTTCCGGATGGCGGGCGATGGCCTCGGCTTCTGCTTCCGGCCATGGGCGGCCGCGGTCCTGCTCGTGGTTCCAGGCATTGGTGCAGACCTCGGCAAAGAAGCGGGCACGCTTTTCCGGATCCGGAATGATGCGCGAAAACGGGACGTGCGGATCGTAATGCACCAGCACATGGCCGATGTCGTAGACAATGTGGCGGATTTCAGTGGTCATGATGTCTCCCTGCGGGCCTTGAATGCATCGGGTATAGCCTGCGTGATTGCCTTTTTCATTACACTGGGAAGTGCTTCCTCACCAAGTGCCGTGATTTGCGTCCAGCGCCCGCCGGTAACCGGGCGCTCGTCTAAGGCCGCATGCCAGATGGCAAGTCTCAGTTCGAAGTGGGTAAAGACGTGCGTCACTTCGCCCTTCGGCGTCCATGCCGCCGAAAACGGGGCGGCGTCCTTCCCGGTTTCGCCGTCGCTCCTGGCCGTCCAGCCGGTTGTCGGCACCTCGGCCATGCCGCCCAGAAGCCCCTTGTTTTCGCGGGTCTTCAGCAGGATCCGCTGGTCCGGCGTTTCCGCGATGAAGGCCGCGCCATAGCGCACGGGCCGGGCCGCTTTCGGCATCTTCAGCGGAAAACGCTGCGGGTCGTCTTTTGAAAGCGCGATGCAGTCATCGCGCAACGGACAGAGCACACAGGCCGGCCGTTTCGGTGTGCAGATCGTGGCGCCGAGGTCCATCATCGCCTGCGCGTAATCCCCCGGACGCTCGGCCGGCGTCATCGCCTTCGTTCGGGTTTTGATTTCCGGTTTGGCGGTCGGCAGCGGCGTTTCGATGGCAAAAAGCCGTGTCACCACGCGCTCGACATTGCCGTCGACAACAGCTTCCGGCCGGTCGAATGCGATGGCCGCAATCGCCGCAGCGGTATAATCGCCGATGCCGGGCAGGGCCTTCAGCCCTTCAAACGTATCAGGAAAACGTCCGTCATGGTCGCGCGCCAGCACTTCGGCGCATTTCTTCAGGTTGCGCGCGCGCGCATAATAGCCAAGGCCCGCCCAGGCCGCCATCACCTCATCCGTATCGGCGGCGGCGAGATCGGCGACGCGCGGCCAGCGCGTGAGGAACTTGTCGAAATAGGGTTTGACCGCCTGCACGGTGGTCTGCTGCAACATGATTTCCGAAAGCCAGACATGATAGGGATCGGGCACGACGCCCTGAGCCTTGTCGGAAGGGCCGACGCGCCACGGCAGCTCCCGGTGGTGGCGGTCGTACCAGGCGAGAAGCTTTCGGGCGAAGTGATCCATGATGTCCTGAAATTCAATTGTGTTCGGGCGATTTTTCGCCGGGTCTTCATCGCTTATCGCGGAAGCCCGGCGCCGGGCAACATGGCATGCGAAAATTACCCGCGCGCTTTTTCATCAATCCCTGTTCATGACCTGACAAAATCTCTATGGTTTGCACATCTTCTGCCGTATATCGTTGCCGGCCTTGTAAAGGTTTGGAAAGAAAATGCGCCCGTCCCGTCCGAGAAATGCCAGCCAGATTGCCGATGTGGCCAACAGCCTCATCGACCCGATCCTTGCGCGCCGCTCGGGCATATCCACGGCGCTTCTGGGCGCCTGGGACGAGATTGCCGGCGAAGCCTATGCCGATTTTTCGCGGCCTGAAAAAATCACCTGGCCGAAACGTCCCTCGGAAAGCGAGGACGGCGGTTTCCGGCCCGGCTGCCTGACGATTGCCTGCGAAGGCGCGCGGGTGCTGTTTCTGACCCATGCGCAGGGCGAACTCATTCACCGGGTCAACGGCTTTTTCGGCTTTTCGGCGATCGATCGCATCAAGGTGGTTCAAAAGCCGGTGCAGCCGCCCGGCGGACACCGCAAGAAGCCACCCGAACTGTCGCCTGCCGAAGCGCTCGACCTTGAGGCCCGGCTTGCGGGCATCGAATCTGAAAAACTGCGCGCCGCGATCATGCGGCTTGGCGCGGGCGTCATGAGTGAAAAGCGGCAAAAGAAGGGCAGAAAGGGCATATGATGCGGGGTAAACCCCGGAATGGCAGTCACATATGTTTGAAGCGTGGGCCGGCTTGCCGGCTTGTGCAATTTTCGCCCAATCGCTAGTGAAGTTGAAACGGGAAACCAGACGAGAGTAACTAAAATGGCTGAATTCGAGATCACAAAGCGGACCCTGTTGCGGGGCGTTGCTGCCGGCAGCGCGGTGGCAGGCCTTTCCTTCGCCCCTTCCGCTTTCGCGCAGAGTGGCGAATTGCCCGAATCCCAGGGCAATGTCGACATGGAAAAGGCGCTGGAGCCCGGACCGCTTCCGGAAATCGCGATGGGTGAGGAAGATGCGCCGGTCAAGATCATCGAATACCTGTCGATGACCTGCCCGCACTGCGCCAACTACCAGGAAAAAACCTTTCCGGCGATCAAGGAAAACTACATCGACACCGGCAAGGTCTATTACATCTTCCGCGAATTTCCCTTCGATCCGCGCGCCATGGCCGCCTTCATGCTGGCCCGCTGCGCCCCGAACGACAAGTTCGTACCGTTCATGGACATGATGTTTTCGCAGCTGAGAACCTGGGCCACGGCAGAAGACGGCAGCGCTGCAATGCTGCAAATGGCGAAACTGGCCGGTTTTACACAGGAAAGCTTCCAGGCTTGCTTGACGGACCAGACTCTGCTCGATGAGATAAATACGGTAAGAGAGCGCGGGGCGGAAGAATTCGGGGTCAGCGCGACGCCGACCTTCCTGATCAATGGCAAGAAGTATTCGGGGGACATGTCGGTTGACACTATGTCGGCCCTTATCGACAGCATGCTTTGATTTTACGTTCGCACGATTTTGGGCGCGCGCCGGGAAAGGCGCGCGCTTTTTTGCGTCTGCATACCCCTTGCGGGGTGATGCGCGATGAAATTCGATCGCCTGCGGCTTGTCGGTTTCAAATCCTTCGTCGAGGTCGGTGACTTTATCATCGCCCCGGGGCTGACAGGGGTGGTCGGTCCCAATGGCTGCGGCAAGTCCAATCTGGTCGAGGCCCTGCGCTGGGTGATGGGAGAAAATTCCTACAAGAACATGCGCGCCTCGGGCATGGACGACGTGATCTTTTCAGGATCCGGCAGCCGTCCCGCACGCAATTCTGCCGAAGTCGGCCTTCATATCGACAATTCCGACCGCACCGCGCCGGCGGCCTTCAATGACAGCGATGAAATCCAGGTCTCGCGCCGGATCACCCGTGAGCAGGGCTCGCTCTACCGCATCAACGGCAAGGAGGCCCGTGCCAAGGATGTGCAGCTTCTGTTTGCCGATGCCTCGACCGGCGCGCGCTCGCCGTCCATGGTCGGGCAGGGGCGGATCGGCGAACTGATCCAGGCCAAGCCGCAGGCTCGTCGTCAGCTGCTGGAAGAGGCGGCCGGTATTTCTGGGCTTCATTCCCGTCGCCATGAGGCAGAACTCAGGCTGCGCGGCGCCGAGACCAATCTGGAACGGCTGGAGGATGTCACCGCACAGCTTACAAGCCAGATCGAAAGCCTGAAGCGCCAGACCCGGCAGGCAACCCGCTTCAAGGCGCTGTCAGCCGATATCCGCGCGCATGATGCCATTCTTCTGCATCTGCGCTGGGTGGATGCCAAAAACGCCGAAGCCGAGGCGACGAGTGCGCTCAACCAGTTGACCGCTGTCGTGGCCGAGCGCGCCAACCAGCAGATGGAAGCGGCCAAGACCCAAGCCGTTGCCGGTCTCAAAATGCCGGAACTGCGCGATGAAGAGGTCAAGGCGGCCGCACTTCTCCAGCGTCTGCAGATTGCCCGCCGCCAGCTTGAGGACGATGCCGCGCGCATGATGCAGCGTCGCGACGAGCTGTCGCGCCGGCTGTTGCAGCTTGGCGAGGATATCCGCCGCGAAGAGGCAATGATTGCCGACAACAGCGCCATTCTCGAGCGTCTTGCTGCCGAAGAGGCTGAGCTTTCCGAACTGCTGGAGTTTTCCGGCGAGGACATTGCAGCGGCCCGCGAAACCATGGATGAGGCGGCAGCCCGGCTTTCCGAAAGCGAAAACACCCTGAATGCGCTGACGGCCGAGCGCGCCGAAGCTGCCGCCAATCGCGCCCAGCTTGAGCGCGCGATCGCCGATCTTGCCGACCGGCGGGCGCGGCTGGAAAAGCAGATCCACGATGCTGACAGCGAGCTTGAGGCGATTTCCGCCCGCATGGGCGCCGTGCCGGACCCGGCGGAAAAACGTGAGGCGCTGGAAGCTGCCCAGATCGCCGAGGAAGATGCCTACGGCGCGCAGGAAACAGTCGAGGAGAACCTTGCCGAAGCGCGTCGCAATGAGGTGCTGACCCGTCAGCCGGTGGAAACGGCCAAGGCCAGGCTGTCGGAAATCGAGACCGAGGCGCGGACCATTGCCAATATGCTTTCGGCCAGTGCGGCTGCAGGCGACTTTACCCCGTTGGCCGATTTACTGAGCATCGAGCAGGGTTTCGAGACGGCGCTCGGTGCCGTGCTGGGCGATGATCTGGAAGCACCGCTGCAGGCCGAAGCGGCGGCGCACTGGCGCGGCAATGGCGCAGGCCTCGGCGACCCGGCGCTGCCCGATGGCTGTCGTGCGATGAGCGAACTGGTCGACGCCCCGCAAGAGGTGATGCGGCGGCTGAAACAGATCGGCCTGGTCGAGAAAGACGCGGGCGAAACATTGATGCATGCCCTGTTGCCGGGGCAGGAACTGGTGACCAAGGAGGGGGCGGTTTTCCGCTGGGACGGTTATGTGAAGGGAGCGGATGCGCCAAGTGCGGCCGCGCTCAGGCTTTCCCAGAAAAACCGGCTGACCGCACTTGAGGATGAACGGCGCGAGGCGGAGGTGATGCTGGAAGACGCGCAGCAGCGCCAGCAGCAGGCCGCAGACCAGGTGCGAACCGCCGAAGCCGCGCTGTCGTCGTCCAGAGAGGCCGTCCGCATGGCCGGTCGGGTGGTGGCTGACGCGCGTTCCGCCCTTGCCGAAGCCGAGCGTGCCTCGGGCGAACTGGTGCGCCGCCGCGATGTTGTAACCGAAACCCGCAGCCAGCTTGCCGCCCAGCTTGAGGATATTGCCCTGCGCAGCGAGGAAACCGCGGCGCAGCTTGCCGAAGCGCCGGATTTTTCCGTGCTGGAGCAACGCCTTGCCACGCAGGGCGCCGAGGTTGCCCGGCTACGCGGTGAACTGGCGGAAGCGCGCGCGCGCCATGACGGGCTGATGCGTGAAAACGATGCCCGCAAGCGCCGGATTGTGGCGATCGGACAGGAACGGACAAGCTGGCAGAACCGTGAAAAGGGTGCGCAGGCGCAGATTGCGACTCTGAAAGGCCGCGATGAAGATGCGCGCGATGAACTGGAAGGCCTTGAGGAAGCGCCTGAGGAACTGGAAGACAAGCGCCGTCAGCTAACCCGTGAGCTCGAGGCTGCCGAAAACACGCGCAAGGCCGCCGCCGACCGGCTGGTCGAAGCGGAAGAAGCCCAGCGCGAGGCCGATCGCCATGCCGCCAAGGCGCTTTCCGATCTGGCCGAAGCGCGCGAAAAGCGGGGCCGGGCGGAAGAACGTCTGGTCTCGGCGCGGGAACGGCGCGAGGCGGCCGAAACGCGTATCGGCGAGGTGTTGGACGTTGCCCCGCATGAGGCCTTCCGCCTGACCGGTCTTGCACCCGACGAAGACCTGCCGGACCCGCTGACGGTGGAACGCGCGCTGGAAAGGCTGAAGGTCGAGCGCGAGCGTCTCGGCGCGGTCAACCTGCGCGCTGAGGAAGAACAGGCCGAATTGTCCGCAAAGCTCGAGGAACTGGTGCGCGAGCGCGACGATATCCTCGACGCCATCCGCAAGCTGCGCGGCGCCATTCAAAATCTCAACCGCGAGGGCCGCGAGCGTCTGCTGGCCGCCTTCGACGAGGTCAACGATCAGTTCCAGCGCCTGTTTGTCCATCTTTTCGGCGGCGGCATGGCCGAGCTCCAGCTGATCGAATCGGACGACCCTTTGGAGGCCGGTCTCGAAATCCTCGCTCGCCCGCCCGGCAAGAAGCCGCAGACGATGACGCTGTTGTCCGGCGGCGAGCAGGCGTTGACGGCAATGGCGCTGATCTTTGCCGTATTCCTCACCAATCCGGCGCCGATCTGCGTGCTCGACGAGGTCGACGCTCCGCTCGACGACCACAATGTCGAACGCTATTGCAATCTGCTGGAAGAGATGGCGACCACGACCGATACTCGTTTTATCGTGATTACCCATAACCCGATCACCATGGCGCGCATGGATCGGCTGTTCGGCGTGACCATGGCGGAGCAGGGGGTGTCGCAGCTCGTGTCGGTCGACCTGAGAACGGCGGAAAAACTGGTGGAAGAAGCCTGATGGCAGCCGGTTTGGCAGCGTCCATCGGGATTTTTCTCTTTTGTCCAATTCTCATTTCGGCTCCGATGCTCTAACGTCCCGGAAAACAACAGTGAAAGCGGGCGGCGCTTTGGCCCGTCCGGCAACCGGGCAGATGAATGGCGAACTGGGTTTACGGTTTCGGTTTCAGTGAGGCGGACGAACACGAGATTGACCGGGATCGGCTGGGCGGCAAAGGCGCCAGCCTTGCCGAAATGTCGCGCATGGGACTTCCCGTGCCACCCGGGCTGACGGTGGTTTCCGATGTCTGTCTGTATTTTTATGAACACGGCAAATCATTTCCCGAAGGACTGAAGGACGCGGTCGCCGAAGGGTTGAAACAGGTCGAGCAGGCGACCGGCAAGCTGTTTGGCCGGGGTGACCATCCGCTGCTTTTGTCGGTGCGCTCGGGCGCGCGCGTTTCGATGCCGGGGATGATGGACACGATCCTCAATCTCGGCCTCAATGATGAAACGGTTGAGCTTCTGGCGGAAGACACCGGCGATCCGCGCTTTGCCTGGGACAGTTACCGGCGCTTTATCCAGATGTATTCCGATGTGGCGCTGGGGCTCGACCAGGAGTTTTTCGAGGAAGTTCTGGAGGAAAGGCTTTCCGAACTCGGCCACGCCTATGAAACCCAGCTGACGGCCGGTCAGCTGGAAGACATTGTTGCAAGCTACAAGGAACTGCTTGAAGACGAACTGGGCGAGGCGTTTCCGCAGGACCCATACGAACAGCTCTGGGGGGCGATTTCGGCGGTTTTCTCAAGCTGGACCAGCGCACGGGCCACGACCTATCGCGCTTTGCACAACATCCCTTTCGAATGGGGCACGGCGGTCAATATTCAGGCCATGGTGTTCGGCAATCTCGGCAATGATTCGGCCACCGGCGTTGCCTTCACCCGCAACCCTTCGACCGGCGAAAAGGCGCTTTACGGCGAGTTTCTGGTCAATGCCCAGGGCGAGGATGTGGTGGCCGGCATCCGCACGCCGCAAAGCGTGACGGAACCGGGCCGCATTGCCGCAGGTGGTGAAAAACCGTCGCTGGAAAAGCTGATGCCGGAGGCGTTTCAGGAGCTTGAAACCGTTTCGGCCCGGCTTGAGCGCCGCTACGGCGACATGCAGGACATGGAATTCACCATCGAGCGCGGCAAGCTGTTCATGCTGCAGACGCGCTCCGGCAAGCGCGCCGCCGGTGCGGCAATGAAAATCGCCATGGATATGGCCGATGAAGGGCTGATCACGCGTGAGGAAGCGATTGTCCGCGTCGATCCGGCAACGCTCGACCAGATGCTGCATCCGACGATCAAGCCGGGCTACAAGGGCACGCAGATCGGCTCCGGCCTTCCCGCTTCGCCCGGTGCTGTTACCGGCGAGATCGTGTTTACGGCCGAGGAGGCAATCTCCGCCCATGCAGAAGGCCGCAAGGTCATTCTTGTGCGCACCGAGACCAGCCCGGAAGATATTCACGGCATGACGGCGGCCGTCGGCGTCTTGACCACACGCGGCGGCATGACCAGCCACGCTGCCGTGGTGGCGCGCGGCATGGGGGTGCCCTGCGTCACCGGCGCCGGGAACATGCGGGTCGACCGGTTTGCCAACATCCTCCACGGACTTGGCGGGGCCATGTTGCACCCGGGCGATACGGTAACCATTGACGGTGCCACGGGCCGGGTGATGAAAGGTGCCGCACCGACGCAGAAGCCGGCGCTTTCCGGTGATTTTCAGCGGCTGATGGGATGGGCCGATGATGTTCGGCGCATGAAGGTCAGGACCAATGCCGACACGCCGGCGGATGCCCATGCCGCACGCGATTTCGGCGCGGAGGGTATCGGGCTTTGCCGCACCGAGCACATGTTCTTCGATGGCGAGCGTATTCACATGATGCGCCGGATGATCCTGGCGGAAACGGAAGACGGCCGCCGGCAGGCGCTGGATCAGCTCTTGCCGATGCAGCGTGCCGATTTCGAGGCGCTGTTTGCGATCATGCATGGCCTGCCGGTGACGATCCGCCTGTTGGACCCGCCGCTTCATGAGTTTCTGCCGAAAACGGCTGGCGAGGTCGAGGATATCGCCGAAGCGCTGGGCATGGAAACGGACGCGCTGCGTCACCGGCTTGATGCGCTGCACGAATTCAACCCCATGCTTGGTCATCGCGGTTGCCGGCTGGCGATTTCCTATCCCGAAATTGCCGAAATGCAGGCACGTGCGATCTTCGAGGCGGCCATTGCCGCCGCGCGGGAAACCGGCGAGCCGGTGGTGCCGGAAATCATGGTTCCGCTGGTCAGCCTGCGGGCCGAGCTTGACTATGTGAAGGCCCGGATCGATGAGGTTGCCCATGCGGTGATGGCCGAAAGCGGCATGGAGATTTCCTATCTCGTCGGCACCATGGTCGAGCTGCCGCGCGCGGCGTTGCGCGCCCACGAGATTGCGGAAACGGCAGCCTTCTTTTCGCTTGGCACCAACGATCTGACGCAAACGACCTTCGGGCTTTCGCGCGATGACGCGCCGGGTTTTCTCGGAACCTATCAGAAGAAGGGCATCATCGAGCGGGACCCGTTTGTGTCACTCGATTTCGATGGCGTTGGCGAACTGATGCAGCTTGCAAGCGAGCGCGGACGGCAGACCCGGCCGGATCTGCAGGTCGGCATTTGCGGCGAGCATGGTGGCGATCCGGTTTCAATCCGTTTCTGCGAGGGATTGTCGCTCGATTATGTTTCCTGCTCGCCGTTCAGGGTGCCGACCGCCCGGCTTGCCGCAGCACAGGCGACCATCCGCAAGGCCGAAGAGCAGCACACCGGTCAGCCCGCAAGCCGGTAACGGCCGCCGGCAAGCGGCGGGCCGTCGGTTTCGACAGCGCCGCGTTCCACGAGTGCTTCCAGATGGGCGAGTATGGAAAGTGCCGCCGCCCCGTGAAGATTCGGGTTGGTGGTGCGGTAGATTACCTTCACCATCTCGGCAATCGTTTCGTCGCCGGCATTCAGCCGCTCGACAATGGCGCGTTCGCGCATCCGCCGGTGTGAGCGGATGCCGCGCACAAAACCATGGGCCGACTTCACCGGGGCGCCATGGCCAGGCAGATAGATGGTCTCCGGCCGGGCGAGCAGTTTCTCAAGCGAGGCCATGTAGTCACCCATCGAACCGTCCGGTGGCGCGACGATGGTGGTCGACCAGCCCATGACGTGATCGCCGGAAAACAGAAAGGGCGTGCCCTCCAGCGCAAAGGCGAGGTGATTGGCCGTGTGACCGGGTGTGTGAACCGCCTGAAGCACAAAGCCGTCGCACGCAAGCCGTTCGCCGTCGCCGATCTTCCGGTCCGGCACCAGGTCGGTGTCAGAACTCTCGGCAAAGGAGTTGGTTTCGCCGTCGTGAAGCGGTCGGGCCGCGCGATGCGGGCCGAAGGCAACAACGGGAGCGCCGGTTTCCGTCCGCAGACGATGGGCCATCGGCGTATGGTCGAGATGGGTGTGGGTCAGCACGATGTGATCCACACGCCGCCCGGCAATCGCCTTCAACCAGATGTCGAGATGGCCTTCGACATCGGGGCCCGGGTCGATGATGGTCAATGTCTTGTTGCCGATGAGATAGCCGTTTGTGCCATGCGCGGTGAAGGGGGAGGGGTTTTGCGCGGTCAGCCGCGCGACACCGTCGGCAATGTTGACGGCGCGGCCATAGGCCGGGTCGAAGTCACGCTCGATATCGGTATCTGTCATCATCGTCTCCTTGCCGCAACCACGCACCGTGGCCAACACCTATCTGATATCGAGCGGGTAAATAGCAAGGTGCGTGCAATGCGTCTTCACTCGGCAGACGCACAAAAAACTCAATCACCGGTCTGATTTAGACGTTGTGACCCGCGGAGAGCTTTGCTATGAGGCAAGTCGTTCCACCGGTCGCACGACCGGGCGAACATGCTGGGGTGTAGCCAAGCGGTAAGGCACCGGTTTTTGGTATCGGCATGCGCTGGTTCGAATCCAGCCACCCCAGCCATTTAAACTTCCTGCCAATGAAGCATAAGAATGCACGAAATCGCCATTTCTCGTGCACCCCCGAGTCAAGCGGTTTCTCGGAAGCTTCAGAATGTCTTCGAAAATCCATTAAAATCAGATACTTGCAGATGGACTGGTCCAGGCTTCAACGAATATTGGGATTCTGACATATGGAGACTTAAATCAAAGCTTGGCTCCTGGCCCTATTCTCGTGAAGACGCGGAAGCCAAAAACATCCGGGCAAAGCATCCTGAAAACACGACCAACCGCGTCTATGCGCCCGGAATTCTCTATGTGCGGCAGCTTGGAACGGCAGCTTAGCGCCGCCATTTCGGTCGTTCAGGGGGTCTCGGCCCTATCGCTAAAGCTGCCGTTCGTTTCATAACGTGCGAAGGTTTATATAGGGCGGAGAGTGGCCATTCGCCGCAGCGTGGCCGAATGGCTGGTTTAGGGACTGAACCACCCTGGCTGTACCTGACGCTTGAAACCGAACAGCGGGCGCTCAAACAGAGTCGCGCCCCGGTGGGCAGTCTCTAACGAAGCGCTTCTGGAAGACGGTAGAGCAAGCGTCGGGCGGCTGGCCATCCGGCATTGACAAAGGCTTCCAAGACCTCAACCAAGGCGAGTCGACGGGGCGGATCGTCGAAGATTTCGCGATGGTCAGCGATCGTCCGTCCGATCATTTTCACGAACTGATCAGCGCCTAACGATTCAAATTGATAGCCGTGCAATTTGCCCGCCTGCAGCAGCGCGTGGGACGTCAGGTCGAAGACCATAGCCGGATCTCCGGGCGCAAGGAAATCCAGAAGCTGAAGCATGTAATGGATGGTCTTAGGTGTTCCGGCATCGCCGACCCGCCGAAAGGTCCTTTCGTTGTCTGCAAGGTAGCGCTTCCGGTAGTTGAACTCTCCCAACGCGCGAGGCTCCTTGCCCTTTCGGATCTCAGGAGCGCCGACTGCAAAGAAGAATTGATCGGACATCTTCTCCAGTAGTGCTGCGTCTCCGGTAGCTTCGGCACTGCGGGCGTCTGATCGGTCAGCATCATCGAGGACGATGAATTTTTCAAGGCCTCGGGCTGATTGGTCGATAATCTCAAAAGCTAGCTCTTGGCACCGGGTACGCGTTTCCTGATCCAACGTGTCGTCGTTGTCGTAACCGACGACCAAACCTTCCCTTATCGAAAAGGCGCCATGTTGCAGTTCAGCTTTGAACGTGAAGCGATCCGCCAGCCAGCGATCAATGGTCTCGCGGGCCGCGGTTTGAGCGTGACGCGTCCAAAGGTGAAAGACCAAAGTTCCGATGCCTTCATGAAGAACGTCTCGCCCCTCGCTCTTCTCGACATTGTCCCTCTGCATAACCTTTTGTGTAAGCGCGCCGATACGCTCGGGTTCGACGTTGGATGCGCGTATGAGAAAGTTCACGAATTGGACCAGAACGCGCGGGTTTGTCTCTCTTTCAGTGAAACCATCCGCCAAGTCCCAAAGGAGCGTTCTGTCGGCGTTCCAGAGATGGCCGATCCGCCCAGAGATCTCATTGCGAACGTCTGTTGATTTATCAGCGGAGAACGCACGAATTTCGTCGGCGAAGCGTTTCACAGCTTCCGGTGCGCTCCGAACGATATTCATTATCGCTCCGGCGGTGTTTTCCCGCGCTCGTTTCATCATGTCTTCATATTGCGTCGAGAGGCTAGCCAGAGCCGGATTCATGGACTTGAGCAAATCTTCTATCTCGGCCCGCTGGGAGACCGTCAGCCCGCTAACCACTGCCCAGTCCACAGTCATCCGCTCGATCGTCCAAGCAACATTCTCCCAGCCGTAGGCGGCAACCAACGAATGCGCTGCGGTGCCCCCGCTGATCAGCAGGTCGCGCAACGTCCGGACGGTGGTCAATCTCACTTCCGTATCGGGAGCCTCCTTCGAGACGGTGTCTTCGCATACAGTGACGGCAGCGAGGATTGATGCGTTGGGCTCCACCGCGACATCGACCCCCTTGTCGCTCAACCAGCCGTATTCCTCTCGCTCGATTAGCCCGGGATCATAGGAGCCTTGCCCCTCGTCATTGGTGACGACCTTGCCGGTCGCAATGGCTTCGTCGATGACGTCCTTCGCGGCTTGTGTTTTGAGTGCGTCCCTACCGATGGCGCCGAAGACCTTCCGTCTGAAAAACAATGCGGCATCCGTGGGCTTACTTGACGCTGGGAACGTTGCGGCACTTACCTTCTCTTCGACCTCCTGCCTCTCGGCCGATGAGCGCTGGCTATATTGGGAGGCCAAGAGGTCGATGGCCGGTTTCATCGTATCGACCGAGCGGAGCAGCTCGATCTGAGCGGCCCAAGGCCAGAGCTTTGCGGCCATCGCGCCTCCGCGCGCATTCGCAACCATCAACAGTCTATTCCAAAGCCAGCCATGTTCGTTCTCGGCGATCAGCCGATCCGCAACTGCGGTGGAATAGGTGTCAGAAGCACTCTTCAGCATCTCGACGAAGCCGTCGATGACCTGCACCGCATCGTCGGAGTACTCGGCTTGATGCTTGGCCGCCCAGATATAACTATAGTCTTGGATGATGCGTCCGACCTGATTGCCGATTGTCATCGTCAGCGTTTCGACGGGCTCGCTCAATTCATGTTCATTTCGGATGTGGCTTCGGGATACTTTAATAGCCACTTCGGCGGCTGCCAAAGGATGCTTTTCTGCAAAGGCAGGCAACGCTTCCTTCAGCGCCCATTGCGACATCTCGAAGTCCTGACGGCGGTTGCTCGTGAGAGCCAAAATCTTGCTGTTGCCGAGATTGGTGGGAGCATCTTCCTCGATCGTGTGCGCAAAGACACGATCGTAAATCTGAACAACAAGATCGGTATCGTGGGCCGCAATGTTGCCCACATCGTTCGCCAGCCAATGCATGTCGTTCGCCGCATGCTCTTTCATGCGACCGGGCTCAAGAAGCCGCTCGACCAACTGCCGCGACGCAGCCGGGTCGGTACCAAACGTCTTTGCGACAAACCCGATGGCCAGCGGCATTAACATCTCGCCGCCGCGAGCCTCAAAGGCGTAGTCCATGACCGCCCTTGCCGCGACGCCTACCTGTCGGCGCAGATCGGGATCGGTGACACGGTCGATCAGGTTGTGGATCAATGTCCGCAACGGCCACGCGATCTCGGCGACAAACGGCACTGCGGACTCGGCAATCGAGCACCATGGCGCTGGAGGCACACCCACTTCGTCTTCCAATCGAACGGACAGCGCACCGACAATATGCCGGAAGGCGCAGAGCGCCGTTTCGCTCTTGGTTGGTAGCGCCATCATCCTGACGAAGCCTGCGGTATCATCAGCGTCCAAGGGCAGATCGCAACCGACGCGGGCAGCAACACTTCGGGCGATCGGATCGGCTGTGGCATCACTCGCAAGGTCGACAACCGCCCGCCAGAAACGATCGCGTCCCGGTCCTGAGGTCTCCCACAGATTTTGGAGTGCGAAGGATAGGGCCGGAGCGAGAAGCAAGCTCGCGCCGCTTCGTTTCAGCAGCTCGTCGGTCTTCGCGGCGGCTTCGAGATCGACAACCGTCCGGCTTGCGACATAGTCGAATAGAATGTGATGGCGAAACGCCACTTCGCGGTCTCCATTCACCGAAATGAGCACGCCTCGCTGCAGCAACTGATCAAGAGCGTTTCCGGTGCCCGCGCCGGCCGCGATCCTTGTCGCCTCCATTCGGCCTCGATCGATCATGGCCTTAACGGTATTGGCTAGACACTGCTCCGCCGGGATGCCGAGTGGTCTCACACGCTCGTTCCAGTACATCTCGAGCAGCTGGACCTGCGATCCGAGGTTTCGCAGTTGCTCCGGCGCGACGCCCGCCGCCAGTAGGTCGGCGAGGAGACGCGTGTTGAATGGCACTCGGGCAAGCTCCGCGAGCTTCGGTCCGCCATTGTCGATGGCAACACGCAGAGGCGGTATTTTCGTCAGGAGTTCCTCAAATTCCGTGTTGGACCATTCAGGCACTCTGATGTGCCGCGTGGCCTGGAACCGCAGGTCCGTAAATTCAGGGCTGGGAGGCACTCCTCGGAATAGTCGCCCGAACTCCTGCCCCACCATGAGATCGAACGTCCTGATCGATGCGACGATGCGCCATCGCCCTTCGTCGAGCTCAAGCACCTCCTGCATCACGTTCCGAAAGAGCGCTTCGCTTCTGCCGAACCGGCAGGCGTCCAAAGCGTCCAAGATCAGATAAGCGGGCCCCGAGCCGGGCCAGTTTGCGAGTACGTCGGCGAATGGATGGGAAATACCCAGCGCAGCCGACAATCCCTCGACCGACTCTACTTGCAACCGGTCCACGGCGAGTAGCAACACATCGCTTCCTTCGGCACCAAGCTGCCGCGCGGTCTCATTGACGACGGCGCTTTTACCCGCTCCTGGATCGCCAGCCACAACAAGCGATCCTTCCTTTGCTGCAGTGACACAGGCAGCCGTGCATGCACGCGAAATCGTGACGTCTGTGCCGGACACCTGCGTGCGTTCGAAGTCCCGTAGCACGTCTGCAACTCGAGACGTTCGATCCATGAGCGCAGCGATGTCCGATAGATAGTTGGGAGGGGCGCTTATCGGAACGCCGTCTCTGGCTAGTTCGGAGCGCAATCCCGCAAGGCTGATACCGTTGCGCGCGGCCATCCGCCGCCCGCATTCCCTTTCAAGAACGGCGAGGCTGGCGGGCGCCGATAAACGATTGGTCAACGCATTGGCGAGGACTGTCTCGGCGGTCGTGCGATGCGGCCCACCGAAGTCGAAATCCAGTATGTGGACAAACTTCAGGATCGCATTGGGATCGGCGCCCGCTACTGCGCCGCCGCGCGCGGCGAGCGCCTTGCCCACTCGGTCACGGAAGCTGTTGAGTGCGTTTTCTTGACTTCTAGAGAGCGTCGCGGTCGATCCGTCCCTCAGGTTATCGAGGGCCCGAGCCAAGTGATTTTTTATTGTTCCTGAGGTGGTGGGCCCAACCGCGATCACCATAGCGTCGATACCGACGTCAAGCGGGCGGTCCCAACCATGTGAGCCTGATTTCGTCAAGGTTGCCTCCAAGAGGCGCACGAATTCGTCACAAGTTTTTCCGAGTTCGCTGGTCAGAGCTTTCGAATTTGTCAGGCTATTCTTTGCCTGGACAAACGCCCAGCCGCCCGTATCCAAAGAGATCAGGATGTCATCAACTGGCGCCTCGGTTTCAAAACGAAACCCAATCGGTTTTGCGGCTCCCAAACCGAGGCGAGCGTCCATTGGAACTTCTGCCAGACCGTGCGAGGCGAAGTAAGCCGCAACCGATGCCTGAAAGCTTACTCCTGACGCGGTGGCATTTCCACCTCCTGTCGCAAGCAGTTCTTTTTTCTTTTTCTTTTGGGCCACTGGTTTCTTTGCCATCAATTACTTTCTATGCAATTCCCTAATTCTAGCCTTTGACTTGTTCCGTTGGATTACTCGCCCACGGCGAAATTGCGTGGCTTAGAAATTGGTAGCTTGCTTGGTCAGTTTGAACAAGCAAAACGGACGCGGGGCCGACATTTGTCTCATGATGGCTGACCGTCGGGTATGGGCCTAAAGCGACTTTGCGCCTATTAAATGCGAATGTCTGCTTCGCTAATTGCTGTGGCCAATACCCGCCAGTCTCTTACCGGCACGCGGCCCCATTTCGGCCATTCAAGCCGCTTTGCGAAACTCCCAATAGCTGCCGGCTGCCCATGCACCCTGAATGCACGTGATGTGGTGGCGGTCTGAACACATTGCCGCGGGACTGCAGATGGTGGATTCGCGACCTTATGTAGCAAGCGCACCAAGCGGATAGGAATGATGAAAGACAGCAAACAGCGGTTCGCGGCAGCAATCATGTCGTTCTACTCAGGTGATGATAGCGCTTTTGCCAATCGGAGGCCTGAGAATGAGTCTCTCCATGGCAACAGTGTCCTGTTCGCCTCGGAAGAGATCGATAAAAAGATCGCTACCGTCGCGGAATTTGTAAATGTCCCTTCCAATAACCGTGAGTTTTTTGGGCGTGTCTTCCTGGTCAAGTACGGTGCGATAGCTCACACATACAAAGATCGCAAAATGATTGAGGGGTATGGGTCTAGGCCATTTCTTGTTTTCAACTTCATCTATCTGGATGCGAACCCCTCTCTGAATAGATTCAGTTTCATTGGGGAAAATGTGCATCGGCCCCGGAATTGGAAAATCCTTATCTTTTTGGTACTCATATCCGAACGTTTGAATGGATATATTTTGGATGTCAGGAAAAATAGGCCAGAAAACGAGCTTCGCATCAACAGTCACGTCAAGCGCCGTAGTCTTTCCTATGTTTTTCACTGTAGTAATGATGCTCGTCGACCACTCACGTTCGTTTCGTGCGATATCACCATCAATCTTAAATTGAAGGGTGAGCCACGGACGTTCTTGGACTTCTCCAAATCGACGGGTTTCGGCAACTGCATCATTAGCCGCTCTAACCGATTTTCTAGTCTCGACAAGAGTGTCTTTTACAAGAAAGACAGCCCATATACTAAATCCTGTGGCAGCTACAGAAACAATCGCCATTGCCCACTGGGCGTAACTGTCTCTCCAAGGATCAAATTGACCTTCGCTGGATACAGGTTTATTTACATACCGATCTTGGTTGGTCTTTTTGGTGGAGTGTGACTCGCGGCGTTCTTCATCGATCGCTGGCTGGCTAAACCAAGATGAAAAAACAATCGCGAATAGCGCCATCCCAAGCGCTATAAGCGCAAATCGTTTATTCCGATCACTGTAAGTGTCTGTCCAAGAATGGCGATGACGTCGCGGGGTTGAGTGAAGGGCGGCAATCAGATTCTTTGTATTTTGCGACAAATACGGAGATATCGAATGGCCTGGACACCCTTCACCCGGCGTCACCATGACAGAAGCCGCCTGCGCTACGCAAGTGACCTGACGGATCGGGAATGGAGCATGATCGCGCCTTTTATGCCATCTCAGCCGTCGCGCGGCCGCAGGCGCAGGACTTCGCTTCGCGCCGTGATAAACGCCATTTTCTACCTGCTGCAATCGGGTTGCCAATGGGCTTTGCTGCCTCACGACTTTCCGCCGAAGAGCACAGTCCATCACTATTTCAAACGGTTCTGCCGGGACGGGACATGGCGACGTATTCATGACGCGCTCTATTGCCGGACCCGGCGATTGGAGGGGCGTGAGGAACAGCCGTCGTTTGCCATCATTGACAGCCAGTCGGTGAAGACTGGCCCGGATGCCCGCCGTGATGTCGGCTATGATGCCGGCAAAAAGGTCAAGGGCCGCAAACGGCACATCCTGGTCGACACGCTCGGTATGCTTCTAAAGGCCGAGGTTCACTCGGCAGACATTCAGGATCGTGACGGAGCAGCGTTCGTGTTCAACAAAATCGCCAATCGTTTTCCCTTCATCGAAAAAATCTGCGGTGATGGCGGCTATCAAGGCCAAAGGGTCGAAGAGGCAAGCCCGAGACCGATGGAGATCGTCAAGCGCAGTCAAGCAGGTTTTCAGGTTCTGCCGAAGCGCTGGATTGTCGAACGAACATTGGCGTGGCTCGGGATAAACCGCCGTTTGGCAAAGGATTTCGAGCGGTTCTCAGCAACAAGCCTCGCCTTCATTCAGACCGCTATGATCAAGCTCATGACAAGGCGGCTCGCTCGATATCCGCTTTCTTGAACAGACTCTAAGAGGACGACTTTGGACTTCTCCCCTTGAAGCAACAAAAGGCTTTTGACCTGCGATTTGAAGTCAGCCCAGGTCATTGAATGCTTCATCTCGTCGAATCCGTCGAGAATAACGACGAACCTCCCCTTTGCATTCAGGGAGATAAAGTTATGAAAGTTGAAATTTCTAATTGGAAAGGTCTTGGTAAAATGGCTAGCGATTAAACCTTCGATATTCGCATACTGGGATATCTGCCCAAGTTTTAGGACGATTGGCTGACGTGCATGTGGGTTCGATAATGAACCTTCCGCCAGATGTGCTGCCAACTTTGTCGCCAAACTCGTCTTTCCCGTGCCATATCCTCCCAATACAGCAACAGGAGCATTTTCATTATCAACTGCAATCCAATTGTTAAGGGCCGAGAAGCAACTTTGACCCTGAGCAAACATTTTCTTCGTTTCGAGAACATGAGCCTCATGCTCTTTGGCCAAGGGGGCTCGGACTGAAAATCCATTCTCTACATAGTAATTGGAGAGGCCCGATGTTTGATACGTGTCGATTAAGTGGCGAAGATAGGTCTCCAGCTCAATGAGGCCGGTTTCTATATCCCATATTGTTTGATGACGTGTATTATCGCTCTCAACCTCAATAAATGCCTGGGCATCGGAGGTTAACCCTGCGCGAGTTACGATAAGAAGTATCGAGGGAGCATTTCGTCTTAGTAGGTCATCATAGTCTGTCTTAATGTGGACGACCTCGCTTCTGCCCAGTGGCTCGTCGTAATCTTTCGCTTCAAGGAAAATTCTATGAGTCCTGCCAAGGTCCTTGTATTCAAAATAAACATCTACCTTTTTCCCATCCGATCGGAATTCCCTCTTGGCTTCGCCATATTTCGTAGCCAGAAGATCGGCTGCGTGATCTCTCAGCACATCGCCAGCTCGCGGATTGGGGTTCGACCGTCGGTGCAAAGTTCTGTTCGTCCTTTTGCATCTACTAAATACTCTAATCGTGCAGCTTTCGTAGTATCATCGTGAGCTGTTGGCTTTGCAAGGCCAAGTTACACCGAAGAGCCCTTTCGGAATTCTAATACTAACGGCCTTAAATTCTGACTCCGTGTGGGTTTCCTTCAGGCTGAGGACCTGATTCACTGGCGTCGAAACATGGAGGTTTTGATGGCAGTGGAGATTACCCGGGTGGAGCATTCGCCAGCGTCGCTTCGCGCGGCAGCGGCGAGGCGTTGCGATGCGAAGGCGTCGCGGCGCATGCTTGCGATCGCACTGGTCATGGAAGGCGTGGACCGCCGGTCGGCGGCGGAGATCTGCGATATGGATCGCCAGACCCTTCGCGACTGGATTCATCGTTACAACGAAGAAGGATTGGACGGCCTGTCAAACCGGCGCTCGACCGGCCGGAGGTCACGGCTGGGAGCCGAGCAGAAAGCCGAACTGGCGAGAATGGTCCGCGAGGGGCCTGATCCTGAAGTGGATGGCGTCGTGCGCTGGCGGCGTATCGACCTGCAGCGCAAGATCGAGGACTGCTTCGGCGTCGTCATGCATGAGCGGACGGTCGGCAAGCAACTGGCTTCACGCGGCTTCCGGCGGCTCTCGGTCCGACCGCGCCATCCGAAATCCGACCCTGCGGCGCAGGAGACGTTCAAAAAAACTTTTCCGCCACGGTAGCCGCCGCTCTGCCCGATGCCGCACGCGGCAAAACTCTGGAAGTCTGGTTCCAGGACGAAGCCCGGATCGGTCAGCAGGCAACGCTGACCCGCATCTGGGCCGAACGCGGAACCCGCCCCGGTGCACCGCGCGATACACGCTATAAATGGGCTTACATCTTCGGAGCCGTTTGCCCGAGCCGCGCCAAGTCTGCGGCGCTGGTCATGCCCTACGCCAATACCGATGCGATGAACGCACACCTTGCCGAGATCTCGAAGGTCGTCGCACAGGACGCGCATGCCGTCATCGTCATGGACGGCGCCGGCTGGCACAGTTCCGCAGCACTATGCGTGCCCGAAAACATCACAATCGTAATCCTGCCGCCCTACGCTCCCGAACTGAACCCGGTCGAGAATATCTGGGCTTATCTGCGCTCCAACTGCCTCGCTATAAGCGTCTTCCAGAGCTACCGTGACATCGTCACACGTTGCTGCGAAGCCTGGAACTTCTTCGCAAACGACCCCGAACGAATCCGATCAATCGCAGACCGCCAATACGCAAGAACGGTCAGTTGATAGGGCCGTTGGTATAATAGCTTTCCATCGAGGGACGCCATTGGGCGGTCGCAACTTCGATCATGCGTCATCCGTGAGCAAGCAACAAGTTCTTGCAGACGAGGGGTATGCGTGACTAATTATTGACGATCAACAGAGACGCCAAATCTTGTCTGCGGCCGGTTTCATGTGTTGTTTGGGGCGTGAAGCAGATGTCCGGAATGTGCTATGCGATTGCAGCAACTTAGACGATCTTGACCGTCCTCTATGGGCCGAAAGCGACTATGTTCCTCTCAAGCCCGAACGTCCGCTTCGCTAATTGGTGAATCCAAACCTGCCAGTCAGCAGTCGGCCCCATACCGGGCATTCCGGAGTGCAACTTGTTGCCCAAACTAGAAAACCAATGCCGCTACAGCTTCTAAACAACGGGGTCGATGGTTCATATACCTTCAAGACCTTGATGTTGTTCGTCACCATTGGCGGCGGTGTTGGGGCTGGAATTCTCGCTGGTCGTCACTGGTACCACCGAACTGGCGAAGCTGATCCGCGTCGCGGGATGATTTTTCATGATCTTTCCGTCGAGTTCCGCAAGGTTATTCCCGCGCAAGGCCCGTTAGGCACGGCGCATGGTGGGTAGTCGGACCAATTGCCTCTCTCCCTTTCACACCCGCCTTTCAAGCCTGCATGAGCCCTTCGGGGTGGAGAAATGCAGACAGTTCGAAGTGATGCATGGTTTCAAACGTGCAGAATTCGACCGGGCCGAGACGGATGGCCTGAAGTTTGCCGCGCACATCGTCGAATAGTGACGCGACACGCCGGATATGATCGTCGGCCATTTCTCGCGGCATGCGCCTGATGCGATAGGCAAAGGAGATGTGGAACTGATAGCTGTCGTGGTCGTCGCGCACCAGCCCGGTCGCATCGCGCAAGAGATCGCGCATGCGCCAGAGCGCGTCGAAGCTTTCGCTGTCGGCCGGTTCGGCATGGATCGAATAGCCGGCCTTCAGATGATCGGCACGCACGGTGACGCCGTCAAAGCCGCGGATTGGTGCGATCGCCTCTGCAAAGCGGGTATTGACGGTGGCAAGCGGCAGGTCGCGGGGCAGTCCCTGCGGCCAGCCGTCGGTGAAAAGCGGTACACCGGAAACGCCGCAGAACACGGTCATATGCAGGCTCGACTGCGGCAGGAAGGTGAAATAGCCGGCGGCCGGCAGCGCCTTCAGACGGTCCTGAAGATCGCAGAGCACGGCGAATTCCGGCGATGCCTTGTCGATATGGCAGATGAAGGTATTGCCCGGATAGGGCTCGACCGCGCCTTCGGTGGTGAACTTGCCGCCTTCGCCCTTCGGTTTAATGCTGGGCGGCAACGGTTTTTTCTGTCCGTCGGCTATCAGGCGTGACAGCCAGAAATCGGCGGGCGGTTTGGTGCGGTCGGGATCAAACTGTCTGGAAGCCATTGTGGCGAGCCTTTTGTTGTTTTTGTTGCGGCCGCCCGGCGGGTGAGGCCGGGCGAAACCATTTTAAGGAGAGGCAATCAGCGCTCAAGGATGACGTTGTCGACGAAGGCTTCCTCGAGGGCGCCACGATAGGGCTGGGCGGCGGCGGACACCGAATACTGGCGCTGGCTGTTCGGCACCAGGGCGTGGCTGTCATCGGCATTGGTGTTCATCGGCGCCGTGCCGAAGGTCACGTTGAACATCGTCTGGGTTTCGGGCGAGGTCAGCCAGTCGATGAACACGGCCGCGGCCGCCGGATGCGGCGCATTGGCCGGAATGGCAACGCCGTTGCCGCCGCCGTTCATGCCCATTTCCGGGATGTAGAGCTTGATGTCCTTACGCACTTCGCCGCTGTTCTGCAGGCTCGAAAGATGGTCTTCCCAGGCCGGCGCCATGGCGAGTTCGCCGTCGGAAATGCGGATGATGCTGTCGGCGTTCGAGGTGGTGATGACATAGTCATCGGCATATTCGTTGAAGAAATCGAAGCCCGGCTGCAGCGCCGCGATCCGTGCATCGGTCACTTCGCCATCGTCGAAATCGGCATCGGTGAGAACGCGCAGCATGTTGGAATAATAGGACGGGCCGGAACCGCCATTTTCATAGTTGAAGCCGAACTCACCCGGATGGGCCTGCCAGAAGGCGGCGAAATCGTCCGGCGTCTGGGGCAGGGCGTTTTCATCGACCTTGGCCGGATCGTAGGCGATGCCAGTCTGGTTGCCCCAATAGGCGAGCACATAGTCGCCGCCGTCGATATTGTTGACGGTGTTGATGCGGCCCTCGTCTTCCGGAAGCATGGTCAGCGGCTGGAACATCCTGGCGAGATCGAGCGTCGCCATGTCGCCATAGCCCCAGGAAAAGGCGTCGATATCGCCGGTCTCGCTGCCCGAAGCGGCGAGCAGCTTGTCGGCATTGCCCGGGGCTGTGCCGCCGGCCGGGATATTGACCTTGATGCCGTATTCATCCTCGAAAACCTCGACGACACGGCGGAAATCGTCCTGGAAGTACCAGACATACCAGTTAAGCTCGCCCTCTTTTTTGGCCTGGGCGACGACGTCGTCCCAGCTCATCGAGGAAAGGTCCTGGGCGAGGGCTGCGCTGGCGCCAAGGGCGAGCGCGGCGGTCGTAAGCATCAGTGTCTTGAACATATCGGATGTCTCCGTTGGGTTTGGCATCGGCGTTGGCCACGTCATCCCTTGCCCGATGAAAGCGTCGGATTGGCCGACTTCAGAAGCTTCTCGAGGATCAGCATCAACAGGACATTGGGAACGACGAGGATGAGGGACAGCACGGCGGCATTGGGTCGGACGAAGTCCTGGCCGAGCGCTGCGTAAAGAAGCGTCGGGATCGTCACGATTTCCGGCGATCCGACGATATAGGCGATGGCGAATTCCTCGATCGACTGGATGAAGACGATCAGGAGCGTGGCGAAGATGCCGGGACGCAATGCCGGCAGATAGGCGGCGGTGAACCGCGCCCAGGGGCTGGCGCCGAGATCGCGGGCGGCGTCGATGTGGTCCTGGCGGACCTGCTCGAAGCTCACCGTCATGATCCGGATCGCATAGGGCAGAAACAGCACCGCATGGGCGAAGACGATCGCGCCGAAGCGGAAATTCTGAAGCCCGAGCGCGAACAGCAGCGCCGAGAAGAAGATCGAGGTGACGAAGCCCGGCACGACCAGCGGCAGGAGGCACAGCATCTTGGCCACCTCGCGGCCGGGAAAGCGGATGCGCCCGAGCGCCAGCGATGTCGGCAACGCCAGCGCGATGCACAGGATCGCTGCAAGCGGTGCCAGCGAATAGGAGGTCAGAAGCGCCTGCTTCAGCCCCGAATGCGCCCACATGTCGCGCCAGCGGAAGAACGACATGGCGGGCGGCAGCAGTTGATCGGCCGTCCACGGCGCGGACGGATCGACCAGCGACCACAGAACCGCCATGGCGAAGGGTATCACCAGCCAGATCGCAAAGCCGATCGACAGGAGCGTGATCAGCACCGTGTTCAGCGGCTTGCTGCTCATTTCACCCGCCCCCGCATGATGAACCGCGCGGCAACGGCCAGCACGGTGGAGCCGATCAGCGCCAGCGCCATCAGCGACACGCCGACGACGGCGGCGGAATGCCAGTCGCCCCGGCCCTTGAAGAACACCATCAACTGCGCCAGAGACTGGACATTGGTCGGCCCGACGGTGGTCTGGAAGCTGAAGTCGGCGAGCGCGCCGATGAAGATGATCACCAGCGCGGCTTGCATGGCTGAGACCGAAAGCGGCGCGATGACCTTGCGGAAGCGCGACCAGGCGCCGGCGCCGAGATCGCGGGCGGCATCGAGCACGTCGTCGGAGATGCCCTGCACCGCACCGGTCAGAAGCAGGAGCGCGAATGGCATGTTCTTCCAGACCTGCAGGATCAGCACGGAAATGCCGTTGCGGTCGTTCTGCAGCCGGCGCGGCGCCTCCCAGATGCCGATCCATTGCATGAACTGATTGAGCAGGCCCTGATAGGCGATGATGTTCAGGAAGAGGAAGGCGGCCACCAGCCCGTGCACTAGAAGCGGCGCCTTCAGCATCGCGCCGATCGTCATCGAGCCGGGAAAGGGCTTTCTGAGCCAGATCGCCAGCGGATAGGCGAGCGCGACGGACAGCACCGCGCTTACAATGCCGATATAGAGGGAGTAGTGAACCGAGCGGGCAAAGAGCTTCCGCCCGAACACCGCGCCCCAGTATTCGAACGAGAACTGGCTTTCCGCGCCGAAACTGAAATAGCCGAACGACTGGGCGACGGCGATATAGACCACCGTGCCGATCAGGGCGAGGATCAGCCCGAGTCCCGGCGTTAAAAGCAGGATGACGGTGAGCCAGCGCCGCGCGGTCATCGGCCGTCACCCAGCACCACGACATCCTCGGCCGCGACGCGGAAATGGGCGGTATCGCCTTCCTTCAGCGTCGTCTCGCGCGCCTGGATGCGATAGGTGACGCCGCCGGTCTCGACCATCAGATCGGTGAAATGACCCTGGAAGGCGCGGTTGACGACCCGTGCCGAGAGCGCGCCCTCCTCGCTCGCTGAAAGCAGCTTCACGGCTTCCGGCCGGAAGGCTATATCGACGGGACCGTTGCCGACATCGGCATGTTCTGGAAGGGGTAGCGGGCCGATGGCGGTGCGAACCTGGCGGGCGCCATCCGCCTTGCCCTCGAGCACGTTGGCGCCGCCGATGAAGTCGGCCACGAAACGGGTTTTCGGCCGGCGGTACAGCACTTCCGGCGTATCGGCCTGCTCCACCCGTCCGGCATTCATCACGAAAATCCGGTCGGAGAGCGCCAGCGCCTCGGCCTGGTCATGGGTGACATAGATCGCCGTCAGTCCGAATTCCTGCTGGATGCGGCGGATTTCGACGCGGACCTGATCGCGCAGCTTGGCGTCGAGATTGGAAAGCGGTTCGTCGAACAGGATCACGCCCGGCCGCATCACCAGCGCACGGCCGAGCGAGACGCGCTGCTGCTGGCCGCCCGAAAGCTGGTTCGGCAGCTTGTCGAGCTGCGGTTCGAGCCCGAGCTTTTCGGCGACCTCGCCGAGCCGGGCCAGCCGTTCGGCGCGCGGCACCTTCTTCTGCTTCAGACCGAATTCGAGATTTTCGCGCACGCTCAAATGCGGAAACAGAGCGTAGGACTGGAAGCAGAGGGCGGTGTCGCGGGCTTCCGGCGGCACCCGGGTGACATCCCTGCCACCGAGGATGATCCGCCCCGCTGACGGCGTCAGGAACCCGGAAATCATCTTCAAGAGCGTGGTCTTGCCACAGCCGGAGGGACCGAGAAGCGTGACGAATTCGCCCTGTTCGACCGCGAAACTGACGTCGTTGACAGCTGTGAACTGGTCGAAATGCATGACGACTCTGTCGGCGGAAATGCCTGTCATTAGCTTGCCTCTGTTGACGTGAGGCTTTATTACTCATCTTAAGTAAAATTAATGTGACAATGGATTTTGTTTTCCGTTCGTGATCAAAAACAGGGTTCGGAATGACACGGGAGACGGACGCGAGAATGACGGCAAGCGTGCACAACAGATGGCAGCAGGATGCCGAAGCGCTGTTCCAGATCGGACGCAGCGGCGCTCTGGTGCTCGACGCCATCCGCCGCAAGGGTTCGGTCGCCCGCTCCGAACTGACCGAGGCGACGCCGCTGTCGCAGCAGAGCGTCCACCGGCTTGCCGAAGACCTGCTGGAGCGCGGCCTGCTGCGGCTCGAAGCGCCGAAGATCGCCGGCCGCGGCAAGCCGAGCCCGCAACTCGCCCTTGCCCCGGATGGTGCCTATGGCATCGGGCTTGCCATCGATACCGACGATGTGCGCCTCGCGGTTACCAACCTCGTCGGCGATCTCATGCACCTGACGACGCTGGAAGCCGACCCGAACGACCCCGAGGGAGTCCGCTTCGGCGCCGAGGCAGAAGTGGCCGCCATCGTCGCGCAGCTGGGGCTGCCGGCGGAACGGATTGCGGGCGTCGGCATCTCGATGCAGGGCTATCGGCGCAAACCGGGCACGGCCTTCGTACCGCCGCCCAAGATCGCCGCCTGGCGCGACCGCGATGTCGCCTCGATCTTCGAGAATGCCTTCGCCTTCCCCGTCATGGCGGAAAACAATGCGACGCTTGGAGCGGAGGCCGAAAACTGGGTCGGCGCAGGACGGCGGTTCGACAATTTCGCCTATCTGTCGATCAACCAGGGCTTTGGCGGCGGCATCGTCGTCAACGGCGCGCCTTATGGCGGCTACCACATGAATGCCGCGGAGATTTCATCGATCTATACGGAGGAGGAGTCCGAACGCCGCCCTGCGCTGCGCATCCTGATCGCGATGCTGCGCGAGGCCGGCCATGAAATTGGCTCCGTCAGCGCGTTGAAGACGCGTTACGATCCTTCCTGGCCGACCATCGACCGCTGGATCGAACGGGTAACACCGGCGCTCGACCAGATGCTGCGGGCGATCACCGGCATTCTCGACCCGGCGGCGATCGTCTTCGGCGGCGAGGCGCCGCATGACCTGCGCCGCCGCCTCGCCCAGGCCGCAAACCCGCGCACGGTCGACGATCTCGGCCTGCCCTTCCCCGGCCCGGAGCTTCTGATCAGCGAGATCGAGACCGACCCGAACGTGCTCGGTGCCGCGTTGCTGCCGATCCGCAGCCGCCTGTTTTGCTGAAAGTCATGCTGTCGCTTTGCACTTCGAGCGGCAAGGTGGTGTTAATCTTACCGCTTGCTGATCTCATCCAGGCCGGTCCTGCGGCAAATCTCCCGGATCGATAGATGCTCTCTAAGATGCCAGCGCGGATCACGCTCAATAACGCCATGTCAATCACTCCATAGCCCCCGCTCAAAACACGCGAGGGAAGGTTGGAACATGGGTCAATTCTCAATGGAAATATCAGGCCACACCGGGTCAGCTATCAGTGGCAATCAACACGCAACTGGTGGCTCGCCGTTCAGGCAGGAGTTCTTGTTGGTCTGTCACTCGCGCTGCCACTTTACCTCTATTTCCGGCAAGACCTCTATCAGGACTGAAGGGCAGAACAGTCCGCACAACTAGGTTCGCATGACTCCAAGTCCGCAAATGAAGCCAATGTCGGTAATCGCGAGCTGCACCGCAGCAATTCAGACCTTGGATGGTGGGCCGCTCTGGACCCGAAGTCAATGAGTGCCTGTTTTTTGAGAGCGTCCGCTTCAATGACGTCGCGTGCGAAAGCCGCCATTCTCCTCACGGCCCCGTCTCTGCCGGTCAGCAAAGCGCCCTCAAGTCAGTCATTCCATTGAAGCCACAGCACACCCGAAAGCCGCCGTTCCGTCGAAGCCAATGTCGACTACATGGCGACTGCGATTTCAGCGGGCATCTGCGGCAGTGACTACTTTTCACGGAGTAGATTCAAATCATCGACGGTGGAGTTTTTGGACAGCCAATCACACGACGAAGTAAGTAGCCATCGACCGATCACCTCTGCATTTGCTCGGACTTTCGTCCAGTCGTGAGCGAAGTCAGCACTTGCGCCGTGAATAAGCTTGCTACGCCCGTCGTTATAAATTTCGGCAATCACCTTCTTCGTTTTGCGGCCATCTTTCGTCAAGGGGTCGTCTGGCTTGGGGCCAAGGCGCGCGCTAACAAGTGAAAGTATACCAGGCAGCTCCTTTCCGCCTGTCAACGCATCCATGCTGGCAGCGAACTTCGTGGTAGCAATTTGATCCAGCGGTTCACGGCAGGCCTCGTGATACCAACATAAGCTTAGGAACAACGCGTTCATAACCTTGGGGCGCTTTGCCGACCGATTGGGCTGCACGTAGCCATAAAGCGCTTCCCCGATCTGCTCGAACAGCCATCGATATGAATGCAAATTGTCGAGTAGTTCGGGTTCCGAATAGCGACCTGAGGGCAGTTCCGTGCTTTCGGAACTCGAGCCAACATTCGTACCGCTGCCAAATAACACCGTATGACGATGGCTACGTCGCCGGTCATAAAGCAGGTTCATCCACCCCAAGCCTTCCGAGGGTCGATGCCAAATGAGTGAGATGGCGGCCATGGCGAGACGTGCTGCCAGGAGACCTTTCTCTTGGATGTATTTGCCGGAGAGTCCGTCCGTAGCGACGCTGCAAACCACCGGACAGTTACCGACCGCCTCAACAATGTCATCTTCTGCAGCGGAATCGAACGAACGCTTGCGCTTCCGTAGTCGCTTGCCGTTCCAACGCGCATAAAGGCGGCGCGACGTCGTTGGCGATAGCTTGCCTGCCGCGAACATCCGTTGCCGCCATGCTTCGCGGGTTTCAAATATCACTGGTCCAACTTGGAGTGGATAAGGCTCATCGCCTTCGATGAGGTAGCATCCCAACGTCAAATCGATAGGGCGGTTATGGCCGGCGATCCGTTCGGCAAGTAGTTCTTCGACACGTTCGCTGACGACGGAGTGCAATTGCGCATCGCTGATATCGAGATCGACCTCGGCTAGCGCTAGGCCGAAGGACTGTGCTGTAAGCTTGTTCAATTCATTGATCTTGAATCGCGGTTTCAAGACGGGCGAGTTGTTCCAACATATTCTTGTGTAGGCGTAGACCGCATCCAACAGCGCTTCGGTTACCCGAATGGAGCGACCATCGCCCAGCCACAAGGTGGGCGGAAAGCTGATCCTCTTGACCCGACCGGCTGAGGGCCGCTTCCAAGTTGCGGCCTGCGCTTTTCGCAGCTCCATCAAAATCTCGGAGATAATTGAATTTTTACTAGCCATACTATTACACCGAGATCATAGGCGCTTCTTTCGCTACCTCGCTGAGAAAAAATCGCTGGCCATCGCGATTTCGTTCGTGGTGGACCGCTGCCGTTCATAATACCCGCTGGTTAGGTCTGATCAATCTCCACCCTTGAAAGCTGCCTGTCGGCAACCGGCCCCTTTGCCGCCGGTCAGCAAAGCGCCCCCAAGTCGGCCGTAGTGCGCGACCTCACCGGCTCCTGAAAGCTGTCATTGGCTGAGCAAGCTTCAATGCTTCCGGTAGGCATCAGCATGCGCCAGGATGTATATTTTAGCCTCTACCACCTAAGCAACGGCTCCTGTCTCAGAGCTTCTGGTCGCAAGCCACCGTCGGCGTTTATTCGCAGTTCTCCAAAAGTGTCGGTCGCTTCTAGCCTTCCGTCGATCCGCGAGTGTTACGCTCACCACCTACAGAAAGAGGATCCAATAGTTCGGCCGAAAGAGGTGGTGCCCGGGGCCTTGGAATACGACATATGCATCGGGAGAAGCATTTCTGGCATATCGACCAGTATGAATTCACCAATGTTTTGTTTGGTGGAACCGGGATATCATGCGAAACTTACTTCTCTTTCTGATCTGACAGCGCTTATTTTTCAGGTCCGAAAATCAAAGCTAGTCCGATGGGGTGTGTCGTTGTGAAAAGATCTGCACTTACGATACCGCTATTTCTGTTCGCGACCGCCTGCTCGGAGCATAGTTCAAGCGGGGTTGGCCCCAACAGTAGTGGCGGCACGGCCAGCGGGTTCATCAGGGAACGTGCGGATGGAAGCTACACCCTTGCCATAACCGCGGACGGCGCATTCTGCTCTGCCATCTACACCGATGCAGAATCAAACGGCAGCGAGCTTCGTGCTCTGTCCTGCACAGGCGGTCAGGGCGGCAATGCGACCTTGCTTTACGATGGTGACGGCGCACCGAAAAGCGCCACCTATGGCGGCTTGGAAATCGGCAGCGGAACGGTGCGATTCTGAGGCAAGATCAGGTGAAACTCTCAGCTTGAGAGGAAAACACCGAACCGATGATAAGTTTACAAAAGCCTCAATCAGGCAAGCTGCAGATTTGCCGATTGACCAAGAATAAAAGCTACTTACTGCAGCCTGGAGGGGTCAATGCTGGATTTCACACAAATGGCGGCTTTGCTCGCGGCTCTTTCTGCGCCGAGCGCGATAGATGATGCTTTTCCCGCAGTCGCGAGCGGCGGTGTCGATCCTCTGGTTCCGGTGCAGATCAAGGCTTGCCCTCGCCCGATTGGTATGGAGGAAATAGAGGGAAAAACAATTGTTTGTGGGCTGGTTTCCGTTCCGGAAGATCATGATGCGCCAGACGGCAAGCACATCGATCTGTTCTTTACGGTCCTGAAATCGCATTCCAGCGTTCCCGAACCCGATCCGGTCGTCTATCTTCATGGCGGACCGGGAGCCGGCACTCTGCAATCGCTCGAGGGCGTGGCGCAGGTGTTCGACCCCTTCCGCCAGACCCGCGACGTCATCATGTGGGACCAGCGGGCGGCAGGCCTGTCGAGCCAGTCGGTCACCTGCTTCAATGCCATCAACGAGAACTTCCTCGATATTGCCCTTGCTCCGGATGCTGAAGAGGATCCGGACATCATGTCTGCTGCCGACGGCGAAGTGGATGAACAATTGGCCGCCTGTCTTTCCGAGCTGGAAGCGGCCGAGGTCGATATTGCAAAATACAATACGGTTCAGAATGCCCGGGATGTCCCGGCCATCTTGAACACGCTGGGCTATGACAGCTATAATCTTTACGGCATCTCCTATGGCACCAAGCTGACGCTTGAAGTGATGCGGTCCGCACCGGAAGGCCTGCGTGCCGCCGTCATCGATGGTGTCGCGTCACCGGTCGTCAAGCTTTACGATACAATCGCGACGCCAATCGACGAGGCTCTGGTCAGCCTGGCGAATGACTGTGCGGAGAACGAGGACTGCAACGCGGCTTATCCTGAACTTGATCGCGTTATCGGCGAGGTTCTTGGAAAGGCAGCGGCGGGCGAGCTCATCATCGATGACACCAGGCTCGACGTCGACCAGATCATGATGCCTCTCGTCACCCGAAACCAGTCATATCGCACGCCCAGCATCACGCCCTATCTTCCGGCCTACTTTTATGAACTGAATACCGGTGGCCCGACGCCAACCGTCGAGTTTCTGTTCAAGAGCGGCTTTGTCCTGCCGGTTCCAGGTGAGGCCCATGTCTCCGCAACTGCCGAAAAGCTGTCGGACAGCCAGCAGGCACTTGCCGAAAGCGCGGTTTCGGACATTGTGATCCAGCAACGCGCGCTCCGCTCGCTCCGCGACATCATTCACGACCTGAAGGACTCCGTGCATGATGAAACCATAAACGGTCCGTTGGCCGCCCTTTTCGATGAGGAGTTGACCAAGGCTACAATCCCGATGGTGAAGGGCGACAGAGCGCTGATCTCCGCCATGGTGACGGATTATGTAAACCTGCAAACCGAGGCGCCAGACAAGCAATTGCTGCGTGCGTTCGTGGAAAGCTATTTCGAGGGCGCTACACTGGAACGGCTGGAGGCATTGATTTCCGCCATGTCTGAGAGCGAAGTCGAGGCAACCTTTGCTGCAATCTCCAACGATAGTTTCAAATATACCGGCGAGTTCATCACCGGTGTCGACCTTCTGATTTACGCCTGTCAGGAGGATATGCCCTATAACTCCCCGGCCGGCTATCAGGAGGTCATCGACAATCTTGCCTATCCCGAACTGACCTGGCTTGCCGTTTCGACTGCTGCCGGCCTCTATGCTAATTGCGATCTCTTCGAGCAACTGCCGGAGAGCGGATTTCACCAGCCGGTCACAAGCGAGGTGCCCACGCTTTCCTTCGGCAGCACCTGGGATGTGCAGACGGCGCAAAGCTGGGCCGCGGATGCGGTGGAACCGCTGGCGAATGCCCAGTCATTCCTGATTCACGAAGCGGGCCACGGCGCGCTCATCTTCCAGAAATGCGTTGGCGACATGGCCGTTGCCTTCTTCAACGATCCGACGCGCCGCTTCGACAATAGCTGCGGCGAAGCAACAAAGGTGAAAAACTATCACATTGCCAGCTGGGTCGGTGCGAACACTGACACCGAGCAGGAAGATGGCGGTGACGGGATGGACGACCAGGCCAGTATTGTGACGCCCGAGCAACTGGGCCTTGATCCTCAGCCTGTCGCCTTCAGCGCCGATGGAACGGCGGTGATCGAGGACCGCGTCGTCAAAAGCCAGGTGCTATCCTATGTCTTCGACGCGGCTGACGGTGATACGATCGACATCGCCTTCGAGGCTTCGACACCTTCTGCCAACTTCAACCTGCTCCACTATGGCAACCCCGAGGCGATCTTCAGCACCTGGGGCGGCGAGGAGGGCTACAAAGGGACGCTCGATCAGGACGGTCGCTATGAAATCCGTGTATTCCTGCTGGGTCAGGCCAAGGAGACGGGCTCAGCCGACTTTCAGCTGACGATCAAGCGCGGGGCGGATTGATCTATTCCTTGTCTCCGCGTAGCTGATCGCGCAGCGCCTCATCCATTGTGATGTGGACATCACGCTGCGGGAACGGAATGCTGATGCCTTCCTGCGTGAAACGCTCGGTGATGGTGAAAAGCATGTCTGACTGAACGCCAAGCGTGTCAAAGACATCATTGATGAAGAAGCGCATGTCGAAATCGAGGCTGCTCTCGCCAAGGGAGCGGAACAGAACCACCGGCTCGGGATAACTCAGCACAAGCGGATGGTCCGCCGCCATCTCCAGAAGCAGCGCCTTGACCTTCTGCGTATCCGTTCCGTATGCCACCGAGACCGGGACGATGACCCGGCCGAGCCTGGTGCCGAGCGTCATGTTCTTCACCGTTCCGGCGATAAGGTCGGAATTGGGAATGATGACGTCATGGCGGTCAAAGGTCTGCAGGCGGGTCGAACGAACGGAAATCTTCTGGACCAGCCCCGAATAGCCGCTGACTTCCACCCAATCGCCCTCCTTGATCGGCCTTTCGATCAGAAGGATGATTCCCGACAGGAAATTGGCGACAATCGCCTGCAGACCGAAGCCGATGCCGACCGATAGCGCACCGGCGACAATGGCGAGATTGGAAAGGTTGAAGCCGGCAGCGCCCGCGGCAAACAGCGCCGAGAGAAAGACACCCAGATATCCGACGAATGTAACAACCGCCGCCCGCACACCGGCATCTGCATTCGTGCGCGGCATCACGCTTGTCTGCACCGCAATCTGCACCCAGTGCGTGACAAAGACACCGATGGCGAAAACGCCGATCAGCATGATGAGCGACATCAGCGAAAGCCTGATGCCGCCGACGTCGAACCCGGTCAGGACAAGCATCCAGAACTCACCGATATCAGTCTGGCGCACGCCCCAGGTCATCGCCAGAAGCGGTATCGCGATAACTCCGAGGATACAGGCAAGCACAACAGGAATGAGGGCGGTCATTCCTTTTTCCGAAGCTGAAAGATCGCGCTTCAGCACGCGGGCTGGAATACCCATACCCAACCGGTGAATTGCAACCAGGACCACCAGCAAAGCCAGTGTCAGTGCCAGGGATGAGACCGCATGTTTGGCAATGCCGGCATAGCCGATGGCGACCGAAATTGCGGCGATGACGGCAATGAGACGGATAGCAAAGGCGCCGGCCTGTGCAGCCCGCTGATAGGTCGGCATCTCTGCCGTGGTCGCCTCTTCGGCGTTGGTGGTGCCGATGATCTGAGCAAGACCGAAAAAGCAGGCTGCCGCCCAGACAACGGCAAGCGACAGAAGAATGCTCTCCAGTGTGGGCGATAATATGCCGGTGAGTTGCAGCAGGTTGATGGTGCTGACCAGAGCGATTGCCCAGCCAAGCGAATGCGTCACCCAGAGGCCTCGGCGCGCAAGTTCATCGCGTCGCCTGACAATCGCGGCCTGCGGATAGTTCGGCGAAAAGGCGACATGACCGATCCAGAAGGAAAAGGCGATGGCAACAGGAACCGCCACGGCGATCTGGGTTGTGGTCGGTGACGAAATTTCCACCCCGATAATGGCAAATGGGCTTGCAATGATGAGCCCGCCAACAACTGGTAGAACGAACCGGATAATATGAATTGTCGTCAACGTGCCGGCTTTCAGCACGCCCGTGTGACCACGTTCCAGAAACTGCGTTGCCTTTCTCACCGCATAGGGGTGAACGAGATAGGTGACGACCAGTCCGAGCAGGAACAATCCGATCAAAATCGGCAAGGGGACCCGCTCCTCGCGGTCGCCAAGGGCTTCGCTGAGTGCCGTCGACTGCGCGATAACCAACGTCGTCAATTCGTTGACGCTCGTGTTCCAGTTCAAGGGGTTGAGCGGTGTTGGCAGGCGCTGGAGCAGCGAGTTGAAACCCCGTTCCCGCAATATCCGGTCGACCTCATGGATCAGCACCTCGCTACGCTCGAAGTTCTGTCGCGCGTCGATGATCGGCGTTCTGGCAACGGCCAGCGCTTCGCGCAATTGTGCCCGCTCTTCCGCGATAGCGGCAGGTTCGGCCGAGCCATCATCTGGGACAGGCCCCAGGGCTGAAAGCTCCGCCTCAAGTGAACGGACAATCACGCTGCCGCTCTCGATCACCTCAAAGGCTGCGGCACGCTGGCGCGCCAGAGAGGCACGTAGCGTTTTCAGTGTACTTTCCGGCAGGACACCGCCGACAATCTGCTGCTCTGTCCGATCAAGAAGACTGAGCGGCCGCGCCTCTTTCGCCTCCTCCGTTTCAGCCTCCTCTTCTCCTACGGACGGTAAGGCATCCGCAGTAACGGCAGGAGTGTCATGTTCAACGAGCCCGTCGCCAGGCGTCTGTGCGAGCGTCACGCCAGCATAAAGCAGGACGGCAATCATGCTCGCCAGCAGTGCTGAGCACTCAATCCGCTTTATCCGAAATACCATATTCACCTCACTCCCACTCCAAGCACGCAAACCATATGGCCAGTCTACTTCACAATGGCATCGCAGGGCAGGCCCACCTTAGCCTTTGCGGGCGGAAACAGGGTGGCGCTGAGCAAGCCCCCAGAGATCGCCTTTCAAAAAAGGCGATCATAAGCGGCCATTCCGCATTCGGGGCCGTTGGCTTTGCCATGTTCGCCTATCCTCCTGACGGCCAATGGTGGTCGAAGGAGTATCGACATGGGTATCGCAAACTACGATCCTGCCGCTTGCGGCAGGCCTGCATGGAACGCCGGACGAATGGTCGGTGTTAAGAAACCCCTGAAGCAGCGCCAGATCTGGGCGATCCGCTTCTTTCTCGATCGCGAAGGGCGAATGCGTGATCGCGCCCTGTTTGATCTCGCCATAGACAGCAAGCTTCGGGGCTGTGATCTCGTCAAGATCAAGATCGGTACGCTGGTTTCGGGGCCGTCGATCCGGACCCGCTCCATGGTGGTTCAGCAGAAAACCGGCCGACCGGTTCAGTTTGAGATCACAGCGGACGTGAGAGCGAGCTTGCTCGCCTGGTTGGAGCGAAGAGGTGGAACTGTTGACGACTACGCTTTCCCCAGTCGGGTCGATCCTGCCGGTCACTTGAGCACCCGGCAATATGCACGGTTGGTCGATGAATGGGTGACAGCAATCGGCTTAAGGCGGGAAGACTACCCTTTGTCGAAGCCCGGTTCTTCGAGCCCCTCAATACCATCGAGGTCACGCGCCGTTTCGAAGAGCACCTTCGAAAGCTGCGGGAGGCAAAGCTCTCGCCGGAAGAGCGGGAAAAGGAGGACTGGCAGAGAGCCGCTGATACAGTCACCCGTGAGGATCACGCGCGCATCAGGCGCCGGGTCAACCGACTTGAACAGAACCGCCACCGCGCTTCCGGATTTTCACATCTCAAAGCCGATGACCGTCGCCAGATCGAGATGCTTGCGGGCGGTGTTGAGTTGCGCCGCATCGAAACCGAAACACAGGCCGACGAGATAGCATCCGCACTTCATACGGAAATGCCGTGGATGGCCCCTGCTACAGAGCACGTCTGGCACGCAATGCGAACTCAGGTCCGCCGGGGTGATCCTGGTTTCCTGCTTCCCCCGCTGTTGCTGGTCGGTCCACCTGGGATCGGCAAGAGCACCTGGGCGCGCCGGACCAGTGCCGCGCTCGATGTGCCGCTGCGCACGATCGATGCCACCGTGGAGCAGTCCTCGTTTTCAGTCGGCGGCGTGCAACGTGGATGGAGTTCCGCTCATGCCGGCAAACCGGTTGCGACAATAATAACGCACTTGGTCGCCAACCCAATCGTGGTCCTTGATGAGATTGAGAAGGCAACCTCGGTGATTTCCAGCAGAGGAGAGCGGCACAGCCTTGCTGACAGTCTGCTGCCCTTGCTGGAACCAGAAACATCGCGACGATGGGAGTGTCCCCACTATCAACTCCGCTTCGACATGCGCTGGGTTGGCTGGATCCTGACGGCTAACAGCCTCAACGGGGTGTCGGAACCGCTGTTAAGCCGGCTTGTCACCATCAACCTGACTGAGCTCAGCACGCCGGCTCTCATCGCCTTCGCCAGACAGGAAGGGCAGCGTCGTGGACTGTCGGAGAATTCGATCGAGATCATCACCGAAGTCATCGAGAGGTTTGCCGGCAGAAAACCGGCGCAGAGCCTCAGGTCAGTCATCCGAATGCTTGAGCGAGCGGATAGGCTGGAAAACCGACCGATGCTGCATTGATGGCGTACGACGGCAAAGGGGCCGTAAGCGGTCTGACGGCTTCTAGGCCGTAGATCTGTAATTTGCAGAGCTTGGCGGTGTTGTCCCTTGAGGGTTTCAAGGATCTGTCCGCACTGATAGCTGCAAGCAGCGATCGTGCTGTATCGGGTTTCACAAGGTTGAACGTTGCATTGACTCGAAGCGGGCTCTTTGGCTCATCCGGTAACCTTCGCAGATCGTTCGTCCCTGCGTTCCCTCTCGGGACACCGCCCTCGGATCAGCTATCCGGCTTCACCGCTGGCAAACAGATTTTACCTCATCTTATGTTTCGAACAAAGTGCCATCGCGCAGCATGGCATGCATGATGACGGCAAGACGACGCGCCAGCGCTACTCGTGCCTTCCGCAGTCCACGCCTCTTGGCGATCTTCATTGCCCAACCCTTGAGCGCAAAGCTCCCGCGACTGCGTGTGAGGATCGAGTTGGCCGCTTCGTAGAGAAGTTTTCGAACCATGCTGTCCCCTTGTTTGGTGATCCGCCCCGTCCAATCAATTTCTCCAGATTGATGGCGTCTTGGGACGAGGCCGAAGTAGGCACCGGCGGTGCGTGATTGTCGGAAGCGGCCGACTTCATCAACGGCAGCGACAAAAGCGGCAGACGTTTGCACACCAACACCGGGGATGGTCATGAGTTGCCGGCAGGATTGGGATCGATGCGCGAGCTCACGTAAAACACGGTCCATCTCCTTAATCTGCGCCGTCAGGCCTGTTCTCACTGCGAGTAGTGCGGTGATGCTCTGAGCCAAACCGGGTGTTTTAGCTGCCTCCATCACCCGGTCGATAAACGCCTTGCCTTGGCCAGGCCCAGGCTTGAAGCCGAAGGTCGCGCACAGACCACGGATCATGTTGTCGAGGCGAACTCGAGATTCGACCAGGTGGCTGCGTGTCGTAATGATGCTTCGCACGCCGTGCGCCGCGGGAGATTTGACGTGCACCTCCTTATAGAACCCGGTTCTGGCCAGTTGGGCCAGGCCGGCTGCGTCATGCGGATCGGTTTTGTTGGCCTTCAATACTTTTAGGCTTTGATGTGCCTGCCGGGCATCGATGCAGACAATCGGAATATCCAGAGCACGCAAACCATGGCATATCGCCGGCGACATCCGTCCGGTTTCTATGACAGCTCGTTCGACGCCGCCGACGCCGCGTAATGCATTTGCGATCATATCGGGACTGCTCTCGACCTTCATCGAGGCGACCTTCTTACCAGTTTCGTCCACAATGCAGACCTGCGTGGTTTCCATCGACAGGTCCAGTCCGGCATAATACGTCATGGCTGCGTCCTTCCTTCAGCTTTCGATAGCCAGAAGAGTGACCCATCTTTCAGGTCCGAGGGAGGCAGCCACAAATTACCCGATGACTCGTAACGCTTTAGCCATAATCGCACTGAGAAGAGCTTGATTGCCGCGAGATAGTTGTCGGCGCGTTTATCGTAACGCGTTGCAATTCCACGCGCTTCCTTGATGCGATTGAAGAACCGCTCGACGAGATTTCGATAGCGATAGAGGAACGAGCTGAAGGCGAAGGTCTTTCTCCGGTTTCGTTTCGCCGGGATGTTGGCAAATGCCTTCGCCTGAATTGCCGTGGCGCGGATGGCGTCGGTGTCATAGCCGCGATCGGCCAAAAGCGTCGTTCCGGCATGAAGTCTGGAGAGCAGATCTTCGGCGTAGCGACAATCAGCATGCTGACCTTCCGAGAGGCGAAGATCAATCGGCAGCCCGTCGGCATCAACGAGAGCGTGGATCTTCGTTGTCAGGCCGCCTCTGGAACGTCCCATGCTTCGATTGGCGCCCCCTTTTTACCTGTGGCGCCATGCTGATGTACGCGAACACACGACGAGTCGATCATCTGAATATCGCCGTCGAAGGCGGAAGAAATCGCCTTGAGAAGGCGATCCCAGACACCAGCCCGCCGCCAGCGGACAAAGCGATTATAACAGGTGGTGTGAGGACCATAGCGTTCCGGAACATCGGCCCATGGACTGCCGGTGCGAAAGCGCCAGAGTATGCCGTTGATCACACGGCGATCATCAACCCGCGGCACGCCGCGGCTGTTGTTGGGCAGAAGCGGCTCGATCACCGCCCACTCGAAATCCGTCAGGTCAAAACGTCGGCGCATTAATGGTCTCCTTTCCAGAGACCATTGAATCAAATCACTCCGGCGAAGTGAACCCGTTTATGGGTTTACGGCCTAGGACACGTGGACGGAAAACTGTCATTCCATACGGCCGTGATCCAAACAGTTTAGTTGAACAGGCCAGCGTAATGGGGGCGACAGATCGACTCGTCGAGCGAAACGGTTCTATTTGGACCAGTGTCCTAAAACCCATTCCCAAGCATGGCGATCATAATCCCACCGCCAATGTGCACGAACCCATTTGCTCTTCCCAAGCGGCCTTAGGGTCTTAAGGTTTTGCAGCCGATCCGGGGGGGCGGGGGACGAGGAGGTCTGATTTTCTTTGGCGGTCTCATTGCCTGCCCCTTATACACGAGCGTCCTTCTGAATTTTTCACGAAAAGCAGAATAACTTGGACTGTGGGTCGACTGTAGACTGACCGTCATCGCTCCATCTTGTGGATCGAGCGTTTTACTTATCCGGTGTGACAATCGTTACAGCAGTAATAACAACCATTTGACTGAGGATATGTCCGTTTGGCTTGCTGCACTGCACCTTTGCACGTGGCGTGCGAACCTAAGCTCAATCTATTGTCGAAATTCGGCTGATGGGCGCATCCATTCTCATGGACTTCGTGGTCCCCGTTAGCCTGTGCATTTCGGTTGACATGAAAGTACGGCATCCATCTCCCCCTTAATGTGGTCTGACTTATAAAGTATAAATTTATAAATAAAATTCTGTAATTAGTTCTTTATTATTAAATATGTAATAACTACAGTTACATATGAAACCTCATCCATATAACGAGGAGCACCTGCGTTGCGCAGCGCTGCCACAGCCAATTGCAGTCTCACGGAAGCCCACACGACGAAACTATGATGAGGCGCGCGATCTCTCGTACGCCCCATTTTCCGATTGCCGATAAAATTCAGGAAGCGGCGTCGCTGTTGACTCCGCCCTTCGTGGCGATCTCCGTCATGCGGCGGTCGCCGTCGTAAGTCTGATCGAGACATTTCTCCAAAATCGCTGCGTCACCGTCCAAACCGAGCCGATTTGCGAAGGCGGTCAGCGTTCCGTAGCCCGCAAGCGCGTAATGTACCATACGCTGGTATTGCGGGATAATCGCGGCGTCGCGCACGTCAGCATCTGTGATCTCATCGGACAAGCCATGGGCGCGCGCTTCTTTCACAAGGCCTGCCATACCCTTGCAATGCTCCGCGTTCGGCTTAATGCCGTGATCGCTGCACAGCTTTTCAATCTGAGCGATCCCGTCGGCAATACCGTTGGCGCCGGCTATCAAAGCTTCCGACAAAATTTCGTCCTGGGCGGCGCGGCCTAGCTCGGTCACGACGGGCAGGCACTGGGTGTTTGCGCTCCAGATGTCCTGCAGTTGGTCAAGATAAATGTCTTTGAGTGAGCTCATGGCCATTTTGATCTCCTTTGGGTTGGTCAGTCGCTCAACGAGTAGTGCATTGGAAAGTTCCTCTGACTGATACGGCTTGCCTGTATCCTGCTGCTCGCCAAAGACACAGCATCGACCGTCAGATTAGTGAGCTAGATTGCGTTCACAGGCCCGGTAACCAACGGCAGTTCTGCGGCGTTGATCCGGAGCGGCCGAAAGACAGACATGGAGGCGCCTTCCTGACCGGCAGAAACGGGGCCGTAAGCGGTATGTCCGGTTTAAGTGATAGCGAGGCCTCAGCGGGCATTTCTGAAGTGTAGCAACTTGCTGAAATGGGCACAACCGATTTCCATTTGCCGTATTGCTCAAGCATGTCGCGCCAGAGGCAGCCAACATGCGGGGCGCGGGCACTCCGTTTCTGACTGCTCGCCTCGTGTCAGAATTGTCCCCGCTACATGATGACCGTGAACCATACCCTACACATATCGGGAAACCCACTTTATCGACCCAGTATGCTTCTGTTCCTTTTGTTCCCTGGGTTGCCGAAAATAATCGCCTTTTCTCGCGGAATGACATGAGTCACAATGCTCGCCATCGAGGGTATCGGCCTGTCGTGCGCGACTGGTCGATAGTCTTCCGGAAACGCTCCGGAAGCTGCGGAGCCGCCTCCGTTCCGGAAGAAATCCGAACCATTCGCAGGCGGGGAGAGAAGACCGGCCTTCGCCGGCGAAAGGAATAATCATGCGTGACATGCCAGGACGTCCGTCTCGGCGCGGGTTCCTCAAGGGAACGGCCGCCGGGGTGGCAATTGCTTCGCTTGCCGGTACGGCAAACGCTCAGGCGCCGGAAAAGGAAGCGCCGCCGCCGCTGGACCAGTATGAGCGGGTCTATTTCAATGAGGCGGAGTGGGCCTTCGTCATGGCGGCCTGCGACCGCCTCATTCCTTCCGCTGGCAACGGGCCCGGCGCGATCGACTGTCGGGTGCCGGTCTTCATCGACCGGCAGCTCGCAGGCGATTTCGGTAAGGCGGCGACATGGTACATGCAGGGACCGTTCGATCCCGCCGCCAAACCCACGCTCGGTTTCCAGAGCCCGCTGACGCCGGCGGAGATATATCGCCAGGCAATTCCGGTCTTCCAGAATTGGTGCAATCAGACCCATGGCGGCAGTTTCGAAAATCTCGAAGCGGCAACACAGGATGCAGCGCTGACATCGCTGCAAAAGGGCGAAGTGCCGCTTTCGCCGGAACTGCGCGATTTCTTCCAGTTCCTTCTCGCCAACACCAAGGAGGGCTATTTCGCCGATCCCGGTTATGGCGGCAATCACGACATGCAGGCCTGGGTCTATATCGGCTTTCCCGGCGCGCGCGGCGCCTTCACCTCCTGGCCGGGCCGCGAGAACGCGCAATATCCGCTCGGCCCCGTGTCGATCAGTGGGGAGAGGGCGTAGATCATGGCAACGAGAACAGATCCCAAAAAAGACGTCGTCATCATCGGCCTCGGTTGGACCGGGGCGATCATGGGCATGGAGCTGGCCAATGAGGGGCTCGAAATCCTGGCGCTCGAACGCGGCGACGACCGCAGCACGGTGCCCGATTTCCAGTATCCCAACATTTTCGACGAGTTGAAATACGCCGTCCGCTACGACCTGATGCAGAAGCCGGTCAACTCCACGCTGACCGTGCGCCACAACACGGAAGAGACCGCGCTTCCCTACCGTCATCTCGGCTCGTTCCTGCCGGGCGATGGCGTCGGCGGCGCGGGCGTTCACTGGAACGGCCAGAACTGGCGTCCGCAGGAAGTCGAGTATCGCCTGCGCTCCTATGTCGAGGAGACCTTCGGCGCCGATATCATTCCGGAAGACATGCAGCTTCAGGACTGGGGTGTGACGGCGGAGGAGCTGGAGCCGCACATGACCAAGTTCGAAAGCGTCGCCGGCATTGCCGGCAAGGCGGGCAATATCAATGGCGAGATCCAGGAGGGCGGCAACCCGTTTGAAGCGCCGCGCTCGGCCGAATATCCGATGCCGCCCTTGAAGAACACCTGGGATTCGGAGCTGTTCGCCGAGGCCGCCCGCAATATGGGCTACCATCCGTTCCCGCGTCCCGCGGCCAATGCCTCGATCCAGTATACCAATGACTACGGCATGCAGCTTGGGCCGTGCAATTACTGCGGCTACTGCGAGCGTTTCGGCTGCAACAATTATTCCAAGTCATCGCCGCAGGTCTGCATTCTCGACGCGCTGAAACGCAAGCCGAATTTCAGCTACAGGACCCGCTCGGAGGTGCTGAAGATCGAAAAGGCCGCAGACGGCAAGACCGCCACGGGCGTCACCTATTTCGACGAGAAGACCGGCGAGGAAGTGTTCCAGCCGGCCGATCTCGTGCTGGTCTGCGCCTATTCGCTGCACAATGTCCATCTTCTGCTGCTCTCCGAGATTGGCGAACCCTACAATCCGGATACGGGCGAAGGCGTGGTCGGGCGCAACTATTCCTACCAGATGACCGGCGGCACAAGCCTCTGGTTCAGGGACAAGGTGTTCAACCCGTTCGTGGGCACCGGCGCGGGCGGCATGTCGATCGACGATTTCTCGATGTCGCAGATCGATTTCGGCAAGGAAGGCTTCATTGGCGGCAGCTATATCACCTGCGGCCACTCAGGCGGCCGTCCGATCCAGCAGATGGCGCTGCCGCCTGGCACGCCGGCCTGGGGCGCGGGCTGGAAGGACGCCGTCGGCGCATGGTACGGTCACAGTCTTTCAATCGGCTCTCATGGCTCAAACATGGCCTATCGCGACACCTGCCTCGATCTCGATCCGACCTACACGGATCGCCACGGCCGTCCGCTGATGCGCATGACCTTCAACTGGAAGGACAACGACATCAAGATGACCCAGTTCATGAAGGCCAGGATCGAGGAAATTGCCGAAAGCATGAACCCGGATGCCATGGCCTCGGGCTACAAAGGCGATGGCGCGCAGTATGATGTGCGCCCCTACCAGTCGACCCACAATGTCGGCGGCGCGATCATGGGCACGGACCCGAAGACCTCGGCGATCAACCGCTATCTCCAGAGCTGGGACTGTCACAACGTCTGGGTCATGGGCGCTTCCGCCTTCCCGCAGAACATCCAGTATAACCCGACGGGCGCGGTCGGTGGCCTTGCCTACTGGGCGCTGGAGGCGTTGCGCAAGGATTACCTGCCCACCCCCCGGCCATTGATGTGAGGAGCGGATCATGAAAACCTTTCTTCGCATCATCCTCGCGCTCATCGTCATCGGCGTCGTGACGCTCGCGGCGATCATTTTCGTACCGCCGTCCCTCACCAAGCCCGATGAGAAGCTGGCGGCCGACTGGAAGCCGGCGCCCGGCGAGGGCCAGTACGTCACCCAGATGGCCGACTGTCAGGCCTGTCACACCGCCGAGGGTGGCGAGCCCTTTGCCGGAGGCCGACCGATCGAAAGCCCGATGGGCACGATCTGGTCGAGCAACATTACCCCCGACGCGGAAACCGGCATCGGCGGCTGGACCTATGATCAGTTTCACGCCGCCCTCATCGATGGCATCGCGCCCGGCGGCGTGCACCTCTATCCGGCCATGCCCTACGAGAACTACCGGCATATGAAGGAGGAGGATATTCGGGCGATCTGGGACTATGTCCACAACGACGTCGCGGCGGTCGACAATCCGGTCAAGGAAACCGAGCTCGATTTCCCGTTCAACCAGCGCTGGGGCATTCGTCTGTGGAACTGGACCGCGCTCGGCAAGCCCGGCTTCCGGCCGGATGCGGCGGCGAGCGAAAGCGACCAGCTTGATCGCGGTGCCTATCTGGTTCAGGCGCTCGGCCATTGCGCGGCCTGCCACAGCCCGCGCAACATGATCATGGCGCAGGACGGCATCAATGCCGACAATCCGGCCTTCCTGACCGGCGGCGAGATCGGCGGCTGGACGGCACCCGACCTGCGCACGGCGGCATCCGCCCTGCAGACCTGGACCGACGCGGACATCAAGGACTATCTCACCACCGGCCGCAACGCCCATTCCGCAGTTGTCGGCGAGATGCAGCTCGTGGTCGGCGAATCCCTTCAATACATGAAGGACGAGGATGCCGATGCGATGGTCGGCTATCTCCGGGCGATCTCGGACGCCAACCCCGATCCGCAGCCCGTCCCCGACGAGCGGACGGCGGACCGGCTCGATGCCGCCGACGATCCGACGACGGCCAAGCTCAAGGCAGCGGCAGACCTCACGGATGGAGAAATTCTCTATCTCAACAACTGCAATGCCTGTCACATGCCGGATGGCCGCGGCGCGCCCGGCGTGTTCCCGGCGATGAAAGGAAACTCGCTGGTCACGGCACCGACGACGAAGGGCCTGACTGAGGTCATTCTCCACGGCGCCGCGATGCCTTCGACGGCCGAGCGTCCGGAACGGCTGGCCATGCCGGCCTTCGGCAACCGGCTGTCGGATGCCGATATCGCCACGCTCGCGACCTTCCTGCGCAGCGCTTGGGGTAATTCCGCGCCGGCCGTGAGCGCGGAGGATGTCGAGGCCGTGCGCCAGTAAGACCAGGGGCCTGCCAACACAGTGAGATGGCAGGCCCGGCAACATCCGCTGCAGCGGAATTGCGCTTCCGCAAAAGCGGCGCGGCATCACGAACGAGGCCTAGGCCGTAGATTCGTTACGACTAAGCCATAGTCGCACTGAGAATAGCTTGATTGCTGCAAGATAATTGTCGGCTCGTTTGTCGTAACGCGTTGCAATTCCCCGCGCTTCTTTGATGCGGTTGAAGAACCGCTCGACGAGATTTCGATAGCGATAGAGGAACGAGCTGAAGGCGAATGTCTTCTTCCGGTTTCGTTTCGCCGGGATGTTGGCCAATGCCTTCGCCTGTTTTGCCGTGGCGCGGATGGCGTCGGTGTCATAGCCACGATCGGCCAAAAGCGTCGTTCCGGCATGAAGTCTGGTGAGCAGATCTTCGGCGTAGTGACATTCAGCATGCTGTCCTTCCGACAGGCGCAGATGCTGGATTCGGCGCGCTAAAGGCTGAAAACGGCTCATCGTAACAAGTGCCTGTCCAAGGCTGCTCTGGGATTATTACCGGTCTGTCTGCTCACCATCGCCGAGTGTGATCGACAGCGAAAGCGTCAAGATTTCGGAAAGTGGCCGCGCTTCCAGACCGGCAGAAACGGGGCCGATTGCAGACCGGCCGCTTTCGGGCTGGATTGGAGGATAGCTGCCCTCCGGCCTGCAACTCCCCTCCAGTCCTTGTGACCCTAATATAAGATGCCCCTGAAGCTGACTTCCACCGCTTGGAGTTCACTAGCCTCAGCTTCATACATAATAAGATGTGTGGTACGATCATTACGTTCTTAGATTGCAGATTGCTTCGGGTGCGGAATGCAAGAAATTGGCAGACGGCATTGGCTTTGGTTGGCATTTTGTAACGAAAAGCTGCTCTACGGATGTCTCGTTCACGGCGCCGGACCTGAAGCCTCCATCCCGGAAAGCGAGCAGCGCAAGCTTGCGAGCTTCAATGGGACCGAAGCCGAAATACTGCAGGCTCTCCTCGACGATGACGAGGCCAAGCTGATCGCAGAGGCGGTTCGTGCGCAGTCGATTTTGGACCTTACCCGGCATGGAGGCCCGAGCATCGCGCTGAGCGGTTCCCGTCATCGGCTCATCGACGGCTTCGGACGCCGCGCCCGGCCGACGGGAACATATGTGAGCGCAGAGCAGGCCACGCTCTCAGACAACGGATGGCATCAAGTTCTGAAATTCCTGAAAGATTCGATCGGCGTCGATTTCCGCGTCGCCTCCGATCGTCTCGGCGCGTTTGATATTTATGACGCGCCGGACGCCGATGATGGTGACCCGGCGGTCGAGTTCGGCGTGGAACGGGCCGACCCAATGCAGAAGCTCTCCTGCCCGGAGGAGTTCACCCTGTCTGCGAATGGGACGATCGCAGACGCCTGCTCAGTCCATGTCGAGCTGCAGCTTGGCGGAGAACCAGTCTTCTCAAGGCTGATCGCCTTGCGGCCTGCAGCATCGAGGACTGTGACCGCTGTCCCGTTCGACCATTACAGGATGTCCGTTTTTGATCCGTCAGGCCTTCTGATCCAGTTCGAGGAACATTCGCTCCTCCTCCGCGTCGGTCTCAACATGTCCGCGATGGGCCCAACCCTGACCATCAACGATCCGTTGGCTCGCTCGGCGCAAGGGCTAGGGACGGAACTGCAAGATCGCGCATCGAAAGTTCGGACGCGATCCACAAGCCGGTCGCTGATCGGCGTACAAGAGGATGCGGCCTTCGAGATCCACAGAACCACCATGCGGGCGCTCATGCATCGGCTAGTGCCCCCGTCAGGCAGCGACCGCTGGTTTCAGCGAGGCATCGCGGACGAAGTCGGCGTCATCGCCCACTTCAACAGCTTACTAGATGGGGCGCGCGTCAGCGCCGGCACAATCGTTGATCCTTACTTTGGGATCGACACCCTAAAGCGCGTCATCTCGCGGCTCGAGAGTCTCGACGTCGATCTGACCGTAGTCACGAGCCTGAGAGAGACCGATCCCGAAACGAACGACCAGAAGCTTGACCTACTCGATGAACTGGAAACGGTGCTGCGTGATCTCCGAAGCGATGGCATCCCAAATGTCGCCCGTCGGCTGAGGGTCCTCAATCTCGTCGATGGGCCGCGACAGGCATTCCATGATCGCTATCTTCTGCTCACCCCACACGAGGGGGAGCGCGAGGTCTATCTCCTTTCCAACAGCCTGAACCGCATGGCGGGCAGTTGGCCGTTCTGCATGTCGCGGCTGGTGGGGGCCGCGGCGCGAGAGGCCGCACGCTACGTCGACGCGCTGGCCAATGGGCAGGACATTTCCGGCTCGGCCCAGCCTACAACGACCTTCCAATGGCCTTCCCTATGACGGTTGATAGAGTCGACCCGAAGCTCGCGCCCGGTGTGCTCGCCGCTGCTGCTTGGCTGATGGGACGAGAGAACGAGTGCGACGTCACCCTGCTGCAGCGCGCGCATTTCATAGGGCTGCTTCGAAAAGGCCGATCTGGCGGGCCGTGGAAGTGCGACGGACCGCTTCTAGCGCACCTGCTCAGGCAGCGGGCACGATCGGGTAGGTTGCCGAAGGATGGCGCCGTTCTTGTCGGCATAGGCGAGATGATTGCACGTGCCCGTGCACCAGAAGATGCGATCGAGAGCATCCTGGGCAGGCTGTTTCGGCACACGTATCCGGAAACGGTCCGGCTCCGTATCCTTCGTCAGGCGCTCGATCTGGCACGACCCAAGAAGACTGCTTCACGATCACTTTCATCCATCTACGAGACAGAAATTCTGTCAATTATGGATTGGAAGCAAATCACCTTTGCGGACCAATGGATTCGGCATCCGGAGCCACTCGGAGCATCGTATGGTTATGGCATAGGATTTGTCGCTCGCGTCTTGCTGCTTAACGACCCAGCGCGATTGCGATGGCTTGCGAAGGAAGCAGACAAGCGGCGCATTCTGCCTGCGATTGTCGGAAGCATCGGGGAAGCTTGTTTTTGGAGTGAGAGCGCAGCACAGAGGGTGTTGCGAAGCGGCGTACCGCTTTTCGCTGGTTTCGGGGTGGCCAAGCTTCGAGACGGCGGAGAGGATGGCAAAGGCTGGAAGACTTCTGACATAGACACCGCGTTGGTTGCGAGCGGGACGCCGATCGAGGGGCGCATTCACCTCAGCGCGTTTATGCTGAAGAAAACCGTTCATGCCTGGCATCGTCAAAAAGATCGTCCTGCCGAGAACCGGCGTAGGCGTGCAATCCTCAAGATAGACCCTCATCAAGCGATAGGCGGCGAACACAATGCCGTTCATCAGATCGCGCGCCTTCTGGAGGACGCGCCCGAGCTAGAGCGTTGGCGGGCGGCAGTCATACTCGCGCTCGATGACGCCCTGCGAACGGCCGCGCGGCTGGACATTGACCCGAAGAGGCTCTGGACAGTTTTCGAGCCATCACTGGTAGATGCGCCGGAGATAAGGCATCGTTTCGCGATGGCACATACCGAAGGACCTTTGCGGCAAGCCGCTTTGGAAGAGGTGTCAACGGCGGTGTAAAAACCGGCCACGGGGCGGAGCAAAAGTCGGCCACTTTGGACGCAGGCATGAGGGCCGCGGGAGGGCGTAGCCCGAGCGGGGGTCTCATGCCTGCGTTGCGATTTTCTGAAGGGTTTCAGCCGGCCTTTCGGGCGCGGCTTTGGGCGAGACGGTAACTGTCGCCGTTCATTTCGAGAATGTTGACATGGTGCGTGACGCGATCGAGCAGAGCGCCGGTCAGACGCTCGGATCCCAGAATTTCGGTCCATTCGTCAAAGGGCAGATTACTGGTGATCAGGGTGGCACCCCGCTCATAGCGTTGCGAGATCAACTCGAACAGCAGTTCCGCGCCGGTCCTGGAGAGCGGCACGAAGCCGAGTTCGTCAATGATCAGCAGTTTGTAGGCTGCCATCTGCTTCTGGAAACGCAAGAGACGCCGCTCGTCACGGGCCTCCATCATCTCACTGACCATGGCAGCTGCTGTGGTGAAACCAACGGACAGGCCCTTCTGGCAGGCGGAAAGGCCAAGGGCGAGCGCTATGTGGGTCTTGCCGGTTCCGCTGGGGCCGAGAGCGATGACGTTCTCGCGACGCTCGATCCATTCGCAGCGGGCCAGCTCCAAGACCTGCATCTTGTTGAGCTTCGGGATGGCGGCAAAATCGAAACTGTCGAGGCTTTTGACGACCGGGAATCTGGCTGCCTTGATACGACGCTCGACCTTGCGACGATCCCGTTCGATCATCTCCCGCTCGGCAAGCCGGGTGAGGTACCCGATATGATCGACGCCTTCGGTGGCGCAAAGCCGGGCCAGTTTCTGATACTCCCGCTGGAAGGTCGGCAGCTTCAGGCTCTTGAGGTAATGGGCAAGCAGGATCTCGGGTGCTTCGGCGCTCATGCCGCTTCTCCCTTCCCCGATGACAGGAGGCCCATATACGCCTTCGCCGATGTCGTCTCGACGGTTGCTCTCGGCAGGTAGGGATAGATCGACAGATCCAGTCGAGGCGGCCGGCGCTCCACCTGGCAAAGAATCAGATGTTTGATGGCATCGAAGCCGATCGCGCCGAGATGAATGGCCTGCTTCACCGCCGCATGCAGGTCGGCCATATCGAAGCTTTCCAGCAGACGAAGAACCTGCACGTATTCCCGCCTGCCATGTTTTGCCATCTTGTCAATTTGGCGGCCTTCCATCAGGCGGCACAGTGTGGCGAACTCCTCCGGCAGATCCCAGCCCTGCAAAGGGGCTGCCTGATCCAGCGCATTGATCTTCCGCTCGATCAGCGGCAGGTAATGCACCGGGTCGAAGATGACATCTTCCCGATCAAAGCTCCTGGGATGGCGAGCGATGACCTCGCCGCGGCAACCGATCACCACCTTGTCGACATAGCCTCGGACCCAAACGTCCTGATGGCCATAGGCGACGGGTACGGAATAATCGTTCGTCTTGTAGCGAACGAGAGACTGTGCCGTGACCCTGGCGCTGGCCTGATCGCAGGCGTCAAAGGGCGACACCGGCAAGGACTGCATGGCAGCCAGATCGCGCTGCAGCCGTTCACCGATCGTCTCGCTCTCACCGCGCAACCTGTCGCGCTGGCGCTTGCGGCACTGTTCTTCCAGAAAGGCATTGAACGTATCCCAGGTCGCAAACTGCGGGATGGGGACCATGAAGTTACGCCGGGCATAGCCCACGAGGCCCTCGACATTGCCCTTGTCATTGCCCTTACCGGGGCGGCCATAGCGATCCCGGATCAGGTAGTGGGACAGGAACCCGCTGAACAGCGTCGCCCGCTTGCGCGTGCCATCAGGCAGGATCCTCGCCACAAGGCAGCGGTCATTGTCATAGACGATCGATTGCGGCACGGCCCCGAAAAACGCAAACGCATGGACGTGGCCATCGACCCAGGCCTCGGCTACCGCCGCCGGATAAGCCCGCACGTAGCAGCTGTCACTATGCGGAAGATCGAGCACGAAGAAACGGGCTTTCTGCTCGACACCCCCGATCACCACCGTCGCCTCGCCGAAATCGGCCTGCGCATGGCCGGGCGGATGAGAAAGCGGCACGAACACTTCCTGACGGCGTTGTTCCCGCTCCCGGATATAGTCCTTGATAATCGTATAGCCGCCAGTGAACCCGCACTCATCACGAAGCCGGTCAAACACACGCCTGGCCGTATGGCGCTGTTTGCGCGGTACCTTCGCGTCTTCATCCAACCAGTGGTCGATCGTCGAAACAAACGCGTCCAGCTTCGGCCGCCGGACTGGTGATTGTCGCCGATAGCCAGGAGGTGTCGAATACGACAGCATCTTCGCTACGCTGTCGCGCGAGATGTTGAAGTGTTTGGCTGCCTCACGTCGGCTCATCCCTTCCGAGACGGCCAGACGAACCTTCAGATAAAGATCCACGGTATAAATCCTCTGTCCCTCCTGCGCTCATTGCAGAAGGAAGATAGGTGGACGGATTTTACTCCGCCCGCGGACGGTCTATTCCGCCGCTTCCGTGGCCGACTTTTGCACCGCCGTTCTCAAACGATACTATATGCGTTCGTTGTGCGTATTGGCTCGATAAGAAGTTAGTAGCATCTTGGAAGCACCGCAAGTTTTTCGTCAACAGCAAGGAGACAGGCCATGAAAGCCATTGGATACAAAAAGCCCGGTGCGATCGATCGTGACGATGCACTCATTGACATTGAACTGCCCCGCCCGAAAGCGACCGGGCGCGATCTTCTGGTCGAGGTTGCGGCCATTTCGGTGAACCCGGTCGATACCAAGATCCGCGCTGGCGCCACGCCGCCGGAAGGCGAATACAAGGTGCTCGGCTGGGATGCCGTCGGCCGTGTGGTCGAAACCGGTCCAGATGTGAAGAGTTTCAAGGTCGGTGACGCTGTCTATTATGCCGGTTCGCTGATCCGTCCCGGCGCCAACAGTCAGTTCCATCTGGTTGACGAGCGCATTGTCGGACACAAGCCGACAAGCCTGACCAATGCCGAGGCCGCGGCCCTGCCGCTGACGGCGATCACCGCATATGAAATGCTGTTCGACCGGCTCGACATCGCCCGCCCGGTTCCCGGCGCGGCCAATGCGATCCTGATTGTCGGTGGCGCCGGCGGCGTTGGCTCGATTGCCATTCAGCTTGCCAGGGCGCTGACCGACCTGACGGTCATTGCCACCGCATCGCGGCCGGAAACCGTATCCTGGGTCAAGGAACTCGGCGCCCACCATGTCGTCGATCACTCAAAGCCGATCGCCGAACAGGTCGCAGCACTGGGCATCGGCGGGCCCGCCTTTGTCTTTTCGACCACGGAAACCCACCGTCACTTGAAGGAGATCGTCGAGGCGATCGCGCCGCAGGGCCGTTTCGGTCTGATCGACGATCCCGATGGGCTCGATGTCATGGCGTTCAAGCGCAAGGCCGTTTCCACGCACTGGGAATTCATGTTTACCCGCTCGATGTTCGAGACCGCCGATATGGACGCCCAGCAGAAGCTGCTCGATCATGTTGCCGAACTGATCGACAGCGGCCGGATCCGCACCACGGTCACCGACATCCTGTCGCCGATCAGCGCCGCCAATCTGAAGAAGGCCCATGCGATCATCGAAAGCGGCAAGGCACGCGGCAAGATCGTGCTGCAGGACTTTTGAGCGGGAGCACAATGATGACCACAGGTTCAAAGGCCGAAGTGCATGTCGTGGTAGTGCTGAAGGCCAGGCCGGGCAAGGGCGCGGCACTGCTGGAGGCGCTTGAGGCGATCATTCCGGCGGTCCGCAGGGAAGATGGCTGCATCCGCTATGAGCTGACCGTTGACCGCGCAGATGCGGATCGCGCCGTCATGCTGGAAGTCTGGCGCGATGAAGCCGCGCTCGGCCGGCATGAGACCGCCGCCCCGTTTGTCTCGCTCGCCGCCTGCTTCGATGAACTGCTGGCAGAGCCGGTCGCCCTGCTGAAACTTCAGCACCGCATGTGAAACGGTACCGGCCATGTCTGACAGGGCATGGCCGGTCGTCCACACCCGAAAGGACAGATCATGACATCTCTTGAAAATGCCCGCGTACTCGTCATCGGTGGCAGTTCCGGCATCGGTCTTGCCACGGCCCGTGCTGCGGCTGCTGCCGGCGCCGAAGTCGTCATCGCCTCGCGCTCGGCGAAAAAGCTCGAAGCCGCAAAACAGGATATGGGCGTCAATGTTACGACAGCCGTGCTCGACATCACCGATGCCGAGGCGCTTGAAGCCTGGTTCGGCGCCGCCGCCTCGTTCGACCATGAGGAATCCAGATTATCGGGCGACGCGGATTAGAAGCCCGATAATCTGGGGCGGGGCCGCGCGCCGAGCCGCAGCTTTCGCAGAAATTTCCGGATTAATTCCGTAACGGATGTCACATCCTGCTGGACCAGCTCGTCAACGCGGTGTCAGATAACAATGGAGTTTGCCATGACATCCCGTATGACCGACCATATGAAACGCGCCAAGGGCGGCTTCGAGCCGCTGTTTGCAGCCGAAGCCGCTATCAAGGGCAGCACGCTGGAGCCGCTTCTCATCCACCTCGTCAAGTTGCGGGCAAGCCAGATCAATGGCTGCGCCTTCTGCATTCAGATGCATGTGGCCGAGGCCCTGACGGACGGCGAGACGCCGCTTCGCCTGCACATGCTGCCGGCCTGGCGCGAAAGCCCGCTTTATTCCGAACGCGAGCGTGCGGCGCTTGCCTGGACCGAAGCGCTGACGAAGCTTCCCGAAACCGGTGCGCCGGATGCGGACTGGGCGAAGGTCGAGGCGGCCTTTGATGTTGACGAGCGAGCCTGGCTGACGCTGTCGATCGGCGCCATCAACCTGTGGAACCGGGTTCAGGCCGGGCTGAGGGTGCCGCATGGCACCAGGCTTCCAGAGGCGCAGGCCAATGCAGCCTGAGGCCGCCGAAATCTTTGAAGCGCAGCGGCCCCGGCTGCTGCGCCTCGCCTACCGCATGCTCGGCAGCAATGCCGAGGCCGAGGACATGGTGCAGGAAGCCTTCCTGCGCTGGCACAGGGCGGAAGGCATCGACAATCCCGCCGCCTGGCTCACCCGCACGGTGTCGCGGCTTTGCCTGGACCAGATGAAATCGGCCCGTTCCCGGCGCGAGACCTATCCCGGCACATGGTTGCCGGAACCGCTGATCGAGGCTGAAGACGATGCGCTTCGTCCCGACAATCTCACGCTCTCGCTGATGATGGCGCTGGAACGGCTGTCACCCCTGGAGCGGGCGGCCTTCCTGCTGCACGATGTCTTCGGTCAGCCGCTGGACGAGGTGGCGGCGACCATCGATCGCTCTCCGGCCGCGACCCGCCAGCTTGCAAGCCGGGCGCGCGCCCATGTGCAGGTCGACCGGCCGCGCTACGAGATCCCGCGCGATGCCGGCGCCGAGCTGGCGCGCGCCTTCTTCGAAGCCTGCAAGTCGGGCGACGCCTCCGCGCTTGGAGCGATGCTGGCCGAGGGCGCGACGCTGCATTCCGATGGCGGCGGCAAGGTTCACGCCTATCCCAATATCATCAGGGGCGCCGACAATCTCATCCGGCTGCTACTCGGCCTGCAGCGCAAGTTCGGCGACCAGATGAGGTTTCTGGAGGCGACCATGATCGACGGCCTGCCGGGTTTCGTCAGCCGCCTTGACGGCAACCTGCAGACGACGGCGATCGAGATCACCGACGGGCGCATCACCGCGCTCTACGTCACCCGCAATCCCGACAAGCTGTCGAGGGTTGTGACGCACTAGCAAAACCAATGCGAAGCGCGGGACCGGGCGCTCTTTCGGGCGAACGATCCCGCATGTCTGGAGATATCCTCATGAAATCCGTCCTTCTTCTGAATGCCAGCCCCTTCGGCGAAAATGCCCGCGGCTATCAGCTCGCCCTGCAGGCGATTTCAAACCTGCAGGCGGCCCATCCCGGCATCGATGTCATCGAGCGGGATCTTGCGCCCGCAGACTTCGGCCGTGTCACACCGGAGTACGCCCGGGCGATCATCAGCCGGGTCACGCATGACAGTCCGGCATTTTTCCAGTCCGAACGGTTGATCCGTGAGCTTGAAGAGACCGATGCACTGATCATCTCGACGCCGATGCACAACTATACGGTTCCGGCCGTGCTCAAACTGTGGATCGACCTTGTGCTGCGGGCGGGGCGGAGCTTCGGCTTTCGCGACGGCCGCAAGGTCGGGCTGCTGGACGATCGCCCGACGGTGGTGATTGTCGCGTCGGGCGGAACGGTCACGGGCAAGGCGACCCAACCGGATCATCTGACCGGCTATCTCACCGATGTGCTGGCGACGATCGGCATCACAAATCTGCGCTTCATCCATGTCCAGGGCCTCGCCGAGGACAGCAATGCCGCGCTTTCCCTGTCGCAAGGCCAGCGCGCGCTCGATGCCGATCCGCGTTTCGGCCGGGGGCTACATGCCGATGTCAGCGTCGGCTGATCTCTCCTGTGTTACCGACGCCGGCGGACGGGCGGCGCGGCGCGGGCTTGTGCCCATGACGCGCCGGAAGGCCGCGCCGAATGCGCTCTCCGAGGAATAGCCCAGTTCCTCGGCGACCCTTGCCACCGTCATGCCGGGCCGCGTGAGCGCCTGGCGCGCCAGCGTCATGCGCCAGTGCAGGACGTAATCCATCGGCGCCTGCCCGACCGCCGTTCGGAACCGCGCCGAAAACTGCGACCGCGACAGGTGCGCAAGGCCTGCAAGCGTTTCGATCCGCCAGGGATGAGCCGGATCGGCATGGATCGCATGGAGCGCCGGGCCGATGCGGGGATCGTCGAGGGCCGCAAGCCAGCCGCGCGGTCTTTCTTCCGGAAGCGCCCGGATCAGTTCGACGAAGATCATCTGCATTGCCGCGCCGGCGATCGCCGAAGCGCCCGCGCGCGCAAAATTCTGCTCTTCCTCCAGCCTGTCCATCAGCCAGCCGATGCGCTTGCTGGCGGCTTTCTCGGCAGTCAGGATCACCAGCGGCGGCAGCGCATCCGCGATCAGGCCCGTCACCGGCCCGAGTTCCATCCGCCCGCCGATTGCCCGGAACCGGGGACCTTCTCCCCCGTCAATGCTGGCATGGAGACGGCCGCCCGTTCCGGCAAAGACCTCGGCGGCAGGGCGCGGATCGGCAAGGTCCGTGCCGATCAGAAACGGCCGATCCGGCGCCACCAGAAAGCAATCGCCCACGGACAATTGCCGGCGCTCGCTCCCGACCGCCAGCACGCATTCGCCTTCGCGGATCACATTGCATTTCAGCGCCTGCGTCGCCGGAAGCGCGACCGACCAGCGGCCGCTGGCCACAAGCCCGGTCGACAGCGTCGCCTCGGCTCCGGCAAGGCGGAGAATCTGGGAAAGCGGGTCCATCGGATGATCTCGACATTATTCAGGCAAATTGAATATAGATTGTCTTGTTGACGCACGCTAGTGACGTCTCAAAAGGAGACGTTACATGCAAACACCGCTCAACACGCCCTGGGGCCCCGCGACAACGGCGGACGATGTCGCCGGCACGATCGATCTCACCGGCAAGACCGCCATCATCACCGGAGGTGCCTCCGGGCTCGGGCTGGAAACCGTGCGGGTTCTTGCCGCGCGTGGTGCCCGCGTCATCGTGCCGGCCCGCGATGTGGTCGCCGCACGTGAGGCCCTTGGCGATCTGGCTGATGTTCGGGCCATGGACCTCATGGACCCGCCATCGATCCGCGCCTTTGCGGATCAGTTGCGGGCCGAGGGCATCCGTCTCGATCTCTTGATCCTCAGCGCCGGCGTCATGGCCACGCCGCTGTTTCGCGATGCCGATGGCCATGAGGGACAGCTTGCCACCAATCATCTCGGGCACTTCCGACTGACATCAGCCCTGTGGCCGGTCATCAACCCCGGTGCCCGCGTCGTGATCCTCTCGTCGCGCGGTCACCAGATACCTGGGTTTGACCTGACCGACCTCGACTTCACGCGGCGGCCCTATGACAAGTGGCTCGCCTATGGACAGGCGAAAACCGCCAATGCGCTGTTTGCAGTGGCACTTGATCGTCGCGGTGCGCCGGATGTGCGGGCCTATGCCGTTCATCCCGGATCGGTTCTGGGGCCGCTGGCGCGGCATCTGAGCGAGGAAGAACTGGCGCCGTTTGACGCGGTGAACCCCGATGGCAGCCCGCGCATCGATCCCGCGCGCGACATGAAGTCGCCGCAGCAGGGTGCCGCGACGACGGTATGGTGTGCCACCGCGCCCGAGCTTGCGGGCATTGGCGGCGTTTATTGCGAGGATTGCGATATCGCGTCGGTCGAAACCGAGCGCAGAGCCGGGGTACGCCCGTTTGCGATCGATCCCGAAACGGCCGAGGCGCTCTGGAAGGCGAGCGTAGAAAGGACAGGCTGCGACATCTGACGCAACCCGCCGTTTATTCTTGGCTCGCTCAGGCCTTTGCGAAGGCGAGGAGCTCGGGGTTGATGATGTCCGGGTTGGTCGCGAACAGGCCGTGCGGCAGGCCCGGATAGGTCTTCAGCGTGCCGTTCTGCAGCAGGTCAATGGACTTCAGTGCCGAGTCGGCAATCGGAACGACTTGGTCGTCTTCGCCATGCAGCACCAGAACCGGAACGGTGATCGCCTTCAGGTCCTCGGTGAAATCGGTCTCCGAGAAGGCGGCGATGCAATCATACTGGGCTTTGGCGCCACCGGCCATGCCCTGCCGCCACCAGTTGTCGATCAGCCCCTGGCTGATTTCGGCACCCTCGCGGTTGAAGCCATAGAACGGGCCGGTCGGGATGTCGATGTAGAACTGGGCGCGGTTTGCGGCAAGTGCTGCGCGGAAGCCGTCGAACACCTCGATCGGAAGACCTTCGGGGTTCTTTTCAGAGCGCACCATGACCGGGGGAACGGCTGCGATCAGCACGGCCTTGGCGACCCGGCCCTTCTCGGCGCGGGCAACATAGCGGGCCACTTCGCCGCCACCGGTCGAGTGGCCGATATGGATGGCGTTCTTCAGGTCGAGCGCGCTCGCAAGTTCGGCGACATCGGCGGCATAGGTGTCCATGTTGTTGCCGGTGTCCGTCTGGTCCGAACGGCCGTGGCCGCGCCGGTCATGGGCAATGACGCGGTAGCCATTGGCGAGGAAGAACAGCATCTGGTTGTCCCAATCGTCGCCCGAGAGCGGCCAGCCGTGGTGGAAGACAATCGGCTGGGCGTCCTTCGGACCCCAGTCCTTGTAGAAGATGTTGGTGCCGTCTCTGGTGGTAATCGTAGCCATGGTAAATTCTCCTTGTGTTTGTGCAAAGGTGAGGCGGGGCAGAGCCGAAAGGGCGGCGACAGTTGCCGCCGTCTTCAGCATCGCGCGCCGGGTCATTTCGGTGTGCATTTCGTGTCCTCTTGATTTCGACATGGACAAGATAGGTCGACGGGCGCATAAGCGGACGTGGCGAAACGGACACTTGTCGAGGCAAAACGGACAATGGCGCAGAAAGCGGAACAGGTTGCTGAAATCGGGCTGCTGATCTATCCCGGCTGCCAGCTCGCGGCGATCTATGGCCTGACCGATCTCTTCCGTGTGGCGGCCGAATGGACCGGCGAAAACGCGCGCTATATTCGCGTGTCGCACTGGGAGGCGACGGCAGATGACGTCATTTGCATATGGGACAGCCATCCCGGATCGCCGCATCGCCTGAGCCACGCGATCGCGCCGCCGAGCATCATCATGCCGGAGCGCATGGCGCCAGCGCCGGCGGCTGCCGTATGGCTCAGAAACCAGCACGATCAAGGCACAGTGCTCTGCTCCGTCTGCGCCGGCGCCTTCGTGCTGGCCGAAACCGGGCTGATGGACGGGCGGCGCGCGACGACGCACTGGACCTTTGCCGAGCAGCTTGCGAAGCGCTTCCCCTCCGTGCGGCTGGCCGAGGAACATATGGTGCTGGACGAAGGCGATATCGTCACGGCGGGCGGCATCCTCGCCTGGGCCGATCTGGGGCTGACGCTTGTGGAGCGGCTGCTCGGCCCGGCGACGATGCTCTCGACGGCCCGTTTCCTGCTCATTGATCCGCCGCGCAGCAGCCAGCGCCCCTTCGCCCAGTTCATTCCCCGCTTCGATCATGGCGATGACGCCATCCGCAAGGCGCAGCATTTCATCCATGCCCATGCGCATGAGCCGGTCAGCATGGCTGATCTGCACGAGGTTGCCGGCATGACCGAGCGCACACTGCTGCGCCGGTTCAGGGCCGCGACCCATCACCGCCCGAACGAATATCTGCAGCTGGTCCGCATCGCCAAGGCGCGCGAACTGCTGGAGCGCACGCTGCTGCCCGTCGACCGGATTGCCTGGGATGTCGGCTATTCCGACCCGGCGGCGTTCAGGAAAACGTTCCAGAAACTGGTCGGCATCCGCCCGGCGGAGTATCGCGCGCGCTTCGGAACGGCCTCGGTTCCGCACGTTGAGGCAGGTTGACGACGTTTGCGGGCGGCATGCCGCCGCCCGATTCCTTGCCTATCATCCTTCCGCGAGCGTGGCTTCGGCCATGGCCCAGAGCCGGTCGGCATTCTGAGGATCGACTGCATAAGGGGCAACGGCGCCTGCTGTCTGCTCGCTTCGCTCAGCGACGATTTCGGCTTCGTTGCAATTGTCGAAGTACCGGCCCGAGATGCCGTCAAGAAGTGGCGAGGCGGCCAGAAGAACCGAGTTCGCTGCACCTTGTTCCGGTGTCTTGCGGAAAGGTTCGGGGGTCTTGAGCCCGCCGGTGTGGCGCTGCAGATTGGTGGCGATCGCGCCGGGGTTCAGGGCATTCGACGTGATCCCGTCTTCCGCCCACTTCCGCGCGATTCCAACCGAAAGCAGGATGCAGGCCGTCTTGGACTGACCATAGGCGACGATCGGATGATAGGGCGTAAAGCGGAAGTCCATATCGTCCCACAGCACGGGGCTCCAAAGAGCGCCGCTTGAGGCGACAGACACGACACGGGCCTTGCCCGCCGCCTTCAGCCATGGGTACAGGCCGAGCGTCAGCGCGAAATGGCCAAGGTAGTTGGTCGCAAACTGCATCTCGCGACCTTCGCCGGTGCGCTGAAGCGCGGGAAGCGCCATGATCCCTGCATTGTTGATCAACGCATCGACCGGACTGTTCCATGCCGTCACGAAACGACGGACGGAGGACAGATCGGCCACGTCGAGAGGCTCGACCGTGATGGCCGCGTTACCGGTCGCCTTTCGCAAATCTGCAGCAACAGCTTCGGCCGCATCCGGCCGGCGCGCGGCGATGGTCACGGCTGCGCCGGCTGCCGCCAGGGCGCGCACCGTCTCGATGCCGATGCCGCTTGCGCCGCCGGTGACGATCATCGTCTTGCCTTCAAGATTGATGCCCTGAAGGACGTCCGCAGCCGTGGTGGAAAAATCGAAACCCGTCTTAAGCCTGTTCATGAGATTTTCCTTTCCTGTTTGCGTACAGGAGGTAGCAAGCCTTCGCTGTTTGATTTAGTAGGTGAACATGGAACGCAATGATGAGCTATTTCGGACAGTCGCCAATCTGCCTCCATCGGAACTGGCCGCATTCATGGCTGTGGCGGAACATGGCGGTTTTCGTTCGGCCGCGCGCGCCAGCGGCGCCAGCGCATCGGCGCTGAGCCACGCCGTCGCCGGGCTCGAGGCGCGTCTCAAGGCACAGCTGTTCATTCGCACTACGCGGCGCGTCGCGTTAACGGAGGCAGGCGAACGCTTCGCCGAAGCGCTGCGTCCCGCGCTCAGGCAGTTGAGCCGGGCGGTTGAGGCTCTGGATGGCTTGAGCGATCAGCCGCGCGGCACGATCCGCATCAATGCTTCTGCGCGGGCGGCGGAGCTCGTGCTGGAGCCGCTCATCCTGGAGTTCCTGCGGCGCTACCCCGACATGACGGTCGACGTCCGCTCGGACGACAATTTGCTGGATCTTGGCAGCGGCGCCTTTGATTGCGGACTAAGGCTGATCGAGATGGTGCCGGAGGATATGGTGGCAATTCCGGTCGGCGGCGAACAACAACACGTCGTCGTCGCAGCACCCTCCTATCTGCACGATGTCTCCGCACCCTCGACGCCGGCTGACCTGAAGGCGCATGACTGCATCCAGTGGCGGTTGGCGGGAGCGGCGCGTTATCGCTGGGAGTTCGAACGCCATGGCGAGCGGCTCACCATCGAAACGCAAGGGCGACTCATTCTGGACGATGCCCGGCTGATTGCAATTGCGGCCCGAGCCGGCGGGGGTATCGGCTATGTCGCCAAAGCGGCGATCGCGGAGGATCTCGCGGATGGAACGCTGGTCCAACTACTCCACGAATGGACGCCGCCCTATCCGGGCCTGGCTCTCTACTACCCGAAAAACCGGCACATGAGCGCCGGAATGCGTGCCTTGATCGCATTCGTTCGGGAATTGAACAGGCGGGATGGTGGGCTCGGACACTAAGCCCGAAAATGTCTGTCAGAGCGTTTCGCGGTGCTCAGAAGGCAACGCAGTCTTTGCGGCTTTCTCAGATGCGACGGTGCTGTCGACCCGCTCGCCGGCCTCAAGCGCCTTCTGAAAAGACGTAAGGCCATATCGATCGGAGGAACTTTCCATGGTGCTACCCGTTGGAGGACTAACCAGAACAGAGGAACACGACATAGCCATGAACTCGCTCAAAGACATCTACCTCGACCAACTGCAGGACATCTGGAGCGCGAACACGCAGTGCCTGCCCGTCGTGACCGAACTCGGCTGCGCCGCCCAGGACGAGGATTTGTCCGAGGCGCTTATCGATGGCGGCAACGGCATTGCCGACGGTATCGCGCACATAGAAAAGCTGTGCAATGATCACGGCATCAAGCCAAACGCGGAGCATTGCAAGGGTATGGAAGGCCTCGTGAACGAAGCGCGCAAGCATGGCCTGTCCGATGAGTTCACGGACGCTGACGTGCGCGACGCCGCCATCATCCCGCAATACCAGCGTATGGTACATTACGCACTTGCGGGCTACGGCACGCTGGCCGCCTTCGCCAACCGCCTCGGTCTGGTCGGTGACGCGGCGATTTTGAAGAATTGTCTCGATCAGACATATGATGGCGACCGCCGCATGACAGAGATCGCCACGAAGGGCGGGGTCAACAAGGAAGCCGCGTCCTGATTTGTGTTCGCAACTTGAAAGTGGGCCGTACGAAAGATCGTGCGGCCCCTTTCATTGTGTGGACATTGGTAAGGTCGGCTACCGTACGATGGCATTGACGTCTGGTTCGGGGGCATGTGCAGGTCGGAGTCTCTCTTGGCGGATGCCAGCATTGGTTCTCCACGAGGGCTTGTTTGAAGCTCCGCCGCAGGATGTTTCGTCCTCGGAACTCCAAAGAGCCGAGAGTGCCACTGCATGCTATGTAGGTTAATGTCCGCTTTCTCGACCGGCGATTTGGAAACCTGCCTGTCAGGTTACGGCCCCTTTGCCGTCGCACGCTATCAATGCAGCATCGGTCGGTTTTCTAGCCTATCCGCTCGTTCAAGCATGCGGATGACTGATCTGAGGCTCAGCGCCGGTTTTCTGCCGGCAAACTTCTCGATGACTTCGGTGATGATCTCGATCGAATTCTCCGACAGTCCACGCCGTCGTCCTTCCTGTCTGGCGAAGGCTGTGAGAGCCGGTGTGCTGAGCTCAGTCAGATTGATGGTGACGAGCCGGCTTAACAGCGGTTCCGACACTCCGTCGAGGCTGTTGGCCGTCAGGATCCAGCCAACCCAGCGCATGTTGAAGCGGAGTTGATAGAAGGGGCACTCCCATCGTCGCGATGTCTCCGGCTCCAACAAGGGCAGCAGACTGTCAGCAAGGCTGTGCCGCTCTCCCCGGGTGGATACGGCCGCAGTTGCTTTCTCAATCTCATCGAGCACAACGATTGGGTTGGCGACCAGGTGCCTTATGATTGTCGCAACCGGCTTGCCGGCATGAGCGGAACTCCAACCACGCTGCACGCCGCCAACGGAAAACGAGGACTGTTCCACGGTGGCATCGATCGTGCGCAGCGGCACATCGAGAGCGGCACTGGTCCGGCGCGCCCAGGTACTTTTGCCGATCCCAGGTGGACCGACCAGCAACATCGGGGGAAGCCGGAAACCAGGATCACCCCGGCGGACTTGCGTTCGCATTGCGTGCCAGACGTGCTCTGTAGCAGGGGCCATCCAAGGCATTTCCGTATGCAGTGCGGATGCTATCTCGTCGGCCTGTGTTTCGGTTTCGATGCGGCGCAATTCAACACCGCCCGAAAGCATCTCGATCTGCTGTCGGCCGTCGGTATTGAGATGCGAAATTCCGGAAGCTCTGTGGCGGTTCTGTTCAATTCTGTTGACCCGGCGCCTGATGCGCGCGTGATCCTCACGGGTGACTGTATCAGCGGCTCTCTGCCAGTCCTCCTTTTCCCGCTCTTCCGGCGAGAGCTTTGCCTCCCGCAGCTTTCGAAGGTGCTCTTCGAAACGGCGTGTGACCTCGATGGGATTGAGGGGCTCGAAGAACCGGGCTTCGACAAAGGGTATGCGGGTCATGGGTACTCAAACTGACGGTGCTAAGCGGGACGAATCTTGCGGAGCAGTGATGTGGAGGGCGGATATTCGGGGCCAGGGTGTGGCCGCCTTCAAACAGGGGGCGGAGATAGCACCAATGTCGACCGCTTTGAAAGCCCCGATTTGTCCACATAAATAATTGAATACGTTGAATTAATGCGAAAAATGAAACTTCGTTTTGGTGACAACCAAAGACCCGGGCGGTGTGCATGTGAAACAGCCCTGCGAATATCCGAAACGGGTTCGAAATTTCTCATCGCATGGTCAGATGCATACCCTGAAAGAGCGGCCATCTGAGGTTTTCGCATTTTGTCTGATTGGTCGACTGATCGGATGATACCGTTGCCGCCATCCTGAGAAGCAATGCGAAAATCAGAATGTCATTCGCATCGTCAGGGGCCGTTCGGGTCCCACGGCGGAAGCCGCTCAAACCAGGTTCCGTGAACCGTGGTTAACGGGACGTTGACCGCCATTGGTTTCGATGTGACATGCAGTTGAAATGATCTGCCTGCCTATCCACTCGATCTCATGTCTCGCTTTGCAAATGTGAACATCATGCCCGTTCTGATCACCGCCGACCTGCATCTCGACCAATGGCTTGGAGAAGGACGCGATCCCTTCGCCGCACTGCCCCCTGAAATCCTCGGCTCATTGGATGCGCTGATCATCGCAGGAGATCTGGCGGACAAACCAAAGGTGCGATGGCCAAGAACGCTCCGGCATCTCGGGCGTCACATCGACCCGGCACGCATCTACGTTTTCCCTGGAAACCACGACTACTACCATCACGTCATTGATGGCGATGACCGTCTTGCCGAATTGACAGCACAGGCGGGAGCCAATTTTGTGCAGAAGGCAGCAATTGCGCTCGGCAATACAAGGTTTCTGTGCTGCACGCTCTGGACCGACTTCGCGCTTCATGGCGCGCCTGCTGCGGCCATGACGTTCGCCAGAACACGGATGAATGATTATCGGTATATCCGTAAAACACCTCGGTACGGCAAGATCCAGCCATCAGACACGGTGCTTGTTCACGGAGATCATCGACGCTGGCTAGAAGACCAACTGGCGACGCCGGTAGCCGGCAAGACGGTGGTGGTCACGCATCACTGTCCGCACCCGGAGCTGCTGTCAGATACGCCAAGCGAATTTGATCCGATCTACGGCTCGGATCTTCGAGCACTGATCACGAAGAACAATCCTGACGCCTGGTTATTCGGGCATACGCATCGGCAGCGTGAAACCGTTGAAGGCGACACGATCGTCCGCAATGTTTCGCTTGGTTATCCGTCGGAGGTGGAGGCCGGGCAGGAAGCTGAACTCTTGATGCGGGGCATGATTGAAGCCTGAACATACCGGCGGACTGGTTCTTGCAGTCTCAGCGAAAGCCCAGGTCTGTCCTTGTGTGAGATATCTTCTTCCATCCTGACGCAGCCTTTGTCAGCGGCGTTATAAGCCTTTTGCGTAAAACTTATAACGCAATCGTACTTTCACGACGGACCATCGGGCATGTTGTTTATCAACGGCTGAAAGGGGGCCGTCAGGAGACTGGCGGGTTTTGGAAGCGCTGTGGTATGAAGCGGACCTTCAATAAGGGAGTTTGTCGGTGCAGAAGCTTCAAAACTGGCTTTTCGACGCGGGTCTGGCAAGCCGTGTCCAATGAACTGCTGCAGCTGAGAATGCGTTTAGCACAATATAGTGCAGCGGAGCTAAGCGTCTGATACGATAAATTTACCGTACCGCTCGCCACAATATGCGAAGTGCAAGCGAGATTGCCAGCGTGTTGCTGACTGAGTTGTTTCCAGTTCAGAAGGGGAACCGCCTGCTCGGGATTACCCTATCCTCATTGGGGGAAGCTTTGAAGGCATACGAGAGCCTCAGATGAGTTTGCTGTAACCCAGACGTTTGCAGAACAGCACCTCCACACTGTATGTAGACAGGATCGAAATAACCTCTGGCAGATTGTCGATAGGCATCAAAGGGGCCTGAAACGGACTGGCAGCTTCCAAGTACGTAAATCTTAAGTTGGCCATCACGTAGCAGCGCACTATTGAAAGTAGAAACCCAATTTTATCGATAGAAGAAAATCGGCGGCGCTCGCGCTTTGAGCTTTAGACACAGGAGCGTCGCCGTGTGATTGATCTGTAACACAGAAATAGATGGTTGTGCGATTACATCGCCATCTTGTAAAGTTCGAGCACTTGATCAGCATTCGCTGCGACTGGATTGCCCGGAGCGCAAGGATCTTGCAGCGCTTTGTCGACGAACACCTCGAGATCTTCCTCCGTAACCCCAAGCGCAGCAAATCCATCGGAAATTCCGACGCGTACCGCCAGATCGCGAATAGCCTGAATGGCAGCCTTTGAAGCATGTTCCTCGTTCATGTTGGCGGTATCGACACCCATGGCCGTGGCGATCTTCGCAAAGCGCGCGACGGCGTAGGGGCGATTGAAGTCCTCCACGACCGGCATCAGGATGGCGTTGCAGACGCCGTGGGGCAGGTCCTTGACGGCGCCGGGCTGATGCGCCATTGCGTGAACCAGACCGAGGCCGGCGCTGTTGAAGGCAAGTCCGGCGATGAACTGGCCATAAGCCATCATTTCGCGGGCCTCGAGATCATTGCCGTCATCGACGGCGCGCGGCAGGAAGGACGAGATCAGGCGGATTGCTTCCAGGGCGGAATAGTCCGTGAGCACATGCGCGCCCTGGGCGACATAGGCTTCGATGGCGTGCGTCAGCGCATCCATGCCGGTCGCGGCCGTCGTCGCTTTTGGCACGCCCTTCATCATCTCCGGATCGTTGACCGAAATATCCGGGATGATTTTCGGATCGATGATGACCATCTTGACCTGCCGTTCGGGATCGGTGATTACGGCATTCGAGGTCACTTCGGCCGCGGTTCCAGCCGTGGTGTTGACGGCGACAAGGAACGCGCCTTCCTTTGCCACCTTGCCGACGCCTTCGTAGAGGCTGATCGGGCCGGGATTGGCGGTCAAAATGCGCACCGCCTTCGCCGTGTCGACCGGGCTTCCGCCGCCGACACCGACGATGCAGTCACAGCCGGACTGGGTGAACAGCGCGTAGGCTGCATCGACCACGGGTGAGGGCGGATTGGGCACCACCCCGTCAAACAGCACCGGCTCAAGGCCAAGCTTTGACAGGCCCTCCAGCAGGGGGGCGACCAGACCGATGTCGACCAGAACCTTGTCGGTGACAATCAGCGGTTTCTTGAAGCCATGCGCGGCGATCTGTTCGGGAACATCCGCCAGGCATCCCGAACCGCTCATGTTGATTTTCGGAAAGCACAGGAAAAAGGTCATCGTTATTTCCTCTTTTTTTATGGCCGGGATGGTATCGCCCGTGTCCGGCCGGGCTTTGCTGTCCACATCCGGGACAGACGGGTTGGTGAATTCGTCAACGCGGACCGTCGCGCATCGCCGCGGCGGTCCATGATCCTTGTCATTCGAAACTGCGCTCAAGGCGCTCGTCGAAGCTTGCGGCATAGGCCTGCTCCATGCCCGAAAGCGCCGCGTTGATCGTAATGTCTCCGCGCAGGCACTGATTGACGAGCCTGCCGGCCCTGTCGACAAAACCGAGAAAGCCGTCATAGCGCGGTCTCAGCCAACTGGTCTGAAGCGTTGCCAGCGTGTTCTTGAAGAAGTCGAGGCTTTCGGCATTGGTTCGCGGGTCTTCCCAGGCATCCAGATGCCCCGGCTGGCCCATTTCGTCGAAATAAAAACCTTTCTGGCTGTCTCCGCTCATCACCCAGAAGGCAAAGTCGAGCGCGATATCGCGATGCCGGCAGGCGCTGGAAACGGCCAACCCCGCACCGCCGATCATCGAGCCGCGCGGGCCGTTGTCGCCGAGCGGGGCAATGTCGTAAAAGGCAATGGGTTTGCCGGCAGCGCCCGCACGGCTGTAGGAATTGTAGCCGTAGAGCAGCGGGCAGTAGACATAGTCGTCACAATGGGCCATCCGTTCCAGCACTTCGATCGGATTGTTGGCGAAACAGACGGGATCGAGGCGTCTGGCAACCGCCAGCAGTGCTTCCAGAACCTCTTTCGCGACGTTTCTGTCAAAGAGAGCCTCTCGCGCCTTGGCCAGCGGCGCACCGACATTGGCGGAAAGGGTGGCGAAACTGGCGAAGGCATCGATCGGTTTCAGCGGCATGGTGACCTTGCCGGTCTCGGCCAGTGCAATCACCTCCGCCCATGTGGCCGGGGGGCGGTCGATGAGGTCCGGGCGGAAGCAGGCGACCTGTGCCGCGGCATCGACCGGCAGGGCCCACAGCTTACCGTGATACAGGTAGCTTTCATAAGACGGGCCGACGCTGCGATGGGCGAACGCCTTTAACGCCGTGTCGTATCCAACCTCGTTCAGCGGTAGCAGCGAATGATCGCGCTCGGCCTCGCCGACATGCGGATGGTCGATGATGATGAAGTCGTATTCTCTCGCCATCATCGCCAGCGGCCGGTCGGCGAACGCCTGCAGCGAGCGGCGATCCCAGGTGATTTCCACATCGGGATGTTTGTCATGGTAAAGACGTGCCGCCGCTTCCAGCGGCTGGTAGCCGCGTGGATGGTCCCACGTCATGCCTTTCAGATGGATCATCTGTCGTAACCTTTATTGTTCGAGCGGTTCGCGGCGCTCGACGAAATGGATGTGGTCGCAAGACAGCACCGTTTCGTCACGCTGGTTCTTCAGTTCCGTGTGTTCGGTAATGAGCCCGTAGCCGGATCTGCGGGGGTGCGGCTTCTTCTCGGTGATTGTGAAAACGGCGTGAACCGTGTCGCCGATGAAGAGCGGTTTTGGAAAGCGCAGGCGCTCATAGCCATAGGTCATGGCCCGGTTGTTGATATCGCCGGCGCCAAGGCCTGCGGCAATTGCAAAGGACAGCGTTCCATGGGCAATGCGCTGTCCCTGCGGCTGAGTCCTGCACCACTCGGCGTCCATGTGGTGGGGATAGAAATCGCCGGTCTGTCCGGCGTGGATGACGATATCGGTCTCGGTGATTGTCCGGCCGAAACTCGTCCGGCTTTCACCGATCTCGATATCCTCGAAAAATCTGTCGATAAACATTGTTGCAACCTTTCTGAAACAAATGATCAGCTGGCGCCGTCAATCATGGCGTCGATCTCGGCCGCGTGTTCGCCGACATGGGGGGCGGGCTGTGTGGAGCGGAATGTCTCGCCATCCACGCGGATCGGGCACCGCGTCGTGAAAAAGCCCTGTTCGCCATCGCGTCCGACCTGCTGAATGAAGTCGAGCGCCTTGAAACCGTCCTCTTCGATCAGGTCCGACCAGGTGAGGACCGGAGCGCACCAGAAGTCGGCGGGTTGAAGCCGGTCGAGCCAGTGTCGCGTTGTCTCGCCGACCAGATGATCGACAAGGATCGACTTGATCTCGTCGCGTTTTTCAAACCAGCAATCGGGATCGGCGTAGGCTGCCAGCGCGGCGCATCCAAGCACCTCTCCAAGCGCGGGAATGTCGCCCATGGCCAATGCCAGATAACCGTCGGCGGTCGCATAAATGCCGTAGGGCGCGCCGATATAGGCGCTGGCGCTGCGGACATTGGCGCGCTTCGGCAGCTTGTGGCCGTCATTGAGGAAATTGGTGAAAAACTCGAATTGCAGGTCCATTGCCGATTCCATCAGGCTCACCTCAACCAGGCCGCCCTTGCCGGAAATGCCGCGACGTACAAGACAGGCGAGAATGCCCTGAACGAGGTGCGCGCCGGTGATCAGATCCGCGATGGAAAGGCCGATCGGGACCGGGCCCTGCGGTTCGTCGCCAGACAACCATGCCAGCCCGGTGCGGCTTTGTGCCAGCAGGTCCTGTCCGGGCAACTTGCTCCACGGGCCATCGGCGCCATAGCCGGTGACGGTGCCGTAGATGATTTTGGGATTGATCTTGCGGACGGTTTCGTAATCAAGGCCGATCCGCGCCATCACGCCCGGTCGGAAATTCTCGATCATGACGTCGGCCGTGCCGATAAGGGTCTTGACCCGTTCGAGATCGGCCGGGTCCTTCAGGTTGGCGGCAAAGCCGAGTTTGTGGCGGTTGATCGTGTGAAACAACAGGCTGTCCGTGCCGACCTTCATATCGGCAGCCAGATAGAGCTGACGGCTGAGGTCGCCCTTGCCGGGTCGTTCGATCTTGATAACCCTGGCTCCAAGGTCGGCAAGCCTCAGCGCTGCGGATGGTCCCGCCAGAAATTGGCTGAAATCGAGGACGGTCAGGCCTTCGAGCGGTAGCGTGGACATGTTTTTCTCCTGAATTGGCGCGGCGGACGGCAGGCCGGTCCGAACCGGGGGACCGGCCTGCCGCATTTCATCAATCGAGGTGGTAGACCTCTTCCATCGAAGCCCACAATTCGCCTTCCTTGCGGGTCTCGAGCGGTTCCAGGCAGGGCACGCATTCGCCCCACCATTCCTGCGTTTTCGGGTCGGCTGCCATCATCGCCATGTCTTTGTCGTAGTCGTCGCCGACATATTCAAAATAGGAAAACAGCACGTCATCCTTGAAGTAGATCGAGTAGTTGCGGATGTTGCACTTCTTGATCATGGCGTTGATTTCCGGCCAGGCATTGGCATGCAGTTCCTTGTAATAGGCCGCCTTGTCCGGCTTGGTTCTGATCATTCCTCCGATCCGCATCACTTCTCCCATAACGGTCTCCTTTCGTGGTTACGGTTGCGATTGACTGGTGAAACTAAAGTGAGATCCGGTAGAAGCGGCAGGCGTTCTCGAAAAACAGCCGGTCGCGAAAAGTCTCGGACTGTGCGGCCGTGTGTTTCAGAACGCTTTCGATCCACCGGCGCGCAGGAATCATGGTTTCCGACACGGGGTAATTGGTTGCGAATACGATGCGCTTGTCGCCAAAACTGCCGAAACAATGGTCAAGCACCGGCGCGATAACCGCCTCGACCTCATCCGCGCCGGCGGCAAGACCGGAAATCTTGCAACTCACATTGGACAATTGTCCAAGCCGCGCGATGTTTTCCAGCCACAGGTCGCGATAACGCCTGTCCTCGTCCGAACCGGCTGCAGCGCCGGCAATCCGGGCCGCATCGACGATGCCCATATGGTTGAGCATGATCGGCGTCTGCGGGCACAATTCCGCCAGCCGCACCAGATCGGACAGTTCCTCACATCTGAGGCAGGCTTCGAAATGGAGGCCGGATGCTCCGAGTTTGCGGACATTCTGGACAAAGGCCGGTTCGAGACAGGCGCCGCGCGGACTGGCAGGCACATGCAGGACATGCCGGATACCGCGAATGGCGGGATTTCGGGTGAGCTGCTCCAGCCACGCGTCGCCATCCCGGCGCGACAGATCCGCCGAGACGACGGCTGCGGCAATCATCGAGCCCGGATCGGCGCATATCGCCGTGATATGATCGATTTCCTGTTGTTTCTGGTCTGTCGCGACGTCGACTTCGATGTAGACGGACTTGCGGATCTGCCAGTCCGGGCCGGTCACGCAATCCGTTCTGTAATCGTCCTCCGACACCGTGTGTCGCGCCGCCGGAACGTCATCGAGCCATGGCAGGGAAAACGCCTCCAGATCCCAGATATGCAGATGGGCATCGACGATGGTTTGCATGTTTCGCTCCCTGGAATACCGATGCCGCCCAGTGTCGGGCCCGGTATTCGCTTCATTGGAATTTTCAGCTTTCCGCACGGCGGCTCCGGTCAGCAGGGCCGCCGTGCAGCGAACGGCCCTAAAGGTCGTAATTGACCGGCGTTGCTCCGGACGCGGACGAGACGTAGCAGGCCTCGACGACGCACATTGTCCTGTAGGCATCCTCAACGCTGTTGACGTAATTGTAGGACGGGTCTTCGAGTTTCTTCTGCAATCCGCCCATCGGTCCCATGAAGGCTTCCGGGAACCAGCTTCCCTCGATGGCCAGTTCGCGCCAGCCCTTGCCGTCGTCGAGCACGTAGCGGAACTTGTCGACCGACCCCTTCGGGTAATTGAGGATCACCCCGATCTGGATCTTGATGGCGCCCTTCGTGCCCTCGATCTTGAAGAAGCATTCCTGTTCGTCCGGGGCATAGTCGTGACCGTGATTGGTCGAGACATTGGCGCGGATGACGTCCCCGTAGTCGAGGATGATGGACGAACGGGTCTGCGCCAGTTCCATCATCTTCGGGTGCTTCATCGTCTTGGCATAGGTTGCCTTCGGATCGCCGAGGAAGTAACGAACAGCGTCGATGTAGTGGATGCTGTGGTAATTCACCTCCATCCGCTCTTTCTCGAACAGGAAGCTCCACAGGTTCCATGGCGTCTGGCATACGACGCGCATTTCGACGTCATGAACCTCACCGATGAGACCGGCATCGAGCATCTGCTTGGCGGCAACCATGAAGGGGGCGCGGCGCAGCTGGAAATTGATGCCGGCCGTCAGCTTCTTCTCGCGGCAAAGCTTGAGAATGGCAGCAGCCTGTTCGATGGATTCGCCCATCGGCTTCTGGATCAGCACGCCAGCGCCATCGGGCAGTTTGGGCAGGATATTGGCGATCTCCGACGCCGGAACGGCGATATCGAAGACGGCGCCTTCGGCCGTGCCGAGCGTGATCAGGTCATCAAGCTTGGCGTAGGCTGTCGGAATGTTCCAGTTGGCCGCAACCTCGCTTGCCTTTTCCGGATTGAGGTCATAGGCGCCGATGACCGAGTAGCCCGCCATTTTATAAGCCGGAAGATGCGCATCCGTAACGATCCCGCCTGTGCCGATGCTGACGATCGGTCGCATGGTCTTCGGCTTTTCCGGCGATGTATCGACGACCTTGTCGACGGTGGTGGTGTTGATCTGTTCCATGGTCATTTCCTCCCTTTCGGATTAAGCAAGGCTATTGGCATAGCCGACGATGATAACTGAGATGATGAGAACGGCATTGCCGAGGTTCATGACACCCAGCGGGCGCCTGAAACCCTTCCACTCGCCTGTTTTGATGCCCCAGAAATTGCTGACGATGAGGGCCAGCGACATGAAGCCGATCCAGCCGATGACCGGGCCGAGATCCCCGAGCAGAGCGGTCGACTTTGCATAAAGGCCCAGGGCGCCGAACCAGATTGCACCTGTCAGAACAGCCTTGAAATAGGCATAGGGCGCGCCGGGCTTGACGAAATCGCCCCAGGTTTTGGTCTTGCTCATGACCCACAGGGCGTAGCCGAGATTGGCGATAAAAGCGCCGCCGGCAAAAACGATCACATAGGCGATGAGGCTTGCCTTGACCGGCGCCACGCCATCGGCGACGGCGATGGCGCTGGCCGTGTGGGCGAAGGTATAGCCGATATTCATCGCAGCTGTGCCGAAGCCAGAGGCAAGCGCCATAATCATGCCGACCATGAACTTGTCGTTGCGCACGACGGTTTCGTCCGTTTTCGACTGTGCGTCCTTCATCAGGCCGGCCTTGGTGATGACGCCGACGCCGACAAGCATGACTGCCATGCCTGCCAGAAGAACCGTGAATGCCTGTGCCGCGGGGATGTTCCCAAGAATGAACAACGGGATAAGAGAACCGAGCGAAGTGCCTACGCCGGTATTGATGCCGACTGTCAGCGAAAGCCCGATATTGTCGATCGCCTTGCCGTACCAGATGGCGCTAACGCCCCAGAGAAAGCCGCAACCGCTGGCCAGCAGCAGAATGCTGACAGGCGTCTGCCAGATGTATTTGGAAAAGCCGGGCACCTCGATTGATGTCCAGAGGATTGGGAAGCAGAGAATTCCGACGATCGAGAATACGACCCAGAAAGCCTCCCAGGAAAAAGGTTTGTAGTTCTTCATGCCAAGGCCGAAGCTGCCCTGGAACAAAGTCGCGATGATGAGAACAAGAAAGCCTGCGGTCATTTTTATCCTCCCGAATAAAAATTCTGGGTTTTGAAGGCGCACGAACTCTCGTTCCCACATGCGTCTTCACTTGCGGGTTGAAACAATGCGGGATCGTCCAGGCGCAAAGCCCGGATGAGCGACACGATGCGTCGGTCCCGCGAATATCTGCTTTAGCTTCTGGAAGAAGTGCTGGCTGGTTCGTCAACGCTCATCGGAGCAAGCAGCCGGCCGTGCACTTTGGTCTGGCGCAAATGATGACCATAAAGATCGCGACATTTGCGTCCTTGCATCAGCCATATGGTCTGTTGGGCATGATGAAGCTCCTTAGTTCGGCGTCCAAACGTCGTTCGGTGCGCCAAGTTCTTGCGAAATACGTTGCGCCGTTGTCAGTAGCCCGGCACATAATTCATCTATCCGTTCATCCGGTATCCGGCTCGCCATGGATGAGAGGCTGAGCGAGTAGTGAACACTGCGGTCCGATGAAAAGATCGGAACCGCGAGGCAACGGATACCGGCGATATCCTCTTCGTCGTCCATGGCCCATTTTCGGGCTTTGACAACCTTGAGATGCTTTTCAAACACTATGCGATCGATGATTGTGTGCGTCGTTGCCGAGCTGAAGTCCATGGTGGCCAGCAATTCGTTGCGCCGCGCATCTGCCAGCCAGGCCAACAGAATCTTGCCCATCGCCGAGCGATGCAGCGACAACCGTTTTCCTTCCCATGAGTTGATCAGGATACTGTCCTGTGGGTCGACCTTGAGAAGATAAACGGCTTCGTTTCCGTCAAGCGCGCCGAGATGGCAAGTCACTCGCTCCTTGAAGGAAAGTTCGCGAAGGTGAGCGATGGCGTGGTCCCTGATCGAAACCTTGGAAACGGCGAGCGTGCCCATTTCGAAAAGGCCGAACCCCAGTGCGAAGCGTGAACCGCCCTGCAGACGTCGAACGAAACCAATCTCCTCCAGCGTTTGCAGCAAGGTGTAGACCGAACTTTTGGCCAGGCCGGTCTTTGACACGATGGTCTGCAGGTCCGCATCGTCTTCTCCTAGAAGATCGAGTATCTGCTTCGCCCTGATCAGAGCCGGCACCTGGTATTTCGTCGCCATTTCACTCATCCCAATCACGCGGCGGAGGCCAGCCCTCCCCAAGGTCTAAGAGCGGCATCCATCATTGGGCGAAGCTTCTGCTTGAGGTTCGTCAATGCCGTCTCTCCAGAACGGGATAAAGGCAACATCGGAGCACCCATGTCAAACCCTCTCAATTCCAAAGCAGCCTTGAAGGCAGCGGGAAAGGGAACCTGAAACATGGCCCTGACAAGCGGAAGAATTGAGCGCTGCATTTCAAGGGCGGCGGCGAGATCTCCGGAATGATAGGCCTTGTAGATGCCGCTCATGATCTCCGGGAAGATGCAGGCCGAGGCAGTCACACACCCCGTGCCGCCCACCTGCAACGATGGAACCAGCGTCTCCTCTCGACCTGTAAGCAGAGTCATCTGACTTTCGGCTCTACTGATAATGTCGAGGAAGTGCTGGAAGTCGACCATGCTGCCGCTGGAATCCTTGATCCCGACAACCTTGTCGTTTGCGCTGAGTTTTTCCACCAGGCCGTAGCTTAGCGGTTCGGCAAAGAGCGGAATGTTGTAGAGAATAATCGGTACATCGCATTCTTCGATGATGACTTCAAAAAAGCGGACGAGCATTTCCTGATCGGGTTTAAAATAATAGGGTGCCGAGGCAACGACAGCCGGACAGCCAAGCTGGGCTGCATGGATTGCCAGCCTTGCGGCTTCATAGGGACTGGAAGCTGCAATGCCAGGCAGGACCGTAGCGCGGCCAGCGACCTGATCCACCACGATCTCCATGCAGCGGCACTTTTCAGCAAAGTCCATGTGAACGGCTTCGCCCACCGAGCTTTCCGGAAAAATCCCGTCAACGCCCCCCTGAAGATCGAACTCCACTAGCCGGCGTAGCTCCCCTTCATTCAGACGGTGATCAGCACCGAACGGTGTTAACAACGCAGAAATGACACCCTTTGGCCGATACATGATCTATTACCTTCTCGATTGCTTCTATGGTCACGACGATACGCCTAATTTTGCGCGAGTCAATATAATAATCAATAGTTCATTATATTGAACACATTGATTTTAAACGATAAAATTCGACATACGCACCAACGTTGCGGATCATCAAGAAAAAGTGCTTTTATTTGGAGGGACGGTGTTACCTCGATTTCGCAACAGCCCTTCCGCGTTGCCGAAAGCGGTTATGCGTATTGCGAAGGCCGTGCTGCTGAGGATCAGACTCATGCTTGATCGGGCGAACCAAGGACGGCATGAACACGAAACAGCATGCCGTTACCGGCACCAACGGCCGCCCATTGCGGTTCTTCATGAGCGCTGGCAAGGACACCGACTACACAGGCGTGGCAGCGCTGCTGGACGGACTGCCGAGAGCCGAGTGGCTTCTGGGAGATCGCGGATATGACGCGGACTGGTTCCGCGAGGCCCTGAAAGACAAGGGGATCCGACCCTGCATTCCGGGCCGGAAATCGCTCGGCAAGCCGGTCAAATACGACAAGCGCCGCTACAAGCGGCGCAACCGGATCGAGATCATGTTCGGCAGGTTGATGGACTGGCGCCGGGTCGCGACGCGCTACGACAGATGCCCGGAGGTCTTCCTCTCGGCCGTCGCACTCGCCGCAACTGTCATCTTCTGGCTTTGAAAATCACTGAGTCTGGAGCCTAGGTTGGTTCCTCGGCTTTCGCTATCCTGATCAGCTGATATGATTGGACTTGCCCACTCAGATTCGGCTCCTTATTGCTTTTGCCTGAAGCGGGATGGGACACTACCTGTTGCACGGCGAAACATTGCAGCGAATGAGGCGGAACTGTCATAGCCGAGATCGAATGCAATGCGGGTCACCTGATCGCCCGCGGACAGCCGGGAAATGGCTGCCAGTACACAAGCCCTGCTACGCCATTCCACTAAGCTCAGGCCGGTGCCTGCACGAAATACCCGGGTGAAATTGCGCCTGCTCATATTCAGTTCTGCGCACCAGTCGTCTAGTTTTGCGTGGACATTCGGCGCGGCGCTGAAAGCCAGGCAGTGGTTCCTCAACGGGCCGACCGGCGGCAATGGAAGGGTCAGCGGAACGATCGGTTGCCCGGCAATTTCCAGTAATACCAGTTCAGACATAAGCCTGCGCCTGTTGTCCCCAGTCCCATTCGTCTCCGCAAGCGCATCAAGCAGAGCCCTGAGAATCGTCCCCACTTCAAGAACAACGCAGTGTCATGGCATCTGAGGCAATAGCGCCGGCTTGAGGTAAAGACTGCGCATGTTCACCTCGCCAACCATCGTGATTTCGTGCGGTGTCTCAGCCGGGATCCAGAGTGCTGCATCGGGCGGCATCATCCACAGGCCAGACCGTGTGGTCACGATCGCAGTTCCGGTCAGTCCATAGAGGAGTTGCGAGCGCTCATGACGATGCTCTTCCAGATGGCTGCCATCGGCATATCGCCGTCCGAGGGCAATAATGTCCTCTGGTCCGGTAATCTCTTCGGTCATGGCTCACTCGCGATGTTTTTTGGCTCACCATAGAATATCATTGCTGAACGCGCACGGGCAAGAACACTGGGAACCATCGGGAGTTTCCAATGTCCAGCCAAACCAAGGTTTCGGTGCGGGAGTATGACAGAGGCTCGTTATCGAATTGATCATCGAGGCCTTGATCCTATGTAAAACGGCCGGCGAAAGTATATTTCACTGGACCATTTCGTTGATGCATATGCCGAAACGCACGGCATGTCGCGCGAGTTTTCGCCGTTTACTGTGTCGGACTATCGGGAGCAGTTCGACCCAGACAAATTGCTGGAACTTCTCAACGAGGATAGCTGATCCATAATTTTCTACGTCGAATGACAAAAGGTCCGCTCCGAGCGGGCCTTTTTTTTCATGTCGTGCGATGACCATGTTTTCGAAGGTGTGCACGCTTATACTTCCTATGTGCACCGATAGGCTGAGACCCTAGAGGATACCAATTAAGTAATTGAAAATAAATATTAATTTTCGTTTATTGGTGTCCAGGATGTTTCGGTGTGCACACTTGTGCCTTATCGGCAAACGTCAGTGCTTGAAGCAGTTTTCCCGGTGCCATTGGAGAAACCGCGGGTGAGGGCGCTGGGTGGCGCGGGTGGGGGCGATGGCCTTTCCTGTGCTGTTGATCAGGGAATGGATGCTGTCCGGGTCGTTCGCTTGCCGTGATACGAGGATATCGAGGTCGTCGGAAAGCGCGATCAGGCCGCGGTCGAACATCCAGTGGGCCGTTCCGGAAAGGGCGATGCCGTTGGTGAGGATATCCGGTCCGCTATGTTCGACCGGACGGATATGGGCGGCGTCGACCTCGGCGCGGCCGCCGCCATTGATCAGCTTCAGGCCGGTAATCGCACAGCGCTTGTCATAGGCGGTGATCACCAGCCGCCGGAAAAGCCGGTCACGCACCACCCGCGAGTTAAGTTGTGGAATGCGGATGCGTTGCTCTTCGAAGACGAATGGTTGCTGTCCCTGTTCATGGAAACCGTCATGAACCGGCGCCTCAAATTCCGTATCGATACGCGGGAGTTCCTGCACCGTTTCGTCAAGTCCAAGTGACAGGATGCGATTGAAGTCTTGAGCAGAGAGAGGTCGGACGGCCGATTGCGCGCGACCGGAAATCCGGCCGGCCTCATTCAGCAATCCGCGCTCGATCAGCGTGCCGTCGTGATTGAAGGGCACCGGATTGACAAAATCGAGATAGGTTCCGGGCTCGATCAGAGCGATGAACATGTTCGCGGCAGATGGGTCCTGAATGACCGCCTGCACCTTGGCGACGGCGAAATAGCCGCGGGTTTCGCGCACCTTGCTCGGTTCATAATACACGATCCAGTCGCCGACACAGGCTTCCACGCGCCTGCGATATTGCGCAGGAAACTGATAGCGCTCGGCCGGACTGTCGTCATAGATCGAATCCGAACGATGAATGAACACGCCGTAGGTCATGAATTACGGATATCAGGAATGGGCGGGAAGGACATCGAAAATATCAGGCATTTGACTTTTTGACGCATGCCCGCCTGTTGCGTTCCGTTCTTGGCTGTGGCCGTCCGTTTCACCAAAGTCTGATCCGGCGGCAGGCAAAATATCTTCCCTCATGCGGCGTTTTCCATCACAATGCGGTCAGCGATCCGCAGAGGAGGCCGGAAAAAGCACCGAAGATGTGCGCATCCGGTTGCGGGATACGCTTGTTTGGGAGGAGGTACCCATGGCGTCTTTATCAAGGCCGGGGGGAACCCGCAGGCATGCCGATGTCGTGCTTTCAACGGCGCTGTCGGCAGACGGCCCGGCGTGCTCGCCCGTTGCCGCTTCATGGTGGCGCTCGCATGTTCAGCACGGGCTCGACCCCGCAAACGCGGCCCCCCGCCGCGCCGAAACCATCACAGCCCGCGAATTGTCGGAACGGCGGCAAAGGTTCGATCTGCTGCTTCATGTCGCCGGGTCCCGGCTCGACCGGCTGTTTCGCTGTGTTTCGCAGTCAGCCTGCGGCGTGTTTCTCAGTGACGCGGACGGATATGTTCTGGACGGGCGCTGGCGCAGCGGCGATCAGTCCAGTTTCGAGAGCTGGGGCTTGAGACCCGGACGCAACTGGTCGGAAGCGGCCGTCGGCACGAATGGCATCGGCACCTGCCTTGCCGAGGAGCGTCCGCTCATCATCCACCAGAGCGAACACTTTCTTGAAAGCAACATTGCCATGAGCTGCATGGATGCACCGATCCATGGCCCCGACGGCCGGCTGATCGGCGCGCTGGATGTTTCATCAGCCCGCAGCGACCAGACCGCGCCCGCCAACCAGATGATCGCCGCGCTTGTGCGTCAGGCCGCCCGGCAGATCGAGGCGGATTGTTTTCGCCACAGCCATTCCGGCCATCGGATTGTGCTGATCGATGGCAGCAAAGGGGACGATGACAGCGAGCCGGCAGATACGCAAACCGCCCTTGTCGCCGTCAACGCAGACGATCTGGTCGTCGGTGCCACACGGGCGGCGCGGCAGGCGCTTGGCCTGACACCGACAGGCGCATTTGCCCCCGTTCCCACCGATGATCTTCTGACCGGCGGTGCGCCGAATTCCGGTTTCGTTCCGGCGGAACGCTCCGCCGTGGTCAGGGCGCTTGCCCGGCAGAACGGCAATGTCAGCCGTGCCGCCAGAGATCTGGGCATCGGCAGGGCAACGCTTTACCGCCGCATGAAACGGCTTGGCCTTGCCCAGCATAGCATAGAGAGCTGATGCGACATCCTGCGGGCGGCTTGGGTGCCGGCTGCCCGCCTTGATGCCGTTCATTGCATCCGTCTTCAAAACACCTTTCAGCCCGCAAACTGTCTCAATCCCGAGACAGTATCGCTCCTCTGCCGGTTTCGTGCCGGTGACAAGGCCTGTCTGCGCGCGCAAATTCAGGGCCTCAATAGAGTTCAGATAATTTCTGGGAGGAGTATCATGAACGAGATGCCGAAAACCGAAGGGCTTTTGAAATCGCCTTTCAAGGACCGCTATGACAACTTCATCGGCGGCAAATTCGTGCCCCCGAAAAACGGGCGCTATTTCACCAATACCACGCCGATCACGGGGGCTGCGATCAATGAAATCGCACGTTCGGACGCCGACGACGTCAATCTGGCGCTGGATGCGGCGCACGCGGCCAAGGCAAAATGGGGCAGTACCCCGCCGACCGAACGCGCCAACCTGCTGTTGAAGATTGCCGATATCATCGAGGAAAATCTCGAACTGCTGGCAACGGCGGAGACCTGGGACAACGGCAAGCCCATCCGCGAGACCAGAGCGGCCGACATTCCGCTGGCAGCCGACCATTATCGTTATTTCGCTTCCGTTCTGCGTGCGCAGGAAGGCTCGATGAGCGAAATCGATGACGACACCATCGCCTATCACTTCCATGAGCCGCTCGGCGTCGTCGGCCAGATCATTCCGTGGAACTTCCCGATCCTGATGGCATCGTGGAAGCTTGCGCCGGCCCTTGCCGCCGGCAATTGCGTGGTGCTCAAACCGGCCGAACAGACGCCGGCCTCGATCATGGTTCTGGCCGAGCTGATTGCCGATGTCCTGCCGGCCGGCGTGCTCAACATCGTCAACGGCTTCGGTCTGGAAGCCGGCAAGCCGCTGGCGCAGAGCCCGCGCATTGCCAAGATCGCCTTTACCGGGGAGACCACGACCGGCCGCCTGATCATGCAATACGCCACGGAAAACCTTATTCCCGTGACGCTGGAACTTGGCGGAAAATCGCCCAACATCTTCTTCAAGGATGTGATGCGCGAGGACGACAATTTCCTCGACAAGGCGATCGAAGGCTTCGTGTTCTTCGCGCTCAATCAGGGCGAGGTCTGCACCTGCCCGAGCCGTGCGCTGATCCATGAAGACATCTATGATGAATTCATGGAACGGGCGATTGCCCGCACCAAGGCCATCATTCAGGGCGATCCCCGCGCGGCCGACACGATGATCGGCGCCCAGGCATCCAGCGAACAGCAGGAGAAAATCCTGAGCTACTTCGATATCGGCCGGCAGGAAGGTGCGGAAGTGCTTCTCGGCGGCGAAAAGGCCGATCTCGGCGGTGAGCTTTCGAGCGGCTATTACATCAAGCCGACCATTCTGAAAGGCCACAACAAGATGCGGGTCTTCCAGGAGGAAATTTTCGGCCCCGTGGTATCCGTCACCACATTCAAGGACGAGGCCGAAGCGCTCGAGATCGCCAATGACACGCTCTACGGGCTTGGCGCCGGTGTGTGGTCGCGCGATGCCAATACCTGCTACCGCTTCGGACGGCATATTCAGGCAGGCCGCGTGTGGGTGAACAACTACCATGCCTATCCGGCGCATGCCGCCTTTGGAGGCTACAAGCAGTCCGGTATCGGCCGCGAAACCCACAAGATGATGCTCGACCACTATCAGCAGACCAAGAACCTGCTGGTCAGCTACAGCACCGACAAGGTTGGCTTCTTCTGAGGCGCGACGCGTCGGGATCATATCCCCCAGGACCCGGCGCCGCACGGTGCCGGCGCGGGCGGCAGGCGGGCAGGGACCTGCCTGCCGCCAAATTGTCTGAAAGGAGGCAAACATGCGTGAACACGATATTGCCTGCGCAACGGATGACACTCTGCCCGAGGGAGCGGAAAAGGGATGCCGGGTGACGGCCACCACGGCGGCCCGCGCCCTCATTCACGAAATTCAGGCCGATCACGGCGAGATCATGTTTCATCAGTCCGGTGGCTGCTGTGATGGCTCTTCGCCGATGTGCTATCCGAAGGCGGAATTTCATCTCGGCAGCAGCGATGTCAGGCTTGGAAGCGTCGAGGGCGCCGAGGTCTGGATTTCCGGCCCGCAGTTTCAGGCCTGGAAACACACCCAGCTCATTCTCGATGTCGTGCCCGGTCGCGGCGGCATGTTCAGCCTCGACAACGGCCGGGAAAAGCGCTTTCTCACCCGTTCACGGGTTCTGACAAATGAGGAACAGGAAGCGCTTGCGATGCCTTGAGGAAACCCCTTGGCATTCCAGTTGCCCGGGCACGACGGATGTGCCCGGGCATTGCTTTGAACGTCAGCGTGTGACGATTTCCGGACCCATCAGCCAGTAAGGCAAGGCCGTGGAAATGAACGGGACATAGGTTACCAGAATAAGGAACAGGAACAGCACCATCACGAAGGGTGCGGCGGCCCTGACGACCTTGACCAGGCTCATGCCCGTTATCCCCGAGGTCACGAACAAATTGAGCCCGATCGGTGGCGTGATCATCCCGATTTCCATGTTGACCACCATGATGATGCCGAGATGGATCGGATCGACACCGAGTTCCATCGCAATCGGAAACACCACCGGGGCAACGATCAGCAAAAGGCCGGACGGCTCCATGAACTGGCCGCCGATCAGAAGCAGGATGTTGACCGCAATCAGGAAGGTGAACCAGTTGAACCCGGCATCGACCATGACCGAGGTGATCGCCTGCGGAATGCGCTCCGCCGTCAGCACATGGGCAAAAAGCAGTGCGTTGACGATGATGAACATCAGCATCACGGTCGTCTTGGCAGCTCCCACGGTCGTCCGACGGGTATCCTCATGCGACAGGCAGAACGGCGTCCTGAGAATATTGGCCTTCAGGTTACGGTACCATATCGGCACGCCGGAGATGAGATAGGCCGGAACCTGGCTTACCCGCGCATTCTCGCCGCGCCAGAGCGTGTAGGCAATAACAACGGCGACGGACAAGACAATGCCGGTAATCAGCCGCGCCGTCGGGCTGGCCCAGGCCGCATCGACGCCGTCCGTGGCGAAGAAGGCGAGGATCAGGAACACGAACAGGAAGGAAATGCCGTAGACCGATGCCAGAAACCCGGTTTTCGAACGTCTTCCGTCGCTTTCCTCAATCCAGCGCATGCCCTTGAGCGGCCCCATGTCGCGGTAGATATAGATCGACACCAGAAAGGCATAGACGGCCGCCACGGCCGCGGCTTCCGTGGGGGTGAAGACGCCGCCATAGATGCCGCCCAGAATGATGACGATGAGAAACAGGCCCCAGCCGGCATCCTTGCCCGCCTCGACGATTTCGAGAAACCCTTTCCACGGTTCGGCGGGCAATTGCTTGATCCGCGCCATCACATAAATGGCGGCCATCAGCATGAAACCGGCAATCGTGCCGGGAATGATACCGGCGAGGAACATGCGCCCGACCGACACATCGGTCGCCGCCGCATAAACCACCATGACGATGGATGGCGGGATGAGAATGCCGAGCGTGCCCGCATTGGCGATGATACCGGCGGCGAATTCCTTGGTGTAGCCGACCTGACGCATGCCGGCGATGGCAATCGTGCCGATGGCGACAACGGTTGCCGGTGACGAGCCGGAAAGGGCTGCAAACAGCATGCACGACATGACCGACGCCATGGCCAGACCGCCGCGAAAATGCCCGACGGAGGCAATGGCAAAGCGCACCAGCCGGTGCGCCACACCGCCCGTCGACATGAAGGCGGATGCCAGCACGAAGAAGGGAATGGCAAGCAGCGTGTAATTCTGCGAGGCGGTGAACAGCTGCAGCGCCACCGACGACATGGAATCGCGCGAGAAAAATGCGATGAACAGCACCGATGACAGGCCGAGCGAAATGGCAACCGGCGCGCCGGCAAACAGAAGGCCGAAGACCAGCAGAAACAGAATGGCGATTTCCATGGGCCTAGTCCTTCAGCACATCTTTGTTTTCAGCCACCAGCTCTTCCGCTTCGTGGCTGGCGATGACGAGTTCACGCTTGCCGGTCCAGATCTGGATGAATGCCTCAAGCGAGCGATAGGCGAGGAGCGCCAGACCGACGGGCAGAATGATGTAGGCGACCCAGCGCTGAACACGCTCCTGAAGCCCGAACCAGTCCTGCATGAAAAGCGGATAGCGCAGATCATCGAGGCCGATCCCGGCCCTGAAGAAGCGATGCCAGTAGAAGACCGCGCCGCCCTTGGCGTTGGCGCCGAAAATCTGCAGCCAGTCGGACGACAGCAGGATAACGGCGTAAAGCAGGCCGGTCAGCGCGCCGAACAGGGCAACGATGCGGAAAGCGCGGTGGGGCAGGGTGCGGATCAGGGCATCGACACCCAGGTGCAGGCCGGTCTTCAGGCCATAGCTCATGCCGAACAGGATCATCCATGCAAACAGAATGCGCGTCAGCTCCAGCGCGCCGCCCCAGCCGCTGTTGAACCCGTAGCGCATGACGACCTGCGCAAACGAGATCACGGTGATGGCGGCAAGCAGTATCGCCAGCACGTTTTCTTCCAGCCGGGTCACAAAGGCGCGGTGGCGACGTTCGACCAGGTAAAGCAGAACAAGAATCGCGATCAGGGCAAAATAGGGCCAGTAGGCGGCCATGGCGGGTCCCCTCCCAATACATCCATCAGGCAGTCATGGGCGGCACGGTCGATACCGCGCCGCCCCGGTCCGCCGCTTAGTTGTTGGATTCAACAGCCGCCTGAATGAGGTCGGCGCCGATGTCATCTTCGAACTCGGCCCAGACCGGCTTCATCACATCCACCCAGGCCTGACGTTCTTCGGGAGAGAGTTCCCGCACTTCGCTGCCGGCCTCGATGATGTTGGCGCGATTGGCCTGTTCCTTGGCGGCCACCGAAGCATTGGCCTCGGCCGTCACCTCCTCGACAATCGTGAGGAAACGGTCCCGGAAATCCGGGTCGAGGCCATCGAGCCAGTCGGTCGAGGTCACCAGAAGGTAGGCAAGGAGCTGATGGTTGGTCTCGGTAATGCCGTCCTGAACCTCGAAAAACTTCTGGGTATAGATATTCGACCAGGTGTTTTCCTGCCCGTCGACAACGCCGGTCTGCAGCGCGCCATAGACTTCCTTGAAGGCAAGCTTCTGGGCGGAGGCATCAAGCGCGTTGATCATGGCGACCGCCACATCCGAGGTCTGCACCCGGAATTTCAGCCCGGCCGCGTCCGTTGGCAGGATCAGCGGCTTGTTGGCGGAAAACTGTTTCAGGCCCGAAGACCAGTAGCCAAGGCCCATATAGCCCTTGTCTTCCATCGCCGTCAGCATGCCCTTGCCGGCATCGCTGGTGGTGAAGCGCTCCACCGCATCGAGACTTGAGAACAGGAACGGCAGGTCATAAAGCCGGTATTTCAGCGTATAGGCCTCGAACTTGGCCAGCGAGGGGGCTGCCAGCTGAACATCGCCGAGCAGCAGCGCCTCGAGCACCTTGTCGTCGTCAAACAGTGTCGAGTTCGGGAAAACCTCCATGCAGGCTTCGCCATCGAGCTCCTCGTTGACGCGGTCGGCCAGCATGCGCGCGGCATCCCCCTTGGGGTGGCCCTGATCGGCGACCACATGGCTGAACTTGATGACCATCTCGTCATCGCTGCAGGCATCATCGGCAGCGGAAACGGCGGAAGCCGCGGCGAAAAGCGCAGCGGCGGAAACGGCTGCAGTCAGAAATGTCTTCATGGTTTACGTCCTCCCGTTAAAACCAGGTCGTGTTGAACTGGGGTCTGGCCCCGGCAGGCCGCTGTCGATTGCGCGAACCGCGGCGCCACCCTCGTCATCAAGGCAGCGACATCTGCAAATGTCGGGATATGTTCATCTGAAGCCCTCCCGCGACGTCACCTCTCCGCCGCTGCCTGATATTTTATCTGCAAGCCGCGTGCCAGTTTTTGAGAAACATCAATAAAGACGTCAAAACAAAGACTTATCAATTTTCAAATTTTGGCCGGAAAAGCTTTGTGGCATCAATGTGTCAGCGGTGACACGTCGTCTTGCGCCGCAATGGGTAGGAAATGACACATTGCGATGATCACTCGGCATCGTCGACATAGTCGATCCTGAGCCGTTTCATCTTGTCGTAGAGCCCTTTCCGCGAAATCTGCAAGGCTTCATAGGTGGGCTTCAGCGCTCCGTCATTGCGGGCAAGCTCGCTGGCGATCACTTGCCGCTCGAAAGCCTGCATCTGGTCTGCAAGCGGCAGGCCGGCGGACGGTGCCATGGCCGCTCCACCTTGCCCGTTGTCTTCAAACCCACGCCAGAGACCGAGCACGAAACGGTCGGCATAATTTCTCAACTCCCGCACATTGCCGGGCCAGTCATGCGCCATCAGATCGGCCTGCAGCATCGGCGAAATTTCCGGTATCTCCCGGCGAAATCGCGCGCGCGCATCACGGGCCAGAAAGAAGAACAGAAGCGGGATATCGTCCCGGCGCTCACGCAGCGACGGAATGTCGAGGGTTACGACATTCAGCCGGTAATAAAGGTCGGCCCTGAACCGCCCGGCATCGCTTTCGACCTTGAGGTCGGATTTGGATGCCGCGACGATGCGAATGTTCAGTGCAATCTGTTTGTTCGAGCCGAGCCGCTCGACCGTGCGGGTTTCAATGGCGCGCAGGATCTTGGCCTGAAGATCGAGCGGCATGGATTCGATCTCGTCGAGAAACACTGTGCCGCCATCGGCATGCTCCAGCTTGCCGATGCGCTGTTTCTGGGCGCCGGTGAACGCGCCGGCTTCATGGCCGAACAGTTCCGCCTCCATCATGTCTGCAGGCAGTGCCGCGCAGTTGATCGCCACGAAATTGCCGGTCGCCCGGTTGCCGGTGTCATGCAGCGCGCGGGCGACTACCTCCTTACCCGTGCCGGTTTCACCGCGCACCAGAACATCGACATCGGTATCGGCCAGCATGGCAATCTGTTCGCGCAGCCGGACAATCCCCTTCGTGCGGCCGACCAGCCGCAGAGACAGGGCGTCGTGGCCGTCAAGTTCCGACCTCAACGTCCGGTTTTCCAGAACGAGCCGCCGCTTTTCCAGCGCCCTGTCGATCACGGTGTAGAGGCGGGAGGCCTGAAACGGCTTTTCGATGAAATCATAGGCACCGGCCCGCATGGCATCGACCGCCATCTGCACATCGCCGTGCCCGGTAATCAGGATCACCGGAAAGGTCGGGTCTATCGCCAGTGCGGCCTTCAGCAGCGCCATGCCATCCATTCCGGGCATGCGGATATCGGAGACAAGAACGGCATAGGCCTCATGCGTGATCCGCTCCACAGCGCTTGCGGCATTGTCATGCACGGCGACATTGACGCCTTCGAGCTCAAGCCCCTGCGCCAGTGCGTGGCGCAGGTCGTCGTCGTCATCGACAAGATGAACGAGAGGCGTTGCCGTCTGCATTTCCATGATGTGCCCCTATTCCTCCGCTGTTATGGCAGCGCGGATTTCAGCCGCAGTTCGAAGACCGCGCCGCCGTCACCCGGCAGAAGCGTAACGCTGCCGCCGAAATCCTGCATGATGTTGTAGACGATAGATAGTCCGATGCCGTTGCCCTGTCCGGTGCGCGTCGTGAAAAACGGTTCGAACACCTCATTTGCAAGCTCCGGCGCAATTCCCGGCCCGTTGTCGGAAACATGAAGGCAGACGGTTTCGCCGGCACTTTTCAGGTCCACCGCTATGCGCCCGTCCGGCCTTCCTGAAAGCGCATCGATGGCATTGCTGAAGAGATTGACGAACACCTGCGAAAGACGGATGCGGCCGGCATCGACCACCACGCCCTCAAGGGCCGGATCGACATCGATGGCCACGCCGGCCCGGTCGGCCTTCGGCCGGATCAGGATCAGCGCCTCGTGCAGAGCCACCTTCACCGGCACGGGCTCCGTCTTCGTTTCCGGCCTGCGCGAGAACGCCAGCAGGGTTCCCGAAAGTTCGGATATCCGGGCGACCATGGCCGTGATGCGGTTCAGGTTATCGTCGGCAATCTCGTTCTTTTTGAGCGCCAGCGCCCGTTTGGTGTTGGCGGCATAGGTCTCGATGGCGGCTAGCGGCTGGTTGATCTCATGGCTGAGCGTTGCCGCCATCTGGCCGACGCCGGCCAGCTTTGCCGTCTGGATCAGTTCGCGCTGAACGCGCTTCAGTTCGCGCTCCGCCTCGATCCGCTCGTCGATTTCGTGCGACAGGCTTTGGTTTGCAAGGCTCAGTTCTTTCGTCCGGTCGCGCACGGCGCGCTCCAGGCGCAGCGCCAGCGCCCGGTCCCGCCGCCTGAGCATGACACGGCCCTCGATGCGCCCGATCTGGAAAAACACGATCACGGCGACGAGCAGGAAGATCAGCAGCGAAAACCCGATCGCCGCCGATTGCGCGGAAACGACGCGGCTGCGGTCGCCCAGAACGTGAAGCTGCCAGCCCATCAGCGGCAGGTCACGCATCACGTCGATATGTGTCAGCGCATCGGCTGTTTCGGGATTGAATTTGGCGTCGATTTCGGAAACCGGCTTCAAAAGCCAGTCTTCGCGGTTGGAGAGGAAGATAATGCCGTCATTGTCGGTTACGAAAATGGGATCGGCCGAAAGCGCCCAGGCGCGCTCGATTGCATCGAAGCCGACATAAACGGCAACAACGCCCATCAGCCGGCCATTGCGGCGCACGCCGGCGCCGAAGGCATAAACGCGGTTTTCACCCTTCAGCAGGGCGACCGTCCGGCCCAGCCGGTTTTCTTTCGCTGCCTTGAGCAGCTCTGCACGGCCTGCAGGTTCGTCACCGAAAATATCGCGTGCGGCGGAAAGCAGTTTCCCGTCGGCCGCAAAGAAGGCCACGTCGCGGGCACCGGAAAGACCGGTAATCTCTTCTGCCAGCGTGCGCGCCCTGTTTTCTATGTAGGCGTCGGATGCAAGGCTTGCGAACAGCAGCGCGATTTCATCCTGCCGGGCGAGAAGGGGCGGAATTAGCCGGTATTTCTCCAGCACCCCGTTTAGAACCTCGGCCTGAACGGCAAGCGTTTCAGCGGCCTGATCCTGCACATATTCGCGGGTGCGGCTGGTTGTCAGCGACCACGCCGCATAAGTGCCGGCAGATGCCAGCACGAGCAGAACCAGCGCTGCGCCTGCGCGCAATCTGACGAAGCGCCGCCTGACGCTCCTTCCGCTAAGCCAGCTATCCATCTCCTCCCCCGAGAGAAACGTTCTGCCGATAATCCCTGATTCTGTTAAACAGCCAGAGCCGCGAGAAAGCAAACAAACAGGCACGGAAACGCTCATTCGGCTGAAACGCACCGGCGGGAAAGCTGTCTTGCCAATGTGCTCCTCTCGATGAGGGCAGCCGTTTCTGCTTCAAGCTTCGCGTTGCGTTTTCAACGGGCTGCGTGCATGCTCCGGTGATCATTCCTCCAGTAGCGGGCATGCCTCATGACGCAATCCATCGGACCCTTTGTTGAACGTTTCGAACCTCCCATCACGCTCGCAGCGCCAGTTTCCGACCGTCTGGCAGGGTTGACCGTTGCCGTCAAAGACAATTTCGACATCAAGGGCACCGTCACCGGCGGCGGCAATCCCGAATGGGCCGAAGACCAGTCGCCGGCCGATCACAATGCAGCCGCCGTCCAGACCCTTCTCGACAATGGTGCGGCCCTTGTCGGCAAGGTCCATATGGATGAGCTGGCCTATAGTCTGATGGGGATGAATGCCCGTTTTGGCACGCCGGAAAATCCGGCGGCGCCCTCGCGCGTGCCCGGTGGATCGTCTTCGGGCTCGGCCTCTGCCGTTGCATCGGGGCTTGCCGACATCGGCCTCGGTTCGGATACCGGCGGTTCGGTGCGTCTGCCGGCTTCGTTCTGCGGGCTTTTCGGCTGGCGGCCGACCCATGGTCTGGTGTCGGGCGAGGGGCTGTTGCCGCTTGCCGAAAGCTATGACGTGCCGGGGTTCTTGACCCGCGATCTGGAAACGCTCTCGCTGCTCGGTGAAATCTTTGCGGAAGAGCAGACCGCAGAGGGCGACGTCCGGCTGGTCTATCCTTCCGATGTCTGGCGGCTGTGCGAGGATGAGGCGGCGGCGGCTTTGAAATCGGCCCTGCCGAAGGGCGACCGCAATGACAGTCCGCTTCTGCCGGGCGGCGACCTGAAGGCGCTGCTGCCGGTATTTCGCAACCATCAGGGCTATGAGGCCTGGCAGCATTTCGGCGGCTGGATCGAAAAGCGCGCGCCCGAATTCGGTTCCGACGTCGGTCAACGGTTTTCCATCGCCGCGAAGATCACGCCGGCCGAATTCGAGGAGGCCCAGGCCAGGCGCGAGGCCTTCCGCACGCATCTGAAACGGGTGCTGGTCCCCGGAACCGTCATGGTCTACCCGACCTCTCCGGGTCCTGCGCCGCTGTTGACGGCCGGTGACGATATTTTCGAGACGTTCCGCAGCCATGCCCTGACCATGCTTGCCATTGCCGGTCACGGCGGGTTGCCGCAATTGTCCGTGCCACTGGTGGCAAGCCAGGGATCGCCGCTCGGGCTTTCGCTTGTCGGCGCGCCCGGCAGCGACCGGCTGCTGATCGAGGTGGCGAAACGTTTCATCTGAGGGCATCATGCTGCATTCCGCGACAGGTTTTGACGGAGCATTTTCCGCTCCGCATCGTGCCGCCGCGCTGACGGGGCGGGACATTCTGCAGGCCGGCGGCACGGCCATCGAGGCCATGGTTGCCGCCGCTGCGACGATTGCGGTCACCTATCCGCATATGAACGGGATCGGTGGCGACGGCTTCTGGCTGATCCACCGCCCCGGCGAAAAAGCGGCCGGGATTTCCGCCTGCGGGCAGGCCGCGCGTCTGGCAACGCCCGAATGGTATGCGGCGCGCGGGTTTTCCACGACCATGCCGACGCGCGGAGGCCCTGCCGCGCTTACCGTGCCGGGCACGATTGGCGGCTGGGAAAAGGCGCTGTCGCTGGTGCCCGCCGAAAAGCGCCTGCCGCTTGAAACGCTGCTTGCCGCAGCGATCAACTATGCCGAAAACGGGATCGCTGTCACCGGAAACCAGGCGCAGTGCACGGCGGACAAGTTCGACGGGCTCTGCGATGTCCCCGGTTTTGCCGGAACGTTTCTGATCGATGGCAAGGCGCCCGAAGCCGGCGCGCGGCTTTGCCAGAAACCGCTGGCATCGACGTTGCGGCAGCTCGCGGCCGAAGGATTATCGTCCTGTTATTCGGGCGCGCTGGCGCGCATCCATGCCGCCTTTCTGGAAGAAAACGGCTCGCCGCTGCGCCTTGATGACTTTGCAGCCTACGAGGCGCGCATCGTCGACCCGCTTGAGGTCGATACATCGCATGGCAGGCTGATGAACATGACCGCGCCGACGCAGGGCGTGGCATCGCTGATGATCCTGGCGCTGTTCGACCGGCTCGGGGTCAGGGAGAGCGAGGGATTTGCGCACCTCCACGGACTGATCGAAGCCACGAAACAGGCCTTCATCCTGCGTAATGCCGGGCTTGGCGATCCCGATTTCATGGCCGAACCGGCGCAGAACTGGCTTTCCGCAGATCGTCTCGATGCGCTTGCCGCGAGGATCGACGGAAAGACCGCTCTGCCGTGGCCTCATGAGCCGGCAGAAGGCGATACGATCTGGATGGGCGCGGCGGATCGCTACGGCAATGTCGTGTCTTTCATCCAGAGCGTTTACTGGGAGTTCGGCTCGGGGCTGACCTGTCCCGAGACCGGTGTCTTCTTTCAAAATCGCGGTGCCGGGTTTTCGCTTTTGCCGGGTCCCAACCAGCTTGCGCCCGGCAAGCGCCCGTTCCACACGCTGAACCCCGCTCTGGCACATCTGAAGGATGGCCGGGTGATGGCCTATGGCACGATGGGCGGCGAGGGGCAGCCGCAGACGCAGGCCGCGGTGTTCTCGCGCTATGTGCAGTTCGGCCAGGAGCTTCAGGCCGCAGTGACCGCACCGCGCTGGCTGCTTGGACGCACGTGGGGAGAGGAAACCACGACGCTGAAGCTTGAAGACCGGTTCGATCCGGCACTGGTCTCAGCGTTGAAGGCGGCCGGGCACGACGTCGAAATGCTGCCTGCATTCTCCGACGCGGCGGGCCATGCCGGCGCCGTCGTGCTGCATGAGAGCGGGTTGATGGAAGCGGCATCCGACCCGCGCGCCGACGGCTTTGCGCTGGCAGACTGAAAGGTTGAGGCCGGAAAGCGGGTTGCGGGAAAACGGCTGACAAATCGACCTTTATCCTGACGTCGTTGTGGCGGGTGCCTTTCTGAAGCTCGCCACAACGACAGGTCTGTTGCCTATCCGGCCAGCAGGCTGGCATTGCCGCCAGAGGCCGTTGTGTCGACGCAGAGGTGGCGTTCATGCAGAACATGGGCCTTGTCCGGCATGGCGGTGATCAGCGGCAGGACGGGGCCGGACCGTCGGGCAAGCGCGCCGGCAAAAGCCCGTGCGATCGTCTCATCCCCCCACCACAAGGCGCCGGAAAAGCCCTCGAGTTTCGTCAGGGTCTCCGGTTCGACATGGCCGTCAACTTCAATCGCGCGTCCGCCAAGGGCTTCGACGGCCGCCTTCTGGGCGGCGGCGATTTCCTTGCCGGGGCCGAGGCAGAGAAGCGGCGGACGGGTGTAGAAGGCAAGCCGGTTCAGCTCGCCGGTGACCCCCGGCATCAGTTCCTCATCGCGTTTGATCTCCGCCAGCGCCGACAGCATGGCCTCGACCGGCTTGATATCGGCATTGCTGCTCCAGTCCTCGCCGCCTTCCTGTCCGGAGGCGGGGGTGAGGAAACGCGGCAGATAATGCGGGCCACCGGCCTTCGGTCCCGTGCCGGAAAGGCCCTCGCCGCCGAAGGGCTGGGAGCCGACGACCGCACCGATCTGGTTGCGGTTCACATAGATATTGCCGACATGGATGCTTTCCGACACCGCCTGCACCCGGTCGTCGATGCGGGTGTGGAGACCGAAGGTCAGGCCGTAGCCGCGGGCGTTGACCGTGTCGACGACCTTTTCCAGATCGCGGGCCTTGTAGGTGGCCACGTGGAGAACCGGGCCGAAGATTTCGCGCTCCAGATCATCGATGCCGTTCACCTTGAGCATGGTCGGCGCAATGAAGGTGCCGGTTTCCGGTGTCTTCAACTGATGCAGGATGCTGCCGGATTTCTCCTTCAGATAGGCGGCGATGCCATCGCGGGCCCCGGCATCGATCACCGGGCCGACATCGGTGGAAAACAGCCAGGGATCGCCCACGGCAAGCTCGTCCATCGCGCCCTTGATCATCTCGATCAGATGGTCGGCGGTTTCCTCCTGAATATAAAGGCAGCGCAGGGCCGAGCAGCGCTGGCCGGCCGACTGGAAGGCGGAGGCGACGATGTCGCGCACAGCCTGTTCGGGAAGCGCGGTACTGTCGACGATCATGGCGTTGAGGCCGCCGGTTTCGGCGATCAGCGGCGTGCCGGGCGCAAGGTTTTCGGCAATCGATTTTTCGATCAGCTTGGCCGTGTCGATCGAGCCGGTGAAGACGGCGCCGGAAACGCGTTTGTCGGCTGTCAGCGCTGCGCCGACAGTGGGGCCGTCGCCGGTCAGCAGTTGAAGCGCTGAACGCGGCACGCCAGCCTGATGCAGAAGTTCAACGGCCTTGTGGGCAATCATCTGCGTCTGTTCGGCGGGTTTGCACAGCACCGCATTGCCGGCCATGAGGGCTGCGGAAATCTGGCCGGTGAAGATCGCCAGCGGAAAATTCCACGGGCTGATGGCGGCGATGATGCCGCGCGGCCCCCGCACCGTGTTTTCGCCCTCGCGGGCATAGTAGCGCAGGAAGTCGACCGCCTCGCGCACCTCGCCGATGGCGTCGGCAATGGTCTTGCCCGCTTCCTTCGCCAGAAGCGCGAACAGCACGCCGTAATTTTCTTCGTAAAGATCGGCGGCCTTACGCAGCACGGCGGCGCGTTCGCTCGGCGGGGCATCCCAGATTGCGGCATCGTCAAAGGCGCGGGCGACGGTTGCCTCGTCGGCCTCCAGCACAGTGCCGACAGTCTCGCCCGTCGCGGGGTTTTTAACGGTGACGGATGTGCCCGTCGGCTCGGAAACCGTCAGCGGTTTGCCGTCGGGAAGCGGCGTGTTGCGCGCGTCCTCGATCGCCGCCAGCACGTCATCGGCGGTCGTGTCCCATCCGCGCGCGGCAACGCGGCCCTCGTCGAAGATATCGGCGGGACGCTTCAAGGCGGCCGGTGGCTTTGCGGTTTTCACGGCCTCGAAGGGGTCGCTGGCAACGGTTTCCGGTGCAATATTATTATCGACGATCTGGTGGACGAAGGAGGAGTTGGCGCCGTTTTCCAGCAGGCGGCGCACCAGATAGGCCAGAAGATCGCGGTGGGCGCCGACCGGTGCGTAAATCCGGCAATGGCCGCCTGTTTCCTTCTTCACAATGTCATGCAGGCGCTCGCCCATGCCGTGGAGGCGCTGCAACTCGTAGGGACGGCCGTCGGCCAGTTCCAGAACGGCGGCAATCGTGTGGGCGTTGTGCGAGGCGAACTGCGGGAAAATGCGGTCGCCCATGGTAAACAGCTTCCGCGCCAGGCAGAGATAGGCGACATCGGTCGCCGCCTTGGTGGAAAAAAGCGGAAAGTCCGGCATGCCGTTGACCTGGGCAAGCTTCATCTCCGTGTCCCAGTAGGCACCCTTGACGAGGCGGACATTGATCTTGCGGTCATAGCGCGTCGCCATCTCGTAAAGCGCATCGATGGCCGCATCGGCGCGCTTGCCATAGGCCTGCACGACAACGCCGAACCCATCCCAGCCGTCCAGCGCGGGATCGGCCATCACCGCGTCGATCACCTTGAAGGACAGCGCCAGACGGGCCTGTTCCTCCGCATCGATATGCAGCGCGATCCCGGCTTCCCTTGCCTGCGCGGAAAGGCGCTTGACGATCGGCACCAGCTCTTCCATCACGCGTTCTTCCTTGGCCACCTCATAGCGCGGGTGAAGGGCGGAGAGCTTGATGGATATACCGGGATTGTCGACGATATTCTCGTGAACGGCGGCCTTGCCGATGGCCTTGATCGCGTTTTCATAATGGCGATCATAACGCGCGGCGTCATCCGCCGTCATCGCCGCTTCGCCGAGCATGTCGAAGGAATAGGTGAAGCCCTGCTTCATCCGGCCGTCGCCGCGCCTCAGCGCATCCTCGATGGTTTCACCCAGCACGAACTGGCGGCCCATCTCCTTCATGGCGCGGGTCACGGCGGTGCGGATCACCGGTTCGCCCATGCGCTTGACCAGACCGTGGAGCGTGTTGGCGATGCCGGGGTCGGAGCGTTCATCCAGCACCTTGCCGGTCAGCATCAGCGCCCAGGTGGAGGCATTGACCAGCGAGGAGGCGGCCGTGCCGAGATGGCTGTTCCATTCCGATGGCGCGATCTTGTCTTCGATCAGCGCGTCGATGGTGAACCGGTCCGGCACCCGCAGCATGGCTTCCGCCAGACACATCAGCGCCACGCCCTCGCGCGTGGAAAGCCCGTATTCGGCCAGAAAATGCTCCATCAGCGTCGGCTTGCTTTCGGAACGGATGCGGCGGACGAGATCGGCCGCGCGCTTGCTGATTGCCGCGCGTTCATCCGGCGCGATGGCCGCGTTTTCGGCAAGTGCTGCCAGAAGCGGTGCGTCAGGGGCGAATTTCTGCTCGAAACCGAGCGCTGGGAAGGGGATGTCGGCCAAAGTCTGCTCCTCATTTTTTGTCAGACTAACGTCAATTGCGTAGGCGATGCGACTAGCTTTGTTCGTTTATTTGGTCATAAGTAACAAAGAAGGACCCAAAAAACGGATGTTGCAATGGAAATCGATGCCATCAATCGCAAAATTCTTGAAGAACTGGTCGTCGATGCACGCATTTCCATGACCGAACTGGCGCGCAAGGTCGGTCTCTCCAAGACGCCGGTTACGCTGAGAGTCCGTCAGCTGGAGGAAATGGGGCTGATCAAAGGGTACCGCGCGATGCTGTCTCCGATCAAGCTCGGGCTGACCCATGTCACCTATGTCACGGTGAAGGTGAGCGACACCCGGCAGAAAGCGTTGCAGCAATTCAACGACGCCGTGCGGCAGATCCCGGAAGTGGAGGAATGCTATCTGATCGCCGGCGGGTTCGACTATCAGATCAAGGTGCGCACGCGCGACATGGAGCATTTCCGCCGGATCATGGCGGAGAAGATTTCCGAACTGCCCTATGTCAGCTGGACGACAAGCTATGTGGCGATGGAAGCGGTCATCGATCAAAGCTGGGTGGCGCTGTAGCCTCCCGTTTGGCCGCTAGATTGTCGTCAAAACGCTGGAAACGGCCCAGACGACCACGCCGAGGGGAACAAGTGCTAAAAGCGCGAACAGGCCGTCACGGGTCAGCATCGAAAAGGCGATCAGTGTCACCGCCACGCCGATCAGCGACGACGAGAACGGAACGATCTCCATCAGCGGCATCACTGCGCCGAAGATCGTGCAGGCAAGCGGCAGCAGCAGCACCAGAGGTGGGCGGAACAGGAAGGTCATCCGCTTGCGGCTGACACGGTCGACAAGGCGGGTAAAGGGCAGGATCTTTTCCAGCCCCGCATGCAGTTTCGGGGTCTTGATCGTGCGGTGGCGGATCCAGCCGGGCAGCCATATCTGCTTGTGGCCAACGAGCCTCTGGGCGGCGATCAGCATGATGATCAGGCCGCAGACGGTCGAAAGGCCTGGCACGCCGCTCAGCGGCGTGATCAGGATCAGTGCGGGCAGGATCAGCAGCGGAATGAAGGAGGCATGGCCGAAGGAGCGCATCAGATGTTCGACGGAAGCCTCGCCGTTTCCGGTTTCCGCAATCGTGCGCTCGACGATTGCAGTCAGCGAACTGAATTCCTGTTCGGCCGTGTTGGTCTGGTCCAAGAAGGGCTCCTGCCGTCATTGTTGGATATTCTGTTGCAAACGCCTTGAACCGCCGTCCGGTTCCGGATCGCCACCCGATCATTGATGCTGCCATTGATTTATCATGCCGCCTGTGTCCTGTTTATGAAAACCAAAATTGTGAGGAACGCATGTCGGAAGAACGTCTCGAGAGGCTTGAAGCGCAGATGGCGGCGCATCAGGAAGTGTTGATTGCGCTGGCGGCGGCGCTCGGGGAGGGGGAAAGCCAGACGGTGTTCCGCGCCGCACTCGACGGTCTGCTGACCGTCAAGGGGCAGGAGGAGGACCCTGGCCTGGATCCCGATGCGTCCTTCGCCTTCCAGTACCGGGTTGCCGATACCATCCGCGCCATCGTCGACGGCGCCGAAGCCCGCGCGAAAAAATAGGCTCGCCGCCTGAGCCAAAGCTCTGCCTTACGGAACTTTCCGGTCATTTTCGACGTTTTCAAAAAAACTTCGAATGGAAGGGCAGGGTTATGGCCACGACGACAGAAAACAATCGTTCATCCATCAAGGATGAGGAGACCTACGAGGCTTTGCGCGCCGACGGCGCCTCGAAGGAGAAGGCCGCGCGCATTGCCAACGCGCAGGCCAATGACCGCATGAACCCCTCGAGAAAGGGCGGAAAATCCGCCTCTTACGTGGCGTGGACGCGCGAGGACCTTTACCGCAAGGCGCAGGAGGTCGGCATCGAGGGCCGCTCGAAGATGGACAAGGGCGAATTGATCGACGCCTTGCGCAATCACTAGGGCGCAACGTTTCAGCGTTTGAGGAAGCCATTCTCCGGCTTTGCCGTTTCTTCCGGATCAAGGAGATCGGCAACCCGCCTGAAAGAGGTGACGATGGAAAACTGCTCGGGCCCGGTGAAGGCGGAAAATTCCGCGGCAAACCCGTCGGCGAAAAGCGATGGCGCGCCGGCAAGGGTTTGCGATCCCGCCCGTGTCAGAACGGCCTGCACCTTGCGCCTGTCGGAAACCGACCGCTTGCGTTCAATCAGCCCCTTGGCTTCCAGCTTGTCGAGAATGGTCACCGTGGTAGCCGGGCTGAGGTCGGCCTGTTTCGAGATCGCCGCCGTGGTCAGCGCGCCCTGGTCGCTCACAGCCTGCAATACGACAATCTGCGGAATGGTCAGCCCGGTCTCGCGGCCGATGCGTTTCGAGCGAATGTCGATGGCATGCGCGATACGCCGGATCGCCTTCATCACGGCTTCGGCATTTTTCGATGTCAGGTCTTCATCGGCGTTCTTCATGAGTCGAGTCAATTACAGTAGAAATGATTTGAACTCAAACGATTTCTGTTGTAACCAAAAAGCAACCCATAAGCGCGGGCGACGGCCCGCAACGCAATCACGCCGCGCGGTTTTATCGCAAGCGGCACAGTGACATTTGAATATGCGCCTTGCTTGTCGGGAGACCTCCCTTTCCTGTCGTCCGGGCGCCAAAGACAGGAGCGATCGTCCAGAACATGTGTGGTATTGCCGGAGAAATCAGATTTGACGGAACCCTTGCGGACGCCGAAGCCGTTGCCCGCATCACCGAGGCGCTGGCTCCGCGCGGGCCGGATGGCAGCGGCATTCTCGGTCGGGGCAATTATGCCTTCGGCCATCGCCGCCTGAAGATCATCGACCTCTCCGAGAAAGCCGCACAGCCGATGACCGATCCCGAACTCGGTCTGACGATCGTGTTCAACGGCTGCATCTACAACTACCCGGAACTGCGCAAGAAGCTGGAGGAAAAGGGCTACCGGTTCTTCTCCACCGGCGATACCGAAGTGATCCTCAAGGCCTATCACGCCTGGGGACGGGACTGTGTGCAGCACTTCCACGGCATGTTCGCCTTCGCCATCATCGAGCGTGACAGCGGCAAGGCGATGCTGGCGCGCGACCGTTTCGGCATCAAACCGCTTTATTATGCGACCAGCGGCAAGAATATCCGCTTTGCTTCCACGTTGCCTGCGCTGCTGCGCGGCGGCGGTATCGACAAGACGGTCGATCCGGTGGCGCTGCACCACTACATGTCGTTTCATGCGGTGGTGCCGCCGCCCTATACGATCCTCAAGGGCGTGCGCAAGCTGCCGCCGGCGACCACCCGCTGCTATGAGCCGGATGGCTCTTTCGAGGATATCCGCTACTGGGCGCCGCCGCATCAGCGCGATCCGGCAACGGCGGGGCTGTCGCGCGAGGAATGGCGCGACCGGGTGCTGGATGCGCTGCGCACGGCTGTCCGCCGCCGCATGGTGGCCGACGTTCCCGTCGGCGTGCTGCTGTCGGGCGGCGTCGATTCCTCGATCATTACCGGGCTTCTGGCCGAAGAAGGCCAGAAGGACCTGATGACCTTTTCCATCGGTTTCGAGGAGGCCAACGGTGAAAAGGGCGACGAATTCAGCTATTCCGACCTGATCGCCGAACGGTTCGGCACGGATCATCACAAGATCTTCGTGCCATCCTCTGATCTGATGAGCGCCTTGCCCGACACCATCAACGCCATGTCGGAGCCGATGGTGTCCTACGACAATATCGGCTTCTTCCTGCTGTCGCGCGAGGTGTCCAAGCACATCAAGGTGGTGCAGTCGGGGCAAGGGGCAGACGAGATCTTTGCCGGCTACCACTGGTATCCGCCGCTTGAAAACTCCAACGATGTCGTCGGCGATTATGCCAAGGGCTTCTTCGACCGCGACCACGCCAAGCTGTCGCGTCATCTCTCGCCGGAATGGCTGGCGGAGGAGGATGTCAGCCGCGCCTTCGTTGAAAGCCACCTGATGGCGCCGGGCGCCGAAGGGCCTGTGGACCGGGCGCTCCGGCTCGACAGCCAGGTCATGCTGGTCGACGATCCGGTCAAGCGGGTGGACAACATGACCATGGCCTGGGGGCTTGAGGCCCGTGTGCCCTTCCTCGACCACGAACTGGCCGAGCTTGCAGCCACCATCCCGCCGGAGTTCAAGCTCAATGACGGCGGCAAGGGCGTGCTGAAGGACGCCGCACGGCTTGTGGTGCCGCATGAGGTGATCGACCGCAAGAAGGGCTATTTCCCGGTTCCGCAGCTGAAATACATCTCCGGCGAATATCTCGACATGGTTCGTGATACACTGACAAGCCAGGTCTCCAGCGAGCGTGGGCTGTTCAACAAATCCTATCTCGATGACCTGTTCATCGATCCGATCGGCCACATCACGCCGTTGCGCGGATCGGAACTCTGGCAGGTTGCGCTTCTGGAAATGTGGTTGCAGTCTCACGAGATTTGAGGAAAAGCCGATGAACGCGGAAAAGGGTCCGAAGGATCAACCGGAGCACCGCGGCCGCGATGCCTATTCCCATCGCTTGAAGAAGATGCGGACCCAGGGCATGAAGCCGCCGATCAACAATGGTGACGACAGCGGCGCCATGAAAGCGGATGTTTCGATCGATTGCGGCTGGGGCCGTATCGTGTTCGGCCAGACCTTTTCCGATACCAAGCTGCTGATCGAGACATTGCGGGCCGAGGTGCCGGACCACCGCGACATCGCGATCTATGTGCGCGATCCGCATGTGGTGCTCGCCAATGCGCCGCAGGAAGTGTTCCTCGATCCCTCGCACACCTACCGGCTCGATCTTTCGACCTATCATACGGCGGCGTCGAAGCCGCCGCAGGGCTTTTTCATCCGCCGGTTGACGTCGGAAATCGATGCCCAGGCCATCAACCGCATCTATGCCGCCCGTGGCATGGTGGTGGTGCGTCCGGATTTCTTCTGGCGTCAGCGCGATGCCCGCTCGATCGTCTATTTCGTCGCCGAAGACGAGCATACCGGCAAGATCCTGGGCACCGTGACCGGCATCGACCATGGCCGTGTGTTCAACGATCCGGAAAAGGGGGCATCGCTTTGGTGTCTGGCCAGCGATCCGCAGGCCCGCCAGCGCGGTATCGGCGAGGCTCTGGTGCGCCGGCTGGCCGAGCATTTTCTTGCCCGCGGCGCCTCGCATCTCGATCTCTCGGTGCTGCACGACAATGTGCCGGCGATCAAGCTTTATGAAAAGCTCGGTTTCAAACGGGTTCCGTATTTTACCGTCAAACGCAAGAACCAGATCAACGAGAAGCTTTTCACCGGCCCCGAGCAGGAGGATTACGAGGCGCTGAACCCCTATGCGCGACTGATCGTCGGGGAGGCGCGCCGGCGCGGCATTTCGGCGGAAGTGACCGACGCCAAGGGCGGTTTCTTCCGGCTGTCCTATGGTGGCCGCTCGATCCACTGTCGCGAAAGCCTTTCTGAACTGACGACATCGGTCGCGATGTCGATCTGCGATGACAAGTCGGTGACCCGCCGCTTCGTCGAGGAGGCGGGCGTCAGGGTGCCGCGGCAGATGACTTCGGATGCCGGGGATGATGCGATCGCCGGTTTTCTGGAAGATGCCGGCAAGCTTGTCGTCAAACCGGCGCGTGGCGAGCAGGGGCGGGGGATTTCCGTCGGGGTCACGACGCTTGAGGAAGTGCGCGAAGCCGTGGACGCAGCCAAGGCCTATTGCGATACGGTGCTGATCGAGGAAATGGTCGAAGGCGAAGACCTGCGGCTGATCGTCATCAACTACCGTCTGGTCGCGGCCGCCGTGCGCCGTCCGGCGCATGTGATCGGTGACGGACGCTCCACTATCGAACAGCTGATTTCCACCCAGAGCGAGCGCAGAAGTGCGGCCACCGGCGGCGAATCCTCCATTCCGCTTGATGCCGAAACCGAGCGGACGGTGCGCAGCGCCGGCTACACCTTTGCCGATGTGCCGCAGGACGGTGAGGAAATCCGTGTCCGGCGCACGGCCAATCTGCATACCGGCGGCACCATCCATGATGTCACCGATATCGTCCATCCAAAGCTTGTGGATGCCGCGATTTCCGCTGCCCGTTCGATCAATATTCCGGTCGTGGGGATTGATTTGATGATCAAGTCACCCCAAAACCCGGATTACGCTTTTATTGAGGCCAACGAGCGTCCGGGGCTTGCCAACCACGAGCCGCAGCCGACGGCCGAACGGTTCGTCGATCTGCTGTTCCCGCTGTCCATGCCGGCAGGGGCGAGGGCTTCAGCCCGCGAGACGCAGAAAAATGAGTGAGTGATGCAACGACTGACGATTGATTCCGAGTACCTGTCCGACATGCTGAAATCGCTGCTCGCGATTCCTTCGCCGACAGGTTACACCGATCCGATCGTCCGGTTCGTGACGGGAGAGCTGGAAAAACTTGGCCTTTCCGTCGAACTGACCCGGCGCGGCGCGATCAGGGCCGTACGCAGGGGTGTTGACAGTCGCGGTGCGCGCGCCGTCGTCTCCCATGTCGACACACTCGGCGCCCAGGTGAAATTCCTGAAGGACAATGGCCGTCTCAAGCTTGTGCCGATCGGCACATGGTCGGCGCGTTTTGCCGAAGGGGCGCGGGCAACGGTTTTCACCGAAAAGGGCGCTTACCGCGGCACCATCCTGCCGCTGAAGGCCTCCGGCCACACCTATAACAATGAAATCGACGAAATGCCGGTCGGCTGGGATTATGTCGAACTGCGCGTCGATGCGCTGACCCGCGACGAGGAAGACCTCGACCGGCTGGGCATCGAGATCGGCGATATCGTCGCCATCGACCCGCAGCCGGAATTCCTCGACAACGGCTTCATCGTCTCCCGTCACCTCGACAACAAGGCCGGCGTGGCGCTGATGCTGGCCGCGCTGAAGGCCATGCAGGACGCCAATATCGAAACGCCGGTGGCCAGCCACTGGCTTTTCACCATCGCCGAGGAGGTCGGTGTCGGCGCTTCGTCAATCGTTTCGCCGGAGGTCGCTTCGCTGGTCTCCATCGACAACGGCACGTCCGCGCCCGGCCAGAATTCCTCCGAATTCGGCGTCACCATTGCCATGGCCGACCAGACCGGCCCCTTCGACTGGCACCTGACGAAAAAACTGGTCGATGTCTGCAAGTTCAACGATATCCGCTACCAGAAGGATGTCTTCCGCTATTACCGCTCGGATTCGGCAAGCGCGGTGGAGGCGGGTGCTGATGTGCGCACCGCGCTGGTTGCCTTCGGTGTCGATGCCTCGCACGGTTATGAGCGTATCCATATGCATGCGCTGCGCTCGATTGCCGAACTGGTCACCGCCTATCTGACCTCCGATGTCGAGATCAAGCGCGACTTCCAGCAGTCCGGCCCGATGACCGGCTTTACCCGCCAGCCGACCGGCAAGGCCCGGCAGGAGCTTTCCGCCGATGTCGAGACCGAGAAGATCGACGATCCCGGCCATCCCCATCATGCCGGTCATGCGTGAAACCTTGCTGCAGTGCACGCGCTTGCCAAGCGAGACAATCTTGCTATGAATACGGATCACCCTGGATTGTTTCAGGCGTGAGCGAAGGGGAAACAATGCAACGCGTTACCACTTACATTCCGGCAGGGGAGGACAATGGCCCGCTTGCCGGACGTGTCGAGTTGACACATGACGGGCGACATTTGCGGCGCAAGGCGCTGAAGCTTGCCGATGGCGGCTCGGTCATGCTCGACTTGAAAGATGCCGTGCTTTTTGCAAGCGGCGACCGGCTGGTGCTGGAAGACGGATCGAAGATCGAGATCGTCGCGGCACCCGAAGAACTCTACGAAATCCGCCCGCGCGATGGCCTTCACATCATCGAACTTGCCTGGCATCTCGGCAACCGGCACCTGCCGGCGCAGATCGAGACCGACCGTATCCTGATCCTGCGCGACCATGTCATCCGGCAGATGCTCATCGGTCTCGGCGCGACAGTCAGCGAAATTGTCGAACCGTTCCAGCCGGTGCGCGGCGCCTATCACAGCCATGGCGGCCACGATCATCATCACGGTGATCATCACCACCACGATCATGATCACGGAGATCACGACCATCACGGCCATCACCACCACCACGATTGACGAGACCGCCGTTTCGGGGACATCGCTGCTTCGGCTGCTGTCCTGGCTTTCTCCCGCCTTTCCGCTCGGCGGCTTTGCCTATTCCGGCGGTTTGGAGCGGGCCGTCCATGACCGGCTGCTGGAAGATGCCGAAGGGCTGAAAGCCTGGCTTTCATCGGGGCTTGCGCAGGGCTTCCTGTGGAACGATGCGCTGCTTTTGTGCGAGAGCCACAGGGCGGGCGGCGATGTTGCGCGCATTGGCGAAACGGCTGCCCTTGCGACAGCCCTTGCCGGCGCGCGCGAGCGCCATGCCGAAACGCTGGCGCTTGGGGCTGCCTTTGTGACGGCGGCGCGCGCATGGCCGGCGCCGGTGCTTGACGAATTGCCCGAGACGATTGCCTTGCCGGTTGCCTTCGGCGCGGTCGCCTCCGCCCACGGTATCGGCCTGACGGCCGCCTGCCAGGGCTATCTCCATGCCCAGATCGCACAATCGGTTTCGGCCGCCATACGGCTTTCGCTGTGCGGTCAGGTGGCGGGCCTTGAAGTGTTGTCCGGGCTGGAAAAGACCATTCTGGAAACGGCGTCGCGCGCTGCGCAGTCAGGTCTCGATGATCTTGGCGGCTGTACGTTCCGGGCCGATATTTCCACACTTCGGCACGAAACCCAGCATTCGCGCCTGTTTCGTAGCTGAATTCTGTAACTGACGAGGTTCGACATGAAGTCTGAAAACGGTCCTTTGCGCGTCGGCATCGGCGGCCCGGTGGGCTCCGGCAAGACGGCGCTGACGGAAAAGCTGTGCAAGGCGATGGGCCGGGAGTATTCCGTCGCCGTCGTCACCAACGACATCTATACGCGTGAGGATGCCGAGGCGCTGGTGCGCATGCAGGCGCTCACCTCCGACCGGATCGTCGGCGTGGAAACGGGCGGCTGCCCGCACACCGCCATCCGCGAGGATGCGACAATCAACCTTCAGGCGATTGCCGAAATCAACAGCCGGATCCCCGATCTCGACATCATCTTCATCGAATCGGGCGGCGACAATCTGGCGGCAACCTTCTCGCCGGATCTTGCCGACATCACCATTTACGTGATCTCGGTGGCCCAGGGCGAGGAAATCCCGCGCAAGGGCGGGCCCGGCATCACCCGCTCCGACCTGCTGATCATCAACAAGAAGGACCTCGCTCCCTATGTCGAGGTCAATCTCGACGTCATGGCTGCCGATGCGGAGCGCATGCGTTCGGGCGCGCCGACGGTGTTCACCGACCTGAAGCGCGGTGACGGTGTGGAGGCGATCGTGTCTTTCCTGAAGGAAAACGGTGGTCTTTGAGAGGCACTTCCCATAAACGGAAAAACCGGCAGGGAACCCCTGCCGGTTTTCAGGTCGGTCGCATGATCGGTGCGCAGATCAGAGAGCCCGCAGCGCGTCCATATCCTCAATTTCGATGATGCGACCGTGTACGTGAACGCCGAGACCTTTCAGCGTTGCGAAGGCGCGGGAAAGCGCTTCAGGGGCAAGCCCCAGCTTTCCGGCAAGAAGGCTCTTCTGGAAGGAAAGGCGGAAGGATGCCGGGGATTCCTGGCCATCGGCCTGTTCCAGAAGATAGAGCGCGACCCGCTGAACGGCTGTGTTGAGCCGGTCATTGGCGATGCAGTCCATGGTTTCCTGAAGCTGGTCGGCAAGGGAGCCGGCAATGGCGCGCGCCAGCATGCCGTCATCGGCTTGGGCCGCATTGCGCACCCGGTTGATATCGTAGCGCGCCAGCATCGCCTTGTCGGCGGCCTGGGCGTGATATTCATAGGTATCGCCGCCGAAGATCAGGTCATCGGCAAAGCTGTCGCCAGGGCCGCATACGCGGATATCGGCTTCACGGCCTTCGCTGTTTTGCCGGTAGAGGCGCACATAGCCGGAAAGCACGCTGTAAAAATGGGTCGCCGGATCACCTTCGCGGAATACCACGTCTCGGGGATAGCAATTGGCGAAGGTTGCACATTCCATCAATTTGTTCATGGTCGCCATGTCCATGTTAGCCGTCAGCTTGGTTTCGACAAAAAGCGTTTTTTTGCGCTCGTTCAGCAAGAGGGTCCTGTTCACTGTCCGTCTCCCGTCCCGGTCCCGCGGCGACCGGGCTTTTGCCTATCCAAATCTGCAACTCGACCGGTGCACGCCGCAATGTCGCCGGTTGCTGGCATCCGGCCTGTTCCCCGTTTCGGGATGCATGGGCCTGACGCTTCAAAATCGACATTTCCCAGACAATCCGGCAATCCGCCGGTATTGTCCGTCTGTGGCAAAAGCCGGCTTTCCAAGGTTGGGAGGGAAGAGGCCGGTCTTTCGCCTGTCTGAAACCTAGAAGCAGAGGGCGGCCGGGGTATTGATTTCAATCAACCGGGAGGCGGATTTTTTGACGTTTGCGGTACGGGGCTGCAAACAGTGTTGCAAATGGCAAAAAGGCCGGCTTTGCACCGGCCCCTGAGCGAAACGATTTAAACAAAATCGCGTTTTCGGCTAGCGGAATGTTTCCGCTTACCAATCCGACGCCATCAGGCCATGCCGTGCCTGCCATATTCGTCGCGCTTGTTCTCGATAGTGTCGAGTCGTTCTTCGAGTTTGGCAATTTTGGCACGATTGGCCTCGCCGAGCATGCCGGTTTCCTCGGTCGTATAGACATGATCGTCGGGGTCGCGCCGGCCGATGAAACGGCCGAACACCAATCGCAGCAGCCCGGCAATATCATCCATGATCATGAAGAAGGCAGGTACCACCAGCAGGCTCAAAACGGTGGAGACGATGATGCCGCCGATCACCGCTGTTGCCATCGGCGCGCGGAAGGAGGCCCCTTCACCCACGCCAAGGGCGGCCGGCAGCATGCCCGCCGACATGGCAATCGAGGTCATGATGATCGGTCGCGCGCGCTTGCGCCCGGCCTCGACCAGTGCTGCGCGCCGTTCCAGACCGTGCCAGATCGCCTCCTTGGCAAAATCCACCAGCAGGATCGCGTTCTTGGTGACGATACCCATCAGCATCAGCAATCCGATCATCACTGGCATCGACACCGGCTCATCCGTCAGGATCAGCGCGATCGCGACCCCGCCCAGCGCCAGCGGCAGCGAGAACAGGATGGTAAAGGGCTGGATCACGTCCTTGAACAGCAGGATCAGCACCGCCAGCACCAGAAACAGGCCCAGCAGCATGGCATTGACGAAGCTTTGCTGCATTTCGGCGAGGATCTTGGCATCGCCGCTTTCGACAAGCGTCACTGTCTCCGGGATTTCGGTGTTGTCGACGATCTCTCGGAAGCGCGCGGTCGCCGGATCGAGCGCCACGCCCGGCGGCAGGTTGGCGCCGATGGTGACCACGCGGTGGCGGTCGTAACGGTCGACCGTGGCGACACCTTCGGTGTAATTGACGTCGGCGACCACGGACAGCGGCACCATCTCGCCGCTTGCCGTCTGGACCTTCAGGTTGCGGATCGCCGAAAGGTCGCGGCGCAGTTCCAGATCGGTGCGCACCCGGATCGGGATCAGCCGGTTGTCGAGCGAGATTTTCGGCAGGTTGGCGTCGATATCGCCGACGGTCGCGACACGAACGGTATTGGCGATCTGAGCCGGCGTCACGCCGAGACGGGCCGCAATCTCCTTCTTCGGATGGATCTGCAATTCGGGCCGGGGGAGCGCGCCTTCCGAGGACACCTTGTCCAGCATCGGGTCGGCGCGCAGCTTCGATTCCAGAATGGCGACGGCCTGTTGCAGGTCTTCCTCATTGTCGGAGAGGAAATTGAACTGAATGTCGCGCTGGCCGCGGTCGTTCAGCTTGGTCACGCGCAGGTCCGGGATGTCGGAAAGGGCGGCCAGCACCTCCTGTTCGATCTGCCATTGCGGAATTTCGCGGCCTTGCGGTTCGAGCTTGGGCAGGTATTTGCCGATCAGCGGAAGCCCGCCGATGATGTCATTGACGATGGCCTCGGGCAGGGAATGCGCGAGGTTCTCAAGCGTCACCGTGACGGTGGCGCGCCGATATTCGAGGTCGCCGAGCGGCGACGAACCGCCGAGGACGGTGACGCTCTCCACGCCCTCAAAGCCCTCGATCCGCTCGGTGACAATCCGTGTCATCGCTTCCGTATCGGAAAGCTGGGCATTGGGCGGCAGCTCGACGGAAAGCACGATGCGGGACGCATCTTCCGGCGGCATGAAACTGCCGGGAATGCGCGACATGAAATAGCCGGAGACGATCAGGACCACAATCGCAAGGCCGAGCGTCGGATAGCGCCATCGCGTGGTCCAGCGCACGGCGGCCGTGTAGCCCCGCATCGCCCTTCCGTCATTGGTCTCGCTGTCTTCCTTCGCCTTGTGCTTTGCCGGCTTCAGGATATAGGCGGCCATCACCGGCGTGATCAGGCGGGCAACCACCAGCGAGAAGAACACGGCAAACGCCACCGTCAGGCCGAACTGGATGAAATACTGGCCCGGGATGCCCGGCATGAAGGAAACCGGCGCGAACACGGCGATGATGGTGAAGCTCGTGGCAATCACGGCAAGGCCGATCTCGTCGGCGGCATCGAGTGCCGCGCGATAGGGCGTCTTGCCCATGCCGATATGCCGCTCGATATTCTCCACTTCCACAATCGCATCATCGACCAGAATGCCTGTCGCCAGTGTCAGCGAGATCAGGCTCACGAGATTGAGCGAGAAACCGAGCAGGTCCATGACCCAGAAGGTCGGGATCACCGAGAAGGGCAGCGCCACGGCGGCAATCAGCGTCGCGCGCCAATTGTGCAGGAACAGGAATACCACGATGATGGCAAGGATCGCGCCTTCGTAAAGCGTGTCGAGGGCAGCGGTGTAATTGCCCTTGGTGAAATAAACCGCGTCGTCGATCAGGCTGATGGAAACATCCGGGTGTTCGGCGCGGACCGTGTCGAGCGCTTCGGCAACCGCATCGGCGACCGTGACTTCGCTGGCGCCCTTGGAGCGGAATACGCCGAAGGAGACCACCGGATTGCCGTCATGGCGGGCGAAGGTGCGCGGCTCCTCATAGGTGTCGGTCACCGTGCCGAGGTCCGAGAGCCGGGCAAACCGGCCATTGCCGAGCGCGATCATGGTATCGGCGAGATCGGATACACTACGGGCGTCACCCAGCGTGCGGATCGCCTGTTCGGCGCCCGCCACCTGTCCGCGACCGGAGCCGGTGTCGGCATTGGTCTGGCGCAGCTGCGCGTTGACATCGGACGCCGTGATGCCGTAGCTCGCCAGCTTGTTTTCATCGAGCGAGACCTGAATTTCGCGATCCGCGCCGCCATAGCGGTCGACGCGACCGACTCCGCGGATGCCCTGCAGCGCCCGTTCGATGGTGTCATCGACAAACCACGACAGTTCTTCCAGCGACATGTTGGGCGAGGAGACGGCAAAGGTCTGGATCGCCTGACCCTCGACATCGATCTTGCGCACCACCGGTTCATCGGCATTGGCCGGCAGGTCGGAGCGGATATTGTCGATCGCGTCCTTGACGTCGCGCAGCGCCTCGTCGGGCTTGACCTCCATGCGGAACAGCACCGAGGTGGTGGAAACGCCGTCCGTGACCGTGGAATTCAGCTCATCGACGCCGGAGACGCTGGCAATCGCGTCCTCGATCTTCTTGGTCACCTGCATTTCCAGTTCCGCCGGCGCCGCGCCGCTCTGGGTGACGGTAACGGCGACGACGGGCACGTCGATATTGGGAAAGCGGGTGATCGGCAGGTCGCGGAACGCCTGCAGGCCCATGAACAGGAGCAGACCCAAAAGCAGAAGCGGTGCGACTGGATTGCGGATGGCCCAGGCTGAGAAATTCATTGTTCAGACCTCAGTTGAGCGGCGCTTCGGTTGCCGGTACGGGGGTGATCCGGTCGCCGGCGCGCACATAGGCGCCGGCCTTGGCCACCACCTGATCGCCCTCGGCAAGCCCTTCGACAATTTCGATGGTGTCGCCGTCCTGAATGCCGGTTTTGACGGTGACGATCTCGACCGTGTCGTCCTTGACCCGGCGCACGGTGGCGCCCTGGCGGCCAATGTTGACGGCGGTCATCGGCAGGGCAAGGTTTTCGGCTTCCTCGACGATGATCTCGGCGCTGGCATACATGCCGGGACGCGCACGGCCGGGTTCATCGATGGAGATGAACACATCGCCGAGCCGGGTGACATTGTCGACCACGGGCGAAACCAGCCGCACGGTGCCGCTAAGCGCAGGGGCATCGCCGACGAGCGAAATCATCGCTGTCTGGCCCTCTTCCACCTTCATCATGTTATCCTCCGGCACTTCGGCGACCAGCTCGATCGCGCCGTCCCGGATCATGGTGAACATCGGCGTGGAGGCGCCGGTGGCGATGGCGCCGATACGCGCGTTCCTGCCGGAGATGATGCCGGAGACCGGGGCCTTGATCTTGGTGCGTTCCAGCCGAAGGTCGATATCGTCAATCTGCGCCTGCTGGACGTTGATATCGGCCTCGGCCACGCTGACGGCCTCGCGCGCGGCGGCTGTCGAGGCATCCGCCCTCAGTGCCGCCGTTTCGGCCTGTTCCAGCGCCGAGGTGGAGACCGATCCACTGTCGGCTAGCCGTCTGGTGCGCTCGAACTGGCGGCGGGCATTGGTCTGGGCGGCCTCGTTTGCGGTCAGCTGCGCGTTGAGCTGGGCCAGGCTGGCCTCGGCCTTGGCCTTGCTCGCCTGCAGGCTGCTTTTTTGCAGAAGAAGAGAATCGGTCCGCAATGTTGCCAGCACGTCGCCTTCATCGACCCGGTCGCCGATTTCCGCATTGATGGTTTCGACCGACAGGCCCTCGACCAGCGGCTGCACGTAAACCTCCTCGACCGGTTTGATCGTGCCGGTGGCGCGCACGATTTCGGTCAGCGGCATCACTTTCACATCGGTGACAATGATGGAGGGCGGGGTTGTGCCGTTTGTCGCCGGGGCGCTCGCTTCCGCGCCGAGTGTGGGCGAAAATGCCATTGCAAGAAGCATCGAAGACAATGCAGCGACACGGGCTTTTCTGAGCATGACGGTTTTCCTCTATCGGCCGGGAGGAGGCCACAATGTGATTGCAGATCGTCTTGCGCTTGCCGAGCGCGGTGATCGGCAGGTCTCTTGCCGGTCGCCTTCAGCCTTTCTACGTTGTCAGGCGGGCGCCGGTTGAGGTCGTGAGGCAGTTCGTCACAACTGGGCTCTATTTCAAGTCGCATTTCGGTAAAATACGCCAAAATTGAACCAATCGGTTCGATTATAGTGTTTACTGGTGCAAAAATGCAATACGCGCAGCCTCGAGGTGAGGCCGCGCGCAGCAGAATTTAATCAAGTGATTGAAATTTAATTGGAAAGCGCCGCGTCGGTGATTTCCAGCGTATAGGCGCCTTCCGGTTGCTTGGTGATGACCGGATCCGACCCGCCGCCGAGCAGAACGTCGACCGTGCGCTGATAGTCGGCCGGATCAAGCGCGCCGTTGGAGCCGGCCGTCAGCTTGGCCACTTCACTCATCATCCGCTTCTGGTGCTTTTCGGTCTGGGCGCCGGTGTCGTCATATTCGAGCACGATCTCGGCGGCTTCGTCCGGGTTTTCCTCGGCCCATTTCCAGCCCTTCATTGAGGCGCGGACGAATTTGACCATGTCTTCCTTGAAGGCCGGATCGGCAAGGTCATCCTCGAGCACGTAGAGGCCGTCTTCCAGCGTGGCCACGCCTTCGTCTTCATACTTGAAGGTGTTGAGCGCGTCTTCGGGAATGCCGGCATCGATCACCTGCCAGTATTCGTTATAGGTCATCGTCGAGATACAGGCTGCCTGTTTCTGCAGCAGCGGATCGACGTTGAAGCCCTGTTTCAGCACGGTGACGCCGTCCTCGCCGCCATCGGTCGGGATGCCGAGATGCGCCATCCACGACAGGAACGGATATTCATTGCCGTAGAACCAGACGCCAAGCGTCTTGCCGGGGAAATCCTCCGGGCTCATGACGTTGTTTTCCTTCAGGCAGGTCAGCATCATGCCGGAGGATTTGAACGGCTGGGCGATGTTGACGAGCGGGACGCCCTTTTCGCGCGTTGCCAGCGCCGACGGCATCCAGTCGACGATCACATCGGCGCCGCCGCCGGCCAGAACCTGTGCCGGCGCGATATCCGGGCCGCCGGGCTTGATGGTGACGTCGAGGCCTTCTTCCTCGTAGAAGCCTTTTTCCAGCGCGACATAGTAGCCCGCGAACTGGGCCTGCGTGACCCATTTGAGCTGCAGCGTGATTTCGTCTGCCGAAAAGGCCTGGCCCGTGCCAAGCGCCAGACCGCCGGCGGTCAATGCCGCAAGAAATGTCGATTTCATGTTTTCGTTCCCCTTTGTTTCGATTGGTTCATCACGACCGCCCGGACCGGACGGAAGGATGCCAGAACGTGACGACGCGCTGAATGAGCGCCACCACGCCATAAAAGGCGGAGCCGGCAACCGCCGCCACCGCAATTTCAGCCCAGACCATGTCGATATTGGCCCGGCCCACTTCCGTGGAGATCCGGAAACCCATGCCGACGGTGGGTGTGCCGAAAAATTCTGCCACAATGGCGCCGATCAGCGCCAGCGTGGAATTGATCTTCAACGCATTGAAAATGAACGGCCAGGCCGCCGGAAGGCGAAGCTTGACCATGGTCTGGCCCCAGCTTGCCGCATAGGTGCGCATCAGGTCGCGCTCCATGCTGGAGGATGCCGAAAGCCCCTGAATGGTGTTGACCAGCATCGGAAAGAAGGTCGAGACCACCACCACGGCAGCCTTTGACGGCCAGTCGAAGCCGAACCACATCACCATGATCGGCGCGATGCCGACAATCGGCAGCGCGGAGACGAAATTGCCGAAGGGCAGGAGCCCGTTCTTCAGGAAAGGCGAGCGGTCGATCAGGATGGCGACGATGAAGCCCGAACCGCAGCCGATGGCATAGCCGATCAGCACCGCCTTCAGGAAGGTCTGGCGGAAATCGGCCCACAGGATCGGCAGCGAATGCGTTAGCCGCACCCAGACATCGCTGGGTGCGGGCAGCAGGATCGGCGGAATATCGAAGGCGACGACAACGCCTTCCCAGATGATGATCAGCGAGACACCGAAGATCACCGGCACGGCAAACCATGCGAGCCGATTGACAACCGGGTTGGAGAACTTCTGCCGCACCAGCCATTCATTGAAGGCCCAGCCACCGATCCAGAAGGCGAATGCGAACCAGACGAAACCGTTGCTCATGGCCTGACCCCCATGCGTTTGAGGACCGCGGCCTGGGCCACGCCGACAAGGGCGACCAGAATGGAGGCCAGGATCGCGGCCATGAACAGCGCCGACCAGATCTGCACCGTCTGCCCGTAATAGGAGCCGGAGAGAAGCCGCGCGCCAAGGCCGGCCACGGCCCCCGTCGGCAGTTCGGCAATGATCGCGCCGACCAGCGAGATCGCAATCGCGATCTTCAGCGAGGTGAACAGATAGGGCATGGCCGATGGCAGGCGCAGCTTCCACAGGATCTGCCGGTCATTGGCATTATAGGTGCGCATCAGGTCAAGCTGCAGCGCATCGGGCGAGCGCAGCCCGGACACCATGCCGACGGCGACGGGGAAGAACGACAGATATGTCGAGATCAGCGCCTTGGGCAGAAGCCCGGTAATGCCGATGGCGTTCAGCACCACGATCAGCATCGGCGCAATCGCGATGATGGGGATGGTCTGGCTGGCAATGATCCACGGCATCATCGAGCGTTCCATCGTGCGGTTGTGAACGATGGCGATCGCCAGAATGATGCCGAAGCCCGAGCCGATGGCAAAGCCAAGCAGCGTGGAGGACAGCGTGATCCACGCGTGATAGACAAGGCTGCGTTTCGACGTGATTTTCTTGTCGACGGTGGTGTTCCAAAGCTCCACCGCCACCTGATGCGGCGAGGGCAGCACCGGCCGATCCAGCGTATAGGACTGCGCGACGATCTCGGTGAAGCTGATCTCCTGCCCCGCCCGCCGCGCCTGATCCTCGACAAACTGCCGGTTCATCACCACCACGAACACGCACCAGATGGCAAGGATGGCAAAGACGACGGTGGCAACGGGAAGGACGCGCTCACGCAGCATGGCGGTGTCCTTCCCGTTGGTCGAATCGCGCGTGCGCGGTTCGATCTGGTGCAGCGGCCAAGCCCACCCGCCAATCTTCACCCTTGAAGGCAAGGCGACCGCATATGGCCTCGCCGCAAAGCCCCCAAGTCTTCTCGCCCCGAAGGGGAGAGATGTCGCGAAAGCGACAGTGAGGGGGGAGCCTATCCACACGGATGCCGTCACGATTTCGAAACGCTGCTTCACCCTCACTGCCCCTTTCGGGGCATCTTTCCCGCAAGCGGGAGAGAGTATTGGGAGCAAGCCGCAAGGGTAGATGCGACTGTCTTGCCTCGATGGGGAAAGTTGAGGGGAGATCGCCGGCATTCTCTCCCTTATGCTGTCCTCTCCCGTCACCCCGGACTTGATCCGGGGTCCAGGGCAACATGTTCTGCCCTGTCGATTTCGACATGCTCTCGATGCCCAATCGCAGCCATCCGTCGGATGGCCCTGGATCCCAGCTCAAGGCCGGGATGACGGCATAGAGGGCGCTTGGAAACCTTCTGTCACTCATAACTATGCCCCGCCCTCAATCCCTCGCGCACGCGATGGGCGATCTTCAGAAATTCCGGGCTTTCACGAATGTCGAGCGGGCGCTCCTTCGGCAGCGGGCTTTCTATCACGTCGGTCACCCGGCCGGGGCGCGGGCTCATCACCACGATCTTTGTGGAAAGGTAGACCGCTTCGGGGATCGAGTGGGTGACGAAACAGATGGTCTTGTTGGTCGCGGCCCACAGCTTCAGCAATTGCTCGTTCAGATGATCGCGGACGATCTCGTCCAGCGCGCCGAAGGGTTCGTCCATCAAAAGAAGATCGGCATCGAAGGAGAGCGCACGGGCAATCGAGGCGCGCTGCTGCATCCCGCCGGAAAGCTGCCATGGGAATTTTTTCTCAAATCCGGAAAGCTCGACCAGTTCCAGCACCCGTTCGATGCGCCGGTTCTGATCGGCTCTGGTATAGCCCATGATTTCCAGCGGCAGGGCGATGTTCTTTTCAATCGTGCGCCACGGATAAAGGGCGGCCGCCTGAAACACATAGCCATAGGCGCGGTCGAGCCGGGCATTTTCCGGCGTGGTACCGTTGACGGTGATTTCGCCGGCGGTCTTTTTCTCAAGGTCGGCAATCACCCGCAGAAAGGTGGTCTTGCCGCAGCCGGACGGGCCGATGAAGGAAACGAAATCGCCCTTCTTCACCTCCAGATTGACATCCTTCAGGGCGTGCACCGGACCATCATTGGTCGTAAAGGTGAGACAGAGTTCCCTGGCGGAGACGACGGAAAGGGGCGTGGTCATGAAACTGTCTCCAGAAGGCCGGCGGCGATGAATGCCTTTTCGGCCTCGTTTCGCGCTTCGGGGGAAAGCGGCAAAAGGGGAGGGACCGGCGTTGCCGGGCCGAAACCCAGCATTTCGGCAGCAGCGTGGACGACGCGGAAGCTGGAATGCCGGGCAAAAACCTGCCAGACCGGCGCAAGCTGCTCATTGACAGCCGCAAGCCGTGCCGGGTCGCCGGCAGCGCGCCACATATCGAGACAGATGGCGGGGAAGATGCCGCCCAACACGGAATACCAGGCATCCGCACCGGCAGAAAGCGCGCCGGAAACGGTCCAGTCGCCGGAATAGCCGATTGAAAAACCCTCCGGCATGGTGTTGCGCAGCCGCGCCAGCTGAGCGGCGAAGTCGCCGTCTTGCGGCGCCGGGTTTTTGACGGCGGCAATGGTCGGGATGGCGGAAAGGCGGATGATGAGGTCTTCGGAAAAGGTGAATTTCGTCGTCGTCGGGTTGTTGTAAAGACATATCGGCAGGTCCGTTGCGGCTGCGACCGTCTTCACCAGTCCCTCCACCTCGGCATCGTTCAGCGGAAGATAGGACATCGGCGCCAGCAGAAGTCCGGACGCGCCCGCCGTTTTCGCCGCCTTCGCGTTCGAGACGGCATCGGCCGTTGTCAGCGCGCCGACGCCTGCGATGACCGGGGTGTCGCCAGCCGCCTCAACGGCTGCTTCCAGCGCCCGGGCACGCTCCGCGCCGGAAAGATAGGCATAGCTGCCGGTTGAACCCAGCGCGCCGATGGAATGGACGCCAGCCTTTGCCAGATATGCGACGAGCCTTCCGAAGCGGTCGGCGGCGACATGGCCATTTTCGTCGACGGGCGTGACGGGAAAGGCGGAGAGGCCGGAAAAAAGCGTTTTGGCGGAACTCATGACGACACCCTGTTTCTTTCAGCGCTCAACCGTGCCGCAATCGGGAACAGATGTTTTTCGGTCAGCGCCGCGCGCTTGACGCCGACGTCGCCTTCGACCGGCAGCCATTTCAGTTCCTCGATTTCGGCCTGCGGCGTGACCTCGGGGGCCGCGAAGCAGGAAAACGCCTCGGCCTCGACAATCATGCCGGGTTCGTTGGCCGCCAGCTCGCTGAACCTGCCTTGATAATGAAAGTCATCGGCCGAAAATATCAGGGCCAGTTCCTCATTCAGCTCGCGGATCAACGCTTCACGCGGCGTTTCCTCGGCATCGATCTTGCCGCCGGGCTGCATGAAGGCCTCCGTGCCGCGCTTGCGCACGGTCAGCATCTCGCCCTTTTCATTGATGATCAGCGCGACGGCGATGCGGATGATGTTTTCGCTCTTCATCGGCTCAGATCCTTTTCTGCAGGGCAAGGGCGGCACCCAGCATGATCAGAATGCCGCCGGCAGAGGCTTCGAGCCAGGCAACCAGGCGCTCCGTCACCACGCGTGCAAGGGCGGAGAAGGCGAGTGCATAGATGATCAGGATCGGCAGTTCGAGCAGCACCGAAATGCCGCCGAACACCATCATCTGCATGGCCACATCACCGGTCGGATTGACGAATTGCGGCAGGATGGCAACGAAGAAGGCGAGGTTCTTCGGGTTCGCCGCCTGCACGCTGAAGCCGCGGAAGAACAGCCGGAACGGTGCTTCGGGACGCGCGCGCCGCATATCGGCGGCGCTGGCCAGCACGGCATCGCTTTCGCCTTTGCGCCGCGAGAACAGCGGCGCGATCATCTTGATGCCGAGCCAGGCAAGATAGGCCGCGCCGACGATCTTCACCACATTGAACAGCGTGGCGCTCATCAGGATCAGCGAGGCCACGCCGGCCGCCGACAGCGCGAAATAAAGCGCGTTGGTCGCCAGAATACCGGCAGCCGCCGCCTGCGAGCGCCAGAAGCCCTGCCGCATGGAAAGCCCGACCACCAGAAGCACGGCGGGGCCGGGCGAAAGGCACAGCAGAAATTCGGTCGCGGCAAAGGCCGCCACACTTGACCAGTCCATATATTATACTCCCGAAGGCGGAATGCCGGCGCGTTCTATTCTGCGCGGGGCGACGAGGTCCTTCCAGGTGGAAAGCGCCTTGTTGACGGCCGGATAGGGCGCGCGCTTGACGAATTTGCCGTGTCCTTCCTCGGTCTTCAAGGTGGATTCTTCCAGCACGACCTTGCCGCGTGACAGGGTGAAGCGCGGCAGGCCCTTCACATGCTTGCCCTCGAAGACGTTGTAATCGATGGCCGAAACCTGTGTGTCGGCGGCAATCGTCTTTTCCAGGGTCGGATCCCAGACGATGAGATCGGCATCGGCGCCCACCAGAACAGCGCCCTTTTTCGGATACAGATTGAGGATCTTGGCAATGTTGGTGGAGGTGACGGCGACGAATTCGTTCATTGTCAGCCGGCCGGTGGAAACGCCATAGGTCCACAGAAGCGGCAGCCGGTCTTCAAGGCCGCCGGTGCCGTTGGGGATCTTGGTGAAGTCATTGACGCCGTAGCGCTTCTGCTCGGTTGTGAAGGCGCAGTGGTCGGTGGCCACGCATGACAGCGTGCCCGCCTGCAGGCCGGCCCACAGCGAATCCTGATGCTGCTTGTTGCGGAACGGCGGCGACATCACCCGGCGGGCGGAATGGTCCCAGTCCTTGTCGAAATATTCGCTTTCATCGAGCAGGAGATGTTGAACCAGCGGCTCGCCATAAACCCGCATGCCCTTCTGCTTGGCGCGGCGGATGGCCTCATGGCTCTGCTCGCAGGATGTGTGAACCACATAAAGCGGCACGCCGGCCATGTCGGCGATCATGATGGCGCGGTTGGTGGCCTCGCCTTCGACTTCCGGCGGGCGCGAATAGGCATGGCCTTCCGGCCCGTTATTGCCTTCTGCCATCAGTTTTGCCTGCATGCTGGCAACGACATCGCCGTTTTCGGCATGAACCAGCGGCATGGCACCAAGTTCCGCGCAGCGCTGGAAGGAGGCGAACATCTCGTCGTCATTCACCATCAGCGCGCCCTTGTAGGCCATGAAATGCTTGAAGGTGTTGATGCCCTTTTCCTTGACGACGGTTTCCATCTCCTCGAACACCTGCTTGTCCCACCAGGTGATCGCCATGTGGAAGGAATAGTCGCAGGCCGCACTGGTCGACTTGTTGTCCCAGCGCTTGATGGCGTCGAGCAGCGACTGGCCGGGATCGGGCAGGCAGAAATCGACGACCATGGTGGTGCCGCCGGCAACGGCCGCACGCGTGCCGCTGGCAAAGTCATCGGTGGAATAGGTGCCCATGAAAGGCATTTCAAGGTGGACATGCGGGTCAATGCCGCCGGGCATGACGAAACAGCCGGTCGCGTCCAGCGTCTCGTCGCCGGAAAGATCGGGGCCGATCTCGATGATCTTGCCGTCTTCGATCTTGACGTCGGATTTGTAGGTCAGGTCGGCGGTCACAATGGTGCCGCCCTTGATAACTTTGCTCATGATGCTGTTCCCTTGCGTTTCAAACGGGCGGTTTTCCGCTTCTCGTTCTGGTGTTGTCTATTTCAGCCGATATTTTCCCCGCGGATAGGTGTTCATATTCATGTCCGAAGGCGCAGCCCCCGTGTCGGGACTGATGCTGCCCCGGCTCCTGGCCGCTCCGCCTGCCTGCGGCGCAACCGCCGCCCCGCCGCTGACGGTCGAGGCCGGTTTCGCGCCGATAAAGCCGCGTGAGCGAAGCATGGGCTTTTGCTTTGACTTCATTGGACTTGCTCCGTGGCGGGCGAAAAGCGCGTGGTGTTGCAGGCTTCGGTCAGGCGATTTTCGAGAATGGCGACGATGGTTTCAAGCACGTCCTGCCGTTCCTTGAGGACTTCATCATTCCAGAAGCGGATGACGGAAAAGCCTGCATTGTTGATATAACGTGTTCTGTCTGCGTCTTTCATGTTTTCAGCATGTTGTGCGCCATCCAGTTCGACAACAAGCGTTTTTTCGCGGCAAGCGAAATCGGCGAAATAGGGTCCGACCGGATATTGGTGGGTGAATTTGAAGCCGTTGAGATTGCGGTTCCTGATCTCGCGCCAAAGCACCTTTTCCGCATCCGTTTCGTTGCGGCGCAGGGAGCGAGCGAACTGGGTACGTGTGCTTGGCATGAGCTCCCCTCATCCGGCCTTCGGCCACCTTCTCCCCTCATGGGAGAAGGGAGGGCGCTTCGCGTTTGACGATGGTGCTTGTCGAAAATTCAGGGCATGCCGCAGGCTCCCCCTCTCCCCGTGGGGAGAGGGTGGCGCGCATGCGCCGGGTGAGGGCGCAGCGCCTGCCGTCATTCCACAATCTCCGCCGTCTTCAACACCGCGCGCAGCAGCACGTCCGCGCCGGCGGTTGCCCACTCCTTGGAGATGTCTTCGGCCTCGTTGTGCGACAGGCCATCGACGCAGGGGCACATGACCATGGTTGCCGGCGCCATTTTCGCCGCCCAGCAGGCATCGTGGCCGGCGCCGGAGACGATATCCATGTGGCTGTAGCCGAGTTCTTCGGCGGCATCGCGGACATTGGCCACAAGTTCCGGCGCGAAGGTGACCGGATCGAAATGACCGACGGCTTCCACCGAACAGCCGACGCCGAGTTCAGCACAGATTTCCGCAGCCTGCGTTTCGATCTTCGCGCGCATGCTGTCGAGCTTGTCCTGGTCAGCCGTGCGGATGTCGACGGAGAACGTCACCTTGCCCGGCAGCACATTGCGGGAATTGGGGGAAAAGAACATCTGGCCGACGCCGCCGACGGCATTCGGCTGGGCGTCCATCGCCACCGTCTGAACCATTTCCAGAATGCGGGCCATGGCGAGGCCGGCATTGACGCGCATCGCCATCGGGGTCGAGCCGGTATGGGCTTCCTTGCCGGTCAGCGTGAATTCCAGCCACCACAGGCCCTGACAATGGGTGACGACGCCGATTTCCTTGTTTTCGGCTTCGAGTATCGGCCCCTGTTCGATGTGGTATTCGTAATAGGCGTGCATCTTGCGCGCGCCGACTTCTTCCTCGCCGACCCAGCCGATGCGCTTCAGCTCGTCGCCATAGGAAAGGCCCTCGGGATCCTTGCGGCCATAGGCATATTCAAGCGTGTGGACACCGGCGAAGACACCGGAGGCCAGCATGGCGGGCGCAAACCGCGCGCCTTCCTCATTGGCCCAGTTGGTGACCACGATCGGATGTCTGGTCTTGATATTGAGGTCGTTGAGCGTGCGCGCCAGTTCCAGCGCCGAAAGCACGCCGAGCACACCGTCATATTTGCCGCCGGTCGGCTGGGTGTCGAGATGGCTGCCGACGTAAACGGGCAGCGCATCCGGGTCGGTGCCCGGCCGGGTCATGAACATCGTGCCCATCTTGTCGACGCCCATGGTCAGGCCCGCGTCCTCGCACCATTTCTGAAACAGTGCGCGGCCTTCCGCGTCCGCGTCGGTCAGGGTCTGGCGGTTATTGCCGCCTGCAATGCCGGGGCCGACCTTGGCCATTTCCATGAGTGTGTCCCAAAGGCGGTCACCGTTGATCCGCATGTTTTCGCCGGCAAAGGCTGCCATCACTGTTCCTCGTTTTTATCTGAGGCCTTGCCCGACAGCCGATATTGCATGCTGCAAAAGGGCATTGCCTTTCCTGTCTGGATCGGTCACGTTTTTGACCGGTTGGTAAACTTTACAACTTCCGCGCCAAGGCTCAAGTGATCAAAATCAAATTCGCTCATCATTTGATGAAAAAATAGCCTAAAGTTTAGGCGAGATTCGAATTTGTGCAAAAATGGCCGCGGGGAGCGGTGCGGAACGAAGGGCGGTAGAAGTGGAAATGACACCACGGGCGGGCAGAACACAAAGACGGACACGCATACAGGAAGTCAAGGAGGAGGTGATTCTCGAGGCCGCGCTTGATGTGTTTTCCGCAAACGGGTTCAGGGGGGCGACGGTTGATCAGATTGCAGAGACCGCCGGCATGTCAAAGCCGAACGTGCTTTACTATTTCCGTTCGAAAGAGGCGGTGTTCACAGCATTGATTGCGCGCGTGATGGAGGTCTGGCTCGATCCGCTGCGCCTTTTCGATGCTGATAAGGATCCCGAAAGCGAGATCCGCTCATATATTCGCCGCAAGCTTGAAATGGCGCGTGATTTTCCGCGTGAAAGCCGGCTTTTTGCCAATGAGGTGATCCAGGGAGCGCCCAATACCGGGGTTTTCCTGCAAGGGGAGCTGAAGGATCTAGTCGATGAAAAGGCAAAGGTCATTCGCGCCTGGCAGCGTGCCGGAAAGCTGCGCCAGGTCGATCCCTATCACCTGTTCTTTTCGATCTGGGCGACGACGCAGCATTATGCGGATTTCGATGTGCAGGTCCGTGCCGTGCTGGGCGACGGGCTTTCCGGCGAAGGGCGGTTCGAGGATGCGGCCCGCTATCTCGAGACATTGTTCGTGAAAGGGCTGATTATCGACCGGGATCAGCCTTGAGCCCGGCGCTGTTTTCATGCGCAAGCCACGCCTTCTTTCGGGCAAAACGCGAAAGCGCGTCTGCTGAAAGCGGCGGCGCAAAGAAATAGCCTTGAAACGTGTCGACGCCGAGATCGCGCAATATGCGCACATGTTCGGCCGTTTCGACGCCCTCGGCGATGACCTTGATACCCAGAGCCCTGCCGATTTCCACGATCGAGGCGACAAGCCGCCTCTGGCTCTGGCCGGTGGTGATGGGGAATACGAGCTGCCGGTCGATCTTGAGCCTTTTCGGCGAAAGGGCAAGCAGGCTGAGGATCGAGGCATAGCCGGTGCCGAAGTCATCGATCTCGACATCCACGCCGTGGGCCTTGATGGCCGCAACGCTTGTCTCCAGGCTGGTGTCCTGATCATCGAACGAGATGGATTCCAGCAATTCCAGGCAAAGTTGCCCCGGTTCCAGCCGGCTTTCGGCAATCCCCTGGATGAGGGCCGGGTCGATCAGCCGCTGCGCTGAGACGTTGACCGAGATGTGGGGGACATGGAGCCCGCTTTGCTGCCAGGCTTTGAACTGCGCGCTGGCCTTGCTGAGAACCAGTGCATCGATCCGGGCAATCGAGCCGGTGGTCTCCGCCGTTCCGATGAAATGGCTCGGCGCCAGCTGTCCGCGCGTGGGGTGGTGCCAGCGCACCAGCGCCTCCACACCGTCGAGTTCCATCGTGTGCGCGGAAATCTGCGGCTGGTAGAACACCTCGAACTGGTCATCTTCAATGGCCGCCAGCAATTCATCGGCCACCTTCTTGTTGGTGACCGCGATGTTGCGCAGTGTGGCATCGAAAATCACGAACTGGTTGCGGCCCATGCGCTTTGCTTCATAGAGCGCGATGCCGGCATTGACGAGAAGGTCGCGCATGGTGGTGGTGTCTTCATCGATCCAGGCGATGCCGACACTGGCGCTGATGCGCACCTGATGTTCGCCGTATTGAAGCGGTTTCCCAAGCGCGCGGATGATCTCCTGTGCCATGCGGGTCAGCCGCTCGATATCGCCGTCCCAATGGGTGACCAGCGTGAATTCGTCTCCGCCGACCCGGGCCAGGAAATCATTCGTACCGGCGATGCTTTTCAGCATGTTCGAACAGTGGCGAAGCATTGCGTCACCGGCGGCATGGCCAAGCGTGTCGTTGATTTCCTTGAAGCGGTCGAGGTCGATATGCAGCACCGCATGGGGCGGGGCGGTCGGCGTCTTCCGGTTACCGTATGGACTGTCGACAAAGGCCTCGCCCAGTTGTCGGCGGTTTGCAAGGCCGGTCAGCGCGTCGTGAAGCGCATTGTGGCGCAGCACTTTCTGCGCCTCTTCCAGCGCGGCATTCTTCCGTCGCATTTCGGCGCTGGCCTGTTTAAGGTTTTCGTGAAGCTCCACGTCTTCGGTGATGTCCCGGTTGACGCCAACCAGATAGGTATGGCCGTCTGGGTTGGTGTGGATGTCACCGAAGACCTGGAGGTGGCGGATCGAACCATCGTCCAGCACGATCCTGAAACGGCTTTGAAAGTTCTTTTCCTCCGCTGTCGTAACCTCAAGCCTGGCTTTTTCCCTCTGAACGTCATCCGGGTGAAGCCGTTCAAACCAGATTTGCATGGGGCTTAGCCCGCAATCGGGAGATTTGCCGTAAAGCGCAAACATCCGCTCGTCCCAGATCGCTTCGCCGGTTTCCACATCCATCTCCCATACGCCGATTTTCGAGGCGTCGAGAGCAAGGTCCATGCGCTGCGAAAGGCGGCGCACGGTCATGAGGTTGCGGTGGCGCACGCGCATGAGGTGTGCGATGCCGGTAACGGCGGCAATGATGATCAGGCCTATGGTCCCGATCATGACCTGTCGTGGCATCGAGTCAATGAAGGGCTCTTGCCAGCCGACTTTCGGCATAGCGGCAATCGTCCACTGTGTATTTGCCAGATCGATGGTCTGTGTGACCGGGTTATCGTCGAAAATGCCGGGCGGGCCGAACAGTGTCTCGCCGATCGTGCCCCCGGCGGTATTCTTGCCGACCGCCATGATGAGGTCGGGATGCGTTTCGGTGATCGCGCGGTCGGAAAGCAGGCGCTTGAGGTTGATGACAGCCGACAATATGCCCCATGCATCACGTCCTTCGCTGTCATAAAGGGGGTAATAGGCCAGCAGCGCAGAGCCTCCTTGAACCAGAGAAACCGGGCCGTCGACGACCGGACCACGTTTGAGCAGTGCCTGACGGATGGCGGCCATCTGTTCGGGATGGTCGCGGTAGTTGAGGCCAAGCGCCTCGCGGTTTTCCTCCGGAGGAAAGACCATGGTGATGATCAGGTCGCGCGCCAGTGCCATGCTGACGATCGAATCCTGGCTGCTCAGCAGCCTTCGTGCCAGCCGCTGGAAACGGTCGGCTTCGATTTCGGGTTCAAGCGAGAGGGCAAAGCCCAGCCCCTCCACAAGTTTGAGGTTTTCCTCAAGGTCGGCCTCAAGCCGTGAGGTGGAGACCGCCATGCGCTCCGACGTCTTCAGGCGAAGGTTCTGTGTGTAGTTTTCCGAAGCCTGCCGGTTGGCGACATAGACAGACCCCAGCACCAGCACAATCACGGCCAGAGCGAGAAAATCGCTCGGGATGAACCCGAAACGCTTTTTCCTTATCCAGGCTGCCGGCTTCAGCATACCTCCATCCACCTCCGCATAATTTCGCGTACCGGGAGTTATGCTGCGGGATGTTCAATATAAAAAGCAATTTAAAAATGATATTATATTGAATTATACATAAAAACTGGATTTTAATATTTATATTATATTTTTCTGTTTAATTATATTTTTGGATATGAATGGCTGAAATGAAAAAGTCACGGTCCCGAAACTAGTCCGTGGCTCAGACTGCTGACAAAGCTGTTCCCAAGTTTTTTCGTCATACCGGCTCAAGGCCGGTATGACGGCGGGGAAGGAGGCAAAACCGTGATTGCTTGCTGGGGTTGTCAATAATCTGAGCCACGGCCCCGAAGCCGGGCCGTGGCTTTGTATCCGCGTTGAACACGCTGGCCTGCTATTCGGCAGCCTTGGCCGCCATCGGGTTGTTGGGATGCGATGTCCAGTTGGCGTAGTCGGAAGAGACCGTCTTGCCGGTGCGCTGGTCCTTTTCGCCCGGGGCAAGCGCGACCATGTCGATGCAGTTTTCCACGGGACAGACATTGACGCAGAGATTGCAGCCGACGCAGTCCTCCTCCTTGACCATGAAATGTCGCTCGCCATCGACCATGGCGGTGATCGCCTGATGCGAGGTGTCCTCGCAGGCGATGTGACAGCGGCCGCACTTGATGCAGGCGTCCTGATCGATGCGGGCCTTGGTGATGTGGTTGAGGTTCAGATACTGCCAGTCGGTGACGTTGGGCACGGCGCGACCGGAGATTTCATCGAGCGTGCTGAACCCCTTGCTGTCCATCCAGGCCGAAAGCCCCGAAATCATTTCCTGCACGATCTTGAAGCCATAGGTCATCGCCGCGGTGCAGACCTGTACATTTCCCGCACCCAGCACCAGAAATTCGGCGGCATCGCGCCATGTGGTCACGCCGCCGATACCGGAAATCGGCATGCCGGCGGTTTCCGGATCACGGGCAATCTCGGCCACCATGTTGAGCGCGATCGGCTTGACCGCCGGCCCGCAATAGCCGCCATGCGTGCCCTTGCCGCCGACCGTCGGATTGGGCGCGAAGGTGTCGAGATCGACCGAAACGATGGAGTTGATGGTGTTGATCAGCGAGACGGCATCGGTGCCGCCGCGATGTGCGGCGCGGGCGGAATGGCGGATGTCGGTGATGTTGGGCGTCAGCTTGGTGATCACCGGCATGCGGGTATACTGCTTGCACCAGCGCACCACCATCTCGACATATTCCGGCACCTGGCCGACGGCGGATCCCATGCCGCGCTCCGACATGCCGTGAGGACAGCCGAAATTCAGTTCGATCCCGTCCGCGCCGGTTTCCTCCACCAGCGGCAGGATTGCCTTCCAGCTCTCCTCGTCGCACGGCACCATGATCGAAACCACGATGGCGCGGTCCGGCCAGCGGCTCTTGACCTCCTTGATCTCACGCAGGTTGAGATAGAGGTCGCGGTCGGTAATCAGCTCGATATTGTTGAGGCCGAGCAGCCGGCGGTCGGCGCCCCAGATTGCGCCATAGCGCGGGCCGTTGACATTGACGACCGGCGGGCCTTCCTCGCCGAGCGTCTTCCACACGACGCCGCCCCAGCCATCGCGAAAGGCGCGCTCGACATTATAAGCCTTGTCCGTCGGCGGCGCGGAGGCGAGCCAGAACGGATTGGGCGATTTGATACCGACGAAATTATTGGAAAGATCAGCCATCTTGTTTCTCCTCAGGCTACAGCGCTTGCAAGCGGCGCTTCGCCCGCCAGAACATGGTTTATGGCAATGGCGGCATCGCGCCCCTGCTGGACCGATGTAACGGTCAGGTCCTCGCCGCGCTTGATGCAGTCGCCGCCCGCCCAGACATCGGGAAGCGAGGTGTGGCCCTCCGCGTCGACGGCAATGCGGCCGTTGACCAGCTTCAGCCCGTCCAGATGGTCGGTGATGAAGGTCTGGCCGATCGCCTTCAGCACATGGTCGGCGGCAATCACGCCGGTTTCGCCGGTGCCGACAAGCTTTCCGTCACGGATTTCGGTGTGTTCAAACAACACGCCGGAGACGCGACCGTCCTCGCCGATGATTTCCTTCGGTGCGAGATGATGGCGGATGAAGACGCCGCGCGAGGCCGCAAGCTCCTGCTCGAATTTGGAGGCGCCCATGGCGAGAGGTCCGCGGCGATAGCACAATGTCACTTCGTCGGCGCCGAGCAGCTTCGACTGGACGGCTGCATCGATGGCGGTCATGCCGCCGCCGAGGACCACGACGTGAGAGCCGACGGAAACGGTGGAGAGATCGTCCGCCTGGCGCAGGTTTTCGATGAAATCGACGGCGTCCTCGCATCCTGCGAGGTCTTCGCCGGCAACGCCGAGCTCGTTGACGCCGCCAAGACCGAGGCCGAGAAACACCGCATCATAATCGCGGCGCAGCTCATCGAGCGTGAAATCGCGGCCAAGCATCTGCCCGCCCCGGATTTCGATACCGCCGATTTCCAGCAGGTAGGCGATTTCCTTCTGGGCGAAATCATCAACCGTCTTGTAGGCGGCAAGGCCGTATTCGTTGAGGCCGCCGGGCTTTTCCTTGGCTTCCAGAACGATGACATCGTGACCGGTCATGGCCAGACGATGCGCGCAGGCAAGGCCGGCAGGGCCGGCGCCGACCACGGCGACGCGCTTTCCGGTCTCTGCGGCGCGGGTATAAAACTGCTTGTTCTCGGCCATCGCCTTGTCGGTGGCGTAGCGCTGGAGGAGGCCGATCTCGACCGGCTTTTCCTCCGCCGTGTTGCGCACGCAGGCTTCTTCGCACAGCGTTTCGGTGGGACAGACGCGGGCGCACATGCCGCCGAAAATGTTCTGGTCGAAGATGGTCTTGGCTGCACCCAGCGGGTTGTCGGTCGATATCTGCCGGATGAACAGCGGAATATCGATTTCGGTCGGACAGGCCGTCATGCAGGGCGCGTCATAGCAGAAGTAGCAACGGTCTGCTTCCACGGCGGCCTCGTGCCGGTCCATGGGCGGGTGCAGGTCCGAGAAGTTTTTGTGATAGTCGTCGGGCGCCAGGCGCCCGCCCTTGAGGGCAGGTTCCAGATTTCGCATCGCAATGTTCCCCGTTTTTAAGGTTATTGGGGGAATGCTACCGCGAAATAAAAAATTTATCAAACGGTAAAATTTTTTATCGATTCAGACCGCAAGGCCATGCGGGAAAGGGTCTGGAAGAGGGAGGAGTTTTGAAAATCGAGGCTTTGGAACAGGCCCGTGGGGCTGGTGACACGGACCATGGCCGGTATCGGGATGGAGACCGGTACCGGCCATGGTCCGTGGGGAGGATCGGGTGATCGCTCCCTTTGTTACGCGACCGGCCGAAGGGGGGGCTGTTTACCGCATGCGCGATCAGAAGATATCAAGCGCCTTGCGTTTCTTGCTGTCGGCGTCGGCCCGCAGATGATTGACGTTTTCACGCCACAGATAGGACGCGCCCACCACCATTGCGACAGCGATGGCCAGCATCAGCCCGATCATGAGGTCGCGGGCGACCACATGGTTGAAAATGTCCTGAAAGCTGTTGGTGCCGGACCCCGAAAACGGCAAGTATTCGGCAAAGAAATCGGACGCCGGATCAACGGCCACCAGGGGCGCGGTGTCGAGCGAATTCTGTGCAGCCGCCTGCGTGGGCGCCATTGCCATCAGTGCCGGCATGCCGAGCGCTGCGATGGCATAAAGCCCGCGTTTCCACGATTGTGATCGTGCCGAGATCGCTTTCAGCACTCTCTTGGTCGTCAACATTGACCTACTCCTTCTGCGGTCGTTCTGCGCTGCCTAAAAGGCCACCTGAATGCGACGGCTTCTGGACCAAAGGTGGTTTAACGGGACCCATTTTGGGGCCGATTCAAGGCATGGTTACCGCCGCCGGTCGTCGGGTTGCCGGCGCGAATATCCACAAAGGCGACCCGTGCGGCGTTTCCCGAAGGGCACAGGGCGCCCTCAATTGACGATTGAGCGAGGATTGCGCTTGAAACGGCGGGCAAATTCGGCTTAGACCAAACACTTGGAAAACGTGCCGCGATCCGGCGGCTTTCCAAGGTTCAATCTAGACATCAGGACATTGAAAATGGCCCTTCTTGCTGACGCTCTTTCTCGTGTGAAGCCCTCCGCCACCATCGCCGTGGCTCAGAAAGCACGCGACCTCAAAGCGAAAGGGCGCGATGTCATCAGTCTCGGCGCCGGCGAGCCCGACTTCGATACACCGGACAACATCAAGCAGGCCGCCATCGAGGCGATCAACCGCGGCGAGACAAAGTATACGCCGGTGCCCGGCATTCCGCCGCTGCGCGATGCAATTGTCGCCAAGTTCAAGCGCGAGAACAATCTCGACTACAAGCCTTCGCAGACGATTGTCGGCACGGGCGGCAAGCAGATCCTGTTCAACGCCTTCATGGCGACGCTGAACCCGGGCGACGAAGTCATCATCCCGGCACCTTACTGGGTTTCCTATCCGGAAATGGTGGCGCTTTGCGGCGGCACCCCGGTGTTCGTTTCCGCCACCAAGGAAAACAATTACAAGCTGCAGGCCGAAGATCTGGAAAAGGCGATCACGCCGAAGACCAAATGGTTCATCTTCAACTCGCCGTCCAACCCTTCCGGCGCTGCCTATTCGCATGATGAACTGAAGGCCCTGACCGATGTGCTGATGAAGCATGAAAACGTCTGGGTGCTGACCGACGACATGTACGAGCACTTGACCTATGGCGATTTCAAATTCGCGACACCGGCCGAAGTCGAGCCTGGCCTCTATGACCGCACGCTGACCATGAACGGCGTTTCGAAAGCCTATGCCATGACCGGCTGGCGCATCGGCTATGCTGCGGGTCCGGAAGAACTGATCAAGGCGATGACGACGATCCAGAGCCAGCAGACCTCCGGCGCCTGCTCGATTGCGCAATGGGCTTCGGTCGAGGCGCTGAACGGCACCCAGGACTTCATTCCCGAGCGCAAGGCCGCCTTTGAAAAGCGCCGTGACCTGGTGGTTTCGATGCTCAATCAGGCAACCGGTCTCGAGTGCCCGGTTCCCGAAGGCGCGTTTTATGTCTATCCCTCCTGCGCAGGGCTGATGGGCAAGACCGCACCGACGGGCAAGGTCATGAACAATGACGAGGATTTCGTCACCGAGCTTCTGGAATCCGAAGGGGTCGCCGTGGTGCACGGTTCGGCCTTCGGACTTGGCCCCAACTTCCGCATCTCCTATGCCACATCGGAAGAGGCTCTTGAGGAATCCTGCAAGCGCATCCAGCGTTTCTGCGCGGCCTGCCGCTAAGGGCCCGTTTGAAGCAGACAAGTTTGAAAGGCGCGCTTCGGGCGCGCCTTTTTTATGGGCAGCTCTTGCCATCCCCTCGGGCGAGCGTGTTGCCGGTTTTTCGCAAACAGCCACCACTTAATGTAGCATTTGTGATAAATGCTCGGCTAAAGCAGCAATTAAAGAGTCGGATGGGCTGACTTTTGTTGTTCGCAACCGCGATAGAGCTGTCCGATGACAAAGCGCCGTTCCACCTTGTGGGCCGTCTTGATGCTGTTTGCGGCCGAGGCGGTCATCACCGGTCTGATTTATGCCCGTATTCCCGATATCAAGGCCGGTAACGGTTTGTCCGATGCCGCCTTGGGCCTTGTGCTGATCGGCATGCCGATCGGCAATATTTTCGGTTTCATGCTGGCGCCGTATATGGTCGGCCGCGTGGGGCTGACAAAGGCAAGCTGGCTTTCAGTCGCCGTTCTCGGTGCTCTGTCGCTCGGTGTCGGATTTGCCGAAACGCGCTTCACCTTGATTGTCGTATTTGCCCTTCTGGGGCTCTGCCTGTCGCATACCGAGGTTACGCAGAACGCGATGGCCGGGCACATTGAACGGACCACGGGCAGGCGGGTCATGTCGCGTTGCCACGGCGGATGGAGCATCGGTTCGATCGCCGGACTTCTGGCGGGCGGTGCATTTTCACAAATGTCCATTCCCGTTTCTGTACAGGGCGGTGTCGCGGCGGTGGCCGGTGTCGCGGCGGCAGCCGTTCTGGCTCGGAGCCTGCCACATGTGCCCCGTCGTGCCGCTGTTGCCGGAAACGCGCGGATTCCGATTAAGGAACGCATACCAAAGCCTGCGCTGCTGTTGCTTTGCATTCTCCCGCTTGGCACGCTTGCGCTGGAGGGTATCGTGCGTGACTGGGGTGCAATCTTCATGCGCAGCGATCTCGGCGCAGCTCCGTTTTCATCAACGCTTCTGCTGGTGGTTCTCTCGACCTCCATGGCGGTGGTTCGCCTGTCGGGCGATTCTCTTCTCGAGCGGCTGGGAGAGCGTTTGGTCGTGGCGGGATCGATCCTCTGCGCCAGCGCGGGGCTTCTTGCTATTGCCGTGGCGCCATCAATGATCGCGGCACTCGCCGGAGCCGCCGTCACGGGCGTCGGCGTCGCGGTGGTGTATCCGGTGGCGCTGTCGATTGCCGCGCGCCGCTTCGATGCGCCCGAACGGGATGTCGCAACCATGTCGTTTATCTGCTTTGTGACTTTGATGGCGAGCCCGGCAGCGGTCGGCTTTCTCAGCGAAGCCGTGGGGCTGCGCATTACATTTGCCGCCTTTGCCCTGCTGTCGCTTCTTGCCCTCTTGCTGCTTCCCGTAACGGGAAAGCGACAATAGCGTGCTCTCTTTCGAGCGCGATACGCGCTTAACATGCGGCGTCAATGCGGTTATAGCCTTGGTTGTTCAAGCTTGAGCCGGGGTATCATGCGACGCAGTTTTTTCCATTCGACCGGCATGTCCGGCAACGGGCGTGTCTTTTGGTTCGTTGCCCTTTTTCTGTTTGCGCTGTTTGCCGTCCAGACGCGGGCCCAGGATGCAGGTGATACCGCCGCCGCTCCGGTATCCGAGAAGACCGCAATGACGGTCGGTATTCACAGCGTGCCGCCCTTCGTGATGAAGGATCGGGACGGTTCTTGGTACGGGCTCGGGGTCGACATGATGACCATGCTCGGCCGTGCGCTGCATCGGGACTATCGTTTTGTTGAAACCGCGCCCGGCGACATGGTTTCCAAGGTTGCGGACGGGACGCTGGATATTGCGATCGGCGCCGTGCCGGTCAATGCCGCCGACGAGGCGGTGATCGATTTTTCCCAGCCCTATTACAGCAGCAGTGTCGGCGTGGCGCTGCGGATCGTCGACCGCCTGGGCCCGCGTTTCATGCTGGAATTGCTGACGTCCCGGGCCTTTCTCTACATGCTTGGCCTGCTGACCGGCCCGGTGTTCGTCATCGGCGCACTGATCTGGCTTCTGGAGCGGCGCGCCAATCCGGAACAGTTCGAGCCACGCCCGGCGCGCGGGGTTTTCTCCGGCTTCTGGTGGGCGACGGTGACCATGACCACGGTCGGGTATGGTGACAAGGCGCCGATGACCTTTCTTGGCCGGCTTCTGGCGATGTTCTGGATGTTTGCGGCCCTGATCCTGACGGCGATCACCACCGCCCAGCTTGCCGCCGGGCTGACATCCTCCATCAGCACCAGCGCCATCGAGGGCGTCGGCGATCTCGCCGGTCTTAAGGTCGGCACGGTCGGCAACTCGGCCGCTGCCTATGAGCTTGACGTCCTGCAGGTTTCGGCAAGCGATTATACCGATATAGCCGCCGGTCTGGATGCGCTCGAAAAGGGCGAAATCGACGCGTTCGTCTACGACCGCGCCGCGCTGCAATGGGGCTTGCGCAATTATTCGGGACTGTATCTGACTGCGCTTTCGTTTTCGCAGCAGAATTACGGTCTGATCATGCCGGAAAACGATCCGGAGCGCGAGGCGCTCAATATCGCGATCCTGTCGACGCTTTCCAGCGAACAATGGCACCTTCTGGTGGAGCGTTACCTGCCGTCCGACGGGCGTTAGAGCGTTTCAGACTGAAACGCTCTAGGCCGAAGCGATATAGGCTTTCAGGCCCGTTACCAGTGCATCGAAAACCACCCGGCAGCGCGGCGAGTGGCGCAGGTCCTCGTGCATGACGACCCATAGCGGCAGGCTGAGCGGGATCTGCCCCCTGACCACCTCGACAAGACGCGGATCGCGGCGGCCGAGCGGCACCTGGCAGAAGCCGAAGCCGCAGCCGGCGCGGATCGCGGACAATTGGGCAAGATTGCTGTCGGAGCGGAAATCGAATGCCGGCAGGGGGATGTCGCCGAGGGCTTTCATCGCTTCGCGGATATAGACCAGTTCGCGGTCGTAGCCGATGGTGGGCAGGTTTGTGATGTCCTCCGGTTTTTGCGGGGTGCCGTGGCGGGCGATCACATCATCACGGGCAAAACAGCCGATCGGGATCTCGCCGATATGGCGCACCAGAAGCGCATCCTGCGTCGGCTTGACCATGCGAAGTGCGATATCGGCCTGCCGGTTCAGGAGGTCTTCCACGGCATCGGAAACGGAAACCTCGATATCGAGGGCGGCGTGTCCGGCCATCACCGGAGCGAGAATTTCCGGCAGAACCTCAACGGCGATGACATCGCTGGCGCTGATCCGCACACTGCCGGCAACGGCCGTCCGGCTTTCCGATGCGGTGCGCCGGATGGCATCGGCCGCAGCGGCCATGGCTTCGGCCAGATGCCGCATCGAAAGCGCCGTGTCGGTCGGCTCCAGCCCGCGCTGCGAGCGGGTGAACAATTGCTGGCCGGCCTCCGCCTCAAGCGCTTCGATATGCCGGCCAACGGTCGGCTGGGTCAGGCCGAGATGCCGTGCTGCAGCCGAAAGCGACCCGGTATCGAGCACGGCCAGCAGGGTGCGGTAATAGTCCCAATTCGTTCTTTCCATAAATAAATGTATATCAATGATACATATTTATACAATTCCGTTTGGGTCACTCTTTTCCGATACTGCCGGCAGGTTTCAGGCAAAGGACAAAGATGATGACCCGGACAAACACAGGAAATGCGCTGACAATACGCCCGCTCGCTCTCATTCTGGGGGTCAGCGGCGGCGTTGGCGGCGCTGTCGCCCGATCGCTTCATGCGCGCGGCTATCGCATCCGCGCCATGAACCGGAGCCCGGAAAAGCAGCGCGAAAAGTATCCGGCCTATGAGTGGGTCAGCGGCGACGCCATGTCGCTGAAGGATGTGATGGCGGCCGCAGAAGGCGCGACCCTGATCTTTCATGGCGTCAATCCGCCGGGCTATCAGAACTGGCAAAAGCTGGTCTTGCCCATGCTCGACAATACCATCATCGCGGCAAGCGCCAACCATGCGCGCATCCTGTTTCCGGGCACCGTTTACAATTTCGGCCCCGATGTGCTGCCGGAACCGGTCGAGGACAGCCCGCAGAACCCGACCACCCGCAAGGGGCAGATCCGTGTTGCGGTGGAAGAGCGGCTGCGCGAGACGGCCTGGAACGGCACGCAGGTCATTCTCGTCAGGGCAGGGGACTTTTTCGGCGGGGCCAATGTCGCCAACAGCTGGTTCGGGCAGATGGTGAAACCGGGCAAGCCGCTCAAATCGGTGACGCGGCTGGGCACGCCCGGCGTCGGCCATCAATGGGCCTATCTGCCGGATCTTGGCGAAACCTTCGCCGCGCTTGATGCGCGCGCCGGCACGCTGCCGGCTTTTGCAAGCTTTCAGTTCGAAGGTTATTGGGATGCGGACGGATCAGGCATGATTGACGCCATTCGCAAGGTATCCGGCAACCCGAAACTGCCCGTGCGGCCGTTTCCCTGGTTCATGGTGCCGCTGCTTGCGCCCTTCATGCCGCTGATGCGGGAGGTCGCCGAAGTGCGCTATCTGTGGCGGACACCGCTGCACATGAAGAACGACAGGCTGGTTGCTGTTCTGGGGCATGAACCGCGCACGCCGATCGACGAAGCTGTTGCCGCAGCGCTCGATGATCTGGGTGTTCGCGCGCCTGCCGGGCAATCCGAGAGAGAGCCGAAGGCCGCCTGAACCGGTCAAAGCCCGAGAAAGGAGAGCATGATGAAGGTTGCAAACAGCACGAAATGGGTCATGCCCTCGATTGCGTTGGTCTCGCCGTCACTGACATTGATGGCGGCGGCGACCAGCGTAATGGCGACCATGGTGATCTGAACCGGGGTCATGGCCATGGTGAAGGGCTGGCCGGTGAAAAGCGCAATCGCCTCGACCACCGGCACGGTCAGGATCACGGTCGACAGCGAGGCGCCGAGCGCGATGTTGACCACGGCCTGCATCCGGTTCTTCAGTGCGGCCCTGAGCGCCGTCAGGATTTCCGGACCGGCGGCGATGCTGGCGACCAGAATGGCCGTCAGCGCCAGCGGCGCGCCGGTGCCCTCAAGCCCGTCGGACAGAAATGCGGACATGAATTCCGCCAGAAGGCCGATCAGCGCCACGCCGGCAAGGATCACGCCGACCGAAAGTGCCGTCGGCCCGTGTTCTTCTTCTTCCGCGCTCTTTTCGGCGCCCGCCCGCATCTTCGGGTAGCGGTAGGAGAAGAAATAGCTGTGCTGACCGACCTGCATCTTCAAAAACACCGCGTAGAGTGCCAGCATGGCGATGATGGTGAAGGCGGAATAATAGTGCCAGCTTTCCTGCGGCACGAAATCGGGCACGATCATCGATATGCCCATGGCCGTCAGGATCATCACCGCATAGGTGCGGCCTGAATCGTCATTATAGGGCTGCTCGCCATGCTTCAGCCCGCCCAGCAGCGCTGCCAGGCCGAGAATGCCGTTGATATCGAGCATCACGGCGGAATAGATCGTATCGCGCACCAGCGTCGGCTGCTGGCTCTGCTGCATCATGACCACCAGAATCAGGACCTCGACCACCACAGCCGAGAGCGTCAGGATCATCGTGCCATAGGGTTCGCCCGCCTTGGCGGCGAGGATTTCCGCATGATGGGCAACCCGCATCGAGGCGCAGGCAATCGAGACGATCAGCGCGGCAGCGGCCATCAGCGCGAACGCCTGCCCGGCTTCCATGATCGCGTGTTCGAACAGATAGGCAAGCAGGGCAACCGGGACAGCCTGCAGAAGCAGGGTTTCACCGCGCAGAAATTTCAGCATTGTCAAAGCGATCCCGTTTTACAGCGTCGAGGCGTCAGCTGCCGAGCGCGGGGTAATCGGTGTACCCTTTCGCATCGCCGCCGAACAGTGTCCTTTGATCCAACGCATTAAGCTGCGCATTGATCCGCAGGCGGCGCACAAGATCGGGATTGGCGACAAAGGGGCGGCCGAAACAGATCAGGTCGGCGCGCTCCTTTTCCAGTGCGTCGATGGCCAGTTGCCGGTCGTAACCGTTATTGACCATCCATGCGCCGGAGCCGTCGGTCCGGTAATAGGTCTCGCGCATTTCCTCGTAATTGAATGGCTCCGGGCCCTGCTGGTAATTGCGGTCCCCGCCTGTCGCCCCCTCGACGATGTGGACATAGGCGAGATCATAGGCGCTCAGCTGGCTTGCGATATAATTGAACAGCGCCTGCGGCCGGTCATCATGCATGTCGTTGGACGGCGCGACCGGCGACAACCGGATGGCCGTGCGTCCGGGCCCGATCTCGCGCGAGATACAGCCGACGATATCGAACATGAAGCGGGCGCGGTTTTCCAGCGGCCCGCCGTAAAGATCGGTGCGCTGATTGCTGCTTGAGCGCAGAAACTGGTCGACCAGATAGCCGTTGGCGCCGTGGATTTCGACACCGTCAAAGCCGGCTTCCATGGCGCGGGCGGCGGCTCTTCGATAGTCCTCGATGATGCCGGAGATCTCATAGGGCTTGAGCTGGCGCGGCATGGAGGTTTCGATGAAATCGGTGGTGCCGTCGGAATAGACGACGAAGGATTTTGCCCGGGCCTGAATCGCCGACGGCGCGACGGGCGGATCACCGAACGGCTGCAAGGATTTGTGGGAGACCCGGCCGACATGCACGAGCTGACAGAAGATCTTGCCGCCGGTTTCGTGGACCGCCGTTGTCACATGGCGCCAGCCTTCGATGGCGGCATCGCTGTAGATGCCCGGCGCGTTTGAGTAGCCCTGACCCTGTTCGGTAACCGCCGTGGCCTCGGAAATGATCAGGCCTGCCGTGGCGCGCTGCCGGTAATATTCGACATTCAGTTCGTTGGGAACGGCTTCCGGGGACCGGTTGCGCATCAGGGGCGCCATGATGATCCGGTTTTCGAGTGTGACGTCGCCGATCGTGATGGGGTCAAAAAGATTGGCCATGCAATTCCTCTCCGTCTTGGGCCACGAAACCTCGAACCTGTCTGTGTGTAACCTGCGCCGGATATTTACGCAATTTCGCAATTGCGCCGGAACGGCCCGCCAAACCCTCCGCAGTCCTCGCCGGAAGGTCTCTGAGTTCTAAAGTACAAAACGACAAGAAAACGTATACGAAGAGCAATGCCTGTCGCATGCTGCCGGTTCCCGGCCTGATGCAAGGCAAAAAAAAGGGCCTCCAAAACGGGGCCCTGTTAGGTGTGAAGGTAAAACCTCCAGAGGGGAACAGCTGCTGCAGCGAGACTCAACAGTCACGCCGTACGCATCAGCTAATTCTGGATATGGTTCTTTTTTGTGCGCGTTGCAATAGTTTTCATCGCCGAATGCGAAAAAAAAGATCAAAGATCTGCAGGCAAAAAAAGAGGGCCACCGAAAAACGGGGCCCTTTGAGTTAGAAGGTCTCTCAAAACCTCCAGAGGGGAACAGCTGTTGCGGTGCACCAGGGAGAAATTGGGCACCAACTGCATCAGCTGTGTGCGATATGCCCCTGAATTAGGCATTTCACAAGGCGATTTTCTGCATGGCTGCCATGCAGGAAGTGAAATTTGCAGCCAAAATTGACTAATACAAAGCAATTCCAAAAACAGCATAAAAAATAGGCTTGTTTTGGCTATTTCCACGCGGTGCCTGAAGCTTGTGCACGCCAAGGACGCATCCGTCGCCGCCGACCGACACAGCGATGGCTGATCGGAAGCGGAAAAAATGTTTCGGCTGTCGGAGACGAATCGCCTTGGTCCCGGAGCAGGGCTCTAGAAGCTCCAGTTGCGCGACTTGGTGACGATGAAGTCACGGAACACTTTCAGCTTGGCCGAATTCTTCAGCTCGTCCGGATAGCAGAAATAGGTGTCGAAGCTGGGAACGTCTGCGTGGGTGACGAGCTGCAGCAGGCCGGGATCGCGCCCGACGATATAGTCCGGCAGCATGACAATGCCGATCCCCAGCAGGGCGGCCCGCTTGATCGAAGTCAGCGAGTTGATCTGCAGATGCGCCGGACGCGGATTATCCGACGAACGCCCGGCGATTTCCAGCCAGTTCACATCGAGAAGATAGGCTGGCGCCGGTTCACCGAAGGTTATGATTCGGTGATTGTCGAGATCCTCGATCGATTGCGGCTCGCCATGGCGGTTGATGTAGGACGGCGAGGCGTAGACATGCATGTGCACCGTAAACAGCTTGCGCTGGATCAGGTCCGGCTGTTGCGGCTGGCGCAGGCGGATCGCGCAATCGGCGTGTCGCATGTTCACGTCCAGCTCCTCATTGTCGAGGATAAGCTGGATCTGCATGTCGGGATAAAGCTGCAGGAATTCCTGGACCTTGTCGGTCAGCCAGCCCTGGCCAAGGCCGACGGTGGTCGTCACCCTGAGCTTGCCGGACGGCTTTTCCTTGGTTTCCGTCAGCCGCGAGCGCACGCCCTCGAGCTTCAGCAGCACGTCATGGGCCGTGCGGTAAAGCAGTTCGCCCTGCTCGGTCAAAATCAGGCCGCGGGCGTGACGATGAAACAGCTTCACGCCGACATCCTGTTCAAGGGCGCTGACCTGACGGCTGATGGCCGACTGGGACAGATGGAGCTTGTCTGCCGCATGGGTGAACGAGCCCGCCTCTGCTGCCGCATGGAAGATGCGCAGCTTGTCCCAATCCAGAGGCATGCTCGTGCTTTTCATAAACTTTACTCCGCGGCAGCCAGTGTACCGGTTTTCTGCTCGGTCAGGAAGCGTTCCGCTTCAAGTGCGGCCATACATCCCATGCCCGCCGCTGTCACGGCCTGCCGGTAATTGTCATCCGTCACATCGCCTGCGCCGTAAACGCCCTCGATGCTGGTTTTCGTCGTGCCCGGCTCGGTCCAAAGATAACCGTTCGGTTTCAGCCTGAGCTGATCGCGGATCAGATCGACCTGCGGCGCGTGCCCGATGGCGATGAAGACGCCATCGGCATCAACCGTGGTCTTTTCGCCGGACCTGACGTCTTTCAGTCGCACGCCGGTGACGGACGGCGGCAGCGGCGGCACGGCGCTGGTGCCGACAATTTCCTCGACAGCGTGGTTCCAGATGACCTTGACGTTATCCAGCGCGAACAGCCGCTGCTGCAGGATCTTTTCCGCGCGGAACTCGTCACGCCGGTGCACCAGCGTCACGGTCTTGGCGATATTGGCCAGGTAAAGCGCCTCTTCGACAGCGGAATTGCCACCGCCGACCACGATCACATCCTTGCCCCGGTAGAAGAAGCCGTCGCAGGTGGCGCAGGCGGAAACGCCGCCGCCGTTGAAGGTCTGTTCGCTTTCAAGGCCGAGCCACTTGGCCTGTGCGCCGGTGGCGAGAATCACCGTGTCTGCGGTCCAGACCTCGCCCGAATCGGTGGTCGCCGTGAACGGGCGCTTGCTCAGGTCGAGGCTGGATACCAGATCGTTGACGATTTCCGTGCCGACATTTTCCGCCTGGGCCAGCATCTGTTCCATCAGCCAGGGACCCTGGATCGGATCGGCAAAACCGGGATAATTTTCGACATCGGTTGTGATCGTCAGCTGGCCGCCCTGTTCAAGGCCGGCAATCAGCACCGGCTTCATCATCGCGCGTGCGGCATAGATCGCGGCGGTATAGCCGGCCGGGCCGGAACCGATGATCAGAACCTGTGTGTGATGGTCTGGCATATCAAATCCTTTCAGCGCATCCCGGCAAGCGGGAAATGATGGCGCGCCGGCGCAATTCAGTGTTCTGGCTCATTTATGGCTGGACGGGCGTCAGTTTCAAGGCCATGGGATAGCTACCAACAGACCATTTCCGTCTGTTGAAAGATTCCTGCGGAGTGTTGTAATAATATTGCTCGCTCTGAGCCCCAAACGCGTCCCGAATCCGCTTCAGGAGAAATCTATGCGCGCCGACCTCGATTCCGTCGATCTCAAGATCCTGCGCGAGCTGCAGCGCGACGGCCGGATGACCAATGTCGAACTGGCCGAACGGGTCGGCATTTCCGCGCCGCCCTGCCTTCGGCGGGTGCGCCGGCTTGAGGAAGCCGGCATTATCGAAGGCTATAACGCCATGCTGAACGCGCCGCGGCTGGGCTATGATCTCGTTGCCTTTTGCATGGTCGGGCTGAAGCACCAGTCCGAGGCCGAACTGAAGGCGTTTTCCACGGCGACCGAAGACTGGCCGATTGTGCGCCAGGCATGGATGACCTCCGGGGAAACAGATTTCCTGCTGCATTGCGTTTCGGAAAACCTGATGCAGTTTCAGGATTTCGTGATCGAGGTGCTGACCACCAACATGCATGTCGACACGGTCCGCACCATGCTGACCATCCGGCAGGTGAAAAAGGAAGGGCTGGTCGCCATCTGACGGCGGCTATCTGTCTTCCGTAAGCAGCCTTTCATAGGCGGAAAATTCCTTCTCGAGCATGGTTTCAACCGTGAAATTGGCAAGCACATGGGCGCGCGCGGTGCGGCCCATCGCCGCCAGCGCCTCACGGTCTGAAAGGGCGATGTCGATCGCATCGGCAAAGCCCTTTGCGCTTGCCGGCGGAACGAGATAGCCGGTCTTGCCGTCAATCACCGTTTCAAGGCTGCCGCCATGGCTGGTGGCAATCACCGGTGTCGCCATCACCTGCGCCTCGATCGCGACCCTGCCGAAAGCCTCCGGTCGTGTGGAGGCTGAAACGGCGATATCGGCTGCGGCCATCACGGCGGGAATGTCGCGCCGGCTGCCGGTGATCGTCACCCGGTCGGCAAGACCCTGTTCGGCAATCTGCGCCTCCAGTTCCGCAATCACGCTTGCGCTTCCCGAGCCGATGACCGCCAGATGGAAATCTTTGTTCCTGGCAAGGGCGAGGGCTTCGACAAGATAGCGGTGCCCCTTCCAGTCGGTGATGCGCCCGACGATTGCGATCAACGGTTCGTCGGTATGCGCGCCAAGCTCTGACCGTACCTGGGCGATTTCATCGGCCGTGATTGCGTCGGGATCAAAAACGGCGGTGTCCACGCCGCGCGGCGCCACGATGATCCTGTCTGCCGGGAAACCGTAGACCGCGATGATGTGATCGCGGATAAAGGCCGAATTGGCCACCACCAGTGGCCCCTTCAGCATCACGCCGGCATAGGCGCGCTTGAAACGGTTGCCGTGGCTGTAGACGCCGTGAAACGTCGTCAGGAAGTGTGGCTTTCGCTTGGCCCGTGCCGCGGCAAGCCAGCCAACCCAGGCCGGCGCACGGCTGCGGGCATGCACGATGTCGATTTCGTGTTCGTCGATCAGCCGCGCCAGCCGGCTGGCATTGGCATTGATGGCAAACGGCGATTTCCGCCCGACCGCGAGGTCAAAGTGATGGGCGCCGGTTTCCGTCAGCGGCGCCAGCAAAGGCCCGCCCGCGCTTGCCACATAATGATTTATGCCCTTGCGGGAAAGATAAGCCGCCATCTCCAGCGTTCCGCGTTCAACCCCGCCATCGCCGAGTGCGGGAAGAAGCTGCAGAATGCGCGGTGATCGGTCTGTCATGGATATTTCCCCGGAGATTGTGCAGGCAGGCGATGCGATGATGTGATAAAGCCCCGGCCTGTCATGCCTTTTACAGGGTTTCGGTATAGACCGGAAAACGGCATCAGGGTATCTTTTCGCCGTGTGGGGCGTGGTGGATAAGGCGGTGAGCCGTTTTTTCCACCATTACGTGCTTTTAATTAAAAAGTTCTTTTTCAGAATTTACGAATTGATGTAATGGACGCCTGTGTTCAGTTTTTCATATTATCGCCCTCCGATGGAGTTGCGCTTGCCGCAGCTTAATTCATAGACAAAGAGACGGATAATCGCCGTAGGAAAACGTTGGCATTCGAGTGTCCGGCCGTGGCCACCCTCAACCGGGCAATCGATGTTCAGCAGAATTTGATAGGATCAAGCCTGTTGCAGACCATCGTATGTATGAAATGGGGATCGCGCTATCCCGCACTTTATGTGAACCGGCTCTGGTCGATGATAAAGCGCCATACGAAACGACCGACCCGTCTGGTCTGCTTTACTGACGACGCGACGGAGGTTGACGAGGAGGTGGACACGTTCCCGCTGCCCTCGATCCGGATTGAAGATGACATTGCCTTCACGCCTTGGCGCAAGCTTTCGCTCTGGCAGGCCCCGCTTGCCGATCTCGCCGGCGACGTCCTGTTTCTCGATCTTGATATCGTGATCACCGGCGATCTCGATGCGATATTCGATTTCCGTCCCGGTACGTTTTGCGTCTGCGAAAACTGGACGCAGCTGGGGCAGGGGATCGGCAATACCTCTGTCTTCCGCTGGCATGTGGGAAAAAATACCCATATTTTCGATGACTTCGAAAAGAACGGCATCGCAATCCGGAAAAAATACGGGATCGAACAGGTCTATATTTCCGATGTTGTCGATGAAATGGCGTTCTGGCCGCGCGAGTGGTGTGTCAGTTTCAAACACACGCTGCTTCCCGCCTGGCCGCTGAATTTCTTCCGAACGCCGCCGCTGCCGGATAATACCAGGATCGTCGCCTTCACCGGAAAGCCGGATCCCGACGAGGCAGCCATCGGCAAATGGCCGGTGAACGCGCCGTGGAAACGGATTTACAAACATGTCCGTTCGACCCCCTGGATCGACGAACACTGGCAGTAACGCGGAATTCGGAATGGTTCCGCCGCCCGCATTGCGCCTGAGCGGTGACGCGAGGTTTTCACATCGCCCGCTCATTCGCGCCAGCGCGGTTTCAGCGTTTGCGATCGAAAAAGAACGAACTGCGCTTGCTGGAGAAGGGCTTGCCGGATCTGCGTCTGCTGCGGAAAATCCGCTTGCGCGGGGCCGGTGCTTCACTACTGCTGGCATTGCCGGCCAGAAAGCCGAGACCGAAGGCCACAAGCCCGACCAGCGCAAGGGCCGATCCGCTTGCCGCGGGATGTTGCCGGGCGGTTTTGCTCAGGGCATTGACCTCACCGCGCACCACTGATCCTGCGCGTTCCACAGGTGTCTGCTGAGAAAAACGCAGGCGGTCGAGCAGGTCGCCCGGGGAAGTCTTGTGTTCAAACATGGTGTTCTCCGTGCCAATTGGTCTCACATCCGTCTCCACAACAGGAAACGGAAACAAGCCGTTTTGCGATGACCGCACCATCATGATGCCCCTGTCACGCGCAAACCGCATATAGGACCATAACAACGCAAAACTATGGCAGCCGGTTCCCTCCGGCAATGCCTTGGCAAAGATAGCGTCCGGGCGCCTCTGTCTGGTTTAGACGAAGAGCATAACCGTTACGAAAACGAATGCTGCTCCGATCAGAAGGGTATGCAGGGAACGTGATAAACTCATGTCGTCTCCTCCATTTATCGTTAACAATATATGACGAATTTCACGGCTGGCAAAGAGAAATCGTTGCTGCGCTGCGCAATACCTCCATCCCTCAAGGCCGGGCGGCCTTCCTTGCCGCAACTGTGCCAGCGGCTGCGGGATGTTGAAATGCTATCCGTCAAGTCTCTGAATTTTATTGGGAATCGATACATCCCGCACAGGGCGGCCGTTTTGGAAGGGTTTGGTTGAGCTTTTGATGCGATGATCCTTATTCTGTGGACAAGGGACTGAGTTGAAACGGTCTTTGCGGCGACTGGAAGGAAAGGGCGCAGATGGAACAGATTGTTCATGAGGCGGTTGCGCAGGGAAGCTCGCATGGCGGTGATTTCGCCGCCGTTGCGCTGGTTATCGCGGTTGCGGCGTTGGCCGGCCTTGGTTTCCTGTGGCTGCGGCAGCCGCCGCTCGTCGGTTTCATTCTCGCCGGCATTCTGCTCGGCCCCACCGGCATGGGGCTGATCGCCAATAATGATAGCGTCGCCTTTCTCGGTGAAATGGGCGTTGTCGTGCTGCTGTTCTTCATCGGCATGGAATTGTCGATCAAGGCCTTCGTTGTTTCGCTCAGGCAGGCATTGCTCGTTGTCGTCGGGCAATTGGCAAGTGCGGCGCTTCTGGCTGTGGTGATCGGTGCCCTGCTTGATGCCACCACCCGCGAAATCGTGATTCTCAGCTTCGTCATTGCAATGTCCTCGACCGTGGTGGCGATGAAGATGCTGGATGAAATGGGCGCGCTCAGGGGCGATGCCGGGCGCATCGCCGTTGGTGTTCTGATCGCCCAGGATATTGCGGTGGTGCCGATGCTGATTTTTGCGTCGAGCTTTGGCGGCCAGGGGTTCGACGTGGTGTCGACCACGGTCCGCGTCGTGGTTGCCGTCGGCATCATGGCGGGGTTTCTGTGGTATTTCGGACGGTTCGGAAAGCTCAGGATTCCCTATGCGGAAAAGGTGGAAGACAAGGTCGAACTGCTGGCGCTCGGCGCGCTGGCGCTTTGCTTTTCGGCGGCCGCCATATCGGGCGTGGCCGGTCTTTCGCCGGCCTACGGCGCCTTTATTGCCGGCATCTGCGTGGGCAATTCCACTCTTCGAAGCCGCGTCATTCCGGTCGTCGAGCCGATCCAGAGCGTGCTGCTGGTAATCTTCTTCCTGTCCATCGGCCTTCTGATCGATCTCGGCTTTATCTGGGACAATCTTTTGACCGTTCTGCTGGCGGCCATCGGTGTCGTTGCCGCCAAATCGGTGCTCAACGTGATGTTTTTGCGCTGGACCGGCTCTTCGGCGCAGACCGCGCTGATTGCCGGGCTGTCGATGGCGCAGGTTGGCGAATTTTCCTTTGTGCTGGCCGCAGCCGGCCTTGCCGCCGGTGCGCTTGGCGAAGACCTCTATCGCCTCGTGATTGCGATGACGGCGATTTCGCTGCTGGTTTCGCCCGTCTGGGTCTCGGTCATGCGACGTCTCGAGGCCACCTACAGCGAAGGGCTCGAAAGCTATCGCAATGCACTTGCGGTCGCTTATGCCCAGGAGCTGCGCGAGGTCGATCGTGGACGTGCATTCATCGGCCGCGGCGTCGCCGGCCTGCGCGCCCGCCTCATCGCGCTCAGCCATGCTCGGCGCGAACGCCGCCGTAAAAAGGCAGAGCGCAAGGCGGAAAAGGCCGGAAAACAACAGGCGGCGGCACAGAAAAAGGCCGAGGAAAGCAGTGCGGCAGGGAACACCGAAAGCGACAAACAGGCCTGAGGTCGCTTTACCTCGGCAGCCCGGCTCGCTAACGTGAGAGACGTTCAGCTTACCGCGTTTTGGCGGCGGGCCCCGGTATGCCAGGCCGGGAGGGAGGTGCCGCCTCCGGTTCGGCCCGACCTTGCCATATCAGGACTTTGTTGATGAACGTCTTTGCATTCCTGCGCGAAAACGCCCGCTGGGTGGGCGGCGCATTCGTGATGAATTATTTCACCGCTTTCGGGCAAACCTATTTCATATCGCTGTCAGCCGGCGATATCCGTGCCGAATATGGCCTGAGCCATGGTGATTTCGGCCTTGTCTATATGGGGGCGACGCTTTTGAGCGCGGCAACCCTGACCCGCCTCGGCCGGATTGTGGATTACCGCAGTGTGGTGCAGGTGGTGCTGCTGGTTATGCCACTGCTGGCGCTGGCCGCAGTTCTCATGGCGCTTTCGCACTGGATCTTTGTGCTGTTCATTTCACTCTACATGCTGCGCCTGTTCGGGCAGGGGATGATGAGCCATATCGCCGTGACGGCCATGGGGCGCTGGTTCAATGCCATGCGCGGTCGGGCTGTTTCGTTTTCCTCGCTCGGCCTGCAGACCGCGGAGGCCAGCTTTCCGCTGATCTTTGTGCTGGTGAGTGGCCTTGTCGGCTGGCGCGGCAGCTGGATTGCGGCTGCGGTTCTGACACTTGCCGTCGGTCTGCCTGTGATTGTCGCGCTGATGCGGGTGGAGCGAGAGCCACAGTCTGCCGCTACCGGGCAAAAGATACAGACGGCGCCGCGCGACTGGACGCGCAGCGAGGTGCTGCGCGATCCGCTGTTCTGGGCGATCCTCGCGGTCTTTCTGGCGCCGCCCTTCATTGCCACCACGATCTTCTTCCATCAGGTCTATATGGTGGAGTTACGCGGCTGGACGCTGGAACTGTTTGCCGGTTCGTTCTTCCTGATGTCGATGGCAAGCCTTGCGGCGATGCTGGTCACCGGTGTGCTGGTCGACCGGTTTTCCTCCGTTGCCGTCATGCCCTTCATGCTGTTGCCGATCGCGCTTGCCTGCCTGATCATGGGGTTTTCCGGCGCGACATGGACGCCTTATGTCTTCATGTCGCTGATCGGCTGCTCCATGGGCGCATCCGGCACGCTGAACGGCGCGCTTTGGCCGGAGCTTTACGGCGCCCGGCACCTCGGCAGCATTCGCGCGGTGGTGATTGCCGCAGTGGTGTTTTCCACCGCCGTCGGTCCGGGGTGCACGGGATATCTTATCGATGCCGGGGTCTACTATCCTGCGCAGATTGCGGCTATGGGCATTTTGAGCCTTGCGCTGGCCTTGCTGATGGTCAGCCTGCGCCGCCGTCTGCTCAAACGCGCCGGCGCATAACAAAAAAAAGCCCGGTTCCAAAGAGCCGGGCCTTTTCACATAAACAGGATGTGCCTGATCTTACTTGATCTTGGCTTCCTTGAATTCGACGTGCTTGCGCGCGATCGGATCATATTTGGTCTTGACCATCTTTTCCGTCATCGTGCGGCTGTTCTTCTTGGTAACGTAGAAAAAGCCGGTGTCTGCCGTCGACAGAAGCTTGATCTTGATCGTTGTTGCCTTTGCCATTTTATTCCGCCTTCAAGAGCAATCCGCCTCCGACAAGGGAAAAGCGGAACCGGTACGCCCGGAATTTTCCTAAAAATCAGGAAGCGCCCGCTCAGGACGCCTCACATTCCCGCCGGGCCGGTTAACCGTCCGCAGCAAAATCTGGCCGGACACTACGAATCTGGAAGCAAAAGTCAAGGAGAAGCGTGCCGGAAATGCGCGTCTTTGGCTGTTGCCGGCCTGCCGGGTGGCATTTTGGGCGCATGGACGGTTTTCTGTTGCCGCGAAAACGGCCGCCGGGCCGCATTCCTGGGCTGCGTTTGGCACCTGTTTCAGGTCTCTTTTACGCCGACGGCTTGGCGAAATGGCTGAATGCGTTATGAAGCGGGTGAAGACGAACGGACGGAAAACGCCGATGATTCCATGGATCGAACTCGACAGCGCCGCAATACCGGGCGAGGCGGCGACATTGCGGCTGAAACAGCGCGGAACCGAATTTTCCATCATGCTCGGTTCCAACGAACTGATGAACAGCCGTCTTTACGGCTCGGAAGAGGCACTGGCCGAACTGGCGGCCGAACGAATTGCCGGCCGCAAGGCCCCGGCCGTGCTCATCGGCGGGCTTGGCATGGGGTTCACCCTGCGCGCCGCCCTTGCGGTGTTGCCGGCGGATGCGCGCATCGTTGTGGCCGAGCTGGTGCCCGCCGTCGTGACCTGGGCGAGGGGGCCGATGGCCGATGTCTTCAAGGGTGCGCTCGACGATCCGCGCGTGGAGGTTGTCACCGGTGATGTCACCGCACTGATCGCCCGTTCCAAGGGCGCGTTCGACGCCATTCTGCTCGACGTCGACAATGGCCCCGATGGCCTGACCCGCTCATCCAACGACAGGCTCTACAGCCTCTCCGGTCTTGCCGCCGCGAAAGCAGCGTTGAAGAAGGCGGGCGTGCTCGCCGTCTGGTCAGCGCACCCTGACGACAAGTTTACGGCGCGGATGAAGAAGAGCGGCTTTGCCACCGAAGCGGTTTCGGTGCGCGCCAACGCGAAGAAGCGCGGCGCGCGTCATGTCGTTTGGCTTGGAATGAATTGAGCTGAACAGAGACTGGCGCAAACCGTGTTGGCAATCATGGTTGACTTGTTTTTGCCGCGTTCACGAAGCAAGTCTTGCGCGGCCTGCCAATACACGTTTCCGGCGGTGGCGCGCCAACCCCCGAGAGGCTAGGTATAGATCTGTGGCCGGTTCCACACCGGTAAGGCTATCTCGAACAGGGTGTGCATTACAGACATGGACGGCAAGCTGAAAAAGTTTCTCCGCCTGATGGAGATTGCTGACGCGTTTTTCGCCGTCTTTGACGAGCACGACCGGCTGGTCCTGGCAAACCGGCACTACCGAGAGGTGTTCTTCGTCGGGCCTGATGAATATCCGGACTGGCCGACATTGATGCGCCGCAATTTTCATGCCCGGCGCGGCACGGTGATCTCCAGTCCCGATTTCGAATTATGGCTCAAGGGTACGCTGTCGCGGCGCGGCAAGGTGCCGTTTCGGGCCTTCGAGACCGATGTCCATGACGGTCGCTGGCTGTGGATGACCGAAACGGTGGACGAGGATGGCTGGATGATGTGTCTTGCCAACGATATCACCGAACTGCGCACACAGGGGCGGAGCCTGCGCCAGGAGCGCGACCTCGCGCTCAGGACCTCGCTGACTGATGACCTGACCGGCATCGCCAATCGCCGCTTTGTGATGGAGCGTCTTTCGGAGATGATGACGCGCGCGGGCGGATCGCCTGAAATTCCGATCGGATGTTTTGCCATTCTCGATGTCGATAATTTCAAGCAGATCAATGATCGCTTTGGCCATTCCGTCGGCGATCAGCTTCTGATCGACTTCGCCCAGAAGATTTCGGCGGGTGTTCGCCGCACCGATTGCTTCGGCCGGCTCGGCGGTGAGGAATTCGGTCTTGTTCTGCCGCGCATGACGCCACTGGCGGCGATGGCCGTGGTCGAGGCCATGCTGCGGGAGGTGAGCACGCACAGGCCCTTGCCGATGCATCCGGAATTTCGCTATTCCTTCTCCGCCGGTATTGCGCCTGCGCGCTGCGACGAAGACCAGTCCGTGCTTTACGCCCGCGCCGATGCCGCCCTCTACACGGCCAAACGCACCGGCAAGAACAAGGTCTGTCTCGTCGACTGAAGCCCGATCTTTCCGCCGAACGCTTTCCTTTCAGGCTGAAATGCTCTAGATCATCGCCGGCGCGGGACGACCCGTGCCTTTCGATATCCATCCGGGACGGCCCGGCCACTCTTGATCAAAGAAGGTGGACCGCGTCATGGCCTGGTTCATTCTCGCAATCGCCGGTGTTCTCGAAGTCGTCTGGGCTTTTTCCATGAAAAAGTCGGCGGGCTTTACCCTTCTCATCCCCACGCTCGTCACCTTCCTCGCCGCCGCGGCCAGCTTCATCCTGCTGTCGATTTCCATGCGCACGCTTCCGCTCGGCACGGCCTACACGATCTGGACCGGCATCGGTGCCATCGGCGCCTTTGCCGTCGGCGTGGCTGTTCTTGGCGAGGCGGTAACGCCCGGAAGGCTGATCGCAGCGGTGCTGATCATCTCGGGGGTCGTGGTGATGAAGATGTCGGAGGGATAAGGCGCGGTCGTGTGCAGGTGATCTACCTTTTCGCAAGGAAGAGCGTTCACCGCTCGGAATAATCTACCGCCTCATCGCTTCCCTTGCCATCAAACCCGTGCATTTTCAGCGCCCATTGCAGGCCGATGACGGCGCCTTTCATGGGCTGGATGATCAGGAAGGCGGTGAGATAGACCCAGCCGGTCAGGCCGAGGATTATGCTTTCAAGCTGACCCTGTATGGATAACCTTACGAAAGGTGAGCGAAATCCTGCGCGCTCTGGCGATTCTAGCGCCGTCAATGAGATCGCTCTTGCGTGCGGGAATCTCATGCGACCAGTCGTAGCGGGCCGGACCGCGGAGAACCAGAGCGGAGCGGGGCTCAAGAATGAGCGAGCACCGGTCATTTCCATGCTGTTGACGGAAGATCATCTCGCATTGTGAAAGCAGGCTGACGGAAACGATTGTGTCGCCGAAACAAGGCGGGCAGTCGACATGCGCGCTGATTCCCTGACCCGGCAGATATTCGTTTGCAATGACCTGATCGGGCGGCGTTTGAAAGAAACCGGCGGCGTGCAGTCGGTTCCCGAGCCTTTCCAGCCATGGAGGCAGGGGCCCGATATAGGCATCGTATGTGACCGTGCGCGCACGATAATCATAACGATAGCCAAAATGCTGTACGCGGCGTTTGAGTTCGACACTCCAGTTCAGCGCATCAAGCGCATGAACCAAAGCCGTTTCCTCGTCAGGCCGGACGAATGCCGGCAGGAAAACGGCTTCCGAAGGCAAATTTTCTGATGCAATTCCCGTCAGGTCTTTCATCGTCTCAGGAATCAGCCCCCTTCCGAATAATCCACGGCTTCTTCTTTCCCCTTGCCATCAAACCCGTGCATTTTCAGTGCCCATTGCAGGCCGATGACGGCGCCTTTCATGGGCTGGATGATCAGGAAGGCGGTGAGGGCTGTGAGCGGTACCCAGATGGCGAGATGGACCCAGTCGGGCAGGTCGAAGAGTTCCGCACCCGTCATATAACCGCCGACCATGAAATGTCCGAGGACGAGGATCACCAGATAGGCGGGCAGGTCGTCGGCGCGGTGGTGGTGGATTTCGGTGCCGCAGCGGTCGCAGACCTCCACGCTTTTCAGGTATTTGTAAAACAGCTTGCCTTCGCCACAGGACGGGCAGCGGCATTTGAGGCCGTTGACGATGGCCGGCATCAACCGGCGTTCGCCTTGCGGGGTCTCGCCGTAAATCTGGTGATTGTCTTTCGCCTGCTCGGACATGTGGCCTCCCGGAGGCGATTTAGTCAGACATTCGGTTTGAATGCAATCACCGCCTGCCGCGTGCAGAGCGCCGTCCGGCGCCGCCGCCGCGCATCGGGCGGCCGGTTTTCGACTTGTGATAGGAGCGGGTGGCTGCCGGCATCTTGCGCGGGGCGCTCAGCATTTCAAAGCGGATCGCGCCGGCCAGCGGGATCGCCTCGACAAGCTGCACCTCGACATCATCGCCAAGCTGATAGCCAAGCCCGGTGCGCTCTCCGACCAGCGACTGACGCACTTCATCGTGGACATAATAGTCCGCGCCGAGCGTGGAGGCGGGGATGAAGCCGTCAGCGCCGTATTCCGGCAGCGCGATGAACAGCCCGGAGCGGGTGACGCCCGCCACGCGGCCATCGAAGCTTTCGCCGATGCGACCGGCCAGATGATGGGCAATCAGCCGGTCGACGGTTTCGCGTTCGGCGGCCATGGCGCGGCGCTCGAAGGTGGAGATTTCGGCGGCGATATCGTCAAGCTGGGCTTCTTCCTCCGCCGTCAGCCCGCCTTCGCCCAGATTGAGCGAGGCCACCAGAGCGCGGTGGACGATCAGGTCGGCATAGCGGCGGATCGGCGAGGTGAAATGCGCGTATTTCATCAGGTTGAGGCCGAAATGGCCGATATTTTCCGGCGAATAGACCGCCTGGCTCTGGGCGCGCAGCACCATCTGGTTGACCAGATCCTTGTGCGGCGAATTATCCGCTTTGGAGAGGATGCCGTTGAAGGAATTGGCGCGCAGGTTGCCGCCCTTGGCCAGAGGGATGGACAGCGTGGCGAGGAACTCGCGCAGGCTCTCCTGCTTGGCAAGCGAGGGGGCGTCATGGGTGCGGTAGATCAGCTTCTGGCGTTTGGTCTCCAGCGTTTCGGCGGCGGCGACATTGGCCTGGATCATCATCTCCTCGATGAGCTTGTGCGCATCGAGACGCGGCGGCACTACCACCTTGTCGACCGTGCCGTCTTCCTTCAGCAGGATGCGGCGCTCGGGCATGTCGAGTTCCAGCGGCTGGCGACGGTCGCGTCCGCGCTTCATGGTCTCGTAAGCGGCCCACAGCGGCTTCAAGACGGGTTCCAGCAGCGGGCCGGTCTTGTCGTCTGTCTTGCCTTCGATGGCGGCCTGTGCCTGTTGGTAGGAGAGCTTGGCCGCGCTCTTCATCATGATGCGGTGGAAGGTGTGGGATGCCTTGCGGCCTTCCTTCGAGAACACCATGCGCACGGCAAGGGCGGGGCGATCCTCGCCCTCGCGCAGCGAGCAGAGATCGTTGGAAATCCGTTCGGGCAGCATTGGCACCACGCGGTCCGGGAAATAGACCGAATTGCCGCGCTTCATCGCTTCGCGGTCGAGCGCCGATTTGGTGCGGACATAATAAGAGACGTCGGCAATGGCGACGGTGACGATCATGCCACCCTCGTTTTCCGGCCGTGTGTCGAGTTCGGCGAAAACGGCGTCGTCATGGTCCTTGGCGTCTGCCGGGTCGATGGTCACCAGCGGCAGGTCGCGCCAGTCTTCGCGGTGCGACATGGTGGCGGGCCTGGCCGCGTCCGCCGCATCGAGCGCCTCTTTCGGAAAGATGTGCGGAATGCCGTGGGCGTGGATGGCGATCATCGACACGGCCTTTTCCGAGGTCAGGGAACCGACGACGGACAGCACTTCGCCGCGCGGCAGGCCATGGCGGCCCGACCGTTTGACGTCGACTTCGACCAGATCGCCGTCTTTCGCGCCGGCAAGCTCATCGAGAATCATTTCATTGTCGCGGCGCTCGATCGGCATCAGCCGCGCCGTGCCGTCATCCAGCATCTTCACCACGCCCAGCGCGGCCTGCTTGCGCTTGTCGATCACCTTGATGATGCGGGCGGTATAGGCCGGGCCGGTATCCGATTTCGACGGGAATATCTTGGCGACGATACGGTCGCCGAGACCGGCAGTGGCGACCTTGCGCTTGTTGTTCTTGCCGCCGCCGGACTGGCGGATCAGCACGGCAGGTGCCGCCCCTTCCATCTCCGGCCATTCGGCAGGGCGGCCGATCAGTTCGCCGTCCTTGTCGCGGGTGGTGATGTCGAGCACGGTGACCGGCGGCAGCGCGCCCGGCCGCACAAGGCTCTTGCGCTTTTTCTGCAGCAGGCCTTCGTCCTCAAGGTCGCGCAAGAGGTCCTTCAGCTCGACGCGCGCCGCACCCTTGATGCCGAAGGCCTTGGCAACCTCGCGTTTCGATGCGCGCTCGGGATTGTCGGCGATGAACTTCAACAGCACATCGCGCGGCGGCACTGCGCCCTGGATGATCGGTGCATCGGATTTCGGCGCGATGGTGTCCTTCGTGCGGGGACGCGGTTTCTGGCTCAACTGTTGTCGCTTTCAGCCTCAGCCTTTTTCTTTGCAGAGGCTGTTTTCTTCGTGGTGGTCTTCTTTGCTGCCGCGGTCTTGGTCGTTGTCTTCTTGGCAGCCGGTTTCTTGGCCGGGGCCTTTTTCTTGGCTGGCTTTTTCGCGCCGGTTTTTTCCATGCGGGCGGTCAGAAGCGGAATGGCCTCTTCCATGGTCACCGATTGCGGGTCCTTGCCCTTCGGAATGGTGGCGTTGATCTTGCCCCACTTCACATAAGGCCCGTAACGGCCGTCATTGACGGTGACTTCGCCGCCATCCGGGTGATCGCCCAGCGATTTCAGCGCGGCGGGCGCGGAACGGCGGCGGCCGCCATTGGCGCGCTTGTCGGCGATGATCGAGACCGCGCGGTTAACGCCGACGGAGAACACATCGTCGATGCTTTCGACATTGGCATAGGTGCCGTCATGCAGCACGAACGGGCCGTAGCGCCCGAGGCCCGCGGTGATCATCTTGCCGTCTTCCGGATGCGGGCCGACCTCGCGCGGCAGCGAGAGAAGCTGCAACGCTTTTTCAAGGTCGATATCCTCCGGCTTCCAGCCCTTCGGCAGCGAGCAGCGCTTTGCTTCTTTGCCGTCGCCACGCTGGACATAAGGTCCGAAACGGCCAGTGCGCAGCGTGATCGGTTCGCCGGTTTCCGGGTCTTCGCCAAGCTGGTTCGGCTCGTTCGGGTTGATGCCGTTTTCGGCCTCCGCATCGGCGCCCAGCTGGCGGGTGTAGTTGCATTCCGGGTAGTTGGAACAGCCGACGAAGGCGCCGTATTTGCCGAGCTTCAGCGACAGCTTGCCGGTGCCGCAGACCTGGCAGGTGCGCGGGTCGGAGCCGTCTTCGCGCTTGGGGAACACCAGCGGCGCCAGCGCCTCGTTCAGCGCATCAAGCACATTGGTGACGCGCAGTTCCTTGGTGTCTTCGACTTGCGCGAAAAAGTCCTTCCAGAAATCGCGCAGGACCTGTTTCCACTCCAGAGAACCGTCGGAAATCTTGTCGAGCTTTTCCTCAAGGTCGGCCGTGAAATCATATTCCACATAGCGGTTGAAGAAGTTTTCGAGGAAGGCCGTCACCAGCCGACCCTTGGCCTCGGGCGTCAGCTTGCGGTTTTCGATGGTGATGTATTCGCGGTCGCGCAGCGTTGCCAGCGTCGAGGCATAGGTCGACGGGCGGCCGATGCCCAGTTCTTCAAGCTTCTTGATCAACGAGGCTTCCGAATAGCGCGGCGGCGGCTCGGTGAAATGCTGGGTGGCGCGGATCTTTTCCTTGGCGGCGCTTTCGCCCTGGTTGATTTCGGGCAGACGACCATCGTCGTCATCCTCGTCGGAGGGCTGCTTTTCCTCGCGGTTGTCGGCATAGGCTTTCAGAAAACCGTCGAACTTGACGACCGTGCCAACGGCGCGCAGGCCCGCACTGTCGCCGCCTTTCGCAGCGGTGATTTCGGCGGTTGTCCGTTCCATTTCGGCTGATGCCATCTGGCTGGCAATGCCGCGCTTCCAGACAAGGTCGTAAAGCCGGAACTGGTCGCTATCGAGATATTTCTTCACCGATTGCGGCGTGCGGGTGAAGTCGGTCGGGCGGATGGCCTCATGCGCTTCCTGCGCGTTCTTGGCCTTCACCGAATAATGCCGGGCGCTTTCCGGCAGGTAGCGCTGGCCGAACTGGTCACCGATCGCGTCACGTGCGGCGGTGACGGCTTCCGGCGCCATGGAGACGCCGTCAGTACGCATATAGGTGATGAGACCAGCGGTTTCACCGCCGATGTCGACGCCTTCATAAAGCCGCTGTGCCACCTGCATGGTGCGCGATGCGGAAAAGCCGAGGCGGGACGAGGCGGCCTGCTGCAGGGTCGAGGTGGTGAAGGGCGGGCCGGGATTGCGGCGCACCGGCTTGGCCTCGACGCTGGCCACCGAATAGGTCGCGCCTTCGAGCAGTTCCTTGATGCGGCCGGCATGGTCGCCGTCCTTTATGGAGTTCTTCTGGACGCGCTTGCCATCGGCCTTGACGAGGCGGGCCTCGAAGGCATCGCCGCGCTCGGTCTTCAGGTCGGCGACGATGTTCCAGTATTCTTCCGGGATGAAGCGTTCGATCTCGGTTTCTCGATCGCAGACGATGCGCAGCGCCACCGACTGAACCCGGCCGGCGGACCGGGCGCCGGGAAGCTTGCGCCACAGAACCGGCGACAAGTTGAAGCCGACGAGATAGTCGAGCGCGCGGCGGGCGAGATAAGCATTCACCAGCGCTTCATCGATATCGCGCGGATGGGCCATGGCGTCGAGCACGGCCTTCTTGGTGATGGCGTTGAAGACCACGCGCTTGACCGGCTTGTCCTTCAGCACCTTCTTCTTTTGCAGAAGATCGAGGACATGCCACGAGATCGCTTCACCTTCCCTGTCCGGGTCGGTTGCGAGAATGAGGCCGTCGGCACTCTTCACCGCGTCGGCAATATCCTTCACCCGCTTGGCCGATGCCGTGTCGACCTTCCAGGACATGGCGAAATCGTCGTCGGGCAGCACCGAGCCATCCTTCGGCGGCAGGTCGCGCACATGGCCGAAGGATGCCAGAACCTTGTAGTCCTTGCCGAGGTATTTGTTGATTGTCTTTGCCTTTGCAGGGGACTCTACGACGACTACGTCCATGTGTTCCGTCTCAATTCTCGTTGTGCCGTGTCAGGCGCTGCCGGCTATCATGTCGGCGCATTCGGTTCTGGTGATGTTGGTTCCGGCACCAGCCGGACCGTTCACCGCATATGAAGGCCGGAACCGGAAGTGCGGTCGGCCCGGAAGTGCGGTCGGCATTGTGCCGCACCGTCTGTGCCGGGAAGGCGCTGATGCGAAGAGGTATGTTGATATTCACAGCCCAACCGCCATTCGCGTTTTCGCTGGCTCGATCAACACAGCCTTTACCCTGAAAGAGGGGGGCAGTGCAAACCCGACATTTCTCCGGTTCCCAAGGTTTCCGAAATGGACAGGGTTTGCCGCCCGGTCAAGTCCCGGCGCGGATTTTTCGCCGAATACAATCAAATGCAACCAAAAGAGAATACCTTTGATAATTGCAATTTTGCTCTTTGGCGGTATTGTCAGGTAAGCAGGGGAGTACATGTTCTGCCGCAGCAGCGCCAGTAAACAGGTGAATGCATGACAGTAAAAATGCCGGAAAATGACAATTCTGAAACGCTGACTGAAGAAGGGGTTATCTATATAAAACAGATCCTTGGTCAGCTTCGACGCCTTTCGGACAAGGAGGGCGCTGAAATGCTTTGCTATCTGATCGATATGGCGTATCTCGAAGCGGGTGAACTTCAGTCTCTACTGATATCGGACCCCCGGTCCGAATGAGCGCTGCGTTTTATGGTTTCAACTATTTTTCGCCCTCGCCGTACCGGGCCGGTCTGATTTGCAGTCGCTTAACTCAATGAAATCCGCCCGCCCGGGTGGCGCACAAGGCGTCCGGCAAGGTCCAGTTCGAGCAGGATAAGCTGAACGGTTGCCGCTTCCACGCCGGTGAACCGGATAAGATCATCGATTTCGCAGGGGCTGGGGCCAAGCGCCTCGGCAACGCGCAGGCGGTCGTCTTCGCCGGGCTCGGCAGGCGGCCCGCTCTCCGGTTCGTTTTCCTCGTCGGCATTGCCGGAAAACGGCAGTTCCATGTTTGCCAGAGGCGCAAGCGCCTCCAGAACATCATCGGGTGAACAGATGATCATCGCCCCCTGCTTGATCAGGCCGTTGCAGCCCTGGGCGCGGGGATCGAGCGGAGACCCCGGGACGGCGAGCACCAGCCGGCCGCTTTCATTGGCAAGCCGCGCGGTGATCAGCGAACCTGACCGCATCGCCGCCTCGACCACGACGACGGCAAGTGCGCAGCCCGCAATCAACCTGTTGCGCCGGGGAAAATCACGCGCGCGCGGTTCCCAGCCATAGGGCATCTCGCTGATGGCAACACCGCCTTCGGCGCAGATCCGGCGGTAGAGTTCGGTATTCTCGCTCGGGTAGATGTGATCAAGGCCACCGGCAAGGGCGGCAAGCGTGCCATGCTTCAGGCTTGCATGATGGGCGGCCGCGTCGATGCCGCGGGCAAGGCCCGAAGCGACGGTATAGCCCGCACCGGCTGCCGCCGTGGCAATCATCGCCGCGAACTTGGCACCTGCGACGGAAGCGTTGCGGGCGCCGACAATGCCCAACGTCGGCCGGGTCGCGGTTTCGCCGCTGCCGCACATCGCCAGAAGCGGCGGCGCGCCGTCAACGGCGCGCAGAGCCGGCGGATAATCCGCCTCGCCAATGGCGACAAAGCGCCCGCCATACCGTTCAGCCGTCTGCATCTCGGCCTCGGCCTCGGCAAGGCTTGCCACCCGGATGCGCTTCATTGCGCCGCCGCGCTTTGCCAGTTCGGGCAACATGTCGAGCGCGTTTTCTGCGCTGCCGCAGTGATTGATGAGTTCGCGGAAGGTTGCGGGGCCGACATTGTCGCTTCTGATCAGTCTGAGCCAGGCGATGCGCTGGCTTTCAGAAAGCGATATGCCGGCGGGGCTCAACGGATGGCTTCCATGTCTCGGCGCTGCGCCGAAGCGCTTTCATGACTGCCGGGAAGCCCGTTGTTTTTCACCCCTTGTCTCCGATCCTGCTTTCCGTGCCCGCAATCAGGCGTTCGATATTGGTCTTGTGCCGCCACCATGAAATGATCGTCAGAACGGCCATGACCAGTGAAGCCTGTGGTTGATCCATTATCCACAGGGCAACCGGAATGACAAGCGTGGCCACCAGCGCCGACAAAGACGAATAGCGCGAAAGCCGGGCAATCAGCAGCCAGACGAAGGCGAAGATCAGCACGGCGGCAGGGGCGACGCCGAGCAGCACGCCGATATAGGTGGCAACGCCCTTGCCGCCCTTGAAGCCGAGCCAGACGGGAAACAGATGGCCGATGAAGGCGGCAGCGCCGGCCAGCAGGCCCGCATCCGTGCCATAAAGCCTGGCACAGATGATCACGGCAAATGTCGCCTTCAGCGCATCCAGCAGCAGGGTGAGGGCGGCCAGATGGCGCTTGCCGGTGCGCAGCACATTGGTCGCGCCGATATTGCCGGACCCCATCTTGCGGATATCGCCAAGCCCCGAAAACCGGGTGATCAGATAACCGAAGGGCAGGGAGCCCAGAAAATAACCGATCACCAGAACGATCAGCGCCTGAACAGGTGTCAGAGCGAAAGCGAACAATTCCCCCACGACGCGTTTCCTCTCCTACAGCGCGTCCGGCAAAAGTGGATACCGGTTTTCCGTCCGGACGCGCGTAAAAATAAATGGATCGAGCATTTCCGGTGATCCGGTTCTCACCGGAAGTGCTCTAGTTCGCCTGATAGACGCAGTTTCCGCCGACATAGGTGCGCACGGCGCGACCGGAGAAGCGGGCGTTTTCAAACGTGGTGTTCTTCGAAAGCGAAACCAGCCGATCCGGTGTGACGATCCACGGTTCTTCCGGGTCGATCAGCGTGATATCCGCGCGTGCGCCGGGTTGCAGCGTGCCGGCATCGAGCCCGAACACGCGCGCCGGGCGGGTCGACATCGCATCGATCAGCCGCATCAGCGGCACTTCGCCGGAGTGATGAAGGCGAAGCGCGGCCGACAGCATGGTTTCAAGGCCGATCGCACCGTCTTCGGCATCGGAGAACGGCAGGCGCTTGGTGTCGACATCCTGCGGGTCATGCGATGAGACGATGATATCGATCAGCCCGTTCTTCAGCGCCTCGACCATCTGCAGCCGGTCTTCCTCGTGGCGCAGCGGCGGCGTCAGCTTGAAGAACGTGCGGTATTCGCCGATGTCGTTTTCGTTGAGCGTCAGATTGTTGATCGAGATGCCGCTGGAAACCAATGCTCCGCGTTCGCGGGCAACCCGGATCGCCTCGACCGATTCGGGCACCGAGATCAGGGCGGCGTGGTAGCGCGCGCCGGTGAGTGCCGCGAGCCTCAGATCGCGTTCCAGCGGAATGATCTCGGCCTCGCGCGGAATGCCGGAAAGGCCGAGCCAGCTTGCAAAAAGCCCCTCGTTCATCACGCCGGTTTCGCTCAGATAGCGGTCGCGCGGCTCCAGCGAGACAACGGCATCAAAGGCGCGGGCATAGGTCATCGCCCGGCGCAGAACCCGGTTGTCGGAAAGCGAATAGCGGCCATTGGCAAAGGCCACCGCGCCTTCACCCTTCAACAGGCCGATCTCGGTCATTTCAAGGCCGGCAAGCCCCTTGGTCAGCGCCGCAGCGGGGAAGATATTGACCACGGCATTGTCGCGGGCGGTTTTCAGCACGAATTCCAGCAGCGCGACATCGTCAATCGGCGGGTTGGTGTCGGGCATCATCACAAACGAGGTGATGCCGCCGGCAGCAGCCGCAAGGCTTGCCGAATGGATGGTTTCGGTGTGTTCGGCGCCGGGCTCGCCGACGAAGACATGGGCATCGACAAGACCGGGCGCTGCCACCAGTCCGCGGCAATCGACAATCTCGGCGCCCTCCGGCGTTCCCTGATTGGCAGCATCGTGTCCGGCGGCAACAATGCGGCCGTCTTCGATGATGATCGTGCCGGTTTCATCGAGGTCGCGGGAAGGGTCGATGATGCGGGCGTTATTCAGAACGAGCGGTTTCATACGCGTGCTCCTCCATTGTCCGAAAGCATCAGCGTCTCCATGACGGCCATGCGCACGGCAACCCCCATTTCCACCTGTTGCTCGATCACGCTTTGCGGGCCATCGGCGACATCGGTGGCAATTTCCACGCCCCGGTTCATCGGGCCGGGATGCATCACCAGCGCGTCTTCCTTGGCGGCCTTGAGCTTTTCATGATCAAGCCCCCAGAAGCGGAAATACTCCCGGATCGAGGGCACGAAGGCGCCGGACATGCGCTCGCGCTGCAACCGCAGCATCATCACCACATCGGCGTCCTTCAGCCCGTCTTCCATATTGTCGAAGACTTCGACGCTCATGTCGCGAATACCGGCCGGCAGAAGCGTTGCCGGGCCGACCACCCGCACGCGCGCGCCCATGGTGTTGAGCAGAATGATGTTGGAGCGGGCGACGCGCGAATGCAGGATATCGCCGCAGATCGCGACCACGATATTGTCGAGCCTGCCCTTCGCCTGCCGGATGGTGAGCGCGTCGAGCAGCGCCTGGGTCGGGTGCTCATGCGCGCCGTCGCCGGCATTGATGACCGAGCAGGCCACCTTTTGCGACAGAAGGGCCGCCGCGCCGGCGGAGACATGGCGGATCACCAGCACATCCGGGTGCATGGCGTTCAGCGTCATCGCCGTGTCGATCAGGGTTTCGCCTTTTTTCACTGATGAATTGCCGACCGACATGTTCATCACATCGGCGCCCAGCCGCTTGCCGGCCAGTTCGAACGATGCCTGTGTGCGGGTCGAGGCCTCGAAGAACAGGTTGATCTGGGTCAGCCCGCGCAAAACGCTGTTTTTCTTTTCGCGGGAACGATTGAATGCTATGGCCTCTTCGGCCTTGTCGAGCAGTGTTCCTATATCGACGGGCGAAAGGCCCTTGATGCCGATCAGGTGGCGGTGGGGAAAGAAGACCATTGAAGCTTTCCTCCGTATGAGGCCGTGCGGTCTATCGCTTGAAGTCTTGGCGTCTATAATGGCTCACCGGCCTGGCTGCAAGCTTTGACAGATCATATCGAAGCGTGCCAACTCGGTGATCTGTCTTCAAAGAGAAGTGCGTAAACGGCGATGACCGATAATGATGTTTTCAGGACGTTGAACCAGCCGAAGCCGTGGAGCGGGTACAACGCCTTTCATTCCGATCCGCTTTTGGGCGATCTGACACGCAATCTGGCGCGACCGCTGCGTGAGGAGTTCGACACGATCGGACGTTACGTGACCTCGCCGGAAGCGCAGGAACTGGCGCAGATGGCCAATGCCAGCGCGCCGCAGCTGAAAACCCACGGGCCTGCCGGAGAGCGTCTGGACACGGTTTCCTTCCATCCGGCCTGGCACGCGCTGCTGCGCCGGTCGATGGCCTCGGGGCTGCATTCTTCGCTGTGGGAGCCGCCGCGCGATGCCGATTCGAAATCGAAGGCGCATAAGCTGAGAGCCGTGCGTCTGTTCCTGACCGCCCAGCTCGAATGCGGCCATCTTGAGCCGCTTTCATCCACATCCGCATCCCTGGCCGTGCTGGCCGCCACGCCGCAATTGCGTTCGGAATGGGCGCCGAAAATCCTGTCGCGCAAATATGATTCGACCAACCGGCCGCAGGCGCAGAAGACCGCCGCGACCATCGGGCTGGCCATCACCGAAAAACAGGCCGGCAGCGATATGCGCGGGCTTGCCACAAAGGCGGTGCGCGTCAGCGAGGGCGTTTATCGCCTGTCTGGTCACAAATGGTTCGTCTCCGCGCCGATGAGCGATGCCTTCATCATGCTCGCCGATGTCGACGGCAAGCCGGGCTGTTTTCTGGTGCCGCGGCTTCTGGATGAGGGGCGGACCAATGCGCTGCGCTATCAGCGGCTGAAGGACAAGCTCGGGCTGCGTTCGAATGCGGCGGCCGAGGTCGAATTTTCCGATGCTTTCGGTTTTCTGCTCGGCGCGCCGGATGCAGGCCTCAGAACCGTTCTCGACATGCTGACCCTGATGCGGCTCGACAGTGCGGTGATGGCCTCGGGGCTGATGCGCGCTGCTTTGGCCGAAGCCGCCCATGCCACACGCGGCCGCAATGTCGGCGGTCGTGCGCTGGCCAGCCAGCCGCTGATGATGCGTGTGCTGGCCGATCTGGCGCTGGATGTGGCGGCGGCGGGCGCGCTCTGCTTCCGGCTTGCCGAAAGCTTCGACCGGGCACGCGACAGTGCCGAGGAGGCGGCCTATGCGAGGGTGATGACCCCGGTTGCCAAATACTGGACCACCAAGATCGCCCCTGCCGTGGTGGCCGAAGCGATGGAGGCCATGGGCGGCAACGGTTTTGTCGAAGACCGCCCGATTGCGCGCCATTATCGCGATGCGCCGGGCCTAGCCATGCATGACGGCGCGGGCAACATGATGGCACTCGATCTCAGGCGCGTTGTCGAACATGGCAGCGACCTGTTCGAGGCCGTGTTTCAGGTGATTGCGCGCGATCTCGGCGCGTCCGGGCCCAAGATTGTCGAACTTCTGCGGGCCGCCATGGCGCTGTGCAAGAGCCATGAGAGTGCCGCGCGGATTTTCATCGAGCAGCTTGCGCTGGCTGCCGGCGCCGCCGAACTCTACCGGCTGGGGGCGGGCCGCATTGCCGATGCGTTCCTCGAAACCCGGCTGGCTGCCGGCTGGCGTTCGACCTACGGCATGCTCGATACCCGTTTTGACGCGAGCTATATCGTCGAGCTGCTGTTTCCGGAAATGGATTGAGGCCTTCGGGGCCTCGGAGCGTTTCAGACTGAAACGCTACGCGACAAAGAGAAAGGGCCATGCCTTGCGGCACGGCCCTTGTTTTGCTGACCTGCGGCGTTCCGCGAGCGGGGAGGACGCTCAAGCAGATTGCGGGGTCTGCACGACGCTTTTAAAGCGCCGGAAATCGTCTCGATTAGAACAACATCGAGCTGTTGGCGTTGCGACGCAGTTCAGCGCGCGACTTGCCCATCTTCTTCAGGGATTCGTCGTCGAGCTTCAGAAGTTCGGCATTGACGAAACGGTTGGCCTGGCTCTGACGGGCGCTGGCGATGTTCTTGTAAGCGGTACGGAAGAAACCCATTTTAAATTCTCCTTTTCTGGCGGATCGTGCCGGACGGCCATTCCGTCCTTCGATCCATTGTGCTTCGCGGCTATCAGTCCTGATCCCCTTGATCATCACCGGCGCGAAGCCTTCATCAATCAACTGTCTGGAATATAGGCCGTGCCTTTCGCTTCAGGCAGGTGGGTAGTCGAATGGGAGCCATGCAGAAAATGCATGCTCTTTTGTGGAACTGGCAAAACGCCTGTCATGCTGCACGAATAATGTGCATCGATGCCTGTTCCCGGGGCAGGGCGCGCCATGTGTGAAGCGCCAACGCCAATTGTTGTGATGGCGGATGAAACGCTCTATCGTCGCGCCGATCGAATTGATTGGTGATTTTCATGTTTCAGTCCTACGACGTTTCCGCCCGCCCGGAGCAGGCCGCCCCGCGCATCAAGGCCTTGCGCGCGCTTTTCCCGTCCTTGGGAATCAATGCAGTGCTGGTGCCGCGCACCGACGAATATCAGGGCGAGTATGTGCCGCCTTCAGCCGAAAGGCTTGCCTGGCTCACCGGTTTTACCGGTTCTGCCGGCATGGCGCTGGTGATGGCTCAAGCCGCGATCGTGTTTGTCGACGGTCGTTATACCTCCCAGCTGAAAATGCAGACAGATCCGGCGCTGATTTCCGGCGGCGATCTGGTGGGCTGCCCGCCCACTGCATGGCTCACCGAAAACAGGCCGGAGGGTATGCGTCTCGGCATCGACCCCTGGCTGCATACGCCAAGCGAGGTCGAGCGCCTGAAAGCGGCGCTCGGGGACATCGGCGGCGAACTCGTTCTGCTTTCCGAAAACCCGGTCGACCGCATCTGGGATGACCAGCCTGCGCTGCCTTCTGCGCCGGTTTCTGTTCAGCCGCAGCAATTTGCCGGAAAACCGGCGAAAGAAAAGCTTGCCGCCGTTGCCGACACCGCCCGCAAGAACCGGGCAGATGCGGTGCTGATCGCCGATTCGACCTCCGTTGCCTGGCTTTTCAATATTCGCGGCAATGATGTCGCCCACACCCCGGCGCCGCTGTCGCGCGCAATCGTAAGGGCGGATGGCAGCGCCACGCTGTTTCTGGCGGTAGAAAAAGTCTCGGGGGAAGCCGAGGCGCATATTCGCGGGCTTGCCACGCTTGCGGCCCCGACAGCCATTTCGGCCCATCTTGAGGGGCTTGCGCGCGAAGGGTTTTCCATCATGCTCGATCGTTCGGGCGTGCCCTATGCCGCGCTGCAGATCATCGAGGATGCAGGCGGCCGCATTATCGACGCCGCCGATCCGGTTGTCGCCGCCCGCGCCGTCAAGAATGACGGGGAGCAGGCGGGAACACGTCAGGCCCATCTGCAGGACGGCGCGGCCATGGTGACGTTCCTCAGTTGGCTTGACGCTCAGCCGGCCGGAACCGTCAGCGAGATCGAAGCGGCAAAGGCGCTCGAGGCCGCGCGGTCTTCCGTCGGAGAGCGTATGCAGAACCCGCTGCGCGACATTTCCTTCGACACGATTTCCGGTGCGGGACCCAATGCGGCGATCATCCATTATCGGGTAACCACCGATACCGACCGCCGGCTTGGGGCGGGCGAGCTTTATCTCGTCGATTCGGGCGCGCAGTATCAAAACGGGACCACGGATATCACCCGTACGCTTCCGGTCGGCGTCGTGGATGACGAAAAGCGGCGTTTCTTCACACTGGTGCTGAAGGGCATGATCGCGCTTTCCACGGCCCGCTTTCCCGCCGGCACGCGCGGCATGGATCTCGACCCGCTGGCCCGCATTGCGCTGTGGAAGGCCGGTGTCGACTATGCCCACGGCACGGGACATGGCGTCGGCTCTTATCTCTCCGTTCACGAAGGACCGCAGCGTCTGTCACGGCTGGGCACGCCGGAGCTCAAACCCGGCATGATCCTGTCGAACGAGCCCGGCTATTACCGGCCCGGCGCCTTCGGCATCCGTATCGAGAACCTGCTTCTGGTGAAGGCGGCGGAACAGGTCGAAGGCGGCGAGATCCCGATGCTTTCCTTTGAAACGCTGACCTGGTGCCCGATCGATCGTCGCCTCGTCATGCCGGAATTGCTGACGGAGGAGGAGCGCGACTGGCTGGATGGCTATCACGCGCAAACCCGCGAAAAGCTGATGCCGCTTGTCTCGGATGAGGGCGAACGCACCTGGCTTGAACAGGCGACGAAGCCCCTTAGCCGATAATGAAATAGCGGCAGACCATCACGATTGACCAGCCGACCGCGATCATCGGCAGAGGTGATTCATAACGCAGCCCTGTGACAAGGGCTGCGGCAATCGCAAGCTTGCTTTCCCAGCCGCCGGCATAAAAGGCGGGCGCCACCAGCGTCGTCAGCACGGCGGCCGGAATGGCGTTGAGCGCGGCTTCGGCGCGCGGCGGAATGTCGGAGACCACCGAAAGCAGGAGATAGCCGGCAATCCGCGTCATGTAGGTCGCGACCGCGGCACCCAGAATGACGAGGATCATGTGGTCGTTGGTGAAGTCGCTCATTGTGCCGCCTCCTTTTTGGTTCCGGGCGGCAGGATTGCGGCAAGCAGAATACCGGCAACAGCACCGATGCTGACATGCCAGGGCGAGCCGATGGTGGCATAGGCCAGGATAGAGCCCAGCGCGCTGATGGCGACCACAGGCAGAAAGTTCGGCCGCTTTCTGAAGCCGATGACGAGGCTCAGGAAATAGATCGGCAGAAGAACGTCGAGGCCAAGCGCGTCGGGATCGCTGATCAGCCCGCCAAGCGTCGCGCCAATCAGCGTCATGATGTTCCAGAGGACATAGAGCACAAGTCCGGCGCCGAGATACCAGGAGAAGGTGACGCGTTCTTCCCGTTCGTGCCGTTTCAGCGCTTCGGCAAATTGCGGATCGGTCATCAGGAAGAAGGCGGTCAGTTTTTTCGGCAGCGAAAAATGCGCGATTACCGGTGTCAGTGCGGCGGAATAAAGCACATGGCGGAAATTGACGGCGACGATCGAGGCGATGATCAGCCACGGCGCAACCCGCTGTCCGAAAAGCTCCACGCCGACAAGCTGGCTGGCGCCCGCAAAGATCGTTATGCTCATCAGCGCGGTTTCAAACACGCTTTGGCCCTGCGCAACGGCGACTGCGCCGAACAGCATGCCGAAAGGCGCTGCCGAAAGGGCAGGGATGAGGCCGGATTTCAGGCCGCTTGAAAACTCCGTCTTCTCTGACACGTGGACAAAATCTCCTGATGATGGCGGGTTTGATCCCCGAAAGGAGCGGCAGAAGAACTGCAGGAGGGGAAACGAGACTTATGTCCGTTTACCGTCTTTGCATTGCCGGCACAAATGAGAAGAATTGATAATGGGATCAAACGTGAGGAAACACCCCGATGATCAGGCTCAGTGCACGCGAAAAAGCCGCCTTGGCGGAGCGGTTGCGGGAATATTGCATGGCGGAATTCGACTGCGAGATCGGCAATCTGCAGGCTGAACTGTTCGCGGACGTCATAGCGCGCGAATTCGCGCCGGTCTTCTACAACAGCGGGCTGCGCGATGCAGAAGCGCTGCTGATGAAGCGCATGGAAAGTTTCGGCGATGAAATTGCCGCTCTGGAAATGCCGGCCTAACTGCCGATTGCGGTCTTGAGGTCGATGATCGCAACGCCCGCTTCACGCATTTCGGCCAGCGCCTGCTCGACGCCCTCCTCGCTGATGCCGCGGCAGCCGTCGAGGATCAGCCGCACCGTCACGCCGGGCAGCATCTCGCGCGCGTCGAGGGCGGTAAACTTGACGCAGAAATCAAGCGCCAGACCGACGATATCGAGCGTGGTGACGCCCTGCTGCTTCAGATAGGCGTCGAGGCCGGTGACGGCGTCGTGATCATTATCGCGAAATGCCGAATAGGAATCGATCTTCGGGTTTTCGCCCTTGCGCTGCACGAAATCGATGGCGGCGAGGTTGAGGTCCGGGTGAAACGCGGCATCTGCGGTATCCTGCACGCAGTGATCCGGCCACATCATCTGCGGCTTTCCCGATAGTTCGCCCATCGTGAAGGGCTCCTTTCCCGGATGCGCGGAGGCAAAGGAACCATGTCCTTCGGGGTGCCAGTCCTGAGAGGCGGCAACAACGCCATATCCGCCCTTCTCAATCAGTGCGTTGGCAACCGGCACCACGGCATCGCCATCGGCAACGGCGAGGTTGCCGCCGGGGCAGAAGCCGTTCTGGATATCGACGAGCAGAAGCGCTTTCATGTGTTTTCTCCCACAAACGGAATGCATATTGCCGACGCGCGGCGCGGCGCGGCCCGGCGCCGGTTTTATTGCGGCGGCGTCAGATAATGGTCGGCCGGTTGGGGCCGGCTGAACAGGAACCCTTGAAGGCCCTCGCAGCCATGTGCGCGCAACCATGCTGCCTGTTCAACGGTTTCCACCCCTTCGGCCACGATCGAAATACCCAGATGATGCGCCATGGTGATGATCAGTTCAACCAGCGAGGTGTCGTTGCTGTCATGCGGAACGCCGGCGATGAAGGTCTTGTCGATCTTGAGTTCGTTCAGTGGAAACTGTTTCAGATAGACAAGCGCGGAATACCCTGTCCCGAAGTCGTCGATCGACAGCCTGATTTTCATATCCCGGATTTTCCTGAGCTGCGAAAGGGCCAGGTCAAAATTGGCGATCATCAGGCTTTCCGTCATCTCCAGCGTCAGCCGTTCCGGATCGAACTGATAGGTCTCGAGCAGCGCTGCAACATCGTCGATGAAGCTTTCCCTGAGAAACTGGCGTACCGAAACGTTGACGGCGAGATGCAGGTCGTCATGTGCGGCCAGCAATTTGCAGGATTCTTCCAGAACCCAGGCGCCGATGGGAACAATCAGTCCGGTCGCCTCGGCAATATCGATAAAGCGTCCCGGCTCGATAATGCCACGCTCCGGGTGATCAAGCCTCAGCAGGACCTCGAAATGCCGTCCGGGTGCGCCGTCGATCACCTTGGGCTGGAGAAAGAGCCTGAGGCCGCCATGCTGCAGCGCCTGTTCCAGCGCGGTTTCAACATCGAACCGGGCGACAAGGTCCTGGACCATGCCGTCATGAAACCATGTGATGCTGCCGCGCCCGTGCGATTTTGCGTTGTGCATGGCCAGATCGGCATGCCGCAAATGTTCAGATGCCCCTTTCGAATTCGGCATGACCAGAACCGCGCCTGCACTGGTGCTCGGAGTGATCTGGTTGCCGTTGATGAAGGTCTGGCGCGACAGAAGGCTGTGCAGCCGTTCGATCTTCTTGTGGGCGGCTGTCCGCGCTGTCTCTTCGCTGCTGCCAAGCGTGGTCAGAAACACGACGAACTCGTCGCTGGAAAGCCGCGCCGTAAAGCAGCCGGGATCGATATTGTCACACAGTCGTCGTCCTGTGGTTCTCAACAGCGCATCACCGATCGCGTGACCGAAAATCGAGTTGATGGCCGCGAAATTGTCGAGGTCGAAGATGGCAATCGCCATATACTGATGACTGACCCTGTGGGTTGCCAGCAGCCCGACAAGAACCTCCTGCGCCTTTGTGCGGTTGGCAAGTTTTGTCAGCGGATCGTAATAGGCGAGCATTTCGATCCGGGCTTCCGTCCGCCGGCGTTCGGTGACATCCCGCCAGACGCTGACCGATCCGAGCCGTTCGCCACGGGCATCGATCACGGGCGCCTTGATCATCTCAAGCGTATATTTGCGGCCTGCCGGATTGGTGACCTCGCCCTGATTGATCAGCTTGCCCTCATCGTTGACGTCGCTGAAGACCTGCTGCATCAACAGCGCGTCGTTGGTCTGGCCGAAAATCTCCCTGTCGGTCTTGCCGACGATCGTTTCCGCCGGCATGCCGATGAATGCGGCTGCCGCCTGATTGCAAGCTTCCAGCGTGCCGTTCGGCCGTTTGAAATAGATCTGGTCCGGTATCGCGTCGATGACCACGCGCAGCAGAAGGTGCTGACGGCTGAGGGCGTTGACGAGCCGACGACCGCGCACGAGGACGAGGGCCAGAATGACGATAATGCCGGAAAGCACCGCAATTGCGGCAATCAGGGTCAGGTTCAGCAGGCCGGATGTGTGTTGCAGTTCCGTGGATTTCCGGCGAACGGCTTCCACCAGGCTCGAGGAATAGGCTGCCAGCGGTTCACTGCCCGCACGCACATCCCTGGCCTCGGAGACAATCGATAAAAGCGCTGTCCGATCCTGAACCGTGATCGGCCAGGAGAAGATGCGCATCGTATGGACGGAACCATCCTGAAAGCGATGGGGGAACAGAAAATAATGCTGCTCGTCCAGACTTACCTCTTCCATCAGCGCCATGATCTTTTCTCTGGGCAACTGGTTCAGTTCGGAGATGGAAAGGTTGCGGAATTCCTTTGATGTCCAGCCATAGAGCGACTGTGCGGCATCGTTTGCAGCCAGGATATCCCCGCTGATCGGGTCGATCAGCAACATCGCAACCGGGCTGTTGCTGAAGATATCGGCGAAGGGCGGAAGGGATGTCTGCGCGTATAACTGCGTGGCAGTAGATGAAGCGAACACGAAAGCGGCCAACGCGATACCGGCAACACGTTTGTCGAATCTTCGCACCTTTCGTGTTGCCATCTTCATATTATCGGTGGCCTTTTGCGGTCGGATGTGGCGGTGCGTAATAAATCAGTGGGCGAACAACCAAAAGTAATCCATGTGTAAGCTTACACGACATAATAACAGGTAAACATTACATTAGAGAAATTGCATTTATGCCGGGCAAAATGCAAGGGGGAGGGAGATGCGGTGTCCCTCCCGGCCTTTTTGAGGGCGTGCTCAGGCCGGTTTGACGAAGCCGTCGAGAACCCGTTTCTGACCGGCCTTGTCGAAGTCGATGGTCAGCTTGTTGCCTTCGATCGCCGCGATGTTTCCATTGCCGAACTTCATATGGAAAACGCGGTCGCCGACCGAAAAACGCGACGGCGTTTCTTCGCTGCTGCGGGCAACGAGCTCGCCTTCGATCGTGCGCCCGCGCGGCCCGCTTTCGCCATATCCGATGCGCTCGACGGCATGACCAGAGCGCGTGCCCCAGTTGTCCCGGGTGGCATCGGTGCGGTGTTCCTGCGCGCGTTTCCAGCCGGGGGTGGCATAGGTGTTGGAAAACGGCTGGGCCCGGTCGAAGCGCGACTGGCCGTAGCCGCCGTAGGAGACTTCCGTTTCGCCGACTTCGACGTGGTCTTCCGGCAGTTCATCAAGAAAACGTGATGGCATGGTTGATTGCCACAGCCCGTGGATGCGCCGGTTCGAGACGAACCAGATGTGGCAATTGCGTTTCGCCCGCGTCAGCCCGACATAGGCGAGGCGGCGTTCCTCTTCGAGGCCGGCGCGGCCGCTTTCATCCAGCGCGCGCTGGTGGGGAAACAGGCCTTCCTCCCAGCCGGGCAGGAACACGGTCTTGAATTCCAGCCCCTTGGCCGAATGCAGCGTCATGATCGAGACCGCGTCCATGTCCTCGTTCTGGTCGGCATCCATCACCAGCGAGACATGTTCGAGAAAACCGCGCATGCTTTCAAACCCGTCCATGGAGCGGATCAGCTCCTTCAGGTTTTCAAGCCTGCCGGGGGCTTCCGCCGAACGGTCGTTCTGCCACATCTCGGTATAGCCGCTCTCCTCCAGAATGATTTCTGCAAGCTCGGTATGCGGCGTGGTCTCGAGAAGCTCCTGCCAGCGGGTGAACTGGGTGACCACATCGTAGAGCGCCTTGCGCGGCTTCGGTTTCAGTTCGTCGGTATCGATCATCTCGCGGGCGGCGGCCAGCATGGGGATATTGCGGGCGCGGGCGTAGTCGTGGATCTTGCGCACGCTGGCGTCGCCCAGGCCGCGCTTCGGCGTGTTGATGATCCGCTCCAGCGCCAGATCGTCGGCCGGCTGGCAGGTGAGGCGGAAAAACGCCATCGCGTCGCGGATTTCAAGCCGTTCGTAAAAGCGCGGGCCGCCGATGACCCGGTAATTGAGGCCAAGCGTGACGAACCGATCCTCGAATTCGCGCATCTGGAAGGAGGCGCGCACCAGAATGGCCATGTCGTTCAAGAGTTCGCCATTGCGCTGCAACTGCTCGATTTCTTCGCCGATGGCGCGGGCTTCCTCTTCGGAATCCCAGGCGGCATGGACCTGAACCTTGTCATCATCCGGCTCGGAGCGTTCGGTGAAAAGCGTCTTGCCGAGCCGCCCGTCATTATGCGCGATCAGCTTGCCGGCAGCTCCCAGAATATGAGCTGTGGAGCGATAATTGCGCTCCAGTCGCACGACCTTGGCGCCGCGAAAATCCTTCTCGAAACGCAGGATATTGTCGACTTCGGCGCCGCGCCAGCCATAAATCGACTGGTCGTCGTCGCCGACACAGCAGATGTTGACCGGACCGTCATCATCGCCGGGGCGTTGGGCCAGAAGCCTGAGCCACATATACTGCGCGGTATTGGTGTCCTGATATTCGTCCACCAGAATGTAGCGGAAGCGGCGGTGGTATTCCTTCAGGATATCCGGGTTCTCGCGGAAAAGCCGGATCGGATGCAGCAGAAGATCGCCGAAATCGCAGGCATTCAGCGTCTTCAACCGGTCCTGATAGGCCTGATAGAGCTGGCGGCCGCGGCCATTGGCAAAGGCGCGGGCGTCACCTTCCGGGATCAGTTCCGGCGTCAGCCCCTTGTTCTTCCAGCCATCGATCATCGCGGAGAACTGTCGTGCCGGCCAGCGCTTGTCATCGAGCCCCTCGGCCTGGATAAGCTGCTTGATCAGGCGGATGACGTCGTCGGTGTCGAGAATGGTGAAATCGGACCTCAGCCCGACGAGTTCGGCATGGCGGCGCAAGAGCTTGACGCCGATGGAGTGGAACGTGCCGAGCCAGGGCATGCCTTCAACCGCGCCGCCGACGAGAATGCCGATGCGCTCCTTCATCTCGCGCGCGGCCTTGTTGGTGAAGGTCACGGCCAGAATCTGGCTGGGATAGGCCCGTCCGGACGCGAGGATATGCGCAATCCGCGTGGTCAGCACCCGGGTCTTTCCGGTTCCCGCACCGGCCAGCACCAGAAGCGGGCCGTCAATGGTCTCGACAGCGTCGCGCTGCTCGGGGTTCAGGCCGTTGAGATAGTCCGGTGGCGCCGGTGCGCGTCGTGCCGCCATGGCGCGGGCGGCAAGCCCGCCCTGTTGCGCCGGCGCGGCGTTGCCCTCCGGTTTGCGCGGTTCATCGTCATCATCGAAAAACGGTATGTCGTCGTGGCCCTGAATCATGGCGTCAATCTAGTGAGTTGAAACGCAAAGGTGAAGGTGCACGCTGAACTGAGAACAAAATATGCACAGCTCGACCGCATTTCCACGTCCAAAAACGTGTAAAATCAGACAAATCACACCGCTGAACATTACAATTCTGTGAGGTTTCATTCCACAGCTTGCAGTGCGTCGGGCGATCTGGATACTTCCATCCATATTTTCCGCCGCGGCGTTTTCGACGGCTTTTTCAAACCGGGGACATTGATGCGTTTCTACAAACAGGTTGCTGTCAGTGTGTGTGTTCTGGCAATCGGGTCTGCAGCCTGGCTTTTTCTGGCGCCCGGCGGGCGGGCCGTGCTGGTGTCCTACGGCATTCTGGATGCGCCGGCAGCCGGCGGTGGCGGCGGTCGCCCGGCCGGCGGGTTTTCGGGCCGTGGCATACAGGTGGTGTCCGCCCCGGTGACAACGGGCACCGTCAACGATGAACTGACGGCCATCGGCAGCGGCGAGGCGATCCGTTCGGTGACCGTGCTGCCCGAGGAATCCGGCACCATTACCGAACTGCTGATCACCTCCGGCGATACGGTCGAGCAGGGCGATACCATTGCTGTTCTCGATGATCGCGAACAGGTGCTGGCCCGCGATCTGGCGCAGGTGGCGCTTGAAAGCGCAACCCGTCAGGCCGAGGTCAACCGCCGTATCAAGTCGGCGATTTCCGATCTGGAAGTCTATAATGCCGAGATCGATCAGCGGTCGGCCGAACTCGACCTCAAATCGGCCGAACTGGCGCTGTCACGCCGCCGTATCGTCGCGCCCATCGATGGCGTTGCCGGCATTGTCGGGGTGAATGTCGGCGATTATGTCACCACCTCATCGGAAATCGTCACCATCGACGATCGCTCCTCGATACTGGTCGATTTCCCGGTGCCGGAGCGATTTGCCACTGCCGTCCGGTCCGGCGCGCCGGTCGAGGCCAGTCTGGTCTCGGCGCCGCAGCAGGTATTCGAGGGCGAGGTGCAGGCCGTCGACAACCGTATCGATGCGGCAAGCCGGACCTTCATGGTGCGCGCGCGGCTCGACAATGACGATGACGCCCTGCGCGCCGGCATGTCCTTCGATGTGTCGATGCGGTTTCCCGGCGATGTCTATCCGGCCGTCGATCCGCTGGCGATCCAGTGGGATTCCAACGGCGCCTATGTCTGGCAGCTTGTCGACGGGCAATCGACCAAGACCCGCGTGCGCATCATCCAGCGCGATCCCGATGTGGTGCTGGTCGATGCCGGGCTCGACGAAAACGATCTGGTGATCATCGAGGGCATCCAGCGCCTGCGGGAAGGCGCTTCCGTGAGCGATATTGCCAATGGTGCCGGTGCCGGCAGCGTGGCGGAGAGGGCGTCATGAGCGACGACGACCGCGAAAACGACAATCTCTCCTCCGATGAAAAACCGGACGTGCCCGAGGCGGACGATGCGCGCAGCGAGGCGGCAAAGGCGATTGCCGAGCATGAGAGCGAGCACGGCTTTACCGCGCTTTTCGTGCGCCGTCCGATTCTTGCAGCGGTGTTCAACGCGCTGATCCTGGTGGCCGGTCTTGCTGCCTTTTTCGGCGTCGAGGTGCGCGAGCTGCCCGATGTCGACCAGCCCGTGATTACCGTGCGCACCAATTTTTCAGGCGCGGCACCCGAAACGGTCGACCGCGAGGTTACCAATGTCATCGAAGGCGCGGTTGCGCGTGTGCCCGGTCTGCAGTCGATGTCGTCGCGCTCCAACACCGGTTCGAGCCGGGTGACGCTGGAATTCAGCAAGGACACCGATATCAATGTCGCGTCGATGGATGTGCGCGATGCCGTTGGCCGGGTCGAGGGGCAATTGCCGGACGATGCCGACGAGCCGCGCATCGTCAAGGCGGATTCAGACTCCCAGCCGGTGGTGCGTCTGGCAATCACGTCGTCCACGCTCGATATTGACGACCTGACGGTGCTGGTCGAAGACGAGATCGAGGACCGTTTTGCCGCAGTCCCCGGCGTGGCCGATGTCGCCGTCTATGGCGAACGGGAAAAGATCTTCCGTATCGATATCAATCAGGCAGCGCTTGCAAGCCGCGGTCTTTCTGTGACGGACCTGACGGCGGCGCTGTCCGATATTTCCTGGGATGTGCCGGCCGGGTCGCTGACCAGCACCACCCAGGCGCTTGGCGTGCGCGCCACCGCGGATGTCACCACGCCGCAGGAATTTGCCGATATCCGGGTGGCCGAAAATGTTCATCTCGGCGATGTCGCCACCGTCGTCTTCGGCCCTGACACCGCCGCAACGGCGCTGCGCTACAACGGGCAGCCGGGCATCGGTCTCGGCATCATCCGGCAGGCCAAGTCGAACACGCTGGAAATTTCCGAAGGCGTGCACCGGGTCGTTGCCGAGATCGCGCCCAATCTGCCCGAAGGCACCACCATCCGGGTTTCGAGCGACGATGCGGTGTTCATTTCCGGCTCGATCGAGGAGGTCGTTCGTTCGCTGCTGCTTGCGGCCTTGATCGTGGTTGCCATCATCTATGTTTTCCTGCGCGACTGGCGCGCGACCATCATTCCGGCCATCACCCTCCCGGTGGCGCTGGTGGGCACGCTGGCCGCCATTTATGTCGCCGGCTTTTCCGTCAATATTCTCACCCTGCTGGCCATCGTGCTGGCGACCGGCATGGTGGTCGACGATGCCATCGTGGTGCTGGAAAACATCGTGCGCCTGCGCGCCGGCGGCATGGGCCCGCGCGCGGCAGCGGTTCTCGGCACCCGGCAGGTGTTCTTCGCCGTCATCACCACCACGGCAACGCTGGCCGCCGTTTTCGTGCCGCTTTCGTTTCTGCCGGGGCAGGCGGGCGGTCTGTTTCGCGAGTTCGGATTCGTGCTCGCCTTCGCAGTAATGCTCTCCTCCTTCGTGGCGCTGACGCTCTGCCCGATGCTGGCTTCGCGCATTCTGGTGCAGCACAAGGACACGAACCCGGGGCCGATCGCGCGGCTGGGCATGCTGTTTGCCCATGTCTATGCCGTCACGCTGCGCTGGGTGCTGGCCGCGCCGCTGGTGCTGCTGTCGCTTGCAGCGCTTTTGATCTTCGGGGCCTATCTTGCCTATGCCAATCTGACCACGGAACTGTTGCCGCGCGAAGACCGGTCGATGCTGATGATGCGGGTTTCCGCCTCGCAGGGCGTTAGTCTTGATTATACGCGAGACCGCATCCAGCAGGTGGAGGAGAAGCTTCAGCCGCTGATTGAGAGCGGCGAGATTGAAAGTATCTTCTCGATTTCGGGGTTCGGCAACAATACAAACAGCGGCTTCGTGGTGATGTCGCTGGCGCCCTGGGCCGATCGAGACCGCACGCAGGATCAGATTGCCCGGGATGTGAATGCGGCGGCGGGCAGCATTCCGGCCGTGCAGGCCTTTGCCTTCCAGCCGAATTCACTGAATATCCGCGGTGCCGGCAACGGGCTTTCCGTGGCCCTTGTCGGCTCCAGCCACGCGCGGTTGAGCGAGGCGGCGACCGCGCTGGTTGAGGCCATGGAAACCGATCCGATGTTCGACGCGCCGCGGCTTTCCGAAGATGCGACCCAGGCGCAGCTGTCGCTCACCCTCGACCGGCGGCGCGCGGCCGATCTCGGCATTGATATCGGCGGTCTTTCGCAGGCGCTGATGGCGATGCTCGACGGCCGGTCCGTCGGGGAGGTGTTCATCGACGGGGAATCCTATGATGTCCAGCTTCGTGCCGATACCAGGAAGGTCGACGATCCCGGCGATTTGAGGAATATTTTCCTGCGCACCGGTGACGGCCGCATCGTGCCGCTGTCGACCATCGCCACGCTGGAAGAAAAATCCATCGCTCCGACGCTGGAACGCGAGCAGCAGCAGGCCGCCGTCTCGCTGTCGTCGAGCCTCGCACCCGGCGTGGCGCTGGGCGATGCCTATCAGCGGCTGCTGGAACTGGCCGAACCGCTGTTGCCGCCGGGCGCCCATGTCGAGGCGCAGGCGGAGGCCGCAGCGCTCGATGAAAACGCATCGGGCATGGAAATGGTGTTCGGCTTTGCGCTCATCATCGTCTTTCTGGTTCTGGCCGCCCAGTTCGAGAGCGTGTGGAGCGCGCTGATCATTCTGGCGACCGTGCCTTTCGGCATCGGCTGCGCCTTCATCGCCATGCTGCTGACCGATACCAGCCTCAACATCTATTCGCAGATCGGTCTGGTGCTGTTGATCGGGGTGATGGCGAAGAACGGCATCCTGATCGTCGAATTCGCCAATCAGCTGCGCGACCGTGGCGAGAGCGTGCGCGATGCCATCGAGCATGCCACCATGCTGCGCCTGCGGCCGGTGATGATGACGATGATCTCCACCGTGCTCGGCGGCATTCCACTGGTGCTGGCATCCGGTGCGGGTGCGGAAGCGCGTATCGCGCTTGGCTGGGTGATTGTCGGCGGGCTCGGCCTTGCCACCATCGTCACGCTTTACGTCACGCCGGTGGCCTATTTCCTGCTTGCGCGGTTCTCCAAACCGAAGGCCGACGAGGAACGGCGCCTCAATGCGGAGATGCATGACGCCGCGTCGATCAGCCATTAGCGGCAGGCGCTTGGGTGAAACCGTCGCTTTCGTGGTTTTCGCGCCCGCGCCGCCAATGTGAAGTGCGGATGATGCCATGCAACCGTAAAAGATGCCGGAGAGGAGCCAGTGTATTCGACCTGTCGTTGAACGGAAAAACTTGCTAAGTCAGGCCCGATACTGTTTTTATGGCGCTTATCGCAATGATCTGCAACGACGATTCCTATCGTCTCGAAGGGGGAAACATGTCAGCCAAGGCAATCACCGCCGTTATCGCAACAGCATTGCTCGCAAGTTGCGCGGCCAATACGCAGAACAGCGTGAACCCGGGCGCCGACGAAGTGTCGGTCACCAATATTTCCGTAAGCGATCCCGGCGACTACATGGACCGCCAGGAAGCGGAAATGCGCCAGAAGCTTGAAGGCACCGGCGTCACCATCGTCCGCACGCCCAAATATATTGCCCTGGTGTTCCAGTCGAGCATCACTTTCGCCACCGACAGTGCCGAAGTCGTGCCGGAATTCGCGCCGTCGCTCGCCGTGATCGCGGGCCTGCTGCAGAAGTATAATGCCACCGATATCGACGTGAACGGCTATACCGATTCAACGGGGTCGGACGCCTACAATCTCAAGCTTTCGCAGCAGCGCGCCAATGCCGTTGCCGGTGCTCTGATCCAGCGCGGCGTCAGCCCGCAGCGCATCATGCCGGTGGGATATGGCAAGGCTGATCCCGTTGCCACCAACGATACCGCCGACGGGCGCGCCCAGAACCGCCGTGTCGAGATCAGGATTGCGCCGCCACCGGCGGCCGGTGCCACCGGTGCCACGGCTGTGGCAACCAACTGACAGCTACGGGCAAAGCCTATAGACAGGATGGTCCGGCGCCTGACGACGGACCATTGTTCTATCCAAATGGCGGTTGCGCCATATCATTGCCGTAATGAGACGGCTTGAAAGTGTTTGAAGCTTCATATTGAGGGACATCATGCTGAAAAAACTGACCATCGCTGCCGTGAGCGTTGCGTTTCTGGCCGGCTGCACCACCACAGACCCGTATTCGGGTCAGACCGTCAACAACAACACCGGTACCGGTGCGCTTGCAGGCGGCGCTCTTGGTGCGCTAGCAGGCCTTGCTGTCGGCGGTGATGCCAAGGGTGCTGCAATCGGCGGCGCCATCGGCGCGATTGCCGGCGGCGGCATCGGCGCCTACATGGACAATCAGGAAGCCGAGTTCCGCCGCGCTCTTGCCGGCACCGGCGTTTCCGTCGTGCGCAATGGCGACCGCCTGACGCTGATCATGCCGTCGAACGTCACCTTCCAGACGGACCAGTATGATATCGCGCCGAATTTCTACAGCACGCTGAATGCCGTTTCGACCGTGCTGCGCAAGTATGACCGCACCGCGATCAACATTAACGGTTATACGGATTCGACCGGTTCGGCCGAATATAACCAGAGGCTCTCGCAGGAGCGTGCCAACAGTGTCGGCAATTATCTGATCCAGTCCGGTGTCGGCGGCAATCGCATCTCTGCCGTCGGGTTCGGCGAATCCAACCCGATCGCCTCCAATTCGACGCCGCAGGGCCGTGCCCAGAACCGCCGCGTCGAGGTGCAGATCTCCGCCGTCAAGATGTAAGGTCTTCGGTTCAGGAAATGAAAAAGGCGCCGCGGGGCGCCTTTTTTTGATGCTGACAAGGCCCAAGAGCGTCAGGTGCCTGAGCGCAGATACACTCAATCGCACGTCGTATCGCCCTGGATACTCCGGTCGAGCCGGAGGATGACGCAGAGGAGGGGATGGGCTTGTTTGTAGATAGACTAAAGGCGCCATGGGGCGCCTTTTTTGATGCTCGGGAATTATTCGGTACGGTCAGCGCAGTCTGAGGCTGATCGGAGCGTGGCCTTGCTGCCGGCTCTGTATATAGAGGTGGATCCGGGCCTCGGGCTGCATGGCACGGGCCGCGCGGTCACCCTGGCTGGTCAGCAGGCCGACGAGTTCCTTGGCTTTGTAGCGGCCCTGAAAACGGGCATATTCGGCAAGTTTCTGAGCGGCCTCGTGAAGCGGGTTGAAGCCGCTGCGGCGCGCGGTTGAGAGTTCGATATTGCCTGACATCATGCCGGAACGCTGTTTCCTGTTCACTTCAATCCCCTTAGCTACGCAGAACAGACAGAGGGTTTTTGTGTGGCATCGGAGGCGATCGTCATTCTTGCTTTCCGAAACCTTACCGAGAAAACTAGCGGCTAAATCTTTCGAAACCCTTTACGGAAAACGCCGGCCCGCAATGCGGACCGGCGTTTTGTTGTTCATCTCGGTTGCGCGCCGAAACGCGCCTGTCTCAGGCTGAAGACTACTGCAGGCTTGCCCAGCAGCTCACGCCGTTGCGCTTCAATGCGCGGCAGGCCTTCACTGCTTCTTCCTGATCGGGGAAGCCACCGAAGCGGGCGCGGTAAATTTCCTGGCCGCCATTGTTATAGGCAAGCGCGAAAGGATCGGACCTGTCGAGCGCGCCGTCGGCCTTGCCCTTCGTGCGGGTAAGCAGATCGCGGGCGCCTTCGGCCGTTGCCGCCGTGCCGACCTGAACCACCCAGCCGCGCGGCTTCTGGATCGAGCTCGTCTTGATCGAAGTGTCAGGCGCGCTTTCGGAGGCCTGAGCTGCGGGAATGATCGCGTCGCCAACGGCATCGGCCATATCGTCGGCGGTCTGCAGCACGTCTTCGACGCTCAGTCCCTCATCATTGTCGGCCGGGCGGCGTGCGCTGGGAACCGGTACGTTGGAGACCAGTTCGGCCTGGACGCCGGTCAGGCCGGCTGCAGCTGCCGGGTTGGCATTGTCATTGGCCGCATAAGCCAGTGCCACACCGCCTTCGGCTGCCGGGCGCGGATAGGGGATGGGGCCGGTTTTCGGGAACACCATGCTGCCGGACCGGGCAATCACGAAATTGCCGCCGCGGCCATTGGAGGCTTTCGGCAGGTAGGTATTGATCAGGCGGGTCGCCCATTGGTCACGGCTTGCCGCCGTCGCGCCACCCATGACAACGGCTGCAATCGATCGGTTGCCGGAAATCACGGACGTGGCGATGTTGAAGCCGGATGCATTGGTATAGCCGGTCTTGATGCCATCAAGGCCCTTGATCTTGCCGAGCAGGTGGTTGTGGTTGCCGATCGTGCTCTTGCCGTATTTGAAGCTGCGGGTGCTGAAATAGTGGTAATACTGCGGAAAATGCTGACGCAGGGCGATGCCGAGGCGGGCCTGATCGCGGGCCGTGGTCTTCTGCGCGCTGTTCGGCAGGCCGTGAGCATTGCGATAGGTGGTGCGCGTCATGCCCAGAGCATGCGCCTTGTTGGTCATCATCTTCGCGAAGTTGGTCTCCGATCCGCCGAGATATTCACCGACAGCGGTGGCGACATCATTGGCCGAACGGGTAATCAGCGCATAGATCGCGGTTTTGACCGTGACGCTGCGGCCGGCGGGGATGCCGAGTTTCGTCGGCGGCTCGGCAGCGGCGTTTTTCGAAAACGGAATTTCGGTATTCAGCGTGACGCGGCCTTCATCCATGGCTTCGAACAGCATGTAGAGCGTCATCATCTTGGTCAGCGATGCCGGATAGCGCGGCGCATCCGGGGCCTCGCTGTAGAGCACTTTTCCGGTATGTGCATCGATCACGATGGCCGCGTCGTTCGAATCCGCGCGGGCGTCGTTTACGGGAACACCGGTCATGATGGCCATGAAGGCTGCGAAGATCATCGCTGCCCGGGATAACCGGCTTGAACGGAAGCGGCGTGTTGCCTGTCTCTGCATTCGAAAAACTCTTGCGAAATCTGGCGGTTGTTGGTTCCTGGCGAAGCCGTGGCGGCATGATAACTGCCGCATTCATCCTTTGCTAGGCTGAACCGGATACTGATCAAATTGCGGTTAATATTCGTTTAAGTTTCCTTAGGCCCCGGCGGCTTTTCCAATGCCGATGCCTCAAACCGCGTGGCGGATGGCGCTCGGTGATCCTTCTGCCAGTTTCGTCGGCGCTTTTCAAACATCTTTCGATCGGATAATCAGAACCCGAACAGGAGTACGACCCATGCGCACACCGCAGACCGGCGGCGCCCCCTTCAGGCCCCAGAGGCGCGAGCCGCCGATCAACCTCCCGCCGGTCGTTCTGGCAGCGCTTGGCGTGCTGTTTGCGATCTTTCTGATCCAGGAATTTGCTCTCGGCTACGCGACCAACCTGATGATCTGGCAGGAATTCGGGTTCCTGCCCGCCCGTTACGTGCATCCGCTTGGCGAGCAGGGGCTTTCCTGGCTGTGGTCGCCGCTGACCTATTCGCTGCTGCATGGCGGCTGGAGTCACATCATCTTCAATGCGATCTGGCTGGCGATTTTCGGCGCGCCGGTTGCCCGCAGGATCGGCGCCGTGCGTTTCCTGATCCTGTGGCTGACGAGCGCTGTGGCCTCGGCGTTTTTCTTCGCCGCCACCGACTGGGGCGCCGTTTCGGTGCTGATCGGTGCCTCCGGTGTGGTTTCCGCCTATATGGGGGCTGCCTGTCGCTTCGTTTTTGCCGGTGGTCGTTTTCTGCCGCAGGCCCATCTTGGCCGGAGACTCTCGATCGGCGAGGTCTTTGCCGATCCGACGGCGCGGGCCTTCGTGCTGGTCTGGCTTGTGGGCAACCTGCTGGTTGCCGTCGGCGTCAGCTTTGTGGGCATCAGTGCGGCCAGCATCGCCTGGCAGGCCCATGTCGGCGGTTTCCTGTTCGGGTTTCTGGCCTTTCCCCTGTTTGACGTGAAGACCCCGCGCACGCTTGTTTTCTAGCGCCGTATAGATCCTCCAGACACGGTTTTCTTGCAATCGCCCAAAACCTCATGCACCATGCTCAAATGCATGGTTCGTGTGGAGGCGGACGCGTGCCTGCGGGCCGGAAACGAGGAGGTTTTTATGGCGATCACTGTCAGAATGATACTGGATGAAAAAGGCAGGGCGGTCGTGACCGCGCCGGCCAAAACCCCGATTTCGGAAATGGCGGTCATTCTCCATCAAAACCGTATCGGTGCGGTGGTGATTGTGGACGAGGACAACAGGATCGCCGGCATCTTTACCGAGCGCGATCTGGCCGCTTGCGTCGGCAAGCACGGCGCACGTGCGCTGGCCGCGCCGGTCTCCCAGGAAATGACCGATAATGTCCATCGCTGCGACGAGGGCACCAGCGTCAACGAGTTGATGGAAGTGATGACCAAACGGCATTTCCGTCACGTGCCGGTGGAAGTCGACGGACGTCTTGCCGGTATCATCTCGATCGGTGACGTGGTCAAGTCACGCATCCGCGAGGTCGAGCAGGAAGCCGAGCACATCAAGTCCTATATCGCCGGCTGAGCCGGAGCGACGCCGATGCGGCAGGCCTATTTGCCGTAAACCGTCTTCGGGTCGAAGGCCTTGTGGTCGTCGATCATCTCAAGCACGGCCGTGCCGTCGCTGGCGCTCACCGCGCGATAAAAGCAGGAGCGGCGGCCGGTGTGGCAGGCCGCGTCATGGCCGGACATGGAAACCTTGAGCAGGACGGCATCCTGATCGCAGTCGGTCAGCACCTGTTCCACCTTCTGCAGGTTGCCGGAGGTTTCGCCCTTCTTCCAGATCGCGTTGCGTGAGCGGCTGTAATAATGCGCGAAACCGGTCTCGATCGTCAGCGACAGCGCTTCGGCGTTCATATGGGCAAGCATCAGCACCGTATTGTCGCGGGCATCGGTGACCACGGCCGTGACCAGCCCCTTGTCGTCGAAACGGGGGGTGAAATCGGTGGCCTCGTCAAGCAGGGCCTTGTCCTGCGGCGGCTTTGCGAAATTCAGCATGCTCTTTCCTGTCGTTGCCGGGTGTTGATAGCCCGGTCGGGGACCGTTGGCAATCGCCTCACCATTGCCGGGGCTTGCCCCGGCCTTGCCGAAATCCCATGTTCTCCTGTAATCATTCAGTTCCGGCCGGTTTGAAGGTCAGGCATCACGGAAAGCAGAAAATGGACGATATCTATTCCGCGCGCATCTTGAGCCACGCCGGCAATGTGACCCGGCTGGGCGTGCTGGAAAATGCCGATGCCAGCGCATCTGCCCATTCCAGGCTGTGCGGATCGCGGCTGACGGTCTATGTGCGGATGTCCGGCGGCAAGGTCAGCGATTTTTCCCATGAGGTAAAGGCCTGCGCTCTGGGGCAGGCATCCTCCGCGATCATGGCCGGAACCGTGATCGGGGCGACGCCGGATGAAATCCGGCAGGCCCGCACCCAGATGCGCGCAATGCTGAAAGAGGGCGGGGACGGCCCCGACGGACGATTTGCGGAAATGCGCAGTCTCCTGCCGGTGAAGGACTATCCGGCCCGCCACGCATCGGTGATGCTGACCTTTGATGCGCTGGTGACGGCGCTTGATACGCTGGACGGTCTTTCACACGACGAAAAAGAGGACGCCGGGCACGATGTGTGAAACCCCTGGCGGCGCGAAGACGGCGTCGCGCAACTGGCAGGGGCCGTTTCGCAAGACGCCCGGCCGCCTGCTGGGTCTCGGCCTCATCCGCTTCTATCAACTGACATTTTCAAGCCTGATCGGCCAGTCCTGCCGCCATTTGCCGACCTGCTCGGAATATGGCTACGAGGCGGTCGCGCGGCACGGGCTCTGGGCGGGCGGTTTCCTGACGCTCTTTCGGGTCGGACGCTGCGGGCCGGGCGGCACGGACGGGTTTGATCCCGTCCCCGAAAGACTGGATGCCGACTGGCACTGGTATACGCCGTGGCGATACTTTCAGGCCGGGCGGCGTTCTCACGCGTCGAGATAGCGCGCGATAATCAGATAACCCGGTGTCGGCTGGCCGTTTTCAAAGCGGACATTGATATCGGTGGTATCGACCATTCTGAAGCCCGCCTTTTCCAGCCCTGCGGTCAGATAGGCCAGACTATGGCCGAACCGGTGATGCGGGCCGACCATATAATCACGGCCTTTCAGGGTCTCGTCGGGCAGGGTTTCGGCGGAAAACGCCAGAATGCCGCCGCCGGCCATGCTTTTGGCCGCCCCGGAGAAGAAGGCATCCAGCGTGCCGAGATAGGGCAGCACGTCGGCGGCGGTGATCAGGTCGAATTCCTCCTCGCCGTCGTCATGGAGAAACGCTTCGACCTCGGCGACGAAGAGCGTGTCGTAAAGCTCCTTCTCATAGGCGATTTCCACCATGTTTTCGGAAATGTCGAGCCCGGTGATCTCGCCGGCCATATCGCGCAGCGCGCTGGCGCCGAGCCCCGTGCCGCAGCCCAGATCGAGCATCCGTTCGAACGGGCCGAGGCCAAGCGCCTGGAACCGCTGGCGGATGATCATCGGCACGCAATAGCCGAGCTGGTCAACCAGAATATCCTCGAAATCCTCGGCATGCTGGTCGAACAGCGTTTCGACATAGGCGTCGGGCGCCTTTTTCGGCGCTTCGCCGAAGCCGATGGCGGCAAGCCGCACCGCAGCGCCGCCGTGATCCTCGGGGTCGATCTTCAGGACCTCGCGGTAAGCGTCCGCCGCTTCGGCCAGTTTGCCCGCCTTTTCGAGCGAAAGCGCCCGGTTATAGGCCTTGGCCAGTTTCTCCTCGTCGATCTTGCGTGCCATTGCGGTTGCCCCGTTGAATATCGCTGATGCTCTATGCCGGGATCGGGGGCGGCGCAACCGTGATCAGGCGTTTCCGGTCAGTTTTGCGATCTGCCGGGCGGTGTCGAGATCCTGCGGCGTGTTGATGTTGAAAAACGGATCGAAATCGCCTTCCGGCGTGGCAACCGTTGAAAATTCGACAGTCCGGTGCGGATGGGCTTTGACAAAATCCATCAGGCGCCGGTTGCTGCCGGTGGCAAACCAGCGTGTCAGATCGTTATGGAGGGCAAGGGGCCACAGCGCGAAGACCGGGTGAACCCGGCCCTCCGACTGTGCCAGCACGATCTCGTTTTCGGCAGGGTGCGCTTCAGTGAGCCGCGCAACGAGATCTGCAGGGAAAAACGGCGTGTCGACAGCGACCGAAACCATGTGCGTTGCCGGGCTGTCGTTCCTTGTCAGGTGGTCGAGCGCGGCGAGAATACCGGCAAGCGGTCCCTCGTGGTCTGTTCCGATGTCGTGGATAGCGATGGTGTCGGGCGGAGCCGGCATATCCGCGTCGTGACGGCTGATCAGTACGGGCGAGGCCTGGAGCGCAATCTGCCGATGCGCCCGGGCCAGAAGGGTTTCGCCGTCAAGCTCCAGCATTGCCTTGTCGGTGCCCATGCGCTGCGATGCGCCACCGGCGAGAATGACGGCAGGGGGCATCACGACTTATCCTTCAGCATATCCGCTTCCGCCTTGACGATCGGGCCGCCGCCTTCGGAGGCGACCGGCTGGTCGGTCGCAGCCAGTGGTTCCAGCCCTTTCTTGCGCTCGCGGTAGAAGGAATAGAGGCCGGCGGCCACGATGATCAGGCCGCCGCCGAGGACGTTGATGTCCGGGTAGGTGCTGAAGATGATCATGCCGAGCAGCGTTGCCCACAACAGGCCGGCATAGCGGAACGGCGCGATATAGGAGATATCGGCAAGGCGCACGGCAAACACCACGAACTGATAGCCGGACAGCAGGAAGGCGGCGGCCAGCATCAGCTTGAACAGGATCGGCCAGCTCATCATGCTCCAGTCCTGTTCGACCGTGCCGAGAACGGCGCCGCCGAGCGTCAGGAAAATGGCCGTTGCCAGGGTGATGACGATCGCCGGTATGTCCGAGCGGATGGTCTTGGTCAAAAGGTCGCGGGCGGATGCGGCAAGCATGGCGATGATGGCAAAAACGGCGCCCTCTTCAAAACCGCCGGGGCCGGGTCTGATGATGATCAGCACGCCGATGAAGCCGACGGCGATCGCGCTCCAGCGACGCCAGCCGACCGGTTCCGACATGAACAGGGCCGCGCCGAGCGTGACGGCGAGCGGCAGGCACTGGAGGATGGCGGCGGCATTGGCAAGCGGCATCGCCTTCAACGCCTGCAGAAAGGAAAGGGCGGCCACGAGTTCGCAGACGCTGCGCACGAGCACCCGAAAATCGAACACCGCGCCGATGTTCTTCAGCACCCGGCTGCGCCAGGCAATCAGCATGGCAAAGGCCGTGATGATGAGGCCTCTGAAGAACATGATCTGGCCGACGCCGATTTCTTCGGTCAGCAGTTTGGCTGTGGCGTCGTTGAGGGCAAAGCCCGCCATCGCCGCGATCATGCAGACGGCGCCGGTGATATTGGAGGAGGTGCGCATCATTCATCCCGTTATACTGTTCTCGTTCTTATAGATGAATAACGGGTCGGGGAAGTGATCTGTGTCAGTCGTGATTGACTGTTCAGCCGCCGGTCATGCTCATGTGGCGGGCCACTGCAACGCGGGATTTGGTGCTGTCCAGCTCGAATTTATGCTCCTCCGGCTTACGGGCAATCGCCCGGTCGATCGCGCGGTAGAGCACCGCATCATCATCGGGATTGTCGCGCAGCACCTTGCGGAAATCGGCATTGTCGTCATGCCCGAGACAGAGGTAGAGCATGCCGGTGCAGGTCAGCCGCACGCGATTGCAGGACGCGCAGAAATTATGCGACAGCGGGGTGATGAAGCCGAGCTTGCCGCCGGTTTCCGCCACATTGACGAACCGGGCGGGGCCGCCGGTGGTCATCGGGATATCGCTTAAGGTAAACTGCTGTTCGAGGTCGCGGCGCACCTTTGAAAGCGGCAGATACTGGGCGGAGCGGTCGGTATCGACCTCGCCAAGCGGCATCGCCTCGATCAGCGTCAGATCCATGCCCTCGCCATGGGCGAAACGCATGAGTTCCGGAATTTCATGCTCGTTGAACCCGGCAAGCGCCACGGCATTGAGCTTGACCTTGAGGCCGGCCTTGCGGGCCGCTTCGAGCCCGGCCATGACCTTGTTGAAATCGCCCCAGCGGGTGATATCGTGGAATTTCTGCGCATCGAGCGTATCCAGCGAGACATTGATCCGCCGCACACCGGCGGCATAAAGCCCGTCTGCAAAACGGGAAAGCTGCGAACCATTGGTCGTCAGCGTCAGTTCGTCGAGTGCGCCTTCGGGAATACGCTGTCCGAGATTTTCGATCAGCTGCATCACGTTCTTGCGCATCAGCGGTTCGCCGCCGGTCAGCCGCAGTTTGCGCACGCCCTTGTCGATGAAGGCGTTGCACAGACGTTCGAGTTCTTCCAGTGTGAGGAGGTCGCGTTTTGGCAGAAAGGTCATGTGTTCCGCCATGCAATAGGTGCAGCGGAAATCGCAGCGGTCCGTCACCGAAACACGCAGATAGGTAATCGCCCGACCGAACGGGTCGACCATCGGTGCGGGCTTTTGATGGAAGCGGCCGGTATCGCCCTTGCTTTCAGCGGTCAAAATAGTCAATTTTGCGTTCTCCTCGTCACAATAAATGGAATGTGACCTGGCAAGCGTCAAGACAGGGTCAAAACACTTCGGCGTGAAAAACTTCCCTCGATGCCATCGGATTTCAAAATGACAATGACACCAACCGAACTGCGCGTTTCCAAAGACAGGCGCGTTCTGACCATAACCTTTGACGATGGTGCGCGATATGCGCTTCCGTCTGAAATGTTGCGTGTGCTTTCGCCCTCGGCCGAGGTGAAAGGGCATGGTCCCGGGCAGGCCGTCACCGTGCCGGGCAAGCGCAATGTCGAAATCATGACGGTCGAGGCGGCAGGCAATTATGCCGTGCGCATTGGCTTTGATGACATGCATGACAGTGGTATCTACACATGGTCCTATCTTCGCGAGCTTGGCGAGGATGGTGACAGGCTGTTCGCCGACTATGAGCGCGAACTGGATGAAAAGGGCATGACCCGCGACAGGGCGGAGCGGCCACGTTGAGTAAGGCAAGATGAAGAAAATCGAGACAGTTGAAGCGCTTCGTGAAATATACGGCGAACCCGGGCAGACATCGCTGGCAAAGGTGACGGCGAAGCTTACGGCAGCTTACCGGCAGGTGATCGAGGCCTCTCCGTTTCTGGCGCTGTCGACGGTGGGGCCGGAAGGGCTTGACTGCTCGCCGCGCGGCGATGACGGCGCCGTGGTGCGGATCACTGACGACAAGACGGTGATGCTGCCCGACTGGCGGGGCAACAACCGTATCGACTCACTTGTCAATATCGTCCGCGACCCGCGTGTGGCGCTGATGTTTCTCATTCCCGGATCCAACAATGCGCTGCGCATCAATGGTCAGGCGATCGTGACCGACGAGCCGGCCGTCGTCGAGAGTTTCGAGATGGGCGGGCGCCATCCCCGCTCGGTGATCGTGGTGACGATCAACGAGGTTTATTTTCAGTGCGCGCGGGCGCTGGTGCGTTCGCGCCTGTGGGATGCCAGCCGCTTTATTGATGCGGCGTCGCTGCCAAGCGCAGGCGAGATGACGCGGCAGGCCAGTGCCGAGCCTTTCGATGCCGAAACCTATGACCGTGAATGGCCAGGCCGCGCCGCCAAGACGATGTGGTGAGATCAGGCTTCGTTGCCGGTCGCGTTTGTCTCGGTGGCAAGCTCTTTTGGATGTCGCTTGCCGCCGAGGATTTCCGCGACCCAGCGAAGTGACGGCACATGCTCGCACACGGTCAGCAGGGCAATGGTGATCGGGACGCCGAGAAACGTGCCGAAAAGCCCCCACATGAACGTCCAGAAGAAGATCGAGAAGACCACGACGAACGGCGATATCGAAAGCGCCGACCCGGAAACCATTGGTTCGACGTAATTGCCGATGGTGAACTGCACGAGGTTGAGGCAGACGAAGAGCGCGAGCGCCGTTTCCCAGTTTTCAAACTGGATGATGCCGTAAAGCGAGGGGAACACGGTGGCGACGACGGAACCGATGAACGGAATATAATTGAGCGCGAAGGCGATGACGCCCCATTCCACCGGAAAGTCGAGCCCGGTCAGGGTTGCCGCTCCCCAGAACAGAACGCCGGTAATGGCGCTCATTTCGGTTCTGACCAGCATGTAGCGGCCGAATTTCTTTGCCGTGGCGTCGGCAATCCGGATGGCCGCCGAGGCGACTTCGGGCTTGCGTAATGTCCCCAGCTTGTCGCGCAGCTTGTCCACCTCGGTCAGCCCCAGAACCACATAGGCGAGAACCACGAGCCAGAAACTGAGTGTTGTGCTCGCCTGTCCGGTGACCTGACGGACGGTGCGGGCGATCAGTCCGACATTGAAGATATCGTTGAGCGAGCTTGCGACGGAAAAGCCCTTTCCGCCGAGCCAGGCCACGGCATCCTGATAGGCAGCCTGAAGCTGCCAGGCGGCATCGATGAAAGAGGTGGCCATGCGGCTGAAACCCCAGATCACCAAGGTCGCGAAGATGACGAACACCACGATGGTGCTGACAACCGTGATCGCCAGCGCCAGAAGCTGTGGCACCACTTTCTGAAGCGCGTTCTTGATCGGCCATGTCACGGCGATGATGAACAGCGCCAGGGCAACAGGTTTCAGGAAACCGCCCGCCCAACGGACGCCGATGAGCAGCAGAATGACAAAAATCAGGGATGTGACGACGGTGACGCCGCGCCGAGAGCCCGTTGGCCCAGTTTCAGGCATTCATGTCTCTTAAATGTCTTGCTTGAGCGGATGTGACTGAAAATGTATCGTTCCCGCCAGTCATGCGCAAGCACCGTATGCGCGCCAACATGCGATTGTGTCGGGGTAGGAAACCAATGAATGAATTTGTCGAAACCGTTTCAAGCCCCGAACAGGTGCTTTCCTTCTGGTTTGGGGAACTGACGCAGGAGGACTGGTTTCAGCCGGATGATGTGGCGGCGCTCGACCATACCATCCTCTGCCGCTTCTTTTCGACGCACCGGGCGCTGGCGCGCGATGTCGGTGCCGTCTGGCGGGCAAGCCCGCAGGCCCATCTGGCCGCCGTGATCGTGCTCGACCAGTTTCCCCGCAATATCTACCGGGCAACGCCGATGGCCTTTGCCACCGATATGCTGGCACTGAGGGAGGCCAAGCTTGCGGTGGCCTCCGGCGCGCATGAAAAGGTTGACGCCGACCGCCGTGCGTTCTTTTTCATGCCGTTCGAACATTCCGAAAATCTTGCCGACCAGGACCGTTCGGTGGCGCTGTTTGCGACGCTTGGCGATGATAACTTCTCCTCCTATGCCGAAAGCCACCGGGATGTGATTGCCCGCTTTGGCCGCTTTCCGCACCGCAATCCGATCCTGAAACGGCGTTCGACCCGGGCCGAGCTTGCCTATCTTGCGGCCGACGAGAATACCGGATGGGGACAGAAGTAGAGCTGCTTTGTCATGAAATTGACGCGCTTTGGAATTCAAAGGCGCGTTTTCGACATTTTCAAACGAGGGACTAGATCATTTGATGCAGCTTACGCAGGGGAGGGGTGTTTTCAGGCTTGCCATGGTGATGGCGGCGCTGTTCTGTCTGTTGGCCGGCTCGCCTGTTCTTGCCCAGCAGGCGGCAGAGGCGCCGGCTGCTTCTGCGCAGGCAGAAGGGTCCGGACAAAAGCCGAATGACGCGGTCGACCAGCCGAGCGATCCTTTTGTCACTGAAATGGGGACGACGCTGGATGATTATGCCAGCACGCTTTCCGGCGTTTCCGACAAGGTTCAGGGCGACAACAGCGATGATGAACTTTCCAAGCTTCAGGTGCAAGCCGATCAGCTCCAGAGCGATCTGTCGAAGGCGGAAGGCACGATCCAGTCGCGGCTCGACGAGGTCCGTTCGCAACTGAGCGAACTCGGCAACGCACCGGGGCCGGGCGAAAGCCCCGAGCCGGAGGTGACGACGCGCGAACGCAATCAGCTTCTGGCCAAACGCTCCGAGATCAACGCGCTTGCCGACCGGGTGAGAAAGCTGGCGGATTCGGCCGAAGAAACCTCCGACGCGATTTCCCAGACGCGGCGTGAGCAGTTTGCCCGCGCGCTGTTCAAGCATACCGAACTGTCGAGCCTGTTTGCCACCGATTTCAATGTCCTCTGGCAGCAGCAGTTTGCAACCTTCCAGGACGCCTATGCCGGTTGGCTGCGCTATATCTGGCAGTCCAAACGCGTTCCGTTCATCCTCGCCAACCTGCTTTCGATCCTGGCTGCATTTTTCGCCTATCGGGTTTCCTCCAACCTTGTGGAGCGCACCCGGCTGGACCTGCAGATGGAGGAGCCGGATTATGTGATCCGGCTGCTGGCCGCGTTCGGAACGACGGTTGTTCCCTGTCTCGCCATGCTGGCGTTCCTGACGGTCTCCTATGTGTTGTTTGCCGGCATGGGGATATTTCTGCCAGATGTGCAGCGCTTTGTGCTTCAGGCCTATATTTCCGGGGCGATCATCTTTTTCGTGTTCCTGCTGTCGCGCAACGTGCTGACGCCCGGCCGGCCGCAATGGCGGCTGATGCCGATCGGCAATGCCGCCGCGCGCAATCTGGTGCTGGCCTTTACCGCGATGGCCTTCATCAACTGGATCGATATCCTGATCGGCGTGCTGAACGACACGCTGGATGTGGGCGTTCAGGTCGATGTTCTGCGCAGTCTGGTCTCTTCCGTGCTGATCGGCTGCATTCTGGTGGCGATGTCGTTCATCCGTGTGCGAACGCCGGCGGGAGAAGAGACAAAACGCACCCGTACGCTTGCCCTTCTGTTTCCTTCCGCAATTGCCTTTCTGTCCCGGATCGTCGGGCTTCTGGTGGTGTTGTGCGCCCTGATCGGCTATGTCGCGCTCGCGCGTTTTGCCGCAAAACAGGTGGTGCTGACCGGTGCCGTGCTGATCACCATGTATATCGGTATTCTGGTGGGGCAGGCGGTCTCGCAGGCGGGCAGCATCGCCCGCACCAGTTTTGGCAAGCGCTTCGTCGAGCGCTTTCAGCTGTCCGCGGTCCGGGCCGATCAGCTTTCGCTTCTGGGCGGTCTTCTGATTTACGCGCTGACCTTTGTTATCGGCATTCCGCTGATCTTTCTGTCCTGGGGCGTGCGCTACGAGGAAATGCGGCTTTGGGCTGCCGACAATCTCACCTCCGTCACCGTCGGTTCGATCACGATTTCACTCGGCGGCATCCTGATCGGGGTTCTGCTTTTCGTTGGCGGCTTTCTCCTGACGCGCTGGTTCCAGGGCTGGTTCGACAATAATGTGCTTTTGCGTTCGCGTGCCGATTCAGGTGTGCGCAATTCGGTCAAGACCGGGATCAGCTATCTGGGCGTCGCGCTGGCAGGTCTGCTGGCAATTTCGGCCGCCGGGGTCAATCTCTCCAGTCTGGCGCTGGTGGCTTCGGCGCTGTCCATCGGTATCGGTTTTGGCCTGCAGACCATCGTTTCGAATTTCGTCTCCGGCCTGATCCTGCTGGTCGAACGGCCGTTCAAGGTGGGAGACTGGATCGTTTCCGGATCTGCGGAAGGGTTCGTCAAGCGCATTTCCGTGCGGGCGACGGAAATCGAGACCTTTCAGCGGCAGTCGATCATCGTGCCGAATTCCGAGCTGATCAACGCCTCCGTCGGCAACTGGATGCACCATAACCAGATGGGCCGCTCGGAAGTCGCCGTCGGGGTCTCCTATGACAGCGATCCGCGCAAGGTGATGGATATCCTGATGGAAATCGGCACCTCGCATCCGCTGGTGCTGCAGAACCCGGAGCCGATGGTGATCTTCATGGGGTTCGGCGAATCGACGCTTGATTTCGAGGTGCGCGTTTATCTGGCGGACGTGTTCAACGGCATTGCCGTGCGCAATGATATCCGTGTGGCGATCTTCGAGCGCTTCAGGGACGAGGGCATCACCATTCCCTATCCGCAGCGCGACCTGCATATCATTCCGCAAAAGGAGCGCCGCGACGAACTGGCGGATTCCATCCGCAAGCACAGGAAAAGGGATGAAAACGCCGGCACGTCGGAGCCGCAGGCGGTCTCAAAACCGATGTTCGATCATCCCGACGCCGGCAATGATGACGGCGGCGAGCGCTGAGCCCAAAATCGGCCGCGTCGCGCCCGCAAGACTGCATGTCGCAAACGGGCTGTTTCCGGTCTTCCGCCCGTTGCATAGTCTCATAAGGCAATGCCCGGCGCGCGGGTGGTCAATCAAGGTTTCAAGAGGCGGAACGGATGACAACGAAGACAAGGGCTCTGGTGATCGGCGGCGGTGTCGTCGGCGTATCGACGCTTTATCATCTGGCAAAGAAGGGCTGGGACGATGCCGTCCTGATCGAACGCAAGGAACTGACCTCCGGTTCGACATGGCACGCCGCCGGTCTGTTGCCGCTGTTCAACATGAGCTATTCGGTCGGCCAGCTGCACAAGTATTCGGTTGATCTCTATACCGCTCTTGAAGAAGAAACCGGGCTGAATGTCGGGTTTTCGAAAGTGTCTAACATTCGTCTGGCGATGACGAAGGACCGGATGGACGAATATCTCTATTATTCCGGGATCGCCGAAACCATCGGCGTCGATTTCAAGTTCCTGACGCCGGAAGAGGTCAAGGAAGTCTGGCCGCTGTGCGAGACCGACGGCATTCTCGGCGCGATCCAGCATCCCGACGACGGCTATATCCAGCCCGCCGATCTGACCCAGGCCTTTGCAAAGGGCGCGCGCGACAATGGCGGCCGCATCCTGCGCAACACCACTGTCACCGAAATTCGCCAGAACGCCGACGGCACATGGCATGTGGAGACCGACAAGGAAGCCTTTACCGCCGATCACGTCATATCCTGCACCGGCAATTTTGCGCGCCGCACCGGCGAAATGGTCGGCCTCAACATTCCCGTCATTCCGGTCGAGCATCAGTATATCGTGACCGAGCCGCATCCGGCCATTCTGGAACGCAAGAAGCAGGGCCTGCCGGAAATGGGCGTTTTGCGCGAATCCGACAGCGCCTGGTATATGCGCGAGGAGGCGGGTGGCCTGATCCTCGGGCCGTATGAAGTCGGCGCGCCGGTCTGTTATGTCGACGGGCCGTCCGATGACAGCGAATACGAGCTGTTCCAGGAAGACCTTGACCGGTTGATGCCGCATATCGAGACGGCGTTTGCCCGTGTGCCCGCCTTTGCCGAGGTCGGCATCAAGAAGGTCTATAACGGCGCGATCGCCTATACGCCGGACGGTAACCCGATTGTCGGGCCTGCGCCGGGGCTGAAGAATTTCTGGCTCAATGAAGGTCATTCCTTCGGCATTACCGCGGCCGGCGGGGCCGGCTGGCAGCTTGCCGAATGGATCGTCGACGGCGAGCCGACCGTCGATCTTGCCGGCGTCGATCCGCGCCGGTTTGGACCCTACGCGACCGAGGGCTATCTGATTGCCAAGAACGAGGAAGCCTATGCCAATGTCTTCACCACGCATTATCCCGATGAAGAGCGTTCAGCCGCGCGTCCGCTGAAGACATCGCCGGTCTATTCGCGGCTGAAGGCGCTTGGCGGCGTATTCGGCTCCATCTACGGCTGGGAGCGGGCCAACTGGTATGCGCCGGAGGGCTACGCGCTGGATGAGAGCGAACTTGGCGTCGGCGCCGATGTGATCACCAGCCACAATCATGCGCCGCCGCTCGATGACGGCCGGATCGTGGAAAAATGGTCGTTCCGCCGCTCGAACTATTTCGAGCATGTCGGCAATGAGGTGAAGCACGTCCACGAAAAGGTCGGCGTGCTGGACATGACGCCGTTTGCCAAGATGGAAGTGTCCGGGCCCGGCGCGCGCGCCTTCCTTGACAGCATCTTCGCCAATGCCGTGCCGAAGAAACGCGGCCGTATCGCGCTTTGCCATCTGCTGGGAACCAAGGGCGGGGTGAGGGCCGAATTCACCCTTTATGAATGGGCGCCGGATCGCTTCTATCTGGTCTCCGGTGCAGGGCTGGAAAGCCACGATCATGATCTTCTGGCAAAGCTTGCGCCGGATGACGGTTCGGTCACACTGCGCCCGCTGACGCTGGAAATGGGCGTTCTCGTGGTCGCCGGCCCGAAATCGCGCGATGTCCTGAAGAAGCTCACGCGTTCCTCGCTGGAAAGCGCCGATTTCGGCTGGCTGACGGGGCAGCCGATTGCCATCGGCGCGGCCACGGCCCATGCCTTGCGTGTGAACTTTGTCGGTGAGCTTGGCTGGGAGCTGCATCACCCGATCGCCATGCAGACCTATATCTTCGACAAGCTGATGGAAGCCGGCGCCGAATTCGATATCAAGCCCTTCGGCATTCGCGCCATGGGGGCCATGGCACTGGAAAAATCCTACCGCGCCATGCAGCGGGAAATGTCGATCGAATATACGGCCTACGAATCAGGTCTCGACCGCTTCATCCGCCCGAAGAAGGATTTCATCGGCAAGGAAGCGCTGCTGGCGCATAAGGAAAACGGGCTTGGCTCAGTGTTTGCGACCCTCATTGTCGATGGCGTCACCGATTGCGATGCGCGCGGGTCGGAGGCGATTTACGATGCTGACGGCAATCTGGCGGGCCGCGCCACCCAGGGCGGTTTCGGCTGGCGCATCGGCAAGTCGATCGCCCTTGCCATGCTGAAGCCGGATTATGCAATGCCGGGTACGAAGCTGAAGATCCGCATTCTCGGTGAGCTCTTTGATGCAACGGTTGTCGAGGAAAGCCCGTTCGATCCTGAGAACGAGGCGCTGAGAAGCTGATACGCTCGGCAACCTGCCGCGCTTTTTCCATCATCCCGACCGTGCACTGGCCTGTCGGGATGATGGGGCTTGTGCGATCAGGTTGGTCGATGACCGGCCTGAAAGGGTATTCGGCTTAGTTTGCATGGGGTTCTTCCGGTTTTCATGAAAAACACTCTTGCCAAGACGGCGTCATCCCCGTAAATGGGGCGCCAGATCGGATCGGGTGGCGCGGTAACGCATGCAGCCGGGTTCGGTGAAGGGGTATAGCTCAGTTGGTAGAGCGGCGGTCTCCAAAACCGCAGGTCGGGGGTTCGAGCCCCTCTGCCCCTGCCATTCAAGGCTTCTGCGGTTTTTCCGGCGGAAGGCTGGCGGATGCGTATAAAGAAAATGTTGTTTTCCTCTTGAGAAACTGGAAAACAATGATATGTAATGCAAGACAGACTCGCGGTGCGTGGAGTTGGGATATTCCGCTTTACGCGCCGTAAAGGCGTGGGCAGTTTATGGCATCGAAAACCAATCCATTTACGTTTCTGCAGCAGGTGCGCTCCGAGACGGCCAAAGTAGTATGGCCTTCGCGGCGCGAAACTGTCATTTCGACCCTGATGGTTATGGTGATGGTGGTGGTTGCGGCATTTTTCTTTTTCGCCGCCGATCAGCTGATGAGCTTGGCGATGAATTTCATCCTCAATCTCGGCGCGTGACCGGGTAAGGACAGGGAAGAGAAATAATGGCGATGCGCTGGTATATTGTTCATGCCTATTCCAACTTCGAGAAGAAGGTGGCCGAGGCAATCGAGGAGAAGGCGAAGCAGAAGGGGCTTGACCACTTCTTTGATCGCATTCTCGTTCCGACCGAAAAGGTCGTTGAGGTGCGCCGCGGGCGCAAGGTTGATTCGGAGCGGAAGTTTTTTCCGGGTTATGTTCTCGTTCGTGCCGATCTGAATGATGAAGTGTTTCATCTGATCAAGAATACGCCGCGCGTGACCGGCTTTCTCGGCAGTGATCAGAAGCCTGTTCCGATTCCCGATTCCGAAGCTGAGCACATCCTCGGTCAGGTGCAGGAAGGTGTCGAGCGCCCGAAGGCGACCGTATCTTTCGAAATCGGCGAAAACGTCCGCGTGTCCGACGGTCCGTTCGCCTCGTTCAACGGCGTCGTTCAGGATGTCGACGAAGAGCGCGCCCGCCTGAAGGTCGAGGTTTCGATCTTCGGTCGCGCCACACCGGTCGAGCTTGAATACGGACAGGTCGAAAAAGTTTGAAGTTTTGCCCCTTTTGATCAAGGGGCATTGCGCGTGGGAGGAGGGGTGCTTTAGCCGGCACTCCGTTAATCCGAACCACGCAACCGCAGCCGCCGGCTATCAGTCGGCAGAGTGGGCCGGAAACGGTCCGTTAGATGAAAGGCAGAGTAATGGCTAAGAAAGTTGCAGGCCAGCTCAAGTTGCAGGTCCCGGCAGGTTCGGCAAATCCGTCCCCGCCGATCGGTCCCGCGCTTGGTCAGCGTGGCATCAATATCATGGAATTCTGCAAGGCGTTCAACGCCGCCTCGCAGGAAATGGAAAAGGGTATGCCGATCCCGGTCATCATTACCTATTTCCAGGACAAGTCCTTCACCTTCGTGATGAAGCAGCCTCCGGTCTCCTACTTCCTGAAGCAGGAAGCGAAGATCAAGAAGGGTTCGCAGACGCCGGGCAAGGCCAAGGCCGGTTCGATCTCTGCCGATCAGGTGCGCAAGATTGCTGAAGCCAAGATGAGCGATCTCAATGCCGCCGATGTCGAAGGTGCCATCAAGATGGTCGAGGGCTCTGCCCGCGCCATGGGCCTGGAAGTGACGGGTTGATTGCCATGACCAAGATTGCAAAGCGTATTCAGAAGACCCGTGAGGGTGTTGACGTCAACAAGCTTTACCCGCTTACCGAGGCCGTTCAGATGGTCAAGGAACGCGCGGTTGCCAAGTTCGACGAAACCATCGAAGTCGCCATGAACCTGGGCGTTGATCCGCGTCACGCCGACCAGATGGTCCGTGGTGTCGTCAACCTGCCGAACGGCACGGGCAAGAGCGTTCGCGTTGCCGTGTTCGCCCGTGGCGCCAAGGCTGATGAAGCCAAGGAAGCCGGTGCGGATGTTGTCGGCGCCGAAGACCTGGTTGAAGCCGTTCAGGGCGGCAACATCGATTTCGATCGTTGCATCGCCACGCCGGACATGATGCCGCTCGTCGGTCGTCTCGGCAAGGTGCTCGGCCCCCGCGGCATGATGCCGAACCCGAAGGTTGGTACCGTCACGATGGACGTCAAGGCGGCGATTGAAGCCTCCAAGGGCGGCGCTGTCGAGTTCCGCGTCGAAAAGGCCGGTATCGTACACGCCGGTGTTGGCAAGGCATCGTTCGATGCGAGCGCGCTGGAAGAAAACATCCGCGCATTCGCCGATGCCGTGGTCAAGGCCAAGCCGGCCGGCGCCAAGGGCAACTACGTCAAGCGCGTCGCCCTGTCGTCGACCATGGGCCCCGGCGTCAAGATCGACTTCTCGTCGGTCAACGCTTAAAGTTTTTCGGAAAGCGAAAGCTTCCGATGTAAAGTTTCCGGGCTCCAGGGCCCGGAAAAAGACCGGGATAAAACCCGGTTTCCTGTCCGAGATTGCAGGTGGGCAACCTTAATCATTTGCCTGCATGAGACGGGTGAGACCCTATTTTCCGCGATGGACGGTGATGAACCCCCGGCGGTCAATTTGGTTCGAACCTGGTTGTGCCTTGGCGCTTGAGAAATCGCGCGCTGAAGGGGGCAGGATCCTCGAGCGTCGCTTGGGATCTTGGATAAAACAAGAGCCCCTGCGGCAAAGGCAAACCGGCAGGTCCGTAAATGGTCCTGTCAACTGGAGATAGGCAGTGGAAAGAGCGGAAAAACGCGAATTCGTCACGGAACTGAACGAAGTCTTCAAGGCTTCCGGTTCGGTTGTCGTGGCCCACTATGCCGGTGTCACCGTTGCGCAGATGAACGATTTTCGTTCGAAGATGCGTGAAGCGGGCGGCACTGTCAAAGTCGCGAAGAACCGCCTGGCCAGGATTGCCCTTCAGGGTACGGAGTCCGAGGGAATGGCTGATCTGTTCACAGGTCAGACGCTCATCGCTTTTTGCGATGACCCGGTGACGGCTCCGAAGGTCTGCATGGATTTCGCCAAGACCAACGACAAGCTCGTTGTTCTGGGTGGCGCCATGGGGGCAACCGTGCTCGATGCTGATGGTGTCAAGTCGCTTGCGACGATGCCTTCGCTGGACGAGCTGCGTGCGAAGCTGGTTGGTATGATCCAGACCCCGGCAACGCGTATCGCAACGATTGCTTCGGCACCCGCAAGCCAGCTTGCGCGCGTGCTCAACGCCTATGCCACGAAGGACGAAGCCGCTTGAGGCGGTTTTTCGCTGTTTATGAAATTTCGACCCAGTTCGAACCAAACACTTAAGGAAGACTGACATGGCTGATCTCGCCAAAATCGTAGACGAACTCTCTGAACTGACGGTTCTCGAAGCCGCTGAACTGTCCAAGATGCTCGAAGAGAAGTGGGGCGTTTCCGCCGCTGCTCCGGTTGCTGTTGCTGCTGCCGGTGGTGCCGGTGAAGCTGCTGCCGCTGCTGAAGAAAAGACCGAATTCGACGTTGTTCTGGCTGAAGCCGGCTCCAACAAGATCGGCGTCATCAAGGAAGTCCGCGGCATCACCGGTCTCGGCCTCAAGGAAGCCAAGGAGCTCGTTGAAAGCGCTCCGAAGCCGATCAAGGAAGCCGTTTCCAAGGACGAAGCTGAAGAACTCAAGGGCAAGCTGGAAGCAGCTGGCGCCAAGGTTGAGCTCAAGTAAGCTTTTCTTGTTCAAGGTTCTGTGGGCGGGCAAGCGCCTGCCCGCAGGGCTTAAAAACTGACCTGAAACCATTACCCAAAGTCCCTTTTCGGGCCTTTGGGTAATGGGTTCTCAATAAGACCCTTTCGACGGGCAGCGCCGCCTTAACCGGTCCCGCGCTCGGATAGTCGATAAATTCAGGAGATCGAGCCTTTCCGGCGGTATTGGAAATGGCTCTCGATGATGACGGAGCCGACTGGCCATCGGTAACCGTCTGTTGCAGGCCCGGATGCAGATTGACAAGGAGCGACGATGGCTCAGACCCTTTCCTTTAATGGTCGCAGGCGCGTACGCAAGTTTTTCGGAAAAATTCCGGAAGTGGCGGAGATGCCGAACCTGATCGAGGTTCAGAAAGCATCATACGACCAGTTCCTGATGGTGGAAGAGCCCGAGGGCGGTCGCCCGGATGAGGGGCTTCAGGCGGTCTTCAAGTCCGTCTTTCCCATGACTGATTTCTCGGGCGCTTCGATGCTCGAGTTCGTATCCTATGAATTCGAACAGCCGAAGTTCGACGTCGAGGAATGCCGGCAGCGCGACCTGACCTACGCCGCGCCGCTGAAGGTGAAGCTGCGCCTGATCGTGTTCGATATCGACGAGGATACCGGCGCGAAGTCGATCAAGGACATCAAGGAGCAGTCGGTCTACATGGGCGATATGCCGCTGATGACCAACAACGCCACCTTCATCGTCAACGGCACGGAGCGCGTCATCGTTTCGCAGATGCACCGTTCGCCGGGCGTGTTCTTCGACCACGACAAGGGCAAGAGCCACTCCTCCGGCAAGCTGCTGTTTGCCGCCCGTGTGATCCCCTATCGCGGTTCCTGGCTCGACATCGAATTCGACGCCAAGGACATCGTCCACGCCCGTATCGACCGCCGCCGCAAGATCCCGGCGACGTCGCTTCTGATGGCGCTTGGCATGGATACCGAGGAAATCCTCGAAACCTTCTACGAAAAGGCGCTTTACGAGCGTGACGGCGACGGCTGGAAAGTGCCGTTCTCGCCGGAGCGTCTGCGCGGCCAGAAGGTCGTGAGCGATCTGATCGACGCAGAAAGTGGCGAAGTTGTTGTCCAGGCCGGCAAGAAGCTGACGCCGCGCATGCTCAAGAAGCTTGCCGAAGGCGGTCTGAAGGCGCTCAAGGTCACCGATGAAGAGCTTTACGGCACCTTCCTCGCCGAAGACATCGTCAACATGGAAACCGGCGAGATCTATCTCGAAGCCGGTGAAGAGCTTGACGAGAAGAACCTTGCAGGCATCATCGAGCAGGGCATCGATGAACTGGGGATCCTCAACATCGACCACGTCAATGTCGGCGCCTATATCCGTAACACGCTTGTGGCCGACAAGAACGAGAACCGTCAGGACGCGCTGTTCGATATCTATCGCGTGATGCGTCCGGGTGAGCCGCCGACCATGGAATCGGCCGAGGCGATGTTCAATTCGCTGTTCTTCGATGCCGAACGTTACGACCTGTCGGCCGTCGGTCGCGTCAAGATGAACATGCGTCTTGATCTCGATGCGCCGGACACGATGCGCGTGCTGCGCAAGGAAGACATCCTTGCCGTGGTCAAGCAGCTCGTGGATCTGCGCGATGGCAAGGGCGAAATCGACGATATCGACAACCTTGGCAACCGCCGTGTTCGCTCGGTCGGTGAGCTGATGGAGAACCAGTATCGTCTGGGCCTTCTGCGCATGGAACGCGCGATCAAGGAACGCATGTCCTCGATCGAGATCGACACCGTGATGCCGCAGGACCTGATCAACGCCAAGCCGGCGGCTGCCGCCGTGCGCGAGTTCTTCGGTTCCTCGCAGCTGTCGCAGTTCATGGACCAGATCAACCCGCTTTCGGAAATCACCCACAAGCGTCGTCTTTCGGCACTTGGCCCGGGTGGCCTGACGCGCGAACGCGCCGGCTTCGAAGTCCGCGACGTGCATCCGACCCATTACGGCCGTATCTGCCCGATCGAGACGCCGGAAGGCCCGAACATCGGTCTGATCAACTCGCTGGCGACCTTTGCGCGCGTCAACAAGTACGGCTTCATCGAAAGCCCGTATCGCAAGATTTCCGAGGACGGCAAGCTGACCGACGAGGTCATCTATCTGTCGGCCATGGAAGAGGCGAAGTATTACATCGCCCAGGCCAACTCGGTGATGAATGATGACGGTTCCTTCTCGGAAGAATTCGTCGTTTGCCGTCATGCCGGTGAGGTTATGCTGGCCCCGCGGGAAAACATCAACCTGATGGACGTGTCGCCGAAGCAGCTGGTTTCGGTTGCAGCGGCTCTCATTCCGTTCCTGGAAAACGATGACGCCAACCGCGCTCTGATGGGCTCGAACATGCAGCGTCAGGCCGTGCCGCTGCTGCGTGCCGAAGCGCCGTTCGTGGGAACCGGTATGGAGCCGGTCGTTGCCCGTGACTCCGGTGCTGCGATTGCTGCAAAGCGTGGCGGTGTCGTTGACCAGGTGGATGCGACCCGTATCGTTATCCGCGCCACGGAAGACCTCGATGCCTCCAAGTCCGGCGTCGATATCTACCGGCTGATGAAGTTCCAGCGTTCGAACCAGAACACCTGCGTCAACCAGCGTCCGCTGGTCCGCGTCGGTGACGTTTTGAACAAGGGCGACATCATTGCCGACGGTCCGTCGACCGACCTTGGCGATCTGGCACTCGGCCGCAACGCGCTCGTCGCGTTCATGCCCTGGAACGGCTACAACTACGAGGACTCGATCCTGCTGTCTGAGCGGATCGTTTCGGATGACGTCTTCACCTCGATCCATCTGGAAGAATTCGAGGTCATGGCCCGTGACACCAAGCTCGGTCCGGAAGAAATCACCCGCGACATTCCGAACGTTTCGGAGGAAGCGCTGAAGAACCTCGATGAAGCCGGTATCGTCTACATCGGTGCGGAAGTGCATCCGGGTGATATCCTCGTCGGCAAGATCACGCCGAAGGGCGAAAGCCCGATGACGCCGGAAGAAAAGCTTCTGCGCGCCATCTTCGGTGAAAAGGCCTCCGACGTTCGCGACACCTCGATGCGCATGCCGCCCGGCACTTTCGGCACGATCGTCGAAGTCCGCGTGTTCAACCGCCACGGCGTCGAAAAGGACGAACGTGCCATGGCGATCGAGCGCGAGGAAATCGAACGTCTCGCCAAGGACCGTGATGACGAGCAGGCCATTCTGGACCGCAACGTCTACGCCCGTCTTGCAGACATGCTGCGCGACCACACCTCGATTGCCGGCCCCAAGGGCTTCAAGAAGGGTGTCAAGCTCTCCGACGATGTGATCGAGGCTTATCCGCGTTCGCAGTGGTGGATGTTTGCCGTTGAGGATGAGGAAGCCCAGGCCGAACTCGAAGCGCTTCGCGGCCAGTATGACGAATCCAAGAACCGCCTTGAACAGCGTTTCATGGACAAGGTCGAAAAGGTCCAGCGCGGCGATGAAATGCCTCCGGGCGTGATGAAGATGGTCAAGGTCTTCGTGGCTGTTAAGCGCAAGATCCAGCCCGGCGACAAGATGGCCGGCCGTCACGGCAACAAGGGTGTGGTTTCCCGCATTCTGCCTGCCGAAGACATGCCGTTCCTGGAAGACGGAACCCATGTCGATGTCGTGCTGAACCCGCTTGGCGTGCCGAGCCGCATGAATGTCGGTCAGATCCTGGAAACGCATCTTGCGTGGGGTTGTGCCGGCATGGGCAAGCGGATCGGCCAGATGCTCGAGGAGTACCAGGAGACCAACGACATCGCGCCGCTGAAGGAAACGCTGACCAAGGTCTATGCATCGGAAGCGCGGGACGAAGTCTCGAATTTCGATGACGAAAGCCTGGTGCGTCTTGCCGATGAAGCCAAGCGCGGCGTTTCGATCGCCACGCCGGTCTTCGACGGTGCGCATGAGGGCGACGTCTCCGAGATGCTGTCCTGGGCGGGTTACAATCCGTCGGGTCAGTCGACGCTTTACGACGGCCGTACGGGCGAGCCCTTCGACCGCCAGGTCACCGTGGGCTACATGTACATGATCAAGCTCAACCATCTGGTTGACGACAAGATCCATGCCCGTTCGATCGGTCCGTACTCGCTCGTCACCCAGCAGCCGCTCGGTGGTAAGGCGCAGTTCGGTGGCCAGCGCTTCGGCGAAATGGAGGTCTGGGCTCTGGAAGCTTACGGCGCCGCCTACACGCTGCAGGAAATGCTGACCGTGAAGTCGGATGACGTTGCCGGTCGTACCAAGGTCTATGAAGCCATTGTTCGCGGTGATGATACGTTCGAGGCCGGTATTCCGGAATCATTCAACGTTCTCGTCAAGGAAATGCGCTCGCTGGGGCTTTCCGTCGAACTCGAAAACCGTGCCGATGAGCCCGGTGACGAAGAGGCCGATGAACTGCCGGACGCTGCGGAATAACAGCAAAAGACGGTGCGCCCGCATTGAATATGCCGGGCGCACCATCGGCACGGCATGCCGGTTGGTAAGCATGTAGTGTCATTTTTGCCGCATTTCGCGGCTAGAACCGTTTTAAAAGACAGAGAACCGGCATCGGGGTTTGGCCGGATTTATCTGTCAGCAAGGGCGATGCCGCCCAGTCAAGGAGACAGGCATGAACCAAGAGGTCATGAATCTTTTCAATCCGCAGGCGCCGGCGCAGGTCTTCGATTCGATCCGGATCTCGATCGCCAGCCCGGAAAAGATCCTTTCCTGGTCTTATGGCGAAATCAAGAAGCCGGAAACCATCAACTACCGTACGTTCAAGCCCGAACGTGACGGTCTGTTCTGCTCGCGTATTTTCGGTCCGATGAAGGACTATGAGTGCCTGTGCGGCAAGTACAAGCGCATGAAATACAAGGGCATTATTTGCGAAAAGTGCGGCGTTGAAGTGACGCTGTCGCGGGTTCGCCGCGAGCGCATGGGCCATATCGAACTGGCTGCGCCCGTTGCCCATATCTGGTTTTTGAAATCGCTGCCGAGCCGCATTTCGACATTGCTCGACATGACGCTGAAGGATGTCGAGCGCGTTCTCTATTTCGAGAACTATATCGTCACCGAGCCCGGCCTGACCGATCTGAAGGAGAATCAGCTCCTTTCGGAAGAGGAATACATGCTGGCCGTCGACGAGTTCGGCGAAGACCAGTTCTCGGCAAATATCGGTGCTGAAGCGATCTATGAAATGCTCGCCGGCATGGATCTGGAAAAGATCGCGGGCGATCTGCGCGCAGAGCTTGCCGACACCACGTCGGAACTGAAGCAGAAGAAGCTGATGAAGCGCCTCAAGATCGTCGAGAACTTTCTTGAGTCGGGCAATCGGCCCGAGTGGATGATCATGAAGGTCGTTCCGGTGATCCCGCCGGATCTGCGTCCGCTGGTGCCGCTCGATGGCGGCCGTTTCGCGACCTCCGACCTCAACGATCTCTATCGTCGCGTGATCAACCGTAACAACCGTCTGAAGCGGCTTATCGAGCTGCGCGCGCCGGGCATCATCATCCGTAACGAGAAGCGCATGCTTCAGGAATCGGTTGATGCGCTGTTCGACAACGGTCGTCGCGGTCGCGTCATCACCGGCGCCAACAAGCGTCCGCTGAAGTCGATTTCGGATATGCTGAAGGGCAAGCAGGGCCGGTTCCGTCAGAACCTGCTCGGCAAGCGCGTCGACTATTCCGGCCGTTCGGTCATCGTGACCGGTCCGGAGCTGAAGCTGCACCAGTGCGGCCTGCCGAAGAAGATGGCGCTCGAACTGTTCAAGCCGTTCATCTACGCCCGTCTTGACGCCAAGGGTTATTCCTCGACCGTCAAGCAGGCCAAGAAGCTGGTTGAAAAGGAACGTCCGGAAGTCTGGGATATCCTCGACGAGGTGATCCGCGAGCATCCGGTGCTCTTGAACCGCGCGCCGACGCTGCACCGTCTGGGTATCCAGGCGTTTGAGCCGACGCTGGTTGAAGGCAAGGCGATCCAGCTGCATCCGCTCGTCTGCACGGCGTTTAACGCCGACTTCGACGGTGACCAGATGGCCGTTCATATTCCGCTGTCGCTGGAAGCGCAGCTGGAAGCCCGCGTGCTGATGATGTCGACCAACAATATTCTGCATCCGGCCAATGGTCTGCCGATCATCGTGCCGTCGCAGGACATGGTTCTCGGTCTCTATTACCTCTCGATCATGAACCAGAACGAGCCGGGCGAAGGCATGGCCTTTGCCGATATGGGCGAACTGCACCATGCGCTCGAAAACAAGGTCGTCACGCTGCACTCCAAGATCAAGGGTCGCTTCAAGACCGTTGACGAGGATGGCAACGAGGTTTCGAAGATCTACGAAACCACGCCCGGCCGCATGATCATCGGCGAGCTTCTGCCCAAGAACTCGAATGTGCCGTTCGAGACCTGCAACCAGGAAATGACCAAGAAGAACATCTCCAAGATGATCGACACGGTCTACCGTCATTGCGGCCAGAAGGACACGGTCATTTTCTGCGACCGGATCATGAGCCTTGGCTTCGGCCATGCCTGCCGCGCGGGTATTTCCTTCGGCAAGGACGATATGGTCATTCCGGATGCCAAGCACACGATCGTCGCCGAGACGGAAGCGCTGGTGAAGGAATACGAGCAGCAGTATAATGACGGTCTCATCACCCAGGGCGAGAAGTACAACAAGGTTGTCGACGCCTGGGGCAAGGCGACGGAAAAGGTCACCGAAGAGATGATGGCCCGCATTAAGGCTGTCGAATTCGATCCGGAGACCGGTCGTCAGAAGCAGATGAACTCGATCTACATGATGAGCCATTCCGGTGCGCGTGGTTCGGTGAACCAGATGCGTCAGCTTGGCGGCATGCGTGGCCTGATGGCCAAGCCTTCCGGCGAAATCATCGAAACGCCGATCGTTTCGAACTTCAAGGAAGGCCTGACCGTGAACGAGTACTTCAACTCGTCGCATGGTGCCCGTAAGGGTCTTGCCGATACCGCGCTGAAGACGGCGAACTCGGGTTACCTGACCCGTCGTCTCGTCGACGTCGCACAGGACTGCATCGTCAACACCGCAGATTGCGGCACGGACAAGGGCCTGACCATGACGGCGATCGTCGATGCCGGTCAGGTGGTTGCCTCCATCGGTCAGCGTGTTCTGGGCCGTGCGGCACTTGTCGATATCGAGGATCCGTCAACCGGCGAACTCATCGTCGAGGCCGGCCGTCAGATCAACGAGGCCGACGTCGCCAAGATCGAGGCATCGGGTATCCAGTCGGTTCAGATCCGTTCGGCGCTGACCTGCGAAGTCCAGACGGGCGTCTGCCAGGTCTGCTACGGCCGTGACCTTGCACGCGGTACTCCGGTCAACATCGGTGAAGCTGTCGGCGTTATCGCCGCCCAGTCGATCGGTGAGCCCGGCACCCAGCTGACCATGCGTACCTTCCACCTTGGCGGTACGGCAAACGTGGTTGACCAGTCGTTCCTGGAATCCTCCTATGACGGTACGGTTCGCATCAAGAACCGCAACGTTCTCAGGAACTCCGATGGCGTTCTGGTGGCAATGGGCCGCAACATGGCGGTGCAGATCCTTGACCAGCGCGGCCAGGAACGGTCGTCGCAGAAGGTCGCCTATGGTTCGAAGCTGTTCGTCGATGATGGCGATGCCGTCAAGCGCGGCCAGCGTCTCGCCGAGTGGGATCCCTATACCCGCCCGATGATGACGGAAGTTGCCGGTACGGTCGACTTCGAGGATCTGGTCGAAGGTCTCTCGGTTACCGAAACGACGGATGAAGCCACCGGTTTCACCAAGCGTTCGGTCATCGACTGGCGCTCGACGCCGCGTGGTTCCGATCTGAAGCCGTCCATCGTCATCAAGGACGAGAACGGTGAAGTGATGAAGCTGCCGCGTGGCGGTGACGCACGCCTGCCGCTTTCGGTTGACGCCATTCTGTCGGTTGAGCCCGGCCAGAAGGTCAGCCAGGGTGACGTGCTGGCCCGTTCGCCGCTGGAAAGCGCCAAGACCAAGGACATTACCGGTGGTCTGCCGCGCGTGGCCGAACTGTTCGAAGCCCGCCGTCCGAAGGACCATGCCGTGATCGCAGAGATCGACGGTACGATCCGCTTCGGCCGCGACTACAAGAACAAGCGCCGCATCCAGATCGAACCTGCCGAGGATGGTGTCGAGCCGGTGGAATACCTCATTCCCAAGGCCAAGCCGTTCCATCTGCAGGATGGCGACTACATCGAGAAGGGCGACTACATTCTCGACGGTAACCCGGCTCCGCACGATATCCTTGCGATCAAGGGCGTCGAGGCGCTGGCTTCCTACCTCGTCAACGAGATCCAGGAAGTCTATCGTCTGCAGGGCGTTGTCATCAACGACAAGCACATCGAGGTGATCGTTCGCCAGATGCTGCAGAAGATCGAGATCACGGCCTCCGGCGACAGTGGCTACATCACCGGCGATATCGTCGAAGCGATTGCCTTCGACAATATGAACGAAGACCTTGTTGCCCAGGGCAAGCGGCCTGCCGAAGGTGAGCCCGTTCTGCTCGGCATCACCAAGGCCTCGCTGCAGACGCCGTCCTTCTTCTCGGCTGCATCCTTCCAGGAAACCACCAAGGTTCTCACGGAAGCTGCGATTGCCGGCAAGGTCGACACGCTGCAGGGCCTGAAGGAAAACATCATCGTCGGCCGTCTAATCCCGGCCGGTACGGGACGCGCGATGGGCCAGGTTCGCCGCATCGCCACAACCCGCGACGACCTCATCATCGACGCCCGCCGCAAGGCTTCCGGCGCCGACGAGGCAACGCCGATGCTGTCTTCCATGACCGAAGAAAACGAGCCGCAGCCGGGCGAATAAGCCTACTTTAGCTCTGTAAATATGTGGCCGCCGGCAGTAATGCCGGCGGCCTTTCTGTTTTCGAAAGGTTTGCCGCGTCAGTCGGGTTCCCGTCAACGTACCCTCCATTTCCGAGCGATTGTTTCGGCAGCCGTTCACCAATGTTGAACAACTACCATAAGAAGAATGTTGCAATTGTAGGTTGCATTATGTAGTGTTTTATTAGGCAAGAAAGGGCGTTCTCTGTCTGTGAAATTACGTGGAAAACACGCCCATGGAGAGATCCAATGTCGTCAAAGACTGCTTACGTGGCACCTCCTGTTATAACCGGCTATTCGGATGGTGTCTTCTCAGGGACCGAGGCTACGGCCGATACCGTTGTCATGGTCTACGCTACAAGCACGGGGCAGGGGGTGTCGCAAAAGGAGGCCATTGTTGTTGATGGACAATGGAGCCTGACTGCCGATTTTCCGCTCGTAGTTGGAAGCAAGTGCTACGCGATTGCTACCATGTTAACGGGTGGCCCGCTAAGCCCGACATCTAAACCCTCACAACCTTACGTGGTCGAATCGTAATTGGCGGTTGATTGCGTCCGCCTCGCCGAAGCTGGATGAGTAGGCACGCGCGGAGTTGACAAAAAGGGAGGCCCGGTGTGAGAGCCGCGGCCTTTCTGCTTTCGAACAGAACCGCTCGTCGCTGTTACACGGTCAGGTGCCTGGACCTTTTTTGGGGTCGCGGAAAAAAAGTTGTCAAAATCAAGGACGGGCGCGCAGACTGGTTTGTCGCGGGGCGTTGGCCAATCATTTTTTCTCCTTCGCTTCGCATGGAGGAATGGAGAGTATTATGCATTTTGACAAAAAAAAGCTGGGACGGAGCGCCAGGATTATGACATGGGCGGTCGCCGCGTCGCTTATGCTGAGTCCTGTGGCCGAGGCATGCACGGGCATCACATTGACCGCCAAGGACGGCGCGGTCGTGCGCGGTCGGACCATGGAATTCGGGGTCGATATCAAATCGAACGTCATGCTCGTGCCGCGCAATTTCGAAAAGGTCGGCACCACGCCGGATGGCAAGCAGGGCAAGAGCTGGACGACCAGATATGCGAGCGTCGGCGCCAATGGGCTCGGCCTGCCGATCCTCCTTGAGGGGCTGAATGAAAAAGGGCTTTCTGCCGGTATCTTCTATTTCATGGATTATGCCGAGTACCAGCCCTACACTGCGGATGACGCTTCGAAGACCATCGCGCCCTGGGAGGTCGTCTCCTACATCCTGGATAATTTCGCCACGGTCGAGGAAGCGCGCGCCGGTATTCAGGACGTGGTCGTGCCAGCGGTTATGTTCGAGCAATGGAACATGGTGGTGCCGGTCCATTACGTGGTTACCGACCCTTCCGGCGCCACGCTGGTCATCGAATATACCGGCGGCAAGCTCCAGCTTTACGACAATCCGGTTGGCGTCATTACCAACCAGCCGACATTCGACTGGCATCTGGTCAACCTCAACAATTACCTCAATCTTGGCCTCTGGAATTCCGAGCCAAAGAAGATCGGCGACCTTACCGTGCCGGGGCTTGGCCAGAGCACGGGTCTGCTCGGCCTGCCGGGCGATTTCACGCCGCCGTCACGCTTCGTGCGCGCCGCCATTTTCGCCAATGGCGTGTTCGACAGCGCCGATGGCGAGGACGCCATGGTCGAGCTTTTCCATATCCTCAATAATTTCGACATTCCGCGTGGCGTCGTGAGAAGCAGCGAGGAAAAGGACGAGCACGGCAATGTCAAGGCGGACTATACCCAGTGGACCAGCGGCAACGACACCGAGAGCAAGACCTTCTATATCCGCACCTACGACGATTCCGCCATTCGCAAGGTGTCGCTCGAAGGTCAGGATCTCGACGCGAAAGAAATCAAGACGTGGAAACTGGACAGCAAGCAGCAGTTCTTTGAGCTCGACGCACCGGAGTGAGGTGCGTTCAAGGGGGGGCGCCGGCCGCGCGGGGCCAGCAAAGACTGCTGAGGATGTCTCTTCTTGCGGCGTGCTGGACTGCGAGGCCGAGGACGGGGAGAGTGCCTTTCAACAAACTGGGGCTGCCGGTTTTTCCGGCGGCCTTTTCTATATCCGAAATAAACCTCCACCTACGGTGGAGGACTGGACGCGTTCTACATTAAGGACGAGAGACCTCCATGCTTGAACCATTGGCGTGGTCAAGATGCGTAAGCATGGAGGTTTTTATGGATGAAAATCACCTATCACACAGCACCTGGGACTGCAAATACCACGTTGTGTTTTCCAGTAAGTACCGGACGAAGCGGCTCTATGGTGAGCTTCGTATGGAGTTGCGGGATTTGTTTGTGAAACTGGCCTTGCAAAAGGGTTGCCACATAGAAGAGGGGCACCTGATGCCTGATCACGTACACATGCTGATATCGATCCCGCCGAAATATTCGGTGGCGCATGTTGTCGGGTTTTTGAAAGGCAAGACGTCGATCTATGTGGGCAACAAGTACGCCCGCAAGTGCAAATACAAGGGGTATCACTTTTGGTCGCGGGGGTGCTTCGTTTCGACGACGGGCTACAATGAGCAGGTCGTCAGACGTTATATCCGCAATCAGGAGAAGGCCGACAAGGCTTCGGACTATGCCGACCTGTTCAAAGGCAGTTTTTGATCAGTAACAAAATCACTTCTAGTGGTTCAAGCGCAGCGTTCCAAACCACCGCCTCTGGCGGAAGTATGTGATTTGTTGCCGACACGCGGTACAACTTCGACGAAGCGCTCAAAATGCGTTGCCCGTTCGCTTCTGTCTGGGATTCCTTAATCTGCAATGCACTACTGCGTTTGGTGTGCCGACGCAGATCGATCATCGTCTTTTTTGTGTGTGGTTCTCTCTATAGGAGTTAATTTAAATTAATTGCAACTATGAGTTGATTGCGGTAAATTAGAGAACGCAGATGGACTTCTGCTTTTGTCGAAATTTTTTGGTAAAACAATTTCCTGGAGAGAGATGATGTCATCAAATTCATATGCCTCTAAGCCGCCGGCCCCCACCATGGAGATCTATTCCGGCAGTGTGTTCGCAGGCAAGGAGGCCGTGGACGGTACTTATGTTAGTGTCTTCAACGCCGACTGGCAGGGAGCGCCGATATCGAAGACGCCAGGGCTTGTCGAAAATGGTCGATGGAGCGTCGTCGTGGATTATCCGCCGACGGATGGTGATCATGTATACGCCGAAGCGCGTGCGGTCGTGGATGGTGAGCCTGGTCCTTGGTCGGCTTCTTCGCCGAAGTACACAGTCGGGAATTCGCCGTTTCTGCCAACGCCGGTCATGCCGAATATCACACTCTATTCGACGGCATACTTTAGTGGTAACGAAGGGACGCCTGATACGTCCATCGTGGTGAAGAATGCCAGTAAGGATGATGCGCCGGTGGCAAAAGACTCGGTGGACGTTTCAAACGGAATTTGGCAACTATATGCGGATACTCCGGCCGCGGTTGGTGATGAAATCTACGCTGTCGCAACCCAACTTGCAGGACCAGACAGCTATGGCGGGACTACGAGTAAATCGCAATCTTACACGGTTACTGATCCTGCGGTGCCGGTTCCTCCAACAATTCAGAGCTCCCGGACTTCTACTATATTCGGAACTTCGCTACCCAAGACGTCTGTCACGATGACAGTTCAGGAACCTAACGGATGGACGCGGACTTCCCCCCCGATTGCGGTGTCGGATAGAAAATGGTCGGTCGATATAGGCGCTCAATTGCCGCTCGGTACGACGATTTCGGCGACCGCCAGTTACTCGTCGGGAGCCCCCTCAGATCCATATATAGTGCAGGTGGGTGCGAGGTCTTCGCCGCCGGTGTGGGTTGAAGCCGTCGGCACGAATTCAGTTTCGGGAAGGGGCTCTGTTGATGGGCAGAAGATTCTGGGCTGGAGATTGAGCGACGGAAAAAAGATTGTCGATTATCCGCTTTCCCCTAGGCAGGATCACTTTCTCGCCTACTATCAGGACGGCCAGACCTTGAGTAAAGGGGACCTGCTGTATCTTGTGTCGACTTCTCCAAATCCTGTAAACATGTCACCCTACAACATTAAACCTGAAGGTTATCTTGGACCCTAGGGAGGGAGATATTGCAGACCTGACGGCAGGTTGCGGTGGCAAGCCGTCAGGTTTGCAATGAGGGGATGCGGGTTGACGGGCAGGCCATGCTAACCTGTTGAAGAGCACAATCTTGTCGCAACAAAGCTCCTTTTGTTGTTTCGCGCACAACATTTCAAAACTTTATCTCTATTGGGCGTTCACGATTTCTGCGGTCGCCCGCTTGGGGAGAGTGTGTGGCGGGTTACGAATGTACATGGTGTTTCTTTTGAACACGGCGGACAATTACCCACATGGCCGATCTATCTGACATTCTCTCCATCGCTTTGGCAGTTCTTGTTATCACGGTCTAGTCGGTTTCGGCCAATATTGTCGTTGCCATCGTCACCATGCAGCCGGGGATAGCCGTGGGCGGTCGCTGACTTCGCCGGAGGCGTAAACCTCTCGAGCCCGAAAGCTGTTTTGATCCGGATGACGGCTCTTTCTATGGGCCAAGGCGGATCAATCCAGTGTCTTGTTGAAGCGGGAGACGGCGATGGCGATGGCGACGAGGGCGATGGCTGCCAGCATGGCGCTGTCGAAGCCGAGGGCGGTGATATCGGCACCTTTCAGCATGATGGCGCGTACGATTCTGAGGTAGTGGGTCAGCGGCAGGATTTCGCCGATATACTGCGCCCATCGCGGCATGCCGTCGAAGGGGAACATGAAACCGGAAAGCAGAATGCTCGGCAGAAAGAACATCATAGACATCTGCACGGCCTGAAGCTGGTTCTTCGCCACCGTCGAGAAAGTATAGCCGATCGACAGGTTGGTGACGACGAAGAGCAGGGTCAAAAGCGCCAACGACCAGGGATCGCCGAGGATCGGCACGTCGAAGATGAACAGGCCCGACGTGATGATCAGGGCGGCCTGAAACGCGCCGACGAAAACATAGGGCATGATCTTGCCCATCATGATCTCGATCGGGCGGATCGGCATCGCTAGCAGGTTTTCCATGGTGCCGCGCTCGATTTCGCGGGTCACCGCAAGCGCCGTGAAGATCAGCAGCGTCATCGTCAGGATCGTGCCGAGAAGGCCGGGCACGATGTTGAGCGTGGATTTGCCCGCGGGGTTGTAGCGGCGATGCTGGATGATGTTGAAGGCCGGCTCCTGGGGGGCTGCAATATTGATGCCGTGCAGGCCGGAAAGCGCGGAGGAGACAACGCCCGAAAGCGCGCCGAGTGCAGATGACGAGGCGACCGGGTCGGTGGCATCGGCTGCGACCAGAAGGGACGGGGAGAGGCCGCGTCTGAGGTCGCGTTCGAAATCGGGCGGGATTTCCACCACGAACAGCACGTCGCCTGATTCCAGCGCCCGGTCCATTTCCGCGTCGCTGGTGACGATCCCGGTGATATCGAAAAAGTCGGTGTTTTCGAGCGATGCCAGAATGGCCCGCGAGGCATCGGTGCTTTCCGACAGCATGACGGCGGTCGGCAGATGATGCGGCGTGGTGTTGATGGCAAAGCCGAACAGCAGCAATTGCATGATCGGCAGCATGATCATCATGCCCATGGTCAGCCGGTCACGGGTCATCTGGATGAATTCCTTGACCGTCATCGCCCAGAAACGCCTGAGCGCGGCAAAGCGGCTTGTTCTTTCAGCCGTCATCGAAATTGTCCTTCGATGAATTCATCATGTAGATAAAGGCATCCTCCAGCGTCGCCTCCGTCGGCCGGCACTGGGTATCCGGCCGGTCGCGATAGGGCTGAACCGCACGCTCCAGCGCCGCCCTGTCATGGCCGCAGACATGGAGCGAGGAGCCGAAGGGGGCCACCAGATCGACGCCGTCGGCCTGTTCGAGTTCGGTCTGAAGATCGTGAACATGGGCGCCGGTGATCAGGTAGCTTTCAAGGCCCGAGGCGGCGACCACGTCCTTGACCGTGCCGGTCACCATCAGCTTGCCATAGGCCATGTAGGCGATCTCGTGGCAGCGCTCGGCTTCGTCCATGTAGTGGGTGGAGACCAGAACGGAGAGCCCGTCGGCGGCCAGCGCATGGATTTCGGCCCAGAATTCGCGTCGCGCCTTGGGGTCGACGCCGGCCGTCGGCTCGTCGAGCAACAGCAGGTCGGGATCGGGCAGTGTGCAGGCGCCAAGCGCGAGCCGCTGTTTCCAGCCGCCGGAGAGATTGCCGGCAAGCTGTTTTTCCCGCCCGCCGAGCCCGAGTCGTTCAATGGCGTCGGAGACTTTCTTGCGCGGGTTTTGCAGGCCGTGGATACGCGCCACAAAATCGAGGTTTTCGCGGATGGTAAGGTCCTGATAGAGCGAGAAACGCTGGGTCATGTAGCCGACATGGCGTCGCAACAGTTCGCCGTCGCGGGTGATGTCGTAGCCAAGGCAGGTGCCGGACCCGCTGTCGGGCGTCAGCAGGCCGCACAGCATGCGGATGGTTGTGGTCTTGCCCGAACCGTTCGGCCCGAGAAAGCCGTGGATCGTGCCCTTGCGGACATTCATGGTCAGGTGATCGACCACGGTGCGCCCGCCGAAGCTTTTGGTCAGTCCCTCGACCGATATGACATTTTCCGGCGTATCCATCAGCGCGGCTCGCTCTCAACATTGACGGGAAGGCCGACGGGTAGGGCGGCGGGGTCTGTCGGCCGGGCCTCGGCGCGGTAGACCATCTTGGCGCGCTCCTCGCGCGAGAAGATTTCCGGCGGGGTGTATTCGGCATCCTTTGCGATGAAGAAGACGGTGGCTTCCTGACGGCCGCAGCCATCGCAGGTGAAACCGATACGGTCGCCAATTTTCAGTGAAGCGCGTTCACGCTCGGGCACGAAGAAGTCGATCTTGATGTTTCCCGGCGGCAGGAGTGCGAGAACCGGGCGACCGGCAGGCACCACCTCGCCGGTGCGGTAATAGATGTCTTCCACGCTGCCGGCTTCAGGGGCCGAAACAGTCTTGAGCGCCAGCGTGGCCTCGGCCGCCGCAAGGTCGGATTGCGCTGCCGCGACGCCCTGTTCGGCCTGTTCGATCTGCTGGTCGCGCTGCGGCAGCTTGCCAAGGGCGATCTGCGCGTCGATCTTGTCGAGGGCGGCCTTTGCCTGTTCATAGGTGCTGACGGCATTGTCCAGATTGGCCTTTGTGCCGCTTTGCTGCTGAAACAGCGAGCGCGCGCGTGTCAGTGACTTGTCGGCATATTCGAGCGCGGCCTTGGCTTCCTCGCGTGAGGCCTGCAACGCTTCCAGCTGTTCGCGCCGGTCCTGCGGTGCTTTCGCAAGGGCGAGTGCGGCTCTTGCCTTTTGCAGGTTGGCCTTCGCTGTCTCCACGGCCGCCTTTTCGGCATCGGCTTCCAGCGAAAACAGCACCTGGCCCTGCGTGGCAGTGTCGCCCTCGGCCACCGTCAGCGTCGTCAGCCGTGCGGTATTGGCGGCGCCGATATAAAGCGTGTCCGCTTCGACCCAGCCAAGCCAGCCGTGATCCTCGGACGGGCGAAAGAGGGAATAGCCGACCGCCGCGGCAGCAGCGAGGATAACGACAGCGAGGAGAATGCGCTTCATCGGATGTCTCCATCGGCAGGTTTGAACAGGGTGTCCAGGTAGAAATCGAATGCGGCATCGATATCGAGATCGCCATACCGGGTGAAATTCGCCTCCCAGATCACCGACAGCAGTGCCGGCGCGAAGATCACCTGCGGCGCTTTCAGCACGTGCGCAGAGCGCAGTTCGCCCTGTCTTTCGGCCTTTTCCAGAACCCGGGTGATCAGCGCCAGTCCGGGCGTTATGATATTTTCGTGGTAGAATTCGGCGATGTCGGGGAAATTCCGCATTTCCATCACCATCAGTTGCACCAGGTTGCGCTTTTCGGTGGCCAGGATTTCCGTTTTCAGAAGATGAAAGAAGACCGCCAGCGTTTCGCGCGGGGGCATATCGCTTTCCTCAAGCGCGGAATGGGCGGCCATCAGAAGCGGGCGCAGCGCATCGCTGATCAGGGATTTGAACAGGCTCTCCTTGTCGGGAAAGTAAAGATAGACCGTGCCCTTGCCGATCCCCGCGCGCCGGGCAATGTCCTCGATCCGGGCATTGGCGAAGCCCTTGTCGGAAAACGTGGCCAGCGCGGCCTCCAGAATGGCAATTCGGCGGGCTTCGGGGGCAATGGATCTGCGCTTTGACGGCGGTTGGGCGGGCACGTATGAGCCTCTCAAATTATGACTGACCGGTCAGTCATAACAGATGACGTGCCGATGGGCAAATTGTCTTTGATGTTGAGAGGTGGGGGTTGGCGGGACTGTCACCGCCGGCGGGAAACGCGCCCAACCGGTTGCCGCCGGATTGAGATGGGATAAGCCGTCGGGTAAGAAAATGCGGCTTTTTCGCTGATCGGACGCGGGATATGCAACGGTGAAACACCGTCCGGTCTGTCCGTCATATTGTTTCCGCGGTGTGTGCCTTTGCACACGCGCCCGCCCGTCTTTCCGGGTATGAAATACCAGCTGCTGCAATGCAGCGGCGGGGCAGGCTTTCAGGCTTGCAAGCCATTGTGAAAACGTATAGTACCCATCGGTACGGCTCGCCCGGACCTCCGGAAATACACCCCGTTTGCCCGTTCCGGGCCGGTTCTATATCAAAGAAGCAGGAAACACCCATGGATCGCCGCACATTCTTCAAAAAGGCAGGCGTTGCTTCGGCCGGCGCCCTTGCTCCGGCCGCACTCGCCGCGCCCGCCATCGCGCAGGAAACCCCCAAGCTCACCTGGCGCCTTTCGTCCGCCTTTCCGCAGTCTCTCGATATTCTCTATTCCGCCTCGACCGGCATCGCTGACCGCGTACGCGAGGCGACCGACGGCAATTTCGACATCCAGGTCTATGCCGGTGGCGAACTGGTTCCGCCGCTGCAGGTGCTGGATGCCGTGCGCGACGGTACGATCGAAATGTGCCACACGCCGTCCTACTATTATATCGGCCAGGACATGACCTATGGTCTGGGAACGGCCGTGCCGTTCGGCATGAATGCGCGTCTGAAGAATGCGTGGCTCTATCAGGGCGGCGGCAATGATTTGTTTGACGAATTCTTCGCCGAAAAGGGCGTCTGGGGCCGTCCGGCCGGCAATACCGGTGCGCAGATGGGCGGCTGGTTTGCCAAGGAAATCAACTCGCTTGAGGACCTCAAGGGCCTGAAGATGCGCATTGCCGGCCTTGCCGGGCAGGTCATGGCCAAGCTTGGCGTGACCCCGCAGCAGATCGCTGCCGGTGATGTTTATTCCGCCCTGGAACGCGGCACGATCGATGCCACGGAGTTTGTCGGTCCCTATGACGATTTGAGCCTCGGCCTCGTCAAGGTCGCCAAATATTATTACTACCCGGCCTGGTGGGAAGGCGGCCCGACCATCCATGCCTTCTCCAATCTCGACAAGTTCAACGAACTCCCGGCCGGCTACCAGCAGATTCTGACGGATGCCTGTGATGCCGTAAACCTCGACATACTGGCCCGTTATGACGCCGGCAACCCGAAGGCGCTGCGTCAGCTGGTGGCCGACGGGGCTGAACTGAAGCCGTTCAACCAGGAAATCCTCGACGCCTGCTACAAGGTGTCGCAGGAGACCTTCGCCGAAATCTCGGCCGAGAATGCCTGGTTCAAGCGCATCTATGACAGCCAGCAGGAGTTCAAGAAGGACGCCTATCTGTGGATGCAGCTTGCAGAATTCTCGTTCGACAAGTTCATGATGGTCCAGCAGCGCAAGGGTAATCTCTAAGACGCCTGACGGTTTGATGTGAAATGCTTGCGGCCCGGAGCGTACTGCTCCGGGCCGTTTTGCTGTGATCTTCGCCGCCGCAATGGTCCGGCGTGATTGACGGATGGGCATTGGCGACGTAAGCCATTGACCTGTATCGAAAAAGAAAACCAAAAGAGGACGTTCCGTGTCGGACCGGATTGTCATTGTCGGAGGCGGGCAGGGCGGCTTTGCTGTCGCTGCCAAACTGAGGGCACTCAAGGTTGAACGACCGGTCACCCTGATCGGCGCGGAAACGGTTCCGCCCTATCAGCGTCCGCCGCTTTCGAAAAAATACCTGCTCGGCGAAATGGCATTTGATCGTCTGCTGTTTCGTTCCGAAAGCTGGTATGCCGACAATGACGTCGATCTGAGGATGGAGCGCTATGTCGAGCGGATCAATCGCGAGACGAAAGATGTCTTGATGCAGGACGGCCAGACGGTGTCCTATGGCGCGCTTGTGCTGGCGACCGGGGCAACGCCGCGACGCCTGCCCGGCCACATCGGCGGCGATCTGGACGGCATTTTCGTCATGCGTGACAAGCAGGATGCCGACCGGCTTGCCGGTGCGATGAAGCCCGGCAGCAGGCTGCTGGTGGTCGGCGGCGGTTATATCGGTCTGGAAGCGGCATCCGTGGCCCGGAAATTCGATGTCGATGTGACGGTCATCGAAATGGCCGATCGTATCCTGAAGCGTGTTGCGGCTGCTGAAACGGCCGAAATCATGCGTGACATCCACCTGTCCCACGGTGTCGATATTCGCGAAAATACCGGGCTGATCCATTTCGAGGGCGAGGACGGCCATGTGCGTCGCGCCGTCCTGTCGGATGGCGATATTATCGACGTCGATATGGTGGTGGTCGGGATCGGCGTAACGCCGAACGACCAATTGGCCAAGGATGCCGGCCTTGCCGTTGCCAACGGGATTGTCGTCGATGCCTACGGGCGCACCTCCGATCCGGATATCTTTGCTGTCGGCGATTGTGTCGAGCAGCCCTACCGGGGCGAGCGCATCCGTTTTGAATCGGTCTCCAATGCCGTGGATCAGGGCGAGGCCATTGCAGCCATACTGGCAGGTTCGGATAAACCATATGTCGCACAACCGTGGTTCTGGTCGGATCAGTATGACGTCAAGCTGCAGATTGCCGGATATAATGGCGGTTATGACCGGGTCGTGACGCGCGATGGCGCCCGGGAGGGCAGCAAGTCAGTCTGGTATTTCCGGGGCGACGAGATGCTTGCCGTCGACGCCGTCAACGATGCGCGGGCTTATGTCTGCGCCAAGAAAATGCTGGGCGCGGGCATTCATCCGAAACCGGCCGTGATTGCGGACCCGCAGACGGATCTGAAGGCGTTGACCACCTCGTAAACGGGATGCGCTTGCGAAGAATTGACAAATGGCATTTTGCCTTGATCTGGAAAGTCGGGCATTGTGGCTAAACTGAAATCTGTGTGGCACAAGAGACGCCGGAAGGCGAAGTAGGGGATTGAATAATTGTCTTTTCGGCTGAGGGGCGGTTCCAGAACACGGACGACGTTGAGCGATGTTGCACGGCTGGCGGGTGTCAGCCCGATTACGGTTTCGCGTGCCCTGCGCGAGCCGCACAAGGTTTCTGACAAGCTGCGCGAGACGATCCTGGAAGTGGTGGAAGAGATCGGCTATGTGCCGAACTTCGCAGCGCGTGCGCTGGCCAGCCGTCACAGCGGCATCGTCGCCGTACTGGCGCCGATCATGGACATGAATGGCTTCTTTCACGCTGCACGCGGCATCGAGGACCGCTTTCTGACCAGCGATGTCAGCACCCAGTTTGCCAATATCGGTCTGGATGCGGCAGAGGAAGCCAAGCTGCTGCGGCTTTTCGTGGCCCAGAACCCGGCCGGCATCATTCTTGAAAGCGTTGCCGAATTCCCTGTCAACAAGCCGCTGATTGCCGAGCTCGGTTTCCCCGTCGTCCAGATGATGGATACCAGTATCGAGCCGCTGGATATGGGTGTGGGCATCAGAAACCGGGCTGCTGCCACGGCGGCCGTCGAACATCTTCTGGCAAAGGGCTATGAACGGATTGCGCTTTTCGGCGGCGGCAAGGATATCCGCTCACGCCGCCGCTTCGAGGGCTATCGCGATGCGCTGTTGAAGGTTGGCCGCTATGATCCGGCTTATGTGTTCGAGGCGGAAAACGGCAATCCGATGGAACAGGGCAGCAAACTGATCCAGAATTTGCGCAGGCGGATGCCTGAGGTGGATGCTGTTTTCTGCCACAATGACAGTCTGGCCATGGGGGTTTATTTCGGTGCCCAGCAACTGGGTATCCGCATTCCCGAGGAATTTGGCATCTGCGGTTATAACGGTGTCGATCTGGCCGAAATGGAAGCGCCGCCGCTGACGTCGGTATATGTGCCGCTCTATGATATCGGCTTCAAGGCCGCCGATCTGATCATGCGCCATCTGGTGGCGGGCGAGCGGCCGGATGCGGCCGTTGAACTGCCCTTCGATATTATCGAGGGCAATTCAACCCGCCGCTTCTGAGACAATTCTTTCCGGTGATACGTTCAGCGGGCAGCGCCTGCGACATGCAGGCCGCATTCGCGCTTTGCATCGTTTTCCCACCACCAACGGCCAGCGCGTTCCGGTTCTCCGGGCTTGATGGCGCGGGTGCAGGGTTCACAGCCGATGGAGGGATAACCGCGGGCATGGAGCGGGTTGAGGGGCACATCATGCTCTTCGGCGAAGGCGCGAACGTCTTCGATACTCCAGTCGGCCAGCGGATTGATCTTGGTGAGATGGCGCGCGGGATCGTCTTCGGCAAACGGCGTTGAAGCACGATTGCCGGATTGACCGCGCCTCAGGCCGGTCACCCAGTAGGACATGCCGTCAAGCGCGCGTGCCAGCGGCTCCAGCTTGCGCACATGACAGCAGGCGTGGCGGGCTTCGACACTCTCGTAAAAACCGTTTTTGCCATATTCTGCAATGTAGCCGGCAACGGCCTGCTCGTCCGGCGTATAACGCTCGATCGTGATGTTGAAACGCTGCTCGGTATCGTCGATGAGCTGGCTGGTTTCGTCGAACAGCCGTCCCGTGTCGAGTGTGACGATCCTGATCGGCAGTCTGGCCATGGCAATCGCCGCGGTCAGCACCTGATCCTCGATACCGAGGCTGGTTGTGAGCACGGCGGGCCTGCCGGTTTCGGCAATCAATCGGAGCCGGTTTTCAAGATCCAGCCCGGCAAGTGTCTTCTCAAGGTCTATCGTCGTGGAAAGCGTCATCATCAAACTCGCTTCATGTCCGTTTGGTGCAGTATCACAGCACGGGCGATACGCCGCGAGGAACCGGCTTGCTGATTTATCGACAGGGCCTGCAAAAGCTTGGCGCAAAACTCCTGATTGCTAGAACGCGCTGCCCCGAAGGGCTCTAGATCGCACCCTTCTCGTTGTAGCGACGGGTTTCTTCACGCATTTCCTCGGCGGAACTGCGCTCGCCGGCCGCTGTCTCGCGGTTGCGGGCGCGCTGGAACTTGATGCTGTCGGCGATGAAGGCGCGCGACAGGCCGTGATAGAGCGGCTCACGCGAAATCATTCGCGAGGCGATATAGCCGAGCATGGAGGTCGCCATCAGGGTGATGATGCCGTCGTGATTATCCGTCATTTCCAGAATGATCACGAAAGCCGTCATCGGCGACTGCACGACGCCGGCAAAATAACCGGCCATGCCGAGGATCGCGCCAAGCCCGATACTGATGCCGAGCACGTGGGCAACTGTGGAGCCGAGTGTGGCGCCAACGGAAAGCGACGGCGCAAAAATACCGCCGGGAATACCCGAAGCCATCGACAGGAAGGTGGCTAACAGCTTGCCGAGAAAGAAGAAGGGATTGATCGATCCGCCCTCGATGACGGTTCTGGCCTGTTCGTAACCGGTGCCGAAGGTGGCGCCGCCGAAGACCAGGCCGATGAGCGCAACGGCAAGGCCGCAGCCGCCGGCGACAATCGCCATCCGCTTGATCGGGGCAGGCTGCGCCCAGCGCTTGATACGGCGGGCGGCTTTCAGCGAATAGAGCGAGAACAGGGCCCCCAGAAGGCCGCCGCCAATGCCGCAGACGAACACGGCCACCCATTCTTCGGGGCGCACGGCAATGGCCGAAGCCTGACCGAAATAGGTGTAGTTGCCCGCAAGACCGATGGCTGCAAGGCCGGAGAGGATGATGGCGGATACGACCAGCCCGTTGGCGCGCGACTCATAGGCGCGGCTCATTTCCTCGATGGCGAACACGATGCCGGCAAGCGGCGTGTTGAAGGCGGCGGAGATGCCGGCAGCGGAGCCTGCAACGATCAGCCCCTTGGTCTGGATCATCTTTCCCCAGCGCGCGGTCTGGATCATGATCGAGGCGCCAACCTGCACGGTCGGGCCCTCACGGCCGATCGAGGCGCCGCAGAACAGCCCGATGATGGTCATCAGAATTTTGCCGGCGGCCACTTTCAGATTGAGCAGGCGATGCTGGCTTTCGGTATTGTGCAGATGCCGGGCGGCGATGGCCTGCGGAATGCCGGAACCTTGCGAGTTGGGAAACAGCCGTGTGCTCATATAGGAGCACAGCATGAAACCCAGCGGTGTCAGCACAAGCGGCAGATAGGGAGAATAGGCGGTCGTGTGCCGCAAGCCCTCGAACAGTTCGTAGGCATAATCGGCGGCACGTGCGAAAAACACACTGATCACCCCGATCATGAGAGCGCCGACCCAGAACACCAGCCTTGGCTGCCATATTCGCCATGATCCCCACATCACCCGTGTGCGGCGGACCATTTTGACGTTCTTGTAGTAGGGGCGCATAGCTCGGCTTTCGCGGCAAACTCTTTGGTGTTTAAAAAATATCCCGGTCCGGGGTCCGGCATCAAATTACAGGAAGCGGGGCGGTTGCCTCCTTATCCTCTTGCCTTTCACCGATTTCAAGGCCGATTGACGCAAATTCCGTTTATCGCTCCGCTTTCGTCTGCTGTGATGCAAGCGTGCCAAAATGGCTCTCAAGCCGGGCTGTGCCGAAACAGGGGGCGATCATGTCTTCGCGCGCGGCGGCCAGAAAAAATTCGAAAGGTCCCCAGGTGCCGGGACCGGCAAATTTTTTCAGAATAAACAGCGCGGCATCGGCAATAAAAAAGGGAAGGTGCAGAAACCGCGGCTTTCTTCCAAGGGCCGTAAATGCCAATGTGCCGATGTCGTTGAAGCTGAGGATGTCCGGGCCGCCGACATCGACGAAGGCCGTTCCCTTTTCCACCGCATCGACCGAAACGGCAGCCAGATCGGTGCCATCGATCGGGTTGACGCGCTGGCGGCCATTGCCGAACAGGTAGACGCGTCCGCGCGCGGCCATAGCGAAGATATCGCCCATATCCGAGAAATAGCCGGTCGGGGCGATGACGGTCGAGGGCAGGGGGCTTTGTTCAAGCCGTATGACAAAATCCTGCTTGGCGCGGGCCAGCGCGCTTTTGGGGGCCATCTGGGCGCCGTTGAAGACATGCACATAGGCAAAGCGCGAAACGCCCGCCCGCTCCGCCTCTTCGAGCAGGTTGCAATTGGCGCCGTAATCGACGTCGCGGTAGGTGAGGCCGTCCTTTTGCCGGGTGATGCCGAGGGCCGATATCACGATATCGACGTCGTTCATGATGCCCGAGAGGCTTGCAGGCGCTGTCGCTTCCGCCTCGATCAGGTCGTCTGCTTCCGGCAGCATATCCCTTGCGCGTGCACGGTCGCGCACCAGGGCAACCACCTTGTAGCCTGACTTATGGAAGGCCGTGACCAGATGTCGCCCGAGATACCCCGTCGCGCCGGCAACGAGGACGGTTTGGCCAGCTTTGCCGGCAGCAGCGTTTTCGAAAGTGTCCGCCATCAGGCACGCAACTCCGCATAGGATACCATGACATGGGTGCGGTAGGCGTCCCGCTCGGTCATTGCCGCATAATAGGCCTCGACGGCCGGTCGGGACGGGCGAGCGGTATCCACCGTATAATAGCGGTAGAGCACGTGGGCGAACATGATATCGGCCAGCGTGAAATCATTGCCTGCGAGGAAGGCATGTTTTTCAAGCTCGGCTTCGGCCATTCCCAAAAGCCGGTCGAAAGCGACAACCGCGCGATCGATGGCCGCCGGATCACGATCCTTTTCGGGCGTGCGCACCAGCTGCCAGAAAATCGGCGTGGTGAAGGCGGTCGCGGCGGTGGACTTGGCCCATTCCGCCCATTTGTCGATATGGGCGCGGGCCGCGGGATCGGCCGGCCAGAAGGCGTCGCTGCCATAGCGGGCGGCAAGATAGCGGCAGATGGCAGCCGATTCAAACAGCGCTTCGCCGTCCTCGCCATCCTTCAGCACGGGGATCAGGCCGTTCGGATTCATGGCCAGGAATTCGGGCGTGTCCGTGCCACCGAATTTGTGACCGATATCGTAACGCTCGAATTCGAGGCCCAGTTCGCCAACGGTCCACATGACGGCCTGAACATTGGATGACGTCGCGCGGCCCCAGATTTTCAGCATTTTACGATCCTTCCCGTATGATTCGCCAGTAACCCGCATTATGCAGCTTTGCATGCGTCCGGGTAGCTGGCTGTGATGCACGCGCCGAACTGATCAAGATCAACGCGCGGGCGGCGGGGGCTGCTAGGTATCGGCCACACGCCTCCCAAGCGTCTACCGACGGAGATTTCTGAGCATGCAGCATTTCAATTTCGATGCATTCCCGCCCCATGTCATGGCCGAAAAGGCCGAAACCGCAGGTATTGCAAAGGTCAACAAGGATCCCGTCTCGCTTCTCGTCTCGGCGATGATGGCCGGCGCCTTCATCGGCATAGCGTTCATATTCTACACCGTCGTGACAACGGGCAATGGCGATGTCGGCTGGGGGGCGAACAAGTTCATCGGCGGGCTGGCCTTCAGCCTCGGCCTGATCCTGGTCGTGCTCACCGGGGCCGATCTTTTCACCAGCACCGTTTTGACCATTGTCGGCAAGGCGACGGGCCAGATCACCTGGGGCGCGCTCGCGCGCAACTGGGCAACGGTCTTTATCGGCAATTTCATCGGTGCGATGACGCTTGTGATGATCATGCAGGCCGCACGTCATTATGAGGGCGACAGCGGCCTTCTGGGCATCAATTACATGCATATCGCCCAGCACAAGCTGCACCACACCTTCCTGCAGGCCGTTGCACTTGGCATCATGTGCAATGTGCTGGTCTGCCTTGGCGTATGGATGACCTATGCCGGTCGTTCGGCGGCCGACAAGATCCTGGCGATCACCCTGCCGGTTGCCATGTTCGTGGCCTCCGGCTTCGAACACGTGGTCGCCAACATGTTCCAGATTCCGATGGCGATCCTGACCAGGACGCTTGCCGGGCCGGAATTCTGGGAAGCCTCGGGCGCGAATATTGCCGATTTCGCCGATCTCACCTGGCGCAATTTCATTGTCGCCAACCTGATCCCCGTGACCATCGGCAATATCATCGGCGGCGGATTGTTCGTCGGGATCGCTTACTGGGTCATCTATCTCAGGCCCGCGGTGCGCAATCAGGCGCATTGAAATCAGAAGCAGAAAATGCGGGCTGATGCGATGAACAGTTGCTTATATCGCCCTTCGTCACTATCGTCTGGACGATTTTTCAAGGTGATGAAGGGGATATTCCACCATGACGACTATAGGAGAGCCGAATCCGAATATTGACAAGGTCAGGGGGAACTGGGGCTGGGTCATGGCCTTTGGTCTGCTGCTTGTCCTGTTCAGCCTGATTCTGCTTGGTAATCTTGTGGTGGCAACCGTGGCTTCGGTGGTGTTCTTCGGCGCAATGCTGATTGTTGCCGGTGTCATTCACCTGTCGCAGCTTTTCTACAATCACGGCAAGGGGCATGTGGCCTTCTGGGTGATTTCCGGGCTGCTCTATGTCCTTGCCGGCATCATGCTGATGCGCAATCCCGTGCTGGCTTCCAGCCTGTTTACCATCATTGTCGGTGTTTCGCTGGCCGTTGCCGGTGGCTTCCGTCTTTACCTCGGCATGACCATGCGTCCGGTCAAGGGCTGGGGATTCATGATTTTCTCCGGCCTGGTGCTCATTCTGGCCGCCGTGCTGATCGCCTCGAACTTTCCGCAGAACAGCCTCTGGCTGCTGGGCCTGTTCGTCGCCGCCGACTTCCTGGTTTACGGCGTTTCTCTGGTGATCTTTGCGCTGGCGCTGAAGCCGCGCAGCAACGGCTAAATATACAAGAACGGCCCGGGACCGGCTGACGTCTTTTGATATCGCCGGCGCCGGGGCCTTGCGATCTGCCCATGCAGGTGTCATGGACACCGAAGGAAGAGGTTCATGTCTTCAGACGGTTCGATGCGGTACATCACGATCAGCGGTTTCGGTGGACCGGAGGTCATGTCGGTCGCCACGGGACCGCGTCCGACGCCGGGGCCGAACGAAGTGCTGATCCGCGTTTCAGCGGCCGGTGTGAACCGGCCGGACGTGGCCCAGCGGCAGGGCACCTATCCGCCGCCGCCCGGCGCCAGCGCGGTGCTGGGGCTGGAAGTGGCCGGGACAATCGCCGCTATGGGCGATCAGGTCAGCGGCTTTGAAATCGGCGCGCGGGTCTGCGCGCTGGTCAATGGCGGTGGCTATGCGGAATATTGCACGGTGCCGGCGGGGCAGGTGCTGCCCGTTCCTGACGGTCTGGACGATGTTGCCGCTGCCGCGATCCCCGAAACCTTGTTTACGGTATGGGCCAATCTTTTCCAGATGGCCGGTCTTCACGAAGGACAGGATGTTCTCGTGCATGGCGGGTCAAGCGGGATCGGCACCACGGCGATACAGCTTGCCAATGCCTTCGGCGCCCGGGTTTTCACAACCGCCGGCACCGATGCAAAATGCGATGCCTGCCTGAAACTCGGCGCAGCGGTTGCCATCAATTACCACCAGCAGGATTTCGTCGAAGCGGTCAAAACGGCGACCGATGGCCGGGGCGTCGACATTATCCTCGATATGGTGGGGGCGGCCTATTTTCAGCGCAATCTTTCAGCGTTGGCCCGTGACGGCTGCCTGTCGATCATCGCGTTTTTGAGCGGGTCCAAGGCCGAGGCCGTCAATCTGACGCCGATCATGGTCAAGCGTCTGACGGTGACCGGATCGACCATGCGGCCACGCACCGAAGATGAAAAACGCGCCATTCGCGACGACCTTCTGGACAAGGTCTGGCCGCTGATCGCAGAAGGACGCGTCAAGCCGCTGATCGATCGCGTCTTTGCATTCGAGGATGCTGCCGATGCGCACCGGCACATGGAAGCGGGTGATCATATCGGCAAGATCGTTCTGGCATATGACTGACATGACAACGCCGGGAGACTTCGGTTCATGGTAAACCCTGTTCTGGTGGATGTAACCCGCGGAGCGCTCACCGAAAGCCGCCATCGCGGCATGATCGCGGTCACCGATGCCGCCGGCGGCGTGGTTTATGCTGCAGGCGATATCGACGCGGCGGTTTTTCCCCGCTCGGCCTGCAAGGCAATTCAGGCGCTTCCGCTTGTCGAAAGCGGTGCGGCGGACACCTACGGTTTCGGGCAACGCGAGATCGCGCTGGCCGCCTCGTCGCATTCCGGCGAGGACGCCCATATCGCCCTTGCTGCCGAAATGCTTGAGCGGGCAGGGCGCGGCGTTGCCGATCTGGAATGCGGTGCGCACTGGTCGTCTCAGCAGCCGGTGCTCATTCATCAGGCCCGGACGCGCCAGATGCCCGATGCGCTGTGCAACAATTGTTCGGGAAAGCATGCGGGCTTCATCTGCGCCTGCTGTCATCAGGGAATCGATCCGAAGGGATATACCGGCTACGACCATCCGCTGCAGGCGCAGATACGCGAGGCGATGGAAGATGTGACCGGTGCTATTGTCGGAACCGATGTCTGCGGCACAGACGGCTGCAATATTCCGACCTATGCGGTGCCGCTGAAGGCGCTGGCCCAAGGCTTCGCCCGCATGGCAACCGGAGACGGGCTTTCGCCTGAGCGTGCGCGGGCGGCCCGGCGCATCCTTGATGCCGCCATGGCCGAGCCTTGGTATGTGGCCGGTACGGGGCGGGCCTGCACCGCGCTGATGTCACTCGCCCCCGGACGGATTTATGCCAAGACCGGCGCCGAGGGCGTGTTTTGTGCCGCACTGCCGGAGCAGGGGCTCGGCATTGCGCTGAAATGCGAAGACGGCACCACGCGCGCTGCCGAGGCCATGGTGGCCGCTGTTCTCGCCAGGCTTCTCTCCGATGATGCCGAACTGGCCGACCGCCTTTCGGAAAGGGCCGATGTCAGGCTCAGGAACTGGAACGGCACGGAAGTCGGCCGTGTGCGCGCCGTTTTACCCTGACTGTTCGCCTTCGGCCGCCAGCAGGTTCTGGCGCAGCGTGTTCAGCCGTGCGTGCAGGTCGCGGGCCTCTTCGGCCGTGCAGCCGGTCTTTGCGGCAATCGAGCGGGCGATCGTTTCGGCGTCGCTTTTGATCTCCCGGCCTCTTGGCGTCAGTGTGATTTCGACGCGCCGCTCGTCGTCCTGCGCCCGCCGTCGGGCGATGTAGCCTGTTGTTTCCAGCCGCTTGAGAAGGGGAGACAGCGTGCCGGAATCCAGACCAAGCCGCGCGCCGATCGCGTTTACCGAAAGCGTGCGGTGTTCCCACAGAGCCATCATCACCAGATATTGCGGATAGGTCAGCCCCAGCTGCGACAGCAGCGGCTTGTAGGCGCGCGCAAAGGCATGCTCGGTTGCATAGACGGCAAAGCAGAGCTGGTTGTCGATGCGAGGCAGGAATGTCAGGTCGTCATCATCGGTCATGCTCGAAATGTAATGCCGATAATAAAATTTGCAAAATAATATTGTAAGCAATTAAATTGTGCACTATGTAAAATATACCCGACGCTGAATGGAACGCAAAGCGGTTCTGCTGCGTCGTTAAGGAAACGGGAATTTTCTCGAAAAGGCGATCTGTCGCCGCAAAGGAGTAATGCCATGATCAAGACGCTTTACACCACCAAAGCCACATCCACCGGCGGCCGCGAAGGCAGCGCCCGCACCGAAGACGGCGCATTCGAAGTCAACCTGGCCCTGCCGAAGGAAATGGGTGGCGCCGGCGGCGAAGGCGCCAATCCGGAACAGCTGTTTGCGGCCGGTTACGCCGCCTGCTTCAACTCCGCGCTCCACAATGTCGCGGGCAAGAAGAAGGTCGAACTGCCGGAAAACACCACGGTAACGGCAACCGTCGGCGTCGGTCCGCGTGACGATGGCGAGGGTTTCGGGATCGAAGCTGAACTGACCGTTTCACTGCCCGGTCTCGACCACGATACGGCCGAAAGCCTGGTCAAGCAGGCCCACATCGTCTGCCCCTACAGCCATGCCCTGCGCGTGAACTATGAAGTCCCGGTATCGCTTGCCGATTGAGGATGGTTTTTCTGACAAAGCTCCTCCTCCCTCTGAGTCATCCTCGGGCTTGACCCGGGGATCCAGGGCTACACGCTGTATTCTTGCTTAAACCTTTTCTTATCAAGGGCTGAGCGGAATGGATGCTCGGATCGCGTCCGAGCATGACACCTGTGGGGAGGGCTAACGGAGGCAGCAACCCGCACGTCTTCGGGTTTGTCAGCAGTCTGAGCCGGCGGGCATTCCGCCGGCTTTTTTGTTCTGCGGCAATGCCGCCGTTGAAAATGCCATGCGCAAACTTTCTGCTTGACCTTGGTGCACGCGACGTCTTGATTGTCGGCATTGAATTCCCGCCGCCTTCTTCCCGCGCACGCTGACATTCCGGCCCGTTTTCCCAGTGACCGATCGTGCAGGCGCTTTTCGAAGAGCATGCGGCGTTGCAAGGAGAATGAAATGGCAGTCGATACTTCCCCGTCTTCGGAAACCTGGACCCATGTCGATGGTGAGTGGCTTCCCGGCAATCCGCCGCTGATCGGCCCGACCTCGCACGCGATGTGGCTTGCCTCGACCGTGTTCGACGGCGCGCGCTTTTTTGAAGGCATGGCGCCGGATCTCGACGAGCACTGCAAGCGCATCAACCGTTCGGCGCGCGCGCTCGGCCTTGAACCGACACATACATCAGAGGAAATCGAGGCGCTGGTCTGGGAAGGGCTGAAGCGCTTCAAGGGGGCGGAAGCCGTCTATATCAAGCCGATGTACTGGGCCGAACACGGGCTTGCCGGTCTCGTGCCGGCCGACCCTGCATCGACGCGGTTCGCGCTTTGCCTGTTCGAAACGCCGATGCGTTCGACCCAGCCGGTCACGCTGACGCTGTCGCCCTTCCGCCGTCCCTCGCCGGAGGTCGCGATGACCCACGCCAAGGCCGGCAGCCTTTATCCGAATTCCGGACGGATGATGCTGGAGGCGCGCAGCCGCGGGTTTGACAATGCCCTTGCCTGCGACATCAACGGCAATGTCGCCGAAACCGCTTCGGCCAATATCTTTCTGGTCAAGGACGGAATTCCGATGACGCCGGCCGACAATGGTTGCTTCCTGGCCGGGATCACCCGCCGCCGCATCCTCAAACTGTTCCGCGAAAACGGCATTCCCGCCGAAGAGCGAACGCTGACGGTCAAGGAATTCATGGAGGCCGACGAACTGTTCCTGACCGGCAACTACAACAAGGTCGTGCCGGTCACCAAGCTCGATGAGCGCGATTACGCGCTTGGCCCGATGGCGAAAAAGGCGATGTCGCTTTACATGGACTGGGCCCGGGCCACCTGCAAATAGGACCGGCCAATCAGGTCGTGAATGAGGAGGCCCGGACACGCTGTTCCGGGCTTCTTTTCATCAGGATTGGCGCTCGCTTGCCGCGTGGTCGCAGCAGCCGTCACCGCAGTGCGCATCGGCGGCATTCTGCTCGCCGGGCATCTCGCCGCCCGCCCGGTATTCTCGCCAGGACTGTGTGAGGATCTGAAGGGCGGAGGTCAGGAACAGGCCCGCCATGACGAAGGCGACGGCAAGATCCGGCCATGCCGAATGCGCCCCCCAGACGCCAAGTGCGGCGATCATGACGACGACATTGCCGATCGCGTCATTGCGTGAGCAAAGCCAGACCGAGCGAACATTGGCGTCGCCGTCCTTGTAGCTGACGAGCAGCAGCACCGTCGCAAGATTGGCGGCAAGCGCCAGCAGTCCGATGATGCCCATGACCGGGGCCTCGGGAACGCCGGTACCGAAAACACGCCATATAGTTGAGCCGAAGACCCAAAGCCCCATGAGAAACAGGCTTGTGCCCTTGGCCGCGGCGGCCATGGAGCGGGTCCGCAATGATGTGCCGATCACCGCCATGGAGATGCCATAGGTCAGCGCATCGGCGAAGAAATCCAGTGCGTCCGCCTGCAGCGCCTGTGACCGCGCAGCGTGCCCGGCCGCCATCTCCACGACGAACATTGCCGCATTCAGGGTGATGACGATCCATAATCGCTTCTTGTAGGCGTTCGACATGCCGTCAAAGGGGCCGTGGTCTTGTCCGCAGCACGCACTCATGATCCGTTACCTGTTGTTTTTGCTCACGGACGGCACCATAATTCCTCAAGCGACTATAGGTTCAAGAGGTTTTTTGAGGCGATGTTTTCCATTGGCGAACTTTCCCGGCGCACCGGCGTCAAGGTGCCGACGATCCGTTATTACGAGCAGAACGGGCTGATTGCGCCAGCCGAGCGATCAGAGGGCAATCAACGCCGCTACGGCTCCGACGATGAAAGCCGACTGACCTTCATCCGCCATGCCCGCGATCTCGGCATCAGGGTCGATGCCATTCGCGAACTGCTGGAATTATCGTCCCACCCCGAAAAGCCCTGTGACCGCGCAGATGCCATTGCCCGTGACCATCTGGCCCAGGTGCGCGGGAAGATCGCACAGCTGAAGCGGCTGGAGGCCGAGCTTGCACGCATCACCAGCCATTGCGAGGGCCACGCGGTCGGCGAATGCTATGTGATCCGCTCCCTTGCCGATCATGGTCTTTGCAGCCGCGAGCATGTGTGACTTTTTCAATTGACAAATCCGGCGTTTCGGCGCATCTGAAATTCATGATCAAGATCGTGACCCATTCTCGCGCGTATTTTTGGCTGTTCCAATAGGAGCGGCCGCGATTGATCATGTTCATCACCGGCCGCCTGGGGCGGCAAGGTGTTGAAAACATAACGTCCCGGACGGCACTGCAAGGAAAGCCAAGGGACGACAATGACTGAAGATCAAGACGAAATTTCGCTGGAACGACCCGCTCTGATGACCATCAGAAAAGCGGTCGAGGCCGATATTCCCCAAATTCTCGAAATGATCGGCCTTCTGGCGGCGTTTCACGACGATGTGCTGGAAACGAGCGCCGAGAGCCTGAAGCGCGACCTTTTCGGCCCCGCGCCGTGGGTAACCGCGCTTGTGGCCGACAGCGGCTCCACGCTTCTGGGCTATGCGCTCATGACCCCGCTCTACAGGGCCCAGCAGGGCAAGCGCGGCATGGACCTGCATCACCTGTTCGTGCGCGACGGTCATCGCAATCATGGCGTCGGTCAGCACCTGATTGCCCGCGCGCGTGATTTTGCCAAGGCGGCCGGCTGCGCCTACATGTCCGTCAGCGCCGCCACGGGCAACACCAGGGCGCACCAGTTTTATCAGCAGATGGAGTTTGTTGCCCGACCGGTGACGGGCATGCGCTATCTGCAGACGTTGGCCTGAGCGGGCCGGTTCTTCAGTTTGCCGGAATGGCTTTCAGATACGCGCCGATCGCCTCCAGATCGGCGCGTGACAGATGCGAAATATTCTTCTGCACCTCCACCATCGAGCCGCCGACCGTGTCGTAATCGGGCGTAAACCCGGTTTCGAGATAGTCGGCGATTTCGCTTGCCGTCCAGTCGCCGATATCGGCGGAGCCTGGTGTGATATCGGGCACAATGCCGTCGCCGCCTTCCGGATTGGGCCCGCCTTCCAGCCAGTGGTCATATTTCAGCCCGCCGAACAGGTTGCGCGGTGTGTGGCACTCCCCGCAATGGGCCGGGCCTTCGACAAGATACTGCCCGCGCAGCACATCCGGTGCGGCGTTCTCCAGCTGTGCCGGTGATTCACTGTCAAAATAGAGCAGCTTCCAGAAGGAGACCGACAGCCGGATATTGAAGGGGAAGGTGATGTCGTGCGGTTTGCTCGGCGCACTGCTTTCGGGTAGCGTCATGAGAAAAGCGTGAAGGTCCCTGATGTCCTGATTGTTCATGCGGACATAGGAGGTGTAGGGCAGGGACGGATAGAGGTTTTCACCGTGCCGGCCAATGCCTTTCTTCATCGCGTTGGCGAATTCGTAGAAGCTCCAGTCGCCAATCCCGTGTTCCTTGTCGGGGGAGATGTTGGGGGCGTGGAACGTGCCGTAATGGCTGTCGAGCCCCAGACCGCCGGCCAGAACCAGCCTGTCGTCACCCGTGGCGCCCGGTGCGGCATGGCAGCCGGCACATCCGCTTGCCCAGAACACCTTCTCGCCGTTCTGCACATTGGCGCCGGCAATGTTGCGAAGGTCGTCCGGATCAAGCTTCGGCGGCGTCAACGCAACGACAAACGCTGCCCCCATGAACAGGGCGGCAACGATCAGAACCCCGATGGTAATGCGCTTCACGCTCTGGCTCCTTCACAAACCGCCCTTTGCCGGAAAACCGGCCAGAAGGCTGCATTCGTCAGTTCTTGACGCGATAGATCTCGTGACAGGCGCCGCAGTTTGCGCCAAGCGTCCGCATCGCCTGGCCGACGGCGGCCTGATCGGCCGGCAGATCGGCCAGCAGTGCGTTTGCATCGCTTGCAAGTTTTTCAGAGCGGGCGGTGAAGTCGTCCATGTTTTCCCAAATCGCCGGACTTGCCTCGCTGTCGTTTCCGGTTTTCGAATCCTCGGGAAAATGCGTCGGGAAGTCGGTCGCATGCGTTGCAATCGATGAAAGCGCGCCCTCGACGACGACCGGGTCATAAGCCTTCTGGCCCTTGGCGATGGCGCCCAGCTGGCCCATGGCCTGTCCGATGGCTTTCATGTCGTCCTGGCGAAGCATTTGCGGAGCATCCTGTGCAATCACGGTGCCCGCGCTCAGACAGAGCGACAATGCGCCTGCAATCAAAAACTGCTTCTTCATTCGGTTCCTCCTTCTCTTCCTGCCGGCACTATACTGTGCTGCCGGCAGGAAACCAATGGGAAGAGGATATTGTTGGCGTTCAAATGGGTGTGTCTGAGTGTTAATCACCACTCTGTGTTGAAATCACGGCCAGAAGGCGTGGAAATGGTGGGTCGGGCCGTGACCGGAGCCGACGGCAAGCGCGTCTGATGCGGCGATGGCGTCGGCGACATAGGTTTTGGCCTCTGTGGCCGCATCACTAAGTGGAAGCCCCTTGCCGATCTCGGCGGCAATCGCACTTGAGAGCGTGCAGCCCGTGCCATGGGTGTTTTCCGTTTCGATGCGCTTGCCTTCAAGCCATTGATGGCCCTCTGCGGTCACCAGAAGATCGGGGCAGTCTTCACCGTCCAGATGCCCGCCTTTCAGTAGCACGGCCTGCGGCCCGAGACCGCGCAGCGCCTGGGCCTGGGCGATCATCGTGTCGCGATCGGTGGCGACGTCTTCGTCCAGCAGGGCTGCCGCTTCCGGCAGGTTCGGCGTCAGGAGCGCGGCGAGCGGCAGCAGATGCTCCTTCAATGCCTCGACCGCATCTTCCGGCAGGAGCCGGTGGCCGCCCTTGGCCACCATCACGGGATCGAGCACCACCGGAACTTCGACATGGTGGCGCAGGCAGTCGGCAATGGTGACTGCGATATTGGCATTGGCGATCATGCCGATCTTGATCGCGCTGACGGAAACATCGTCGAAGATTGCGGTGATCTGTTCGGAGACGAAGGCTGAGGGCACCTCGTGCACGCCGGTGACGCCCCTGGTGTTTTGCGCCGTCAGCGCCGTCATGGCCGCCATGCCATAGGTGCCGCGTGCGGAAAAGGTCTTGAGGTCGGCCTGAATGCCGGCGCCGCCTGACGGGTCGGAACCGGCGATTGAAAGTATATTCGCAATCATGTCTTTGCCTTCCCGATGGCCGCTGAAAGGGCCACCGCTGCGTGATGGGGATCGGGTTGTCCGCAGATCGCCGAGACGACGGCGATGCCATCTGCACCGGCCTGAAATGTGGCCGGTATGTGCTCGGCTTTCAACCCGCCGATGGCCACGACCGGCAGGCCGGACCGCCCTGCCACTTCGGCAAGCCCGTCAAATCCGAGCGGAGCGGCATGGCCGGGTTTTGTACCGGTCGCGAAAACCGGGCCTGCGCCGATATAATCCAGCGGGGCCGGGTTGAAACACCGTGCGGCCTCAAGGCTGTCGATCGAAAGACCGAGCAGCATGTCGGGCCCGATTTTCGCGCGCACGGCCACCGGGTCGTCGTCCGACTGGCCGACATGGACACCGTCTGCGCCAAGCGCGATTGCTGCTTCGACATCGTCATTGACGATCAGGCGGGCATCCGTGCCGGCCAGAACCTGCTGCAGCTTGCGTCCGGCTGCAATCCGTTCGGATGTGGTGGCGTCCTTCATCCGAAGCTGGACCATGGTGGCGCCTCCGCGCACGGCCTGCCGGGTCGTTTCTGTCATGCCGAGGGTGCTGCAAAGCACGGGATCAAGCACGAGATAAAGCGAAAGGTCGAAAACCGGTCTCATGAAAGTGTAATCCTTGCCTCGGCTTCAAGTTCCGCCGGCGTCAGCGATGCGAGCTGATCGAGAAAATGGACAGCGAATGTGCCGGGGCCCTCAGCGATGTCATGCGCATGGCTGCCGGCGACGGCATAGAAGGAAAGGGCGGCCACGGTTGCAGAAAACGGATCGTCCGGCCGGGCGCCTGCAAAGGCGCCGACAAGGCAGGTCAGCGCGCAGCCGAGCGCCGTCACCTTCGGCATGATCGGGGAGCCGCCGTGAATGCGTGCGCTGCGGGTGCCATCGGTGACAAAGTCGTTTTCACCAGTGACGGCCACCACCATGGTGCGCTCGGACGCCAGCCGGCGGGCGGTTTCCTCGGCCGCTTCCACGCTGTCACCGGCATCCACGCCCTTGCCGCCGCCTGTCGCGCCGGAAAAGGCGAGGATTTCAGACGCGTTGCCGCGCAGGATCGTCGGTCCGCGCTCAAGCAGTTCGCGGGCGGCCTTTCTGCGAAAATCCGTTGCAAAATGGGCAACAGGATCAAAAACCCAGGGTGTGCCCTTGGCCGTAGCGCCGTCGATAGCGGCCTTCATGCCGCCGATCCACAGCGGTGACAGGGTGCCGATATTGACGGTGAGAGCGGAGGCCAGTCCGGCGAATTCGCCGGCTTCTTCCTCGCAATGCACCATGGCCGGGGAGGCGCCGGCCGAAAGCAGCACATTGGCGGCGACATTCATCGCCACGTAATTGGTGATGCACTGCACCAACGGCGCCTTTTCGCGCATTTCGGTGAGAATGGTCGCGGTGTCTGTCATTCCGGTTTCCCTTTCAGTTGTGGCGGAAAAGCCGGACGGACCAGAACAACGGAAGGCCCGAGTGACTCCCTCCGCCGGTATGATCCGGATCAGGTTCCAAGGGTGCTTCTCAGCCCGCTGCAGCGGACGCCCCCGTCGCTCTTGATGGCGTTGTTATATCAGAAAAAAGCGCCCCGATAAGGGGCGTTGCAGGTCGAGGGGAATTTTTATTGTCGCCTTTGGTTCACCGCAAAATCCCTGCGGATACAGTCATCTGTCGCGTATCTGTGTGGGATGGGGGAGTGGGCCGCGTTTTTTGCCCGAAGCCCCGTGAAGATGGGTCATCAGTGTTTGCGTGCGGATGAGAAGTGCGGGATCTTTCAGCAGTTCCGCGCGCTTGCAGGCGATGCCGGCTGTCTGTTCATCGCTCAGCGGTACGGCGCTGGCCAGCTGGTTGAGTTGCAGCTTGGTGTTGGCAATGCCTTGGGGGGTGCAGCGGGCAATGCGGTTCGCCACCGCGCCGATACGCCGGTCGAGGGCCACCGGTGTTTCGAAAATATCGTTGAAGATACCGGCACAGCGAGCATCCTCTGCATTCATCGGAGCGGCCGTCAGAAACAGTTCCTTGATGGAATGAAGGCCGGCAACCGACAGAAACCGGCTGTAATCTTTCGGATTGAAGGGGATGCCCAGCCTGTTTGCGGTCATGACGACACTTGCGGTCTTGAGCGCATAGACAAGATCGGCGGCCAGCAGCAGCCAGAGCGCACCGGCATAGACCGTGCCTTCGACCTGGGCGATCACCGGAAGCGGGGAGGCGTAAATCGCCTCGAACATGGCAAATATCGGATCATCCGCAAGGTCATCGTCAGGTCTGTATTCATTCAGGTCATGGCCTGCGGAGAAGATGCCGTGCGAGGTCTGAGCCTTGATCACCACGACCCGCACGCCCAGTTTCTCGGCCTGTTCGAGGCAGGAGATCACGGCCTTCGACATCTCCGCATCGAAGGCGTTGCGGGTACACGGGTTATCGATTGTAATCGTGGCAACCTTGTCTTCGAAGCGAAAATCGATCTTGTCCATCCGTCGTTCTCCTTAGTCGTGACGAAAGGGGGTAAATGCAACTAAAGGATGATTTTGTCGAAATTACGCGTTTGGATGACGCCTGTTTGCGGACGTCGAAGACAACCAGACCGCCGCAACGAAAAACCCCGGCAGGTCGCCCTGCCGGGGTGGGGGACATCATGACGGTCCTGCGTCGAGGCTTATTTCATCGTCGGCATGGAGAATTCCGCGCCCGAGCGGATGCCCTTGGGCCAGCGGCTGGTGATGGTCTTCATCCGGGTGTAGAAGCGCACGCCTTCCGGCCCGTGCATGTGGTGATCGCCGAACAGCGACGCCTTCCAGCCGCCGAAGGAATGAAATGCCATCGGGACCGGGATCGGCACATTGATGCCGACCATGCCGACCCTGATCTTGTGGGCGAATTCGCGCGCGGCATCGCCATCGCGGGTGAAGATTGCCGTGCCATTGCCGAATTCGTGGTCGTTGATCCACTGCGCCGCTTCGTCATAGCTTGAAGCACGGGCAACGGAGAGAACCGGACCGAAAATCTCTTCCTTGTAGATTTTCATATCGGTGGTGACCCGGTCGAACAGTGTCGCGCCGACGAAATAGCCGTTTTCATAGCCCTGCAGTTTCAGGCTGCGGCCATCGACAACAAGATCGGCACCTTCTTCGACGCCCGAATCGATATAGCCGAGAACCTTGTCGCGGGCCGCTGCGGTGACCACTGGCCCCATATCGGCCTCCGAATCGGTGCCGGGGCCGACCTTGAGGGCCGAAATGCGGGGTTTGAGCTTTTCGATCAGCCGTTCGGCGGTCTCGTCACCCACCGGAACGGCAACGGAGATTGCCATGCAGCGCTCGCCGGCAGAGCCGTAGGCTGCGCCCATCAGCGCGTCGGCAGCCTGATCCATGTCGGCATCGGGCATCACGATCATGTGGTTCTTGGCCCCACCCAGCGCCTGGCAGCGTTTGCCGGCCGCCGTTGCCGTGGTGTAGATATAGCGCGCGATCGGGGTCGAGCCGACGAAGCTGACGGCTTCGATATCGGGGTCAGTCAGGATGGCGTCGACGGCTTCCTTGTCGCCCTGGACGACGTTGAAGACGCCGTCGGGCAGGCCTGCTTCCTTCAGCCATTCGGCAATCAGCAGTGCTGCGGACGGGTCACGCTCGGACGGCTTCAGAATGAAGCAATTGCCGCAGGCGAGCGCCACCGGGAACATCCACATCGGCACCATGGCCGGAAAGTTAAACGGGGTAATACCGGCAACAACGCCGAGCGGCTGGCGCACAGACCAGCTGTCGACGGCTGTACCGACATTTTCGGTATATTCGCCCTTCAGAAGCTGCGGCGCGGCGGTGGCGAATTCCACCACTTCCATGCCGCGCTGGATTTCGCCCATGGCATCGGAAATCACCTTGCCGTGCTCGGCGGTGATCAAGGCTGCAAGCTCGGCGGTGCGGTCCTCGAGAATGCCGAGGAACCTGTTGAGGATGCGTGCGCGGCGCAGCGGCGTGGTCTCAGCCCAGCCGGGAAAGGCCGCTTTTGCCGTTTCGACGGCGGTACGGACATCGGCCGGGCTTGCCAGTGACAGTTGGCCGCTTTGTTCGCCCGTTGCCGGATTGTAGGTCGGTACGGTGCGGGTGCCGGACCCGGCCACCACCTTGCCGCCGATAAAGTGCTGGATGGATTTCATCGTGTTTCCTCCGGTGTTCCGGGCGACAGGCCCAACCGCTCTCTTCTGCGTCATCCTCGGGCTTGACCCGAGGATCCGATAGCACGGAACGAAGCCGCATGGACCCTCGGGTCAAGCCCGAGGGTGACGCAAGGAAGAGCAGTTGGTGACCATGGGTCGCTCTCGCGTTCAAATGATTTGCACACTCTCGCCTATTAATTTTTGCAAAGAAACAGGATAGTTTACAAATCCGTTGTGCAAAAATTAAAGGACAGCCATGGACTGGGATCACCTGCGCATTTTTCTCGCCGTGGCAAGGCGCGGGCAGATCCTGGCTGCCGCCCAGGCGCTCGGGCTCAACCACGCCACGGTGTCGCGCCGTCTCAACGCACTTGAAAACACGCTCGGCGAACCGCTGTTCGAACGCACGCCGGCAGGCTCGACGCTGACGGAGGCCGGCGAGCGTCTGCTGTCGGTTGCCGAGCGGGTGGAAACGGAAATCCTAGGGGTTGCGGAGGATACGCGGGCGCGCGGCGCAAGCCTTGCCGGAACTGTCAGGGTCGGCGCGCCGGATGGGCTGGGCACCTATTTCCTCGCCGGTGAACTCGGTCGTTTGCAGGAAGAACACCCCGGACTGATCATCGAGCTCGTGCCGCTGCCGCGCACATTCTCGCTGTCGAAACGGGAGGCGGATCTGGCCATCACGCTCGATCCGCCGGAGGAGGGGCGGCTGGTCGTGTCGAAACTGACGGACTACACGCTCGGTGTTTATGCCGCGCGGTCCTATCTCGACCGTTTCGACACACCGGAAGACGAGCACGCGCTTGCCGGTCACGTCGCGGTGACGGGGGTGGAGGACTACGCCTATGCCTCGTCGCTGAACTATGCCAATCATCTCGGCCGGTCGGCGGGCCGGTTGTTCCGCTGCGCCGGTGTGGCCGGGCAGATCGAGGCCGTGCGCGCCGGCATCGGCATCGGCATCCTGCATGATTTCGTCGTGCGTGACAGTCCGGGGCTCGTCAGCATCCTGCCCGAAATCCGTTTCCGGCGCTCCTACTATCTGCTGTCGCATCCAGATACCGGCAATCTGGCGCGCATCGCACTGGTGCGCGCCTTTTTGACACGGCGGTTTCGCGAAGAACGCCGCCGCTTCATGGTCGAATGATGCCGCTCAAAGACGAGCATTTGTGCGTGGTGTCAAGAGACACTCGATTTGGGCAACTCCTGACATATCGAAATGACCATTGTGGAGAAATGGAGCTTCGTCGACTCTGATCTTTTTGTCACTCATGTTGAACCGCGAAATCAAAAAAACAGGCCAGCCGAAGCGGACCTCCACAAATTCGCATTCGTGGTTCGTTCAAAAAGTCAGCAGTCGATCTTCGCTTCAGTATCAAGGACATAAGGTTCCGCGGCGCCCCACTCTCTGGTGAAGTCATCGGCTGGGATAAGCTCTTTTTTATCCGCGCTCAGCGTGAACACAAACTGACCATTAGCATTCATTTTCACCAGATCGCCTTCTACGGTATAGGTCCTGTTGACCATGAAGCCGTCGCTTCCGGCTGCACCCTGTCCATTGCCGCAAAAGCCGAAGCTGGAAACAAGTTCCGCATCCGCATTGGTGTAGACGCCTCTCAAATCGCCAAGGTCCCATGCAAAAACAGAGGAAGCCATCATTCCCGAAACAGCCAAACCAATCGCCAGCGCCTTGAAATCGGAGGTTTTCATCGCGCAATCATCCTTTCTGAATCAAAAAGTTATGGGCGGCATAGACCATAGATGTGCCAGCACGGCAATTGATCACCTGAGTAATTTCCACCTCGGTAAAACGGCTCTTCAGCGCAACTCGGCTCCAAATGTCTGAACAAGCCTAAGCATCCTGCATGATTTTGTGGTGCGCGACAGCTCCGGCCTTGTCAGCATCCTGCCGGCAGTCCGGTTCAGGCGGTCCTATTATCTGCTGTCGCATCCCGACACCGGCAATCTGGCGCGCATTGCACTGGTGCGCACCTTCCTGACCCGTCGTTTTCGGGAAGAGCGCAGCCGGTTTGTCATTGATGCAGGTTAGAGCCGATCAGCTTGGAAGGCCGAAGTCCTTTTCCAGGCTTTCCCATGTCTCATCCATGGCGTAGGGGCCGGTCAAGGGGATGTTGAGATGGCCGTAGATTGGCGAAAGCTGCCATTCCGCGCGTTCCTCGTCCACGCCTGCTACCTGCTGAAGGTAGAGGACAGAGGCCAGGCCCGTGCGGTCGGCGCCGGCTTTGCAGTGGATCAGAAGCGGCTTTTCGGCATCGCGCATCAGGGCCAGCAATTCCATGCTGCGGTCGAATGACAGCTCCACCCTGTCCGACATGGCAAAATCGACATGGGTGATTCCGAGCGATTCACTGGCGGCGATCTCGGAATCATACCAGTTGCGGCCCGGATGCGCGCCGCGCAGATTGATCACCGTTTTAATGCCATGAAGTTTCACATAGTCGGCCAGAGCATCGGCACTCGGTTGCGCCGAGCGATAGAGCGTACCGGCGTGGACTTCGTGGAAATTGCCGGTGAGCTGAAGCCCGCCGAGATACACGCCGCTGCCAAGCAGCAATGCGCCCACTGTCCATGCACAGCGTCTGATCGCGATTTTTACACCCATATATTCCTGCCCCGAATGCGTTTCGCTCGAACATCTTTCAACTTTGGATTTATAGCCGAACCACGACCGATGCGACAGCGCTTTTGTTTCCCATAATGTCGCACTAAGGTCTGATATGAAGGAATATGACGAAAATCAGGCATTTTATGTTGACAATAAAAGTCATGTTTAATAGCGGGTAGTCGCAGATATCCGGTGGTTTGCCGGATCCGAATGCCCAGCCAGCCAGTCCGTTTCGGGGTTTTCCCGGCGTCAGCCAGCCAGGTTCTCAAGAGAACAAAAGGATTGGGTGATGCGTATGGGGATTTCCCGCACGGTATTGCTGGCGTCGTGCACTGCACTCGCGTCGGCGGTTTTGACACAGTCTGCCTTTGCGCAGGATGCCACAACGAATGATGCAACCACGGTTCTGGCGCCGGTCGACGTAACGACGACCAAGGGCAAGGAAGGGATCGCGGACACACCGCTTGCCACCGAAACGACGCGGGACGATCTGGACGCCAACATCGTCACCGATTTCGATGATTTTAGCCGCATTCTCGAACCCGGCGTCACCTTCGTCGGTGACGATGCCGGATCGGTGAACATTCGCGGCATGCAGGGGCCACGCGTTTCCACCGTCATTGACGGCATCCAGATTCCCTATCTGGATGATGGTGCGCGTGACGCCAATGGCGGCATGGACAGCTTCAGTTTCGATTCGATTGCGACCATCGATATCGTGCGCGGTTCGGATTCCTCGCGTTCGGGCAGCGGTTCGCTCGGTGGCACGGTTGTGCTGAGCACGCTGGAGCCGGAAGATCTGATCGACCCTGAAAAGGGATGGGGCGGTCGCACCGGCATCATGTATGACAGCGCTGACGAAGGCATCAATGCCCAGGGCGCTTTTGCCGTGCGTTCGGGCAATACCTCGGTGCTGTTCCAGGGGGATATCGGCTCTGGCAGCGAAACGGAAAACCAGGGCACTGTCGGCGGCTACGGGGCAACCCGCAGCGAACCCAACCCCGCAAGCTTCGACGAGAACAACCTGCTGTTCAAACTGCGTCAGCAGTTCCTGGGCGCACACACGCTCGGCCTCACGGTGGAGCGTTACGACAAGGACAAGGATATCGAACTGCTGACCGAACAGGGTTCGACCTATGCGCCTGACGATTATGACGGCCACGAGACCAAGCACCGCGACCGCGTTTCGATCGACTATAATTATGAAGCGATTGCCAATGACGGGTTGTTCGACAGCGCCTTTGGCACGGTCTACTGGCTGAAGAGCGAGCGTGTAAGCGGACGCAGCGGCACGAGATTGCCTAGCTCCAGCAGTCCGACAACACCGCCATTCGGCCCCTATTCGCGCAGTTCAAAAACGAATGATGAACGCTATGGCTGGTCCGGCTGGGCGCAGAAGGGTCTCGACACCGGTTCGTTTGCGCACGACATCACCATTGGCGGTGATTTCTACTATTCGCAGACCAGCCAGTATTCCAGCGGTCAGGACAATTGCGGACCGGGCCCGTTCCCGCCGATGAGCACATGTGGCTTCCTGCACACCAATCAGGCGGATTCGCCCGATGTCGACGGTTATGTCCTCGGTCTTTACGCTCACGACGAAATCACCTTCGGCGACAGCGGTTTCGCGCTGACCCCCGGCATTCGCTTCGACTGGTACCAGTACGATCCGAAGGAAACCGCGGCCTATACCCGCAACCCGAACTATAACGGCTTGCCGGACGGCCAGAGCGATTGGCAGATTTCGCCGAAAATCCTCGCGACCTACGAGCTGAACGACTTTACCCAGCTTTACGGCCAGTTCTCGACCGCGTTCCGTGCGCCCACACCGGGTGAGCTTTATGTCGATTACGGCGCGCCGGGCACCTATCTGAGGATCGGTAATCCCGATCTCGATCCGGAAACCAGCTGGGGCTTTGAACTGGGCGCCAATTTCGGTGATGAAATGGAAGGCGGCCGGATTTCCGCGTTCTACAGCCGCTACAAGGATTTCATCACCACGCAGGCAGTGGATCCGGCTGATGTCGGTGTCGGGCCCGGCGTCTATCCCTTCGGGATCACCCAGACCGTCAATCTCGACAATGTCGAGATCGCCGGCGTTGAAGCAAGCGTCCAGAAAACCTTCGTCAACAACTGGGACATCCATGCCTCGCTGGCATTCGCCCGCGGCTTCGACATGGATACCAACAAGATGCTGGCATCCGTGGCGCCGCTCAAGGCGGTCATCGGCGGCGGCTACAATGACGAGACCTGGGGTGTGAACTCCAACTGGATCCTGTCGGCCAAGGTGCCGGACGGTTCGACGGCGACCTTCAAGGCGCCGGGTTACGGCATCGTCGACGTCACCGCATGGTGGGCGCCCGAGCGCTTCGAGGGCATGACCCTTCAGGCCGGCGTCTATAACCTGTTCGACCAGACCTATTACGACGCGCTCGATCTGCAGGACACGACGATTGAACAGCCGCAGGCCTTTTATTCGGAGCCCGGCCGGACCTTCAAGATCTCGTTCACGCAGACTTTCTAGGCTCAGGGCCGAAACTGAAAATCACGAGGCCGGGCGCAACAGCGTCCGGCCTCTTTATGTTTGTCAGGGCACGACCGCAGCAGCGTGTTTTCGTGTCGCCTTTGTTGTTTTAAGAGACAAAAAAGGCCGGGCGTTTTCTCGCCCGGCCTTTCCGTTTGGTAGCTGTTCGGCTGTCCGGATCAGACGCCGGAGCGGCCGTCCATGCCGATATAGGCGATGCGCAGCATGTTGGTGGCGCCGGGGGTGCCGAGCGGCACGCCGGCGGAAATGATGATCCGGTCACCGGGCTTGCCGATGCCTTCGTCAACAACGATCTGGCAGGCACCGTCCACCATGGTGTCGAGATCCGTCGGCTCGTCGGCAACCACGCAGTGCAGGCCCCAGACCACGGAGAGGCGGCGGGCGGTCTTGACCACCGGCGACAGCGCGATGATCGGAACGTTCGGCCGCTCGCGGGCGGCGCGCAGGCCGGTTGTGCCCGATGCCGTGTAACAGACCAGAGCCGTCAGTTTCAGCGTTTCGGCAATTTCACGCGAGGCCAGCGAGATCGCGTCGGCGCCGGTGGCTTCCGGCTGCGGGCGCTGTGCGTAGAGAATCTGCGGATAAAGCTGTTCGCGCTCGATGGTGCGGGCGACCGACGCCATGGTGGCAACGGCTTCTGCGGGATACTTGCCGGCAGCCGATTCAGCCGACAGCATGACAGCGTCGGCGCCTTCGAAAACGGCGGTTGCGACGTCGGAAACCTCGGCGCGGGTCGGGACCGGCGATTCGATCATCGATTCCAGCATCTGGGTGGCGACGACAACCGGCTTGCCGGCGGAGCGGCACAGGCGGATGAGCTTTTTCTGAAGGCCGGGCACGGTTTCCAGCGGCATTTCGACGCCGAGGTCACCACGCGCCACCATCAGCGCATCGCTCATTTCGATGATTTCCTCGATGCGCTCGATAGCCTGCGGCTTTTCGATCTTCGACATCAGGCCGACCTGGCCACGGGCAATCTTGCGCACTTCGGCAAGGTCGTCGGGGCGCTGGACGAAGGAAAGCGCAACCCAGTCGGCATCGCCGGTTTCCAGAACGGCATCGAGGTCGGCACGGTCCTTGTCGGTCAGCGCGCCGACACCGAGCAGGGTATCGGGAAGCGACACGCCCTTGCGGTCGGAAATCGTGGTGCCGGCGACAACGGTGCACTCAATGCTCTTGCCGTCGCACTTTTCGGCGCGCAGCTGCAGCTTGCCGTCATCGATCAGCAGACGGTGACCGGGCTGGACCGATTGCAGGATTTCCGGATGCGGCAGGAAAACGCGCTTTTCATTGCCGGGCTCATCCTTGTCGTCGAGGGTGAAGGTCTGGCCGATTTCCAGCTCGACCTTGCCGTCGAGGAATTTTCCGACGCGCAGTTTCGGGCCCTGCAGGTCGCAGAGAATGCCGATCGGACGACCGAGACGGGCTTCGACATTGCGGATGCGCTTGATCAGCGTGCGCATCAGGTCATGGCTGGCATGGCTCATATTGATGCGGAAGAGGTCTGCTCCGGCTTCGTGGAGCTTCTGGATCTGCTCTTCTTCAGACGAGGCGGGGCCGAGTGTGGCGAGGATTTTGACTTTTCTGTTACGTCTCATCAGTTCTGACTTTCTTGGGTGCTGGGCTTTTCGGAAAGCTGAACGGTCCAGCTCTCCTCCCGCCCTGTGTCGTATTCGCTGAATCCCATCTGCTGATAGCCACGCGTGAAGCAGTCCTGGACTCCGGTGATCTCGAATTCCTCTTCGGCAACACACATGTTGGTATAGCCTGTCCAGCGTCCGCTTCCGGAAGCATCTTCGGCGTACAGATAGTAGTAGCGCGATTGCAAGGGGCCGGGCACGACGGTTGCGCAGGTGGTGGCCGGCAATTGCCACCAGCCCTCCGAAATCCATCCGTCTTCACCGCGATAGCCGACTGCAACGCCTACGAGGTTGGCCGTATCGTTGCAGACCCGGAATTCGGCATGTGCCTGATCGGTCGGCCAGAGCGCTGCCATGAAAAGCCCGCCAAGGAAAAGGCCGGAGCAGGACAGTGCCCGCGCCACGCTCTTGGGTGCGTGGTTTGCTGGGCCGGTTCGTGGGTGATTCGGTTTCAGTCGCATGTACCAGATCTCGTTTTGCGTCACCGTGCGGGAGGCGCATTCAATCGATTTGCAGCCTCTATCATAAAGCCCCGCTGCAAGCGAGGCAAATGGCGCGGTTGCAGCTTGCCGAATGTGCCGACTCTATGCCATCACCCGCATTATTGTTAATTCTGCGGCGGATATCCATGCCGAACATCAACGCTTATGAGAGAATAAAGGGAAAATATGACACGGGTTTAGTCCTGTTGGCGGATCATGCCATGGCGACCGTGCCTGGGGAGTATGGCGATCTCGGTCTCGATCGCAGCGTTTTCCGGCGCCATGTGGCTTATGATATCGGCGTGGAGGCTTTGACCCGCACGCTGGCCCGGCGGCTGGCCTGTCCGGCCGTACTGTCCACATTTTCCCGTCTGCTGATCGATCCCAACCGCGGCGAGGACGATCCGACACTGATCATGAAGATTTCCGACGGCGCCATTATCCCGGCCAATCATCCGCTGTCGGCCGAAGAGCGGGAACGGCGGCTCGACGCCTTTCACCGGCCCTATCATGATGCCGTCGACGAGACGATCGCGCAGGCAGAGGCGGCTGCCGGCAGGCCGCCGCTGGTGATTTCGGTTCATTCGTTCACACCGTTCTGGAAGGATATTGCCCGGCCATGGCATGCGGGCGTGTTGTGGGACGGCGACCCGCGGGCCGTGCGACCGCTGATCGATATGCTGGCAGCCATCGATGGCGTGGTCGTGGGTGACAACGAGCCCTATGACGGAGCGTTGAAGGGCGATACGATGAACCGGCACTGCATGACAAAGGGCATCGCCCACGCATTGCTTGAAGTGCGGCAGGACCTGATCGCCGATGATGCGGGGATTGCCCTGTGGGCAGACCGGCTCGAGCCTGTCATCGCGGCGCTGAATGCGGACGCGGCGCTGCACGAGCGCCGCCATTATCCTTCACGCGTAAGATAACGATACCCGGAGGCTGACATGACCGGACTGAGCGAAGAGCAGAAACGTGATCTCGAGGCCGCGGCCTTCCGACGGCTGGTTGCGCATTTGCGCGAGCGCAGCGACGTACAGAATATCGATTTGATGAATCTTGCCGGTTTTTGCCGCAATTGCCTGTCCAACTGGTACCGGGATGCAGCCGAGGCGGAAGACATCGCGCTCACCCGCGAGGAGGCGCGCGAAATTGTCTACGGCATGCCCTATGATGAATGGAAGGCGCGTTATCAGCGCGAGGCGAGTGCCGAACAGAAAGCCGGTTTTGAAAATAACAAACCGCGTGAATGAACGGGACAAGCGAAGAAGGAACTTGACCTGTCGCGCTGTTTTCGGCAGGCAGGAGCCCACGCATTTTTCAGCGACATAAGGAGTTGACCATGGCCGACGACGCCCACGGCATTGCGCGCGATCAACTGCGCTCGATCATCGAACGCATTGAACGTCTCGAAGAAGAAAAGAAGACCATCGCCGACGACATCAAGGATGTCTATGCCGAAGCCAAGGGCACCGGTTTTGATACCAAGGCGCTGCGCAAGATCATCTCGCTGCGCAAGAAGGACGAGCAGGAGCGCATGGAAGAAGAAGCCGTGCTCGACACCTATATGATCGCGCTCGGCATGATTCGCGCGCCGTCGGACGAGTAGGCCCGACCGGGAAAGAAAACGCGGCCAACTGATATGGTGGCCGCGGCATTCCTCCTCAAAAACCGTCGAGAACGAGTTTCATGCCGGCAAGAAACGCCATGGCATACATGAACGGGTAGAACACTTCCATGCGCATGCGCTTGACGATCGTGGCACCGGCAACGGTGGCGACCACGGCGAAGGGCAACAGGGTGGCCGATGCGGCCAGATTCGGCGCGCCGAGTTCGCCGAGCGCATAATAAGGCAAAAGCTTCATCACATTGACGATGGCGAAAAAGCGGACGCTGGCGCCGGTATAGGAGCGCGGGTCAAGCTTCAGCGGCAGCGTGTAGATCTGATAGGGCGGTCCGCCGGAATGGGAGATGAAGCTGGTATAACCGGCGATGCCGCCCCAGATCGTGGCGGCGACGGGGCGCTGACCGGCCGGCGGCTTTTCGATTTTTTCGCCGGGCTTCCAGCGATCATAGAAATATTTTCCGGCAAAGATGACGGTGGCGAGACCGACGAGCATGCGCGTCAGCTCGAAAGGCACCACGGAAAACGTGTACCATCCCAAAACGGTGCCGATCACAGCGCCCGGCAGCAGGATGCGCAATGTCGGCCAGTGTCCGTACTGGCGCCAGGACCAGAGCGCGACCCCATCCATGACAATCAGGATTGGAAGCATGATGGCCGCTGCCGTTGCCGGCTCGACGACGAATGTCAGAATGGGAACGCCGAGCAGCGCAAGCGCGCCGCCCATGCCGCCTTTCGTCAGGCCGACAAGAAGAACGGCGGGGATCGCCGCCGCATAAAAGATTGGATCGGGAAGCATGAAATCAAAGCACCTGTTGAAACTCCGCTCTAACGGATTTATCCCGAAATGGCGAGAGGGCGAACCCGCCTTCGGCGCGCCTGCAAGGGGATGAGAGACATGGATACGGAACAGGAACGTTGCCGGTTGGTGCTTGTCGCGCCGGAAATCGCGGATATGGAAGCGCAGGAAAAAGCGATTGCCGACGCGTTGCGCGGCGGCGACGTGGCATCGGTTATCCTTCCGCAATACGGCGAACCCGTCGAGGCTTTTCAAAAGCGCGCCGAACGGATCGTTCCGGTGATTCAGAATTACGATACCGCCGCCATCATTGCCGGCGATACCCGTGTGGCCGGGCGCGCCAAGGCCGATGGTATTCATATCGAGGGAGGGCCGGGCGTTCTTGCCGATGCGATGGACCGGTTTTCGCCGCGCATGATTGTCGGCGCCAGTGCACCCAAGGATCGCCATCAGGCGCTGGAATTGGGGGAACTGAACCCCGACTACGTGTTTTTCGGCATGCTGGACGGCGATACGCGCCCCAAGACCCATCCCAAGAACCTGGAACTTGGCGAATGGTGGGCCTCGATGGTCGAAATCCCCTGCATCGTGATGGCGGGAAGTGAACCGGCAAGCGTGATCGAGGCCGCGTTGACATGGGCGGAGTTCGTTGCTGTCGGCAAGGCGGTGTTCTCTGCGCCCGGCGGAGCGGCCGGCATGGTCGCCCAGATCAATGCCGTGCTCGACGAAAAAGCGCCGCGTTTTGATTATTAAAGAGGTTATGACCGTCCGCACCCGCATTGTTGTTGTTGCCGCTGTTTTTGCTCTGGTGCTTCCGGGCCGCTCGTTTGCGCTGACGGCGCGGGAGTTTGCAACGGATACCGGGCTGGTTGCCGGCGCGCCTGGCAATTCCCGCCTCGGGGGCGCGCTTTTGCCACCGGGCATGGAGACGGGCGACCCGGACAAGGCCTATGCGTTCGAATTTGCCCAGGTGACGGCTGCGACGATGGACGACGGCAAGCCGCCGGACGACACAGAGAATACCGAGGCCGATGAGCCTGAAACACCCTATGACGGGCCGGTGGACGAGGCTTACGGCGCTTATCAGCGCGGATTGTTCGATGCCGCCTATGAGGCCGCGATGCAACGCGCCGGCCGCGGCGATCCCCGTGCGGAAACCCTGATTGCCGAACTGGTCGAACGCAAGCTGATTGCCGAAAACCGGGCAGGGCCGCCGGAAGCCTGGTACCGGATGGCCGCCGACAGCGGCGCGCCCTTCGCCGTCAATCGCTACGGGATGTTCCTGCTCGGCTCCGATGACGAGGACGAGCAGCAGACCGGGCGGGATCTGGTGCGGCAGGCGGCAGAAGCGGACGATCCGCTTGCGGCCTTCAACCATGCGACGATCCTGGTTGAGGAAGACCCCGGTCCGGAAGGACTTCGGAGCGCTTTGCCGTGGTATGAAATGGCGGCTCAGGCCGATATTGCCGATGCCCAGTATGCGCTCTCCCAGATCTATCGCGCGCTTGAGGGGATACCGGAGGAAAAGCGGGAGCTCTGGCGCTACTGGCTGCGCCGCGCGGCCAATGCCGATCACGATACCGCCCAGCTCGACCTGGCGCTGGCATTGATCAACGGGACGGATATGCCGCGCAACCTGCCGGAAGGGTTTGACTGGATGCATCGCGCCGCACTCAACGGCAATGCTGCGGCCGCCAGCCGGCTGGCCTATCTCTATCTGAACGGTATCGGAACGCCCGTCGACCGGGAGGCGGCGGCAATGTTTTATCTGACGGCGCGTAATGTTGGACTAAAAAACGAGGAAATGGAGCAACTTCTCTCGTCGCTTTCTCCAGAAAATCGTGCCAAAGTTACATTGCGATCTCGAGCGATCGTGCGACGTTACTAGTAATACTTGCATTTTTTGTGTCGTTTCCATTTTTTGACGTGTACGTTACGCACGTTTTATGACATAAAACACTAATTATCGCGTATAGGTGGTGGGGTTCGTGGGGGAATGGCCTTGTGCTGCAGTTTGACTTCGTCGGACAAATGATTGCCAGCCTCGGGCTGGGTGCGCTTGTCGTGATGGCATATGGCCTGATTCTGCGCCATTTTCGGGGGAAATGGTTTGAAGGTTATGCCAGCGCGGCGGTGCTGGCATGTGGCGCCCTGGCTTCGATGACGACCCCTATCGTTGTGCCTGCCGGCTATGTTTTTGATGCCAGAGCCGTGTTCATTGCGCTTGCCGGGCCATTTGCCGGGATCGGCGGCGCGGTCCTTACTGCGGCCTGCGCGGCGGCGTTTCGGATACTGGTCGGCGGAGATGGAATGCTGGCCGGTGTCGTCGGCATCGTCATTGCCGCTCTTGCCGGGATCGTGTTCATCCGGTTTATGCCGCAGAAGCGGACTGCCGGCGGCTTTCTTGTGCTGGGGTGTCTTGCCGCGCTGATGGCGTTTTCGGTGTTTCTGATCGATTTTGGCACTGCAATGCTGTTGATCGCCGGCGTCAGCGTTCCGCTCACGATCGTCAATATCCTCGGCGTTGTCTTGCTCGGCTTGGCACTGGAAAGGACGAGGCGCAGCGCCGAATATCTGCGCGATGTTGAATTCAATGCCGAGCGCGATCCGCTGACCGGCCTGTTCAACCGGCGCGCGCTGAAGCAGTTTGAAGGGCGCATCGGGCAGATGCTTGCACCCGGCAGGCGCTCCGGTTGCGTCGTGCTGTTCGATATCGACCGTTTCAAACTGGTCAATGACCGCTATGGTCATCCGCGCGGGGACGACGTCCTTCAGCGCGTTGCCGCAACAGTTTCCAGCCGGATGCGCCGCTCCGATCTGGTTGTGCGCTATGGCGGAGAAGAAATCGCCGTCGTGCTGCTTTCCACCTCGCTTGATGATGCCTGGCGGATTGCCGAACATATCCGCTCGCGCGTTGAAAAACTGGTCTTCACGCATGACCGTGAGACATTTTCCGTCACGCTCAGTGCCGGGATTGCCGGTTTTACCGTCGGCGACATTCCGCTTGAAACCGCTTTTGATCATGCCGACCGAGCGCTTTACCAGGCCAAAAACGCCGGCAGAAACCGTACGGAAATCCTCAGCCTGCCTCTTCTTCACGAGACGCCTGTGCGTGCAAATGCCTGACAGGCCTTGAATTCCGGTCCGTTCTGTGGTCATGAACCCGCCAACAGCCTGTTTGCCGGTCGCGGGTGGTTCCGCGCCGGTGCAATAATCAAGGAATTCTGGTCATGGCCCGTTCAGCCCTTCTCAATGTGATGGTTCAGGCCGCCCTGAAAGCGGGTCGGTCGCTGACCCGCGATTTCGGCGAAGTGCAGAACCTGCAGGTTTCCGTCAAGGGACCCGCCGATTTTGTGTCCCAGGCGGATATCAAGGCGGAAAAGATCGTCCGCACCGAACTGATGCGCGCCCGCCCGACCTATGGTTTTCTGGGTGAGGAAGGCGGAGAGGAAACCGGATCCGACGGCCAGCATCGCTGGATTGTCGATCCGCTCGACGGCACCACCAATTTCCTCCACGGTATTCCCCAGTTCGCCGTTTCGATTGCGCTGGAGCGCTCCGGCGAAGTGGTCGCCGGCGTGATTTATAATCCGATCCTCGACGAACTCTACGTTGCCGAAAAGGGCGGCGGCGCGTTTTGCAACGACCGGCGCATCCGGGTATCGGCACGGCGCAATCTTGCCGATGCGGTTATCGGCTGCGGCGTTCCCCATCTCGGCCGCGGCCAGCACGGCAAGTTCCTTGTGGAGCTGCGCCATGTCATGGGCGAGGTTGCCGGCATCCGTCGTCTGGGCGCCGCCTCGCTCGATCTGGCCTATGTCGCTGCCGGCCGGCTTGACGGTTACTGGGAAGAGGCGCTTTCGGCCTGGGATATGGCCGCGGGCCTGATCCTGGTGCGCGAAGCAGGCGGTTTCGTATCCGATACCAAGGGCGGCCAGCAATGCCTTGAAACCGGCAGTGTCGTCGCCGGTAACGAACTGATGCGGATTGCACTGTTCGACCAGCTTCAGCGTCGTCTGGAAAAATAGAGCCTGCCGCTTCCGGTGGACTGAAACCGGTTTTGCGTGCATCGCTCTTCAAATCGCCGCCATTTTCGAATAGAGCTTTTAACCGGCCCGGAGGAATGCTTCGGGTCCGTTCGGCCGTGCAGCAATGTACCGGCGCAGCCATCGATGACCGGAGGGTAGGGCGAAATGTCGGATTTCGAACTCGAACAGGACGATCGGCGCCAGCCTCAGCCACGCGGCTATGCCCAGAAAATGTCGAGCCCGATGACCTTCGTCTGGACCATGGTCATCTTCCTGATCCTGATCGGCTTTTGTGTCGCCATCCTCTATCGGCAGGCCCATTCGGCCTTCATGACCAATCCGGGGCTGAACGGCCTGATCCTCGGGGTTTTGCTGATCGGTATCCTGATGGTGTTCTCGCAGGTCCTGGCGCTAAGGCGCGAGGTCACCTGGCTCAATTCCTTCCGCGCTGCGGGAAGTGCCGACCGAGTCGGCCGCGACCCGAAGCTGCTTGCGCCGATGCGCGCGCTGATCGGCAGCCGCCAGACCATGGCGCTGTCGACCTCGTCGCTGCGTTCCATTCTCGATTCCATTGCCACCCGGCTTGACGAACAGCGCGACACATCGCGTTATCTCGTCGGCCTTCTGGTCTTTCTCGGCCTGCTCGGCACGTTTTGGGGCCTGCTCGGCACCATCGGGTCGATTGGCGATATCATTCAGAACCTCGATCCGAATTCCGGTGACAGCGCCGACGTTCTCGATGCGCTGAAGGAAGGACTGGCCGGCCCGCTTTCCGGCATGGGAACGGCATTTTCCTCCTCACTGCTCGGTCTTTCCGGTTCGCTGGTGCTCGGCTTCCTCGACCTGCAGGCGGGGCGGGCCCAGAACCGCTTCTACATGGAGCTGGAAAACTGGCTTTCGACGATGACCGATGTGACCTCGGATCTCGCACCGGCGCTTGAAGGCGTTGCCAGCGGTTCTTCCGAACAGTTCGAGGTGCTGGCGGAAGAACTGCGGCGGATCGCCGAGGCCAATGGCGCAGGTGCGGCTTCCGTGCCCGCCATGGCGCAGCTTGCCGAGGGCATTCAGGGCGTGGTCAAGAATATGCGCAACGAACAGCAGATGCTGCGCGACTGGATCGAGGCGCAGCACGAGGAATCGCAGGAAATGCGACGCACCCTCCAGCGCCTCACCGACAAGCTTGAGGACCGGTAATCATGGCGCTGGCCCGCAATCGTCGATCCAACCGCAGTGTCGACTACTGGCCCGGTTTCGTCGACGCGCTGTCGACCTTGCTTCTGGCGATCATGTTCCTGCTGACCGTGTTCGTGATCGGCCAGTTCATCCTGACGCGTGAAATTTCCGGCAAGGACGAGGTGCTGAACCGGCTGAACAGCCAGATTGCCGAACTGACACAGCTTCTGGCGCTGGAAAAGAGCAACACGCAGGATGCCAATGATACGATTGCCTCGCTGCAGGCCTCGCTGGCCACGGCGCAGGCCGCCCGTTCGCGCCTGCAGGCACTGCTCGATGAAGGCGCGGGCGCCAGCGATGCCGCTCAGGCCCGTATCGGCGCGCTTTCGGAAGACCTTGAGGCCGAACGACAGCTGACGGCGCGGGCGCAGAGCCAGCTGGCGCTGCTCAACCAGCAGATTTCCGCCCTTCGCGCGCAACTGGCCGCCGTCGAGGAGGCGCTGGAAGTGTCCGAAGCCAAGGACGAGGCCTCGCAGGCCCGTATCGCCGATCTTGGCCGGCGCCTCAATGTCGCTCTGGCGCAGAAGGTGCAGGAGCTGAACCGTTACCGCTCCGACTTCTTCGGGCGGCTGAGGCAGATCCTGTCCGACCGCGAGAATATCCGGATTGTCGGCGACCGCTTCGTGTTCCAGTCCGAGGTTCTGTTTCCCTCCGGCTCGGATGAACTGAACGATGACGGCCGCGCCGAGCTTGCAAAGCTTGCCACCGCGCTTCTCGAAATTGCGCCGGAAATACCGGAGGATATCAACTGGGTGCTGCGGGTTGACGGCCATACCGACGATGTTCCGATCCGGGCCGGCGGTCAGTTTGCCGATAACTGGGAGCTGTCGTCGGCGCGTGCGAATTCCGTCGTGCGCTATCTGATTTCGCAAGGCGTGCCCGCCGCGCGGCTGGTGGCTGCCGGGTTTGCCGAATATCAGCCGATTGCACCCGGCAATTCGCCCGAAGCGCGTGCACAGAACCGCCGTATCGAGTTCAAGCTGACCGAGCGCTGAGGTTTCGAAAAACCGAAACCGTGTTTGCCTGCGGCATTGACCGGATATGTCCGCCCGGACTTGCCTTTGGCTGCGCTCTTTTCTATCTTGCGGTCTCCGCAAGGGTGGTACGGCATGCCTGCCCAACCGCCGCGCTTTATCTAAAGCGCTGTTCTTCCTGACAAGCGGACGAGGGCCCCTCCAGGAAGCATCCCGACACGAACAGATGCTTGTTCAGGAGTAGATGATGACCTTCGTCCTGCCTATGCGGGTCGTGCGTTGGCGGCCCGGTCGCCGACTTGCTGCGATTTTTCTGATGATTGCCGGCGTTGCCGCCTTCAGCTGTATCGATACGCTGACCAAGGTGCTGACGGCACGCCATGCGCCGGTCATGCTGATTTTCGTGCAGAACAGCCTGGCCGCGATGATGGTGCTGCCGGTTGCCGCCATGAAGGGTTCTGCCGGTTTCCGGCTGCGTTCGCCGCGTCTTCTGGCAATCCGCGCGGGGGTGGGCGTGATTGTCAGTTTTCTGATCTTCACCTCGCTGTCGCTGCTGCCGTTCGCGATTGCCGTCTCGCTGTTTCAGCTCGAGACATTTTTTGTCATCCCGCTGGCGATCCTGTTGCTGAAGGAAAAGGCGAGCTGGCATCGCTGGCTTGCGGTTGCCCTTGGGCTGTTCGGTGCTCTCCTGATCCTCAGGCCGGGCAGCGAGGCGTTTCAGGTGGCGGGGCTTGTGGCGGTCGCAGCGGCGCTGGCGCTTGCCACCAAGAACATCGTTTTGAAGATGCTGGCGATGAACGAGGCTTTCGTGCCGGCATTGTTCTGGATGTATGTGCTGATGGCGAGCATGACTGCCGCTCCGGCGCTGTTGTTCTTCCGGTCGCCGATCGGGTTGGCTGATCTGGGCCTTTTGTGCGTGTCAGCGCTGCTGGTCAATACCAGCAATTTCTGCATGCTGAAGGCGTTTTCGATGGCCGATGCGATGGTGCTCACGCCCGCCCTGCACATGGCTCTGCCGCTGGCCGTGATGATGGGGCTGGTGGTTTTCGACGAATGGCCGCAGCCGATCGTGTGGGCCGGCATCGCATTGATCTTTGCGGCAACCTTCATGCCCACGGGCCGCAAGCCTGAGGGCTGATCCTCAGGCGGTTTCCTCGGTGTTGAACTGCAGGCGCGCAAGCCGGGCATAAAGTCCGTTGCGGGCCACCAGTGTTTCATGCGTGCCTTCTTCGACGATGTGGCCCTCGTCCATCACCAGAATGCGGTCGGCCGACAGCACGGTGGCCAGCCTGTGGGCGATCACCAGCGTTGTGCGGCCCTTCATCAGCCCGCCCAGCGCGGCCTGCACCAGCGTTTCGCTTTCGGCATCGAGCGCCGATGTCGCCTCGTCGAGCAACAGGACGGGCGCATCGCGCAGCACAGCCCGGGCGATGGCGATGCGCTGGCGCTGACCGCCGGAAAGGGTGATGCCGCGTTCGCCCGCCATCGTGTCATAGCCGTTTTCGAGCTTTTCGATGAACCCGTCGGCCTGGGCTGCAATGGCGGCGGCGCGCACATCTTCGCGCGATGCATCGGGTTGGCCGAGCGCGATATTGTCGTGAATGCTGGCGGCAAAGATCGCGACATCCTGCGGCACCAGCGCAAACCGGGCCCGGACTGCCGCAGGGTCGGCTTCGCGCAGGTCGACGCCATCAAGCCGGATCGCCCCTTCATCGGGGTCGTAAAACCGCAGCAGAAGCGAAAACAGCGTGCTCTTTCCCGCCCCCGACGGGCCGACGACGGCAACCGTCTCTCCGGCCGAAACGGATAATGACAGCCCGTTCAGGGCGCCGGCTTTGGCGCCGCCTGTGGGATAGCGGAAACAGACATGATCGGCCTCAAGCGCGCCGCGCGGCGCGGGCAGGGCCACCGGGTTTGCAGGCGCCGTGATCGAGGACGGCTCCAGCAGCAGTTCGCTCAGCCGTTCGGCGGCTCCGGCGGCAAGCGAGAGTTCGCCCCAGACTTCCGAGAGCTGGCCAAGGGCGCCGGCTGCCAGAACCGAATAGATCAGGAACTGGCCGAGCGTGCCGCCGGTCATCGTGTCGGACAGCACGGATTGGGCGCCGAACCACAGGATTGCGGTGATCGAACAGAACACCGTGGAGATTGCCACGGCCGTCAGCGCCGCGCGCGCCTTCAGTGCCGAACGGGCGGCGGCGAAGGCGTTTTCCACGCCGCGTGCATAGCGGTTTGAGGCCATGCCCTCGGCGGTAAAGGCCTGCAGGGTGCGGGTTGCGCCGATGGCTTCACCGGCAAAGGCGGTCGCATCGGCCAGTTGATCCTGTGCGGCGCGTGAGCGCGAGCGCACCTGACGACCGGCGGCAATCAGCGGCAGCACCACCAGCGGGATTGCGGCAATCACCAGCACGGAAAGGCGCGGTGATGTGTAGATCATCATGATCAGCGCGCCGATGCCCATGATCAGATTGCGCAGCGCAACCGAGGCGCTGGCACCGAAGGCCGACTTGATCTGCACCGTGTCGGCCGTCAGCCGTGAGACGATTTCGCCTGACTGATTGACATCGAAGAAGGCGGGCGACAGTTGCACGACATGGGCAAAAACATCACGCCGCAGGTCGGCGACAACCCGTTCACCGAGAATCATCACGAAGAAATAACGCAGCGCGCTGGCCATGCCGAGCGCCAGCGCCATCAGCCCAAGCACAAGAAAATAGTTGTTGATCAGTTCGGCATCGTCGGTCGAAAAGCCGTGGTCAATCACCCGGCGCACGGCAACGGGCAGGGTGAGCGTTACGAAAGCGGCAATCAGGAGGAAGGTGAGGGCGCCGGCCACAAGGCCGCGATAGGCGGTGATATAGGGTAAGATCGCAGTCAGCGGCCGAAGCTCTTTCGCTCTGCCACCACGTGTTTCAGCATTTCTGCTCACGGGTATTTCCTTCACTTTCGCCGGGGCCGGATATTGCATCCGGCGGCTCTTGTTATTCGGCTCACGTTCCTGTATAGCGACCGCAACCTAATCGACAGCCGTGGCTTTTTTTGGGGTCTCACGGCTTTGTTTATTCAATAGCCCCGGTGGGCGCAATGGCGGCCAGGGTTTAAACAAGCTTGCAGGAACGAGAGTTATGAAGGCTGATATTCATCCCGACTATCACATGATCAAGGTCGTCATGACGGACGGCACGGAATACGAAACGCGTTCGACCTGGGGTAATGAAGGCGATGTCCTGACCCTCGATATCGATCCGACGTCGCACCCGGCATGGACCGGCGGCTCGCAGCAGCTGCTTGACCGCGGCGGCCGCGTTTCCAAGTTCAACAAGCGCTTCGGCGGTCTTGGCATCTGATTTTCAGATCAGACGACAGAATACGAAAAACCCGGCCATTGTGCCGGGTTTTTTGTTGATAAAGCTGCCCCTCCCTCCGGGGCATCCTCGGGCTTGAGCCGGAAACCAGCAAGGGCCAGGTCCTTGCGCGCAAAGACCCGTTCTGGAAGCGCACAACAAGCGGCCCTGGATACCGGCTCAAGGCCGGTATGACGACAGAACGCGGGACGGGCTTTATTGGCAGCCTGAACCGGGCCTTGGCGCCAGGTTTTTCTTGCAGTTTTTTCGGAATTAGCGTCTTGCGAAGGCGGTCTGCAGCAGATCGATCTGGGCGATGACCTGGTTGTTGGCCGGTTCCGGCTGAACGTGGCCGCGCATCAGGCTTTCATCGAGTTTGCGAATGCGGGTTTCAAGCCGTGTGGCATGGTCTGCCAGATCGCGGAAACCCGGCGGCAGTTCCCGCCAGGCCGAAAGGCCCTCTTCATCTCCGCCGCCGCCCAGACGCAGCTTGTTGCGCTCCTGGATCACCTGTTCGCGGCTCATTTCGCCGGAATTCAGCGATCGCTGCAGCAGCAGCCACGATGCCAGTTGCATCAGGCGGGTGGTGAGCCGGATCGACTCCGCCGAGTAAAGCGCGGCCGCTCTGGCGCTGAGCAGTTTCGAGGCAGCCCGGCCGGGGCCGTCCAGATAGGCGGCTGTCTCCTCGACAAGCGTCATGCCTTCGGCATAAAGGGCATCGAACTGCGGTGAGTTGGCGGCCCGTCCCGCAAAACTGATCGGATGTGCCCCGGTACTGGTCATTTGCATACTCTTGCTACGCCGATTGCCGCGATACGCTTGGTGCGGCAAGTCTTCAACAACGTTGACAACAAATATACCTGTAACGCATTTCCGCAACCCGTTTCTTAACGAAGGGTTAATACCCACTGCCGAATGCCGGGTTGTGCAAAAAAAAGAGCCGCAAAGAGCGGCCCATAAGTCAAAGGGTGATGATCGGAATAAAGACAGAGATCCCGACTCCGCCAAGCGGATAACCTATAACAACTTGGAAAGGTTAATATCGCGTTAAAGGCCGGCTGCAGCGGGGCAGACTATTTCTTCTTGAAGAAACTTTCGGCCTTTTCGCGCTCGCTGCCCTTCCTGCCGATGGCAGCCTCGAGGCGTTCGATCTCGCGACGCAGCTCCTCGACGAAACCGTTCAGCGCCTCGACCGAATGCTCTTCCAGATCGGCGCCAATGATGTACTGGTTCCTTGCCGGTTTCTTGTCGTCGCTGTCGTCATCAAGCGGCATGATCTTCGCTCCTTTCTTCTTCGTCGTAAACAGGCGTTTCGCGGTTCGGGTTCTTCAGCGCAACCCCCTCGGTGGTGGAAACCGGCGTTGCCGCATCCGGCATGGCCGTGAAGGCCTCACGGTCGGTGACGGGGACGGCAGCGCGAATGCGGGAGCGGACGATGGCATAGGCAAGGATCAGGACATGCGCTGTGGCGGTAACGATGAACAGCGCATAGGGGCCGAAGTTCGACATCACTGGGCCGCCGACGGTCGGGCCGATGATGGTGCCGATGCCGAACAGGAACAGAAGGCCGCTTGCAATCTTGACGTAATCTTCCGGCCGGGCGAAGTCGTTCGCATGCGAGGCGGTGATCGGGTAAAGCACGTTGGCCGTGGCGCCGTAGGTGGCGATCAGGACGATCAGTGTGGTGCTGCCGGGCTTGAAGATGACGACGGTGATCGCCGCCGCTGCCGCGATTGCCGCAAGGCCCGCGATCACATAGCGCCGGTCCATCCGGTCGGAAAGCCGGCCGACGGGCACCTGGGCAAGCGCGCCGGCCAGAATGGCGCCGGTTACCAGAAAGGCGACCTGATTGTCGGGAAGCCCGGCGCGGGCGGCAAAGACGGCCACCAGCGTGCCGAAGGCACCATTGGCAATGCCGGTCAGCAGCACTCCGAAAAAGGCAACAGGCGAGTTGCGGTAAAGCAGTTTGAGGTCGATCCGGACGGCCTGGAGCGGGCGCGGGGAGGCCGCATTCGACACCGTCGTCGGCAGCATGGCGATGCAGTAGACGATGCCGGCAACCATGAACAGGATCGGCGTATTGGGATTGCCGAAGCCGACGGCCAGCTGTCCGCCGACGACGCCGAAAAGCGTGATGCCGGTGTAGAAGGTGAAGACCGTGCCGCGGCTTGAATTGTCGACGCGCTCATTGAGCCAGCTCTCGATGATCATCTGGGTGCCCGCCATCGCAAAGCCGGTTGCCGCACGCAGCGCGATCCAGCCGAACTGGTTGACGAATACACCGGTGATCAGTGCCACCATGCAGATGAGGGCGATAAAGCCGGAAAAGGCGCGCACATGCCCGATCCGCATGATCAGCTTCGGCGCCAGCAGACAGCCAAGCACGAAGCCCGATGCCCATGACGTGCCGATAAAGCCGAGCGCTGTATCGCTGTAACCTTCCGCCGTACCGCGCAATGGCAGGAGAAGACTGTGGAGACCGTTACCGAAAAAAAGAAAAAGTGTGCCGAGAAGCAGCGCAAAAACAGGGAAAAGATTACGTTTCATCAAGTCGCCCGGATAAATGAAAGACATAAAAAAGGTGAAGGTTCAACGCGGCTACGTCTGCACTTGTTCCCGGATATTACCACCACCGATCCGGAATGCACTGAGGAATTCGATCCGATGCGGGTGACGCACTGGTTTTCGCACGCTATGACAAGGGGCGATTGACAACAAGCCGCCCAAGGTCGGGCGGGCAGGGACATCCATGGCCAAGCTGATATCGTTTCTTCTCATCGCCGCCATGGCGGTTCAGATCATCAAACCGCTGGGGCTTCCGGGGCTGAAGAAGCGGATGGACTTCTGGAAGATCGCGCCCTTTGCGCTTGCGATGATGGTGCTCGTGCTGATGATCCGCCCGTCCTGAGATTGAAAGAAAAAGGCGGCCACGCGGGCCGCCTCAGACTGCTGACAAAGCTCGTCCCAGTTTCTTTCGTCATACCGGCCTTGAGCCGGTATCCAGGGCCGATTGTTATGCGCTTTCAGAAAGAGTCTTTGCGCGCAAGGACTTGCGCTTACTAGATTCCGGCTCAAGGCCGGAATGACGGCGGGGGGATAGGCAAAGCCGCGACTGCTTACAGGGGTTGTCAACAAACTGAGGCGGCCCGAAGGCCGCCTCGTTGATGCATCGTCTCTGTAAAGCCGTTACTTCTTCAGAATATCGACGCCCGGAAGGACCTTGCCTTCCATCCATTCCAGGAATGCGCCACCGGCGGTGGAGACATAGCTGAATTTGTCCTTCACGCCGGCATGGTTGAGTGCCGAGACCGTATCGCCGCCGCCGGCGACCGAGGTGAGCTTGCCGGCCCTGGTCTGTTCGGCGGCAAATTTTGCGGCCGAGACCGTGGCGGCGTCGAAAGGCTCGATCTCGAACGCGCCGAGCGGGCCGTTCCAGACCAGCGTTTCGGCCTTGCCGATCCATTCATTGACGGCCTTGACCGATTCCGGTCCGACATCGAGCATCATCGCATCGGCCGGAATGGCGTCAATCGCGACCGTCTCGTTTGCAGCATTGGCCTTGAATTCACGGGCAACAACGCCGTCGACCGGCAGAACAATGGCGCAACCGGTCTTTTCGGCCTTTGCCATGATGGTGCGCGCCGTATCGGCCAGATCATGCTCGCAGAGCGACTTGCCGACATCGATGCCCTTGGCGGCAACGAAGGTGTTGGCCATGCCGCCGCCGATCACCAGCGCATCGACCTTGTCGATCAGGTTTTCCAGCAGGTCGATCTTGGTCGAGACCTTGGCCCCGCCGACGATGGCGACAACCGGGCGCTTGGGATCGCCGAGGCCCTTCTCCAGAGCTTCAAGTTCGGCCTGCATGGTGCGGCCGGCATAGGCGGGCATGTGGTGGCCGAGGCCCTCGGTCGAGGCATGGGCGCGGTGAGCGGCAGAAAATGCGTCATTGACGTAGATGTCGCCGTTCTTGGCCAGTTCAGCCACGAAATCGGGATCGTTCTTCTCCTCGCCCTTGTGGAACCGGGTGTTTTCCAGCAGCAGGATATCGCCGTCCTGCATGGCGGCGATGGCGGCTTCCGCGTCCGGGCCGACGCAATCGTCTGCGAATTTTATAGCGTGATCCAGCACGCTTTCGACAGCCGGAACGATCAGCTTCAGCGACATGTCGGCAACGACCTGGCCCTTCGGACGGCCGAAATGGGCCATCAGGATGACCTTCGCGCCCTTGTTCGAAAGTTCGAGGATGGTCGGGGCAACCCGTTCGATGCGGGTCGTGTCGGTGACCTTGCCTTCGCTGACAGGCACGTTCAGGTCGACACGGACCAGAACGCGCTTGCCGGTCAGGTCGGAAAGGTCGTCGAGTGTTTTGAAGGCAGGCATGGATGTCTTCCTCTTTCGGTTGGAAGTGCCGGGAGGCCGGCGCTTCTGGATTGGCTTGCCGGCAGCGGGCTTTTCGAGGCCCCGGCGTGCCGGTCTTGTTATCGGGTGCGGAGCGCACCGCCAAAAACATCTTGGGCGCAATGATTTCTATTCAAAAACAGGGCAAGCGGCAATGACAGAGGTCAGAAAAGCACGTCGGCGTGAATGGTCTTTACGAGGATTGCCGCTCTAGCGCCTGAACTTGAGAAAAAGCCGGGCAATGCGTGCCCGGATTGCGCGGAAAACAAGCGGTGTATTGTCGTCTTCCGGTTCGCGCCAGACGCCGATGGACATGACATTATGCGCCTCGTCGGCCTCGCGCACGATCAGCGAGAGCGGCCCCAGATGCAGCCTGTCGGCGATATGTGGCTTGCCGCCCAGACGTTCCTTGATAAAATCGGCAATCCGCGTTTCCTCTGATCCCGCAGGAATGGCAACGGTCGGTTCGATGGCGCGCAATTCGCCAAGCGGCCGGTCCGGCATCAGCACTTCCGTGCCCAGCAGCGATTCCTCGCTGCTGCCGTCGATCGTATCGGGATCTGCGAAAAGCCGGTCCAGCAGATAGGACATGCCCGGCACCACGAAGAGGTAGAGATAGTCTCCCGCCTTCAGATCGCCGGCATAGAAATAGCGCATCGACAATCCGTCGCGAACCACGAGCGAGGGGATGGCCCAGCGCGGAATGAGCGCGCCTTCGAGGACCGGAGCACCTTCGGCCAGACGGTAAACCAGAAGCTCGTGCTTGGCGTTGCCGGGCAGGTCGACCTCCACCGTTTCCAGCGCGCCGCTTGCCCTGGGCCGCACCAGATCCAGAAACCGGGCGACCGGCGCCAGCATCCAGCCCTGCAGGATAAGCGAGACCAGCACCATGACGAAGACGATGTTGAAGAACAGTCCGGCATTCTCCAGCCCGTAGATTGCCGGCAGAATGGCCAGCAGGATCGAGGCGGCACCGCGCAGGCCGATCCAGGCGATGAAATTCGTTTCGCGCGGGCGGTAATCGAAAAGGAACAGACAAAGCCAGACGGCGACAGGCCGGGCGACGAATACCAGAAACAGCGCCAGCGCCAGTGCCGGCAGAAAGATTTCGGGGAATCTGTGCGGGGTGGCCAGAAGGCCGAGCAGCAGGAACATGATGATCTGGGCAAGCCAGGTCATACCTTCCTGGAACCGCCTGATGGCCCCTGAAAAACGTACCCGCCTGTTGCCCGCGATTAGGCCGGCAATGTAGACGGCCATGAACCCGCTTCCGCCCGCAGCCCCCGTCGCCGAAAACACCAGAAGGGCAACCGTGAGCACGAGGATCGGCGCAAGCCCCCGGTTCAGCCCGAAGGAGTTTGCGATCAGGATCGTCAACATGCCGCCTCCCAGGCCGAACAGCAGACCGAACCCGATTTCGCGCAGGAAATGGAGCACCATGTCCAGCGTTTCCTCCGCCCCCGACCCCTGAACGGAGAGCATGGAGACCAGCGTCATGGTGAGGAAGATCGCCATCGGATCATTGATGCCGGATTCGACTTCAAGCGTCGAACTGACCTTGTCGACGACGTGAATGCCGCCGATCCGCATCAGGAAGAACACGGCGGCCGCATCCGTGGAGGCGACGATTGCGCCGAGCAGAAAACCTTCAAGCAGGGAGAAGTCGAGAATGACCGCCGCCGCCACGGCCACAAGCGCTGCCGTGATGAGAACACCCGCTGTGGCAAGAAGCACAGCCGGCGCCGCGATACGTCTGAATGTCTTGAACGCGGTGCCGAAACCGCTGTCGAACAGGATGACCGCAAGCGCCAGGGAGCCGACATAGAAGGTCAGTGCGTCATTGCTGAATTCGATGCCGAAGCCATCGGTGCCGGCCAGCAGGCCGACGCCCAGAAACAGCAACAGCAAAGGTGCCCCGAAACGAAACGCCAGAGCGCTCGAAAGCGCGGCGAGCAGGACGAGTGCGGAGAAGATCATCACCGCGAGGTAAAAAGTCGTCAATCGTCTTCCCTTCCATCCGGCGGTATTGGTCCCACCGGCCCCGCACCCGTTCTAATTCTTTGATTTTCTGGGCTAGGTAGTGCGTGGGCACAGCCATTTAAAGTCTCCACTATTGGAAGGCTGTGTGTCCGTACACGCATGGCTGCATGAGAATGTTTTTGTTTTGTTCACTTTTCTCTGGAAGGCTGGCAACAAGGCGGATAGGGTAATTGCATGGAAAAGACGATTCGTATTCTCGGTATTGATCCGGGCCTCAGGCGCACCGGCTGGGGCGTGATCGAGACGCTCGGCAATTCTCTGAAGTTCATCGCCTCAGGCACGGTTACCACGGATGGCCAGATGGATCTTGCCTCGCGTCTCAGGCAGCTGCATGACGGGCTTACGGAGGTCGTGCATGGCTACACACCGGATGAATCGGCCGTCGAGCAGACCTTCGTGAACAAGGATGCGGTGGCCACGCTGAAGCTTGGCCAGGCGCGCGGCATTGCGCTTCTTGTGCCCTCGCTTGCCGGTCTTCATGTTTCCGAATACGCACCGAATGCGGTGAAAAAGGCGGTCATCGGCGTCGGCCACGGCGACAAGGAACAGATCCACATGATGCTGAAGGTGCTGATGCCGAAGGTTCAGTTCAAGGGCAGCGATGCGGCCGATGCGCTGGCGATCGCCATCTGTCATGCGCATAATCGTGGTGCAAACCGGATGATGAAGGCGGCTCTGGCCGGATAAGGAACACTGCATGATCGGCAAGTTGAAGGGCGTGATTGACGAGATCGGCGACGACCATGTGCTCGTCGATGTCCATGGCGTCTGTTATGTGGCGTTCTGTTCGGCGCGCACGCTTTCGCGCATCGGCACGCCCGGCGAGGCGGTGACACTGGTGATCGAAACCTTCGTGCGCGAGGACCAGCTGAAGCTTTACGGTTTCATCAGTGCGGAAGAGCGCGGCTGGTTCAACCTGCTGCAAAGCGTGCAGGGGGTCGGGGCCCGTGTGGCGCTTGCCATCCTGTCAACGCTGTCGGCAGGCGAGATTGCCAACGCGGTGGCGCTTGGCGACAAGACGGCGGTTTCGCGCGCGCCGGGCGTCGGGCCGAAGGTCGCCACCCGGATCGTCACGGAGCTGAAGAACAAGGTTCCTGCCGGGCTTTCGATGGGCGACAGCGAAGGCGTCGCCTTCCGTCAGGAGGTCGGCGAGGGGGCGGCGCCCGCTGCCGTTTCCGATGCGATTTCGGCATTGTCCAATCTCGGCTATTCACGCGATCAAGCCGCCGGCGCGGTCTCCGCCGCGCTGAAAAATGCAGGCGAGGGCGCCGACAGCGCCGTCCTTATCCGTCTGGGCCTGAAAGAATTGGCGAGTTGATCCTTTCGTGGTATAGTTCCCTTACTTTTTTAGTCTTGTAAGGAGATCAGGCCGTGAGTGTCTTTTACGGAACAATGACCTCTAAGGGGCAGACAACGGTTCCCGCCGAAATAAGGGTAATGCTCAATCTCAGCCCGGGCGACCGGATCCGTTATGTGGTGCGTGATGGAGAGATCATCATGAAGGCCAAAAACAAAAAGGCCATTGATCTGAAAGGTCGGTTTCATGATCCTGACCGGGAGACAATCACGTCCGAAGACATGAAGGATATCATCGGGAAAGCCATTGCCGATCACGTGGCCGAGCGTTCATGATCGGGCTTGATACAAATGTCCTGTTGCGGTTGGTGTTGCAGGATGACGAGAAGCAGTCGGCTGCGGTGAACGAACTTTTCCGTGCGTTGCCGCAAAAGGGTCCCGGGTTTATCAACTGCATCACGCTGATGGAATTTGCCTGGTTTCTGCGCAAACGGCTGGCTGTTTCGCGCCCGGAGGTGGCCTCTGCCATTGGTGATCTTCTCGAAGCAGGCGATATTGAACTGGAGGATGAGCGCTTGGTTGAAACCGCCCTCGATCTGATGCGACGCACCAATGCGGAATTCGCCGACATTCTTATCGCGCTCAGAAACGAACAGGCGGGATGCCGTGTCACGATGACACTGGACAGGGCCGCTGCGGCTGTAATTCCGGGAATGGAAATCTTGAAATGAGCGAAGCTGAACGCCTGATATCGCCCGAGTCCCGTGCCGAGGACATCGATGCTGCCATGCGGCCGCAGACGCTGGATGATTTTACCGGCCAGGCGGAGGCGCGGGCCAATCTGAAAATCTTCATCGAGGCAGCCAAACGGCGCGGCGAGGCGCTCGACCATGTTCTGTTCGTCGGCCCGCCAGGGCTGGGCAAGACCACGCTAGCGCAGATCATGGCCAAGGAGCTCGGCGTCAATTTCCGCGCCACATCCGGCCCGGTGATTGCCAAGGCCGGGGATCTGGCCGCACTCTTGACCAATCTGGAAGAGCGCGACGTTCTGTTTATCGACGAAATTCACCGGCTGAACCCGGCTGTGGAGGAAATCCTCTATCCGGCGATGGAGGATTTTCAGCTCGACCTGATCATCGGCGAGGGGCCGGCTGCGCGCTCGGTCAAGATCGACCTGTCGAAGTTCACGCTTGTGGCCGCCACCACCCGGCTCGGCCTGCTGACGACCCCGCTGAGGGACCGGTTCGGCATTCCTGTGCGGCTGAATTTCTACACGGTCGAGGAACTGGAATCGATCATTCGCCGCGGTGCGCGGCTCATGGGCCTTGGCATGAGCGATGACGGTGCGCGCGAGATTGCCCGGCGCGCCCGCGGCACGCCGCGGATCGCCGGCAGGCTGCTGCGCCGTGTGCGCGATTTCGCCGAGGTCGCGGATGCAAACGAGGTGTCTCGGGCCATCGCCGATGAAGCGCTGACACGGCTTGAGGTCGACCATATGGGTTTCGACCAGCTCGACCGGCGCTATCTGACCATGATCTGCCAGCATTTCGGCGGCGGCCCGGTCGGCATCGAAACCATCGCGGCGGGGCTTTCGGAGCCGCGCGACGCGATCGAGGATATTATCGAACCCTATATGATCCAGCAGGGTTTCATTCAGCGCACCCCGCGCGGCCGGGTGATGACGGCGACCGCCTGGAAACATCTCGGCCTCAACCCGCCGAAGGAAATCGACCAGTTCCGGCTGTTTGACGAGGGCGAGTGAGCCTTTCATCCCGGCACTGCGGCGTTGTGAAGCTTTAACGCGGGTGTGCGGTCGTCAGCGCCTGAAACCGTCCGGGCGTCATGCCGTAGGTCTTTCTGAAATGCCGGGTCATGTGGCTCTGGTCCGCAAAGCCGGCGGAAAGCGCGGCCGCCGCCAGCGTCTCGCCGCTGGCAATCAGTGCCTTTGTCCGTTGCAGCCGCCGCTGCACCAGAAAGCGGTGCGGACTGGTGCCGAAAGCCGCGCGGAACTGCCGCGAAAGCGAAAACCGGTCGAGGCCGCTAAGGGCTTCAAGCGTTTCCGAGCCGATATTGGTCTCAACACTTTCGGCAAGATAGTCCCGGCAGCGCAGAAGCGCCTTTCGCGCAAGCGGTCCGCGTGTGCCTTGCGCGCCGGCATCGCCAAGGCGCAGCAGGTGGCCGGCGATTTCCGCCGTCAGGTCGTCACGCTTCAATTCGCCCATTTCGCTATCGAGTTCGCCAAGCGCTTCCGTCAGGCTTGAACGTAGGCCGGGATCATCCACCACAGGCGCCTGCACGAAAGGCAGGCTGCGAAACCGCGACATGTTTTCAAGTGCGGCGCTGATCCTGTCCGGGCTGATATAGAGCATCCGATAGATGAGCCCGTCCTCTCCGCCGGCGCCGCCGTCATGCAATTCGTCCGGCGACAGGATGATCAACCGACCGGGCGTCGAAAAACGCGCCGCGCCGCGATACGAAAATGTCTGGACCCCGGCGATCGTCAGTCCGAGCGCATAGGTGTCGTGGCGGTGTGGTGAGAAAACATTGCCGGAAAACCGGGCTTCGATCCGCTCGATCCCGTCTTCGGCCGGTGCGGTGACAATCGCGTCGCGTCTGCACGAACGTTCAAGATCGTCCTCCGTCTGCCGCGCTAGGGTGGCGGCCGATCCATCAAATCCCATTCCGGAGTTTGCATTCATGTTCGACACCAAATTCGTCATCATCGTGCGCGACGATCTTGCCGTCTGGCAAAAGCTCAACGTCACCGCCTTCCTGTCTTCCGGCATTGCCGCGTCTCAGGAGGGACTGATGGGCGAAGATTACAGGGATCGCGACGGCAATGTCTATTTTCCCCTCTGTGTGCAGCCGATCATCGTGCTTGGCGGCGATCAGGCGACGCTTTCGAAGGCGCTGAAGCGTTCGCTCGAACGGGAAGTGCCGGCCGCACTTTACCTGGAAGAGATGTTCGCAACCGGCCATGATGCCGAAAACCGTGCTGTTTTCGCCAAATTCGCGCCCGACGATGCCAAGGTTGTCGGCATTGCCTTTCGCGCGGACAAGAAGATCGCCGACAAGATTTCCAAGGGTGCGAAAATGCACCCCTGATGTTCTCAGACGTCGATCATTTCCACCTTCTTGTCGACAAAGCGCAGCGCGACCTCGCCTTTCAGCAATTGCAGCGCCGGTTCGCCGTAAAGCTTGCGGCGCCAGCCCTTCATCGCTTCCACATCGGCGTCTTCGCCTTCGGCGGCGATCCGGTCGAGATCGTCGGATGAGGCGATCACCCGGGCGGCGACCTGGTTCTGCTCGGCGACGATCTTGAGCAGGACCTTCAACAGCTCGGCGGCAGCGGCTGCGCCGTCGGGCAATTGCGGCTGGCGGGGAATACGCGGAAGATCGGCTTTCGGAATCTGCAGCGCCGTCTCAACGGCCTCCAGCAGGCCGGCGGCAGCATGCGAGCGTTCCCACCCCTTCGGGATCATCCGCAGTTTTGCAAGCGCTTCCGGTTCGGTCGGGTGCTGCTGGGCAATTTCGTAAACAGCGTCGTCCTTCAGCACGCGGCGGCGGGGCACGTTGCGTTCCCGGGCGGTGTGTTCGCGCCAGGTGGCAACCGCCTGCATCACCGCGAAATCGAGCGGTTTCTTGACCCTCAGCTTCAGCCGCGTCCAGGCCTGTTCGGGCGGCAGGTCATAGGTGGCCGGCGTCTCCAGGATCGCCATTTCCTCGTCAACCCAGTCGGTGCGGCCCTCGCGCGAAAGTTCGTCTCTCAGCTTCAGATAGACGTCGCGGAGATGGGTCACGTCGGCCAGCGCGTAGGAAAGCTGCTTGTCGTTGAGCGGGCGCGCGCGCCAGTCGGTAAAGCGCGAGGACTTGTCGATATGGGCGCCGGTCAGCCGCGAGACCAGTTGGTCATAGGAAATCGAATCGCCGAAGCCGCAGACCATCGCGGCCACCTGCGTGTCGAACAGCGGCGCGGGCAAAAGCCCGCCCATGTGGTAGACGATTTCCAGATCCTGGCGGGCGGCGTGAAACACCTTGACCACGGACGGGTCGGCCATCAGGTCGAAAAACGGCTTCAGGTCGATGCCTTTCGCCAGCGGATCCACGAGCACTTCAACATCGGGACTTGCCATCTGGATCAGGCAGAGTTCCGGCCAGAACGTGCTTTCGCGAATGAATTCCGTATCGACGGTGACAAATTCGGATTTGGCGAGCTTGGCGCAGGCCTCTTCAAGAGCGGAAGTGGTTTCGATCATAAGGTCATATCGGTCGTTTGGTTTCGACATCTTTCCTTGGCCTTTGGGGCGGTGATGTCAAGGCGCGGAAGAAAAACCGGCAGGGAAAAGCCTGTTCGGAGGGATCGCAATGGCGGTAAAGCTTGCTGTTGACCGCCTGATGTGGTTTAGCAGCCTGCAAACGGGCTTTGCCTTGACAAAGAGGGCCTGCCATGCGCTTTTCCGCCGGAATTCACCGCGAAGTCCGGCGCGGATATCCGCCTGCCTGCCTTCCAAACCCTTTTACGGATAAGAATATGCATCGCTACCGCAGCCATTCCTGTGCCGCCCTCAACAAGTCCGACGTTGGCCAGACTGTCCGCCTTTCCGGCTGGGTCCACCGCGTGCGCGACCACGGCGGCCTGCTCTTCATCGACCTGCGCGACCACTACGGCATGACCCAGGTTGTTGCCGACCCGGACTCCAATGCCTTTTCCACTGCGGAAAAGGTTCGCGGCGAATGGGTGATTCGCGTCGACGGCAAGGTGCGCGCGCGCACCGACGAGACGGTGAACCCGAACATGGCAACCGGCGAGATCGAACTTTACGCCGAGGAAATCGAGGTTCTGTCTGCAGCCAAGGAACTGCCGCTGCCGGTGTTCGGCGAGCCGGAATATCCCGAAGACCTGCGTCTGAAATACCGCTTCCTCGATCTGCGCCGCGAAACGCTGCACGCCAATATCGTCAAGCGCACGCAGATCATTGCCGAAATGCGCAAGCAGATGGCGGATGCTGGCTTTACCGAATATTCGACGCCGATCCTGACGGCCTCCTCGCCGGAAGGCGCGCGCGACTTTCTGGTCCCGAGCCGCATCCATCAGGGCAAGTTCTACGCCCTGCCGCAGGCGCCGCAGCAGTACAAGCAGTTGCTGATGGCCTCCGGTTTCGACCGCTATTTCCAGATCGCCCCCTGCTTCCGCGACGAGGACCCGCGCGCCGACCGCCTGCCGGGCGAATTCTACCAGCTCGACCTGGAAATGAGCTTTGTCGAACAGAACGACATTCTGTCGACCATGGAGCCGGTGCTGCGCGACGTCTTCAAGGCGTTTGCAGACGGCAAGCCGGTGACCGAGGAATTCCCGCGCATTCCCTACGATGTGGCGATGCGCAAATATGGCTCCGACAAGCCGGATCTGAGAAACCCGATCGAGATGGAAGCCGTGACCGAGCATTTCGACGGCTCGGGCTTCAAGGTGTTTGCCGGCATGATCGCCAAGGACCCCAAGGTCGAAGTCTGGGCCATTCCGGCCAAGACCGGCGGTTCGCGCGCCTTCTGCGACCGGATGAACTCCTGGGCGCAGGGTCAGGGGCAGCCGGGTCTCGGATATATCTTCTGGCGCAAGGAAGGCGAGGACCTCACCGGCGCCGGTCCGCTGGCCAAGAATATCGGCCCCGAGCGTACCGACGCGATCCGTCAGCAGCTTGGGCTTGACGAGGGCGACGCCTGCTTCTTCGTTGCCGGCCGTCCGGACCAGTTCGCCCGCTTTGCCGGCGAAGCCCGCACCCGTGTGGGCGATGAACTCGGCCTGACTGACAAGGACCGTTACGCGCTGTGCTGGATTGTCGATTTCCCGTTCTACGAATGGAACGAGGATGAAAAGAAGATCGACTTTGCCCATAACCCCTTCTCCATGCCGCAGGGCGGTATGGACGCGCTGAAGGCGGCCGATGGCGACGAAGGCCTGCTGGCGCTGAAAGCCTATCAGTACGACATGGTCTGCAACGGCTTTGAAATCGCCTCCGGCGGTATCCGTAACCATATCCCGGAAACCATGGTCGAAGCCTTCGGTCATGTCGGCCTTGGCGCGGAAGTGGTCGAGGAGCGCTTCGGCGGCCTTTACCGCGCCTTCCAGTACGGCGTTCCGCCCCATGGCGGCATGGCGGCCGGTATCGACCGTATCGTGATGCTGCTCGTCGGTGCGAAGAACCTGCGCGAGGTCACGCTGTTCCCGATGAACCAGCAGGCCCAGGACCTGCTGATGTCGGCGCCTGCCGAAGCCGGCGCGGCGCAGCTGCGCGAGCTTGGCCTGCGCATCCTGCCGCAGAAGAAAGACTGAGGCATTCATCCCGTTCATTGAAAAGCCCCGGCGATCAGGATCGCCGGGGCTTTTTTGTCAATGAAAGTGGAGGGGCGAACCGCGCCGGTAAGGGCGCTTATTCGTTCGCCGTGACCTGCAGGTTCAAAAGCTGCGGGATCGACTGCGGGGCAGCCGCACCGGCCATGATGACGGCGAGAACTGGCATCTGCATTTGCGGTTTGATGCTGATCTTGAAGGTCTGCGGGTCGGCGAAATAGGTGCCGACGGCCGTTGTCACCATGTCTGCAAGGCCCGGAACGTTCATCGCATTCAGGCTTGTGCCGAGATCGACTTCGATCTTGTCGGCCATCTCTTCGGCGATCATGCCTTCCTGTTCGGCCGCATATTGCAGCACCCGCGTGGTGATGGAATCGTCTGCAAAGCTGATCGCGAATTCGGAGATGCCTATCTTCTGGCCAATCTCGAGAAGCTGCGCCTGATAGGGATTTACGGCTTCTTCGTCACCTTCGCTTGCTTCCATCGCATCCGCATCGGGCATTTCGGCGGAAAGCTGCCGCAGGGTCTCGACGGTATCGAGCGTCAGGCCGGTCATGGTGAAATTGATCGCCAGCGTGCCGACGTCCTCGACTGCAATATCATAGGTCAGAATATCCAGATCGCCGGACTGGGAATCCCATACGCCGCTGAAGGTTGCGCTGGAATGCGTTTCCATCAGATCAAGCGCTGTCAGGGCATCGCGCACATCGTCTTCCATGTCGTCGATGTTCGAAAGGTCGAGCGTGACGCCGGAGACATCGCCACGGAAGCTTGCCGTGCCGTTCTCTTCGTCGAAGCGCTGCGTGCCGGTTGCATTGTCGATGGCCAGTACCCGGTGGCCCTCGGTCGTCACCGTGATGTCGCCGACCTCGGTGTTGCCGGCATAGCTCCAGCCGGCAAAGGCGCTCGCATCCGGCGTCGCCGGCACTGCGATGTCGCTCTGGACCAGCGAGCCGACATTGATTTCCAGATCCTCACCGGTAAAGACCATGTCTGCGGCGGAAACCCGATCGATCGAATAGCTGCCGTCCTCGTTCTCCGTCACGCCTTCGAAGTCGAGCGTCATCGGTTCGGCCTGCTTCAGTCCGCCGAGTGTTTCATCGGCTTCGGGCGCGATGCTGTAGACCACGCCGGTGACCGTGAGGTCGCCGTTGTCGCCCTCCTCGACATCGTCATAGGTGAAGGTGACGTCTCCCTGCGCCTTTGACGCGGCGTTGAGCTTTGCAAGCATATCCTGCGCATCGAGGGCGAAGGCGGGCGCGGACGTTGCTGCCAGAAAGCTGCCGGCGAGAAGGAGGTGGCGGAAAGGCGCTTTGCGCATAAGGGGCTCCCGGTATCTGTTCCGATTCTGGTTCAAGTTATTCGGCATATAAGACAGAATTGCAATCTTGCCACCATGACGTTGGTGTCAACCTTGTGTCCGATGCGCGTCACTCGCGCCATTTTGAGCACGAGACCCCCGTGTTTTCAGGGGATTGGCCGCCCATGCGGCTTGCGGGAGAAGGTTGCATCCTCTAACAAAGCGCCATGGGAAACGAAATCATTCCGCCGGATGACGGCGACAACCACATCGATGCCGTGGACCTGCGCAAGGCGCTGGAAGAACGCTACCTCGCCTATGCGTTGTCGACGATCATGCACCGCGCGTTGCCGGATGTGCGCGACGGGCTGAAACCCGTTCATCGCCGTATCATTCACGGCATGAGCGAGATCGGCGTGCGCCCGGGGTCCGCTTACAAGAAATGCGCCCGTATCGTCGGCGATGTCATGGGTAAGTTCCACCCCCATGGCGACGCCTCGATCTATGACGCGCTGGTGCGCCTGTCGCAGAGCTTTGCCCAGCGCTATCCCATGGTCGACGGCCAGGGCAATTTCGGCAATATCGACGGTGATAGCGCTGCGGCCATGCGCTACACCGAGGCGCGCATGACCGATGTGGCGGCGCTGATGCTGGAAGGCATCGGCGAGGACGCCGTCGACTTTCGTCCGACCTATAACGAGGAGGACGAAGAGCCGGTGGTCATGCCCGGCGCATTTCCCAACCTGCTCGCAAACGGTTCGACCGGCATCGCCGTCGGCATGGCGACTGCCATTCCTCCGCACAATGCCCACGAGTTGTGCGAGGCTGCGATCCATCTGATCAAGCATCCCGACGCCACCGTCGAGGACCTGTTGACGCTGCCCGGCGCCGACGGGCCGAAGGCGAACATGATCCAGGGGCCGGATTTTCCCACCGGCGGCATCATCGTCGAGGATTTCGACTCCATGGTCGAAACCTACAGGACCGGGCGCGGCGGCTTTCGGGTGCGCGCGCGCTGGGAAAAGGAAGACCTCGGGCGCGGCAATTACCAGATCGTCGTCACCGAAATTCCCTATGGCGTGCAGAAATCGCGGCTGATCGAGAAGATCGCCGAGCTGCTGATCGCCCGCCGTCTGCCGCTTCTGGAAGATATCCAGGATGAATCGGCCGAAGATATCCGCGTTGTGCTGGTGCCGAAATCGCGCGCCGTCGACCCGGCGCTGCTGATGGAATCGCTGTTCAAGCTCACCGATCTTGAGAGCCGTTTTTCGATGAACATGAACGTGCTCTCCCAAGGCAAGGTGCCGAAGGTGATGGGCCTTGTCGATGTTCTCACCGAATGGCTCGGCCATCGTCGTGAGGTGCTGCAGCGCCGCTCGCGCCATCGTCTGGCGGCGATCGACCGGCGGCTGGAAATCCTCGGCGGCCTTCTGGTCGCCTATCTCAACCTCGACGAGGTGATCAGGATCATCCGCGAGGAAGACGAGCCCAAACAGGTGATGATCGCGCGTTTCGAGATCACCGATGTGCAGGCGGAAGCCATCCTCAACATGCGGCTGCGCGCCTTGCGCAAGCTCGAGGAAATCGAGATCCGCAAGGAGTTCGACGCGCTGACGGCGGAAAAGGCCGGTATCGAAGCGCTGCTCGCTTCCGAAGACAAGCAGTGGCAGACGGTCGGTTGGGAAATCGGCGAGGTCAAGAAGACCTTCGCCAAGGCGACCGAACTCGGCCGCCGCCGCTCCACTTTCGATCATGCGCCCGATACCGATATCGAAGCCATCCAGCAGGCGATGATCGAGAAGGAACCGGTCACGATCGTGATCTCGGAAAAAGGCTGGGTGCGGGCGCTGAAGGGCCATGTCGAAACCTCCGGCCTGTCGTTCAAGGACGGCGACAGCCTGAAGCTTTCATTCCCGGCGCAAACCACCGACAAGCTGTTGATCGTTACCACAGGCGGCAAGGCCTATACGCTTGGTGCGGACAAGCTGCCGGGCGGACGCGGCCATGGCGAGCCCTTGCGCATCATGGTGGATATCGAGGCCGAACAGGATGTCGTCACCGCGTTTGTACATGAGCCGGGCCGCAAGCTCCTGATCGCATCGACCGCCGGCAATGGCTTTGTCGTGGATGAGGACGCGATGGTCGCCAACACCCGCAAGGGCAAGCAGGTGATGAACGTGTCGATGCCGGTGGAGGTGAAACTGTTGACGCCCGCTGCCGGCGATCATGTCGCCGCCATCGGTGAAAACCGCAAGCTTCTGGTCTTCCCGCTGTCGCAGGTCGCCGAGATGACGCGCGGCAAGGGCGTGCGCCTGCAGCGCTACAAGGATGGTGGTCTTTCGGATGCCAAGTGCTTTGCGCTGGAAGACGGCCTCACCTGGACCGACAGCGCCGGCCGTACCCATACCCGTAACGTCGATGAACTGATGGAATGGCGCGGCGACCGCGCCATGGCCGGCAGGATCGCGCCCAAGGGGTTCCCTAGGAACGGCACGTTCCGGGGGTAGGGGAAAGCTTGCATTTCGGCCGGCCATCCATTGAACCGCAAGGCCGGTCATGGCTATGTTGCGGGCGGGTGTTACAGTTCAAGACAGGTGCGCTCGCCGCATTCGGGCGGGCGGTTCGACCATAGCTTTCTGATTTCACTCAATGACATTTTAATCGGACGCCAGCGGAGGCAGGAATGAGTGATATCAGCGACAGCGAAAAGGAAGTGGCGGCCCAGGAAGAGCGGCTGGTGTTCAAGACCTTCAGCGAGAGTGACGCCTGGGATCTCGGCCAGCGGCTGGTCGGTCGGGCGCTGGCGCATGAAGCGCCGGTCGTCATCAATATCCGCACGCCGAACCGCACGCTGTTTCATGCCGCCCTGCCGGGCTCTGCGCCGGATAACGACATGTGGGCGCGGCGCAAATCCAACGTCGTCTTTCATTTTCATCACGCATCTTATGCAATCGAGCTTGCGCACAAGCGCAAGGGCCGCACGATCGGTCCCGAAATCGGCCTCGATATCAAGGATTTCGCAGATCATGGCGGCAGTTTTCCCGTCCGTATCAAGGATACCGGCGTGTTTGCCGCCATCACCGTTTCCGGCCTTGCGAGCGCGGATGATCACGGCCTGATCGTGGCGGTTCTGGACGAGATGCTGACCGCCTGACCTCTTGTTCTAGGCTCCGGTCGGTGTCGTCGGCCGGTTAGGGACTGGGCAGGGCTTTTGCATCAGGATCAGCGGATGCGGCAGGCCATTGTCATCGGTTTCCCGGCGGCGGACCCCGCAAAAGCCGTGGCGGCGGTAAAACGCGACGGCGCGATGATTGGCGGCATAGACTTCGAGCGCGAGTTTCCCCTTCAGGGCGAAAGCGTGATCGAGCAGCATGCTGCCAATACCCGCGCCCTGGCTTTCAGGCGCCACGAACAGGCCGCCGATGAACTGATCCATCAGCCCGATGAAGCCGATGGGGCCGTTGTCGTCAGCCGCCACCCAGGTTTCTGTCTGCGGCAGATATTTTTCGGCAATTTCCTGGCGTTGCCGGACAAGCAGGTCCTCCGGCAAAAAGGGATGGGAAAGGCGCGAGGCGGCATACCAGATTTCGGTCAGCCGCCGGTTGTCATCCGCCTCGAAGGGACGGATGACAATGTGATGCTCGTTTTTCACGGTGCTCGACATTCCGGGTACGCAATACATGGCACCCATGAAAAACAGACAGCGGTAAAGAAACCGCTAAGCCTGCGTGCCGCCGACGGTGACCTGATCCAGCCTGAGATGCGGCTGGCCGACGCCGACCGGCACCCATTGGCCGGCCTTGCCGCAATTGCCAATGCCGTTGTCGAGCGCAAGATCATTGCCGACCATCGAAACCCGCTTCATGGCATCCGGGCCGTTGCCGATCAGCGTTGCACCCTTGATCGGCGCACCGATCTTTCCGTTTTCGATCATGTAGGCTTCGGTGCAGGAGAACACGAACTGGCCGGAGGTGATATCCACCTGACCACCACCGAAGGTGACGGCGTAGATGCCCTTCTTGACCGAGCCGATGATCTCTTCCTTGGTCTTGTCGCCGTTGAGCATATAGGTGTTGGTCATGCGCGGCATCGGCAGGTCCGAATAGGACTGACGCCGCCCGTTGCCGGTGGGCGCAACGCCCATCAGCCGGGCGTTGAGGCGGTCCTGCATATAACCGGTCAGCCTTCCGTTCTCGATCAGGACATTATAGTTCGACGGCGTGCCCTCGTCATCGATGGAGATCGAACCGCGCCGGTTTTCAATCGTGCCGTCGTCGACAATGGTGACGCCGGGGGCGGCAACCATCTCGCCGACCAGGCCGGAAAAGGCCGAAAGCCCCTTGCGGTTGAAATCGCCTTCCAGTCCGTGGCCGACGGCTTCGTGGATCATCACGCCCGGCCAGCCATTGCCGAGCACCACATCCATGGTGCCGGCCGGCGCTTCGATGGCTTCCAGATTGACGAAGGCCTTGCGCAAGGCTTCATCGGCGCCTGTCTGCCAGTCCTGCCGCGCGAAAAGATCGCTGAAACTCTGCCGTCCGCCAATGCCGAAGGAGCCGGTTTCCAGCCGGTCTCCATCGCCGACGACGACCGAGATGTTCAGCCGCGTCATCGGGCGCACATCGCCGACCCGGTAGCCGTCGCCCCGCAGGATATCCACCACCTGATGGCTGGCGGCAAGCGAGGCGGAAACCTGACGCACACGCGGATCGCGCGCCCGCAGATAGGCGTCGATTTCGCCGAGAAGCTTGACCTTTTCCTCGAAACTCGGCGCCCCGATGGGGTTTTCGTCGGAATAGAGCCTTGTATTGGTGCCGCGGGGCGGCTCGGCATGGACGCCGGTGTGCCCGTGGGTCACGGCCTTGGTCGTGGAAGCGGCGCGCTTGAGCGCGGCAAGCGACAGCTCCCCGGCATGGGCAAAGCCGCTGGCTTCGCCCGCCACCGCGCGCAGGCCGAAGCCGTGGCCGGTGTTGAACGCGCCGCTCTTCAGCCTGCCGTCATCGAAGCTCAGCGATTCGCTCTGGCTGTATTCGACATAAAGCTCGCCGTCATCGGCGTCGTGGAGCGTATCGGAAACGATGTCGCGGATCGTGGTTTCGTCTGCGTCGAAATGGCTGATCAGGTCGCGGTCCGTCATTCTGGCTGTCGTCCTTTTTCTTGTCCTGAGGCCTATATAGGAAGTGTCAGGGGCAATATCAGGGCAGGGCGTCGAAGCCTTCGCCAAAGCCGGAGAGGTCCACCGGAATGCCGATCGTGTCCTGATCGATGGAAAAATTCAGCGTGAATACGGCCTCTTTGCCGGCGCGCAGGATATTCATAAGGTCGTCGTCGATATCGACCTCGACATAGCAGCCATCGAGATAGCAGCGTGAAAACGAGGCTTTTCCGATATTCACGCCATCAACAAAAAGCCCCATGCCTTCGGGCAGGAACACGCCGAGAGGGGACAGGATGCGCAGCAGCGTCGCCTGCCGGTCAGCCGTCTTCAGCACCGCGATCGAAAGGCCGATTTCCGGGCGGTCGTCGGCGATCACGTTTTGCATCAGGGCGCATTGTTCCAGCGTGGCGCCAGGCGGCTGGTCGCAGATCATCGACCATGCGCCGTGGTTTTCGCGCACCATCGTCGGGTCCTGCTCGCTGCCCATCTGCGGACCGTCACCGGCCTGCGGCGCGGTGTTCTCCTGGGCATTGGCCGGGATGACGGCAAGCGCTGTCAACGCGGCTGCAAGCACCAGTCTTGCCGCAGCGGGCTTTGCGCTCGACAGCATGTTTAGAGGAAAAGAGGGCATGGGCGGGAATCCTGCATGAACTGAAACGTGAATTTTCCGAAGTGGTTGTGCAGGTTTCAAAAGCAATTTTCAACGCCCGACAGGCGCTGTCGGCAAAACCCGGTGGGAAACAGCGGAATATATTAGGTTTGCATGAGACAATTTGACGCTTCAAATCGCCAAATGCTATGGCATAATTGTGACTGAGGGAGAAAACAGGCACACCAACTGTAAAGCGCGGCGCAAACAGGGAGTGCGTCGACGTGAACAGGTGTTATCATGACCACAGTGCGCTTCAGGTCTTATGGGCATATAGCGCAGTTGAAAAAGGTCCGGTTTGACCACGGTCAAACGATGGAGGGAGAATTCAACGTGATGAACAAGACCAGAGCATGCCTGACAGCTTTTCTCTGTCTTGCGGGCTTTGGCAGCGCCTTTGCCGCGCAGCCTCAGCCATGGGAAACGGGCATGCAGCCGGCGGCCTCGCCGATCATGCATCAGATACGCTGGTTCGAGCAGTATACGCTCTGGTTTATCGTGCCGATCGTGCTTCTCGTCCTGGCGCTGCTGATCACCGTGATGGTGCGCTTCCGGGCGTCGAAAAATCCCGAGGCCTCGCGCACCAGCCACAACACCGTCATCGAAGTGGTGTGGACCGTTGCGCCGGTGCTGATCCTGCTTTTCCTGGCAGTGCCGTCGTTCAATCTGCTGACGGCCCAGCTGACCATGCCGGAAGACCCGAAGCTGACGGTCAAGGCAACGGCGACGCAATGGCTGTGGACCTATGATTACCCGGAAATCGAGGATGGCGCGATTTCCTATTCCTCCTACATGCTGACCGACGATCAGCGCGCCGAATACGGCAAGGAAGACAAGGCCGTCTATCCGCGCCTTCTGGCCGTCGACAACGAAATGGTGGTGCCGGTGGGGGAAACGGTGCGCCTGCTCGTGACCGCCGCGCCCACGGACGTGATCCATTCCTTCGCCATGCCGTCTTTCGGCATCAAGGTTGATGCCGTTCCCGGACGCCTGAACGAGACCTGGTTCAAGGCTGATGCGGAAGGCATCTATTACGGCCAGTGTTCCGAACTCTGCGGCAAGGATCATGCCTTCATGCCGATTGCGATCCGCGCCGTTTCGGCCGAACAGTTCGCCACCTGGCAAGCATCGGCTGCAAGTGATGTGGAAGCCGCCAATCAGGCGCTGATGGCCAGCATCGACAATGCGAAGCAGGACGCCGTTCTGCTGGCAGACAAAGACTAAAAGGGGGAGGGAGACGATCATGGCCGAAGCAGGCATTCACACCGCTCACGACGACGACCATAAGCCCGGCTTTTTCGCCCGCTGGTTTCTGTCGACCAATCACAAGGATATCGGCACGCTCTACCTGATCTTCGCCATCTGTGCGGGCATCATCGGTGGCGCGCTCTCCGTTGCCATGCGCATGGAGCTGCAGGAGCCCGGTATCCAGATCTTCAACGGACTGGCCTCCATGGTCTATGGCGACGCGGGGGCGGCAGCCGTTGACCAGGGCAAGCACCTCTATAACGTCTTCACCACGGCGCACGGGCTGATCATGATCTTCTTCATGGTGATGCCGGCGCTGATCGGCGGTTTTGCCAACTGGATGATCCCGATCATGATCGGCGCGCCGGACATGGCGTTTCCGCGTCTCAACAATATTTCCTTCTGGCTGATCGTTCCGGCCTTCCTGCTGCTGCTGTTGTCCATGTTCGTGGAAGGGCCGGCCGGTTCCAACGGTGTTGGCGGCGGCTGGACCATGTATCCGCCGTTTTCAACATCGGGGATGCCGGGGCCTGCGGTGGATCTGGCGATCTTTGCGCTGCATGTGGCGGGCATTTCCTCCATTCTGGGTGCGATCAACTTCATCACTACCATTCTGAACATGCGCGCGCCGGGCATGACGCTGCACAAGATGCCGCTGTTTGCTTGGTCGGTGCTGGTCACCGCCTTCCTGCTGCTGTTGTCGCTGCCGGTTCTGGCGGGCGGCATTACCATGCTGCTGACGGACCGTAATTTCGGCACCACCTTCTTTGCGCCCGATGGCGGCGGCGACCCGATCCTCTACCAGCATCTGTTCTGGTTCTTCGGCCACCCGGAAGTCTACATCCTGATCCTGCCGGCCTTCGGCATCATCAGCCACATCATCTCGACCTTCTCGAAAAAGCCGGTCTTCGGCTATCTCGGCATGGCCTATGCCATGGTCGCGATCGGCGCCGTCGGCTTCATCGTCTGGGCGCATCATATGTATACGGTCGGCCTGTCGCTCGACACCCAGCGCTATTTCGTGTTCGCCACCATGGTGATTGCGGTGCCGACCGGCGTGAAGATCTTCTCGTGGATTGCCACCATGTGGGGCGGGTCGATCACCTTCAAGGCGCCGATGGTCTGGGCCATTGGCTTCATCTTCCTGTTCACCGTCGGCGGCGTGACCGGGGTGCAGCTTGCCAATGCCGGCCTCGACCGGTCATTGCACGACACCTATTACGTGGTGGCGCACTTCCATTATGTGCTGTCGCTCGGTGCTGTCTTCGCGATTTTCGCCGGCTGGTATTACTGGTTCCCGAAGATCACCGGCTACATGTATAACGAACGCGTCGCAGTCATCCATTTCTGGGTCATGTTCGTCGGTGTGAACCTGGTGTTCTTTCCGCAGCATTTTCTCGGTCTTTCGGGCATGCCGCGCCGTTACATCGATTATCCGGATGCCTTTGCCGGCTGGAACGCGGTTTCGTCATATGGCTCCTATATTTCCGCCATCGGGGTTCTGATCTTCCTCTACGGCGTGTATGAGGCGTTTGCGAAGAAGCGGATTGCCGGCGATAACCCCTGGGGCCCGGGCGCGACCACGCTCGAATGGCAGCTTTCCTCGCCGCCGCCCTATCACCAGTGGTCGGAACTGCCGCGTGTGCGCTGATCTGGACAACTGGACAAAAACATGAGATCGCGCGCCCGACGCATGAGCGAGGGGCGCGCGGGCTTTTTGGAAATAAGTGAGACAGAGCAGATCATGACAGTATTGGACAGCGAGACCGGTCTGGCGCATACCGATATCGGACTTTCGGAGGCGACGGCGCGCGATTATTTCGCACTGCTGAAACCGCGTGTGATGTCGCTGGTGGTGTTTACCGCCTTTGCCGGGCTTTTCCTGGCCCCCGGTTCGATCAATCCGGTCATGGGTGCCATCGCCATCCTGTGCATCGCCACAGGCGCGGGTGCGTCCGGTGCGCTCAACATGTGGTATGATTCCGATATTGATGCTGTGATGTCGCGCACCGTGAAACGGCCGATCCCGAGCGGACGGGTGACCCGTCAGGAAGCGCTTGCCTTCGGCATTACGCTTTCCTGCTTTTCTGTTGCGACGCTTGGTCTTGCGATTAACTGGTTTGCCGCCGGCCTGCTGGCGTTCACGATCCTGTACTATGCCGTGTTCTACACGATGTGGCTGAAGCGTTCGACGCCGCAGAATATCGTGATCGGCGGGGCCGCCGGCGCGTTTCCGCCGATGATCGGCTGGGCGGCGATGACCGGGAGCATTTCGCTCGACAGCATCATTCTGTTTTCGATCACCTTTCTGTGGACCCCGGCGCATTTCTGGGCGCTGGCGCTCTACAAGATGGGCGATTATGACGATGTCGGCATCCCGATGATGCCGAATGTTGCCGGCGAAAAATCGACCAAGAACCAGATGGTGGTCTATGCGGCGCTGACGGCATTTGCCGGCGTTGCGCCCGCGCTGACCGGCCTTGCCAGCCCCTTCTATGCGGTGTTCGCTGGGGCGATGGGCACCTATTTCGTGTTCGCCTCGCTGAAGGTGCGGGCGATGCCGGAAGGTGACGAACGGATGCTGCCGGCGAGAAAGATGTTCGGGTTCTCGATCATCTATCTGTTTGCGATCTTCGCGGCGCTGATTGCCGATCGCGCCGTTTTCATGATTTTCGGTTGAGGTGTTCATGATCGAGACAGTCAAGCTGACCGACAAGCAGAGAAAAGCCCGGCGCGGCCGCAATATCGCGCTCGGCGTGCTGCTGTTCGGTCTTGTCGCGCTGTTCTATATCATTACCATGGTCAAGTTCGCAGCGGTCTGAGGAGGCGTGCACGATGACAGGGGAGGGGAAACAGCGACCACGCAATAACGGCGCCATCGTGTTGATGTGCCTTGTTTTCGTGGTCGGCATGACCGGCATGAGCTTTGCCGCCGTGCCGCTCTACCGCATCTTCTGTCAGGTGACCGGCTATAACGGGACCGCGCAACAGGTCGACCAATATTCCAGCGTCGTTCTCGACAAACGCATCAAGGTCACCTTCGATGCCAATGTCGCGCCGGGGCTCGACTGGGAGTTCAAGCCGGTTCAGCCTTCCGTGTCGCCGAAGATCGGTGAAACCGTGCAGGTCATGTTCAAGGCGCACAACAGTTCGCGCGAGCCGGTCAACGGTCAGGCGATCTTCAATGTGACGCCTCTGCAGGCCGGCGCCTATTTCAACAAGGTTGAATGTTTCTGCTTCACAGAAACCACGTTGCAGCCGGGTGAAACGCTGGAAATGCCGGTCGTTTTTTTCGTCGATCCGGCAATCGTGGAGGCGGAGGAGACCAAGGATATCAGGGTGTTGACCCTGTCCTATACATTTTTCGAGCATGAAAAGCCCGCTTCCGACCAAGCGGCGGCGCTGAAAACCGATACGGCCGGCAGAAAGAGCTGAGCCGCTGTCCGGTTTGCGGTCGGTTTGCGGCCGATTTGCGGATTGTCATCCGCAGGGATTGATTCAGGCAGCAAATTCGGCCCTTATGCTGCAAAGGGAGAGGAAACGGGGACCATCCATGGCGGAGACGCAACACAAAAATCACGACTACCATATCATCGACCCGAGCCCGTGGCCGCTGGTCGCCTCCATCGGCGTGTTCCTGATGGCTTTCGGCGGTGTCGGCTATATGCGCTATCTCAGCGGCGGCTCGTTCAAGATCCTGGGTCTGGAACTGGCCCAGCCCTGGCTGTTGCTCATCGGTCTGGTCGTCGTTGTCTACGTGCTTCACGGCTGGTGGTCGGATACGATCAAGGAGGGGCAGGAGGGCCATCACACGCCGGTGGTCTCGCTGCATCTGCGCTACGGCATGATCATGTTCATCGCCTCGGAGGTGATGTTCTTCGTGGCATGGTTCTGGGCGTTCTTCGATGCCAGCCTGTTCACCGGAGAGGCGATCCAGGCGGCCCGTGTCGAAGCCACGGGGGGGACATGGCCGCCGGAGGGGATCGCGGTCGTCGATCCCTGGCATTTCCCGCTTTACAACACTGTGATCCTGTTGCTTTCCGGCACCACGCTGACCTGGGCTCACCATGCGCTGCTGCATGGCGACCGCAAGGGGCTGATCCAGGGGCTGACGCTGACGGTCGTTCTGGGGCTGCTGTTCACCGGCGTTCAGGCCTACGAATATTACGAGGCGCCGTTCGCCTTCAAGAACTCGATCTATGGCGCAACCTTCTTCATGGCGACCGGCTTTCACGGTTTCCACGTGGTCGTCGGCACGATTTTCCTGATCGTCTGCCTTGTGCGTGCGGCGCGCGGTGCGTTCACGCCGGAGCAGCATTTCGGTCTCGAGGCGGCGGCCTGGTACTGGCATTTCGTCGATGTCGTCTGGCTGTTCCTGTTCTTCACGATTTACATCTGGGGCGGCTGGGGCGCGCCGCTTGCCGAAACAGGTCACTGATTTTTTCAAACCCGGCCGCCGTCTGAAAAGCGGCGGCCGTTTTTCATGAGGTGCCGCTATCACTGTTCAGGAAGAAAAGACCGCTTCGGGTGGTCGCTATTTCGTGGTTGTGGATGGCCATGAGGCCGAGATGACCTATTCGCGGGCATCCGAAAAGCTGGTGATTATCGACCACACAGGCGTGCCGGATGCACTGCGCGGCCAGGGTTACGGCAAGGTTCTTGGCGAACATGCGGTGGCTGCCGCCCGCGCGGGCGGCTGGAAGATCGTGCCCTTGTGCCCGTTCTTCAAGGCGCTCAGCATCCGTCATGAAGAATGGCAGGATGTCATCCAGTAAGAGGCGCCGCGCCGGTTTGCGGCGGCGGCGAGCAATGCCATGTCTGAAGACGAACACAATCACGAACCTGTGAATCTGATCCTCTCCGGCCTTGCCGGGCGTTGCCCGCATTGCGGCAAGGGAAAACTGTTCGATGGTTTTCTGACGCTGAAGCCCGCGTGTGAAAACTGCGGTCTCAGCTATGCCTTTGCCGATTCCGGCGATGGTCCCGCCGTGTTCGTGATGATGGCCGTCGGTTTTGTGTTGATCGCGCTGGTGCTGTGGACCGAGATTTCCTATGCGCCGCCGCTCTGGGTGCATGCTCTCATCTGGGTGCCGGTTGCCAGTGCCCTGTCGCTCGGGGCGCTTCGGGCCTTCAAGGGTGTTCTGATCGGCCTGCAATATCGTCACAGCGCCGCCGAAGGCGTGATCGACCGCTCCGACGATGCCTGAGCGACTGTCGCCACTTCGCGCCATTGGTCTGGTGTTGGCGCTGGCAGCCTTCGTCTGCCTGATCCTGCTCGGCAACTGGCAGGTTCGCCGCCTGCACTGGAAACAGGACCTTCTGGCCACCGTTTCAGCCCGTCTTCAGGCGCCGCCGGTCCCGCTTGCCGAAATCGAGGCGCTTGCGGCCGAAGGCGGCAATATCGAGTACCGCCCGGTAACCGTAAGCGGCCGGTTCGAGCATGACGGCGAGCGCCATTTCTTTGCGACCTTCGAAGGCCAGTCCGGCTATTACGTCTATACGCCGCTGAGGCTTGCAGACGGACGCGCCGTATTCGTCAATCGCGGCTTCGTGCCCTTCGACATGAAGGCGGTGGAAACGCGGGGCCAAGGCCAGGTCGAAGGCACGGTGACGATCACCGGGCTTGCCCGGGCGCGCCTTTCTGAAAAGCCGTCCTTTCTGGTGCCTGAAAACGATGTGCCGCAAAATATCTTCTACTGGAAGGACCTCGACAGCATGACGGCCTCCGCCGGGCTCGATGCGCAGAAGGTGCTGCCCTTTTTCATCGATGCCGATGATGCGCCCAATCCCGGCGGCCTGCCGGCCGGGGGCGTCACCCGCATTTCGTTTCCGAACAATCATCTGCAATACGCCATCACCTGGTACGGGCTGGCCGCGGTGCTTGCCATCGGTGTTGCGGTTCTCGTTTTCAAAGGGCGCAGGCGTGATGATTGATCTTCTTTCGCCCGGTCTCGATATCGTTTTCTGCGGAACCGCCAAGGGCACGATTTCCGCCCGTACGGGGTCTTTCTATGCCAATCCCTCGAATCGTTTCTATCGCATTCTGCACGAGATCGGGTTGACGCCGGAGCAGATCGCGCCCGCTGATTTTCGCCGACTTGCCGATTACGGCATCGGGCTGACCGACCTGAACCAGAGCGAAAGCGGTATGGACCGCGCGCTGACAGCTAAGCATTTCGACCTGTCCGGTTTTCGCGAAAAGATGTTGTCTTGCCGCCCGAAACTCGTGGCGTTCACCAGCGTGAATGCGGGGCGGATTTTCTTTGCCGACAAAAAGATTGTCTGTGGCCTGCAGCCGGTCGGCATCGGCGATATTCCCGTTGTGGTGCTGCCATCCACATCCGGCGCAAACGGACATTGGACAAAGGACTGTCATCATTGGTATCAGTTGCCCGGATTGATTTGACGCGCCGAAGCCCCATTTGGGGACAAACGCCGCAAGGCGACGCAATGACGAACATACGAAAGAGCCGGACATGACCAAAGGGCCACTCACCATTCGCCTGTGCGGGCCGCGCGGCTTTTGCGCGGGCGTCGACCGGGCCATTCAGATCGTGGTGCTGGCGCTGAAACGCTATGGCGCGCCCGTTTATGTGCGCCACGAGATCGTTCACAATCGCTATGTGGTCGAGGGGCTGGAGGCTCTGGGCGCGGTCTTTGTCGAGGAGCTTGACGAGATCCCGGCCGAACACCGCGAACAGCCGGTGGTGTTTTCGGCCCACGGCGTGCCGAAATCGGTGCCTGCCGATGCCGAAAAGCGCAATCTCTTCTATCTCGATGCCACATGTCCGCTGGTTTCCAAGGTGCACAAGCAGGCCATGCGCCATCAGCGGCTCGGCCGCCATGTGGTGCTGATCGGCCATGCCGGCCATCCGGAAGTGATCGGCACGATGGGGCAATTGCCGGAGGGCGCGGTCTCGCTGATCGAGACGGTGGAGGAGGCCGAAAACTACGCCCCCGCCGATCCGGACAATCTCGGCTACGTCACCCAGACCACGCTTTCGGTCGAGGACACGGCGGCGGTGATCGCCAAGCTACAGGAACGTTTTCCCAAGCTGATGGCGCCGGCGGCCGATTCGATCTGCTATGCCACCACCAACCGGCAGGAGGCGGTGTCTGCCGCAGCCCCCGGCTGCGATCTGTTCATCATCGTCGGCGCGCCCAATTCATCGAATTCACGGCGTCTGGTCGAGGTTGCACGCCGCGCCGGGGCCAGCCATGCCATTCTGGTGCAGCGCGCCACCGAGCTTGATTTCGAAGCCATCGGCAATATCGGCACGCTTGGCATTTCGGCCGGTGCGTCGGCCCCGGAAGTGGTGGTCAACGAGATCATCGAAGCCTTCCGCGCACGCTTTGACGCACGGCTGGAACTGGCCGAAACCGCCATCGAAAACGAGCATTTCCTCGTCAATCGCGAACTGCGCGATATGGAACTGACGGTCGAGGACATGGCCTTTGTGAACGGGCGGTAGACTTTCGGTTTGCCGTTGTCGGGGTAGCCTGTCGCCAGAGCGATCAATGCCGACGCGTGCCGGAAAGAATATTGGGGCTCGCGGTTCTTCATCGGCACGCGTTTGCTTGACAGCGGCGCGGGCATCGTGAAAACCAGCAGCAGATTTTCCATCGAGGAATTGCATTGGCCGTCTATACCGATATCAACGAGGTTGACCTGAAGGACTTTCTTCAGGCCTACGACACCGGCGAGCTACTGTCCTTCAAGGGCATCGCCGAAGGTGTCGAGAACTCGAATTTTCTCCTGCACACGGACCGGTTTCCGCTGATCCTCACGCTTTATGAAAAGCGCGTCGATGAGAACGATCTGCCGTTTTACCTCGGTTTGATGCAGCATCTGGCCGAGCGTGGCATTTCCTGCCCGCTGCCGTTGCCGCGTTCCGATGGTGCGCTTTACGGCCAGCTTTGCGGCCGGCCTGCGGCGCTGATTTCGTTTCTCGAGGGCATGTGGCTGAGAAAATCGGAAGCACGCCACTGCCGCGAACTTGGCGTGGCGCTCGCCCGCATGCACATCGCCGGGCAGGATTTTCCGCTTCGCCGCGAAAATGCGCTGTCGCTGAAAGGCTGGGTCGATCTCTGGGACAAATCGGCGGCCCGCGCCGATGAGGTCCAGTCGGGGCTCGAGAGCGAAATTTCCGAGGAACTGGCGCTGCTGGAAGACCGCTGGCCGGTGGACCTGCCGGAAGGCGTTATCCATGCCGATCTGTTTCCGGACAATGTGTTTTTCATCGGCGACACGCTTTCCGGCGTGATCGACTTTTACTTCGCCTGCAATGATTTCCTCGCCTATGATCTGGCGGTCTGCCTGAATGCCTGGTGTTTCGAAAAGGACCGTTCGTTCAACGTCACAAAGGCGAAAGCGTTGATCGAGGGCTATCAGAGCGTGCGCCCGCTGAGCGCGGCCGAAATCGAGGCATTGCCGCTTCTGGCGCGCGGTTCGGCGCTGCGGTTCTTCCTGACCCGGCTTTATGACTGGCTGACGACGCCGGAAGGCGCGCTGGTGGTCAAGAAGGATCCGCTTGAATATCTGCGCTATCTCCGTTTCCACCGCTCGGTCAAAAGCGCCGGCGAATACGGGCTGTCGTGAGCATGAAGAAGGTTGAGATCTTTACCGACGGGGCCTGTTCGGGCAATCCCGGCCCGGGGGGCTGGGGCGCGGTGCTGCGCTATGGCGACAAGGAGCGCGATCTTTGCGGCGGCGAGGCGCAGACCACGAACAACCGTATGGAGCTGATGGCGGCGATTGAAGCGTTGAAGGCGCTGAAACAGCCTTGCGCGGTGTCGCTTTATACCGATAGCGTCTATCTGAAGGACGGCATCGGCAAATGGATCCATGGCTGGAAGAAGAACGGCTGGAAGACGGCCGCCAAGAAACCGGTCAAGAATGCCGAGCTCTGGCAGGCGCTTGAAGCCGAGCGGAATCGTCATGATGTCACGCTCTACTGGGTCAAGGGCCATGCCGGCCATGAAGAGAACGAACGCGCCGACGAACTGGCGCGTCAGGGGATGGAACCGTATAAAAAACAGCGGTGAGGGATGATGCCCGACCGTTTTCCCGGAGGATTGTGATGATTTTGCATTGTGTTTTCATACGTTTTCAACAGGAAGTTACGGTCGCTGAAAAACAGGCCATCTACACCGATATCGCCGCGTTGAAGGGTGTTGTGGACGGGATCGTTGATGTGAAAGCGGGGCCGAATGTTTCGCCGGAAGGGCTGGACAGCGGCTATGTCGACGGCTTCACCGTGACCTTCGAGAATGCCGCAGCGCGTGACGCCTATCTCGACCATCCCGACCACAAGGCCGTGTCGGAAAAGATCGTGGCTGCCGCAGCCGGCGGCATGTCGGGTATTTTCGTCTTCGATATGAAGATCTGAAGATTTACGCAATCAGGCGGACAAGCAGCCGGCCGAACGGCAGCAGCGCGATCCGCCATCCAAGCCGCAGCAGGCGGAAGCCGAAATAGGCTGCCCCTGCAAGCCAGAGGGCCAATGACACGGTCCAGCTTGCCGCAGACAGAAAAAGGCCGGTGAGTGTCACGGCGCCGGTTCCCAGAAGATAGAGCACCGCACGGAAGCGTTTTCCGATACGCGCCGACAGCTTGCCGAGTTTGGTGAGGTCGGCGGGTGTATCGGCGATTTTCAGCATGTCGGTGCCTGCGCGCAGGCCCTGTCTGGTCATCACCTTGCCGACACCGGTGGCGGCATCCTGCATGTGCATCAGCGGCTTGGTATTGAGCGAGGCGGCCAGTGCCCGGCTGGCTGCCGGCACGTTGCCGCGCTTGAGCAGTGGCAGGGCCGTTCGCAGCGCCGGCGCGTTGACGGCCTGGCGTGAAAGGCGGGTGAATGCGCGCCTGAGCGGCCGTGTCAGCGCACCGGTCTTGCCCGCAACCTTCAGCGCGCTTGCGCCGACTTTCGCCGGTGTTGTCGAGCCTGCCGTCAGAACCACAGTGCCGGTTATGGCAAGGCCCGCCACCGACAGGCCGAGGATGAAGGCGTCGTAGTCTTCGCCTGAAAGATACGCGCCGCCCTCGACAATGATATCTCGAACATCGCCAATGGTGGTCAGATCGGTGGCGATCGTGCCGACAAGACCGGCGGTGCTGTCGGGACGACCCGTCAGCGCCCCTTCAAACAGTTCCGATACCTGGTTGCCGAGGCTGTTTTCGGTCGAAACCGCGATTTCGGTCCGCTCGCGCAACACGCCGTCAATGCGCACATCCCGGCTGTCGGCAAGGATCATGATGCTTTCGGCAAGCTCGGGATCGTCAGCCGTCAGGGCCTGTCTGATCGCCGCCTCATATGTTTCCGGCGAAAGGCGGTCGAGCCGATAGTCCGTGATCGTGACCGGATCGTTGTACGCGGCAAGCAGCCTTGCTGCGCCGAAGCCGTTCGGCACGATAAAAGGCGCTGTCACAACCAGTGCCGCGACAAGGATTGCCGTGCTGATGGTGCGCACCGATTTCCAGAATACCAGCGTCATTGCAGCCATACCGTTTGCTGCACTTTAAATCAGTTCACGCCGGAAATGAACTGGCCGGCAGAAACTGCCGGCCAGAGGGCATGCGTTATTGTGATGCCGGCGCCGGCGGCAATATCATCCGGCGCGCTGAGAGGATCAAAGCTGGCCGAGAATGGTGGCCGCTGCGGAGACGGTGGCCTCGCCGGAATTATCCTCGACATTGAGTTCTTCCACCACGCCGTCCTTGACCAGCATGGAGTAGCGCTTGGACCGGGTGCCCAGTCCGCCACCCGAAAGGTCGAGTTCCATGCCGAGCGCCTTTGCAAAGGCGCCGTCCGGGTCCGAAAGGAAACGGATCTTGCCTTCGCCGCCCGTTGCCTTCGCCCAGCCGCCCATCACGAAAGGATCGTTGACGGCAATCACAGCGATTTCGTCGACGCCGCGCGAAAGGATGGCATCGCGGTTTTCCAGATAGGTCGGCAGGTGGTTGATCGAGCAGGTGGGCGTGAAAGCGCCCGGAACGGCAAACAGCACGACCCGCTTCGATTTGAAGAATTCATCGCTTGCGACTTTCTCCGGCCCGTTTTCCGTCAGTTCCATGAAGGTGGCGGACGGCAGGGCATCTCCCTTGGCAATCGGCATTTTGAAATCCTCTTCCTTTTGTTGAAAAGACCTCATGACGACTTAGGGACGCTAGGGCGTGATGACAAGCGGTGTTTCCATGGCGCGGCCATCGGATTTGACCAGAAGCAACCAGTCGCCGTCCATCGGATCGGCATCCTCGGGCAAGGCCGAAAGCGGGATGTCGACGACAAAACCGCCGTCTTCAAAAGGACGCGCCTCAGCTTCGACAATGAAGCCGTTGCTGTTGGCAAGGGTGATTTCGCTTTCGCTCGACCCGTTGGGAAGCGTGAGCAAAATCCGCATGCCGCTGTCGGTCAGCATGGCATCATCGGCATGAAAGCCTTCCGAGGGCTGTTCGGGAAGTCGCGTGCGGGCAACGGCCAGAATGGCCTTGTCGACCGGGGTTTCGGCAAAGGCATCGGCGTCTGCCGGTATGTCGAAGGTCGTCTGGAAGGGGATGCAGATATCCTTGCAAAGACCGATGAAGGCGTTGACGCTCAATGACGGGAGCGCGCCGGGATCAGTCTTGAGGATCAGCGGGAAGGTCACCGGCGCATCATAGCCCATATCGGTCATGCCGGCGACGCTGAGCCGTTTCGGCACGGGATATTCGATGGTTTCAAGATGCGCGTTTCCGGTGCCCGAAACGGTGATCTGCGGCGGAATCCCGCTTTCGCCCGGCTCGCGCCAATAGGTGATGAACCCGTCTTCTGGCTCCACCTGAAGGGCGGCCTGGATCGTGCCATCGTCGGCGGGCGGGCTGACGATAAGGCGCATGCGCCCGCCGGCGTCTTCCGCCCATGGCGTGGCAGCGGCATAGGCCTGTCCGGCCGTGGCGACGGCGGCGGCAGCCAGAAGGGCGGCGATGGTAAAATGATGCAACAAGCGTTTCATGGCGCGTTATCTAGCGCAGGCTTGCGCCCGCCGCCATGCGTGGCGCGCGCTTTTCGGACAATTTCATTTGAACATTGCGTGACCTTGCCCCATGTTCAGAACATGCCTAGGATAAATTTTGAAAGCGGCGAAAACACCTTGCTGGAGGCCGACTTGTTTGAAAACCTGATGACAGAACGTGAGCGCGGCCCGTTTGACGGCCAGTTCCTGATCGCCATGCCGCAACTGGCGGAGAGCGATTTCGAACGCAGCGTGATCTACATCTGCGCCCAGTCCGAAGAGGGCGCGATGGGTTTTGTCATCAACCGTGCCCAGTCGGTCACCTTTCCCGAGGTGCTGGAACAGCTTGATCTTGTCGGCGAGGAGCATTCGGAACTCAATGCGCCGGGGATCGGTGATTTTCCGGTTCTGTGCGGCGGGCCGGTGGAACCCGGCCGTGGTTTCGTTCTGCATTCCGATGACTATTCCGGTGACGGCAGCATTCCCATTACCGACGATCTGTTCATGACCGGCACGCTTGACGTGCTGCGTTCGGTGGCCGCCGGCAAAGGGCCGGGCAAGGCCATGCTCGTGCTTGGCTATGCCGGCTGGGCGCCCGGGCAGCTGGAAAGCGAGATCGCCAACAATGACTGGCTGACCTGCCCCGCAATCGAAGACCTGCTGTTCGACCGTGACCTCGACAGCAAGTATGAGCGCGCGCTCTTCTCCATGGGCGTGCGCCCGTCGTCGCTGTCGACCAATGTCGGGCATGCCTGAAACAATTTCCTGGGCCTATCCGTTAACCGGAAGCTGATGGCCGCCCGGTGGGGGCGGCTGCAGGTGTGAGGCTTAGATGAAATTATTCGAGTGCGACCACTGCGGACAGGCAGTCTATTTTGACAATGAGGTCTGTGTCGCCTGTGGCCATCGTCTGGGTTTCGACCCCGCCACGGTCGCTATGTATGCGCTGAAGACGGAGAATGCGCAGACATGGCACAAGGCGGACGATCCGGCGGTCCGGTTTCGCTTTTGCACCAATGCCCAATTCAATGTCTGCAACTGGCTTCTACCGGAAGGCAGCGATGAGGCGTTCTGCCCGTCCTGCCGGCACAACAATCTGATACCCGACACCGCATCCGAGATTGGCCGCAACCGGTTCAGCCGGATTGTCGCGGCGGAACGTCACCTGTTCTACTCCCTGCTGCGCTGGGGCGTTGATACGCCAACGCGCGCCGAAGACCCTGAAAATGGTCTGGTCTTCGACTTTCTGGAAGACACCATCGACCAGAACGGTAATCTCCAGCCTGCCATGACCGGCCACGACAACGGCGTGATCTCGCTGCGTGTCGCCGAGGCCGACGATGTCACCCGCGAAATTGCCCGCAAACAGATGAACGAGCCCTATCGCACGCTGCTCGGTCATTTCCGCCATGAGGTCGGCCATTATATCTGGGATCGGCTGGTTTCCCGCGGTGACCGACTTTCGGAATACCGGGAAATTTTCGGCGATGAACGGGAGGATTATCAGGCCGCGCTGCAGCGCCATTACGACAACGGACCGCCACAGGGCTGGCAGGACAATTTCGTCAGCGCCTATGCCTCAACCCACCCCTGGGAGGACTTCGCCGAAAGCTTTGCGCATGCGCTTCATATCGTCGATACGCTGGAAACGGCACGGGCTTTCGGGCTGATGGTGGACGATGCCAATCTCGCGCCACTCGGTGATCCCTATAAATGTGCAAGCGGCAAGCGGCTGGCGGATTCGTGGGTTCCGCTGACCATCGCGATGAATGCCATTCACAAGTCGATGGGGCAGCAGGATTTCTACCCCTTCGTGCTCACGCCGGAAATCATCCGCAAGCTCGATTTCGTTTTCACCCTGTTGATCGTGCAGCAGGACGACGGGCACGCCTGACGGCCTATCGCGCACAAAGCGCGATCAGCCCGCCTATCAGGCCTCTGCAGCCGCGACTTCCTTCAGCAGGCGCAGTGCGACGGGCGCTGCCACGGACGTGCCGTAAAGCGGCCCGCTGGCATAGGTGCAGCCGGCATCGGCAATGGCCTTCGCGTCGACCTCGCTGCCGACATCTGTAACGCCCACAGCCGTGCCCAGCCGCGAAGCCAGGTTGGTGAAAGCCTCGATCAGGTCGGTCTGGGTCTCCTGGTTCTGTTTGAAGACCGCATTGTCGATGTAGGCTGCATCGAAACGGAAACCCTTGAGTAGCGTCAGCGACCCCTGACCGTTGCCGAAATCCGACAGCGTCACGCCGGTTCCGATGGTGCGCAGATACTGAAGCGCGAGCTTGGCCTGTTCCGGAGCCTTCTGGATCACCTCTTCGGGGATCGAGAACACGACCTGTCGCGGCGCGTTTTCGGACTGGCGCACGAGGCTTTCCAGCTCGATCAGCGTACTGGTCCTGAGCATTTCCGTACAATTGAGCTCGATCGAAACGAAGGGACGGGCCTTCGGCAGGGCCTGCTGCCATGCGGCAAGGTCTTCCAGCGCCTGCCAGACGGTGTAGAGCACCAGTTCCGACGAACGTTCTGCCTCGCGGCTGATCTCGAAGATTTCGCCGGTTGAGATTTCGCCGCGCTGGGGGTGTCTCCAGTTGAGCACGCACTTGAATCCGGCCACCTTGTGACTGTCGGCGCGCATCACCGGCCGGTAGAACACCGACATTTCCTTGCGGTCTATGGCTCTTGCGAGATCGGCTTCCATGCGTTTGCGCTCATCATCGAGCATGCGCAGCGCCGGACGGTAGGTTTCGACGGTGTTGCCGCCCATGCGCTTGGCACGCTGCATGGCCAGCCGTGCATCCTCCAGGAACGTCTCCGCCGATTCCTGGCCGTCGTGCCACGACGCAATGCCGATCGATGCCGTCAGTGCAATCTCCCGGTTTTCGAATGTGATCGGCACATCGATGGCGGCAACCAGTTCATCGGCGAATTCGGCAACGGCATCGGGATTGGTCTGAGACTGCAGGATGATGGCAAAGCTGTTGCCGGAAAGCCGTGTCAGCGTGTCCTGCGGCTTCAACAGGCGCTGTATGCGACGTGTCAATGCGATCAGGATATTGTCACCGGCGGCAAAACCGAGCGTTTCGTTGATATCGTGGAACCGGTCGATATCGGCGACGATCAGGGTGGGCTGCATCGCCGGCACGGTTGCCGACATCGTCACCAGGCATTGCAGCCGGTCGATGAGAATGGTGTGGTTGGGAAGCCCTGTCAGGTTGTCGACAACGGCATCCTGCAGCAGGCGCTGGGTGCTGACCTTGTGGTCGGTCTGGTCCGTCAGCGTGCCGACGCAGCGGATCACTTCGCCATCGGTGCTGAGCACGGGGCGGGCGCGGATCAGCATCCAGTGGTAATGACCATCATTGGCGCGAATGCGAAATTCGAGCTTCAGCCGGCCGCGTCGCCATTCCAGAAACAGGTCGAGCGTCGATCGAAACCGATCGCGGTCACCGGGATGCAGATATTGCAGCCAGGTGCGGGCCGGGCCGTTGAGCGCGCCGGGGGAAAGACCCAGTTTCGGTGCGAAGTCCGGTTCGGTGACAATCCGGTCACGCCCCACATCCCAGTCCCAGACCGTCGCCTCCGTTCCCAGCAAAGCCAGCGCCTGACGCTCCAGATCGGAAAACAGGCCCGGCTGATAGGCCCCGCCGGCGAAGGAATGCTGGATGACGGTAAAGCCGAGCAGCAGCACGATCAGGACGAGACCGCCGGCAAGCGCGGGCTCGACAATGTCGTTGTCGATGCGGCCGGTGACGGTCATCCAGGCAGCAAACAGCCAGGCGACAATCAGCGCCCAGGCCGGCATCAGCAGGATGGCCCGGTCATAGCGGCGCAGGCTCAGATAGATCATCAGGACGATGCCGGCGACCACGGTTGCCGCAAACGAGATCCGGGCAATGCCGGCCGCTGCCGGCGGATCAAACAGCGCCAGGGCAAACAGCGCCATCAGCAGCACACCCCAGGCGGCTGCCGCATAGCCAAGCTGGGCATGCCAGCGCGCCAGATTGAGATAGGTGAACAGGAACACCACAAGGCTGAAGGCGACGGCGACATCGGCGCTCGCCCGCCATATCCGCAGGTCGCCGGGCGACAGCGGGATCAACTGGTTGAGGAAATTGAAATCGATCGCGACAAACAGAAGAACCGACCATGCCAGCATTGCCGTTGCCGGCAACACCGTCGTTCCCTTCACCACAAACAGGATGCTCAGAAAAACCGCCAGAAGCCCGGCAATGCCGAGCACCACGCCGTGATACAGCGTGAAGGCGTTTTCCGTGTCCTTATAGGCGTCCGGCTGCCAGAGATAGAGCTGCGGCAGTTCCGCCGTGTTCAGCTCCGCCACGAAGGTGATGACCGCGCCGGGATTGAGCGTGATTGAAAACACATCGGCATCGTCGCTTGCGACTCGGTTGAGCGCAAAGCCTTCCGAGGGCGTGATTGCCGCAATCCGCGAAGACCCAAGATCGGGCCAGAACAGCCCGGAGGCGGGCAGGCGGAAATGCGGTGCAACGATCAGGCGTTCGAGCTGCTCGTCGGAAATATTGGCCAGCGAAAACACCGCCCAGTCGCCGGGGTGCTCCGCATCGCTCGAGCGCACCTCGATCCGGCGTCTGATGCCGTTGGCATCGGGAACCGTGGAAATCTGAAGGACATTGCCTGCGTTGGGATAGAGATCGATCTGATTGGTCAGGTCGATGGCGATATCGCCGCGTGAAACCTCCACCGGCTCAACCGCGAATGTCTGTGCTGGCGCAGACAGAAACACCAGTATCAGCGCGAGGGTGGCAAGGACGTATCGGTAAAACCGGGAAAGGTTCTGGGGCACTCGCATCTCAGCTCTTCAATTCCGTTTGGCGCGATGGTCATCTTTGAGCAGGGCATAAAGATGGTGATCCTGCCATTGGCCGTTGATGCGAAGGTATTTTTGCAAATGCCCCTCCTTGGTGAAGCCTGCTTTTTGCAGCAGCGAAGCACTGCGCCTGTTTGAGGGGATACAGGCGGCCTCGATGCGGTGCAAGCTCAACTCCTGAAAGATATATGGAATTACGATTTGAAGCGCTGCAAACATGTGGCCCTTGCCGGCATAGGGCTCGCCCATCCAGTAGCCCAGCGTGCACATTTGTGCGACGCCCCGACGGATCAGCCCGATGGTTATGCCGCCGACAAGCGTGTCGGTTTCCTTCAGGAAGATGAACAGCTGAATGCTGGTGCCCTCGTCGAAATCCCGGTTCAGGCGATCGATGCGCCGGCGAAAGGCGCGCGCGCTCATGTCGTCGACATTCCACAGCGGCTCCCATGGCTGCAGGAAGGCGCGGCTTTGTATGCGCAATTGCCGCCATGCCTGAAAGTCAGAGGCGCGCGGCAGGCGCAGCAGGTGTGTTTCGGACTGAATGGCGAAACCGCGTCGTCTGAGCGCCTTAGGCGCAGCAAGAAAGGCGAACAACCGACTGTCTCCACTCATCAGGACCGCCGTTGCCGGGCATAAGGGCGAATTGGCGTCGTTCGTTCGCCATCACACTGTCAAAGGCCCGCCGGGGCGGTTTCCTTCTCCTGAAAGGCGAGGCTTTCGACGATCTCGTCAAGCGGCGCGAGCTGCTCGATGGGGCCGACGGCCGACAGCGTCGGCGTGGCATCGTAGAACGCGCGTCCGGCAAGATCCGTCAGTCTTCTGGGCGTGATGTTCTCGATCCGCATCATCATTTCCTCGTTGGGGATTGGACGTCCCCAGAGCATCACCTGGCGGGCGATCTGTCCGGCGCGGGCGGCCGCACTTTCCTGTCCCATCAGCAGCTGCGCGCGGATCTGGGCGCGCGCGCGCTCGATTTCCGTCGGATCGACCTTTTCGGCCGCTTCGCGCAACTCGTTGATGATCACCGGAACCAGTTCAGGCAGCTGGTCGCCACCGGTTGCCGCATGCACGGCGAAAACGCCCGAATCGGAAAAGCCCCAATGGAAGGCGTAGACCGAATAGCAGAGGCCGCGGATTTCCCGGACTTCCTGAAACAGCCTGGATGACATGCCGCCGCCGAGCACATTGGCCAGGATCTGCGAGCAGTAGAAATCCTGAGCGTGATAGGCCGGTCCCTCGAAGCCGAGAATCACCTGCGCGTCGGAAAGGCTGCGCGTTTCGCGGGCCTCGCCGCCGGTATAGTTTGCCGCTTCCACCAGCGGCGGTGTTGCGGGCTTTTGCGGCAGGGCCGCGAACCGGTCTTCCACAAGGCGGGCGAAGGCGTCATGGTCGACAGCGCCGGTTGCCACGATATAGATTCGGTCGGTCGTATAATTGCGGGCAAGATAGCGGCGAATATCGTCCGGCGTGAAGGCCATCACCGTTTCCGCCGTGCCCAGGATCGGCCGGCCGATCATCTGGTCGCGATAGGCTGCACCGGCAAAATTGTCGAACACAACGTCGTCGGGGATATCGTTGGCTGCGCCGATTTCCTGCAGAATGACGTTTTTCTCGCGCGCCAGTTCTTCCTCGTCAAAGGCCGAACTGGTCAGAATGTCGGCGAGGATATCCACGGCAAGCGGCAAGTGGTCCTTCAGAACCCGCGCATAATAGGAGGTCGTCTCCGTCGAGGTCGCGGCGTTGACCTCGCCGCCGACATTCTCGATTTCCTCGGCGATCTGACGCGCAGTCCGGCGCTTGGTGCCCTTGAAGGCCATGTGTTCCAGAAGATGGGCGATGCCGTGCTCGTTCTGGAGTTCGTTGCGGGATCCCGACTTGATCCAGGTTCCGATCGCCACGCTCTGGATATGAGGCATGTTCTGGGTGACGACGGTCAGCCCGGAGGGAAGCCGGGTGTACTCTACTGTCATGCGATCCTGTTTCCTATCATTGGCGTCCAGTGCTCAATCCGTTGCGAACGAATGCTTCCACCGCGTCGAGTTCGGGGGGAAGGACACTGAAATGCTCCTCCTTGTCCATCAGGCCAGCAAGCCATGCCGGGAGCGCCGGGTCAATACCACAAGCCGATTTTACGGCGGCGGGGAACTTGGCGGGGTGCGCTGTTGCGAGCACCACCATCGGGTTTTCAGACTGATGCGCCCGCGCAACCGACATCGCGACAGCCGTGTGCGGATCAATCACGACGCCGGTTTCTTTGAGCGTACGGGCGATCTCGGCTGCGGCATCCTGCTGATTAGTGCGTCCGGCGGAAAATACGGCGCGAATATGCTGAAGCGTTTCTTCTTCGATGTCGAAGGCGCCGGACTGTTTCAGCCCGGCCATGGCCCGGCGGATATAACCGGCGTCGCGTGCGCTTGCCTCAAACAGCAGGCGTTCGAAGTTGGACGAGATCTGGATGTCCATCGACGGCGAGGTGGTTGCCTCGACGCCGCGCATTTCATAGCGGCCGCTTTCAAGCGCACGCGCCAGAATGTCGTTTTCGTTGGTGGCAATCACCAGCCGGCCGATGGGCAGCCCGATCTTTCGCGCGACATAGCCGGCAAAGATATCGCCGAAATTGCCGGTCGGGACGGTGAAATCGACCGCGCGGTCGGGCGCTCCGAGCGAGACGGCGGCGGTGAAATAATAGACCACCTGCGCCATGATGCGCGCCCAGTTGATCGAGTTGACGCCGGAAAGCTTCACCTCGTCGCGAAAGCCGCCGTCCGCGAACATCGCCTTGACGAGGTTCTGGCAGTCGTCGAAATGCCCTTCGACGGCAATCGCGTGGACATTCGGCGCGCCAAGCGTGGTCATCTGCCGCTGCTGGACCGGCGAGACCTTGCCGTGCGGGAACAGGATGAAGATGTCGGTGCGCGTGCTTGCCGAAAAGGCATCGATTGCTGCCCCGCCGGTATCGCCCGATGTTGCGCCGACGATGGTCGCGCGTGTGCCGCGGGCTTCCAGCGCATAATCCATCAGCCGCGCCAGAAGCTGCATGGCTACATCCTTGAATGCCAGCGTCGAGCCATGGAACAGTTCGAGCGTGAAGCGGTTTGCCCCGCTCTGGACAATCGGCGTCACCGCCTCGTGCCGGAAGGTGGCATAGGCATCGTCGATCATCGAGCGCAGGCGGTCATCGGGGATTTCGCCGCCGACAAACGGCTTGAGGATGATAAAGGCGATTTCCTGATAGGACTTGCCGCGCAGCGCGCGAATATCTTCTGTGGACATCTGCGGCCATTCGCGCGGCAGGTAAAGACCGCCGTCAGATGCCAGTCCGGCGAGAAGCGCGTCGGAAAAACCGAGGGTCGGAGCATCGCCCCGCGTCGAAATATAGTCCACGCAAAGCCCCTTTATGCTTGCCAGGTGTCGTAAAATGTCTAGCTTGTGGCACGCTCAGGCCTTACCGGTTGTCTCGGGAAGGCTTTAAGCGTGGCGCGTGGCTGCGGGTCATGCCAGACAATCGAATTCTTGCGTTTGCGCTGATATAGAACAAAGCCGGAGGGCTTGAAAAGCCCTTGAGAGAGGAAAGGAATACTCGCCGTGTCATTTCGCACAACCCGCCGTCTGGCTGCTGCTTTGGCCCTTGTCGGGCTCGCGGCCTGTTCAACAACCGAACCTGAGCCGGAACCCGCGCCGGCCCAGCCGATCACGCCGGGCATCAATCTGACCGCGCTTTCGCGTATCTGCCCGAAGGCCATGCTGGATGACGATCAGACCTTCAAGCGTATCTATTCGCCTTCGAGTTCCGATGATGCCGACGATCTGGCCTATCAGGTTTCCCTGTCGGAATATACACGCACCTGCTCTGTGGCGCCGAGCGGTGATCAGCTGTTGCTGCAGGTCGCCGTTGCCGGCCGCCTGATCGGCGGGCCGAAGGCAAGCCCCGGCACCTACAAGGTGCCCGTACATGTCGAACTGGTTGACGGTTCCGTCGCGCTTTACGATCAGGTCATCACGCAGGAAGTCGAGCTGCCCGCCGAGGGGCTTTCGACGCAGTTCCTGTTCAAGGCCGACAATATTCCGGTGCCCCCGACCGCAGGCGAGAATACCCGCGTGAGGGTCGGCGTTAACTGAGCCTGGAGGATGCGGGCGCCGTTAAACGGCGTCCCGGTTTGTTGATAAACCTGCCCCTCACTCCGGGTCTTCCTCGGGCTTGACCCGAGGATCCAGGGCCACACGATGTACGCTTTCTTGAACCCCTTTCTTGTCAAAGGGCTGAGTGGAATGGATGCTCGGATCACGTCCGAGCATGACGCCTGTGGGGACGGCTGACGGAGGTAACAACGTGCACGTCCTTGGGTTTGTCAGCAGTCTGGGACGCCGTTAAACGGCGTCCGACCATTCCAGAAGCGCGGTTGCCACCGCCGGCAGGTCTTCCATCCGGTGGATCACGGTTTCCGCGCCGGCCTCGGTCAGCTGGTCGGCATGGCTCGGCGTGGTGTGCGATGCGCCGGTAAAGCCGACAACACGCATGCCGGCTGCCGTTGCGCCGGTGACGCCGTGAACGGAATCCTCGATCACGAGCGTGTTTTCCGGTTTCGCTCCCATTTTTTCAGCGCCGTGCAGGAAGATGTCCGGCTTCGGCTTGACCCGGTCGGGGCCAAGGCTTTCTGCGGAAAAGATATTGGGCTCGAAAATGTCGCGCAGGCCGACCTTGGTCAGCATCATCCTGATCCGCTCCTCGCTCGAATTGGAGCATATGCAGCGCGGTTCGGAAAGCTGGGCCACGGCCTCTCTTACGCCGGGGATCGGTTGCAGCTCGCGTTTCAGACGTTCATCGAGAATCGTTTTGGATTCGTCGATCAGTGTTGCCTGAAGCGGAATTGCCGCTTCCTTTTCGACCGCCAGCAGGATGTCGCGCCAAGTCATGCCGGCAAACCGTTCGCCGATTTCACCGGCGGTGATCGGATAGCCGGCCCCGGTCAGGAGTTTCGATTCCACCTGCGCGGCGAGAATTTCCGAATCGACCAAAACGCCGTCGCAGTCGAATATGATGAGGTCAAAGCGGCTCATTGATAAATCCTGTTGGTCATTGATGTCCCGGGGTGTGGGACGATAGCACGTCGCACATAGTATTGATCGGCGGTCAGATCAATTTCATGAATGTTCGCGGCCGTCCTGCCGGGCCAGAAAACCCTCGACCAGCGTTTGCAGCGTGGCGCTGAAAAGCGGAATGCCGCCCGTGCGCCAGCCAAGTGCATTGAGCCGGCTGGTCGCCATCACATTGATGCGGTCATGATCGGCGCGTGCGGGGAGCGGGTGAGGCGAGGCAAGCGCCGCCTTCAGCGGCGCAAGGATCGTGTGGTTGTCGACCACGATATCGGAGACGTGGAGCGCTTTTCCCGAAACCTTGGGGATCGGCGCGCCGAGAACGGCCAGAACCGCGTCCGCAAGATCGCGTCCGTGCAATTCGCTGCCTGCTCTTGGTTCGATCGTCCGGCCCGCGAGATAGTTTTCGAAAAGTGCTTCCCACTTGTTGGGAAACAGGTCGCCGTAAATGCCGGTGGCGCGCAGGCTCACCGGCACGAAGCCGGGTCTGGCAAGGGCTGCAAGCGCCTTTTCGGTTTCGAACTTGATGGTGCCGTAAAGGCTTGCCGGATTGGGCACAAGGGTCTCCGGCAACGGCGTTGCATCAGGGTAGCCGTCAAACACGGCACGGCTCGACAGAAAAACGCAATGCCGCACCCCGGCCGCCCGGGCAGCCTCGAACAGGGCAATGCTGCCATTGACATTCAGCTTCACAAAACCGGCCGGATCGTCTCCCTCGCCGCCGCGATAGCGACCCGGCACATGGGAGAAAGCAGCGTGGACGAATGCGTCGATACCTTCAAACAGTTCGTCGGAAACGCGCTCGGCCGAAAGGTCGAGCGGCCTGTAGCCAACGGCAGGCGAAAACAGCCCGTCTGGCGGCGCGGAACGGCCGGCGACGGAGACCTGATGGCCTGCCGCGAGACAACCTTCCACGATATAGCGACCGGCCAGCCCGGTGCCGCCACTGACGAGAATGTGCTTCATGCCGGTTTTTTCGGGTTTTCGAGCGTTGCGATATCCGGAATCTTGTCGCCGTCGAAATAGGCCCACCAGAGATCGATCAGCGGTTTCAATGTCTCGGCGCGGGGGTGGTCGTCCTCCCACGGCTTTTCATACTGGTAGTGCAGCACGCCGATATCGGACCAGTTCCAGAGGTCCGGCAGGTTGAACCAGACATATTGCAGCATGTTCATGAATACCGGCAGGCCATGCCAGTCAGGAAAGAATTCCTGAAGGAAGGTCTGGTCGGTGCGGCGCCAGAAGGCCTCCGGCGCATCGAGAGCTTCCAGCATGGCCTCATAGGTCGCCATGTCCGGTCGGGCGACGAACACACCGGAATTCAGCCGGTGAAAATCCGCAACGCTTTCATAGACATTGGGTGCCGCGGAAAATTCCGGGTAGAAGAACAGCTTGTCGATATTCTTCAGCACGATCGCATCGGCATCGATGAACACGGTGGCGTGGTATTCGATCAGCTGCCAGAGCCTGATCTTGCAGAAATTGTCGAGCGGCGTGTGGAAGTCCGGCTTGCGGCCCTTGGTGAAGGGGGCATTGTCGTGAACTTCGCGGCGCGCATGGCGGGCATTGAAGGCTTCCGATAACGGCAGATGGTCGACGCCGATCAGCCGGCAGCCGATATCCTCGAGCTGTTTCAGGCTTTCCTCGGGCGTGCCGCCGGTATGCAGCACGACAACATCGGCAGGCGTGCCGGTCAGAAAGATCGACCGCGCCAGCGCCAGCGCGCCCATGGCGTAATCGGCGTTGGTCACCAGTGTGACGAAGGCAAAGGGGGCCTTGGCGTCCGCGCTGCGGCGGACGCCTTCGTTTGCAGGATCAGTCATCAGATCACGAAACCGATTTCAGCGACTTGCCTTCCGGATCGCGATTGATCGTCGTGGCAATATCCTTGGTCCATGCGGAAACGGCCGGAACGCGCTTGCGGTCGACGCGGTAGGCATATTTCTTGGCGATGTCGACGATCTCTTCCAGAAGACCTTCCTTCAGCGTCGTCGGGTTGAGGCCGAGCGAGAGGAACTTGTCGTTCTTGACGATCAGTTCGTTCTCCGGCGCTTCCTTGCGCGGGTTGGGCAGCCAGGCGATTTCGGTGCCGCTCATTTCGGAGATCATCTTGGCCAGGTCGCGCACCCGGTGGGTCTCGGTCATCTGGTTGAAGATTTCAACGCGGCTGTTGCGCTCCGGCGGATTGTTGAGCGCCAGTTCGATACAGCGCACCGAATCCTGAATATGGATGAAGGCGCGGGTCTGGCCGCCGACGCCGTGGACGGTCAGCGGATAGCCGATTGCCGCCTGAATCAGGAAGCGGTTCAGCACCGTGCCGTAATCACCGTCATAGTCGAAGCGGTTGATCAGCTGTTCGTGGCGCTTGGTCTGTTCGGTGTGGGTGCCCCAGACGATGCCCTGATGCAGGTCGGTGATCCGAAGCCCGTCATTCTTGGCATAGAAGGCGAACAGCAGCTGATCCAGGCACTTGGTCATGTGGTAGATCGAGCCCGGATTGGCAGGGTAGAGGATTTCCTGGGAAACCTTTTCGCCCGTCGTGGCCTCGATATCGACCGGCAGATAACCTTCCGGGATGGCCGCGCCGACGGTCGAATAGCCGTAAACGCCCATGGTGCCGAGATGGATGACATGGGCATCGAGATCGATCTCGACGAGCGCGTTCAACAGGTTGTGCGTCGCATTCACATTGTTGTCGACCGTATAGTTCTTGTGGCGGTCGGACTTCATCGAGTAGGGGGCTGCGCGCTGCTCGGCGAAATGGATGATGGCATCCGGCTTCTCATCCTCCAGCCACTTCTTCAGGATTTCATAATCCTTGGCGAGGTCGATGAGATGAAAATGAATCCGGCGGCCGGTTTCGGCGTGCCAGATACGGGTGCGCTCCTGAATGGAGTCCATCGGGGTGAGCGACTGAACGCCGAGTTCGGTGTCTATCCAGCGCCGCGACAGATTGTCGATGATATGGATTTCGTGTCCGGCATCAGACAGATGCAGCGACGTAGGCCATCCGATGAACCCGTCTCCGCCCATAACCGCAATTTTCATGGAGCCACTCCGATCTGTTTTCTCATGCAGTGAATTTCGATGTTAACCGACTCCAGTATGACATAAATGCAATGTTTTTTTTACGCAATCGATACTGATGCCGCAGGCCGGACCCTTTCCGTTGCCGGTTTTACGGTTGCGAAGCCGCTCCGCTCTGGATTAGGAGAGAGCCGAAAACGCTTCAACGAGGTCCGGAATGACGGAAAAAAGCGGTGAAAATACATCGGATCTGAGCGGCTGGCTCGAACCCGGAAAACATCATCTGCGCCAGCGGGTCTATTATGAGGACACCGATTTTTCAGGTGTCGTCTATCACGCCCGCTATCTTCATTTTTTCGAACGCGGCCGCACCGATTACCTGCGCTGCCTTGGTGTCGAGCAGCGCACGCTTTACACGATCGATGAGGAAGGGCTGGCATTTGCGGTCCACCACATGGACCTCAAATTCATCCGTCCGGCCCGCATGGATGATATTCTGGAGATCACCACGACGACGGCGAGGGTGACCGGTGCGCGCATGGTGCTGGAGCAGTCGATCTCGGCCAACGGCGTGCTGTTGACGACGGCGACCGTCACGGTGGTGGTGATCAACAAGCACGGACGCGCGCGGCGGATGCCGGATGAACTTGCCCGGACATTGCTTGGCGGGCAGGGCGAATAAGCCAAAAGCTTGACAATCGCGGGCTTGCTAAAACATGAGTATTATGTGAAGGAATTTCGCCGCCGCTTTGCGGGGTCGTGATTTTGACTAGCTGCCATAGGTTTCAGGGTCTCCGGGACCGCCGGTAACCGGGTGTTAACCATGATCATGTTTCATGCGAGAAGCGGGATTTCGGGCCGGTTTGCCCAGCTTTCACCACGTTTTTGTACGAGATGGAGCTGATATGTGCACTTCTGCAAATCCCATCGTAAACCGAAACTGACTCGCAGGCGGCTCTAACTGTACCCGCCCGGTAAGCCGGGCCCCTATATTCAAGGACTTACGTCACATGGAACAGCTTGGGTTGGAAGCAGCACACGCCGATGTCGGCTTGCTGGCGCTCTTCATGCAGGCCGGATTGATCGTCAAACTGGTGATGATCGGCCTGATTGCCGCTTCGGTCTGGACGTGGGCGATCGTGATCGAGAAGATCATTGCCTACAACAAGGAACGCCGCGCCTATAACCAGTTCGAAGATGCCTTCTGGTCGGGCACGTCGCTGGAAAAACTCTATTCGAATCTTTCCGAGCGCAAGACCTCCGGCATGTCCGCGGTTTTCGTGGCCGCCATGCGCGAGTGGAAAAAATCCTTCGAACGCGGCGCCCGCGCGCCGGTCGGCCTGCAGATGCGCGTTGAAAAGGCGATGGATGTGGCCATCCAGCGCGAATCGGACAAACTCGAGGCCCGTCTCGGCTTTCTGGCCAGTACCGGTTCTGCCGCCCCCTTTGTCGGCCTGTTCGGTACGGTGGTCGGTATCATGACCTCGTTCCAGGCAATTGCCGGTTCGAAATCGACCAATCTTGCCGTCGTCGCTCCCGGTATTGCCGAAGCGCTGCTGGCCACTGCCATCGGTCTGGTCGCGGCTATTCCCGCCGTTATCGCCTATAACAAGCTCTCTGCCGATTCCGGCAAGCTGATTGGCCGCATGGAAGGCTTTGCCGACGAATTTGCCGCGATCCTGTCGCGCCAGATCGATGAAAAACTCCAGTCGCGCCCGGCTGCGGAATAAAGCCTGGAAGGGGATAGCGATATGGGAATGACCGCAGGAACAAGTGCGACAGGCGGAAGCCGCCGCGGACGCAGGCGCGGCCGCCGCGGTCCTGTCAGCGAAATCAACGTGACGCCGCTCGTCGACGTCATGCTGGTGCTTTTGATCATCTTCATGGTTGCCGCACCGATGATGACCGTCGGCGTGCCGATCGATCTGCCGGAGACGCAGGCGCAAGCGCTCAACTCCGATACCCAGCCGATCACGATTTCAGTCAATCCGGAAGGCCAGATCTTCCTGCAGGAGACCGAGATCGGGATCGATGAAGTCGTGCCGAAGCTCGAGGCGATTGCCACCACCGGCTACAGCGAGCGTATCTATGTGCGCGGCGATGCCAGTGCCGGTTACGGCACGGTGATGCAGGTCATGGCGCGGATTTCCGCGGCCGGTTTCAAGAATATCGGACTGGTGACCCTGCAGGAACAGGATAGCTGATCTTTCGCCATGACGCGCAGCCTTGCCATCTCTTTTGTTCTCCACTGTCTGGTCATTGGCTGGGCAGTGTTTCTGCTCGGCACGCCGCCATCGATGGAAGTGGCGGATGTCGATGCATTGCCGGTGACGCTGATCCCGGTGGAGGATGTCACGCAGGTGCAGCAAGGCGATGAAAATGCCGACCTTGCCGACATTGCCGCGCCGATCCCGACGCGGCGGCAGGATCAGGTGGCCGATGCGCAGAATGTCGGTGAAAACGATATCGACCTGAATAGCGCGCCGGAGGCGGCGCCTGCCGATGTCGAGCAGGACCAGGCCGCACTTCCGACGCCGTCGGCTGCTGAAACACCGGAGCCGGCGCCGCAGGAGGATGTGGCCGAAACGCCGCCGCCCACGCCCGCCGAGCGCCCGGAACCCGCACCCGCGCCGGAGCCAGCACCGGCGCCGGAACCGACGCCTGCGCCCGAACCGGCGCCTGCACCTGAACCCGCACCGGCGCCTCAGCCCGAGGCCGCAGAGGTTCCCGAACCGGCCCCGGCGCCGACACCGGAACCCACCGAGACCGCTGCGCCCGAGCCCGAGCCGGAACCTGAAGCGCCTGCCGAGCCCGAAGAGCCGGAACTGGCCTTCCCGGACCAGGCGCCGCTGCCGACGCGACGTCCGCCCGAACCGGCACAGCAAACCCGCACGGCGCAGGCACAGCGCACCGACAGCCAGACCACGGCCTCGACCACGACGGAAGAAGATGACTTCAATGTCGATGACATTGCCGCGCTCCTGAACCGGACCGAGGCAACCGGCGGCGGCGCACAGCGCAGCGAAACACCGGCGGCGCTGGGGACGGAACGCAACACCAGCAATGCCCAGCTTTCCCAGAGCGAGCTGGATGCGCTGCGCGGTCAGATCCAGCGCAACTGGTCGATCCTGGCCGGTCTTGACGGTGCGGAAGGGGTGCGCATACGCATACACATGAGGCTCGATCCGTCCGGTGCGATTGTCGGAGCGCCCGAGGTGACGGCAACGGGCGGCAGCGAAAGCGCACGGCGGATTCTCGCCGGCGGCGCCCGCCGTGCGGTGCTGAAATCCTCGCCCTTCGTCCAACTTCCGCCAGAAAAATATGACGCCTGGAGCGAAGTTATCGTGAACTTTGATCCAAGCCAGATGCTTTAACTTTTAACCGGAGGACTGCGGACCGGTATCGCCATCCGCATCAGACCGACGCAATCAACGCTGAAAGGCCTGTCCTGCCATGCTTAAACGCTGTCTCGTATTTCTTTCCGTCGCCTGGGCCGGTTTCGGCCTTCTGTTCGTCGCACCGGCCAATGCGCTGGTCGAAATCGACATTTCGCGCGGCAATGTCCAGCCGCTGCCGATAGCGATTACCGATTTCATATCGGATGACGGGCTGGGAACGGATATTTCCGGCGTGATCGCCGACGATCTCGAGCGCTCGGGTCTGTTCAAGGCGGTTGACCGCTCGGCCTTCATCCAGCAGATCAACGATCCGGATCAGACACCGCGTTTCGAGGATTGGCGGCTGATCAATGCCGAAGCCCTTGTCGTCGGCCGGGTTACCCGTGAGCCGGACGGCCGTCTGCGGTCCGAGTTCAGGCTTTGGGATACCTATGCCGGCCAGCAGATCATCGGCCAGCAGTTTTTCACCCAGCCCGACAACTGGCGTCGCGTTGCCCACATCATCGCCGATTCCATCTATCAGGCGCTGACGGGTGAGCAGGGCTATTTCGACAGCCGCATCGTCTATGTTTCCGAAAGCGGCCCGAAGACCGACCGCAAGCGCCAGCTGGCGATCATGGATCAGGACGGCCACAATGTCCGCATGCTGACGGATGGTCAGTATATGGTGCTCACGCCGCGGTTCTCGCCGAACCGGCAGGAAGTCACCTACATGTCCTATGAAAACGACCAGCCGCGCGTCTACCTGTTGCAGCTGGAGACGGGACAGCGCGAGGTCGTCGGCAATTTCCCGGGCATGACCTTTGCACCACGGTTTTCGCCGAACGGCCAGCGCATCATCATGAGCCTGCAGCAGGACGGCAATGCCAATATCTACACCATGGACCTCAGGACCCGCGCCACGACGCGGCTGACCAGCACATCCGCCATCGACACTTCGCCGTCCTATGCGCCCGACGGCAACCAGATTGTGTTCGAAAGCGACCGCGGCGGCCGCCAGCAGCTTTACGTCATGAACGCAGATGGCTCGAACCAGCACCGTATCTCGTTTGGCGACGGCAGCTATTCGACGCCGGTATGGTCGCCGCGCGGCGACCTGATCGCGTTCACCAAGCAGTCCGGGGGCAAGTTTTCCATTGGCGTGATGAAGCCGGACGGCAGCGGTGAACGCATTCTGACCACCGGCTTCCACAATGAAGGTCCGACATGGGCGCCGAATGGCCGCGTCCTGATGTTCTTCCGTCAGAATGCCGGCGAGGGCGGTCCACACCTTTATTCCATCGACCTGACGGGCTACAATGAACAGCGGATTTCAACGCCCGACTATGCTTCGGACCCGGCCTGGTCGCCGCTTCTGGAGTAGCGGCGAAGGCGGTTTTCGGCTGCACATTTACTGTTTGTTAACGATCTTCGTTGAGGGGTGGTTAACGGCGATTTGCTAGGCATATGTCGACATTGACCGGTCTGTCGCAGACGTTGCGCAACCGATCGGCAGACCATCGGTTATCATGGCGTACCTGAACCGATTTTCCGGTGTCGGACACGAAATTGGAACGCTTGAAGGAGAGCGGTAATGAGCCGAGCTATGCTTGGATTTGAAGGCCTTTCGAGGAAGAAAGCGATGAGACCTGCCGTTGTTGCGCTCTGTGCGGTGATGGCGCTCGGCCTTGCCGGCTGCGCATCCAAACAGGAAAACCTGCCGGGTAGCGGCGGTCAGGGTGTGGCGGGCGCCAATGCCGGTGTTGCCTCTCCCGGCACCACGCAGGATTTTGACCTCAATGTCGGCGATACGGTCTATTTCGAGACCGATTCGGCCGCGATCACTCCGATTGCCGCCCAGACGCTCGACAAACAGGCCCAGTGGCTGCAGCGTTATACCAGTTATTCGATCCGCATTGCCGGTCATGCCGACGAGCGCGGCACACGCGAATATAACCTTGCGCTTGGCGCACGGCGCGCCACGGCCACGAAGAACTACCTGGTTTCGCGCGGTATTCCCGCCAACCGGATTTCGACGATCTCCTACGGCAAGGAACGGCCTGTCGCCGTCTGCGACAACATTTCCTGCTGGTCGCAGAACCGTCGTACGGTCACCGTGCTGGGTGGCGCCGGAAGCTGATCCGGCCAACGGATATGAAGAAAAACCGGCTTTTGGCCGGTTTTTTTGTGTCTGCAGTGCAAGAAAGTGCTTTTTGATCTAAATATGGCCGGAAATATCGTGTCCGACGACACGCAAGTCCATTTTACCGGCTTTAGGAAGGGATCATGAGAAAAGCATTTTTATGTCTGTTGGCGGGGAGCGCCTTTCTGGGGATGCAGGCAAGTGCTGGGGCTGCCGGCTTTTCGGTGTTTCCGGCAACAGGCAACACGCAGCCCCAGACCGTTCAGGTCCAGGCGACCGATCCTGCCATGCGGATCATGCAGCTTGAAGAGCAGGTCAGGAACCTCAACGGCCAGGTCGAGGATTTGAGCTTCCAGATGCTGCAGATGGAGGAACGGATCCGCAAATTGCAGGAGGATATGGAATTCCGCCTGCAGGATCTGGAAAGCGGCATGGCAACGCCGTCCGCGCCTTCATCGTCCGAACCATCGCCGGACAACGGGACTGACAATGAGGCGGCTTCGATCGACAATCCGCCGCCCATGCCCGACAGCGCGATGAATGACGCGAGCATTCCCGGCGATGTTTCGCCGGATCTGCCCGAGGGAGCGGAAGGGGGCGGTGACGATGCCGCCTTCTACAACACGGCCTACAATCTCGTCCTGTCCGGCGATTATCCGCAGGCCGAAAATGCCTTTGGCGAATTTGTGCTGAGCTATCCCGACAGCCCGCTCATTCCCGATGCGAGCTTCTGGCTTGGCGAATCGATGCTGGCCCAGCAGAAATACAACGAGGCCGCCAAGACCTTCCTCAACGCCTACAAGGCCTATGGCAATTCCGACAAGGCCCCGGAAATGCTGCTGAAGCTCGGCCAGTCGCTTGCCGGTATGGATAACAAGGACGCCGCCTGCGCGACCTTTGCCGAGGTGCCGGTGCGTTACCCCGATGCGGCACAGGCCGTTCTGGACAAGGCCCGCTCGGAGCAGTCGGCCAACGGATGCTGATGGCAGCGTCGGTCCCGGCTGCCGATACGCCGGCCCGCAGCGCACCGCTGCGCGCTGCACAGGACTTTGTTTTACAGCTGAAACCGCAGTGCCATGTTCTTGTTGCCGTTTCCGGCGGCGGCGATTCGATCGGGCTGCTCTCAGCACTTTTGGCGGCAAAAACGATATCCGGCAGGACCGATATCAGGTTCACGGCCGCAACCGTCGATCACGGTCTGCGCCCCGAAGCGGCTGGCGAGGCGCTCTGGGTCGGCGCTTTTTGTGCCGAACGCGGGATTGCCCATCACACCCTTGTCTGGGCGGATGACAAGCCACAGTCCGGGCTGATGGTTGCGGCCCGCCATGCGCGCTATCGCCTGCTTTCCGCTCTGGCCGGCCGCTGCGGCGCCGATGTCATCGCCGTTGCGCACACGATGGACGACCAGGCCGAAACCTTCGCCATGCGCGCCAGTCGCGGCGCTTCGACAGTCTTGACCGGCATGGCGGACAAGACCCTGATTAAGGGAAAGCACTGGGTCGCGCGACCGTTTTTGAAGATCGGGCGCAGCGCCATCCGCGATTTTCTTACACTGAGCGGTCTTTCCTGGATCGATGATCCGAGCAATGACGACGCGCATTATGAACGGGTGCGGACGCGCCGGAGTATTCGGGAAACCGTCGAAACACTGGCAGAAGATGCGGAAACGGCAGCGCGCGCGCGGGACAGATTGTCGCGCGATGCAGCAGACCTTTTTGCCGGTATCGCCACAATCCATGGCGCCACCGTGGCGCATCTCGATATTGACGGTCTTCTCGGCGCCGGGGAGGCGGCTCGCTATCTGCTCAACATTCTTGTTCCCGCGCTTGGCGGCCTTTCCTATGGCCCCGGTGGCGATGTGCTGGATCGCGTGACCGCGCTCTGCACCGCGCCGCACGGCGCCCGCATGACGGCCGGACGCTGCCTTTTCGAGAGGCATCGCGGGCATCTGTTCATTCTGCGTGAACGCCGCGGCCTGCCGGAAACGGAAATTGCGCCGGGCGAAAAAGCCGTTTGGGATGGTCGCTTTTGTTTTGAAAACCGGTCGCAGGCGACACTGCGCATCCGGCCTGCTGGACCGGGCGGTGCGGGTGATACAGATGCTTTTGCAGGGCTGCCGCCGCGACTTGCGCGTCTTGCCGCTGCCGTGCGCCCCGTGGCCATGGACACTGCGGGGAAGCGGGTATTTCCGACGGGTGTCTATCTCGCGCCGTTCGACCGGTTTTTGCCGGGATTCGACCTGACGCTGGCAAATATGATGGCTGCGGCTTTCGCGCATACGGCCTATCGTGAACCGGCCGCAACCTATTTACGTTGAGAAAATGAATCTTGGAACCGGCTTGTCTTGGCAAGACAGGGTGCGGACCCTATGTTAGGCGTAATTCAGCGGCATTCTGACGTGCCGGTAATATGATTTCGGGGAGTTTAATGAACCCAAACCTACGCAATATTGCGCTGTGGGCGATAATCGCGTTGTTGCTGGTCGCGCTGTTCAGCATGTTCCAGTCAACGCCGTCGCACAATGCGGGCAACGCGGTGGCCTACTCGCAGTTCGTGAATAATGTCGATTCCGGAAGGGTCAAGGATGTGACCATTACCGGAAACAACATCACCGGCACCTATTCCGATGGCGCCGGCACGACTTTCCACACCTATGCGCCGGTGATCGACGACTCCTTGCTCAACAAGCTTGAGGCCAACAATGTCGACGTCACCGCCAAGCCCGTCAATGATGGTTCCGGCGGTATTCTGAGCTATGTCGGCACGCTTCTGCCCATGCTGCTGATCCTCGGTGTCTGGCTGTTCTTCATGCGTCAGATGCAGGGCGGTTCGCGCGGCGCCATGGGCTTCGGCAAGTCCAAGGCCAAGCTTCTGACGGAAGCCCATGGCCGGGTGACGTTTGACGATGTTGCCGGTGTCGACGAGGCCAAGCAGGATCTCGAAGAGATCGTCGAATTCCTGCGTGATCCGCAGAAGTTCCAGCGCCTTGGCGGCCGCATTCCGCGCGGCGTGCTGCTGGTCGGCCCGCCCGGTACCGGTAAGACGCTTCTGGCGCGCTCCGTTGCCGGTGAGGCCAATGTGCCGTTCTTCACGATTTCGGGTTCCGACTTCGTGGAAATGTTCGTCGGTGTTGGTGCATCCCGTGTGCGCGATATGTTCGAACAGGCCAAGAAGAATGCGCCCTGCATCATCTTCATCGACGAAATCGATGCGGTTGGCCGTCATCGCGGCGCCGGTCTCGGCGGCGGCAATGACGAACGCGAACAGACGCTGAACCAGCTTCTGGTCGAGATGGACGGTTTCGAGGCCAATGAGGGCGTGATCCTGATTGCCGCAACCAACCGTCCCGACGTTCTCGACCCGGCATTGCTGCGTCCCGGCCGTTTCGACCGTCAGGTCGTGGTGCCGAACCCGGATATTGTCGGCCGCGAGCGCATTTTGAAGGTTCACGCCCGCAACACGCCGCTGGCGCCGAATGTCGACCTCAAGGTTGTGGCCCGCGGCACTCCCGGCTTTTCCGGTGCGGATCTGATGAACCTCGTCAACGAAGCCGCCCTGATGGCAGCAAGGCGCAACAAGCGTCTGGTCACCATGGCCGAATTCGAGGACGCCAAGGACAAGATCATGATGGGCGCCGAGCGGCGTTCCTCCGCGATGACCGAGGCGGAAAAGAAGCTGACGGCCTATCACGAGGCCGGTCATGCGATTGTGGCACTGAAGGTTCCGGTGGCCGATCCCGTCCACAAGGCGACCATCATTCCGCGCGGCCGTGCGCTGGGCATGGTGATGCAGTTGCCCGAGGGCGACCGCTATTCGATGAGCTACAAGTGGATGATCTCGCGGCTGGCGATCATGATGGGCGGCCGTGTTGCCGAGGAACTGACCTTCGGCAAGGACAACATCACCTCCGGCGCGTCCTCCGATATCGAGCAGGCCACAAAGCTTGCCCGGGCAATGGTGACGCAATGGGGCTTTTCCGATGAACTCGGTCAGGTGTCCTATGGCGAAAACCAGCAGGAGGTCTTCCTTGGCCATTCGGTTTCGCAGAGCAAGAATGTCTCTGAATCCACGGCGCAGAAGATCGATTCGGAGGTTCGCCGCCTGATCGATGAGGCCTATGTCGAGGCCACCCGGATTATCAGGGACAACAATGACGGCTTCGTTGCGCTGGCCGAAGGGTTGCTCGAATACGAGACGCTGTCCGGTGACGAAATCAAGTCGATCCTTCAGGGTGAAAAGCCCTCGCGTGATCTGGGTGACGACACACCGCCTTCGCGCGGGTCTGCGGTGCCCTCCATGGGTCCGAAGAAGGATACGCCATCGGGCAAGCCTTCCGACGGAACGGAAGGCGACGGTTTCGAGCCGCAGCCCAACTGAGACAAGGACCGCCGGTTTCCCCGGCGGTTTTTTTCTGTCTGCATGCGGGCAGTCGCCAAGACGGGGGCTCTTGCTCTCGGCCGTCGGCGGCACTGAAGCGCGCTTTCCGGTAACGTCGTGTTAGCGTTGTTGACGTTATTTTAGGTGCCCTGAAGCCGATTTTCTGCCATGAGAGCGCATTGATGGCCCGGCAGAGACACGACCGTCGCCCGCGGGCGGCTGAGATGAGGAACGACATGGCACGCAAGTATTTCGGAACCGACGGTATTCGCGGACAGTCCAACACTTTTCCGATGACGCCCGATCTGGCCATGCGCGTCGGCATCGCTGTGGGGACGATCTTCCGTCGCAATGACCACGCCCGCCGGGTGGTGATCGGCAAGGATACGAGGCTTTCCGGCTATATGCTCGAAAATGCGCTGGTTGCGGGTTTTACGGCGGCCGGCCTCAATGTTTATCTGCTCGGGCCGATCCCGACGCCGGCCGTCGCCATGCTGACGCGCTCGCTCAGAGCCGATGTCGGCGTGATGATTTCGGCGTCCCACAATCCCTATGCCGATAACGGCATCAAGCTTTTCGGGCCCGACGGCTACAAGATGTCGGACGAGATCGAGGCCCGGATCGAGGCGCTGGTGGACCGTCAGGATTTTTATCCCCAGCTTGCCCGTGCCAACGAAATCGGCCGCGCCAGCCGCGTCGAGGGCGACATTTACCGTTATATCGAGTTCGTCAAACGCACACTTCCCCGGGATGTGACCCTGCACGGCCTGCGCGTTGTCGTCGACTGCGCCAATGGCGCGGCCTACAAGGCGGCTCCGACCGCGCTTTGGGAACTGGGGGCCGATGTGGTGACGATCGGCGCGGAGCCGAACGGCCTCAACATCAACAAGGAATGCGGCTCGACCTATCCGAAGACCTTGCAGGCGAAGGTGCATGAGGTGCGCGCCGATATCGGCATCGCGCTCGACGGCGACGCCGACCGGGTGATCATCGTCGACGAGAAAGGCAACATCATCGACGGCGACCAGCTGATGGCGGTGATTGTCGGCAATATGGCCGATGACGGTGCGTTGAAGGGCAATGGTCTTGTGGCCACCGTGATGTCCAATCTCGGGCTTGAGCGTCATCTCAACAGCAAGGGGCTGGAACTGGCGCGCACCAAGGTTGGCGACCGTTATGTCGTCGAGCACATGCGCCAGCACGGCCACAATGTCGGCGGCGAGCAGTCGGGTCACATCGTGCTTTCCGACTTCGGCACGACCGGCGACGGACTGGTGGCGGCCCTGCAGATCCTTGCTGCGGTCAAGCGTGCCGGCAAGCCGGTGAGCGAAGTCTGCCGCAAGTTCGAACCGGTTCCCCAGCTGCTGCGCAATGTCCGCATTCAGGCGGGCGCGGCGCCGCTGGAGAATGGCAATGTCAAAAAGGCGATTGCCGACGCCGAAGCCGAACTGAAGGGCAGGGGGCGCCTGGTCATCCGTCCGTCCGGCACGGAACCGCTGATTCGCGTGATGGCCGAAGGCGATGACCCGGCCCAGGTGGAACGCGTTGTCTCGGGTCTCATCGACGTGATATCCAGCGTGCGTGACGCCGCCTGAGAACTTGTTTCAAGAATGCGCGGGCCAATAGCAAGTAAGCTCCGTGACTGGATTCATGTATGCTATCGGTATGAACCGAATTGTGAAATGGTGCGAGAATGACGCCGACGACTTCCTTCAAGCCGACGATATTGTTGTCGCCGATGAAGAGCGATTTTAATCACTTTATCGACTCGTTTTCGAACACGCTTGCAGATAGGGGGTATCGTGTGAGGCCGTACGCTACCAAGTCGCTTGGAGCAGCGAATGTGGTTGTTTTTCACTGGCCGAATGAGTTCTTTTTGAAAAAAAATAGTGTTTCAAGACTATTGAAGAGTTACAAACGAATTCTTTTTATGAGGTATTTTCGGAGATTCAATAACCTGAAGGTTATTTGGATATCTCATAACATATTTCCTCATGACGCAACCGAAGTAGATCGCCGGTTGCTTTCTTTCTTTTTCGGTACCCTGGACGGAATTGTCTGCCTTTCAAATGCGTCGAGAAACCAGTTGCTCGCGAGCTATCCGTTATGCCGGAATACGCCAATATTGGTAACTGTCCACGGGCACTATCGCGATATTCAGCTTGCGCCCGCCAAAATTTCCAGATGGCAAAAAGGTCGCCTCCGACTCGGCTGTTTCGGCCAGATACGCCGCTACAAAAACCTTCTTGCTCTCGTTGAGTGTGCCTCGGAAATTCCCGATATTGCTGATTTGGAGATAGTTGGGAAAACGATAGATTCGATGCTGGCCGAAGAGCTTGAGTATGCTGTCTCTAGGACGTCCAATGTTACTTTTGCGTCACGTGAGACATACCTTGATAACACCGAGCTGGAAAATTTTATAGATTCTTGCGATGCGGTTGCCTTGCCATACCGAAATATCACCAATAGCGGCGCTGTCCTTCATGCACTTTCGCGAAATCGGCCAGTGCTTGCGCCCAAGCTGGGCAGTTTGCCTGAATTGCAAAATGATGTTGGAAAAGAATGGCTGTATCTCTACGAAGGAGAGCTTTCGTCCGGTATATTGACCGATTTCATTTCCAACTTGAATGCGCGAGAATATAGTGCGGCAGGCCCAGATTTAAGTCGATATGGCTGGGATCGTATCGGGTCCGATTGCGACCAGTTTTTCAAGTCGCTTTTCGAAAGCAAAGGCAATAATCTTTGATTGTTATATTTACAATTACGACCAAAGGTCGTATGGAAATGCGCCAATCAGTTTTTCCGACGAAAAGCTGATTTTCGGCATGCCGCCCATCTCCTTCGCTTCCTCAACTGACGTGGCAAACTCCAGGCTCTTTCTACCTGTACCCAGGACGTAGTCCTCATATTTGAATAAGCTCTCGACTTCCGATATACGCAAATATCGCGCTGGAATACCATACGCTTCTGCAATGACAATGGCGTGAAGCGAGCTAGCCAACACAAACTCGCTGCTCGTGATTTCCTTGATACAGCGATTCCATGGCAGCAAAGGCGAAAGAACTTCTACGCCTTTCGGATATGTATCATCGTTGAGGTTGGGGACAAAAAGAAGCTTTCTTTTCTTGTCGGTAGCCTGAGTATTAGGTAGCAGGGCTTTACAGAGCAATGCGGGATCACCATAAATCTCGGGAACCGTGATCCCCTTTTCCATCAGGAATTCCCGGGTTTTGGGGCCGCGGACCGCGCGCACATCAAGCTCGTTGAAATTATAGGAGTTCGTATTGGTTTTCCCGTTGATTCCAGTACCCCAAATTGTATTTTGGTCATTGGCAAAGTGAAGGATCGACCCGATCGCCAGCATTCTCGCTTTTTTTGAAGTTTCCTGTTCAAGAAACAGGCCCTGATCGGCAAGCAGTTTTGTCACTATTATTTTTGATAGATGGTCGCCAAAATTATGAATTCCGCTGGGGGGCGTCCAATAGAAAAGCTCAACGCTCGATCCGTCCAGGCGAGGTTCCCGCAAGATTGCTTGTTTTTTCTTCTTTTTAAAGAACTTCATTGGGCGTTCATACTTTTCATCAGGCGTGTGTGTTTAAAATACGATCTGCACGGCTCAACTCAAGGGTACGCGGCTAGCCCTGCCAGTTGACGTACAAGCTGTACGCTAACCCGCCATGTGAATGACGGCAATATTCATGTGGTTGCCGTTTCGCAAATGTATCATTTTCTAATGCACGAAGTTTAAGAATGGCACTTGCGAGAGCGACGTTCTAAGATTAATTCCAAAATGGTTGGAGTCAGTTTTCCTTGCGGCATGTAAACTCACCTCCTGCGTCGCTTGCTAGGTTTAACGAGGGGAAACTGATGAGGTATGTCTGCGTTCGGGCTTAACTGATCCGAGCGTCGAAATGAATTGAATTTGACTGGAATATTATGAATTCGTTCGTCTGTATTATGATTTGTACGCGTCGCCGTCCGCGGATGCTTGGCGAATGTTTGAAATCCGTTCTGCCGCAGCTGAACGGAGGGGAGGGTGGAGATTGCGTCGTTGTTATCGAGAATGACGATCATCCGCGCTCACGGGATGTGGTTGATCGATTCAAGGCATTATTTCCTGATCTGAATATAGTGTATGCTCTTGAGCCAGAGTTGGGTATAAGTCCAGCGCGTAACCGCGGGCTTGCGATAGCGAAAAACATGCATCCGGAATGGCTCGGTTTTCTCGATGATGATGAGGTTGTCACCGAAGGCTGGCTGCCGGCCATGCGGCGCGCGATGGTAGAGTTCAAAGCAGATGTACTGACTAGCGGTGTTCGTTATATCACACCTGCTACTCTTCCGCTGTTTTACCGCCGTCCATCGGAGATATCCCAAAAACGTGGCACATTACTGAATGCAGCGGCTACGAATAATACATTTTTGCGGAAATCATGGCTTACAGAACAGGAAGAGGAGTTCCTGTTTGATTCGGCTTTTCGCTTTCTCGGGGGGAGTGATATCGAATTCTTTTCACGCTTAACAAGCCTCGGAGGCCGGATTGTTTGGGTTGATGATGCTTTCGTCGAGGAGGAGGTGCCCGACGGCAGGATTTCCCTATCCTATAATATGCGGCGCTGGCAGCGCGTCGCTGCGGTGATGGCGTACCTTCGTATTCGACAAAACGGTCGGTGGAAGGCCTTTTGGGGGGTATTTCCCAGAATGGTCGAATGGTGCGCATTGGGGACGCTGTTGATCGTATACGGTGGTGTTGAAATGGCGTTTTCCCGCGATCAGGGTGCAGCTCGAATTATGAGTGGTCTGAAAAAACTCAGTTCGTTTGTGGGGCTTATTCGAGGTTTTTTCTACCTGTTGCCCCAGCCATATAAAAATGTAGACGGATCATAGCTCTCGTGGTCGTACGAATAGAATTTTGGGTGCCAAGTCCGCGTCCAAAACGAACGTAAGTGGTGCTGCGTCTTTTCCACTTCGTAGTCATCATCAAGTCATCTTTTCCCTTGCGTATTCTCAACGCCTCCCGTATATCCGGCGGCGGGACACCTCTCCCCAACGAGAGGCTACTATCTGAAAGGGTAGAGATATGACAGATATGACCAAGCCGGACGTGCGTCCGGTCAATCCCCGCTTTTCTTCTGGCCCCTGTGCGAAGCGTCCCGGTTGGACGCCTGAAGCGTTGAATGACGCTCCGCTTGGCCGCTCCCACCGCGCAAAAATCGGCAAGGCGAAGCTGAAAGAAGCTATCGACCTGACCCGCGAAGTCCTGGATGTTCCGGGCGATTATCGCATCGGCATTGTGCCGGCTTCCGATACCGGCGCTGTCGAAATGGCGCTTTGGTCGCTGCTTGGCGAACGTGCTGTCGACATGCTCGCCTGGGAAAGCTTCGGCGCCGGCTGGGTCACCGATGTGATCAAGCAGCTGAAGCTTAAGGATGCGCGCAAGCTTGAAGCGCCCTATGGCCAGCTGCCCGACCTTTCCGCTGTCAATTTCGACAACGACGTGGTTTTCACCTGGAACGGCACCACCTCCGGTGTGCGCGTTCCCAATGCCGATTTCATTCCTGCCGACCGCAAGGGGCTGACGATCTGCGATGCCACCTCTGCCGTGTTCGCGCAGAAGGTCGATTTCAACAAGCTCGACGTCGTCACCTTCTCCTGGCAGAAGGTTCTCGGCGGCGAGGGCGGTCACGGCATCCTCATCCTGTCGCCGCGGGCTGTAAAACGGCTTGAGACCTACACGCCGGAATGGCCGCTGCCGAAGATCTTCCGCATGACCAAGGGCGGCAAGCTGATCGAAGGCATCTTCGAAGGCGCCACCATCAACACGCCGTCCATGCTGTGCGTCGAAGACTATCTCGATGCGCTGAAATGGGCGAAGACCGTTGGCGGACTTGACGGGCTGGTTGCCCGGGCCGATGCCAATGCCAAGGTGATCTTCGATTTCGTTGAAGCCAACGACTGGATCGAAAACCTGGCCGAAGTGGCCGACACCCGTTCCAATACGTCCGTCTGCCTGAAGATCGTCGATCCGGACGTCGTCAAGCTTGACGATGCAGCCCAGGCAGCCTTTGCCAAGGCGATCGTCTCCACGCTCGACAAGGAAGGCGTGGCCTATGACATCGGCGCCTATCGCGATGCACCGTCCGGTCTTCGCATCTGGGCCGGTTCCACGGTGGAAACCGCCGATATGGAAGCCCTGATGGGCTGGCTCGACTGGGCCTTCAAGACCGAAAAAGCCAAGCTCGCGGCTTAAGCGAGGCGAATTGACAAGGCTCGCGCCGCCTTGAATGGAAAGGCGCGGGCTCATCATTCCCGACAATTATTCTTTTTGATGGAGGCCTATCATGGCACCTCGCGTACTCGTATCCGACGCCCTGTCGGAAGCTGCTGTTCAGATTTTCAAGGATCGCGGCATTGATGTCGACTTCCAGCCGAAGCTCGGCAAGGACAAGGAAAAGCTGCTCGAGATCATCGGCCAGTATGATGGTCTGGCGATCCGTTCGGCCACCAAGGCCACCGAAAAGCTGATCGAAGCCGCCACCAATCTCAAGGTCATCGGCCGCGCCGGTATCGGCGTCGACAATGTCGATATTCCGGCCGCCTCGCGCCGCGGCATCATCGTCATGAACACGCCGTTCGGCAACTCGATCACGACGGCCGAACATGCGGTCTCGCTGATGCTGGCCGTTGCCCGTCAGATCCCCGCCGCCGATACCTCCACCCAGGCCGGCAAATGGGAAAAGTCGAAATTCATGGGTGTCGAGATCACCGGCAAGACGCTCGGTGTTATCGGCGCCGGCAATATCGGCTCCATCGTCTGCGACCGCGCCATCGGCCTGAAGATGAACGTGATCGCCTACGACCCCTTCCTGTCGCAGGAACGCGCTGAAAAGATCGGCGTGACCAAGGTCGAGCTCGATGAACTGCTGGCCAAGGCCGATTTCATCACCCTTCACGTGCCGATGACCGACAAGACCCGCGGCATTTTGAATGCCGAGGCGCTTGCCAAGACCAAGAAGGGCGTTCGCATCATCAACTGCGCCCGCGGCGGTCTTGTTGACGAAGCGGCTCTGGCGGAAGCCATCAAGTCCGGTCAGGTTGCCGGTGCAGGCTTCGACGTGTTCGAAACCGAACCCGCCACCGAAAGCCCGCTTTTCGGCCTGCCGAATGTCGTCTGCACGCCGCATCTCGGCGCGTCGACCACGGAAGCACAGGAAAACGTCGCACTTCAGGTCGCCGACCAGATGTCGGATTACCTGCTGAAGGGCGCCGTCACCAACGCCATCAACATGCCGTCGATTTCGGCCGATGAAGCGCCGCGCCTGAAGCCGGTGATCAAGTTGGCGGAAGTGCTCGGCGAATTCGCCGGTCAGGTGACGGAAAACGCGATCAAGGAAGTCGAGGTTCTCTACGACGGCAACTTTGCCCAGATGAACACCACGGCGCTGACGAGCGCGCTTCTGGCCGGCCTGTTGCGCCCGCTGGTCGCCGACGTCAACATGGTGTCCGCACCGATCATGCTGAAGGACAAGGGCATTATCCTGCAGGAAACCAAGCGCGACAAATCGGGTGTTTATGACGGTTACATCAAGCTGACGATCACCACCGAAAAGCAGACCCGTTCGGTTGCCGGCACGGTGTTCTCGGATGGCAAGCCGCGCTTCATCCAGATCAAGGGCATCAACATGGACGCCGATGTCGGCCGTCACATGGTCTACATCTCCAACACCGACGTGCCCGGCATGATCGGCTTCATGGGAACGACCCTTGGTCAGGCCGGCGTCAACATCGCCAACTTCCAGCTTGGTCGCGACAATGAAGGCGGCGATGCGATCGCGCTTCTCTACGTCGATGAGCAGCCTTCTGACGCGGTTCTCGACAAGCTGCTGGCGAATGAGGCCATCAAGCAGGCCAAGCCGCTCGAATTCTCCGTCGAATAAAGACGGTTCCCTCTTGGGTGCACTGGCCCGGTTTCTGTTCGCAGAGCCGGGTCTTTTTTGTTTTATCCGGCACGCCGAAGCGCGGTTCGTTATCTCCGATAGCCTGTTTGCCGGGTTGAACAGCAAAGGATTTGCGTTGCGCGGCTTCGTTGGCGTAGCGTGCGTGGCCGGACGATGACAAGGGAGAAGACAAACATGAGCGAGACCCGATTGCAGGCGCTGGACGACGCGCTGTCGCGGCTTTCCGAAGCCGATTTTGTCATGGGGCCGGAATGGGAAGCGGTTCACGAAATCTGTCAGGCCCATGAGGGCGAGAAACCCTTCGATGCAGCCCATGCGCTCTGCCATCGCATTGAGGGCGATACCTGGAATGCCGGTTATTGGTACCGGCGGGCCGGCGAGCCTGCCGCCACGGGCTCATTTGCCGAGGAGTGTGCGGCGTTGAGGGCGAAGCTCAACGGTTCGTAAATCGCCGCCTCTGGCCGCAGCGGAAACGGGGGACTGAACAGAAAGAGCCCGTGCACTGCTGTGTATGTGCACGGGCCCTGCTTCGATTTATGTCAGCCGTTGACGGGCTCTATGGCGGGCGGGCTCCAGGCTCCGTCAAGAACGGAAAGTTCCGGCCAGTAGATACGCATCGTCAGGCTGAAGGGGCCGCTTTCGGGTGTCGGCAGCCAGTTCGCCTCCTTGTCCTTGCCGGGTGAGCTTCGCTGGATGTAGATGTCGACGGAGCCATCTGCGTTTTTCTTCAGCGGACTGTGGCTGCCGAGCGAATGGCGGTCTATCGCGTTTTTGGCGAAATACTGTTTCTGATTATAGAGCGTCACCGACCAGAAGGCCCGGGCGGGCGGGAGTTGGCCCTTGTCGAAATGCAGGACATAGTCCTTGGAACTGTCGAGCGGGTCTCCCTTGGCATCGACGAACGCGCTCGGATAGACGGCGTCGACCGGCTTGTTGGCGCCCATTCCGCCAAAAGCGACGCCGGCGCGATGCATGTAATCTGAACCGTAGGTGCCAATCCCGGTGAGATTGATCCTCCAGCCATTGACCAGTGTTCCGGAATTTTCCCAGGTCTTTTCGATAAACGGCAGGACCTTCGAGGGCGCGGCGGCGATTGCGTCCTGAACGGCTTTCGGCTGGGCGGAAGGATCATAGCTTTTTCCGGGCACGAGGCCGATCCGGGCCATCAGGTCAACGGCCGAATCGTCCATGGCATGGGGCGGGTTTTTCTTCATCAGTTCGGCGAAGCGCTTGAAGAATGCCGCGCCGTCGAGCTTTTCGACCTGGCTGACCGGCGAACTCATGTCGCGCGTCTTGTCGACACTGCCCGCCGGCGCAACATAATCCTTGCCCCAGGCGCTCAAAGGCACGGCCTTCAGCTTGGACTGAAAGGCGTGGACGGCATCATAATCGACCGGGCCATTGGTTTCGACACGGCCGATCATCCAGCCCTGGTCGGTCGGGCTCCTGTAGGCCCGCACGCCGTCGGGCAGTTGCCCCTGCCAATCGGGCGCGACGATCGCGAAGCTGTAGGCTTCATCGCCGATGGTGCGCGTTCCCGGCGAGGCATAGACCTCGGTCCACTCGTCCATCAGCTCAAAAAGATAGTAGCGCTCGCCGATATCAGGGACCGAGATGATCAGCGGTTCCTTCGAGACATCATAGATGAGGGACGAGTACAGCGTGTCGGCATTGGGACGGACGACGGTGTCGAAGGAGGCATCCGGAAAGGCCGCCAGATTGGCGAACTGATTATAGGGTGCGCTCACGCCGCCGGGCTTCGCGACATTGGTCGAGATGCCGGCGCCGATGTCCATCAGCACCATCGGATATGCCATGACATAGACCGAATCGACGATGGCGCTGGCCTGTTCGTCGGTCAGTGCATCACTTGAAAGAATTTGGGTCTGGGCGAAGACCGGACTGCTGCCCATGACCGGTGAAAATGCCGTTGCGAGGCTGAGTGCGGCGACAGCGAAAGGTTTCAGCTTCATGTGACGTCCTCGGAAGATTTATTCAACCGGGCAAAACCATAGATTGAAGGTGTTTTTGTGGCATGTAAACCCATAGTGGCACGGCAAATTTCAGGTGAAATTGCCGTGCCGGTTGTTACCTGTTGTCAGCTTGGCTGCGGACCAGTTCCAGCCCGCGGCCGGTGATCTGGTACGGTTTACCGCCTTTCGAGCGGATGGCGCGTTTTGCCTTCAGCTTGCGAAACAGTGTGAGATCGAGTTCGGGAAACCGCCATCCCTCTCGGGTATAGCAGTCGAGCCGTGCGATCTTGCGATTGTCGTCGCGGATGAGTTCTATCCTGCCGCCCTGTGCGAGCAGGTGCAGAATGCGCTGTTCACTGCGCGAAATGTCCATGGTCATGAATTCCGGATTTGCGCCTGTCTGAGGGCGCATGAAAACGGTTCCCGTCGGCAGGGATTGCCGCGGGGCTCATCGTTTTCGGCCGCTGCGCGCATCGCATCGCTGCTGAGATATTGCGGGCAGGGCCCTTACCGGGATTCCAGTCGGTTAGACATCAAGTCTCCATTTGACGTGGACGTCATACGCCCGAAAGCGGTTCCGGTCAAGGAATTGCCTTGGTTTCAGGCTGCCATCGCGCTTGCGTCTTTGCCCCATTTGCTCTACCTCACAAACGATATTTCCGTGAATGAACGATGAGCTGATCATGACCATTGTCGATACCCGTACGCCTGACCCGAAACGCATGTTGCCCGGTGTCACCGGTGATTGGGAAATCATTGTCGGCCTGGAGGTGCATGCGCAGGTTACGAGCAATTCGAAGCTCTTCTCCGGCTCATCGACAGCGTTCGGCAAGGCACCGAATGCCAATGTCTCGCTGGTGGATGCGGCCATGCCCGGCATGCTGCCCGTCATCAACGAGGAATGCGTCAAGCAGGCGGTGCGCACCGGCCTCGGCCTGAAGGCGCAGATCAACAAGCGCTCGATCTTCGACCGCAAGAACTATTTCTATCCCGACCTGCCGCAGGGCTACCAGATCTCGCAGTACAAGGACCCGATCGTCGGCGAGGGGACCATCACGATTTCGCTGGGCCCGGACAAGAAGGGTAATTTCGAGGATATCGAAATCGGCATCGAGCGCCTGCATCTGGAACAGGATGCCGGCAAGTCGATGCATGACCAGCATCCCACCATGTCGTTTGTCGATCTGAACCGCTCCGGCGTGGCGCTGATGGAAATCGTTTCCAAGCCGGATCTGCGCTCTGCCGACGAAGCCAAGGCCTATCTGACCAAGCTCAGAACCATCGTGCGCTATCTCGGCACCTGCGACGGCAATATGGACGAAGGCTCGATGCGCGCCGACGTCAACGTCTCCGTGCGCAAGCCGGGCGGTGAATTCGGCACGCGCTGCGAGATCAAGAACGTCAACTCGATCCGCTTTGTCGGCATGGCGATCGAAAGCGAGGCCCGCCGCCAGATCGATATTCTGGAAGACGGCGGCGAAATCGATCAGGAAACCCGGCTGTTCGATCCGGTCAAGGGCGAAACGCGGTCAATGCGCTCCAAGGAAGATGCGCACGACTATCGTTATTTCCCCGACCCCGACCTGCTGCCGCTGGAATTCGATGACGCCTTCATCGAGGAACTGGCCAAGGACCTGCCGGAACTGCCCGACGACAAGAAGGCCCGTTTCATCAACGATCTCGGCCTTTCTGTCTATGACGCCTCGGTGCTGGTCTCCGACAAGGCGGTTTCCGACTATTATGAAAAGCTGGTGGAGCTGAGCGAAGCCAAGGCCGCCGCCAACTGGGTCATCAATGATCTGCTCGGCGCGCTCAACAAGGCGGGCAAGGGCATTGACGAAACCCCGGTTTCTCCCGAGCAGCTCGGCGCGATCCTGTCGTTGATCAAGGACGGTGTGATTTCCGGCAAGATCGCCAAGGATCTGTTCGAGATCGTCTGGAACGAGGGCGGTGATCCGAAGCAGATCGTCGAAGATCGCGGCATGAAGCAGGTGACGGATACCGGCGCAATCGAGAAGATCGTCGACGAAATCATCGCTGCCAATCCCGAACAGGCCGAAAAGGTCAAGGACAAGCCCTCGCTTGCCGGCTGGTTCGTCGGTCAGGTGATGAAGGCATCCAAGGGCAAGGCCAATCCGCAGGCCGTGCAGGCGCTGGTGAAGGAAAAACTCGGGGTTGCGGAGTAAGCCCTTGTTTTTCGTCCGAACCGCGATGGAGGCGGACATTCCGGCGGTATGCAGCCTGCTGGATATCACCTGGCATGCCACCTATGATCCGATCCTGGGCGCGGAAAAGGTCAGCCAGCTTGTTGCAAGCTGGCATTCTGCGCAGGCGGTCAAGGCGCGCCTCGAGCGCAAGGGCGGTGAGTTTCTGGTGGCCGATGATGGCCGCCGGCTCGGTGGCATGGCCTACGCCGCGCCGTCGAAGACCAAGGCAGATGTGATCAACCTGCACCAGCTCTATATCCATCCGGATTTTTTGCGGCAGGGGATCGGCCGCGATCTGTTTGCCGAAATCGAGACCTGTTTTCCGCATGCGAAAAAGCTCGCGCTGGAAGTGGTGATCGGCAATGACGCGGCACTGGCGTTTTATCAGGCGCATGGCCTGAGCGAGGTCTCGCGGACCGAAAACTGCGGCACCTGTGGCTCCGGCATTCCGGCAATCGTCATGGAAAAGGACCTTCCCGGTGTCTGATCTCGAAGCGCTGGTCATTCGTGAGGCCCGGCCGGGCGACCTCGAGGCGTTGATTGCGATGTTCGCGGGCGATGCGCTCGGCGGTCACGGCGACACCACCGATCCTGACGCCCGTGACGACTATCGCGAGGCTTTTGAGGCGATAGCCGCATCGGCCAATGATACGCTTTATGTCGCGGAGCTCGATGGCGTCGTCGTCGGCACGTTTCAGACCACCTATACCCGCACGCTGACCGGCCGGGGCAGCGCGGTGCTGACGATCGGCTCCGTGCAGACCCATGCCGACTGGCGCGGTCGCGGTATCGGTGGGAAAATGATCGAGGCGGCCATTGCCGAAGCCCGGGTGGAAGACTGCCGGCTGGTGCAGTTGATGTCGAACAGCAACCGCGTCGATGCCCACCGGTTTTATGAGCGGCTCGGTTTCACGCCGTCACATCTCGGCTTCAAAATGAAGCTGAAAGGTCGGTGAGGCCGTTTGCCGCTCTGGACAAGTGCGGCATGACGCGCCATACACAGTGTTGAGAAATCGGAGACAGGCCGCGCCTTGCGGTCCCTGACGAAGGAAAGAGAATGGCTGGCTTTCTGACAAAGATGTTTACCTGGTGGAATGGCTCGACCATTGGCACGGATGTGTTTACCCGCCGCTTCGGCAAGAAGGTTGGCGAGGACCAGTTCGGAAACATTTATTACGAAGGCGGTATGTCCACCTATGGCCTGAAGCGCCGCTGGGTGGTCTACAAGGGCTATGCGGATGCATCTTCCATTCCGCCCGGCTGGCACGGCTGGATGCACCATCGCACCGATACGCCGCCGACCGAGGCTGCCTACAAGGCGCGTGAGTGGGAAAAGCCGCATAATCCGAACCAGACGGGTACCGTATTGGCCTACCGGCCGAAGGGCTCGCTTGTCGTTCAGGGCGAGCGCAACGAGGTCACCGGCGATTACGATGCCTGGACGCCGGGTGCGTAAGGTTTTTGCCGCAATCGGACGGTAGGCTGGCGTCAATGTCAGTCTGAAATGAAGCGCGGCATCGGTCGCGCTTTTTGTTATCAAGGGATGTTCCATGGATTTCCGTGCATTGAGCCGTCTTCTTACCGTTTCACTTGGCGTGGCGGTGGCGGGCATGTCCGCCAGCCCGGTCTTTGCCGCGCGGGTTGAAAACCCGGTTGCCGTTTTCGGCGGTATCGACAAGATCACCGGCCGCACCTACACCTTCGATGCCTATGTCGGCGAGACGGTCCAGTTCGGCCGCCTGCAGGTCACGCCGCGGGTGTGCTATTCGCGCGACGATACGGAGGAGCAGCAGGTCGATGCATTCGTGCAGGTGGACAAGGTCTCGCTGCAAAACGAGATGAACCGGATTTTTTCGGGATGGATGTTTGCCGATTCGCCGGCGCTCAATGCCGTGCAGGACCCGATCTACGATGTCTGGCTGACCGACTGCGTTGAAGAGGCCGACGTTCCCGCTCCCTGAATTTCCGATTTTTTCGAAGGTCTGTCATGTCCGATGCGCGCCCTCAACTTTCGGCCGCCGAAGCCGCGAAGTTTCACTATGCCGAGGTGTTGAAATATACCGGCCGCGCCGGCGCCGAGACCATCGATCCGTGGGACCCGAAAGCCGATACCTTCATGTGCGGCAATGCAAAGGTGCGCGCCGATTATACGGTTGGCCGGACCGGCAGTGATTTCAATTCGATCCAGATGGCCGTCAGCCAGGCGGTGGCTGATGCCGCGACCGTCGGAACGGACGACCGCATCTATATCGCGATCCGGCCCGGCGTCTATGAAGAGACCGTGATTGTCCCGCGGCTGATTGTCGGCGGGCGGACGGTTTCGATCACGCTTTTCGGCACGGGCAGCGCGCCGCAGGAAACCGTGATCCGCGCCAATATCGATCAGGGTATGAGCGGGGCCGATTTCCTGACCGCCTTTGGCGCCGCCGTTGACCGCTATGCGCCGGAGGTTGCCGAAATCTACCGTGCCAATGCCGCGCTGGATCGCCTGTCCACGGAAAATGCCTGCGTGTTGCGGGTCGAAAATGACGGCTTTCAGGCAAAGAACCTGACGGTTCACAACGCCTATAACTGCGACAGGGAAGACCGGAACTCGAAATGCGAGGACGGCAAGGGCGGGCCGAAGAATGCGGCCGGTCAGTTCGCCAGAGGCTGGCATCAGGCCGTGGCAACGCTGGTGCACAATGCCGACCGGGTTCATTTCGACCATGTGCGGTTTTCAAGCTTTCAGGACACGCTTTATTTCAAGGGCTGCGTGCCCGGTATGACGGTGCGCTCCTATTATTCGAACTGCCATGTCGAGGGTGATATCGACTTCATTTTCGGGCGTTCGACCGCCTTTTTCGAAAGCTGTGAAATCCGTTCGCTGGGGTCGCGCGTCAACCACACCTATGTGGTGGCGCCTTCGACCAACATGCACACGCCCTATGGCATCGTCTTCAATGATTGTGACTTTACCCATGACGGCAGCGAAGCGGCGCTTGCCGGCACCTTCTCGCTCGGACGGCAATGGTTCCAGACGGTGCGGGCATCGCCCTACGGCATTGCCAACATCGAAGGCTATCGCACGCGGCTTGCCGAAACCTCGGAATTCGACAACCCGCCCGAGGGGACGATCTCGCTCGATGTTCTGGAAGCCGTCGGCAAATGCGTGATCCTCAATTCCCGCATCGGCGCGCATATCAATGCGAGCGCGCCCTGGGACGACTGGAGCGGCGGCAGGCGCAATGCGGATGGTGAATTCGTGCCCGGCGAATGGAATACGCGCTATCGCCCCGTACAGTACAGATCCGACGACTTCTTCCGTTATCTGGGGGACTGGCTGAAAGGCGAGGGGCTTGCCCTTCAAAAGCCCGATCCGGCAGAACCCTGGCTTGCCGAGTTCAACAACCGCCAGGCATAGAAGCGCTTCACGGAAATGGCTGGTCGGGCCAGGTCAGCGCTGCATTCAGCAGCGTCATGTATTCTTCCTTGGGAATGTCGATCGCACCCATGGTCTTCAGGTGTTCTGTGGTGAACTGGGTGTCGAGCAGCAGGAAGTTGTTGGCGCGCAGCCGTTCGACCAGATGCACAAGGCAGATCTTGGAGGCGCTTGGACGGCGCGAGAACATGCTCTCGCCGAAGAATGCCGCTCTCAGCGACACGCCGTAAAGCCCGCCGACAAGCTCGCCATCCTGCCAGGCTTCCACCGAATGGGCATGCCCCATGGCGTGCAGCGATTTGTAGAGGGTGCGGATCTCGTCGTTGATCCAGGTCTGCGGCCTGTCGGCAGCGGGTGCTGCGCACCCTGCTATCACGCCTTCGAAATCGTGGTTGAAACGGATTTCATAGGGAGACCTGCGCATCAATTTGCGCAGGCTGTGAGAGACGTGGAGGCCGTCCAGCGGAATGATGCCGCGGATTTCCGGTTCAACCCAGAAAAGCTCCGTGTCCTCGGCTGATTCGGACATGGGAAAGAGGCCGATGCTGTAGGCATTCAAAAGCAGTTCCGGCGTTATTCCGCTGCTTTTTCCGGCGTTCTTTTCCATGGCCTTTCAGCTACTTTGCCTTGTCTTCCAGATAGTGTTCCAGCCAATGGATATCGTAGTCGCCATTGGCAATATCCTGATTGGTGACCAGATCCTGAAAAAGCGGCAGGGTCGTGTCAATACCGTCGACGACGAACTCGTCGAGCGCGCGTTTCAGCCGCATCATGCATTCCACGCGGGTGCGCCCGTGAACGATGAGCTTGCCGATCAGACTGTCATAATAGGGCGGAATTTTATAGCCCTGATAAACGCCTGAATCGATGCGCACGCCAAGGCCACCCGGTGCATGAAAATGGGTGATCGTGCCCGGCGACGGACGGAAGGTCTCGGCATTTTCGGCATTGATACGGCACTCGATGGCATGGCCGGAGAAGAAGATATCCTTCTGGCTGACCGAAAGGCCGGCGCCTGCGGCAACCCGGATCTGCTCGTGGACCAGATCGATGCCGGTAATGGCTTCGGTGATCGGATGTTCCACCTGCAGACGGGTATTCATCTCGATGAAGTAGAATTCGCCGTTTTCGTACAGGAATTCGACCGTGCCGGCGCCGCGATATTTCATCTTGCGCATGGCGTCGGCGCAGATTTCGCCGATCTCCATCCGCTGCTCGACGTTGAGGGCAGGGGAATTGGCTTCTTCCCAGACCTTCTGGTGGCGGCGCTGCAGCGAGCAGTCGCGTTCGCCCAGATGAATGGCATCGCCTTCACCGTCGCCGAAGACCTGAACCTCGATATGACGCGGCTTGTCGAGATATTTCTCCATATAAACCGAATCATTGCCGAAGGCGGCCGCCGCTTCTCCGCGGGCCGTGCTCCAGGCTTCGAGCAGGTCGTCCTTGGTCCGGGCAAGCTTCATGCCGCGGCCACCGCCGCCGGCGGTTGCCTTGATCAGCACCGGAAAGCCGATCTCGTCGGCCGTCCTGATGGCGTCTTCTTCGGTATCGACAGAGCCGCCGGAACCCGGAACGACCGGAATACCGAGGTTTTCGGCCGTGGTCTTGGCGGTGATCTTGTCGCCCATCATGCGGATATGTTCGCTGGTCGGGCCGATGAAGGTGATGCCGTGGGCTTCGAGGATTTCGGCAAACTTGGCGTTTTCCGACAGAAAGCCGTAGCCGGGATGCACCGCATCTGCGCCGGTGATCTCGCATGCGGCAACGATCTGGTGAATGTTGAGGTAGCTCTCGCGCGAAGACGGCGGGCCGATGCACACGCTCTCGTCGGCAAGGCGCACATGCATCGCATCGGCATCAGCGGTCGAATGTACAGCGACCGTGGCGATGCCCAGTTCCTTGCAGGCGCGCTGCACGCGAAGCGCAATTTCGCCGCGATTGGCGATCAGGATTTTGGAAAACATCTGCTTTTGACCCGTTATTCGATCACGACAAGCGGCTCGTCGAATTCAACCGGCTGGGCATCGTCGACGAGGATTTGGGTGACCTTGCCGCTCTTCGGTGCCGGAATCTGGTTCATGGTCTTCATGGCTTCGATGATCAGCAGGGTCTGGCCTTCCTTGACATTGGCGCCGACCTCGATGAACGGACGCGCGCCGGGGGCAGGGGCCAGATAGACCGTGCCGACCATGGGCGCCTTGACGGCCTGGTCGAGATTGTTTGCGGCAGGCGCTGCCGGTGCTTCGGCGGCAGGCGCTGCTGCGGCCGGCGCTGCAGCCGGGGCGGCGTAGGTCATGGCCTGCTGCGGCGCGGCGGTAACCGTTACTTCGCGCGCGACCCGGATATGGAGGCCGTCCTGCTCCACTTCGATTTCCGTCAGGTCGGTCTCGTTGAGGATAACGGCGAGATCGCGCACCAGCTTTGCGTCGACTGCCTTCTTTTGGTCTGCCATGGGTGGTGTTCCTTTGTTCTTTTTATTCCGTGAGTGTCTTGAGCGCACGAAGTGCCAGAAGATAGCTGTCTTGTCCGAAGCCACAGATGACACCCTTGACCGCCGCAGAGGTGAAGGTCTTGTGGCGGAAGGGCTCACGGGTATGAATGTTGGAAATGTGAAGCTCCACGACAGGCACGCTGATGGCGCGTATCGCATCGTGAAGCGCAACGGATGTGTGCCCGTAGGCACCTGGATTGATGGCGACACCGGCCGCCTTGTCATTGGCCTCTTGGAGCCAGTCGACAAGGACGCCTTCATGATTGCTCTGACGGCAGTCGGCACTGAAACCGAGCGTTTCCGCTTCCGTGCGACAGGCCGCCTCAATGGTTTCAAGGGTCAGTGCGCCGTAGATGCCCGGCTCGCGCTTTCCCAGCAGATTGAGGTTCGGTCCGTTGAGAACAAAGATTGTGCGTGTCATCCGTCAATTCCAGTTTCGCCCTCACCTATAGACGTTCAGGTCTTTGAGGAAAAGCCCAAAGACCTGTGCATGAAACAGCTTGGTTAAGCTTCGTCGAGGCAGAGGTTTCAAGTGCAGGTGCCCGATCCGCAATCACGGACGTTGTCGATAACCTGCTGTATGCGGTCGACGCCGACCGCGCCGTGAAGCATGGTGTCGCCAACGATATAGGCCGGCGTCCCGGTCACGCCGACCGCCTGTGCCAGAGCGAAGTGCTCGGCAAGGGCTTCTTCGGCCGGATACTCTTCCATGGCCTGGTCGATTGCGGCATTGTCGACGCCGAACGCGGCGGCTACGGCGCGCGCGGTCTGGTCCGTGGCGCGGTTGCCCGAGCCCATCAGCGCGCGGTGGAAATCTGCGTATTTTTCCGGTGCGACTTTGAAGAAGGCATAGGAAACGCGCTGCGCGGCTTCCGATTCCGGTCCCAGAACGGGAATTTCCTTGAGAATGAAGCGGACATCGTTGTTGTCGGCAATGATCTCGTCCATGTCGGACAGTGCGCGACGGCAATAGCCGCAATTATAGTCGAAGAACTCGACCACGGTGATCGCGCCATCGGGATTGCCGAGTTCGGCGTCATAGGCCGGCTGGTAGATCTTGTCCTGGTTTTCGGCAAGGGCCGCGGATGCTGCCTTTTGCTGTTCTTCAGCCTGTTTTCTCTGCAGCGCCACCTGCACATCGAGCAGCACTTCCGGATTTTCCACCAGATAATCATGGACCTTCGTGCCGAAATCGTCATCGGCCGGGGCGGCAACTTGTTCCTGGCTCTCAGGCTGGGCGAACCCGTAAATGGCGGCTGTGGTTGCGGCAGCGGACGCAATCGCCGTCGCGAAGATTGCGGCAACCGCAAGCGTCATTCCCTTTGAAGACATGTTTTCCCCTTCCGGCACGACAAGATCAATGTAGCTAGAAACCAATTGTGCGTAAAAGGCGGCATTGTCCATAGCCCGGGTCGCAATTGTCACCGGTTGTGATCAAAATTCCGTTTTTTGGGCCTCAAGCATTGCAGCCGGAAGGCGAATGGTCCAAGCCCGAAGAAACGCCCGTATATTCCGGGTCTCGTGACAAGGAAGAAAAACAATGCCGTCAAAGCGCAGCGAAATTGACTCGTTTCTGGCCATGGATGTTCTGGCGGAGGCCAATCGCCGGAAGACGGCCGGCCATCCCGTGCTGTCGCTGGCCGTCGGCCAGCCATCCCATCCAGCACCCGACAAGGCGCTTGCGGCGGCCCGCGCCGCGCTTGAGCATGGCCATCTCGGCTATACCGATGCTTTCGGCCTTTCCAGTCTGCGCGAGGCCATTTCGGATGACTATCGCGTCCGCATGGGCGTCGAGATCGATCCGGCGCGCATTGCCGTGACGACCGGCTCATCGGCCGGTTTCAACCTGGCCTTTCTGGCGCTGTTCGATGCCGGCGACAGCGTGGCGATCGCGCGGCCGGGCTATCCGGCCTACCGCAATATCCTGCGGGCGCTCGACCTCAATGTGGTCGAGGTCGAGGCCAGTGCTGCTCACGACTTCACGCTGACGCCGGAGGCGCTGGAAGAGGCGGAACGGGAGCAGGGCGTGACGATCAGGGGCGTGCTGCTGGCAAGTCCCGCAAACCCGACGGGGACGGTGACGGGACGTGCCGCGCTCAAGCGACTGGCCGACTGGTGCGCGGCGCGTAAAACCGCGTTTATCTCGGACGAGATCTATCACGGTCTGGTTTTCTCGGGCGAAGAGACGACAGCGCTCGCTTTTACCGACGAAGCAGTGGTCATCAATTCATTCTCGAAATATTACTGCATGACCGGTTGGCGCGTCGGCTGGATGGTGCTGCCGGAAAAGCTGGTGCGCGTGTTCGAACAGCTGGCGCAGAACATCTATATCAGCGCGCCCGAACTGTCGCAGATCGCCGCCGAAGCCGCACTCGATGCGCGCCCGCAGCTTGATGGCTACCGTGAAATCTATCGTGCCAACCGCGCGTTTCTGATCAACGCACTGCCGGAAATCGGCCTGCCGGTTGTCTCGCCGATGGACGGCGCCTTCTATGCCTATGTGGATGTCAGCGGCCATTCCAATGACAGCGTGGAGTTTTCGCGCAGGATGCTCGCCGAGATCGATGTTGCGGCCACACCTGGCGCCGATTTCGACCCGCTGACCGGCGGGCGCTATCTGAGACTTTCCTATGCGGGCACCGAGGCCGAAATCCGCCAGGCGGTGGAGCGCATCGGCAACTGGCTGCCGAAAAAAGGGTGAGGCAGAAACGGTTTTGTTTTCGAAACCGTTTCTGTCGAAAAAAAAGCCGCCATTATCGAAACCGCGGCTTCAGACTGCTGACAAACTCTTGTTGCAGACACGCGGAGCCAGCCTACGCTGTGACCGTCACCCCGGACTTGATCCGGGGTCCAGGGCCGCTTGTAAGGCTTTTGAAGAAAGAGTCTTTGCGCGCAAGGACTTGCGCTTACTGGATACCGGCTCAAGGCCGGTATGACGGTGGGGAACGAGGTAAAGCCGTGATTGCTTGAGGGGGGCAACAAACAAAAACGCCGCCGTTATCGAAACGGCGGCGTTTTTGTTTCAGACATTTCCCTCGGCTCAGAAGAAGCCGCGGCGCTGCCACCAGCCGCGTTTCGGCTTGGACGGCTCGTCGTCGTTTTCGCTGCCGTTGGATGTAACCACCGGTTCCGACGAGGCGACGTCCGCGCCTCGGTTGGCGCGTTTTGTGCCATCGTCTTCCGCTTCAGCCTCGCCCGACGCTTCCACAGGCTCCGGTTCGGCTTCCGTGCTGGCCACGGCCGTCTCCTCGATGGCAGGAGCCTCGGTCTTCGGCGCGGTCTCTTCTGCGGCCTCCGGCTTGGCGTCTGCCGTTGCTTCGGACTTCTCGGCCTCCTGCGTCACGACCTCTGCCTTCTCGGCCTTCGGCTTGCGGCGACGGCGCGGCTTGCGGCCTTCGATTTCGGCCATGGCCTCGTCTTCCGCCGCGACAACCGGTTGGCTGACACTGGCTTCGGCCGTTTCCTCGTCCGGCTGCAGGTTCACTTCAGCTGCTTCCTCGGAAAAGCCCGATGTCTTGCCGGCTTCCGTCTCGGTTGCGTCGGACGGCGCCTCATCTTCGGCTACCTGTTTTTCAGGTGTCTGAGAAACCGCAGTATCGTTTTCAGTGCCCTCGACGGCAGCTGCAGCAGGCGCTTCCTCTTTTTGGGATTCGGCTTCGTTGTCCGATTCGGTCTGCTGTGCGTTGTCGTCGCTGCGGTTGCGGCGTCCGCCACGCTTGCCACGGCGACGCTTGCGACGCGGTTTGTCGCTGTCGTCATCATCGGCATTCGACGCGGCGTCCTGAGTGTTGTCCTCCGAACTGCTGTCATCATCCTGCGCGTTATTGCCGTTGTTCTGCTGGCCGTTGCGGCCGCGCCGGCGACGCCTCTTGCGGCGCGAACGGCCGCCGTCTTCGTCGGCGTTGCTGTCACCGTTATTGCTGTCGCCGTCATCAGTCGAAGGCGCATTGTCGGAAACGTCAGCCGCTTCGACATCCGCTGCCGTTGCGATATCTTCTTCCGGCTCTTCGATCAGATTGAACAGTGCTTCAATCTTCACCGGATTTTCAACCGGATCGCGGCGGTCGATCTCGAAATGGGTGTTTTCGAGGTCGGCATCGGCCTCGACGATGATCTCGACGCCAAACCGGTTTTCGTAATCGACAATGGTGTTGCGCTTCTGGTTCAGCAGATAGGGCGCGATCTCCGGCGTCGTGCGCACGGTAATGTTATGCGTGGTGTTCTTCAGCAGGTATTCCTCGACGCCGCGCAACACATGCAGTGCGACGGAGGACTGAGACAGAACATGACCGGTGCCGCCGCAATGGCTGCAGACCTGGGTGGTCGATTCCAGTACGGATGCACGAATGCGCTGACGCGACATTTCCAGAAGACCGAAATGTGAAATCCGGCCGACCTGAATGCGGGCGCGGTCGTTTTTCAGACACTCCTTGAGCTTCTTTTCAACGGCGCGGTTGTTGCGCTTTTCCTCCATGTCGATGAAGTCGACGACCACAAGACCGGCAAGGTCGCGCAGCCTCAACTGGCGCGCCACTTCTTCCGCCGCTTCCAGATTGGTCTGAAGCGCCGTGTCTTCGATCGAATGCTCGCGGGTCGAACGCCCGGAGTTGACGTCGATGGCGACCAGCGCCTCGGTCTGGTTGATGATCAGGTATCCGCCCGATTTCAGCGTGACCTGTGGCTGCAGCATGCGGTCGAGTTGCGCCTCGATGCCGGAACGCGAATAGATCGGATGAATGTCGCGATAACGCTGAACCACCTTGGCGTGGCTCGGCATCAGCATCTTCATGAAGTCCTTGGCTTCGCGGTAACCCTCGTCGCCGGAAACGATGACCTCGTTGATGTCCTTGTTGTAAAGGTCGCGGATGGAGCGCTTGATCAGGCTGCCTTCCTCGTAAACGAGGCAGGGTGCCGTCGATGTCAGCGTCTTGGAGCGGACATTTTCCCAAAGCCGCATCAGGTATTCGAAGTCGCGCTTGACCTCGGCCTTGGTGCGGTTGGCACCGGCGGTGCGCAGGATCACGCCCATGCCCTGCGGCACTTCGAGGCCCTTGGCCACTTCCTTCAGCCGCTTGCGGTCTGCCGGGTTGGTGATCTTGCGGGAAATGCCGCCGCCGCGCGCCGTGTTCGGCATCAGAACCGAATAGCGGCCGGCAAGCGAGAGATAGGTGGTCAGTGCTGCGCCCTTGTTGCCGCGCTCTTCCTTGGCAACCTGCACCAGCAGGATCTGACGGCGCTTGATGACTTCCTGAATGCGGTACTGCTTGCGCATCCGGCGGTGGCCGTTGTCGGGCACCTCTTCCATGGCGTCTTCGGCGCCGACGGATTCGACATCATCGTCGCTGTCGTCGTCGACATCTTCGGAAACCGTGTCGGCATCGACTTCGGCCGCCATATGCGTCGGGCCGCCGTTATCCTTGTTGTCGGAACCTTCGCCGTCGCCGCTGTTGTCGCTCTGTGCGGCGTCGGAAGCCGCGTCCGCGGTGTTCTCGTCTTCGGCCTTCGCCTCTTTCTTGGCAGCCGGCTTGCGGCGCCTGCGGGGCTTGGCTTTCTTGGTTTCCTCGGGCGCATCTTCAGCGGCTGCCGCTTCGGCAGGGGCTTCCGTCACGGCGTTTTCATCGGTCTCGGCCGTCGCGCTGTCGTCACCTGTCTTGGCTTCGGCGGTTTGCGCGTTGTCGGTCGTTTCCTTGGTTTCGTCGGCCTTCTTCGAGCGCGACTTGGCGCGGCCGCGGCGGGTACGGGGCTTCGGCTTGCCCTCGGCCTCTGCAGCCTTTTCCGAGGCTTCCGCAGGTTCGCTGACGGCGGCTTCGCTGTCGTCGCCGTCCTCGTCCTCGCTGGTTTCCTTCAGAAGCGCTTCGCGGTCGGCAAGCGGGATCTGGTAATAGTCGGGATGGATTTCCGAAAAGGCGAGAAAACCGTGACGGTTGCCGCCATAATCCACAAACGCGGCCTGAAGAGACGGCTCGACCCGCGTGACCTTTGCAAGATAGATGTTGCCGCGCAGCTGTTTCTTGTGCTGCGATTCGAAATCGAACTCCTCTATACGATTTCCACGAACAACGACGACGCGCGTCTCTTCTTCATGAGAGGCGTCGATGAGCATTTTGTCTGCCATTTATGATGAGCTCCTCGGCCCAGCCGCTCGCCGGTTCCCGCACGGGCATGTGCCCTGCTGCGGAAACGGTTATCTGCGGGTGCGCCGGATGAATTTGCGTTCGACCGTTGCAACGAAACGCGGGCGGCTGCTTCTCGAATCAGTCTGTCGCCGTCTTGGGGCGTACAGGCCGAGGGAAGAAATGGACGCTTCGTTCTCATATTAAACCAGTCGAAACCAACATTAACGAGCCTCTCTCCTGAGAGGCGATGAATATGCTCAGCGGGGATTGCCCGAAGAGCATTGACCCTTACGCCGCAACGATTTTTGTGAAACACGTATACCGGCGAAGATATTCTGTTCAGTGGTGGAAAGGGCGGCGGACGATCCATCGCTCTTTTTTGGCGCCAATCAATTGAGACCGGCTGCCCTTGCGCGCATTCGCCCCGTCATAAATCTCCACCTAAATCACATTAGTATGTATTCCATGCTGCAATAGCAAGAAAAAACCAATCACCTGTTATATTTGAGCCGGTTCCAAAATAAGGCCGAATTAAGCTTCAATGAAGACAACGGCTAAAGGGATGGGCTGTGGCGCCACGCAGAAGCCGTCATACGGGCCGGCCCGGGCCACGTTTTCGCCATGCCTGTGGCGTTATACCAAGCATCGGGCCTGGCCGGGTGGCTTGCACTTGCATCGGTACACGAATTAATTGTAATTCGCGCGGGTTTCCTGCATTCAATTGAGAGGTGGCATGACGGAAAGGGATGGAACCGGCATCGTAAATCTGCGCGATCACGCATATGCCGTTCTTGTTGCAGCGATCGGTTCGTTCCTGTTTTTCGCGGCGCTGATTGCGGCTTCGCCTGCGTTTGCCAGTGCCGAAGACGAAGACAGCGCTGCGCCGCTGATCGCCTATAATGCGCTGCTGGTGGGCGATGATGCGCGTGCGCGTCTTATCGTCGATTTCGACCGCGAGCCCGAATTCAGCTATCACTATCTCAAGGATCCGGCCCGTCTGGTGATCACGCTGCCCAGCACGGCCTTCGGTTTTTCCGCCGATGCGCTCGAGCCGCGCGGCATCGTCAGCAATGTGCGTTATGGCGCGACCGGTCCCGGCCAGTCGCGCATCGTGCTGTCGGCGCGCGAGCCGATCCAGATGACGCTCGGCGAGGTCCGCCAGGAGGAAAGTTCCGGTGCGCGGCTGGTGATCGATCTGGCAATTGCCGACAATGACCGCTTCGAAGCGCTGCTGGCAAGCCAGGCCCCGGAACCGGACAACAGTTTCACCGACAGGCTTTCAATGCCTGATAGCGACGGCACCTATGTTGTGGCCGTCGATGCCGGCCATGGCGGCGTCGATACCGGGGCGATCGGCGAGGATACCAAGACGCTCGAAAAGACGATTACGCTTGATTTTGCCCGCGCCTTTGCAAAGCGGCTGGCGGAGGAGCCGGGCTTCGAACCGTTCCTGACGCGGGATTCCGATGTCTATCTTTCGCTTTCGAAGCGGGTGGAGCTTGCCCGCCAGCATGGCGCCGACCTGTTTATCTCGTTTCACGCGGATTCGCTCAACCAGTCCAACATTTCCGGCGCCACCGTCTATACGCTTTCCGACCGGGCGTCCGACCGGCTGGCCGCAGCCCTTGCCCGGCGCGAAAACCTGTCGAACGAGATCATGGGAATCAAGGCCGATGACGAGCCGGAGGAGGTGACCGACATTCTCCTCGATCTGACGCGCCGCGAAACCCAGAGTTTTTCGATTTCTCTCGCCGATACGGTGGTGTCCTCCTTCGAGGGGCAGATCGGGCTGATCAACAATCCCCACCGGTTTGCCGGCTTCATGGTGCTGCGGGCGCCCGATATTCCGTCGATCCTGCTGGAGATCGGTTTTCTCTCCAATCCCGAGGACGAAAAGCGCATGCTCGATCCTGAATGGCGCGACCGTCTGGTCGACAGGCTGGTGGAGGCGGTGCGCCGTTATCGCAGTCCGCTCGTCTCGGGTGGCAAATGAGCAACGTTACTGCCGGAATGGGCCGAAGGGCGGAAGGATATTCAAGGGGCGTCGCAAAAAGCGCACATTCATTGTAAAAAGGTGACCTGGGTGTTTCCATTCCGGCCTTTGAGCGGTATCTGCGGTCAACTGAAGATTTGGCCGCAGGCGCCACGAAGGCCGAAGCAGAACCGTGCGCATAACGTGCAGACTGCCAGCCTCGCCAGAGACAGGGTTCAATAAACGTGAATTTGATCAAGCTCATCGGATATCTTTTCGGTCTCGCCTGCGCCCTTTTCGTCGTGGTGGCGATCGGTGTCGGAATTTATCTGAACAATGTCGCCAAGGACCTGCCGGATTACGAGGTGCTGGCCCAGTACACCCCGCCCGTCACCACACGCATCTATGCCGGTAATGGCGAGCTGATGGCCGAATACGCCCATGAACGCCGCCTGTTCCTGCCCATCGATGCGGTGCCGATGCGGGTGCGCGGCGCGTTCCTGTCGGCGGAAGACAAGAATTTCTATTCTCATCCCGGCGTTGATGTTGTCGGCCTTGGCCGCGCGATCATCACCAATGTCCGCAACATGGGCACCGGCCGCCGTCCCGTCGGAGCCTCGACGATCACACAGCAGGTTGCCAAGAACTTCCTCCTGAGTTCCGACCAGACCATCGAGCGCAAGGTCAAGGAAGCCATCCTGTCTTTCCGCATTGAGCGGGCTTATTCGAAGGATACCATCCTCGAACTCTATCTCAACGAGGTCTATTTCGGCCTGAATGCCTATGGCATCGCCGATGCGGCGCTCACCTATTTCGACAAGCCGGTTTCCGATCTGACGATTTCCGAAAGCGCCTATCTGGCGGCCGTGCTCAAGGGGCCGGCCAATTATGATCCGTATCGTCACCCCGAAGCGGCCACCGAACGCCGCAACTGGGTCATCAGCCGGATGGCCGAAAACGGCTATATCACCGCCGAAGAGGCCGAGGTGGCGCGCGCCGAACCGCTTGGCGTGGTTTCCACCCATCGCAGCCGGCCGATTGCCGGTGACGAATATTTTGCCGAAGCGGTTCGTCGTGAGCTGAAGGACGATTACGGCGAGGAAATGCTGTATGAAGGCGGGCTTTCGGTCCGCACTTCGCTGGACCCGAAGATGCAGCTTTACGCACAAAAGGCGCTGCGCGACGGCCTGATCAAGTATGACGAGGCTGCCGGTTTCCGTGGACCCATCGACGAGATTTCGATGTCCGGAGACTGGGGCCCGGCGCTCTCCAAGATACAACCGCTCTGGGATGTGCAGAACTGGAAGGTCGCGGTCGTGCTGGGCGTCAGCGCCGATGGCGCCGAGATCGGTATCCGTCCGCAGATCGATGCCGGCGGCAATGTCGACAGTGCGCGCAATACCGGCTTCATCCCGGCCGACAACATGAAATGGGCCTATCGCTTTCTTGAAAAGGGCAAGCCCAACGCAAAAAGCCCGGAAGGCGTTCTGAAGCCCGGCGACGTCGTCTATGTGGAAGAAACGGATGAGGGCGATACCTATCGCTTGCGCCAGGTGCCGAAAGTGCAGGGCGGCCTCGTTGCCATGGACCCGCAGACCGGCCGCGTGCTGGCGATGGTCGGGGGCTTCGCCTTCTCCCAGAGCCAGTTCAACCGGGCGACACAGGCCTATCGCCAGCCCGGCTCCTCGTTCAAGCCGTTCGTCTATGCCGCGGCGCTGGATAATGGCTACACCCCGGCGTCGGTGGTCATGGATGCCCCGATCGAGATCCAGTCCGGCGGTGAGCTTTGGAAGCCACAGAACTACGCCGGCGGATTTTCCGGTCCGCAGACGCTCAGAACCGGTATCGAAAAGTCCAAGAACCTGATGACCGTGCGTCTGGCCAACGACCTCGGCATGGATGTCGTCGCCGATTATGCCGACCGTTTCGGCATCTACGATCATATGGACCCGGTGCTGGCCATGGCCCTTGGCTCCGGCGAGACCTCGGTGATGCGTATGGTGTCTGCCTATGCGGTGATCGCCAATGGCGGCAAGCAGGTCAATCCGACGCTGATCGACCGTATTCAGGATCGCTACGGCGAAACGATCTTCAAGCATGAAGAACGCATCTGCGAGAACTGCAACGCGCCGGAATGGACCGGTCAGGCCGAACCGATCCTGATCGATGATCGTCAGCAGGTGCTCGATCCGATGACGGCCTATCAGATCACCTCGATGATGGAAGGTGTCGTCCAGCGCGGTACGGCGGCAAGCGCCGTGAACCTGGATCGTCCCGTTGCCGGCAAGACCGGCACCACCAATGACGAAAAGGACGCCTGGTTCGTCGGCTTTACGCCGAACCTCGTTGCCGGGCTTTATGTCGGCTTCGACCAGCCGGCGACCCTTGGCCATCACGGGACCGGCGGCGGCCTTGCCGCACCGATCTTCAACGAATTCATGACCGATGCGCTGAAGCAGTTGCCGAAGGAAAACTTCATCGAGCCGGAAGGCATGACCAATGTTCTGGTCAATCGCTCGACCGGCATGCGGGCCAGCGGTTCCGGCGCGGGCGTGATCGTCGAGGCCTTCAAGCCCGGAACCGGTCCGGCCGAGGCGCTCGATATCATCGATATGGACGGCTATGTGCCGCCGGCGCAGATCCTCAGGGATTCCTCTCAGGCCAACAAGGCAATCTCGACCGGTTCGAGCGGCCTCTACTGAGTATAGGCTTGAACGGCAGGGCGGGGTTTACATCCGCGCCTTGCCCGCTTATTCACCGGCTTCATCACAGAACCGATTTTTCAAGAAGCAGAAAGAACCATGCGCGCGGAAATCGAATCCATCGTCGACGAAACCAAGCAGGCCGTAACCCTGCTGAGGAGGCATCTTTGACTGGGATCAGGCAATCAAACGGCTGGACTGGCTGAACAACAGGGCTGAAGACCCGAATATCTGGAACGATGCCACCGAGGCGCAGAAGCTGATGCGCGAGCGCCAGCTTCTGGATGACGGTATCTCATCGGTGCGCCGCATCGAAACCGAGCTTTCCGACAATATCGAGCTGATCGAGCTTGGTGAGGAGGAAGGCGACGACGAGGTGGTGAAGGACGCCGAGGAAAGTCTGAAGAAGCTCCTTGCCGAGGCCGAGCGCCAGCAGGTCGAGGCCATGCTTTCGGGCGAAGCGGATTCCAACGACACCTATCTCGAAGTCCATTCCGGCGCCGGCGGCACGGAAAGCCAGGACTGGGCCAACATGCTGTTGCGCATGTATATCCGCTGGGCCGAGCGCCAGGGCTTCAAGGTCGAGGTGATGGAAGTTCATGACGGGGAAGAAGCCGGCATCAAGTCGGCGACCATCCACGTCAAGGGGCACAATGCCTATGGCTGGCTGAAGACCGAATCGGGCGTTCATCGTCTGGTCCGCATCTCGCCCTATGACAGCAATGCGCGTCGCCACACATCGTTCTCCTCGGTCTGGGTTTATCCGGTGATCGATGATTCCATCGATATCGAAGTGAATGAAAGCGACTGCCGGATCGATACCTACCGCGCCTCCGGTGCCGGCGGACAGCACGTCAACACCACGGACTCTGCCGTGCGCATCACCCACATTCCGACCGGGATTGTGGTGCAGTGCCAGCAGGAACGCTCCCAGCACAAGAACCGGGCCAAGGCCTGGGACATGCTGCGTGCCCGTCTTTACGAGGCGGAGCTGCAAAAGCGCGAGGAAGCGGCAAGCCAGGAAGCGGCCTCCAAGACCGATATCGGCTGGGGCCACCAGATCCGCTCTTATGTTCTCCAGCCCTATCAGCTGGTGAAGGACCTCAGAACCGGCGTTGAAAGCACATCGCCGTCGGATGTTCTGGATGGCGCGCTGAGCCCGTTCATGGAAGCAGCCCTTGCACATCGCATCGAGGGCGGCGCAGGAGCGGCGGTCGAGGATATCGACTGATTGCCAGACAGTGTTTGGCGGAGAGCCGACCGTGTCTGCCGTGTCGGCCTTTCGAACAGGCTTTAAACGCTGACGGAAGATTCATATCGGCGTCGTCACAGCCCGATTGTCCCGAATAAAAAAAAGACCGCCCCGGCCCCCCCGGAGCGGTCTTTCAATTTGTTGACAGACCCGTCCCACACACCGCGTCATCCTCCGGCTTGACCAGAGGATCCAGGGCCATACGACGAGCGTCTGCGAAAAATATTCACGATCAATGGTTTGGGTGAATTGGATGCTCGGGTCGAGCCCGAGCATGACACCCGTGGGAGGGCAGGTTCACATCTAAACCTCTACGTCCGATACTCTGCCGGCCAATAAAAAAGACCGCCCCGGAACCCCGGAGCGGTCTTTTGTTGTTATTGCTCTGCGGCTTTATCGCAAAGCCTGCAGCAATTGCGGTGTGGGCCAGCCATCGGCCGGAATGCCGAGCTGCATCTGGACCGAACGGACCGCATCGCGGGTGCCGGCGCCGAGAATGCCGTCGACCTTGCCGACATCGAAGCCCTTGCGCGACAGGATCGTCTGAAGCTGCTTCATCTGGCTGTCGGAAAGGCCTGGCTCGGGCTTGCCCTTGTCATAGGCCGGCGCGCCTTCAAACCGTGTCGCGAAATAGGCGACCGATGTCGTGTAGATGAACGACTGGTTCCACTCCAGATAAACGTTGAAATTCGGATAGGCGAGGAAAGCCGGTCCGAAACGGCCCTGCGGCAGGAGAAGTGATGCCGGCAGTCTGGAGAAGCGGGTATTGCCGTCACGCGGCTGAACGCCGAGATTGAACCACTGGCCGGCTGTCATGCCGCCGCCGAAACCGGTTTTGTCCCAGGGCAGGTCCTGCGGCAGGCGGACTTCCTGAATCCAGGGTTCGCCGGCGCGCCAGCCGAGGCTGCGGATGAAGTTTGCCGCCGTCAGAAGGGCATCGGGCGAGCTCTTCTTGACGCGCACATGGCCGTCGCCGTCGCCGTCGACGCCGTAGCGGATGATATCTTCGGGCAGCATCTGCACCTGGCCGAGTTCACCGGCCCACGCGCCGGTTTCCGTTGCCGGGTCGAAGTCGCCGTGCTGGGTCATTTCGATCAGCGCCAGCAGCTGCGGACGGAAGATGTGCGGGCGGCGGCAGTCATAGGAAAGCGTCACCAGCGCATTGCGGGTGTTGAAATTGCCCTGAACGGCGCCGAAATCGGTCTCCATCGCCCAGAACGCGGTCAGTACACCGGCCGGCACACCGAATTCGCGGCGCGCGCGGTCGAACGTGCTGGAATATTGCTGAATTTTCCGCTTGCCGGTGTTGAGGCGGGAGCTGCTGCCGGTGCGCTGCGAAAATTCCAGGAATGTCTGTTTGAAGACGCCCTGCGCGCGGTCCATCTGCAACACCTTGTTGCTGACGGAAGCGCCGGAGAGAACGGCGTCTGCGGCGCTTGCCGAAAGGCCGCGCTGTACGGCTTCGGATTTCACGCCCGACAGGAAGCGCGAGAAATCGCCGCCGCATTGCTGTGCCGCAACGGCGGAGCCGGCGAAGAGTGATGTGAGACCGGCGGCCACCACAACCGCGCGGATGGTCCTTGAAATCATGGGCGTCTCCTTAAAAACTGTCAGCCAGCCACAAGCAGCGGGCTTCAAAATTGCCCCGCAACCTATACCGAACCGCCTAAACTTTCATTAAGACGGGACTGAAGCAAGCCTTGCTGACGGTTGAAAACGCCTGATCTGGCCATGCCAGGCATAGCCGCGGCCGATGGTTTCGAAGTGAAAGCTGCAGCCGGCGCGGGTTGCAGCTTCCGCCTGAAGCACGGCGTGAAGCCTGGCGCGCGGGGTGACGTGAAAGCGCCCGAGCCACCGGTGCAGGCCGGACTTCAGCCAGTGCGGCAAGCCCTCCTGCTGGCCGAAATCGACAACATGAAGCGATCCCCCGTCATTCAGCGCATCAAGGGCTGCGGCAACAGCCAGACGCCATTGCGGGATCATCGAAAGCGCATAGGAGATCACGATCCGGTCAAATCCCTCGACACCGAAACAGCCGGCGCGGAAGTGACAGGCATCGGCGGCGAGAAACACCGGCGGGTCGGGCCGGTGCGCGAACCCGGCGCGCGCCGAGATCAGCATCTCCTCGGAAATGTCGAGGCCGTAGAGCCGCGCATCGGGATAGCGGGCGGCAATCTTTTTCAGGTTGCGCCCGGTGCCGCAGGCAATTTCAAGCACCGAACCGCCGGGCGGCACGGCAAGACCGTTGATCATCCGGTCCCGGCCGAAGAGGTAGTATTTCCGGGTGAGATCGTAGATGTGCCGCTGATGGCGATACATTGCATCCATGGCCGCAGCCTGATTGCCGGCCGTTTGCTGCTGATCGGCCATCTCAGACTTTCTCATAGATGTGGAAGCCGCCGTAAATCGCCGAGCGGTCCATGATCGCAAGTTCGCGCGATGTTGCCTCCAGGTAGCGCCACGCGGCTCCGGTTTCGGGCGTCAGGCGGCCTTCAATGACGGAGGGCTCGGCGGCCGTGCGGAAAATCACGCGTGCCTGCGGGCGGGCCGTGCGGGTGATCTGGCGCCAGAGATCGTTCAGCTGGCCGTCATTCATCCAGTCCTGGGCATCAAGCAGCACATAACGGTCGACGCTTGCCGCAGGCTTTTCACAAAGCAGTTCGGTGACGCTTGCGTGATGAACCGTGGCACGGCCTGCATTGTCGCGGATCAGCGGGAAGGCCTGCGCCTGCAGATAGGTCGGCAACGGCCCCGCGCCATCGCTCGGATAGCTGCGGGCAAAGGCCTGCCACGCGAAATAATTTTCCTTCAGGGAGAAATGGCAGGCGAGCTTTTCCAGCCGGTGGCACAGAACGGAAGCGAGCGTTCCGTCGGTGCTGGCGCTGGCCAGTTCCTCATACTGGCGGGGCGGGATGCCAAGCCCGAACAGCGAGGATTTGCGCGACGTGGTCCAGCGGATCAGCGGCTTGTCGAACAGCGGCGCGATCTTTTCCTGAAAGAACCGCCTTTGTTCGCGCAGCGACTGCGCTTCGGTCAGTTCGGAAATCTTCACGCCGTGCAGCCGGGCAACCATATGGCCTGCGCCGATGAAATGACCGAGCAGGCCGGTGCGGTAGATATTGCGCTCGAATACCGTGATGCGTCTGCGGCCGAGACTGTCGCGGCTTTCCCAGTATCGGCGCGTGGCCGGATCGAGATGCGGGGCGATATGAGTGTCATAGTCGCGTATGCTGCCTTTGACCCCGTTGCCGAAAAGGCGCAGCACGGCGGCATGGTCGGGCAGGTGGGCAAAGGCGTTGAGTTTCAGCCGGTTGAGCGCAATGTGATGGGGGTTGAGGTCGACGACATCGATATGTTCGGGCGAACGGGTGAGGTAGGCGAGCACGTTGCAGCCGCCGGAGCCGATTGTCACGACCCGGTGTTGCGGGCCAAGCGCCATTGCCGCGATGTCGACATCCGGGTCCTCCCAGATCTGCGGATAGACCAGACCGGAAAACAGCAGGCCGAACAACCGTTCCGAAAGCCCTTCCTTGGAAAGCGCCTTGTGTTGCAGCAGGGCTGTATTGAGACGGCCCGTAGCTGTGGTGGTGTTAGGAAGATTTTCCTCGGCTGCGCTCATCTGCGGCTCCGTCATTGCCGGTGTTTCCGGCAAAGGCGCCGGTTCCCTTCAGTCTGACGGGTAGAGATGTTCTGCTAAGTTTTGATGACGGCGGGCCCCAATCCACAGGCCGGCGGTGGTGTTTACGCGGCGTTCTGGCGAAAGCGGGCGGAAACACGCGGCAGGCCGGAGCGCAGCAGTTTGGCGATCCGCTGCTGCCGCGAACGATCAAGACGCCGGTTGACGCGGGCAAGCAGCGCGCGCGCACACATTGCGTAGACCACCAGCGCCAGCAGGCTTGCGCCAATATGGGCAAGAGCAAACATTGCGAGTGTTTCGCGGCCGGGCAATTGCGTCGGCACAAAGAAGATCGCCGTTGCGGCCGCCAGCAGAATATCGGTTACGGGACGGGTATCGAAACGGATGCCGAACCAGAGGCGGGAAAAAACGGTCTTTGCGGGGAGGTTGTCGTTGCCGGCAAGCGGTGAGGGCTGCCTCAGCGCCAAGACCCGCCGTGCCGCAAAGAGCGCCAGAAAGATGCAGGCCGCGACCGCGGCAAGCGCGCGACCGTCCGGCATCGTGTGGACAAGGGCAATCGCTGCGCCAAGTCCGGTCGCAAAGAACACGGCCCTGACGGCGATGATGCCCATTCCCATCGACAGGCTTGCTTTCAGCCCGCGCTGACACTGCCACTTCGCAAATTCAAGCATTCGGCCTGAAGGAACGAGAAAGGTCGCGAAAGCCAGCACGGCATAGAGAGCCGCGTTTTCTACAGTCACTCGGGATCCTCCATCCGCAGCACCCATAAAAGCCCTGCGGCATGAAAAGGTCAATCGGCGGGCGCGAAATCCTGGCCGATTTCTTCCATGACGCCCGCAAACCAGGGGGTCGAGAGGTCGAAATGACCGCCGCCCTCGATCCGGTCGAACTCGATCGTGCGCAGCTGACCGTTGCGCTCGACATCATGACCCGTGACGCCGGAAACGCCGTCAAGCGCGCTTTCAACGGCAAGGTCCACCATCGAATGGATGAGCCTGAGATCGTCGCCATTGGCCGGCGCCGAGCGCGCGTAATAGCCGGATTTCTGCACCAGGGCGCGCTCTGCACCCAGCAGGTCGGCGAACTGCTTGGCAAACCAGTTGCCGACATTGATGGTGTCGAGCTTCACATGGCCGAAGGCATCGCGGGCAACATCGGCGCCCGCCGCTTCACGTTCGGCGATGATGGCATCGAGGCATGCGCCTTCGGAGACGAAAAGCGAGACGGTGCCGTTGCGGCTCATGACCGCTTTCAGCCGCTCGGTTTCCGCCTCAAGGTCGAAAGCGGCCTCGGGCAGGTAAACGCCGTCGATCATTTTCATGGCCGGGTTCATCAGCATGCCGTCGACATATTCGACGGTTTTCAACCGCTCCAGATAGGCACGCGCGGTTGCAGCCGTCAGCCATCCGCAATTGCGGCCCATCACCTCGTGGACGATCAGCGTGCGCGGGGAAGCGCTCTGCTCATTCGAGATATTGTCGAAAAAGGCGGCGCCGTATTCGGCTGCCGTCAGCGCGCCAAGGGTCTGGCGGATCGGCTTGACGTCGTTGTCGACGGTCTTGGGCAGCCCGACCACGGTGAGGTCGTAGCCATTGCTCTTGAGATAGGCCGCCAGATCGGCTGCGGTGGTGTTGGTGTCGTCGCCGCCAATGGTGTGGAGAATGGTGACGCCGTCTTCGGTCAACCGTTCGGCCGCGACCTTGAGCGGGTCTTCGCCTGCGCCCACCAGACCGCGTTTTTCGCAATCCTTCTGGTTTGTCAGCTTCACCCGGCTGTTGCCGATGGGCGAGCCGCCAAAGCGGTGCAGCAGATGCGCTTTCTCGCGGATTGCCGGGGTGATCGGCATGCTGTCGCCGGTCAGAAGCCCGGTATAGCCCGAACGATAGGCGATGATTTCGGCTTCGGGCGCGATATCGGAGTAACGCTCTATCAGTCCGCCCACGGCGGAGGAAAGACAGGGAGCAAGCCCCCCGGCGGTGAGCATTGCAACCTTCTGGCTCGACATATCAATCCTTCCATCAAATCGGGTGGGAGTATCAACTGAATATGCGACATGGATGCGACAGGAGAGGGCGGCCTGTAAAGCCTGAAAACGAATAAAATCGGGGATTTGCGACCACTGGTGAACAAGATCGGGACTAAACCGATTGAACCGGCAATGGCGCGGCAACCCGGGACAGGGGGCGTTTTTTCCCGCTGTTGCTCGCTAAAATCTGAGCCTCAGACCGACATTGCCGCCATAGCCGTGAGAACCGGTATTGAAACCGGAGAAGGTGGTGACTTCACCGAAGGCCGAGACCTGACGTTTACCGACCTGCCATTTGATTGAGCCACCAATGCCGAGCTCGCCGGTGATGTCACGCGGTTCGGAGGAGAAATCATGCAGGTTGCCGGAACTTTCGAGAAACTCGTTCCGCAGGTTGATCAGCCCGTAGACGCTGGCGGAGCGGGTCTCGCCATTTGCGTTTTTCCAGCTGCTTTGCTTCTCAATCGTCAGTCCGGCCCGCCCGGAAAGGCTTTTGCCGCCCGAAAGCCCGTCGGCTTCACCAAGCGGGCCGGAGAAACGTTCGATATCAAGGGCGGAAAACAGCAATTGCGCCTGGGGAACCAGCGACCATTCATCGGTAATGCCGATGGCCTGCCCGATCTCCAGCGAAAGCGCATAGCCCAGAGCGTGATTTTGATGATGCGCCTTGAGCGGGCCAGATGATTGCAGGGTGGTGGAATAGCGGGTGTGGGACAGATGCGTATCTGCATAGAATCCGTTCGATCCCAGCCACAGAACCGTGGCGCCGATCCCGTAGGCATCGGACTGCATCGTCGTCAGGCCGAGGAGCGAGCTGATTTTGCTCTTTCCGGACTGATAATGCGCACTGAGGCCGGCAATCAGCACACCCGATTCATGATCGAGAAACAGCCCGTCGATCCCGCCCTGTATGATGAAGCTGGACATCTTGTAGCTGACATCCGGATTGCCGGGGCGTGGTTCGAATATGTAGCGTTCGCCGGCGAACCGGCCCCAGACGGCATCAAGCGCCGGGCCGGAGGCAAGTGCGCCCGTATCGTCATAACGTCCGCCGGTGCGCACCTTGAACGAGGGCAGGCGGGTCATGGCCATCAGCATGGAGGGGTAGGCCTGGAAATGCGGCAAGACCGGTGATCGTTCGGCCACCGTGTTGAGCCGCACCTCATCCATTGTCCCTGTTCTTCTGGACAAGGGGGCGAGCTGTGAGCCGGGGGGCATGATATCCGGATTGTTGATATCGCTGAACGGACCCGTGCCGGGCGGACGTCTCTTGAAAACCCGATTGATCTGGTAGGCGCCCATCAAGAAACCGCCGGATGTGATCTGTGGCGCGCGGGCGCCCCTGACGGCGGTGGCGGCGGCCGGTGCCGGATCGTCAGCAACTACGCAGATATTGCTGCCGGAACCGGCATTCGGACAGTCGTCATTTGCCTGTGCTAAGCCGGGGAAAACGGCGCCGGCCATGGCAAGAGCGCCGGTCAGTACGATTGGCCGCAGGCGGCCGGACCGGCGCAACCACCGCATATCTTCATCCGTTTTTCCGTGCCCCGATACCTTTCGCATTGTTTGCCCCTTTATCCGTAACTAGGAATAGAGAGGCAAATAAGTTTAAATTGCAATATAACTTGTATAATTTGATTTATATTTATGTAATAAATGTAAATATTGAATTTAAATTACATATATATAGAAATATATAAAAATATACTACGTGTTTTACGTCTGTTTTTACACGAAGATGCCAATGGGCGATTTGCCTTCTTTCTCGCCGTCATTCCGGCCTTGAGCCGGAATCCATTAAGCGCAAGTCCTTGCGCGCAAAGACTCTTTCTGGAAGCGCATAACAAGCGGCCCTGGATACCGGCTCAAGGCCGGTATGACGAATAAACGTGGGAATAGCTTTGTCAGCAGTCTGAACGGGCGGCATGAAAGGTGCCGCCCGTTTCAGGTCTATCAGTTTGAAATCAGACGCTCAGGAGAAGAAGCGCGCCTGCGCCAGCGGCTGCTGGACCAATGGCGGGAAATCATCGGGGGTGATGGTTTCCTTGTCGAGCAGCATGCGGGCGCCGTCGTCGAGGTCCTTGCGGCGCTGGCTGAGAACCGCCTTGGCGCGTTCATAGGCCTCGTCGATCAGTTTGCGGATCGCAAGGTCGACCTCGCGGGCGGTGACGTCGGAATAGTCCTTCGGCTTGCCCATGGCGGGGCCGCTTTCCAGATATTGCGCGCGCTGCTGCTCCAGTGCCGTCTGGCCGATATCGGGGTCCATGCCGAAGCTCATCACATATTGCTTGGCAATGTCGGTGACCCGCGCAAGGTCATCGGAGGCGCCGGTGGAGATTTCGCCATAGACGAGGTCTTCGGCCGCGCGGCCGGCCAGCAGCACCACCATGCGGTCGCGCAACTCGCCCGCGGTGATCAGGAACCGGTCTTCGGTCGGCCGCTGCATGGTGTAGCCGAGCGCGCCGATCGAGCGGGGAATGATCGAGATCTTGTGCACCGGATCGGTCTTGGGCAGGGCGGCGGCGGCCAGCGCATGGCCCATTTCGTGGAAGGCGACACGTTCGCGTTCATCGGGGTTCAGCAGCCGGCCACGGCGTTCGGAGCCTGCGACAATGCGTTCCACGGCCAGGGTGAAGTCGTCCATGGTCACATATTCACCGTCGCGCCGGGTGGCGAAGATCGCGGCCTCGTTGACCAGATTGGCGAGATCGGCGCCGGAAAAGCCGGGTGTCAGAGCCGCGACTTCATCGGCGCTGACCGCGTCGGCCAGCTTCACCTTCTTCATGTGAACGGCCAGAATGGCCGCGCGGCCCTCCCGGTCCGGCCGGTCCATCACCACCTGACGGTCGAAACGGCCTGCGCGGGTGAGTGCCGGGTCGAGCACTTCCGGGCGGTTGGTGGCGGCCAGAATGACGATGCCGGCGGAGGGGTCGAAACCATCCAGTTCCACCAGAAGCTGGTTCAGCGTCTGTTCCTTCTCGTCATTTCCGCCGCCGCCGAAAGAATTGCGCGCGCGGCCGAGCGCATCGAGTTCATCGATGAAGATGATGCAGGGGGCCATTTCGCGGGCCTGCTTGAACAGGTCGCGCACGCGTGCTGCGCCGACGCCGACGAACATTTCGACAAATTCCGAACCGGAAATCGAGAAGAATGTCACGTCAGCCTCGCCGGCCACTGCCTTGGCAATCAGCGTCTTGCCGGTGCCGGGCGGGCCGACGAGCAACAGACCCTTGGGAATGCGCGCGCCGAGCCGGCCGAACTTGTCGCGCTCGGTCAGAAACGAGACGACCTCTTTCAGCTCCGTCTTGGCCTCGTCGGCGCCGGCGACATCGTCGAAGGTGACCCCGGTTCTGCGCTCGACATAGATTTTCGCCTTGGACTTGCCGACATTCATCATGCCGCCAAGGCCCATGCCCTGCTTTTCCGCGAATTTGCGGAAGAACCATGCCCAGATCGCGAAGAAGATGACGATCGGCAGCACCCAGGACAGGATCTTCGTCAGCATGCTGTGATCGGGAACGCCGGTCACGTCCACCTTGTACTTGTCGAAATCGACCGCGAGTTCCTGGGGGACGCGGTAGGTCACGAAGTATTCCTTGCCGTCGATGGCGCTCTTGAACTGCCCCTGGATGGTGTTGTCGGCGATCGCGACGGACTGAACCTGGCCCTTCTCGATATAATTGATCATTTCGGAATAACTGATCTGGGCGACGTCGCGTGACGTAAACCACATCTGGAAGCCGATGATGATCAGAAAGGCCAACAGAAAATAGCCAATATTGAATGTATTCTTGCGTTCCATCGGTCAAACTCCCCTGCGGCACGTCCTTGCGGCCTAGTCTATAGCCGCGGCTTTGCGTTGCAGGCAATTGCAAAACGCACGCGCTATGCGGTCACCGCAGGTCCGCAGGGCGTTGGATGGTATCGAAGCCGTCGCGAAAAAGTGAGATTGAACCGATCGGTTCGACTTGCGCCGGCGATGTTTTTTGTTCAATCTGTCAGGACGTGAAAAGGCGGTGATTCAACGCCGGGAGACTGTCGAATGTCATTTTGGGAAAAGCTGGTCAATTTCGTCAGTCAATCCGCCGGCAATGTGCTGACGAGCGTTGTCGAAGCCGTGCGGACTCTGTTCGAAGGAGACCCCGAAACACGCCGGCAGGTTGCCTTCTCGGTCTCGCTCATTGCGCTTTCGGCCAAGATGGCCAAGGCCGACGGTTTCGTGACCATCGAGGAAGTTGACGCTTTTCACGAGATTTTCGAAATCCCGGAAGGCGAGCGGGACAATGTTGCCCGTCTCTACAATCTGGCGCGTCAGGATATTGCCGGTTACGAGGCTTATGCCCAAAAGCTGAAGCATCTTTGTGCCGAAGGCGATGAAGGTTGCCCGCTTCTGGAGGAAATTATCGACGGGCTGTTCCACATCGCCAAGGCGGATGGCGCCGTGCATGAAAAGGAACTCGCCTTTCTGGCGCGTGTTGCCGAGATTTTCGGCATCAGCGAAGCGCGGTTCACCGCGATCTGCGCCCGTCATATGGAGATGGGCGACCGTGACCCCTATGGTGTTCTCGGGGTTTCGCGCAGTGACGATTTCAAGACCATCCGCTCGCGTTACCGGGCGCTGGTGGCTGAAAATCATCCCGACCGGCTGATTGCGCGCGGTGTGCCGAAGGAATTCCATGCTGCCGCCAATGATCGGATGGCGCGCATCAATGCGGCCTATGAGGAAATCGAGCGTGAACGCAAGGCTGCCTGAGGTGGCTGTGCGCACCTTCTGTGCCTTGCCTCTGGCGTTTGCCGTTTTCGCAAGTGCCGCTGCGGGGAATGCTGCCGAAAAGAATGCGGACGAAAAGGGCGCGGCCGATGCGCGGGCGCTGGTCATGGCTCTTCATCCAGAATATTGCGATGCCGATCTGAGCACCCGTTTCGATGGGCTCGACGTTATCGCCTATCCGGTTGTCTGGAACGAGGCTGACTATCAGGGCGCGCCGGTGGAGCATTCCGGCACGCTTTATCAGGTCAATTGTTATGTCGGCGCCTATAATCTGGTTGTCGCCTTCGTCATGAATACCGACGACAGTGATGGCGGCGGGTTGCAGCCGGTGTCCTTTGCGGTTCCGGATTTCACGCTGGACTATGCCGAAGGTGACGAAACCCGCACACAGCTTGCACAGGCGCCTGTCGTGAATGGTTTCGCTTCCGAGGCCCTGCTCATCAATCCCGACTTCGACCCCGACACCAACACCATTTGGATATTCGAGAAATGGCGCGGGCTGGGGGACGCCTATTCAGCGGGTAAGTGGACCCTGGAAAACGGCCGCTTCGTGCTGAAGTATTATGTGATCGATCCGATCTACGAGGCCAATCTCGATAATCCGCCCGAGGAACTGTCCGAGCAGAACTTCGTTCTCTATGATGCAGGGCAGGGCACGGCGCACCGTCCTTGAGCGAGCGCAAACGGCCTGGATCGGCGCTGTGCTACTGACACCGCAGCCACGGAGCGGGACAAGGTTTTTCTTGCAAATGTCCCGGTCCTTGCTCAAGCTTCCGCAACCTTGCTCAAAAGCGGCCTGGCGCGCGGCGAAACGGACCTGTTTGCCGGGCAGCGGGATATAGAGGGGTCTATGACTGCACATTTCAGGACGATGATCGTCGGGCGTGGCCTGATGGGTTCGGCTGCCGCGCGCCATCTGGCGGGCCTGCAGGACGGCGTTGCCGTGATCGGGCCGGATGAGCCCGCCGACAAGGCAAGCCACACCGGCGTTTTCGCCAGCCATTACGACGAGGGGCGGATTACCCGGACCATTGACCGCGATCCCGTCTGGGCGCGTCTGGCCAATCGTTCGATTGCGCGCTACCGCGATATCGAGCGCGAAAGCGGCATTGAGGTGTTCAACGAGGTCGGGGCGCTGATTGTCGGACCGGGCCGCTCACGCGGAAAATACGTGGAAACGATCATGGCGGCGGCTGACAGTTGCGGTGCCGCCGCAGAGATCGTCGATGCCGGGGGGCTGGTCGAGAAATTCCCTTACTTCGAATTTGCAAAGAAGACGGAAGGTGTCCTTGAGGCTTCCGGGGCCGGCTTCATTTCGCCGCGCCGCATGGTGGCCGCGCAGACCATCCTGGCCAAAAAGGCCGGCGCCACGGTGATCAAGGCGACCGTGACGAAGGTGCGCGAAAACGGCAATGGCGTCCGCGTCGAAACCGCTGACGGTGCGGTCTATACCGCGGATCAGGTGCTGGTTGCCGCCGGCGGTTTTTCCATCAATCCGGAACTGCTGCCGGGCAATCTCGACCTGACCGTGTTTGCCCGCACGGTCGCCTATTTCGAGGTCGGCGAGGAAGAGGCTGAAACGCTCAAAGCCATGCCCAGTCTGATCTACAAGCCGGAATTCGATGTCGACGGTGTCTATCTTCTGCCGCCGATCCGCTATCCCGATGGCCGTTTCTACATCAAGATCGGCGGCGATCCGGATGACGTGCCGCTTGAAACCGAGGCGGACGTGCGCGCCTGGTTCAAGTCGCGCGGCACCAATGCCACCCGCGAGCATCTGACCCGCATTCTGTGCGACCTGATGCCGGGCATCCGCGTGCTGGAGTCAACAACGGGCACCTGCGTCACGTCCTATTCGCCGTCGGGCTATCCGATGATCGGCTTTTCGCCGTCGGACAGGATTGCGGTGCTGACGGCCGGTTGCGGGGCAGGCGCCAAGAGCTCGGACGAAATCGGCCGGCTCGGTGCCGTTTTGATGGCAGGCGGGCAGCTTGCAGACGAGGGCTACGGCGTCGATTTCGCGCCCTCCTTTTCCTGATTGATCGTCACGGCGGCGAAACGGCTTCCCTTCTGCGGCAAAACCCATTAGGACGTCCGCACCAGTTGGCCGGGCGGCCGCGCTGTGCCAATGCCGAAAGGCGGTACGGTGAGGAAAGTCCGGGCTCCACGGAAACACGGTGCCGGAGAAAGTCCGGCGGGGGCGACCCCAGGGACAGTGCCACAGAAAGCAAACCGCCCCGCTTTCAGACCGCTTGTGAAAGATTACGCAAGCGGCCTGATGGCGGGGTAAGGGTGAAAGGGTGGGGTAAGAGCCCACCGCGCCGGCGGCAACGTCAGGCGGCACGGTAAACCCCACCGGGAGCAAAACCGAATAGGGATGACGCGGCGCTTGTCGCCAGCCTGTTTCCAGGCCGGTCATCCGGGTGGGTTGCGAGAGGCAGTGCGCAAGTGCTGTCCCAGATGAATGGCCGCCACGTTCTGCGGGAAACTGCAGAGCCTTACAGAACCCGGCTTACAGGCCAACTGGTCCATTTTTCTTTGTTCTGGTCCGTTTTGGGACCAGCCGCCACGTCTCGTTTCCGGGACGTGGCGTTTTTTATTTCCATAATATTTTCAGTCTTTTGCAGGCGAAAGCTTTCGTTAATAGCCGGTTGGTAGAATCGACGTTTGAAAAGCGTTTCCGACGTGGTTAATAGCAGGTTGTCCCATTGACGCCCAATTCTGCCCATGTTATCCCATTTACCAAGAGTTCGCCGCCTGCGGCATATGGGTGGCAAATCAGTTCTAAGTCTTTGCATTTCGTGCTGAATTCGCCCTTTGGGCGAAGCGGGTTTCTTGTGTCTTTTTGGAGAAGGGCTGTCGGACGAAGGCTGCCAAAGTCTTCGGTGGTTTTGCGTCATGAACCGGTTTCTTTCCAATGCGACCAAGAAGATCGATGCGAAGGGGAGGGTCTCGGTGCCTGCGGTTTTCCGCACGGTTCTGGCCGAAAGAAAGATTGCGGAGCTCTACTGCTTCCAGGATTTCATCTTTCCCGCCATTTCCATCGGTGGTCCCGATCTTCTCGACCGCTTCGAGCGGCAGATCGATCAGGAGGACCCGTTTTCGGCAGAAGCGAACAGCATGTCGCTGCTGATCCATGGTGGCGGTGTGTTTGCGAAACTCGATGCCGAGGGACGGCTGATGATCACGGATTTCATCCGCGACTTCACCGGCATCGACAAGGAGGTCACTTTCGTGGGTCGGGCGGACCACTTCCAGCTTTGGGAGCCGCAGGCCTTTCAGGAGGCGCAGGCCGAGGCGCGCAGGGCGCGTTTTCAGCAACGCGCAGGCGGTTGAATAAACGAGGGAACGGAATGTCGGGGACACTTGGCATGGCGGATGCCAATGGCGGACCGGTTCGCCACATTCCGGTGATGCTTGCCGAGGTGCGGGGCGCACTTGCCCCGGCACCCGGCAAGATTATTCTGGACGGAACCTTCGGCGCCGGCGGTTATTCGAAAGCGCTGCTCGATGCCGGGGCAACCGTCATCGGTCTCGACCGGGACCCAAACGCCATCGCGGCGGCAGATGATATGCGCGCTGCCTATGGCGATCGCCTGCAGCTTCATCACACCCAATTTTCTGTGCTCGATCAGTTTGCGCCGGCAGAAGGCCTCGACGGTGTCGTGCTCGATATCGGCGTCTCCTCGATGCAGATCGATGAGGCCGAACGCGGGTTTTCGTTCCAGAAGAACGGGCCGCTCGACATGCGCATGTCGGGTGAGGGCGTTTCGGCCGCCGACGTCGTCAACCGCGCCAAGGTGAACGATCTGACCCGGATCTTCGGCATTCTCGGTGAGGAAAAGAACGCGGGCCGCATTGCGCGTGCCATCGAAAAACGCCGTCAGGATGAGCCGTTTGCCACCACCCGCGATCTGGCCGGGCTGATCGAGATCGTCACGCCGCGCCGTGCCAAGGACAAGATCCATCCGGCGACCCGCGTGTTCCAGGCGCTTCGCGTTTATGTAAATGACGAGCTTGGCGAACTGGCCGGCGCACTGCTTGCCGCAGAGCGCAGCCTGAAGCCCGGCGGCGTGCTGGCTGTCGTCACCTTCCATTCGCTGGAAGACCGGATCGTCAAGCAGTTCATCGCGGCGCGCCTCGGCAAGGCCGGCGGTTCGCGTCACCTGCCGGCGGTCGAGCCGGCGCCGGCTCTTTTCAATCAGCCGGGCAAGGCGATGATCTCTGCCAGCGAGGCCGAGGCCGCCGAAAACCCGCGTGCGCGTTCCGCCAAGCTCAGGGCCGCGATCCGCACGGATGTTCCCGCACCGGCAACCGGGCTTGATGCCTTCGGCCTGCCGGCCCTTGCCGATCTTTCCCGCCTTGGAGGTTACGAGAACTGATGCTGCGTCCGCTCGATCTCATTCTCATTCTGGCCATGGTGGTGACGGCGACCGTCACCTACACGATCAAATACAGCGCCGAGGCAACGCTCGACGAGGTGCGCAGTCTCGATGACCAGATCGCGCTTGAGGAAAACACGATCGACCTTCTGAAGGCCGACGAGGCCCTGTTGACGCAGCCCGCGCGCATGGCGCGGCTGTCGGAATATTTTTCCGCCGAGCTTGGCCTTGAACCCGCCGAGCCCGAGCAGATCGCAACCCTCGATCAGCTTCCGCCGATTGCGCCCGAACCTCAGCCGGAAGACCTTCCGCCGCTGATGGCCGGGGATGCGCCCGACGGCACGGATCTCGTCATAACCGGATCGGTGAACCCATGATGAAACTTGCCAGCATCTTCAAGAAAAAGACCGAAGCGAAGCGCGCCGATGCCAGCGAGGCGGCAGCCCCGCAGACCGATGTGTTTCAGGGAACGGCCAAGAAGCGCGTCAGCCTTGCGCGCAGCCGCGTCGCTTTCGTCACGGTTGCCTTTGTAGCCGTCTATGCCGTAATCGGCGGCCGGCTGGTGCACTATTCGCTGGCCAAGGAAGACGGAACCGTGGCGCGCGCGGCCGCACCGCTGACGCTTGCCCGCCGTCCCGATATCGTCGACCGCAACGGCGCCATCATGGCAACCGACGTGCGGATGATGTCGCTTTATGCCGACCCTTCGATGATCACCAGCGCCGATGATGTTCTGGAAGCGCTGAAGCCGATTTTCCCCGATCTCGACGTCAAGCGCGCCTACCGTCTGCTGCGGTCCAGAGGCGAATTCGTCTGGCTGAAGCGTCAGATCACGCCCAGACAGCAGAGCCAGGTGCTGGCCGCTGGCGTGCCGGGCGTCGGTTTTCGTCCCGAAGTGCGCCGCTTTTATCCGGGTGGCCCCGAAGCAGCCCATATTCTGGGGCTTGTCGATATCGACAACAGAGGCCTGTCCGGCATCGAACGCTACATGGACAAGACCGACGGCATTTCCGGCTTGATGGGCCTTGGCCTGACCGGGTCGATGGGTCTGAAGCCTTTCGAGGTCTCGCTTGATTTGAGGGCGGAAAGCATTGTCCGCGATACGCTGGTTCGTGGCGTTGAGAAATTCGAGGCGCTGGGCGCGACCGGGATCATCCTCAGGGCCGATACCGGCGAGGTCGTGGCGCTGGCATCCTACCCGGATTTCGATCCCAACAACCCGCCGCCTGCCAGCGACAAGCGGATGCTCAACCACGCGATTACCGGCGTTTACGAGATGGGCTCGACCTTCAAGCTGTTCACGCTTGCGATGGGGCTGGAATCCGGCAAGTTTAATCTGCAGAGCATGGTTGACGCCAAGACACCGCTTTATTTCGGTTCGTCGCGCATCGGTGACGACCACGCCCAGAACCGGATCCTGACCTATCCGGAAGTCTTCACCTATTCCTCCAATATCGGTGCCTCGCGCATTGCCGGCGCCGTCGGGCCCGACTACCAGAAGAATTTCCTCGAGAAACTGGGCCTGCTCGATCGCATCGAAACCGAGATCGGCGGTTCGGGCACGCCGCAGAAACCGCAGAAATGGGGCGGCGTCTTTTCCGCGACCGTTTCCTTTGGCCAGGGCATCACCACCACGCCGTTGCAGACGGCAGCCGCGGCTGCCGCCATCATCAACGGGGGCAAGCTGATGCCGCCGACCTTCCTGCCGCGCACGCCGGAAGAGGCCGACCGTGCGGCCACGCGGGTGATTTCCGAGGACACCAGCGACAAGATGCGCTACCTGCTGCGTCTGAACGGAACCGAGGGTTCCGGCCGCAACGGACAGGTGCCCGGCTACCGAGTCGGCGCCAAGACCGGCACGGCGGAAAAGATTATCGATGGCAAATATGCCCACGACCATAATTTCAACGCCTTTCTTGCCGCATTTCCGATGGACGATCCCGAATATGTCGTTCTCGTCACCATCGATGATCCGAAGAAGGTCGAAGGTGTTCCCGGCCGGACGGCCGCCTGGAATGCCGGTCCGATGACAGGCGAGATCATCCGCCGCACGGCCCCGATTCTCGGCGTCGACCCCGATTTCGGGGAAGACGGCAATGCCCGGCTTGCGGCATACTGAGGTATGATTCCGGTCGGTGCGGTTTTCGAATCGGCCGGACAGAACGGAAGAGATTGAAAATGCTGATGCGCGCGCTGGCCGGAACGGCCTTTCCCGAACTGAATGCGGCTCTGGCCGGGCGCGCCGGTGCAATCGAGATTACCGGGATTGCTGCCGACAGCCGCAAGGTTGAACCCGGCATGCTGTTCGTTGCCGTTGCTGGCACCAGGGCCGATGGCGCCGCCTTCATAAACGACGCGGCTGAAAAGGGCGCTGTGGTCGCCGTCAGCGCCTCAAACGTCGACAATGCGAGCATTCCCGTTCTGCAGGTCGAAAACCCGCGCCTGTTTCTGGCGCTTGCCGCCGCGCGGTTCTACGGGGCGCAGCCGAAGACCATGGTGGCTGTCACGGGCACGGCGGGCAAGACCTCCGTTGCGTCGTTCACCCGCCAGATCTGGGCCTTTGCCGGACATCCCGCTGCGATGATCGGGACCACCGGCGTGATCGCGCCCGGCCGCAAGGATTACGGCGCCCTGACGACGCCCGATCCGGTCGTGCTGCATGCGCTTCTGGCCGAACTTGCCGAAAACGGCGTGACCCATGCGGCAATGGAGGCCTCCAGCCACGGCCTCGACCAGTACCGCCTTGACGGTGTGACGCTTGCAGCGGCCGGTTTCACCAATCTCGGCCGCGATCACATGGATTACCACCCGACGGTGGAGAGCTATTTCGGTGCCAAGATGCACCTCTTCGACCGGGTTCTGCCGCGCGGCGCTCCGGCGGTCATCAATGCCGATGACGAATGGTCGATGCGCGCTGCAGAAGCCGCGAAAGCGGCCGGCCACAAGGTGCTGACGGTGGGTCGCAACGGCGATTTCCTGACGCTGAAACGCGTCGAGCAGAAGCGCGACAGCCAGTTTGCCGAGGTTTTGCACCAGGGCGCGATCCACGAGGTGCGGCTGCCGCTTGCCGGTGAATTTCAGATTTCCAACGCGCTTGTCGCTGCCGGCCTTGCGATCGCCACCGGTGTTTCGGCGAAGGACGCGCTTGCCGCCCTTGAAAAGCTTGAGGGCGCCGATGGCCGTCTGCAGCTTGCCGGCAAGGCGAAAAACGGCGCGCTGGCCTATGTCGATTATGCCCACAAGCCGGATGCGCTGGAAAAGGTTCTGGCCGCAGTCCGCCCGTTTACCACCGGCCGTGTCGTGGTGGTGTTCGGTTGCGGCGGTGACCGGGACAAGGGCAAGCGACCGATCATGGGCGAAATCGCCACACGGCTGGCCGATATCGTGATTGTCACCGATGACAATCCGCGTTCGGAAGAACCGGCCGTGATCCGTTCGGAAATCATGGCTGCCGCGCCCGGCGCCGTCGAGATCGGCGACCGCCGTGAAGCCATCATCCATGCAGCCGGTCTGCTGAAACAGGGCGACACGCTGATTGTCGCCGGCAAGGGCCATGAGGAAGGGCAGACGGCCGGTGGCGTCACCCGCCCGTTCTCCGATCTGGCTGAAGTGAAAAAGGCACTGGAGGATACGCAATCGTGAGTTTGCTATGGACATCAGCCGAAATGGTCACGGCCATGGACGGCCGTCCCGTCGGTGAACTGCCGGAAGGCGTGAACGGAATTTCAATCGACAGCCGCACGATCGCGCCCGGTGAGGCGTTCTTTGCCATTACCGGCGACAGGGTGGACGGTCATTCCTTTGCAGGCCATGCTGCGGCCAACGGCGCGGGCATGCTGGTGATCTCGGAAGCGAAACTGCCGGCTCTCGGACGTCTGACCTGCCCGATGATCGTGGTCGACGACGTGCTGGAGGCGATGGTGCGTCTTGCCGCGGCCTCGAGGGCGCGCGTTGCCGGCCGGATCATTGCCGTCACAGGCTCGGTCGGCAAGACCAGCACCAAGGAAATGATAGCGCGCGGGCTGAAGGCCTCGGGCAAGGTGCATGCGGCGGTGGCGTCGTTCAACAATCACTGGGGCGTGCCGCTGACACTGGCGCGCATGCCGGCCGATACCGAATTCGGCGTGTTCGAGATCGGCATGAACCATTCCGGCGAAATCCGTCCGCTGACCAAGCTGGTTCGCCCGCATGTGGCGGTGGTGACCACGGTCGCGCCGGTCCATATCGGCAATTTTTCCGGCATCCGCGAAATCGCGGCCGCCAAAGCGGAGATTTTCGAGGGACTGGAGCCGGATGGCGCTGCCATTATCAACCGCGATATCGATGAATTCGAACATCTGGCGCGGGCGGCGAAAAACTGCGGTGCGCAGATCGTTTCCTTCGGCGAGCACGCCAAGGCGCTGTTCCGTCTTCTCGATTACCGCACCATCGGCGACAAGGGGCATGTGCAGGCGCTGCTGGGAACCGAAGAACCGGTTGCCTTCAATCTGGGCCTTGCCGGCCAGCATATGGCGGAAAACGCTCTGGCCGCACTTGCTGCGATCTCTATGGCGGGCGGCGATGCCCATGCCGCGCTCGAAGCGCTTGAAACAGCAGAGCAGCTGAAGGGCCGGGGGCTGCGCCAGCAGCTGGCCATCGGCGATGGTACCGTCACCCTGATCGATGAAAGCTATAACGCCAATCCGGCGTCGATGCGGGCCGCGCTTGAACTGTTGGGGGCGGGAAACCAGGGCGGCCGCAGGATCGCCATACTCGGCGATATGCTCGAACTCGGCGATTATGCCGAAGACGCGCATGAGGCGCTTGCCGGGCCGCTGGTATCCTCCGGTGTCACGGATGTCTGGCTTGCCGGAGAGCATGTGAAGGCGCTGCGCGATGCCCTGCCGGAAAGCATTGTTGTGGAATATCGGGAGAATGCCGAAGAACTGGCCGAATTCGCCGCCGGTGCGCTCGCGGCCGGTGATACGGTGATGGTAAAGTCGTCCAATGGTTCGGGATTCGGCAAAATCGTCGCGAAACTGGTCGATACCTATCCCGCACGGTGATAAACCGCGCATAAACATTTTCGTGGTAAACAGACGTTTGAGATACCGCGCAAAACGCAATTCTGAGACGCCGGTTGCGGCCCGTTCAGGGCCTGACCCGGCGTATTTCGCCGTCGCTGGAAAGGGGCGTTCATGCTGATTTGGCTTGTGGAGTTGTCCGACAGGTTCCAGTTTTTCAATCTGTTCCGCTATATCACGTTTCGCTCCGGCGCGGCCGTCTTCACCTCGGCGCTGATCGTCTTTCTGTTCGGACCCCGGATTATCGCCGCGTTGCGCATCCGCCAGGGCAAGGGGCAGCCGATTCGCGCCGACGGGCCGCAGACCCATTTCAAGAAGGCCGGCACGCCGACCATGGGCGGGCTGATGATTCTTGCCGGCATTGTCGGCTCCGCACTTTTGTGGGCCGATCTGTCCAATGCCTATGTGGTTGCGACCTTGCTGGTAACGCTGGGTTTCGGCGCGATCGGCTTTTATGACGACTACCTCAAGGTCACCAAGCAGTCGGACAAGGGATTTTCCGGCCGGCGGCGGCTGTTTTTCGAATTTGTGATTGCCGGTGTGGCGGTCGCCTTCATGATGTATGCCGCCAATCTGGCTTCGATTGACGGGGCGACGCTGGGCTCGGCGCTGACCTTCCCCTTCTTCAAGGATGTGATCATCGATCTTGGCTGGTTCTTCATTCCCTTCGGCGCTTTCGTGATCGTTGCCGCCGGCAATTCGGTGAACCTGACCGACGGTCTCGACGGATTGGCGACCGTGCCGGTGATCATTGCCTCCGGTTCGTTTGCGCTGATCGCCTATGTCGTCGGCAACTCCGTGTTCGCAAGCTACCTGCAGATCAATTACGTGCCGGGCACCGGCGAACTCGTGGTGCTGCTGTCGGCCGTGATCGGCGCCTGCATGGGCTTTTTGTGGTTCAACGCCCCGCCGGCCGCCATTTTCATGGGCGATACCGGTTCGCTGGCGCTGGGCGGGCTGATCGGCTCGGTCGCGGTTGCCACCAAGCATGAGATCGTGATGGCGATCATCTGCGGTCTGTTCGTGCTCGAGGCGCTGTCCGTCATCATTCAGGTGGCGGTGTACAAGAAGACCGCCAAACGGGTGTTCCTGATGGCGCCGATCCACCACCATTTCGAAAAGCTCGGCTGGACCGAAAGCCAGGTGGTGATCCGGTTCTGGATCATTTCCTTCGGTCTGGCCATGATCGGCCTTTCGACCCTGAAACTGCGATAGGAAAATAATCCGTGATTCCGGTCTCCGTCTTTTCCGGCAAAAAAATCGCTCTTTTCGGGCTTGGCGGTTCGGGGCTTGCGAGCGCACGCGCACTCGTGGCCGGCGGTGCGGAGGTCTCCGCCTTTGATGATCGCGCGGAAAGCCGCGCGGCAGCCGCTGCCGCCGGGATCCCGGTGGTCGATCTGAAAGACGCGGACTGGAGCGCCTTCGAGGCGCTGGTGCTGGCGCCGGGCGTGCCGCTGACCCATCCCAAACCGCACTGGAGCGTGGAACTGGCGAGCGCGGCGGGCGTCGAGATCATCGGCGATGTCGAGCTGTTTGCACGGGAGCGCCGCGCCACATGCCCGGATGCAAAGCTGATCGCGATTACCGGCACCAACGGCAAGTCGACGACCACGGCGCTGATCGGCCATATTCTGGCAGAGGCCGGACGCGATGCGCAGATCGGCGGCAATATCGGCCGGGCGGTGCTCGATCTCGACCCGCTTGCGCCCGAACGCTTTTACGTGGTGGAGTGCTCCTCCTACCAGATCGATCTGGCCCCGACGCTGGATGCCGATGTCGGCCTGCTCCTGAACCTCACACCGGACCATCTCGACCGTCACGGCGATATGGATCGCTATGCGGCGATCAAGGAACGGCTGGTGGCAGGGGCGAAAAACGCTGTTGTCGGCGCCGATGACCAATATTGCTGCGATATCGCCGCGCGTCTGCGCAGCGCCGGTCACAGCGTGATAGATATTTCCGCCGACCGTAGCCTTATCGAGGCCGGTCTGGCGTTTGACGGGAAGGCGATCGTCTCCGTGGGCAAGGGGGACGATCATGTGGTGGCCGACCTGTCCACCCATACCGTGCTGCGCGGGGCGCATAATGGCCAGAACGTCGCCGCCGCCATTGCGGCCTGCCGCGTGGTCAGCCTTTCGGACACGGAAATCCTGTCCGGTATCGCCACGTTCAAAGGTCTGTCGCATCGCATGCAGCCGATCGCGCGGCGCGGCAAGGTGTTGTTCGTCAATGATTCCAAGGCGACCAACGCCGAAGCGGCAGCGCCTGCGCTCAAGACCTTCGACAATATCTACTGGATTGCGGGCGGGCGGCCAAAACAGGGCGGCATTGCCGCCTTGGAGACGTTTTTTCCCAGGATCAGCAAGGCCTATCTGATTGGCGAGGCGGCGGACGCCTTTGCCGGGACGTTGCGCGACAAGACCGAAATCGTCATGTCCGGCACGCTGGAAAAGGCCGTCGGCGATGCCGCGCGCGACGCTGAGGCCGGGGACGGGGAAACGCCTGTGGTGCTGCTTTCACCCGCCTGCGCCAGCTTCGATCAGTTCACAAGTTTTGAAAAGCGGGGCGACGCCTTCGTCAGCGCCGTCATGGCGCTTGATGGCATCATGCCGCCCGATGAAACCGGCAGGGAGAAATAAGCCATGGTCTCTCGTGTCCAACGCGGACCGATCGCGGACTGGTTCTGGACCATCGACAGATGGCTGCTTGCAGCCTTTATCGCGTTGATGGGCATCGGCTTCATGCTGTCATTTGCCGCATCGCCCGCCGTTGCCGACCGTCTTGGCTATGACAGTTTTCACTTTGTTCGCCGCCATGCGATCTTCATCTTTCCCTCGCTTGCGGTGATGATCGGCCTGTCCTTCTGTTCGCCGCGGATGATCCGGCGGCTGGCGGTGATCATTCTGGTCGGTTCGCTGTTGATGATGGTCGCCGCGCTCTTTATCGGTACGGCCAATAACGGTTCCAGACGCTGGATCGTGCTGGCCGGGTTTTCCGTGCAGCCGTCGGAGTTTCTGAAGCCCGCCTTTGCGGTGGTCTGCGCCTGGCTTTTTGCCGAACATCAGCGCTATCCCGAAATTCCGGGCAATCTGTTTGCCGGCATCCTGTTCATCATTTCCGCTGTGCTTCTGATTGCCCAGCCCGACTTCGGTCAGACCGTGCTGTTGGGCATCGTCTGGGGCGGTATCTTCTTCATGGCGGGCATGTCGTGGGTGTGGATTGCCGGTCTTGGCGGCATTGGCATGGCCGGCATTTTGGCGGCCTATACTTGGCTGCCGCATGTGACCTCGCGTATCGACCGGTTCTTGACCGGCGAGGGTGATAACCTGCAGGTGGAGCTGGCCGCAAAGGCGATCCAGCATGGCGGCCTGTTCGGCCTCGGGCCGGGCGAGGGGATCGTCAAACGCCGGCTTCCCGACAGCCATACGGACTTCGTGTTTTCGGTGGCGGCGGAAGAATTCGGCATTCTGTTCTGCATGTTCATCGTCTCGATCTTCGCCTTCATCGTGTTGCGCGGGCTGACCCATGCCTATCGCGAGCGCGATGATTTCGCCCGTTTTGCCGTAGCCGGCCTCGTGCTTCAGATCGGCATGCAGTCGGTCATCAATATCGGCGTTGCACTGCAGCTGATGCCGGCAAAGGGCATGACCCTGCCGCTGATTTCGGCCGGCGGATCGTCGATGATCGCGACCTGCATCGGTGCGGGCTTCATTCTGGCGCTGACACGCCACCGGCCCGAAAAGCGTGCCCGTCAGGACCATTTCTTTGAACCGGGCAGGCCGCGCGGCGTGGCGGCGGAGTAGACTATGGACAGTTTTTGTTTCTTTCTGTCTGCGGGCGGAACCGGCGGCCATCTGTTTCCGGCCGAATCGCTGGCGCATGAATTGATCGCGCGCGGCCACACCGTGCACCTCATTACCGATCACCGTGCAGAGCGTTTCGCCGGCACGTTTCCCGCTGAAATCCACATCGTGCCGTCCGCGACGTTCGGATCGAAGAATCCGGTCGCGGTGATCAAGGCGGCATGGAAACTGTTTTCCGGCACCCGCAAGGCGCGGGCCCTGTTTCAAAAACACCGGCCTGCCGCGGTTGTCGGCTTTGGCGGTTATCCGACCGTTCCGCCGCTGATGGCGTCCACCAGTATCGGCATACCGTCAATGGTGCACGAGGCAAATGCCGTTATGGGCCGCGCAAACCGCATGCTGGCCCCGCGGGTGAAGGTCATCGCCGGCGGCTTCCTGCCAAAAGACGATGCGAAGTTCGGTGGAAAAATCGTCGAAACCGGCAATCCCGTGCGCCAGGCGGTGATCGCGGCTGCGAACACACCTTATCGCAAACGGTCCGCATCCGATCCCTTTCACCTTCTCGTTTTCGGCGGCTCGCAGGGCGCTCATTTCTTTGCCGGTGCCATTCCTTCCGCGCTGGCAGCGCTTGAGGATGATGTGCGGGCGCGCCTTGTCGTCACCCAGCAGGCGCGGCCGGAAGATCTCGATGATGTGCGCGAACGCTTTGCAGCCCTTGGCGTGACGGCAAATGTCGCTTCCTTTTTCGACAACATGCCGGAACTGATCGCCGATGCCGATCTGGTGGTCGCGCGCTCGGGCGCCTCGACCGTGACCGAGCTTTCCGTGATCGGCCGGCCAGGGGTATTCGTGCCGCTGCCGCATGCGCTCGATCAGGATCAGGCGGCAAATGCGGCGCTGCTGGCGAAGAATGGCGGGGCCGAGGTCGTGCGCCAGTCGGAGCTGACGACCGAGCGGTTCGTCAAAATCCTGACGGACGCGGTTCAGCAGCCCGAAAGACTTGAAACGGCCGCAGCCGCCGCGCGCGCTGCCGGCAAACCGGATGCAACGGCAAGACTGGCCGACCTGGCCGAGGCGCTGGCATCCGGAAAGACGATCGAAGGAACAAGCGAATGAAAATGCCTGAGGCAATCGGTGTCGTTCATTTCGTCGGCATCGGCGGTATCGGCATGAGCGGCATTGCCGAAGTGTTGATGAATCTCGGTTACAAGGTGCAGGGCTCCGACCAGGCAGAAAGTGCCAATGTCGCAAGGCTGCGCGAAAAGGGGATTGTCGTTTCCATCGGCCACCGGCCCGAAAACCTGGGCGAGGCGGAAGTGGTTGTCGTCTCCTCGGCGATCAAGCGGACCAATCCCGAACTTGTCGCCGCGCGGGAAAAACATCTGCCGGTGGTGCGCCGTGCGGAAATGCTGGCCGAACTGATGCGCTTCCGCGATGCGATCGCCATCGGCGGCACCCATGGCAAGACCACCACCACATCGATGGTCGCGACCCTGCTGGAGGCCGGCGGGCTCGACCCGACGGTCATCAATGGCGGCATCATCAATGCCTATGGCACCAATGCGCGCATGGGCGAGGGCGAGTGGATGGTGGTCGAGGCCGACGAATCCGACGGCACCTTCCTGAAACTGCCCGCCGAAATCGCCGTGGTCACCAATATCGACCCCGAACATCTCGATCATTACGGCACGTTTGACGGTGTGCGGGCGGCCTTCCGCCAGTTTGTCGAGAATGTGCCGTTTTACGGCTGCGGCGTTCTGTGTCTCGATCACCCGGAAGTGCAGTCGCTTGTCGGCCAGATCGAGGACCGGCGGATCGTCACCTATGGCGAAAACCGTCAGGCCGACGTGCGCTTTTCCAATATTCGCAACGACGGCATCCGCACGATTTTCGATGTCGATATCCGTCGCCGCCGGCGGCCGTCGGTCAAACTTGAAAACCTGACCCTGCCGATGCCGGGGCGGCATAATGTGTCCAATGCGACGGCCGCGATTGCCGTTGCCGACCGGCTGCATATTTCCGAGGACGATATCCGCAAGGGGCTTGCAGCCTTCGGCGGCGTCAAGCGGCGGTTCACGCTGGTGGGCGAGTGGAACGGCGTGCAGATTTTCGACGATTACGGTCATCACCCCGTCGAAATCCGCTCGGTGCTGGGCGCGGCGCGAGCGGCGTGCAACGGGCGCATCATCGCCGTCCATCAGCCGCATCGTTATTCGCGGCTTGAAAGCCTGTTCGACGATTTCACCAATTGCTTCAACGATGCCGATACGGTGTTCATCGCGCCGGTCTATGCGGCCGGCGAAGACCCGCGCGAAGGCTATGACGCCGAAACGCTTGTGTCCGGTATCAATGCCGCCGGTCACCGTGATGCGCAATATCTGGCCGGCGAGGACGAACTGGCGACGAAGATTGCACAGATTGCCGAGCCGGGGGATTTTGTTGTCATGCTCGGTGCGGGTAGTATTACCGCCTGGGCTGCTCGGCTTCCGGTTGAGCTGAACGGAATGTCCTGAAGGGACCACGTCAATGCTCGACGGCAAGAAACTGATGAAAAGACTGGGCGCGGCTGTGTCGCAACTGAGGGGGCGGCTTGCACCCGACAGCGGTATGGACCGGGTCACCTGGCTGCGCGCCGGCGGTCCGGCCGAACTACTGTTTCACCCGCTCGATGAAGACGATCTTCAGCTTTTCCTGCATGCGCTGCCGGAGGATGTGCCGCTGACCGTTATCGGCTTCGGCTCCAATCTTCTGGTGCGCGATGGCGGGCTTGAAGGCGCCGTCGTGCGCCTGTCGGCCAAGGGTTTCGGCCAGCAGGAAGCGGCGGGCGATAACCGGATTGTCGCCGGTGCGATTTCGCCGGACAAGCATATTGCCGGTTTCGCCATGGATCAGGGTATTGGCGGATTTTCCTTTCTTTACGGCATTCCGGGTTCGCTTGGCGGCGCCCTGGCGATGAATGCCGGCGCGCATGGCTGTGAGATTGGCGACCGCGTCGTCGAAATTTATGGCCTGAACCGCAAGGGCGAGAAGGTGACCATTCCGCGCGAAGCCATGCGCTATGGAGACCGGTCGGCGCGCATGCCGGACGATGTGATTATTACCGGGGCGTTGCTTGAAGGGTTTGCAAAAGACCGCGCGGCAATCCGCGAGGAGATGGAGGTGGTTCGCAACCATCGCGAAACCGTTCAGCCGGTTCAGGAAAAGACCGGCGGATCGACCTTCAGAAACCCGGACGGCCACGCCGCCTGGCGGCTGATCGATGAGGCAGGCTGCCGCGGTCTGATGATAGGCGGGGCGCAGATGTCGCCGGTGAACTGCAATTCCATGATCAATCTCGGCCACGCTTCGGCCTATGATCTGGAATATCTCGGCGAAACCGTTCGCGAGCGCGTCTATAACCACACCGGAATTCTGCTGGAATGGGAAATCCGGCGCCTTGGAAAATACCCCGAGGGTCGCGAACTTTACGCCTTCGTTCCGCAGGAACTCGACTGAGGGCAAAAGCCTTTCTTTCCGGGGCATCTGGCGTAGTCGGCACCTGTTAACCCCTTATCGGGAACAGGTTTTTCTCATTCGGTTAACCAAAGTAAACACTTCATTAACCATCCTCCGTCACAAATGGGGATACGAAACGCTTTCCACAAAAAAGCGGTATTCCGAATGTTTGTTCCGGCTTTTGCCGGCAAGATGGGGACGGGCATGAGTTCCGGACATGTGGCTGTGTTAATGGGCGGTTTTTCCTCCGAGCGTCAGGTCAGCCTGGCGACGGGAAAATCCTGTGCCGATGCGCTGGAGGCGGAAGGTTACCGCGTCAGCCGTATCGACGTGACCCGTGATGTCGCCACGGTTTTGTCCGAACTGAAGCCCGATGTCGCCTTCAATGCGCTCCACGGCCCCTTCGGCGAAGACGGCAAGGTGCAGGGTATCCTCGAATATCTGCAAATCCCCTATACCCATTCCGGCGTGCTCGCCTCGGCGCTTGCCATGGACAAGGCGCAGGCCAAGCGCGTGGCCGCTGCCTGTGGCGTTCAGGTCGCCGACAGCATTCTTCTCAAGCGTGGCGAAATCGGAAATGAACATCCGATGACGCCGCCCTATGTGATGAAGCCCGTCAGCGAGGGGTCGTCCTTCGGCGTGCTGATCGTCGATGAAGGGCAGGCCGCGCCGCCGCAGTCGATTGCCTCGACGGAATGGAGCTTCGGCGAACAGGTGATGGTCGAGCGCTTCGTCAAGGGCCGCGAGTTTACCTGCGGCGTGATGGACGGCACGGCACTGTGCGTGACCGAAATCGTGACGGTGGGTCAGAAATTCTACGATTATGACGCCAAATATCGTCCGGGCGGATCGAAACACATTCTTCCGGCCGAAATTAAACCGAATATTTACCAAAAGATTCAATCATTGGCCGTTCAGGCGCATCAGGCAATCGGGTGCCGCGGTGTCTCGCGTTCGGATTTCCGTTTCGATGAGACGCTCGGAGAGGACGGGGTTATCTGGCTGGAGGTCAATACCCAGCCCGGCATGACCGAAACCTCTCTGGTTCCCGAGATGGCCGCCGATGCAGGTTATGATTTTGGTGCATTTCTTCGGTGGATTGTGGAGGACGCTTCGTGTTTGCGATGAAACTCAGAAAGGGCGATACGGTCGACAGCGGCCGCAGCGATCCCGTCGGACGGAGCGGTGTCTTGCCGCGCCCCGTCAGGCGCGTGGTACGCGTTTCGACCGGCTTTCTGAGCGGTCGCACGCCATTGCCGCGCCATGCCGGAAGCATCGCGGCGCTGGTTTTCTTTGCCGCCGTCGGTGCCAATGCGATTTCCGTTGCCGGCAAGAGCGACCTCGTGCGGCAGGCGGCCTTCCAGCTCGCCGGTTTTTCCGTCGAGGATATCGAAATATCCGGCAATCAGGAGACTTCGGAAATTGCCGTTCTGCAGAGCCTCGACCTTGAAAGCGCCTATGCGCTGCAGGCGCTCGATGTGCAGCGCGCCCGCGGTCGTTTGCTCAACCTGCCCTGGGTTGCCGAGGCCGATGTCCGCAAGGTTTATCCCTCGACGCTGAAGATCACGCTGACCGAACGCGTCCCCTATGCCCTCTGGCAGCAGGAAGATGGCCGTACGCTGATGATCGAGCGTGACGGCAATGTCATCGGGTCGCTCAGCGCGCCGAAATTCCGCAGGCTTCCGCTGGTTCTCGGCCAGGGCGGCAATTTTGCCGCCGCCGATATCGATGGCCTACTTGAGGGCTGGCCGGCATTGTCGGAACGCGTACGCGCCTTCAAGCGCGTCGATGGACGCCGCTGGGACCTCTACCTCGACAATGGCATGATCGTGAAACTGCCCCAGACCGGGACCGAAGCCGCGCTGGCACGTCTGAAGATGCTGGAGCAAGACCGTTCGATCCTGGAGCGCGAAATCGCAGCCGTGGATCTCAGGCTTGATGACCGGATCGCGATCCAGTTGACGCCGGCTGCCATGGAGCGGCGTCAGGCGGCAACGGAAGCGCTCGAAAAGACATTCAAGAACAAGGGGAGGCGTCTGTGAGTCTGTTCGGCAGTGCCGGCTTTGGCCGGGCAAAACCCCTTTCCGCGAAGAAGACGCATATCGTCAGCGTGCTTGACATCGGTTCGTCCAAGATCGTGTGCATGATTGCCCGGCTGACGCCGCGCGGCGAAAGCCAGATCCTGCCGGGACGCACCCACAATATCGAGATCATCGGTATCGGGCATCAGCGTTCGCAGGGCATCAAGAGCGGCGTCATCGTCAATCTCGACGCGGCCGAACACGTTATCCGTCAGGCCGTCGATGCTGCGGAAAGCATGGCGGGCATCACGATCGACAGCCTGATCGTCAATGTCTCGGCCGGTCGCATCAAGAGCGATACCTATACGGCGGCCATCGATCTCGGTGGCCAGGATGTCGATGCCTCCGACCTGCGCCGCGTGCTGTCTGCGGTCTCGCGCCGCTCGATCAATGATGAACGGCAGGTGCTGCATTCGCTGCCGGCCGGTTTCACGCTTGATGGCGAGCGCGGTATCCGCGATCCGCTGGGCATGTATGGCGAGACACTCGGGGTCGACCTGCATGTGGTCACGGCAGAGCGTCTGGCGCTGCGCAATCTCGAGCTTTGCATCAACCGCGCGCATCTCTCCGTCGAGCGCATGGTGGCCACGCCCTATGCCAGCGGCCTTGCCGCACTGGTGGATGACGAGGTGGAGCTGGGCTGCGCGGCCATCGACATGGGCGCGGGAACCACGACGATTTCGGTCTTCTCCGAGGGCCGGCTGGTCCACACCGATGCCATCAGCCTCGGCGGCATGCATGTCACCACCGATCTGGCGCGCGGGCTTTCAACCGGCATGGAAGACGCCGAGCGGCTGAAATGCGTGCACGGTTCGACGCTGACTTCCAGCGCCGACGAACGCGAGATGATCGCGGTGCCCTCGATCGGTCACGATGACCTCGACCAGCCACGGCAGGTCTCCAAGGCGCTGCTGTCAAAGATTGTCCGGGCGCGGGTGGAAGAAACACTCGAACTGATCCGCGACCGTATCCAGCTCTCGGGCTTTTCGGCGGTTGTCGGCAAGCGCGTGGTGTTGACCGGCGGCGCAAGCCAGCTGATCGGTCTTTGTGAACTGGCGCGGCGCATCTTGAGCCGCAATGTCAGGATCGGGCGCCCGATGGGTGTTTCCGGTTTGCCGCTTCCGGCCAAGGGGCCATCCTTTGTCACGGCGGCGGGCCTGTTGATTTATCCGCAGCTTGCGGAAAGCGAAACCTATGGCAGCGAACAGCGGGGTTTTCTGCCATCGGACGGTGGACGCCTGTCGCGCGTCGGCCAGTGGTTCAGGGAAAGTTTTTAACGAACACAAGAGATTGGCCGGCTTGGCGGTGCGGCCATAGCGAGAAGGAACGAAACGAATGACTATTACGCTTCAGAAGCCAGATATTACAGAATTGAAGCCGCGCATCACCGTATTCGGTGTCGGCGGCGGCGGCGGCAATGCCGTCAACAACATGATCACGGCAGGCCTGCAGGGCGTCGACTTCGTCGTTGCCAATACCGACGCCCAGGCGCTGACCATGACCAAGGCTGAACGCGTCATCCAGCTCGGCGTTGGCGTGACCGAAGGTCTCGGCGCAGGCTCCCAGCCGGAAGTCGGACGGGCTGCTGCCGAAGAGTGCATCGATGAAATCATCGATCACCTCAACAACACCCACATGTGCTTCGTCACCGCCGGCATGGGCGGCGGAACCGGCACGGGTGCCGCGCCGATCGTGGCACAGGCTGCCCGCAACAAGGGTATCCTGACTGTCGGCGTTGTCACCAAGCCGTTCCAGTTCGAAGGCCAGCGCCGTATGCGCCTTGCCGATTCGGGCATCGAGGAACTGCAGAAGTCGGTCGACACGCTGATCGTCATTCCGAACCAGAACCTGTTCCGCATTGCCAATGACAAGACGACCTTCGCGGACGCCTTCGCCATGGCCGACCAGGTGCTCTATTCGGGCGTTGCCTGCATCACCGACCTGATGGTCAAGGAAGGCCTCATCAACCTCGACTTCGCCGACGTCCGTTCGGTGATGCGCGAGATGGGCCGTGCGATGATGGGCACCGGCGAGGCATCCGGCGAAGGCCGTGCAATGCAGGCCGCCGAAGCCGCAATCGCCAATCCGCTGCTCGACGAAACCTCGATGCGCGGTGCTCAGGGCCTGCTGATCTCGATCACCGGTGGTCGCGACCTGACGCTGTTCGAAGTCGATGAAGCTGCAACCCGTATCCGTGAAGAAGTCGATCCGGACGCCAACATCATTCTCGGCGCAACCTTCGACGAAGACCTGGAAGGCATCATCCGCGTTTCCGTCGTTGCCACCGGCATCGATCGTTCGATGGCCGAAGGCTATGAGGATGCGCCCGAGCCGCGCCGTGAGGCACGCCCGGAAGTGCGCAGCATCAACGGCGGCCAGAATGGCGGTCAGACGGTCAGCCAGGCGCCGCAGCCGGCTGCTCCTCAGCCCCAGCCGCAGCCGCAGCAGGCTCGTCCGGACCCGATTGCCGAGACCATCCGTTCGGCTGAAGCCGAAATGGAACGTGAACTGCAGATGGCCGTAAACCGTGCGCCGCAGCCCAAGCAGCCGCAGCCGAGCGTCAACATGCAGCCGAAGAGCAGCATCTTCGCTGCCGAGCCGCAGCAGCAGGCCCCGCGCCAGCAGGCTCCGGCCCAGGCCGCACCTGCACCGCAGCAGCAGCCGCGTCCGCAGGCAGCTGAACCGCGCCGGATGCCGGAAGTCTCCGACTTTCCGCCGGTGGTTCAGCCGGAAATGAGCGCAAGCCGCCGTCAGGAGCAGGAAGAGCGTGGCCCCAAGGGCCTGTTCAAGCGCCTGTCGAACACGCTTGGCCGTGGCGATGAAAGCTTCGAGGGCCATCACGAGCAGCCCGCACCCCGTCAGCAGGCTCCGCGCCAGCAGGCGCCGCAGGCGGCTCCGCAAAACAATCCTTATGCGCCGCGTCGTGCTGCCGAGCAGCCCGCCGCCCGCCAGGATGACGATCAGTTCGATATTCCCGCCTTCCTGCGTCGTCAGGCGAACTGAACGTTACGGTCTCACCGCTTCCCACGTTAGGGAAGCGGTAACCGTCTTTTCCGAAACCTTCTCGCGAAGTGAACCCGGTCGCCCTTGGCGGCCGGGTTTTTTAGCTTTCGTAACATAAAGAAAGAAACAGTGATTTGGATTCGGAAGGGGCAATGCGTAATTACAAGGCACGCAACTGACTCGGCGCGCATCACACGTGCGCGGCTACGGTCGGGCCTGCTGCCGGATGCAGAAGGTTTATGGCGCACGGCGTCATTGCGACAGGTTTGAAATTTGTTTTGATAAGGGCGTGAATATGTCGGCTGGTTTTTTTGGTTTGCAGACAACGGTGGCGAAACCCGTGACGGTTTCGGGAATCGGTGTGCATTCAGGCAAGCCGGCAACCATGACGTTGCGGCCGGCTGATGCCGACCATGGCATCGTTTTCGAACGCTACGCCGATGGCCGCCGTATCAGTGCGTTCAAGGCGGTTTCCGACAATGTCGGCCCGACCGCCCTTTGCACCGTGCTTGGCGAGCATCCCGGCGAGTGGATCGCGACGATCGAGCATGTCATGGCCGCTCTTTATGCGTTTGGCGTCGATAATCTGCTCATCACCGTCGATAATGCGGAAGTGCCGATCATGGACGGCAGTTCGCGCATGTTTGTCGACGCTCTCGATCAGGCTGGCATTGTGACGCTGCCCGAAAAGCGTAGCTACCTGAAGGTGATGAAACCCGTTCGGGTTGAAAACGGCGCCGGCTGGGCCGAGTTTCTGCCCTATGAAGGCACCCGTTTCGAAGTTGAAATCGACTTCGATACCGCGGTGATCGGTCGCCAGAAATGGTCGGGCGACATGACGGCGGCAACCTTCCGCAAGGAGTTGTCGGGTGCCCGTACATTCGGTTTCATGCGTGATGTCGAGCCGATGTGGGCCCGGGGCTTTGCGCTTGGTTCCTCGCTTGAAAACTCAGTTGTGATTTCCGACGATGACCGCGTTATCAATGCCGGTGGCCTGCGTTACGAGCAGGAATTCGTGCGCCACAAGACGCTTGATGCGGTGGGCGATCTGGCGATGATGGGCATGCCGTTTGCCGGCTGTTTCCGTTCCTATCGCGGCGGTCATGCGCTGAATGCGCAGGCTGTGCGCGCGCTGTTCGACACCGCCGGTGCCTGTGTCATCGTGTCCCCGCGCGGCGCTCTGCCGTTCCGCCTGCGTCAGGATGATGTTGTGGCCGCCGGTCCGGTTTCCTGATCCGGCTGTAGGCTAAGAGAGATTTTTTAAATGCCGGTGCTCCTGCGGGGAACCGGCATTTTTCATGTTTGATGTTTATTTGGGCAGCTCTGGCGTGTTTCTGCCTTTAAATGTATGTAGGCAGGTTGTCGGGGTCGGATGAAATTTATCGGTTTTTCGGTGGCTTGAGATTGCTCTTGCCTGCGGGATATGCGTAAAACGACGTTCGACTTTGAAATGCGATCCAAAGACGCTGCAAATGAGGCTCGAAGAATGGCTGGTACCAAAAAGACAACCGATAACGGGGCGTTTCGCGCAGCTGCGCTTCCGGTTGCCATAGTTCTCGGAGCAGGCGTTCTGCTGGCCGGATGCTCCAGAGACAAGGACGTGGATATCACCACGCTGCAGTATGAGGCCGATCCGCCGCAGCAGCTTTATGACGAGGCGCTTGCCAACATTAATGCTGGCAAGGTCAGTGAGGCATTGAGAAAGCTGAAATCGATTCAGGACCAGAATCCGCTTTCCGATTATGCCCGTCAGGCTCTGATCATGCAGACCTATCTGCAGTATCGCTCGCGCAAATACGAGGCCTCCGTTACCTCCGGCAGGCGCTATATCCAGCTATACCCGAATTCGCCCGATGCGGCCTATGCCCAGTATCTGGTCGGCCTTTCCTATTCCAAGGAGATTGTCGACGTGACCCAGGATCAGGCAGCTGCGGAGCGCACGATCGATGCGATGCAGGCGGTGATCGATAATTATCCGGACTCCGAATATGTAACGGATGCCCGCGCCAAGATCCGCTACGCCCGTGACCAGATTGCCGGCAAGGACATGCAGGTCGGGCGTTACTATCTGGAGCGCAAGGACTATGTCGCGGCGATTTCCCGTTTCAACAGCGTGGTGAACAACTACTCCGACACCAACCAGATCGAGGAAGCGCTGGAGCGGCTGGTGGAGGCCTATTATGCCATGGGCGTGATCCCGGAAGCGCAGAATGCGGCCTGGATCCTCGGACATAACTATCCCGACAGCGTCTGGTACCAGCGTGCCTATAACCTGCTGAACAAGCAGGGGCTTGAGCCCAAATCAGTCGGTCGGGGCTCCGCTGTTTCCGACGCGACGCCCAGCTAAACAACCTAATTTCGCCAAGGCGCGAACGAAAAATGCTTGTCCAGCTTTCCATTCGAGACATCGTTTTGATCGAGCGGCTGGAACTTGATCTCGGAGACGGCCTCTCTGTTCTGACCGGGGAGACCGGCGCGGGCAAATCCATCCTGCTCGACAGCCTCTCGCTTGCGCTCGGCGCTCGCGGGGATGGTTCGCTTGTGCGCCATGGTCAGGATTCCGGTCAGGTGATCGCGGTGTTCGATGTCGGCATGGATCACCCCGCGCGCCTGCTGCTGCGCGAAAACGATCTCGATGACGAAGGCGACCTGATTTTCCGGCGGATGCAGTCTGCGGACGGGCGTACCCGGGCTTTCATCAACGATCAGTCCGTCAGCGTCCAGCTGATGCGCCAGGCCGGACGGCTGATGGTGGAAATTCACGGCCAGCATGATGAGCGGGCGCTGATCGACACCGACGGCCATCGCCGTTTGCTTGACGCTTTCGGCGGGCTTTCCGGCGATGTCGAGGCTGTCGGCGCGCTGTATCACGCATGGCGCGATGCAGGGCGGCGGCTGAAGAAGCACCGGGCCCAGATCGAGGAAGCAGAGCGCGAGGCAGATTATCTGCGGGCATCGGTGGAGGAATTGCAGACGCTTTCCCCGGTTGACGGCGAAGAGGACGAACTGGCCGAACGGCGCGCGACGATGATGAAATCCGAGCGGATCGCCGGCGATATTGCCGAAGCGCTCGAATTTCTGAACGGCAATGCTTCGCCGGTTCCGATGATCGCCTCGCTGGTCCGGCGGCTGGAGCGCAAGTCGCATGAAGCGCCGGGGCTTCTGGAAGACACGGTCAATCTGCTCGATTCGGCGCTCGATCAGCTTTCCAATGCGCAGATGGAAGTCGAGGCCGCGCTGGAGCGCACCGCTTTCGATCCGCAGGAGCTGGAACGTGTCGAGGAACGGCTTTTTGCGCTCAGAGGCGCGGCGCGCAAATACAATGTGCCGGTGACCGAGCTTCCCGCCCTGGCCGAGCGCATGGTGGGCGATCTGGAAGAGCTGGATGCGGGCGAGGCGAAGCTGGAGGCGCTTGTCGCCGAGACCGAGGCAGCGGAAAAGGCTTTTTATGAAAAGGCGCGGGTGTTGTCGGAAGACCGCAGCAGGGCGGCCGAGCAGCTTTCCGCCGCCGTCATGGCCGAACTGCCGGCGCTGAAGCTGGAGCGGGCGCGCTTTACCGCCGTGGTCGCAAGCGATGATGCAGGCGCCGGGCCGGAGGGGATCGACACGGTGTCCTTCGAGGTGCAGACCAACCCCGGAACGCGGCCAGGCCCGATCATGAAGGTGGCTTCCGGCGGCGAACTTTCTCGTTTTCTGTTGGCGCTGAAGGTGGCGCTTGCCGACAAGGGCTCTGCGCCCACGCTTGTTTTCGACGAGATCGACACCGGTGTCGGCGGCGCGGTTGCCGATGCAATCGGCCAGCGCTTGCGCCGGCTGGCCGAAAATGTTCAGGTTCTTTCGGTTACGCACGCGCCGCAGGTGGCCGCGCGCGCCAAGGGGCACTATCTGATTTCCAAGGCCGGCAACGGCAAGGGCAAGGATGATACGGTGGCAACCCGCGTTGCGGTGATCGGGCCGGAGGAACGGCAGGAGGAAATCGCCCGCATGCTGGCCGGCGCCAAGGTGACGGCAGAGGCGCGCGCGGCGGCGGCAAAGCTGCTCTCCGGCGATAGCTGAGAATTTTTTAGAGGTCGCTGATATAAGGTCAGCCCCGGGCCGCGCTGCAGGGTGCGGGAACAAAGCGCCAAACCAACGGGATTGTCCTTGATGAATGTTTTTCTGGAACACTACTGGCCGCATATTCTAGCGGTCATTTCCTTTGCGCTTGGCGCGACTGCGGCGATCCACGCCACGATGACCAAGGACGAGGTGCGCGCTGCGATCGGCTGGGTCGGCGTCATCATGCTGTCGCCGATTCTGGGGGCGGCGATCTATGCGGTCGCCGGCATCAACCGCATGCGCCGGCAGTCGGTGCGCGACAAGCGCGAGAGCGTTCCCGATGCGGTGGCGCACGAAGAGCAGAAGCACAAGATCAATCGCGACCGCGTGGTGACCGATCTCGGGCCGCGCATGGGCGGGCAGTGGATGCTGGGCAACACCGTGACCGGCATGCCTGCGACTGCCGGCAACAAGGTGCGCCTGCTGGAAACCGGCGACGAGGCCTATGCCGCGATGCTGGAGGCGATCGACAAGGCCGAGCGCTCGATCCTGCTGGAAACCTATATTTTCGACAGTGACGCAATCGGTCGCCGCTTCGTTGAAAGCCTGTCGAATGCGGTGAAGCGTGGCGTGGAAGTCCGTATCCTCGTCGATTCCATCGGCGCGCGCTATTCGCGCCCGCGCATCACCGGGCTTTTGCGCGAGCACGGCATCCGTGTTGCGACCTTTAACGGCGCGGTGCTGCTGAGGCTTCGGCTGCCCTATGCCAATCTCAGAACCCACCGGAAAATTCTCATCATCGACGGCGAGACGGTGTTTGCCGGCGGCATGAACATTCGCGCCGCCTTTACCGGCCCGAACGCCGCCCAGGACACGCATTTCATGCTGACGGGGGCTGCCGTTGCCGATTATTTCGCGGTCGCCGCCGCCGACTGGTATTTCGAAACGCACGAGACGCTGGATGGCGCGGCCTGGAGCATTGCCGAGACCTCGTCTGATGAAGGCCCGCTGATTGCCCGCGTGGTGCCGTCCGGCCCGGACCGCAACCTTTCCAACAACAACAATATGATCATGGGCGCGCTTTCGGTTGCCGAGGACCGGGTGCTGATCATGTCGCCCTATTTCCTGCCGGATCGTGATCTTGTCTCCGCCCTTGCCACGGCGGCGCGGCGCGGCGTGACGGTGGACATCATCGTGCCGGGCAAGAACAATCTCGGCCTGGTTGACCGGGCGATGACGGCGCAGTTCGACGAGATCATCGAAAACGGTTGCCGGATCTGGCGTGACAACGGGCCGTTCAACCACTCCAAGCTGATGACTGTTGACGGAAAATGGTCCTATCTCGGGTCCTCCAATCTGGATTCGCGGTCTCTCCGGCTGAACTTCGAGACCGATCTGGAGGTCTTCGACATCGGCTTTGCCAGTGAGATCGAGGCTCGGATCGCCGCTGCGCGCGAGCGTTCGACCCAGGTGTTGCGCAAGGCGCTTCGCGAGCGCCCCTTTGTCTATCGCCTGCGCGACCGGATTTTGTGGCTGGGCTTGCCGTATCTTTGAAAGATACCCACTATAAGCTTGCTATTGCCGATCATTCTTCCAAAGTGAAACGATGAGCCCGATCAAATCCCCTCTTGCCAATGCCGTGATGCGGTCTTTCCGCGAAAATGGAAAACGCCCGGACAAGGCCGTTCCCATGGCCGGAGACGGGCTGAAGGTTGCGACCTACAATGTGCATAAATGCGTAGGCGTCGACGGACGCTGCGATCCGGAGCGCATCTTCGAGGTGATTCGCGAAATCAGTCCCGATCTGATCGCCCTGCAGGAGGCCGATACACGCTTCGGCGAACGCACCGGGCTTTTAGACCTGAAGCGGGTCGAGGCCGAAACCGGCCTGGTGGCCGTGCCTGTACAGGCGAGCGCCCGCGCTCATGGCTGGCACGGCAATGTGCTGCTCTTTCGTGACGGCGCGGTGCGCGATATCCACCGCGAGAAACTGCCGGGGCTTGAGCCGCGCGGCGCGCTGGTCACCGATATCGCGCTCAACAACGGCCTGTCGCTGCGGGTTGCCGCCGTTCATCTGGGGCTTTTGCGCTGGGCGCGGCGTCAGCAGGCGGATTATATCATCGGCATGCTCGGCCGTCGCGTCGAGGCGCCGTCGGTGATCATGGGCGACATGAATGAATGGCGGCTTGGCGACGGTTCGGCGCTGAAGAAGTTTGAACAGGCATTCGGCGCTCTGCCGCCGGCGCGCGCGAGCTTTCCCGCCCGCTGGCCGGTGCTGGCGCTCGACCGGATCATTGCCAATCGCGACGGGCTTGTGGCCGATCTTGCCGTTCATGATTCGCTTCTGGCGCGGGCGGCATCCGACCATCTGCCGCTGACGGCGCTGCTCAACACGGCGGTGCTGAAGGGCGATAACGCGACCGGCGAGGGTGTTTCGGCGTCTGCCGGTCTTTGAGCTTGCCGAGCGCGCGCCAGATGCTCTAATTCATCTCGAATGGCATGAAGGAGCGCACGGCAATGGCGAACGATACGGTCGCGGTCGATCAGTTGACCCGAAAACAGGCTGAGGCCGAACTGGCCTTTCTGGCCAGCGAGATCGCCCGTCATGATGCCGCCTATCACGGCAAGGACGCGCCGGAGATTACCGACGCGGAATATGATGCGCTGAAGCACCGCAATGATGCGATTGAGGCGCGGTTTCCCGATCTTGTTCGCGATGACAGCCCGTCGGCGCGCGTCGGTTCAACCCCTTCGGAGGTCTTTGCGCCGGTCACCCATTCCGTGCCGATGCTTTCGCTCGGCAATGTGTTTTCCGACGAAGACGTTCAGGATTTCATCGCCTCGGTCTATCGCTTTCTCGGCCAGATGCCGGACGGCTCCATCGCCTTTACCGCCGAACCCAAGATCGACGGTCTGTCGATGTCGCTGCGCTACGAAAATGGCCGTCTGGCCTCCGGCGCCACGCGCGGCGACGGCACCACGGGCGAGAATGTGACGGCCAATGTCCGCACCATCGGTGAAATTCCGAACCGGCTGCCGGAAGGCGCGCCGGAAATCGTCGAGGTACGCGGTGAAATCTATATGGCCAAGAGCGATTTTGCCGCGCTCAATGCCGCACTCTCCGAGGCAGGCGAGAAGACCTATGTGAACCCGCGCAACACCGCGTCCGGCTCCTTGCGCCAGCTTGACCCGAAGGTGACCGAAAAGCGCAAGCTGAAATTCTTCGCCTATGCCTGGGGCGAAATGTCGGAGATGCCGGCCGATACCCAGATGGGCATGGTCGAGACCTTCGAGGCCTGGGGTTTTCCGGTCAACCCGCTGATGAAGCGGCTTTCCTCTGTCGATGACCTGCTGGCGCATTATCACGAGATCGGCGTCAAACGCGGGGACCTCGATTACGATATCGACGGCGTGGTCTACAAGGTCGACCGGCTGGACCTGCAGGCGCGGCTCGGCTTTCGTTCACGCTCGCCGCGCTGGGCGACGGCGCATAAATTTCCCGCCGAACAGGCGATCACGCGGCTGACCGCGATCGATATCCAGGTGGGCCGCACCGGGGCGCTGACGCCGGTGGCGCGGCTTGAGCCGATCACCGTCGGTGGCGTGGTCGTCACCAATGCGACGCTGCACAATGAGGATTATATCGTCGGCAAGGGCTCGAATGGCGAGCCGATCCGCGAGGGCCGCGATATCCGGGTTGGCGATTACGTGATCGTCCAGCGTGCCGGTGACGTCATCCCGCAGATCGTCGATATTCTGCCGGAAAAACGGCCGGAGGATGCGACACCTTACGAATTTCCCGACCATTGCCCGGTCTGCGGCGCGCACGCGGTGCGCGATATCAACGAGAACAGCGGCAAGCTTGATGCTGTGCGGCGCTGCACGGCCGGTTTTTCCTGCCGGGCGCAGGCGGTGGAACACCTGAAGCATTTCGTCTCGCGCAATGCCTTCGATATCGAGGGGCTGGGCAGCAAACAGGTCGATTTCTTCTTCGAGCATGAGGATGCGGGGCTTGCCATCCGCACTGCGCCGGACATCTTCACGCTGGAACGCCGGCAGGCCGAGGCGCTGACAAAGCTTGAGAATTTCAACGGCTGGGGCAAGACCTCTGTCGCCAACCTGTTTCAGTCGATCAACGAGCGCCGGGAGATCGCGCTGCCGCGCTTCATCTTCGCGCTCGGCATCCGCCATGTCGGCGAGACCACGGCGAAACTGCTGGCGCGTTCCTACGGCTCCTATGCCGCCTTCGAGCAGGCGATGCGGGATGCGGCGGCGGGCGAGGGCGATGCCTGGGACGATCTCAACAATATCGACGGGATCGGCGCGGTGGTGGCCCGCGCGCTCGTCGATTTCTTTGCCGAGGAGCAGAATGTCGCAGTGATCGCCCGGCTGCTGGAGGAGGTGACGCCGCTTGACGATGCGCAGCGCATCGACACCTCCAGCCCGGTCGCCGGCAAGACGGTGGTGTTTACCGGCAGCCTTGAGAAAATGACCCGCGACGAGGCCAAGGCCAAGGCAGAAAGCCTCGGCGCCAAGGTTTCGGGATCGGTTTCCAAGAAGACCGATATCGTCGTCGCCGGACCGGGCGCGGGGTCGAAGTTGAAAAAGGCGGAAGAGCTTGGCGTTCAGACCATGGACGAGGATGAGTGGCTGGCGCTGATCGGCGGATGAGACATCCAGTCTGCTTGCAAAACCGGCGCGTGCTCTTATCTGCTGAGGTATCAAAGAGAAAGACGGAGGGTGCGGGCATGCGTGGATATATGGTTTCCCTCATTGCGGGGCTGACGCTGATGGCGACCGCCGCAAGGGCCGAACAGGTCGGTGAGGTCGGGGTTGACTGGGTCGGCAACGATATCGAGATCGAAGCGCTGCACGACCCGGAAATCGAGGGCGTGACCTGTCACATCGCCTATTTCGACCGTTCGGTGATCGACCGGCTGTCGAAGGGCAACTGGTTCGAGGACCCGTCCAATTCCTCCATCGCCTGCCGCCAGACCGGGCCGATCCGGATCGGCGATATCGATCTCGGCATGGATGGCGAGGAGGTGTTCAAGCAGGGGCGCTCGCTGATCTTCAAGAACCTTGTGATCAACAGGATCTTTGATCGCGCCAACAACACGCTGATCTATCTGGCCCATACCCGCGAAATCACCGAGGGCTCGGCGAAGATGTCGATGTCGACCGTGCCGCTTTACGGCCAGGACGTCGTCTGGGAGAATGGCGCGCCGGAATAGGCAAGGCGAACAGACGGAAACAGGGAGAGAGACCATCAGACTTGATTGCAGTTGCCAGTGCGGCAAAATTCACTTTTCCGTCGAGAGCAGGACGCCTTATCCCTATATGCGCTGCTATTGCAGCATCTGTCGCAAAACCGGCGGGGGCGGGGGCTTTGCCATCAATCTCGCAGGCGACGCCGCGACGCTGTCGGTTTCGGGTGCGGAGCACAAGCGCTTCTATCACGCCCGCATGCATGACGGCGAAAGCGAGGCCGAGCGGCATTTCTGCGGAAATTGCGGCACGGCGCTTTATCTTTATGACGCACGCTGGCCGGAACTGGTTCACCCTGTCGCTTCCGTCGTCGATACGCCCTTGCCGCGGCCGCCGGAAATCGTGCATATCATGCTCGGATCGAAGGCCGCCTGGGTCGATGTGCCGGAAGGCGAGGGCCATGTTCATTTCGAAGGTTATCCGGAACTTTCGACCGAGGAATGGCATCGCCGGCATGGTCTGCTGGAGACGTGAGGCCGGTTCTGGCGAAGGGAATTAGGATATGAAGACGTTTCGGCGTGTACTCTGGGCCTCCGTTCTTGTCATTTGCGGGCTGATTGTCTGGCTGGTCTATGAAATCGGCCAGACCAACGAGGAGATGATGAATGTCCCCTTCGGCCCGGAGTTTCAGCTGACGGCAGGTGACGGTTCCACGATCACCGAACAGGCGCTCAGGGAGAAGCCGACGGCGATCTTCTTCGGCTTCACCCATTGCCCGGAGGTCTGCCCGACGACGCTTTTCGAGATGAATGGCTGGCTCCATGAGGTTGATCCCGACGGCGACCGGATCAATGCCTACTGGATCACCGTCGATCCCGCGCGCGATACGCCGGAAATCATGCAGCGCTATATTTCCAATGTCTCCGACAGGATCGGTTCGATTTCGGGCGATCCGGAAAAGGTGCTGGCAATGGTCGATGACTTCGGCATTTACTACGAGAAAGTGCCGCTCGATCCCAATCAGCCCGACGGCGACTATACCATGAACCACAATGCTGCGGTTTTCCTGCTCAACGATGGCGGTGTGCTGCAAGGCACGATTGCCTACGGCGAAGACCCGGATGTCGCGGTTCAGAAGCTTGAAAACCTGCTCGACTGAGGGCTTGCCTTGACGGGCCAGCGGCAGTATCGCCAGTCAGCAAACCGTTCCGTCAGCAACAGAGGCAGACCCCAGTGAGCCAGATCCGTCTTTACGTCACCACCGATGAGGCCGGCGCGGGCCGCGTTCTCGATGCGCTTTCGGAGCTTCTGGGCGAGGAGCCCTATGCGCTGGCAACGATGGAAATCGACGAGAAGGCCTGTATCTGGGAAGCATCGGTCTATCTGGAAGCCGAAGAGGAAGACGCGCTGCGGCAGGTGTTTGACAGCGCCCTTGAGATTTTTGAGGCCGGCGAAAGACCCGATGTCGAAAAGGAGATCATTCCCGATGTCGACTGGATCGCCAAGTCTCTGGAAGGGCTGAAGCCGGTGCGCGCCGGCCGCTTTCTGGTGCATGGCGCCCATGACCGGGAAGACCGTCGCGCAGGCGATATCGCGCTGCAGATCGAGGCCGGGCAGGCCTTCGGCACCGGCCATCACGGCACCACGGCCGGCTGCCTGGAGATGATCGATACGGTGCTGAAGGCCGAGACCCCGCGCAATGCGCTCGATCTCGGCACCGGCACCGGCGTTCTGGCCATGGCCGTGCGCAAGCTCAGGCCGATCCCGGTGCTAGCAACCGATATCGATGATGTTGCCGTCAGGGTCGCGCGCAGCAACGCGCGCGGAAACGGCATTGTTTCCGGTGTTGATTTCGTCACCGCGCCGGGTTTTCACCACGCCGCCTTTGCAGAACACGGCCCCTTTGACCTGGTGATTGCCAATATCCTCGCCCGCCCGCTGATGAAGCTGGCGCCGGGGGTGCGTGTCAATCTGGCGCCCGGCGGATCGGTGATCCTGTCGGGCATTCTGGAGACGCAGCGCTGGAAGGTGCTTGCCGCCTATAATGCGCAGGGCATGCGCCATGTACGCACCTATTGGCGCGAAGGCTGGGTGACGCTTCTGCTCAAGGGCTGAAAACGCTCAACGCTCAGACGGCGAGGCTGAACGTGTTTTCACGCACGGTCATGGGCGCCTGACGGCGCAGGGCACGCTCCTGTTGCGGCGAACACTGGTAGATTTCGCGGTAACACTTGGAAAAGTGTGATGCCGAGACGAAACCGCAGGCCACTGCGACATCGACGACCGGAAGCGTCGACTGCGCCAGAAGCCGGCGCGCACGGTCCAGCCGGATTTCCAGATAGTAGCGTGCCGGCGAACGGCCCATTTCCTGACGGAACAGCCGCTCGATCTGCCGGCGCGACAGCCCGACGGCATCGGCGATCTCGATCAGCGACAGCGGTTCGGCCAGATTGGCCTCCATCAGTTCGATGATCTGCAGCACCTTGCCGTTCTGCACGCCGAGACGGGCGCGAAGCGGCAGGCGTTGGCGCTCACTGGAAGGACGCACGCGGTCGGTCAGGGTCTGTTCGCAGATCGCGTTGACAAGGCCGTCGCCGAATTCCTGGCTGATCAGGTGCAGGATCAGGTCGATTGCGGCCGTGCCGCCGGCGCATGTGTAGATATTGCGGTCGATTTCGAAAAGGTCGGCATGGGCGTCAATTTCCGGATAGGTTTCGCAAAACCCCGGCATGTTTTCCCAATGGATGGCGCAACGCTTGCCCTTGAGCAGCCCGGCGCGCGCCAGAAGATGGGTCGCCGTGCACATCGAACCGATGCCGCGGCCGCGATTGTTGAGTTCGCGCAGCCAGGCTTCGAACGACTTGTTGCCGTAATCGTCGACATTGACGCCGGAACAGACAAGGACGAGGTCGGGGCGGTTCTCGCCCATCAGACAGCGGCGCTCGTCGGCAAGCGAGGTGTCGGGATCGACGGCGATGCCGCTGGAGGACATGACCTTTTCGCCGTTATCCGAGGCGATGCGCCAGCTATAGGCCTCGAAGCCCAGCATTCGGTTGGCAATGCGCAAAGTTTCGACCGCGCCCGAAAAAGGCAGTAGCGAAAACTGCGGAACCAGGTAAAAAACGAATGATCTCACCATTGTGCTCACACCGCCCCAATAGAACCCCGTTTATGATCTTGTAAACTTAACTTCTGCAAGAATTATGGCATTCAATTGTCTGTTTGCGACACTGCCACAGACAAATGCGCCAGAGAAGGTGATCGAGGGTCGGTTTGTGATTTTTTTGTGAAACCGTGGCCTATTCGCTTCATGCCGCCGATCTGACGGCGGGCACCGGAGGGTGCATAGCATTGCTGCACTGCAGCAAGGACGACCGCCATTCATAAGATTGGCGGTCGTCCGTCTCAGTCATAACGCCAGGGCTTTTCGCGAACGATGACGTCGTCGCGCAGATGTGGCGGAATTCGGTTGAGACTCTGTTCGCGCACGGCGCGCTGTTCGGATTCACCACGCAGTTCGGTCAGGCGTGTGAGCGGTGTGACAAGGTGCTTCAGAATGATGAACAGTCCCATTTCGTTTTCTCCTTCAAGGTCGTTTTCGAGAACCTGAAAGCAGGATAGGGGCATTTGACATTCAATCAAACGAAATGTAGTCATGGTATAGATCAATGAAATTGAATTGATGGAGTGCCGCATGGCTCATTTTCTGCAGACGCCGCTTCCGGTTCTGGATAATGACATTCTGCGAACATTTGTTGCGATCGCCGAAACCGGCAGCTTTTCCGGGGCCGCTGAAACCGTATTTCGAACGCCCTCGGCGGTTTCCATGCAGATCAAGCGGCTGGAAGAGCAGTTGGGTGTCTCATTGTTCGTGCGCGATGCGCGCGCCGTGCGGCTGACCCACAGCGGCGAGACGCTGCTCAATTACGCGCGGCGCATGCTGGCTCTTTCCAACGAGGCGATGTCGCGTTTCAGACATCCCGACATGCACGGCGTCGTGCGCCTTGGCGCGACAGACGATATCGGCGAGAAGATCCTGCCGTCTATTCTGAAGCGTTTTGCCGAGGCCTTTCCGGGGGTGATGGTCGATGTCTGCATCGATAACAGTATCGGGCTCAGGCGGCGGCTGAGCGAGCAACGGCTTGATCTCACGCTGCTTAACGATGGTGATGAAACGGTTGATGAGAACAGTGAACTCATCCTGCGCGAGCGGCTGGTCTGGGCCGGTGCGTCCTGCGGCACGGCGTATATGAAGGATCCGTTGCCGGTATCCATGTGGGAGCAGGGCTGTTCCTGGCGCAACGAAGCCGTTCAGAAACTGACGGAAAAGGGACGCGCCTACCGCGTTGCCTACATGAGTGCGACGACCATGGTGCAACGGGCCGCTGTGCTGTCCGACCTCGCCGTCGCACCGATTGCGTCCTATTATGTCGCAGACGGGATGCAGGTGCTGGGCGAGGCCGAGGGGCTGCCGGAGCTCGGCTTTTATGAAATCCGGTTGAAATTTTCCGAGCAGGGCGGCGAGCTTGTCGAAGCTGTGGCCGATGCCATCCGCCATGCCTTCGGCGCGGCCCAGCGGCAAAGCCGCGTGGCTTAGAGTGCTTCAGAACAACAGTGCAAGCAGGAAACCTGCGGCAAGGAGCACAAGACCGGCCAGCAGGATCGAAAGCACGCCGATCACCAGCCCAACGATCAGTCCGTAACCGTCCCGTTCCGTTGCCGACAGGCCGATGATGGCCAGCGCGAGAGCAGGCAGCCAGTTGCCGAACGGGATCGGAAAAAACACCACGATTGCCAGCACAAGGCCGAATGCGCCGAGAACGCGTTCGGCCCGGCGTGTTTCAACAAACCAGAAGCGCGGCCGCACGGCGCTTTCGATCCACCTGAGCCATGGCAAGATACGCGCCAGAAGCCGCATGCAGCGCTCGCCATCGATCGAAAAACGGGCAATACGTTCGGGAAACCAGACCCGGGCGTGTCGTGAGGCCATCATCTGCCAGGTGACAAGGATCAGCGGAAGCCCCAGAACCAGCGTTGCGCCGGGCGGAAGCGGAACAAGGTTCGGAATTGCAAACAGCGCAATGAAGGCACCGAAAGAGCGTTCCGCAAGTGCATTGTCCAGCCGTTCGAGCGTGACCCGGCCATTTGCATCCGGCCGCAGGCGGGCCAGAATATCGGAGAGTTTGTCGCCATCATCGCCGCGGTGCTCAAAATCCGGTTCACTGTCATTCACGTCTGCAAATCCTCGTTCCTCGTGTTCGCAAACATGGTGACTGAGGGTGTTGGAAACCAGTTGTTTTTTGATACTGTCTTCGAGGGCGTGAGACGTGGCAGGCGGCTAGAGGTGGAAAGCCTGTGGAAATCCGGCGCCGGGCCTGTGGATAAACTGTGGATCGCCTGTGCACGAACCAAACCGGGCAGAAACTTGCGCAGCCTGGGGAACCCTGCCGGCTTCCAGGCGTTTATCCGACGACCGATCAAAATTCAGGAGTTTGAAATGTTCAAGAAGAAAGTCATTGCCGCCGCTACACTGTTTGCCATGAGCGCTCTGATCACCTCCTGTGGCAACACGATCGAGGGCATGGGCGAAGACACTGCAGGCGCGATCAACGCAACGCAGGATGCCGGCCGCTCGATTGACAATGCAGCGTCCTACTGATCCTGACAGACTATCAGATTTCCTCAACGCCCGGGTTTGACATCCGGGCGTTTTGTCGTTCAGCGCCTCAAAAGGCGTTCTGCCAGCCATTGTAGAACGGGTGGTCCGGCAGGATCGGCAGCGCGACGGCGCTGTAGGTTTTCGCAGACCAGTAGGCGGCAGTGGCAAAATCGAGGCTCTGGCGGGCATCGCCGAGCGTCAGCGGAAGCGGTGTCTTCTCGCACACCGCCTTGTGGAAATCCTGCATCTGGCCGGCAAAACCGGAAGGCGGCGGTGTGAAATCCGCCAGCGCCGCATTGATCTTGCGGCCGATTGCATCATTGGCGGCAACAAAGCGCCAGGGGGCGTCTGCGGCGGTGAAATCCGGCCTGCTGTCTGTTTCGATGGTGACGTTTTCGAAGCACAGCCGCATTCGGCTGAGCGGTTCGACGGACCCGAGCGTGGCGGATGTGGTGGCCAGCGCCCCGCATTCCAGTTCGACGCTGATGCTGGCGCAATCCTCGACCTCGATCTTGTTGACCCGGGTCGCCGTGCGCGCAAACAGCGATCGAACGGGCCCCAGAAGATAGAACATCAGGTCGTTGGCATGGATGGCGTGGTTCATCAGAACGCCGCCCAGCGCGCCGGACCAGCTCTTGCGCCAGTCCTTTTCATAATAGGTTTCATCGCGCAGCCAGTGCACCTCGCAGGTGGCCACGAGCGGTTTGCCGGCAAGACCCGCATTGATGATGTGGCGTGCCTTCTGGGCGCCATCATTGTAGCGATACTGCATGATCGGCATGACCCGCCCGGAAGAACGGGATTCTGCGTCGAGAAGCTCGTCGATTTCCGCCAGCGCACCGACAAGCGGCTTTTCGCAGATAACGTATTTTCCCGCGTGAAGCGCCGCCAGGATCATCTTGCGGTGCGTGCCGGGCGGGGTACAGACATCGATCACGTCGATATCGTCCATTCCGACGATTTCGAGATAGTCTTTCTCAAGCCGTTCGACGCCGAATTCCTTGCCGCAGGAATGCAGCAGATCGGTATCCAGGTCGCAGAGTGCTGTGACCTCGAAGCGCTCGGTATTGGTGCGGTAACCGTTCAGAATGTGGTTGCGGCCGATGCCGAGCCCGACAACAGCGACTTTCAGCTTTCTTGTCATTCACATGTCCTGATATGATGTTGCCTGTTCCGACAAGCTGTTTTGCTCCTCCCGCCATGGCGCGGACCAAAGTCCCCGTCATGGCGTCCCTTGCGCAAGGCCCGGTTGCTGCAAAGGCCCTTGCGACGCATAAAGCGCCGGGCAAGCTGACGGCAAGACCCAGGATTTCGCGCGGCCAAAAAGATGAGGTTGTTTGGCGCCGATCACGGCCACACTAAGACTGGTCAAGGCAAACTTTGCAAGAGAATCAGACGCTTTTTAAATCATTGATTCAGCATAAACCGAATTTCTCCCGTGGTCACCGCTTTGAAAAACACTGGCGTTCAGTAACCGCAGCGTGAAAGAAATCCTTCTACCATAGACCGGTATCCGCTGCCGAACAGACGCAGGTGCACCAGGGCGGGCCAAAGGCTGTAGATGGCCTGTCGCTCGCGATAACCGGGCTCAAGCGCCGGGTAATTGCCATAAAAGGCGTCGTCGAGACTTCCGAAAAGATTGAGCATGGCCAGGTCGACTTCGCAGTGGCCGTAATAGCTGGCAGGATCGATGAAGGCCGTGACCCTGCCGGACGACGACATCACATTGCCGGACCAGAGGTCGCCGTGAAGCAGGGCAGCCGGCGGGCTGTCGGGCAGTAAATCGGCCAGATTGCCGGCAAGCTTTTCGAGGCGCCGGGCAATTGCCGGCGGGATATCGCCGATATTGTTCAAAAGCCGGTGGTCGCGCCAGAAGGCAACCCAGGAATCGGTTTTGTCATTGATGATCGCCACCTTGCCGAAGGCGTAGTCATCTCCAAAGCCATAGCGTGCGCCAGTGGCAGCATGCAGCGTGGCAAGTGCGCGCCCGAGATCGGCCTGAGCGCCGGAAAAGCCGCTGTGACCGTCGACCTGAGTGATGATCAGCACCTTGTCGTTGGCGGCAATCACCTTGGGCGCAGGCGCCCCGGCAGCGGCAATCAGGCGCAGCATTTCGGCTTCGAGCGCCGGCGCCGGGCCGCCCTTGGCGATGAAATGCCGGTTATCGTGTGTATCGGCCCGCATGACGGACGACAGGTCGCCGGACGCAAAATGGGAAAGGGTGACACGCTCGACACCGAGCAATTGCGCAATCGTGTCCTGAAAATCATTCATCGGGAATGCCGCTGCTGGATGGTTTACAATGCCCGCCGGCTCTGGACGTCGGGGACGATCCTCGCATAAAACGCTGAAACGGTCCGGCTTCGATGAGAAGCTATGGCAAAACAGGTTCGGAGTGCAAGTTTTGGCAATTGAAGACGTTCAGACCCGTCCGCGTGATCAGCAGGCAGCCCAGCAGGTCATTGCGCTGTTGAAGGAGCGCTTCGGCGACAAGGTGCAGACGGGTGAAGCTTTCCGTGCGCAGCATGCGCACACCACCACCTATCTGCCGCCGCAGCTGCCAGATGCGGTGTTCTTCGCCGAAAGCTCGGACGATGTGAAGGCGGTTGTGAAGCTTTGCGCCGAATACAAGGTTCCGATCATTCCCTTCGGGACCGGCTCCTCGCTCGAAGGGCAGGTCAATGCGCCCGAGGGCGGCATTTCCCTTGACCTGTCGCGCATGAACCGGGTGCTGGAAGTCAATGCCGAAGACCTCGATTGCCGGGTCGAGCCCGGCGTGACCCGCGAGGAACTGAACGAATATCTGCGCGATACCGGTCTGTTCTTTCCGCTTGATCCCGGTGCCAATGCCTCGATCGGGGGCATGGCCTCAACACGGGCGTCCGGCACCAATGCCGTGCGTTACGGCACGATGAAGGACATGGTGCTGGCGCTGACGGTGGTAACGGCCGATGGCGAGGAGATCACCACGGCGCGGCGCGCCCGCAAATCGTCTGCCGGTTATGACCTGACGCGGCTTTTCGTCGGGGCGGAAGGCACGCTCGGCATCATAACCTCGATCACGCTGCGGCTTGCCGGGATCCCTGAAAAGATTGCCGGCGGGGTATCGTCCTTCGAAACGCCGGAAGACGCCTGCAACGCCGTGATCATGACGATCCAGATGGGCATTCCCGTGGCCCGTATCGAGCTTCTCGACAGTTTGCAGGTGAAGGCCTGCAACGCCTATTCCGGGCTTGAATTTCCCGAAAAACCGCTGCTGCTGCTGGAATTTCACGGCAGTGAGGAGGCGGTGGCCATGCAGTCGGCCCAGTTTGCCGAAATCGCGGCCGAATGCGGCGGTTCGGAATTCATCTGGACGGCCAATGCCGAAGAACGCACCAAACTGTGGAAAGCGCGTCACAGCGCCTATTGGGCGGGGCGGGCGCTGGCGCCGGAACTCGACGGGTTTTCAACCGATGTCTGCGTGCCGATCTCGCGGCTTGCCGACTGCATGCGCGAAACTCGCGACGATGTTCAGCGCCAAGGCATTCTGGCACCGGTGGTCGGCCATGCGGGCGACGGCAATTTTCATCTTCTGGTGCTGTTCGACGCAAAAAATCCCGACGAAATTATCCGTGTCGAGGATTTCACCACGCGCCTGGCCGAACGCGCGATTGCGATGGGCGGAACCGCGACCGGAGAACATGGCGTGGGGCAGGGCAAGAAGCGCGTCGTCGGTCAGGAGATCGGCACGGCGGTGGTGGCGATGCGCGCCATCAAGCAATCGCTCGATCCAGACAACATCTTCAATCCGGGCAAGATCTTCTGACCGCGTAAAATCGGTCGGTCCAGGCTGTCGGGAGGCACGCCGAACTGGTTTGCCTGTGTCGCTCGTGATAGGTTTGCGGCAATGACGTAATCCGGGCGGAACAGGCCGCCTGCGGCACGGGAGGGGGCAAGTCCGATCTGCCGGTGCCGGCACTATCGCGACCGCCTGCATGAATGACATAAGGGAACCGCAAGATTGCTAGGACGAATACTTGTTTTCATCGGAGCGCTTCTGGTTCTTCTGCTGTTTTCGGCGCTGGTTATCCCGTATTTCGTCGACTGGGGCAGTTTTCGCAAGGAATTCGAGGTTCAGGCAAGCCGGGCGCTGGGCAAGAAGGTCGAGGTTGTCGGTGAGGTCGATGTCAGGGTGCTGCCGTTTCCCTCGATCACCATGCATGATGTTCGCGTTGGCCGCGATGCGTCGGGCATGCCGCTGGCCACGGCCGATGCCTTTTCGATGGATGCCGAGCTTGCGCCGTTTCTCAGCGGCGAGGTCCGCATCTTCAAGATGCTGCTGGACCACCCGGTTCTCAATCTGACGCTGGATGAAAACGGGGCGATGTCCTGGACGGCCACCGGCAATGCGCCGCTTTCGGCCCGGCGCGTGGTGTTCGAGGATGTCGAATTGCGCGACGGCGAGATCCGCCTGGCCGATGACGGCAGCGGTCGCGTGCGCACCCTTTCCGATATCAACGCCATGCTGTCGGCAAACGCCATCGAAGGGCCGTGGCGGATGGAAGGCAGCGCCGTGCTTGACGGTCATCCGGGCGCCTTCACCATCCTGACGGGGCGGCCGGATGCCGAAACCGGCACGATGCGCCTCCGGCTTTCCGCGGACCCCGAGGAATGGCCGGTTTCGGCCGCACTTGAAGGCGATGTCACGCTGACGGATGGCCGCCCGGCCTATGCCGGCGGTTTCCGGCTTTCGGTTGTCGAGGACGACGCCGATGCCGATGATATTCCGCCGCCACGCGCCAGCGGTCAGTTCGAACTCACCAATGAGTCGATCGCCGTTTCCGAATACCGGCTTGAGATCGGCACTCAGGTCGACCCTTACGTGATTTCCGGCGAGGCGAATTTCGATACACGGCCGGGCGGTACGTTTCTGCTGACGGCCAACGGCCAGCAGTTCAATGTCGAGCGGCTGTCCGATTACGACACCAATCTGAAGAAGGATCGTGTTGCAACGCCGAGCGCGCGCGAAAGGCTCGATACGCTGATCGGCTTTCTGCGGCAGGTGCCGGTGCCGCAGCTGCCGGGCACGGTCACCTTCCGTCTGCCGGCACTCGTATCCGGTGATACCACGATCCGCTCCATCGTTCTCGATGCCGCGCCCGATGGCGACGGCTGGACGATCGAGGATGGGTCGGCCGAACTGCCGGGGCGCACGCAGGTGGAGGTTTCCGGCAGGCTTGCGCTCGGTGACGAGACATCGTTTGCCGGCTCCCTGCTTGTTGCCTCGCGCCAGCCTTCCGGTCTGTCACAGTGGCTGACGGGCGAGGTGGGGCCGGAAATCCGGGCGCTAAACAGGGCCGGCTTTTCCGCCGATGTCAATCTGACGCCGGATACCCAGATTTTCGAAAATCTCCAGGTCGTTGCAGGGGATGCGGTGCTCGATGGCGCCGTCTCACGCCAGTCGCAGGGCACGGGGACACCCCAGCTGGACCTCGATCTTTCCGGCAATGTTATCGATCTCAGCGCATTGCGGGCCCTTGCCGGGCTGATGGTCGGCGAGAATATCGATGGCGGCCTCAACCAGCATCGCATTCACGCAACGCTGCGGGCGGGTACCGTGAACGCCTTTGATCTGAGCGCCGAGGTCGTGGATACGGATTTCACCTATCAGTCCGGCGCGGTGACCGTTGACCGGCTGGAGATCGGCGATCTCGCCGGTGCGGCCATCACGCTTTCTGGGCAGGCCCAGACCGGCCGCTCGCTGCCGACAGGGTCGGGACGGGTGACCTTTGCGGCTGACGATATTTCCGGTTTCGTTGCAACGCTCGAACAGCGTTTCGGCGATCATCCGGTTCTCGACAGACTGGCGGAAAATGCCGCCTGGTATCAAGATACCGATCTGGAGGCGGATATCGCCTTTGGACAGGACGGGACAGGCGTGTCCGCGGTTTTCAGCGGCAGCGCCAATGACAGCAAAATCTCCGGGTCGTGGCGGCGCGATGCGCTTATGGGCCCCGGCGGCATGAGTGGGCAGATCCAGCTGTCGAACCCCGATGCCGCCATTGTCTTCGGTCAGGCCGGGTTTGCGACGCTGCCGATCCCCGCGCCGGCCGGCGCGCAGGTTTCGCTCACGCTGGAGCGCTCCGAAGCGACGGGGCCGGTCTCGCTCGGCCTGCGTGCGGCAAGCGGAGAGACGAGGCTTTCGGTCTCCGGCGAGGCCGGTCTCGACACCGAAAATTTCCTCGGTGGCCGTTATGCGGTTTCCCTGACCAGTCCCGATCTTGAACCTTACCTTGCGATGAACGCATTCGCCGTGCCGGGAACGGCGTTCGGGGTTCCGCTGTCGGCAAAGGCGACGCTCGATATTTCCGCGCAGCAATACGCGCTTTCGGCCATCGAAGGGGAACTGGACGGCAATGCCGTGCGCGGCCGGCTTGCGCTGGCCCGCGGCGAACCGGTGGCGCATCTTGATGGCGCGCTGTCGTTCGACAGCTTCGATCTCGGATGGTTGATGGAGGCGGTCTACGGGCCGAATTTCACGCTCGGCCCGGAAGGGTTGCCCGATACGCCGTTCGGTTCTGCCTATTTCGGCACGGCGGAGGCCGATATCGACATTCAGGCCGCTTCATTCGATGCCGGCCTGATGGAGCCGGTGACCGGCATGAGCGGCACGGTGGATTTTCGCGGTGGCGGGCTTTCGATGACCGGACTTTCCGGGCGCTTTCTGGGCGGCACGCTGTCGGGTGATCTGCAGATCGGCAATGCCGGCGGCGACGGTTATTTTCAGGCGCAGGTCAATCTCGCCGACGCGGCGCTGCCGGAAACGCTGTGGCAATCGAACGGAGCACCTGTGGTGAGCGGGCGCTTCGATCTCGGCCTTGTCGTGGAAACGACGGCGGATACTGCGGCCGGACTTTTGGAACAGGCGAGCGGTTCCGGCATGCTGACACTGAAATCGCCGGTCGTTTCCGGGCTGGATCTTTCTGTTGCCGATCCGCTGCTTGCCTGGGCCGATGCGCAGGGCACCGAGGTGACCAATGAAGCAATCGAACAGGAAATGCGTTCGCTGATCTTTGTCGACGGATCGTTTGAGGCAGGCGATGTCGCTGTGCCCTTCAGCATTACCGACGGTGTGCTGCAGGCCCGCAATGTCTTCGTCGACCTGCCGGAAGCGCGGATATACGGGGCCATGCGCACCGATCTTGCCAGGCGTGACGTTGACGCTTCGATCGACGTGGCGCTGAAGCTCGGTGAGGAAAGCGAAGAGGGGGCCAATGCGGGCTTTTCCATCGGTTTTTCCGGGCCGCTTGCCGATCCCGACCGCAGCCTCGAGCTGACGGAGGTGAACAATTTTCTGGCGTTGCGGGCGGTTGAACGCGAACGAGCGCGGGTTGAGCGGCTGCAGGCCGATATTCTCGAAAAACAGCGCCTGCGCCGTGAGGCGACGCTCTACAGCTTCCGTGCGGAACAGCGGGAAATCGAGCGCCAACAGCGTGAAGAAGCCGAACGCCTGCGCCGCGAGGAAGAGCTGCGCCGCGCGCGCGAGGCCGGTGACGCCGCCGATGATCAGTCCGCCATTCCAGCCCCTGCGCCCGACGGCGAGACCGCCATGCAGGGCGAACCGCCGCTGCCCGCCGACAGTGACTGGGACAGGCTGATCGAATCGATCATTGAAGGAAGTGCCGAACAACAGGGCATTTCGCCGCCTGCACCGTAATACCAAGAGTCGATGATTAGGACTCATATGATGCGCGCTGGAATGGTCGTCCGAGTAGGAAAATACCGCAGAGCGATGCCGTAGCATCGCGCGAGGATTTTGACGCCCTCGGTGGCCATTCCAGCCGCACCCTTAAAGGGCCGGGCGCTTTTGAAAGCCCGCGTCGTTGAAAATCCTTGCCGTAGCTATGGCTACGACTGCGGTTTTCGCCTAGCCGGCTTTCAAAATCGCTCCGGTCATATGCGTTCTAGTCATCGACTCTTGGTATAACGCAGTCAAAAAAAAGCCTGTTTTCAAACGCATGAACGCCGCTTCTGGACCGGGAAGACGTTTTTGGTTATTGAAGCCCGGATTTCGGGAGGCAGGGTGTTGAAGCGCAGATTTTTGCTTGTTGTCGGTTGGATCATGGTTGGACTGGGGGTTATCGGCGTTTTTCTGCCGCTGATGCCGACAGCGCCGTTTCTCATTGTTGCCGCTGCGGCCTTCGCGCGCTCGTCGCCGGAGCTTGAAGCGCGGTTGATGAACCATCCCCGTTTCGGTGCTCATCTCCGGCAATGGCGCCATCAGGGCGCAATCGCCGTTCCGGCCAAGATCATGGCGGTCCTGGCCATGGGGTGCAGTTTCCTTTCCGTGCTGTTTTTCGCACAGTCCTTTTTCTGGCTGCAGCTTGCCGTCGGGCTGGTGCTTTTAAGCTGCGCCGCCTTCGTGGTGACGCGTCCGTCACCCGCACCTGTTGCCGTGCGCTCGGATCGCTGAAGCGAGCGTCAGTGATCGCCGGGCGTTTTCAGCACCGGCGCCATCGACCAGTCCGGTTTGCTGATGCTTTGTCGCGGCGCGGATGTGCGGTCTTCGATACGGGCGAGGACGGCGCGGGCGAGTTCGCGCCCGGCCTGTCTGAAATCCTCGCTCATGGCGATGATCTCCGGGCTTATCCAATTGAGAAAATGCGCCGGCTGTTTGGCGACGAGGTCGATATCCTCACCGAGCGTCAGCCCGCGTGAGCGCAACGCCGCCATGATCGGCACGGCGCTGCTACCGCTACAGGCGATTATGCCGTCCGGCGGGGTGCTGGATGACAGTGCGGCCATCATTCCTTCGCGGATTTCCGAAAGCGGGGAATCGGTGCTGACGGAGGTCAGCGGTGTTTCCTGAAGGCCGAAACGGCCAAGACCGCGCTCAAAGCCGCTGCGGAAATAACGGTAATAGGTCAGGTGGCTTGGCGGCTGCAGACAGACAATACGCTGGCGCCCACGCTCTGCCAGCCTTTCGACCGCATCCATCGCATAGGCTTCATTGTCGAAATCATGAAAAGGATAATCGTGGTCGTTCTCGGTGCGGCCGTGGGTGGCGAATGGCATGCCGCGCTCGCGCATCAGCGCGATGCGCGGATCGTCGGGTGCGATGCGCGAAATGATCACGCCATCGGCCGAGCCGGTGTCGAGAATGTAGCGGATCGGCGCCATCGGGTCGTGATGGATCGGCTGGGGCATCAGGACGAGATGATAGGGCGTACCGGAGAGGGCGTCCGAGATGCCGAAAATCATCTGCCCGGACATGCCCATGATCTCCTCTTCCATGTTGAGGACGAGCGCGATCACATTGGTCTTGCCGGTGCGAAGCCTCACGCCGGCGCGGTTCGGCATGTAGCCGAGCTGTTTGGCGACGAGGCGCACGCGTTCCTTGGTGTGTTCGGCAATGTCCGGTGCATCCTTCAGCGCCCGGGAGACGGTCGTCACCCCGAGGCCGGTCATATAGGCAATGGTCTTCAGTGTCGGGCGCGCACTGGTTGTGTCGCGCATCTGGCCGGTCGTGGATTTCATCGGCGTCCTTCATCTCCCGCGTCGTTCCGGTTCAGGCGGTTCGGCCTCTCTCCCTGCCGGTGTCTGAACCTGTCTGACCCCGGATCGTGGCCAGCCTGAATGGGCCACGATACGCTGATTCTCACGGATCGCGCGAACTTTGCGAACCTTCCTGGCAATTTTGCGCGGCGTCCTTTGCGCCAGGCCCGAAACCGTCCTCCGTCCTGCGTGTGGTGGACGAAAATACCGGGTTCACTGCGGTCCGGCACCCGTATTGGGCAGCTTAATGTGATATTGGCTGTAACGATACAGAAAAATGCTGTTGCGTGTTAGAGCACCTTTTTTCGAACCAGTGGGGCCGTACTCAAGGATATATCCGGTTGGCTTTCGCAGGTGCGAAGCATCAGGGGTTCTCGACGTAATATTTCCATGAAAATATATATTTAACAGATAAATGCGGAAAATTTGCACTGCAATATTGAATTAATGTCGCGGTTTTTATCTTGTGTCGACTTAAGTCTGGCGGCGGGGTTCCAATAAAAGGGTTGCGCGATATTTGGCTTTCGAATACCGTTTTACGGCAACGTTTCAGTTGGGAGGACAGTATGAAACATGCAATTCTCACCGCCGCCCTGGCGGCCGGCGTGGCCATGCCTGTCGCAGCCAATGCGACCGACCTTGAGGTCACCCACTGGTGGACTTCCGGTGGCGAGGCGGAGGCCGTGAAGGTGCTCGCTGACAATTTCAATGAAACCGGTAACAACTGGGTGGATAGTGCGATTGCCGGTTCAGGCTCCACCGCCAACCCGATTATCATCAGCCGGATTATCGGCGGTAACCCCATGGGTGCAACCCAGATGAACACCGGCCGCGATGCCGAGGAGCTGATCAAGGCCGGGCTGATGGTGGATCTGACGGAGCTGGCCGAGGAGGAGAACTGGGCCGAGAAAATCCGTCCGGCAAAGCTTCTGGAAGCCTGCGAATATGATGGCAAGATCTATTGCGTGCCGATCAACATTCACTCCTGGCAGTGGATGTGGCTGAACCGCCATGTGTTCGAGGATAACGGCCTTGCCGTGCCGACCAACTGGGATGAGCTGGTGGAGGCCGCGCCCGCGCTTCGTGAAGCCGGCGTCATTCCGCTGGCCACCGGCCAGCCCTGGCAGGTGGACGGTATCCGCAACGTCATGCAGAGCGCTGTCGGCGGTGTCGACAACTATCTCGCCGTCAACGACGAAAAAGATCCCGATGCCGTGATGAGCGATGCAAACCGGTCCATCTGGGAGGCGTTCGCCCAGGCCCGCGACATGGTGGACGATGCCTATTCCGGTCGTGACTGGAACGTGGCCACCAATATGGTGATCCAGGGCGATGCCGCTGCCCAGATCATGGGCGACTGGGCGCAGGGCGAATTCGCCATGGCCGGTCTGGAAGCCGGCGTTGATTACGATTGCCTTCCGGGGCTTGGCAACACCGCCGTGCTCGATACCGGCGGCGATGCGTTCTACTTCCCGAAAAATGACAATGAAGAGATTACGGCCGCCCAGCTGGAGCTGGCGTCGATGCTGGTTTCGCCGGAAACCCAGGTCGAGTTCAATCTCGTCAAGGGCTCTCTGCCGGTGCGTGGCGATGTCGACCTGGAGGCGGCCAATGCCTGCATGAAGAAGGGGCTCGAAATTCTCGCCAACCCGGAAAATGTCCTGCCGTCGACCGAGCAGATGCTCGATTCCGACACCCAGGGACAGATCACCGATCTGGCGCTTGAGTTCTTCTCCTCCGACATGTCGGTCGATGAGGCGCTCGAGCAGCAGCAATCGATCATCGAGCAGGCCAGATAAGCCTGCCATATGATCCGGAGCGGGGCGCAATCGGCGAACCCCGCTCCGTTTCCTCAAGGTCTGATGCCAACCTTTCAAGGGGAGCTGCAATGGCTGCTGTTGCTCGCCGTCCGTTTGGTCTGTTCAAGAATCTGAACGCCAAGATCGCGGCAATCCCGATGATGCTGACCGCCGTGGTCATTTTTATCGGCTGCACCGCCTGGACTGTCATTTATTCATTCACCGACTCGCGTCTGCTGCCGAGCGAAAATTTCGTCGGCTTTGACCAGTATGACCGGTTGTTCGACACCACGCGCTGGAATGTCGCAATCGTCAACCTGCTGATCTACGGGGGCCTGAGCCTCGTCTTTTCCTTTGTCGTCGGCTTTTTGCTGGCAACGCTGCTGGATCAGAAGATCCGTTTCGAAAATACATTCCGCACCATCTTTCTCTATCCCTTCGCGCTTTCCTTTATCGTCACGGGCCTTGTCTGGCAGTGGATCCTCGATCCCGGTCTCGGCGTGCCGAAATTTCTTGATGATCTTGGCCTTCCCGGCGGCGATCTTGCGCTGCTCGGCAACAAGAGCACCGTCATCTATGCACTGGTGATTGCCGGCCTGTGGCAGGGAACCGGTCTGGTCATGGTGCTGATGCTGGCGGGGCTGCGCGGCATCGACAACGAAATCTGGAAGGCGGCAAAGGTCGACGGCATTCCCGCCTGGCGCACCTATATCTTCATCGTCATTCCGATGATGCGCGGCGTGTTCGTGACCACGCTGGTGATCGTCGCCTCCGGCATTGTCCGCGTCTACGATCTCGTCGTGGCGATGACCCAAGGGGGGCCCGGTTTTGCCTCCGAAGTGCCGGCGAAATACGTCTACGACCTGATGTTCCAGCGCGGCAATATCGGCCAGGGGCTCGCGGCCTCGACCATCATGCTGGTCACCGTCTTCATCATCATCGTGCCATGGGCGCTGATGGAATTCAGAGACAAGAAGAAGTGAGGAACGGATGATGAGTGCTGTTCAATCAACCGAACCGTCCGGCCCGCGCCCGAAACGCCGTCTCGCGCCTTCACGGATCATTCTCTATTCCATCCTGTTTGTCGCTGCCGTCTATTACCTGATCCCGCTTTACGTGATGGTGGTGACCTCGCTGAAGGGCATGCCCGAAATCCGCATGGGCAACATCTTTGCGCCGCCGGTCGAGATCACCTTCGAGCCATGGGTGAAAGCCTGGAGCCAGGCCTGCACCGGGCTTTACTGCGAGGGGATCCGCGTCGGCTTCTGGAATTCGGTGAAGATCACCGTGCCGGGCATCATCGTCTCGATTGCCGTTGCCTCGGTCAATGGCTATGCGCTGGCGAACTGGCGCTTCAAGGGCTCAGAATTCTTCTTCACCGTGCTGCTGTTCGGGGCGTTCATTCCCTATCAGGTGCTGCTCTATCCGCTGGTGATCATCCTGCGAGAGCTGCATATCTTCTCCACGCTTCCGGGCATTGTGCTGGTGCACACGATCTTCGGCATGCCGATCCTCACATTGCTGTTCCGCAATTATTTCGCCTCGCTGCCCGAAGAACTGTTCAAGGCCGCGCGCGTGGACGGCGCCGGCTTCTGGCAGATCTTCTTCAGGATCATGCTGCCGATGTCGCTGCCGATCTTCGTTGTCGGGATGATCATCCAGACCACCGGCATCTGGAATGACTTCCTGTTCGGCGTGATCTTCGCCGGCCAGCAGAATTACCCGATGACGGTGCAGCTCAACAACATCGTCAACGCGGTGCAGGGGGTCAAGGAATACAACGTCAACATGGCGGCAACGCTTCTGACCGGCCTCGTTCCGCTTATCGTCTATTTCATTTCCGGACCGTTGTTCGTGCGCGGCATCGCCGCCGGCGCGGTGAAAGGCTGAATGATGAACACAAGTGTTTCCATCAAGGATCTGTCGCTTTCCTTCGGCGCTATCGATGTGTTGAAGAACCTCGATCTCGATGTCCATGACGGCGAGTTTCTGGTTCTGCTCGGCTCGTCGGGCTGCGGCAAGTCAACGCTTCTGAACTGCATTGCCGGGCTTCTGGATGTCTCGGCTGGCCAGATCTTCATCAAGGACAGAAACGTCACCTGGCTGGAGCCGAAGGATCGCGGCATCGGCATGGTGTTCCAGTCCTATGCGCTCTATCCGCAAATGACGGTGGCAAAGAACCTCTCCTTCGGCCTGCAGGTCGGCAAGGTTCCCAAGCCGGAGATCGACAAGCGGGTCAAACGGGCTTCCGAAATCCTGCAGATCGAGCCGCTTCTGAAGCGCAAGCCCGCTGAACTGTCCGGCGGTCAGCGCCAGCGTGTTGCCATCGGCCGTGCACTGGTGCGCGACGTGGACGTGTTCCTGTTCGACGAACCGCTGTCCAATCTCGATGCAAAGCTCAGATCGGAGTTGCGTGTCGAGATCAAGAGATTGCATCAGTCCCTTGAAAACACGATGATTTATGTGACGCATGACCAGATCGAGGCGATGACGCTGGCCGACCGTATCGCGATCATGCGCGGCGGCGTGATCCAGCAACTCGACGAGCCGACAACGATCTATAATCGCCCGGTCAATCGCTATGTTGCCGGCTTCATCGGCTCGCCCTCGATGAATTTTCTCGATGGTGAACTGGCGCAAAAGGATGGCAAGACGATCTTCCGTTCCAACGGCGTCGATTTCGACCTCGACGGCTATGACGGCAATGGGCTGTTGCCGACGTCGGGCAAGGTGACCCTCGGTGTCCGGCCGGAACATGTGATGGTCGATGATGAAATTCCGTCCGGTCAGGAGGTCCATCAGGCCGTGGTCGATCTGGAAGAGCCGATGGGCGCGGACAATCTCCTGTGGCTGAAACATGCAGGTCATCTGTTTACCGTGCGTGTCGGCGGCAACAAACGGTATCGCCCGGGGCAGGAAATCAGGCTCGCTTTCGCCATGGAGCTGGCGTCCGTTTTCGATGCGGAGACCGAACTCAGGCTTTAGGCCGTTTGGAAAGTTGCCGCTTTCCCTTTTGGGGGAACGCACTAATATGTAAAAAATGAGAAGGATCGCCGGCGTGCGCGCCGGTCGCATTGCGGAGATCGGCGGCAATACGTTGCCGGGAGGAAGACATGACAAAACTTGGATTTCAACTGTATGGCGCTCGGGAATATCAACCGTTTTCCAGCGTTTTCAAAAAGTTGGCAGCCGCGGGTTATGGTGAAGTTGAAGGCTACGGCGTACTCTATGACGATCTCGATACGGCCGGTCTGGAACGGCTGGCTGCCGATCTCGATGCCCTGGGCCTTTCGATGCCGACCGGTCATTTCAGTATCGCCATGCTGGAGAATGAGCCGGGCCGCGTTCTGGAAATTGCCGCAAGGCTGAACATGGACAGCGTGTTTTGCCCTTACCTGCCGCCCGAGCAGCGGCCCGATACCACAGCGGACTGGAAGGCATTCGGCGCACGGCTTGAAGCCATCGGCACACCGTTCCGCGATGCCGGCCTCATCTTCGGCTGGCATAACCACAATTTCGAATTCGAGCTTCTGCCCGATGGCACGGCGCCGCTCCGCCATATCCTGGAGAACGGCCCCTCTCTGGCCTGGGAGGCCGATCTTGCGTGGTTGATCCGGGCCGGCGCTGATCCCTATTTCTGGATCGAGCTTTTCAAGGAGCGCATCACCGCCGTCCACGTGAAGGACCTTGCGGAAGAAGGAGAGAACGCGGATGAGGACGGCTGGGCCGATGTCGGCCACGGCACGGTCGACTGGAAGGGGCTGATGAAGGTGCTGAAATCCATGCCGGTCAAACATTATGTTGTCGAACACGACAACCCGAATGACATCGACCGCACGATCGAGCGTTCGATCGCATCCTTCCAGACATTCTGAGCGAGGCATCCATGACCAAGGAACTGGGCGTCGGCATCCTGGGATGCGGCAATATTTCTGCGACCTATTTTTCGCTCGCGCCGATGTTCAAGGGGCTGAAGCTCCAGGCATGCGCGGATATCAATCCCGCAATGGCTACAGTGCGGGCCGAAGAATATGGCGTCACCGCGCAAACCGTGGATGAGCTTCTGGCCAATGACGAGGTCGATGTCATCGTCAATCTCACGGTTCCCGGAGCGCATTACGACATGTCGAAGCGCGCGCTTGAGGCCGGAAAGCATGTCTATTCGGAAAAGCCGCTCGTGCTTTCCGTCGACGAGGGCAAGGCGCTTGGCCGTATCGCCGCGGAATACAACCTGTCTGTCGGGTGTGCGCCTGATACGTTTTTGGGCGGCGCGCATCAGCTTGCCCGTTCCTTCATCGATGAAGGTGGTATTGGCGCGATAACCTCCGGCACATGTCATGTCATGAGCCATGGCATGGAGATGTGGCATCCCAATCCCGATTTCTTCTTTCTGCCGGGGGGAGGGCCTGTGTTTGACATCGGGCCCTATTATATCGCCAATCTCATCAATCTTGTCGGGCCGGTAAAGCGCGTTGCAGCACTTGCCTCCACGGCAACCAAAACCCGCACGATCACCAGCGAACCGCGCAATGGCGAAATCATTCCGGTTGAGACGCCAACCAATATCCATGCGCTGCTGGAGTTCGAAAACGGGGCAACGATATCGCTTGTCGCCAGTTGGGATGTCTGGGCGCACCGGCATGCCAACATGGAGCTCTACGGCACCGAAGGCTCTCTGTTCGTGCCGGATCCGAACTTTTTCGGCGGCACTGTGGAAGCGGCAGGCCGCGACGGGCAGATTGAGGTGCTCGAAGAGCGCGGGCATCCGTTCGGCAAACCGAATCAGGAAACGCCGCGCGGATCGCGGGCGAATTATCGCACGGCCGGGCTAGCCGACATGGCGCTCGCTCTCATCGAGGGGCGCGACGCGCGATGCTCGCTTCAGCGGGCGCTTCATGGGGTTGATGTCATGGCGGCAATCCTGAAATCCGGAGAAACCGGTGCGTTTGTGGATTTGTCGACGACCTGCACCCGGCCGGCCGCTCTCGATGCCGCAGCAGCTTCTGCTCTTTTGCGGTAGTCTTGCCATAAGGCATGGCCTGTTGCAGCCAGCCTGCCTATAATCACAATCACGAAAGGCGGCCTGGCCGCCTTTTTCATGCCGCCGTGCCGGCAGGCGCGACGGCGTTCTTCAGGAAACGGGAACGACATAATGAGCTGGACACCGTCCGAAACGCGTTACGACACGATGAAATATAACCGCTGCGGCAAATCAGGCCTCAAGCTGCCGGCCATTTCGCTGGGGCTCTGGCATAATTTCGGTGATGATACGCCACGCGAACGCAAGGTTGCCATTTGCCAGACGGCGTTTGACAAGGGCATTACCCATTTCGATCTCGCCAATAACTACGGGCCGCCGCCCGGAAGCGCGGAGTTGGCATTCGGCACCATTTTGAAGCGCGAATTTGCGGGCCTTCGCGACGAACTGATCGTCTCGTCCAAAGCCGGTTATGGCATGTGGGACGGGCCCTATGGCGAGTGGGGCAGCCGCAAGAACCTGATTGCATCCTGCGACCAGAGCCTCAAGCGGCTCGGTCTCGACTATGTCGACATCTTCTATTCCCACCGTTTCGATCCCGACACGCCGCTTGAGGAAACCATGATGGCGCTCGATCATATCGTGCGGTCGGGCAGGGCGCTTTACGTAGGCATTTCTTCCTATAACTCCCAGCGCACCCGCGAGGCCTATGCCATCCTGAAAGAGCTGAAGACGCCTTTCGTGATCCATCAGCCGAGCTATTCGATGATCAATCGCTGGGTCGAGGATGACGGGCTGCTCGATACGCTGGAAGCGCTTGGCCTTGGTTCCATTGTGTTTTCGCCGCTGGCCCAGGGCATGCTGACGTCGAAATATCTGAAGGGCATCCCCGAAGACAGCCGCGCTGCCCAGGGCAAGTCCTTGCAGCAGGCCTTCTTGAAGGACGAGACCATCGCCCACATCCGCTCGCTGAATGCGATTGCCGAGCGGCGCGGGCAGACGCTGGCGCAGATGGCGCTCGCCTGGGTTCTGCGCAAGGGCCGGGTGACCACAGCGCTGATCGGCGCAAGCCGTCCCGAGCAGGTGGAAGATTGCGTTGCCGCCCTCGACAATCCCGATTTCACCGATGCCGAACTGGCCGAAATCGATAGCTATGCGCTGGATGCCAATATCAATATCTGGGCAAAATCGGCCGAGCGCAAAGGCCCCGATCGCAAGAAATAAAAAAAGCCCGCGGGTGGCAGCTACGACACCCGCAGGCTCCATCATCCCGGTCATGCGCATGCCCGGGATGATGCCTTCACAGCCGTTTATTCAGCCACGAAGCAGTCGGTCAGATTGCCGGCAAGGTTTTCCAGCAGCACGAAATAAAGGTCCGGTCCGTCTTCCAGCCCTGCGCCCAGCGGGTCTAGAACGCCGGTGCGGGCATCCGTGCCCTCGATCACCGCATTGATGATCTTTGGCGGGAACTGCGGTTCGGAGAACACGCAGGCCGCGCCGAGATCGGTCAGCTTGTCATGGATTTCGCGGATACGCTGGGCGCTCGGCGGGGCTTCCGGGTTGACCGTGATCGAGCCTGCGGCCTCGACGCCGAAGCGGTGGCCGAAATAATGATAGGCGTCGTGGAAGACGACGTAGGGCTTGGCCGAAACACTGTCGATCTGGGTCTGGATGTCGGCCATCAGGCCATCGAGCCTGTCTTCGAGCTTTTCGGCATTGTCGGCGTAAATTTCGGCATTGGCGGGGTCACTTGCCGCCAGCGTTTCGGCCATGGTCGCGGCAAAGGCCTTGGCGTTCAGCGGGTCCAGCCACATATGCGGATCGACCTCGCCGTCATGGTGATGCCCGTCTTCCGCATGCGCTTCGTGGTCATCATGCTCATCCTCATCGTGATGGGCGTGCTCTTCGCCGTCATGATCATGACCTTCGTGATCGTGATCATGCGCCTCGAAAGCGCCGCCTTCACGCGGCGCCAGCGTTTCCACACCGGGGGCGTCTTCCAGTTCGACCAGTGTCGCATTGCCGCCAAGTGCATCGAGCGGCTTTTCAAGGAAGTGCTCGAGCGCCGGACCGATCCAGAACACCACATCGGCGTTCTGCAGCGCGCGTGCTTCCGACGGCGTCATGCTGTAGGTATGGGGTGAGGCCGCGCCCTTGACCAGAAGCGTCGTCTCCGTCTCCGTTCCAGCCGTCAGCGCGGTTGTCAGCGCATAAAGCGGCTTGATCGACGTGACCACTTTCAGGCTGTCGTCGGCCATGGCGGCTCCTGCGGCCGAGACGACGGCTGTGGTCAGGAGAAGCATTTTGAGCGATTTCATTGTCACCTCACTTGCATTAAAACGTAATGTTATTACATTAATTGCGTAATGCTATAACGTATGTCATAGAGCACCGCAAGACGGAGTTTTGAGAAATTGAACATGACCAAAAAAGACGCCGACCTGCTGGTGTCGCTGGACGATGCCGGGATTAGGCGCGAGGGGCGCTTTCTGGTGCGCGGCGTGAGCTTTGATGTCCGCCGCGGCGAGATCGTCACCCTGATCGGCCCGAACGGCGCCGGCAAATCGACCAGCGCGAAAATGGCGATCGGCGTGTTCGAGCCGGATGAGGGCAGGGTCACGCGTGCTGCCCGGCTGAAGATCGGTTATGTGCCGCAGAAGCTCAATATCGACCATTCGCTGCCGTTGACCGTGCGCCGGCTGATGACGGTGACCGGCCCGCTGCCGCGATCTGCCATTCAGGACGCCCTGGAGCAGGTGGGCATCGCCCATATGGAAGAGGCCAGCGTGCAGACCCTTTCCGGCGGTGAGTTCCAGCGTGCGCTGCTGGCCCGGGCAATTGCCCGCAAGCCCGATCTGCTTGTGCTCGACGAGCCGGTGCAGGGCGTCGACTATTCCGGCGAGATCGCGCTTTACGAGCTGATTTCGAAGATCCGCGACCGGCAGGGCTGCGGCGTGCTGATGATTTCGCACGACCTGCACGTGGTGATGGCGCAGACCGATACGGTGGTCTGCCTCAACGGTCATGTCTGCTGCACGGGCACGCCGGAGGCGGTCAGCGGCAGCGAAGCCTATCAGACGCTCTTCGGTGCGCGGGCGTCCGGCGCGCTTGCGGTCTATCGCCACCATCACGACCATACCCATCTGCCCGACGGCAAGGTGCGCCATGCCGACGGCACGGTGACCGAGCATTGCACACCCGGTGACGGTCATCATGACCACGCGCATGAACACGGGGAGACGTCGCATGCTTGATGATTTCTTCACCCGCGCGTTGATTGCCGGCATCGGCGTGGCATTGACGGCCGGGCCGCTCGGCTGTTTCATCATCTGGCGCAAGATGGCCTATTTCGGCGACACCATGGCGCACTCCGCGCTGTTGGGGGTGGCGCTGTCGCTGCTGTTCACCGTCAATCTGACGCTCAGCGTCTTCGTCGTCGCAACTGCCGTCTCGGTCATGCTGATCCTTCTGGAGCGCCACCGCGCGCTGTCGACCGACAGCCTGCTCGGCATTCTCGCCCATTCCACACTCGCCGTCGGGCTGGTGATCGTCTCCTTCCTCACCTGGGTCAGGGTCGATCTCATCAGTTTCCTTTTCGGGGACATCCTTTCGGTAACGCGCACCGATATCGCCATCGTCTGGCTTGGTGGCCTGGTGGTCGTCGGGGTCATTGCCGCCCTGTGGCGGCCGCTTCTGGCGGCAACCGTCTCGCCTGAAATTGCCCAGGCCGAAGGGATGCGGCCGGAAACCTCACGTTTCATCTTCATGCTGCTGATGGCGCTGGTGATCGCGATCGCGATGAAGATCGTCGGCATCATGCTGATCACCTCGCTTCTGATCGTTCCGGCAGCAACCGCCCGGCGCTTTGCCAGAACCCCGGAGGCCATGGCCGTGATCGCATCCCTGATCGGGGCGGTTTCCGTGGTGCTGGGTCTTTACGCCTCACTCTATTATGATACGCCGTCCGGCCCTTCGATCGTGGTGGCTGCCATGCTGCTGTTTCTTGCGGGCCTGGTGCCGCTCGCCGTCCGTCGGGCATGAAGGAGGTCTTGTTATGAATATTGCCGCCAGAAAACTGACCCGAAATCAGTCACTCGTGTTCGACTGCCTTGCCGGAAGCGACGGACCGCTGAGCGCCTACACCATCCTCGACCGGCTGCGCGATCATGGCTTCAAGGCGCCGCTGCAGGTTTATCGCGCGCTCGATAAGCTGACCGATGCCGGCATGGTGCACCGGCTCGAAAGCATGAATGCCTATGTCGCCTGTGCCCATCCGGATGAAGACTGTACCCATCACGGCATGACCGCTTTTGCGATCTGCGAGGGCTGCGGCGCGGTGATCGAATTCCACGCCCACGATATCGAGGATGCGCTGGTTTCGCTTGCCAAAGCCAAAAACTTCAAGCCGGAACGGATGACCGTGGAAATGCGGGGGCTGTGCGAGGCCTGCCGGAACTGATGCCCCGCTGACGTTACAGGAACCGGTCTTTGCCTTCAATAGGCTCGATATTCGGCAGCCTGGCTTTCTTCGAACGAGTTCTGCGGCTTGTGTTGGTCAATGCATGTCCGGTTGCGACCGGCCTGCTTGGCCTCGTAAAGCACGCGGTCGGCCCTGAGCAGCAGGTTGCGCGGCTCATGGGTGGTGTCCGACGGTCGCTCGGAAGCCACCCCGATGCTGACCGAAAGCCGCTTCAGCGGACTTGTGGCATGGGTAATCGCCAGCCCGGCAATGGTTTCGTGGATGCGCGCGGCCATGCGAAGTCCGCCGCTCTCGTCGCAACCGGACAGGATCAGGGCAAATTCCTCGCCGCCGAAACGCGCGGGCAGGTCGCGGTCCGAGCGTGTGCAGGCCTTGAGCGCCTGCGCGACGCGCTTGAGGCATTCATCGCCGGCGGGGTGGCCATAGGTATCGTTATAGCCCTTGAAATGGTCGATATCGATCATCAGCAATGTGAGCGGCTCGCCGTTTAACCTGGCGGCCTGCCAGTTCTGCTTGAGGCTGTCGTCGAACAGCCGGCGATTGGCAAGATCGGTCAGGGCATCGGTATTCGATATCTGATCGAGCGAACGGTATTCGTGCAGCAGGGCCTCGCCCCGCAGCTTTTCGCGCAGATAGAGCAGGAATATTTTCCGCTCGATGGTTTCGATGCGGACATTGGCCAGCAGCGTCATCAGGGTCGTTGCCAGAAGAAAGATCAGCGGCGAGGCCTTTTCGTCCGGCAGGAGGGCCGGCAGAGGCATGATGAAATAGACGGCAATGGCGAAATTGATGGTCGAAGCCAGAAGTGCCTGAGGCGGGCGCAGCGGCAGCGCGATATTGGCAATGACGGCGACGAGGATGAACGTGTAGGGCTCAAAGCGGACAATCGGGTTGCCGATGGAGACCAGCATCAGCCCGGTGCCGAGCGATGCGGCCGATATGCCGAGAATGGACATAAGGCCCGGCAGGCGGATGTCCTGTTTGCAGATAATCACAAGTGATAGCGCTGCCATTATGGTCAAAATTACGCCAGCCCGGATGATCGACAGATGCACGAGCAATGCCGGGCGATAGATCAGATCGATGGAAACGAAGGCAAACAGAAACACGATGCCGACCACGGCCGCGCGAACGACCTGCCGGTGACGGTTGGTGTGGATATGTTCGTTGAACCGGTCTTCGAGTGCTGCGGGAAAACTGATCATCCAGCCGGAGCGCGCCAGATTCCTGCCGATCAGCTCATCCAGTGCCTGATCATGCGCCGACAATGTGATGGCCGGGGCGGTGCGCATCAGGCATGACCATCATCGACGACAACGAGATCCCGGCTGAAGCGCTGCCAGTTCTGACGGTAGCTCTCTGCCGAATGGCGAAGCCCTTCGATGGCCGCTTCGTTGAGCGTGCGGACCGCTTTTGCCGGCGCGCCGACAATCAGGCTGTTGTCGGGAAAGCTCTTGCCTTCGGTGACCAGAGCATTGGCGCCCACCAGGCAGTTCTTGCCGATAACCGCGCCGTTGAGAATGGTTGCGCCCATGCCGACCAGGCTGTTGTCGCCGATGGTGCAGCCATGAATGATGGCGTGGTGGCCGATGGTGCACCCCTCTCCGATGGTTGCCGGCGAACCCATATCGGTGTGGACCATCACGCCGTCCTGGATATTGCTGCCTGCACCGATGGTGATCGGCTCGTTATCCCCCCGCAGGACGGCATTGAACCAGATACCCACATTGTCACCGACGATAATGTCGCCGATCACCGCCGCGTCGGGCGCGATCCAGTATCTGTCGGCCGAGGGCAAGCTCGGTCGGCGGTCGCCAAGAGCATAAATCGTCACGTCACATCCTCCAGAAGAGAAACGCCACAGTATATCAGATTACGTCGAACGCAAGTTGTGCGACAGACTTAATCGCGCAGGAAATACGATCTCCGCGTGTGACCGGCCCGACGCCGGACGGTGTGCCGGTCAGAATGACATCACCGGGCGCCAGCGTTACGTATTCCGACAGCGCGGCGATGATTTCCGGCACTTTCCAGATCATCTGGTTGAGGTTTCCGTGCTGGACGTCCACGCCGTTGCGTGAAAGCACGATGGTACCTTCAAAAGGATGGCCGATATCCTCTGCGCGGGCGATCGCGGAAACGGGTGCTGAATGCTCGAATGCCTTTGCCATTTCCCAGGGGCGGCTTTTCTTCTTGGCTTCGTCCTGAATGTCGCGCCGGGTGAAATCCACGGACACGCCATAACCGTATATGCAGTCGAGAGCCTCACTGACGGGAATGTTGGCGCCGCCACTTTTGAGGGCAACATAGCATTCGACTTCGTGGTGAACGTTTTTCGAAAGACCCGGATAGGGAAAGGGAAGGCCCGGCAGAAGAAGATTGTCGGCGTTTTTCTGAAAGAAAAAAGGCGCCTCGCGGCTTGGATCGTGCCCCATCTCGACGGCATGGGCGGCATAATTGCGCCCGACACAATAAACGCGGCGGACCGGGAAACAGTTCTGGATCCCGGTGACGGGCAGTAATACGGGAGGCGAAGGTGGAAATACGGTGGCGGACATTGTCGGGGTGCCTTTTGTCTTGTCGTTATGCCGGGTCGGGGTCTGGAACCTTGCGCATTCGGACAGGTTGATCAAGCGGTACATTAGACAACGATGACATAAACGGGGATGGTTTGCGCTGATGGCTTTTTTTACTTGTGGTCTAAGGCCGTTAACCATACTTACGCGTCAGAGCGTGTGAGGTGTGTTCTCCGAAAATTGTCGTCGGTCTCGTGCTGTGGTGCCTGAGGGGTGCCGGTTGCTGCAATGCGGTCGTTGCGCGCTGGTATTTGCGAAAAATTTGAAACTGACCGTGCGGATGGAAATGGTAGGACAGTGACCGATGATTGAGAATATGAACATTCTCGCCGGCATGCTCGAGAAGGTCGGGCTGGCCGCGCTGGTGGTCCTGACCTACCGTATCATTCTGCGCTGGCATTTGCCGGCGTTGTGGCGCGGACCGGCGATCGGTGTGCTCTTCGGGCTTGCTGCAGTCGTCACCATGATTGATCCGTTCGAAGTCAGTCCGGGCGTCATGATCGACGTTCGAAATGTCATGATTGCTCTTGCCGCCGTCTTCGGTGGTGTCTGGTCAGCTGTTATCGCGGGTACGATTGCGGTTCTCGTCCGTATCGCTATCGGTGGAGCGGGGCTTCTGCCCGGAACGGTCAGCATCATTCTGGGAACCGTGATTGCGCTTACATTCGTGCATTTTCGCGGCAACAGACGCGATTTGCCGACCCTTGCGCTGCTGGGGCTGGTCATATCATTCAGTCTTTTGAGCGCCGTGTTGCTGCCGGTTGACGTGCTGGTGACCATGGCCGTGAAATCCCTGCCTGCGCTGATTGTGAGAAACATCTTCGGAACCATGCTCGTCGGCTCTCTGCTGGCCATGGAGGAACGGCGCGAGAAGGAGTATATGACCTTCAAGCAGCTTGCCGAACGCGACGCTCTCACGGGGCTCAGCAATCGGCGGGCGCTGGAACTTGTCGAACGACGCACGCCCGGCCATGAGAGTTCCGGGCTTTTTTGCGTCATCATGTTCGATCTTGATCACTTCAAGAGCGTGAATGACACCTATGGCCACAGCTTTGGCGATGTGGTGCTGGCCCGTTTTGCCGAGATCATTTCAATGCGGATTCGAGGAAGCGATCTCGTGGTGCGCTATGGCGGCGAGGAGTTCTGCGTGATCCTCAACGATGCCCGCCTCGATAATGCCGAACGTATCGCCGAGGACATCAGGCAGCAGCTAGCCAGAGAGAATTTTTCCCGCAACGTCACCGTCACGGCCAGCGCCGGCGTTGCGCAGTCATCGCAAGAGGCTTCGTCGGTCTACACCGTCATCAAGAATGCCGACATGGCGCTCTATATGGCCAAACACAAGGGACGGAACGAGGTCGTGACCTATTCGAAACCTGTCTAGCTCCCTGGATGACGAACCGTTCCGCTGTTTTCATAAAAAAAGCCCCGTTTCCGGGGCTTTTCTGCATTTATGGACTTGGTGCGGAGCGCCTCAGGCAGCGCCGCTGCCCCAGGGGCCGTGATGGATGTCGAGGCCATCAAGGCGGTCGAAACCATGGGCGCCGAAGAAGTCGCGCTGTGCCTGGATCAGGTTGGCAGTGCCGCGCGACTGGCGATAGGCGTCGAAATAGGTCAGTGCCGAGGCAAGGCCCGGAACCGGCAGGCCGGCAGACGTTGCGGCTGCAACAATGCGGCGCAGCGACGGCAGGCACTCGTTGACCATGGCGGCAAAGGCCGGTGTGACGATCAGGTTGGCGACATCCGGCGTGTCGGAGAACGCCTTGGTGATCTCGTCGAGGAACTGCGAGCGGATGATGCAGCCGGCACGCCAGATCCGGGCGATCTCGGGCATCGGCAGTTTCCAGTCATATTCCTGCGAAGCCGAAGCCATCACGTCAAAGCCCTGCGCGTAGGCCGCGATCTTGGAGGCAAACAGGGCAAGTTCGAGATCGCGGTTGAGCCAGGGGCCGGGCGCAATGCCGAATTCGAGCTCTTCCTTGTTGAACATCGGTTCGGCGTTCTTGCGTTCATCGCGCATCGAGGAAAGGCAACGCGCGGCGACGGCGGCCTCGATAACGGTGGCCGGCACGGCAAGCTGCTGAGCCTCGATCGCCGACCAGCGTCCGGTGCCCTTCTGACCGGCGGCATCGACGATGACGTCGGGCATGGCCTTGCCGGTTTCCGGGTCGGCAGCCGTCAGCACCTTCGCGGTGATTTCGATGAGGAAGGAGTTTAGGCGGCCGTCGTTCCACTCGCTGAAGACCTGGGCGATTTCGGCAGCATTCAGGCCGACACCGTCGCGCAGGATGCCGTAGATTTCGGCGATCATCTGCATGTCGGCATATTCGATGCCGTTATGGATGGTCTTGACGAAATGTCCGGCGCCGTCCGGGCCAAGCCATGCGCAGCAGGGGTCGTCTTCATATTTTGCGGAGATCGAGGTCAGGACCTTTTCGACCCGGGCGTAGCTGTCTTCCGTGCCGCCGACCATGATCGACGGGCCGTGGCGCGCACCTTCCTCGCCGCCCGAAACACCCATGCCGATAAAGGTCAGGCCGGTGCCTTCCAGTTCCTTAAAGCGGCGGCGGGTGTCGTGGAAATTGGCATTGCCGGCATCGATGATGATGTCGCCCTTGCCGAGATAGGGGCGAAGCTTTTCGATTTCCTGGTCGACGGGCTCGCCGGCCTTGATCATGATGATGAGCGGGCGCGGCGGACGGATGGCTGCGACGAATTCCGAAAGCGTTTCTGTGGGAACGATATTCTTCTGAAGTTCACCTGCACCCGCATAAAACGCGCGCGTCTTGTCGACCGTACGATTGTAAACGGCGATTCTGTTGCCTTTTTCAGCAATGTTCAGGGCGAGGTTGGAGCCCATGACACCCAGACCGATCAGTCCGATTTCTGCTTTTTCCACGACATCACCTCTCGTGTTTTGATGGTGGCCTTTTGTGGCACCGCAAAAAACAAACAGCAAGGGTCGGAGCCGCAAAACTGTCTCTTTTCAGGAAGATGATCGAAAGTTTAGTAAAACTGACATGTTTTTTAAGGCGGAATCCGAACCGTGCCGGACGGCAGATTTCAGTCGGTTCCGGGTTTCAAACCGGCAAAATCAAACAGCTTCGGATCGAGGAGATGCGAGGCATTGACGTTTGAAAGAGCCCTTAACATCACATCCTTGCGGCCCGGCATGCGGGCTTCCATATCGGCCAGCATCTGCTTCATGGCGTTGCGTTCCAGCCCGTCCTGCGAGCCACAGAGATCGCAGGGGATGATCGGAAACTGCATGGCTTCGGCAAAGCGCGCCATGTCATCCTCAGCAGCATAGGCGAGGGGGCGCAGCAGGGTCAGGTCGCCTTCGTCGTTCAAGAGCTTTGCCGGCATGGTGGCGAGCTTGCCGCCGTGAAACAGGTTCATGAAGAAGGTTTCAAGAATATCCTCGCGGTGATGGCCGAGCACCAGCGCATCGCAGCCTTCCTCACGGGCGATCCGGTAAAGATGGCCGCGCCTGAGCCGCGAACACAGCGAGCAATAGGTGGAACCGGGCGCGAGCTTGTCGGTGACAATCGAATAGGTGTCGCGATATTCGATCCGGTGCTTTACACCCAGACTGTCCAGATATTCCGGCAGGATATGTTTGGGAAAGTTCGGCTGGCCCTGATCGAGATTGCAGGCGATCAGCTCGACCGGCAACAGGCCGCGCCATTTCAGTTCCATCAGGATGGCAAGAAGTCCGTAGCTGTCCTTGCCGCCGGAAAGGGCAACAAGCCAGCGTTTCTGCCCTTCAAGCATGGCAAAATCGGCAATCGCCTGGCGCGTCTGCCGCAACAGCCGCTTGCGCAGCCTGGCAAAATTGACGGAGGACGGTGCATTGGCAAACAGCGCGCGGAACGCCCTGTCTTCCGGCGATGTGTCGTCAGCTTCGGCAAAGATTGCAGTTTCACTCATGGCCTGATGTCCGTCATGTTTCATTCCGTTGGTCATGCACATGCCTTGTCCTGCGGCCGTGATCAAGTGCCGAACACCGACCAGCCCGTGCGCGCGGCAAGCATTTCGAGGGCAACACCGCCAAGCAGGGAGTTGCCGGTTTCATCGAGCGCCGGTGACCAGACCGCGATCGAGGCCTTGCCGGGCGCCACGGCGAGAATGCCGCCGCCAACGCCGGATTTTCCCGGAAGGCCGACGCGGAAGGCGAAATCGCCGGATCCGTCATAATGGCCGCAGGTCAGCATGATGGCGTTGATGCGCCGCGCACGCCGCGGCGACACGACCGAAAAGCCGGTCAGCGGATTGGTGCCGCGATTGGCCAGAAACAGTCCCGCATGGGACAGCTGAACGCAGTTCATGGCAAGCGCGCACTGGTGGAAATAGACGCCGAGAACATGATCGACGGGATGTTTCAGATTGTCAAAGCCGCGCATGAAATTGGCGAGCGCGTAATTGCGGTAGCCGGTGCGCTGTTCGGAGCGTGCGACCTTCTCGTCGATATAGAGGCTGTCATCATCGGCGACATAATGCATGAAGCGCAGGAATTCTCCGATCGCCTCGCGCGGGCGGTGCCCGGAAAGCACGATGTCGGTGACGACGATGGCGCCGGCATTGATGAAGGGATTGCGCGGAATGCCATGCTCGTGCTCGAGCTGGACGATGGAATTGAAGGCCGTGCCCGAGGGTTCGCGCCCGACCCGGCGCCAGATCGTTTCGCCAACCTTGCCAAGGGCGAGGGTCAGCATGAATGCCTTGCTGATGCTTTGCACGGAAAAGATGGTCTGCGCATCGCCGGCCTGGTAGGTCGTGCCGTCGACGGTGGAAATCGCGATGCCGAGCTGCTCCGGCTCCACCTTGGCAAGCTCGGGAATGTAATCGGCCACCTTGCCCTCGCCGAGACGGGGGGCGAGGTCACGCACGATATCGTCGGCAATGGCCTGCAGATCCATGGTCGCTCTCTCGGGTTTCGTTGCTACCCTATGCGCAAAACATACCGGACAAAAGAAAAGCCGCCCCGAAGGAGCGGCTTTCCGGATTTCGATCCACGTGAAAAATCAGCGCGAATAGAATTCGACAACGAGGTTCGGTTCCATGATGACCGGGTAGGGGATATCGGCGAGCGCCGGAACCCGTACGTAGGTCGCAACCATCTTGTTGTGGTCGGCATCGATGTATTCGGGAACATCACGCTCGGAAAGCTGGCTTGCTTCGAGAACGCTGGCGAGCTGCTTGGAGCGCTCGCGCACTTCGATGACATCACCCGGCTTGCAGCGATAGGAGCCGACATTGACCTTGGTGCCGTTGACCGTAACGTGGCCGTGGTTGACGAACTGACGGGCAGCAAAGACCGTCGGAACGAACTTGGCGCGGTAGACGATCGCGTCGAGGCGGCTTTCGAGCAGGCCGACCAGGTTTTCACCGGTGTCGCCCTTGCGGCGGTTGGCTTCCTCGAAGGTGGCCAGGAACTGCTTTTCGCGCAGTTCGCCGTAGTAACCCTTCAGCTTCTGCTTGGCGCGCAGCTGCACACCGAAGTCGGAAAGCTTGCCCTTGCGGCGCTGACCGTGCTGGCCGGGGCCGTATTCGCGGCGGTTGACCGGGGACTTCGGACGGCCCCAGATGTTTTCGCCCATACGGCGGTCAATTTTATGCTTGGACGATTCGCGCTTGCTCATCGTATTTCCTTTAAGTCATAACAAAAGAACCGGGTTTTCCCGGCTCCAAGGAAACACGCCCTCCTTTGGTTCTTCCCGAGGGAAGATCCTGACAGGTTTTCGCGGAAAAAAGCGCCCGGAAAACCACGGGACATGTCGGTGAAACATCGGCCGGAGCCGGTGTTGGCGCGGAAATAGTCGGGTTTTGGCGAAAAGTCAACGACAAAGCACGCGGCTTTGGCCGGCAAACCATGGACTTTGCCGCCATGGTCATGATTTAACCGGCGCCAGCTTAGTCTAGTCAACCGGGATTTCATCACATGACGATCACCTCCGAAACGCTCGACGCCATCGCCGGGCTGATGCGCGACGCTGCGGCGCAGGAAATCCTGCCGCGTTTTCGAAAACTCGACGATCAGGACGTTGCGGAAAAGACCGAGGCAAGCGATCTCGTCACCATCGCCGATACCGGCGCGGAGCGCGTGATCAAGGCGGGTATCGAGAAAATCCTGCCCGACGCCGCCTTTGTCGGCGAGGAAGGCGTTGCTGCTGATCCGACGCTTCTTTCGAAACTGAAGGATGCCGAACTGGCGGTGGTCGTGGACCCGATCGACGGCACGTTCAACTTTGCCCACGGGATTTCCGCCTACGGCGTGATGGCGGCAATCGTGGTCAACGGCGAAACCGTTGCCGGGCTGATCTATGATCCGATGGGCGATGACTTCATGGTGGCCGAGAAGGGCAGTGGTGCCTGGCTGAAACGCGCTGACGGTTCGACAAGCCGGATGAAGGTTGCAGCCCCGGTTGCGCTGGCGGATATGCTCGGAACCGCCTCCGTCGCCTTCATGCCGCGCGAGAAGCGCGCCACGCTTCTGGCCAACACCGCAAAGCTGCGTTATGCGGCGAGCTATCGCTGCGCCGCCGTCGAATACCGCGCCTTTGCCTCGGGCGGCCTGCACTTCTTCACCTATTTCAAGCTGATGCCGTGGGATCATCTGGCCGGCGTTCTGATCGGCCAGGAGGCCGGCGGCTATATCGCCCGCTATGACGGCTCCCCCTACCGTCCCGACCACCTCGATGGCGGCCTGCTGGGGGCGCCCGACAAGGAAAGCTGGCAGGAACTGCGCGAGAAAGTGTTTACGATCTAGACCTTGCCCGGTTTGGAGCTTCTTCTTCAGGTCGAGGAATGAAGCGCGGTGTGGGGATAGGTTTGTGAGAAAAACAGACGCACTGATTGCAGCGCGCTTCAGACTGCTGACAAAGCTCGCCCCTCGTTCTTTCGTCATACCGGCCTTGAGCCGGTATCCAGTAAGCGCAAGTTCTTGCGCGCAAAGACACTTTCTGGAAGCGCGCGACAAGCTGCCCTGAATACCGGCTCAAGGCCGGTATGACGGCGGGGGGGATAGGCAAAGTTGTGATTCCTTGGAGGGTTTGTCATCAAACTGAGGCGCGCTGACTGCAGCGCGCCTGTTTTGTGTTGTCGTTTAGAGCCTGTGGCCAGTGCTATTCGACGCGCCGGTTCAGCGGTAGGTATCGACGAGCTTGCACAAGCGCTGCAGTCCCACTTCGAATGACTGCGGGGTCCGCATGACCTGCTCGCACTGCTTTCTAACAACAGCCTGCTCGTCACCCGAAAGCTGGTCGAAACCAGCAACAAGTTGACGGTCGTCGTTCGCCGGAGGCATAGAGCCGCCTCCGCCGCCCGAACCATTGCCAGTCCCGCCGCCATTGCCGGGAACGGCCGCACTATCGCCGATGCCGACATCCACATCGGCACCGATGCCGCTGTCGCCGCCAACATCAGCACCGGCATCGGCATTCACGCCATCTGAACCGCCGATACTGGCGCTGACATCCGCATCCACGGCCTGGTCGCCGCCGACCGACGCACTGGTGTTGGTATCAACGCCACTGGAACCGCCAACGCTGGCGTCTACATCGGCACTGGCAGCCTGACTGCCGCCGACATCCGCACCGGCATCGGCATTTACTCCGCTGTCGCCGCCGACACTGGCGCCGGCGTCGGCGCCGAGGCCGCCATCGTCGTTCTGGCCAACATCAACACTTGCACTCACTCCGTTTTCGCCACCGACATTGACATCGATAGCGTGAGCCTGCTGGGTTATCGATGCCGAAACCAGCAGAGATCCGGCGATTACCGAACCGGCAAGCAGTCTGGATTTCAAAATAGCTGTGATCATCATGTCCTCCTTCTGGGCTCCCGGCATGAAGTCACCGAGTTCAACCTCGTGTTCAGTCGGAAACGGACCGAGCCTCCCGCCCGGTCTTAGGTTGATAAACGTGAGTTTCGGAATTTTAGTTCCAGCTAAACGCGAAACTCACATTTGCATTCATGATGTGCGGGACGAGAATTCAGTAGATCGAAACGGTATAATGCTCTGAAAAGAATTAATATTTCAGGGAGGATATGGTGCGATTCATGCCATAGTTCAGGCCACCGGCAACCCTTTGGTGATTGCCGGGGCTGCCGTCCGAAGGCGTCGTTTTTGTTCAGACCTCGGGATTATGCGGCTGGAACAGCTTGCCGCGTTCGGCGATCACCGTGGCAATGCAGGCGCCGACGGCGAAGGTGAAGAACCCGGTGATCAGCGGCGTGGTCGTACCGTTGAACGACTGGCCGACGAGCGAACCGATAAGGGCAGACCCGGCGGTGCTGGTGAAGCCCAGGATCGAGGAGCCGATGCCGGCGACATGACCAAGCGGCTCCATGGCCATGGAATTGAAATTGGCGCCGAGAATGCCGAATTGCAGCCAGGCGAGACAGAACATCGTGTAAAACAGCCAGAACGGCATCACGCCCGCATAGGCAAGGTCGAGCACCAGCCATATCCCGATCAGCGTGGTGAAGATGATCAGGCCTGCCTGCGACAGCCGCCGCATACCGAAGCGGCCGACAAGGCGCGAGTTCAACAGTGCCGAACAGGACATGGTGATGCCAAGACCTGCAAACGCGACCGGAAACAGCCTTCCAAGATCGAAAACGCCGATATAGATCTGCTGGGCCGAGGTGATGTAGCCGAACATGCAGGCTTGAATGAAGGTGGTCGCCAGGATGTAGAATGCCGCCGAGCGGTTGCGGATCACGATCATGAAGCCGCCCGCAATCGAGGCGATGCTGAAGGGGCGTCTGTCGGAAGGGTGGAGCGATTCCGGCAGCCGGGTCAGTGTCCAGATAAACATGGCCGACGAAAACAGCGCCAGAAAAAGAAAGATCAGGTGCCATTCGCCGGCAAGCAGAATGACCTCGCCGATTGAGGGCGCCAATATCGGTATGATCATGAACACCATCATGATCAGCGACATGACTTCCGCCATCATCCGCCCGCCATAGAGATCGCGCACGATTGAAATCGAGATCACGCGGGTTGCCGCCGAGCTTACACCCTGAATGACACGGACGAACAACATCAGGGCGAAGCTGGGAACGAAGGCGGCGCAAACCGATGTCGCGAGATAAAGAGCCAGGCCGGCAAGCAGAGGCATTTTGCGCCCGAACCGGTCGGACAGCGGCCCGAACAGCAATTGCCCGCAGCCCATGCCGAGAACATAGGCGGTGACGATAAACTGTCGCCGGTTTTCCTCTTCAACCCCGAGGCTTGCGCCGATCTGCTGAAGGCCTGGCAGCATGATGTCGATGGCGAGCGCATTGAGCGCCATCAATCCGGCCATCATGGCGACCAGCTCCCATTTGGGGAGCCGGGCGGTTATTGTTGCGTGTTCGGGGTGAGAGGCATAGGTCACGGGCGGGGACTTTCGGGAGGAGGGCCCGGTCCCAGCCGGAACCGGGTATTGACTTTAGACTTCTGGATTATGTGGTTGGAAAAGCTTTCCTTTTTCCGCAATCAGCGTCAGGCCCAGCGCAACGAGGGCGAAGACGAAGAAACCGGCGATCATCGGTGTCGTCGTGCCGTTGAAGGACAGCCCGATCATCGCGCCGAGAAGCGCGGAACCGGCCGTGCTGGCAAACCCGAGAACGGATGAGGCTGCACCGGCCACATGGCCGAGCGGCTCCATCGCCAGCGCGTTGAAGTTCGGCGCGATCCAGCCGAACTGGAACCAGGCGATCATGAAGATCAGATAGAACAGCACGAACGGCATGGCGCCGGCGAATATCAGATCGATGGCGAGCCAGACGCCGTTTGTCAGGACAAAGCCGATCAGCGCGCCGTGGGAAAGCCTGCGCATGCCGATCTTGCCGACAATGCGGGAATTTGCCAGCGACGATGCCGCCATGGTGACGCCGATGCCGGCAAACGCCAGGGGAAACAGTGCGCCAAGCCCGTATATGTCGATATAGACCTGCTGTGCCGAGGTCACGAAACCGAAGATGCAGGCCATGATGAAGGTGGTCGCCAGCGTGTAGAACAGGGCAACACGATGGCTCAGCACGTAGAGGAAGCTGTGGGCGACAGCCTTCGGCGTCAGCTGGATGACATCTTCGGGATGCTGCGTTTCAGGCAGACGGAATGTCACCCAGAAGAAATTGCCAAGTGCGGCCAGACCGAGGAACACGAAAACCAGATGCCAGTCGCCGAGGAACATGATCGTCTGGCCGATTGACGGTGCAATCACGGGGATGATCATGAACACCATCATGATCAACGACATGATCTCGGCCATCTTGCGCCCGCCGTAAAGGTCGCGCACCACGGCAACGGAAATGACGCGCGTGGCTGCCGCGCCCAATCCCTGGCAGAAGCGCACAAGCAGCAATGCCGTAAATGTCGGCACGAAGGCGCAGGTGACGGCGCCGGCGAAATAGATTGCCAGCCCCACCAGAAGCGGCAGTTTGCGTCCAAAACGGTCGGCAAGCGGGCCGTAGGCGAGCTGGGCTATGCCGAAACCGAGCACGTAGGAGGTGATGATGAACTGATGCTGGTTTTCCGCCTCGACGCCGAGGCTGGCGCCAATCTGTTTCAGGCCAGGCAGCATGATATCGATGGCCAGCGCGTTGAGCGCCATCAACCCGGCCATCATCGCGACCAGTTCCCATTTCCCCGGTGCTTTTCGGACCATTGGTCCCGATCTCTGTAACGTATCTGTCAAAACGAATAATCCTGAAAGCAAAAGAAGGCGCCGCTAGAGCGACGCCTGTACCCAAACAAATGCAGAGCATGTCCGGGCAGCCGCTTGGCGCGGCGCCCTCCGGCCGGCTTTCCTTGTGAAAAAGCCGACGCCCGGTCTCAGGCCGCGCCGCTGACGGCGACACCCTTGGATGACAGGTGTTCCTGCAATTCGCCCGCCTGGAACATCTCGCGTACGATATCACAGCCGCCGACAAACTCGCCCTTGACGTAGAGCTGGGGAATGGTCGGCCAGTTGGAATAGTCCTTGATGCCCTGGCGCAGGTCGCCGTCGGCCAGCACGTTGATGCCTTTGTAGTCGACGCCGAGATAGTCGAGAATCTGAACGACCTGACCGGAGAAACCACACTGCGGAAACTGCGGTGTGCCCTTCATGAAGACGACGACATCGTTACCGTCGACTTCGCTCTTGATGTAGGCGTTGATGTCACTCATGCGTAATCCTTTCACATACGGGTTCAAGATCCGTAGCGTTTATTTGCTTTCAGCATATAATCGATCGATTTACAACCGCCAAGCCCCCAGGCCGGCGAATTGACCGCGACAGGTCGAAAACGAACCGGTACGCGCTTATTGTGGCGCCGAAGTCTGCAGGGCAAGAGCGTGCAGCGCATCGCCCATGTTCCCCTGCAGGGCATCATAGACCATCTGGTGCTGCTGCACCCTGGTCTTGCCTCTGAAACTTTCCGACACAACTTCGGCAGCAAAGTGATCGCCGTCGCCCGCCAGATCCCTGATCGTGACCGTGGCATCCGGGATTGCAGCCTTGATCATGTCTTCGATTTCGCCCGCGTTCATTGCCATATTCAGTGCTCCTCGCTTGACGCCGGTTCTTCCGCCGACGGGCTATTGCCGCTCGTTGCGGTCATGAATTGAGGGAACCACATTTCGTGGGCGTCGCGCAACTCCCCGACCGGGACCGACAACAGATCATCGATCACCAGCGCGTCTCCCTCGACCTTGCCGAGGCGACGGAACTGTACGCCGCTGCCTTCTGCCGAAGCGCAGACGAAATTGCCGTATTCTGCCGGAACCGTGATGACGTAGCGCGCCTGGTCTTCGCCGAACAGCAGTGCATGGGGCATGCCGCGCGCCTGTTCGATGCTGATCGCCATGCCCTTGCCTGCGGCCATGCACATTTCGGCCAGGGCAACAGCGAGGCCACCTGACGAAATATCGTGGCAGGCGGTGATCTGGCCATTGTTGATGGCGGAGCGGACGAAATCGCCATTGCGGCGCTCGACATAAAGATCAACCGCCGGGGCCGGACCGTCAATGAGGCCGAGAACTTCGCGCATATAGGCCGAAGCGCCCAGATGGTCGCCATCGGCGCCGATGAGAATCACCTGGTCGCCATCGGAAAACGAACCGACCCGGGCCATCTTGCGCCAGTCGGCAATGAGGCCGACACCGCCGATTGTCGGGGTTGGCAGGATCGCCTCGCCATTGGTCTCGTTATAAAGCGAGACATTGCCCGACACGATCGGGAAGCCGAGCGCGTGGCAGGCCTCGCCAATGCCTTCGATTGCCTTGACCAGCTGGCCCATGACTTCCGGTTTTTCCGGGTTGCCGAAATTGAGATTGTCGGTTGACGCCAGCGGTTCGGCGCCCGTTGCGGTGAGGTTGCGCCAGCATTCGGCCACAGCCTGCTTGCCGCCCTCGTAAGGATCGGCCTCGACATAATGCGGGGTCACATCGCAGGAAAAGGCGAGTGCCTTGACCGGATGGCCGTCAACGCGAACGACACCGGCATCGCCGCCGGGCAGCTGCAGCGAGTTGCCCTGGATCAGCGTGTCATACTGTTCATAGACCCAGCGGCGGCTCGACTGGTTCGGCCCGCCGACGAGTTTCAGAAGAGCGGCGGCATAATCCTCCGGCGCCTCGACCAGATGTGAGGGCAGTTCGCCGCGAGTATCGGGTTCGCGCCACGGGCGGTCATATTCAGGCGCTTCGTCGCCAAGCTCCTTGATCGGCAGATTGGCGACTTCCTCGCCGCGATGCAGCACGCGGAATCTCAGATCATCGGTGGTCTTGCCGACGATGGCGAAATCCAGGCCCCATTTCTTGAAGATCGCCTCGGCTTCCTCTTCCTTTTCGGGGTCGAGCACCATGAGCATGCGCTCCTGGCTTTCCGACAGCATCATCTCGTAGGCCGTCATTTCGGTTTCACGCACCGGCACGCGGTCGAGATCGAGTTCGACGCCGAGATTGCCCTTGGCGCCCATTTCGACGGCCGAGCAAGTCAGTCCAGCCGCGCCCATGTCCTGAATCGCGATCACGGCGCCGGTCTTCATCAGCTCCATGCAGGCTTCAAGCAAGCATTTTTCCGTGAAGGGGTCGCCGACCTGAACCGTCGGGCGCTTTTCCTCGATATCCTCGTCGAATTCGGCAGAGGCCATGGTTGCGCCGCCAACGCCGTCACGGCCCGTCTTGGCTCCGAGATAGACCACCGGCAGGCCGACGCCCTTGGCCTCGGAATAAAAGATCGCGTCCGTGCGCGCGATGCCGGCGGCAAAGGCGTTGACGAGATTGTTGCCATTGTAGCGGGCGTCGAATTCCACTTCGCCGCCCACCGTCGGCACGCCGAAAGAATTGCCGTAGCCGCCGACGCCGGCAACCACGCCGGAGACCAGATGGCGGGTCTTCGGGTGGTCGGGCGCGCCGAAGCGCAGCGCATTCATGGCGGCAACAGGACGCGCGCCCATGGTGAAGATGTCGCGCAGGATACCGCCAACACCGGTCGCAGCACCCTGATAGGGCTCGATATAGGAGGGGTGGTTGTGGCTCTCCATCTTGAAGACGACACAGTCGCCGTCATCGATATCAACGATACCGGCATTTTCGCCGGGCCCCTGGATGACCCGCCGGCCGGTCGTCGGCAGGGTTCTGAGCCAGCGTTTCGACGATTTGTAGGAGCAGTGCTCGTTCCACATCGCCGAAAAAATGCCGAGTTCGGTAAAGCTCGGCTCCCGGCCGATCAGTTCCAGAACCCGCTCGTATTCGTCCGGCTTCAGTCCATGGGCTTCGACGATTTCAGGCGTGATGGCCTGATTGTTGGAAAGTGTCATGAGACAAGAGCATCCCGCATTGGTTTTCGACGTTTGCGCGTTTTCGCCCCTCAATAAAGCGGTTCACGCTGAAATGGAAGCTTCTCCACCGCCCGCGCACGGTTTTCCGCTGACAGATGACGGCTGCGGATTACCCGCGCCAGTACATCGGCATCAGGATCACGGCGACGGTGAGGATTTCAAGACGGCCAAGCAGCATCAGCACCGACAGGAGGTAAAGCTCCGGATCGGCGAAGGTGGCGAAATTGCCGGCCGGGCCGATGATGTCTCCCAGTCCCGGGCCGACATTCGAAAGCGCGGTCAGCACCGAGGAAATGGCGGTGATCAGATCATAGCCGAAAGCCGCCATGGCAATGCTGCCGAACGCCCACAGCAGGATGAAGGCGGAGAAGAACATCGAGACGGCGCGCTGCGTTTCCGAATCGACGCTCAGGCGCCCGTAACGGATCGAATAGACGGCATTCGGATAGATCAGCTTTTTCATGCCGGTCGACAGCATGTTGTAGAGAATCAGAAAACGATAGGCCTTGATCCCGCCTGCCGTCGAACCGGAGCATCCGCCCATGAACATCAGGAAAAACACCAGCACGATGGCAAACGCGCCCCACTGTGTATAATCGGTGCTGGCGTAACCCGTCGTCGAGAGGATCGATGACACATTGAAGTAAGATTGTATCAGCGCATTCACGAAATCCATCTGCCCGTCCAGGCTGATATATAGCGCCAGCACGAAGGTGGCCATCGCCAGATAGGACAGGAACAGCATGATCTGCGGGTCGCGCAGCGTATCGAGACGGCCGCGGACCACGAACAGGATCAGGATCGAAAACGGCAGGCTACACAGCATCATGAAGAAGCTGGAAATCAACAGCAGGGCAGGGCTGTCGAAATAGCCGAAAGACGCATCATGTGTGGAAAACCCGCCGGTCGCCACCGTCGTCAGCGCGTGGTTGACGGCATCGAAATGCGACATGCCGGCGAGATCGTAGGCTACCGCACAGGCGATGGTGATACCGACATAGATGGCGAGGAAGGCCCGGGTGAAGCTTGCCATGCGCGCGAACGGCTTGTCGCTGGTATCCGACGATTCCATCTTGAAGAAGGCCATGCCGCCGATGCGCAGGAACGGCAGGATGAACAACCCGAGAGCAACAATCCCGATACCGCCCATCCATTGCAGCAGCGAACGCCAGAGCAGAAGACCGGGCGCCGAATCGTCCAGCCCGGTCAAAACGGTCGAGCCAGTCGTGGTGATGGCGGAGACCGCCTCGAACAGCGCCTGCGCAAAGGTGAGGTCTTCCCGCGCGAGGTAAATCGGGATCGAGCCGACCAGCGCAAAGGTGATCCACAGCAGATTGACGAGGAAGAAGCCCAGCCGCCGGCTGAATGGCGGCGGGTTGCCGCGCATCGCCACTGCGGTGACAAGGCTGGTGCCGCCGACCATGAAGCCGCAAATGGCGAAGACCTGCCAATCGTCATTCGCGTAATAGAGGTCGGCCATGGCCGGTACGAACATCGCGGCGGCAAGATAGATCCCGCAGATGGCCGCAATATAAAAGGCTGACCGCAATAGAGTGGCGTTCAAGGAGACCGTACCCTGTCATACTCAGTGTCATGAGCGGGGTTTTTCCAAACCCGCGATCTATGCCATAGCGGTGTAGCGGCACAAACTCAATGGGAAGCACCAGAATGCGCGATCAAGTTCAAGAAGCGACCACAGCACTCAGAAGCCTGTTCGAACCGACACCGCTCCAGCGCAATGCGCATCTGAGCGCACAATTTGATGCCGACATCTATCTGAAACGCGAGGACCTGACGCCTGTGCGTTCCTACAAGCTGCGCGGGGCCTTCAACTTCATGCGCAAACGCATGGCCGAAGGCGGGGGCGACAAGGTGTTCGCCTGCGCTTCGGCCGGCAACCATGCCCAGGGCTTTGCCTATTGCTGCAGCCATTTCGGGGTTCAGGGCGTCGTCTTCATGCCGGTGACCACGCCGCAGCAGAAGATCGACAAGACCCGCATTTTCGGGGGCGGCAATATACGAATCGAGCTTGTCGGGGATATTTTCGACGTCTGCTATGCGGCCGCCAGGGATTTCGTGGCGGCAAATGACGGAGTGATGGTGCCGCCCTTCGACGACCCGGATATCATCGAGGGGCAGGCAAGCGTGGCAGCCGAAATCGAGGCCGCATGGCCGGAGGCGGGGGAACTGCCCGACCTGATCGTGATGCCGGTCGGCGGCGGCGGGCTTTCGGCCGGCGTTACGGGATATTTCGAGGGGCGGCTTGCGCCCGATGCCTTCCTGTTTGCCGAGCCCTCCGGCGCGCCGAGCCTCAGGCGTTCTCTGGAGGCGGGAGAAATCGTCACGCTGGACGAGGTCGACAATTTTGTCGATGGGGCCGCTGTGGCTCGGATCGGCGACGCCAATTTTGCCGCACTGAACCGGTTTTCCGCCCAACAGGTGGCGCTTGTGCCGGAAAATGCGATCTGCGTGACGATGACGGAAATGCTGAATGTCGAGGGGGTCGTGCTCGAGCCCGCCGGCGCGCTGGCGCTGACCGCGCTTGGCATGCTTTCGCCCGAACAGGTGCGCGGCCGCAGGATCGTCGTTCTGGTCTCCGGCGGCAATTTCGATTTCGACCGCCTGCCGGACGTGAAAGAAAGGGCGATGCGCTATTCCGGGCTGAAGAAATACTTCATCCTGCGCCTGCCGCAGCGACCGGGTGCGCTGAAGGATTTTCTCGGCCTGCTCGGCCCGCACGACGATATTGCCCGGTTTGAATATCTGAAAAAGTCCGCCCGCAATTTCGGATCGATCCTGATCGGCATCGAAACGGCGGAACCGGAGAATTTTGCGGCATTGTTCGAAAAGATGACGGCAAGCGGCCTCAAATATCAGGACATTACCGAAAACGAAATTCTGGCGAACCTGATCATCTGAGCGCGGCGGCATGCCGCGTTTGCATTGCGCTTAAATTCGGTGCGCAAGGCTGGCGAAACCGGGGTTGATCGGTTAAGAACGCAAAAAAGGGAGTTGTTTCTATGGCATCGTTTTTCTCGAAGCTCGGTTCTCTGTTTTCCGGTGGCCCCGGCGGCGGCGGCCAGGAGAACGATCAGGCCGTCAAGTCGATCGTTCATGAGGAGTGCATCATCTTCGCCGAGCCGGTGAAGGAAGGCGCGCAATACCGGCTTCAGGGTCGCATCGAGAAGGAGGTCGGCGAGGAAACACTGGTCCGCACCTTCATTCGCGCCGACCTGTTTGCCTCTCAGGATGAAGCGATTGAATGGAGCCTCAAGAAGGGCAAGCAGATCATCGACCAGAACGGCAAGTCTCTGTTTTCCGACGGCGAAAAGAATCGCACGGCCTGATCCTGCCCGTTTTCGGAAACAGGATTGAAGCAACCTTCCCTGTGTGGCGGCTTTATCTGCACTGCCGCCGCGCATCCGCTGCATGAATCCTGCATCCCGCGAATAATGCGCTGCGCGTGAAATGATCCGCGCAATACGGCGAAAGCGGCCTCGCTGGCTTTTTTCTCCATGCAGTAGCCAGCCGGCTGGGCGAGTCGGCCAGACAAGCATATCTCCTTGCCATAAACCTTCGAAGACGGTGCCGTTACCGCCCGCTGGCGAGGAAACCTACGCGTGACATGGCGTGTCCGCTGCCATGCGGTCGGCGCAACCACCGTCTTGCCGACACCGGCAACCTGCCATCGCTACATATGAAAGATCAGCAGATAACTGGTCAGGATGGCGATCCCGAAAAAGGAGATCCATACCGGCATGTTGAACGACGTCGCCGCGGGCACCTGGGTGTTCTGCTCGCGCTCGTCGGCAGCGCCGCTATGCGTCTCAAGCGCCGTAAGACTGTAACTTCCGCACCGACGGCAAACGCGCCCGGTATCCTGCACCATCAAGCAATCGGAACACTTGTAATGGGCCATAATAATCGACTCCCCCGTGATGCGCGAAAGAATAGTCCTGAATGGCAGCGCAATCAAGTTGAACATTCTTGAAATTTATTGTCGGTGTTTAGGGTAGGGGCGATCGTTTGTGTGATTTATATTATGCTTTATTAGAAAAGTTCTATTTTCCGAAAGGTTCGGCGCATGAACGTGGCCTTCCCGTATTCTGCTTGGCGACGCCATCCGATCGCAAAAGCTGCTTTCGCCGATGCGATTCATAATCGGACAGCCTGAAAGCGGGGCGCGCTGAAAATCCGAACCGAAATGTTGCGGTTTCGAATGCCGAAAAGGAAGGAAAGGGGAAAGAATGGTGGGCGATGAGAGGCTCGAACTCCCGACATCCTCGGTGTAAACGAGGCGCTCTACCAACTGAGCTAATCGCCCGACCGCGTTGGTGAGGCGTGAAATATGCGGAACGCGCGGAAACCGCAAGAGGGTTTTCGCGGAATCTGCAATTTTTTTCAAAAAGACGCTGCCGTGTGTAGTGCCAAGAGTCGATGATCAGGACTCATATGATGCGTGCTGGAATGGCTGTCCGAGCAGGAAGATACCGTGAGAGCGATGCAGACGCATCGCGCGAGGATTTTAACGCCCTCGGCGGTTATTCCAGTCGCCCCTTAAAGGGCAGGGCGCTTTTGAAAGCCTGCGGCGTTGAAAATCCTCACTGTCGCTATGGCTACGACTGCGGCTTTCAACACACGCCGGTCATATGAGTCCTAATCATCGACTCCTGGTGTGAGTGACGGATAGGTGAAAAGTGAATCGCTCTTTGGCCGGGGCGGCCATGATTGTGGTTTTCGCCGTCGGTGTGCTGCGGCCTGATCTTATGGAAGCGCATTTTTTTGACGGTGGTTTTCCCGGTTTTGCGGGGGTCTTGAAATTGGCCGCGTAAAAAAAGCAGAAATGCGTGACAAGCTGCTTGACAGTAGCAGGCGTCCCCCTTAAACAGCCGCTCACGCCAGACAGACAAGCGCTCACGAAAACAAGCGTTTGACCCTGAAACGGCGAAAATGCGCGGGTGTAGCTCAGCTGGTTAGAGTGCCGGCCTGTCACGCCGGAGGTCGCGGGTTCGAGCCCCGTCACTCGCGCCATTTTCTTCTTCCTGAAAATGCTTTTTCTCTTTTGTTGCAATGCGGTTCGCCGCCTGACTTAAACTCTTTTGTCAGGATGCGTTCGGCTGTTTGCGTTTGCGCGCGGCTCTGCAGCTTTGTGCGACTCGGTTTGTTTTGGCTGTCTTTATTGACGAATGTCATGGCGGGCGGCGGAACGTGTCGCCGGGCGCAGCAAATTGCCGCACCCTTAAATAAGCCCTGCAACGGGTATAAAAACGCCGCATTTCGTCCGTCACCGAATGCTGCAGCGCGACGAAATGAAGTCATAATTGGCTTGCGTGAGCGCGTCGGCTGCGCTAACCACAACCCCGACATCTATCAATTTTCGGTCTCGCGGTTTATTCTGCGAGTGCGCTGACCCGGGCGCCATCTAACGGCAAGGGTGTTTTTATGGCTGAAGTCCTCAGTTCCTATATTCCGATCGTCATCTTTATCGCAATCTGTCTCATCATCGGGCTTGCCCTGATGGTCGCGCCCTTTGCGCTGGCCTTCAAGGCGCCCGATGCAGAAAAGCTTTCGGCCTATGAGTGCGGTTTCAACGCGTTTGATGACGCCCGCATGAAGTTCGATATCCGCTTCTATCTTGTTGCGATTCTGTTCATCATCTTTGACCTCGAAGTGGCCTTCCTGTTTCCCTGGGCGGTATCCTTCGGGACAATCGGCTGGTTCGGTTTCTGGTCGATGATGGTGTTCCTCGGCGTGCTGACGATCGGCTTCATCTACGAATGGAAAAAAGGAGCACTCGAATGGGAGTGAGCCAGGACGAAACGCTGGTCGCGCCGGTGCCGAAAGGCGTCGTTGACCCGATGACCAACAAGCCGGTCGGCGCTGACGACCGCTTTTTTGGTGAGATCAACAATGAGCTTGCCGACAAGGGCTTTCTTGTTACCTCGTCCGCGCAGCTGATTACCTGGGCGCGTACCGGCTCGCTGATGTGGATGCAGTTCGGTCTTGCCTGTTGCGCCGTCGAGATGATGCAGATGTCGATGCCGCGTTATGACTGTGAGCGCTTCGGTTTTGCCCCGCGCGCTTCACCGCGCCAGTCGGATGTGATGATCGTTGCCGGCACGCTGACCAACAAGATGGCGCCCGCGCTGCGCAAGGTCTATGACCAGATGCCCGAGCCGCGTTACGTCATCTCGATGGGGTCGTGCGCCAATGGCGGCGGCTATTATCACTATTCCTATTCCGTCGTGCGCGGCTGTGACCGGGTTGTTCCCGTCGACATTTACGTGCCGGGCTGTCCGCCCACGGCCGAGGCGCTGCTTTACGGCGTGCTTCTGCTGCAGAAGAAGATCCGGCGTACCGGCACCATCGAGCGATAGCGGCTGGAGACCATTATGAGTGAAGTTTTGAACGAACTCGGCGCCCATATCCGCGAGGCCTGCAACGGTGTCCACGATAGCCGAGTCGCCCATGGTGAGCTGACCGTGTTCACGACGCCGGAAGCGATCGTGGATGTTGCAAAGTTCCTGCGTGATGACGGGCAGTGCGCTTTCGTGAACATCATTGATGTTTGCGGTGTCGACTGGCCCGGACGCGAACAGCGTTTCGACGTCGTCTACCACCTTCTGTCGCCGACCCAGAACGTCCGTATCCGCATCAAGCTTGCGGTGGAAGAAGATGAGGTCGTGCCGTCGATCACCTCGATCTTTCCCGGCGCCGACTGGTTCGAGCGCGAGACCTGGGACATGTACGGCATTCCCTTCTCCGGCCATCCGGACCTGCGCCGGCTTTTGACCGATTACGGTTTCGAGGGCCATCCGCTGCGCAAGGACTTCCCGACGACCGGCTTTGTCGAGCTGCGTTATGACGAGGAAGCCAAGCGGGTGATCTACGAGCCGGTCGAACTTCGCCAGGAATTCCGCAGTTTTGATTTCCTGAGCCCCTGGGAAGGACCCGAATATGTCCTGCCCGGTGACGAGAAGGCGAGCTGAGGAGCGTGTGATGGCTGAACGGCTTTCTGGCGGCTGTATCTGCGCTGCGATTCGTTTTACCGCTGTCCCGGTAAACGATGAGATGGGCGTTTGCCATTGCGGCCTGTGCCGTCGCTGGAGCGGTGGCGCCGGTTTTGTCGGTGTTGAATGCGGCACGGCTGTGGACGTCGAAAACGGGGACATGCTCGGCGTCTACAAATCGTCCGAGTATGGAGAGCGCGTATTCTGCAAGACCTGCGGAACGACGCTTTTCTGGCGCATGCAGGATGGTTCCGACGTGGTCGTTTCCGCCCATGCTTTCGATGCGCCGGGTGCCTTCCGCTTTACCAGCGAGATTTTCATTGACGAAAAGCCGGACAACTACGCCTTCGCCAACGAGACCAAGAAGATGACGTCCGCAGAATTCTTTGCGGCTTATGCTGCACAACAGGATCCATCGGCATGACTGAACATAATGTCCGCAATTTCACGATCAATTTCGGTCCCGAACATCCGTCCGCCCACGGCGTGCTGCGTCTGGTGCTGGAGCTGGACGGTGAGATCGTAGAACGTGTCGACCCGCATATCGGCCTGCTTCACCGCGGAACCGAGAAGCTGATCGAGAGCAAGACCTTCCTTCAGGCCGTGCCGTATTTCGACCGCCTCGATTACGTGGCGCCGATGAACCAGGAACACGCTTTCGCGCTTGCCGTGGAAAAGCTGCTGGAGGTCGAGATCCCGATCCGCGGGCAGCTCATCCGCGTGCTGTTTTCCGAAATCGGCCGTGTTCTCAACCATCTTCTGAATTCGACGACCGCCGCCATGGACGTCGGCGCGCTGACCCCGCCGCTGTGGGGCTTTGAAGAGCGCGAAAAGCTGATGGTGTTTTACGAGCGGGCCTGTGGCGCGCGCATGCATGCGGCCTATTTCCGCCCCGGCGGCGTGCACCAGGATCTGCCGCCGGAACTGGTCGAGGATATTGGCAAGTGGTGCGAGCAGTTCCCGGCACGCCTTGATGACATCGAGGCGCTTCTGGCCGGCAACCGCATCTTCAAGCAGCGCAATGTCGATATCGGCGTGGTTTCGCTTGACGATGCATTTGCCTGGGGGTTCTCCGGCCCGATGGTGCGCGGTTCGGGCGCTGCCTGGGACCTGCGCCGCGCGCAGCCCTATGAATGCTATTCCGATCTCGATTTCGATGTCGTGATCGGCAAGAATGGCGACTGTTATGACCGCTGGGTTCTGCGCATCAACGAGATGCGCGAATCGGTGAAGATCATGAAGCAGTGCGTTGAGCGGCTTCTGGGCGATGCCAAGACCGGCCCGTTCAATTCCATGGACGGCAAGGTGGTTCCGCCCAAGCGCGCGCAGATGAAGCGCTCGATGGAAGCGCTGATCCATCACTTCAAGCTCTACACCGAAGGCTATCATGTGCCGGAAGGCGAGGTTTATGCCGCCGTCGAAGCGCCGAAGGGCGAGTTCGGCGTCTATCTCGTTTCCGACGGCACCAACAAGCCTTACCGCTGCAAGATCCGCGCGCCGGGCTTTGCCCATCTTTCGGCAATGGACTTCATGTCGAAGGGCTATCAGCTTGCCGACGTCACCGCCATTATCGGGACGCTCGACATCGTGTTCGGTGAGGTGGACCGGTGAAGCCAGACGCCTTTGAACTTTCAAGAACCGCTTTTTGCTGTCCCGGACCGGTTGAAGGCCGGTACCAGAACATGGGATATGCGAGAGCTGTGACTAAAACCTCCGAAGAGGTATAAGAGAGCATGTCCGTTCGTCGACTAGCCGAAGAGAATGTCCAGCCTGCCGCATTTGCGTTTTCAGACGAGAATGCCGCCTGGGCCGAAGCCACGATCAAGAAATATCCCGAAGGCCGCCAGCAATCCGCCGTCATCCCGCTTTTGATGCGCGCGCAGGAACAGGAAGGCTGGGTGACGCGCGCGGCGATCGAAAAGGTCGCCGACATGCTGTCCATGCCGCTGATCCGGGTGCTCGAGGTCGCAACCTTCTATACCCAGTTCCAACTGAAGCCGGTAGGCACCAAGGCCCATATCCAGGTGTGCGGAACGACGCCCTGCATGCTGCGCGGGGCCGGCGACCTGATCAATGTCTGCAAGAAGAAGATCGGCGCGGCAGCGCTTGAGCCGAATGCCGATGGCACGCTGTCCTGGGAAGAGGTTGAATGCCAGGGCGCCTGTGCCAACGCGCCGATGGTGATGATCTTCAAGGACGCCTATGAGGACCTGACGCCGGAACGGCTTGAGGAAATCATCGATGCGTTCGAGGCCGGTCGCGGTGACGAGATCAAACCCGGTCCGCAGATCGACCGCTGGTTTTCCGCCCCTGAAGGCGGCTTCACCTCGCTGACTGATGACGACGACGATGCCGTTACGGCCCGCGAGGACGAGACCGAAGACGACGCCGGTTCGCCCGAAGCGATCAACGGCGCCAAGGGCGATCGTCCGCCGGCTGCCGAAGAGAAGCCGGAAGACCCCGATGATCTGAAAATGATGTCCGGCGTCGGCCCGAAGATCGAGAAGCTTCTCAACGATATCGGCATCTACAAGTTCGAGCAGATTGCGGCATGGACGCCCGGCGAATGCGCCTGGGTCAATGAATCGCTGAAACTCGGCGGTCGCATCGAACGCGACGAATGGGTGCGTCAGGCCGGGGTGCTGGCCAAGGGCGGCATCGAGGAATATGAAAAAGTATTCGGCAGAACAGCGCGCTAGGAGTGAAGCATGTTAAAGGATAGGGATCGCATCTTCACCAACCTCTATGGCCATCGGGACACGTCCCTGAAGGGCGCGATGGCGCGTGGTTCGTGGGACAATACCAAGGCGTTGGTCGACAAGGGCCGCGACTGGATCGTTCAGGAAATGAAGGATTCGGGGCTGCGCGGCCGTGGCGGCGCGGGCTTTCCGACGGGGTTGAAATGGTCGTTCATGCCCAAGGATGACCGTCCGCATTATCTTGTTGTGAATGCTGACGAATCCGAGCCTGGCACCTGTAAGGACCGCGAGATCATGCGTCATGATCCGCACCATCTGATCGAGGGCTGCCTGCTTGCCGGCGTCGGTATGGGGGCGCATACGGCCTATATCTATGTCCGCGGCGAGTTCATGCGCGAGCGTGAGGCGCTGCAGGCGGCGATCGACGAATGTTACGATGCCGGCCTTCTGGGCAAGAACAACAAGTGCGGCTGGGACATGGACGTGATCGTCCACCACGGTGCTGGCGCTTACATCTGCGGCGAGGAAACGGCGCTTCTGGAAAGCCTTGAGGGCAAGAAGGGCCAGCCCCGCCTGAAGCCGCCATTCCCGGCGAATATGGGCCTTTACGGTCTTCCGACCACGGTCAACAACGTCGAGTCGATTGCGGTCGCGCCGACGATCCTCAGACGCGGCGCAAGCTGGTTCTCCTCCTTTGGCCGTCCCAACAATGTCGGCACCAAGGTGTTCATGGTCTCCGGCCATGTGAACCGTCCCTGCGTGGTTGAGGAAAGCCTCGGCATTACCTTCCGCGAACTGATCGAAAAGCATTGCGGCGGCATTCGCGGCGGCTGGAACAATCTGCTGGCGGTGATCCCCGGCGGCGCCTCCTGCCCGGTGGTCAAGGCCGAGGACATGATGGACGTGCAGATGGATTTCGACGGCCTGAAGGAAGTCAAATCCTCCTTCGGGACCGGCGGCGCCATCGTCATGGACAAGTCGACCGACATCATCAAGGCGATCGCGCGGCTGGCCGAATTCTTCAAGCATGAAAGCTGCGGCCAGTGCACGCCGTGCCGCGAGGGCACCGGCTGGATGTGGCGGGTGATGGAACGCATGGTCGAAGGCCGCGCCCAGAAGCGCGAAATCGACATGCTGTTCGAGGTTACCAAACAGGTTGAAGGCCACACGATCTGCGCGCTTGGCGATGCTGCCGCGTGGCCGATCCAGGGCCTGATCCGCAATTTCCGTCCGGAAATCGAAAAGCGGATCGACCAGTACACGGCCAACGCCACGTCTGAAGGCGCGGTGATGGAAGCGGCGGAGTAGGGTGATGGACATCCACGGACAGGCCACAGGCATCGACGCAAGGAAAAGCGATCTTTCGGGATCGACCTTCGACGATGTCAACCTGTCCGGGGTTTCCCATGAGAACGTCAATCTCTCGGGCGGCAAGTATCATCGTATCACGCTGTCCGGCTCCAGCTTCGACGATGTGAACATGTCGGGTTGCGGGTTCGAGAATGTGAATATGTCGGGGTGGCGCGTGAACAACGCCAACTTCTCCGGCATGGTGGTGACGGATGCCAATCTCTCCGGTGTCTCGATCAGCGATTGCCGTCTCGACGGCATGACGATCGAAGGCATCGATGTCGGCGCAATGCTGGCGCTGTGGAAAGAACATAAGGCTTGAGACGAGGCCCTGACCGGGCGCACGCAAGCGAGAATGGACTGTCGGCGGCCTTTGGATCGTCGGCGAAGCGGGAAGAACGGATATGGTAAATCTGATTGTTGACGGCAACGAAATCGAGGTTCCCGACCACTATACGCTGCTGCAGGCAGCGGAAGCGGCGGGCGCTGAAATTCCGCGCTTCTGCTTTCACGAGCGGCTGTCGATTGCCGGCAATTGCCGCATGTGCCTGATCCAGGTGAAGGGCGGACCGCCGAAGCCGGCAGCCTCCTGTGCCATGGGGGTCAAGGATATTCGCGGCGGACCGGATGGCTCGCTGCCGGAAATCTACACCAAGACGCCGATGGTCAAGAAGGCGCGCGAAGGGGTGATGGAGTTCCTGCTCATCAACCATCCGCTCGACTGCCCGATCTGCGACCAGGGCGGCGAATGCGACCTGCAGGACCAGGCCATGGCCTTCGGCATCGACGCTTCGCGCTATCAGGAAGACAAGCGCGCCGTCGAGGACAAGTATATCGGCCCGCTGGTCAAGACGGTGATGAACCGCTGCATTCACTGCACGCGCTGCGTTCGTTTCACCACGGAAGTGGCCGGTATTTCCGAGCTTGGCCTGATCGGCCGCGGCGAGGACGCCGAGATCACCACCTATCTCGAACAGGCAATGACCTCCGAGCTGCAGGGCAATGTCGTCGACCTTTGCCCGGTCGGCGCGCTGACCTCCAAGCCGTTCGCCTTCACCGCCCGTCCGTGGGAGCTGAACAAGACCGAATCCATCGACGTGATGGATGCTGTCGGTTCGGCGATCCGCGTCGATACGCGCGGCCGCGAAGTGATGCGCATCATGCCGCGCGTCAATGAAGAGGTGAACGAGGAGTGGATCTCCGACAAGACCCGCTTCATCTGGGACGGTCTGCGCACCCAGCGCATCGACAAGCCCTATATCCGCGTCAACGGTCGTCTTCAGGCGTCCAACTGGAACGATGCCTTTGCCGCGATCAAGTCCGCCGTCGACGGTGTTTCCGGTGACAGGATCGGCGCGATTGCCGGCGATCTGGCAACGGTTGAGGAAATGTATGCGCTGAAAGGTCTGATGGCCTCGCTCGGCTCGGTCAATATCGACTGTCGGCAGGACGGGACGGCGCTTGATCCGTCGCTTGGCCGCGCAAGCTACCTGTTTAACCCGACGATCGAAGGCATTGAAAACGCTGACGCTCTGCTGATTATCGGCGCCAATCCGCGCTTCGAGGCATCGGTTCTCAACGCCCGTATCCGCAAGCGTTTCCGCAAGGGCAATTTCCCGATCGGCGTGATCGGCGAACATGCGGACCTGCGGTACGACTACGAGTATCTCGGCGCCGGTCCCCAGACGCTTTCCGATCTCGCCTCCGGTTCGCTCGGTTTCCTCGACGTGCTGAAGAACGCCGAACGTCCGATCGTTCTGATCGGGCAGGGCGCTCTGACCCGCGAAGACGGCGCGGCCGTGCTGGCCAGGGCGGCTCAGCTTGCCGGCGATGTCGGTGCGGTGAGCGAAGACTGGAACGGCTTTGCCGTGCTGCATACCGCAGCATCGCGCGTCGGCGGTCTCGATATCGGCTTCGTGCCGGGCGAGGGCGGCAAGACCGCAGCCCAGATGCTGGGCGATACCGACGTTCTGTTCCTGCTCGGCGCCGACGAACTTGATTTCTCCGCCAAAAAGGCCGGGTTCACCGTCTATATCGGCTCGCACGGCGATGCCGGCGCGATGAATGCCGATGTGGTTCTGCCGGCTGCGACCTATACGGAAAAGTCGGGCACCTACGTCAACACCGAGGGCCGCGTGCAGATGACCAGCCGCGCAGGTTTTGCGCCGGGGGATGCGCGTGAGGACTGGGCGGTGCTGCGTGCGCTTTCCGGCATTCTCGGCAAGACGCTGCCCTACGACTCGCTGATGGCGTTGCGTGCAGCGATTTATGGCGAATATCCACACCTTGCTGCGCTTGACGCGGTCGCTGACGCTGATATCAAGGCGGTCGAAACGGCGGCATCGAAGGGTGGGGACCTGGGCGAAGCCGGTTTCGTCTCGCCGATCACCGATTTCTACCTGACCAACCCGATTGCCCGGGCCTCTGCCGTGATGGCCGAATGCTCGGCGCTGGCGCGCAATAATTTCAAGGCAGCGGCGGAATAAGGACCGAACAATGGATTCTTTTCTCTCAACCTATCTCTGGCCCGGACTGATCATGGTCGGTCAGTCGCTGCTGCTGCTGGTCCTGCTGCTCGTCGGTATCGCATTCATCCTGCTCGCCGACCGCAAGATCTGGGCCGCCGTGCAGATGCGGCGCGGACCGAATGTGGTTGGACCTTTCGGCCTGTTCCAGTCCTTTGCCGACCTGTTCAAGTTCGTGCTGAAGGAGCCGATTATTCCGGCCAGTGCCGACAAGGTCGTGTTCCTGCTGGCGCCGCTGATCACGGTGACGCTGGCGCTGGCCACCTGGGCGGTGATGCCGGTGGCCGATGGCTGGGTGATTGCCAATATCAATATCGGCATTCTCTACGTTTTCGCGATTTCCTCGCTTGAGGTCTATGGCGTGATCATGGGCGGCTGGGCGTCGAACTCGAAATACGCCTTTCTCGGCTCGCTGCGCTCTGCCGCGCAGATGGTGTCCTACGAAGTGTCGATCGGGCTTGTGATCGTCACCGTGCTGCTGACGGTCGGCTCGCTGAACCTTTCGGATATCGTCTATGCACAGGAAACCGGTCTCGGCACCATGCTCGGCCTGCCCAACTCGTTCCTTGACTGGAACTGGCTGGCGCTGTTCCCGATGTTCATCGTGTTCTTTATTTCCGCGCTTGCCGAAACCAACCGTCCGCCCTTTGACCTGCCGGAAGCGGAATCGGAACTGGTTGCGGGCTTCATGGTGGAATATGGCTCGACCCCGTACATGATGTTCATGCTCGGTGAATATGCGGCCATCGTCCTGATGTGCGCGATGACGACGACGCTGTTCCTCGGTGGCTGGCTGCCGATCCTGGATGTGCCGGTGCTGAACTGGGTTCCCGGTGTGATCTGGTTCCTGATCAAGGTGCTGCTGTGCTTCTTCATGTTCGGCATGGTGAAGGCATTCGTGCCGCGTTATCGCTACGACCAGCTGATGCGTCTCGGCTGGAAGGTTTTCCTTCCGCTGTCGCTCGCCATGGTCGTCATCGTGGCCTTCGTTGTTAAACTGACCGGCTGGGTGGGCTGATTGATGGTACTTTTCGAAGTGCCGGATTGGAGAATTTGAAATGGGTTCTGTTGCTCAGGCTTTCAATGCCGTCTTCCTGAAGGAGTTCGTGGGCGCGTTCTTTCTGACGATGCGCTACTTCTTCGCCCCGAAGTCGACGGTCAATTACCCCTTCGAAAAGGGACCGGTGAGCCCGCGCTTTCGCGGTGAGCATGCGCTGCGCCGTTATCCCAACGGCGAGGAACGCTGCATTGCCTGCAAGCTGTGCGAGGCGATCTGTCCCGCCCAGGCGATCACCATTGAGGCCGGCCCGCGCCGCAATGACGGCACGCGCCGCACGGTGCGCTACGACATCGACATGGTGAAGTGCATCTATTGCGGCTTCTGCCAGGAGGCATGTCCCGTCGAGGCCATCGTCGAAGGGCCGAATTTCGAATTCGCGACCGAAACGCGCGAAGAACTTTACTACGACAAGGAGCGCCTGCTCGCCAATGGCGACCGGTGGGAGCGCGAAATCGGGCAGAACATCGCCATGGACGCACCTTATCGCTGAGATTTGAACAATAAGTGGCCGGGCGGCATAAAGCCGGCCGGTGAGACGATTTGAGAACGGAAAGCCTGGCCGTCGGCCGGTTTTTCAATGAGACGCGTCCGGGGTTCCCGCGGCGTACAGGAAGAGAAGGCACCAAGATGGGTCTCCAGGCTCTTTTTTTCTATATTTTCGCGTTTATCGCCGTGGCCTCGGCGTTCATGGTGATTTCCGCGCGGAACCCGGTCCATTCGGTCCTGTTTCTGATCGTGGTGTTCGTGAATGCCGCTGCGCTGTTCATTCTGGCCGGCGCGGAATATCTCGGCCTGTTGCTGCTCGTCGTCTATGTTGGGGCGGTCGCGGTGCTGTTCCTGTTCGTGGTGATGATGCTCGACATCGATTTCACGGCGCTCAGATCCGGCATCTTGCGCTATGCGCCGGTTGGCGCGCTGATCGGTGTCGCGCTTCTGGCCGAACTGATCATCGTTGTCGGCGGCACCTTCATCTCCCCGGAGATCGCAGCCAATACCGCGATGCCGATGGCGCCGCTTTCCGAATCCTCCAGCATTCAGACGTTGGGCGATGTGATCTACACGCATTACGCCTATTTCTTCCAGGTCGCCGGCCTCATCCTTCTGGTGGCCATGATCGGCGCGATCGTGCTGACGCTGAAGCATCGCACCGACGTCAAGCGCCAGAACATCGGCAAGCAGGTGGCGCGCACGCCGGAAACAGCGCACGAGGCCGTCAAGGTCAAGCCCGGACAGGGCCTGTAAATTTAAGAGAATTCAGCAGGGATACGGACTCAAGGACAGAGCAATGGAAATCGGACTTTCCCACTACCTGACGGTCAGTGCCATACTTTTCACGATCGGCGTTTTCGGCATTTTTCTGAACCGAAAGAACGTCATCATCATTCTCATGTCCATTGAGCTGATCCTGCTTTCGGTCAATCTCAACATGGTCGCGTTTTCTTCGTTCCTGAATGACGTGGTCGGTCAGGTCTTCGCGCTTTTCATCCTCACGGTGGCAGCGGCCGAAGCGGCGATCGGATTGGCGATCCTCGTGGTGTTTTATCGTAACCGCGGCTCGATTGCGGTCGAAGACGTCAATATGATGAAGGGCTGACTACCAGATGATATACAAACTCATCATTTTCCTGCCGTTGCTCGGCTTCCTCATCGCAGGCCTCTTCGGAAACCGTATGGGCGCGAAGGCCACCGAATGGCTGACCATCGCCTTCATGGCCGTTTCCGCCATCCTGTCCTGGTACGTGTTCATCTCGGTCGGCTTCCTGTCGCATGCAGAGGATCTGGTAATCCAGGTTCCGGTGATGCAGTGGATTTCCTCCGGCAATATCGATGTTGCCTGGTCGCTGAGGATCGACACGCTGACCGCCGTTATGCTGGTCGTGGTCAATACGGTGTCCTGTCTCGTCCACCTTTATTCGGTGGGCTACATGCACGACGACCCGCATCGTCCGCGCTTCTTTGCCTATCTGTCGCTGTTCACCTTTGCGATGCTGTCGCTGGTGACTGCCGACAACCTGTTGCAGATGTTCTTCGGCTGGGAAGGTGTTGGCCTTGCCTCCTATCTTCTGATCGGCTTCTGGTACAAGAAGCCGTCGGCCTGCGCTGCCGCGATGAAGGCCTTCATCGTCAACCGTGTGGGTGACTTCGGCTTCCTGCTCGGCATTGCCGGCCTGTTCTTCCTGGCGCATTCCATCAATTTCGAGCCGATCTTCGCCGCCGCCGAACGCATTGCCGACGACCATGCGGTTGCCGTTGCTGCGGGCGAGCAGGCGCCGGTGCTGCATTTCCTCGGCATGGACCTGTCGCTGATGCACGCCATCACCGCGGTCTGCCTGCTGCTGTTCATGGGCGCCATGGGTAAGTCGGCGCAGTTCCTGCTGCACACCTGGCTGCCGGACGCGATGGAAGGCCCGACCCCGGTTTCGGCCCTGATCCACGCCGCTACCATGGTGACGGCCGGCGTCTTCCTGGTGGCGCGCATGTCGCCGCTGTTCGAACTGTCGCCGTCGGCACTCACCTTCGTCACGCTGATCGGTTCGGTCACCGCGCTGTTTGCCGCGACGATCGGTCTGGTGCAGAACGACATCAAGCGCGTGATTGCCTATTCGACCTGTTCGCAGCTCGGCTACATGTTTGCAGCCCTCGGGGCAGGGGCCTACGGCGCTGCCGTGTTCCACCTGTTCACCCACGCCTTCTTCAAGGCGCTTCTGTTCCTGTGCGCCGGCTCGGTCATCCATGCCGTTTCCGGGGATCAGGACATGCGCCGCATGGGTGGCCTGCGGAAGCATATCCCGATCACCTTCTGGGGCATGATCTTCGGCACGCTTGCCATTACCGGCGTCGGCATTCCCGGCACGATCTTCGGTGCGGCCGGTTACTTCTCCAAGGATGCGATCATCGAGGCGGCCTTTGTTTCGCCAAGCCCGCTGGCCGGTTTCTCCTTCTGGGCACTGGTGATTGCCGCCGTGCTGACGGCCTTCTATTCATGGCGCCTGATTTTCATGACCTTCTTCGGAAAGCCGCGTGCTTCCTCGGACGTCATGCATCACGTGCATGAATCGCCCTGGGTTATGCTGATCCCGCTGATCGTGCTGTCGGTCGGCGCGCTGTTTGCCGGTGTGGTTTTCGCCGAGTTCTTCTACGGCCATGACTACAGCGAGTTCTGGAAGGGCGCGCTGTTTACCGGGCCGCACAACGAGGTTCTGGAAGAGCACCATCACGTGGCGCTGTGGGTCAAGCTGTCGCCGTTCTTCGCCATGCTGATCGGTACGGTGGTCGCGATCTACATGTACCTGATCAAGCCGGCTTCGGCGCCGGCGATGGCGCGTGCCTTCCCGCGGATCTACGCATTCCTGCTCAACAAGTGGTATTTCGATGAACTGTACGATTTCCTGTTTGTCCGCCCTGCGAAAAAGCTCGGGCACTTCCTGTGGCAGAAGGGAGATATCGGCGTGATTGACCGGTTCGGACCCAACGGCATTGCGGCGCTGGTCGTTGATGTCACCAACCGCGTGGTCAAGCTGCAGTCCGGTTATTTGTACCACTATGCGTTTGCAATGCTGATCGGCCTGGCCGCTCTTGTAACGTGGATGATGCTCGGAGGGGCGCTGTAATGAGCGACTGGCCAATTCTCTCGACAGTCACCTTCCTGCCTCTCGTCGGCGTGGTGCTGATCCTGTTTACCCGCGACGACAATGAAGCGGGGCTGCGCAACATTCGCAATGTGGCGCTGCTGACAACACTGTTCACCTTCGTGGTGTCGCTGTTTATCTGGGTCAATTACGATCCCGCCGATCCGAACTTCCAGATGATCGAAAACCATGCCTGGCTCGGCACGGGGATTTCCTATCATCTCGGCGTTGACGGCATCTCGATGCTGTTCATCCTGCTGACCACGGTGCTGATGCCGCTGTGTATCCTCGCCTCCTGGGAGGCCATCACACACCGTGTGAAGGCCTATATGATTGCGTTCCTCATTCTGGAAACGCTGATCATCGGCGTGTTCGTCTCGCTTGACATCGTGATGTTCTACGTCTTCTTCGAAGCGGGACTGATTCCGATGTATCTGATCATCGGCATCTGGGGGCATGACCGCCGCGTCTACGCGTCGCTGAAGTTCTTCCTCTATACCTTCGCCGGTTCGGTGTTCATGCTGCTGGCGATCATGGCGATGTACTGGGTGACGGGCACCACCAGCGTGCCGGTGCTGCTGGAGTATGATTTCCCGGTCAACATGCAATACTGGTTATTCCTCGGCTTCTTCGCCTCGTTTGCGGTGAAGATGCCGATGTGGCCGGTGCATACCTGGCTGCCGGACGCCCACGTGGAAGCGCCGACGGCGGCCTCGGGCGTGCTGGCGGGTGTTCTCTTGAAACTCGGCGGCTTCGGCGTGCTGCGCTATTCGATGCCGATGTTCCCCGATGCCTCCTATTATTTCGCGCCGCTGATCTTCGCGCTGTCGATCATCGCCATCATCTACGCTTCGCTGGTGGCGCTGATGCAGACCGACATGAAGAAGCTGATTGCCTATTCCTCGGTCGCGCATATGGGCTACGTCACCATGGGCATGTTCTCGGCGACCACCGAGGGCATCGAGGGCTCGATCTTCCTGATGCTGTCGCACGGTATCGTGTCCGGCGCGCTGTTCTTCTGCGTCGGTATCGTCTATGACCGCATGCATACGCGTGAGATTGCCGCATTCGGCGGGCTTGTGCACAACATGCCGAAATTCGCGGTCGCCTTCATGATCTTCACCATGGCCAATGTCGGGCTTCCCGGCACATCGGGCTTCATCGGTGAATTCCTGACGGTGATCGGCGTGTTCCAGGTCAATACCTGGGTGGCTGTGTTCGCGGCCACGGGTGTCATCCTCTCGGCCGCCTATGCGCTGTGGCTGTACCGCCGGGTGATTTTCGGCGCACTGGAGAAGGACAGCCTGAAGGCATTGCTCGATCTTTCCATGCGCGAGAAGTTCGTGCTGTATCCGTTGATCATTCTGACGATTTTCTTCGGTGTATATCCCGAACCGATTTTCGCGGCGATCCACGGGCCGGTCGCCCAGATCGTTCAACATTATGACGCTGTTCTGGAAGCCACCAAGAACATCGCGCTGCCGGTATACTGAGACAGGATCTTTTGGACATGACCTCGGAACTCCTACTTTCAAGTCTGAAGCTGATCATGCCGGAGCTGATCCTTTCGATTGGCGCTATGGTCCTGTTGATGATCGGAGCCTTTGCCGGCCGCAAGAGCGGGCCGACCATCGTCGCGCTTGCCGTGGCCCTGCTGCTGTTCGCCGGCGGCTTCCTGTTCTGGGCGGGCAATGGCGGGGCCTTCAACGGCTCGCTCACCTTCAACGCCTTCACCCGCTTCATGCAGCTTCTGGTGCTGATCGGTGCGGCGCTGTCGATGATCCTGTCTGTCGGCCATGAAGAGCCGGAATATCTCGACCGTTTCGAGTTTCCGGTGCTGATGCTGCTGTCGACCACCGGCATGATGCTGATGGTCTCGGCCAATGACATGCTGGCCTTCTACATGGGCCTCGAACTGATGTCGCTGCCGCTTTACGTGATCGCTGCGATCAACCGCGACAGCCTGCGCTCGACCGAAGCGGGCCTGAAATATTTCGTCCTCGGCTCGCTGTCGTCCGGCATGCTGCTTTACGGTATTTCGCTGATCTACGGCTTTACCGGGAATATCGGTTTCGAGGCCGTCGCCAACCAGATTTCGCTCGGCGAAACCGGTCTCGGTTTCATCTTCGGCATGGTGTTCGTGCTGGCTGGCATCACCTTCAAGATTTCCGCCGTTCCCTTCCACATGTGGACACCGGATGTGTATGAAGGCGCGCCGACGCCGGTCACGGCCTTCTTTGCCTCTGCGCCCAAGGTTGCGGCCATGGCGATCATCATCCGCCTGCTGATCGATGCCTTCGGCCCTGCCATTGATCAGTGGCGTCAGGTCGTGGTCTTCATCTCGCTTGCCTCGATGGTGCTCGGCGCATTCGCCGCCATCGGTCAGCGCAACATCAAACGGCTGATGGCCTATTCCTCGATCACCCATATGGGTTATGCGCTGGTCGGCCTTGCGGCGGGAACCGAAACCGGTGTCCGCGGTGTCGTTATCTACATGGCGATCTACCTGTTCATGACGCTCGGCACATTTGCTGTCATCATGGCGATGCGCCTGAAAGAGGGTGGCAATGTCGAGAATATCGACGATCTTGCCGGTCTTTCCAGGACCAAGCCGGTTATGGCGGTGGTGCTGACGGCGCTGATGTTCTCGCTTGCCGGCGTTCCGCCGCTTGCTGGCTTCTTCGGCAAGTACTTCGTGTTCCTGGCGGCGATCGATGCAAAGCTCTATACGCTGGCCATCATCGGTGTCCTGTCTTCCGTCGTGGCCGCGTTCTACTATCTGCGCGTTGTCAAGGTGATGTGGTTCGACGAGCCGGCCGTGGAGTTTTCGCGGGTGGCAAGCGAATTGCGGTTCGTGTTCGGTCTCGGTGGTCTGTTTGCCATTGGCTACCTGCTGTTCGGCGGCCCGCTGAACTCGGCAGCCGGCGCAGCCGCAGCGGCGCTGTTCTAGATGGCCGCGGGAAAGCCCGCGGCTGCCGGCAGCTATCGGCATGATGCGCTGGACGAAGTGGTCTCGACCAATCTGAAGGCGATGGAACGGGCCGAGGGCGGCGACCCCGGCGGCCTGTGGATCACAGCGGAACGACAAACAGGCGGACGGGCACGGCGCGGACGCAACTGGGTTTCGGAGCGAGGCAATCTTTATGCCTCGCTTCTGCTTATTGACCCCGCACCCGTTTCGGCGATGTCTTCATTGCCGCTGGTTGCCGCCGTTGCCGTTCACGGGGCGGTGACGCGGATGATGGCCGGGCAGGCGGCCGAGGTCGCGATCAAATGGCCCAATGACGTTCTGATCGACCGCAAAAAGGTGTGCGGCATTCTGCTGGAAGGCCGGAAACTGGCCGATGGCCGGTTTGCCGTTGTCGTCGGTATCGGCGTCAATGTTGGATTTTCACCGGAGAGCGCCCCATATCCGGTTGCAAGACTGGCCGATTATGTGGCTGGCGCCGACCCCGCCGTCCTGTTTGCCCACCTGTTTGAGATCATGGCGGAAGAACTTTCGATCTGGGATAGCGGAAAAGGCGTGCGAAAAACCGTTGCGCGCTGGCGTGCAGCCGCATGCGGTATTAACGAACGGATCACGATCAATCTGGCCCGCGAGCAGGTCTCAGGGCTTTTTACCGGCATTGATGATGCCGGGATGCTGAAACTTGAAACGGAAGAGGGCACGCGCACTTTTGCTGCCGGCGATGTCTTCTTCGAAAACAACAAGACTGGATAACGCTTCAATGGCGGACAACAACGCTGAACTGGTTTTCCTTCCCCTCGGCGGGCTGGGCGAAATCGGTATGAACCTTGCCCTTTACGGCTATGGACCCGCGGAAAAACGCGAATGGATCATGGTCGATTGCGGCGTCACCTTTCCGGGCGCGGATCTGCCCGGCGTCGATCTCATTCTCCCCGACATCGAATTCGTGCGCGAGCAGCGTGCCAATCTGAAGGCGATGATCATCACCCACGCGCATGAAGACCATTTCGGCGCGATCAACGACCTCTGGCCGGGCCTGAACGTGCCGATCTACGCCTCGCCGTTCACGGCAGGTCTGCTGGAATCCAAGCGCGCCTATGAAAAATCGATGGGCGAAATTCCCGTCACCATCTTCAAGGCGGGCGACACGATCAATGCCGGGCCGTTTTCGGTCGAGGCGGTTGCCGTCAATCACTCGATTCCGGAGCCGATGGCGCTGTGCATCCGCACGCCGCTCGGCAACCTCGTCCACACCGGCGACTGGAAGATCGACGAGGCGCCGTCGCTCGGACCGAAGACCGACGAGACCCGTCTGCGCGCACTTGGCGACGAGGGCATTCTGGCGCTGATGTGCGATTCCACCAATGCGCTGCGCGATGGCGTGTCGCCGTCGGAGCAGGAGGTTTCCGAAAGCCTGCGCAAGGTGATCGAAAACGCCGAAGGCCGTGTGGCGCTGACCAGCTTTTCGTCGAATATCGGCCGTATCCGTTCCATTGCGAAAGCGGCGGAAGAGGCCGGCCGGGAAGTGCTGCTGCTCGGTTCCTCGCTGAAGCGCGCCGTTCAGGTTGCCCGTGACATCGGGCTGATGGAAGGCGTCAAACCCTTCGTCGATGAAGACGAGTTCGGCTATATCCCGCGTGACAAGGTGGTGGCGATCCTCACCGGCTCGCAGGGCGAAAGCCGTGCGGCCCTTGCCAAGCTTTCGCGTGACGAGATGCGCAATGTCGCCCTTGCCGCCGGCGATCTCGTGGTGTTTTCCTCGCGCGCCATTCCCGGCAATGAAAAGGCGATCCAGGACGTCAAGAACGGGCTGATCGAGCAGGGCGTTCATATCCTCACCGATAATGAAGCGCTGGTGCATGTGTCGGGCCATCCCCGCCGCAATGAACTGAAGCAGATGTATGAATGGGTCCGGCCGGATATTCTGGTGCCGGTCCATGGCGAGGCCGCGCATCTGACGGCGCAAAAGGAACTTGGCGAACAGTCCGGAATCGCCCATGTGCCGCGCGTGCGCAACGGCGACATGCTGCGCCTTGCCCCCGGCGAGCCGGAGGTGATCGATCATGTCGAGGCCGGCCGTATCTTCAAGGATGGCAAGCTGATCGGCGGGTTCGACGAGATGGGCATCGGCGAGCGCCGCAAGCTCTCCTTCGTCGGCCATGTCGCGGTCAATGTTCTGCTGAACAGCAAGTTCGAGTTCGCCGGTGACCCGGATGTGGTGCCGATCGGCCTGCCGGGCTTCGATGACGAGGACGAGAAGATGGAGGACGTGCTGTTCGACGCCGTTCTGGGCGCTGTCGAAAGCATTCCGCGCTCGCGCCGCAAGGATCTCAAAATGGTCAAGGAAGCGGTGCGCCGTTCCGTGCGCGCTGCGGCCAATGAGTGCTGGGGCAAGAAGCCGGTCGTGACGGTGTTTGTGAACCGGCTTGGGTGAGAGGATTTCCACGCCCCCTTGGTTATTTTGAAAAGAAATAACCTGAATTCATGATGTTGGCGTGCCAAAGGCCTTTCAGTCAATAATCTCTCCCCTTGAAGGGCAGGGCTGTCGCATGGCTTTGCCGCATAGCCCCCGGGTCTTCTCGCCCCGGAGGGGAGAGATGTCGCGAAAGCGACAGTGAGGGGGGGAGCTTTCCCCTCGGACGCCCTCACGGATTGAAATGCTGTTTCACCCTCACTGCCCCTTTCGGGGCATCTCTCCCGCAAGCGGGAGAGAGTATATGGAGCCAGATCCAAGGCCATCTGCGATAGCGTTCCCCTCAAGGGGGAGATCGGACTTTTGTATCACCCCGGACGCCTGAACAGCCGGCTCTGCTCGAACAGGCCTTCCAGTTGGCTGATGCGCTGGCGGGTCTTGTCCCAGCTTTTCGCCTGAACCGCCTCGATCAGCGCTTCCACCACGAACAGCGTCACCACGGACGAATCCCAGGCGGATGGCGCCTCGATATTGACGCGGAAGGTGTGGCGCGCAAATTTTGTCACCGGCGAGGCCCATTGATCGGTGAACAGGATGATCTCGACGCCGTTCTCGCTTGCAACGCGGGCCAGTGTGGCCATGTCCTGTTCGTAGCGGCGAATGTCGAAGATCACCAGAACATCGCCGTTGGCCATGTTCAGCATATGCTGCGGCCATGAGCCGGAATTGGACGACATCAGGGTCGTCTTCGGCCGGATCACCTGCATATGGGTATAGAAATAGCCGGCAATCGCGCCGGTAATGCGCCCACCGACGAAATAGACGGCGCGCTCGAGGTCGGAAAGCAGCGCCGCCGCGCCGCCGAACGTCTCCTGATCGAGCTGTGACAGTGTGCGGCGCATATTGTCGATGGCCGCTTCACCGAAGCGGTTGAGGATGTGCGTGTCGGGCACATTGCGCGCCAGCCGGTCATGTTTCGCGATCGGGTTGGAAAGCGTCGCCTCCAGTTCCTGATGCAGGCGGGCCTGAAACTCGCCATAGCCCTTGAAACCGAGCTTCTGCACCATGCGCGCGACCGTCGGGGTCGAGACATCGGCGTTTTCCGCCAGCGTGGTGATGCTACCGAGGCCGGACACCGGGTAATTCTCGCTGATCGTATCGGCGAGGCGCTTTTCCGAACGCGTCAGTTCGCCGTAGCGCGCGGCGATTGTCTCGGCGACAGTCCTGGACCCATCGGTCAATCTTCGTCTCCTGTTTTTCCGCCATTTAGGAACGGCGCGGCCGGTCCGTCAATGGAAAATATGAATAGAAGTTTTCACTGGATGATTGACACGGACGGTTTTCTGAAGAACTATTTACAAAACCAAATGCAGAAAATGCAGGGGAACAGATGTTGGGAAAGCCGGGGCTGTTGAGCGCCCGCGATGGTGCGCCCGTCATTGTCGAGCGCGCATCCGGCCAAAGCAGGATCATGCTGATTTGCGAACATGCCGGCCGGGCCATTCCCGAACGCCTCGGCGACATGGGGCTGGCGGCTGACCTGCTCGAAAGCCATATCGCCTGGGACCCGGGCGCGCTTGCTGTTGCGAAGCTTTTGAGCGCGGCCCTCGATGCGACGCTGGTGCATCAGCGGTTCTCCCGCCTCGTCTATGACTGCAACCGGCCGCCGGAAGCGGCGGATGCCATTCCGGATGTCAGCGAGATTTACGAGGTGCCGGCCAATAGCGGCCTTGGCCCGGTGGCAAGGGCCGAGCGCGCCGAGGCGCTTTACCTGCCGTTCCACGAACGCATCGACACGCTGCTGGATGAACACGCGCATGCCGGGCGCAAGGCAATCATCGTCACCGTTCATTCCTTCACGCCCGTCTTCAAGGGCCGGAAACGCGATGTCGAAATCGGCATTCTTCATGACCGGGACCGCAGGCTTGCCGATTGCATGCTGGAAAGGGCCGGTGCGGCCGGTGGTTATGACGTTCGCCGCAACGAGCCCTATGCGCCGGTGGACGGCGTGACCCACACGCTGCGCCGCCATGCGCTGCAGCCCGGGCTGCTCAATGTCATGATCGAGATCCGCAACGACCTGATCGCCGATGCGGCGGGGCAGGGCGCGGTTGCGGGCTTTGTCGCGGGGCTTTTGAGCGAATGCCTCGACGGCATGCGGGAGGTGGCTTGATGCCTGAGGCAATCAAGACCTATGTCCGTTATGTCGATGGTTTCAACCGCGTGGTCGGCCGCATCGCCATGTGGCTGATTTTCGTGATGATGGGCATCCTGCTCTGGTCGTCGGTTTCCAAGACCTTCTTCAATCCGTCGCTGTGGACGCTGGAAATGGCCCAGTTCGTGATGACGGCCTACTACCTCGTCGGCGGCGCCTATTCGCTGCAGCTCGACAGCCATGTGCGCATGGACCTCATATACGGCCGCTGGTCTCCGCGCCAGCGTGCGATTGTCGACGCGATCACGGTATTCATGCTGTTCACCTATCTGATCTTCCTTCTGATCGGCGGCGTTTCTTCGACCAGCTACGCGTTGCAATACGGTGAGACCTCCTATTCCAGCTGGTCGCCCTATATGGCGCCGATCAAGATCACCATGGTTATCGGCATTTTCCTGATGTTCCTGCAGACCACCTCGATCTTCTTCAAGGATCTGGCAAAGGCGCTGGGGAGGCCGATCACGTGAGCCTTTCCTATGAAATGATCGCGCTTTTGCTGTTCTTCTCGATGATGCTGACCATGCTGACCGGCCAGCGCGTGTTTGCTGCCATCGGTTTTGTCGGTGTTGTGGCGGCGGCTTTCCTGTGGGGCACGGGCGGCTACGAAATCGGCTTTTCAGCCGGCATGAAGCTGATGAAGTGGTATCCGATGCTGACGCTGCCGCTGTTCATCTTCATGGGCTACATGCTGTCGGAATCCGGCATCGCCGAAGACCTCTACAAGGCATTTCACGTGTGGATGGGCGGTCTGCCGGGCGGGCTTGCCGTCGGCACGATTGCGCTGATGGTGGTGATTTCGGCCATGAACGGACTTTCTGTGGCGGGCATGGCCATCGGCGCGACCATCGCGCTGCCGGAACTTCTCAGGCGCGGTTATGACAAGATCATGGTGTCCGGCGTCATTCAGGCGGGCTCGTCGCTTGGCATTCTGGTGCCGCCGAGCGTGGTGCTGGTGCTTTACGGCATGATCGCCCGCCAGCCCGTCGGCAAGCTTTGGGTCGCAGGCGCGTTGCCCGGCCTGCTGCTGGCGGCCCTGTTCATCATCTACATCATCATCCGCTGCCGCATGAACCCGGCGCTCGGGTCGTCGCTGCCGAAGAAAGAACGCGACATGCCGCTTGGCGAGAAGTTGAAGCTTCTGCGCGCCGGCATCATCCCCTTCCTGATCTTCTTCCTGATGATGGGCCTGTTCCTGATGGGCGTCACCAGCCTGACGGAAAGTGCCGCCATTGGCGCGCTCTCGGCGCTCGTTGCGGCCCTCGTCAAACGGCGGCTGACGTGGAAGCTTTTGAACCGCACCATGGAGCAGACGCTCGGCATTTCCTGCATGTTCATGTGGATCATTCTGGCTGCTCTCTGCTTCGGCGCGGTGTTTGACGGGCTCGGTGCGGTCAGGGCGCTGGAACATCTGCTGCTTGAGCGCTGGGACCTCGGCCCCTGGGAAATCCTGATCATGATGCAGATTTCCTACATCATCATGGGCACGTTTCTGGATGACACGGCGATGCTGGTGATCGTCGCGCCGCTTTACGTGCCGCTGGTCGGCCATCTCGGTTTCGATCTGGTCTGGTATGGCGTGCTCTACACCATCACCTGCCAGATCGCCTATATGACGCCGCCATTTGGCTACAACCTGTTCCTGATGCGGGCGATGGCCCCGCGGGAGATTTCGCTGACCGATATTTACCGCTCCGTCTGGCCGTTCGTGATGATCATGATCACCGGCCTGGCGATCGTCACGGCATTTCCGCAGATTGCCCTGTGGTTGCCGAACCTCGTCTATGCGCGCTGAGGGGAGTGGCCGAAGCGCGTTGGTGTGCGTCCGTTCGACCGGGCGTTTGTGAAGGAAGGCCCGGCAGAAGGCCGGGTCTCAACGACCTGAGAAGCAAAACAGAGGGAAGCAGCAATGACCAACAGACGCAGTTTTTTGAAGAATGCGGGCCTTGCGACCGCAGCCGGCGCCACGGCGCTTGCCGCCCCCGCCGTCACCCGCGCCCAGAGCAAGATCACCTGGCGCCTGCAGACCTATGCCGGAGCGGCACTGGCCGAACACGTCATCAAGCCGTCGATCGAGGCTTTCAACACGGCGGCCAATGGCGAGATGGAAATCCAGCTTTTTACCGCCGACCAGCTGGTGCCGACGGGCGAACTGTTCCGCGCCATGCAGCGCGGCACCATCGATGCCGTCCAGTCCGATGACGACTCGATGAATTCGCCGCTCGATATCAAGGTATTCGGCGGCTATTTCCCCTTCGCCTCGAAATTCAGCCTCGATGTGCCGACGCTGTTTTACGAATACGGCCTCGCCGATATCTGGGAAAAGGCCTATGCGGAGGTCGGCGTGCAGTGGATTTCCGCCGGCGCCTGGGACCCTTGCAACTTCGCCACCGTCAATCCGGTGAAAAGCCTGTCCGATCTCGAGGGCCTGCGCATCTTCACCTTCCCGACGGCGGGCAAATTCCTGTCGCAGTTCGGCGTGGTGCCGGTCACGCTGCCGTGGGAAGACGTGCAGGTCGCCATGCAGACCGGCGAACTCGACGGTCTGGCATGGTCTGGCATCACAGAGGATTACACCGTCGGCTGGGCCGATGTGACCAACTACTTCCTCACCAACAATATTTCCGGCGGCTGGTGCGGCTCGTTCTTCGTCAATTCCGACAAATGGGCCGAAGTGCCGGAGCATCTGAAGGTGCTGTTCCGCATGTGCACTGATTCCTCGCATCTGCACCGCCTGCACTGGTATTGGGGCGGCGAGGCGCGGCTGCGCGCCCATGGCGAAAAGCTGGAACTGACCACCATTCCCGATGCCGAATGGAAAACGGTGGAGGATGCCGCCGATACGTTCTGGGACGAGATTGCCGCCGAGACCGAACGTACGGCCGAAGTGGTCAAGATCCTGAAACAGTATCAGGCCGACATGAAGGCAGCCGGCCCGCCCTACCGCGCCGGCTGATCGGGGCTGCGACCGGGGCAGGGTTTTAACTGTCACCCGTGCCTCTATTTCGCGTCACCCTCAGGCTTGACCCGAGGGGCCAGGCAAGGTTCTCCGTGCCGCCTGGATGCTCGGGTCAGGCCCGAGCATAACACTTGAGGGAAGGGCAAAGGCGGCCTTGCCGCCGGCGCCAACACTGTTGACAAGGATCGTCCGGAGCACGTTTGCTCCGGGCGGTCGCACATGAAGGACGCCGCAGTCGCGTTCGACAACCGATGGGAAGAGCCTGATGAGCGCAAGCTACACATTCGACGAACTGAAACGGGACGTGGCCGAAGGCCGGATCGATACGGTGCTTGCCTGTCAGGTGGATATGCAGGGCCGGCTGATGGGCAAGCGTTTCCACGCCGAATATTTCGTTGAAAGCGGTTATCGCGAAACCCATTGCTGCAATTATGTGCAGGCCACCGACATGGAGATGCACACTGTCGAAGGCTATGAATCGACAAGCTGGGCGGCAGGCTATGGCGATTATACGATGAAGCCCGACCTCGGCACGCTGAGGCGCATTCCCTGGCTGGAAGGCACGGCACTTGTGCTGTGCGATGTCGAAGACCATGCCACGCATGGCGAGGTTGCGCATTCGCCGCGCGCGCTGCTGAAAAAACAGGTCGCCCGCCTTGAGGCGCTCGGCTTTCGCGCGATGATGGCGACCGAGCTTGAATTCTTTCTCTTCAACCAGTCTTTCGAAAGCGCCGAGGAAGCCGGTTATCGCGGGCTGAAGCGGTCGAGCGCCTATAACGAGGATTACCACATCTTCCAGACCACCAAGGAGGAGGATGTGATGCGGGCGATCCGCAACGGCCTGCAGGGCGCGGGCATCCCGATTGAAAATTCCAAGGGCGAGGCGGATGCCGGGCAGGAAGAACTGAACGTCCGCTATGCCGACGCGCTGACCATGGCCGACCGCCACGCCATCATCAAGAATGCCTGCAAGGAGATCGCCTGGCAGAAGGGCAAGGCCGTGACCTTCATGGCCAAGTGGAATTACGATGCCGCCGGCAATTCCTCCCACGTGCATCAGTCGTTGTGGAGCGCTGACGGCACGACCCCGCTGTTCTTCGATCCCGACGGGCCCTATGGCATGTCGAAGCTGATGGAGCACTATGTGGCGGGCCTGCTCGCCCATTCCTCTGAAATCACCTATTTCATGGCGCCCTATATCAACTCCTACAAGCGCTTCATGGCCGGCACCTTCGCGCCGACCAAGGCGATCTGGTCGCGCGACAACCGCACGGCGGGTTTCCGGCTCTGTGGGGAAAAGACCAAGGGCATTCGCATCGAGTGCCGCATCGGCGGGGCCGATCTCAATCCCTATCTCGCCTTTGCCGCCCAGCTTGCCGCGGGCCTCGATGGCATCGAAAAACAGATGACGCTCGAAGAACCCTATGTCGGCGACGCCTATGGCGCGGGCGGCGATATCCGCGAAATTCCGAAGACGCTGCGCGCGGCCGCCGCCGCCATGAACGGTTCGGAATTGCTGCGAACGGCTTTCGGTGACGGTGTCATCGACCACTATTGTCGCGCCGCCGAATGGGAACAGGAAGAATACGACCGCCGCGTCACCGATTGGGAGATTGCGCGCGGATTTGAACGGGCTTGAAGGGGCGATGCCGTATCGGTGCAAGAAAACGGCATTACCTCTTGATATAAAAGTGAAAATGACAGGATGGTGGTCATGACGATGATCCAATGTATTTCGCCGATCGATGGATCGGTCTATGCCGAGCGGGAGGCGGTTTCCGCTGCCGCCGCAAGCGCTGCCGTCACAAGGGCGCGTGCGGCCCAGAAGGATTGGGCGCGACGGCCGCTGGACGAGCGGGTCTCGCTGGTGCAGGCGGGCATCAGGGCGCTCAATGCCATGAGCGACGAAGTGGTTGAGGAGCTTGCCTGGATGATGGGCCGGCCGGTGCGCTATGGCGGTGAGTTCGGCGGCGTCAACGAGCGCGCCGAGTATATGGCCAGCGTTGCGGCGGAAGGGCTGGCGCCGATCGCGCTGGAAGACAGCGGCAATTTCCGGCGCTACATCGCGCGCGAACCGCATGGCGTCGTCTTCGTCATCGCGCCGTGGAACTATCCGTATATGACGGCGATCAATACCATTGTTCCAGCGCTGATTGCCGGAAATGCCGTGATCATCAAGCACGCCAGCCAGACGCTGCTGGTCGGCGAGCGCATCGTTAAGGCTTTCGTGTCGGCGGGGATCCCGGAATATTTGTTCCAGAATCTGTTTCTCGATCATGCGACAACATCCGAACTGATTGCGGCAAAAAGCTTTGATTTCATAAACTTCACCGGCTCTGTTGAAGGCGGACGTCAGATGGAGCGCGCAGCCGCCGGCACCTTCACGCCGTTAGGGCTGGAGCTTGGCGGCAAGGATCCGGGCTATGTCATGGAGGATGCCAATCTCGATGCGGCCGTTGCGACGCTGATGGACGGCGCCATGTACAATGCCGGCCAGTGCTGCTGTGGCATCGAGCGGATCTATGTGACGGCAAGCCTCTATGATGCCTTTGTCGAAAAGGCGGCTGCCTTCGCTTCCGCCTACACGCTTGGCAATCCGCTGGATGAGGCGACGACGCTGGGCCCGATGGCAAACCGGCGCTTTGCCGCGGTCGTGCGCAAGCAGATCGGAGAGGCGGTCGCCGCCGGCGCAACGCCGCTGGTCGACCCGAAACTGTTTCCCACGGATGACGGCGGCACTTACCTTGCCCCGCAGGTTCTGGTGAATGTCGATCACAGCATGAGCGTGATGCGCGAGGAAAGTTTCGGCCCGGTCGTCGGCATCATGAAGGTCTCCTCCGACGAGGAGGCGCTTTCGCTGATGAATGACAGCCAGTACGGCCTGACCGCATCGCTGTGGACCGCCGATCACGAGCGCGCGGCGGCACTCGGCGCCCGCATTGAAACCGGGACCGTGTTCATGAACCGCGCCGATTATCTCGACCCGGCGCTGTGCTGGACGGGTTGCAAGAACACCGGCCGTGGCGGTTCGCTCTCCATTATCGGCTACCATAACCTGACCCGTCCGAAGTCGTACCATCTGAAGAAAGTCACACAATGAGCTTCACAGCCAACTGGAGTTATCCGACCACGATCAAGTTCGGCGCGGGCCGCATCGCCGAACTCACTGACGCCTGCAAGAGCCTCGGCATGGCCAATCCGCTGCTGGTGACAGACAAGGGGCTGGCCGGCCTGCCGATCACGCAAAATGCGCTCGATATCCTTTCCGGCAGCGGACTGGACTGCGCGCTGTTTTCAGACGTCGATCCGAACCCCAACGAGAAGAACCTTGCCGCCGGTATCGCCGCCTACAAGGCGGGCGGACATGACGGCGTGATCGCCTTTGGCGGCGGGTCCGGTCTCGACCTCGGCAAGCTGGTGGCGATGATGGCCGGTCAGACCCTGCCGGTCTGGGATTTCGAGGATATCGGCGACTGGTGGACCCGGGCCGATGCCGATGCGATTGCCCCGATCGTGGCGGTGCCGACGACTGCCGGCACGGGCTCGGAAGTCGGCCGGGCCGGGGTGCTCACCAATTCCGAAACCCATGTGAAGAAGATCATCTTCCACCCGAAGCTTCTGCCGGGCGTGGTGATCTGCGATCCGGAACTGACCGTCGGTATGCCTAAAATCATCACCGCCGGTACGGGGCTTGATGCCCTGGCCCATTGCCTGGAGGCCTATTGCTCGCCGCATTACCACCCGATGTCGCACGGTATTGCGCTGGAGGGCATGCGGCTGGTGAAGGATAATCTGCCGCGCGCCTACAATGACCCGGAGGATCTGGAAGCGCGTGCCGAAATGATGAGTGCTGCGGCGATGGGCGCCGTTGCCTTCCAGAAGGGGCTCGGCGCCATTCATGCGATCTCCCATCCGCTTGGCGCGGTCTACAACACCCATCACGGCATGACCAACGCCGTGGTCATGCCACCGGTGCTGCGCTTCAATCGCGAGAAGATTGAAGGAAAGTTGAAACTGGCATCCGATTATATCGGTATTTCCGGTGGTTATGACGGCTTTTTCAATTTCATTCTCGAGTTCAGGTCAGCACTCGGCGTGCCGGAAAACCTGACGGCAATGGGCATTGCACCGGACCGCATCGACGAACTTGCGGCGATGGCGCTTGAGGACCCGAGCACGGGCGGCAATCCCGTCGAGATGACGCTCGAAAATACCAGAGCGCTTCTGGCCGACTGCTTTTAAGGCGGTTTCGTCCGGTCTTTGAAAGGGGCTGCGACCGTGGAACCTTCAGCTGTTGATAGGGCACGGTTCGCCATCCTTCTTTATGCTCGGGCTTGCCCCGAGCATCCAGTCGCAGTCCATCGTCACCGGAATTTCAGTTTGAAAATTAAATAAATCAAACTGTTATGCGGTAGATGTTCAATTTATGCATCAATGTCGCTGGCTCCTCGGGACCGGCCCGAGAATGGCGTCCGCAGCCCTGAGCGCGCCGCGACTGTAACGCCTTTCTGTTTTACGTAGCTGCTTCCAGAATCTCGTCCTTTGCCTTGTCGCGGTCGGCGCGCACCAGACCGGTCAGAAGGCGCGGCAAAGCCTTCCTGCTGCCGGCAAGGGCGGCCAGGTTTTTACCGTCCCCGGGCAGGCCGAGGCTTTCGGCAGCCTTGGCCGCGCGGGCATCGCAGAAGGGGTAGTGCTCCTCCCAGGCGATCTGAACCTCGCGGAAGAAGATATCCGCGCCGGTCTCGCCAATGCCCTTGAAGGCCTTCAGGCGTTTGCGTTGTTCGGCCGGATCACGACCGGCCTTGTCCCTCAGCCGGCGCAGGTCGCCGCCGTATTCGTCTTTAAGCAGATCGAGCGTGTCGGCAAGATAACGCGCCGTGCTTTCGTCATAGCGGGCATAGCCGTTTTCATTCAGCACCTTCACGCGTTCCGCCCAGGATGTGGCCGCCATCTTCTCCGGTGTCGTCCAGCCGGCGTCGAAAAGCGCTTTCGCAGCCTCCTGCGCCTTGTCGGCGCTGATCCGCGCACTCATCAAAAGTGCGCAGACGAGCCACTGAAACAGAGGCGCCGGCGTGTTCTTCGTCACATCGATATGGAGTATTTCCGCATAGCTTTCGGGGTAGCGTTCCAGAACGGCCTTCACGATCGCTTTCTCGCTCGCCTTCACTGTCATGGTTTACGCTCCTTCGGTCATTGATGGCTGATGCGGGGTAATTCCACGCTTTTCCGTCAAACACCTGCGAGAGCCGGATGTTCCGGGGGGAGAGTTGCGTCCGACCTTCGAAATGCTCTAGGTGTCGTCAGGTCGCATTGTCTGGACGGGAGGAAACCTTGTCGCTGTTTTCCGCATTCGCGGTCTATTTCGTCATCTGGTGGGTGACATTGTTTGCGGTTCTGCCCTTCGGGCTGCGCACCCAGGATGAGGAGGGCGATGTCGTCCCCGGCACCACGGCAAGCGCGCCGCATCGCTTTCGTCCCTGGCGGGTGATCTTCTGGACTTCGCTGGTGGCAGCGCTCGTCTTTGCCGCCTGGTATCTGGTCGTGATCGTTGCGGGCTACGGGCTGGAGGACCTGTCGGCGCTTTTCTGGACGTCCTGATCCGGCACCTTTTGAGATGAGCGGAACGAGTTCTAGAACCGCATGCGCAGGAAGGCGCTGCCGAGGCCGTAATCGTAATCCTTGGTGCCGCTGTCGCCGGTCGAGCGGCCATATTCGAAACGCGCGCCGAGCTCGAGATCGGTCAGCAGGAACTTGATGCTGGTCTCAAGCCCGCCGTAATAGGCGCCGCTGTCGATGTCTTCCGGGGCGAGGCGGGAATTGTTCTCGACCGTCACATCGCCATAGACCTGCCGGTAGCCGGCATAGGGCGAAAGCGTCACCAGGCCGAGATTGCCCTTTGCCGCGACATAGGCGCCGATGGAGTTCAGCTGCGTGTCGGTCTTGCCTCCGCCGGTACGGGTCTCGATCTCCTGCGTGGTGCCGCCGAGCGATGTAAACCCGGTCACCCCGGCGCAAAGATTGACCGGTCCCTTGCTGCAGACGCCCAGCCGGCCGTCAATGCCCCAGTAGCTGTCGGCGATCAGGTCATCCAGCGCATCCTCGTTCATATGCAGCATGAAGGCCGCGGGCCCGCCGGAAAGATCGAGGAAGAAGGCATCGGAAAGATCGGCAGCATGTGCGGATACCGGCAGGGTGGCGAAGCCGGTCAGCACTGCCGTGGCGGCCATCGATGTAAACTGGTTGCGGGGCACGGCCGGTCCTGTCCTTTTACGCGAAGTCGTCGGGCCGTTTTCCGGTAAATGGTTGAAGGGGTCAACGCGGCGTGGGCAAAGCCTCGTTTCGTGGCAAAGAAAGTATTAATCCGGAGAAGATGAAGCCGTTGCCAAAACTGCAAAAAAAAAACAAGGCCTGAGGCCTTGTTTTCAAGTATCGCGTGATCCGTTCCGTTTCCGGGGCTGCGACAAACGCGCCAGGATCGATCCTCCCAAGACTTGACCGCGAAGAAAAGGCAAGAATTTAAGCTCCCTGCCTGTTTTATGGGCTTAACCTAGCCCAATGATTGGGCTTTGTCATCCCTTATTTTGCAATTTTGCGACAGTCGGAAGACTTTTTAAGTTTGACAAACACTTTACTGTGTTCTGCAACGTTTCAATTGCTTGACATTTGTCATCTCCCTTTGCTGCGGCCCTGATGGGCAGTCTGCCGCCGGCCTGTTTCGCGGCTTTAATTCTGTTGCGGAAGCCGCTAAAAGGGCCGGAATAAAACCAGTATGCAATCGATTCCCGGCCCGCCGGGATGGCGACAAGGAAGTAGTCTCAGATGCGTCTTTCCCGTTATTTCCTGCCGATCCTGAAGGAAACGCCCAAGGAAGCAGAGATTGTCTCGCACCGTTTCATGCTGCGCGCCGGCATGATCCGTCAGCACGGGCAGGGCATCTATTCCTGGCTGCCGCTGGGCAAGCGCGTTCTGGACAAGGTCAACCGCATCATCCGTGAGGAACAGGACCGTTCCGGCGCGGTGGAGCTGCTTATGCCGACCATGCAGTCGGCGGATCTGTGGATCGAGAGCGGGCGCTACGAGGCCTATGGCAAGGAAATGCTGCGGATCACCGACCGGCAGGACCGCGCCATGCTGTTCGGCCCCACCAACGAGGAAATGATTACCGAGATCTTCCGTTCCTCCGTCAAATCCTACAAGCAGCTGCCGCTCAATCTCTACCACATTCAGTGGAAGTTCCGCGACGAGATCCGCCCGCGCTTCGGCACCATGCGCTCGCGCGAATTCATGATGAAGGATGCCTATTCCTTCGACCTGACGCTGGAAGGGGCTGAACATTCCTATCGCAAGATGTTTGCGGCTTACCTGCGCACCTTTGACCGGCTGGGCCTGCGCGCGATCCCGATGCGCGCCGATACCGGCCCGATCGGCGGCAATCTCAGCCATGAATTCATCATTCTGGCCGAAACCGGCGAATCCGAAGTGTTCTGCCATCGCGATTTCGTCAATTTCGATATTCCCGCCGCGGATCTCGACTTCGACAATGTCGAAACGCTGAAGGGCATTTTCGATCAGTGGACCTCGCTTTATGCCGCTACCGACGAAATGCATGATGCGGGCACTTTCGAAGCGCTGCCGGAAGGCGAACGGCTTTCCGCCCGCGGTATCGAGGTCGGGCATATCTTCTATTTCGGCACCAAATATTCCGAGCCGATGAATGCTGTGGTGCAGGGCCCCGACGGCAAGGAACATCCTGTGCACATGGGTTCCTATGGCATCGGCCCGACCCGCCTTGTTCCCGCCATCATCGAAGCTTCTCATGACGAAAACGGCATCATATGGCCGGATTCGGTCGCCCCCTTTGATGCGGTGATCATCAACATGAAGGTTTCGGATGAGGGGTGCAGCGCTGTCAGCGAACGGCTCTATGAGGCGCTGGCGAATGCCGGCCTCGATGTCCTTTATGACGATACCGACGAACGCGCGGGCGCAAAATTCGCGACTGCCGATCTGATCGGTGTGCCGAGCCAGATCGTGGTCGGTCCGCGCGGTGTCGCGGCCGGCGAGGTCGAAATCAAGGATCGCAAGTCCGGCGCCCGCGAGACGATGTCGGTGGACGCCGCGATTGCCCGGCTGACAGCCGGGCGCTGAGGAGTAACGACAGATGGCCGCGGGCGAACCCGACCAGACAATGGATGCCGCAAGGGCAAAGCCTTTTTCCGTCTTCGAACGCATGGTGGCGTGGCGCTATTTGAGGTCTCGCCGCAAGGAAGCCTTCATCTCGGTGATTGCCGGTTTCTCCTTTCTCGGCATCATGCTCGGCGTTGCCACGCTGATCATCGTCATGGCGGTGATGAACGGTTTTCGCAGCGAACTGGTCAACCGTATCCTCGGCATCAACGGCCATATCGTCGTGCTGCCGGCCGGTGAGCCGTTTCCCGATTATGCCGCCCTGACCCAGCGCCTTGAGGGCGTTGACGGTGTGCGCCTTGCCTTTCCGCTGGTGGAAGGCCAGGCGCTGGTATCCGGTGCGCAGGGTGCAGGCAGCGGCGCGCTGGTGCGTGGCGTGCGGCCCGATGACATGCTGAACCTCAGCACCGTCTCCGACAATATCATCGAAGGCGACATGGTCGGTTATACCAGTGGCGATGGCGTGCTGATCGGTTCACGGATGGCGCAGTCGCTCGGGCTTTTTGCCGGCGACAAGATCACCATGATTTCGCCGGAAGGGGACGTGACCCCCTTTGGCGTCAATCCGCGCGTCAAGGCCTATACGATTTCCGGCATATTCGAGATCGGCATGTCGGAATATGATGCCTCGATCATCTTCATGCCGCTTGCCCAGGCCCAGGCCTACTTCAATGCGGGGGACACGGTGCAGAGCATCGAGGTGTTCGTCGATCATCCGGACGATGTCGATGCCGTGATCCCGAAGGTTCGCGAAGCCGCCAATGAGGATATCCTGATCTCCGACTGGCGGCAGAACAACCGCACCTTCTTCTCAGCGCTGGAGGTCGAGCGCAATGTGATGTTCATGATCCTGACGCTGATCGTGATCGTTGCCGCGCTCAACATCATCTCCGGGCTGATCATGCTGGTGAAGGACAAGGGACCGGATATCGCGATCCTCAGGACGATGGGCGCGACGTCCGGCGCAATCATGCGGATCTTCTTCATGACGGGGGCGGCGATCGGCATTGTCGGCACGCTTGCGGGCGTTTTCCTCGGGGTGGTGGTTTGTCTCAACATCGAGTCGATCCGCGAGTTCTTCTCCTGGGTGACCGGAACGGTGCTGTTCGATCCGCAGCTTTATTTCCTGTCCACGCTGCCGGCCGAAATGAGTTTCGGCGAGACAATGACCGTGGTCATCATGTCACTGACGCTTTCATTCATCGCGACGATCTTTCCGGCGTGGCGCGCCTCCCGTCTCGATCCGGTTCAGGCGCTGCGCTACGAATAGCGGGAGGATTATCTTGGTGAATCCGTCTCTGGAATTGAAGTCGATCGTGCATGAATACGGGCAGGGGGATTCTGTCCTTCAGATCCTGAAGGGCGCATCGCTCAAGCTTATGCCGGGTGAGATGGTGGCGCTGGTGGCGCCATCGGGCACGGGCAAGTCGACATTGCTGCAGATTGCCGGCCTGCTCGAAAAGCCGACGTCGGGGGAGGTCTTCCTCAACGGCCGTGAAGCGACATCTCTGGATGATGATGCGCGCACCACCTTCCGGCGCAATGATGTCGGCTTTGTCTATCAGTTTCATCATCTGCTGCCCGAATTCACGGCACGCGAAAACATCATGCTGCCGCAGCTGATTGCCGGGCTCCCACCCCGCGAGGCCGGCGAACGCGCCGACCAGATGCTCGATTATCTCAAGATCGGCCACCGGGCAGAGCACCGTCCGGCGGAGCTTTCCGGTGGCGAGCAGCAACGTGTTGCCATCGGCCGTGCCGTCGCCAATGCGCCAAGCCTGCTGCTTGCCGATGAACCGACCGGCAATCTTGATCCCGGCACGGCCGGTTATGTGTTCGAGGCACTGGAAGCGCTCGTTCGCCAGTCCGGCCTTTCGGCCCTGATCGCGACACACAACCTCGAAATCGCCGAGCGCATGGACCGCCGCGTAACCCTGCAGGATGGCCTCGTCGTCGATCGCGACGTTCCGGCTGTTTCCGGGTGATCCGCATTCCCACCTGACGACTTGAAGTGACGGTTTGCCCTGCATCTTGCCGGGCAAGCCGTTCCTTTGCCTTTGGCCCGTCGACAGGCGCCTCAAGGCCTGAATATCCGGCAAGAGTCTCCAGCCCGTCCGGGGTGACGACAGCGGCAAGCTGCTGAACGTCACTGCATGGGATCTTCTGCATTATTTTTTGAATTTCGGGTTGCGAAATAGGAAAATAGTCCTAATATAGAAATGCAACCTGAGATGGAATTTATAGACATGCAGAATCCAAAGAGTGTTCTCCTCATCGTTAAGTAAAGTTTATGTGACGCTTATCGTTCCATTTAAAAACATGTAATTGAAATTTGCATGTTTTTTCTAACTTTGTTTAATTGTATTTCTGAGTTTTGTTTTTAAATAAATAATATTTATCCAATTTAATATTCAAATTATACAAGTAAATAAAAAATATTATTTGTGTTTACTTATACGATGTCGAATATATAATTGTATATATTGGGAATGCTCGCTGTGATTGGTGAGGTCTTTCGACAAGAGAGGGTTTGATATGGGGCAAAGCGGGAATGACAATGATGGCCGGAAATCGTCGGGACGTTCGGAGGAGGAGCGTGCCGCCTGGAACCGCTACATGCGGAACTTCCGGCGCAGTTTCAAGGATCGCGGGCTGACCAGCCTGTCGACGGTGATTACCACTGAACATTCTGAATTTATTGAGCGTTTCGGACGTGAAAACGCATGCCAATCGAAAAGGGAGGCGCTGATGATGATCATCGATGATGTCAAGAAACGCTTCGAATCCGACGACGACAATGATAATGAGGACTGACGTGGAGCTGACCTTGCAATCGATATCGGCTCCGGCAGTGAACGATCGACGTTGATGTCAAAGAAATGTCGATTTAATCAACCATAGGTAGTTTATGCGGGGCGATTTCGTATTCGCCCCGTTCCGTTTATGCTGCGGACGTCTGACATGTTGCCGCCATCTGACCCGGTTCCACGCGTTCTTTCTGAAACGCTTCAGGACAGCCTGTATTCATCGTCTGCGCCGGTCTGCAGGTTCTCATCCATAGTGAAGGAGCATGCCGCGGTGCTGTGAGATATCTATTGAAAAAAAAACGACGGGAAAGCGTGTTGCATCCAGCCGCCGGCTCGCCTAAGAGAGCCGAGTAGTTTCTGATCGGTTCTAAGCGCGTGTGGCGGAATTGGTAGACGCAGCAGGTTTAGGTCCTGCCGCCGCAAGGTGTGGGGGTTCGAGTCCCTCCACGCGCACCATTTGATTTTCAGGTTGTAGCGTGACGCGCGGTTTTGCAATTTTGACAGTGTAGCGTGTGTAGCGTGACGCGCGGTTTTGCAATTTTGACAGCTGGTTTTGCAGCAATCTATTTTCCCTCATCCTCTCATGAAAGCAAACTTCTGCTAGACTAGACGCAGCTCCACACGGGCCAATGTTTCTAGACGCTGTAGCGTTGTTGTCATGAAAGGATGAAGCAAATGGCGGCAGACGAAAGCCAATCTGGTCCTCCGTTTCTCATTGCTTCATTTGATGATCTTGCAGCAGTTGATCTTGACGTCTTGCTTGGGAGCCTTAGTCGTTCAGATGTTCATTCGCTCGAGAAGGCTCTCGGAGCAGCGATAAAAGAATTTGAAGCGACGGGAGACGAGCGCGCGCAGCGAGCATGTCGCCTTCTATTTATCTTGTGCTCATTCCACCTTCGGATTGATGACCCAGCAAGTGCGTGGGGTCCTCGATGGCAAGAGCCTTCTGCGCGCAGCTACATCGCGTCTGATTTGCGTGGAGAACAGAACGACGTCATGGCGACAATTGCTGCGGACATTGCTCACCCCGCGTTGAGGGCGAGAATGGCCGATGTGGTTTGGTACAATGATAGAAGCAAAAGGGAATGCGCCGACGTTGCTATCGAGGCCTATTGCACATTGATCAGGAAAAGGCTCGACGGGGAGTTTACCCCACGTTCGGAGCGCCTGCCGGAAAGCATCATCGAGCTTGTAGATTACCTAAAACGATCGTTCCAGATCATTACCGGGTCAAGGAAGCGCGGAGAAATCCCTGACTTGGCCGCAGCAGCTCTCGAAGACCTGTACCAGCGAGCTTTTAAAACCGATCAATACGTGGCTTTTAGACACGTTGCGGAATTGGGCATTGGACATAAGTTACTGGAAGTCGAGCGAGTAGCCAGTGATGCCGAGGCGCTCGCGGCGCGTTGCGACAAGGAAACTTACCGTCCTGCAGTCAAGAGCGTCCTGCAGCTTGCCGCCTACCTATACAAGAGGCTTGGTGACGATGACGCCAAAAGGCGCTGCCATGAGCATGCCGTCGATCAAACGCTAGCTATGCGCGATCAATTACCTTCTCCCATGGTTCGAGCATATTGGACGCGAGTTGCGATAGGAGAACTTCGCGAGGCAGGAGGATTTAAAGAGCGTATTCAGCAGTTGCGCTTCGAGCTATTGGCATTGCAAGACGAAGCTCTTGATGAGACTGGTCAGTTCAGCATTCCAATGGACTTGTCCGAAGAACGGAAAACGACCACAGAATACTTTGCTCCCCTCGTGCCTTCGGAGTTCCTGCGGCAGTTTGCCCTTATGATCAAACTACCGAAAGTGAGCGAATTGCGTGAGCAAGCACTTAAGAACCGGGAAGAGTTCGTTGCCTCCACTCTCTTCGGCGCCAGCTATACGGATCGAGAAGGTAAAACAGTAGCTGAAACCCCAGCAGCCCCTATTGACGGCGAGCCGGACGAAGACTGGATGAGGCAACAGTCAATCCAATATCTGGACATGCTTCGCGCTCAATGGGTGAACGGTTTCATTGAGCCTGCTAGAAGGGTCGCCATGGAACGATTTCCCGTTGAGGAGCGTCACCTTGCTCCTATCGTAGGCCAAAGTCCCTTCGTCCCGCCAGCGCATGGATATATTTTCGCGCTTGGGCTATCGCGCTTCTTTCAGGGCGACTTTGTATCTGCAGCGAATATCCTGGTTCCGCAGCTCGAGAATTCAGTTCGACATGTGCTGCAGAATGCCAACCGAGATACATCCAAAATGTTCCCCGATTTGTTACAGGAAGACCGCTCATTATCGGGAATGTTGGAATCGTCGCGAGATCAGCTGATTGAAGTGTTTGGTGCTGATCTCACTCACGAAATTGATATGCTGTTCATCTATAAGCCGGGTCCATCACTCCGGCATGAAATCGCGCACGGCAAGCTAACGGAAGGCGAATATTACCACTACACGGCAATCTTTGCCTGCTGGCTAGTTTATCACCTTACCTGTCTCCCGCTCATCAAATACGGGTGGAACGAAGTTGCTCCCTCAATCGATGAAATCTTTGGGATATAGGCCAAAGCAAACTCCTGGTCCAAGGAAGCGGGCTTTGTCATGTCAATCCATCGTCCCGACCCGGTGAATAGCCCTTGCTGCAGCCAGTAGCGAGGCCAGCCGCTCAATGGTGGCGTCGACCGGGGCGAGGGCGCCGATGGCGCTGTTGCGGCGACCCTGGCCGATATCTTCGGCCGCGAGGTCGATCTGGTTCATGATGTCCTCGGCGTCGCGCTGCATGGCCTTGATGATCTGGGTGAGGGCGATCTTGTTGTCACTCATGTCGGTCTCCTTCGTTGATGACCGGACCATCGCTCTCGTGGCGGCCGAAGACGAGCAATCGGAGTGCTTCCGTCGGCCGGATGTGAATCAGTTTTGCTGTCACCGGCCTCATTCGGCCGCCGCGAGCAAAGGCTTTGCTGGCGTGATGATGACCTCCTTCACGCCCTTTCCATTCCCCTCCGAAATCGAATAGGTGCAGTCCACCTCCTCGATGTCGAACCGTGAGAAGGTTTCGAAGACGCCTTGAACGGCGTTTAAGGACAGGATGAAGGTGCCTTGAAGGCCGGCTAAGGCCTCCGCCATCGCCTCGAAATCCTCCCGGCCGAAGACGCCCGTGCCATAGTCAGCCTCGTTTCCCCAATAAGGCGGGTCAAGGTAGAACAGCATGCCGGGGCGGTCATAGCGGCGGATGAGGTCTTGCCAGGGCAGGCATTCGATGACGACGCCGGAAAGGCGTTCGTGAATGTCCTCCAGCGTCGAGGCGAGTTTGACCAGGTTGAAGCGGGCGCCGGTGGTCTTGCTGACGCCGAAGTTCCGGCCCGACACCTTGCCGCCGAAGGCGAGGCGCTGGAGATAGAGGAAGCGGGCGGCGCGTTCGAGATCGGTCAGCGTGGTGGGGTCGGTCTTCATCAGCCGTTCGAACTCTCGCCTGCCGGCAATCTGGAAGCGGAGCGTATCCATGAACTGCGGAAAGTGCCGCTGCAGGATGCGGAAGAAGTTGGCGACGTCGCCGCTGATATCGTTGATCACCTCCGTCTTCGGCTGGCGATCGCGGCGCAGGAACACGCCGCCCATGCCGACAAAGGGTTCGGCGTAGCCGTCATGGTCGATCGCGTTGATCTTGCGGATGACGGTTTTCGAGAGGATGCGCTTGCCGCCGATATAACCGGCTGCAGGCGTGACCGGGGCAACCGGCCGCTGATTTACCATTTCAAATATCTCACGACTCAGTCACAAGCCCGAGGCCCGCTTAATGCGGGTACGGGTGCGACGGTTATCGTTTGTTGCTGTCGGGCGGGTCTGGACGCCAATCTGTGGCCCGCCGCCAGGGCTTGCCCTGGCCACCTGTCTTCCAAGCTGGCCGTCAGACCTCGAGTTTATCGGTTGCGAAGGTCGTCACAGCGCGTCTCCACCCGGCCAGCCGGCTTCTGTGTCGATTGCCTCAAGTGCGGTCTCATCGCCTGCGGCCAACACCGCGTCTTTCAGGTCGCGGGCATGCTGGCGCAGCGCCGCATAGTGATCGCCAACGGCGGCTGCCAGCGCCAGTCCGTCGTCCGGTGTCTCTAACTGGATGCGGCTGTTTTCGACCGTGATCCAGCCGGTCTTATAGCTGTCGGGCCAATTGGCTGAGCCGGATGTGACAGCAAGCGCGGTCGCGGCCATGGCCGACATATCCGCGCGACTGGACTGATCGAGCGCGACATGCTGGTCAGCGGCGTACCTGTAACCGTCCGCTAGCCGTGCATTGAGGCGGTTGTTGATTGCCGCAGTCTTGCGCGCCTGCAAAACATGCAAAGCCGGTGATGCGGCAACCCACGCGCCATCGATCAACGCGAAATCCTCACCCGGCTTGACCGGCACTTCGACCGTGCCATCTGGATAATTGAATTTGATGCGTTCAGATGGCGCGCTTGTCGTCTGCCAGTAGCCGCGCGATGGATGATAATAACCTTTTTCCATTATCGAAGCTCCAGCCATGAATTTGCAGCGCCTGCGCGATAGTAGTGACCGACCGGAACGATGAAATAAGCGCGCTTACCGTTTTCAGAAGAAAGTCCTCCGCCTATTGGCTCATAGGTAACACCGTCCGAAGATATAGATGCATATCCGGTATTATTCGCGAATATGTAGACCATGATCGGCTTGCCGAGCGTATTCTGATATGCCGTCCCGCTGGTTCTCATGGATTTCATATCCTGCCATGTCTGGCCAACACCGAGACCCGCCGAGACAGCGTTGGTTGTTGCCAATGCCAATGCATCGTCGACATATCGCTTTGTCGCGGCGTGGAGGTCTCCTGCTGGATCGCTATCCAGCGTAAGCGGCCCGGTCATCGTGCCGCCGGCACGCGACAGGTAATTCGCAAGGGCCGCTGTCAGCGTCGGATTGGTGACATAGCTTGCAAGTGCCGCCGCCAGCGCCTCGTCGGTGGTATATCCGCTCAGATCGACCGCACCGACGGCCGTGGCGATCAGCGTCGATATTGCCTTCCGTAACTGTGTCCAGCTTCCGACATCAGGCTCCAGCCCCGCGGCTTCGATTACCGCCATGATTTCTTCCTGGACGCTTGTCAGCCATTGCGCGGTGACGACCGTGCCTTCCTGGCTGCCGCCGCCAGTCGACAGTATTTCATCCTGAAACCCTCGTTTGCCGCCGCCTAGATCAGCGACCGCCGTACCAGTAATCCGGTCCATGTCTCACGCTCCCGAATATTGGAAAATGAGGCGCGTATGCGCCGGTTTGATAAGCTGGAAATACGCCTCGGCCGAGCCGTTCACCTGAAACGCCGCAAGCGAGTGACCGGCGCGGTTCCGGCCGACACGGAAAGGCACAACCTCAACGGCCGGCATGGAGATCAGCCAGGTGAACTGCTCGCCATCGGCAATCAGCGGCGTTCCAGCGCGAAGTACGCCGGCGCGCGACGGCCAGAACTCGGTGATTGCGATGTCGAGGCCGAGCATTTCGCCGATCCGCAAGAAATACGGAATGGACTGACCGCCCTTGGCGGTCCATCGCTGATGGGCAAGCTTGCGGCGATCGTCAATGCCGGAAAGCGCCAGATCACGCTTTGCCGGATCTGGCCCCAACACCCTTTCGAAATCGGCAAGGCAATGGTCGGCCGTGCGCGGATCGATCTCGTCCATCATTGTCGCTGCCGCCTGTTCGGCCGTCAGAACTTCGCCTGCAACGGTCTCATGGATGGCGTCCATCACGCCGCCCTCGGCCGGGCGGGCAAAGCCCAACGGCCAATGCGCGCGGATAGAACGCACAATGTCAGCAAGCCGCCTCATGTCTTTTTCCCGCCCGCGCTCATGCCTCGACCGCCCAGGTGATGGGTCCGGGAACCGGAAACTGATAGTCGCCCAGCGTATAGCTTTCCGCCGGCACGATCATGTCATGGGCATATTCGCCGCCCGCCGCCGAGATTTCCTCCGACAGTCTGGAACGCTCGATCGTGGCGCCGATCGGCGTTTCATTGCCGTCATCGTCATCGCTTCCAAGCGTATTGATGAAGCGTTCGAAAGCCTCCTGAATGGCCGCGCGGACCAGTGGCGTATCCGGGCGGATGCACACCGTGATCGGCACTTCGATGATTTCAGCAGCGTGAATGCTGACATAGGCGGTGACCGGCCGAACGCCTTCCGGCGTCAGCGGCTTGCCAAGATAGTCGAGCATGGCCTCGCGCTCTTCATCGCTCGGCGCGCGGCCGCTGCCATCCTCGTTTCGCATTGCCACGACAACGCCGACAGAACCTCGACCGATCACATCCGGGATCACGCGCACGGCTTTGACGGCAAAGGCATCATCCAGCCAGTCACGGTAATCATAGCCAGCGCCACCCTGCGGCGGCTTGCGGATATGGGCAATGGTGGCGGCCTGCAGCTCCTGCCATGACATCTCGTCAGCGCCGCCGGCAAAGGCGGTTTCGACCGTGATCGTGTCGATCTCGGGCCAGGGGTCGACGGCGGTAAACTGGATGCCGGTTTCGTAATTGCCTGCAGTCCCGGCCAGAGCGGCCTTTGCGCTCACGCTCACCGATCCGCCGGCATCGATCATGGCTTCCTCGGTCGTTGTGAAGATCAGCCCCTCGGACGATGACATTTCAAAGCCCGAAGGCAATGGCGTTTCGGGATCGCCGGTGATGGTAACGGTTCCGACCGCATAGGTGGCCGGGCGCTGTCTGACGCCGAAGATCGAAGCATGACGGGCCACGAATTCTTCCTCGGCCGTGTCGACAAAATATTGCCGGCCCCACCACGCGACGTGGCTGTGCACCGAACGCAGCTCAAGCGAGATCGCCCGCAAGAGCCAGGCAAGCAGGCCCCGCGACGACCGGAGAGCAAAGGAAATAGCCTTGGGCGTGTGGCGAACGCCTTTGGCATCAAGCACTTTGGACATGCCGGTCTCAAGCGTGGCGGCCATGCGTGCGGCGATCGTCTTGGCATCCGGGATCGGCCAGCTCATCGGTCAATCCTTTTCGAAACGGTGATGGCTTCACCGGCGACCGAACATCTAAGCCCGAGCATATTGCGGGCGTGCCACCATGCCTCGATCTCGGCCACATCGCCGGTCATATCCTCGGCCCAGAACAGGCTGTCGCGGGCATAGTATTCGGTCAGAAGCCGGGTTTCTTCGCTCTGCTTCGAGCGCGACAACAGCCAGAGCCTTGAACCGGCAAACCTGCCATCGCCGTCAAGCGCATCGCCGGGGCTGCCGCGCCGTTCCTGAAACGATGACGGGTTTGCGCTCCATTGCGTGCGGCCGTCCGGCAGGACATCACCATCCAGCGCGCGCGCATCAAGGCCGATCGACAACAGCATCGGTGTAACCGGCGTGGTGTCGACTGCCAAGTCGCCGTCTTCTGCAATCGCAAGATCGCAGGACCGGGCTTCCGTATCGAGGATGAGGGCGGCATCGCAAAACATGGCCGCGAGAATGACACGCGCGCGCGTGTCAATGTCATGCCTGCGGCGGGAGGTTTGTCAGTCCATTCGGGGGCTTGGAGGCGGGCCGCCAGGATGACCGTGCCCGTTATATTTGTCACGCATTTCCTGCATCGAGCCGTTCCTGTCGGTCACATTGCCAGTGGCTTCGATATCGCCTTCGACCTTCAGGATCTGCGCGGTGATGAAGACGCCGGCATCTGTCCGGATCGTGATCTGGGCGCCGGTCTTGATATCCAGCGTGCCGTCGGCCATCAGCACCATACGATCGCCGCCGGCATTGTAAAGCCCGACCTCGTTTTCTTTCAGCCCGCCCATGCGCGCAGACGGATTGGCGACGGGAAGCACGACCAGGTCGCCTTCATCGCCGCCAACAGCCAGCACGATCGCCAGCGCGCCGTCGGCCGGAACATGCGCGGCAAAACCATAAGGCTGCATGACCTCGACATTGTGCCGCCAGACACCGTCGGCGACCTCGACCGAAGCCGTCTGCAGCGCGCCGTTATCTTTCACATTTTTCAGTGTTGCGCGGCGGATCATGCCGCGATTGGTGTCGGTCATGTCAGTTCCTTTCCGCGCGTTGCGAACGGAAAAGTCTGCAACTTTTCCTGCCCGCGCTCATAGCGGCTCCGCTGTCGTATCCAGCGCCTTTTTCTTTTTCGCGGGCTTGTTCTTGCGTTGCTTCTTTTTCGGGTCGCCCTTCTGGAAGGCGTCCGGCGAGGTCACGGCAAGAGAGGTGATCGCACCGTCATCATTGTTCTGGATGAAGGTGACCTTCGAAATCAGCATGTCGCGGTTGATATCGTTGAAGGCGTCGGCAACAGGTACGGTCGTGTTCGGCCGCCACAATGAGCCGTCCACCGAATGACCGCGCATGATATAGGTGATCTCTTCCGAGGCACCGCGCGCCGTATTGCGCCGCCATTCGGCCTCGTCCTTCGCGGCGTCGTGATCGGCCTTGGTGCGCGCCAGATAGACTTTCGGACGGTAACGATCGATCTCGTCATCCTCAGCGAGGCCGGTAGCAGCTGTGCCGGCGCGTTCGGCATTGGTCGCGGACCCGTCACTGCCGGTCCGCTCTGACGGCAAAAGCGGCTCGGCCGTGGCGTCGAGTTTCGCCTTGCCGCGCTTCTTGCCGGCGCGTTCGCTGGTGCCGCGAACCACGGTCTTTGAATATCGGCCTTCGTCGCTTTCGTCGATCGACGCTTTCAGAACATTGCCCGGGAGGGATATTGCGCCGGCGGCCTTGTCCTCGCCGGTGCGCGTGATCACCACATTGCCGACCCCATCGGAAAGCACGCGCACCTGTCGCTGGCGTGCACCTTTCTCGATGGCCGTGAACGGGCTTTCATCGAGGTCGATGGAGTAGCGGGCGAAAGGCGCGCCGGTATCGACTTCCGAGCGGACGCCGATGCCATAAGGCTTGACTATGCGCCTGACGGCATCCTCCAGTTTCACATTGTGCATCTCGGCCGGCGTGTCATCGACCAGCGCCGTGCAATCGATCAGGTCGCCAAGCTTGCAGCGACCTTCCACGGTGATATCGGCAAACTGGCTTTCGATGTTGGACGAACGCTTTTCGACATGGCCATTCAAGACGGCCGTGCCGTCGATCTTGATCGAAACCGTCGCGCCACGCTTCAGGCGTTTGTTTTTCGCGCTGTGGACATGGGCAAGCGTTGCGGCCGAGGCGTCCTGATCATGGCAATAAAGCATGAACTTCGCGGCGAACTCTTTCATGTCAAGCGAGACCTCCGCGCCGGTCCAGCCTTCAAACAATGTACTGTTGATCATCACTTCGATCATGGCTTCAAGACCCGGACTTCGCCGGTCGGAAGGCGGGTAGGATGGCGTGGGCTGTTGCGCGAAACGATGTCGCGCCAGACCGCCTCGAGGTCTGCCGGATCGTCGCCGGAAATATGTGCGGCAACCAACCAGGCGTCGGTGGGGCCGGTGAGCTGCAGCGTCAGCGTTTCCGGCAACTGCCCGATGATTTCATTGAGCGCGGCCGTGACTTCGACCTTCAGTGTTTCAAGGGCGGATATCAGGCCATCGATCTCACCGGCAAACCGTCCGGAAGAAAACCCGCAAAGCGCGGCAATCAGGCCGTCGGCCGAGGATAGAACCTGCGCCCTGACGGCAAGGGCCTGTTCGGCGCTGTCGAAGGCAGTGTAGGGGATTTGCGCGGCAGCCTGCGCAATCGCATGCCCGGAGGCGATCGCAAGCAAGGCCCGGTCGGGATCGGACGGCGCATCGCTGATCGTGTCGGACAACGCTTTGCCGAGCGTCAGGCCGAGCGTGGTAAGTGCGGCCGGCGCTGCCGGGGTTTCCGGGGCTGCTTCGGCCGCTGCCGCAATGAATGGCGTATCCGAAACCTCGCCAAAGCGGGATGTAAGATCGGCGATTTCCGTTTCGAATGCGTCCGGCGTTGTCGGCGCCAGGCCGGATGCCGCTGCCGACACGCGCGGCAGAAACCGCGCCGATCCTGCGACCGGCTGCAGGTCGCCAATGGCATCGCGGACAATGCCGGTCGAGCGATTGACCGCGCGGGTGCGCGCAGCCGAAATCGACCGCGACGATACGGCCGAGAAAAGCAGGACGGCGGCAGTGCCGATCAAGGACACCGCTGAAAGGATGCCTCCAAACCCGTTCAAAATGCCCGTGAAGCCGGTTTGAACCTTTTTGAATTTTGCCGAAAACCGGACAATGCGCAGCTCTCGGGATGCCAGAGTGATCGTGGCGGGTTCGACCAGAATGACCCGCATCGGGCCTTGCCACGGGTGGATCAGCATGGCCGGCCCTGGCTGGTTGAAGGCCGTTTCGAGCGCGAGTGCCTGCGCCTGATAGAAGTCTCCGGCGATCACGCCGTTCAGCGTGATTTCGGCCGGATGGCGGCCGAAGTCGTCATAGGCCGCGTCTTCGACGCCTGGAAACAGATATTCGACCAGCCGTCGGCCGGCCTTCGTGGATGTGTCGGGAACATCAAAGGCGATGCCGCGATAAACGCCCTGGAGCAGTCCTGGAAGCGTCGCCATCAGGGCATCCCCACGGCTTTGCCGGTTGGCAGACTGTCATGGCCGCCGCCGCGAACACGGCCTGTCGTGCGCGTGACTGTTGTTCCGGGTTCGCCCCGCACCCAGACTTCGCCCGACATGTCCACGTTGCTGTTTGCTGCTTGCTGCGGCATCGGCTGGGCCTGCTGACCGCCACTACCGCCCATCCATTTCGGACGGTTTTCCCAGCTCGGCCAGCTGATCAGCGAGGAAATATCAATGCTGCCGATCGCATCCAGAATGCGACCGCCGATATTCGAAAACCACGAGACCAGCGCATCGATCCTGTTCTTGACGGCATCGACCATCGCCTGCGCGGCCTTTGCACCGGCATCGCGGAAACCGGCCTCCATCTCGTCCGAATAGTCTTTCATCGTGAATATGGACTTGATGCTGCCCCAGAGATCGAGACCGGAAAACCAGCCAGTGAGACCGTTCCACCAGCCCTCCACCACGGCCCGCGCCTCCGCCAGATTGGCAGAGACCGCCGCCGTGTCGATACCGAAGAAGGACGCAAGGTCGACCACCTGACCGCCGACCCAACCGGCAAAATCCGAAAGCGCCCCCATGATGTCGGCCACGGCATCCCACATCACCGACGAGAAACCGGCTATGAAATTGGAGATCGGTTCCCAATAGTGCCAGACAGCCACACCGATGGCGGCAATCGCCGCCACGATGGCGGCAATCAGCCCCCATATGGGCGCGGTGATGCCAGCAAGTGCTGCGCCGATCGCACTCATGACAGCCATCAGTCCCTCAAACAGGAAGGATAGACCGGGGATGGCGAACAGCATGCCCCGAAACCCTGTTGCAAGACGACCAAGCCATGAGAGCTTCACGCCATTCATGGCAGCGAGTGATGATTGCAGGGCAATCGATCCGGCTGCCGCGCGATAAAAATAAGCCGCAAGCCGTAACGCCCCCTTTCCGGCAAGCCAGAGCGGCGAAAGGACGAGGCGCAAGCCGGCAATCACGGGCGGCAACACGAAACCGATGACGCCAAGCGCACCGCCAAGCAATACGCCGGCTCCGGCAAAGCTCAGCGCCTTGTGCACGCCGCCGTCCGTCTCCTTATTCCAGGCGCGCAACTGATCAAGCCCGGCTTTCAGGTATCCATTGATCTGCGGCAGCCATTCGCCGAAAGCCAGACCGACTTCGCGAATGCCTTGCGTACCGATTTCCCGGAAGGTTTTGAGCTGGCGGTTCAGCCCCTTCATCTGCGTTTCGAAGTCGGCATCGATGACCGAGCTGTCGGCCTGATCCATCTTGTCGCGGATCGCCTTGTATTCATCGACATTGGCCATGAACGGGATCAGGAAATCCATGACCTGTTGATCCTGGAACAGTTCTCCAAGCCCGCCAGCGCCTGCGATCTGGACAAGCTGCTCACGTACGGCATCAAGCGCTTCGGCTCCCTGAAGGCCGTTTGCCTTAGCCTTTGCCATCATCTCCGCGATCTGGTTTTCGGAAACGCCGGTCAGTTTCATGACCTTCTGCAGGACCGCTTCGATTGGGTTGATGCCTTTCGTCGCGGCGTCCTGCATCACCGCTTCGATGTCGACGCCCATATCCTTGAAGTTCTTGACCGTTGCCGGTGCGAGGATCTTCGACAGAAAATTCTTGAGGTTGTTCGCCGCTTCGGCGGGGTCGGACGTTCCCTTGCGGGCGATCTGCAAGGCCGCGCCCAGAAAGCCAACGGCTTCCTGTCCCTTCACGCCGAACTTTGCCACCTGGCTTGTAAGTGACGGAAAATAGCGCGCCATGTCCTTGAGCTCGAATGCGCCCAGCTTGCCGGAGGTGACAAGCATGGCCAGCACCTTCTCGATCTGGTCAGCTGGAACGCCCAGCGTCATCATCGACGAAGTCGCGACGGCGGCAATATCGTCGGTTGCCGCATTGGCCGCCGTGGAGACCTTGGCGATATCGTCGATCGCGCCGTCGATCAGCGCGCCATCGAGGCCGGCCGCATACATATTGGCGACGGCGGATGCGATCTCGTCCGAGGCCTGCCCGGTGGCAAGCGCCAGATCCTCAAACCGGGTTTTCTGGTCATCGGTGAACTTGAAGGCCGCAGCCCCTGTCAGCTCGGCCGTGCCCGCCATATCGAGGAGTGTCTGCTGAAAATCCGCCGCACCCGCGATCGGCGCCATGAAGGAAATGCCGGCAATGGCCGCACCGACAACGCCGATGCCGCTGGCAAGACGGGTGAAGCCGCGCACCGTGCCGGAAAGCCGGCGCAGCGGGCCGCTCATCAAGTCACGCAAGCGAACGAGAACATCGAGGGCCATCTGTCCCTGGGCCATGTCAGCTCTCCTTCATTTCCTTGCGGGCATGCATGATCGCGTTCCACCAGAAGACCAGGTCGCGGCTGTCCAGTCCCATGATTTCGGCCGCGCCAAACCCGGAGTGCTCGGCCAGAAAGCCGATCAGGACGTCCGCGTTTTCCGGCCACTGCTCAAAAAATGGTTCAAAACCCGGCCGCCATTGGCAATGTCGGAGGCGTCAAGCTTGTCCCAGACTGCATTCATCACCGCCTGGTTAAGGCGGCATGAGCGCGCGAAAGTGACGATGTTCTGCATGTTCTCCGGCGCTTCGCCGATCACGCGGGTGTCGAGGCCGGTCAACCGGTGGAAGGTCAGGCTTTCATAAACCTTTTCCCTGACCTTGCCCGACGCCCGGACCTTGATGCGCACGGTCTCATAGAGCGGTAGCGTGATCGTGCCATCGTCATTGCGGATGGCATGTGGCGGCAGCTTGTCCAAGGGGTCGGTCGCATCCTCGTCGACGATATCGTCATCGGCAAACGCCTCGGTCTGGGCGTCAGTTTCGACAACCTCCGTATCGTCAACAACGGCGTCGTCTTCATCGAGGTCGATCGCAAATTCGCCCTTGGCCTTGCCCGTGGTTTTGTTCGTCATCCGATGATCTCCTGCGGCTCGCCGGCCGTCCATTTGAGTTCGATCTTGCCGCCTTCGCCGCCGGTGGCTTCCGGCCGGTCATCGGAAAGAAATGCGTCTTCGAAGACGTATGTCTGGCCGGTGTCGCACACGACCTGCAGCTCGCCTTCCTCGTGATCCAGAAGGGCGATCAGCGACTGGCCCTTTTCGAGATTGGTGGTTGCCGTCACCTCGGAGCCCTGAAACTCCTGGGCACGGGCAACGCCGCGACCATAGGTGACGGCATTGTTCTTGATGCCGCCAAGGCGAAGCTTTGCACCGGTTTCAACAGGGATCGTCCGGCCCCTCCAGACGATGTCGACAATGCCAAGTGTCTGCATGTGTCACGGCCCTCCTTAGGCCAGAAATTCGAGGGACGAGGCGAACACCATCTGGTTGCCGACGATTTGAACGATCTGGCGCGCATTGGTGCGGTTCTTGTCATCCGGATCGCGCTCGAAGGTCGAGGCCTTGACCGTGTCTTCGACGTTTTCGATCCAGACGAGGCCGCCATAGCGCTGGCAGCGCGCCGCCCATGTGCCCTTGATCCGGCCCGGTGAAACCACGGCCGAACCGGCCGCCGTATCACCCTCGCCACGGCGCGTCTGGAACTGCTTGTTGTCGTCGATCAGCTTGGCGCGTGGATAAAGCGTGTTAAAATAGGCCGACCAGTCATAGCGGATGCGCGACATGGTGGCCGGGACCATGATGTCCATCCAGGCATCGTCGGTGACGCCAAGCGACGTCTGCTTGTAGGTGGTCACCATGCGGTTGATCACGGTCGAACCATCATCAAGGTGCAGATAGGTCGAGATGCCATGCTGCAGCAGGAGATTGCGCTCCTCCTGGGTAAACTGGTCCTCGGCATCCGGCGCTTCCACGCCGGTCACGACAAGGCTTTTGAGTTGCCGCGCCGGGTCGTTGGAAAGATGGAAGGCGGCAAGTGCGCAATCGGCGGCCGCATGCGCCCAGCTCGATGTCGGCGAGCGGGAAAGGCAGGAGAGCGTCAGGAAAGCGCAGTTGGTCAGATCGCCAAGCGCGACGGCTTCGCCAAAGCTTGTCCGTTTGCCGGTAAAGCCGTGGCAGTCAAGCTTGGCGGTCGCGACATAACGCGTCTTCAGCCAGTCGGCGAAGAGCTGCACATTGGTCACGTCCGACCACGGATGCACGATCTTGGTGAACCAGCTGTTCTCGATCAGATCAAGTACGTCCTGCAGATCGGGGTTGCCCGCACCGCCTGCCATATCGGCAATGGCGATGGTCAAACCTTCAGGAACCGGCTGTGCTTCCGTGTCGGCGCTCAGATCGATATCATTGCCGACCTCGCCGCCATTTTTGGCCGTCACCGTAACAACACCGGCGGCAGCCTCAGCGGTCACGACGATATCATCCTCGCCGTTGATGGCGGCGGTAAGCTTGGCAGCAAGGTCGGCAACAGCGTCGGTGGCAAGGGCTGTAAAGCGGACCTGCCGGCCTGCAATCTTGAACCGCAAGACGGTCGACTGCGCCGGAGCGCCGGTGAATGTGATTGTGCCTTCAGCCTTGAGCGATGCCGGGTCATCTTCAAGCGTGGTGACAAACAAGGGCGTGGTCTTGTTGACCTTGCGGAAGGCTGCAACCTGTTCAGCCCCGATCGAGCCCCGGCCGAAATAAGTAACCGCCTCATCACCGCGCGTGATCTGGCGGGTCTGACCGGGTTCCAGCGTGCCGGCAGCAAGCTTGTGACCGGCCAACAAAACCTTTTCCGGCCAGGCATAAATGCCTTTCTGGCTGTAGTTCGGCTTGACCTCGATAAAGACCGCGGGGTCGTACCAGGTCATCGGGATTTCATCGAAGGTCATCGATCAGTCCTTTTCAGCGGTGGTGGTCTTGGTCGCGGCCGGGCGTTTGGCCTCGACCAGGTCGCCATCCTTCAGGCGGCGGCGCACGAACAGCGTGTTGGCGACGGCAAGGCCATCGGCCGTGACGGTATCGCCATTCGGCAGAGGCACAGACGTCAGACCCGCGCCGGGTTTCACGAATTTAAGATCGGCCATCTGTCAGGCTCCCGTGATTTCGTTTTGAGGGGTGATGCCGTCGCTTTCCGCCAGCGCCCAGGTGACGCCGAGGGCTTTAAAATCGCCAGCCGTTTCCAGCTCCAGTTCGGTCGTCGAGGCGACGAAGGAAAAGGTGAAGTCCATCTGGGCAATCGCGATATTGTCGTCGGCAAAACCATCGGCGACGATCGCGTTCGCGCCGGTCACGCTGATCACACCGGCATCCGGAAAGCTCACGCCGTTCAAAACCAGCGCGGCGACATCCGCCATGGCATCGAGACCGATGCCGCGCGCATCGCCCTTGAAGCGGGCTTCAAGCCCGGAGGAGGCCGCACAGACCAGATAAAGCCGCCATTGCATCGTGCCGGACAGAAGCCGTGCGTCATTGCCGGTTTTCATGCCCTGCCAGGCGAGGCCGAGAAACGGCGCATGCCGGGCAATCCGGTTGAATTCCTTGATCGACATCGCCGTCGGCACGCGCTCGATCCCGAATGTCTTTTCCGGAAAGGCAATGCGCAGGCGCTCGATGATCAGCGGCGACTGGCGGGCTATGATGGAAAGGGCAGGATTGATGGCCATCACGCGCCCCGCAATGTGTCATAGGTGAAGTCGCGCGGGCGATCGGAATAGCGCGGGCCGGAGCCGACCTTCGAACCGGTCGCGCCTTCTGCCAGCGCGGCGTCGAGATGAACGCGGCGGGAGGCAACCTCGCGCAGCCATTTCAGCACATCGTCGCGGCCCTTGGTCATTTCGTCGGACGGCGTGACATGTTCGCCCTGGGCCAGCTCATAGCGGGCCAGAATGCAGGTTGCGCGCACAAGATCGGCAGGCGGCGCGGCAACGGGCACGGCGTAATAGCCGCGCAGATAGCCGTCGATCTCGGCCGTCGCGTCGGTGAGCGCCTGCTCGACCTTTGCCGCATTGACGGCCTCGGCCGTGCGGTCCTCCGGGTTAGAGAGCCGGATGAGGTGCGTCTCGCCGAAGCGGGCAATCATATCGGTGACGGTGGCATACATGGTTCGGTTTCCGTTGAGCCTTTCTTCCGGGGCGGCATTCGCGCCGCCCCGGCCGGGCGCGGGAGGTTATTTCCTGGCCGTGGTTTTGGCGGACTTCTCCGCCGCATCTTTCAGGGCCTTGTTTTCGGTTTCGAGATCCGCGACCTGCTTTCTCAGGCCCTCAATCTCTGCATCCCGCTTCGCGACATCAGACTGCAGGGCATCGTTCCCGGCGAGCGCGTCCTTCAATTCGTCGCGTACGGCCTCAAGGGTGGCGCTTTTGTCTCTCAGCTCATCAAGAGCCTTGTCGAGCGCAGTGCTCTTTTCCCTGATTTCGGCCTGCGCAGCCGCCAGTGCAGCCGTGGTCGTCGCATCCGGCGCTTCGCCGTCGATCACCTCGAAGGCGGGATCGTCACGAAACGCGTCGAGCTCGGTCTTGCTGAACTTCGTCGCGGGATAAGTCGCGGACGCCGGGTGCTTGATGCCAGCGCGGCGCATGCCGGGATTGCGGCAGATGATGGTGATCTTGTCAGCCATTTCGTGTCTCCGTCAGGCGAGGTAGGGAACGACTTCGACTTGTGCCGTGTTGCGCCAGATATTGGTCGCGCCGGCGTCGTTGCGTTCGGCTTCGAGAATGGCGCGGGCGGTGCCTTCAAGCGCCGGCGGCACGATCAGCTTGGCGGGACGCAGGCTGATGACGCTGCCGTTCCGCTTGCGGATCGTCTGCATGGCGACCCGCGCGGCCGAAAAGTTCTCCGGCGTCAGCGCCGCCTTGGACTTGTGCGCCGTCTGCCACATGCCGAAACCGGCGTTGCAGCGGCCGGCCGTGCCCCAGATGAACTCGTCGTTCATGAAGACGTTCGGGTCTTTCTCGTCCTGGAACGAAACCAGATTGAAGGATTTGCGCTTCTGATAGACGAGCGGCTTTACCACCTGGGTGTCGTCGACCAGATACCAGGCCGGTCCCGCGCCATTGGTGAAGTTCGAAACCGAAATCTCGTTGCCCTGTTCATTCCAGCCGGGGTGATCGGTGTCGAAGAAATACTGGCCGTCATAGCAAAGCGCGGTTTCGCCGGATGCGAACATCGGCCAGCAAAGCTGATCGGGGAACTCGGCCGCATGTTGGCCGATCTGACCGGCAACCGGCACGAAGACGCCGATCTGATCATCCTCGATCTGGTCACGCAGAATGCCGACCGTTTCTTCGAACTTCCGGTTCTTGATCGTGTAGGTCTGCGCGCCAAGACGAACGACATGACGCTCGCCGATCCATTCGCGAATGCCCGGCAGCTCATCGAGGCGGGGGTACTCGTTCTGCGCCGTGGTTGAATTGACCTCCATGGCGACGAGACCGTAGCGCGTCGGCGTCGAGGAAAAGCGCGCATTGAAGGCCGTGGAAAGGCCGGTGTAGATGCTGCGCAGCGTGGAAGCATTGATGTCCATTTCAAAGTCCTTTCAGGGGGCTCTCAAAGCGCCTTCAGCCAGACCCCGTCCTCGTCGACGAAACCGACCGTGCCGGCCTGAAGCTCGCCGGAGCCATTGGTCAGCTGATAGGTGTTGTCATCGGCGACATAGACGGGGTCGTTGATGTTCGAGGCGTCAGCGCCGGCAAGGGAGATGCGCAACATCTCCTTGGAAACGTCGACGCGGATCGCGCCATCGCCGCCAGCGGAATTGTCAGCGCGCTCGCGCGCCCAGCCGGCCACCGCAACCGCGTCGGCGTGATCGGGCTTGACCGCCAGACCGGCAGCCGTGAGGGCGACCTGCGTGCCGCCATAGATCAGCGTGCCCGCCTTGACCGGAAAAGCTGACCGGTCGCCGCGCCGCGTGACGCGTTCGATATCGCTGCTCGCAGCCATTTACTTTGCCTCCTGTTCGCGCTGTTTCGTAAACGCTTCCTTGTCCACGCCCATCAGCGCCATGACCTGATCGTCCTCGGCGGTGATCTCGGTGCTGCCGGCCTCGGGCGGCTTGCGCTTGCCGAGCCCGCCCGCGTGGATCGAGGGCATCAGCTTCAGCTCGGTCTCGACGCTTTCGGCGTCCTTCTGGTGGCGGGCGATATAGTGGTCGCGCAGAGCCGGGATCAGCTTGCCCTCGGTGATCGCCGTATCGATCACGGTTTCGGCCCGTTCTTTCGCGTGCCCGGATTTCAGGGTGGTGAGCTGGCCGTTCAGATCGGTGACCGTCGCGCTCAGGCTCGAAACCTGTTTGCGCAGATCGTCTTCATCTCCGGTGGCTTCGAGACGGCTCTGCAGAGCGGTGACCACCGTCTCCTCATCGCCTTCCGCTTCGGCGATCTTTCCGACACGCTTGACCAGCGCCTCGTATTTGCCGCTGGCCGTATGGGCTGCCTTGACGGCTTCAAGCGCATCCGTCTCGGTGGCGGTTTCGGAAAGGCCGAGCGCCTTTCGAAGCTCTTCAAGCATCTCGCTATCCTCTTTCGCGTTGAGGGATTTCAGAAAGGTGAGGTTGGGGTCGTTGGTCAGCGCCACGCGCTCGACCGAGCCGATCCGGTAGGGTTTTGTCCGGGTGTGCAGGAAGACGGGCGAGATAAAGCCATAGGCCTTGTCTTCCATCAGCGCCCGGCCGGAGGCCGTCCATTCGACGCGGCCGTAAAGCCCGTCGTCACGCGCCTGCAGCTCGACAATCCAGCCGCGTGCAGGCGCGGGGTGACCGGCCTTGCCGGCAAGATCGGTGGAATGGTTCTCGTCAATGGCAAGTTTGCGGCCCGCCGCATTGAAGGTGGCGACGAGGGCGTGCAGGTCCGGCGCGGCATAGGGACCGCGTCCATCGACACCGGAAAATTCCGTTGCCGGCAGAAGCTGCAGCCATTCCGGCACGCCGCCGGCGGCATTGAGAGCAATCGAATATGTGGCGCGTTTGTTTCCCATGAACCGATTGCTAACATCGGCGCATAGGGCGCGATCATGCCCGCAAAGGGAGGCTTGATGTTCAGCGGGATCGGGAGAAGCGGACGATAAAGCTTTCGATCGTGTGGCGGATCATCGTTTCGTCCTCGTCCGAGATACCAAGGAACGGCCGCGCGGGCAAGACGACACGATCGGCAACAATCAGCCGGCCGCCGATCCTGAAATAAAGATGCGAGGCATTGCGCGGCACGATCTCCGCGCCCTCCTGGTGCGGCCTGGCATAGATGACATTGGTGCCGACCTGTGCGTAGTCGGGACCGGCAAAATGGGTGATGCTGTCGCGAAGCCTGCCGCTTTCGGTGAGAATGCGGGTATTGCGCTTGTCCGCGCCATATTCAGCACCAACCGCCTGCCAAGCTTCGCCTTCCGGGCTTGTCTGGGTAATGAAGCGCTGCACGGTGGAGGCGACCAGGCCCACGCCGATGACATTCATCATTGGCTGTGTGTTGCGGGTCAGCAGCATCAGCCCGCCAAGGCCCTTCATAAGCCCCTTGTCGCGGATATCAGCCGTGATCGATACGCCAGCCATGATTTGCCTTTCCGGCCCCGGAGGCCTATATTTATTGAAGGACGCGCTGAGCAGGAAGCGCCCGCTTTAGCGGGATTGGGATAAGGCGACTTCTGGCCCCCCGGCGCGTCCTTTTCACTTCAGCTTCTTCATCTTGCGCGCTGTGGTCCGTCTCAATGAGGTGAGATAGATTTCTTCGCGGTCGCCTTTCTTCACGACCTTCAGGGCGGCGTGATAGTTCGCGCCTTCATGCTCTCCGACAAAAGCCCAGCGGCCGTTTTTGTCCTGCGCAAGCCGGCCATTCTTCTTCAGCCAGTTCGGCAGAACGGCGTAAGCATCCGATGTAATCCTGTCGTGATGGGCATGGCTTCTGATCGTGTCAGCTGAAAGCCGGACCTCCGTGCCAGCCTTGACGCCGAGCTTTTCCGCATCCGCCCGACCGGCTTTGGCCACGGGCTGCCATGTGCCGTCCGGCCACTTGCCGCGCTGGACGGTGCGCACGAACTTTGCCACCTGCGTTTCATCTGCCGTGACCGCCTTCGGACCCGGCGCGGTTCGGGCAAGCCAGGCCGCGCCCGGATTGTAATCAAAGCTTTGATCGACCCCGCGCGGCTGATCGGTTCCGATCTGGTCGAGGTTCGGCGTAGCGTCATAGCCTGTCGTTTCGACCGCTTCATAACGAACAGGCGTGACGAAGCAGCCGCAGCCAAAGCCGTTCGGCGGATAGATCGACTGCCAGATCGGATCATCGGCGGCCCAGACCTTGCCGTCCCAGGCAAGATGATCATGGCGCGGATGTTTCGAGCCTGAGTGATTATAACGCCAGCCGGGATAGGCTGCGCGGATCTCCGGGCTGTTGAGCTGGGCAAAGCGGCCAGCTGCATAGGCGGTGCGCAGATTGGTCTCGAAGATCACCCGCGTGCGCCAGCCGCGATCGCCATTATACGACCAACCATGCGTCTTGACGATCTGGTCGAAATCCTTGCGGAAGTCTTCCAGCGTGGTGCCGTCTTTCAAAGCTCGCTCGATTGCGCCTTGAAAATCCTTTACCAGCGCTTCGGTCTGCGCGCCTGCGACCATGAACATTTTCGAATGCGCTGCGTCGAAAATATCGCGCCAGCTCTTGGTCGCGATCGCCACCTTCTGACGAAAGAATGCAATGGCTTCATCGAACGGTAATTCCAGCGGATCCGCGGCTGCCGCCATAAGCGCTGATTGAATGCGGGACAGGATCGATTTCGAAGCCGTTTCAAAGCCGCTGGGCGCGTTTTCTGGTCGAAGACGTCCGATTATCCATTCCGGCGGTGCCGCGCGCGTCTGTGAGCCGTTATTTGCGATCGTCATCAAGGCCGTCCAGGAGTGCCGCCTGGCCAGCCAGATGTGACACCATCATCGCTGATGCCATCGCCTTCGCCAGGTCATCTTCCTCCAGGTCGAGTTTCGCCAGGCGCGCCGCCGCATCCTCCAGACTGTCCGCCGCGTTCAATGCTTCCCTGATGGTTTCGATCTGGGCGTCAAGAATGCCAGCCGCCTCGGTCTCAAGCCGATCCGTCAGGTGGTCGACATCATCCCGCCTTGGCGCTTTTGCATGCGCGGCCTTGTCGAACAGCCGGTCGACCGCCTGGCGCGCTGTGAGGTCTTCGCCCGGCGGCGTCTCCGTTTTACCGCCGATCGTCTCTTCCTCGCCCTCGGGCGCCGGGGCGCCAATCCGGCTATAGACATAAGATGCCGGAACCTTCAGGCCGTGACGGGCGAACACGTCGAAGGCGTTTGCGAACTCGCCCAGCGGCACCTCGTCGGGTCGTCCGATCGAGAGCATTGGATAATGTTCCTGCGGGCCGAACTTGAAGGCGATGATATTGCGGACGAGCTGAAGATTGATCGTGGTTGTCAGGTCGAGCGCGTCGGAGCGCTCGATATCCTCCTGCACCTCGCGATGTTCCTTGGAGACCGCGTGACCGCCCGAGATCGCGTCGGTCGTCGTCGTCTGGCCCAGCACGAGCTTGGAGATCTGGCGGTCGTACCAGTCGGCCCGGCGCTCGAACATATCGGTCGAGGCGGATTTCGAGCCGACTTCCTGAAACTCGATCTCCATCGTGGTGGGAATGATCGCGGCGCAATCGCCGGCGATCTGGCTCACGGCTTTCCAAAGAACGCTCTTCTGCTCTTCGGTGGCGTCGTTCTCATAGCGACCGAGGCGGATCGGCTGCCCGAAGTTCTGGCAGAAGATCGCCCAGTCCTTGACCGTGAAGCTCTTGAACATCCAGCCCCAGGCCGCGACGCGGGCAATGCCGGAGCGAACCGTGAGGCCGGACTTCGCCTTGGAGCGGTGGACCACGAAGTTGACGGGATCGAGGTCGAGCAGGCTTGCCGCCTCGCGCAGCATCACCGTCTCGCCATCCTCACGATCGAAGTCGAAATGGGTCGGTGATCGCCAGATCAGCTCGCGCGGCGTCCAGGCATTCGTCGTGGTCTTCCAGTCGATCTCCATGACCGAAAGGCCCTTGCCGATGGCGTCGAGCATGTCGAAGAGGCAGGCGCGCAGCACGCCGTCATCGACCCAACTCTGCAGATATTGGGCGTGCTTCTTGTGGTCGGCCGCGTCGGAAGCCGCTTTCACGGTGATCGGAAGCTGGCCGACCGAGCGTTTGCGGGTGGCGAGCACCGCCAGATAATGAGGGTCGCGCTCCTCCATGTTTTCGGCAAGCTCAAAATAGGAGAGGGGGTCGCCATTGGCGGCCGAACGCAGAATGCGTGCCATCCTGACTGGCGTCATGCCGTCGGCCTGGTCGGTGGTGAAGGGATCGCGGACGGTCCCGACCTTCGGCGCGGCAACGTCGCCGGTCAGCCGGCTTGCTGGAATGAGGCGGTTCAGAAAATCTCTCAAGGCCATGGTCAAAGTCTCCCGCGCAGGCCGAACCCGGTCGCGCCGTCGTCATCGTCGTCTGTGGCGGCGGGGAAGGCGGTGCGCTCCGCATGCGATGCCGCCGATTGATAGCCATAGGCCATGCGCGCGCCGCCGGCGGCGTTGATGCCGAGGAAGGCTGCCCAGGTGCGGTCGGCGTGGTCGTCGTCGCGCTCGGCGACAAAGCGCGGCGCGCCGGTGGCTGAGGCGACCTTCCGCAGTTTGTGAAGATCGGAACGCAGCGGCACATTGCCTTCCGGAATGCGAACCTTGCGATCTTCGAACCGCTCCTTGCCGGCCGTCGCCATGATCAGCTTGTTGGAGGTGGTAAACAGCACGCCCTCGACGCGGCTGCCATAGCGGCGTTGGGCATCCTCCGTGACCTTCTCGCCCATGCCGGTCTGGTCGATGCAGGCGCGCGCCACACGGTAGCGCGTCATCACCTCGTCAAACGCCATGTCCATATCGGCGAAGGTCGCGCGCTTCTGCTCGATGATCTCGCGGCACCAGAGCACGTCGCCGATTTCTTCCCAGACCCAGATGACATGCAGGTCGTTGCGCCGGCCGATATCGCGGCCGACATAGCAGGGGCCGCCCTGATAGAGCGATGGATCGCCGGCGGCTTCATCCTCAACGGACGAGATCAGGTCATAGGAAAGCCAGGCGCTCGCCTCGTCCAGATATTTGAGCTCGTATTCCTGCTCCCAGGCATCGTCGTCGGCAATACCGGCACGCAGTTCCTCTATGTCGCGCGGCAGGCCATCGGCGACGGCCTGGTAAATATCGACGACATGGCGCGACCATGCGCTGTCTTCTGCCGTATCCAGCTCATAGAACTTGCCGCTTTTGCCGTTCGGCGTCGAGGTGACGCGCAGTTTCCAGCCCGCCGAGATGACGGGAAAGAGCGCCTTCCAGATCGCGTTCGAGTCCTTGTGAAACGCGAATTCATCCAGAAAGACATTGGCGGAAAAGCCACGCGCGGTATCCGGATTGGCGGGCAGCGCCGTGATTTTAGAACCATGCGGCAGCTCGACCTCAAGGGCGCGATAAGAACCTTCCGCGCCATGCCAGTCATATTCGTTGATCTCGAAGCCGAGCTTGTAGGCCTGGGCGTGCAGCTTGACGCCCTCGTTCATCGCCTCGCGCGCCTGGCGTTCGCCGCGCGACAGGATCACCCAGCGGGCGCGCCTCTGATCCACGGCATGCTCGAAACAATCGTCGACCACTTCCAGCGTTGTGGTGAAGGTCTTGCCGGTCTGGCGGGCAAACTTGCCGAGCTTGAAACGCGATCGGTCGAGGAACCAGCGCCGCTGATAACCGAAAAGGGGGACGGCGGGCGCGCTCATTTGAAGATCCCGTAAATGTCTTCGCGGATGCGGCGGAGCGCCTCCTTGCCATCCGGCGTGAGCTTGTCTTCCTGGCCCTCGATTGCATCCATGGCCTGGCCGACCTTGGCTTTAAACTCGGCCTCGACCTTGTGGCGGCGTGATGTCGACACGCCCTGTGCCTGCGTTGCGGCTCTCAGCGCATTGGCAAGCTGCATGGCGCCCTTCGGATCGACGCCGCTTTCGCCGCCAGCCGTCAGCAATTCGAAGACCAGCGTCTTGATCGCTTCCGCGGCGATCAGCGTCAGCTCGTCGGAGGCCTCCGCGTCCATGCGCTCGGAAATGGTTCTGGCGATTTCGCGCGTCTGCTCGAGCCGCCGCGTCATCTGCGCGAGCTTGACCGAATATCGATTGAACGCCGTGAAAGAAGGAATATCGAAGGCGACGCCATATTCGCCCTGGATCGCGAGCAGCTTGTCGCGGAACTCCGGATAAATATCGGTCTGCGTCCGGTCGCGGTTCGCCAATTCCTGGGCAGCCCAGGCAACAACATCGTCGCACTCTTCCGGCAGAAGATCGATTTTGGAAAGCCTGCCGCGTCCGCGCTTTGTCATGGTCACGCTCCCGGGGAAGGGCGGTCGATGCCCTCAATCACCGAACGGCGCTCGACATGATCGATCCCGGCACGGGTAATCGCGGCAATCAGCACGGTGCCGGCCTCGGTCGTTGTCACCGCGCCGAGCTCTTCCAGCTTGCGGATCTGCGTGCGCACATAATCGCGGCTGCGGTTATGGCCGAAGGTGCGCAAAAGCGCAGTCAACAGCGTCTCGTTCAGCGCCCCATCGACCTCTCGCGCAAGGCCTTTCAGCATGATCAGCCGTGCGTCACGGGCGGAAAATTCTTCGAAGCTGCTCATGCGCCTTCACCTCGTTTTCTCAGATAATTGTCGATGCGGTCGACAGTCATGGACACGCGCCCGACGGCCTGACTGGTCGCAAGCACCGTGCCTTCCATTTTCGTCAGAGAAAGTTCGAGCTTGTTCAGCTCGTCCTTGCCCGGCAGTTGCTTGATTTCGCTTTCCACCCGCAGTGTGCGCCGGTCGAGCTCGGCGACCTGGTCTTCCAGCGTTTCCAGTTTCGCACTGTTGCCTTTTGCCCGCGCGGTCATGACCGAATGCACGAAAGAGCCGATCGAGATCAGCAGGGCGAGTGCCGACAGCACCGGCAGCATGGTTTCAACCTCAATCACCATGGATGGGCTCCATGCTTTCCGGCGCGGCATCCACAGCGTTGACCGCGGCGGCGCGGCGGGTCTCGCAGGTTTTCAGGTTCACGCGATCCGCGCCCCAGAGCGACACGACCTGCGCTTCGCTCAAGCCGCCTTTATCAGGCAGCGCCGAGGGCGACGGGCAGGGGCGGCGCGCTTCTGACGGCAGTACCGGTTTGACCAATTCGGTGATGACGACGGGGTCATCGGGGGAGGATGCGCACGCGCTCAGGCCCAAGGCCGCAAGCAGCGCCGCCAGGCAAAGCCGCATTCGCTCTCTCCATTTCCTTCAGTTTGGTTTGGGCCTCGGTCTCGGCCGCGCGGATCTGTTCACCGGCCAGCATGACCGCGCGGAGCTGGGCAGAGACTGCCGCTTCTTTCGCCGCATTGGCTTCGGCGATCTTGCCCTTCCAGAGGGCATCTCGCTCGGAGATCGCTGTTTTTCGTGCGTCCTTCACCATACCGTTGACCTCGTGGATGGCGGCAAAGGCAAGCAGTCCGCCGGCAGCAAACAGCAGGCCGGCGACGACAAGTTGAGACAGGTATTTCGCCAGGAAAGCGGGCATCAGCTTCCCTTTTCCGGCTGACTGCCACCGAAGCGGGCGATGGTGCGCATGTCGACGGAGCCAAGGCCGCGATGAATGCCGAGCAGCGCCAGGATCATGCCCGCCATCAGCGGAATGACGGTTGGCGCCAGCGCCAGAGCGCCGTCAGAACCACAGGATGCGGCGGCGACAATGATGAAAATCACCGCCCAGGCGAGCGCATGGGAGATCGCCATAAAGCGCTTGGAGCTGCGGTAGCTCGGCTTTTCCATGCCGCGCCTCATGCGGCCAGCGCCTGGAAGGGCGGCATGCCTTTCAGCGCGCGGTCCATCTCGTCGCGCGTCTGAGGGCCGACCACGCCGTCATCGACAATGCCGCGCAATTGCTGGAACCAGATCGTGACCAGCTCGACCGTGTGATCGAAGGCGTCAGTCGGTTGTATGGGCCATTTGTGGCCGATCTTCTTGCGGTAGCGCGCAAGGTCATCGACCCAAGCAGCAACGGCGGGACCGTGATCGCCGCGCCGCAGAATGTCGTCTTCAACGCTGGCTGTGGCATCCATTGCCGGGAACAGGTGGGCGTATTCAGGACGGGCATCGAATGAGGGGCAGGCCTTGCCCGCATCATAGTCGTGATGGCCGCTGATTTTTTCGATATTAAGCCGATCGCGCAGATCGATGATTTCCGCAAGAAGCGCATCTTTCTGAGCGGGCGTGCGGGTGTCGGCAGCGGCGGTGAATTCGCGGTTCATGCCGCCGACATAAACCACACCGATCGTGCCGGTGTTGTGGCCCTTCACATGTGCGCCGATGCGTTCAATCGGCCGCCCGGCCATGCGGCTGCCATCGAGATAGATGACGCGATGATAACCGATCCCGGACCAGCCGCGCGCCTTGTGCCAGGCATCGATCTCGGCGACGCTGACCTCGCGTCCGGCCGGCGTCGCGGTGCAATGAATGACGATTTCGTTGATGGGTCGCATGACTGCCTCCGATTTGGAGGCAAGGTATTTCAAGCCTGCATTCGCGGTCATGACCGCCACGGCAGGCAACCCTAGAAAAGGTCCATCTGGCGGCTCGGCTTCTTGGGCTTTGGCGGCTTCGGCGAAGCTCTCAAAAGCTTGTACACGCCGCTTTCGCTCATGCCAAGACGCCGGGCAATGTCGGCATGGGAAAGACCCTGCAGCCGGTATCGATCTGCGCGGAAACGGCGCGCCAGCGGCACCTTGATATGCTCGCCTGGATAAAGATCCGATAGCCGGTAGAGGATATCTGTCCCAAGCGCTTCCTTGTCGGCTGATTTTTGCGGATCATGCGGCACATAGAAGCGAATGCCGCCGACCCTTTCGATCAGATGCATGAATGCGTCATCGCCAAGCGCGCCGCGAAGCTCGGCTTCCATGTCGCGGCGATCGTCATCATACATGACGGCCTCCCGGATCGCGCTGGGTCTCGAACCGGATCAGCTCGGTGGTGACGATCGAAAGCTCATAGGCAAGCCCTGCGCGCTTGCGGCTTTGCGGCGGCAGGCCATGAAGACGCTTCAAGAGCGCTTCACGGCGCTTTTGAAGCCTCCTCAAGGAGCCGCGATCCTCGAACGTCTGAAACAGCGGAAGGGGAGCGGCCGTCATGGCTTCTCCCTTTCCGGCCGGGGCCCGATCCAGTGGCGCGGATAGCAGGTCACGACCGTCTCACCGCGCAGGATGAATTTCGCGTTTTCAGCGATCACGGCCGACGCGCCGAGACGAACGCCTGCCTCGCACCGGTTCGCAATGATCGCGCGGATCGCCTCGGTATCGAGTCCGTGGACGCGCTCGATGAAACGGAGCACGGCGTGATCGGTGACAACAGGCACGGTTCTGCCTGTCTGGGGCATGGGGTTGCGGGGCTGCTTGCGGGTCATGATGCGCTCGCCTTCTTCGCCCGGACCCGCCGGCCGAGTGCGTTCATCACCGCGATCCACTCAGCGCGGCTCAAATCCCGGTCGCTAAAGCGATACCCGGAAAGCGACCAGGCTTCATCCCAGAAAGTCTCGGGTGGCATGTCGAGAAGCGCCCACTGCGCGAGGGCAATCTTGTAGCCTTCGGCCTGACGCCAGAGCGGCATCTTGGCGTGAACGCGCCAGTCGACGTCCGCCTCGCGCGTCATCCACGCCTTCAGCGCCTCGATCGCCTTGGCGGCATCATCGGCGTAATAGAGAAAACGCGTGTGGTCGATCCCGGTCTGGCGCTTGACGAAGGCGAGCAACGCCTTGTCGTCGCGGTTTTCGACGATGCCAAGGTTCCAAGCGCCGATCCACAACGCCTGCAGTTTTGGGGCGAACGGGCCTGTTAGCTTCTTACGGCCGTCAGGTCGACTGTCTCCGCCGAGCCGTCGAAATTCGGCGGCAACAGCGTCTTTCTCCATGTCGCTCATCAGGGCGAGTTTCGGTTTGGCTGTCACGCGCTCGTAAACAGTGCGGCGGGCTGTCTCATCAAGGCCAAGCTTATTCGCGATGGCATGAATGGTTCGGTGAGCGGTCATTGTCTGCTCCCGCGCGGTGGCTTATGAGAGGTTGTATTCGCGAAAAGGGAACAATTATGAGATTGATGAGAGGTATAGCTGGAGCACTGTTGATCGCCGGTACGGCACAGGCCAATGACCAGCCCATAAACCCTGCAATTAAGCTTCAAAACCTCGATACAGCTTTCGAGAGAGCCGCTGCTGCGCTCGACACCATGACCACGATATATGCGCCATCCTGCTCGGACGGGCCACCCGCGTCCTGCACCTTCCAAGGGTACGGTCCCCTGGAAATTCACGGTATCTCCGACACTATCGACAGCCCGCCATCCAACATATCTCTTTATTGGACCGTCTCCGAAAACGAGGATGACATGAAAGCGTTCGTGCTGAATGTCGGTCTGCTGGTTTCTGTAGCTGAACCAGATATGGAGCAAGATGACCGCGGGAATGTCATTGCGGCTATCCTCGATGCTGCTGCTGGCAAAAGCGAGAGCAATATAATCGATGGCGTCAATGCCGATTTCTCTGCAACTCTGTTGGGGGACACCGTCATAATTGTGACGGAAAAAGCAGTTCGCTGACATCACGCACCCGCCCTCGCCAGATCGATCGTGATCGCCTGCCAGCGGTCCTCGACCGTGCGCCGGTGATAGAACCGGACATACTGCTTCGATCCCGTCACCCGCATAGCGTCGCGGATCGCGCCCATGGCACGCTGCCAGCGTTCGTCCTCGATGTTGTGGCGGAGCAGGCCGAAGATTTCGGCGCGATTGATCTGGCCTTCCTTGTCGGTGTTGAAGGCGCGGGTGACTATTGCCTGGATTTCCGGGCGGCTTTCGGCTGACCATTCATTCAGGCATTCGTCGATCAAACCCTTGGCGATCTGCAGCTCCGGGCCGAAATCGATCCGCTCGGCGACCTGCACCTGAATCTTTAAGAGCCCGTCATAGGACTGATAGGTCCGGTTGCCCTTCTTGCCGCCCTTGGTGACCTCGTATTCCTGCGCCAGCAGCGCATCGAAGCCGTCGAGGTCGATCATCGTGTGTTCGAGGAACCGGCCGATCTGGGCGGAAAGGTCGAAGGCAAAGGCGATCACCTTACGCACCACCTCATCCTCCAGCTTGTGCTGCGGCTTCACCATATCGAGCGGCACCAATCGGGCGCTGGCATCGGTCATGAAATCCCGGCCGTTCACCAGGGTTACGCCGGTGCCGATCTCGCGCACCTGTGCCTGGTAAAGCGCCTCCGGCACGAACCGGCCGCGCACGTCCTCGACATAGCGTTCGCCGTCAATCTCGGCGACGCGGACCTGCCGCTCCTCATTCTCAAGAATGCATGCTTCCATCGCGTTCATGCCGCGTCGCCTCCGTTGGTGTCGTTGGTCAAGGTCAGTTTCAGCGGGGGCAGGGGCTCCCGCGTTTCGGCGAGGAGGCGGTGTTCCGCCTCCAGTTCCTCGGTCAGCGCTATGCCGGTGTTGAGCCGCGTGAGGATGCCCTCAAGCTCGTTGACCGTCGGGCGCTTCTGGGCGCGGATGAAAAGCCGCATCTCGTCGCGCACGCCGCCGAGATAGTCGGATGCCTGCAGGTTCATCGCCGTCCTCCCGTGAAATCCGGCCGGACAATCTTGCCTTCCGGGTCCGTGACGAGCTGGCCGAGCTTGCGGCCGGCTTCCTGATCAAGCATGCCTTTTTGCGCGTTGCGCTGCTCCGTGACCCGATGGATTGCGACTTCCTCTTCCATCGATCGGGCAAGCCTGCGCATCGCCTTGAGCTGCTTGACGAAGCGGGAGGTCTCCTCGGCCGACAGCGAGCAACCGGTATGGGAGCAATCCCCGAATTGCAGGGCGTAGTGGGCGATCGTGTCGCTGAGCGTGGTGTCGAGGTAGCTCATGAGGCGATGTCCTCAACGTCACGATTTTTCCAGGCGGTCTCGACGTGGTGTGCGTTGATCGGCTCGTCGTCGGCCATCGCCAGCATGGCCGCAAGCTTCAGCGTCTTGTCGATCTGGCCGAGCGCGCCGCCCTTCAGCCCCATGCCGATCAGCGTTTTGATCGCGACCGGATCGGTGACGCCCCAGGCATCGATAAAGGCTTCGAGATCCTGCCGAAGCGGCTGGCGGCGGTTGAGCCGCTTGCCGATGCGCCGGCGAAGCTGGGCATAGGACCGGCCCTCGCTCTTGCTGGCAAACCGGCCATACACCTCGTCATTGCCGACGAGCGCCACACCGCAGCCATAGATATCGACGAAGTGTCGGAGCTGGTTGATCGCGTCGTCGACGAGGTTCTGCGCCTCGTCGATGATCAGCAGCGTGCCGCCGCCGATGCGCTCCAGCTTCTTGCCGATCGCGCGCGTGAGCTTGGCGGGATTGTGCTCCTGCACGTTTAGTTCGGCGGCAAGCTCGATCAGCATTGCATGCACATTCTTGGTGTGCGGGCTGACGGTTGCGAGATAGGCATGCGGGCGGGTGGCGCAATAATGTCTGCAGGCCATGGTCTTGCCCATGCCGGCTGCCAGCGTGATGATAACGAAGTCGGACGTGACCTGTGCCCAGCTCAAGGTCTCCAGAACTTCATGCGCCGTGCGGGTTTTGAGAAAGGTCGGAGATTGCGGGACTTTCGCGGCGAAGGCCGCCTGGTCCTCGACATCATCAAGCCACTGGCGCACCGTCTGGTTCTGCTTGTCCAGACGGCCATTGTATTTGCCCGAGACCCATTGCGAGAATGTGCCGTCGGCCATGCCGCAGCGTCGCGCCACCTCGGCTTTCGTCCAGCCGTTGTCGTTGGCAACTTCGATCACCCGGTCGATCAGCGACCACCACTGATCGATGTCGTCCTGGTTTCGGTTTGCGGAAAGCACTGGTCCCGCAACGGGGCGTTCCCAGAGTGTCTTGGTTTGGCTTGTGCCAGCATAAATGTTCATTTATGGTTCCTTTGCTTAACTGTTGGGCGGGGGTGACCCCGCCCTCTTTTTTTGGAACCGTACGCACTACATTTCGGTTGTCCGCCGGACATGACTACTCGTCCGACGCCTTCCCTTTCGGGAACTTGATCACCCCGCCATCGCCCCGGATCATGGACATGGCGCGGGAGAAACTATCTTCGAAGTCGCTCGCGTCTTCCTGTTGCTGCGGCTTCATCTGCGGCACAGTTGCGATGCGCGTGACGACCGGGCGCTGAGGTTCGACAGGCGTGGGGGCTTCAGGCTTTTCGCCGCGATAGATGATCTCGCCGAGCTCGCGTGCGGTGAGCTTGCGCTTGGCAGCAAGCGCCGCCTTCTGAGCCTTCAGATAAGCGCTGCGGTTCTTGCCGTGCTCGCGGGCCTTGGCGATATCGCCGAAGCCGGTGTCATCAAGGCATTCTGCCTCGCAGATCAGGCTGTCATTCAGGTCGTAGACCTTGACCGGCTGGTGCAGATTGTCCGGATCAAAACGGACCGTGACCTTTTTGCCGGCATATTGCGTGAGCTCCGGCGACCAGTAGCGGTTCTTCTGGAAATGGATCATGCCATTGCCCTTGGCGGCCTTGATCGCCTCGGAGGCAAGCAGCCAGAGCGAGCGTTGTGCCGCCGTCGGCCAGCGGACAATGCTGGTCGGCTTGGCTAGGCTCTCCTCGAATGTTTCGTCGAAGCTGCGGCCATTGCAGGTCTCGGAACGCCGTCCCGGCTGGGCATTGTGCTCGGCAACCTGTGCCGCCACATGCATTCTGAACTCCTCAAGCGGGATCGCCCGCGCGGCATAGTTCTCCGGCTTTTCCTCGGGGTTGCGCCCTGTATAAGCCCCGGAGCAGAACGGATGCTTGGCGATCGCTTCGGCAAGGTCGCGCCACGCGCGCTCAATCGGCTTAGACTGACCGGAATAGGGCTGCGAAAAATGCAGGTTGATACCGAGCGTCGTCACCAGCCCGCGCGGGTCCTCATCGCGTATCTTGAAGCGGAAGCGGGTGCGGCTCTGACCGGAAATCCATTTGCTGGCAAAGGCCCGTCCGTTGTCGAGCACCATGTCGTCGGGAATGCCGAATGCCTCGACCATATCGCCGATGACTAGCCGCACCGTTTCCCATGTCTCCGCCTCGGAGAGACGCCAAGCGACGATCTTGCCGGAATAGACATCCTGAATGCCGAGCAGATACATGCGCGTCGGTTTTTCGGACCAGGGCACGCGGACGAACACGTCGATCTTGTGCCCGTCCATGTTGACCGCCTGCATGGCGTGCAGGCTGACCTTGCTGCGGCGCTGGGCTGGGTAAAGCGCCTTCGCCTTGTCGCCGCCCTCGCGGGCAATCACCTGCTCGGCGTGCGGCACTTCCGCCTCAAGGCGACGGCGCAGGGCGCGCTCACCTGGGATCGGCGACCAAGCGTGATGCTCGGCAACCTTGATCATGCGTCGGTAGCAGGCCGAAAACGCCGGGCGCTCGGGGCGCAGATAATCGGAAATCAGAAACCGCCATGCATCTTCATGGCATTCAGCCGCGCGCGTCGCGGAGGAAAACGAGGGCGCGAGCGCGGCTAGCCAATCGGCGCGTGGCGCTTTGTCGGCAAGCGACTGCCAGTAATAGAGCACGCGTTGGCTGACGCCCTCCATCTTCGAGACGACTTCGAAAGCAGTCCGCGCCGTCACGCCCGCGTCGATCATTTCACGGACCTTTAAAAGAGCCTTCAAACGCTTTTCACAGGCCTTTTTATGGGGCGTTGAAAGGGCTTCATATTTTGCCCAAAGCTGCTTGCGAGCTGTTGCGGCTTCCCGGTCCCGTCTGTTCTCGTCTTCCAGATGCCCGACCTTCAGCCGCGCCTGGGCCGCGTTCGGCAGAAGCGAGATATGATACTCAAACCCGCCGCCGCGACCCGCGCGCTTGCGAACATGGGCGCTGGCGCGCCAGCCCTGGCGTTCGCCGAATTGCTCTATGCCACGCCGCGTGCCCGGCATGTCCGGCAGCTTCGCCTCGGCGAGCTCGGAGGAGGTAAACCACTCCTTCATGACCGCCCCCGCCGAATGTTCACGGGCCGCGCAGTCAGTGCCTTCAGCTCGGCGGTCAGCTTGCGCCGTTCCTGCTCAAGCCGGGCGATCTCGGCAAGCCGCGCCTCGTCGCCTTCCAGCAACAGCAGCCCGTCATCGGAAACGACCTCGTCCCAAAGCCACATCGCGCCGGTCGCCCGCACAAACGCCTTGAACCGCGCGAGGCTGATATCGTGGCCGTTCTTGCTTTCCGCCGTATAGGCATCGAGCGTCGCCTTGGAGATGCTGGCAAGCCCGAGATAAAGCGCCATCCGCGCGGCAATCGTGGGCCGGTCGTAAGGGCATTCGCGGATCGCCCGCGCCATCGCCCGCTTCACCCGCGCCCGGAAGCGCTCAAGGTCGATGGATTGCGCGGCCTCGCGCACGGGGAACAGCGGCTCGGCGAAGAAATCGAGCTGGTCGGGATCGGGTTTCATGCCGCATCCTCCCGGTCGATTTCCGCCAGAAACGCCTTGCGCGTCGCATCATCGGCCTGACGCCAGATATCCAGAAGCGCCTTCAGCATGGCATCGCGCTTCGCTTCGGGCTTCTCCGTGGGCCGGACGGCTTTCACATGGCCGAGCGCCTTCTTCAGATCGCCGCCCTCGGCGCGAAGCGCAATCGCCGCGCGCCGCTGCTCCTGCGGCTCCATCTTGGCAAGCTTCAGAAGTGCCGCCTGGTTATCGGCCACCGGCGTGCCGCGCACGGCGGCCCGGAGATCGGAATGAAGGCGTTGAGCGATGCGGTTGAGGCGGAAGTACGAGCGCTTTGAAAGTCCCATTCTGTCCGCCACGTGGCCAGAAAACCCTTGAGTGCCCTCGTCTTCGATTAATTGTGCCAAGTTGGCACAATTTCCGGGGCGACCCGGTTCAACCTTGCCGTACTTGCTCTCCCAGACATCACGATAGGTCTGAACGAAAACCGCGCGATCAATCACCGAAAGCTCATTGCGAAACAGGTTCTCGGTGATCTCAAGCAGCACCGCCTCCTGCTGATCCGCGTCGACGACAACGGCGTCAATCTCGGTCTCGTCCAGCAATTCCACAGCCCGCAGCCGGTGCGCACCCGCGACCAGCGTATAGGCCCCGCCCTTGGCGGCAGGCGTGGCGCGCACCGTCACCGGGTTCAAAAGTCCGTGTTCCACAACGGAGGCCGAGATCGCCAGCGCATGGTCTTCCTCAACCGCGCGAAGCCGCTCCGGCACATGGATTTTGGCGATGGGAATGGTTTTGGAAACAGCCATCACGCCGCCTCCTCGAAGATCGAAAGCAGCGCCGCGTCGGCCCGCTCCGCCATGGAGGAGTAGTAGGCCAGAAACACCGGCCTTTCGCAGCGGTCGTCGATGATGCGTACGGCCCGGTTCACGGACTCGCGGGATCGTCCCTGCATCCGCGCCACGCGCCGCTTCGGCACGTTGAACCGGCGGATCAGAATGTGCAGCGCGATCTGCCGCGCCAGCGCTGCGTCGAACATCTCATGCGGCGGGTCGATGATCTCGCCGATCGTCAGATAGGGAAATCCCTCCTGCACCGCCATGACGCAGGCATGATAGAGCGCGCTTTCGCGTTCCTGGGCGCTGTGGAGATTGATGGTCATGCGTCTCTCCGGCATGTCGAAGTCGCAAGCGCCATGTCTAATTCGCCGTGACGATTAGACTTGTGGTTGCGGCGGAAAATGGAAAAAATGTGAGTCGTGGAACGGAAGGACAGCGCGCGTCGGCCGGGGGCTCGAGTGTCTCAACCGAGATGAGCCTCTCCAAAAAGCCGGAGAAACTGGCCAGAACCGTCTGATCCATCCGCTCCACACCCATCAGGCGGCGTCCTTTTTGGTCTTCTCGCCTGTGGACTCTGCCGCGTATTCGCGCGACAGAATGGTGTTCGACCGTTTGGGATAGCGGCCGGGGAAAAGCAGTTCGACGGGAACCTTGAGAAAGCGGGCGATAGCGCGCTCCACTTTCTGATTTGGCCGTTTCCATACGGCGCGGAAGGTTCCGGGGTTGAGTTTGTTGATCTCAGCGAGCTTCGTCAGCGTCATGCCGCGACGATGAAGCTCCGCCTTGATCGCGAACTGATCCCACGTTTTGGGCTTATCCGGCATCTGTCTCTCCGGTCTGGGGCTGTTGGCGCAGCCCTTATTTTTGGTCAAACAACGCGCATTTGCCGTCAGCGAGTGCGCTACAGATGTAGGGATAAGACATAATCCGGACTTTGTAAACCCGGAATTTATGTTTTAAGGGTTTTGTGGCACGCCAAGAGATATTCAAAACCGAGCTCGGGCGACGTCTGAGAGAGGTCCGCACAGCTCTTGGGGATCAACAACGGGATGATTTTGCTAATATTTTAGGAATTCATAGCCGTAGCGTCGCCAATTATGAGCGAGGCGATAATCAGCCAAATAGCGACGTGCTTTTGGCTTATCGGCAGAAGCTCGGGGTCAATGTCGATTGGATTTTGACCGGGGAAGGGGAGATGTTCGAAGAACGATCCCCGCGTTTAAAGTCCGAAAAGGCCCTTATCACTTTGCCGTTTTTCGAAGCCGAGGCTGCGGCTGGTTTTGGCCGCATAGCCCTGGACGAATTGCCAGCCGGGTCTGTTGCCTTCGAACGCGCCTTCCTGCGAGACCTAGGCGCATCGCCAGACAAATGCTTCATCATGAAGTCCCACGGCGACAGCATGCAGCCCACCATCCCCGACAACTCCCTCCTGATCGTAGACCAAAGCCAAACCGAAAAAATCGAACACGGCTGCATCTACGTCTTCAGAGTAGGGGAGGTTCTCTTGGTAAAGCGGGCGAGGTGGCACATGGACGGCAAACTGGAACTCAGTTCGGACAACGCGGCCTATAAGCCGGAGTTCCTAGACCAGACGCACGCCGACACGCTGAGCGTGCTGGGTCGGGTGGTGTATTTTTGCCGAGTGCCCTAGATGCATTCGGGACCAAGCGAGTAATAAAGACTGCGGCATTGCCCGGATTGCAAAGCAAATGAGAATGACATGCTTCTGAATAAGGTTTCCATCAAAAACTTCAAAGCGATCGAAGCTACCGATATCGAGCTGGCGCCATTTACAGTGATTGTCGGGGCAAATGGATCTGGAAAAAGCTCAGTTCTGCAGTCGCTACACTGGATGCTGCAATCGGGCCGCAGCCTTTCTATCGACACAAATAAAGACGTCAAAAAAGGTTCAACGCTTTCGGAAAAAGAAGCCACCTATATGCCGTCACCAGACTATCGTAACTCGGGAAACGGACCTGAGTACGGGAATAAGGCCGGCACGCCGCAACTTGATCTATCTGTCAAGGCGACCGATGAAAATGAAAACAAGATTGAGGCCAATATGTGGATTAAATCTGCAAGAAACGAAGGCCTCAGCGTTCATGTTCCTGCCAATAACGAATTCGTTCGAAAACTCCGCGACCGAAGTCAGGAGTTCAGTTCATACATACCTGGGTTAGCTGGGATTCCTCTTGATGAAGTTAAACGGACAAAGGTGATTGTTCATCGGCAGGCGGCGGCCGGTGATGCAAATACTGTCTTGCGCAATATTCTTCTCTTGCTGAAAGAAACAGAGATTGAAGGTCTCAGCGGCCTTGATTACGTTACAACATTTGTTTCGCAAGTGATGGGTGAGTTGGAGCTCTTTGTCGAATTTGACGAGGAGCGGCATTCAACCATCCATGCGCAGTTTCAAACTTTGAAGATGAAAGAGTCTGATCAAAGACGCCGAAAGCCACTTGAATTGGCCGGCATAGGTTTTCTTCAGGTTATCCAGATTTTCACATACTTGGTTTATTTTCGACCTGTGCTTCTTTTAGTCGACGAACCCGATTCGCATCTTCACCCGGCCACTCAGGAACGGTTAGTTCGTGTTTTGGCTACGGCGGCAAGGGAGTTCGGCACGCAAGTGATATTGTCGACGCATAGCCCTTCCGTCGTTCGGGCGCTTCCGCCGGAGGCCAAGGTTGTTTGGATGAAGGATGGTGAGGTGCAAGAAAATGGCGACACCGCTGGTCGTCAAATGATGGGATGGGGACTCCTCGACAAGCGTATACTTCTGCTGACTGAAGATACAAAGACGCATTTGATACAGGCGCTTCTGTCCCAGTGGCCGGATCTCGAGCGGGTCGTAGCACTGTGGCCACTCCACGGTTCAGGTAAACTACTAGACCCCGATGGCTGCGCCTCACTGCAGCAATTGTTCGGAGATGGTATGAAAATTGTACTGCACCGCGACCGAGATTTCATGATGCCCGCCGAAGCAACTGCTTTCACAGAGCCGTATAAGCAGAGAGGCATCGAAGTTTGGCTAACCCGTTCATCCGACTTGGAGGCATTTTGGGCTGAAGTGGCGGTGCTGCAAGAGCATTTCGGTATTGATGCGGGGGCGGCTGAAGAATTGTTGGCCACAGCTGTCATTCAAGGAAAAGCGAATGCCGCAGACGAGCAAAACCGAAATTCAAAGAGACACACTATCCGAAATCAGCCACCGTTGAAGAAAATAGCGGAGAAGGGGGAACTCGCGACATTCTCAGACGAACAAGTCGTTGCTGAGTACTCGCAACCCGGTCCGCAGCATGTGATTTTAGGTAAGACGCTCTGTAGCAAAATTCGCGAAGCGGCACAGAACTTGGAACTTCCCGGTTCAACGGGATTTGGAAAAGCCGTGCCAACAGGTTTAGCGGACTCTTTGGCACAAGACTTGAAACAGGCTTTAGAAGCTGTTCTGCAGTGATAGAAAAGCAGCCGTTTTGTATTCATTGAAGGTGGCCATGGTCTATGCTTGGTGAATCGGTTTTTCCAAATAGTTGCTCCTCAATGTGAGGTTGAGGTGGTCGAAAAGTGACTATTAATGGATGTTTCATAATTTTAAAAAAATATATATTCCGATTAATTACCTTTATTAGAAGGTTCGTACCTTTTGGTTGAGCGGTGTTGGGGGAAAGTGAAGCACCTTATTGAAAAACGTCCGAATGTACTTAGGGAAAAGCTTTCGGATATCGTTTCAATATCCAAAGCGGAGAAAAACGCATTGGGTTTTCTGCCCCACGCGGCATATGAAGATGCGATAGCGGCAAAGCGGCTGATAGCTTCCTTGGCCGAAAGCAAAGATGGTAAGAGGTATGTCACCGGGTACTTGCTCTTCGGAGGCGTATATCCTCACGCACGGATTTTCCAGGTCGGTGTGCTGCCGGAAAAACGCAGGGAAGGGGTGGCTTCGGCCCTGCTTGACGCCCTTATCTCTCAACTAGAGCAGGCTTCCTACATCAGCGTCACCGCGCATGTTGCTTCCGACCTCACTCAGGCCAGAGCTTTTTACGCCAAAAATGGTTTTGAGATCGTCAGAGAACGGGCCGGAGGGGATACTCGAGCACGCTCGATATTGGTGCACCACCGAGGTATTGAGACGGAAAACTTATTCTCAATCGCTTCGAGACACGAAACTGCACCGGCACTGCTGTCTCCACGTTCATCCGATGTGCCATTTTATACCTTTGATCTGAACGTTTTCTTTGACCTCGTCAAAAACCGGGCGCGACATGAATCTGCCTGCAAGCTCTTTGGAGCCGCACTGCAACATAGATTGCGCCTAGGGATCGCTCCTGAATTCATATCAGAACTGAAACGCTCTGAAGTTGCTGATAAATATGATCCTGTTCTTCAGATGGCAATCAATCTGCCCCGCTTGCCGCGGCCATCAAACACTATTCAGCTCGATAATCTCGCCACCGAGATCCATCATCTTGTTTTTGTCGAGCCTGGTGCATCTGGGGCCAGCTCCAAGCAGGCACATAGTGACGCAAAGCATCTGGCGTTATCATCCCGGGCGGGTGCTACAGCGTTCATAACAAGCGATAGAGCGATACTGGCAGCACGAAATGAGTTGCTGACTTTGTATGGGATCGATGTCATCAGTCTGGAAGAGTTCATCGAGCTGCTGACGGATTGGCCGGAAGAAAGCGCTATTGAACGCCACAAAACGGGCATGGGGTTTAGTTTTGTTTCTCCGACTCCCTCTCAGGTCGAAACGCTGATCAATGAACCCTCCACGTTCAAAAGTCTCAGCCACCTGTTTGTAGATCAAACCGGATGGGGACGGTCAGTGTGGCGCGTTGGGATAACGGAAGGTGCAAGACTGGTAGCTTTTGCTTGCTTGAAACCGCCTGCTCACTTTGAGGACCAAAGTGAGCTTACGGTTTATGTTGAACCGGGGCATCTCGATCGAGAGATATATACAGAGTATCTGCTTCATGAAGCCGTGCGGATTTCTTGTTCAAATTCGCCGGTTATCATCCGGTTGAAGCACATACCGGGCCAATCAGCAGTTTTGTCATTCGCAAAACAGAAGGGCTTCATGCCAGCCACAGACAGCAAAGATTTGCTGAAGATAGTGGTAGGGCAACCTTTAACCGTAGCTAATTGGAGCCACATGCGGGATGTACTTCGCCGTAAGATAAATATTACCCTTCCTCAATCATTCGAGAGCGAAGCCGACTTGGCTTTAACGAACGCATCCGGTGCTTCATTTCATTATTCGGGGGACGATCTCGAACGCTTGTTCGCTCCTGCAATTTGTTTGTGGCCCGGTCGAGAAGGCGTAATCGTACCGATCCGAAAAGAATTCTCGGAGGAGCTTCTGGGCTCAACAGCCCAACATCGTTTTCAATTCATTGAAAATTTTGACGCTTCTTTCCTCTCTCAGCGCTCGTATGTGAACACAGCGCGCGCTCGAAATGTAATGCTTCCAGGTAAGCCGATCTTCTTTTATGAATCGGCGCCACGCGGAGGGCGAAAGGCGGTTGTGGCTGTGGCAAAGATCGTCAACACGGTACTCATGGACAAGAATCACACACCAGAGCACGATAAAGCTCGCCGATTTGTGGTGACTGACTTCAGTAGGTTTTCAAACACTGGCGATGTTCTGCTTACGACTTTTGAAAATTTGATCCCTTTTCCCAACCCTGTGCCGTATACCGAGCTGGAAAAAATTGATGCAACGGGATCGACGAATCTAGTTTCTGCCACCGTGTTACCCTATGAAGTCACGGAAAAGATTTTAACCGCAGGATGGACAGATGGACGAACGGCGTGACGCGATTATCTCAATTCGCCCCCCTTACGCCGAAGCCATTTTGGACGGTGCCAAAACAATCGAATTGCGACGGAGGATTCCATCGCTATCAGTCGGCACGACACTCTGGATTTATGCGACAAAGCCAGTGGGGGCGGTTATCGGACTTGCCAGAGTCCAGCGGATCGTTCGTGGTGATCCTGAACAGATATGGCTGGATTTCGGTCATGCCGCAGCAATTGATCGCGTAAGTTACGAAGCATATTTCAGCGGAGCCGACGAGGCTATCGGGATCATCCTTGCGGATGTTGAGCGAAGCGAAGAGTTCGTGGAAATCGAGAAACTCAGAACCATCCGAGAGGGTTTTCATCCACCACAAGTCTTAATGTGGATCAGCGGTACAGAGGCTCAGAACCTGCGGCAACTTACCGATGGAAGCGGCAGTCTGGTGTAGCTCAACTGCCATGTTGGATCAGGACGTGATCCTGCGAGTTTCGTTGAGTACTAAGGGGTCTAGCGGATGGTGGTAGCAGATGCCATGTTTGGATTGCGATTTAGCGTTTTTTCGGACTTCTGAAGCTAACTTCAAGGGTCGTTTGAAGCTCCTTTCAAGGGCATTTGAAGCCGGTCCGTGAAAATGTCCTCAAAACCTGTGAAGCCTTATATCACGGGCGCTTGGCGGGGAGGGGACGGCTCAGTTCCATAAGGCCCCTTATGGCGCATCAGCGTCGGATGCTTCTGTTTTCACGCCTTTTGAAGAGGTTGATTGCGACTGTGCTGCGCTTACGCTGGAGATGGAACTTTGAAGGCCTCAACTGTCAAAGGCAATTCCTAGCGCCGCTGCCCAGCATATTAGCATATCGCTTAAGATATAAGGCATTGGCACTGGTTCCCGCCTGTTTTCGCCAATTCCCGGATATTGCAACCTCATCTGACAAACAACACCGCCCCTGTGTAGCGCGCAAAATCGATTGGCCGCGTGCGCAAAATCGGATGGCAGCTAAATGATTGCCGGTTTTAATTCATTATATTGCCCGGGGCTGGCCCGTGGCCATTCTCGTTTCAGTCCCCCCAATGACACGCTCTAGGAAGTCTGAGATTTCGTGCATGGCGTCGACAAAAAAAGGATCTTTGTTGAAAAAGCCGTGCTTTGCCCCGCTATATATTTTCACTGACGTCGCGACATTTTTATCTGAGAGTTTTTCAGAGAAGCGATATATCGTTTCGGCCGGCACGATAACGTCATCACTGCCACTCAGTATCAGTGTCGGAGGAAAGTCGGATACGATGGATTTTATCGGAGAGAATTCATCTCCAAGAAACTTGACGCGTTCATAGCCGTAGCCATCTGAACTGTTGTCAATGACTGGGTTGAATAGCACCAAGCCTGCGGGGCTGACTGGGCTGATGTTATGACCGGAATAGGTTACGAGAGATGTGGCGAGATGCCCACCGGCTGATCCTCCCCCAGCGAACAGGTAAGAACTATCAAATCCGAGGCTTTCCTGATGGCTTTGAACGTAACGGAATGCGTCATTCGCATCTTCGACAGCATGAAGGGGAGAAGTCCCATACTCATGAGCAGTGCGATATGACGCCGAGATGCATCCGTAACCATTTGAAGCTAGCCAATTGCAATGGGGGAAAAACTGTTTGGGATTTCCGCCCAGCCATCCGCCCCCATGAAAAAATATGATTGTCGCGCCTTTGGCCCCTCCTTCTGGACGAAAAAGGCTAAGATATAGAGGTTCGCCCTCCGGCGGCTTCTTGAAGACGACGATCTCATCGGGTCTTTTTACGCCCAGCTCACGCAGATGACTTCGTGCCTCGTTCACCTTCTCATGAACACGACCCATAGACGCAAATGAAAAGCCGACGACAAAAACAATAATGAATGAAACCAACAGTCTACCGTGTCGCAATTTCTGCCCCCTTAATTGCAATAGGCTTATTAGTAGGCGAGAAAAAATCAGGGCGTCAACGTGAAGGTTGCAAAATAATCACCTCCTTCACGCTCTTTCCATTGCCTTCCGAGATCGAATAGGTGCAGTCGACCTCCTCGATATGGAACCGTGAGAAGGTCTCATAGACGCCTTGAACGGCATTCAAGGACAGTATGAAGGTGCCTTGAAGGGTGGCTAAGGCCTCCGCCATCGCCTCGAAATCCTCTCGGCCGAAGACGCCGGCGCCATAGTCTGCCTCGTTCCCCCAATAAGGCGGATCGAGATAGAACAGCATGCCCGGCCGGTCATAGCGGCGGATGAAGTCTTGCCAGGACAGGCATTCGATGACGACGCCGGCGAGGCGTTCGTGGATGTCCTCCAGCGTCGAGGCGAGCTTGACCAGGTTGAAGCGGGCGCCGGTGGTCTTGCTGACGCCGAAATTGCGCCCCGACACCTTGCCGCCGAAGGCGAGGCGCTGGAGGTAGAGGAAGCGGGCGGCGCGTTCGAGATCGGTCAGCGTGGTGGGGTCGGTCTTCATAAGTCTTTCGAATTCACGGCGGCCGGCGATCTGGAAGCGGAGCGTATCCATGAACTGCGGAAAGTGCCGCTGCAGGATGCGGAAGAAGTTGGCGACATCGCCGCTGATATCGTTGATCACCTCCGTCTTCGGCTGGCGATCGCGGCGCAGGAACACGCCGCCCATGCCGACGAAGGGCTCGGCATAGCCATCATGGTCGATCGCATTGATCTTGCGGATGACGGTTTTCGACAGGATGCGTTTGCCGCCGATATAACCGGCTGCTGGCGTGACCGGGGCAACCGGCCGCTGATTTACCATTTCAAATATCTCACGGCTCAGTCACAAGGCCGAGGCCCGCTTTCGGCGGGTAAGGGGGGCGCTGCAATCTGAAAAGACAGTCCTGCTGCGGTGATGTGTTTGCGGGGCTTCATCAAGCCCGTATGAAAAGCGCCCAAGCCATGATGCGGCGGCACTCACAAAAAAAGCGCGCCGGTTGTCGACGCGCTTTCTGTTTTTGGTTCGTGGGCCTCTGCCGCTGCGATGCGAGGGGGCGCGTGATCTTATTTTTCGTTCGGGTAGACGAGGCCAATCTGTTTGCGGATGTCGTCGAGCGTGTGCATGATGGCGACCGTCTGGTCGAGCGGCATATAGGTCGAATTCGGTTTGCCGGAGCGCACCAGTTCTTCCATTTCGAAGGCCTGAAACTGCATGCCGCGGTTTTCGACCGTTTCGGCATATTCGTCGATCACGTTGCGCTTGTGGTCGATGACCTTGAAGGAGGTCGGCGTGTACCAGATCGTGTCGATCTCGATGCGCGCGTCCGAACCGTAGATCATCGCCTTGTTGGGGCCGGCGCAATCGAGTGCCGAAACGCTGGTCGAAATCGCGTCGCCCGCATGTTTCATGGTCACTGCAATTTCGGCATCGACACCGGTTTCGGTAAACCGCGCCGTCGCCTTGACCTCACTGGGTGCACCCAGAATATCAAACATGAAGGAGGTTGGATAAATGCCGAGATCGAGCAGCGCGCCGCCGCCGAGCTCCGGCGCGTTCAGCCGGTGGGCGGGGTCCTTCGGCAAGAACTGGCGATGTTCGGCATGAACCGAGAGAAGCGTTCCCAGCGTACCGGCATCGATGATCTCGTGAATGCGCTTCATGTGCGGCAGGAAACGGGTCCACATCGCTTCGAGCAGTACGAGATTTTTCGCGCGTGCAAGTGAAACCAGTTCTTCGGCCTCACCGGCATTCAGCGTGAACGGCTTTTCGATCAGCACATGCTTTCCCGCTTCCAGCGCCAGCTTTGCGCAGTCGGCGTGATAGGGGTGCGGGGTGGCGACATAGATGATGTCGACATCCGGATCGGAAACGAGCGCTTCATAAGAGCCGTGCGCCTTTGCAATGCCGAAACGGTCGGCAAAGGCCTTGGCCTTTTCCTGCGACCGCGAGCCGGCTGCCGTCACCGTCAGGCCCGAGGCCTGCAGATCCTTGGTGAAAAGCTCGGCGATCAGGCCGGTGGCGAGAATACCCCAGCGAAGTGTATCCTGCATGGCGATGTTTCCTCCTGTTGTGTCATGAATGATTGTATCGGAACGCCTGTCAGCCGGTCATGGCCTCAGCGTGTTGCAGTCGAATACCATTCTCGTCGAAAAAGTGAAGGTTTTCGCTTTTGAAGCCGAGAGGCAGGCTGTCACCACGCCGGGCATCGAAATGTCCCGGAACCTTTGCGATGAGGGCGTGCTCCATGGCGGGATCGACATCCATATGGAGCACGGTCAGTTCGCCGAGTTTTTCCGCAAACTGCGTCTTGCCGGTCAGGTTCGCCGCGGCCGCATCCACCCGGTAGAGATGTTCCGGCCGGATGCCGGCCTGAATGATTCGGCCATCATCACTGGCCGGAAAAGCGGCGCTGTCGCCGAGCAGAACACTGGTCTCGGCCAGTTTCAGCCGCGCGGTAGCGCCCGAAAGGTCAAGCGTTCCCTTGAGGATGTTCATTTCCGGCGAGCCGATAAAACGGGCGACGAACAGATTTTGCGGTGTGTCGTAGAGTTCGAGCGGCGTGCCGATCTGCTCGATCCGGCCATCGCGGAACACCACGATCCGGTCGGCCAGCGTCATCGCCTCCACCTGGTCGTGAGTTACATAGATCATGGTCGAATCGGGCATCTTGTCCTTCAGATCCGCGATCTCGATACGGGTTGCGACGCGAAGCGCGGCATCGAGGTTGGAAAGCGGCTCGTCGAACAGGAACACCTTGGGGTCGCGCGTCACCGCCCGGCCGATGGCAACGCGCTGGCGCTGGCCGCCGGAGAGGTTGCGCGGGTGGCGGTCGAGATAGCTTGTCAGTTGTAGCATCTCGGACGCCCGGCGCACCCGCTTATCGATTTCCGCTTTGGCCATGCCGGAGACCTTGAGCCCGAAGGCCATGTTTTCGTAAACCGTCATATGCGGGTAGAGAGCATAGGACTGGAACACCATGGCAATGCCGCGCTCGCCGGGCGGGATGCCGTTCGAAACCGCGCCATCGATTTTCAGCGTTCCGCTGGTGATTTCCTCAAGCCCTGCAATGATGCGCAGCATTGTCGATTTGCCGCAGCCGGACGGGCCGACGAAAACAACAAACTCGCCCTTTTCGATGTCCAGATCGATGCCGTGAAGCACTTCCACGGAACCGAAGGATTTGGTGATTTTCGAAAGCGAAACACTCGCCATGGTCTATTCCTCCTGTTGGCCGTTCCGGCCGGATGCGCTTCAGCTGCGCTGTGGCGCCTCTTTTGCGCGCCAGGATTCGTATTCGTCACGTGCCGAGGGGTGCAGCGGATAATATTTTCTCAGGTCTCCGCCCTCCGACAGGCGCAACCGGGAAAAGTCCTCCCATTCTGCGTGTTCGCTGGCCACGGCAAGGACCTTTTCGGCCAGAGAGACGGGCACCGTGACCGCGCCGTCGGCATCGGCAACGATGATGTCGCCGGGCATGACCAGAACGCCGCCGCAGGCAATCGGCACGTTGACGGCGTGGGGGAACAGGCTGGTCTGTGTGTGGTAGTTCGGCGTGGTGCCGCGCACCCACATCGGAAGACCCGTTGCCAGCGCCTTGCGGCTGTCGCGGATGCAGCCGTCGACGACGATACCGGCGCCGCCGCGACCGGCCATATAGGTGACCATCATCTCGCCGAAAATGCCGCTGCGCATGTCGCCGCGGGCATCGACAACGACGATATCGCCTTCCTCAACCTGATAGAGCACCTGGCGGTGCATCTGCGCTTCGGGGTTTTCATATTCATCGATGTCGTAAACATCTTCCCGCTTGGGGAGAAACTGCAGCGTCAGGGCAGGGCCGGCAATGGTCGGGATTTCGCGGTTGCCGCAAAAGGGAACCGGTCCGCAAATATAGGGGTCGCGGATGCCGAGCTTGTGCATTTCGCCGCTGATGGTCGCGGTGCCGATATCGGCAAGGGCTTTCACGAGTTCCTTCGGGGGGCGTTCGATTGTTGGAATCTGCATTGATTAGTCCTGTCTGGAAATCGCGGGTCGCGTCTCTTGCGCGCTCGGATCTGTCGTGTTTTTGGTTTTCCGGGCCGAGGCCGGATTTCTCCGCCCCCGGCATTTTCGTGGTGGGAGAGGAGATCAGTTTTCGGCCAGTGCCTCGATCTCGTCGGAGGCCCACTGAACGGCTTCTTCCGGGCTCAGGCCATCGACAAGCATGCGCTGGACCGAGTTCGAAATGATCTTCGAGGTATAGACCTCGGAGGCAAGCGGCGTCGGCGCACCCTTGTAGCCGATGGTCAGGCCGTTGCGGGCCAGATTGTCAAAATCCGCAAAGGCCGGGTTTTCGGTAAACAGCGGCATACTGGTGGCCATACCCGGGAAGATCGGGAACCAGCGGCCGCCGGTGACCTCGATCAGTTCCTGGTAATGCTCGGGCTGGAAGAAGAATTCGATCCATTCCTTTGCGATATCGGCCTGCTCGGTCTGGCTGGAGACCATCCAGGAGAACGAGCCAAGCATGGTCGAACCGGCGTCCTCACCTTCAACGCCTGCGGGAATGCCGATGAGGGCCGTGTTGTCCAGAAGTTCAGGATCGTTTTCGACCATCCAGGAATAGACGCTGGGCGGGTTCATGATGAAGGCGGCGCGGCCTGTCTGGTAGGCCGTGTTGTTGCCGCCGTCGTCCCAGGTCAGCACCGAACGCGGAATGGTGCCTTCATCGAACATGTCCTTGATATACTGGTAGGCGGCAATCGTTTCCGGCGAATTCCATGTCACCGTCGTGTTGTCGTCGGCAAACATGGCGCCGCCGAACGACCAGATCAGGATGCGCAGGTCGGATTCGGCATCATTGGCGTTGGAGAGCGGCAGGCCGAGACCGGTATATTGCGGGTTCTGTTCGACAATCGCCTGCGAGACTTCGCGCAGTTCCTGCCAGGTCGTCGGCATCTCCATGCCGGCTTCCTCGATCAGGTCCTTGCGGGCAAACATCGGCACGAGATCGATTTCGATCGGAACCGAATGGGCCTCGCCCTCATAAACCGCTTGCGGCACCATGCTCTCGTAGATACCGCCTTCATGTGCACGCATGGTTTCGAGTACGTCGTCGATCGGCTGCGTCATGCCGGCTGCGGCATAATACTGGGTGTTCTGGCCGAGCTGCATGAAGGCATCCGGCGAGGACTGCCCCTCGAAAGCCGATGCAAGGCGCTGGGTCAGGACATTGGCCGGGACGATGACGTAGTTGACGTCGATGCCCTTCTCCTCGCCGAATTCCTCGGCCATCTGTCCGATCAGCTTGTCGGCCTGCTGGTTGAAGGCCTGGAGCCCCCAGATGTTGAGTTCCTGCGCCTGCACGCCGGCCGCAGCGAAAACGACTGCCGAGGCGAGAAGCGTTTGTTTCATGCATTTCATGGTTAGTCCTCCACTTGGTTGAGAAGTCAGCTCCATCATCCCTTCACGCTGCCGGCGGCGAGGCCTTCGACGATGTAGCGCTGGGCGACGATGTAGATGATCAGGATGGGGATGATGGCGATGACCGAACTGGCCATCAGTTGGCCCCATATAAATGTGTCCCCCATGACGAGGCCGGAGAGGCCTGCGGTGAACGTCTTGGCATCGTCCGAGTAGGCGTAGACGAGCGCATAGAGAAATTCGTTCCAGGCATGGGTGAAGGCAAACAGCGCGACCACTGCGATGCCCGGGCGGGCAATCGGCAGAACGACGCGTCTGAGGATCTGGGCGCGGCTGGCGCCGTCCATCAGTGCCGCTTCATCAAGCTCTTTCGGGATCGTGGCGAAATAGCTGATCATCATCCAGGTGCAGAACGGCACCGTGAAGGTCAGATAGGCAACGATCAGGCCGGTCTTGGTGTCGATCAGGCCGAGATGCTGGAGCACGAGAAACAGCGGAATGAACAGAAGCGACGGCGGCAGGAGATAGGCCGTCACGATAAGCCGTGCGGTAATCGTCCGCCCCCTGAAACGCATGCGGGCGATTGGATAGGCCGTCATCGCGCCGACCACGGCGGAAATGACGGTGACGCCGATGGCGACCAGGAACGAGTTGATCACATAGTGCAGAAAGGGCGAGTCAAACAGCGCCGCCTTATAGTTGGCGAGGGTGAACTGTTTCGGCCAGAGGGTTGGCGGGATCGCGTAGATCTCACGGGACTTCTTGAACGATGTGACGGTAACCCAGTAGACCGGGGCCATCGACCAGAACAGTGCGACGAGAACGCCGATGGCCGTGAGGATGTTGCGGGTGATCTTGGTGCGTTGACGTTCGACCATGACAGGTTCTCCTCAGGCCTCGTCCTGCTTCAGCATGCGCTGGGTCAGCAGGAAGATGAGAATGACAAACACCGGAATGACCGAGACGATCACCGCCGAGCCGAGGCCGAGATGGCTCTGGGTGATGGCGTATTCATAGGCAAGCGTCGGCAGGATGTGGGTTCGCCCCGCCGGTCCGCCGCCGGTCAGCACGTAAACCATCTCGAAGGAGTTGAAGGTCCAGATGGTCGACAGCATGACGGTGACGGCGATGACGCCCCGCAGCTGCGGCAGCGTGACCGAGAAGAACCGGCGAACAATGCCGGCGCCGTCGATCGCGGCGGCCTCGTTCAGGTCCGACGGCACCGAGGCAAGTGCTGCGACAAACATCATCGTGAAGAAGGGAAGGCCCTGCCAGACCATGGCGATTGCAATCGAGAACAGTGCGACAGAGGGATCGGAAAGCCAGTAGATCGGACGGTCCGAAAGGCCGAGCTGCAACACCAGATATTGAAGGACGCCGCTTTGCTCATCGAAAATCCATTTCCACGACAGGCTGGCGATCATGCCGGGAACCGCCCAGGGCAGAAAGGCCAGAGCCCGGATCAGCCCGCGCGCCGGCATGCGCTGTGACAGGAGCACGGCGAAGGTCAGCCCGAGCACCAGCTTTACGGCCACGGTGCCGAGCGTCAGAAACAGCGAATTGAGCGATGCCCGGCCGAAGGTTGCGTCTGAAAACAGCGTCGCGAAGTTGGAGATGCCGTTGAACGTGCCGCCCTGGGCAATCATGCGGTCTGTAAAGGCGGTGGAAATGCCGTCGACCAGCGGATAGGCGATAAAGGCGGCAAAGATTGCGGCCGCCGGCGCCAGAAAGATATAGGCCATCAGCCAGTCCGGACGGTGACGGCGCGGCCGCACCGGCGCCGGAGGCGCGGAAAAGCCCTCGGGAAGCGGTTTCGAGGCCATGGTGTTCACCGTGCCCGTTCTTTGGCCGCCGCCTCGATAAGTCCGCGCATGTAACCGATGGCGTAAATCCGCCCGAGGCCTTCATAACCCGGATTGGCATTGGGTTCGCCATACATCACCGGCGCATGATCCGGCCGCATGACACCGTCAAAGCCGATATCCATATAGGCCTTGATGGTTTCATACATGTCGGTCTTGCCCATGCCATGGAAGGTTTCCCGCAGGTTGCGGGCATCGCCCTCGACATCGCGGAAATGCACGAAGTGAATGCGTCCGTCCTTGCCGAGATTGCGGATTGCAGCCGGCACGTCGGCACCCATCGCCGCAAAATTGGCCTGGCAGAAGGTGATGCCGTTGGCCGGGCTGTCATTGAGCTTCAGGAGCCGCTCGAAGGAGCTGACGCTGCTCATGATCCGGCTGACCCCCATGATCGGTGAAAGCGGCGGATCGTCGGGGTGCATGGCAAGCTTGACCCCGGCCTTTTCGGCCACCGGAACGGCACGTTTCAGAAAGGCTTCAAGCGTGGTCCAGAGCTGATCCTCGCTGACGATGATGCCCTGATGGGAGCGCGGGTCCTTTTCGATGATCGAATGATCGTAGCTCGTGGTCAGCGCGCCGCCGGGAAGGCGCTCGGTCACCGAGGTGCGCATCCAGCCGTGGATCACCATCCAGCTGTAGCAGAGCGTTTCGATGCCGAGCGCACCCATGTTTTCGATGGTCGCCAGCATCTGCTGCATTTCCTGCTCGCCTTCGGGCTTGCCGAGCTTGAAATTCTCCATCGGCACCCAGCCTTCGAGCACGCGCACCTTGTAGCCAAAATCCTCGAAAGCCTTCATCGACCGGGCCAGCGTCGGCAGGTCCCAGATCGGCACGTCGGGTGTCTGGTCGCGCAGGGCCACGGCATCCTCGACGCACATCTCGCGGCCATAATGCCACTTTGGCGACATTGCGGGCTCAAGACACATTGCAATTTTCACTTTTGATTCCTCCCGGCGCGATCAATCTATGGACAAACAAGAAAAGTTCATATATGAACTTATAAAGTTCTTATTAGAACAATAGGCTCGAAAAAAGAGGGCGTCAAGCAAATGAGCGGCACAAGCACGAACGGAAACCCGACGATCGAGCGGATGGTGATGATCCTGAATGCGCTGGAGCGGGCACCGTCCGGCCTCAGTCAGTCGGATCTTGTCCAGCAGACCGGGCTTGCCAGATCGACGGTCTACCGGATCCTCAATTCCCTCGCGGATTCGCGGCTGTTGCGGGAAACCGCGCCGGGAACCTATGTGTTCGGAAACCGGTTTCTGGAGCTTGCCGCGCGGGTCACGCCGACCTCGCATTTTTTCTCGCTGGCGCGGTATCTTCAGTCGGACCTTGAGGCGCTGGCGGCAAATATCGGCCAGTCCTGCAAGATTTCCGTTTATGAGAACGGCGCGATCATGGTGGTTGCAGGGGCAACGGCAAAACGCCCGCACGCCCTGAACTACGAGATCGGAGAATATCTGCCGGTTCATGCCGGTGGTGCCAGCAAGGTGCTGATGGCCTATCTGCCCGATGACGAGCGTGAGCGGCTGTTGCGCAAGAACCCCGTGGCGCTGACGGAGCGGACGATCACCGACCGGAACCAGCTGCGGAAAGAACTGGCGGAGGTGCGCGCGCAGGGATGGGCCGAAGACAGGGGCGAATACAGCCTCAGCGTTAGTGCTTTCGCCGCCCCGATCTGCGATCATACCGGCGCCGTGATTGCCGCGCTTTCGGTTCCATTCCTCACCACCGCCGACGAGGCGCTGCGCGACCGGCTGCGCGCAGAAACCATCAGCGGTGCCGATAAGCTGAGCCGCCTCATCGAGCACTACGCCGGCTAGGTGTCCGGCACACCGCGCAGCATTGAAAGCCAGACGGTCCTGGCGGTACGGAAGAGCATACAGCCTGCACCGTCTGTGCCGGTGTAAGGCATGCTACCCGCGCCAAGGGGGGGCGGCATCAGGCGCCGGCACGGAACGTAGTTTTTTGCGCTCTTTTTTGGCTTGTGGCTATCGTGTGCGGTCTCTCCGGCCACGTTTCCGCGCCCGGAAAGAGCTGAGGCGATTCTTTTTGCCGTCTTCGGAGGCTGCACGGCTTCCACGACACGTGCACGATAAGAATCATAAATTACAACTTGTTATGTGCTGTTCCGCGTGTCTCTCGGCATTTGCATCGCAAGCCTGTGAGGCGATGAGCGCATTAAAAGTGTCTCATGGCGCTTGTAAAAAGAACAAATAAGGAACATAATAAAAACATAAAGTGAAACGGAGGCGAAAATGACCGAACTTCTGCGTGATGTGGCTGCATTTTTCTCGATCACCCTGTTCCTGACGAGTATGGCCCTGATCATAAGCTCGCTGTAACAAGCCATTATTGTCTGCCGGCGTGGCCGGCGACGCTTCCCGCTCTGTGGTGGCCGGACAAGCTTTCTGTGCATATGTGTTGTTTGCGTTGCGCCGGTCGTGCGGGCCTGCGAAAATCACATTCGAAGACAGAGCATGATGGAGCTGGCAATGGCGGGCGATAGCGCGAAGAATGAGCAAAACGAGTCGGGCGAAGCGCCGGTCAGGTTTGTGCATCTGCGCACCCATTCGGCTTATTCGCTGCTTGAAGGGGCGCTGCCGCTCAAGAAGGTGCTGAAACTGGCCGTGGAAGACCGCCAGCCGGCTGTTGCGGTTACCGACACCAACAATCTTTTCGGCGCGCTTGAATTTTCACAGAAGGCAATCGACGACGGGTTGCAGCCGATCATCGGGTGCCAGGTGTCGATCGATATGGAAGACGATGGCGATGGCGAGCGGCGCGGCGGTTCGCATCTGCCGGTCAAGCTGCCGTCGCTCGTGTTTCTGGTGGCCAGTCCGGCGGGCTACGCCAATCTCATGCATCTTGTCAGTGAGGCCTATCTTGGCGGCGAGGCCCATGAGAGCGTCTATATCCGCAAGTCATGGCTTGAATCCAGGACAGATGGCCTGATTGTGCTGAGTGGCGGGCCGGGCGGTCCGATCGATCAGGCGCTGACCGCAGGCTTCGAGGCCAAGGCCCGGGACCGTCTTTCAGCATTGAAGACGCTGTTTGGCGACCGCCTTTATGTCGAGCTTCAGCGTCAGGGTGCGTTCGATGTCCAGCGCGAACGCCATGTGATTAATCTGGCCTATGAGCTCGAGCTGCCGTTGGTGGCGACTAATGAACCTTTCTTTCCCGCGCGCGAGGATTTTGAGGCGCATGATGCGCTCATGGCCGTCGCCCACAATGCCATCGTCTCCGACGACCGGCGCTTCAGGCTGACGCCGGACCATTATATGAAGACACAGGAGGAGATGGCAGAGCTGTTTGCCGATCTGCCTGAAGCGCTCGACAACACCATCGAGATTGCACGGCGCTGCAGCTTCATCCTGCACACGCGCGATCCGATATTGCCACGCTTCACCGGCGCCTCCGATGACCCGGAAGAGGCGGAACGGGCCGAGGCGCTCGAACTGCGCCGTCAGGCGGTTGAAGGGCTTGAAGCGCGGCTCGACCACGTTGGTCTGAGCGAGGGGCACACCCGCGAGGATTATGAAGAGCGGCTTGAATATGAGCTCGGCATTATCGAGAGCATGAAGTTTCCGGGATACTTCCTGATCGTTTCGGACTTCATCAAATGGGCCAAGGAGCAGGATATTCCCGTCGGTCCGGGCCGCGGCTCGGGCGCGGGCTCGCTTGTGGCTTATGCGCTGACCATTACCGACGTCGATCCCTTGCGGTTTTCGCTGCTGTTCGAACGCTTTCTGAACCCCGAACGCGTTTCGATGCCGGACTTCGATATCGACTTCTGTCAGGACCGGCGCGAAGAGGTGATCCGTTACGTTCAGCGTAAATACGGACGGGCGCAGGTGGCGCAGATCATCACCTTCGGTTCGCTGCAGGCGCGTGCGGCGCTGCGCGATGTGGGCCGTGTGCTGGAGATGCCTTACGGGCAGGTGGACCGGATCAGCAAGCTGGTGCCCAACAATCCTGCCAACCCGGTGACGCTTGCCAAAGCCATCGAGGACGAGCCGAAATTTCAGGAGGCCGCAGAGGAAGAACCGATTGTCGGCCGTCTTCTGGCGATCGCCCAGAAGATCGAAGGGCTGTACCGGCACGCCTCGACGCATGCCGCCGGCATCGTGATCGGTGACCGGCCGCTTTCGCAGCTGGTGCCGATGTATCGCGATCCGCGATCGGACATGCCGGTCACCCAGTTCAATATGAAGTGGGTGGAACAGGCCGGTCTGGTCAAGTTCGACTTTCTGGGTCTGAAAACGCTGACGGTGTTGAAGACGGCGGTCGATTTCATTGCCCGGCGCGGCATCAAGGTGGACCTGTCACTGGTGCCGCTGGATGACCATGAATCCTACGAGATGATGGCGCGCGGTGAAACGGTCGGCGTCTTTCAGGTGGAAAGTGCGGGCATGCGCAAGGCGCTGATCGGTATGAAGCCCGACCGCATCGAAGATCTGATCGCGCTTGTGGCGCTCTATCGTCCGGGTCCGATGGAAAATATCCCGGTCTACAACGCCCGCAAGCATGGCGAGGAGGAGATCGAGTCGGTTCATCCGATGATCGACCACCTGCTGGCGGAAACCCAGGGCGTCATCATCTATCAGGAGCAGGTGATGCAGGTGGCGCAGGTGCTTTCCGGCTATTCGCTCGGTGAAGCTGACCTTCTGCGCCGCGCCATGGGCAAGAAGATCAAGGAACAGATGGACAAGCAGCGTGTCCGTTTTGTCGAGGGGGCGGTTGAGAAAGGCGTCAAGAAACAGCGCGCCAACGAGATTTTTGACCTGCTCGCCAAATTCGCCAATTACGGCTTCAACAAGTCGCACGCCGCTGCCTACGCAATCGTTTCCTATCATACCGCCTATCTGAAGGCGCATTACCCGGTCGAGTTTCTGGCCGCTTCGATGACGCTCGATATGGCCAATACCGAAAAGCTGAATGACTTTCGCCATGACGCCCGCAGGCTGGGTATCGACGTTGTCGCACCGTCTATCCAGACGAGCTATCGGCATTTCGAGCCGGGCGAGGGGCGCATCTATTATGCCCTTGCCGCGATCAAGGGCGTCGGCGATGCGGCTGTCGACCATATTGTCGAGATGCGTGGCGACCGGCCTTTTGCGGATCTGGAAGATTTCTGTCAGCGTATCGATCCCAAACTGGTCAACCGCCGGGTTCTTGAAAGTCTGATCTGTGCCGGCGCTTTCGATTGTTTCGGTCATGACCGCGCAGCGCTTCTGGCCGGCCTCGACCGGATCATCGGATTGGCGCAGCGCACGCAGGAGGATCTCGTCAGCGGTCAGGCCGACATTTTCGGAAATGCCGGCCAGGTGGCGAAGATCGTGCTGCCCGACTATACGCCGCTTTCGGATTCGGAGCGACTGATGCGCGAATATCAGATGCTTGGCTATTACCAGACGGCGCACCCGCTCGATGCCTATACCGATATCCTCTCGAAGATGCGGGTGCAGGCGTTTTCGGAGTTTCAGCTTTCGGTCAAGAACGGCTCCGATCGTGGCCGCCTTGCCGGCACGGTGGTCGCCAAGCAGGAGCGCAAGACCCGTACCGGCAACAGGATGGGCATCATCATGTTTTCGGATGCGACAGGACAGTTCGAGGCGGTGCTGTTTTCGGAGATGCTCTATCAGTATCGTGAATTGCTGGAACCCGGGACCTCGGTCGTGATCACGGTATCCGCCGAAATGCGGCCCGAGGGGATCGGCATGCGGATACAGACGGTGCAGTCTCTGGAAGAAGAGGCTGTGCGCCAGCAGCGTGCAATGCGGATATTCCTGCGTGATGACTCGCCGATAGCCTCGCTTGCCCGTCATCTGAATGACAACGGCGAGGGTTTGGTGTCCTTTGTGGTGATCCAGGATCACGGCCTTCGCGAGGTCGAGGTCGAGTTGCCGGGCAAATATCGCCTGTCTCCCGAGGTCGCATCCGCGATGCGCGCCGTTTCCGGCGTGGTCGACGTCGAACTGGTTTAGGGCGCGTACGAAAGCCGGTTCGTTACACGAATCATTGTACTTTTGATTCTCGTGGCAACGTCGAACTCGGTCGCAGGCGCGGTGGCGGCGCGTAAAAAGCGGGCTGTCTCCGCTCTGTTTTCTTCGTGATTTGCTGATATGCGTCTGTTGCGATGGCGTTGGGGCGCTTCTGCCACGCGGTTTCGCGCTTGTTTTCTTTACCTTTTGTAAAGGTTTGAGGCTTTTGGGAGGGGTGCTTGTTGCCAATTCGCAACAGCAAGCGGGTAAGGGGGCGCTGAAGGCGGCAAAGGCGACGATTGTTGATTGCGATCATCACGCGGTCTTGTATGTTCAATCTCGGAAGTTAGGGCGAGACGGCCCGGTCTTCTTGAAACCAGGATATGGGGCAGGGAACGCTTCGGCGAAAATCCTATATCCGCTAAAACCTTATTTGGAGGTCATTATGAACGTGAAGAGCCTTCTTCTCGGCTCCGCTGCCGCTGTTGCCGCAGCTTCCGGCGCTCAGGCTGCCGACCCGGTTGTGGTCATTGAGCCTGTTACTCCCAACTATGTTGAAGTCTGCGACACCTTTGGTGCCGGTTACTTCTATATCCCGGGCACTGAAACCTGCCTCGACATCGGCGGTTACGTCCGTTTCCAGGTCAGCGCTCTCTCCAAGCAGCAGCCGGCTTGGGCAGCTGATACGCCCAGCACTTGGGACGTCTTCACCAAGGCTCAGCTCGAAATCTCCAGTATGACGGAAACCGAGCTCGGTGTTTTGTCCGGTGTTATCAAGCTGAATGCTGAAGCACACAGCTCTGGGTTTGATGCCGGTGACGCCACCTTCAGTATCGACCAGACCTACCTTGCTCTCGGTGGCTTCCAGGCTGGTTATTTCCAGAGCTACTGGGATGAAGGTCTCGTAGGCGAAATCGACGATCTGTCGGGTAACACCAAGTTCAACTCGATGCGTTATGTCTTCACCGGTGACGGTTTCGTGGCTGGCCTTTCGGTTGACGCTCTGACCGCTAAGCAGGTTGGCACCTACGTCAAGGAAAGTGATGACCCGAATGCGTTGAACCTGGCCAAAATTGGTATTTCCGGCCGTGTCGGTTTCCAGGCTGGTGGTCTTGGTTTCAAGGTTGATGGCGGTTACGATACCCATAACGAAGATGGCTCGATCCGCGCTATGTCCTCGCTGGCACTCGGCCCGGGTTCGCTCGATGTTGGTGCAAGCTGGGCTTCCGGTTGGAACGCTTACGCCAACACCTTTGACAACTGGTTCGATAGCTATCCGTTCGCCAATGCCCCGGCTGCAAACTCGGTCTATGCCGAATGGCAGGTCGCTGCTGGCTACGCTCTGGACGTAACCGACAAGTTCACGATCACGCCTGCTGTTCAGTGGACCTCGGTCAACATCCCGACCGCTTCGAACAAGAGCTTCTACACCTTCGGCGCTCTGTTTGACTACGAAATCGTTGATGGTCTGTCCGCCAAGATCAACCTTGACTATGCTGATCTTCCGGACTCCTACTTCAACAGCGATACCTGGGGCGGCTGGTTCCGTCTGCAGCGCGACTTCTAAGTTGCGTTCAGTTATCCTGAAACAAGAAACCCGGTCCTTGTGGCCGGGTTTTTTGTGCTTCACGGCACTTTTCGGTAAGGCCTATACAGTTCTTGCCGATTTCGATTAAGGCTTTTGCTGTGACCTTTTTTGCAAGGATGGCTGGTGCGGACGGCGGGGCTCGAACCCGCATGACCTGAACGGTCGAGGGATTTTAAGTCCCTTGCGTCTACCTGTTTCGCCACGTCCGCATTCGGCTTCGAGGTTTATTATGGCCGGGAGTGATAGGCAACACTTCTTCGCTCGATACACATCTGCTTTTTTCTCTCAGTGTCAGCGCTGCCATTATTGACGTTTTTCAGCCAAGACAACGAAGTTTTTACATTGTTTTCAATATGAAACATGGCAAGTGTGTCGCTTGCGTCACAGTAATTCAGTTTAATCTCACGTAAAAGACGATGGCGGGCATACGTCTATTTCCCGCCACAAACAAAGAGCATGTGGGATGTCGGGATGATGCCCGGAATGGCCGTGTTCGGGTGTTGAAGCCAGGTTACGGCAGGTTGGTATCCGGTGTACCGGTTCCGGTACAATGCGCGTCACGCAAGTGTCCGGACAAGTGTCATGGTGAAGAAACGTTCGATGATGATTCAAAAGACAGGTCACAGACAGATCGGCGTTTTCCTGGTGATGGCGAGCCTGATGATCGGCTATTCGCTCACGCGTCCGGTCCATGCGTTCGATATCACCACGGACGTGCCCAAGGATTCGGGTCGGTTCGATCTCTTCCGTTTCGGTTTCAAGGCCTACAAGAACGGTGACAAGAAAAAAGCCGTCGAGGCTTACCGTTATGCCGCCGAAAAAGGCCACACAGGGTCGCGCTGGGCTCTGGCCAACATGTATGCCGATGGCGACGGCGTGCCGGAAAACGACTATGAAGCCTTCAAGGCCTATGCGGAAATCGTCAATCAGGATGTCGAGCCCGGCTCGCCCGATACCGGCTTTTATGTGAATGCCCTGCTGGCGCTGGCCGGTTATTACCAGACCGGAATTCCCGATACCCCTGTCGCAAAAGATCTGGGGCAGGCCCGGCAGCTTTATTTTCAGGCCGCTTCGGTTTTCGGAAATCCCGAGGCGCAGTTCCGTTTGGCCGAAATGATCCTGAAAGGTGATGGCGGCGCCAAGAATGTGCGTCTTGCCAAGAAATGGCTGAACCTTTCAAGAAAGAACGGCAATGTCGGTGCCATGGCGGTCTTCGGTGATCTGGTGTTCAACGAGGGGCAATCGGTCCTCGGCCTGGCCTATCTCACCATGGCGGCCGACCGTTGCGGGCCGAGCGAATGCCACTGGATTCGTGAGCTTCAGGAAAAATGTTTCTCGGTTGTCGACGAGAGTGACCGGCGTGGCGCAATCGCACTTGCGCAAAATATGAGCACAAGCAACCCTTGATTGTTGCTTCCGTGAGCACGGTGGCGTGCTCTCCGCGCGTTAAGATGCGTCTTCAGAAGTTGTGTTCCGAATTCATCGCGGCGGCGCGCTGCTGACAGCAGCGCGGGAAGCGCGCATGTTTTATCTTTTCGGCAAGCCTTACACCCATTCAAATTCGAATGCAGCGACGACCGGGACATGGTCCGAGGGCTTTTCCCAGCCGCGGACTTTTTTGTCGATTTCGATTGTTTTCAGCCTGTCTGCGGCCTGTGATGACAGGAGCATATGGTCAATGCGAATACCGTTGTTCTTCTGCCACGCGCCGGCCTGATAGTCCCAGAATGTATACTGTCCGGCCTTGTCGTCGGCGCTCGTGACCGCATCGTAGAGGCCAAGCCCGAGCAATGCCGTGAAGGCTTCGCGGGTTGCAGGCAGAAACAATGCGTCTTCGGCCCATGCCGCCGGATCGTGGCAGTCGCCGGGGCGGGGGATGACATTGTAATCGCCTGCCAGGATCAATGGCTCTTCCAGCGCAAGTCTTTGTGAAACATGGCTCTTGAGCCGATCAATCCAGGCAAGCTTGTAGGGGTATTTGTCGCTGTCGACGGGATTTCCGTTCGGAAGATAAATCGAGGCAACGCGGATGACGCCGCCGGAAACGCTGAAAACGCCCTCGATATAGCGCGACTGGACATCGTCGTCGGCGCCGGGAAGACCGCGTTCCACCTCGTCGGGCGCCTTTTTCGACAGCAGCGCCACCCCGTTGAAGCCTTTCTGTCCGTGGGTTTCGACGTGATAGCCCAGCGCCTCGATCGGCGCCCGCGGAAAGGTCTCGTCCTGTGACTTGATCTCCTGCAGGCAGGCAATGTCCGGCTGTTCCGCTTCCAGCCAGGCCAGAAGATTGTCCTGCCGGGCCTTGATGCCGTTGATGTTCCAGGTCGCGATTTTCATGGGCTGGCTTTCTCGGTGCTTCAATCTGTTCTTTATGCAGAGGACGCTGCCGATTTGCAAATTTCAACAGTGCTTGCGGCGTGTGCCGATTGACCGCCACAAGGCTTCCGGGAAATATGACAATTCCATGGCATGGAAATTGCATCGATGAAAACGCTAACAGCAGGGGACAACGCGCGGTCTTGGCCGCCTTTGAGAGAAAAGAAATGAGTGAACAAAATCCGACTGCGGAACACCATCACATCATATTCAAGCTGAATGATGTGCCTTCGCCGGGCGCATCGTTTCTGGCAGCGATTCAGCACATTTTGGCCAGCATCATCGGTATCGTGACGCCGACGCTGATCATCGGCGGTGCGCTGGGGCTGGGGGACAGCATGCCGCATCTTCTGGCAATGGCGATGTTCGTCTCCGGTGTGGCGACGTTCATCCAGTGCCGGCGCATCGGTCCGGTGGGGTCCGGGCTTTTGAGCGTACAGGGAACGAGCTTTGCCTTCCTCGGCGTCATTCTTGCCGCGGGCTTCGCGGTCAAGGGTAGGGGCGGCACGCCGGACGATATCCTGGCGATGATCTTCGGTCTTTGCCTCGTCGGCTGTATCGTCGAAATCATCCTCAGCCAGTTCATCACCAAAATGGGGCGCATCGTGACGCCAACCGTCACGGGCATCGTCATCACCGTGATCGGCCTCAGCCTGGTGAAATCGGGCTTTACCGATTTTGCCGGCGGCGCCGGCGCGGGCGAAAATCTCGGTGCGCCGGTCAACATCTTCCTGGGCCTTCTGGTCGTCGGTGTGATCATCTTCTTCTCGTTTTCCAAGACACCGATGGTGCGCATCGCAGCGATCATGATGGGGCTTGTCGTCGGCTTCATCGTCTCGATCTTCTTCGGCATGGTGGACTTTTCGCAGTTGGGCTCCCAGCCGCTGTTCGCCATACCCCAGCCGCTGCGCTACGGTCTGGACTTCGATATCGGCCTGTTTCTTCCGATTGCCTTCGTCTATCTGATCACGGCGATTGAAACGACCGGAGACCTGACGGCAAACTCGGTGATCTCCGGTGAGCCGGTGCAGGGCGATGTTTACCTCAATCGTGTGAAGGGCGGGGTTCTCGCCGACGGTCTCAATTCGGGCATCGCCGCGCTTTTCTGCACCTTCCCCAACACCACCTTCAGCCAGAACAACGGCGTGATCCAGATGACCGGCGTGGCCAGCCGCCATGTCGGCTACTATATTGCCGGCATTCTGCTGGTTCTCGGCTTCTTCCCGGTCATTGGCGGGGCATTTCTGCTTGTGCCGAAACCGGTGCTTGGTGGCGCCACCGTCGTGTTGTTCGGCTCGATTGCCGTTGCCGGTATTCGTATCCTGGCATCCGAGCCGATCGACCATCGCAAGGTCTATATCATGGCGGTGTCTTTCGGCCTTGGCCTCGGTGTCACACTCGTCCCGCAGTCCATGCAGCAGATGCCCGACATCATCCAGAAGGTGTTCGCAACGCCGATCACCCTGTCCGGTCTGTCGGCCATCGTTCTTTCGCTGCTTATTCCCGAAGGGGCGGGCAAGGAAATCGAGGACTGATCGTCTGACGGAAACGAAAAAGGCCGCGTCTGCAGGCGCGGCCTTTTATGTATGAGGTGAAAGCGATCCGGTTGATCAGATCGCGAAACTGGTGCCACAGCCGCAGCTTGCCACCGCATTGGGGTTCTGGATCTGGAAGGACTGGCCGAGCAGATTGTCGATGAAGTCGATTTCGGAGCCTGCCAGGTAAACCAGCGAAATGCTGTCGATCAGCACCGTCGCGTCATCCTTGGTGATCACCGCATCGTCTTCTTCCGGGCCTTCCACAAGATCGAACTTGTAGGAAAAACCGGAGCAGCCGCCGCCTTCCACAGAAACCCTGAGGGCATGTTTGTCGGCTTCACTTTCAATAATCGAGGCGATCCGCCGGGCGGCCGCATCGGAAAGCGTCACAGTCTGGGTGTCCATTTGTCTTCTCCGGGCCACAGGGCTTCATGGTGCCTTCAGGTGTGTCGGCGCCGAAAGCCAGGCCGTTTGCTTGTCCATCGGGCGCTGAATGCCGCGATGCCTTTCAATAACGTCCAATCTTAGTTAAGAACGACAGGGAAGGCCGTCAACGGTCAATTTGCACCCGGCTTCTCCGTGTGTCGCAAAAGCATGCATTTCGTGCAACAGGATTTTGAATGACAATCGACAGATCGGCTCTGGGCTTCGGTGATGTCGCGCTCGCAGTCTATGCCTGCGATCCGTGGACCAGCCGCGGCCGGCTTTTTCCCGAACATGACAGCCTCACGCGCTCGCCGTTTCAGCGCGACCGGGACCGGATCATCCATACAACGGCCTTCCGGCGGCTGAAGCACAAGACCCAGGTCTTCATCGCCCAGGACGGCGATCATTACCGCACGCGGCTGACGCATACGATCGAGGTGGCTCAGGTCGCCCGCTCGCTTGCGCGTGCGCTCAGGCTTGACGAGGATCTCGCCGAAGGCGTCGCGCTGGTGCATGATTTCGGCCACACGCCATTCGGCCATACCGGCGAGGACGCCCTGCACGAGAAAATGGCGGACTATGGCGGGTTCGATCACAATGCCCAGTCGCTCAGGATCGTGACCAGTCTGGAACGGCGCTATGCCGATTTCGACGGCATCAACCTGACCTGGGAAGCTCTCGAAGGACTGGTCAAGCACAACGGACCGCTTGAAACGGCTGCAGGCGAGGGGCGTGACGGCCCCGTTCCCCAGCCGATCGTCGATTACAGCCGCCGTCATGATCTCTGGCTTGCCACCCATGCCAGCCTCGAAGCGCAGATGGCCGCAATTGCCGACGATATTGCCTATAATACCCACGATATCGACGACGGGCTGCGCTCGGGCTATCTGACCCACAAGATGCTTGAGGAGGTCCCGTTTCTGGATGGCCTGATGCGCGAAGTCCATGATCGCTATCCGAATCTGGAAGAGGCGCGCTTTACCAACGAGGTCATGCGGCGGCAGATCACGGCGATGGTCGAGGATGTCATCGGCGTGACGCAGGCCAATCTGCGCAGCGAAAAACCGCAAAGCGCCGACGAGGTAAGGCATGCCGGGCGCACGCTGGCGACCTTCTCGCCGGAAATGGCCGAGGTCGACAGGCAGATCAAGACATTGCTGTTCGGCCATATCTACCGTCACCCTGATATCATGAAGATCCGCGCCGGCGCGGCGCAGATCGTCAGCGAACTGTTCGATGCCTATTTCGCAGATCCTCAGCTGATGGGTTCGCATCCGTGGATGGACGGGATCGAGGCCTTGCGCCCGGCGCAGCGGGCCCGCCTCGTGGCCGACTATCTTGCCGGAATGACGGACACCTATGCCGAAAAGACCCACCGGCAGCTGTTTGACCATACCCCGGAATTGCGCTAGGAGCCGCGGCAAACAGCGCTTTTGCCGCCTTCCGGCGGCCCTATGGGACATGACATGAACCTCTTCACGGATTTTGAGCAAAGACTGAACGAACGGCTGCTGACGATTGCGGCCATTGCTGAAAAAAGCGCTTCCCTGGATTTTTCGCGTCTGGTGGTGGAGCCCCCGCGCGACCCGAGCCATGGCGATATCGCCATCAATGCGGCGCTGGTCCTGTCCAAACCGCTCGGCAAGAAACCGCGCGATCTGGCCGCCGAAATCGTTGCGGCGCTGGAAAGCGACGAAGACATTGCCGAACTGTCGATTGCCGGTCCCGGTTTCATCAATATCCGGCTCTCCGATGCCTTCTGGAAGCGCATGCTGATCGCCGCCATTCGCGAGGCCGAGGATTTCGGCCGCAGCACGAGCGGGCAGAACCGGAAGATCAATGTCGAATATGTCTCGGCCAACCCGACCGGGCCGATGCATGTCGGCCATTGCCGCGGTGCGGTCGTCGGCGACACGCTGGCAAATATTCTCGCCTATGCCGGTTTCGACGTGACCAAGGAATATTACATCAACGATGCCGGCGCCCAGATCGATGTGCTGGCCCGTTCGGTATTCCTCAGATATCGCGAAGCGCTGGGCGAGACGATCGGCGATATTCCCGAAGGTCTTTATCCCGGAGACTACCTTGTTCCTGTCGGCGAGGCGCTGAAAGCGGAATATGGTCCATCGCTTCACAATCTGCCGGAAGAACAGTGGATGCCAATCGTCAAGGACAAGGCGATCGAGGCGATGCTGGCGATGATCCGGGATGACCTGGAAGCGCTCAATGTGCGCCACGAGGTGTTTTTCTCCGAACGCACGCTGCATGCCGACGATGCCGAGCGCATTCGCACCGCGATCAACGACCTCACCTTCAAGGGGCATGTCTACAAGGGCACGCTGCCGCCGCCGAAGGGGCAGCTTCCCGAAGACTGGGAAGACCGCGAGCAGACGCTGTTCCGGTCCACCGATGTGGGCGATGATATCGACCGGCCGCTGATCAAGTCGGACGGCAACTACACTTATTTCGCCGCCGATGTCGCTTACTTCAAGGACAAGTTCGATCGCGGCTTTCACGAGATGGTCTATATTCTCGGCGCCGATCACGGCGGCTACGTCAAGCGGCTGGAAGCCGTCGCAAAGGCGGTCGCCGGTGACGAGGCCAAGCTGACGGTGTTGCTGTGCCAGCTGGTGAAGCTGCTGCGCAACGGCCAGGAAGTGAAGATGTCGAAGCGCTCGGGCAATTTCGTGACCTTGCGCGAGGTCGTTGACGAGGTCGGCCGCGATTCCGTCCGTTTCATGATGCTCTATCGCAAGAGCAGCGAGCCGCTCGATTTCGATTTTGCCAAGGTGACCGAACAGTCCAAGGACAATCCGGTGTTTTACGTGCAGTATGCCCATGCGCGCTGCATGTCGGTGATCCGTCAGGCGAAGGAAGCCTTCCCGGACCTTGAAATCACGCAGGAATCTCTGGAAAAGGCGGTTGCCGAAGCGAATTTTGAACCGGAAGAACTTAAAGTTGTGGCAAAATTGGCCGAATATCCGCGAGTCGTGGAGTCGGCAGCACTGATGCGGGAGCCGCATCGACTGGCATTTTACCTCTATGATCTTGCGTCAAACTTTCATTCCCACTGGAATAAGGGGAAGGACAAGAAAGAATTACGCTTTATTAATGAGGATAATGGACAATCGACGCTTGCAAAACTGGGACTGGTTTCTTCCGTGGCCGCTGTCCTGCGCTCCGGCCTGACATTGACGGGCACGGATGCCCCGCAGGAAATGCGCTAGAAACTGTCTCACCCGCACTTTACCATGCGCCGTTTGCGGCGCGTGGCAGCCTCGGTGGTAGAAGATGGCAGACAAGAACAAACCGGATCATGACGCCGGAAAGGTCGAACAGGACGATCCCTTCGCCGAACTGGCGCGGCTGATCGCCCCACGCGAGGAAGAAAAACCGCGCGCGCCGGAGACCGCGGACGATCTGGCTGACGAATTGTTGCGCGAATTCGATGCCTTTCCCGGTCAGTATCCGGCAGCTGAAGACCAACCGGTGGCGCCCGAGCCCTATATGGAGCCCGAGCCTCAGCCGGAACCGGGGCCTGTGCCGCAAGGCCAGCCCCTGGTGTTCGAATCCTTTCATCCGGTTGACTATCCTGTGCGGGCGCCGCGCGAGGAACCGCAGGCGCCGGGCGATGACTATGTCGAAGCTCCAGCGCCTTCACAGCCCCCGGAGCCGAGCCTCGATGAAGCGTTTCTGGAAGAAGAGCTGAGGCAGTCGATTTCTTCGCTCGACCTGTCGGATGACCGGCAGGACGAGCCATTGCCCGCGGCCGAAGAGGACACGCGCGCCGAAGAACCCGTCCCCGGGCCTGCATTTCTGGTCGAGCCGCCGGAAGCGGATACGCAGGCGCAGGAAGCCGGCTGGGAAGAGACCTGGTCTCCGACGTCTCAAACTGACGATCCGTCCGTGAGCGATGCGGATGTGGAACGGCAGGAAAATGAGCTTGCGCTTGATCTCGATGAGCTTGCGCTCGAACTGTCCGATGTCGCCGCGGCTGAAGACAATGGGCCGGAACCGCTGGAGGAAGCTGGCGCGGGCGAAGCAGGCCGCGACGATGTCTTCGATCCGGCCGCCATCGTTTCGACCGACGATATTCCCGCCCCTGTTGATGAACTCGACCTGCCGCGCATGGGCGATGAGGCGGAACCGGCGCACGAGCCGCCGCCGCCCTACGAGTTTGACCTCGATGAGGAACTCGCCGATGCGCTGGCCAGCCAGGCGGCTCTTGTCGATCCGCTTTCCGAGGCGCCGCCCGCAGAAGCAGCACCTGCCCAGGACAATGCCGGGCACGCGCATGACGACCGGGTCTATGACGAGGATATCGAGCGCGCGCTCGAGGACGGTTTCCAGTTTACCGAGACCGGTGCATCGGGCGAGCAGAATGCCTATGCCGATCTCGCTGATGACGGCTACTACGACAGTGACGCGCGTGAACGGCGGCCGAGCTGGCTTGCGGTCACGTTCATGGGCTATGGCCGGGTCATGCTCGTCGGTCTGGCCGTCGTTGTTCTGGCGGTACTGTCGGTGTTTGCGGGTATGCGCTATTTCGGTGGTGAGAGCGACAGCGGTCCGGTGATCATTGCCGCCGATGATACGAGCGTCAAGGAAGCGCCGGAAGACCCCGGCGGCGAGGTGGTTCCCAACCAGGATAACGTGATTTTCAATGATGCCTCCGACACGCTGGAGGCCGCGCCGCGTCAGGGCAGTCTGATCGCTTCGGATCAGGAGCCGGTCGACGTTGACAATATCGCGCCCAATCCGCTGGCCAACGACACGGCAGGTCAGGCCGGTAGCGGTGTTGTCGAGCCGCGCAGGGTGCGCACCATCATTGTCCGCCCCGATGGCACGCTTGTCGAGCGCTCGGCCCCTGAAGAGGATGCCAATAGCGGCACGACGAACAATGTCCGTGGCCTCGATACCGTTACGGCAATGCCGGACAATGCGGGCCGTCTGGTGCCCGCAGGCAGCGAAAACGGCTCGAATGCCGCTGATGCCGGTGTGGAAGCCGGAGCCGCGCCGCAGGCAGCCCCCGGCGCCGCACCCGAAGCAACGCAAAACCCCTCCGTCGCGGATGTCCTGAACGGTACGGCAGCGGAAACCGCCGCAACGCAGACCGAAGATACGGCGAATGCCGAGCCTGCGGCCGATGCCGAACCCGAGACCGCCGAGGCGCCTGTCGAGGATTTCGGCATCGCCAATGTGCCGATCCCGACACCGCGTTCTTCGACAGGTGGCGCTCCGGTTTCAACGGCTTCTGCGCCGGCGCAACCGGCCCCTGCAGCTCCGGCACAGCCGGCGGCTTCGGCAGCTCCGGCCGCCAGTGCCTCGGCGCCGTCGTCGCGCTATGCGATGCAGATTGCCTCCCTGCCGTCGGAAACGGAAGCGCGTCAGGCCTATCAGCGGCTGGCGGCTCAGTATCCGGCCATCCTTGGGCGCAGGCCCGTGGAATTTGTCAGGGCCGATGTTGCGGGCAGGGGAACCTATTACCGGGTACGCATTCCGGCTGAGAACCTGTCGGCTGCGCTTTCGCTGTGCGAGAGTTTCAAGGCCGCAGGCGGCAGCTGCTACGTTCCGCGATGAAGGCGATGGTTTGCGCCGTTACGGTTGCAACCCCCGTGTGAAGAAAACTGTGCATGACATGCAGGCATCGTTCGTGCTTTTGCGCGAAACCACTATGATTCGGCGATGACCAGTTCGAGCAGAGCCATGATTCTGGGTTGTGGCGGTCCACGGCTCAGCGTGGAGGAGAAGCAATTCTTCCGCGCTGTTCAGCCGTGGGGTTTCATCCTGTTCGGGCGCAACATCGAAAGCCTTGAACAGGTGAAGATGCTGACCGGGGAAATGCGTGAGGCCGTTGGCTGGCACGCACCGGTTCTGGTGGATCAGGAGGGCGGCACGGTGCGCCGGCTCAGGCCGCCGCTGGTGCGCGACTATCCCTCGGCTGCCCGGATCGCCGCGCTCTATACGGTGTCCCCGGAGGCGGCAAGCGAAGCGGCGTGGATCAGCGGGCGGCTGATGGCCTGCGATCTTCTCCCCCTCGGCATCAATGTCGATTGCGCGCCTGTGCTTGATATTCCGCCGGCACCCGGCGCCGGCTTTCTGGCAGACCGGACTTTCGGCTGTGACCCCGATCAGGTGATCGCACTGGCCCAGGCACAGGCCGACGGGTTGAAGGCCGGCGGCGTGTTGCCGGTGGTCAAGCACATGCCGGGCCACGGCCGGGGACTTCTCGATTCGCACAAGCGCCTGCCGGTCGTCGATGCCCCGCTCGCACCGCTGCGGGACCGTGATTTCCGGCCTTTCAGGGAGGTTACGGGCATTGCCATGGCCATGACCTGTCATGTGCTTTTTGAGGCGGTGGACCCGGACAACCCGGCGTCGGCGTCCAAAAAACTCGTCGAAGAGGTGATGCGCGGCGAAATCGGCTTTGACGGGCTGATCATCTCCGATGATATTTCGATGAATGCGCTTTCCGGTGATATCGCGACCCGCGCGCGTGCGGTGGCAGACGCCGGCCTCGACATCATCTTGCATTGCAATGGCGATATGTCGGAGATGCGCGCGGTTGCAGGCCAGGCGCCGCAGCTTGCCGGCGATGCGCTGACAAGGGCGACGGCTGCGCTTATGAGCGCGCCCGATGCCGATGACAGTGACCTGAAGGCGCTGTCCCGTCGTTTTGATGCGCTGATGGATGAAAAGGGGTAGGGCATGCAGGAGACCTTCTTTTCCGAAGATCCGGGCGGCACGGTCGAGGTCCGCGCCGCCGGCGAGGCGGTGCTGGTCATCGATGTCGGCGGGTTTGAGGGCCCGCTTGACCTTCTGCTGCATCTGGCCCGCACGCAGAAAGTCGATCTGGCGCGGATTTCCGTGCTGGCGCTGGCCGAGCAGTATCTGGAATTCATCGAAAGCGCGCGGCGCATCCGCATCGAGCTTGCTGCCGACTATCTGGTCATGGCGGCCTGGCTCGCCTACCTCAAGTCGCGGCTTCTGATCCCGCGTCGCGCCAGCGACGAGGAACCCTCGGGCGAGGATATGGCGGCAACGCTGGCCCACCGGCTGAAGCGGCTGGAAGCGATGCGCGATGCCGCATCCAAGATCATCAACCGCAACCGGCTCGGCCGTGACGTGTTCCAGCGCGGCGCTCCGGAGCATATTCCAGACGAGACCGGTTCAGCCTTCAAGGCCACGCTTTACGAGCTTCTCGATGCCTATGCCAATCTCAGGCAGCGTCAGGCCGTCAGTGAGGTGACGATCGAAAAACGCCTCGTCTGGTCGCTGACCGACGCCCGTGAGCTGCTGCAGGATCTCATCGGCGAGATCGGCGAGTGGACCGCGCTTGACCGCTATCTGCTGCGTTATCTTTCCCGCCCGGGTGAGATGCGCACCGCGATTGCCAGCACATTTGCCGCATCGCTGGAGCTGGTGCGCGAGGGGCGGCTGGATTTGCGGCAGGAAGAGGCGTTTTCGCCGCTGCTGATGCGACGCGGCCGCGGTCGCGGACACCCCCGGACGCCGGTTCCCGGAGAGGCGGCCGAATGAGTGACGACGAGGCCGAAGACACCGAAGGGGTCGCAGCGGAAAATCCGGAACTGCTGCTGGAGGCCGAACGCATTGCCGAAGCGCTGGTCTTCGCGTCCGCGGAGCCGGTCGGTGAAGCCTATATCCGCGAACGGATGCCCGAGGGTGTCGATGTCGCGGTGGTGATGGCCAATCTGAAGGAACACTATGCCAATCGTGGCGTCAATCTGGTGCGGGTCGAGGATTACTGGGCCTTCCGGACGGCGCCGGACCTTTCCTTCGTGATCCATCGCGGAGAGCGGGAGGCCCGCAAACTGACGCGCGCGGCGCTGGAAGTGCTGTCGATCATTGCCTATCACCAGCCGGTGACGCGGGCCGAAATCGAGGAAATTCGCGGTGTTCAGACCTCCAAGGGCACGCTCGACGTGCTGATGGAGGCGGGCTGGGTGCGGTTTCGCGGGCGCCGCCGTACGCCCGGCCGGCCGGTCACCATGGGCACGACGCGGGCCTTCCTCGACCATTTCGGCCTCGAGGAAATCCGCGATCTGCCCGGTCTGGAGGAACTCAGAGGTGCGGGGCTTCTCTCCGGGCGCATTCCCCCCGGTTTTCAGATACCGCTGCCGCTCAACGATGACGAGGACCTTGCCGATGACGAGGACCCGCTGGATGCCGCGGACCTTGAGGATCTCGGTCTTTTGACTCCGGGCGGTAAACATGATGAATAAGCTCTAGAAAGGGCTCGGATCGACCGGCCACAGCAGGATTTCTGGAGCGACGATGAACCTTGCGGCGCGCAATTTCGGCTCAAGCGGCACGGCCGCCCGGTTGCAGTTCGAAAATATCCGCCATGGATATGGCGGTCGCGAGATCGTCCGCGGTGTTTCGCTGACGGCTTTTCCCGGCAAGGTGCTCTGTCTTCTCGGTCCCTCCGGGTCCGGCAAGAGCACGCTTTTGCGCATTGCCGCCGGGCTGGAAATACCGCATGCCGGGCGATTGCTGATCAATGATGTCGAGGCGAGCGGGCCGGCCGGTTTTCTGCCGCCGGAGCGGCGCGGCGTCGGCCTGATGTTTCAGGATTTTGCCCTCTTTCCGCATATGACGGTGGCTGCCAATGTGGCCTTCGGGCTGACGCATGTGCAAAAGCCGGCGCGCCAGGCCATTGCTGCGGAAGCGCTGGCCCGTGTCGGCCTTGCCGGCTACGAGGCCAAATATCCGCACATGCTGTCGGGCGGTGAGCAGCAACGGGTCGCGCTGGCCCGCGCGGTGGCGCCCCGGCCTTCGGTGCTTTTGATGGACGAGCCGTTTTCCGGCCTTGACTCGCGTCTCAAGGATCAGGTTAGGGCGGATACGCTGGCCGTGCTGCGCGAAACCGGCGCCACGGTGGTGGTGGTGACCCATGATCCGGAAGAGGCGATGGGCATGGCCGACCAGATTGCGCTGCTGAAGGATGGCGAACTGGTGCAGACGGGCAGCGCGCGGGAGCTTTTCACCCGGCCGAACAGCGTGTTTGCGGCGTCGTTCTTTTCCGAAATCAACAGGTTCGATGCCCTTGCCCGCAACGGAATTGTCGAAACGCCGTTCGGCACACGCCCTGCGCCGGAAAATTTGATGAATGCCGAACTGGACCTTGCCGTGCGCTTGAGTGACATCCGCATCACCACTGCGGAACACCCCGGTGCCACACCCGCAACCGTGCTAAACCGCCGGTATCTCGGGACTTCGGAGCATCTGACGATGCGCCTGGAACAGGGTGGCGATGTCGTTGAAGCCAGTGTCGGCGCAGGCGTGCTTGCCGACGGTATAAGCCGGGTTTTCCTGATTGTTGCCGATGACTCAATTTTGATGTTTGAAAAACAACCATAAACATCTTACACCGGAGACAAAGTGGTAACAGGAGAAATAGGCCATGGGTAATCTCGGAATCTGGCAGTTGCTGATCATTCTGGCAATTGTCGTCTTGCTGTTCGGCCGCGGCAAGATTCCCGAATTGATGGGTGATGTCGCCAAGGGCATCAAGAGCTTCAAGAAGGGTATTTCAGACGAGGACGAAAAGCCGGCTGAAACGGACGACAAGACCGTCGAGCACAGGGCAGACGAAAAGACCAAGCAAGGCTGACACGGTGCCGGACAGCCTCAGGGGCTGTCTGCAGGAGAATGTGAATGCTTGATATTGGCTGGACGGAGCTTCTGGTCGTGGCGATTGTTCTGGTCGTCGTTGTCGGCCCGAGGGAGCTTCCGCATGTCCTGAGAACCTTCGGCAAGACCATGACCAAGATGCGGCGCATGGCTTCCGATTTCCGTTCGCAGATGGATGATGCGCTGAAAGAAGCGGATATGGAAGATGTTTCCTCCGCTATACGGGATGTTAGAAAACTTAATCCCGCCAATCAGTTGCGCGATGCGGTCAATCCTTTGCGTCAAACGGCGCGCGATCTTCAGTCCGACCTGAAGACCTCGACCTCGCTGGAAAACAAGCCGAAGACGACGACCGACAAGCCGGATCTGCCCAAGGCCTCCTATCCGGCGCCCGGCGAGAAACCGGCCTTCACGCCGGACAACGTCTTCCAGAAGGCGGCCCGCAAGGACGATGAACAGGCAGGCGATCTTGTCTCGAAGCGACAGGATGACGGGCTTGTCAGTCGCCGTCCCGGTTACCGGGGAACGGCGCGGCCGACAAAAACTGCCAAGGGACGCTCAGGCGGACGGAGGAACGACCGATGAGCGTCGAAAACGATATCGAAGACAAGCCGCAGCCGCTTGTCGAGCACCTGATCGAACTTCGGAAACGGCTGGTCTGGTCGCTGGCGGCGTTCTTCGCCGGTTTTCTGCTCTGTTTCGCCTTTGCCCGGGACCTGTTCAATGTTCTGGTCCTTCCCTATAAATGGGCGGTTGTCTGGTCGGGTCTCGATCCGGACAAGATGCAGCTGATCTACACGGCGCCGCAGGAATTCTTCTTCACGCAGATCAAGATTTCGCTGTTTGGCGGCCTGTTGCTGGCGTTTCCGATCATTGCCTTCCAGGTCTACAGTTTTGTCGCACCGGGGCTTTACAGGAACGAGCGCTCGGCTTTCCTGCCGTTCCTGGTGGCGTCTCCGATCCTGTTCATCGCCGGTGGCGCAATCGTCTACTTCTTCCTCATCCCCGTGGTGATGATGTTTTTCCTCGGCATGCAGCAGGCGCCGGAGGGCGGCGAGGTTGCGATTTCGCTTCTGCCGAAGGTTTCGGAATATCTGAGCCTGATCATGTCGCTGGTGCTGGCGTTCGGACTGGTGTTCCAGTTGCCGGTGGTCACCACGCTGTTGTCGCGGGCAGGGCTTGTCAGTGCGGCATGGCTTGCCAAGCAGCGCAAGTTCGCCATCGTCATCGCCTTCATCATCGCCGCCGTTCTGACGCCGCCCGATCCGCTGTCGCAGCTCGGTCTGGCGCTGCCGACCGTGATTCTCTACGAGGTCGCGATCTACGCCGCCAAGCTGGTCGAGCGCCGGCGCAAGGAGCAAGACGGCGACGCGGAGGAAACGGCGTCCCCGGAAGACGAAGTTTAGGCGATATCGTCAAAGCGTGTCTTGCGCTTTGAGGATGAGTTGGGCACAAGAGGGCCGCTGGTGCAGACGCGCCGGCGGCCTTTTTTCTTCATGGGAAAGCAGGAACGATGCTCGATATCAAATGGATTCGCGAAAACCCGGAAGCGCTGGACAAGGCGCTGGCAACGCGCGGCGCCGCACCGCTTGCGGCTCAGATCGTTGACCTTGACGAGAAGCGCCGGTCCGTTTTGCAGCGTTTGCAGGAAATGCAGTCCCGCCGTAACAGCGCCTCGAAGGAAATCGGCGCGGCGATGGGCAAGAAGGATACCGCGCTTGCCGAAAAGCTGAAGGCCGAGGTCGCCGACATCAAGACGGCGATGCCGACGCTTGAGGAAGAGGAGCGGGCGGCAACGGCCGCACTCGACGATCTGCTGTCCGGCATTCCCAATGTTCCCTTTGAAGATGTCCCCGTCGGCGCGGATGAGGATGACAATGTCGAGATCCGCAAATGGGGTAGCAAGCCGACATGGAGCCATCCGGCGAAGGAGCATTTCGAGATCGGCGAGGCGCTCGGCGGCATGGATTTCGAGCGTGCGGCCAAGCTTTCCGGCTCGCGCTTTACCGTATTGAGCGGCGCATTTGCGCGGCTTGAGCGGGCGCTCGGCCAGTTCATGATCGACATGCACACCGAAAAGCACGGCTACCGCGAGGTCAGCCCGCCGCTTCTGGTGCGCGATACCGCCCTTTATGGCACCGGGCAACTGCCGAAATTTGCCGAGGACCTGTTCAAGGCATCCGAGGACCGCTGGATGATCCCGACGGCGGAAGTGCCGCTGACCAATCTTGTCGCCGGCGACATCCTGCCGGCCGAAACGCTGCCGCTGCGCTATACCGCGCTCACCTATTGCTTCCGCTCGGAAGCAGGGTCTGCCGGCCGTGACACGCGCGGCATGCTGCGTCAGCATCAGTTTTTGAAATGCGAAATGGTGTCGATCACCGATGCCGACAGTTCGCTTGCCGAATTGGAACGGATGACGTCTGCCGCCGAGGATGTGCTGCAGGCGCTTGGCCTGCATTACCGGGTCGTGACGCTTTCCACCGGGGATATGGGCTTTTCCGCCCGCAAGACCTACGACATCGAGGTCTGGCTTCCCGGTCAGGACACCTATCGCGAGATTTCGTCCTGTTCGGTCTGCGGCGATTTTCAGGCGCGCCGCATGAATGCGCGCTACCGGCCGAAGGACGAGAAGGCCACGCGTTTCGTTCATACGCTGAACGGCTCGGGCGTTGCCGTCGGCCGCGCGTTGATCGCCGTTGTCGAGAACTATCTGAATGAAGACGGCTCGGTCACGGTTCCTGAGGTTCTTGTTCCCTATATGGGCGGCAAGACCAGGATCGAAGCGGAAGGGTGAACGGCGACAATGCGTATTCTGCTGACCAATGACGACGGCATTCACGGGCCGGGCCTTGCCGTGCTTCAGAAAATCGCTGCGGAACTCTCCGACGATGTCTGGACCGTTGCGCCGGAAACCGACCAGAGCGGCCTTGCTCATTCGCTGACCCTGTCGGAGCCGCTTCGGCTGCGCCAGATGGGTGAAAAACAGTTCGCGCTGCGTGGCACGCCGACGGATTGCGTGATCATGGCCGTGCGCGAAGTGCTGCCGGAGGCGCCGGACCTGATCCTCTCCGGCATCAATTCCGGCGCCAACATGGCCGATGACGTCACCTATTCCGGCACCATCGCCGCGGCCATCGAGGGCACGCTGCAGGGCGTGCGCTCGATCGCGCTCAGCCAGGCGGGCCGCTATGACAATGGCCGGCATTTTCCGTGGGAGGTTGCCGAGCAATACGCGCTGCCGCTGATTCGCAAGCTGTTGCCGCTGGAACTGCCGGAAGGCACGTTTTTCAACGTCAACTTTCCCTATTGCGCGCCAGATGCGGTTGAAGGTGTCCGGGTTACGGCACAGGGCAAGCTTGAATCCGGCCTTTCGGTCGAAAAACGCACCGATGGCCGTGGATTGCCCTATTACTGGCTGACCTTCCGCGAACGCCTGAGTGCGTTTGCCGAGGACTGCGACCTGAATGCGGTCGGCGAAAACCATGTTTCGGTGACACCGCTGAAGCTCGACTTGACCGATCACGCGGTTCGCGACAGGATCGCTGCAGCGCTGGCATAAATGACGAGGTCGAACGGTGGCGACGAAGCTTCAGGAACGTGAGGGGTTTGCCGCCCTGGTGATGCGGCTGAGATCCAGCGGCGTCACCAATCTCGATCTTCTGTCGGCCGTGGAAACGACGCCGCGCACCGCCTTCACACCGTCCCACATGACGCCCTATGCCTATACCGGCCGGTCGATCCCGATCGAATGCGGCGCTTTCATGGAAGGCGCGGATCTGGCGATCCGGCTTGTCGATATCCTCAAGGTCAAGCCCGGCCAGCGCGTTCTGGAAGTGGGCACCGGCTCCGGCTACACCGCCGCGATCATGGGGCGGATTGCCGAGCGGGTGCTGACGGTGGAGCGCTACCGCACGCTTGCCGACCTTGCCCGCAAGCGCATGGCTGATCTGGGTCTGAAAAGCGTGGTGGTGCGCCAGGCCGACGGCCGTGAGGGCCTGAGCGGCGAGGGGACCTTCGACCGCATCCTGTACACCGTGGCGCTGCCCGAAATACCGCGCGCACGCGTCGAGCAACTGGTTTCCAACGGCGTCATCATGGCGCCGCTGATCCGTGAGGGCGCGCCGCCGCTGATGGTGCGGATGACGCGGATCGGCAGCCGTTTCGAGCGCGAGGATCTTTTTGAGGTTCCTTATCTTGCCGTCGAGCGCGGCCTTTCCAAGGCGCTCTAGGCGCTTTGCCGCAGGGCGTGTGCGCTCTTTTGATACCTGCGCCGACCGCATCCCGTCATGCCTGGTGAATTGATTTTCTGCATTGTCGTTCGGGCTTTAACCGCACGGTAACTCTGTTGTGGTTAAAACCGGTGCAGTACTTAGTTCAAGCGTACAGGGTCGGTTCATGCGTATTTCAGGTGTGCCGGAAGGCGGCAAGGCAACACAACGTATTCTGTTCGTTTCGGCGTTGGCGATCATGGTCGCAAGCTGTAGCTCGGAGAGCGCAAGGCTTGGCCGCGGACCCGATACGATGACAACAGGATCGGTTTCCGGAATTCCGCAGTACCAGTATATGGTGCCGCCGGCGAATGTCGGAAACGGAGGCTATCAGGCGCAGCAGTCGCAGAACGCCGGTTCCGCCGTGGTCAACCGACAGCCTATCAATACCGCGACAACGGCAGGCTCCGGTGCCCGGATGGCGACGACGCCGGCCCCCGTCCAGACTGCGGCTCTGGCACAGCCCGCCAATCCGTCGACGACCTACAATCAGCAGCAGGCAAATGTCGGCGCGCCGAGCAATCTGCCGTCGCGCACGCAGGATGTCGCCACCAAGCGGGTGATGATCCGCTCGGATGAATCGCTTTCCGCCTTTGCGGCGCGCAACGGCTCTTCCGAGCAGGATATTCTGCGGCTGAACGGCCTGACGAGCGCCTCGCAGGTCCGTCCCGGTCAGGTGCTGCTTGTGCCGCTGGTCTCTCCGCAGACCTCGGCTGCCAAGGCGACCGCGCAGACCCAAGGCCTGCCGCCCGCCTCGCCGACGCCGGCTCCGACCGACAAGCCCGATCAGCGCGTTGCCGTGCTGCCGAGCACGACCAGTACACGCGAACGCCAGAGCACCTCTTCCGGCGGCGCGACTGCTCCCACTGCGGCCGGGCAGAGCGGCGATGGCCGTACGCCTGAAAGCGGCAATGTCTATACCGTAAAGAGCGGCGACAGCCTTTATGTCATCGCCAAGGAAAACGGTGTGACGGTTGATTCGCTCAAGGCTGCCAACGGGCTGACCTCCGCGAATATCCGGATCGGCCAGAAACTGCAGATCCCGACCGGCGGTGCAGCACCCGCCCAGCCGGTCACGCCGGTTCAGACCGCAACGGCCGAGCCGCAGCAACAGCAGACTGCGCCCAAGCAGACGGCGGCAGCGGAAACGGAAAAACCGAAACCCTACCAGCCGCCGGCGGCTGAAAACGAGGTTGTCGTCGAGGATGTCGCCGTGCGCAGCGATGCCGGTGAAGATGTTCCCCAAGGGACCGGCATTGCCACCTATCGCTGGCCGGTCAAGGGCGCTGTCGTGGTCGGCTTCGGCCAGCCCTATGGCGACGATCTGAGCGAGGGTATCGATATTTCCGTGCCGCAGGGCACGCCGATCAAGGCGGCTGAAAACGGTGTTGTGGTCTATGCCGATGACGGGCTTTCCGATTACGGCAATGCGATCCTTATCCGCCATGACGATGGCCGCGTGACAGTCTACGGCTATGCCGAGGAACTGACGGTCAAGCGCGGCGACAGCGTTCAGCGCGGTCAGACGATCGCCACCTCCGGCATGACCGGCAAGGCAACACGCCCGATGGTGCATTTTGAGGTTCGCGACAACACCAAGGCCGTCGACCCGATGCCTTACCTCAACGGCTGAAATTGAAAAACGGGCAGGCCGGAAAGGCCTGCCTCGGTTTGTTGACAAGCCTATCCTTTTTACGGACGTCATCCTCGGGCTTGACCCGAGGATCTAACCACCGCTCAGCACGAGCGGCGTTGGTGGTCCGTAATGATTTGTTTGAAATTGACTTTTTACCCGATACGCTTGTCGCGTTCATGCGTGCTTAGACCCTCGGGTCAAGCCCGAGGGTGACGAAGGAGAGCGGGGCGAGCTTTGTCAGCAGTCTGGGGCAGGCCTTTCCGGCCTGCCTTTGCGTCTGCATTGTCTCCAGCCCGTGCTCTCATTCTAGAACAAGCGCCAATGGCTTCCTCCCGGCCACTCAAAGCGACAGATGCTTCCTCTGGCGGCCGGCGATATCCTGCACGAACTGCCATGCAACCCGGCCTGAACGGCCGCCGCGGGTGGTTGCCCAGGTGAGGGCTTCGGCGTGCAGTTCGTCGGCATCCCCATCCAGTTTGAAATGGGCGGCATAGCCGTCGATCATGGCGAGGTAGTCGTCCTGGCTGCATTTGTGGAAGCCGAGCCACAGGCCGAAACGGTCGGACAGCGAGACCTTTTCCTCGGTCGCCTCCGACGGATTGATGGCGGTAGAGCGCTCGTTTTCGATCATGTCGCGCGGCATCAGATGCCGGCGGTTTGAGGTGGCGTAAAGCAGGACATTGTCCGGCCGGCCCTCGACGCCGCCATCCAGCGCCGCCTTCAGCGATTTATAGGCAGCGTCGTCGTGATCGAAGGAAAGGTCGTCGGTAAACAGCAGGAACCGGTATGGCGAAGCCTTGAGGATGTCGAGAAGGTCGCCAAGCGAACCGATATCTTCTCGGTAGAGTTCCACCAGCTTCAGCTTGATCGCCGGATTCGTCACGATTTCGGCATGGATCGCCTTGACCAGCGATGATTTGCCCATGCCGCGCGCGCCCCACAGCAGCGCATTGTTGGCGGGAAAGCCTTCGGCAAAACGCAGGGTGTTGTCATAGAGAATGTCGCGCACGTGATCGACGCCGTGGATCAGAGACAGGGTGACGCGGCTCGGCTTGCCGACCGGCGCGAGGTAGCGGGCCTCCGGTTTCCAGACAAAACAGTCGGCAGCATCGAGGTCGCTTTCGCGTGCCGGGGTTGGCCCCATGCGTTCCAGCGCATCGGCGAGTCTTCTGACTTCCGCGATCAGCGCATCGGTGGATTTTTTTCCCAATTTCTACTCCCTTGATTTCGAAAAGCAGTCTTTTGGGCACACAGCTTTTCGGTTTTTGCCGCCCTTGCAAGGTCGAAATGCTGGTAAAAAGGTCGCTTCACCCCAAAAAGCACGCTTGTTTTTGCCGCTATTGTTGCATTGAACTGGCCTCCGACTATATACCGGCGACACATCCGAGGGGCGTGAGCCCCGTTTATGGTTTGAGGAGTTTTGAACGACATGTTTAGCACGGCTTATGCCCAGGCAGCGGGCGGCGCAGGCGCGATGGGATCGGGTCTCGAAATGATCTTCCTGTTCGTGCCTCTGATGGCGATCTGGTACTTCCTGTTGATCCGCCCGCAGCGCCGCCAGGCCAAGAAGCGCCAGGAAACGCTGGCTGCCATTCGCCGCGGCGATCAGGTGGTCACAGGCGGCGGTATCGTCGGCAAGGTGACCAAGGTTGTCGATGACAGCGAGCTGGAAGTCGAGATCGCCGAAGGTGTCCGCACCCGGATCATGCGCAGCTATGTGTCCGATGTTCGCGTCAAGGGCGAGCCGGTCAAGACTGAAGACGCCAAGTCAAAAAGCTGATGAGACTGCAAACGGTCCGGTGTCGCCCTGAAAAAGGCGGGATTGGGCCGGATTTGCATTGGTGCATGCACTGCCGGGACTGACCGTGCCGGTTGATGGGCTGACAAACAGACGGGGCGATGCCTGAAGGGTGTCGCCTGCTTCGTGAAAACCGACGAACCGAGACCTTCATGCTGTATTTTTCCCGTTGGAAGACCTTATTCATCTGGCTTGTTGTGGTGCTGGGGGTGGTGATTGCCGTTCCGAACCTGTTCAGCGACCAGCAGCTGGCAAAACTTCCCGGATGGATGCCGGACAGCAAGGTCACCCTCGGTCTCGACCTGCAGGGCGGTTCCTACATCATGCTTCAGGTCGATCGTTCCGACATTGTCACCGATCGCCTGAATACGCTGGTTGACGATGTTCGCGCCGATCTGCGCGAGGCGCAGGTGCGCTACACCGGTCTTTCCGGTTCGGGCGAGACGGCACAGGTGCGCATCACCGATCCCGATCAGTATGCCGCCGCCGAAGAGGCGCTTATGCCTCTGGCCGAAACCGTGAATGCCGGGACGCTCAACGGCGGCACGTTTCAGGAAGTCAGTATTTCCGACGACGAAAACGGTCTGATCCAGCTTTCGCTCACGGAAGCCGGTATCGACTATCGCATGCGCTCGGCCGTGCAGCAGTCGATCGAGGTTATCCGCCGGCGTGTCGACGAGCTCGGCACCACCGAGCCGCTGATCCAGCGACAGGGCGATGACCGCATCATCGTTCAGGTGCCCGGTCTCGATGATCCGCAGCGTTTGAAGGCGCTTTTGAACAAGACCGCCAAGCTGACCTTCCATATGGTCGATACCACGGTTAACGCGCAGGACGCCATCGAAGGCCGGCCGCCGGCAGGCGACGAAGTGCTCTATTCGATGGATGATCCGCCGGTTCCCTATGTGATCGAAAAGCGGGCGCTGATTTCCGGTGAGGATCTGGTCGACGCCAAGGCGGCCTTCGACCAGCGTACCAATGAACCGGTCGTCAACTTCCGTTTCGATTCGCGCGGGGCCCAGCGGTTTGCCCAGGCAACCCAGCAGAATGTCGGCCGGCCTTTTGCCATCGTGCTCGACGATCAGATCGTCTCGGCGCCGGTGATCAACGAGCCGATCCTTGGTGGTTCGGGCCAGATTTCCGGTAATTTCTCGGTCCAGGGCGCTAACGACCTTGCCGTGCTGCTGCGCGCCGGTGCGCTGCCGGCCACGCTGACGGTGGTCGAGGAACGCACCGTCGGGCCGAGCCTTGGTGCCGACTCGATCCGTGCCGGTGTTCTCGCTTCGGTGATCGGTGCGGCCCTTGTCGTCATCTTCATGGTCGCGTTTTATGGCATGTTCGGCGTGGTCGCGAATATCGCGCTGTTCTTCAACATCGTGCTGCTGATCGCGCTCCTGAGCATTATCGGCGCGACACTGACGCTTCCCGGTATTGCCGGTATCGTGCTGACCATCGGTATGGCGGTCGACTCGAACGTTCTGATCTATGAGCGCATCCGCGAAGAGCGGCGGCGCAATGGCCGCAGTGTCGTTCAGGCCGTTGATTCCGGTTTCCGTCGGGCATTCGCAACCATTATCGACGCCAACCTGACCACGCTGATTGCGGCCGTGATCCTGTTTTTCCTCGGTTCCGGTCCGGTGCGCGGTTTTGCGATCACGCTGGCCATCGGTATCCTGACCACGATCTTCAGCGCCTTCTATCTGACCCGCTTCATGATTTCCGAATGGGTCCGTCGCCGCCGTCCGAAAGAACTGCCGAAGGGCATTCGCACGGGCATGTTCGACGGCATCAATTTCTCCTTCATGAATTTCCGCAGGATTTCGTTCATCACGTCGGCGGTTCTCGTTGTTGCCTCCGTCATCGGTTTCGGAACCCATGGCATGAATCTCGGCATCGATTTCACCGGCGGCTCGGTCGTGCAGGTGGAATCGAAATCGGGCCCGGCAGACATCAGCCAGATCCGTACAGACCTGAACGGCCTGAATATCGGCGCTGTGCAGGCGCAGGGGTTCGGGTCCGACAAGGATGTACTGATCCGGATTCAGGCGCAGGATGGCGGCGCCAATGCCGAACAGAGTGCGATTTCCAAAATCCGCAGTACACTGGAAAACAGCTATGATTTCGTCCGCGTCGAAGTTGTCGGCCCGGTTGTTTCCGGCGAGCTGTCACGCTCTGCGACCATTGGCGTTCTGGCCTCGCTGATCGCGATCCTGATCTATATCTGGTTCCGCTTCGAATGGCAGTTTGCCGTCGGCGCGATCATCGCGACCGCGCATGACGTGCTGTTGACCATCGGTATCTTCGTGCTGACGGGGGTCGAGTTCAATCTCACCAGTATTGCCGCGGTGCTGACGATCGTCGGTTATTCGCTGAACGATACGGTGGTGGTCTATGACCGCGTACGCGAGAATCTGAGGCGGTATCAGAAGATGCCGCTGCCGGAGTTGCTCGACATCTCGATCAACCATACCCTGTCGCGAACCATCCTGACCGCGTTGACGACATTGCTTGCACTGGCCGCACTTTATCTGTTCGGCGGTGAGGTGATCCGGTCCTTCACCTTCGCGATGCTGTTCGGCGTGGCGATCGGCACCTATTCGTCGATCTATATCGCAGCGCCGATCCTGATCGCCTTCAAGCTGCGGCCCGATACATTCCAGAAGAGGGATGCGGAGAAAGACGCGCCGGAAGAACGCGGAACCGTGACGGGAATCTGATCCAATGGCGCGTGGCATCGAAATCCGCGAGGCGCATTTTCCCGGGACCGCGCCGATTGACACCTACGGCAATGGCGGGTTCCGCTTTGCCGACATGTCACATCGCGGATCGCTGCTGTGCGTGCCGTCCGGCATTCACGGCTGGGATGTGACCACGCCGGAGGAGATGACGATATCCGCGTTCGAGCGGGTGCTGGATCAGGCTGACGAGATCGAGGTTCTGCTGGTTGGAACCGGTCTCGACATGGTGATCCTGCCCAAGCCCCTGCGTGAGGCTCTGCGCGCGAAGAAGATCGTTGCTGATCCGATGAATACCGGCGCTGCGGTCAGGACCTATAATATCCTGCTTGGAGAATCGCGTGCCGTTGCCGCGGCGCTGATTGCCGTGTGAAAAAGCGGGCCGTTTTGTTTCACGGACTTGCAGAACACTGGAGCATGTGTCGTGGCGGATCACGCCGAAACTGAAGGATTGCTGCTGTCCGAACTGCGTGAAGCGGATCGTGACCGTTATCTGGCAGCGTTGCTTTCGCCGGCCGACCGGCGCGGTGCGCTTGCAGCACTTTATGTGTTCAATGCCGAGCTTGCGCGTGTGCGCGAACGGGTCAGCGAGCCGCTGCCGGGCGAGGTGAGGCTGCAATACTGGCGCGATCTTCTCGAAGGCGCCGGTCACGGTTCGACCGAGGCGAACCCGACGGCCTCGGCGTTGCTTGCGGCCATCGACAACTTCCATCTGCCGCGCGAGCCGCTGATCCGCATGACCGAAGCGCGGATTTTCGATCTTTATGACGATCCGATGGGCACGACTTCGGAATTCGAAGGCTATGCCGGTGAAACCGCCTCGGCCCTGATCCAGCTTGCGAGCCTCGTGCTGGACCCGAAGGCTGCGGCAACCCATGCAGACGCCGCCGGTCATGCCGGTGTTGCGCAGGCTGTTGCCGGATCGCTGCTGCTGTTGCCGCGCCACAGGACTGCCGGACAGGTATTCGTGCCGACCGAAATTCTGGCGGCCACGGGGCTGGATCGGGAAAGCTTTCTGATTGCCAGCGACCGTGCGCGAGTCGGCAATGCGATCCGCGCTTTTGCGTCCTTCGGCCGGTCGCATCTGGCGAAATTCAGGGAAACCGGCCGTATTGCAAAAACACTTGCACCGGCATATCTGCCTATGTCAGTCTGTGAGAACATTCTTGTAAAGGCTGAAAAACTGGGTGAAGCTATCCTCGAAGAAGAGATACGGCCGGCCCAGTGGAAGAGGCAGCTCCTGATGATGCGCTCTTTACTGTTTCGCAAAATTTGATGAGCATGCTCACGCTGAAATATCGGATCTAAGGCCTGTTTCCCGGCCAGTTTCGCGGAATTCACCCTTTGGATTCGTTTATGCAGTCGCGATTATTTGCGTGCCGCATCAGGAGAGGAAGGGCGTGAATGGAAACTTGGGTCTGGCTTCTGATCGCTGTGGCCGTCGCCATTGCTGCTTACTACATTTTCGGACGCGCGAAGGCGCAAAAACCGGATGATGAATTCTCGGTAGACGAGGCCAATGGATGGGCCAGCCGCGAATTCAGCCGCAGTTATCCCGATTCGAATGTCGCCGCGGTCATTGGCGATACCGAGATCGAGACCTTCTTTCTCAGACTGTCGGACGGCAAGGTCGGGATTTATCGCTCCCGGCGCGGCAAGGGCCAGGCCATCATCGTCAGTCAGAGCGATTATCGTCTGCGCGCGCTGCCGGAGGCCAATGGCCTGCAGGTGGATTACCCCGAAAACGATTTCTTCAGCGGAAATTATCATTTCCGCAGCGAGCAGGATGCCGCGGACGTTTCAACCTGGATGCTGAACGCCCGCTGACAAGGGGAGGGCCGGCGTCAGCCGTCGACCCAGGTTTTGCAGGCCTCCAGCGCGCGTTTGGCCACAAGCTGCTTCTTTACCGATGATTTGGCTTTCCCGCGCGGCCGCTTGCCGGTCTCGGGATCGATCAGCGCGCCGGGTTCCAGCTCGGGGAACAGGCCGAAATTGACGTTCATCGGCTGAAACGAGCGCTTTCCGCCTTCTTCTTCATGGGCAATGTGCCCGCCGGTGACGTGGCCGAGCAGGGCGCCGAGCGCGGTTTCCGGCGGCGGTGCCACCGGGGCCTGCCCAAGCCGTTCCGCTGCGGCGAATCGCCCGGCGAGAAGGCCGATGCTGGCGCTTTCCACATAGCCCTCGCAGCCGGTGATCTGTCCGGCAAACCTGAGACCCGGCCGCCCCTTGAGCGTCAGCGTAGCGTCGAGCAGCGTCGGCGAGTTCAGATAGGTATTGCGGTGCAGGCCGCCGAGGCGGGCGAACTCCGCTTCCTGAAGGCCGGGAATCATCTTCAGCACGTCCTTCTGGGCGCCGTAGCGCAGCTTGGTCTGAAACCCGACCATGTTGTAGAGCGTGCCGAGTGCGTTATCCTGACGAAGCTGCACCACCGCATAGGGCTTTTCGTCCGGCTTGTGGGCATTGGTCAGGCCCATGGGCTTCATCGGGCCGTGGCGCAGTGTTTCGCGGCCGCGTTCGGCCATCACCTCGATTGGCAGGCAGCCATCGAAATAGGGCGTGCCTTCCCATTCCTTGAAATCGGTCTTGTCGCCGGCAATCAGCGCATCGATGAAGGCGTTGTATTCTGCCTCGTTCATCGGGCAGTTGATATAGTCCTTGCCCGTGCCGCCGGGGCCGACCTTGTCGTAGCGCGACTGGTACCAGCAGATATCCATGTCGACCGTGTCACGGTAGACGATGGGTGCGATGGCATCGAAAAAGGCAAGTGCTTCCTTGCCGGTGTTCGCGCTGATCGCTTCGGCAAGGGCAGGGGCCGTCAGCGGTCCGGTGGCGATGATGGCCTGGTCCCAGTCTTCCGGCGGCAGCGCCGTGACTTCCTCGCGCACGATGGTGACCAGCGGATGAGCGGCAAGCTTTTCGCTCACAGCGTCGGAAAACCCGACGCGGTCGACGGCCAGCGCGCCGCCGGCGGGCACCTGATGGGCATCGGCTGAGGCCATGATCAGCGAATTTGCCATGCGCATTTCGGCATGGATGACGCCGACGGCATTGCTGGTGGCATCATCGGAGCGGAACGAGTTGGAGCAGACCAGTTCGGCAAGCCCATCGGTCTTGTGTGCCGCCGTTTCGCGGACGCCGCGCATTTCGTGTAAGATCACCGGAACGCCGCGATTGGCGATCTGCCATGCCGCTTCGGAGCCGGCAAGGCCGCCGCCGATGACGTGAACGGGTTTGGGAGAGGTGCTGGTATCGGACATTGTCGTTCAAACCGGAAGGTTGGCCGGATGCTGATCACGGCGTGTTTCATACGATTGCGCGGCAGCGTAAAGCCGCCGGAGCCTGCTTTGCAAATGCCAGATCGGCGGCGTGCCGTCGAGAGTGGATCGCAGATTTACGGCTTTTCGTGCTTTCGTCGAAATTTTTTCGCCATGCCAAACGTTTGTCACGGTTGACGCTATAAAATTGGGCAGAGAAAATTTACAAACGTCAAGCCTTTGAAAGTGCTGAAACAAAAGTTATGTCATAGTGGGCGCTTACATTTACCGTCCCGCTGAGCTGGCGAAATCCTTCGGATCAGATGGCCGTAAAAAGCGATCCGTGGCGCTCCGGTTGATTTAGGTCATGTGATCTCAAACCGGTACGAGGGATATAGCAAATCGATTTAAACGCCAATTTGATTTCGAAAAGGGGAATCGACATGGAACAGATCACGCCTGATAGCACCCAGAATATTCTGGGGCCGGAAGAACTGGATCTGACGAATAGATACTGGCAGGCGGCCAATTACCTGTCGGTTGGTCAGATCTATCTGATGAACAACCCCCTGCTGAAGGAACCGCTCGAGGAAGAAGACGTCAAGCCGCGCCTGCTCGGCCACTGGGGCACGACCCCCGGACTGAACTTCATCTATGTCCACCTGAACCGCATCATCAAGAAATACGAGGCCAGCACGATCTATATTTGCGGCCCCGGTCATGGTGGTCCCGGTCTCGTTGCCAATGCCTATCTCGACGGCACCTATACCGAAATCTATCCGGAAATCACCGAAGACGAAGAGGGCATGCAGAAGCTGTTCAAGCAGTTCTCGTTCCCCGGTGGCATCCCGAGCCACGTCGCACCGGAAACGCCCGGATCGATCCATGAAGGCGGCGAACTGGGTTATGCGCTCGTTCATGCCTTCGGTGCAGCCTACGACAATCCCGACCTGATCGTTGCCTGCGTTGTCGGTGACGGTGAAGCCGAAACCGGTCCGCTTGCCGCTTCGTGGCATTCGAACAAGTTCCTGAACCCGATCAATGACGGCGCGGTTCTGCCGATCCTGCACCTGAACGGCTACAAGATTGCCAATCCGACGGTTCTTTCGCGCATGAGCAAGAAGGACCTGACCGACCTGTTCCAGGGCTATGGCTACGAGCCCTTCTACGTGGAAGGCGATGAGCCGGAATACATGCATCAGCGCATGGCCGAGGTCATGGAGGATTGCTACACGCGCATCCGCGAAATTCAGGAGGCTGCCCGCGCCGAAGGCACGGTCTACGAAATGCCGCGCTGGCCGATGATCATCCTCAGGAGCCCGAAGGGCTGGACCGGTCCGAAATTCGTGGACAACAAGAAGGTTGAAGACTTCTGGCGTTCGCACCAGGTTCCGATCTCGGCAGCCCGCCAGAACGCCGATCACAGAAGCCAGCTCGAAGACTGGATGAAGAGCTACGCCCCGGAAAAGCTGTTCGATGAAAACGGCAAGCTGGTTCCCGAGCTGAAGGCGCTTGCGCCGGAAGGCAATCTGCGCATGAGCGCAAACCCGCATACCAATGGCGGGCTGCTGCGCAAGGAACTGGTCATGCCCGACTTCCGCCAGCTGGCGGTCGACGTAAGCCAGCCGGGCGCCGTAATGACCTCGGCCACCAAGCATCTTGGCATGCTGCTGCGTGAGGTCATGCGTCTGAATGCCGACGAACGCAACTTCCGCCTGATGGGCCCGGACGAAACCGCTTCGAACCGCCTGCAGGATGTGTTCGACGTGACCGATCGCGTCTGGATGGCCGACATTCTCGACTATGACGAAGGTGTTGCCCGCGACGGCCGTGTCATGGAAGTTCTGAGTGAACATCTGTGCCAGGGTTGGCTGGAAGGCTACCTGCTGACGGGCCGCCACGGTCTGTTCTCGTGCTACGAGGCCTTCATCCACATCATCGACTCGATGTTCAACCAGCACGCAAAATGGTTGAAAACCACGCAGGATATGGCGTGGCGCAAGCCGATCTCGTCGCTGAACTACCTTCTGACCTCGCATGTATGGCGTCAGGACCACAATGGCTTCAGCCACCAGGATCCGGGCTTCATCGACCACGTCGTCAACAAGAAGGCCGACGTCGTCCGCACCTACTTCCCGCCGGATGCCAACACGCTTCTGGTTGTCGGTGACCACATTCTGAAGACCTATAACCGCGTCAACGTCATCGTTGCCGGCAAGCAGCCGCAGCCGCAATGGCTGTCGATCGAAGAAGCGATCGTGCATTGCGATACCGGCCTTGGCGAATGGAAGTGGGCCAGCAATGTGCCGGATGGCGAAGAGCCCGATGTGGTGATGGCTTCGGCCGGTGACGTTCCGACCCTGGAAATGATGGCCGCTGTCGACATTCTTCGTCAGAAGCTGCCGGAAATGAAGGTCAAGGTTGTCAACGTCGTCGACCTGATGGCTCTGCAGCCGAAGGAAGAACATCCGCACGGCCTGCGCGATGCCGACTTCGATGCACTGTTCACCGACAACAAGCCGGTCATCTTCGCCTATCACGGTTATCCCTGGCTCATTCACCGCCTGGCCTACCGCCGTCACAACCACAACAACATCCACGTTCGTGGGTATGTTGAAGAGGGAACGACGACGACGCCGTTCGACATGGTTGTCCAAAACCGTCTCGACCGCTACCATCTGGCCATGGATGCGATTGAACGTGCCGGTGGATTTGGTGAAAGAGGTGCAGCCGCATTGAACTATCTCAAGGAAATGCGCGCAAAACACCACGATTATGTCCGCGAGCATGGTCAAGACATGCCGGAGATTCTCGATTGGAAATGGCCTTATCCCAAGGGCTGATCCAAATTAACGAAGCCTGCGCACCGCCACCTCCCAGGGCGGTGCGCACACCATTTCTGGATAGCGATTATGAATGGCACAGTACTGGCATTGAATGCCGGATCATCCAGCCTCAAATTCCGACTTTACGAAGTTGATGGCGATATTTTCACTCTTGTCCTGCGCGGACAGTTTGACGGCGTAAACGAAAATCCCCGCCTTGTTGTCAAGGAAGCCGGCGGCAAGGAAATCTGCAATATGGACCTCGAGATCGGGGAACACATGCAGGAAGACATGCTCGAGCGGATTTTCGGCGTCATCAAGCCCTACACGGTCAACAAACCGCTTCAGGCGGTCGGGCACAGGGTGCTCCACGGCGGCGGTCGATTCGCCGATCCGGTTCTTCTGGACGATGAAATCGTCTCCTATCTCGAGACACTCATCCCCATGGGCCCGCTGCACCAGCCGGCCAACCTTGCCTCGATCAAGCTGTTCCGTCGCATCCGTCCCGACCTCCCGCAGGTCGCATGTTTCGACACGGCCTTCCACGTCAATATCGACGAGCGCGCCGCGCGCTATCCGATTCCGCTGGAATACGAGGCCAAGGGCTATCGCCGGTTCGGTTTCCACGGCCTGTCCTATACATACATTGCCGACCGGCTGCGCGAGATCTCGGATTATCTGGTCAAGAAGCGCACGGTCGTTGCCCATCTCGGCAGCGGTTCGTCGATGTGCGCCATGCGCAACGGCAAGGCGATCGACACGACCATGGGCCTGACGCCGCTCGGCGGCCTGATGATGGGCACACGCTCGGGCACCGTCGACCCGGGCCTGGTTTTGACGCTGATGGAGGCGGAAAACCTTTCGCCCGCCGAAATCAAGAACATGCTCTACTACAAGTCGGGTCTACTGGGCGTTTCGGGTATCTCCGGCGATCTGCGCGTGCTGATGGAAAGCGATGACCCAAACGCCAAGAAGGCAATCGACCTGTTCGTGTTCCGCGCCTGCCGTGAGCTGTCGATCATGGTCGCTACCATGGAAGGCATGGAATCGCTGGTCTTCAGTGCCGGGATCGGCGAAAACTCGCCGGTGATCCGCAAGATGATCTGCGAACGCCTCGCATGGCTTGGCGTCCAGCTCGACGATGAAGCCAACAATGCCAGTGCGGAAATCATTTCCTGCCCGGAAAGCCGCGTTGAAGTCCGCGTCATCCCGACCGACGAGGAAATCGTTCTGGCCCGCCAGACCGCCCGCGTCGTCGCCGAAGCCGTGCAGGAAGGCCGCACTGTCGCCGCCTTCGCCTGAGCCTTTGCATCAGTTCTGAAAATGGGAATGCCCGTGCGAAAGCGCGGGCATTTCGGTTTGTTGACAAGCCTTGTAAGCAAGCACAGCTTTGCCTATCTCCCCCGCCGTCATTCCGGCCTTGAGCCGGAATCTAGTAAGCGCAAGTCCTTGCGCGCAAAGACTCTTTCTGGAAGCGCACAGCAAGTGGCCCTGGATACCGGCTCAAGGCCGGTATGACGGAAGAACGAGGGACGAGCTTTTTCAGCAGTCAGGGATGCCCATGCGAAAGCGCGGGCATTTTCATTCAGGCGGACTGCTTCCGTCAGGCAGTCCGCGCCCATTCCGGGATCCAGTCGTGATGGGCGGTCAGCAGGTCGTCGACGAGTGACCAGATCTGGTCGAGGTCGAGTTCGGCGGCCGTGTGCGGGTCCATCATCGCGGCATGATAGAGATGTTCGCGGTTTTCGTTGACCAGTGCTGCCACCGTCAGTTCCTGCACATTGACGTTGGTGCGGATCAACGCTGTCAACTGCGGCGGGAGATCGCCGACATAGGTCGGCTGAATACCGGAGGCATCGACAAGGCAGGGCACTTCGGCTGCGCAGTTTTCCGGTAGCGATGTGATGCAGCCATTGTTGCGGACATTGCCGTAGATGACGGACGGCTCACCGGTCCATACCGAATTCATGATTGACGAGGCATATTCCTTGCTCTGCTCGACCTTGATCTCATCGGCCTTCTTGTATTCCTCCGCCTGATCCTTCCATTTGGCAATCTGCTCGACGCAGCGGATCGGATATTCGTCCAGCGGAATGCCGAATTTCTCGATCAGATCTTCGCGGCCTTCCTTGATGAAATAGGGGGTGTATTCGGCAAAATGCTCCGAGCTTTCGGTGACGAAGTAGCCGAGCCGTGTCAGCATTTCATAGCGCACCTTGTTGGGGCAGCGCGGGTTCCAGCCCGATGGTTTGGGGAACCGGCCCTCGCGATAGCCGCGCACGAGATCGGGATAGAGATCGCGGTAGCTGCCGTCCTTCTGGCGATGCTCGAATTTCAGGAAGAATGCCATGTGGTTGATGCCGGCCGAGCGGTAACGGATTTCCTCGTATGGAATGTCGAGGTCGCGGGCCAGTTCGCCGGCTGTGCCCTGCACCGAATGGCAAAGTCCGACCTGTTTGATCTTCGGATATTTCTCGGCAATCGCCCAGGTATTGATCGCCATCGGGTTTACATATTGCAGCATGATGGCTTCGGGGCAGACCTGCATCATGTCTTCGCAGATCGACCAGAGATGCGGCACGGTGCGCAAGCCCCGCATGATGCCGCCAATGCCAAGCGTATCGGCAATCGTCTGGCGCAGGCCGTATTTCTTCGGTACTTCGAAATCGGTGACGGTGGCCGGTTCATAGCCGCCGATCTGGAAGGCGACGACGACGAAATCCGCACCGTCCAGCGCTTCGCGCTGATTGGTGTGCGTTGTGATCACGGCTTTCGAACCGAGCGTTTTGGCAAGTTTGCCGGCGACGATCTCGCTTTCGGCAAGACGCTCCGAGTTGATGTCCATCAGCGCGATTCTTGCATCTTTCAGGGCAGGGCGCTGCAAGGCGTCGCCGATGATATTTTTCATGAAAACCGTGGAGCCGGCGCCGATGAAGGTGATCTTGGGTTGTCTTGCCATGTGGTAATTCCTCAAATTCAGGCGGCAACTTCGAACGCGGCCTTGACCAGCCGTTTCGTGTATTCTGTCTGCGGGTTTTCCAGCACATCGCGCACCGGTCCCTGTTCGACGATTCTGCCGTGCTGCATGACGCAGACACGGTGGCAGAGCGCCCGCACGACCTTCAGATCATGCGAGATGAAAAGATAGCTGAGGCCCCGTTCGCTCTGCAGCTTGCGCAGAAGTTCGATGATCTGCGCCTGCACGGAAAGATCGAGCGCCGAGGTCGGCTCATCGAGCAGAATGAACTCCGGCTCCAGCGCCACGGCGCGGGCGATGGCAATGCGCTGGCGCTGGCCGCCGGAAAATTCATGCGGAAACCGATGGGTGATGGAGCCCGGCAGACCGGCATCGACCAGCGCATCGCGCACCCGCTCGTTGCGGTCCTTGCCGGATGAGCCGATGCCGTTGACGATCAGCCCTTCCTCGATGATCTGCCCGACCGTCATGCGCGGATTAAGCGAGGAAAACGGGTCCTGAAACACGACCTGCATGCGCGAACGCAGCGGCCTGAGCTGTTCGCGGGAAAGCCCCTCGATGTGTTTGTCGTCGAAAAGCACCGTGCCGCCATCTGAATGGATCAGCCGCATCAGCGCCTGTCCGAAGGTGGTCTTCCCCGATCCGCTTTCACCGACAAGCCCCAGCGTTTCGTGCTTCCTGAGCGTGATCGACAGATCATTGACCGCGACAAGCTGGCTGTAGCTGGACTTGAAGAAGGTCCCGGTCTTCAGCGTGAAGGCGACGCGGACATCCTTGCCCTCCAGAATGGTCTGTGATCCTTCCGGCAGCGGATTGGCTTCGCCCGAGGGTTCCGAGCCGAGCAGCTTTTTCGTGTAGGGGTGCTGCGGGGTGGTGAAGAGTGCCCTGGTCGTGTTGTGCTCGCGCACCACGCCCTCGCTCATCACATAGACATAGTCCGAGAAATGCTGAACCACGGTCAGGTCGTGGGTGATCAGGATGACGGCCATGCCGAGTTCGAGCTGCAGGTCCCGGATCAGGCCGAGGATCTGCGCCTGAACCGTGACGTCAAGCGCGGTGGTGGGTTCGTCGGCGATCAGCACGTCCGGCTTGTTGGCGAGCGCCATAGCGATCATCACGCGCTGGCGCTGGCCGCCGGAGAGCTGGTGCGGATACTGTTTGAGCCGCGCCTCCGGTTCGGGGATCTGCACCTGCCGTAAAAGCTCCAGTGTCTCTTCCTCCGCCTTTTTGCGGCTGATGCGGCGATGGGTCTGGATGGCTTCGACGATCTGCGAACCGATCGTGTAGATCGGATTGAGCGAACTCATCGGCTCCTGAAAGATCATCGAAATGCGCGCGCCGCGCATCTGCCGGCGCTTCTTTTCGGAGAATTTGAGAACGTCGTCGCCGTCATAGGTGATCGTTGCGCCCTTGCCGACGCTTGCCCGCTTCGGCAGCAGCCCCATCACCGTTCTGGCGGTGACCGACTTGCCGGAGCCGCTCTCGCCGACGATGGCGATGGTTTCACCGCGGTAAAGCTGAAAGGAGACATCGCGTACGGCGTTGACCGTGCCATCCTCGACGGTGATATCGACGGCGACATTGCGGGCATCGATAATCGGCTCGCCCTGTTTTTCGTGATCGTCGCGCCGTTCGGAGGGCGCGGTGTCATGTCTGAGTTCGTCAGTCATTGAAAGCGTCTCCTTCTCAATAGGGGTCGATGGCATCGCGCAGGCCGTCGCCGAAGGCATTGAAGGCGAAAACGGTCAGAAGCACGAAGGCAACGGGCGACAGCAGCCAGGGATAGGCGCCGATCACCGAATAGTTGGAGGTATCGCGCAGCATCAGCCCCCAGGAGATCATCGGCGGTTTGACCGCAAAGCCGAGGAAACCGAGGAAGGCTTCGAGCAGCACGACCGTCGGGATGGCAAGCGTGACCGCAACGATCACATGGCTCATCACGTTCGGCAGGATATGGCGGAAGATGATGCGCTTGTCGGTGGCGCCGACGGCAATCGCCGCCCGCACATAGTCCATGCGCACCAGACCCATGGTCTTGCCGCGCACCTCACGCGACATCTGCGCCCAGCCAAGCGCCGACATCACGGCGATGACGAAGCCGAGAAACACCTTGGTCGGGGCGGTGACGGGAATGAGCGATGCCAGCGCCAGATAGAAGGGCAGTTGCGGAAAGGCGAGCACCAGTTCGACGAAGCGCTGGATCCAGGAATCCACCGGCCCGCCAAAATAGCCGGATGTCATGCCGACGGATGTGCCGACGATGGTGACGACCGTGACCACGGTGAGCGCGATCAGCAGCGAAATGCGCGAACCGTAGAGAATGCGCGACAGCACATCACGGCCGAGCTTGTCGGTGCCGAGGAAATGGATGACCGTACCATCGGTTGCGCCGATGAAATGCCGGTTGGCGGGAATGAGGCCGAACAGCTTGTAGGGCGCGCCCTTCACGAACAGGCCGATGATCTGCGGGTTGTCGTAATCCTTGCCGACGAGCGGCTGGAAGGTGACCGGGTCGAGTTCGCCGGTATCGCCCAGCGGATAGGCGCGCGGGGGAAATACGAATTCGCCGTCCTTGCCGAAGACGGTCACCATCTGCGGCGGCTGGTAGGCCTGACCGGTGACGCGGGGATCGGCCGGCGACAGGAAATCGGCGAAGATGGCGATGAACAGCAGCAAGACCACCAGGATCAGCCCCATCATGCCGGAAAACGAGCGTTTCAGCCGGCGCCAGACCAGCGCCAGATAGGTTTCGTTCTTGTTGGCGTCCGGTTCTTTGACGGTGTCGACGGTTTCAAGAATATTGTCGGTCATGCCGAAGCCCTCCCGGTCTGTCTGACGCGCGGATCAAGGGCGACAAGCAGAAGGTCGGCGATGATATTGCCGATCAGCAACATTGCCGACAGCAGCAGCATGAAGGTTGCCGTGACATAGACATCACCGACCTGCATGGAGCCGACAATTGCCGGGCCGACGGTCGGCAGCGCGAAGATGATGGCGACTTCGATTTCGCCGGTCAGCATGTAGGGCAGGACAACGCCCTGATACATGACGAGGGGATGCAGCGCATTGGGCACGGCATGGCGCATGATCACCTTGCGCTCCGAAAGTCCCTTGGCGCGCGCCGTCTCGACATATTGCATGTTCAGCGTATCGAGCAGATTGCCGCGCATGACCCGCATATTATAGGCCAGCCCGCCGAATGTCGCGATGGCGACCACCGGCCATATGTGATGCACAAGATTGGTGAACTTGCCCCATGACCAGGGCGCGCCGCCATATTGGGGAGAGAAGAAACTGCCCACTTCGTTGACGTCGAAATGGAAGACGAGAACATAGACGATGATGAGCGCCATCAGGAAGCGCGGCACCGTCATGCCGAGAAAGGCGACCCCCGACAGCGCCGTATCGATCCAGCTATATTGTCGCGTCGCCGCCACAATGCCGAAGCCGATGCCGAATATCGAGGCCAGTATGTGGCAGGTCAGCGCCAGCGCCAGCGTGCGCGGCAGCCGCTCGGCGACGACATCGGAAACCGGCTTGTTGTAGTAAAGGCTCTGGCCGAAATCGCCGTGGAAGACGATGCCCGTGATCCAGTTCACATATTGCAGGGGAAGCGGATCATCGAGGCCGTGTGATTCACGATAGGCCTGCGCCTGCCGGTCCGCCTGTTCGAAGGAGGCGCCGCCCTGGTTGATCGCCTGCGAGCGGATATAGTCGCTGTAATCGCCGGGCGGTGCCTGGATGATGGCGAAGGTCACGATGCTGAGCACGAACAGCAGCATCAGCCCCGACATGATCCGGTTGAAAAGAAATCGTGCCATTGGTCCCTGCATCCCTTTGGCGCATCATCCGGTTGATCCGGTTTTTCGATACGCGAATTCCGTTTTATAGAGCCGCATTTCGCATTCATGATGCGCGCGGCGCTCTATGATCGGGACCGGCAGCCGGGGAGAGTATCGGCTCCCGGTCCCTTGGCGTTGGCGGCGACCTTTCACGAAGGCCGCCACGCCGTCAGCCGCTGACCGGGCCGTCGGCGCCCGGTTTGCCGGGCAGGGTTTGCGGGAACAGCTGATAGTCCTGCTGCTCGTCGGTCGGCACGAACATGCGCTCGCGGATGATCGCATCTTCAGCCCAGTTGAACATGAAGATCGGCGCACCGGAGGCGACATTGTCGAGACGCTTGTTGACGATCAGCGCACCGGGGAATTCCGTCAGGCCGACCGTATCGACGTTTTGCGTCGCCACTTTCTGATACTGTTTCATCAGCTCGGTGCGTTCTTCATCATCGCTGGTGGCGATGAACTGGTTGACGATATCGACAAGCTGTTCCTCATGGGGCAGCAGGTCGAGCGTGCCATCCGGCCCCGCACGGTGATTGTGGCTGGTGCGCGGTCCGACAGGCGCCAGAGATGTCGTGCCCTGAACCACCGATGCAAGCGCCGGGGAATTGCGCAGGATCAACCAGTCGAAATCGCCGCCATAGCGCATCGATTCATACTGATTGTTCTCGATCGCATTCTGAACCACGCGCAGGCCGACCTGCTGCAACTGCCCGATCACGCCTTCGGCAAGGTTGACGTCGGTATTGTAGGCCGAGCTCACAAGCAGGACGATATTGACGTCGTCGCCATTCAGTGTGCCGGCCGGCCAGTTGACGAAGCCGTTGCCATCGGTGTCCTCAAGGCCGAGCGAGGCAAGGATTTCCTGCGCGCCTTCGGGATCATAAGGGTAATAATAGGTCGAATCCCGATCATAAAAGCTGGTGCCGGAATTAAGGCCGCCGGGATAAATCGCGGTGAAGGGGCCGCGCACGAGAGAATCGCCGAGCGCCTGGCGGTCAATCGCCATGGTCACGGCCTTGCGGAATTCGGAATTGCGGTTGAGTTCGCGCACCGCCTGCGCCCGTTCATCCGGCTCGCCCCAGCCATTGCCGGAAAGGTTCAGACGCATGTTGTAGCCGATCAGGCGCGGGCCGAAGGCGAGGCGTGCGGGGGCCTCCTCTTCAGCGGCGCGGCGCAGCGCAACGACAAAGTTTTCCGGCTGTTCGAGGTTGGAAAGGTCGGCGGAACCGGCAATCGTCTGAATGTCGCGGTCGGCCCAGGTCGAGAGCTTGTATTGCAATTCATCGATATAGGGCAGCTGATGGCCTTCCTCATCGACCTTCCAGTAATAGGGATTGCGGCGCAGCACCACGATATCGTCCGGGCGGTACTCCACCGGCGCCCACGCGCCCATGACCGGCCAGTTCAGCATTTCCGGCGGAAAGCCGTTGCGATACTCGTCATAGGTCGTATCGGCATACCGGGGGTGCTTGGTTTTCATGATATGCGCCGGGCCGGGGCAGAAATTGCCATAGGCCATGTTGAACAGATACTGGCGCGGGAAAGCCTCCGCGAAGGTCCATTCAACGGTGTAGTCGTCAAGGGCTTTCAGCGTCGTGTCAGAGCCGAAGGTCTCGCGCGATGCGCCGTTGAGCGGTGTCACATTCGGGTCGACGATATTGTCTTCCCACATGAAGATCACGTCTTCAGAGGTAAACGGCACGCCGTCGGACCACTTTGCGCCCTCGATCAGGTGCATGGTCAGCGTGTGGCCGTCTTCCGACCAGTCCCAGCTCTTGGCAAGGTTGGGCAGCGGTTCCATGTCACTGGCTTCGACCTGATAGAGCGGTGCTGTGCGCGTCAGGCATTCGAACATGCCGATGTCGATGCCGCCCCAGCCGGTGCTCTGGCCTGCCTGATAGTTCCAGCCCTCGGGCCGGCCGCCGATCACATGGCGCAGGGTTCCGCCGTAAACGCCGATACCATCGGGCATATTGCCGGTCTTGAAGACGAGCGGCTCGGCGGGAAGGCGTTCTTCCACCGGCGGCAATGTACCAGCGTCGACGAATTTTTCGGTCACCCATTCCGGCTCTGAATATGACGGCAGCGACCTGAATTCCTCGATTGCGTCGCGCGGTACATAGGTGATCTTCGATTGCGCCGGGAAATCCGGCTGCTGCGGCACGATTGTCATTTCCGAGGCCATTGCGCCGGAGACAAGTGCGAGCGTTGAAATCCCGGCAGCCAGAAAGCTGGTCAGATGCCGGGCAGCAAGGTGAGATGTCATCGTGTCGTCCTCCCTCGTTGACACTGAAAGCGAAGGTGCTCGACCTTTCGCCGGTTGATCCGCCAGCAAGGCTCCTACCCACAGGCCGCCGGAACAGGAAAGACCGGCCCGGCGCGCCGCCGAACCGGTCAAGATGAACAAAGTCAGGCGTTGGCCGCCGCGCGCTCGGCTTCCTTTTCCGCACGCATTTCGTCAACCGAGCGGATGTGCCGGCGGGCAGCGCCTTCCCATTCGCGCGTCCTGACCGTTGCCTTGGCGAGCCGCTCCTTTGCGCCTTCGATGGCATGGGCATATTGCGGCAGCCATGCGGCCTGGGCAACGACCATCTCATCGACCATCTGCCACACTTCCTCCGGCGTGCAGACGGCGCCGACCAGCGGATCGTGCAGGACGGCGAGCTTCAGAAGTTCGATATCGCCTGTCACGGCCGCATGAACCGACATGCGCTGAACATTGACGGACGCCATGCAGGTTGCCGCGCAGGCTTCCGGAAGCGTGATGCCGGCGACCATGTTGAGGCCGAAGCGGTCGACAAAGCCGGGCGATTCGATGATGCAGTCATCCGGCAGATTGGTGATCACGCCGTTGTTCTTGCGGTTGAAGTGGCCGCGATAGACCCGGCCTGTCTCCAGTCCCTCGAGGATGTAGCTTGCATGCTCGCTGGAGCGTTTTGCCGGGTCGATGGGCTTGGCCGCATCCTTGAGAAAACCGTCATACTCGGTTTCGAACCAGTTGCGGTTTTCCGCGGTGTGACGCAGATAACCGCCGGTTTCGCCGTGGATCCATTCCGACATGTCGATCCAGCGGGTGATTTCCTCCGGGCGCTTGCGGTACCAGGGCAGGTATTCGGAAAGGTGACCGTTGCTCTCGGTCGAATAGACGCCGAAGCGCTTCAGCACATCGATGCGGACCTTTTCCTGCTTCGAGAAGACCGGATGCGCCTCGAAAGCGGCAATCAGTTCATCCTTTTCGATTTTGCGGCCATTGACGCGCAGATCGGTGAACCAGGTCTGATGGTTGATGCCCGAGCAGACATAATCGAGTTCACCCGGTTTCGCGCCGAGAACCTCGGTAATCTGCTCGGCGCCGTGCTGGACACCGTGGCAAAGACCGATCGTATCGACCTTGCCGTATTCATTCGCCGCCCAGGTGTTCATCGCCATCGGGTTGGCATAATTGAGGAACCGGGCGCCGGGCTCGGCAAGCTTGCGGATATCCTTGCAGAAATCCAGAATCACCGGAATGTTGCGCTGGCCGTATAGAATGCCGCCGGCGCAGATCGTATCGCCGACGCACTGGTCGACACCGTATTTCAGCGGAATGCGGATATCGTCCGCATAGGCTTCAAGTCCACCGACGCGCACGCAGGAAATCACATAGCGCGCACCCTCGATTGCCTTGCGGCGGTCGGTGGTTGCGGTGACGGTGGTCGGCAGTCCGTTTGCCTCCACGATCTTGTCGAGGATGGTTTTGACCATCGTCAGATTTTTTTCACTGACATCCGTCAGCGCCACTTCGATATCCGCGAACTCCGGAACGCACAGGATATCCTTGAAAAGTGTCTTGGTGAAACCGACGCTGCCTGCGCCGATAATGGCTATTTTGAAAGCGCTCATAGCCGCCTCCCTGAAACAAGAACCAACAAAAGGGTAAAATCCAATGCTGCAGACGCGATCAATTCATCCACTGGGGGGCGACAGGTCAAGGTCGGTCCCGATGGATATGTTCTGCCTGTAGCGCTTGTGTTTCAAACTCCCGATATCCATTATGCAGCAGTCATGGGGACATCACAGAGAGGGATTGTGCTTTCATGGGTAATTTTGTGCTGCAGGAACTGCGTAAAAAAGCGCCAATCGGGCGACTGATTTCGCTACCACGCGGCCATCAGGACCTGCATGCCATGCCGGTGAGCGCCGGGTATGAAGTCAGAACGCGGCCGGATTATCAGTGGGATGGCAGGCGGCGCGGGCAAAGCCCGTTTTCGGTGATCCAGTACACGATCGCCGGTGAAGGAAACCTGCGTTTTGAAAACCAGACCTATCGTATCCGGCCGGGTGAAACCATGCTCACGCTGATCCCGCACAACCACCGCTACTGGCTGGAGGAGGGCGGCTATTGGGAGTTCTTCTGGATTTCCCTGAACGGCGAGGAAGCTATGCGCATCCAAAGGGCGGTGCTGGCGACGTCCGGGCCGGTGCTGAAGCTGAAAGACAAAACCGTCGATGAGCTTGCCAACTGCCTCGGCCGTTTGCTCTCGTCGGAAACCGACACCCCGGCGCGCGCCTCTGCCGTTGCCTATGAGGCGACGATGCTGCTTTATGACGACGTCTTCGGTGCGCATGCGATGCCGCCGGTGGAAAGCCGGGCAATGCAGCGCGTTACCCATTATATCGACGCCAATCTGGACAAGCCGCTGCCGGTCGACCGGCTGGCGGAAGTCTCGGGCTTCAGCCGCGCGCATTTCTCGCGGCTGTTCGCGCAGTCGGAAGGTATGCCGCCTGCCGAATATGTGCTGTTGCGCCGTCTCAGGCAGGCGACCCGGCTTCTGGCAAGCGGCGACCACACGATCAAGGAGGTCTCGGGCATGGCCGGTTTTGCCGATCCGAATTACTTCGCGAAAGTGTTCCGGCGCTATTTCCGGGTCAGCCCGACGGAGTTCAGAAAGATTGGTCTCGCCGCCAGCATCATGACGATGAACACCGAAACACCCGCGCCCGGCCTGCAGAAAGAGCCGGTGACCTATTCGGGTGAAGACACTGAAAATCCGTGAAGTCGTCCGCGTATCATCTTGCATTGTCAGCGCTAATTCGTGCTTTAGCTGTTTCTGAAGTTCTCAGCGCGCGTATGTGACGGTTCGATTCCTGCACGTCGCGGCTTGTGGCGGGGCCGCTGAAACGGCGAGGCGTGCCGCTGTGCGGGTGATTGAGCGCTTCAAGTTTGTTCACAGTTTTTTACATTTATCTTATTGAAATGTCTGTTTAAAACGCTCAATGTTGGATCGATTTTCGGTTCGGAACGTTCGCCGATGTGCAAATTGCATGAGCGAGTGTTTCGAAATATGCTATTTCGTTGAGGACGCCGATTATGTATCCGCGGAACCTCTGACCTGCGGAGGGAAAAATGGTCGCGAGACTTTCCGTTAATCTGAATGCAATCGCGCAGCTTCGCAATCGGCGCGACCTGCCATGGCCGAGCGTGCGCCGTCTTGGCCGGATTGCGCTGGAGGCCGGCGCCTATGGCCTGACGGTTCATCCGCGGCCGGACCAGCGCCATATCCGGTTTTCCGACCTGCCGGTCATCCGGGCGCTGATCGACGATGAATTTCCCGAGGCCGAATTCAATATCGAAGGATATCCGAGCGATCACTTCATCGGTCTGTGTCTCGAAAGCGAGCCGGAGCAGGTGACCCTGGTGCCTGACGATCCTGCCCAGTCGACCTCCGATCACGGCTGGGATTTTATCGGAAATCTCGACCTTTTGAAGCGCACGATTTCACGCCTGAAAAAGAAGAATGTCCGCATTTCGCTGTTTGCGGATGGCGATGCAAGCCGGGAGCAGCTCGTGGCTGCGCAGTCCGTCGGGGCCGACCGGATCGAGCTCTACACCGGTCCCTATGGCGGTGCCTATGATGCGCCGGACCAGCAGAAGGCAATGGCCGCCCAGCTTGGCGAGACGGCCGCGATCGCGTCTGAACTGGGGCTTGGCGTCAATGCCGGGCACGACCTGACGGTTGGCAATCTGCCGCTTCTGACCCGCCATATTCCCGATCTTTGCGAAGTTTCCATCGGCCACGGGCTGACGGCCGATGCCCTGGAATACGGCATGGCCGAAAGCGTTCGCCGGTTCCGCAGGGCCTGCGGCGAGCACATCTGATCCGGCCCTTTGGCCGGAACCGGTGCGATCAGCAGCAGGCCTTGCCAAGCATGCCGCCTAGAATGCGGCCTTGTTTTCCTCGAAGAAGGCCCGCAGCGAACGGGGCTTGCGGCCGGTCAACTGCTCGAAATCGTCATTGACAATGTCGAAGCCGCCGGCGCGGACATTCGCGTCGGTGCTGACCATGAGGTCGACCACGAAGGAGGGCAGGCCGGCTGAACCGAGGCCGGTGCGCAGGGTTTCGATCTCGATGTGTTCGACCTTGAGCGGTTTGCCGGTCACTTCGCTCGCAAGCGCTGCGATCTCGTCCACGGTGCGGCTTTCGCCGTCCGTCAGCGTCAGGATCCTGCTTTCGTCACTGTCGGAAAGCAGTGCCGCTGCCACCGCGCGGGCGCAGTCGTCATGCCCGATGAAGGCCTGTTTTCCGGTCCCGGCGGCACTTGACCACACGCCTTTTGCAAAGGCGTCCGGCAGGCTCATCAACAGGTTCTCCTGATACCAGCTGTTGCGCAGAATGGTATAGGCAATGCCGCTGGCAATGACGGCTTTCTCCGATCCCAGGTGATCGGGGGCAAAGCTGATCTTCGAATTTTCGGGATCGGGCAGGGATGTATAGACGAGGTGACGCGCACCTGCGCGCGCGGCGGCTGCGACCGCGTTGCCGTGCTGCTCCGTGCGGTCGGAACCGGGATCGATCGCATCCGTCGAGATGATGGCTATCCGCTCGGCGCCGGCAAAGGCCTCGGCAAGCGTGTCGGGGGCGTTGAAATCCGCCTTGCGGACCGTCACGCCCTTTGCTGCATAGTCGGCAAGTTTTTCTACGGTGCGCGTGGTCGCGATAATCTGGTCTGCCGGCTTGCCGGAAGCAAGCAGAAAATCGAGTGTTTTGCGGCCAAGCTTGCCGGAGGCGCCTGTAACCAGAACTGTCGTGTCTGTCATGATCTATCCTTTCCCGTCCGAGATATGGTCTCGAAATGAGACTTTCCTTCATGTATGGATACCGGAGCGATTGTAAAGAAGGCACTCTTTTGTGGCGCGGTTACACGCGTGTAACCGGGGAAGGCATGACCATGGACAAGCTCTTTCAAGACAGGATGGAAACATTGCTGGGTGCGCGCGACATTGAATCATGTCCGGTCCGCGATGTCCTGAGCCGGGTGTCGGGCAAATGGAGCACGCTGCTTCTGCTGGCGCTCAGCGATGGTCCGCGGCGGTTTTCGGAATTGAAGCGCTTTGCGCCCGATATCTCGCAGCGCATGCTGACCAAGTCGCTGACCGACCTCAGGCGCGACGGCTACATCACACGCACGGTCTACCCGACACAGCCGCCGCAGGTTGAATATGCGCTGACGGAAGCGGGGCACTCATTCCTGGAAGCCTGGCATGGAGTTGTGGTCTGGGCCAGGGATAATCGGCACCTTGTCCACGAGGCTCGCCAGCGCTTCGACAGCGAAGAAGGTCAGGACCGCTAAAACACAAACACCCCGGCGCGGGGAAATGCCGGGGTGCCTGCTGGAGGTCTTGTGAAGATATACCGCCATAACGGCGACAGCGGGCTTCCTGTTCCGCGATAGTGTTAATTTTTCCCTAAGCTTTTATCGGACCATCGCGTAGCAGCGGCACGCCGGTACGCATCCGATTGCGACGGTGCCGACAGGTGCAGCACGAGCGCGAAAGCAGGTTTTCCGAGAAATCATAAGGGATAAACGAGAAACACCCCGACGCAGGGTTCTGTCGGGGTGTTTCCGGAGGTCATCGTAAACGTGCTGATCTGATGGGGCAGAGACGTGCCTTACAGGAGCCGCATCACGATGAAGGCTGGCGGGTAAAAAGAAATCACCCGCGTTGTTGAGTTGAAATTAGCGATTTGATTTCCGATAGTCAATCGATTGATTAAAAAAATTACATCATATTGGCAGATTTTCTGCTGCAGCGCCGTTACGCTCTCAACTAAGGCGTTTCATCTGCATTTCTATTGAACAAATCGGGCCATTCCGGGTCGTCTGGACGACCGCCGGTTTCAGGCCGTTCACAATCGCGCGACTGCGCTGTCCTGACGGTCGTCAACAATGGAGCGCCGGTGGGCGGGAAATTTGTGTCCGCCGCTGCAAGACGCTTGACGGGGGCGGGAAACTGCTGCAAAAGGTACCGTACCGTACAGTACCAGAACGCGAGAGCTGCATCTTGATCGAAGACGTCGAGGTCGAACTTCACTTTACACCCCGCCAGCAGGCGGTTCTCGAACAGGCGCTTCGGCTGCTGGTCGAAGGTGGCGAGAAGTCTGTCACGACGGCCGGCATTGCGCGCGCGGCAAGCTGTTCGAAGGAAAGCCTCTACAAATGGTTCGGCGACCGTGACGGCCTGCTTTCCGCCATGATCGCCTATCAGGCCAGCAAGGTGCGCACATTCGAAAGTGCGGGGCACCGGCTGGATGGCGATGAACTGAAACATCATCTCAGCGCTTTTGGCCACGATCTTCTCGAGGTGCTGGCCGGCGACGTGTCGCTGGCGCTTAACCGGCTTGCGATCGGGCGTGTTACCAAGGACGGGCAGAAGCTCGGCCGCATGCTTCTGGAGCGTGGCCGCGGCCAGATCGACCAGCGGGCGAGGGCGCTTCTGGAAGACGGACGGCGCTCGGGGCTTTTGGTGTTCGACAATGGCGACGAGGCCTACCGGGTGTTGTACGGGCTCATCGTCGGTGACAGTCATGTTCGCCTGTTGCTCGGGGAGGTCGCCGATCGCGGCCTGTTCCAGCGGCGTGCTGAACGGGCTGTGGAAAGATTCTGGACGCTTTATGCGGCCACCTGAATTGCCTGCCGCAAGCGCGGTGAGGTGAAGCTTTTGTCAAGGGAAGGAAAGACAATGCGTGTTTATTACGATCAGGATGCGGATATCAATCTCGTCAACGGCCGGAATGTGGCCATCATCGGCTACGGCTCGCAGGGCCGCGCCCATGCGCTGAACCTGAAGGACAGCGGTGCGAAGAATGTCGTCATCGCGCTGCGCGCCGGTTCGTCGACCGTCAAGAAGGCGGAAGCCGACGGTTTCGAGGTCAAGACCGTTGCCGATGCTGCTGCATGGGCCGACCTGATGATGATGGCGACGCCGGACGAGTTGCAGGCCGGCATCTACAACAGCGAGATTGCCCCGAACATCCGTGACGGCGCAGCGATTGCCTTTGCTCACGGCCTCAATGTCCATTTCGGCCTGATCGAGCCGAAGAAAACCGTTGACGTCATCATGATTGCGCCGAAGGGCCCCGGCCACACCGTTCGTGGCGAATATCAGCGCGGCGGCGGCGTTCCCTGCCTCGTTGCCGTCGAGCAGGATGCTTCCGGCAATGCGCTTGATGTTGCCCTGTCCTATGCTTCGGGCGTTGGCGGCGGCCGTGCCGGCATCATCGAAACCACCTTCCAGGAAGAGTGCGAGACCGACCTCTTCGGTGAGCAGGCTGTGCTCTGCGGCGGTCTGGTCGAGCTCATCCGTGCCGGTTTCGAAACCCTGGTCGAAGGCGGTTATGCGCCGGAAATGGCCTATTTCGAATGCCTGCACGAAGTGAAGCTGATTGTCGACCTGATCTATGAAGGCGGCATTGCCAACATGAACTACTCGATTTCGAACACGGCCGAATGGGGCGAATACGTCACCGGCCCGCGCATCGTCACCGAGGAAACCAAGGCTGCGATGAAGGCCGTCCTCAAGGACATCCAGAGCGGAAAGTTTACGTCGGAGTGGATGCAGGAATGGCATTCCGGCGCTGCCCGCTTCAAGGCAACCCGCCGCCTCAACGACCGTCACCAGATCGAGGAAGTCGGCGAAAAGCTGCGCGGCATGATGCCCTGGATCAAGAAGGGCGCACTGGTCGACAAAGAGCGCAACTAAGCCTCTTTTACCTCATTACCGATGAAATGTGCGAACCGGGTGGCCTTGCTGCCCGGTTCGTTTCTGTTTGGGCGTCTGTTTCCCGCGTAGCCGTGATTGGACTTGGGTGCCCCGTTGCACGGATCGATTGCTATAAATTACCGTACTTGCCGAAATCGGGACTGAATATTACCCTGTGCGGTCTGAAAACACGGTTTTGTTGCCGAATAATAGGTCAGCATTGTTGACTTAAATAGCCGATTGTGGTCATGTTCGACCATCAAAAAAGACTTCGAGGAAACCCCCATGTTTGACTGGGAAGAAATCTACGCGACGCGCGCCAAAAGGATGGGCGCGTCCGAAATCCGCGAACTTCTGAAACTGCTCGAGCAGCCCGACATCATTTCCTTTGCTGGCGGTATTCCCGACCCTGCGCTGTTTCCCAATGACGCGTTTCAGGAAGCTTATTCCGATATCCTGTCCGGCCCCGAGGCGGGCCAGGCGCTGCAGTATTCGGTGAGCGAGGGCTATCCGCGGCTGCGGGAGTGGATCGTCAAGCGCATGCGCGCGCGTGGTATCGATGCTGATCTGGAAAATATTTTTATCACCTCGGGATCGCAGCAGGCGCTCGATTATCTCGGCAAGCTTCTGCTGTCGCCGGGCGATACCGCGCTTGTGAGCTGGCCGACCTATCTCGGCGCGCTGCAGGCCTTCAACGCCTATGAACCGCGTTACGACCGGCTGGACCTTTCGCGCAATGCAGCACCCGAAGCCTATAGCGCTGCAGCCGACAAGGCCGGTAGCCGGGTGAAGTTCGCCTATCTTTCGGCGGATTTTGCAAATCCCACGGGAGAATCGCTGACGCCGATGGAGCGTGAAAAACTCCTCGATATTGCCGACGCACTCGATATCGTCGTGATCGAGGACGCTGCCTATCGGGCCCTGCGTTATGAGGGTGAACGCCAGAAAACCCTTCTGGCGATGGACTGTGAGCGCTCCGGCGGCATTGAGAATACCCGCACGCTTTATTGCGGCAGCTTTTCCAAAACGCTGTCTCCGGGCCTTCGCGTCGGCTGGGTCTGCGCCGCAACCCCGATCATAAAGCGGCTGGTGCTGGCCAAGCAGGCGGCTGACCTTCATTCGCCGACCATCAACCAGATGGCAATCGCGCGCGTGGCCGAAAACAGTTTCGAAGCCCAGGCCGAGAAGATCAATACGGTCTATCGTGAACGGCGCGATGCGATGCTGAAGGCGCTGGCGGACTATATGCCGGCAGGTGTGGAATGGACCCGGCCGGAAGGCGGAATGTTCATCTGGCTGACGCTGCCTGAGCGGATGGACGCCACGGAGCTTCTGCCGCTGTCGTTGAAGACGGCCAAGGTTGCCTTCGTGCCCGGCAATGCCTTTTATGCCGATGGCAGCGGGCGCAATCACCTGCGCCTGTCGTTTTCGTGCAGCGCACCCGAGGTCATTGATGAAGGTATCCGGCGGCTTGGTGCGGTTTTGGGTGAAGAACTGGCAGCCGCCGCCTGAATTCCGGCATTTTTAACTGCAAAAGCCGAAAGGCCCGTCATCTCAATGGCGGGCCTTTTGTTTGTCAGGTTCGTGCTGTAGCGTGCGCGCCGTTCATGACTGGCTTTCGCAGAATTCAGGATATTCCATGCCCATTTCGCTTCTTGATTGTCCGCAGGACTGGCCACCGGAAAACAAGGCCTTTCCGCTTCGTGAAATCGACATTCGCATCACCGATGACGCGGCGGTGGATCTGAAGCCGTTCGATGGCGCGGTGGAAGCCAACTGGGCGCAGGAAAAGGCGGCCAATCCGCATCTTTTCAATGGCCGTCTGGTCACGCTCAACCAGGTTGATCTCTGTGACGGTGCCGTGCGCGCCAGAGGTCAGATCGTGCCTTATGCCTACCATCTGTGGTGGCGCAAACAGCCGGAAGCGCCACCGACCTTTCACAGTTTCGCCATGCCGGTGATCCAGTCGGCCGATGATGCGGTCATTGCGATCCGCATGAGCAGCATCACCGCCAATGCCGGCAAGGTCTATTGCGCTTCCGGGTCGCTGGAAGAAGACGACATTGTCGACGGGCGCATCGATATCGATGCTAATATGGCGCGCGAAGTGGCGGAGGAAACCGGCCTTGCGCTGGACGAGATGGAGGCGGGGCCTGATTATTACTGCGCCCGCCATGGCCAGATCGTCATGTTCTACCGCTTTTTCCGGTCCGCGCTTGACGCCGACGCGCTTATGGCAAAAGTTCATCAGCATATGCGTCAGGATACGGAAAAAGAAATCGACGCCGTTCTGGCAATTACCAGCGACAACAGGGATAATTTCGATTACTCCCATTCAATGCCGCCGGCACTGGATCTGATTTTCGGCGGTCGGGCGTGAGGAAAGACTATCCGGCGAAATGGCAGAGGAGCTTTTGCTGAGATGCGCGAATATGCAATCTACGATGTGTTTACGGCGGAACGCTATCACGGCAATCCCCTGGCTGTCGTTTTCGAGGCCGATGGGCTGAGCGATACGGAAATGCAGGCGATCGCTTGCGAATTCAATCTGTCCGAGACGATTTTCCTCTTGTCGGCGCAACATGTCTCGCAGTCTGCTGCAGCACGCATCTTCACGCCGAGCGGCGAACTGCCCTTTGCCGGGCATCCGACGGTCGGCGCGGCTGTCGCGCTTGCCGAACGCCAGCATGGCGGCGATACGGAAATCGATATGGTTTCCGTTCTCGGCGAAAAGATCGGTCCGGTGCGCTGTGCGGTAAAGCTGCGGCAGGACGCGGCGGGCTTTGCCGAATTCGACCTGCCGAAGCTTTCCCGTCGCAGTGATGAAGCCATCGCCCGCGAGAAGCTTGCCGAGGCGCTGGGCATAACCGTCGAGGAAATCGGTTTCGAAAACCATGTGCCGACAATCTGGTCGGCAGGCGTGCCGTATGCGTTCATTCCGGTGCGCAATCTCAATGTAATGGAAAAGCTCGATTTCGATCCGCGGCTCTGGCAGTCCTTCACCCCGCTTGTCGACGGTCTGCCGACCTGGGCTTATGCCTATACCCGCGGTGGCGTGCGTCACGATGCCCATTTTCATACGCGCATGTTCGCGGTGGATGCGATCGTTGAGGATCCCGCCACCGGCTCCGCCGCGGCTGCGTTTTCCGGCGCCATCCAGTATTTCGACGCGCCGGGCGAGGGCTCGCACTCCTTCGTCATCGAACAGGGCGTCGAAATGGAGCGGCCCTCCTATATCCGGCTCAATCTTGAAACCGGTGCAAGCGGCGAGGTCGCTGCGGCACGTATTGGCGGGCAGGCTATTTGCGTTGCGCGCGGGACCCTGCTTTAGCGCGCTTTGGATCGAAACGGGTTCATTCTGCGGCAGGAACAGGAGGGGGCATTTCCGGCTTTGTAAAGAAAAAGGAATTTGCCCTCGAAAAAATCAAACAGGACGCTGGACAAGCCTGCGAATCCCCGTTATACGCCCCTCACACGACGCGAACGCGCCGTTATCGTGGGTGATTAGCTCAGTTGGTAGAGCAGCTGACTCTTAATCAGCGGGTCGTAGGTTCGAGACCTACATCACCCACCATTTTTTCCTTTAAATTCATTCAGTTAAGTAAATTTGTGACTTTTCTTGTGACTTCATTTGTGACTTTATTTTTGGAAAAAGTCACACGCGGGTCACACGGTCACTAACGCGATGTCAGCCAGGCAATCAGGCCATCCCATCGGGCGACAATCCAGAGAGCGATTGCCAGCAACACCCCGCCCAGCGTCCACAGAAAGCGCCCCAGCGCGCCTGCGCCTTCCACCTTGGCCTTTGTCATGGCGTAGTCTTCAAGCGTGGGGGCGGCGTCGCTGACCGATTTTTCGACGGATCCGAGACGGTGTTCAATTGCGACCAGCTTCTGGCCCTGTTCTTCCTGCCGGCGATGCATGCTGCGACGGCTTGCGGATGCGCGATCCTCGGATGTGACCATCCGCCGGTCGACGTTATCAATGCTGTTTTGAAGCTGGTCCATGCGCTGCAGGATCAAGTTTGTGATCTGATCGGTTTCAGCCATCGTTACCAACATCCAAGGCGCTCGCCGGCCGCATCATTGCCGGTGATGTTGTTGAGCGCGGTGCGGTCGGCCTGGGCCAGCGCCACGAAACCGGCCGGGCTAAGGTTATTCTTCACGAAGGGTCCGCACCCGGAGACCGTCGCATTCTGGCACCCGGCCGCGATGGCGGAAATAGTCAACACAGAGATCGTAAGCAGAAAGCGCCTCGCGTTCAGCATCGTCCTTCACCCTTTCCTTGACCGCATCGAGTGCGGCTTGTGCAATTGCGGCTCTTTCCGCCTCACGGCCCTCCTGGCGGGCTTGCGGCAAAAAGAATATGAACATAGCCAGCAGCATCACCGCCGCGCCCACCATGCCGCCTACAAGGGCCATGAGGCGGGTTTTGATCCAGGCAATCATGTTTTCCACCCGAAGCGCCGGGCGAGCTTCCACCAGTAGAGCGAAATGGATGAGACCAGTCCGGCCAGCACCAGCTGCACGCCATCGGCAACAGCCGGATCGGTGGTTATGATCCGCTTCACTTCCTCGTTGATCAGGCCGGACGAAACCATCCAGCCGGAAACGATGTAAAGCAGGATGCGCACATAGACGGTCATATCATGCCTCCTTGAGCACGTTGCCGCCGGCATCGATCAGCGGCAGGCTGTCGAAGCCGATCGATTTCGGAAGGGGGTAATCCTTCGGCCAGAAGAAACCGCAATCCTCGGCGCCGGAAAAAGCGCTGACGGGGTAGGGCGAAATCTGAATGCGGTCGTTCTGGTTTGCGCCGAGACAGGCCAGCCGCCCGTCTGTGGTGCGGCCGGCAACATTCGTCACATGGCCGAATGTCGCGCTGCCGGCGCGGCCTTTCACGGCGATCGCGCCAAGCGCCGGCCCATCGAGCTTGATGCCCCAGCCGCGCCCGTAGGAGCGGGCAAGCCCGGATCGCGTCGAGCGAAGGCCGGCCGTCTCCAGCCAGTAGCCTTCCCCGGCCGCGCAATAGGGCGTCTCGTCGTCATACACAGGCTGGCCGATGGCCTTCCAGTATTCCAGGATAAGGGGATTGTGCTGCGCGCCCTTGATCTCGGCTTCACCAAGATCGACATAGGCATTTTTCAGCCAGGGCGGCATACCGGTGTTGTCCGTCGGGTCGCCGATGATGGCGGAAATCACCGAGAGAATTGCCTGCCAAAGCCCGGTTTCCTCTGTCGTCGCCCCGGCAAACAATGCCGCGCCGGTCTGAGGGCCGACAATGCCATCAACCTGCAATCCGTTTGCCGCCTGAAACTTGCGGATAGCGGCAATCGTCTGCGGCCCCCGGATGCCGTCAACCGGTCCCGGATCGATCCCGCGCGCGGCAAGTGCCGTTTGAATTTCGCGTGTGTTGGCCATGCTGACCTCGCCATTGGTTTGACTTCGTGGTCAGTCTAGGCGCGGCCGGGTGTGGTTAACTGCTATATGCAGACAGTTGCCTGTTCGGTGACCGGCGAGGATGCCGTCCGTCATCACCAGCTACCGTCAACAGCAATACGCTTCCACACATGTGACGCATTGCCGTCGCCGATATAAATGTAAAGATATGAGCTATTGGCAGCCCAGTCGCCTGGCGCGCCGGAGGAACCGCTGTTGTTCGGAACAGAAACCATCCTGCCAAGCGCGCGCCACGAACCGCTGCCGCCGCCAGAAGCTACGGCCATGCCAGTCTGTGTGCCGTAATTGATGTGGGCAACTGTGCCTCGAATCTGGTTGATCGATCCGCCCGCTAGGGCGTTTGCCTCCGCCAGTGTGATCACGTCGTGCCATACAGCGCCAAATTTCACAATCGCATCGTCCGCTGGATTGTCGGCCCCGCTATCTTTGTATTCGATGACGTGCAAACCGTTGACGATACTTTCGGCGCGTGAAAATCGACCATCCCACGTGCCGAAAGACATAGTGAGAGGCACAACATGGTTTTTATAATCACGCCCGCCTGATCCCGTGCCACCGGAACCTACCTGAAAGTATTCGTCGTTATTGCCCAGACTTTCATCGGTCAGAAACCGAACAGAGCGCGGCAAATAAAACCTACCGTCGTAGGGGGCGATCACTGAAAACTTATAGCCAACACCGCTAATGTTGGCGATTTGCGTATCAAGGCCTAGCCAACCAGCTTCGCGCGTGTATGGAGCGCCACTTTGCCCTCCTTGTCCCGGCAAGATACTGCTAAAGAGCCGCGTCCAGGGTCCATAAAACGCTGCCATTCCTTCCGGGCCGATGTGTACGCCTCCATCTTCCCAGTCATCCGGCAGGGCTTGGAAATAACCCAAGGCAGTCGTCGGGTCTCCATCGACTTCGAATTGATTTCGGATATCGATGAATGTGTATGGTTTGTTGAGAGCGCGACGCTGAAGCGTGAAGGCCCGCCAGAGATTGGCTTGTTGGATAGAGTTAGCCTCATCCGGGCCACCATATGGGATAGGTGCTCCGGAAAAAACAACCTTGTCGCAGTTTGGTGCTGCGGCATCGAGAATGTCAAAAAGCAGCGGTGCGGCATCCTCGACGGTTTCAACCTGCTCACGACCGTTAACGGTGATGATGTCTGGCGCAAGTCGCGCGACCAAGGCTTGTGTGTTGGCACGGCTCTGTGCAAATTCAACCGCGTCGTAGATACCAAGGCCGCCCTCCGCAAGCCAGTTATGGTCATAGAGACGGTTACCTGTATCCGTTTCTTGCAGACGATAAAGCCCATGGCCGTTGGTGGTCGCACAAGATTTCACGGTCCCCCCGGAAATCACTACTGTCAAATCGACAGCGCGGGTGTTGTCCGTCTCGACTGCTTCGGCGAAGCCTATGGCTCCGACCGTACCAACCGACGTATCGTAAGGACCGCCAACGGACACACCGTCTCGGAAAAATTCGATAGTCCCGCCACCGGCCGTGACAATGTAGCAAAGCGTGAGCGTGTCGAAATCAAACGAAGCGCCGCCCTTTCGAACCGTCCACGACCCGGTGTTCCAGATTGCGGTGTTGCCATTGAAAATCGCAGCGTAATCGTCGCTCGACGTGGACGCTATTGCCCCGACTTCAACAGCAGCCATTGCTCCTGTCGTTGACGCACGTGCAGGAACACCGTCGCCACTGGCAGGATCGAGAGACTTGTTGTAAATCTTCGATGACAACCACGGCAGAATGGCGTATCCCGGTTCGCCATTGATACTATCGATCAGTGACAGGTAAGAGACCGATTGGCCGTAGGTTTTGGCCTGATGTGCGCCGATACATTCAATGATCTGTTTCGAGAGATATGGCAGCATCTGCTGGCGGTCAGAGAGCCGCTGAGAGTTGAGCCAGACCGTAGGCTCGCCGAAAGCTGAGCCGTCCCATTGATAAAGGGTGGTCGCATCACCACGTGTGTTATCTTTCCAGACCATCACAATGTCATCGACATCTAGACCAGCGCCGGACAGGTCAGCATCAGTGTCGACGAACTCGGCGATTGCGCTAAGGTCGGTCGCCGCGATAGTTGCGTTTCGCGCATCCTGCGCTTGTTGCGCCCAGCCATCCGCATCATTTGCCTTTGCGGCAGCATTGTTGGCGTAGGTCTGCGATGCCTGCTCATGCAACAGGGATGCGTTTTCGGACTGCTTGGCGTTGGTTTCCGACTGTGCGGCAGCCTGTTTACTGTCCACCGCATCGTCGCGCGCTTCCAGGATCACGGCCTTTTCCTCTGCCAGATAGTCGAGGTTCGGGCCGGATTTGACCCTGCCGTTGTCGAGGAACAGGAAATGGTTGTCTTCCACGTCCTTGTCGAAGGTTGCGCCGGTTTCGCCGTATTCTGCCTTGACGGCGCGGTCGCGGTCGCGGGAAAGCTCCTGGGCGATCATGGTCAGCCGGTCGAATTCGCTGTCGATCGTGGCGGAGGAAAAGCGGCCGTTCTTGACGATCGAAGACAGTCGCTCAAGCAGGGCCTCGCCCGCCACCAGAATGCGGTCGCCGTCGGTGCGGCCGGTGTCGAATGTCAGCGTGCCGCCGCTGGGGTTGCCGGCGCCGGTGATGGTGTAGCCGGAAGCGATCGGCTGAAACAGCCCGTCAACCTCGTGGCCGACCGAAATATCGAGGTTGGACTGAAACACGAAGGGAATGGCAAACGCCGTCTGTCCGGCGCTTGCGGTATAAACCGCCCAGCGCGGCACTTCGTTGATCGGCAGAACAGTGCTCATGAAAAGACCCCGGCAGTTAGAACCGGGGCCAGTTTTTCATGTGGGGGATGTGGTCAACCGTTCAGGATGAAGATGAAAGGGGTACCTGTACTATAGGTACCCCTTGAGGCGATCAGACTATGATCGTCCGCCGCAGCCTGCCAAGCTCGGCAGACGGAATGAAAAGCGGGCGGCATTGATGCCCGCCGATCGTCATGCGCTCATTGCCGATATACGCCCCGCCGGAACGGCGAATATGCGTCACCCATGCCGTGGCCCAGCGTGTCCGGTTCCAGAATGCGCGGATCTCCGGTTTCGACCGGGCTATGAACAGGCCGGCCGGCGAAACCGCAATGCCGAATTGCTCGAGCGCCTGCTTGTCGTTGCCGTCGCCGCGCAACGCGCCTTCGAGCATTTCGCCGACACTGCGCATCTCAGGCTCTGTCGGTTCGCTCACAAAATATCGCAGGCACTCGGCCGCATCGCTGCCGCCGCTTTCATGGCCAGCGATCAGCGGCACCTGCGGCAAGGCGGGTAAGCTCTCCCACAAGGCGCGGGCGCGTGCCGGACCGTAAGCTATTCTGGCTTCGCGTACCTTATCGAGCGCGAGCCGCTGTTCCGCCAAGCTGCCGATATCGCCTTCTGGTATCTGCTGCGTTTCCCTTAGCTCATTGAGTTCCTTTTGCATTCGGTTGAACGCATCGAGGTATTTTAGTTTGAAAGCCAGAGCGCGCTTGCCAGTGAAACCCATCGCCAGAATGGTGAAGCCGTCGCGGTCCATCTCGTAATAGGCCACACGTTCGCCAACTAAGTCTTTGATTTTAAAAGGTCGAAAATTAGCGACACCCAGTGTTGGCTCCATACTGATCAGATTTCTGATCGCCTCATGGACGTGTTTGACCTCTTTTCCGAAATAGCTGGCGACATCCCGGCTATCGGCAAAAACGTTGCCTTCCTGCACACGGACTGTGGGTTCAATGAGATTTTCGGCTGCTGCTGTCATGGGAACTTCCCTTCTTGATGTTATTTGCCTCGGCTCATTTTTCGACCTTTTAAATTCAATTACTTAGCCGAAAGGTGCGGCTGATGGTTCTGATCCGGGCAAAGATAGAAAACAGTGATTCCACCGGCGGGACCAAGCGCAGGACTTTGGATTTGTGACCTGAAATCAGTTACAAACCGGGCCGTTACAAAGACTTGGCCATTTTAGACTGCGCGAAGTGTCCCGCCGTTTCTGTGGATTACTGCGGGCGGTGCGCTTCCACCGCTTCGCGGGCGGCCAGTGCAAGGCCCTCGCTGGCGTCCGAGCAATCGTCCACATTGTCGATCATCATGTAGAACATGGTGTTTAGCTCGCTCTTCATCATCTTGAAGTCGTCGCCGTCGCAGCTTTCGGAGACGTAGAGCACGATCTTGGCGAGCGCGCGCAGATTGACAAGGCTGTTGTCCAGCCGGGCAAGAATGTCTTCGGAAGTCTCGTTTTCGATATAGTCGGTCATAGGTTCTGTCCCTTTTTGATAAGTGGAACCTGACCACCCCTGCTAACGGGTGGCCGGGCAGTAACGGGTTAGCAGACCGGCCAAAAAGGAAACCGGCAGGGCAAAGCCCTCCCGTTACGCCCGACCATAAAAAAAACGCGCCATGAAAGGCGCGCCGGACGCCTTTTTGTTCCCAACCCGCTGCTAACCGGGGCTTCCCCTTTTTCGGGAAGCGTGGTTAGGTTGCGGGACGATGGGGATTTTGTCAATGGGGACAGGAATATGGATGACAAACTCGCCGTTATCATCGGCGTGGTATTCTTTGCGCTGGCTGGCGTGGTGACGGTCTATTTATCGAGACGACCGCGAATTAGCGCTTGGGACCGAAATTTTGCCACTCTACGCCGCCATACGGACGAAAATACACTATGGGCTGCTGATGGCGATTTCCTAAACGGCGCCGGGGTCAAGGATGCTAAAAGCGGTTTTCTAAAATTGATTAAGAGGCAGTCGCCTTTTTTCAACGCGGCCGACGGGCCAGATGACGTTATTTTTGGCGCAATTCTCCTTGCACTGCATTATATGGATGATCGGACACTGTTAACTCTCACGCAGCAAACAGCCGAACAGAGAAGCCGTTTCAATAGACCTGAAACACAAAATATGTTTTGCGCTTGGAACATAGCGGCTACGGCGCTGGCTGCAACGGCAATCAAGCGCACTGCATCGAATGAAATGGATGAAACGCTTGCCAGTGGAATGGCCACTGAAAACCTACTTCTTCTCTGGCCTGTTGACATAGAAGAACTTGGTATGCAGTGGCGGCAGTCGATCGAGCGGGACGTTTAGCTGGGGTTCCTTCCGCCTGCCGCCCCAACATCCGGCCCGCGCTCCGGCCGCATCTCGCCGGGCTTCCACCAGAATTCCTGCCCGAATTCGCGCTCATAAAAACGCTGCTTGCGTTTGAATGCTTTGTTGGCCTCCGGGTCCATCAGATATTGCATCTGGTCGAACAGGATCCGTTCCCATGCCAGTCGCCAGTACCAGATCGTTGATCCCGGTGTATTGGAGCGCAGGAAGCGGTTAAGCTCGCGGCCGAATTTGGTATCCTCGCCGCTGGCAAGCTGGATGGCGTTGCCGCCGGTAAGGTTCCAGAGATTATTGGCGCGCTCGACCACCGGCCCGGCCAGCGTGGTCGAAAACCCGCCGCCATAGCGGTTGACGTTGGAAAACAGGAAATCGCCGTAAATACCCAGCCCGCCGCCCTGCAGCATCGCCGCGCCCCAGAAAGCCGGGTCGCTCATGTCCTGCGGGTCGCGGCCGGCCGCCATCTGTTTCAGCTGATAGGCCAGTGCGCCGAAAAGCGTTGTCGAGATCAGCAGCGAGCCGGCATAGGCCGCGCCCTTGGCCGGATTATCGCCAACAAGCATGCGGTGCGTGCGCGCGCCATGCAGCAACATGAACACCGCGCCGAAACTCTTGAACTGCGCGAAAGAGCGCAGAACCTCGCCAATAAAGGTGCCGGGCTGGTTCTGGTCCAGCAGCGCCACGCGGGAGCGATGCGAGCCGGAGGGAATGGCAAATTCCGTCTCCGACTGGATCATTTCCAGATAGCGTTCCGAAATCCGGTTGTCGCCGCTGTCGAACATCTCGTTCGGGCGGATGATCGTTGCGCCGCCCATGTCGTGGCGCTTTGTCTTGCGGATTAGGTTCCAGTCGGTTTCCGTCAGGCCATAGCGGCGCATCGTGTCGCGCAGCGCTGTGGGCAGGGCGTCGTAGCCCTTGCCGGCATTTTCGGCGACGGTGCGCATGAAGGCGAGGCCGAAGGCATGGCGCCCGGCCTGTGTCCATGGCGTCAGGCCGGAATAGGTCAGCACGCGGTCGGCGATGAAGCTGGTGAAGCCGGGACCGTCCAGCGTGCCGACATAGCGCGCCTGGGCGTGAAACACATGCATGGCATTGTCGAGGATCAGGCCGGAAGCAATCGCCTCCTGGCGGGTCTGCTTGCCCATGGCCTTGATGACATCGCTCAAAACGCCGCGCGCATTCATGCCGGCAAACTTGCGGGAAATCATCGTGGTGCCGATATCGGATATGGCGGAGATCGTTGCCGAGCCGAGAACGCTTGCCGTGATCAGGCTGCGCGCGGCCGCCATGCCGGATGCCCATTTGCCGCTAACCGGCGTTTGCAGGGTGCCACGGATCGATCCCCACACCGCATCGATCTTGCGGTTAATGCCCTTGGCGCGGTCAAGCGCGCCCTCGGGCTTTCCGGCAAAGCGGGCAGGGCGGCCGGCGGCCTTTTCCGCCGCCTGTTTGGTCACGGCCTGTTTCAGCCATTCAATCGTGCCGTTCGGGTTCGGCCCGAGAATTTCCATGGCGGATATATCGCGGGCCATCATGTTGATATGGCCCATCATCGCGCCGAAGGCATCGCCGCCGCCGCCATATTGCCGCTGGTACTCAAGCCAGTTGTCGGCATTGCGAAACACCAGAAAGCGGTGCTCGCCATGCTGGTTGGCAAGCGCGCCCCGGCCGAAGGGCTGGCGCTTCGGCTCCATCTTGTTCCAGCCTTCGGTGGCAACGCTTGTCCAGATATCGGTCAGCACGTCGTCGAGGTCTTCGGGGTCCACCGTCTTGCCGGTCAGCGGGTGTTTCATGCGGGAAACATCCAGCAGCGGTGTTATGTCCTGCTTCCACTTTTCGAGGCCCATCTTGCGCAGGGCGCGCGCATCGTGGTGCTGGGGCAGGCCCCAGTTTTCCAGCCGGCCGATTGCGCCGCCGGCGGCATTGAAGCGCTGGCGCAGCCAGTCGGCCGTGTCGTTCCAGACTTTGGCAAAGTGCTTGGCCGCCGCATCGCCGGTATCCTCGCCAAAGCTCTCGCGCAGAACATTGTCGAGGTCCGCCTTGTTATGGCGGCCGCCGATATCACGCCCGAAAACACGCGTGCCGTCGCCGGAAATTGCGGAGCGGCGGAAATGGTAAAGCGCATCCTCCATGCGCGCATGCGCCATGCCGATGATGGTGCGCTGCCGGCCGGCAACGGAGGCAAAGCCGGACGATCCGAAATGCTCCAGCTTGTCCAGCGCCGCCTCGCCGACATCGAATTCACCGCGGGCATTCCTGTGACTGCCAAGATCGGCCGCAAGGCGCTCGATGGATTTGATTGAAAGCTTGGCCTTGCGCTTCTGGTGCGCGCTCTGGGCGCGCAGCATTTCGGCAAGGGCTTTCTTGGCCTCGGCATCGGCCGTCACCTCGGAGGCGGAAGCGTGGCGGCGGCGCAGCTTGTCGAATTCGCGACCGAGTTTCTTGGCGTCGTCATCGGACAGCAGGTTTTCGTCAACGGCCTTTTTCAGGCAATCTTGCAGGCTCATAGCGGGCAGGCCTCCACAATCCGTGCGGCGCGGTCAATGCGTTCCAGTTCGTCATTCAGCGCGGCAATCGTTACCCGGTCCTTCATCGTCAAAGAACGGGATTTCCATGTCTTCCGGCACATCGCCGATTTCGCGCCGGGGAAATCAGGTCTTCCTTGTCGATACACGCGCGGATCGTCCAGCCCGCCGGAAATCTCGTCTTCCGGGAAGAATGCTTCTTCCGGCAGGTCATCAGCACCGGCATCGGCCCGGCCGCGCGTCCGGCGCTTCCAGCGTGCGGGCCAATGCATCGCGGGCGGGCAGGTTTTCGGAAACGGCGCGCTCGGCCGCACGGATGATCACGGCATCGTCAACACACCGGGGCCTGCATCGGCAATGATATCGTGCACCAGGCCTTCTCACCGCGCGCCGTTCCGTGTCGGCGGCCGGCTGTGCCGTCTGTGTGCGGCTGGCATTGTCCAGCGCGTCCAGCAAGTCGCCGATCGTGCTTTTCTCCGCCGCCTGGTCGGCCGTGCCATAGAGATGATCGAAATAACCGGCCTCTGCTGCTGCCAGGCGGGCATTGTCCAGCGTGTCGCCGCCCTCGCGCACCAGCCGGCCCACAAACGGGCGAGCGGCCTTGTCGAGGCCCAGCGCGGCCCAGCTCGCCCTTGTAATCCTTCACCCCACCCGCCGCGCCGCATCAGAAATTCGTCCGATCGGCTGTTCGCGCTGTTCGCGCCGGCGCTGTGGTTTCCGGCGCCAGCTGGTCCGGCAATGCGCTTGACCTGTTCGGTGTCCGGCTCGAAGCGGAAAGGGCGGTTTTCCCTGCGCGGCGGCAATGGCGTTTGCGCTCACGCTGTCGTGATAGGCGCTGCGGGCCGCCGGCGGTTTCTGGTTGCCGAAAAGCCGTTCCGCCCTCCAGCGCATCAAGCGCGCCGCGCGCCTCGGCCGGCAGGCTGGCGCGCATCGGCTCCAGCACGGCCGCTGCCGCCTCGCGGTCGCACGGCAAGCGCCTGGCGGCTTGCTTCCGGCGTTGCGGGATCGTTTGCCAGCGCCCGCCTTGCGGCCGCGCGCGCCTCGGCACTGCGGCCAAGGGCGGCAAGGCCTTCCGCAACCGGCACGGCCGGCGCCGCCCAGCGCCGCGCCGAAAAGCCCGGCAAAGGCCAACGTTTTTTGCAGCCTCGCCCCAGCCGCTTTCCAAGCCCCGGCCTCCGCGCGCCAGCGCTGCACGAAAGGTTCCGTTGCCGTCTGCACGGCCGCATTCACCAGCGCCTCGGTATGCCGCCGTGGTGAGGATGCGCCCGGTCACGGTGCGGGCAGCACCCGCGCCGCCGCCG
>NZ_CAXXFM010000002.1:0-403534 GCF_963677965.2 uncultured Martelella sp.
AGCGCCACCCGGTTAAGGCCGTCATCCACTCCGACAAGCCGGGCATTGCGGATATCGGAAAGCGGGATATCGAATTCGCCGGTCTCGATCGGCGGCAGGGCATCGAGCTGCAATTGCGTGAGATCGGAAAGCAGTTCCTGCGGCCGCGTCTTTTCCATGTCGGAGGGCACGACAACCATGGCGCCGTTGACCTCGCCAAGCCCGCCGAACTGGCGGCCCTGCACCGTGCGCCCGCCGGCGACGCGATCAAGGATCTTCAGATAGGTTTCGTTCGCCACCGTGCCGCCCTCGTCGATCTCGGAAGGATCGAAGCCCTGTTCATTGGCGGATTTCTCGAACAGGATCGCCGCCGTCTGCAGCACGGCCGATTGCAGTTTCGGCTGATGCGCGAAGGCGGTCCCGAGCGCCGGCAGGGCAACCGCCGTCTGGTCGGACTGCGACGGCATCTTGACCGTGAACACCTTCTCGTTTTTCAGCGTCAGCGCGCGCGAAACCTCATCGACAATCGTGGCGTCGCCTGTCGTCAGCGAAAGCGCGGAGGCATGCGCAATCACCGGCGCCTGGTCGGAAAGCTCGGCCAGGATCGGCACAGCCCTGTCGCCCAGCGTATCGATCAGCGTGGCGGAAAAACCGGAAATCGCATCCGGGTTGCGCATCAGCGTTTCGGAAAGTCGCGCCTGTTCGCCGGGCAGGAAGAAGGGCACCGGCTGTTCGTAGATGGTGGAAACCTGATTGCGCTGCAGCTGGCGCTGGGAAAGCGATGTGGCCAGCGCCTCGGCGCTTGTCGGATCGATGGCCGTGACCTCGATCAGCCCGGCGCGACCGGCCTGCCCGAGCGGGTCTGTGGCGCGTTCCTTCAGCAGGTCGTCGGCATGCTTGGCGGCGGCGGCAAGAACTTCCTGTTTGGCGGCGTAGCCGGCGCTGCCGGCGCTGGCGTCCGTCTGGTCTTTCAGCGTCTGCAGCCGCGCGGCGATTTCCGTTTCGCTTTCGGCGTCCATGTTTCGGGTGGCGTCGTATATCTGCTGTGCCTGTTTGCGCGCGCGGTTCCATTCAACGGCCGCCTCCGGCCCGAGAAACTGTTCAACCGTGGCCGCATCAAGCCCGGTTTCGGCCGGATCAAGCCCCTTGCCGTTTTTGGCCATGCTGGCAATGTCGTCGGCGACAAGGCCCTGCAGCTGGGCGGCGCGTGAGCGGAATGCGTTCTTTTCCGCATTCGTCATGTCGGTGGCGTCACGCTGCAGCATTTCGCTGAGCGCTGTAATCTCTCCCAGCATCCGGTTGCCGTATTCGCCGATCGACGGATCGTTTTCCAGCCATTTGTCAACGAGGCTGACGGCAAAGGCTTCCTTTTCCTGCGGGCCGGGCAGGGCGTCGTAAACGCCCTGGATGCGTGCGCGGGATGCCGTGATGGCAACGTCTTCCTTGAGCTTTTCACCTTCCGCCGGCGAAATCGTGTTGTTGGCAACGGCCTGGTCGATCGACGCCTGCGCCCGATAAACCATCTGGCCGACAACCTCGTCGCCGTCGCCATTGGCGCCGTAGCCATAGGCCTGCCGCTCGACATTCACCTGCACGGCGGCAATGCCGTCGGTAAAGGCAACTTTTTCCTCGTCTTTCAGGCGGCGGCCATAATTGGCGGTGATCTGCTGCTGATATCCGAGTGCGCGCTGTGTGATGTTCTGTTGCAATGCCTCGCGCATCTGCGGATCGGCAAAGGCGGGGTCCTCAAGATAGCGCGCCTGAATATCGTTGACGGCGGCATTAAAGGCTGCCGGATCGTCCTGAAATTCCTGCTGTGCCTGAAACAGATCGTTGGAAACGCCGGCCTGCACGCGCCAGAGATAGGCCGATTGCGCCGCCCGGTCATAGGCATCGCCATAGATCGTGCCATCGCGGCGCAGCTGCAGCGGTGCGGTGTTGATCTGGCGTGAAGGGTCGAAAGCGGGCGCCGCCGTGCCCGTGCCGCCGCGCGTGCTGTCGTCTTCAATGTGCCAGTTTTCGTTTCCAAGCGGAAATTTCAGCCCATAGGCCGGCGCATTCTCATGCAGCCACGAAACCACGTTCTGCGGGGCCTTGCTGAGCGACTGGCCGTTATAGGCAACATCCATCGCCTTGCCGTGATTGTGTTGGCTCTTGCCGGGCGGCGCCACCCATTTGCGGGCGGCCTCGGCCGAACCGTATTTGACAAGCGCATCCTGCCACAGCCGCGCCTGGTGATCTTCCGATCGATAGCCGGAATACATGCCCAGTCCGGCGCGAATTTCTTCCGGCGCGGCCTGAAACAGGTTGGCCACCTTGACCGCGAAATTGTCGTCAAGGCCTTCGGTGTGGCTTGCCGCCTTGTTGGAAACGCCCTGCAGGAATTGCTTTGCCGCGATCGGATCGCCATTGATGGCGCGATATGTCGTCGCGCTCTGCAGATAGGGCGCGCCGGCGCTCTCGCCAACAGGCGTTCCGTCTCTTGTCCCGGCGCGAAGTGCCGCCCCCTCGGCCAGCGCGGTCAGCCGCTCGGAAAGTGAGCCGGCAAGATTGGCGAGCGCGGCGGATGCGCCGCCATTGCCGGCAACAGCGGAAGGAACGCCGGACCCGGCGCGGCCCTCGCTTTCAAGGCGTCTGATCGGTGCCATGTCAAGCTCCAAGCTGGCGGATATTGAGCGCGGTATTTGCACCCGTGTTGATGGCATTCAGAAGGCCGCCAGCCGCCGCCATTCCGCCCTTTCGTCTCAAATTGCGAGCGCGTGCACGGTACTGCGCCTGCACGAATTCGCTGTCCCGGCGGTCGATTGATATCTGTTCGGCGGCATCTTCTGCGGTTTTTCGTGCCTGTCCGGCGGCAATGCCACCGGTAAGGTCAACGCCGGCGCTTGCATATTTTCCTTTGGTCTCGCCAAGGATAGAGGCCATTTCGCGCCGGATGCGGTTCTGGCGCTGTTGCGCGTCAAGCCGTTCCTGTCCTGCCTGCAGGTCCGCCTCATCTGCCTGCGCCCGCGCAATGTCTCTTTCGGCAAACCCCATGCCGATCTGTCCGAGCGCCGAAATGGCGGAAAGGCCGATAATGCCAGTCTTGAGCGCTGCAAGGCCGCTGCCGGCCGCGACGGCCGGCGCAACAGTTCCGGCTGCCCCTGCCGCCCCGGCCGCCGTTGCTGCCGTGGTTGCGGCAGCCGCACCGCCGCCCGAGAACAAACCCGCAATTGCCGAAAACGCTGCTTCCATGGAAAGCTCCCCTAAAGTGCAGCCTCAAACGTAATCGAGCGCACGTTCAGTCTACCCGGCCGCACCTGCGAGACCGTCACAAAGGGCTGGTCGGCATAGCCGCGCAGACCGGTAATCTTGATTTCGCCGGTAAAGCCCTGGTTTAATTCACCGACATCGGCCAGCATGCCGTAGCGCATCAGGTTCACGTCGCGCAGCTGGCCGTCATTGGTGCCGACGGCCACGCTTGTCGTATCGGAAAGCGAAAGCCGAACCGTATGAATGCGGCCGCGCCGCTTCAGCACGCGCTCGCCGCCGACCTCGCGCGAAGGCGGCAGCGTTTTGACGATCGGCGGAGACCATGTGCCGACGGTTGCAGCGGAAACCGCGATCGGCAGCGTCAGCGCACCGCCGGAAACCGTGTATGGACCGAAAACATTGCCGTCCGCGATCACCCACACCGAAACGCCGTTGAAACGCGAAAGGCCGCTGATCGTTGACGACGGACTGCCAAACGAAAAGTCGCTGGCATCGTCCAGCAACAGCCCTTCCTCGAACCGCATAAGGGTGCGGTTGCCGCTGCGATCGGAAATAAATGAAATTTCGTTCCGGCCGTTGACGGCCGTTGCATTAAAGGTCAGCCCTTGACTGGTCATCCGCGTGAAAGCGGTTACTTCCTGTTCGCGTAGGATCGTCGCCAGACGTCCATGGCCGGTACTCAAAACCAGAGACAGAAGGTTGGCAGAATTATCGGATGTTGTTTTTTGAAGCGCTAGAGAACCTATTCCGGATTTCATGAGGTGTGGCGCAAGTAACGATATATTGGCCGACTTCAGGTTGCCATCTTCATATGGCCTGTAAAGCTCACCGAGCGATGATCTGTTTTTATAGAGATAGATTGTGGATCCTTCGCTCTCAACGGGTGCGACAGCGCCAGCTGTGCCATTCGTTGAAGCAGGTACGTGGTCTGGTGCCTTGTTGCGTGATAGCCCTCGTTCGGAAATCCAGTATTGGGCTTCGGACGTAAAGATTTGCAGATAAAGAGATGGGTTAATGTGCTCAATGCTCTCACCGCCCTTAGCATCCATCGGAACAAGCGCGGGGCCATCATCCTCGGTAAAGCGGTTGTTGAACTCGAAATAATCCGCCTGGCGGCTCATCATCCAGGCATGCGGCAAGCTCTTGAACCCACCCATCAGCAGGCGCTGATTGTAGAACGCCCCGCATTGCGGCCAGCCTTTGTCTGCGGAAATCACCGGCTCGCCAGGTGCAACGCCGACCGTATCCTTGACCGAAACAATCGCCGCATCCGCCTTGTTCACGACCTTGCCGGAAACCGCCCAGCTGTCGCCCTCATTGCCCTCGCCGCTGAAGGTGATTGATATCTTGTTTGACGATGGCGAGGATACGGCAAAACCGGCGGAAATATTCGGTAGATCGTTCAGCGCGGTCTCGATCGCTGAAACCAGCGTCGGCATGTCGCTTTTATACGTGATCGAGAACGTTTCCTGCTGGGAAATCGTCAGCGTGAAAATCGAGGTGTCATTTTGCAGGCCGACAAATTCCAGCGTCCAGACGGCTGCGACCCCGTTTGTGTAGGTGCCGCCATAATCCCAGCTCGGCAGGTTTTCGAGCGGGGCTGTGTCCACCACCCATCCGCTATCCGTCAGCCTGATCCGCTTTGGCTCCATATCGCGGTGAAAAAGCAGCATCGTGTCGAAGCGCTGCGCATTTGTTGCCTCCGATAGCACGCCGGAAAGGCCGGAAACCGTGATATCGGCGGCTTTGGCCGATGCGCCCCACACCTCGCCGGCATCACCGGCAAAAACGATGTCGTAAGCGCCGCCCTGCGAGCTTTCGAACGGGAAAATTCGGTCTGCGGCGGCGGGCAGGGCGCCGACATGGCGCAGGCCGGGCCGCAACGTAAATCCGCCTTGCGGCGCAATGGTGATGTTTTCGGCGTGTTTGAGGCCGGTTGCGTAATATTTGAGCCGGGTGCGTTCCTCCAGCAACGGGTCCAGTTCGCCGGCGGTAAAGGCGGCCTGTGTGACGCCCGGACTTGAAACCATGGTCAGCCCCTCCAGGCTTGCTCAAGCGGATTTTGCGAAGTGCCCATCGGGCGCGGCGGGTTTGAGAACCCGTCTTCGGAAAGCGCCGTCCGCATCTGCCCGCCGCGAAAATTCTCTGACGCGCTGCCATAGGCTGTTTGCTGCAGTTCGGTGCGGGTGTTGCGGTCGGAGGCCAGCGAATAGGCCATTTCGGCGGCAAGCGCGGTGATGGTCGCGCGTTTGAATGTGGCAGTCCAGAGGCTGGGCGCAGCCCGGAATTTCACCATGGCATAAAGCGGATCGTCGCTGGCGTGGATCTTGCCGTTTGTGAGAATGAAGCGGTTATAGCGGCGATCGGGGTCCGAAGGGTCATCGGTCAGAAAAACCGGCGTGCCGGTGTAGGGCGCCGGAATGTCGAAAACATGATCGTAGCCGGTAAACGCCGTTGCGCCGTCGATGCGGGAGAGCTGGCGCATTTCACGGGCGAACTGAAAGCCGGAAGGCTGAAGGCCGAGGTTGAAATCCACCACCATGCCATAAAGCAGGCCTGCGGCCGAGTTGCCGCCATCGTCATCGTCGAAACTCTGTATCGGGTCCTCGCCGATCATGGCGCAGGCGGCATTTGCAATCGCAAGGTCGGTTTCAAGCAGGTCCATTGCTCACTCCTCAAAGGCAAACGGCCGCCGGGATGTGTGACCGGCGGCCGAACACATCGGCCAGAATAACGCGAAGCGTTTTCGCCCGGACGATGTGCAGGGATGCAGCTAGAGATTTCGCATCAAGCGACGTTCTGTGCTGCAATCGCCACCACGCCGGCGGAATTCGAGCTGACCACGTAGTTGCGGCGCATTACGGTTCCGTCGAGATCCAGCGTGCAATCGATGTGATCGCCTTTCTTCACGCGCGAAGACAGGTCGTTGAAGTAGCCGGCCGTTTCTACGGCGGCGGTGTCGTCATTGGTGACGTATTTATGGACGGCGAGATTGGCGCCGGCCTCGCCGGACGGGTTGGTCATGTAGTCGATCGTCCGGAAACCCTTGACGTTGAAAGCCATGATTTCATTTCTCCTGTTGAGGGGATAAACGGGGCGCCAGGACGCCCCGATCGGAAAGCGTCAGACGATCGCGATCGCCGAGTTGGTGGAGGTGCGGAAGCGCTTGATGCCCTTGCCCTCCTGCAGGGTGGTGGCCGCGCCCTTGGCCTGCATGTTGATCGTCCAGTAGTCCTCGTAATTGTCCCACTGGGTGATCACGCGCAGGTCGGTGTTGTTTCCCCAGCCCATGGCGGACTTGTGCCAGATGAACAGGTCCTGCTTGTTGGAGGCCGGAACCGGGTAAAGATCCTCGGCGTCTTCCTCGACGAACAGGAACCAGTTGACCCCGTTCCAGAACCGGGTATCGGTCGCGCCGACAAAGGGCAGGCCGTTGGGGCCGACATGTTCTGCGGAGTTCACGACCTTATTGGCCAGGAGCTGGTTCCACTGCAGCGACGGAAGCCCGCAATAGACCTCGCCGTTCCACGGCACCTTGTCATCCTGGAGCGCCTTGCAGAGCATCAGGGCGTTGGCAGCCGAGAATGCGCCGGCGGAAAAGTCGAGACCGGAACCGAACGAGGCATGCGCGGCCTGCATCTTGGCGTAGATCTCGATATCGGTCGCGCGGCCGAGCGCATTGGCGCCGCTCTCGTAGATCACTTCCTTTTCGTCGACGGTCATGCGATCGACGTCGTATTCGTCGACGGTATCGAAGGCCACCCAGGTCTCCAGGCTGGCTTCGAACTTCTTGCGCTCGGAATTCGACGGCACGTTGCGTTCGCGGCGGGTCTTCTTCTTCGCCTTGGACTTGCCGGCGAGCCAGAAGACGGCCTTTTCGTTGTTCTCGATGCGGGTTGCCGCCGTCACGGTCGGCCGCAGGCGGTTGCCCTTCTGCTGGTAGATGTGCATCGCGCGGTTGGCGTACTGGGTGGTATTCCAGTTGTTGGCATTGATAGACATGGATCGCTCCGATGTTGATTGATGAGAAAAACACCGTTTGGAGAGGCCGCGCGCAGCATCAGGGTCCGGTCATCAGCCGGAGAGGCCATCACTCTTGCAGGTCCGCCCGTTGTCGAGATCAAGGCTAGGCGCGCGCGGGTGCGGTAAACCGCCCGCACGAAAAAGGCCGGGTCGCCCCGGCCTGTTCTGTCTGCGTTTTTGTCTTGTGACGGTCTCAACCGTAGAGCCGATTATAAGCTTCATCGTAACGTTTGCGCAGATCCTCATCGAAACGCTTGTTCGGGTCTGGATTGTTGCGGTTGCGCGGATCGATGCGTGGATCAGCATCGAGCTTTTTCAGGTCGGCCTCGGTTAACGCGCCTTCGCCGCCGCCCTTGCCTTCCAGCCCGAAACCGCTGTCGTTGATCCGCGCGGACAGCGCCTGCAGGATGGCATTGCCGGCCGCCGTATCGGTCAGCCCCATAAACATGCCCTTGGCTTCGTCGGTGAGCTTTTGCGGCAGGTCCAACTGCTCGATCAGACCCTTGGCGAAGCTTTCCGATTGCTGCAGCGCCTTGCCGACGCCCGCCCTGTCAAGCCCGGTAGCCTCCTGGAAGCTGCGCACCTCTGCTGCTGCATCGAACGGGGCGGAAAGGGCGCCGGCTTCTGCCAGCGGGCCGAACGTGTCGGACAGGAAGCCAGAGAACTGTTCCTGGCTTATCCCGTATTTATGCGCTGCCTCGCGGGCGGAGGCATAAAGCTTGTCTTCTTTCAGGTCGCCAAAGAATGGTGCCAGCTTCTCATCCGGCTCGAAGCTGTATTCATCAGGCGTTTTGGGCGCACTTGGCCGTTGTGCCAGGTCTTTGCGCAGGCCCTCGGCGCGTTTGTTGGCATCGGTGTAACCGCCGAGCAGCTTGCCAAGCGTTTCGTCCGCATCCGCGCCGGTGAATTCCTCCGGCAGGCCTTCCGGCGGTTTCCAGCCGCCGCCGGCCGGATCGCCGCCGTCCCCGCCATTGCCATCGGCGGCCGGGTCTCCGCCGTCACCGCCGCCAAGGCCTTCGCCCTCGAAAACCACAAGCGGCAAGAACCGTCTCAGAAGATCATGCATTGCTTATCACCTCTACACATCACGAGGCTTGATTGCCTCTTTTTCGCCCGCGCTGATATGCCGGGCGATATCGTGCGCGAGGGAATTCTGGCCCTCGCGAAACGCGCCATAGGTCGCCATCGTCGCCGGGTCCCATCCGGCTGTTGCCATGTAGACCGCACGCCGCAACGTCACATCGAACATTGCCTCAAGGGCCTTGCGGCCGTCCGGCGAATTGTAGAAACGCGCCCAGGCGGAGGCGATCGCGCGTTGATCCTCGGCGGCGCGTTTTTGCTTAAGATCAATATCTTTCTTGATCCTTTCGTTCGCCTGCTTAAACCAGTCCCACCCCCCTTCGGCTGCGCCGGAAATGATGCTCTCAATGTCCAGTGGCTGCATGTCATGTTCCTCCTGCGGCGCCGGCCGCCTGCGCGGCGATCGCGGCCGCCTGCATTTCCTGTTCTCGGGTATCCATCGCATCGCGTTCCTTGTCGGAAACCATCAGAGTTTCCGGCACGCCAAAATCGCGGCCGATCATCACCAGGGCCTGCTCAACGCGCGCGACGCGGTTGGAACGATCCGCCATGATCATCAGCACCATCTGCAGCCACTGAACGATTTTCTCTATGCGCTGCGCCTCGCGGGCAATTGCCAGCGGGCTTTTGATGCGCACGCGGATCAGCAGCTGGTCAATCGGAATATCATCGGCGATCAGCCCGCGATTATAGGCAAGCTCCAGCACGCGCTTGACCGCGGGGATCGTGACTTCCTTCACCAGTCGCCCGTAAGCGCCAAGATGGTCGGAAGCGAGCCGTTTGACGCGCTCAAGGATTTCGGTTGCCGAGCGCACTGCGGCGCCTTCGGCCGGCAGGCTCTGGTCCATCATGGTCGCCTTAACGCCCATGCGCATGTCGTTCAAAACCATGTCGGAAAGATCAAGGCGCGGATCGGGGAAACGCTGCACCGATGGGCCGAGCGATCCGCCGTTGCGGGCGACCTTCCAGAAAGACCCCGGCGCTTGCGTTGCCAGATCCGGATTGAACACGCCATCATCAACGGCGGTATAGATCCCGAGCATGGTGATTGCCGCCGCCTGAAGCTGCAGCCGCGCCGTGGTGTTGAGCGTCTTGATCGTCGGCATGGCCAGCATCACCGGACCGCGCCCGTAGGTCTCGCCCGGCACACGGAAATAGCGCGGCACCAGCCAGGGACATGTGCGGCTTTTTGCCTGGTTCAGCCGGCCGTCTTGCTGTTTGCACCACACGGTCATCACCCACTGGTCCTTGCGGGCGTCGTGGATCGTGTCCTGATAGACCTCGATTTCCTTTTCCGGGTCCTGTTCCATCAGGTCCCGCAGTTCCTGGCCGAGTTTGGCGCGCGGCCAGGTATCCTTGATCACCCGGAGCGACATTTTTCGCGTCCAGAAGATGCCGGAAATGCGGTTGCGCGGGCCGTTTTCAAGCAGGATTTCATCGACCGGTACGCTCATCGGCTCCCACAGCTTGTCCGGCGCCGTGGTGCTGTCCATCAGGATAGCGCCGGTTCCGGCCGAAAGCTCCAGCGCCATTTCATGAAATGACATATCCCAATCGCCATCGTCGAAGAACGCGCCGGCAACGCTGGCAATCGGGGCAAGCTGTTTGGCAAATTCGTCGCGTTCGGCCTGGTTGACGATCACCGGCCCCGGTTCAAGCTGGAAGTTGTCTTGTCCCGCCGGCCAGAAATCCTGTTGCAGCTTTCCGGCAAAGCGGAATGCGCTGTCGATTGCGGTATGATCGAAAACCTGATCGACGCGTTTTTCACCGCGCGATCGGCCGTTGCGCTCGCTGTTGGCCGATTTTCGGAACGGGATGGCATACTGGTAGGCCTCATCCAGCAGCGGCTGGAATTCGTCGCGCTCTCGCTGGGCGGCATTGCGCCGCTGTTTGAGCCGGGTTGTTTCGCTCATCAGGCGCCGCCAAGCTTGTCAACGCCGTTGCCGGAAAGGAAGGTCAGAAGCCGGCTGCCTGTCTTGCGCCCGGCCTTTCCGCCGGTCGCCTGGTCAACTTCAGCCTGTTGCCGCGCCAGATCGGCCAACTGGCGTCTCTGGTTGCTCTCCTGCTGTCTGCGAAGATCGCCCGCACCGCTTTTCCCGCCGAATAATCCGCCCATCTCTCTGCCAAAGCTCCGTGTTGTTCCAGTGCTCGACGAAACGAAAGCCGCAGAGGCGGGCAAGCCGCCGGCCGGCATCCGTTGCGCAAAACGTCACGATGGCAGGGTAGGGCGCGGCATCTAGCGTCAACCGGCCGTGGCGGACGATAAGCCGCATGTGGCGGGCGCATTCCGGGCGGACGGAAAACCACGCTTCAGCCCAGCCGTCATTGGGATAAATCCCGAAAAGGCAGATCGGTTTGCCATCCTCCCGCAGAACATGGGTTTCCCCGTGCGACCACATCTGTTTGGCAATTGCCCAGTGAATTTGCGTATGGGCATCGGCCATGTCGGCCATGTCGAAAATCGTCGCAGGTGTTTCGATTTCAAGCGTGGTCATCGGCCGACAAGCCCCACCTTGTGCGGATCGAAGCCGCCACCCCCACCCCAGGGGGACGAATTCCCCCGTTGCGGGCGGCCGAAGCGGTCGCCCTGGCTGGAAGGTCGCGCGGCATCGGCCGCGCCGCGAATGGCGCCTGTACGGCCGCGAAAGCCAAGCACGAGATATTGCAGCCCATCGTGAATATCGGACCACGGATGGCCTTTGTCTGGTTTTTCCTCGTAGTCCGTCGAGGCGGTTTCCGCGCGTTTCTTGTACCGGTATTTGCCTTCAAAACCTTCCAGCAACAGCGGGCATTTCTCCGGGTCAATCAGCAAGTGCGTGTCCGGCTCCAGATAACCACGGATTTCGGCTTTCACCGCATCGAGCCGCATGCCAAGCTCGTTCGAACCGCCGGCGGGAATGAGGATCGGCAGGCCGAGAATGACGGCAAGCGTTTCCATGGCTGAAAGCTGGCCGCCTTCCTGGTCGGCGCCATGCTCTGCCGCCGGGTCCACCCAAATGCGGATTTTGCTGGCGTTTGAATAGTCTTCCGAAAGCTTCTGTTTCAGGGCTTCGCCAAACCGCGCCGCCCCGACGCCGTGCCCCAGATAAAGTTCATCGGCAACAATGATCCGGCCGGGTGCGCGCGTCTGGCCGAGCACGCAGGCAGGATTGAGGGTGTTCATCGAAATATCGATACCGATGCCCAGCGTCAGTTTCGGGTCCGTCATGATCCGCATGCGCGCCACATTCCGCCGCCGGTCGAACCCCTCATAGACCGGCTTGCCGGCGCGGGAATAGCCGAACTCGTTATCGACCATGCGCCGCACAAACCAGTCCTCCTGGTTGCGCACAATGCGGTCGTAATAGTCCGCTTCGAGGTTGAAGCGGTTTTCGGCGTCGTCGGATCGGCCGGACGGTTGCTGAAACAGGTATCGGTCCGGCGTCCGGTTCTTGATCAGGTCGCGATAGGTCCAGCTATCGACCGTCGGCGCGTTCATGTCGCCGATCACCATGCGCTGGCGTTGGCCGCTGACAAGCTTGCGGCCCAGTTTTCGGCTAAGGTCCTCGATCTCGTCCACTGTCAGCAGGTTTTTCGACGCCGGATAGCGGCCGACGCGCTGCTCCATATCGGCCAGCGAACCATCTGCATGTGTGTCGATTTCGTTCAGCCATCCGCCGGAATATTCCCGGCCTTTCATCATGGTTTCAATCGAGTTTTCGCCAAGGCCGGCGAATTCCGTGATGGCCTCAACGCGAATGCCATCGACCATGAAACGCAGTATATGCGTCACCGGACGGTCGTTGCCGCCGGCCCAGGACGAACCCGGATAGCCTTTCGGAAACCACTGTTTCCAGCTTTCCAGCACGGTCTTTTCCGCTGATCGGAAGGTGTCGCGGAGAACCACCCAACGGCACATGCGCGTCGGCTTGCCGTCTTCAGGGTGCCAGGCGATCGGGGCTTTTGTGGCGGCATAGATGCGCTTGAAAACGCAAGCCGTCGTCTTCCCGCCGCCAAGCGGACCCATGATTACGGTCGTCAGCAGGTCCGATTTGATGAACGCCTGCGCAACCGGGCCGGGCGGCGTGTAACTGAATGGCGAAAAGTTATCATTGATCTCAAGTTTGGCGACGAGGGCGCGTTCCTCCTGCGTGTCCAGTCGCTTGAGATCGTCGCGTGTAATACTGCCGATCGTGTCGCTCATGCGCGCGCCCTCACAATGCAAGAACCAGTCGGCGCGCATGCGCGCGCGCCGACACCGAATAAGTCACCTGAAGGCCGGAGGCCGTAAGGTGTCCTTTCAATCATCGTCAGTTCGGCATTCTGTCGACCGTATGAAGGGCAAAGACCTTCCATCCCCCGACCCCGGCAGAAGCGGGAAGGGCGCCGGCGCGGCCTTGATGATCCCCCGCACCCCCATGGCTCCCGTCTGAACGCGACGCAACGTCCAGATTGACCGGTTCCCGGATCACTGACACCCGATTGCTCAAATCGGGATCGGTGCGCAAGCGCCTCCCCCCTCGGGGCGGGGGTGCCCCCCTTTCGGGGGAAGGCCTCGGCGGCGGCCGCGATCCGGCGGCAAAAAATCTGGCGGGCGAGGGGCAGGGGGCAGGGGGCAGTGCCGCCCGTGGCCGATCGTCCGGCCCGGCTCTGCCACTGATATCTGATCAGTTGCCGATTGAATGATTTCAATGCTTTACGAGCCGTGTGACTGTTGAGACCAAAAGTCACAAATGCGTCAATCTTCCATGTCATTGTTTTTATTTGCCTTTTCTTCAATGAGCGGCTGGCCGACTGACAGGCCCTTTTGCTCGGCCAACTGCCGCGCCTGGTCGAGCTGGTTGGTGCCGAGATGGAGGAACAGGGCGGGCAGCATTTCCTCAAGCTGCTGGGGCATGCTCATGATCTTGGCATGGAGGTAGGGCGCAAGCTGCACCCGCATGGCATTCTGGTCCTGCATCACCTGCCAGAGGCTCGGCGGCTTGTCCGGCTGGCGCTCGCATATCCAGGCATGCAGCTGCTCGGCCGGCATCGTGACATACTGCATCATCGCTTCGACCGGATCGGCATAGCCTTTCTCGTCCTGCAGGGCGAGAAGGTCGCGCGATCGCTTGTTTGTCGCGCCTTTCGGCCGTCCGGGCTTGCGCCTGGGCTTGGCCTTGCGGTCGCGCTCCAGCCGTTCGGCCTCGCGCCGCTCCCAGCTCGCCCCGGCGTCGGCGAACTCACCCCAATCCATATTTTCAGTTTCTTCGGATTGTTTATTCATGGCCCTGCCTTTCGACTGTCTAGAGACTGTCTAAACGCTGTCTTATGAATAACGTAATAAATACAATACGTTATATATAAATTAGACAATTAGACAGTTAGACAGTCATTCTCTACACATGCGCGCGTGTGTGTGCGTATGTACGAGACGAAACGCTGTCTAATTGTCTAATTGTCTTGTGGTTCTGATTTTGCATTTCAAAACAATGCCTTGGCGGCGCAAAATCCGTAGACAGTAGCAAGACAGTGCTAGACAGTTTGTCTGTCTCGCCACACGCATGAGTGCACCATACGCCCACGCACGAACGGTCAACCGCGCGATTTATTGCAATTCGACGGGTCCGGGTGGGGGATTTCGGGTGCAAAATGACGCAATCGGGCGGCGCTCTGCATCGTCTGGTTGAGATCATGCTAGAGCGCTCCGTATGCCTTGAGGTCGACAAACAAACACCGCACCTGTCGCCCGGCGATGGTCACGCGGTTATCCTCGCGCCCGCTGCCGTCGTCGATGCCGCGCTGCACGATGTGCGGCGGCGCACGGCGCAGCGCCCACTTCCACGATCCGTTGCCGCCACGGTCGCCGAATGGCGTATCCAGCAGCGCACGGCCGATCTTCTTCGAACTGTTGGGAACGGCGAGGATCAGCCCGCCCTTGACGCTGCCATAAAGCCCGAGATCCGCATGGCCCAGCTTGCGCCGCGTCTCCTCGAATGCGCCCGTCGCGCTGCCGCCCATGGCGTCGCTGCTGCGGCCCTGCTTCAGATCGTCCAGCACCTCGGAAACCGTGTTCCGCACCCCGCCGGAATAGGCATCGATCTCGCTTGTCAGAATAAGGTCGATCGCCTGGCGCCAGGTCTCGCCCGCGCCTTCCAGCTCCGGCATGGCCTCGGCCTGCAGCCATTCGCCCCAGCGGTGCAGGTCGCCGCCCTGTTCGCTCGGCATACCCAAGGCATGCAATCCGTCATCGCCGATCAGCGTATGCGCCAGCGCCAGAAACGTGCCATAGGTCTTTTGTCCCCGGCTGTTGTGCCCGGCCTCGCGCAACACGGCATAATACTGGTCCAGCTTGTAATCGAGATCGCCCCAGCCATCCGCAAGGATCCGCAACAGGCGCGGTCCCACAGTCTCGGCCGCCGGCAGCGTCGGCGCCTTGTTGCTGGTCACCTTCAGCGGCATCATTTCCACGATCACAAGCCGCGTGAGGTTTGCCGGTGGAATGGGCGGGGGATTGATCCCCGAAAAGGCGAAACTCGATTGCGCTTGAAATTCCACGCCCTTGTGGTTCTGCCCGCCACGGATGCGCACCGATCCCGAAGCCGCATCACGCGCCATCTTGATCACCTTCTGCGCCTGGTCCTGCCCGTCCTCGCCTTCCAGTTCGTCGATCGCGATCGGCACGCTGTCATGGCCGACAAGCTGGTAAAGCCCGGCCTCGCTGGCGTTCGTCGTGGCCACCATCATCTTGCCGAGCACAGAACGGATCAGCCCGTTCTTGCCGAAAAGCTCGGATTTGCCCGTGCCGGCATCGCCGACCATGAAAATCGACGGTCGCCAGTCCAGCGCGCCGCCCAGCATGGCCACGCCGAGCCAGCCGATCAGAAACATCACATCCACATCGCCGCGCGCGAAATTCCACGTCCGCAATATCTCGAAAAGCGTGGTCGCTGGATTGTCCTTCTGCGCAACAGGTTCGGCCCATGGCGTAAAGCTCGCCGGCCGTCGCGGATAGAAATAGCCGTCATATTCGCCGGTATCTTCCAGCTGTCCCTCGATCCACATGGCATCGCCGCAATGGATCATCAGCCCGCCCTGGTCATCGCGCCAGGCGCCGCGCCCGCGCACGGTGTCGCTCATGCTCCATGCGCCGCGCGCCCGGCAGGCTGCAAAAAGATCGCGCCGCACGCGCTCGCTCTTGAAGCCAGGGTCGGCCGCCATCTTTTTCGGTTCCTTGGCAGGCCACGCCCAGTAAAGAAAATCCTCATGCCCGGCGAAAAGGATCTGCATCCGCTCAACACCCAGTCGCCCGGCAGCGGCAGAGTTGAAAACCTGCCCCATCGTGTCGACGAAATAAAACGCCTCGCCTTCATAGCCGAGCGGGCGCACCGGGCATGCCTTGGGCAGAAAACCGGTGTCATCGATTTCGCCTTTTTCCGGCCATTCTCCCGGCGGCACCCCGTTCCATGGCTGGCCGGGCAGCGGATAAACCGCATCGCGCCGCTTTGCCTCCAGCTTGGCGCGCTGCCCGGCCGCCGCAATCAGCCCGCCGACGCGTTTCGCGCCGCCGTTCTGGCCGCCGTTTCCCGTGTTGTCCTGCTCTTGCATTGCAATTTACCTGTGGAAAACTTTTCTTCACCCGCAAAAGCCGGTCTGAAACCGGCTTCAGGTTGACAATTGACCGCTCAGTTTCGCGGAGCCTTGCGGCGGCTTTTGCCCTTTGCGGCCGTTTTGCGGGTCGTGGGCGGCGTTTTCACAGTCTTGCCAGCTCCTCCAGCCGCGCCATCCGGTGCGCCCTGCTGTCCGTTCCCGTCGCCTGCAGGGGGCGTATCACCATCGCCCGGAACCACCGGTGCACCCTGCGGTGCTCTGCCTGCTTGCGGTTCCGTGTTCGTGCCAGCTTGCGGCTGTTGATTTGCTGTTTCTTCTTCACTGGGCGCTCCAAGGTTGATTGGCTGCATCTGCGCCCCGTCCTCATGCTCGACGATCGCCGGCGGCATTTCGGGGGCAGGGGCTTTCGGTTTGGAAAGGTTTTTGAGGAAATCCAGCGCATGCGGCTCCATCTCGCCCATGCTGCCGATCGGCTCAAAAATCGTGTCTTCGATCTTCGGCGCCGCCGGCGCTTTGCGCCCCTCTGCAAGGCGCATTTCCTCGCGGAGGCCGCGTTCGGTCGCCAGCTTGTCAAGAAGGGGCTTGAAGGTTTCGCAAAACAGCAGGAATGCCCATTTCCGGCTTTGCTCGACATCGGCAAAGGCCCGGCTTTCCGGCATCCCGTCGTTGATCATGCCGCGCATGCGGCACTGTATCCAAAGTTGCTCGCCACCGGCCTGCTTGCTGGCTGTATAGCAGGCCATGCCGTATATCTCGGTCGCCAGCGCATCGCCCTCAAGGCCGGTTCCGGCCCAGTCAGCGCCATCCATCTCGTTCAGCATGCCGTAAAGCTGGCTCGAGGCCGCATGAGCCACGGCCGCCGCCGCTTCTATCGTGTCCAGTTCCAGAAAATCGAGTTTCACCACTCTCTCCTCGTATAAGCATCGTTGACGTCTTTCCCCCAGCTCGCCGGCATGGAAACCACTTCCACCGGCTTGCCGAAGCCTTTGATCCGCGCCACCGCGCGGCGAAACAGGTCCTGCGCCTGGCGCTTGCCCCAGTCATTGTCCTGAAAGATGATGAAGCCGCTCGCAGCCGCGTGGTCGGGCATATGCAAAAGCCCGGACAGCGAGCCGGTTGCCCACATGCGCAGCTCGGGGGCGGCAATCGCGGCGGAATATCCATCCTCACAGCCCTCGACGATGCCGACCAGGCCGCAAACGCCCTCGCGTGCGGCCTGCTCCGCGCCGATCCCGGCCGCGCCATTGGTCAGGCGGATCACAAGCCCGCTGGTTTCGGGAAACATCAGCTTGGCCTTGAACACGTCGGCCTTGCCGCTGCCGTCGGCGCGCAGGAATGTGTAATGGTTCGCCGCCACCTTGCCGCCGGCCGTCACCATGGCGTGCACCATGGCCGGCATCAGCGGCCGTTCGTCTTCCATCCAGTATTCGCAGTCATGGCGATACCGGATCGCGTGCCCGAGTGCGGGAATGGCGGAAAGGGCAATGCCCCGGCTTTCCAGATATGCCTCCACCGGCGTGCCGGCCACGTTCTCGCTGCAGGCATAGAAAAACTTGCGCGCCCGGTTGATATTGTTTTCCCGCCGGGCCTTTTCCTTCGCCTCGGCCGCCAGCCGCCGGCTTTTTCCCTCGGCCTCCATCCGCCGCTTGCGCGCCGGGTCCATGTTCTTCAGGCCGTAGCGTTCTTCCAGCCATTCCACCGCCGCCATGCGGCTGTCATCGCTCACCGCACCGGCCAGCGCATAGGCCACCAGGTCAATCGCATCGCCCTTGTCGTTGGAAACGAAATCCTTGAACGCGCCGCGCCGGTTGCCCGTCAGCCAAACCACCATCTGGTCCGGCTTGGCCTTGGCCCGATAGGGATTGACGATATTCCAAAGCCCGGTGCGCTTGTGGCGCCGGCTGGCGCGGTAAAGCTCCTCGACGATGCTTTCCAGATCGTCGATCGCGCGTTCCTTGGCGACGGAAAAGCGGCTCATTTGGCTTTACGCCTCCTGCCGCTGGTGAATGCCGGCAGCGGGTCGGCCAGGCGCAATGTCTGCCCCCCCCCAGCAAACAGGCAATCATCCTGCTCGGTCAGCATGCCCTTGCCGGCAAGGCTCGTAACGGTCTCCGCCTTCACATGCTTGCCGTCGGGAATGGAGAAATACACATAGCCATTGCCCAGCCGGATCGCCGTTTCGCTGTCGGATGACATGCGGGCAATAATATTTCCTTTTGCCTGCAGGCGTTCGACCAGGCGCTTTTCATTGGCTGAAAGATGTGGGGTCTCAGGCATGATCACCTCCAATCATCACCGCCTCGATCCGCGCCAGCGCGCGGTCAAAGGCCGTGTCCTCGCGGGCCTTTTCCACCCGGCGAAGATGTTTCGAAATGTTCTGCTTCGTGCAGCCGCACAGCGTGGCCGCGTCGGTCTGGTTCAGGTTGCAGCCGGTCACCAGCAGATAGATCTCGACCGCCTTTTTCCGGGGCTGCAGCTCCGGCATGAAGGAAACGGCAAGGCGTATGGATCGAAGCGCCGTTCCGCCGGCGCGCAGCATCAGCCGGTCAGTCATCGGGGAACACCCCTTCCGCCCCGCGCCGCCGCGCTTCGATCGTGCGCAGCGCAAACCGCAAGGCGGTAATCTGTGCCGGAAAGGCGCGTTTCTCCCGCCTGATCCGCCGCCATGTCTCGCGTGAAATCCCGGCCGTATCCGCCAGCTCGGAATGATGCACGTCCATGACCTGCCGCCGCGTCTCGATGGTAGAGAGCGCATCCGCCTGGTCGGGCCGGTAAAGATTTCGCTTCGTCATCTCGCCACCTGGTCAAAGGCGGCCCTACGCACAACAAAAAGGCCTTGTTACTGTTTGGATGCGAGCGCCCATTTCTTGGCACGGCCGATGAAATCATTGGCTTCCTGCACCGTTTCAAACACTTCGACATCGCGTGTCAGTTCGGTGTCGTAGGAGATGCGCTCGTATTTTCCGGTTTCGTCCATATTGGTGACCACAGCGGCTTCCCATGCATAGGGATAGGGGTGTGCGATCGGACCGTTAATAAGCGAAAGGCCAAAACCGTTCGGCAATCTGTAAAGGCGCTGAACGCCGCCTGCCGCCGGATTGCCGCGCTCAAGGATCAGCATGTCGTTCGTGATCTGGATTTCCTGTGTGTCTGCCATCTCACTTTGCCTCCATCTTCAGTTTGAATTCCGCCGCGCGCTGCCAGTTGCAAAGCGCGGCCGCTATCCCGCTCGTCGAGCTGGACCTGATACCGGCCAGAATGATGAACGTGCCGTTCCAGCTGTCGCGCGTCTTCGCGCCTTCCTCGGCGCCAAGCTTTTCCAGCGCCGCCGCTGCCGCCGTCCGGTGCGCAGCCACGCTGGCGTGATATTGCGCCCATGGCTCGACCGCGATTGCCGGTATCGCCGCCCGCAGCCCCGCAACCACGCCAATCAACCGCCGCAATTCGTCCTGTTGGCTCATGCCGCATTCTCCATCAGCAGTGTGCCCCACTGGTCGGCCATGGCCTCGGCAATGCCGGGAAAAAAGCGTGAGCGTTCGTGGCCGCGATTGCCTTTCGGCGGCATCCGCCAGACGCGGTTCCACTGTTTCCATTCGGCGCTGTTTCTTTCGGGTTCCTGCAGGCGCTGCGTTTCCGCCAGCGGCGGCAGGCCGCGCGTGTAGAGGCCGGTATTCTTGTATTCCGCATGACCGAACCAGTGCGGCTGCACCATTTGCGGGCGCGGCAGGTCGGCGGGCATGCGCGCCCTGGCGATATCGTGCATTTCCGGGTTTTCAATCGCGACACGGTCAACTGGCGCGCGCCAGCAGGTCAGAAACAGGTCAACGCCTTCCTCGAATTCCGCTTTCATGCTGTCCCATGTACGCCCGCGCGGCAGCGCTTTCGGCGGCGTCATCATGCCGGGGCCGGAAAGCCAGCGCCGGCCGGATCGGCAAAGCCGCGTGCACGGCGGATGCGCAACAATCAGAAGGTCCCAGCCATCACCGAGAATGGCACGCACATCGCCGGTAATATGCCGGTTGCTGCCATCCTCGGCCGGCAGCAGGTCGCATGACCACGCGTCATGTCCGCGCGCCAGAAAGGCGTTGCGCACCGTGCCGGAAAACTCGCATGCGGCAAGAACCCGGCCCATCACCGCTCACCCCGCGCAAAAAGCGCCCTCAGATCGTCCACATCGGCGCGTTTGCCGTGTGTCACCGTGCCGGCCAGCATCATCTGGCCGGTTGCGGCGCTGTAGCTGTGGCCGGTAAGTTCGACGCCGCCGGCGGAAAGGGCGGCGGATATGCGGTTCATCACGGCCAGCTGGTCGCGGTAGACCGCGCGCACGGCGGCCGGGCCTTCCGCCCGCGCATCCGCCGGCACAATGCCCCTGAGCCTGATTGTCGCGCCGGCGAAACTCATGACAGGCCTCCCGAAAGCAGCGCGACGCCCAGCAGCGCGGCCATGCCGGCACAAAACAGCACGCCGCCGATGGCATGGCGCACAAGCGCGCCCTGCAGCCGGTCACGATCCGCCCGGATCGCCGAAACCCTGCGCGTGGCAGCCCGGTCCATCTCGTCGCGATGCTTCATGCCGCACCGCCTTTCGCCTTGGCGCGGTATTCCGCTTCCAGCGCCGCCAGACCCAGTGCAATAGACTTGATCAGATCGCGTTCCGCCGTTGTCGGCCGGTACCATTCATCGGCAAACGGCCACCATGCCGGCGTAAATCCTTTTGGCTGGCCGTCGTCATGGGCATGAAGGGCGTAGCAGCCGGAAGCGGCCGCCAGCACGGCAGGGCCGTGCGCGTCGTCATGCTCCACTGTCCAGCCCTCGACGGCAACCTGCCTGTACCGCTCGTTGATCGCGGCCATCAGCGCCCGCAATCCCGCAGCGCGGCCATGTCCTGCCAGGTTTTTAACCGTGTCGGTGGCGGCGCGCGTGTTCCAGCGATCGGCATCCTCGACCGGCCAGGCGTAGACCCCGATCGGGCACCGTTTCGCGCCTTCACCTTGTTCGACGTGCTGCAGCGTTCCGCCACGATCCATCATTTTGTCGCCACAAAACGGGCAGGGTTTGAATTCCTTACTGCTCATGACACACCGCCTTTCCGGCGCGCAATCTCGCGGTCGAGATACCACCGCGCCTTCTCAAGATCCTCGATCGCATTGCCCTTCAGGTCGGCGCGCCAGATGTATTTCACCGCATTGCCGAGGTTGAACCCCATATGCTCGGTGATCTGGATGCACTCGATGCCGGAAGGATGCTTGGTGTAATGCTTCGAATGGTTGACCGGATCGGGATCGGCCGACGGTGTGTGCAGCGCCCATTGTGTCGCCCATTGTATTCTGTCGGCACTTTCCTCAGCGATGCACGACGGACATATGTTCGACGTCGTAAAGGTAGATGAAGCGTATTCCTTGCCGCACACGATACACAGGCCGGGTGCGAAAAATTTTGGATCTACTACCATCCCCGTTTCCTCCCTCTGCCGCGCGTGTCATTGCCATTGGCTCGGCCGATCAGAAGGCCGATGCCGCCGGACACGATGAAGAACACAAACACGAGGGCGAGAAGCCCGATCACGATCCAGCTCATGACCCCGTCCTTTCCCGCATGACCTCCAGCCGCTCGCTTACCATCTCGTCGAGCGCGGTCTTGAGCTTTTGCAATGTGCGCTCGCTCACCGTCCGCCGGTTGGCCTTGCGCGCCGTGTATGTCGTTGGATGTACGCCGGCGCGCTGGCACAGATCGGCCTGCGAAATCCCGGCGGCAGCGCGACGTTTTTCAATTTCCGAAAACATTGCAAATCACCCTTGCGAACTGATTTGCATATATGCATAAGCAATATTGCTTATTTTGCAAGGTGTTTTTTTGTGACTGCGTTAGCACTCCCCCATAATATATTTGCGCGCATGACGGATAATCAGCGCGATACAAAAGCTTGGCTCAAGGCGGTGGCAGACCATATGAACCTGTCGCTGTCCAAGCTCGCCCTCAATGCGGGCATGGCCGCCTCGACGCTGACCCGTTATTACAATGACACGACCGGTTCGGTCGGTATTACGCAGACCTCGCTTGAGAATGTCGCCCGCTATTCCGGCTTTCGGCCGGGGCAGATGCCGGGCCGCAGCATCTCCGGCATGGCCGAACCCGACGCACTTCCCTATGCCAATGACAACGAGCCGCGCCCGGCGTGGATAACCGCCGCCGTGCAGGCAGCCAGCAATGGCCGCAACGGCGTCGAAGCATGGATCATGAAGGGCGGCGCGCTGGACGGTATGGGCATCATGCCCGGTGATATCGTCATTATCGACCAGAACCGCCGCCCAAAAACCGGCGATATCGTGATTGCCCAGATCATCGATCCAGTGCGCGGCACGGCGGAAACGGTCATGCGGCTCTATCAGGCCCCGTTCATCACTTCACATTCCATGCGCCTCGGCCCGCAGCGGCCCGAGCAGGTTGACGACGATCGCGTTTCGATCGCCGGCACGGCCATCGGCATCATTCGCCACCCCGAATAAGTTTTTCGCAGCTCGACACTTCGCACCATCCTTGCACCCGGCTTCGCCAGGGGGGGCAGGTCATGGTCCGCTGCGCTGATTTTTTCCATGCATTGAGGGCCTGCAGGCGAGGGTGATAAAACCTGTCACCCTTCGCCGCGATAGCGCTTTCGAGGCCTTGACATGTGCGTTATTGCTGTCATTTCGAATTTTGGCATAAGCGCAATCGCAAATTAATGCTTGCCATAATAAGCATTAACGCTTATTGATTTGCAATATCGCAACGATGCCAGGAGGCGATGCAGATCATGACTATCCAACACCACACCATGGAAGCGGGCGCGGTTGCCGAATGCCTCGGCATTTCGCGCTCTGTTTTCCTGCGCCGGCGTGATGCGCTTGAGCGTGAGTATGGCTTTCCGCCGCCGCTGCCGCTGGCCCGGCCGCTGCGCTGGCAGCAGGCCGCGGTTGAAAAATGGCTGGAAGGCTATGCCGATGCCGGCCGCAAGCGCACCGCACAGACCGTGCGCGAAACCGTCATCGAAAACGACAGAACCCGGCTGATGGCAAAATATGCCCGCCCGGCCAACGAAAACGGGGTGGCGGCATGAGCGTGCATTACGACGTCGAAACCACGGTTGCGCAGCTGCGCACCGCGCTGAACGAAAGAAAGGCGCCGGGCGAACACGCCACGAAGGGCACGCATGTGCGCTTCCGAAACCCCGAAGCGATCATCGCCGTGCAGGAAATGTTCATGCGTGAACTGAACCGCGCCACGCCGAGGGAAGACATTATCGAGGCTGTCATTGAAATGACGGTCGATCACCTGACCTCGCTGCTTGGCGGCAATCGTGAGGCGCTGTCCGCGCTGGCGGAGCCGTTCGCCGTCGCCTTTATCGACCGGATGCTGACAGCAGCCGGCGGCGAGGGTGTGCGCAGCAAATCCTACCCCATGGTTTTTGAACATGGAGGCCACGCATGAACGCCGCCGCCGTCAGCATGTTCGACAAGCCGGCCGTCGCCGCGCCGAAAAAGGCGCTGACCGCCGGCCAGCGCAAGGCGCTGCAGGCCGTCGGCCAGTTCCGCCACCATCGCCAGACCTTTTCTGGCGGCTGGTATATCGGCAACCGTTATTGTCAGCGCGGCACGGTCGCCGCGCTGATGAAGGAAGGCCTTGTGCGCCGGGAAAAGAACCCCGGCCGGGGCAAGGGCTACCGGCTGGAACTGACCATGGCCGGGCAGATCGTTCTGGAAAGGCTCGGATCATGACCAGCCTCCGCGCCCATAACCGCACCATGAAGGACATTCACGACACCGCGCGCGCTGCCATGGCGGACCTCATTGAAGGCATCGCGCGCACCGCGCCGGACTATGAAGGGCTGGAAGACCTGCGGGCGGAAGGCAAGGCGGCCGCGCTGGCGCTGGCCGATTTCTGCGCCTCCGCCCAGGCGGCCGGCATAGAGCTTGCCACCGGCCTTTCCGTCCGGCGCCATTTTCCCAAGAAGCCGGAAAACGGCCACACCGATCAGGCGGCCCTGTAACCTGCGTATGCACCGCCGAAGATCATAAAAACGCGGCCCGGTCTCCTGTCCCTTCCGGTTCCGGTCCGCACGCGCCGCAAGTCCTCCCAACCCCGCGCGGCGCCACCTCGCGCCGGCGGCATGGCACTCCTTACATGCCGCCGGCGCTTTTTCCTTCAACGATGGAGAATGAATATGTCACTGGAATGGAAGAAGAATGCAGCCGGGTTTTACAAAAGCGAGAACAAGGCGGCGACATTTGAAATCGAAAAACGCCGTTCCGGCTGGTGGGTTGGTAGCGCACGGCCGAAGAAGGGCAATGGGTTTGCACAGTGGTCCAGACGTTCGTTGATGGCTGCCAAAGCTGCAGCTGAAGTGCAGGCATGTGAAAGGCGGTATCACTGATGACTGACGCCACCTCAACAACACGCGTATATTCCTTCTCAAAGGAAACGCTCGCTTGGCACGATGAGGCTATTCGCGCATCCGATAGAGCGCGGCAATATCTCCGTCCGGGCGATCGCATCACTTATGAGCATTGCCCAGGGCCAAAGCGATGGGGTGTTTTCGTTTGCTTTGACGGGCACTGGGCCTGCACAAAAACCCGCAACGACGTGGTGCCGATGTGCATCACCAAGGTGAACAACGTTCCTGTCGATTTTACGGACAAGGGTGTTTGTTCCTCGTGTTCGATGATCGGCATGGGAGGGTGGAACGGGTGCTTTAGTCCGCGATCAGCTTTAGGCGGTGGCTGCAACGCGATCGGCTGCCCCTATCAAATTTGTCGTCAGGACCCGGACGATGACATTCCGCTCTAAACCCCAAGGAACCCGTCATGCGTAACCTCAACGACCCGTCACTGTTTCTCTATGCATTGCAGCTTGGCGAAGACGGCGGCGCTTTTGAAATCCCGCATCGCCCCACAAGCGTTGTCCTGCGTGTCGTCGCATCTGTCGGCCTTGGCTGGGATCACGTCAGCGTCAGCCTGCCAAAGCGCTGCCCGAACTGGCCCGAAATGGAATATGTCAAGCGCCTGTTCTTTCGCGAAGACGAAACGGCCATGCAGTTGCACGTGCCGCCGGCCGATCACATCAGCCATCATCCATTCTGCCTTCATATGTGGCGGCCGCATCACATCGAAATTCCGATGCCTCCGTCGTTCATGGTGGCTTGAGCCTCAAGGAACCCGTCATGCGTAAAGCCGATCCCAAGATCAAATATGTTTCATGGCGCAATGGCCGGCCGCGCTTCACGCCGGGGCCGAAGCTGCGGCAGCAGGGCTATAAGGCCGAAGACCTGGTAAACGATGCCGGCGAATGGATGACGGCCGGCGAGGCGCTGGACTGGTCGCGCCGGTTTGCCGAAAGCCTCGCCGCCGCCCGCAAGGCCCGGCCGCGCCGCAAGCAGGCCGCCACGCCGCCGCCAAAGCCCGTCAGCTATTACACGGTTGCCGAACTGTTGAAGGACTACGCCACCTCGCAGGCCTTCCGCGATCTGCAGCCGCGCACACAGAAAGACTATCTCACGAAAATTCGCTCCATCGAGCGGCATCTGAAAGACGCCTGGGCGGCCGAAGCCGAAGCGCTGACACAGCCGATCTGTTTCGGCATGTATGACGAGCTGCGCGGCAAGACCGGCCTGCACACCGCCAATGCGGCGATGCGCCTTTTGGGTATTGCCTATAGCTGGGGCATGTCGCGCGGCAAGCTGCCGGCCGTCGCCATCAACCCGGCGCACAAGCTCAAGCTCAAGAAGGAAAACCCGCGTGTGCGCGCCGGAGAGCGCGAGGAAATCGAACACTTGATCGCCACGGCCGATGCGCTGAAACGGCCGGAGATCGGCGACATGATCGCGCTTGGCGTCTGGTCCGGCCAGCGCCAGGGCGATCGCCTGGCCTATCAGATCGCCGGCCGCCGCAATGGCCGCATCATGCTGCGCCAGTCCAAGACAAAGGTGCTGGTCGATATCCGTGAATTTTCCGAGCTGAATAGACGTCTCGATGCCGCCCAGGAGCGCCGCAAACTGGCGGAAGTGATCTCAAGCCATGTCATCCTCGACGAGCGCACATGGCGGCCGTTCGAGGAAGATCACTACCGCAAGGTCTATGCGGAAGTCCGCCGCCACGCCGCCCGCACGATGAAAAGCTGCGCCACGCTGCGCGATCAGGACCTGCGCGACACGGCCGTGACCTGGCTTTTCCGCGCCGGCTGCACCGTCGGCGAAATCTGCGCCATCACCGGCCACAGCCTGGCCACGGCAACGCAGATCCTCGAACACTACTTCGCCCGCCACCCCGAGCTGGCGGACAGCGCAATCGACAAGGTTGAACTCTGGTGGAACAAGGGAGAGTGAAATGTTTACACCTTTGACAGTGAATATCATGCTTGCCTGCCATGTCTCGAAAGATCCTGACGACGTGGTGGGGACAAAAGTTTGGCATTCCATTGCCGCAAAAGAGGAACGCGGCTTGCTGGTTAACGAGGGTATGCTGGAACTTGAGAACGGTGATTGGATCGTCACTGATCGCGGTAAGGTCTGGATCGAGCGCATTCTATCGACGCCGTTGCCGACTTGCGTATGGACGTTTCCAGATGACTAAACCGCCCTGCGATCTCCGACAGGGCTTCCTGTTCGCTTACTGCCAGCGCTGTGGCTGGACGGAGTACGACGACGACGATTTTCCTTGCCAAAGGCGTGTGACGAAACCTGAAACAGAACCGGTCACAAAGCAGCAAAGTCACAAATCAAAAGAAACCTAAAGCATTGAAATAAATAAATATTCCAAATACTCTTAATCAGCGGGTCGTAGGTTCGAGACCTACATCACCCACCATTTTCTCTTTCATCGTCCTGTTTATTTGCGCCTCGATAGGCATGTCGGGCGTTACTGCTTTCTGCAATATTGGGAGCGGTGCCGGTTCGTGCCCTGTTTTTGTGCGTGGCTGGTTTGATATCGGCCCGATGGATTTTCCCACATAGCTTTCCCCGGTGCACCACGGCTGCCGTACTATTGTATGACAGTCGTTATTATAGATCATGTGGTCTTTACATAAGGTCCATATGGACTATATTGGTCTGCAAGGAGCAATGATATGCACGTTCTGGAAAAACAACATGAGCCGGCCGACGTCGCGGCAGTTGCCCTCAAGGCCTATGCCCGCGTGGTCGATGGCTGGGGGCTCACGCAACGCGAGGCCGCCTTCCTTGCCGATATGTCCGAGAGTACCTGGAAACGCGCGAAGAAACCCGGCTTTTCCGGTGAACTGACCAAGGACCAGATGCTGCGTCTGTCCGCGGTCATTGGCATCTACAAGTCGCTGGAGCTTTATTTCTCCGGCAAGATTGCCGGCAGCTGGATGACGCGTCCGAATTCCGGACCTCTTTTCAGCGGGCGGCGTCCGGTCGATACGGCGATTGAAGGTGGCCTGCCGCAGATCCTGCATATCAGGACCTATCTGGATGCCCTGCGGGGTGGGGCGTGAGGCAGACGAATCTCTCCGACCGTGCATTGGCCCGGCTCATCCCGGCGACCTATCACAAGCCGCCGGTATTAAGGGGACTGGTCGATAACGAGGCCGAGGCGGAAATCCTCGCCGAGATTGAAGGGCTGACAAATGCGCGGCTTTCGGCAGAGGCGGGAAACAATCCGCATTTCGATCCGCGTGAACTGGCATGGTATCGCCGCAAGGCGGACCTTCGCGTCTACGGCAACACCCATGTAAATGCGGCCTTCACCTACACGCGCAAAGCCGGAAACCGTTTCAATACGGAAGACCGGGGGGCGTGGTACTGTGCCTGGGATGTTCAGGTCTCGATTGCCGAAGTTGCCTTTCATCGCACACGCGAACTCGAATTCACCGGCCTCTTTGAAGACGAGGCGCGCTATGTGGAGATCAGGGCCGATTTCATCGGGTGCTTCGATGACATCACCGACGAGATCGGTCATGCAGCGCTCCACCCGGATGTGGAAGTTGGCTACAGGGCCGGTCAAGTTCTCGCCGAAGAGCTGCGGCGCGGCGGGTCGCGCGGACTGATCTATCCTTCGGTACGGGCGCCGGAAGGCAATTGCCTCGTCTGCTTTGATCCCGGCGCCGTTCAGAACGTGACGCCCGGCGCCAGCTGGAATCTCGTCTGGGACGGCTCGCCGGTCTACACCATCGAGAACATCGCCTGAAACCGCATATTCACGGATCGCGGCCGCTGGAAGCCACGGGGCAGACACCGTCCGCCTGCGCGAAACCTGATCGGTATTTTCATTGACATCGCTTAAACATGACTTTTAAAGGAAGGTTAAACTTGCCGCGGGGTCGATCTCCGGCGCGCGTCGTGTGCCGAGCCTTCGCAATGAACGGACGGGTATCAAAGCATAATGCCAATGAGTTGGGATATTCAGGGCCTGTTCCGGCTTCATGCGAAGGGGATTGCACGTTCGTTGACGCGCCGCGGCATGTCTGATGAAAGTGCCGCCGATATTACACAGGACACGTTTGAGCGCGTTCTGGCCAGGCCGCCGGAGCACGGCGTTTCCAACCACAATCCCAAGGCTTATCTCTACCGCGTTTCACGCAATCTTGGCATCAATCAGCAGCGCCGTGATGCGCTGCTCCGCACCGTCGATCTGGACAGTGACGAGGCGCGGGAGCAGGCCGATCCTTCGCCGTCTCCCGAACACATCGTCTATTCGCGGCAATGCCTTTTGCAAACCTATCGGGCGCTGGAGCAATTGCCGGACAGAACCCGCAGGGCCTTTGAAATGCACCGCCTCGGGGAACGCACGATTGCCGAAGTGGGGGAGGAACTGGGTATTTCCACGACCCGGGCGTGGACGTTGATCCATCAGGCCTACCGTCATCTCCTCAGCGCGACGGAAGAAGAATGAACCTTTTGCCGATCCTGAACGGAAAATCCGGCGCTCTCGATTGTACTACAGGCAGGAAATATGCGCAGGCCGTTGCCGCGCCGAGGGATATGAGATGAACGACGCCGCGCCTGAAGAAGAGCGCCTGCTGGACGAAGCCATCGACCTGATGATCAGCCATCAGGGCGATCCGGACAATGCCGGGATCATTGACAGGATCATGGCATGGCGGGCGGTCAGCGATGACCACGAGCGGGTGTGGAACCGCGTCGCGAAAATTCACGGGGCCTCCGGGCGCATTCTCTCCGAAAAGAAGCGGATTGAACGGCGTGACGCCCTGCAGACGTCCCGGCGGAATTTCATGATCGGCGCGGCGGCAACCGCCGGGGCAGGGGCGACGGCCTACCTGTTCGGGCCGGGGCTTCTTCTTGAGGCCCGTGCCGACTATCTGACAGGCAAGGGCGAGTTCCGGCGTATCGAACTGGCAGACGGCAGCGTCGCGATCCTCGGTCCGCAAAGCGCATTGGCCGTGGATTTCGGCGACCAGCAGCGGGCAATCAGGCTGCTGGCGGGCATGACCTTCCTGTGGGTCGCGCCGCTGCCGGGCGCACCGCTGTCCGTCATGGCCGGGCCTCTGCGCGCCGCATCGTCCAGTGGCGCTTTCGATATCAGCAGCGATGGCGACTATGTGACCGTGGGGGTCGATGACGGCCGGGTAAACCTCTCTTCCCAGCGCCGGCAGTTTTCCGGCGATGAGGAACTGCGGCAGGGGGACTGGCTCAGCTTTGATGCGTCATCCGGCGCCATCGGGCGCGGCAGGCGGGAGCGCGACATGATCGGCTCGTGGCGCGACAATCTCATCATTGCCGAAAACGAACCGGTCTCGGCGCTGGCGCTGCGCATCGGTCGCTGGATACCCGGGCGGATCGTGATTGCCGATCCCTTTATCGGCAGCCGTTATGTCAGCGGCGTTTTCGATCTCGACAGGCCTTTCAGCGCGCTGGAAGCCGCCGTCCATCCGGCAAATGCAAAGGTTCGGCGTATCTCCTCGCTGCTGACCATCGTTTCGCCTGTCTGAAAAAAAAGTTGAGTAAAGGGTGAATATTTTGTCAGCCCGTTTGTACTAGCTTTGAGGACAATGGGCCGGATCGCTGCCCGTTGCCGCAAAATTCAATGCAACGGAGTGGTTGACGCATGGGGCGCATCAACGAAAAAAACATGATATTCAACAGGTTGAAGAATGGAACTGCAGCAGTGGCTGTGGTTCTGGCCGCAGGCGGACTGCTGCATGTGGGGGCGTCCACGCCGGCTGTGGCGCAGGTGCAGGCACAAACCGGTTTTACCATTCCGGACGGATCGCTGAGTGGGGCGTTGACGACGTTCGGCCGCCAGGCCGACCTGCAGGTGACCTATCTCGCATCGGTCGTGGCCGGAAAAGCCTCTCCCGGCTTCAGCGGAACCGCCAGCCCGCAGCAGGCGCTCTCTGCAATCCTTCAAGGCTCCGGTCTGGTCTATACCTTCACCAATGACCGGACCGTGGCCATTTCCGCGCCCGAACCGGTTTCCTTCGGTGCCGGCGGAGGCGGCGATGCGGATGATACGACGTTTCTGGAGCCGGTGACGGTGACAACCAGTGCCGGGGGCAATGTCGGCATCGTTGCGACCGCGAGCGGAACCGGGGCGAAATCCGGCCTGCCGATCAAGGATACGCCGCAGGCCGTCAACGTGGTGACCCGCGACCAGATGGATATTCAGGGCTCGGAAACGGTGGTACAGGCGCTGCGCTACACGCCCGGCGTGGTGGCGCAATATGGCGATGCCGATGCGCGCGTGGACTGGTTTTCGGTGCGCGGTTTCCGGCCGGGGCGCTATCTCGACGGCCTTCGCCTGCCATTCGGCGCGCGCGGCTACGCCCAGCCGAAGATCGAGCCTTACGGGCTGGAAAGCGCCGAAGTGCTGAAGGGCCCGACATCGGTGCTTTACGGCCAGAACCTGCCGGGCGGGTTGATCAACATGGTCAGCAAACGCCCGCGCGATGAGGAAATCCGCGAGGTCGAACTGCAGGCGGGCAGCTATGACCGCTTCCAGACCGCGTTCGACTTCGGCGGCCGTCTCAACGACGAAGGCACGATCCTTTACCGCCTGACCGGGCTCGGGCGGATTTCCGACACGCAATATAACTATGTCGACGAGAAGAAGGGCTTCTTCGCGCCGTCGCTGACCTTCGCACCCGATGACGCCACATCGCTAACGCTTTATGGCCAGTACCAGAAGGTCAAGTCCAATGGCGGCGGCGGGTTTCCGACCCTGCCGGCAAACGGCACGCTCTATACCGACGTCTACCCGGAACTGCCGCGCGATACCTTTGTCGGCGAGCCGGATTATGACAAGTTCGAACTGGTGCAGACCTGGGCTGGCTATGAGCTGGACCACGAATTCAATGACACCTGGGCGGTCAAGCAGAACCTGCGCTATGCTTATGTGAATGCCGACACCCAGCGCGTGGCGCCGGTATGCCTTGCGGGCATGGTCTGCGATCCGGCGGCGCTTATGCGCTATGCCTGGGCGTTTCCCGAGCGCTCGCACCTGTTTACCGTCGATAATCAGGCGATCGGCACATTCTCCCTTGGCGAAACCGAACACTCGCTGCTGCTCGGCCTCGACTATTCCTACGAGACCAGCCATTTCGAGGAATCGCAGCTGACGATCATCACGACGCCGTTCGACGCCTATGATCCGGTCTATGGCGCAACGCCGATCTCCCGTCCGCCGGCGGCCATGCGGATCGATCAGGAGCGTTCGCAGCTCGGCCTTTATGCGCAGGACCAGATCGAGTGGGACAACTTCGTCTGGACGCTTGGCGGCCGGTATGACTGGGCCGACACCAAGACCCGGACCCGCAATGCCTCCGGCGATGCCACGGTCGACCAGAATGATGGCAAGTTCACCTGGCGGACCGGCCTCGTCTATAATTTCGACAATGGCATTTCGCCCTATGCGGGCTATTCCACATCGTTCAATCCGCAAAGCGGAACCGACCGGAACGGCAATCCGTTCAAGCCGACGACCGGCGAACAGTTCGAAGTCGGACTGCGCTATGTGCCGTTCGGTGAGGATATCTCGGTCAGCGTTTCGGCCTATCAGTTGACCCAGAATGACGTGCTGACGCCCGACCCGGCCAATATCAACTACAACACCCAGACCGGCGAAGTGCGGCTGCGCGGTATCGAGGTCGAAGGCAAGGCGGAACTGACCGACGGTCTCTCGCTGATTGCTTCCTACGCCTATACCGACAGCAAGATCACCGAGGATAATCCCGATGCCGCAGGCCTCAGCGATGTCGGCAACCGGCTGGCCTTTGTGCCGCGTCATCAGGCCTCGCTATGGCTCGACTACACGGTTCAGTCGGATACCGCCTGGGGTGGCCTGAGCTTCGGCGGCGGCGCGCGCTATATGGGCCAGACCTATGGCGACAATGCCAATGTCTACGACATTCCCGACTATACGCTGTTCGATGCCGCTATCCGCTATGACTTCGCGGCGATCGATCAGAAATATGACGGGCTGACGGGTTCGCTCAACGTCTCCAACCTGTTCGACAAGAAATATGTCTCGACCTGCATCGCGTCGACGGGCTGCAACTGGGGTGACGGGCGCACGATTTACGGCACGCTGAAATACAGCTGGTAATCGTTGATGCCATTATCTGCAAAACATGCTCTGACGCGGCGGCAATTCGTTGCCGCGTCCCTGCCGGCGCTGTTCATGGGAAACGCGGCCTTTGCATCTCAGCAGGGGCCGCGTCTTGCCGTGCTCGACTGGGCCTGGGCGGAAACCGTTCTGGCGCTCGGCGCAGCACCTTATGCCGTTGCCGAGGCGCCGCTTTATAACGAACGGGTGGTTTCGCCCGCATTGCCGGCCACAACCATCGATCTTGGCCTCAGGTCATGGCCCAATATGGAACTGCTGAAATCGCTGCATCCCGGCCTGATCATCACGCAGGCCGGTTACGGCGTTCCGGAAAGCCGGCTCGAGGCCATCGCGCCGACCATGGCACTGCCGCTTTTCACGACCGACAGAACGCCGCTCGCCCTTGCCGAAAGCGGCATGAGCGCGATTGCCGAACGGCTGGACCGCAAGGCGGAGGGCGATGCCTGTATCGCGCGCTTTGACGCCGCCCTTTCAAAGATGCGCGACACGCTTGAAGGGGATGACGGAAGGCCGGTTCTGATCGTCAAATTCGCCGGTGAAAGAATGCTCGATATTTACGGGCGAGGTAGCCTGTTCGACGATGTGCTGCAACGGCTCGGGCTTGAGAACGCCTGGCAGGAAACCGGCAATCGCTGGGGCTTTTCCACCGCCGGGCTGGATGCCGTTGCCCGCCACCGCGATGCCCGGCTGGTGATCATCGAACCGGGCCCGCCGCCAAGCCTTGCGCAAAGCCGCCTGTGGAACACAATTCCCTCCGTCAGCGCCGGGCGGGTTTTCACCATTCCACCGACCTGGGTGTTCGGCGGTCTGCCATCGGCCTTGAGGTTCGGCCGCATCCTGACGGAGGCACTGACGACCGCATGAGAAATTCTGCCACCGCGCCCGTCGCCGCGCTTTCGATCCTGACCCTCTTCGCGCTGGCGCTGACAGTCTTCGGTTATGCCGGCCATGTCGCGCCGGGCCGGCTGCTGTCCGCGCTGATGGCGCCCGACCCGGAGATCTTCGGCGAGGTCTATCTGCATTACGGCCTGTTTCCGCGCCTGTTCGTGGCGCTCATTTGTGGCGCTGCGTTGGGGCTTGCCGGGGTGATCTTCCAGCAGGTGCTGAAAAATCCGCTGGCCGAACCGGCAACGCTCGGGCTTCTGTCCGGCGCGCAACTGGCCATCATTGTCGTTTCGCTGGCATCGGTCGGTGCCGGCGGCCTGTGGGCGCGGGAGCTTGCAGCACTTGTCGGCGCGTTTGCCGCCCTCGGACTGGTCGTGGCGCTTGCTTCGGGGCGGAATTTCTCGCCGGTCACGTTGCTTTTGGCGGGCATGGTCATCAGCTTTCTGGCGGGCGCGACCATTGTCGTGCTGTCGCTGTTTCATCATGACTATCTGCGCGCCGTCTTCATCTGGGCCAGCGGCTCGCTGTTGCAAAACGACTTTTCCGCCGTTCCTGCGCTGGCGCTCAGGCTCGTCATCCTTGTGCCGCTGGTTCTGCTTCTGGTGCGGCCGCTGACGATTGCCGGGCTTGACGATGCCAGCGCGAAAAGCCTCGGCCTGCCGGTGAAGACCATTCGCCTTGCCGCGCTGTTGCTGGCCTCGGCCATTTCCGCCGTCGTGGTGGCGCGCGTCGGGGTGATTGCCTTTGTCGGACTGGCCGCACCGCATTTCGCCAGTCGTTTCGGCGCGCGGCATTTTGCCCGACGTCTGCTGCTTGCACCGCTTTTCGGCGCGCTGCTTCTGGCCTTTGCCGATGGCGCGGTGCTGACAATGGCGCGCTTTATCGGCGAGGTGCCGACCGGCACGCTGACGGCGATTTCCGGTGCTGTTCTGCTGCTCATCCTGCTGAAGCGACTGCCGGCTGCCGCCCCGCAGGCCAGCGCGCCGCAGATCGTGCAAAGCCGGCGGTTTCCCGCTTCTGTGGTGCTGACACTCACCCTGCTTGTGCTTGCCGGTGTCATCGCATTCTCGCTGTCCGAGACGATCTTCATCGACGGGCTTCCCCTCTCCGAACTGGCCGCCGGCCGCTGGCCGCGCATTGCCGCATCCTTCGGGGCAGGGGCGATGCTGGCGCTGGCGGGTGTCGTGATGCAGGCGATGACCGGCAATCCGCTTGCCAGCCCGGAAAGCCTCGGCGTCAGCGCAGGCGCGGGGCTTGGCATCATCGGCGCGGTGTTTCTGGCCGGATCGTTCTCGCCGCCGGTAATGCTGGTTGGCGGTGTGGCCGGGGCGGGGGTAACCTTCGTCTTCATCCTCGCCGTCGCGCGCGCCTGTGCGTGGTCGCCGGGGCCGGTGTTGCTGGCGGGCGTGGCCGTCGGCACATTTGCCGCGGCGCTGATCTCGCTGGTTCTTGCCAGCGGCGACCCGCGCGCGGCCTATATTCTCGCCTGGAGCGTCGGCCCGACCTTCCGCGCCACGGCAATCACCGGGGGGATAGCGCTGGCGCTTTCCCTGTTGTCGCTGCCGTTTGTGCCGCTTTTCGCGCGCTGGCTGGAAATCCTGCCGCTCGGCAATGAAAGTGCCCGCGCGCTCGGTGTTTCTCCAGGCCGCGCCCGCGCGTTTATGCTGACATTTTCTGCCATTCTCACCGCCGCCGCGACACTGGTGGTCGGGCCGCTCAGCTTTGTCGGGCTGATGGCCCCGCATATGGCGGCGATGCTGGTGCCGGGGCGTCCGCTGGCGCGCGCCTTTTGCGCGGCCATGCTCGGCGCGCTGTTGATGGTGACCGCCGACTGGCTCGGCCGCAGCGTCGATTTTCCCTATGAAATCCCGGCGGGCGTTCTGGCGGCCTTTGTTGGCGGCCCCTATTTCCTCTGGCTGCTTTATCGGAGGCCGGCATGAGCGCCGATCCAGACCGGTTGATAGCGATGCTTGACGGCCCGCTTGCGCTGGTGCGCGCCAAACTGTCCCTTCATCCCGACCCGCGCCCGGCCGAAACGGCCACAGAGCTTCTGGAGGAAAAACGTCTGTCCGCCATTCTCGCGCGCCACGGCAATCATCACGGTGTGGCGCCGGATGCGTTCCTGCTGTCGCTCTGGTCGCAGAAATATCTGGCGGTGGCGATCATTCCCTATATTGCGCTGTCGCTGCTGGCCGGACGCCCCTTGCGTATCGGCATGGACGAGGCCGCCTTCGTGCTCGACGAAACCGGTGAGCCGGTGGCGCTGCGTCCGCCGGAGGGTAAGTTGACCTTCACTGAAGGGCAGGCGGCAGACATCGTGCCGACGCTTTATTCCGCCCATCTCGAACCCGCCATCGCAGGGCTGAAACAGGCAAGCCGCCTTTCCGAAAAGGCGCTGTGGGGCAATGCCGCGCATTATCTGGAATGGGCCATCCGCCAGATGGAAAGGCATCCGGCCGTTGACCGGCAGGCGGCGGCCGACGCGCTGGCATTTTTATCGCGCCAACGGCTTGAACACGACAAGCCCAATCCTTTGAAGGATGCGATCCACTATATCGAAGAGGCGGGACGGACAGTCCGCCGCCGCAAGGTCTGCTGCCTGCGCTATCGCGTTCCCGGCGTTGAGGGCTGCGGCACGCTTTGCCCGGACAGGAAGATAAGAGAAGCTTCATGCATGACGACCAATTGACGTTTTCGCTCCGCGACGTGTCTTTCGGCATTGGCGACCAGACGATCCTGCAACCGCTGACCCTCGATCTCTCGCTGAAGGGCCAGGTGGCGGGTCTGATCGGCCATAACGGCTCGGGCAAATCGACCCTGCTGAAACTGCTGGCGCGGCAGTTGCAGCCGCAGGGCGGTGCGATCCGTCTCAATGGCGAGCCGATCGACAAGCTGAAGGACCGGGCGCTTGCCCGAAGGCTTGCCTATCTGCCGCAAAACCCGCCGCCTGCCGCCGGTATGACGGTGCGCAATCTGGTGGCGCTAGGGCGCTATCCATGGCACGGCGCGCTTGGCCGGTTTTCCAAAGCCGACCGTGACGCGGTGGACGAAGCCATGACGCTGACGCGGGTGACAGCCATGGCCGACCGGCTTGTCGACACGCTGTCTGGCGGGGAGCGGCAGAGGGCATGGCTTGCCATGCTGGTTGCCCAGAAGCCGCAATGCCTGCTTCTGGACGAGCCGATTTCCGCCCTCGATATCGCCTATCAGATCGAAATCCTCAAACTGGTCGGCGACCTTGCCCGCAACCACGATCTCGGCGTCATCGTCGTTCTCCACGACATCAACATGGCGGCCCGCTTCTGCGACGAAATCGTCGCGCTGCACAGCGGCAGGCTGCTCGTGAGAGGTACGCCGGACGAGATCCTGAAGCCTGCAATTCTCAAACGCATCTATAGCGTCGACATGCACATCACAACGCCAACCGGGGCGTCATGGCCCATTGCCACGCCTGTGTGACACGAAATCAAAACCGGTAAATTGAGGGGCAGGGATCGCTTACGAAGTTTGCTCTTAACGGCGGCGTCTATCTCGGTTACATCTGCCGTCTTGTGTCACAAAAGAGGAAGATGTTGATTTGACTTCATTCTTTGAGCTTCTCGTCGTTTTCCTTTTTCTGTGGCTTGCATTGTCAAATGCGGGGATGAAGGGGCGTCTCAAAAGTCTGGAAGACGATCAGCGGAAAACCCGTGCGCGGCTGGAGCAACTGGAGCGGCTGAAAAACGATGCCGGTACCGCCGCAGAGGACCAGGCGGAGACGGCGGCCGAACAGCCGGCTACGGAGGCGAAGACCACTGAAGCCGAAGATCTCGCGCCGGCGCAAGACACAAAGCCGGAAACCGCAAGACCGGCCGAAACCGGAAAAACGCCACCCGCAACGAGCGGTCCCCCGCGCGCCTTTGTCTTCACCGGAGCGCTTCTGCAGCAGTTCGGTGAGTGGTTGCGACAGAACTGGACGATCGCACTTGCTGCACTTTCGCTGGCGCTGGGCGGCATTTTCATGGTCCAGTACGGCGTTGAAAACGGGCTTCTGACGCCGTTCTGGCGCGTTGCAGGCGCGTTGCTTCTGGGCGCGCTGCTGGTGGGGGCGGGCGAGGTGATCCGCCGCCGCTATGGCGACGAGGAAAACGAAGCGACCCGCTATCTGCCCTCCGCCTTTGCCGGGGCAGGGTTGATCACGCTTTTCTCCGCCGTGCTGGCCGCCCGTCTTCTTTACGGGCTTGTTTCGGCCGAGACCACACTGGCCGGGCTGGTTCTGGTCAGCGTTCTGGCCGTGGCGCTCGGCTGGCTTTACGGCTCCGTCCTGAGCGCCGTCGGCATTATCGGCGCCACGGCCGCGCCGTTCCTCGTTGGCGGCGAATCGGACAACAGCTGGCTGTTCTTCTATTATTTCGCGCTCATCGCCGTTGCCGGCCTTGCCGTCGACAGTGTGAAGCGCTGGGCATGGGTCTCCGCCGTGGTGCTGATCGCAACGGCGTCGGCGGCGACAATGCTTTACGTCGCGACGGGCGGCATGATCCACTACACGGCTTTTCTTGCGCTGTCCTGGCTGGCGGCCGTCATCATCCCGGTGCAGAGTTTTGTGCCGACACATGTGGGCCAGACCGTGCTGGCGACGCTGTCGGGTCTCAAGCCGCGCGCCGATTTCCCGACCCGCATCGTTGCGGCGATGACGCTTTTTGTCTGCGGGGCCGGGGTATTCCTTTCACTCGATACGCAGTCTGTTACCGAAGCCAATATCGTCTTTGCGTTGATCGCCCTTGTTCTTGGCGCGACGCTGATATGGATGTACCGGGCCGAGGCGCTGAACGATATACCGCTTCTGCCGGCCGCCGCATTTCTGGCTGTGCCTGTCCTTCAGGCCGTTCAATACGGACCGCTTTTCAGAAACGTCACCGGCGCCACGCTGTCACAGACCGATATGGCCTCTCAGTCGCCGACATCCTTTGTCACATACGTTCTGATCCTGTCGGTGGTTGCTTCTCTCATGGCGTTCTGGCGGATGGCGCGGTCTCGGGATGACGCCCGCGCGGCGATCGGCTTTGCGCTGGGCGCTGCGAGTTTTGCACCGGCGACCACGCTCATTTTCCAGTTTCTGTGGTTACCGGCAGCCGTTTTCGGAGACTATGTCTGGAGCCTGCATATTCTGGCCGTCTCCGCTGTCATGGCGTTCCTGACAGACCGGGTGCTGCGTGGCGAGGCGCGCCCCGAACGTCAGCTGCATGCTGCGCTTTTCGCCATTGCCGCACTTTCGATGCTGGCGCTGGCCCTGTTTGTGGTGCTCACCCAGACCGCGCTCACACTGGCGCTCGGTATTGTGGTCGTTCTCACCATCTGGCTCGACCGGCGTTTCGATCTTGCGCTCATCGGTATCTTCACCAAGCTGGCGCTGGCGGTGATTGCCTTCCGGCTGGTGATCAGTCCCGGTTTCTTCTGGGCGGTGCGCGGCACCACATCGTGGCTGGCATTCGTGGAGGCCTATCTCGGCACGCTGGCGCTGCTTTATGCCGGCTGGCGCCTGACCGTGCTGCGCGCACGTCAATCGGTGCAGGTTGCCATCGAAACCACCACATGGACGGTCGCTGCCGTCTTCGCCTGTGCATTGTTGCAGCGTCTGGTGCCGGATGAGCCGGGGCTGCTCGCCGCCGTTCTGGCCATCGCCATGCTCGCCCAGCTCAGTCGTTTGCAGACGACCGGCAAGGGGTTGCGGTTCCTGAGGGGCGCTTTCGCAGTTGTCTTCGGGTTTATTGCCGCGATCCTGATTGCCGTGCCGCTGACGATCTCCAATCCGCTGATGTTCCGGTATAACCTGGTGAAGGGGCCGCTGATCTTCGACACACTTGCGCTCAGCTATCTGCCGCTGGCGGCCGTTCTGGCGGTGGGCGCGTGGAAGATCGGCAGCCTCTCACGATGGCTGCGGATCGGCTTTATCGCCATTTCGAGCCTGCTTGGCGGCTTTTATGTCATCTGCGAGATTCGCCGGTTCTGGCGTGGCCCCGATCTTTCGGTTCCCGGTGTTACCCAGCCCGAGCTTTACAGCTACACGATTGCGCTGGTGATCATCTGCGCCGCCCTGCTGGTGATCAGCTTTTCGCGGCGCTCCCATATCCTGCGCAAGGTTGCCATGGCCGCAACCGGTCTGACGATCGCGAAGGTCTTTCTCGTGGATATTTCCGGCCTGGAAGGACTGTTGCGGGTCGTCTCCTTCATCGGCCTCGGGCTGGCGCTGGCCGGTCTCGGCTGGCTCGACCGCACCATGAAGCTTCGCTGGAGCAGGATGACGGACCGGTCCGAAACACCGGGTTACACCGAGAGCTGACAGATGGCCGTGCCACCGGACCTGCCAATGCCAAAATCATGGCAGGTCTTTACGGCGTTGCCGACGCCCTCTGCCTGTTCTGCAATGCGGGGTAGGTGCAGAGAGAGCTTGCGACCCAGACTTCGTCTGATGTCCGTCCCTGAAATGGAAACAGAATAACAAGGGCCGGGGGGGGCCACAGTCCCTGGAGGCGTGGTTCTATCGTCTGAATTCGGACTTTTGCTGAAGCGCGTAGAACTGGCGTTTCTGGCTGTACATCTCAGCATCGGCACGGCGCACGGCAGACTCGATGGTTTCGTCCTCCCCGCAAATCGCCATGCCGGCGGAAATGCTGATCGGGCAATCGGCGTAAAACTGATTGTTGATCTCCAGGACCTTCTGAATTTCCTCCAGCGCCATTTCGGCTGCCTGCTGATTGGCGCCGGGCATCAGCACCGCAAATTCGTCACCGCCGATACGGGACACGCAGTTGGGCTTCGAAACCGATTCATTGAGCACCTCGCCGAGCCTGCGCAGTAGACTGTCGCCGGCATCATGGCCAAAAGCGTCATTGGTATTCTTCAGGCCGTTGAGATCTATGACCAGTACACCGACAGGGCGGAGCCTCTTGCGCTCCAGCCGGTTGATTTCCTCGGTATAAAAAGAACGGTTGTAGAGCTTGGTCAACACATCATGACGGCCGAGATATTCGAGATAGGCCTCCGCCTTCTTGCGCGCGGTGATGTCGGTCAGCGACACCAGAACAAGCGACCAGTCCTCCTCATGGCCGGGGAAGACGGAGAATTGCAGCAGCACATAACGTTCGCTCCCGTCGAGGGCGTAGTTCATCACCTCATGGGTGTGCAGAAGGCGACCTTCCCATAGGTCGATCAGCTGCTCGCGGAAATGATCCTCGACATCATCGCGGAAGACGGCATGCTGGTTCTGCAGCAACACCTGGCGGTTCGGCGCCCGGAACATGTCGAGGGTGGCCTGATTGACATCGATGACGCGGATTTCGCTGAGACACTGGCGCACGAATTCGGGGTGGACATCCAGGAACACACGTAGATCCATAATGTGGCGCGATCGCAGATCATCGAGCAGGGCGCGGATTTTGGAGAAATCTTCGACCCAGAGCGACACGGGCGAATGTTCAAACAGGCCCTTGGCATAAAGCGACTGGTGTCGTTCACGCCGGTGGGCATCCTCGCGCTCGGTCACATCCTCCGTGGCCAGCAGAACATAGTCGAGCGTCTGCTCGTGGCCGGGCATGACCTGGCCGCGCAGTTGCACGTCAAGCCGTTTTCCGGAAAGTGTGTAATTGACCGTATAGCTGGTGAAGTTCTGCTTGCCCTCGAAAAGCTGCGTCAGTTCGTCAATATGGGTTTCCAGCATGTCATCGCGAAACACGGCGGAAATATTGTCGACGAGGTGGGCCGTATCCCGGGCCTCGAACAGCTCCAGTGTCTTGCGGTTGACCTTCAGGACGCGGATGGCGCGCGAACATTCTGCAACACGCGACATGTCGGCCCGCAGGAAAGATGCAATATCGGTTACACCTTCACCGCGCCAGGTGTCGAAGAGTGCCTTGACCGCACTGAAATCCTCGACCCACATGGCGATGGGGGCAAGCTCGAACATCTCATGATCAAAGGCACTTTGATCCGGGGGGCTGCTGTTCATTCGTTCACGTCGGCCTTTCTCAGGCTGTCGGGGGGGCAATGCTGCTCTAACCACGGATAAAAACACTCCGGCCAGGTTCCAGCGGGGCGCGGCGATCCTATAGCGCTTCCGACATTCTGCAAAGAAGGTATCGTCATCCGCCAACGCTTGCCGGCGGGCGGAAAACGGTTTGCCGGTACTGATGACGTGTTCAGGTTCGGAAGAAATTTCTACTTTTTATACAGTGTATTATAGAGGAATATGGATGCAAATTCGCAGCTGAACGTCAGGACGTGTTGAGCGCGGCCTGTTGACGTAACTGTATCCATCGCCGTTTTCGCCGTGTGATGACCGGCGCAAGCGATAGTCCTGTCATGGCTTACGAATCAGACGCCGGCGGCATTGGATGTCTGGCTTGTTTTTTGGCAAGCGATATATATTGCGTCGGGAAGCGGGCAGGGCGCGTTGATCATCCTCGGTGGCTCGGCGCGGGGCAGTGATGATACGGCTTTCTGCCGCCGGGCTCCGGACAAACCGGGTATTTAAAATGATCGTCTGGGGCGCTGAATTCCGATCACGGTTTTACGCGGACTTGATTTTTATTGCCCGACAGCGAAAATTGCGTAAGAAGGTGTCAGAGTGCGACGCGCCGGGCGGCGCGGTAAACCAATCGGAGCAATTATGATGTCGGCGAAGATTTATCGTCCCGCCAGAACGGCAATGCAGCAGGGCCAGGCCAAAACCCACAAGTGGGTGCTGGAATTCGACCAGCAGGCGCCGCGCAAGATTGACCCCGTTTTCGGTTACACCTCGTCTTCCGACATGCTGCAGCAGGTCAAGCTGCGCTTTGAGAGCCAGCAGGAAGCCGAAGACTATGCCCGTCGCCACGGCATCGCCTATCGGGTGATCATGCCGAAGGAAACCAAGGAAAAGGTCGTTTCCTATTCCGACAATTTCAAGCCTGGCCGGGTTCAGCCCTGGACGCACTGAAGGTCTGCTTCCGGACCGCGGACTGCCGATCCGCTCGCTCGAAATTTTTGAAGCCGCTTCCGTTCCTTGCCTCAACACCGCAGCGGGCCGGTTGTGTTTTTCCAGCGAATGAGGCATTCATGCCCCGCGCTGACCCAAGCGCGAAAACGGCCCCTTAGCTCAGCTGGATAGAGCACCGGCCTTCTAAGCCGACGGTCGCAGGTTCGAATCCTGCAGGGGTCGCCAATCTTTTCAGGTGGTGCCAATGAAGCATAAGAATGCACGAAATCGCCATTTCTCGTGCACCCCCCGAGTCAAGTGATTTCTCGGAAAATGTAAGTTTTCTCTGAAAATCAAATTAAATCAGTTGCTTGTGGCTGTATCGGATCAGATCACGATGAAGATCGAGATTCTGTCATGTTGGAATTTGAATCAAAGTTCTGCTCTTACCCCGGCATTCGTGAAGAGGCGGGAGCCCAAAGCGAGCGGGGTGAAGCATCCTGAACGCCACCCAACCGCATATATGCGCCCGGAATTTTCCTGGCGCGGCATCTGGGAACGACAGCTTAGCGCCCCCAAGTCGGACGTTTGCGGTTGTGGCCTCAGTTCCCGTAAGCAGCCATTCGCTGCGGTCAGATCCAACGGCAGTACTGCGCAAGATACAGGAGTTCGCAAAGTCTCTATGAGCACCTGTTACGGTGCCCGGTCGCGCAGCGGTTATAGCATCTGGCGCATGGCATCCCGCACCGAATGCGTCAGCGTGCTGACGGCGTGCAGAATCTACCCCAAAATGATGCCGTATGCCGTGCTGGCGATCTTGTAGAATAGCCAAGACGCAAATCCACCCAGCGCAAGGCGGTGTGTCAGTGCGCGGTCCTTATTCTCGACGAGAACGTTAACGGGAAAAGCCCACTTAGCGTATGCGGTCAATGCCCGGTAAAGGATTATACAAAGGCCAACAAAGTAGATGAACAGAGGCCAGCGAAACAATTCGAAATTCGCACCGGCCGGTATTAACTGATCCATGTAAAAGGCAGAGAAGTAAAGCGACACCGGCAACGCGATAAACCATAGGCCAATATCATAGGCGAAGTTTCGGTGAATCGCGCCATACCAAGTTTTGTGCGCGGTGACCTTCTTCTCAATAGCCTTCTGAACAGCGTTGAAGAATGTAATGTCCTCCGCACGGACCATTACATTGCCTTCGTTTGGGGTGGCTTCCGATACCAATGGGTGCGGGTCAAATACCTCCGGCTTACCAAAGTCCAAGAAGACCGAAATGCGGTTCCTTGGTTCGTTGCCGTTGGCATTTCTCTTAAACGAGTTCACATTAGTAAAGAAAATGGATTTAATGGGTTTCGGAAGGTTCGGGTCGTCAAAAACACTATCGGTTTCTCCGTAAAGTTGCTGGTCCCGCAAACCGTTTACAGTGATGGTAAGGCAAAACGCGTCATCAAGCAGAAAGGACTTACGTTCCTCCCACTCTTCATCAGTCAAGTCCGCCTCACGCTGCAATGTCGAAATTACCTGTTCGCCAAATTTCCTGTTGATGGCGTCGAGGTCGCGATAAACGTCCTTAATATTCTCCAACGACAACCTACAACCGCGGATAGGTATTGTCTCTTCATACCAACCTACCGGCTTGCGGTTCGTTGTAACCAAAGCATTTTCTGTCATTGAAACGTCCGAAAGTGTATGCCTCCATCACAAATATTCCATACACATTCGATTTACCATGCCAAATGACATGATGTAGCGCGCGCAGGCGCCGCAAAGGGCAGTATTGGGTGTGACCTGCAACGATAACCATCCAACGGATGGCGGCTACGGCCGAAAGCGCAGCAGCGCGCAACGTAGGACCATGTCCGCTTTGCCGTCTGACTATCCGGAAACCCGCCAGTCAGCAGTCGGCCCCCTTTCAGCCGTTGATAAACAACATGCCCGGTGGTCCGTCGTGAGAGTACGATTGCGTTATAAGTTTTACGCAAAAGGCTTATAACGCCGTAGATAAAGGCTGCGTCAGGATAGACGAAGATATCTCACACAAGGACCGTGCTCGCGACTTCACTGAGCTTGAAAGAATTCGGCTGCCGGTATGTTCAGGCTTCAATCATGCCTCGCATCAAGAGTTCAGCTTCCTGCCCGGCCTCCACCTCCGACGGGTAACCAAGCGAAACATTGCGAACAATCGTGTCGCCTTCGACGGCTTCACGCTGTCGATGCGTATGCCCGAACAACCAGGCATCAGGATTGTGCTTCGTGATCACCGCCCGAAGATCCGAGCCGTAGATCGGATCAAATTCGCTTGGCGTATCTGACAGCAGCTCCGGATGCGGACAGTGGTGCGTGACCACCACCGTCTTGCCCGCAAACGGCTTTGTCAGCTGGTCCTCCAGCCAGCGCCGATGATCACCGTGAATGAGCACCGTGTCTGATGGCTGGATCTTGCCGTACCGAGGTGTTTTACGGATATAGCGGTAATCATTCATCCGTGTTCTGGCGAACGCCATGGCCGCAGCAGGCGCGCCATGAAGCGCGAAGTCGGTCCAGAGCGTGCAACACAGAAACCTTGTATTGCCCACCGTGACTGCGGCCTTCTGAACAAAGTGGGCTCCCGCCTGAACCGTCAATTCGGCAAGACGATCATCGCCATCAATGACGTGGTGATAATAGTCGTGGTTTCCGGGGAACACGTAAATGCGTGCCGGGTCGACATGGCGTCCAAGATACCGGAGCAATTGCGCCCATCGCACCTTCGGTTTGTCCGCCAGATCTCCTGCGATGATCAGTGCATCCAATGAGCCGAGGATTTCAGGGGACAGCGCGGCGAAAGGAACGCGCCCTTCTCCAAGCCATTGATCGAGATGCAGGTCGGCGGTGATCAGAACGGGCATGATGTTCACATTTGCAGGGCGAGAAGCGAGATGGAGCGGATAGGCAGGCAGATTATTTCAACTGCATGTCACACCGAAACCAATGGCGGTCAACGTGCCGTTAACCACGGTTCACGAAACTTGGCTTAAGCTCCCTCTGCTGCGGGCCTCAAACGACTGCTAACGATGCGAATGGCATTCTGAGTTTCGCATTGCTTCTCAGTATTGCAGCGACGTTATCGCCAGGTCGGTCGGCCAACCAGACGAAATGCGAAAACCTCAGATGGCCGCTCTTTCAGGGCTTACGCCTGACCATGCGATGAGAAATTTCGAACCCGTTTCGGATATTCGCAGGGCTGTTTCACATGCACACCGTTCGGGTCTCTTGCCGTCGCCAAAACGACGTTTCCTTTTTCACATTAATTCAATTTATTCAATTATTTATGTGGAAAAATCAGGACTTTCAAAGCGATCGATATTGGTGCTATCTCCGCCTCCTGTTTGAAGGCGGCCACACCCTGGCCCCGAATATCCGCCCTCCACATCACTGCTCCGCAATATTCGTCCCGCTTAGCACCGTCATTTTGAGTAACCATGACCCGCATATGTCCGCTCTCGGATAAGATCGATGGCGATCCTTACGACCCTATCGGGGGCGCCTTCCGGACCGTCAGAAAGGGGACCGTGAACGGACTGTCCGGACTTGGCAGTGGGTGAAGAAACAGCTGCCATAGACCACGGTCGGCCTCCATGACCGCTTCGCGCCCCCAATTCAGCCGTCGAGAGCTAGTCCGCGTACGTCAAAAAGCGGACATGACTTCATGTCTTCAGTTCGGTCGTTGGATTGGTGGTGCGCGGTTTCCGAAAGCAGCCATCTGGGCGGCGCAGGGCAAAAGTGCCCGATCAGGCGGGGCGCTTCGGTTTGCTGCTCTTGTTTTTCGACGTCTTGCGGCGATCGGCCGGCGGAACATGGTGTTTGCGGGCCGGCTTGCTGTCCTGCTTGAATTTCGGTTTCGCTTGTCTCGATTTTTCGCGTGTCTCACCGGCAGGCGCGATCTTGATGCCTTTCTCGAGACTGCCGGGTTGCTTGATCTGTTTCGCGTAACCGGCGGCCTTGTTGGCCGAAATTTCGAAACGGGTTTCAGTCTCATCGATCTTGATCTTGCCGACATCGCGCTTGGTCACGCCGCCAGCGTTGCATATCATCGGCAGCAGGAATTTAGGATCGGCGCGCTGCCTGCGCCCGAGCGAGATGGTAAACCATACGCCGTCCTGCATGTCCGCACCGCGCGGCTCGCGAACCGTCCCTTGCTTGTCTGCAGACCGGCGGGCGAGAGCGGAGGTCTTGTTCTCAAGCGCTTCGGCGGGCAACGGCAAGAGGTCTTCGGGAACAGGGCGGGCGGCCAATTGCTGACGAAGGAAAGCCGCTGCGATCCGCTCAGGCCCCACCCGGTTCAGCAATTCGGCCACGAATTCTGCCTCCGGTCCTTCGGGCGGCGTAGAAGAGGCTGCGGCATCCATGATCCGCCGGCGGTAGCGCGCCTCGATTTCGGCAATGCCGGGTGCTGCACGAACGGTCGCCGTCAGCTTGGCCAATGCGAGCACGCGCCGAACCGCGCCACGCCTGTTTTCCGGAACAATGAGCACGCATACGCCCTTTCGACCTGCGCGGCCGGTTCGGCCGGAGCGATGCAGCAGCGTCTCCGGGGTGCTCGGCAGATCAGCGTGGACGACGAGGTCAAGGTTCGGAAGGTCGATGCCGCGTGCCGCGACATCGGTCGCCACGCAGACTTGCGCGCGCCCGTCACGCATCGATTGCAGCGCATTCGACCGCTCCGACTGCGCCATTTCACCCGAAAGCGAAACCACCGCGAAACCACGATTTGCCAGCCGCGCCGTGAGATGACGAACCGCTTCACGCGTGTGGCAGAACACCAGCGCGCTTGAGCTATCGGTATCGAGCAGCGTATTGATGATGGCATGTTCGCGCTCGTCGCGACGCACCACCATCAACTGATATTCGATGTCGGCATGTTGCTCGGTGGATGCGGTCGTCTCGATGCGCACCGCGTTCTTCTGCACGGTCCTCGCCAGTTCGGCGATACCGCGCCGCACGGTCGCCGAAAACAGCAATGTGCGACGCTCCTCAGGCGCGGCGCCGAGAATGAATTCCAGGTCGTCGCGAAACCCGAGATCCAGCATCTCGTCAGCTTCGTCCAGCACAACCGCGCGAATGGCGCCGAGGTCCAGCGCGCCCCGCATGATGTGATCGCGCAGGCGGCCGGGTGTGCCGACGACGATATGGGCGCCGCGCTCGAGCGCACGGCGTTCGCTGCGCATGTCCATGCCGCCCACGCAGGTTGCGATCCTGACCTTCGCGGCCGCATAAAGCCAATCGAGCTCCCTTTGGACCTGAATGGCCAGTTCGCGTGTCGGCGCGATGACCAGACCGAGCGGCGCGGCAGCGGCGTCGAATTGCGCATCAAACCCGAGCAGCGTCGGCGCGATTGCGATGCCGAAGGCGACCGTCTTCCCCGAGCCAGTCTGCGCCGAGACCAAGAGATCGGCGTCACCGTGCTCTTTATTCGTCATCGCCGTTTGAACCGGTGTCAGCGCGCTATAGCCTTTGGCCGCGAGGGCGGAGGCAAGGGCCGAATGTATGGCGGCGATCGGGGATGTATTACTGGAATCGGCATTCGGCGTCATGGTCACCACCTTTGTCAGCCGCCGAATAACATCATGTGTGCGTTCTGGATAGCAATAGTTTGCCGGGTTCTGCGACCCTTGACACGCAGGGCTGATGCTCGGAAACCCGCAGCCCCTCCTGTTGCCGTTTAGACCGATCCGCCGACCGCGCCCATGTTGGTCGTTGGAGACACGAAATTGGCTCCCAAATACGGACGTGCCTTCGCTTGTCTGGCCGCAACCCAGTCGTGGAGACCTATGATCAGGAACAATCCGACTTTCGGGAAGCAGAGAAAAGCCCACTTTTCTTTGCTTGGGCCAAGTCACTCGATTGAGCCGGCTTCTTTTCCTCGTCAGCAATGGAAGACTGTTTTGCAGCTATCCTAAACTTTGATACGCCTCTACCTTGGAATAACCGCCCCATGACGGCTGACGAGGGATCGCAATCGAAGATGATTGATATCAAGCATTTGCGGATTTTTTTATGCGTTGCTGAAGTCAAATCTCTTAGCCGGGCGGCGGATCTCATGCGGCGTTCGCAGCCTTCGCTCAGCCAGGCGGTGCGCGAGATCGAAGCCAGCCTGCAGACGACGCTGTTTCACAGGACCGGGCGCGGAATGGAGTTGACCGCAGAAGGCGAGGCATTTGCCAGGGCGATTGCTGAGCCGCTGTCGGCGCTTGACCGTGCGATCTACCGCGCCAGCAACAACACCGAAGTGAGCGGCCGTGTTACCATCGCAGTGCCGCCGTCACTCGGCCCATGGGCGACCAAGACGTTGAGTGCGACGACAGCCAGGCAACATTCCGCCCTTCTGATCCGGATCATCGAGGGGCACCCGCTGCACATGATCGAATGGCTCCAGAAGGGCGAAGTCGATCTCGCGCTTCTCTATGGGCCAGTGCAGAAGCTTCATTTCAAGCTTACGCCCCTGTTCAGCGAACCCCTCGTTTTGATCGCCAAGCGGTCCGCTGGACTTGATCCGGCAAAACCGATCGAATTCAGGGAACTCAGCCGTCTGCCTCTCATCCTGCCAAGCCGGCCTTATGGGATCCGCACGGTTGTCGATCTTGCGGCAGAACAATCAGGAATCCGCATCGCGCTTTTCCTGGAATCCGATTCCGGGAGTTCAATGCGCTCCATTGCCTCTGAAGGTCTCGGATACGCGATCCAGCCGCAATCGGTCACAATCGCCAACGCCGAACAAATGCAGCTCAGTTGGGCACCGTTCACCAATCCCGTCCTCGAGCGTGAGGTCATCCTGGCGGAACCCTCCGATCGGGCGCCGGGGCGCGCTGTCGAAGCGGCCACATCCATGCTGGCTGCGGCTGTCTGCGAGCTGGAGAAGGACCCGGCATGGGCGATCTCGGTTACGCCGGTCTGCCGGCGTCTGTCGGCTAGCAGAAAGAACTGAAGTCCAGGTGAAGATATAAGAATTTCTTATATCTGCTATCGGTTCTCCTGTGATTGTGAAGCACAGAACCGCTCCGTAACATCGATCTCAACAGACACGACGAATGCACCCGCCTGACCGGCACATTCCCCGTGTCTGGGCTTTTTGATGTGACGCAGAGAGAATAATTCATGATCCGTATCGGCATCGACATTGGCGGCACCTTCACTGATTTCGTTGCCTGGCGCGAAGGTGAAGACGAAGTCGTCCTGTCGTTCAAGCTGCCTTCGAGCCCTCCCAATTTCGATCGTACCGTTTGTGAAGGCTTCGACCGGATCATTGACGCGATGAAGCCCGGCGCCGATGAAGCGGTCATGCTGATGCACGGCACGACCGTCAGCACCAACATGGTGATCGAACGCGCCGGTTCGCGTCTGGGCCTTCTGACGACGGAAGGCTTTCATGACATTATGGGGCTGCAGCGCCTCAGACTGAAGGACCCAACGGGCCTCTTCAATGACCGGCCGACGCCTCTGGTGCCACGCCAGTTTGTCTTTCCCGTCGCAGGCCGTATCGATGCGCATGGCCGCGAGATTGAGGAACTTGACGAGGTCGCCATTGCGGAGGCCGCGCGGCAGGCCGAAAAGGCCGGCATCGAAAGCATCGCGATCGCCTTCATCAACAGCTTCAGAAATGCCGGTCATGAGCGCCGCGCCCGCGAAATCGTTCAAAAGACGGTTCCCGGCATGGATGTCAGCCTGTCATCCGATATCTGGCCGCAGATCGGCGAATATGAGAGGGCGCTGATCGCGCTGCTCAACAGCTTCGTCAAGAAGCGGATGAGCGACTATCTGACCGCGATCGAAGACCACATGGCCTCGCGCCATGGCCGGGCGCATCTGTTCGTGACACAGTCGAACGGTGGCGCCATGTCGACGGCCGAGGCCAAGCGCGAGCCGGTTCACACGCTGTTGTCCGGCCCGGCCTCCGGTGTCGCTGCCGCCAGTTTCCTCGGTCGTCTGGCAAAGATTGATGACCTGCTGACATTTGATATGGGCGGCACCAGCACGGACATGTCGTTGATCCGCTATGGCCAGCCGACAGTCTCACGCGATGCGGAGGTCGGTGATTTCCCGCTTTCCATGCCGGTGACCGGGATCGAGGCAATCGGCGCGGGCGGCGGCTCGGTGATTGCAGTGCGCGATGGCGTTCTTTCCGTTGGTCCGCAAAGCACCCAGTCTTATCCTGGTCCCGCCTGCTACGGCCGTGGCGGCACGCGGCCGGCGCTGACGGATGCCTATCTGCTCTGCAATTATATCGATGAGAAGCATTTCCTCGGCGGCCAGATGCCCCTTGACCGGGACGCAGCTGTAAGGGCGATGCAGCCGGTGGCCGACGCACTCGACATCAGCATAGAGGCGGCGGCCGAAGCAGCGATCCGGGTCGCGACAGCCAATATGGTCGCCGCCGTCATGCCTTATCTCGCAAGGCTTGGCATGAACCCCGAAGTGCTGAGCATGGTGCTTTTCGGCGGTGCCGGCGGTGTTCACGGGCCACTCCTCGCCGCCGAAATCGGCGTTCCGCGTATCGTTGTGCCGCAGACTTCGTCCGTCTTCTGCGCCTTTGGCGGGCTCATCAGCGCGCTCACGCATGATGTGGTGGAAAATGTCCACCGTCGCTCGCTGGCAGGCGGGGCGCTGGCCACGGCGCTTGACCGTCTGGAAAGCGAGGCACGCGCCTGGCTTGCCGAACAGATCGATGCCCGGATGATCCTCGATACCGATATCGAATATGTCGCGGCCATGCGCTATGCGGGCCAATCCTTCGACATCGATGTCGTGCTCGACGCTTCCGCGCGCGCCGGCAATGTTGAGGCTGCATTTGCGCTTTTCCACGCCGAGCACAAGCGGCTCTATTCCCATTCCGATCCTGACGCTGCGGTCGAATTCATGACGCTTCGTGCCCGCATTCGCGGCAGCCTTGCCGGACCGAAGGGAACGGGGCGCAAGCGTATGTCGTCCGGCAGTACACGTCAGCTTGCCGCGCGCGATCTGCGCATTGGCGGCGAATTCCATGCCAATGCCTCTGCATTCCATCGTGATGGCATGGACGCAGATGATGCGATCCCCGGTCCGGCCATCATCGAGCAGGACGATGCAACGACGCTGGTGCCACCAGGATTTGTCGCCCGCCTCGGCGCGCAGCGCGAATTGATCATCGAAAGGCAGGACTGACCATGGATCCGATCCGCACCGCGATTATGTACAGCCGCTTTTCGGCGGTCGTCGAGGAAGCCTCGTCCACGCTGCATCGCACGGCCCATACGACCTTCGTGAAACTGGTGCAGGACTATCAGTGTGCGCTTGCAACGCCTGAAGGGGACATCTTCGCCTACCCCTCGGGTTCGGGCGTGACCACCTTTATCGGTCTCCCGCTTCATGGTGTGCTGCGCTGGCTCGATTTCGATAGCCTTGAGCCCGGGGACGTGATCCTCACCAATGATCCCTTCGCCTCTGATGGCGTGGTGACCCACCAGATGGACGTTACCATGCTGCGTCCGATCTTTCGGGAAGGCCGGCTGATCGCCTTTGCCTGGTCGTTCGTCCATGCCTCCGATATCGGCGGTGCGGTTGCCGGCAGTATTTCACCGTCCTTCACCGAATCCTACCAGGAAGGTATCCGGCTGCGACCGGTCCATCTGGTCAAGGCCGGCAAGGTCAACGAAACCATCAAGAACATCCTGTTCGACAATTCACGCGCTGCGGAAGACGTCTGGGGCGATATGAAGGCCATGCTGGCCGCTATGGCGAGCATGGACGAGCGGCTGAACGGTCTCTGTGACCGCTTCGGAACCGCTGATGTCGAGGCCGGCATGCAGGATGTCATGGCGCTTGCCGAGCGCAAGGCCCGCAACGTCATCCGCGACATACCCGACGGCAGCTATGACTTTTCCGATTTTGTCGAAGGTCTGGGACAGGGCGAGTTTTTCCAGGTTCGCGTCAACATGACTGTTGATGGCGATGCCGTGGATTTCGATTTTACCGGCACCGATCCGCAGATGCCCTCGGCCTATAATTTCATCTGTGGCGAGCGGCCTCATCCCTATATCGTTCAGGGCCTGATGAACCTCATCCTGACGCGCGCGCCGGACGCCCCGAAGAATGCCGGCCTGCTGCGCCCGATGACCATGAACGCCCCGCGCGGCAGCCTGATCAATGCGGAACCGCCGGCGGCAATGGGCTCGCGCGTGGCCTCGGGCCTGCGCGTCTATGATGCAGTCATCGGCTGTCTCAACAAGGCACTGCCGAACGGCCTGATGGCGGCTGGCGCCGGCATGGCGGGCATCGTCGTGGTCAACGCCATCGATCCCGTGACCGGCAAGGAACGCGTCACCGTGGTCAATCCGATCTGTGGCGGTGGCGGTGGACGCCAGGTCCGTGATGGCATTGACGGCATTGATGGCCGCGTTGGTGGCCTCAAATCGGTTCCTGCAGAAATCGTGGAGGCCGAGACGGTGCTGCGCGTGCGTCGCTTTGAACTGCTTCCAGACAGCCAGGCTCCCGGGAAATACCGCAGCGGAGCGGCGGTCGTGCTGGAGCTCGAAAGTACAGGCATCAGTGCTGAGATTACCGCGCGCGGCATGAACCGCTTTCACTTCCGTCCCTGGGGTGTGAAGGGCGGTGAGCCCGGAAGGCTTGCCAAAATCTCGCTGGCCCATAAAGACGGCACCTCTGAGATGATAGACCGGATCACCGTCCTGCCGCTGCAGGAGGGCGATATCCTGACCGTTGAAACACCTGCCGGCGGCAGTTACGGACCGGCTTTCGACCGCGATCCGGAACTGGTGCTCGCCGATGTCGAGCAGGGACTGGTGAGCCATGAAATGGCGAAAGAGGCTTATGGCGTGGTGATTGCCGATGGCACGATAAATACAGATGCGACCGGACGGGAGCGCAAGGGACGCCAGTCCGCAAACGGCGACGTCACGGACATCGTTTTCGGGCCGGAACGCCTGGCGTTCGATCGTCTTCGACCCGAACCGGTACGCATTCATCTGGCCAACCGGCTGCTGCAGGAAACGACCGCGACCCGAAACCAGCTCGTGCGGGCGATCCAGCCCGAACTGTCCGCGCGGACAGAACCACTCGATGTCGATGCCGCCGATGACCTTGTGGAACGCCATCTGCGGCGGATCAGAGGCGAGCGCCCCCAAGACCAGGCATCGAACCAAATCCGATAGTGAAAAGACCCAACACAAAGCGAAAAGGGGAATATCATGAAGACCAACAAGATGACGCGCGGCCTCATGGCCGCTGGCCTCACGCTCGGGCTTGCCCTGGCTTCATCCGCAGCACTCGCGGAGACCTGGCGCATGGCCGTCGACCAGAGTCTGGAGAGCCCGGAAGGCCAGGGTATCCAGCGGTTCGCCGAGCTCGTGGAAGAATATTCCGACGGCGACCTGACCATCCAGCTCTTTCCGTTTGAACAGCTCGGCAAGACTGATGCCGTGATGGAACAGCTTTCCAGCAACGTCATCCAGATCCAGTCGGCCGGCCTCGTGCGGCTGATCAAGTGGAACCCCGATATTGCCTATATGAACGCACCGTTCCTGTTCGAGGATCGTGATCATTGGGTGCGCTTCATGCATTCCGATCTCGTCAATGGCTGGTTCGATGGTATTGCCGAAGATGCCAATGTCGCCGTCCTTGGCGATCCCACGATCTTCCTGCGCGGTCCGTACCGGGTGATCGTCTCCACCAAGCCGGTGCATACGATCGATGATCTTGCCGGCCTCCGTCTTCGCATGCACCCTGACGAGCTGGCTGTCGAAGCCTGGCAATATCTCGGTGCCGATGTCCGTATCATGGCCTGGAGCGAGGTCTATCAGGGCTTGTCGCGCTCGATGATCGATGCCGTCAACAGCCCGATTTCGCTGGTTGAGAGCACGCGTTTCCAGGAAGTCGCCAAGAATGTTGCCGAGCACGACGAATACTGGCAAAGCGTCGGCTTCATGATGAATACGGACGCCTATGACGCGCTCAGCGAAAAGGATCAGGAAGCGCTGCAGAAGGCCTATGTCGAAGCCTCGGCCTACGGCACGGAACTCGTTGAGAATTCCGTCGATGCCTCCATCGAACGCATGCAGGGCGAAGGCGTGACCTTCAGCAAGATGGAAACAGGCCCGCTTGTCGAAAAGATGCAGCAATTCTACGACGAGAAGGATCAGGCCGGCGCGTTGCCGGAAGGCTTCCTCGCGGCCGTTGAAGCAAGCAGGTCCGCTCAGTAAAGAAAGCGACATGCGGGAAGGGACCGACAATGTTGAAGCGCCTCGGACATCTGTTCGACGTTCTTGCTGAACGTTTTCAGCAGGCCGCGACAGTCATCCTCATCGTGATCTTGGCGCTGAATGCCGCCAACATCCTCTACAGGCTCACGATGGGAACTGATATCGGCCCGGTTCTGCCGTGGACGATGCTGTTGTTCGTCTGGATGGTGTTTGTCGGTTTCTTCCCTCTTTGCCACATGGGCAGCGACGTAGCCGTCGAGTTCCTGACCAACCGCATGGGACCTGCCGGTCAGAAGGTCATCGCCCTTTCGACCGACCTTCTGACCTTTCTCCTGACGGGCTTCCTGCTGTTTCAGGCACCACGGGTCATCGCCTCGCAGGTCGGCGCACTGCCGATGGTCGGTCTGGAGCGTTACTGGTTGTCCGTGCCTTTGTTCATCTCCTGCGCTGCGCTGATGCTCGATTCGATCATCCAGTTAGCGACACGGCTTGCCGGTCAGGAAGCGGAGCAGCAGGCATGACCGGCGTTATTCTCTTCGGCGGCTTCATCGCGCTCATGGTCCTTGGGATACCGGTTATCAGGGCACTCGCCTGTTCGGCGATCGCCGCATTTCTCTATGCCGGTTTCGCCAGCACATCCTTTCTCGTACCGCAGCAGATACTGGAAGGCGTTGACGCGTCCACGCTTCTGGCAATCCCGTTCTTCATCATGGCCGGTAATCTGATGAATGCGGCCGGTGTTTCGGACCGGATATTTGCCTTCGCATCAGCTTTGGTCGGTCGTTTCCGAGGCGGTCTGGCGCATGTCAATGTCCTGGCTTCACTGATCTTTTCGGGCGCTTCCGGCTCCGCGCTTGCCGATATTGCCGGCCTCGGCACGATCGAAATCAAGGCCATGCGGCAGCGCGGATATAACGCCGACTTTGCCGCCGCGCTTACCATCGCCAGCTCGATGCTTGGCCCGCTGATCCCACCGTCGATCGGACTGATCGTCTACGCCTACCTTTCAGAAACATCCGTAGCACGCCTGTTTCTGGCGACGCTGCTTCCCGGCCTGCTGCTTGCGGCACTGATGATGGCAAACGTTGCATGGCTTGCGAAGCGCCAGGAAATGCCTCGCGAAGAGCCCACGTCGCTGCCGGAAATTGGAAAGACCGCCATCCATGGCATCGGGGCACTGGTTTCGCCCGCCATCATTCTCGGTGCCATCTTCACAGGCGTAACGACTGCGACCGAAGCCGGCGTTCTGGCATGTCTGTGGACGCTGTTGCTCGGCTTTTTCTATCGTAGCCTGAGCTGGCATGACATCTGGAAAGCGGCCCGATCAACCGTAACGACGACGACCTTCATCATGATCATTGTCGGCTTTTCCGCTCTGGTCGGATGGCTGGTCGCAATTCAGGCGCTTCCGCAAGCACTTGCAGACTTCACCATCGCCAACACCGACAGCAAGCCTGTGTTCATCGCCATCCTCGCGCTGTCCTTGCTGGTGATCGGCTGCTTCATCGAGAGCGTGCCTGCCAAGATCATTCTGGTGCCGATGCTGCTTCCGGTGCTCGACCAGTTCGGCGTCGACCGGATCCAGTTTGGCGTGCTCCTGACACTCGCGCTTTCAATCGGCATTGCCACTCCGCCCATGGGCGTCGGACTGTTCATTGCATCGAAAATCGCAGATCGTCCGATAGAGAACATCGCCCGGGCCATTCTGCCCTTGATGCTGCCGCTTCTGTTTCTTCTCGCTCTGATCGCCTACTGGCCACCGTTAACCCTTTGGCTTCCCGGAATCGCCATGGACTAGCGATATCTCACTCACCTGGCAGACTGAGGAGGCCCTTTTCGTCGTACAATCAGAAGCAAGCGGACCGACCGCTCCCGGCCCCGTTGGGTTTATCATGTTCGCCTATCCTCCTGGCGGCCAATGGTGGCCAAAGGAGTATAAACATGGGAATAGCACAGTATGATCCTGCCGCTTGCGGCAGGCCTGCATGGAACGCCGGACGAATGGCCGGTGTAAAGAAACCCCTGAAGCAGCGCCAGATCTGGGCGATCCGCTTCTTTCTCGATCGCGAAGGGTGAATGCGTGATCGCGCCCTGTTTGATCTCGCCATAGACAGCAAGCTTCGAGGCTGTGATCTCGTCAAGATCAAGATCGGTACGCTGGTTTCGAGGCCGTTGATCCGGATTGGCGAACGCGGAAAAGCCGATATTAATTGGAGCACGCTTGTTCCTACGGCCAGGAAAACTACTGACGTTACCTCGCTTCCGGTTTGGAATTGCGGAGTAGAACTGTCAGGACACCGGCCAGCGGCAGCCAGGCAGACCAGACGAAGATGGTGTGGACGCTGGTGGCGTCTGCCAGCCAGCCGAATACGGCAGAGGCGAGGCCGCCGATGCCGAAAGCCGTGCCGTAGAACAGGCCGGAGATCATGCCTATACGTGCCGGCACCAGACTTTGGGCGTGAACAATGATCGCGGGAAAGGCCGAGGCAATGACCGCAGCCGCCGTGATTGCCGCCGCTATCGCCCCGACCTGCCCCAAATAGGGAAAAGCCAGTGCGAAGGGCGCTGCCCCCCAAAACGAAAAGGCTATGACGCGCGCCGTACCGAGCCGATCGCTGAAGGCGCCACCTATAAGGCCTCCCCCCGCAACCGCCGCATGAAAGCCAAAAAGGACGATAAGCCCTTTCGAAGCGGGAAAGCCGAGTGTCGCCTCCAGATAGAAAACCAGGAAGCTACTAAAGCAGGCGATATAGATGTATTTCGCGCAGACGAGAACAAACAGGAGCGTGAGTTGGCCTGCCGGTCGCGCAGCGGGTGATGTTTGCCGACCAACCGGGTCGCCGGACGGTCGCGTCGCTGCATGAGTTATCTGATCCGGCTCCGCTGCAGTGATCCGCACAGTCAGAAATACGCCGATCAAGGCAACGAGCAGGAACCATGTGATCGAGCCCTGACCATAGGGTAGTACGATCGCCGCTGTCAGCAATGGTCCCGCCATGGTGCCGAGACTGCCACCGAGCTGGAACAGTGATTGGCCCCAGCCAACTTTTTCGCGTGCCCATTTGCGGGCCAGGCGCGCCGCTTCGGGATGAAAAACCGCAGACCCGAGGCCGAGAAACAGGCTGGAAATCAGGAGATGCGCGTAACTCCCGGCCAACCCGAGCATGAGGATGCCAACGCCGCTCAGCGCCATACCGAAAGCCAGGCTCCATCGCTGCGCACGACGATCCGTCAGTGCGCCGACGGTCGGTTGCAGCACCGAAGCCGTGACCTGATAAGTCAGGCTGAGCATGCCGATCTGCAGAAAGTCGAGGGAAAGCTCCGTGCGCAATAGCGGATAGCTTGCGATCAGCAAGGCCTGCATCAGATCGTTCAGAAAGTGAGAGGCGGCGATGCCGGAAAGCCGGAACCGGCCTTCATCATGCCCCCGGGCGGAGACCGTGGTTTGACTGGACATTGGAAACTCCCGTTGGTTCCCAGCATTCTTGCCCGCGCCTGTTCCGCAATGATATCTATGATGAGCCAAAAAACATCGCGAGTGAGCCATGACCGAAGACATTACTGGACCAGAGGACATTATTGCCCTCGGACGGCGATATGCCGATGGCAGCCATCTGGAAGAGCATCGTCATGAACGCTCGCAACTCCTCTATGGACTGACCGGAACCGCGATCGTGACCACACAGTCTGGCCTGTGGATGATGCCGCCCGATGCTGCACTCTGGATCCCGGCTGAGACACCGCACGAAGTCAGGATGGTTGGCGAAGTGAATATGCGCAGTCTTTACCTCAAGCCGACGCTATTGCCTCAGATGCCACGACATTGCGTTGTCCTTGAGGTGGGGACGCTTCTCAGGGCCCTGCTTGATGCGCTTGCGGATACCACCGGGACTGAGGAGAGCAAGCGAAGACTGATGTCTGAACTGGTATTGCTGGAAATCGCAAGCCAGCCAGTCGTTCCGCTGACGCTTCCATTGCCGCCCGTCGGCCCGTTGAGGAACCACTGCCTGGCTTTCAGCGCCGCGCCGAATGTCCACGCAAAACTGGACGACTGGTGTGCCGCCCTGAATATGAGCAGGCGTAACTTCACCCGGGTATTTCGTGCAGGCTCCGGCCTGAGCTTCGTCGAATGGCGCAGCAGAGCCTGTGTGCTGGCTGCCATTTCGCGGCTGTCCGCAGGTGATCAGGTGACCCGCATTGCATTCGACCTCGGCTACGACAGTTCCGCCTCATTCGCTGCAATGTTTCGCCGTGCAACAGGCAGTGTCCCATCCCGCTTCAGGCAAAAGCAATAGGGAGCAGAGTCTCCCGCGTAAGCCTGATCGAAGTAAGTGATCAGTATCGTGAAAGCGATGAACCAAAACAGGACGGATATGGAGCTCCATCTCGGACTTTCGCAGGATTTTTGTTATATCTGCAAAGCAGCCGTCCGTCGTACGTTGTTCGAATGCCCGTAGCGGGCCGAATTCTACTCTGCCCTATGCAAAAGGCCGGCGCGGATGATCTTGATTTCCTCTTCGAGGTGAGGGCCGCGGTAGACAAAAGAAGTTTCGTGCCGGGCGTATTGTCCATTGCGATCGGCGCTGAGCCAGTTGAACGATCCAGCGCAAAGAAGATCTTTGTCGACGGTCACGATCTTGCTGTGCAGTTTAGGGACCCTGTGCATCGCGACGCCAATTTCTGAAAGCCTGCTCTTAACAGCCTCTATCTGGCTGAGCCCGCCCGCTGCAGGGCCGGTATTTAGCAATGGGTCGGCAAAGACTTCAATTTCGGCACCACGCTGGCGTGCCGTTGCCATAGCGTCCAGTAGGCCGGTCCGCTCGATTGTTCCGGCTACGACCCAGGGGCTGACGATCACGTATCTACGACCTTCGCCTCTCAGTGCATCCAGCAAGAAGGCGTCGTGCTCAGCCGCCTGTTGAAGCATTTCGATTCTTGCCTCGCCCCGTGTCAGGTCTTCACGGGGTTCCATGGCGAAATCCAACGCCTTGCCCTTGGTGGCCAGGAATTCGGACAGCAACGCACGGGGGGAGCCGCTGCGGGCCGTGGCGAGGACATCCATGTCGCCGAAGACGAGGAAGCTGTCCTTGGCGCGCGATACGGTCACGTTCAACATGCTTGGCGAGGCGTCGATGAAGCCGCCATCTGCGTGCTTGGAGTAAACCGGCGAGAAGATCACCACGGGCCGTTCAGCGCCCTGCAACGCGTGCACGGTGCCGATGGTCATGCCGTCACGGCCGGACACAGTGATGCGGCGCAATTCAACACCGCTTGAAAGCATCTCGATCTGCTGACGATCATCGGCCTTGAGATGCGAAAATCCGGAAGCGCGGTGGCGGTTCTGTTCAAGTCGGTCGACCCGGCGCCTGATGCGCGCATGATCCTTACGGGTAACTGTATCAGCGGCTCTCTGCCAGTCCTCCTTCTCCCGCTCTTCCGGCGAGAGCTTTGCCTCCCGCAGCTTTCGAAGGTGCTCTTCGAAACGGCGCGTGACTTCGATGGTGTTGAGGGGCTCGAAGAACCGGGCTTCGACAAAGGGTATCCGTTTCCACGAGCGCAGGAGCTGCGGACGCAATTCAACAGTTGTCTTGAGGACTATTATGCGAAAGCAATGACCGGCAGAACATTTGAAGCGCGGGGTCTTCTCGTTACCGGAAAATCGCGAATGGGAAAGTCGCATGAAATCGATCACCTGATCAGGGCGTTTAATGACAGCGCCACACCGATGCCAGACGGTCGGCCGGCTCGGTTTATCCAGCTCCGGCTGTGGGCGCGGAACTCGTTGAAGGATCTGGGCAGTTCGACATTGGAAGCGCTTGACTATCCTGCCTCCGGAAAGGCGAAATCCCCTTTTCAGATCTGGGAAATGGTCCTCGAGCAGGCCGAACGAAACGGCGTCATCGGCATTCATTACGACGAGGCACAGCATGCTTTCACCGATACCGGCGGTGCCACGAACCGTACCATGCTCGATAACTTCAAGGCACTGATGAAGGAACCTCGCTGGCCAATGATCCTGATCCTGTCCGGCGTCGACGCCCTGTCTCAGCATGTTGAACTGGTGGGGCCAGAAGAGCGCCGGCAACTGAGACATCTGTTGCGGCCAGTCCGTTTTCGCCCAATTGACCCCAAGGCTGACCTCGACGAGCTGAATGGACTTGCCTACGCATACGCGAAGAAGGCCGAAATCGATTTCGCCCCTCTGTCGAGCACCGATTTCTTTCAACGTCTTTCCCACGCTTGCGGAAATCGCTGGGGACTCGTTATCGAGTTGATCATCGCTGCCTTCATCCGATGCAAACGGGCTGGTGAGGCCCAGATTTCACTGGATCACTTTATTGACGCGTTCGCTGAAATGCATGGGACGCCCAGAGATTTTTCGCCGTTTACTGCTCCAGACTATCAAGAGCTTTTTGAGCCGGACAGACTACTGGAGATTCTCAACGAGGAAGACTGACCCAGACAGTCTCCGAATATTGAATGCGAGAAGGTCCGCCCATAGCGGGCCTTTTTTCATGCGGATGATCTGGTGGGCTTTTCAAGGGTGTGCACGTTTATGCTTCATATCTGCATGCTTATGCTTGGGGCTTCATGGGTTCTCTATAAGTTATTGATATCATATGTTATTTTTGCTTTAAATGCCGGAAATTGATTCGGTGTGCACTCTTATGCTTCATTGGCAGGTGGTTAGGTTTATTGCGCTGCACAAATGGTAGCCGGTTTACGGGCTGGTTTACAATTTCCGCAATCAGGTACCGCCTTATAGCACGGCTATGCACCAATCCTATTTGCCTGTGTATCTCCGGCGCTCCCTGAGAACCGCCTGATAGTTCGAAAGCAGGATTATTGCTCCGCCGAGGAAAACCCAAAGGTCGATGGCTTCGCCATAGGCGTAGTAACCAACAATGGCCGCCAGGGGCACGCGCAGAAAATCGATGGGTATGACGACCGATGCTTCGAGCCTTTTGAGGGCCTGTGCCTGGCAGAAATGGGCACTGAGCGCGCCAATGCCGGCGACCAGCATCCACGGCACATCGGTCCAACTGACCGGCTGCCAGTCCGTGAGTGCGAAAACAAAACCCAAGGGTAGCTGGATCAGGATCATCCAGACAACAATCACGCCGGGCGAACACTCACGTGTCAGCTCTTTCACGCAGATCAGAGCCAGGGCGTAAAACGCAGCGGCCAGCAGGACGAGGCTCGCCGCCGGATCAATCATTCCAAGGCCCGGGCGTGCAATGACCAATACACCGAGGAACCCGCCAAGGGTGGCCAGAATGCGTGGACGGGTCAGCTTTTCCTTGAGGAAAAGCCAGGCGAAGAAAGCGACCCAGATCGGCATCGTGAACTCCAGTGCGAAAACCGATGCCAGCGGCAGGAGAACGACGCCGATTGTCCAGAAATACTGCCCCGTAAAGTGGACGATATTGCGGATAATGTGCAGACGGACCATTTTTGCCTGCCTTATCTCGGGCAGGAATTGTCTAGCCAGGACGATAATGATGCCCAGGCCGACGAGTGCGCGGAAGAACAGGACCTGCCTGATGGATAATGACGTGGCGAGTTCGCGGGAGCCGACGGACATCCCGATAAAAGCGGCCATGCTCAGCGCGACCCATATCAGGCCTTGAGAAAATTCTGCCCGGCTGCGGGGCTGATCCAGGTTGAGGTTAGCAGACATTGTGTTTCTGTTCTCGCTCGACGGAGCGTCTGGGGACTGAGGCTTTGCGGGCTGATCGTTCACGGCGGATGAACAGCCCATTGCCCTTCAGGGGCAACAAACCGGATAGCGTGTTCAAAGAGGGCAGGGCCTAAAGCTCGGCCGGGTCTTGCGGCTGGTTGACCGATTCCACCGTCAAGCGGCAGACCCGGCCGTCTCGCGTCGTCCAGTCGATTGAATGCCCGGCTTTCAGACCGATCAACGCTGCGCCGATGGGCGTCAGAACGGAAATCTTGCCTTCAGCGATATCGGCCTTTCCGGGATAAACCAGCGTTACCTGTCGGTCTTCGCCGAGATCGGTCGTGAAATGAACAGACGAGCCCATACGCACCACATCAGTAGCAATGCGTTCGTCTTCAACGATACGAGCGCGTTCGAGTTCGCTGAGAAGAAAATCGGCAATCTCTGCATTCTGATCGGCAAAGCGTTCGGCAAGAAGCAGAAGGCGCTTGTGGTCGGTTTTCGTCAGAACAATGGCAGGTTTGCGCAGTTTCTTTTGGTTTGAAGGCACAGTCCATCTCCTTGCTGAGATCATCAGCAAAATGAACGCCGCGAGCGCGGGCATTATCTCTGCTATTTAAGGATTTGTGTCGCTTGACAGGCGCTGTTTCGAGCGCCCGGTGGCAAAATGCCTGTGCCCCGCGACCGGGGCGCGACGCGACCAGGCCGGGGGCTATTTGCCTACGATGAGGCGAACCCGTTGAGAGCGGAGATGGAAACGCGTGTTGTTCATGAGCCAAGGTGTGGCTTTGAACTGACCTTGAGTCAACCCGGCATCTTTGCGCCAAGGTGCGTCGAAGTGTCTGGGAATGAATTCATCGAGGGGCCGCTTGTGTCAAAGTCCGCGGCCAATGAGCCGAAATGCCTGTGCTCTTGTGTTGTCAGATGCTGGTGTTGTCGTCCAGGCGAGAAACCGACGGCCGACAAGGCGGAGATTGCTCTGGCCCGGGAAGACAGAACGGTCTGACACGCCGGATTACGGTATCAGCTTTGTTTCCGACCCGATACCGAATTCGGGCTGTGGCCTATCTGCCGCAGAAAATCAGCCGTAGCGATCCAGACCTTCAATCATGCTTTCCTTGCCTTACGGGCAATCGCGGTCCTCAAGCACCGGCTTCGAAGCGACGGTGCTGGCGGGAGAAGCGCGGCCCTGAAAAGGCCGCGCAGCAGGACGGCGGATTTAACCGCCATATTCTTCATCGATAACATGCGCGCCCCAGTCAACGGCCGAGCCATCGACGGCTTTCTGAATGGCGTAATGGGTTACCGAAGTCGTATCGGTCGCGCCATGCCAGTGCTCGACATCCGGCGGGCACCAGACAACGTCGCCGGCGCTCATGATCTGCTTTTCCTGGCCGCGTTCCTGGACCCATCCGGTGCCGGAGGTCACGACCAGGATCTGGCCGGCCGGGTGTGTGTGCCATGCGGAGCGGGCGCCTGGAAGGAAGGTAACCTCACCGGCATTGACGTCGCCCATTACCGGCGGGAAAACCGGCGCCACATAGGAGGTCCCGGTAAAGACTTCGGCATCGCCGATTTGTCCGGCACGCTCCGCGTGGCGGCTGATTTCCATTGATTGTGCGAAGGCCGTCGGGGCGGCGGCGAGAAGGACAGCAAGTGTGAGTAGGGTTCGTTTCATTTCCGGTCGTCTCCTGTTCGTAAACACTGGGGCGGCCTGATGGCGCAACCTTGAGGGTTGGAATTCCAACCGCGATCCGAACATGGCTCCCGGGATTTTCAGAATAATGCTTCAGATTCACAAGTCGGTCATGTGCTGGATTCATGAAAGCCCGACAGGCCCTGAACTCCAGGCGTCACGCGCGCCTGTGACGAACTTGTCGACTGCATGCGGACCGATAACAAATTCGTGAATCGATGAAGAACTGCCCGCAGAATTAATGACCTTCCTTCATAAGGACGGCAGTCGGTGCCGGGCAGGGAACCGTTTTCTTGATAAAAATCAGGGAGCTATGCTGTGACGTCATAGTGTGCATGCCATCTCTTCAATTTTAACCGGGCAGCCGGGGTTCTATATCATGTGTGTGAAAGGACCGCGTAATGGCATTGCTCACCCCCGCGCCGCAAACAAACCCGGCGTCGTTTCATAAGACGTCCGTGATTTTCCGGCGCAAACTGCGCCAGAGCCTGGTTGCTCAGATGGCTGCGCTTTTCTGCATCTGGATTGCCGGTGAAATGATTTCGCGCGGACTTGGCCTGCCCATCCCCGGCAGCGTGGTCGGCATGATGTTCCTGCTCATGGCCTTGATTTCCGGCGCTGTGCAGCCCGCCAGCATCCGGCGCGGTGCCCGCTGGTTCATTGCCGAACTTCTGCTCTTCTTCGTACCTGCCGTTCTGGCCGTGCTGGATCATCCCGAATTTCTCGGCATTGATGGCCTGAAAATCATGGCGGTCATTTTGTCCGGCGTTGTCTGTGTGATGGTCACAACCGCGCTTTCCGTCGATCTCGGTTTCCGGTTGATGGCCAAGCTGAATTCGGACACCAAGTGATGCCCTTCCTCGGAATGCTTACGGCAACGGTTTTCTGGTCGTTGCTGACCATTGCCTTTTACATTGTCTCCAAGAAACTCAATCGCCGTTTTGCCTCACCGCTGACGGCGCCACTGGTGTTGACGCCGGCGCTGTTGATTGTCGTCGCCCTGATCCTGCGTCAGAGCTATTCCGGCTATATTCATGCCACCCACTGGCTGGTGATGATGCTTGGTCCGGCAACGGTGGCCTTTGCGCTGCCGATCTTCGAACAGAGAGATATGATCAGGCGCTACTGGCCCCTGCTTTTGATCGGTGTGGTGGCTGGCAGCGGCACAGCCATGCTTTCGGCCTGGGGTATGGCCGATCTGTTGGGTCTCAACGAAAGCCTGCGGTTGAGCCTTATGCCGCGTTCGTTCAGCACGCCTTTCGCCATGACCGTCTCGGAAGATATCGGCGGCATTCCCGATCTCACTGCCGTCTTCGTGGTTATCACCGGCGTTGCCGGCGCGCTGATCGGCGAGGTTCTGCTGCATGTTCTGCCGCTGCGTTCTGCGCTGGCGCGCGGCGCCCTGTTCGGCATGGGGGCCCATGGCGCGGGCGTGGCCAAGGCAACGGAGATCGGCAAGGAAGAAAGCTCGGTTGCCGGCCTGATGATGGTCCTCGTGGGCGTTGTGAACGTGCTGGGCGCGCCATTCCTGCATATGCTTTTGCAATAGAGAATTTATTCCGGACGCCATCAGCTTAGGCAGCATGGGCGGATTTGATGAAGTTGAATGCCATCGCGCTTGAAGCGTTGGCATGAAAGCCATGCCGAGCTCCACATCAGTCGACGCCTTATGAACTAGATAAAGCTCTGCCGGGGATTCCATTCCTTCAAATTATGGAAATCGGTCTGCACGTTTTAGTATATATCCTGTAATTAATATCCTAAATCGCGAATAAAATAAAATTTATTAATAACGGAACATATCTACACTTTATGCATTATGACCATAATTCGACTAAAATTTGTCGCATTTATGCGGTTTTAACTAATTTAGGCGATCGTAATAAGATAATTACCCAACGCGTTTGGACGCGTTCTTTGGAGAGGGGCAGATATGCGTAAAATAGCTTTGATTACGTTGGCTTCTTTGATGAGCGGCGTCTCGGCCAATGCAGCCGATATCGTGATGACTCCTGCGCCACAGCAAGAGGTGCCTCCGATGAGGGATGTGCCCACCGCTTTCAACTGGCAGGGGTTTTATGTCGGTGGGGTCGGCGGCTGGGTGTGGACCGAAGCGGAACCCAATACATTCAGAATACGTCAGTCGAGCCTTGATTCAAACAATGGGTTGATCGGCGGCTTTGTCGGTTACAATTACCAGTTCGAAAATAATTTCGTGTTGGGTGTCGAAGGTGAGCTCGATTATAATTTTGGCTCGGATGATCAGAATCTGGACGTTCTTTTGAACGGCTCCTATCAGCCAATGAATGGCAAGCTTGATCTCCAGTGGGGTGGATCGATCCGCGCTCGCGCGGGCTATGCCTTTGATCAGGCACTCATCTATGCGACAGGCGGCTGGGAAGTTGTCGGTGCTCGCTTGAAGGCTTCAGGGCCTGGTGGAAGCATCGATACAGACGACCAGGCATTCAACGGCTGGACCATCGGTGCCGGTGCTGAATACGCGTTTACCAAGAACTTGTTCGGCCGTGTTGAATATCGATACTCGCATTTCCCGAAGGTCGATCACCCCTTTGGTTTCGACAACAGTTTCAGCGTGAAGTCCCATCAAAACCGCGTGCAGGTCGGTTTGGGTTACAGCTTCTAGAATACATTAAATCGGAATTGGCTGCGGGGCGGGTTAAACTTTAATCCGCCCCGTCGCGTGCGTTCCAATAAGCTGCTGTATCCAGCGAATATTGCCCATCCAAAAAACGGGAACCGCTAGATGAAGTGGCGTGACTTGGCTTGCAGAGCCGACGAAAAGCCTAATGTTTCAGCTGGTTTTCGTTTATAAAAAACTTTATTTTGTTCCTTTATGATATTGATTTTGCCGTGACTTTATGAGCTTACGGTTGCGGTTTCTAGACCTTTCGGGCACGCCAATATTTTCAAGGTGTTACCGACATACAAAAAGGGTGCAACAACCGTGCTCCACGGTCACATGATCTGATGCAGGAAGAAACAATCGATATTGAACGGATTTATACGCTCTGGGACGAGTTGGCGGATTTCGAGGCGTCGCGCATGCCGGAGGCGCGGCTACGCCTGCTTTCTGTCGTTTGCGACATGATCGATGCGCGGCAGGCTGACTGGATCGGAGCCGTCAGGCTGGTCGACAACATGCAGCGCGATCCGCTTTTCGGCTGGCGCCCACGCAGCCTTTCCGCGCTTTATCCCGACGCGGAAACTGCGAGAACCATTCAGGAAGCATTTGCACTGATGGAGAAGGGGGAACCTGACATCACCACGATCCGCAATGCAGAGCTTGCCGGACAATTTCGGGTCTTCATGCTGCATGAGCTTGCCACGCCCGAGTGGTATGAAAGCTATTCCTACAAGACCTTTTATCGCGGTCTGGATCGGTTGGACTCGATCTGGGTGGGCATTCCCATCAATGCAGACGCCGAAATCCAGATTGGCTTTCACCGCTCGCTCTCGCAGCCATCGTTTTGCGAGCGTGATCGCCAGATCGTGATGCACGCCTTGCGCGGTATCCGCTGGTTTTACCGCTTGCAGATGCTGTCGGAGGGGATCGGGGTTGCCTCCGAGCCCTTGACGCCGATGGAAAGCAGGGTGCTGCATGACCTGCTGCAGGGGCTTTCAGAACGCAAGATTGCCGAACACAATGGCCAGAGCCCCCATACCGTCCATGATCACGTCAAGCGGATCTACCGAAAATATGGCGTTTCCAGTCGCGCCGCACTGATGGCGCTGTGGCTGGGCCAGCCCATTCCCCCCTGAACAGGGGATTTCAAACGCAAGACGGCTGCCCGATAAGCGTTGGCGAAACAGGGTCTCGTCAAAACCGGTGCGCCTCGCCGCCGTCATCAGGCTGAATGCAAAGCAGGGTCCCTTATGCAACGATCCGTATTGGGGGAACCATGCATCAAACGGCCTTGTCAGAGAATTCCGGTTTGTTCGCGACAGCGCGCCAGAATTCCCCTGAAATGCCCCACGACGAGAAGGCGGCAGGCGGATCTGCGCAGTTACCCGGCAAAAACGGGCCTCCCGCCCGTCCGGTTTCCTCCTGGTGGGGATTTCTCGGCTGTGGTTTGCTGGCGCTGGGCTGCCTTCTGGCAAAAACAGACACGGCCCTGGCACAAACCGCAGAGCGGATCGAACAGACGGTTGCCGGCCAGACGACCATTCTCGAGCGGTTCACACCGCCGCAGCGCATCGGCACGGTCGATATCAAGGTGCAGGATCAGCGTCGGCGCACTCCCGAAAAGGATGCCGCCCGGATCCGCTTCACGCTGAATTCTTTGACGATCAAGGGCACGGAAACACTTCCGGCTACGGCGTTTTCCGATCTCTGGCAGGGTACGGCGGGGAAGGTCATCAGCCTTGCCGATCTCTACCGGATTGCCGCTGAGGTCGACGCTCGGTATCTGCGGGCGGGCTATTTTTCGATGACCGTCGTGCCGGTTCAGGACTTCTCTTCCGGAAAGATTACGCTGCGCGTCTATGAAAGCTATGTCGAGACGCTGGAGATCAACAGTTCCATTCCGGGCATTCGCCAACGGCTTTCGCCCTATATTGATGGCATCATCGCCATGCGGCCGATCCGGATCAGAGAGGCCGAGCGCATCCTGCTGCTGATGAGCGATCTTGGTGGGCTCGATATCGAAGGCATTCTGATACGGCCGGAAAACCCGCAAGGTGGCGGAACGCTGCGTCTCAATATCGGTTTCGACCGCGCCTCAGCCGGAGCCGGACTCGACAATCTGGGTTCCGATGAGGTCGGCCCGCTGGAGCTGTCCGGCAAGGTCACCGTCAATGACATGCTGGGGCTTTTCGACACGGCGAGCCTCGTGGGCGTGACGGTTCCCAACACGCCGCAGGAAATGGTTTTTCTGCAGGCATCTCAGGATATCCCGATCGGCTTTAACGGTCTGTCCGCTGGATATGACCTGTCATACGTGACCCAGAAACCGGGCGGAGATCTGAAAGCCGACGACCTTCATATCCAATCCGTGGTCGGCACGGCGCGGCTCGATTATCCGTTCATCCGCACGATCGATCAGAGCCTTTTCGGAAGGTTCGAGGTCAATCTGCGCAATGACCGCATTGATGTCATGGGTACGCGGGCAGCGCGCGAACAGACGCGATGGGCGGCGATGTCGCTGACCTATGATCGTCAGAGCGGGTCGACGGCCTTTCTGACGAAAGCCGAATTCGGACAGGGGCTGGGACAGAAAACCGCGCTGCCCGACGTGCCGGAGGACTATCGGTTCGCGCGGTTGAATTTCGACATCGCGCATGACCTTGGCGCCGACACGGCCATTCGTCTGCGCAGTGCCGGACAGTATTCCGCAACGCCGCTGCCAGTAGCAGCGCAGTTCTCCCTCGGCGGAGATCCTTATGGCTGGGCTTTCGACGGCGGCAGCCTCTCCGGTGCCAGCGGAACGGCGGCAGCCCTTGAAATCAGCCATGACATCGAAACCGGCTGGTCGGCGCTTCCGGATCTGACCTGGACGGCCTTCACCGATTATGGCGTGGTCTGGAATGACGCGGCAAGCGCCGACTATGCGCGCGACGCTCTGGGGTCTGTCGGCATCGGTGTCAGCGGCATGTTAAAGGAAAAGATGAAGTTTCAGCTGATCGCGGCGGTGCCATGGTACAGTCCCGACAATGGTGGGGATGAGGGGCTCAGGGTTTTCTTCAAACTGGGGCTACCGCTTTGATGCGGTCCAGGTCGCATCGGCACCTGACAAACGAGACGTTCCGGCGGAGCCGGTTTTCGAAAAGAGGATAGAGGTTTTCCATGTCACATTTCAAAGCTTCGCGCCGCCGTTTTCTGGCTTCCGCTTCGCTGGCTTCGGCCTCTCTTGTCTTGCTCTCGGCTCCGGCATTGGCCGAAATGCTGCCGCCATCGCGAACGGCAGGTGTTCCGGTTCCATCCGGGCAGATTGATAAGGCCGTGGCCGCGCTTGATGGCATCATTGAAGACATCAAGGCCCGCAGCGGCGTGCCGGGCGTTGCCGTCGCAGTGGTTCACGGCGGCGAGACTGTCTATGCCAAGGGATTTGGCACACGCGGCGGCGACCTGCCGGTCACACCCGATACGGTGTTCCAGCTCGCCTCGCTGTCCAAATCCATCGGCGCGACGGTTGTCGCCCGCCAGGTCAGCCGCGATGTGGTCTCCTGGGACAGCCGCATGCAAGACCTGCTGCCGTGGTTTTCGCTCTCTGACGCGGCGGTCAGCGAACGGCTGACAATCGGCGACCTCTACAGCCATCGCTCGGGCCTGCCGGATCATGCCGGAGATGATCTCGAGGACCTCGGTTTCGGCCGCCAGACCATTCTCGAGCGGCTGAGGCTTCAGCCGCTTTCACCCTTTCGCACCAGCTATGCCTATACGAATTTCGGCCTGACGGCAGCCGCCGAAGCGGTTGCCGATGCTTCCGGCATGGCGTGGAGCGATCTTGCGCAGGAGGCCGTATTTCAGCCGCTTGGCATGACCAATACCAGCGCGCGCTTTGAAGACTTCATGGCGCGCGAAAACCGCGCGACGCCCCATGCCCGAACCGCAGAGGGTTTCGCCCCGCTCTATCAGCGCCAGCCTGATGCCCAGTCGCCTGCTGGCGGTATCAGTTCTACGGCCAATGACATGACGAAATGGATGAAGATGGTGCTCGCCGATGGCGCCGACCTCATCCGGCCCGAAGCCTTGCAGCCGGCAATCAGCCCGCAGAGTTTTTCCAGAAGGCCGCACAGCCCGGATGAACGCGCCGGTTTTTATGGCTACGGATTCGGCGTCAGCACAGACCCGAGCGGCCGGGTGATCCTCAGCCATTCCGGCGCTTTCATTATGGGGGCTGCCACCTATTTTGCGCTGATCCCCTCGCTCGATGTCGGGATTGTGGTGCTCTCCAACGCGGCTCCGGTCGGCGCGGTCGAATCGATCGGCGCGAGCTTTACCGACATGGTCCAGACCGGCGCTGTCACGCGCGACTGGTTTTCAGGCTATGAGCCGATGTTTGCGGGCTTTTACACCCCGCTGGGCGAGACCGCCGGAAAGCCGTTCCCTAAGGCGGCCGCAGCGCCGCCGCCCGCAAGCTATAGCATCGGCCGCTACAGTCACCCCTATTTCGGGACCGTCGAGGTGGCCGAGGACGAGACCGGTGGGCTGGCCTTGCTGGTCGGGCCCAGGCCAGAGGCGTTTCAGCTGATGCCGTGGGACGGCGCGATGATGGTGTTCGACATCGATACCGAAAACGCGCCCGCAGGCTCCCGCTCGGCCGCCACGTTCTCCGGCGGCCCGGGCAAGGCCGAAACGCTGGAGATTGAACTGTTCGCCCTGAACGGGCCAGCGCGGTTCACAAGACGATAGCCGCTCATCGAGCGTTCCGTCCCTTCGCTCCAGCCAGCGCCTTCGTCTTGGCGTTGGCTGCAATGCTCTCCATCCACTTCATCTACCGGATCGATGCCGGCATCGAGAAATGCCCGATGGACGACGATCATGTGATCGTCGATGGAACCTCGACAGCTGAGCTTGCCTGAAAAATCGATGTTTTCCTGACTTGTCTCCGAGGCTCTGGAACCGGTCACCGCCCAGCGACGTTCTTTCAAAACGGTTTTCGCGCGTCTGGCTTGCTTCGGCTTGGCCCATCAGAAGGCATTGCCGGCGATCGTGCGCAACCGGGCCGTTTTCTCGCTGTCGAGATTGTGACAATCTGAACGGGAGGAAATCAATATCAGCATTTGCGTCCAAACCGGACAGCAGAACGGAAAGTCATGATCGCGTTCATCGGTGTTTCCCCCGCCATTGTGGCACTGGTGCTTCTGGCGCTTCTCTTCGCAGCCTTCACGATCGAAAAATATCCGCCCGATGTCACTGCTGTCATCGGCGCGGCGCTGTTCATCGTCCTTGGCCTGGTGTCTGCGGATGATGTGATGAGCGTGTTTTCCAGCTCCGCCCCGATTACCATCGGAGCGATGTTCGTCGTTTCCGGCGCCCTGTTGCGGACAGGCGTTCTGGATGCTCTTGCCGATTTCATCGTGGGACGAGCGAAATCCCACCCTGTTTTTGCGATCATGATCTTTATCGTTATCGCAGCGTCCGCTTCCGCCTTCATGAACAGTACGCCGGTTGTCCTTGTCCTCATCCCGGTGGTGGTGCGCCTTGCCGCAAGCCTGAGCATGGCGCCCACCCGACTGCTGATACCGCTTTCCTACACCGCCATTCTAGGCGGAACCTGCACATTGATCGGCACCTCGACCAATCTTCTGGTGGCGGGAGTGGCGCAACAGAACGGTCTGGAGCCGTTCTCGATATTCGAAATCGCGCCTGTCGGTATCATCTCGGCGGTTGTGGGCGGCATTTCCGTCTTTGCGCTCGGCAGGTTCCTGCTGCCGCACCGGGACACCGGCGAGAATGTCGGCGATGAGGAGACGCCGTTCCTGTCCGAGGTCACGGTTCTGTCCGACTATGCGGGCATTGGCAAAACGCTTTCCGAAATCAGCGACTTCCAGCGGTCCGGCATTCGTGTGACAGGCATTCGGCACGGGAGCGAGATCGAACGAAGCGGCCTGCCCGAACACGTTCTCAAACAGGGTGACGCAGTGATCCTGATCGCCCCGACATCCGAACTTCTGACCTTCGAAGAACAGGCCGGCCTGCAGGTCGGCTTGCAGCGCTCGGTTTTTCTGGAACCGGACGCCGAAGTCCGGGTGGCCGAGGTCATCGTGTCGCCATCGCGCAGAAGTTCCGGCACGACAATAGCGAACCTGGCGCTCGGGCGGCGCGCAGGCATGCGCGTCCTGGGAGCCTATCGCGCCAGCCATGTGGCAGGGCCGGACCTGCCCAATGTTCAATTGCGTCCGGCCGACAAACTGCTTCTTGAAGGCACCTCGGAAGGGTTCAGCGATCTGTCGAGGGTTGGCGATGTTGTTTCCGTGACGGAGCCCGGCGGCCGGGCCTTTCGTCGGCGTCAGGCACCGATCGCCGTTTTGACCCTGATCGGCATCGTCACCCTTGCCGCATTCAACGTCTTGCCAATCGGCATCCTTGCTCTGCTGGGCGTTGCCGTTATTCTCGCGCTTCGCTGCATTGACAGCGATGAAGCCTGGAAGACCATCGACGGGTCCATTCTTGTTCTGATCTTCGCGATGCTGATCGTGGGCGCCGGCCTGGAAAACAGCGGCGCCGTGGAACTGGTCGTGAACATGCTGAAGCCATGGCTTGAAAACCTGTCACCGATGCTCATGCTGCTGGCGGTCTATTTTGTCGGCTCCATCCTGACGGAGACCGTTACCAACAATGCTGTAGCGGTTGTCTACACGCCCGTCGTCATCGCGCTTGCCACCCAGCTCGGCCTTGATCCCCGGCCGTTTGTCGTTGCCGTGATGTTTTCAGCCAGTGCGAGCTTCGCAACGCCGATCGGTTATCAGACCAACACGCTCGTTTATGGAGCCGGCAACTACCGGTTCGGCGATTTCCTGAAGATGGGAATCCCGATGAACATCATCGTCGGCTTGACGTCGGTTTTCGCGATCGGCTTTTTCTTTCCGATGTGAGGGCCAACGCTGTATCGATGGCGCTGCAAACCGGCGGCTACATCGGGGCCAGGAGTGACTTTCGGTTTTTGGGCGAGCGCGTCATAGCCTGCCGTTCCATAACGGGCATTCCCTTGGCTTTATAATTGTCGCGTATCGATGAAACAGGCATCCTGCCGCAAAACAAATCCCGAAATCTCATTTCGATTTCCGGGACAAAAATAGTGCCAGCGCCGATGACGTCGCACCGAACACGCATGTCCCGGTCCAGCCCCAGGCGGCATATGCAGCACCGGCGAGACCGGCACCGGCCGCGCCTCCCGCGAGCATGGTTGCCATGAAAACCGTGTTCAGTCGGCTGCGTGCAGTCGGATCAAGCGCATAGACGCGCGCCTGGTTGGCAACCTGCGAGGACTGTACCGCAAGGTCCAGAACCAGAATGCCTACAATCAAACCGGTGATGGAACCGCGCCAAAGACCGAAAATGAGAAAGGCCAGCACCACGAGCGCCGCGCCGAACGAAACCACAACAGCCGGCCCCTGACGGTCCGCAAAGCCACCGGCAATGGGAGCCGCAAGTGCGCCTGCGACACCGACAAGCGCCAAAAGGCCGACCGCCGTGCCACCGAGTTGATAGGGCGGTTCAGACAACAACAATGCGAGATTTGACCAGAAACCGATAAAGGCTGCAAAGATCAGGAATTGCACCATGACCGCCCTCCGGAGAGCCTCATGCGCCCGTATCAGTGTCCACAGAGACCCAAGCAGGCGCGGATAACTCAAGTGGGTCGTCGGCGGTACGCGCGGTAACCAGATGGCCAATGCGACAGCGACCGCCGTCATCAGGACGGCAGCAAACCAGAATACGTATGTCCAGCCCCAAAGGTCCGAGATTGCGCCGCTGATGGTGCGGGCAAGCAAAATGCCAATGAGGATGCCGCCTGTCACTTTGCCGAGTATGCGCCCACGTTCCGAAGGCGGAGCCAGATGCACGGCGAGAGGAACGATCTGTTGTGCAACAGTGGCAAACAGACCAACCGCAAGGCTTGCGATTGCAAGCCATATGAAGCCTGGCGAGATGGCCGCGCCGATCAACGCTGCCACCAGAGTTCCGATGGTTATGAGGATGAGAGACTTGCGTTCCAGTCGATCCCCGAGCGGGGCGAGAAAAAGCACGCCGAGCGCGTTTCCGGCTTGCGTCAACACCGGCACAATGGCGGCGATCCCGGATGCCAAGCCGAAATCCGTCGTCAAATGGCCGAGAAACGCCTGATTGTAGTAGCTGTTGGCAACGGACGCGCCAGCGCCCACCGCCAAAAGGCGAACCAGAGCGGCCGGCAGGTGATCAGGTTGATGAGGATGAGTTTGCATGAATGCAGACATACATTTCGGCACCAGTCGGACAAATCATTTCTGTTGTCGAATGATTTAGTTCAGCTAAACTCTGTCTTATGACACTACCTGTTTCTTTCAGCGCGCTACGCGCCTTCATCGAAGTCGGGCAGCAAGGCAGCATTAAACGCGCCGCGTTGGAATTGAATGTCACACCGGGGGCTGTGAGCCAGCAGGTCAAATCGCTGGAAACGAGGTTTGGGGTCAAACTGCTTCAGCGCGGCAATCGTGAAGTGAAGCTGTCGGCGCATGGCCTCAGGCTGTTCAACATGGTTGCGCCGGGATTTGAGCAGATCGATGCCGCGGTTCAGGTGTTCGAAGATCGTCGGGCAAAGCCACGTTCTCTCGTCGTCAGCACGACGCCGTCTTTTGCTGCCTGTTGGCTTGCGCCCCGCCTCGGTGGTTTCACCGCGCAACATCCCGAGATAGAGGTGCGGGTTGAAACATCGGTCCAGCTTGCTGACATGAAGAACGGCATGGTTGACGTTGCGATACGGCACGGTTCCGGCGAATATTCCGGTCTTGACGCCACTTTGCTGTTCGAACCGCGTCTCATCGCGATTGCAAGCCCATCACTCCTGCTTGACGGCACCCTGACCGATCCGGTCGATTGCCTGCGCTATCCGCTATTGCAGGATCGCGACCGGGTCGAATGGGCGACCTGGTTTCGCGCGCTTGGCGTCAAGGCCGGCCGCAATGCATCGAAAGGGCCAAGTTATGCCGACGACGCCATGTTAATCCAAGGCGCCAGTGCCGGACAGGGCCTTGCCGTCGTGCGGGATGTTTATGCTGCCGGTGCTCTGAAAACCGGAAACGTGGTTCTCGCAATCGAGGCGCCCGTTCCAACGAAGGAAAGTTATTTCGTGGTCGTCCACCCAAACAAGCTGACCGTTCCCAAGATCGCGGCGTTCCGGCGATGGATCACGCGAGAAGCCGGCGCTGCATGAGCCCGTCTTTTGAAACAGCCAACCATTTGATTTTGTCTGCACTCCTACGCTTCATTGGCGCCCTGTCTCAGCCAGGAACGCGTCGTCGCGTTGACGAGTGATTGCACTGCGGCCGAGCTCAGCGAGCGGCAGGCGATGGACAGGTCAAGCGGGTTTGGTCCATTCAGCAATGGCCGCATGACAAGTGAAGAGGGCATGACCCGCTCTGCATATTCCGGCATCAGCGTGAGCGTATCGGTCACCAGCATCAGGGAAAAGGCTGCCGCGATATCGGCAGCGCTGTGCGTGGGTTCGAGAATGACATTGTTTTCCTCGCACCAGATGTCGATTGTCCGCCGCAGGGCCGGGCCGACGCGTTCGTTGATGGCGACCAGCGCGTGACCGGCAATGTCGTCGATGGAAAGCGCATCGCGGGCGGCGAGAGGGTGGTCCGCCCGCATGAAAGCGGCGATGCGATGTCTGTCGATCGAATTGGAGCGCACGCCGCGCAGGGACGTTGCGCCCCGGACGAAGGCGAAATCCAGATTGCCGTCATGCACCGCCTGTAAAAGCGCGACGGATGACCGGCTGGTCACGACGATTTCCAGATCGTCTGCCTCCTTTTTGAGAATTTGGCGCAGCCGCGGCAGGATTTCGGCCTCAAGGCCGGAAATGATCCCCACCCGTAGCAGCAGCGACGACGCCTTGAGGCGTGAGACGGAGCTGTCGACCTGTCTGAGGATCTGCCGGGCATGGCCGAGGAAGATCTGCCCCTCGCGGGTCAGCCGCATCCCGCGCGTCTCGCGCGCAAACAGCATCACGCCAAGCTCTGCTTCCAGGTCGCGCAACTGCCGGCTCAGCGAAGGCTGTGCCGTATGTAGCGTCGAGCGCGCGGCCTCGCTGACGCTGCCTTCATCCGCCACCGCGACGAAATACCGTAAATGCCGAAGTTCCATCTGCCCATACCTCGCAAGCATGGGCGATAGCACTAGCAAGTCTTTGTATCGATTTAAAGCCGGGCGTAGCTATGGGCGCGACTTGAGGCGGAGCCTGCCTTTTTGCCCGGTTCTCCGCCGCCTTTCGGAGTGACAGGAGACAACAATGAAACAGGAACATGAAATTCTGTTCGAACCGATGAAGATCGGCTCTGTGGAAATCAAGAACCGGTATGTGATGGAACCGATCGGGCCGGTCGGCTTCTGCGATGCCGATGGCGCCTACAACCAGCGCGGCGTCGAATATTATGTCGAGCGCGCCAAGGGCGGCGCGGGCCTGATCATGACCGGCGTGACGATGGTGGAAAACGAGATTGAACAATGCGTCATGCCATCGGCGCCCTGTCCGACGCTGAACCCGCACAGCTTCATCCGGACCGGCAAGGTCATGAGCGAGCGTATCCACGCCTATGACGCCAAACTGTTCCTGCAGCTTTCGGCCGGTTTCGGTCGCGTCGGCGTTCCTTCCGTCATCGGAACGGTCGCCATTGCGCCGTCACCGATCCCACATCGCTGGATGGATGGCGTTATCTGTCGGGCGCTGACGTTCGAGGAAATCAGGACCTATGTGCGCAAATTCGCCGACAGCGCCGAGATCGCCCAGCAGGCGGGTTTCGACGGCATCGAGATCCACGCCGTTCATGAGGGCTATCTGCTCGACCAGTTCGCCATTTCGATGTTCAACCAGCGCACCGATGAATATGGCGGCAGCCTTGAAAACCGGCTGCGGTTTGCGGTTGAAATTGTGCAGGCGATCAAGGAACGCTGTGGCGACGACTATCCGGTATCGCTGCGCTATTCGATCAAGAGCTTCATCAAGGGCTGGAAGCAGGGCGGCCTGCCGGGCGAGGAATTCGTCGAAATGGGTCGCGATATCCCTGAGGGCATTGAGGCCGCCAAGCTGCTTGAAGCTGCCGGTTACGACGCCTTCAACGGCGATGTCGGCTCCTATGACAGCTGGTACTGGAGCCATCCGCCGATGTATCAGGCCAAGGGGCTCTATACGCCCTATAACGAGATTCTGAAAAAGGCGGTCAGCGTGCCGGTGATCACCGCCGGCCGTATGGACGACCCCGACCGTGCGGTCAACGCAATCCACAACAGGCAGGCCGACTTTATCGGTCTGGCGCGGCCGCTGCTGGCCGATCCGCAGCTTCCCAACAAGGTGCGGGCGGAAAAATTCGAGAAAGTCCGTCCCTGCATCTCCTGTCAGGAGGGCTGTCTTGGCAGGCTGGCGGCCTTTACCCAGGTTTCCTGCGCGGTGAACCCGGCCTGCGGGCGGGAAGCGGAATACGGGCTGACCCCGGCATTGGAGAAGAAATCGGTGATGATCGTCGGCGGCGGCATCGCCGGCATGGAGGCGGCCCGCGTTGCGGCGCTGCGCGGCCATGTGGTGACGCTTTACGAGAAGACGGATCGCCTCGGCGGGGTCGTCATTCCCGGCGGCGTGCCGGATTTCAAGGAGGACGATCACGGTCTGATCAGCTGGTATGAACGGGCGTTGCGCGACCTGAAGGTGCCGGTGGTCTTCAACACGGACGTCACGCCGGCGGCCGTCGAAAAGGCTGATCCCGATGTGCTGATCGTCGCCACCGGTGCACGGCCGAAACGCCTGAAGATCGGCGACGCCGAAAACGTCCTGACCGCCGAAGACGTGCTGAACGGCGTGAAAGACCCCGGCGACAGCGCCATCGTCATCGGCGCGGGCCTTGTCGGCTGCGAAACGGCGATGTGGCTGCATGACAAGGGCAAGAAGGTCACCATTGTCGAAATGGCGGATGACATTCTGGCGCTGACCGGGCCGCTCTGTCACGCCAATCACGACATGCTGCATGATCTGATGCATTTCAAGAAGATCGGCGTCATGACGTCCAGCCGGGTCACGGCCCCGGCGCCGGGTGGCTTCAAGGTTGTAACCGGCGACGCGGAAACCCTGGTGGAAGCCGACAGCGCGATCCTCGCCGTCGGCTACAGCTCGAACCGCGATCTCCACAACGAAGTCCGCAACATGGTGCCGGAAGTCTATACCTTCGGCGATGCGCGGCATGTGTCCAACATCATGTACGCCATCTGGGACGCCTATGAGGTCGCGCGGTCGATCTGATCGGAAGCTGAACAGCAGAAAACCCGTTGCCATGTGCCGATGCGCATGGCGGCGAACTTTTATGATCGTGTTGAAATATACCCTGTCAGGGGGATGGTGATCGGAGACCGCGATCGTTCGATGGAGGAGGGCAAGCGCCAATGCGCCCTGAAGCTCGGTGATATGCTCCCAAACCTGATGAGCGTTCTGCAGCCTCGTGTTGGCGTTGCAACTCCCTTCCGAAAAGAAAGGAGCGCGCCATTTGTTTTCCCACACCTGAAAAGTTTTTGAAGTTTGGGCAGTGAAGAAGCTTTATGGAAATATAACCTGTTGTTATTTAATTATTTTTAATTGTAGAGGGAAACTTTCCAGGAGGGAGGATGCCTTACGGACTGCACGAAAAAATTTCCGTTTCGCGCAGTCTTGTGCTTCATTGGCAACTTCAGAAACAAGCATCAAACCACTGAAGAAGATTCTGTTTCTCTTGCGTGGAACGATGCGGCGAGCCTATGGTTCGATGGAATTTCTGGTCAGTCTATGATGACGTTAGATACTGTTCCTGAGCATTCTCATTGCGCCATAAAATCCACAAACATGGGAGTCCGTCCGGATGAAAAAGACCCTTCTGCTTTCCTCCTGCCTTGCGCTTTTACTGGCCGCGCCGGCCTATGCTGCAAACCCGCAGCCTGACGAAACTCTGGCAGACAACCAGAACCTGGAATACTGGTTGCTCGATGCCATCAAGACCAAGGATCCGCAGCTCAACAGCGCGGTTGAAGGTTCGCATGTGGCACGTCAGCTGTTTGAAGGTCTCTACAATCAGGATAATGCAGGCAATCTCGTTCCCGGCGTGGCAACCGATTATGAGGTTTCCGACGATCAGACGGTCTATACCTTCCATCTTCGCCCCGACGCAAAATGGTCCAACGGCGATCCGGTGACGGCCGGGGATTTCGTCTTCGCATGGCAGCGCCTTGCCGATCCCGCGACCGGTTCGACATACGCATGGTATGAAGAGCTGATGAATGTGAAGAACGCAGCGTCCATTATTGCGGGCGAGACCGATCCTTCGGAGCTGGGCGTCAAGGCTGTTGATGACCACACACTGGAAGTCACGCTTGAAAGCCCGATCCCCTTCTTCGTCAAGATGCTGACCCACACCTCGACCTTCCCGGTCAACAAGGCCGTGGTCGAAGAATATGGCGACCAGTGGACCCTGCCGGAAAACATGGTCGGCAATGGCGCCTACAAGCTGGTTGAAGACAAGCTCGGTCAGGACCTCACGCTTGAGCGCAACGAGAACTACTGGGACAACGACAATACCGTCATCGACAGCATTCATTTCCAGGCGATCAACGACAAGAACGCAGCGCTGACGCGCTATCTGGCCGGTGAACTGGACTATATCGAGCTGCCGTCCGGCCAGTTCCCACGCCTGAAGGAAGAATATCCGGAGCAGACGCATGCCGTGCCGCGTTCGTGCACCTATGCCTATCTGTTCAACCTTTCCGACAAGGGACCGGAAGCGCTGAAGGATGTGCGCGTGCGCAAGGCGCTCTCCTATGCGCTCAATCGCGACATCATCGTCAACAACATCACCCGCAGCGGCGAAAAGCCGGCCTATAGCTGGACCTATTACGCCACCGCCGATTTCGAGCCGCCGGTCACCGATTATTCTGAGTGGTCGCAGGAAGAGCGCAATGAGAAAGCGGTCGAACTTCTCAAGGAAGCCGGATACGACAAGAGCAATCCGCTGGAACTGACGCTTTCCTACAACACCTCCGACGACCACAAGAAGATCGCCATTGCCGCCCAGCAGTTCTGGAAGGCCATCGGCGTCAACGTCACGCTTAACAACACCGAGTGGAAGGTCTATCTCGACAACCTCAAGAATTACAATTTCGATATCGGCCGCTACGCCTGGTGCGGTGACTATGACGAAGCATCCACCTATCTCGATTATTTCCGCTCCGGCGGCATGAATTATGGCGGTTTTGACGACCCCGATTATGATGCCGTGATGAAGGCATCGCTGACGGCGGAAGATCCGTCGGCCGATTACGACAAGGCCGAGCAGATCCTGGCCGAGGAAATGCCGCTGGCGCCGATCTATTTCTATTCGACGCCGGTTATGGTGCCTGCCGACCTGAAGGGACTTCCGGTCGAAAACGTGCTTCAGAACTGGTACGCGAAAGACCTTTATCGCGTCGCCAATTAAGGATATGAAACCGGCCTCGCGGGTGCGGCGGCAATTGCCGTTGCCCCGCGGGGCCGTATCGTCCGTATTGTCCGAACCTGACGAGCCTTTTAAGTTTGAGGCATGAGGGGAGGGCTGGAGCACAAGACCGAGCCAAGCCGAATATGACCGGTTACATCATCAAGCGCCTGTTTGTGGCGATCCCGACAATCCTGCTGCTGATTGTCTTTTCCTTCTTCCTGATGCACGCCGCTCCGGGCGGCCCGTTTTCCTCCGAGCGCGCTCTGCCGCCGCAGGTCCTTGCCAATATCAATGCAAAATACGGTCTCGACCAGCCGCTGTGGCAGCAGCTTGTCGATTATATCTGGGGCATTGTTTCGCGGTTCGATTTCGGCCCGTCATTCGTTTATCCGGATCAGACGGTCAATTCGATTATCGCGCAGGGCTTTCCGGTGACGCTGACCTACGGCCTGTTGTCGGCCATCGTCGCCGTGCTTGTCGGGGTCACCCTAGGCGTGGTTGCCGCTGTGCGGCACAATACCTGGCTCGACAGTCTGGCCGTCGGCATTTCGGTCGGTGCTCAGGTTCTGCCGAATTTTGTGATGGCACCGATCCTGGTGTTGATCTTCACGCTATGGCTGCGCTGGCTGCCCGGCGGCGGCTGGGAAGGGCTCGGCCATCCGGCCTACATGATCATGCCGGTGATTGCCCTTTCGACCTCCTACATGGCGTCGCTTGCCCGCATCACCCGTTCATCCATGCTGGAGGTGCTGAACTCCAACCATATCCGCACGGCCAAGGCCAAGGGGCTGCCGATGCGCCGCGTGGTGATGAAACATGCGCTCAAACCGTCGCTTTTGCCGGTGATTTCCTATCTCGGTCCGGCCTTTGTCGGCATGATCACCGGTTCGGTGGTGATCGACATGTATTTCTCGACCGGCGGCATCGGCAAGTTCTTCGTCGAATCCGCGCTCAACCGCGACTACGCCGTGATGATGGGCATCACCATTCTGCTCGGATCGCTGACCATCGCCTTCAATCTCTTCGTCGATATCCTTTACGCCTGGATCGACCCGAAAATCAGGTACTGAGCCATGCTGATCGAAAGAGAGAAAATTCAAAGCCTGTCCGAGGCCATGGCCGATGAGGCGGAAAAGGGGCGTTCGCCCTGGGCGGATGCCCGTATACGGTTCTTCAAGAACCGGCAGGCCGTGGTCGGGCTCTGTCTGCTCGTCTTTGTCGTTCTCTTCGCGGTAGCAGGTCCGTGGATTGCGCGCTGGTCGATCGACGAGATCGATTTCATGGTCATGGGCGACATCGTGCGCGAAGGCGCGCCGTCGCTGGCCAATGGCCATTATTTTGGAACCGATGATCTCGGCCGCGATCTTTTCGCGCGAACGGTGCTGGGCACGCAGATTTCGCTGGCCGTCGGCCTTATCGGCGCTTCCATCGCGGTGATCGTCGGCACGATCTATGGCGCTGCCGCGGGCTTTCTCGGCGGCCGGGTCGACAACCTGATGATGCGCACCGTCGATATCCTGCTTGCCATCCCCTACATGTTCGTTCTGATACTGCTGCTGGTGATGTTCGGCCGTTCGATCGTGCTGCTGTTTGTCGGCATCGGGCTGTTGTCCTGGCTCGACATGAGCCGCATCGTCCGGGGCCAGACGCTCTCCCTGAAAGGCCGTGAATATGTCGAGGCGGCGCGGGCGACGGGGGTTGCCTCCGGCACCATCATTCGCCGCCATATCGTTCCCAATCTGCTGGGCGTCGTCATCGTCTACGCGACACTGCTGGTGCCGGGCATGATCCTGTCGGAAAGCTTCATCTCCTTCCTTGGCCTCGGGGTGCAGGAGCCGCTGACCAGTCTCGGCGCGCTGATCTCGCAAGGCGCGGCCACGATGAATTACGGCACGCTCTGGCAGCTGATCTTCCCGCTCTTCTTCTTCATCGTCACGCTGTTTTCCTTCTTCTTCCTGGGAGACGGGCTGCGCGACGCACTAGACCCGAAGGATCGCTGACATGGCGCTTCTCGATGTTTCCAATCTGGATATCCGGTTCACCACCAATTCCGGCCCCGTCTTCGCCGTGCGCGGCGTCGATTTCAAGCTCGATCGCGGCGAGACATTGGCAATCGTCGGCGAAAGCGGATCGGGCAAAAGCCAGACCGTTTTCGCGATGATGGGCCTGCTTGCTGCAAACGGCACGGCCTCCGGCTCGGTGCGGTTCGACGGAACCGAGATCCTCAATGCGCCGCCCAGGGTGATCAATCCCATCCGTGCCAACCGCATGGCGATCATCTTTCAGGACCCGATGACCTCTCTGAACCCCTATATGCGGGTTGCAGAACAGATGGCGGAAGTGCTGCAGCTCCACAAGGGCATGTCGAAACGCTCCGCGATTGCCGAAAGCGTGCGCATGCTGGATGCCGTGCGCATTCCCGATGCGAAATCGCGCGTCAGCCTTTATCCGCACGAGTTTTCCGGCGGTATGCGCCAGCGGGTGATGATCGCCATGGCGCTGCTCTGTCGCCCCGAAGTGCTGATCGCCGACGAGCCGACAACGGCGCTCGACGTGACGGTTCAGGCGCAGATCATGCATCTGCTTTCCGACCTCCAGCGCGATTTCGGCATGGCCCTCATTCTCATCACCCATGATCTGGGTGTGGTTGCCGGTGCCGCCGAGCGGGCGATGGTGATGTATGGCGGGCAGGTCATGGAAAAGGGCCCGGTCGACGCGTTGTTCAAGAATGCGACGCATCCCTATACGCGCGGGCTTATCGGCTCGATCCCGCGTGTTGACCGCAGTGACGACATGCTCCGTTCCATCCCCGGCAATCCGCCCAATATGGCGCGTCTGCAGCAGGGCTGTCCGTTCGCGCCGCGCTGCGATTTTGCCGATGAGGACTGTCTGGACCATCTCGACCCGCTGACGGAGTTTGCGCCGGGGCGGCTGCGCGCCTGCAACCGGCCGATTGCCGTGGTGACCAGTGGCGATGCCGAAGTCAGGGGAGATCTGCAATGACAAGTGATGTTCTGCTGAAGGCGGAAGATGTCCGCGTCACCTTCGATATCCATCGTTCAAGCAGCATGCCCTGGCAGAAGCCTTTGTCTCTGCATGCCGTCAATGGCGTCAGCTTCGAACTGCGCCCCGGGGAAACGCTGGGGATTGTCGGGGAATCCGGCTGCGGCAAGTCGACACTGGCGCGGGCGATGATCCGCATGGTTCCGGCAACGGGATCGGCGCTGTGGAACGGCGAGACCAACCTGCTGGAGCTTTCGCCGCGCGAGATGCTCAAATACCGCAGCGATATCCAGATGATCTTTCAGGACCCTCTGGCAAGCCTCAATCCGCGCATGAAGGTCGGCGATATCATCGCCGAGCCGCTGATCACCCACCAGAAGGGGATAGGCAAGGAAGAGGTGCGTGAACGGGTGCAGGAGATGATGAGCCGTGTGGGGCTTCTGCCCAACCAGATCAACCGCTATCCGCATGAATTCTCCGGCGGCCAGTGCCAGCGTATCGGCATTGCCCGCGCGCTGATCGTCCGTCCGAAGCTGATCATCTGTGACGAGCCGGTATCCGCGCTCGATGTTTCAATTCAGGCGCAGGTCATCAACCTGTTGATGGAGTTGCAGCGTGAACTGGGCCTTGCGCTGATGTTCATCGCCCATGACCTGTCGGTGGTGAAGCATATCTCGACACGGGTCATGGTGCTCTATCTCGGGCGGGTGATGGAGGTGGCGCCGAGCGACGAACTTTATGCCGCGCCGCAGCACCCCTATACCCAGGCCCTGCTTTCCGCTGTGCCGATCCCCGATCCCGAAATCGAGCGCAACAAGACGGCGCTGCCGCTTGAAGGCGACCTGCCAAGCCCGCTCAATCCGCCATCGGGCTGTGTTTTTCGCACCCGCTGCCCGCGTGCAACAGCCATATGTGCCGAACAAACGCCCCCGCTGCGCACAGACCCGGATAAAGGCTCTCAGCACAGTTTTGCCTGCCACCATCCGGGACCGGAGACAGAGGCGTTGACTGCGTGATTCACTGCGCTGGGCGATGAAGCCGGCGGCCTGTCAGCCATTCACCACGCGATAATCGGCGGGCCGGCTTTTTGCGAGGACGAGACGCATATTCGGCAGGTCATTGCCGTCCATCTTGCGCTCACGGTCTTCGGGGCTCAGATGTGCCCAACGCGCCGTCAGCCGGTCGTGCAGCGTCTTTTCCGGCACCTCGATGAAAACCGTCCTGTCGAACATCGCCGTGACCGGCTGCCAGCGGATATCGTCCAGAAGCAGATAATTGCCTTCGACGATGATCAGTCGCGCCTCAGGGCCGATAATGCGGGCCCCTGCGCGCGCGATTTCAATGCTTCGGTCAAACACCGGAACGGCGATTTCCGCACCGTCATCCGCCCGGATGCGCTGGAGGGCTGAGAGGAGGCCGCCGACATCAAACGTGTGCGGCGCGCCTTTGCGCGCCAGGTCCCCGCGCGCCTCAAGCACCATGTCGTCAAAATGAAACCCGTCCATGGGAAGGATCTGACCCTTCCCGGGCATTTTGTTGTTAATCAAAGAAAAAAGCACATCGGAAACATGACTTTTCCCCGCACCCGGAGCACCCGCCAGAGCAATAAGCTGACGACGGCTGCCGGCCGCAAGCTCTTGCAACTCCAAAGCAAGCTTTTCCAGCCCGATCTTCATGTTCATTCGTCTCCTCCCGGCCAAAGCGGCGATTTTTGAAAGTGGCTATTCGTATTCGGGCCCAGGGGCATCGATGATCAGTCGCGGCGGCACGACAGAAACCTCGCCGGCGCGCTCGTCCTCGCCATCGAACCACGAAAAGCAGACCTTGATCAGGTTTTCCACATCCTGCCTGAGCATGATGCTTTTTACCGGAAGGCAGGCTGCAAACGGGTCCCAGTCGAAACAGGCGACACGTATGTTTCCGGCAAGATCAGGCCGGTCACGCCAGAATGTTGCGAACCCCTCGAAGGTCGTGATCGAGTTGATGAGCAGGGCAAGCGGGGGGCTCTTCGTGTCGTCGAACAGCTTCGAAAGCGCCTCGCGGGCCGCGACCGGGCTGTAGCCGCAGCGGACGATATCCTCGTTGCCGGCGGTCCGGTTGTTTTCCTGCATGCCCGCCAGAAAACCTTCGATACGGCGGTCGGTGGCGTATTCGTGCTCCCGACCGCCGAGGAAGATCGCGCGTGCCGTGGGCGCCAGATCTTCGAGCAGGCGCCGTGTGAGGTCACGCGCGCCGCCGAAATTGTCTGTGACCACGGAAAAGGCGTCCGGTCCGGGAAGGTCGACGTTGACGCAGCGCACGCCCTTGTTGCGGCAGAGCCGATTGATGCCGGACGGGTTTTCCACACCGGCAACGACCAGCAGTTCGACCTCCTGCATGACCAGTTTGGCGGCGACCTGGCGCTCGATTTCCGGGTCACGCTGGGTGCTGACGACGATCGGGACAAGACCGCGCGCCCGCGCCTCGGTCTCGAAATTCTCGACCAGACCGGCAAAGAACCGGTTGCGATGGTGGGGAATGATCATGCCGGCCAGCGAGGAGCGCCCGAGGCGCAGGGCGCGTGCGCGCTGATTGGCCTGGTAGCCCAGCTTGGCGGCAAGAGCGAGGACACGCTCAGCCGTTTCCGGGTTGGTTCTGTGTTTTTTCCAGGTTCCGTTCAGCACAAAACTCACTGTTGATACAGACGTTTCAGCGGCCTCTGCAAGGTCGCGGATCGTCGTCTTTTTCTTCGGTTTTGGCATGTCTGAATCCGGTTTCACTGATTCCGCTTAGCGCTGTCCCTGCGAATATACAATCGCAAAACCGGGTTGACAGTGCAAGCTAAAAGGTTTTAGCTAAACATATTCGGTGAGACACGGCAGCAGGAGGCCGTCGCCGGATTTGCAGTTTTAACAGGAGGAGGAGATCCCAATGGCCTTTACGACCATGACCCGCCGCGCGCTTTTGGCAGGGGCGGCCACGATGATGACGGTGTTTGCCGGACCGGCAGTTCATGCGCAGGATCAGACCACGATCGGCGTTGTTGCCAAGATCGGCGGTATCCCGTGGTTCAATGCGATGGAAGCGGGTATTGAAGAGAAGGCCGAGGAGCTCGGCGTCAACGGTTTCATGATCGGCCCGACCAGTGCCGACCCGGCGCTTCAGGTTCGCGCCATTGAAGATCTGATCGCACAGGGCGTCGATGTCATCGGCGTCGTGCCGAACGATGCTGCGGTTCTCGAGCCGGTGCTGAAACGTGCCCGCGATCAGGGCATCATCGTCCTCACTCATGAATCGCCCGATCAGCAGAATGTCGACTGGGATTTCGAACTCGCGTCAGCCGTCGGCTTCGGAGAAGCCTATGGCAAGCAGCTGGGCGAGATGATGGATGGCGAAGGCAAATACGCCGTGTTTGTCGGCGGCCTTACGGTTCCGCTGCACAATGCCTGGGCCGATGCGGCCATTGCCTATATTCAGGAAAACTATCCGGATATGGAGCTCGTCGGCGACCGTTACGGCGTGGCCGAGGATGTGGACGCGTCGCGCAAGACCGCTCTCGACCTGATGCGCGCCAATCCCGATCTCGGCGGTATTCTCGGCTTCGGCAGCCAGGGCCCCATTGGTGCGGCGCGCGCTGTCGAAGAGCGCCGCAAAACGGGTGAGGTCGTTGTGCTGGGCCCGTTTTCTCCGGGGCAGGGCCGAAAGCTCGTCCATGACGGCGTGCTGTCCGGTGGGTTCATGTGGAACCCGAAACAGGCCGGCGAGGTGTTCGTGACGCTGGGCACGATGCTCGTCAATGGCGAGGAGATCGAGGCCGGGATGGATATCGAGGGCCTTGGTGTCATCGATCCCGATTTCGAAGGACGCGACATCATCGTTGATCAGCTGGTGCAGATCAACAAGGATACCGTGGACGATCTGGCCGCACTCGGCCTTTAGTGAAAGCGTCTGCGTTCGGCGCCGTATGTCGGACGCAGACACTGACAGACCTTTCAAAATATCAGGTGGATCCATGACGGACGAGCAAACGCCCCGTGCGGCGTCGGCTGGCGACGGCCCATGCCTGTTGCGCCTTGAGCATGTCTCCAAACGTTTCGGTGGAGTGCAGGCTCTCGATGATGTCTCTTTCAATGTCTGGCCCGGCGAAGTGCTCTGCCTTGCCGGAGAGAACGGCTGCGGAAAGTCAACGCTGATCAAGACGGTCAGCGGCGTGCACAAGCCGGAGCCGGGTGCGGTGATGGAATGGGACGGCGCGGATATGACCGATCTCGACCCCGCCAAAGCCCGCGCAATGGGCATTCAGGTGATCTGGCAGGACCTGGCGCTGTTTCCCGAAATGAGCGTGGCCGAAAACATCGCCTTTGAACGCAATCTTGGCGGCAAGCCCAGGCTCGTCAATCACGATGCCATGCGCCGGGAGGCTGCCGACATTCTGGATCGCCTCGGCGTGTCGATCGATCTGGAGGCGAAGGTTTCTTCGCTGTCGATCGCCAACCGGCAGCTGGTTGCCGTCGCGCGCGCGCTGATTGCCGATGCCCGTCTGGTCTTCATGGACGAACCGACGGCATCCTTGTCGCGGCATGAAACGGAGGCGCTGGTTGCAATCGTTCGGCGGTTGTCGGAACAAGGGGTCGCTGTTGTCTTCGTCAGCCACCGTCTTGCCGAGGTTCTCGACGTTTGCTCCAGGGTCACCGTGCTCAGAGATGGCTGCTATGTCGGCACCTATCCGACCGAAGGGATGACACAGGCGCGTCTGACCGAGTTGATGACCGGCCGCAATTTTGATTATGAGGTGCGTGCGCCGCAGGCAAACCACGCGGCCCCGCTTGTTTCGGTGCGTGGACTGACCCGTCACGGCGAATATCAGGATATCGATCTGGATATTGCGCCCGGTGAGATCGTCGGCCTGACCGGGCGTTTGGGGGCAGGGCGAACCGAACTTGCGCTGACCCTGTTCGGCATGAACTTTCCTGATGAGGGCGAGATCGTGATGGAGGGGAAGCCGCTTCGGTTGATGTCGAACCGGGACGCGATCCGTGCGGGGATTGCCTATGTCTCGGAGGACCGCTTGTCGCTCGGGCTGGTTCAGCCGCAGTCGATTGCAGACAATACCGTAATTTCCGTTCTCGATCGTCTGCTCAGCAATGGCCTGCTGTCAGCGACGAAAAAGAAGAAGCTGGTGGATGACTGGATCGGCCGGTTGCGGGTGAAGATCGGTGAAACCACGGACCCGGTTTCCAGCCTGTCCGGTGGCAATCAGCAACGTATCGTGCTGGCCAAATGGCTGGCGACCAATCCCAAACTGCTGATCCTCGACAGTCCGACGGTGGGTGTCGATGTCGGCGCGCGCGCCGGAATTTTCGATATCGTCAGCGATCTGGCCGCCAGAGGGATGGCAATCCTTCTGATCTCCGATGAGACACCGGAAGTCTATTTCAACGCTGACCGTGTCCTGCATATGCGTGATGGACGGATCGTTGAAACATTCCAGCCCGCCGAAACCGATATCGAACGCATCGAGGAGGCGGTTCATGCGTAAATACCTTCCAAGACTGACCGGAACGGAACTGTGGCTGTCGGCGGTCATTGCGCTGATCGTTGTCGGCCTCTCGGTCACCACCGATACCTTCTTCACGCTCGTCAACCTGTTTGATCTTCTGAACTATTCGGCGGTGAATATCATTTTCGCCGCTGGCCTGCTGGTCGTTCTGATTGCCGGCGGCATCGATATATCCTTTGCCGTTGCCGCATCGGTCGTTCAGTACCTTCTGGCAACCACCCTGATGCAGTTCGGTGGCGGAAACTGGGCTTTCGGCTTTGCTCTGGCCATCAGTTTCGGTGCGATGCTGGGCGCCATCAATGCGGCGATGATCTATCATTTCCGCATCATCTCGATTGTCGTCACCATCGCCACCTTCAACCTGTTCTTCGGACTTCTCATGTTCGCCACAGGCGGCGTGTCGATATACCTGCTGCCCGACTGGATGGTGGATCGCGTTGTCCTGTTCGAACATGAAACCGCGATAGGATGGGCGGAAATCACCTTGCCCGTTGCCGTCATGGCGGTGGTCGTGTTCGCGACATGGCTCCTGCTGCGGCGACTGAATCTGGGGCGTCAGCTGTTCGCCATGGGCGACAATACCGAAGGCGCGCGGCGGCTGGGTATCAATATCGGCGCCATGCACTATCTCGCCTATTGCTGGCTGGGCGCCTGTGCCGGCATCGCCGGGCTGATGCAGGCGCATTATGCCCAGGAAGTGGTGCCGAATGCGCTCTATGGCCGGGAGCTGGAGGTTCTGGCTGCTGTCGTCCTCGGCGGAGCCCGCCTTGGCGGCGGTCGCGGCACGCTTCTTGGCGCGGTCCTCGGTCTGGCGCTGATTGCCATTACCCAGAACGGGCTGAACCTGCTCGGCATCTCCCCATACGCGTTCCGCATGATTGTCGGTGCAATCATCCTCATCGCCATCGCGATGTCTGCTGAAACGCTGGGGCTCGTGAACGAAAAGCTGCGCCGCTTCAAGGCAAATACCGGCCCGACGGGAGTGACCAGATGACACGAACGTTCAACAATCTGTTTCCCCGCACTGCCGCCAGCAGCGAGATCTTCGGCCTTGTTGTCGTGCTGTTTGCCCTGATCGCGCTGTTCGGATCGCTTTCGGACCGGTTTCTGACAGGCGCGACCTTCTCGTCAATCGCTTTCCAGCTGCCCGAACTCGGCCTTCTGACACTGGCGATGTTCATTCCGATCCTCTCGGGAGGGCTCAATCTGGCCATCACGTTTTCGGCCAATATTTCCGGGCTCGTTCTGGCCTGGGTGATTACATGGGGCGGCGGTGCAGATGCCGGCCCGGCAGTGATCATTCTGGCTGTCGTCGCCGCGCTTTTAAGCGGCATCGTCATCGGCTGGGTGCTCGGGGCCATCATTGCCTATACCGGCGCGCATCCGATCCTGGCCTCGCTTGCGATGATGATCTTTCTGCGCGGACTGGGAGAATTTTTGACCCGCGGCGGCAGTGTCTCCGGTTTTCCGCCCGCCATTTCGGCGCTGGGGCAGGGGACCGTGATGGGTATTCCCGCGCCGCTGATTGTCTTTGCGGTCTGTGTGGGGCTCTGGGCACTTCTTCTCAACCGTACACGGCTTGGCTTTTCGATCTTCATGCTCGGGTCAAACCCGGAGGCAACGCGCTATTCCGGCATTGATACCCGTTTCACCCTGACCATGATCTATGCACTGTCGGGCTTCATGTGCGCGGTTGCGGGCATCATCATGGCCAGCCGTTTCAACTCGGTCCGTGTCGGTCACGGCGAAGCCTATCTTCTGATCACCGTTCTGGCCTGCTTTCTCGGCCGGGTCGATCCGTTCGGCGGGTTCGGGCGTGTCTCGAGCGTCGTGCTGGCACTCATCATCCTGCAGATCATTGGCTCCGGCCTGAACCTGCTCGGCACCAATCAGCATCTCGCAACGGCCCTTTGGGGCGGTATCCTGCTGGCCGTCATGGTGTCGCGTTATCTTTGGTCGCACCGTGGTCGTGTCGCCAGTTTCAAAACCAAACTTTCACTTTCAACTTCGCAGCAAGGAAAACAACAATGAGTATCAGTGGGTTCGGCGTTCACACTGCCATGTGGGCCATGGAATGGAACCGCGAAGCGGCCGAGTTTGCCATTCCCGACGCCGTGAAATACGACATCGACTTTCTCGAAATCACCATGCTTGATCCCGAAGGCGTTGACGCAGCACACACGCGTGGTCTGCTGGAAAAGAACGAAGTCGAGTGCGTGTGCTCGCTCGGCCTTCCGCTGGACCGGTTGCCGACAAACAATCCGGAGGGCGCTCTGGAATTTCTCTACATGGCGATCGACAAGTCTTCCGCCATCGGCGCGAAAGCCATGAGCGGGGTCATTTACGGCGGTCTTGGCCAGCGCACCGGCAAGCGACCGACCGAGGCTGAATATGACGCCACTGCCCGTGTGGTTGCGAAAGCGGCCGCCTATGCCAAATCAAAGGGCATGGATTACGGTTTGGAAGCGGTCAATCGTTACGAAAACCACCTGCTGAACACCTCCGACCAGGCCGTGATGCTGTGCGAGAAGATCGGTGCCGACAATGTCTTCGTGCATCTCGATACCTACCACATGAATATCGAGGAAAAGGGCATTGCGCAGGGCATTCTGAAAGCGCGTGAACATCTGAAATATATTCACCTTTCAGCATCGGACCGCGGCACGCCGGGGCGCGACACCATTGCCTGGGATGAAGTATTCACCGCACTGGCGGCCATCGACTACAAGGGCGGCATGGCAATGGAGAGCTTCATTACAGTTCCGCCTCAGGTCGCCGAAGCACTGTCGGTCTGGCGCGATGTTGCGCCTGCCCGCGAAGAGGTGCTGACGGACGGGCTTGGTTTCCTGAGGATGAAAGCCAATCAGTACGGCCTGATCTGACAGGCCGCTGACACGCTGCAATACTTGCAAGGGCGCGGGACCATAGATGGAGCCACGCGCCTTTCGTTTGCGCGGCTTGCACGACTTTCCCGTTTCACGATCGTGTGGGTGGGCGAGAAATACGGCGAGACGTCTGAAAACAAAGCCGATGCGTTTTGCTTTGAAAAGGCCGAAAAGCGCGAGCAAGTATGGCGGAGGAGGTGGTTATGTGCCTTCCGCCAGAAAAACAATACCTTAGTCTGTCTGCACCGCCCATTTATACCGTTGAAATTGTTGACGTTTTTTCGCCAAGGTCCAACGCATTTACGGCCTCTCTGATCATCTCTCACACGCTCGAAATGGCGGGAGTGTGACATGGCGCTTTTGAGAGAAAACGACGTTCTGTTCGCCTACAAGGCATTGAACCTTATTCCGGGTCTACCCGAAGCCTCACGCCGTGTTGCCGGCGCGATCCTTGACCACTTCAACAAGAAAGACGGACAGTGCGATCCCGGCATTGAACGGCTATCGCGTATGCTCGGCCTGAACCGCTCAACGGTCATCCGTGCGACGGAAAAGCTGGACGAACTCGGCCTGATCGGGAAGGACAGCCACGGCGGCAAAGCGCATCGTGCCAGCTACAAGCCGAACTGGTCACTCTTCAGAGCCATCGTCGAAGATTGGGATGCCCGCATGATCAAGGGAGAAGCTCCCTCGAATGAAGCCGCTCAAAGGGGTGACATGGTGTCACCTGTCGCTTCTGGAGCCCCTGAAATGACGGCCGCCAAAATGTCCACGGGTGACATGGTGACACCCGTCAGCGACGAAAACTCAGGATCAAAGGTCGCAGGCCTGCAACGTTCAAGGTCGCAGCGCTGCAACCCAAACCCTTCGAATAAACCCATCGAAAGAACCCATAGAAGCGGAGCAAGTGGAAACGCGGCAGCAAGAGCCGCCACGAGAGCGACCGCAGAAAGACCGGAATGGGCTTAGGAATGGATGGAGCAAGCAGGCAGGACAGCGTTCCCTCCTCTTGCCCATTGCCGGAGGAAAGCCCGCACGGTCAGTCTCTCACGCTCAGGCAGCCAGAGCGGCGGCAGACAGGCGCTTGGGAACGGCTTTGAACGATCTTGGCGTAGAGGCATCGGCTGAGGTGCTTGACTGGATCACTGAGGAACGTCACGCGGCGGCAGTCGAAGCGGAAATGCGATGGCACGGCGGCGGAATGGCCTATATTCGGGAGGGGATTGGCGGGGAAAGGTTGGTTGCTCATGGCTGACTGGCCCTGCAACACGGCAGCTTGGCGGCGGCTGCGCATGGCAAAGCTGGCGGCGGAACCACTTTGCTACGCCTGCAAGCTTCGAGGGCAGATTGCTGAGGCCAAGGCGGTTGACCATATCACGGCAATCAACGCTGGCGGTGATCCGTTCCCGGCTTTGGATGGCCTGATGAGCCTTTGCGAACGATGCCACAACGACAAGACCAACGCTGTTGACCGGCCAGACCGGCGCGGCTCGGGGCGGCGGTTCAAAGGCTTCGACCTTGAAGGCAAAGCGCGTTTCGCAATCTGATCCTCAACCAGCGGGTTTCGGCTGTGTCCCGGTTCATTCACAAGGCCGAATGGGATCGCTGCAACGCCGCGTCGGACCTTGCCAGCCTCAAGGGCCGCGAATGCTATGGCGGGCTGGACCTTTCCGGCTCACGCGACCTCACGGCCTTTGTTCTGGTGTTTCCGAAGGAAAGCGGCTTTGACGTTCTCTGCCGTTTTTTCATGCCGGAGGCGCATATTGCGGAGCGCTCAAACGAAGACCGGGTGCCTTATGACCTATGGGCCAGACAGGGCCATATCACGCTTATTCCCGGCTCAACCATCGATCCGGGCTTTGTCGCTCACGCGATCATGGAAGCGGCGCAAGAATACGACCTCAAGGCTGTTGCCTATGACCGCTGGCGAATTGAAGACCTGAAACGGGAACTGGCACTGTTTGGCGGCTCAATCCCGCTGGAACCCTTCGGGCAGGGCTTCAAGGATATGTCGCCCGCCGTCGATACGCTGGAGCGACATGTGGCCGAACGGATGCTTGCCCATGCTGGCAACCCCGTGCTGAACATGTGGGCCGCCAATGCCGTTGTCACGCGTGATCCGGCAGGCTCCCGCAAGCTGGACAAGTCCAAGGCCACGGGGCGCATTGACGGGCTTGTGGCGCTCGCTATGGCCCTTCAGGTTTCGGGGCGTCATGAGCCGGAGGCGCTTCCGGCGTGTCTAGCGGAGTTGATGGTTTAGTATTCTTGCCATCGCGGCGTTCAATACTCGCTTTTGTGTTTTCAGGCAGCAGAGCATATAGTTCTTCGGCCTCACGCACCTCAGTAATCATTTTTTCGACGATGCGGTTGATGCAAACCAGAAGAAATTTAGCAATTTGTCTATCATCGCGAAGATCCAATTGGCCAGGATGCACAGCGTTGTTGCCAACTACTCGAACCCCATCTAGCATTTTTTGTATCTTATCAGGAAGACCTCTGCTAACCAGCTCCCCAATTTGAGCATCAAGCTTTTTCTTTGGATTACAACCCAATTCAATACATAGTTCCTGCAAAGCTAACCGAGAAAGTGCTGCGGAAGCTCTGGGGGACGCGCTCAAACATCGAGAAGCTTCTATGAAAGTGCGCTTGATGGGCTCAGGTAGGTCCGTATTGGGGGCGATTTCCTGCTCGGAGGGATAGAGCATGGCGTCATATTTCCATACAGAAACGCCTCCACAGTGGTGGCACCTTTCCAGAAACAGATTGTGAACTTTTAAACCCTTGTGAGTTACAAACTTCCGTTCAATCCGAATATCTCCGTCAACAAGCCTTTTTTGTAGTTCTAATAGCTCTTCTTTTGGGGTCGTCGCCGTCGCCTCTCCCATAACCAAATCGTAGATCTCAGATTTAGTGGGAGTTTTTGTCCCTAAACTTCCGGCATAGGTTTGATGCCACGTATGGACGGTGTTTATGCCGCAAAACGGACAGGTGAACCCTCTTTCGTTAATGCTCGGCGGAATAGTGTTAGCCATAATCACAACCCCTTCTGAAGACGCACCCCGGGCCCTTCTCCATTCGCTTCGACGAAAATCACACCAGCACGTTCAAACGCTGATTGCAAAGCTTCAATTGTTCTCGGAAGCAAGTCTTCTCCCCGCTCAAACCGTGAAACGGTGTCGACGGACACGCTCGCTTGCTTGGCAAGATCGCGGACGCCCCAGCCGACAGCGGCGCGGGCCATTTTGCATTGAATGGGTAAGATCATAACATTGTACCGATTTCATATTGACGCACTGACTCAGTGCGGTTATCGTAACAATGCACTGATTTCATAATCCAGACAATGGAGCAACGCGAATGAACACTCATTTTCGCGAAGGGGATAGCTTTGTCAGCCTTCTGGAGGTCACGCCGGAGCTGCGCAAGGGCATCGAACAAACGGTTGAACAACTGATCGCGTTGCTCGATCTCTTTGACGGCGACGAAAACTCGGAAGACGACGGAACTGCCGAACCTCTTAACGGCTGGCCGAATGGCGACCATTTCCCACCGCACTCGGTCACCAATGCCCTGTCCTGCGATGATGACCGGGAAAATGATAACGCCGACTATGAGGACAACGCCGATTGCGAGCCGTGGCTCGGCTGGACTGTAGACGGCGAAACTGGCTCGCCTTGCGATGCCGACCTCGAAAGCAATGGCGATGAGCAAGAGCCGTTGTGCGGCTGGAGCGAGGGCGTAGACCAGACCGACCCTAAAAGCAGGGAAACGACGCGCCCGCAGGAATGGAGCTCTCATTCCGGGTTTGACGGCAGCGGCGAACGTGTTGGCATGAGCCTCCTTCGCGAGAAGGTTGGCGACCGCGCGGCGCAGAATGTGGCTCAGACGGGCGTTCGGGCGTGGCGACATTGGTCCGGCACCGATCTCTAAATGTCAAAAACGCATTTTGTCTTGACTTTTCAGACAAAACAGGTCATTTTCTGACAAAAGAGTTTTACACATTTAGGTTTTCAATATGGTCAAGACCACCCAATTTATCGACGGAATGGCAGGCGCGACAGGGCTTTCAGATAAAACCATTCGCGTTGCATACCGGTCTTTGCGCGAAGCTGGCCTGATGACCACGGGTGCCCGTGGCGTCAATGCCCCTGACATGGTTTCAATGGATGCGGCCCGGATGCTGATCTGGGCGCTTGTGAGTGACCGTCCGGCGGATGGCCCGCAGGTTGTGGCTGATTTTGCAGGTTTGGCGCTTCAACTTGATCTGCTTGAAGGTTCGCATTTCGACAGTCTCCGCGCTGTATTTCCCGGCTTCTTTGAGCCTCATTGCTTCGAAACCGGCATCGAAATGCTGCTGAACCTTCTGAACGCTGAGGGTGGGGCCGATCCGGTTATTGAAGATTGCGCCATTGAAATCCGCTCTTCCGATCTGATCGGGATCATCGAAATCAATTCTGTCTCTTTCGTCTATGCGCTGAGCTTTGACCATGGCTCGCAAGGCGATCTGCGGAGCGCCAATAGCGGCTTTTTTGCAAAGAGGAGCGAATATCAGCGCCGCATCAAACAGTCCCGTCGGGTCGAAGTCGAGGAGATTGAGGAGATCGCCGCGATGTTCGCCGAATAGTTTCCCGCCATTCCCCGCGCCGTTCATTGAGGCTCCGCCAGCGAGCCAACAACGACAAGCAGCCCTCCGGGGCGCGGGGCCGAACGAACCACCGGACAAGGGCTGCACGCTGGCGAAATTCCCCGCCCACAAGGGCATTATTCAAAGCATACAACCTTACACATGAACTTGGTTCCGGACGGTCACAACCCAAAGGAACGACTTATGAAAAAACTGATCGAACTGCGCGAACAGCGTGCCGCCAAGGTCACGGAAATGCGCAACCTGCACAACAAGGAAACCCTCGCAGATAACGAAGAACAGCGCTTCAAGGCTTTGGAAACCGAAGTCGAAACCATTGACCGTCAGATTGGCCGCGAAGAACGGATGGCCGCTTTTGAGCGGGAAACCTCTGCTGAGGCGGTCAACGACAACGGCGAATATGGCCGCGAGCTTCGCAGCTATTCGCTTGCTGCTGCTGTCTCCGGCGCTCTTTCTGGCCGCCTCAACGGTCGCGAAGCCGAAGTCCATCAGGAACTGAGCCGGGGCCGTGAGAACCGTTCCGGCGCGAACGGAATTCATCTTGCAGTTCCATCCGAAATCCTGCTTGGCCGCACCGAAACGCGCGAACAGAGCGTCGGCACAGCAACGGCGGGCGGCTACACCGTGGCAACACAGCTTTCCGCTGTTGCTGACCGCTTCCGTCCGTCACTGAAGGTCGAAGGCATGGGCGCGACCGTGCTGCGCGGCCTGACGGGCTTTCTGGACCTGCCCAATATGATCGGCTCAGGGACAACCTCATGGGTTGCCGAAGGTGGCAATGCCGCGCGCTCTGCCGTGACTTTTGGCAAGGTGTCTATGGCTCCGAAGACAATCACTGGCGAATATGGCCTGACACGCCGCCTGATGCTTCAAAGCGATGAAGCAATGGAAACCATTCTTCGCCGCGATCTTGGCCTGATGCTGGCACAGGGGCTTGACCATGCTGCGATTGCCGGAACCGGTGCAGATAATCAGCCGCTTGGGTTGCTGCAAAATACTGCCGTTGCCGAGATCGCAGCCGACGCTGATGACTTTGCAAGCACTACTGCCGATCTGATTGCGGCTTTGGAAATGGATGACGTGACCGGCACAACCGGTTTTCTGACCAATCCCACGGTTATGAATACCTGCCGCAAGCTGAAAGATGCAGACGGCCATTCCTTCGCCATGGCCGAACTGTTCCACAATAATCGGGTTGAATCCTCGACACAGGTTCCCGCTGATCTTGGCGATAACGAAGACAAGTCGGCACTGATTTACGGCCAGTGGGGCGAGCTTTATCTCGGTTATTGGTCTGCGGTCGATATCCTGATTAATCCCTATCATCCGGACGTTGCCAGCAATGGCGGCGCGCTGCTTCATGCATTCCTCGACGCTGACGTGACTGTTCGCCACGGCGAAGCCTTCGCATACGCGGAGGTCTGATCATGGTGACGCTCGCTGACGCAAAGGCCCATTGCCGCGTTGATTTCGATGATGATGACGCCGTGATTGAACGCTTTATCGCGGCAGCGAGCGCGCATCTCGCATCGATCGGCGTGGACATGAGCGCCGACCCTCTGCCCGAACCGCTCGACCTGGCTGTGTTGTTGCTGGTCGGGCATTTTTACACGAACCGGGAAGCCTCCAGCGCGGAAGCACTGCGCCGCACACCCTTCGGTGTTGACCGGTTGATTGCCCCTTACCGGGAGAATTTTGCATGATGAACCTCGAAAAGCGGGGCCTTGCCGCTGAAATCCGCGCAAAAGGGCGCAGACTGGAAGGCTATGCCGCGACCTTCAACAACCCCGCTGTGATCGGCGGGGCCTTTTCCGAAACGATTGCGCCGGGGGCATTCTCCGGCTCGCTGCGTTCCGGGCGTGACGTGCTTGCCCTTGTCGATCACGATCCGGGCCGCGTACTGGCGCGGACGCGCTCTCACTCGCTGCGGCTCGGGAGGCTTACGCACAGGCGCTTGCAGGTGTTGAAGAATGGCGTTCGAATATCGGCGCAAGCCGGACCCGTCCGGGCTCATTCGATGCTCTGGCCGTCTCGTTCTATCGCTCACCGCTCTTTCAGGGGCGCAGGGACAGTACACAGAACACTTACAGGCCAATTATTGAACGGTTCCGGGCGAAGCACGGCAAACGCATGATCCGTGACCTTCACCGAGAACATATCAAAGCAATTCTTGGCGACATGCGAGAGACGCCACAGGCCGCAAATCGGCTTTTGTCGCTTCTCAAGATCATGCTCGATCACGCCTTGGACAACGGATGGATCGCAAGCAACCCTGCGGCAGGTATCAAGGGCTATTCTAAGAAGACTAAGAGTCTGTTCAAGAAAGCGGATATCGAGCGAGCCGCCTTGTCATGAGCTTGATCATAGCGGTCTGAATGAAGGCGAGGCTTGTTGCTGAGAACCGCTCGAAATCCTTTGCCAAACGGCGGTTTATCCCGAGCCACGCCAATGTTCGTTCGACAATCCAGCGCTTCGGCAGAACCTGAAAACCTGCTTGACTGCGCTTGACGATCTCCATCGGTCTCGGGCTTGCCTCTTCGACCCTTTGGCCTTGATAGCCGCCATCACCGCAGATTTTTTCGATGAAGGGAAAACGATTGGCGATTTTGTTGAACACGAACGCTGCTCCGTCACGATCCTGAATGTCTGCCGAGTGAACCTCGGCCTTTAGAAGCATACCGAGCGTGTCGACCAGGATGTGCCGTTTGCGGCCCTTGACCTTTTTGCCGGCATCATAGCCGACATCACGGCGGGCATCCGGGCCAGTCTTCACCGACTGGCTGTCAATGATGGCAAACGACGGCTGTTCCTCACGCCCCTCCAATCGCCGGGTCCGGCAATAGAGCGCGTCATGAATACGTCGCCATGTCCCGTCCCGGCAGAACCGTTTGAAATAGTGATGGACTGTGCTCTTCGGCGGAAAGTCGTGAGGCAGCAAAGCCCATTGGCAACCCGATTGCAGCAGGTAGAAAATGGCGTTTATCACGGCGCGAAGCGAAGTCCTGCGCCTGCGGCCGCGCGACGGCTGAGATGGCATAAAAGGCGCGATCATGCTCCATTCCCGATCCGTCAGGTCACTTGCGTAGCGCAGGCGGCTTCTGTCATGGTGACGCCGGGTGAAGGGTGTCCAGGCCATTCGATATCTCCGTATTTGTCGCAAAATACAAAGAATCTGATTGCCGCCCTTCACTCAACCCCGCGACGTCATCGCCATTCTTGGACAGACACTAAGGGCTTTCATACCTGGACTGAAGAAGAAATCGCCAAATTTGAAGCCTTCCACGCAGAGGGGACAAATGCGCGTCTTGCGCTCAATCTTCTGCTCTACACAGCCCAACGCAGAGGCGATGTGGTCAAGCTTGGATGGCAGAACATTCGCGGGAACCGCTTGCATGTCATTCAGCAAAAGACCGGGGTGGAGCTTGATCTCTTTATTTTGCCTGAGTTGGCCCAAACTTTGCAAACATTACCGCATGACAAACCGACCTTCCTCACGAATGGGCTGGGCAATCCCTTCACTGCTGCTGGCTTTGGAAACTGGTTTCGAGATCGCTGCACCGAGGCCGGGCTGACAAATTGCACCGCCCACGGGCTTCGCAAGGCCGCGGCCCGACGCATGGCTGAGGGTGGCATGAGCGCTGACACGATCAAAGCGGTGACCGGCCACACGAACCTCAAACAGGTATCCGTCTACACCGCAGCCGCCAATCAGGCGGCGCTGGCAGAACGCGGCATTAAAGCGATTTCCGGGAAGAAAAAGAGAACAGAAATTGTCCAACCAGTCGCCAAGGTTGGACAAACAGAAGGGAAATAATATGAAAAATCAGAAGCTTACAAAAAGAATGGCGGAGGAGGTGGGATTCGAACCCACGGTACGCTTTCACGCACGCCGGTTTTCAAGACCGGTGCCTTAAACCGCTCGGCCACTCCTCCGCAAAGGGCTGCGGTCCCGGCTACCGGTGTTGATCAGCCGTTTTCGGTGCAGCGAACGGGCTTTATCATCGCTGTCTTGTGGCGGTCAATGCCGTATTCGCGCGGATATGCCGATATCGCCATGCGGACATGATGCCCGGATCCGGATGGAATATCGATTGCAGTTATGGGTTGAATCGGCCGGGCGAATTTGATACCCGCCTTAAAGCAGCCACTAAGTCTCGCCATAGGGGACGATATTCAGATTTCAAGATGGTGGTTTCCGGCAGGTTTCAGCGGCTGGCCGATCAGGACAAATGGAAGAATTGCTGGCATGAGAGAATTTCGGTTATCTGCTTCGGTCGCCATGCTGGCCGTGACTGCATTGCTGAGCGCTTGCGCAACCACGGGCGATACATCCGAAACGAGCAAGGATGACGCCGCCGAAACAGCCAAGACGTCCGCAGAAAAGACGGCCACGTCCAAAAGCCTCGGTTATCAGAAAGTCGGAAAGCCCTATCAGGTGAAGGGCAAGTGGTACACGCCGAAAAGCGTTGATAAATATTCCAAGGAAGGCCTCGCCTCCTGGTATGGCCCGAATTTCAATGGCGGGCGCACTGCCAATGGCGAAATCTACGACATGAACCACCTGTCGGCGGCACACAAGACCCTGCCTCTGCCGAGCTATGTTCGCGTCACCAATCTGAAAAACGACAGTTCCGTTATCGTGCGCGTCAATGACCGTGGTCCCTTCGTCTCCGGGCGGATCATCGATCTTTCGAAAAAGGCCGCGGAAATGCTAGACATGACCGGCGCCGGCGTTGCCGACGTGCGGGTTGATTATGTCGGGCCGGCATCCCGTTCAGCTGACGATATGGACTACCTGCTGGCCTCATACCAGAAGCAGGCAGTTCCCCCGGGTGTCGATCCGCAACGCTTTGGCGATGCTTCGGTTCAGGTTGCCGAGGCGGAAATCAAGACAGAACCGGCGGGATCGGAGACCTTGCTGGGGCTGATCGAGAAGAAGAAATCGGTGAGCGATGCGGCCACAGCCGCAAACAAGGCCGTTGCCGCCGAGGCGAAAGTGGCTGAGGAGGCAAGTGCGCTTGCCCTCGTCGACAGCCAGTCCGACGAGCCGGGCAACCCGGCGAGCAAGGCCGCGGAATCGATCCTTGTCGAGGATGCCAGCCTCCCGGCCGCTGCCCCGATCCCCTTTAAAAAACAGGACTAGCCCGCCGCAGGGCTTTTTCCCTCGCCTGAATTCCTCTAAACCGGCTGAAGTTCGAGATGTGAAGGACGGCTGGTTCCGTGCGACAGGGCATTTTCATCAGTTTCGAGGGCGGGGAAGGCGTCGGCAAGTCGACGCAGATCCGCATTCTCGCCCAACGGCTTGCAGACCTTGGCCATGCCGTCGTGACGACGCGTGAGCCCGGCGGTTCAGCCGGTGCGGAAGCCGTTCGGCATGTGCTTCTTTCAGGGGCGGCCGAGCCCTTCGGCGTCGGCATGGAAGTGTTGCTGTTTGCTGCTGCCCGCAATGACCATGTCGAAGAGGTCATTCGACCTGCCCTGAACAAGGGGCAGATTGTGCTTTGCGACCGTTTCATGGATTCCTCGCGGGTCTATCAGGGAGCTTCGGGCGCGCTTTCACCGGAATTCGTGACCACGGTCGAACGGATTGCGGTCAACGGTCTGACGCCCGACCTGACGCTGATTTTCGATCTGGATGCGCCCGAGGGGCTGAAACGTGTCCGCCAGCGCCTGCCGGAGACGGCATTGGCCGGTGTGCCCGATCGTTTCGAGAAGGAGGCGCTTGCCGTTCATGCCGCGCGGCGCCAGGCCTTTTTGAAGATTGCCGAAGACGAGCCGGATCGTTGCACCGTTGTCGATGCTGCGGGCGCTCCTGAAACTGTGGCAGAGGATGTCTGGCGGGCCGTTTCGGCATTGCTGGATGCGCGGAACTCAGGAGGCGACGGCAATGACTGATGAACAACTTCTGGACGGCGCAATCGAGCCTCAGCGCAACAGGCGGCTTTTCGGGCACCGGGAGGCGGAAACCTATCTGGCGCGTTCCTATAACAGCGGCAAGGGGCATCATGCCATTCTGCTGGAAGGGGCGGCCGGCATTGGCAAGGCGACGCTTGCCTTCCGCTTTGCAAATCATATCCTGCATTTTCCCCACGCCGGCGATGCGCCGGACCATCTGATCGAACCCGATCACGATGCGCCGCTGACACGGCAGATCATCGCCGGTGCGTCGCATGATCTTCTGCATCTGAAACGCCCGATCGACCAGAAGACCGGCAAGCTCAGAACCGCGATCACCGTTGAGGAGGTGCGCAGGGCAGGGCATTTCCTGTCGCAAACGTCGGGTACGGGAAACTGGCGGATCGTGATTGTCGATTCGGCCGATGACCTCAATCGCAGTGCCGCCAATGCGATCCTCAAAATTCTCGAGGAACCGCCGAAAAACGCGATGTTCCTGCTGATCTCGCATACCCCCGGCAGGCTTCTGCCGACGATCCGGTCGCGCTGTCTGCCGCTTCGTCTGCGGCCGCTGGCACCCGATGACCTGATCGCAGCATTGTCCGCGCTCGGTCTTTCGGTCGAAGGACAGGATATGGAAAGGGTGACGGCGCTGGCCGGCGGAAGTGTTGCCGAGGCGCTGAAACTACTCAATTATGGCGGGCTCGATATCATCGATGCCTATGATCAGGCGTTGCAGTCCTCCTCTGCCGAAGCGCGGCTTGTCATGCACAAGCTTGCCGACACGCTTTCCAAGCGCGAAAACGAAACGATCTTCGCGTTTCTGATCGGCCATGTCGATGGCGATATCAAGCTGCGCGCGCGCAATGCAGCGCTTTCAGGGGACCTCGATCTTGCCGAGCGGCTGGCCGTGCTTTCCTCGCGCATTGCGTCCGATACCGCGGAAGCCGATGCCTACAATCTGGACCGCAGGCAACTCGTCCTCGATCTGCTATCGCGCCTCAGATCTACGCTGCAGCCGCAGCCGCACACCGCCTGAAGCAGGTTTGACTTGATGCGCCCATTGAGGGGCGTTAAGACCGGTCTGATTTCAGATGCCGGAACCGGGGATCAGCGAAACCCGGCCTGCCTGCACATCACGAACGCCCCTGGAGCAACCCGGCTCCGCGACAGCCATGCATACGGACAGTGGAATGAGCGACAACAACAAGTTTTACATCACAACGCCGATCTTCTATCCCAATGGCGCGCCGCATATCGGCCATGCCTATACCATGATCGCCAGTGACGCTCTGGCCCGCTTTAACAGGCTGGAGGGCAAGGATGTCCGTTTCCTGTCGGGCACGGACGAGCACGGGCAGAAAATGCAGCAGACGGCCGAAAAGGAAGGGATCACGCCGTTGGCGCTTGCCGACCGCAACTCGGCCGTCTTCCGTGGTCTTCTCGCACAGCTCAATTGCTCCAATGACGATTTTATTCGCACGACGGAAGATCGCCATCGCAAGTCCGTGCAGGCGCTCTGGCGGCGTATGCAGGAAAACGGCGATATCTATCTCGGCAAATATGGCGGCTGGTATTCGGTGCGTCAGGAAGCCTATTTCGACGAGGGCGAAACGACTGTCGGCGAAGACGGCGTTCGGCGCGAACCGCTCGGCTCTCCCGTTGAATGGGTGGAAGAGGAAAGCTATTTCTTCAAACTGTCGGCCTATGGCGACAAGCTGCTCGAATATTATGACAATCATCCCGAATTCATCGGCCCGGCCGAGCGCCGCAATGAGGTCGTTTCGTTCGTGAAATCGGGCCTCAAGGATCTGTCGATTTCGCGCACCACCTTCGACTGGGGCGTGCCGGTTCCCGATGATCCCGATCATGTCATGTATGTCTGGGTGGATGCGCTGACGAACTATATCACCGCGCTCGGCTTTCCCGACGAGGAGAACGCGCTGTGGTCGTACTGGCCCGGTGTGCACATCATTGGCAAGGATATCATCCGTTTCCACGCCGTCTACTGGCCGGCCTTCCTGATATCGGCCGGTCTGCCGCTGCCGCAGCGGGTCTATGCCCACGGCTTTCTTCTCAACAAGGGTGAGAAGATGTCGAAATCCGTCGGCAACGTCGTCGATCCTTTCAATCTTGTCGAACATTTCGGCCTCGACCAGATCCGCTACTTCCTGCTGCGCGAAGTCTCCTTCGGCCAGGACGGCAGTTACAGCGACGAGGCGATCGGCACGCGCATCAATTCCGATCTTGCCAACGGTATCGGCAATCTGGCCAGCCGTTCATTGTCGATGATCGCCAAGAACTGCGATGGTCAGATCCCGGAATGCGGGCCGCTGACGGCGGAAGACGAGGCGATGCTGGCGGCTGCCGACGGCGTCATCGAGACGGTGCGCGAGGCCATGGAGAAATTCGCAATCCACCGGGCGATGGCCGCGATTATCGGGCTCGTCTCGGAGGCTGACCGCTATTTTGCCGGACAGGAGCCCTGGGCCCTGCGGAAAACCGATCCCGAGCGCATGGCGACCGTGCTGTATGTGACGGCGGAAGTGGTGCGTCAGGTCGCGATCCTGCTTCAGCCGGCCATGCCGACCTCTGCGGGAAAACTGCTTGACCTGATTTCAATACCGCAAACACAACGCGATTTCGCGCATCTGGGCCAGGCCGGCCGCCTGAAGGCGGGCACGCCGCTTGAAAAGCCGGCGCCGGTCTTTCCGCGCTATGTCGCGCCCGAGGAATGAGACATCATGCTGATCGATAGCCATTGCCATCTCGATTTTCCCGATTTCGAGGCCGAACGTGACGACCTCGTCGCACGCGCCAAAGAGGCCGGCGTTGCGCAGATGGTGACGATTTCAACGCGCGTGAAGAAATTCAATCAGGTTGTTGAAATCGCAGAAAAATATGAAAATGTTTTCTGCTCCGTCGGAACCCATCCCGGCAATGCCGATGAAGAGCTCGACATCGGAACGGATGACCTCGTTCGCCTGACCGAACATCCCAAAGTGGTGGCAATCGGCGAGGCGGGGCTGGACTATCACTATCAGCCCGAAAAGGCCGAGGCGCAGAAAACCGGACTTCGACGCCATATTGCCGCTGCCCGGCAGACCGGTCTGCCGCTGGTCATCCACAGCCGCGAAGCCGATGATGACATGGCGGCAATCCTGCGGCAGGAGACGGGCGAGGGCGCGTTTCCCTTCATCCTGCATTGTTTCTCGTCCGGTGCGGATCTGGCAAAAACCGGGGTCGAACTTGGCGGCTATGTGTCCTTTTCCGGCATTCTGACCTTCAAGAAATCCGACGATCTGCGGGCGATTGCCGCCGATGTTCCGATGGACCGGTTGCTGGTTGAAACCGATGCGCCCTATCTGGCGCCGACGCCTTATCGCGGCAAGCGCAACGAGCCGTCCTATGTGGTCAATACCGCCCGCGTCCTGGCCGAGGTGAAGGGCGTGAGCGAGGCCGAAATCGCGGATATCACCACCGAAAACGCATTCCGCTGCTTTTCCAAGATGACGCGGGTCTGACATTGGTCTATCGCCGTCGTTTCACCATTCTCGGCTGTTCGTCGTCGCCCGGTGTGCCGCGCATCAACGGGGACTGGGGCGCGTGCGATCCGCAAAACCCGAAGAACCGGCGTTCGCGCACGGCCTTTCTCGTCGAGCAGATCGCGCCGGATGGCGGCGTGACGACGGTGGTGATCGATACCGGCCCGGATTTCCGCGAACAGATGGTGCGCGCCGGGGTTTCCCGTATCGATGCCGTGCTGTTCACCCATGCGCATGCGGACCATATCCACGGTATCGATGACATTCGCGGTTATTTCCATGCCCAGCACAGGCGCATCCCCGTCTATGCCGATGAGCGGACCATGGAGCGGATCCTGGAGGGGTTTGCCTACTGCCTCGAAACACCGAAGGGTAGTGCCTATCCGCCGATTGCGCATGCCAATGTCATTACCGATTTCGACCGGCCCGTCACCATTGACGGGCCCGGTGGAAAGATGCGGTTCATGCCGCACCGCCAGCAGCATGGCGAGATCATTTCGCTCGGCTACCGGCTGGGCGATGTGGCCTATTGTACCGATGTCAGCGATTTTCCGGCCGAATCTGTGGAAAAACTGCGCAATCTCGACCTTCTGGTGATCGATTCGCTGCAATACCGCCTGCATCCAAGCCATCTTTCGCTGGATCAGGCATTGTCATGGGTGGATTATTTAGGCGCGCGCCGTGCAATCCTCACCCATATGCATATTCCGCTCGACTATGAAACGGTGCTGCACGCAACACCCGATCATGTCGAACCCGCCTATGACGGGTTGAGCGTTGAATTTTCTGTCGCCGAAGACGCACTCTGAACGGCTTTTTCCGGCTTATGCAGCGCCTGCGCGCCAGGCTTGTGTCATTTCCCTATGTGCTTGTTTTTCACTCGAAATACGTGTTTTTGCGAAGAATTTTGAGTACGACGAAAGTCTGTCAACCCCATAAAACGGCAAATCGCTGTTGAAATTGCGGTCGATTTCTGCCCATTCTTTGTCCGTTCTTTGAATTTGAGGTTGAATTAGGCAAAACGAATTGCACTATAAAACCGGACTGCTTGAGAAGGCGCGCACGACGATGCGGCCCGCAAGATCCGCTATAACAAGGGGACAAAATGGCTGAAAACCGGGGTGCTTCGGTTAAATACGACAGTGTTCAAAAAAGTTATGATGGCGAAACCCTCGTCGTTAAAAAGTTAAATCTGGATATTCCGCCGGGCGAATTTCTGACCATGCTCGGCCCGTCGGGTTCGGGCAAAACCACCTGTCTGATGATGCTGGCGGGGTTCGAACCCGCCACATACGGTGAGATTTATCTCAACGAAAAGCCCATCAACAACGTGCCGCCGCACAAGCGCGGCATCGGCATGGTGTTCCAGAATTACGCGTTGTTTCCGCATATGTCGGTGGCTGAAAATCTCGCTTTTCCGCTGCAGCTGCGCAAGATGGGCAAGGCCGAGCAGGAGGAAAAGGTCAAGCGGGCGCTCGACATGGTCCAGCTTGGCAATTTCGGAAACCGCCGTCCCGCACAGCTTTCCGGCGGCCAGCAGCAACGTGTCGCGGTGGCCCGCGCGCTGGTGTTCGATCCCGAACTTGTGCTGATGGACGAGCCGCTCGGCGCGCTCGACAAGCAGCTGCGCGAGCAGATGCAGTACGAGATCAAGCACATTCATGAAAGGCTTGGGGTCACGGTCGTCTACGTGACGCATGACCAGACCGAGGCGTTGACCATGTCGGACCGGGTTGCCGTGTTCAACGACGGCGTGGTGCAGCAGCTCTCCGAACCGTCGATGCTTTACGAGGACCCGAAAAATTCGTTCGTCGCCCAGTTCATCGGCGAGAACAACAAGCTCAGCGGCACGGTGACCGAAATCCGCGGCAGCGAATGCTCCGTCAAGCTCGATGACGGCACCATCATCATCGCCGACAAGGTGAATGTCGATAATGTCGGCGACCGCACAACCATTTCGCTCCGTCCGGAGCGTGTCGAAATCGTTCCCACCGATGATCACGCCAACACCATTACCGGCACGATCGAGGAACTGATCTATCTTGGCGACCATATCCGCGTGCGCATGAATGTGTGCGGAAACGACGAATTCGTCGTCAAGGTTCGAAATCGCGGCGAACGCTGGGATCTGCACGAAGGCAAACAGCAGACGATCGGCTTTGCCGCCGGCGACTGCAAGGCGCTTGATCCCGTCGCGTAACAGCAGCTTCCGGTCGCTTGAGACCGGCGGTTTCACAATGCGGGCTTCAAGGCCCGGCCAATCATCTCGAAGAAGGGGAAGAAAGACTATGAAATCCAAGTCTATTATTCTTGCACTGGCGGCATCGCTCGCCACGTCCACGGCAGCTTATGCCGAACAGATGACCATCGTTTCGTGGGGCGGTGCCTACCAGGATTCGCAGAAGAATGCCTATACGGATCCCTATATGGAGGAGAATCCGGATATCGAGATCGTCTGGGACGAATCCTCGAATGAGGCGGTTGCCAAGCTGCGCGCCATGAACGAAGCCGGCAACATCACCTGGGACCTCGTTGATGTGGTTGCCGCCGACGCCATGCGTCTTTGCGACGAAGGCCTGGCCATGGAATATGATCCCGACGAGTTTCTCGCACCTGCCCCCGATGGCACGCCGGCTTCGGAAGACTTCGGTGATCTGATCATCTCCGACTGCTTCATTCCGGAAATCGTTTATTCCACCACCGCCGCCTACCGCCCGGACCTGCTGCCGGAAGGCGCGCCGGAGCCGGAAACGATCTGCGCCATGTTCGATACGGAAACCTATCCGGGCAAGCGTTCGCTCGAAAAGCGCCCGATCAACAACATGGAATGGGCGCTGATCTGCGACGGCGTTGCCAAGGAAGACGTCTATGACGTGCTTGAGACGGAAGAAGGCCAGGATCGCGCCTTCGCCAAGCTCGATACCATCAAGGACGACGTGATCTGGTGGTCGGCTGCCGCCGAGCCGCCGCAGCTCCTGGCCGATGGCGAGATCGTGATGGGCTCGTCCTATAACGGCCGCTGGTTCTCCGCGATCGAGGAGGAAGACCAGCCCTTCGAGATGCTCTGGGACGCGCAGGTGTTCGACCTTGACGGCTGGATCATCCCGGAAGGTCTTCCCGAAGACCGTCTGGCCATGGTCAAGGATTTCGTCCGCTACGCCACCGACACCCAGCGTCTGGCTGACCAGGCTGCCTACATCTCCTACGGTCCGGCCCGCAATTCCTCGGCGCCGCTCGTCGGCGAGCATGCCACGCTCGGCGTTGACATGGGGCCGCACATGCCGACCGCACCGGAAAACTCCAAGAACGTGTTCGTCTATAACTACGAATGGTGGGCTGACTACCGCGACGATCTGGACGCCAAGTTCCAGTCCTGGCTGGTACAGTAAGCGCCGTTCGCTTTGGTGAAAGCGCGGAAGGGCCGGCGGCCCTTCCGCACCTGAAATGACGAAAGGCCGCATCAGACGGTCGGACAGACGGCCGCAGGCCGAACCAGCAAAGAAGCGGGGAACATGAGCGACACGACCTCCAATACGGCGGAGAAGCTGACGACCTCCGACGGCAAGCCGCTGAAAGCCAGCCTGGCAAAAGCGCTGAGACGCCAGAAGATGCGCGCGCTGCTTCTGATTGCGCCGCTCCTGCTGTTTGTACTGATTTCCTTTGCCGCGCCGATCATCGACATGCTGTTCCGCTCGGTGCAGAACGAGATTGTTCCCGAAACGCTGCCGCGCACGGTGACCGCGCTGGAAAGCTGGGACCCCGCTTCCGGTGAACTGCCTGACAATTTTGTGTTTGCCGCGCTGCGCGATGACCTGGTCATCGCTGCCGAGCGCAAGCAGCACACCCGGCTGGGTTCACGGCTGAATTATGAAATGACCGGCATGTCGAGCCTGTTCCGCAAGACGGGACGGAGGGTCGATGATTTCGGCGAGATTTTTACCGAACAGTTTGAAGATCTGAACGAAGCCTGGGTCGAGCCGGCCACCTGGGTCTCGCTGATGGCGACAGAAGACTGGATCACGGCGCAGGCCGAATGGGCCGCTGAAGATGATGATTCCGTTGCCGAACCCGCTTTCGAGATTTCCGAAACGGCGAAGGAAGCGCTTCCGCGCACGGCTGAAATCTATGCCGGCTTTGCCGATGTCATTCAAACGGAAGATCAAGACAGCCCGACGGAAGAAGAGCCGTGGAACCCGGTCTATGCCGCGCTTTATGATGATCTGATCGAAAACCCGGACGCCGCGTCCTTCTATTCCGGCGCAACCGCAGAACTGCTGGCGTCTGCTGCCGCCGCTGTTCCCGATTTTGAGGCGACCACTGCGCGCGAGGAATTCATCGACGCCGACGAGGACTGGGGCTCGCTTGACGTCTGGCAGACGCTTGACCGTTTCAAGGGGCGTTACACCGCCGGCTACTATCTTGCCGCGCTCGATGCCAAGCGCACCGCCGATGGCATCGAAATGGTGCCCGAGGAACAGCGTATCTATCTGCTGCTGTTCATGCGCACGCTGATCCTGAGCGTGGTCATCACCTTCTCCTGCCTGCTGCTTGGCTATCCGATTGCCTTCCTGCTTTCGCACCTGCCGCTGCGCTCCGCCAACCTTTTGATGATCCTGGTGCTGCTGCCGTTCTGGACATCGCTTCTGGTGCGCACCTCGGCATGGAAGGTGCTGCTGCAGCAACAAGGCGTCATCAACGACATACTGGTGTTCATCGGCCTTGTCTCCGATGACGGGCGGCTTGCGCTGATCAACAATGCGACGGGCACGGTCATCGCCATGACCCATATTCTGCTGCCGTTCATGATCCTGCCGCTCTATTCGGTGATGAAGACGATTTCGCCCTCTTATGTGCGTGCGGCCAAGAGCCTAGGCGCGACCGACTGGACGGCCTTCTGGCGGATCTATTTCCCGCAGACCGTGCCCGGCATCGGCGCCGGCGCCGTTCTCGTCTTCATCCTGTCGATCGGCTACTACATCACCCCCGAGCTCGTTGGCGGCACCTCCGGTACCTTCATCTCCAACCGGATTGCCTACCACATTTCGAGTTCACTGAACTGGGGGCTTGCGGCTGCGCTCGGCACGCTGCTTCTGGTCGTGGTGCTGCTCTGCTTCGTCATCTACGACAAGCTTGTCGGCATCGACAACGTGAAACTCGGATAGGAGAGGGACCATGGCCAAACTGCCTCCATACATGACCACCGGCCAGCGCGTCTGGCACTATGGCTTCCGGGTGATCTGCGGACTGATCTTCTTCTTCCTGATCTTTCCGATCCTGGTGATCATTCCGCTGAGCTTCAACGCCACGGACTTCTTCACCTTCACGCCCGAAATGCTGTCGTTCGATCCCGCCGGCTATTCGTTCAAGCATTACCAGGATTTCTTCACCAATCCCGACTGGCAGCAGGCGCTCAGAAACTCCGTGATGATCGCGCCGGCGGCAACGCTTCTGGCGACCGGTTTCGGAACGCTGGCCGCCATCGGCCTGTCGCAAAGCCATGTGCCCTATCGCGGCGCCATCATGGCAATCCTGATTTCGCCGATGATCGTGCCGCTGATCATCTCGGCTGCAGGCATGTATTTCTTCTATTCGCGCCTCGGCATTCAGGGCACCTATTGGGGCGTGGTGCTGGCCCATGCCGTGCTCGGCACGCCGTTTGTGATCATCACCGTGACGGCAACGCTGGTCGGTTTTGACCGCGCTCTGGAGCGGGCGGCGGCAAGCCTCGGGGCCAATCCGGTTACCACCTTCTTCAAGGTGCAGATGCCTCTGATCCTGCCCGGGGTGATTTCCGGCGCGCTGTTTGCCTTCATCACCTCGTTCGATGAGGTGGTCGTGGTGCTGTTCGTCGGTTCGGCCTCGCAGAAGACGCTGCCCTGGCAGATGTTCACCGGGCTGCGCGAGCAGATTTCGCCGACGATCCTGGCGGTCGCCTCGATCCTCGTGACAATTTCGATCGTCCTGCTGACGGTGCTCGAACTGCTGCGCCGCCGTTCGGAAAGACAGCGCGGCCTTTCGCCGGGCTGATGGTCTGAAACGCTCTCAAAAAAAAGCAATCCGCTCTTCGTCGCCCTTCGTAGAGATGTGCAAACCGCATCTTTACGGAGGGTGAAATGTCTGTGGCGCTGCTGATCTTCGTTTTCATCGGGCTCTGCCTTGGCATGGCCGGAGCATGGGCTGTTCAAAGAGCAACCGGCAACAGCGGCTGGATCGATACGATCTGGGCCGCGGTGACGGGGCTTGGCGGGCTTGCTGTCATCATCTTCTCCGTCGATGGAAACCCGGCCCGAAAATGGCTCGCCGGCATTCTGGTCGGTCTCTGGGCGCTCAGGCTGGCCGGCCATATCGCCACCCGCAGCGCCGGCAAGAAGGACGATCCACGCTACGCTGCGCTGATTGAGGAATGGGGAAGCCATGCCGGGCCGCGGCTGCTCTGGTTTCTGCAGATCCAGGCGTTTGCGGCTTTCATTCTGGCGCTTTCGATCTACGCCGCCATTCTCAATCCCGCGCCGTTTCCGGGCATTCTTGACGGGCTTGCGCTTGTCATCGCCGTCGTGGCGATTGCGGGCGAGGGCATGGCCGACTGGCAGCTTTCGCAGTTCAAGCGCAGAAGCCCGGAAGGCAAGACGGTCTGCGATATCGGCCTATGGGGCTATTCACGTCATCCCAATTACTTCTTCGAATGGCTGTGGTGGTGTGCCTGGCCGCTACTGGCGCTTTCCGGCTTTCAGACGATCTTCTGCTTCATCCTGTCGCTGCTGGCGCCGCTGATGATGTACTGGCTGCTCAACCACGTCTCCGGAATTCCCTATCTGGAAAAACACATGGAAGCCTCGCGTGGTGACGCTTTCAAGGCGTACCAGAAACGTGTCAGCGCGTTTTTCCCGTGGTTTCCGGAACGCGATAAATAAAGCATCGTCAATAAGTTAAAATGTACGAATAATGTCAATTCTTAAACGAGGTCAAGATGGGGACGCGCTCGGCGGTGCGGCGGGAACGACGGCCCTGGTCCTTGCGCTCAACAAGCCGGTTTACCCGATCTATGTCTGGTTTCTGGCCGAAAGCGCGTTTCAGCTTTCGCTGCTGACGGCACTGTCGATGCCGCTCTATCTTGTCGTCTGGTACGTCTCGCGTGTCGGAAACAGTCGCGCGGCGCGTTTGGGCCTGGTGATTGTCGGCGTTGTCGATACGCTTGCGATTGCCTTGATCTTCGGCCGGGAGAGCGAAACGCTCGTCTTTCTCTTTGCCTGCCTCGTGCTTTCCGGGTTTGCCTTCTATCGCTGCGAGGTGTGGCTGTCGCGCGGGCTCGTTGCGGCGATCTTCGTCCTGTTCGTTCTGGCGGAAAGCCTGATCGGCGGGCCGCTGAGGCCGGTCACGGCCGGCGACATGCAAAACCTCGCCTATCTTAATATCACCGGCGCGGCGGCGCTCGTCGCCTTCATCGCGCTGCGTTTCCCACGGCAGGGGCGGACGGATTGAGGCTCAGACGGCCGGTTTCATCAGATGAAACTGCGCGACGTCGATGCGCCCCGCGTTGAAGCCGGAAGCGCAGTAATTGAGATAATAGCACCACGTTCGCCGGAAGCGTTCGTCGAAGCCGAGCGGCCGGATTGCCTCCCACTCCGCCAGAAAACGTTCCTCCCATTCCTTGAGCGTGCGGGCATAATCCTTGCCGAACGCAAACAGCTCCTTCACGGCCAGCCCGGCACTTGAAGCGCCTTTGCGGAAGGTCTCAACGGATGGCAGCATGCCGCCGGGAAAGATGAAATGCTGGATGAAATCCGGGTTGTCGCGGTAGTCGTCGAGGCGATGATGTTCGATGGCAATCGACTGGATCACCGCGGTTCCGCCGGGGGTAAGGCGCGCATTCACCGTATCGAAGAACACCGGCCAGTTTTCCTCACCGACGGCCTCGAACATTTCGATGGAGACAATCTTGTCAAATGTGCCGTTGCAATCGCGATAATCCTGAAGCCGGATGTCGGTGCGCCCGGAAAGGCCCTTGTCGGCAAGCCGCTGGCGGGCAAACCTGGCCTGTTCTTCCGAAAGCGTCAGGCCGGTGACATGGCATCCCGTGGTCGCCGCGGCATGTTCGGCAAAACCGCCCCAGCCACAGCCGATTTCCAGTATCCGGTCTTCCGGCCCGACCTGCAGGCTGGCCAGAATACGGTCATATTTGGCGGTCTGCGCTTCCGGCAGGGAGCGTTCACGCCCGTCGTAAAGCGCGCTTGAATAGGTCATGGTCTCGTCAAGCCACAGCTTGTAGAAGGCGTTGCCGAGATCGTAATGGAAGGCAATATTGCGCTTGCTGCCGGTTTTGGTATTGGCGCGCATGCGGTGGCGCAGGCGGCTTATCTGCGTGAACAGATAGGACGAGGACAGCGCTTTCGACAGTTCCTCCTCATTGACGATCGCCAGATCAATCACGGCGCCGAGATCCGGCGTATCCCAGTCGCCATCGATATAGGCGCGGGCAAAGCCAAGGTCGCCTTCGCTCAGCAGCCGGTAAAGCGGGCGCGCATTGTGGAGCATGATTTCGGCCGCAGGGCCCGGTCTGACGCCTGTCACCGTTTTACTGCGCCCGTCGCGAAAACGCAGCGTAAGGGAACCGGCCGTAATCCGGCCGGCGATGTTGGCGATCGGCCTTTGCCAGAGTTTCAGGCTTTTCTGCGGGGGGTGTCCGTCATGCGTCTGCTTCATCGGGTCTGTCTCTTCGCGGCGGGCCGCCCGCGACGACGCTTTGAACACGCGATGCGGATGGCCGGTGTTTGAATACCGGTATTCCCTTCAACAGTAATCGTATCGCCTCAAGATGAATACCCGCAATGATTTTTACCGTCATCAGCGGATAGGCGAAGAAGGCGGACAGAAAAGCGCGGTCGCTGATTGCGTGACGCTTGCCGTTGAAGGCGGCAAACAGCAGCGCACCTTCGCTGTCTTTCTCGTTGATCCGCACCGACACGGTTTCGCCCGGCGGGGCGATGGAAAAATGATATTCGCACGCCATCGGGATGAAGGGCGAGACATAAAGCAGCTTTTGCGCGCGCTGCCGCACGGGGCGGGTGTCGTCTGTAACGGGGATGATATAGGTCAGCCGTTCCTTGAAGGTGTTGCAAACTTCGTAAAGGATTGCGGCAAGCGCGCCATCGGCCCGGTAGCAGAAATAGACCGTCAGCGGATTGAAGACATAACCGAGGATGCGCGGATAGCACAGCATTTCCACCCGCGTGATCGTGTCATCAATGCCGGCCTTTGCGAGTTCATCGATTGCCCAGGATTTCAGATTGCCGCCATCAAGCTTTCCGTGATCGCGGTCATGAACGCTGAAAAGCGCAAAACGGTTATGGCCGAAAAGCTTCATCCGGTTGCCGAGGCGGGGGAGTTCATCGAGATCAACCAGCAGCGAAAACACCCGGTAATGCAGCCGGTGGGCTTTCGGCCGGTGGCGACGGTGGATCACATCGCCCCTGTATATGGCGGAGCCGGATGTCATTCGGCGGTCACCGGCGCTGGCGCGAGGTGGATACGGCCGGATTCGTTTTCGACAGACCACGGCCGCCTGACCCCACCGATCGCTTCCGCCACGGCAAGGCCCGACTGCAGCCCGTCTTCATGAAAGCCGCTGCCGAAATGCGCACCGCAATACCAGACATTGCCATGCCCCTGGATCTGCCAGAGATCACGCTGCGCGTCGATTGCGTTCCGGTCGAAGAGGGGATGGGTATAGGTATAATGCGCGTGAACCCTGTCCGGCCGGATCGGCTCCGCCGGATTGAGCGTGACGAACAGCGGAAAGCGCTCATCGATATTCTGCAGCCGGTTCATCCAGTAGGTCACACTCAGCGAAATGTCAGCGGCCCCTTTGTGTTCCAGATAGTTCCAGCTCGACCACACCTTGCGGCGCTTCGGCATCTGGCTCTCGTCACTGTGCAGATACGCCTCGTTGACGGTGTAGCGGAATGCGGAGAGAAGCCTTTGTTCATTGTCGCTGGCATCCGCCAGCAGCGCAAGGGCCTGATCGCCATGGGTGGCCACGACCACGGCATCGAAATCCTGTTCCTCGCCATGATCAAGGATGAGACGTACGCCATTTTTGCGGCGATAGATCTGTCTGACGGGTGTCGACAGCCGTACCGGGCCGTTCACCGCCTCCAGCAGACGCGTGACATAGGAGCGGCTGCCGCCGGAAACCGTGCGCCATTGCGGCCGGTCGACAAGCGTCAAAAGCCCGTGGCTTTCAAAGAAGCGGGTGAAGGCGGCCAGAGGATAGGCGCGCATCTGCTCGGCGGTGGTCGACCAGATCGCCGCCCCCATCGGCAGGATGTGATCCTCGACGAAACGCCGGGAATAACCTTTGCTGTCCAGATAATCGCCAAGCGTCAGATCAACGGCCGTCGTGTCGCGCGCGGCGACGGGGGCCTCGCGGTAAAACCGGAAGATATCATAGACCATCCGCCAAAAGCTGGCGCGCAGTATATTGGATTTCTGGGCGAACATGGTGGCGATATTGCTGCCGCCATATTCAAACGCGCCATTGTTCAGCGAGGCCGAAAACGACATCTCGGATTTTTCGGTCTCCACATCGAGATGTGAAAACAGGGCGGTGAGATTGGGGTAGTTGCGTTCATTATAGACTATGAAGCCTGTATCGACGGAGATGTTTTTGCCGTTGATCACGGTATCCGCCGTATTGGAATGGCCGCCCGGGCGCTGGTCCGCCTCAAACAGCGTGACCCTGGAGGACTGGCTCAAAAGCCATGCGGCCGACAGGCCGGAAATGCCCGAACCGATGACGGCAACCTTTCTCACGCCAGGAATTCTCCTGTGGGCCTTGTCCAGCTTGTGATCCATGTGCGGATTCCTCTTGATCTGTTACCTGATCTACGCACCGGACCGTTCGACGGATTGAAATCGGAACAAAATTGTTGGAACCTTCAATCTGGATGGGGCGTCGTGCCGTAGAAGAGGTCATGTCAGATCTTTCACACTACAGGCCGTCTTCCGGCACGGTGCCCAGACCAGCCCGCTTCAGGGGGATACCCGCTGTTGCGGCGGGGAGGGTGACAACGTCGGAAGGCTCGGTTGTGGAGGAATTGACGACGGAAGATATGACGCTTTGCCTGGTGCGCACCGGCCGGTCGCATGACGTTGCGTCCTTTGAACGGTTATTCCTTCATTTCGGACCGCGGATCCGCAGCTATATGCTGAAACGTTCGCTTGACGGGCAACAGGCAGAGGAGCTGATGCAGGAGACCATGATGATGGTCTGGCGCAAGGCGTCGCTGTTCGACCCGCAGCGCGGAAATGCCGCCGCCTGGGTGTTTACACTTGCCCGCAATGTGATGATCGACAGCCTGCGCAAGGCCAGGCGGCCTGAATTCGATCCGACCGATCCCGCCTTTGTGCCGGAGGCCCCGGAAGCGCCCGACAGCTATTACGAACAGGACGAAAGCGCCGCGCGCATGCGCCGCGCCATTTCCACGCTGCCGGAGGAACAGGCGGAATTGTTGCGCATGTCGTTTTTCGAGGACATTTCCCACAGTATGATTGCCGAGAAGACCAATTTGCCCCTGGGCACCGTCAAGTCCCGTATCCGGGCTGCCTTTTCCAGATTGAGGGTGGCGCTGGGAGAAGAACGATGACCGCGATCCATCACCATATTTCAGATGCGCTGTTGCTGGAATATGCCGCGGGAACGCTGGCGGAAGGCTGGAGCATTGCGGTGGCCACACATCTCGCGCTGTGCCCGGCCTGCCGCAAACGCCTTGATCTGATGGAGGCAACAGGCGGTGCGCTGATGGACGCAATCGAGCCGGATACCGCACCCGAGCGCGACAGGGCCAGCTGGGAAACGATGCTGCAGCGGATGAAGGCCGAACCGGTCGAGCCCGCGCCCGAACACCCGGAAAACGACAGGATCGAAACCGTCCCGGACCATGCCGTGCCCCAGCCGTTGCGTTCCTATATCGGTGCCGCTTCGCTTGATCAGGTCGGCTGGCGCCGCCTTGGCATCGGCGCTTCGCAGTTCAAGGTGCTGGCAGAAGGCGATATCAATGTGCGCCTGTTGCGCGTCGGCCCCGGGCGACCCTTGCCCGAGCACGGCCATGGCGGGCGTGAGCTGACGCTGGTTTTGAAGGGGCGCCTGCGCTGCGATGACGAAACCTTCGGTCCGGGTGACTTTACCGAAGAGGACGAAGACACCGTCCATGAACCGGTGGTGACGCCGGAGGGCGAATGTATCTGCCTGATCGTGACCGATGCACCGCTGAAGTTTCGAAGCCGGATCATGCGGGTCGTCCAACCGCTGCTTGGTATATGACGCGATGCCCATGAACCGCTCTGTAACAGCATTTCTTGTCATGGCCGTCTGCTTTTCGCTGCTGGATTTCATCTGGCTGGGAACGGTTGCCTTCAGCTTCTACGAAGCGGAAATCGGTTCGCTCCTGCTGGCTTCCCCGAATTGGTACGCAGGATTAACTTTTTATGGCATGTACCTGATTGGAATATATTATTTTTCCGTCTATCCCGGCGTGAAGGCGGGCTCATGGCGAAAAGGGCTTGTCAACGGGGCGGTGTTCGGCCTGATGGCCTACGGCACCTATGACCTGACCAATATGGCTACGCTGAAGGACTGGTCCTGGGCCGTTGTCGGTGTGGATATGGCCTGGGGCATGTTTGCCACCGGCCTGACGGGTCTGGTCAGCTGTCTTGTGACCGGGTGGATTGCGGGGCGTCGCGTCTGACCTGCCTTGACTCCGGCGGGCCGGTGCCGTTCAAACGGTGGACCGTTCCATCATGCCGAAGCCCATGTTCAAGCTCATCAGACCCGCCACCAGCGAACGCGAAATCAAGAAAAGCCGGTTTGCGACCATTGCCGCGCCTGTTGCCGATGAAGAGGCGGCGAAGGCCTTTGTCGCGGAGAACAGCTTTGCCGATGCCAGCCATAATTGCTGGGCATGGCGGATTGGCGCCGACTATCGCTTTTCCGATGACGGGGAGCCGGGCGGGACGGCAGGCAAGCCGATCCTGCAGGCAATCGAGGGGCAGGAGGTCGATGGCGTTGTGGTCGTGGTCTCCCGCTGGTTCGGCGGTGTGAAGCTGGGCACGGGCGGTCTTGCCCGCGCCTATGGCGGCAGTGCTGCCGAATGTCTGCGGCTTGCCGACAAACAGCCGATTATTGCCACCACACAGCTTTCCGTCGCCGTGGCCTTCACCGATCTGGCGCTTGTCGAGGCGCGTCTGGAAACCTTTGACGATATCGCGGTGACGGCGCGCGATTTTGACGAAAACGGCGCGGTGTTCCGGCTCGATGTGCCCGACAGCCGGCTTTTGGCGCTGGCTGAATTGCTGCGCGACCTGACGAGCGGGCGGGCAAGCCTTGATCCCGATATTCTGGCCGATCCGCCGGCAGACCCATAAAAAAGCGGGGCCGGGCGCTTTCCACTGACCCCGGCTGACCTAATTAGATTATAACATTTGCGAATATGTTTGTTCCGATCCGTTTTCCAGACCCGACCGAGGTGGTTTCATGCGCATTCCTGTCACAATTCTCGCCCTTTCCCTGCTTGCTGCCGGCTGCACGCAGCGTGCCGATAGCATCGGCGCCATGCCGGTTTCGCCAAGCCAGTATGCCGGTGCCAGCTGCCAACAGCTGAGCGATCAGATGGAGACGGAAAACAACAGGCTGAAGGAGCTGGCGCGCCTGCAGGATGAGGAAATCGTCGGCGATTTCCGGGTCATGGGCGCCGATCTGGGCAGCGTTGCCGCCGAAGGCGCGGGCAATCAGCAGGCGGCGATTGCCTATAGCAAGGGCAAGATCAACGCGATCGACATTGCCATGCGCCGCCAGGGCTGCGCGATGTGATCGTCCCGTGTTGGCGGATTGTTCCGCGCTGTGTAAAACAGGCCTGACGCAGCGCGAAGGGCAGACAGAGTGATGGAAACGGCAGGAGAACCGGAGGAGCAGAACCCGCAGGCCAGCGGTTCTTCGGGCAAGGCGCGCGCAGGCGCGCTCAGGCTCTGGTCCGCCTTGATTGCCGCATCCGCCGCTCTTGTCGTCGTGCTTTCGCTGGCCGGGCTTCCGGCAGCCCTTCTCCTGGGGCCGATGCTGACGGCCATCCTGTTTTCCTTCTTCGGCCGGCGCATTGTTGTGCCGGTGGCGCCTTTCAGCCTGGCACAGGGCATGGTCGGCTTGCTGATCGCGCGCACCATGACCTGGCCGATCGTGCAGGAAATCGGCAGGGACTGGCCGATTTTCGTCGCCGGTGTGCTGGCGGTGGTGTTTGCCGCCGTGGCGCTTGGCTGGCTTCTGGCGCGGCTTCAGGTTCTGCCCGGAACGACGGCGATCTGGGGTGCGTTTCCGGGGGCTGCCACGGTGATGACGCTGATGTCCGGCGCGTTCGGGGCGGATATGCGGCTGGTCGCCTTCATGCAATATACCCGTGTGGTGATCGTCACCATCGTGGCCGCGACCATAGCAAGACTGTGGACCGGAATGGGCGGCGAGGGCGCGCCTGCACCCGTTTTATGGCTTGCCGAGCCGCGCTGGTGGCCGCTTGGCCAGACCCTCATTCTGGTGATCATCGGCGTTGTCATCGGCAAGCGCTCGCCGATACCGGCAGGTGCGATGATCGTGCCGGTGATCCTCGGCTCGGCGCTCAATATCGCAGGCCTGGTGGATATCGAACTGCCGCAGCCTCTGCTCGCCGTCTCCTATGCACTGGTCGGCTGGGCAATCGGCGCGCGGTTCGATCGCGAGGTCATCCGCCATGCCAGCCGGGCGCTGCCGCGCGTGCTGGCCTCGATCCTGGCGCTTGTTGCGGTCTGTTCGGTGTTTGCCGCGCTGCTGGTGGTGTTTGCCGGGATCGACCCATTGAGCGCCTATCTCGCCACCAGTCCCGGCGGCGCGGATGCGGTCGCCATCATCTCCGCCTCCACCGATGTCAACGTTGCTTTCGTGATGTCGATGCAGATCGCGCGGTTCTTCTTCGTCATGGCGCTCGGGCCGATGCTGGCGCGGTTCGTGGCAAAGCGGAGCCATTTTTAGGATAAAGCGTAAACCGCATTGTTGAACGCCACGGAACGGGTTAGCCTCAGCCAACCATAACAAGGGTCAGGCGGAGGAAATCCCATGTGCACGCGCATCTTCTATGAAACCGGAACCGGCAACTTCATCACCGGGCGCTCGATGGACTGGCGCGATGTGACGATGCAGTCCGATCTCTGGGTGTTTCCGCGCGGCATGTCCCGCAATGGTGGGGTGGGCGAGGGCTCGGCCACATGGACTGCGAAATACGGCTCGGTTGTCGTCGCGATCTATAATCTCGCCACGGCCGACGGCATGAACGAGGCGGGCCTTGCCGGCAACATGCTCTATCTGGTGGAATCGGCTTACGGCGATCCGGCCGCGCGCGCAAAACCGCTGATCTCGGTCGGCGCGTGGCTGCAATATATGCTCGACAACTTCGCCAGCGTCGCCGAAGCCGCCGCCGCCATGGCCGATGACCCGCTGACGGTGATCACCGGCGAGGCGCCGAACGGCGCGCCGGCAACCGTGCATCTGGCGCTTTCCGATGCCTCCGGCGACAGCGCGATCTTCGAATTCGTCGGCGGAAAGCTCACCATCCATCACGGCCGCGAATACAGGGTGATGACCAATTCGCCGACCTATGACCAGCAGCTTGCCATCAACGGCTACTGGGACCTTGTCGGCGGCAAGAGCTTTCTGCCCGGCACGGTCAACGCCGCCGACCGCTTCGCCCGCGCCAGCTACAACCTGAAATCGGCCACACCGCTGAAGGACCGCCGCGCAGCCCTTGCCTCCGTGTTCTCGCAGGTGCGCGCCATCTCCACCCCGCTCGGCATGACCGACCCCGAAAAACCCAACATAGCCTCCACCCTCTGGCGCACCGTCGCCGAACACGACCAGAAACGCTACTATTTCGACTCGGTCATCAACCCGTCGGTGTTCTGGGTCGATCTGGATGATTTTGATCTGGGCGAGGGGGCCGCGGTGAAGAAGCTGGCGCTGAATGACCCGGAGGTGCCGGGCGGCGATGTTGCGGGGCTGCTGAAGGCGGCGGAGCCGTTTGAGTTTTTGGTGCCGTGAGGGGGCTACCGGCAGACGCTCAGCCACCCCCTGACGTCTCACCTTCCAAAAACCTCCCAGCCCACAATCTCTCCCCTTGAGGGAGAGATGCCCCGACAGGGGCAGAGAGGGGTGAACCCTTTCCGAGAGCACAGAACTTGCGGATACACCTCTCTGTCGCTTTCGCGACATCTCCCCCTCAAGGGGGAGATTGATGGTGAAGAAGCATTCAGTAAAATGATTCAAGAGCGCCTTCCGACACAGTAGAGTCAATAAGGCGCGAGGTTTGATTCGAACTTCATAAACTTGGAAATACGAAAATATTAGTTCCTATAGTTTAGTTAATCAAAATTAAAATTATCTAACAATAAAAATATAATTATATTATTGAATAAACTACATTTTTATATTATTTATTGATAAAATAAAAACAAGAGCGATTATGGCAATAGTGCCATTTGCAGTCGCCTCAAAACCCCATCCACTCAATTGGATCATTGGTCTTCTCCATATTTCAAATGTAAACTTACTATAGAGAAGACTAAATTTTTCTTCGATAGAATATAATTCGTGGCTGTACGAGGATGAAACTGCTTCGATTAGAGATCCTTAAGCAGCGCATTCTATCTCCGTGTGTCAAGCTCCTTCCTCATTTTGTCTATCGCCTTTTTTCCGGCAGACACCTGTTTTTCAATGTGATTTAACTCACTATTCGGCGGTATTTCACCGTACTTTATCAATAGCTTAATGGTGTCCCTCTGGGACAGAGAAATGCTATGGCTGTTCTCAAAAAACTCCTGCAACCTTCTGACTTGTAAGTAGAGTTGAACTGGTTTCAATTCGCTTCTCAGCTTCTTGGGTCTTCCGATTTTGGTTTCAGTTTTGGCTCGCGTGTGTCCCGAGCGTTTTCGCGATGTCGCATTCATCGCCACCACTCCAAGAAGCCATACTAGGTCATCGACATCTTCGTTCAGCCGTTCTTCAATATACCACCCAAAGCCTAATTCGCGGGCTGCTGCCAATATTTGAAACTTCCGATGGCTTTCATTTGTCGCCTCCTGCTGTGCTGAAGTTGTCATATGCCTGTTTGATCCCATAATTCTCCGCACAAAGCGGTCACATCCGTCAACCATAGCATGTTGCCTCATTGGGAGACGCAGTGCCATTCAACAGGGTTGGTTATTTCTCCGAAGTAGAGCGCGCCAGATTCCTATCGCGATGTTTTTTTGTCGATGAGGGAAGCGAGAAGGGACATCCCCCAAAACAAAAGCCGGCGTTTCCGCCGGCCCAGACTGCTGACAAAGCAAGTTGCAGACACTTTAAGCTTGCCTCCCCCTCTGTCCGTCATCCCGGACTTGATCCGGGGTCCAGGGCGGGGAGCACCTTACGTTCAAGGGGCTCTACTCGTGGCTGTTGTCGAAATTTGCCCTAGATGCCGGCTCAGGGCCGGCATGACGGGGGAGTCGGAAAAGGGACTTTGTCAATAAGCTGAGCCGGCGTTTCCGCCGACCTTTGATCTCACAATAGTGATGCGGCCCGCCCTCTACTCCGCAGCCTCCGCATACTCGCTCATCGGCGGGCAGGCGCAGACCAAATTCCGATCCCCATAGACATTGTCCACGCGGTTGACCGGGGGCCAGTATTTGTCGACGCGGAAGGCGCCGGGGGGGGAAGCAGGCTTCCTCGCGCGAATAGGGGTGGGTCCATTCGCCGACGAGGTCTTCCACCGTGTGCGGCGCGTTTTTCAGCGGGTTGTCGTCCCGGTAGGCGCGGCCTTCCTCGCGGATCGGCGAAAATTTGCTCATGGGACGTGGATGCCACAACCATCTCCCCTTGCACCTCACTTCATGATCGGTAGGTTTCCGGCGACGGAGTCGCTTTTGCGGCTCCGCGTTTTCACACCCCGATTTTGAAAAATCCCGGAAATACAACATGCTGCATAAATTCGCCGCCCTGGGCGTTGCCCTTGTCTGCCTTGCCACGCCCGCCCTTGCCGACGAAGCCGATATCAAGGGGTCGCAGGACCATCCTCTGGTGTCGCGCATGCCGGGCACGCATATTATTGGCTATCACACCTCGGATTATCAGGAATTCATGATTGCGACGGGGCCGAAGGCTGAGGGGGAGGACCTTCCGCCGGTCGAGCGGTTTGAAGGTCAGTCCACCGTCATCACCTATCTGGCGGACGAGAAGTCGCTTTCGGCGCTGGCAATCTTCAGGAACTTCGAAAAGGCCTTTGCTCAGGCCGGTTTCGAGGAGACGTTTACCTGTAAATCGGATGCGGAATGCGGCGAGAAATTCGTCACCCAGCTCTACTGGTACGGCGATCCGCAGCGGCAGGGCCAGAACCCGCGCCTTGATGCGCCCAACCGCCACGGCGACCGCCACGCCTATTATTACTGGTCCGGCACGGGTAAGGCCGAGAGCGGCGATTATGTCATCTCGCTTCTGGTTGCCCAGCATTCGGCGATGAACTTTCCCGCCGTCGTCGTTCTCGATATCAGCAAGCCCGAGGCGCTTGATGACGACCAGATCACCATCAATACCGAGGCGATGACCGGGGACATGGAAAAGGACGGTCATGTCGTGCTCGACGGCGTGTTCTTCGACTTCGACAAGGCGACGCTGACGCCCGATTCCGAACCCGCGCTGACGGTGATCGCCGATTACCTGAACGCCAACCCGGAGCGGAAATTCTTCGTCGTCGGCCATACCGATATCGAGGGCGGGCTCGATTATAACCGGGCGCTGAGCCGCGAACGTGCCGATGCCGTCATCAATACGCTGGTGAAAGATTACGGCGTCGCCACCGCGCAGATGATGGCCGTCGGCGTCGGCCCCGTTGCCCCGGTGACCAGCAATGAAACCGAAACCGGCCGCGCCGAAAACCGCCGCGTTGAACTGGTTGCGCAGGACTGAGGGGCGGTTGCTGGCCTCGCAATCCCCTCCGTCATGCCGGGCTTGCCCCGGCATCCAGGGCCGGATTTCGAGGACGATCGCGAACATTCCTCCTGCGGCCCTGGACCCCGAATCAGGTCCGGGGTGACGGGCATTGGATGGGCGTGTTTGGTTTGTCCAAAACACAGTCTTTCAGCGACTAAAAAGGCCGGCGTTTCCACCGGCCTTTTTTGATGTTTGGCGTTGCTGGCTGGCGTTACTCCGCCGCCTCCGCATACTCGCTCATCGGCGGGCAGGCGCAGACCAGGTTGCGGTCGCCGTAGACATTGTCCACGCGGTTGACCGGGGGCCAGTATTTGTCGACGCGGAAGGCGCCGGGGGGGAAGCAGGCTTCCTCGCGCGAATAGGGGTGGGTCCATTCGCCGACGAGGTCTTCCACCGTGTGCGGCGCGTTCTTCAGCGGGTTGTCGGTGCGGTCGGCCTTGCCTTCCTCGATGGCGCGGACTTCCTCGCGGATCGACAGCAGCGCATCGCAGAAGCGGTCGAGCTCGGCCCTGGTTTCCGATTCCGTCGGCTCGATCATCAGCGTGCCGGGGACGGGAAAGCTCATCGTTGGCGCATGGAAGCCGCAGTCGATCAGGCGCTTGGCGATATCGTCGACGCTGACATCGGCGCTGTCCTTCAGCGGGCGCGTGTCGATGATGCATTCATGCGCCACGCGGCCCTTTTCCGACTTGTAGAGCACGTCATAGGCGCCTTTCAGCCGGGCGGCGATATAATTGGCGTTGAGGATCGCCACGCGGGTTGCCTGCGTCAGCCCTTCGCCGCCCATCATCAGGCAGTAGCTCCACGAGATCGGCAGGATCGACGGCGAGCCGAAGGGGGCCGCCGAGACCGCGCCGCCGGCCTCGTCCGTTGCCGGATTGGCGGGCAGATGCGGGGCCAGATGCGCCTTGACGCCGATCGGCCCCATGCCCGGACCGCCGCCGCCATGGGGGATGCAGAAGGTCTTGTGCAGGTTCAGATGGCTGACGTCCGAGCCGATATCGCCCGGCCGCGACAGGCCGACCATCGCATTCATGTTGGCGCCGTCGAGATAGACCTGACCGCCAAATTTGTGCGTGATCTCGCAGACCTCCTTCACCGTCGCCTCGAACACGCCATGGGTCGAGGGATAGGTGATCATGCAGGCGGCGAGATTGTCGGCGTACTGTTCGGCCTTTTCGGCAAAATCGGCAAGGTCGATATCGCCGTTTTCGCGCGATTTCACCGCAACCACCTTCATGCCCGCCATATGGGCGGATGCCGGGTTGGTGCCGTGCGCCGACATCGGAATGAGGCAGATGTCGCGATGGGCTTCGCCATTGGCGCGGTGATAACGGCGGATGGTCAGAAGGCCGGCATATTCGCCCTGCGCGCCGGAATTCGGCTGCATGGAAAAGGCGTCATAGCCGGTGATGGCGCAGAGCTTTTCCGAAAGGTCGGCGATCATTTCGCGGTAACCCGCCCACTGGCTTTCCGGCGCGAAGGGGTGAATGTCGGCGAATTCCGGCCATGTGATCGGCAGCATTTCCACCGTGGCATTCAGCTTCATCGTGCACGAGCCAAGCGGGATCATCGCCCGGTCGAGCGCCAGATCGCGGTCGGCGAGGCGGCGCATATAACGGGTCATCTCGCTTTCCGCACGGTTCATGTGGAAGATCGGGTGCGTCATGTAAACGCTTGTGCGCAAAAGGCTTTTCGGAAGACGGTAATCAGCCTCGAATTCGGCAATCGAGAATTTGCCGCCAAAGGCCTCCCAGACCGCTTCCACATGGGCGGGGCGGGTGCGCTCGTTGACGGAAATGCCGATTTTCGTGGTGCCGATCTTCCTGAGGTTGACGCCGTTTTCCACGGCATTGCGCATGATCAGGCCCTGGAATGCGCCGACTTCGACCGTAATCGTATCAAAGAAGGTCTGCGGCTCGACTTCGAAGCCGAGCGCCTCCAGCCCCTTGGCCAGCAGCACGCCCTTGCGGTGCACCTGCTGGGCAATCGCCTTCAGCCCGTCGGGGCCGTGGAACACGCCATACATGGAGGCCATGACGGCGAGCAGAACCTGCGCGGTGCAGATGTTCGAGGTGGCCTTTTCGCGGCGGATGTGTTGTTCGCGGGTCTGCAGCGCCAGACGGTAGGCGCGGTTGCCGCGGCTATCCACCGAAACGCCGACGAGACGGCCGGGCATGGAGCGCTTGTAGGCATCCTTCACCGCCATGAAGGCGGCATGCGGGCCGCCGAAGCCGAGCGGCACGCCGAAACGCTGGGACGAGCCGATGGCGATATCGGCATCCATCTCGCCGGGCGATTTCAGCAGCGTCAGCGCCAGCGGGTCGGCGGCGACCGTGGCAATCGCCTTGGCCTCATGGAGTGCCGCGATCACATTGGTGAAGTCGTGCACATGGCCATAGGTGCCGGGATACTGGAAAATCGCACCGAACACCTCTTCCGCCTTCAGATCGGTAAAGGGATTGCCGACGACAACGGTCCAGCCCAGCGGTTCGGAGCGGGTTTTCAGCAGCGCAATCGTCTGCGGATGGCAGTTTTCATCGACGAAGAACGCCGTTGCCTTCGATTTTGCGATGCGGTTTGCCATCGCCATGGCTTCGGCCGCCGCCGTTGCCTCATCGAGAAGCGAGGCGTTGGCGATATCGAGACCGGTGAGGTCGGCAATCATCGTCTGGAAGTTGAGCAGAGCCTCAAGGCGACCTTGCGAAATTTCCGGCTGATAGGGCGTATAGGCTGTGTACCAGGCCGGGTTTTCCAGAATATTACGCTGGATCACCGGCGGCACGATGGTCGGGTTATAGCCCTGGCCGATCATCGAGATCAGCGGCTTGTTCTTGTTGGCGGTTTCGCGCAGCTTGTCCAGCGCCTCGCGCTCGGTCATGGCCGGGCCCCAGGCAAGCGGCGTTTCCTGGCGGATCGCAGCCGGCACGGTGTCGTCGATCAGCGCGTCGAGGCTGTCATAGCCGATTGTTTCCAGCATGCCGGCCATTTCGGCGGGCGAGGGGCCGATATGCCGCCGGTTGGCGAAGTCATAGGGCTGGTAATCGGTAAACTTGAATTCGGCGGGCGTGGTCATCAGGCGATGAACTCCTTGTAGGCCGCTTCATCCATCAGCGCGTCGGCATCGGCGGGGTTGGCAAGCTTCAGCTTGAAGAACCAGCCGCCCGCCATCGGCTCGGCGTTGACCAGTTCCGGATTGTCGGTGATCGCCTCGTTGACCTCGGTGATTTCACCGGCCAGCGGACAAAACACATCGGACGCGGCCTTGACGGATTCGACGGTTGCCGCATCGTCATTCTTCTCGAATGTCGCGCCGATTTCCGGCAGTTCGACAAAGACGAGGTCGCCGAGCTGTTCGGCGGCATGCGCGGTGATGCCGACAGTGGCGATGTCGCCCTCGATCTTCAGCCATTCATGTTCTTCGGTAAATTTGATGGTCATGGAAAATGTTCCCGCTCAGCGTTTGTAGGTGGGTTGAATAAAGGGGGTATCGGCGATGGTGACGGGCAGGTATTTGCCGCGCACCTCGGCGAAAATGGTTTTTCCGGTTTCGGCGTATTGGGTTTCGACATAGCCCATTGCAACCGGGCTCTCGACGGAGGGGCCAAAGCCGCCGGAGGTGACGTGGCCGATTTCGGTCCGGCCGGTTTCATCGGCAAACAGTTTCGCCGGCGGACGGACCGGGGCGCGGCCTTCGGGCTTCAGGCCGACGCGCTTGCGGGCAACGCCCTCCGCAAGCTGGCGGAAGACGATTTCGGCGCCGGGAAACCCGCCTTCGCGTGCGCCGCCGGGCCTGCGGGCCTTCTGCATGCCCCAGACGAGTGCAGCCTCGACCGGCGTCGTGGTCGTGTCGATATCGTTGCCATAGAGGCAGAGCCCGGCCTCAAGGCGGAGCGAATCGCGGGCGCCAAGGCCGATCGGTTCGCAGTCCTCATGCGCCAGCAGCGCGCGGGCCAGATCTTCGGCTTTTTCGGCCGGCACGGAGATTTCGAAGCCGTCTTCACCGGTATAGCCGGAGCGCGAAATCACGCAGGTGACGCCCAGAATTTCGCAGGCGCGCACATCCATGAACTTCATCTCGGCAACAGCCGGGCAAAGCGGCGAGAGCACGGCTTCAGCCTTCGGCCCCTGCAGCGCCAGCAGCGCCTTGTCTTCGAAATGTTCCTCGACAATGCAAAGATCGGAGAGGTAGGCCTTCATATGTGCAAGGTCGGCTTCCTTGCAGGCGGCGTTGACGATGACCAGCAGATGGTCACCGCGATTGGCCACCATCAGATCGTCCAGAATGCCGCCGTCCTCTTTGGTGAAAAAGGCGTAGCGCTGCCGTGCAGCCTTCAGGCCGGCGATATCGACAGGCACCAGTTTTTCCAGCGCGATGGCTGCGTCCGCCAGATTGCCGGAGATCGGCTTGAGGTAGACCTGGCCCATATGCGAAACGTCGAAAAGGCCAGCCTTTTCACGGGTATGCAGGTGTTCCTTCAGAACGCCCATCGGATATTGCACGGGCATGTCATAGCCGGCAAACGGCACCATGCGGGCGCCGAGTTCCTTATGAAGCGCATGAAGCGGGGTTTGTTTCAGTGGTTCTTGCGGGTCCAAGAAATTGCCTCCGGATTGCGTTGTTCAAAACGCCGGCTCAAAGGGTGAAGGATACGCGGAAAAAGCGCATCCGGACGATTGAGCCCCCTCTGTCCCGTGTGCCTGAGATTATTATCCCTTCGGCCAGCGTCGCTTCCGGTGAAAGAAAGCGCCACCTTGTCTCCAGAGTTTTCGAACCTCGCGCTGGTCCTTTGGCCTGAGAGTTTCCGGGGCAGTTGCTCCTTCGGCACCACGTCGAACGTGGATTCTCCCAGCGCGAATTTGAGGTGGATTATCCGGTTTGCGACGCAATTTGCAAGAGGCAAGACATCGTGTCCGCTGAAATAACCCGGGCTGTGTCCGCATCTTCTTCCTGCGCGGGGCTGGACAACCTCCTGAAACGCTCTAGAACAGCCGGGTTCGGTCTGCTCGCTACAGGTGGGGCGGTCCGAACGCACGGGAGGCGCATGCGTGTGCAGACTGCGCATTCGGTTTTAAACGAAGGCGCACTGTAGCGAGACCAGAAGGAAAAGGCCGTGCCACAAATTCTTTCCCATGCTCTTCTTGCGGCCGCCGGCGGCGCAATCGGGTCTGTCGGACGCTACCTTGTCGGCGTTTATGCGGTGCGCTGGTTCGGGCCGAATTTCCCGTGGGGAACCTTCATCGTCAATATTGTCGGGTCGCTGCTGATCGGTCTTCTGGTCGAAGCGGTTGCGCGGGCGCTGAATCAGTCAGCCGATATGCGCATTTTCATCGTCACCGGTTTTCTCGGCGGTTTCACCACCTTTTCGTCATTCTCGCTGGATGCCATGAACATGATCGAGCGCGGCGATGTTGTCCCGGCCGTTGCCTATATTGCCGCAAGCCTCGTGCTGGCGCTGATTGCCGTATTCGCCGGTCTGGCGATCGGTCGAATGGTATTCTAAAGCCATTTCATTCCGGCGCGGCATGCGATAGAAGCCACGTCTTGGAACAAGGGTTTTTCGCATAATGGCGGGTATCGAACATATCAAGGTGGATCAGGACGAGGCGGGCATGCGCCTCGACCGGTGGTTCAAGGTGCATTATCCGGGCCTCGGTTTCGGCGCATTGCAGAAACTGCTGCGCTCGGGCCAGGTGCGTGTCGACGGCGGCCGGGTCAAGAGCGATACCCGCGTCGAGCCGGGCCAGACCATTCGTATTCCGCCGATGAATGTCGACGCCAGGAAAACCGGCCCGATTGCCGGCAAGGCGCTGAAGCATTCACCCGATTCCGAGCTTCTGTCGCGCATGCTGCTGCATGAGGATGAGCGTGTCTTCGTTCTCAACAAACCGGCCGGTCTTGCCGTGCAGGGCGGCTCCGGCGTTGTCCGGCATATCGATAAAATGCTGGAAGCCTGGACCAACAGGAAGGGCGAAAAGCCGCGTCTGGTGCATCGTCTCGACCGCGACACATCCGGCGTTCTGGTGATTGCGCGTTCGCGCCGCGCCGCGCAATCGCTGACGGAGGCATTCCGCCACCGCACCACCAAGAAGACCTACTGGTCGCTGGTCAAGGGCGTGCCGCGCAAGCGCGAGGACAAGGTGTCGACCTGGCTGGTCAAGGAACAGACGCCAGACGGCGACCGGATGCGCGTGGCCAGACATGGCGAACCCGATTCCGATCACGCTGTCTCGTACTACCGGGTCGTTGAAACCGCCGCCAACCGGCTTTCCTGGCTTGAGATGGAGCCCTATACCGGGCGCACCCATCAGCTGCGCGTGCATGCGCTTCACATCGGCCATCCGATCATCGGCGATCCGAAATATTTCGAGGATGATCCGAACTGGGAATTTCCCGGCGGCATGCAGAAGAAGCTGCATCTTCACGCCCGCCACATCGATATCCCCCATCCCGATGGCGGACGCCTGAAGGTGACCGCGCCGCTGCCGCCGCACATGGTGCAGAGCTGGAACCTGCTTGGTTTCGACCCGGACCGCCCCGATCTCGACAAGGAATAACATGAAGCTCGTTCTGTTTGATTGCGACGGCACGCTGGTGGACAGCGCCGTGCGCATCCATGAAACCATGCGGCGCGCTTTTATCGCCTTCGGTCATCCCGAGCCGACGCTGGCCGAAACCAAGACCATTATCGGTCTTTCGCTTGATCTTTCCATTGCCCGGCTGCTCGGCCGCCAGGAGGTCGATGACGAGGTTCTGGCGATCCGGGTGAAGTTCAAGTCGCTGTTTGCCGAAGTGCACTCCGATCCCAACATGATGGAACAGCTGTTTCCCGGGATCGCCGAACTGATCGCAGCGCTTGCCGCGCGCGACGATATCACCATCGGCGCGGTGACCGGCAATTCGCGCCGGGGCCTCGCCCATGTTCTGGAACTGCACGGACTGGCGCCCGATTTTTCGGTGTCGCGCACGGCTGACGACTGCCCGTCGAAACCGCATCCGGCCATGGTGCTTGAATGCTGCGTGGAAGCAGGGTTCAATCCGGCGGATGCCGTGGTTGTCGGCGATGCGGTCTTCGACATGCAGATGGCCGGAAAGGCCGGCGCCCACGCCATCGGTGTTGCTTGGGGTTATGGCGAGATTGCCGACCTGCAGGATGCCGGCGCCGGTGCGATTGTCTGGCATCCGGAGGAAATCCTGAAACTTGTGTGAGCCGGGAGCGCTTTCATGAAGCTGGTGCTATTTGACTGTGACGGAACGCTGGTCGACAGCCTGGCGATCATTCAGGAGACGATGGTGCGCACATTCCGTGCCTTCGGGCATGCCGTGCCGGAAGAACACGCAATTCGCGGCACGGTCGGCCTGACGCTGGATGTGGCGATTGCCGGTCTTCTGGGGCGCCAAGCGGTGGACCATGAATGCCGTGACATGATGGGCTATTACCGCTCGCTGTTTGCCGAGGTGCGGCGCGATCCGGCGATGCAGGAAAAGCTTTACGACGGCATTGCCGTGATGTTGTCAGAGCTGTTCCTGCAGGACGATATCCTGGTCGGCGCGGTGACCGGAAAATCGCGCCGCGGGCTCGACCATATGCTGAAGACCCATGGCTACAGCGAAAAATTCATCGCCACCCGCACGGCCGATGATTGTCCCTCCAAGCCCAATCCGGCGATGGTGCTGGAATGCTGTGACGAGACCGGCATGCGGCCCGAACAGGCGGTTGTCGTCGGCGACAGCGTGTTCGATATCCAGATGGCGCGCTCGGCCGGCGCATCGGCAATCGGGGTTTCGTGGGGATATGGCGCACCGGACGCCCTGAAACAGTCGGGCGCCATGGCGATTGCCGCAACGCCGGATGATATTCTGAAATATGTTCTGAAGGGTGAATGATGAGTGATGATCCCATCCGCCGCGCGCAGGAACTGATGCGCGCCGAACTGCCGAAGAAATTCTATTCCGAAGCCAGCATCGCCGCCGAAGGCGAAGGTTTTGCCGTGAAGCTTGACGGCCGGTCGGTAAAGACGCCCTCGCGCCATCCTCTGATCCTGCCAACGGCCGCTGCCGCCGAACATGTCCGCGCCGAATGGCAGGCGCAGGAAAACGTCATCGACCCGGCAAAAATGCCGGTAACCCGGCTTGCCAATACGGTGATTGACGGCGTCAGCCTAAACAGCGAGGCCGTGTTTGAGGAAATCATCGCCTATGCGGGCAATGACATGCTGTTTTACCGGGCCGAAAGCCCGCAGGAACTGGTGGAGCGCCAGAAACTGGAATGGGACCCCGTTCTCGACTGGTTCGCCGACGAATTCGGCGCGCGCTTCGTGCTTGTCGAGGGCATTATCTTCGCCGGTCAGCCGGCGGAAAGCATCGAAGCCTTCCGCCGCGAACTGTCGCGGCATACAGAGCCGTTTGCGCTCGGCGCTCTGCATGTGATGACCACGATTTCCGGCTCCGCTCTCTTGGCGCTGGCACTGGCGCGCGGGCGGATCGATCTGGACACGGGCTGGGCGCTTGCCAATCTCGAGGAAAACTGGACCATCGAACACTGGGGCCGCGACGAAGAAGCCGAGCGCCGACGGGCAAAGCATTTCGAGGACATGAGCGCCGCGCATACCCTGATGAGGGCGCTTTCAGACTGAAATGCCGGCTTTTGATTCAGCTTGTCAGCAAAGCCTGAGATGTGGCGGTTCGTGTCTTAAGCGACTTTCCCACAGGCGCCATGCTCGGGCTTGACTCGAGCATCCAATCACGTCTGTCGCGAGAAGCGTTGGCGAGCTTTTAGCACGACATTGCAGAAGCCTCACGACAACCGCAAACGCTCTAGCCGTGGCACGAGACACATGGATCCTCGGGTCAAGCCCGAGAATGACGCGGCGGAGGGGCAGACGTTTGTCAGTCATTTCAGCCGGAAGCATGGCTTCCGGCTGAAGCGTTTCCATTCCCCACGTTTCAGACCCTAAAGCCGCGCGGCATGCCAGCGCAGGTGGTCTTCCATGAAGGTCGAAATGAAGTAGTAGGAATGGTCGTAACGCTCGTGCATGCGCAGCGTCAGCGCGATGTCCGTGCCCTTGATGGCCTCTTCGAACAGCCAGGGTTTCAGACCGTCCTCGAGGAAGCCGTCGGCCTTGCCCTGATCGATCAGAAATTCCGGAAAACGGGCGCCGTCTTCCACCAGTGCGCAGGCATCATAGGCGCGCCATGCGGCCTTGTCGTCACCGAGATACTGTTTGAAGGCGCCGATCGCCCAGTCCGAGGTTGACGGCGACACGATCGGCGCGAAGGCCGAGCAGCTCTTGAAACGATCCGGATTCCTGAGCGCAATCGTCATTGCCCCGTGGCCGCCCATGGAATGGCCGAATATGCCCTGACGCTCCATATCGGCGCGGAAGTGGCTGCCGATGAGCGCCGGAAGTTCTTCGGTGATGTAGGTGTACATCTGAAAATTGAGCTGCCACGGCGACACGGTCGCATCGACATAGAAGCCGGCGCCCTTGCCCAACTGCCAGTTGGTCAGTTCATCGGGGATTTCCTTGCCGCGCGGGCTGGTGTCGGGGCAGACGATGATGATGCCGAGTTCAGCGGCCAGACGTCGGTATTCGCCCTTTTCCATGACATTGGCATGGCTGCAGGTGAGGCCGGAAAGATACCAGAGAACCGGGCAGGGGCCGTCAACGGCCTGCGGGGGCACGAAGACGGCAAAGGTCATCTCGCAATTGCAGGCCTTCGAATCATGCGAGAAAACGCCTTGCATGCCGCCAAAGGCCGTGTTTTCGGAAAGGATGTTCATGGGTTCAGTCCTCAGGTCTGGTCCGTGTCTGATGTCTTTATTGATTTCGCCTGCCGGCAAAGCCGTTCCATGGTTTGCAGAAAGGCGGAACGGTCACGCGGCGTAAAGGCGGCGTTGTAGCCCTTGCTTTCGCCGGTTTCCCGCAAATGCTGGCCAAGGTCGCGCATCGCCCGCGCCATGCCGATATTGGCGGTGTCGAACAGCCGGCCGGTCGGGCCCGTCACCAGTGCGCCTGTTGAAACGCAGCGTTCGGCCAGCGGTACATCCGCCGTCACCACGATATCGCCGGAAGCAGCGCGTTCGGCAATCCAGTCGTCGGCGGCATCGAAGGCGCCGGAGACGATCACGTTCTTGATCATCGGGTCGCGCGAGGGCCTCAGCCCGGAATTGGCGACGAAGGTCACCGGTAGCGCGTGGCGCTCGGCGACCTTGATGATTTCGGGTTTAACCGGGCAGGCGTCGGCATCGACGTAAATCATGCAGCCGCTCCCGCCGCAGGCTTTCGCAGCATGTCGACATGCGGGATACCGTCTTCCAGATATTCTTCAGACGTGACGACAAAGCCGAAGCCTGCATAGAAATTCTGAAGATGCGCCTGCGCGGAAATGGAAATCGCTGTGTCGGGCCAGAGCTTTTCACAGGCCGTAACAGCTTCCCGCATGACCGCGCGCCCCATATTCTGCCCCCGGTGAGATGGCGCAACGATGACGCGACCGATACGCGCCGGCCCGGAAGACGCAGGCGGTGCGAACAGCCGTGCATAGCCGAAAAGCCCGTTATCGTCGCGAAGGCGCATATGCAGCGCCTCCGGATCCTTGCCGTCGATCTCGGGGTAGGGGCAGTTCTGTTCCACCACGAAAACATCGACGCGCAGCTTTACGACGTCGTGGAATTCGCCCGCAGTGAGAGCCTCCATGCGGGCGATATCGACGCTGTAATCCGACATCAGTAGACGACGACCGAGCGGATGCTTTCACCGCTGTGCATCATGTCGAAGCCCTTGTTGATGTCCTCGAGCTTCAGGAGATGCGTGATCATCGGGTCGATGTCGATCTTGCCGTCCATGTACCAGTCGACGATTTTCGGAACGTCGGTGCGCCCGCGTGCGCCGCCGAATGCCGTGCCCATCCAGGTGCGGCCGGTGACGAGCTGGAACGGACGAGTGGAGATTTCCTGACCCGCGCCGGCAACGCCAATGACCACCGACTTGCCCCAGCCGCGATGCGCGCTTTCCAGCGCCTGACGCATGACCGTGGTGTTACCGGTGCAGTCGAAGGTGTAATCCGCGCCGCCGATCGTGTCATTGCCGCGCTTGGTGAGGTTGATCAGGTAGGGAACGATATCCTCGCCGACCTCTTTCGGGTTGACGAAATGGGTCATGCCGAAGCGTTCGCCCCATTCCTTCTTGTCATTGTTGAGGTCGACGCCGATGATCATGTCGGCGCCGGCAAGGCGCAGGCCCTGAATGACGTTGAGGCCGATGCCGCCGAGGCCGAAGACGATGGCCGTTGCGCCGATTTCAACCTGTGCCGTGTTGATCACCGCGCCAACGCCGGTGGTGACGCCGCAGCCGATATAGCAGACCTTGTCGAAGGGCGCGTCGGGATTGATCTTGGCAACCGCGATTTCCGGCAGAACCGTGAAGTTCGCGAAGGTGGAGCAGCCCATATAGTGATAGAGCGGCTTGCCATCGAGCGAGAACCGCGAGGTGCCGTCGGGCATCAGGCCCTGGCCCTGGGTGGAGCGGATCGCCGTGCACAGATTGGTCTTGCGCGACAGGCAGGACGGGCATTCGCGGCATTCCGGCGTATAAAGCGGAATGACATGGTCGCCCTTCTTTACCGAGGTGACGCCCGGGCCGACATCGACCACGACGCCGGCACCCTCATGGCCGAGAATCGCCGGGAAAATCCCCTCCGGGTCGGCGCCCGACAGGGTGAAATCGTCCGTATGGCAAAGGCCGGTGGCCTTGACTTCGATCAGAACCTCTCCGGCCTTGGGGCCCTCGAGCTGTACATTCATGATTTCAAGCGGTTTACCTGCTTCGACCGCTACGGCTGCGCGCACATCCATCTGGTGTTTCTCCAAAATCGCCTTTGTTATCGATCAATCTTTGCCATGGCCGCCCCGACCTCCGCAAGCATAATACCAGGGATCGGTGACCGGAAATTTCACTGTTCGGTGACCTGCTGATCGGTGATGACTGGCACTTTCCGCCGGTTTTGGCTATGAAGGGGGCAAGAACCGGAAAAACCGGCATGCCGAACGGGATGGAAAGGCCTAAAATGGTTGAAGACGAACTTTACGGCGATGATACGCTCGGGGGGCGCCTGCTGGCCGCCCGTGAAAGCGCTGGCATGAGCCCGGCGGAACTGGCCGGGCGTCTGGGGGTCACGCGAGAGACGCTCAGGAACTGGGAATGCGATCGCGCCGCACCTTCGCTGGAACGGCTGGTGCGCATTGCATCCGTGCTGAAGGTGCGCCCGCTCTGGCTGATTGCGGGTGACTGCGAAAAGGCGGGTTCAGGCCACCGGCAGAAGAGTTTCAGCCTCAAGGACGTCGTTATCGAGGTCAATCATGTCGGGTATGCCGGGCGTTATCCGGATGCCATCCGGCACCCACGATTGCCCGGCGCTTTCGGGTTTTCAGTGACAGGCGGCCGAACGCTGCACTGAGCCTTCATGCGGTTTCCGACGTGACGACTGTTTCGCCGAAAACCTCTTCGAACGCTTTTCTAAGACAGATATCGACATCTTCCATCGTCACCGGCAGGCCGAGATCGACCAGGCTGGTGACGCCGTAGCCGGCAATGCCGCACGGCACGATGCCACCGAAATGTTCCAGTTCCGGCTCGACATTGATCGACAGGCCGTGAAAACTCACCCAGTGGCGCAACCGGATGCCGATCGCGGCAATCTTGTCTTCCGCCGGCGTGCCGTCGGGCAGAGGCGGGCGTTCGGGGCGGCGGACCCAGACTCCGACCCGGTCCTCGCGCCGCTCTCCGCGCACATTCATCGAATCAAGCGTCTTGATGATGGTCTCCTCGATGGCGGCGACGAAGGCGCGCACATCGCGCCGGCGGCGTTTCAGATCGAGCATCAGATAGGCAACGCGCTGTCCGGGACCGTGATAGGTGTATTCGCCGCCGCGTCCGGTCTCGTAAACCGGAAACCGGTCGGGGGCCAGCAGGTCCTGGCGCACGGCGCTGGTGCCTGCGGTATAAAGCGGCGGGTGTTCGACCAGCCAGACAAGCTCGTCGGCTTCGCCGCGCGCTATCAGATCGACTTCGCGTTCCATCACGGAAAGCGCTTGCGGGTAGGGCACAAGCCCGTCCGACAGACGCCATCTGACCGGCGGCGAACCGGGCTCGGCATGCATGAGAAAATTGATTTCGCGTCGTTCCATCGGTTCATCCTTTGCGCTTCTCCTTGCAGATTTCGCGATAGGCGGCAAGGCGAAAGCGCCGGTGACGGCAAGGCGCTGCACGGTCTTTGAAAGTTTCTCCCGAAGAAATGAAAAAAAACGGTAACAGGCGCTTGTGCGGTGATGAGGCTTTTGCTACATGCAGCGGCGCCGGCACAAACCGGCCTCTACCACGATGCGGTCGTGGCGGAATTGGTAGACGCGCAGCGTTGAGGTCGCTGTGGGGCAACCCGTGGAAGTTCGAGTCTTCTCGACCGCACCATTTTTCAAATAAAATGCGTTAGAATCATATTTTTGGCATCGAAACTGGCCCACCACATGCCATGTGGGGCAGGTGGTTTCGGTTGAGATTTTTCGGCGGTCGGCGCGACGGCTGTGGAGTTTGCTCATCCTGGCCTCGCAATGATCGGGAATCGCCATCAGTCCATACTGGCTGATCCCGAGTTTCATCAGCAGTTCCGCAAGGTCGTTGCGCACGTCGTGCGCTGGAAGCTGTGGCTTCGATTGATTCCTTTTTCAGCGATTTCCAGTGCAAGGCTTCTACGCCTGCGATCGTGCATTCATGCGGTCGATCCGAGGATTGTCAGATTCGCTATCCTGCAACTGTCCGCGCCGGCGCGGACGGCGCCACGCGGGTCTTGATGCCTGCAGTATCGAGCGCGGGCGGATAGGCTGGTCAACCGGACTGGGATTTCAAGAAAACACGTCCTGGGTGGTCCGGCATAAAACCAAGTAGCAGTTGCGTGGCGTTACGCGACCGGGCCGGTCGACTGGCGTTCGATCAATGTGGTTGCTAGCGGTCCCGGTTTTTCCAGTTCGCCGCCCTGCAGGCGGGCGAGCAGGTAATCGGCCGCGGCCCTGCCGATTGCCGCGTTGTCGACGGACATCGTTGTCAGCGGCGGGTCCGTGAAGGCGGCCATGGGCACGTCATCGAAGCCGGTGATCGAAAGGGTTTGCGGCACAGCTATGCCCATGGCCCTGGCTTCGATCAGCGCACCGAAGGCGAGGGCGTCATTGCCGCAGATGATGCATCCCGATGTTCAGGCGCTGGCGGCATGCCGGGCCGGAGCGCATGTCCGGATGGCCGGTGCGGTCGGAGATGATGATTTTGCCGAGCCGGCGCTTGCGCTGCTGCGTGAAGGCGGTGTCGATCTTGGCGGCGTCGAAACGGTGGGCGGGACGACCGGTATCGCGGTCATCCTCGTTGGCGGCGACGGCGAAAACATGATTACCGTCGTCCCCGGCGCCAATGGCACGCTGCAGGCGCAACGGGCCGAGGACGCCATTGCGGAGATGACGCCGGGCGATACCGTGATGCTGCAGCTCGAAATTCCTGCCATTGCCGTGGAACGGGCGCTCAACTGCGCCCGTGAACGCGGCGTGCGCAGCATTCTCAATGTCGCGCCCCTGACGGAGGATGCTGTCCGTCTCGGCCGTATGGCCGATATCGTCGTCGCCAATGAAACCGAGTTTGAGCTGTTGGCCGGAACCGAAATCAGGGACGCTGAAGCCCGCCGCACAACGCTTGCAGCACTTCATGCCGAGACCGGGCAGACCTTCGTCGTGACGCTGGGCGGGGAAGGGGCAATCGCCATCGAAAACGGTCGGTTCTTCTCCGCGCCAGGCCTTGCCATCGAACCGGTTGACACCGTGGGGGCCGGGGATACGTTCTGTGGTTACTTGGCGGCCGGTCTCGATGCCGGATTGCCGCTTTCCGATGCCATGCATCGCGCGGCTGTCGCCGGTTCGCTGGCCTGCCTCAAGGCCGGCGCACAGACAGCGATTCCGCTGGCCGCCGACATCAGGTAAGGCCGGACGTCCTTGAGGGCGGTTCGTATTGGTGATTGCCATCTGCCAATCTGTTTTGTGGCCTGTGCGCTGACCGGCGCCCGGGCTGCCTTCCTCCAATTTGGTGAACGGGTCCACTCGCATCTTGCCATGGACCGTCGGCTCATTTAAGTAAAACACCAAGGGCTGGGTGACTGTCCCTTTTACCGGTCCGCGGCTTTGAACGGCCCGCGAAAACGCACTGTGAGGTTGATGGCAATGATGAATTTCGAAACGGCCCGTGAGAAGATGGTGGAGTGTCAGATCCGCACCACCGATGTGACAGCACACCCGGTTATCTCTGCATTTCTTTCGGTCCCGCGTGAGGCATTCCTGCCGGCAGCGCTGAAGCCGCTTGCCTATATCGACGAGGATATTCAGGTAAAGCCCGCCACCGCCGAAGGGCCGGCCCGCTACATGATGGAGCCTTCTCCGCTGGCAAAGCTGATTCAGCTTGTCGAAGTGTCGAAGAGCGATGTCGTCCTCGTGGTTGGTGCGGGCGAGGGCTATGCGGCTGCCATTCTTTCGCTTCTGGCCCAGTCCGTTGTCGGCATCGACAGCGACGAGGAGCTGGTGCATTCGGCAAGCGAGAACTTCATCGAACTGGGCTATGACAATGCCGCTGTCGTTGTCGGCGAGCTGACAGCCGGCTATCCCTCCGAAGCGCCCTATGACGTGATTTTCGTCAACGGTGCGGTGGAATACGTTCCTGAAACACTGCTTGAGCAGTTGCGCGACGGTGGCCGGCTGGTCTGCGTCGAGGGGGCCGGCAATGCTGCGCGCGCCAAGGTCTGTCGCCGGGATGGCGATGTGTTTTCCGAGCTCCTGTCCTTCAATGCGGCCGTCAAGCCGCTGCCGGGCTTTACCCGCGAAAAGGCTTTCGAGTTCTAGGCACAGCCCGCAGATCGTCCGCATCCCTTTAAAAAACTGTGTACGATACTGAAAACACGATGTTTTCAAAGGGGATAGGTGTTGGAATTGGTCTATCGTCAGGTATGATTCGGAACGACGAGAAATTCGCATAAGCGCGCGGAAAGGTTTGTCATGGCGCAGCCGAAGTTGCAGCAGGAACCATCAATGGAAGAAATTCTGGCGTCCATCCGTCGGATTATCGACAGTGGTGAAGATGCCGGACGCTCGCCCGGATACCGTTCCTCGCAGCCGCGTGATGCCGGTCCCGATCTGGCCGGCAGTGACGATGCACCGCAGTCGCACGACCAGATGGACGAAAGCTGGTATCAGCGCGAAGAACAGCCTGTGCATGAGCCTGTGATTGTTTCACGTCATCATGCGGCCGGTGAACCGGTTACCCCCGAAGAGCCGCAGTCGCCGGAACCGACGCAGTTTGCGCCGCATGAAGCCGAACAGCAGGTCTACGGCGAAGCAGAGCAACAGGCCGCGCATGATGCCGTCGAGGAAACGGCGGCAGAGCAGCCTTTTCAGGCGGTCTATCCGGGAACGATGGGTGAAGTGGCCCGCCAGGTGCGCGAAGCAAGCGGCCAGATCCACGAAGCCGAGACGGACGACAGCGCGGTAAGCAATGACGCGCCTCTGCTGTCCGGTGAATCCGAAGTGCGTATTTCCGAAGCGCTGCGCGAATTGTCCACCGCGCTTGAGCGTGAAGGCGCCCGCGGCATCGAAGAGATTGTCGCCGAAGAACTGCGCCCGCTGTTGAGCCAATGGCTTGAAACGCACATGCCGTCGATCGTCGAAAATGCGGTTGCGCGCGAGCTTGAGCGTATGCGCACCGCCAAGCACTGATCTCGGCCGGTCGCTGGTTATATTCGTCGCCGGCACAATATGCCATTAAGGCCGCCTCCTTCGGGGCGGCTTTGTTGTTGACAGGCTTTGCGCCAAACGCTTAACAACATCTGGCCGTAAACCGGCCCCGGACCGGCTGAATAAAAGGGCCGGAAGATAACGGAAAGACGGTTGGTCGCCCTTCGTTCGGGTCCCGGTCCGATCATTCTTTCAAAGCAGGAATTGGCACAGAAATGCTTGAAAAGACTTATGACGCCAAGAGTGTCGAACCCAAGATCGCACGCCGCTGGGAAGAGCAGAATGCTTTCCGTGCAGGCGCCAATGCAAAGCCGGGGGCGGAGTCTTTCAGCATTGTGATCCCGCCGCCGAACGTGACCGGCTCGCTGCATATGGGCCACGCGCTCAATAATACCCTGCAGGATATTCTGACCCGCTTCGAACGCATGCGCGGCAAGGATACGCTGTGGCAGCCGGGCATGGACCATGCCGGTATCGCCACGCAGATGGTTGTCGAACGCCAGTTGATGGAAAAGCAGCTGCCCGGGCGGCGCGAACTTGGCCGCGAGGCGTTTATCGAGAAGGTCTGGGAGTGGAAGGACGAATCCGGCGGTCAGATCCTCAACCAGCTGAAACGTCTTGGCGCCTCCTGCGACTGGTCGCGCGAGCGCTTCACCATGGATGAAGGGCTGTCCGAAGCTGTTCTGGAAGTCTTCGTCTCGCTCTACAAGCACGGGCTGATCTACCGCGGCAAGCGCCTCGTCAACTGGGACCCGCAGTTTGAAACCGCGATTTCCGATCTCGAAGTCGAGAACAAGGAAGTCGACGGCCATATGTGGCATTTCAAATACCCGCTGGCCGACGGCGAAACCTATACCTATGTCGAGAAGGACGAGGACGGAAACGTTGTTCTCGAGGAAGAGCGGAACTATATCTCGATTGCCACGACGCGACCGGAAACCATGCTTGGCGACGGCGCGGTTGCGGTTCACCCGTCTGATGAACGGTATGCGGCAATTGTCGGAAAATTCTGTGAAATTCCGGTCGGACCCAAGCAGAATCGCCGCCTGATTCCGATCATCACCGACGAATATCCGGACCCGGATTTCGGTTCCGGCGCGGTCAAGATCACCGGCGCGCATGATTTCAACGACTATCAGGTCGCCCGCCGCAACCATATACCGCTTTACCGTCTGATGAACGAACAGGCTGAAATGCGCACCGATGGCGAGCCCTATGCGCGGTGCGCCGGGCAGGCCATGGAGATCGCAAAATCGGGCGAACTGCCGGGCGAAGCCGAGGTCGACGATATCAACCTCGTTCCCGATGAATATCGCGGCCTCGACCGCTATACGGCACGCAAGCGCATTGTCGATGCGATCACGGCGGAAGGCCTTGCGGTCACCGTCAAGGATGACGAGGGCAATGATGTTCCCTTCGTCGAGAACAAGAAGATCATGCAGCCCTTTGGCGACCGTTCCGGCGTGGTTATCGAGCCGATGCTGACGGACCAGTGGTTTGCCGATGCCAAGACGCTGGCCGAACCGGCAATCGCCTCGGTGCGCGAGGGGCGCACCAAGATCGTGCCGCAGAACTGGGAAAAGACCTATTTCGGCTGGCTGGAAAATATCGAGCCCTGGTGCATTTCGCGTCAGCTGTGGTGGGGCCACCAGATCCCCGCATGGTATGGCCCGGATGGTTCCGTCTTCGTCGAAAAGACCGAGGAAGAGGCGCTGGAAGCGGCCATCCAGCATTACATCTCGCATGAAGGGCCCTGGAAGGCCTGGGTCGAGGAACAGCTGGAAAATTTCGAACCCGGCAATATTCTCACCCGTGACGAGGATGTGCTCGACACCTGGTTCTCATCCGCGCTGTGGCCGTTTTCGACCATGGGCTGGCCTGAGGAAACGCCGGAGCTTGCCCGTTACTATCCGACCTCCGTTCTGATCACCGGTTTCGATCTGATCTTCTTCTGGATCGCCCGCATGATGATGATGGGCCTGCATTTCATGAAGGATGAAGACGGCAATCCGGTCGAGCCGTTCCATACCGTCTACATGCACGCCCTGGTGCGCGACAAGAACGGGCAGAAGATGTCGAAGTCGAAAGGCAACGTCATCAATCCGCTCGACCTGATCGATGAATACGGCGCCGACGCACTGCGCTTCACGCTCGCCATCATGGCGGCGCAGGGCCGTGACGTGAAGCTCGATGAGAGCCGCATTGCCGGTTATCGCAATTTCGGCACCAAGCTGTGGAACGCCACCCGCTTTGCCGAGATGAACGGCATGAGGCTCGACAGCGCCTTCCGCCCGGACAGCGCCGGCCAGACCATCAACCGCTGGATCCTGACCGAACTTTCGAAGACCGCGGAAGAGGTGACCCGGGCCACCGAGGCCTATCGTTTCAACGAGGCGGCCGGCGCCCTCTATCACTTCGTCTGGCACGAACTCTGCGACTGGTATCTGGAACTGCTGAAGCCGGTCTTCATGGGCGAGGATGAAGGCGCCAAGGCGGAAGCGCAGGCCTGTGTCGGCTATGTTCTTGCCGAGACCTACAAGCTCCTGCATCCGTTCATGCCGTTCATGACCGAGGAATTGTGGGCCCAGATCGGCGGCGAGGGGCTGCTTTGCCATGCCGATTGGCATGTGCCGCTCTACCGCGACGACGAGGCCGCCGACGAGATCAACTGGCTTGTCGATCTCGTGTCGGGCATCCGCTCCGCGCGCTCGGAAATGAACGTGCCGCCGTCGGCCAAGGCCCCGCTGATCTTCGTCGGCGCGAATGCCACGACCCGCGAACGCAGCGCCCGCCATTATCCGGCAATCGAGCGTCTCGCCCGCGTCGATTCGCTCGATTTCGAAAAAATTGCGCCCAAGGGGGCCGCCCAGGTGATCGTCGGTGAGGCAACGGCCTGCATTCCGCTCGGCAGCCTGATCGACGTTTCCGCCGAAACCGCGCGCCTGGAAAAGGCCATCGGCAAGGTCGACAAGGATATCGATCGTTCGTCCAAGAAGCTCGGCAACGAGAAATTCATCGCCAACGCCGATCCGGAGGTCGTCGCAACCGAGCGAGAGCGTTTTGCCGAGCTGCAGAAACAGCGCGAACAGCTTGCCACGGCGCTGACCCGGGTGAGCGAAGCGGGCTAAGCGGAGCGGTTCGCGCAACGGCAATGAACAAGAGGGGCGGGGCATTTGGTGCGCCGCCTCGGGCTGCTGACAAACCTTTCCCTTTTACGGGCGTCATCCTCGGGCTTGACCCGAGGATCTAATCACCTCGCCACACGAGCGAGGTGGGCTTTTTGTAATGATCTGTTTGAGCCCAATATTTATACCGATACGCCTGTTGCATCGCGACGTGGTTGGACCCTCGGGTCAAGCCCGAGGGTGACGCTGAGAGGGTGGTGCAGGCTTTGTCCACAAGCTGAGGCAGTGCATTCGTGCGCCGCCCCTTTTCGGCTATCCTACCAGCGCTGATGAACATGGGGGGCGATGCGGTTGCGGTAGATTTCCGCCATTGCCTCCATCACATCGTCGCCGATCACCGGAAGGTCGGAGGCGCGCGCATTGCCCTTGGCCTGTTCGGCATTGCGGGCACCGGGAATGGCAACGGTGACGGCCTCGTTCATCAGGATCCAGCGCAGCGCGAAGGCTGCCATGGTTTCGCCGCCGGGCACGTGCTTGCGTACTTCTTCCACCGCGTCGAGCGCGATCTCGAAGGGCACGCCGGCAAAGGTCTCGCCAACATCGAAAGCCTCGCCCGAACGGTTGAAATTGCGGTGGTCTTCCTTGTCGAACCGGGTATCGCGGGTGATCTTGCCGGAAAGCAGGCCGGATGCCAGCGGCACGCGCACGATCACGGCGACATTTTTCCGTTTCGCCTCGGGCAGGAACAGGGATGCCGGGCGCTGGCGGAAGATGTTGTAGATGATCTGGACACTGGTGACGCCCGGATATTCGATTGCCTTCAGCGCTTCCTCGACCTTTTCGACGCTGACGCCGTAATTGGCGATCTTGCCCTTGGCCTTGATCGCCTCAAGCGCTTCGAACACCTCCGGCCGGTAGAAGGCCTCGGTCGGCGGGCAGTGAAGCTGCACCAGATCGAGCCGTTCCATTTTCAGGTTCTTCAGGCTGCGGTCGATGAAGCCTTCGAGGTTTTCGCGGTTGTAGCCTTCAACCGTATGCGGATCGAGCCGCCGCCCGGCCTTGGTGGCCACGAAGGGCTTCTCGCCGCCGCGGCCCGAAAGCACATCGGCGATGATCTTTTCCGAGCGCCCGTCGCCGTAGACATCGGCCGTGTCGATGAAATTGATGCCGGCGTCGAGTGCGGCGCTGAGCGCGGCGCGGCCGTCCTCCTCGCTGACCGACCCCCATGAACCGCCGATCTGCCAGGCGCCGAATCCGATATTGGAGACGGGGCGTCCGGTGCGGCCGAAATTGTGATAATGCATGCGTTCCTCCGGTTGATTTCTGATTCCTGCCCGAATGATGCAGACAGGACAAAGCGCCGGGCTGGCGCTTTTATGCTTGAAATGCTCTCCCCGGGTCTTTTACCCCTCGAAGACCGAAGAAAAAACAGGGAAATGCGATTTGTGACTTCGTTCCGCTTCATACACGCCGCCGATCTGCATCTGGGAAGCCCGCTTTCCGGGCTGATGCTGAAGGACCGGCAGATGGCGGAACGCTTTGCCGCCGCCGGACGCGCCGCTTTTTCCGCCCTGATCGAATATGCGCTGGCCGAAAAGGTCGATTTTCTGGTGATCGCCGGCGATGTCTATGACGGCGCCTGGAAGGACAATCATATCGGCCTGTTCTTCAATCGCGAGATCGCCCGCCTGTCGCGCGCCGGCATCCCGGTCTATTTCCTGCGCGGCAATCATGATGCCGAAAGCATCGTTACCCGCACGATCGCGATGCCCGAAGGCGTCCACGAATTTTCCACCCGCAAGCCGCAAACCTTCGTGCTGGATGACCTGAAAGTGGCGCTGCACGGCCAGGGCTTTGCCGAGCGCGTGGCGGCCGACAATCTGGCGCTTTCCTATCCTGCCGCTTTACCGGGCCATTTCAACATCGGCGTGCTGCACACCTCGCTTTCCGGCCGGCCGCCGCACGCCGTCTACGCGCCGTGTTCTGTCGCCGATCTCGCCGCGCGTGGCTATGACTACTGGGCGCTTGGCCATGTTCACGCCTTCGAGGCGGTCTCCACCGATCCGCCGGTCATCTATCCCGGCAATCTGCAGGGCCGCAATATTCGCGAGACCGGCCCGAAAGGGGTGGTTCTGGTCACTGTCGAAGACGATCGCCCGCGCTATGAGCGGATCATGCTCGATTGCGCCCGGTTCGAAACGGTGGACGTTCCGCTGGACCCTGAGATGGCAGATGGCGCCATTCCGGCGGCCATCGAGGCCGCGCTGTTGCCATTCGCCGAAACGGCCGATGAGCGTCCCGTAGCGCTGAGGGTCACGCTTTCGGGCCGGCACCCGGCGGCAGAGCGCATCAAGGCTGCGCGCTCACAGTGGCGCGATGATGTGCAGGCTGCCTGTCACCGCATTCATGCCGAGCTCTGGCTTGAAAAGCTGGTGATCGACGTCGATACCACAGATGCCGAAGCGCCGGCAGCCGAAACCGAGCTGATGGTCGATATCGACGCTCTGGTGCGCGACATCGCGTCCGGCCAGACACTGGCTGTCGAGGACATGATCGCGGAAATCGGCCGCAAGCTTCCGGGTGGTGCTGCGCCCGGAGAGCCGCTCTTGGGGGCCGGCGAACAGGAATTGCTGGCCGAGGCGCGCGATATTCTCAGGGCGCGGCTTGCGGGAGAGGGATAGGTATGCGGTTTCTGACGCTTGATCTCATTCGCTACGGCCATTTCACCGAACGCGAAATCGCATTCCGCCCGGATGCCGCGCTTCATATCGTCTATGGCCCCAATGAAGCGGGCAAATCTTCCGCGCTTTCCGCCTTTTCGGACCTGTTGTTCGGCTTTCCCGACCGCGATGTCGGATTTGATTTTCTCCATGATGCACGCGATCTCAGGGTCGGGGCTGAAATCCGCGCGCGTGGCGGCGAAACGCTTGCTTTCCGCCGGCGCAAGGGGCGCAAGAACACATTGCTTGCGGCCGGAAAAGAAGGCGACAGCGCGCTGAATGACGATGCGCTTTCCGGTTTTCTCGGCAGTCTCGACCGAACCGTCTTCGAGCGCGCCTTCGGGCTTGATTCCGAACGGCTGAGGGCCGGGGCGGCCGAAATGCTGGCCGATGGCGGCGAGATCGGACAGATCCTGTTTTCAGCCGCTTCCGGGCTGACGGGGCTGCGCTCCGTCGGTGAGGCGCTTGCCGCTGATGCCGACCGGATCTACGCCCCGCGCAAGTCGCAAAACCGCAGCTTCTATCAGGCGTTGGAGCGCCATGACGCGGCCCGCAAGGCCGAACGTGCGCTCGAACTCAATGCCAGCGACTGGAAGGCGCTGCTGCGCGAAGAAAGCGAGATCGAAGCGGAGCTTGCGGCTCTGGGTGAACGCCAGCACGCGCGGCGCACCCGCATGGCCGATCTCGACCGTTTGCAGCGGCTGCGCGGCCTGCTGGCCGAGGTCGATCGGCACGAGCGGGCACTGGCGCAATTTGCCGATCTCGAAGCCGTGTCGGAGGAAACCGGCGCGGAACTGGAAAAGCTTCAGCAGCGCGAAGCCCGCATGGCTGGCGAGGTCGAAGACAAGGCCGGTCGGCTGGTCGTGTTGCGCCGTGATTTCGAGGCCCTGAAAATCGATCACGCCCTGCTGGCCCGCCGGGAAGAGGTGAGGCGCCTTTACGCCGAAAGCGGCATTTACGCCCAGGCCCTGGAGCATCTGCCGGAGCGCGAGGCGGCGTTTCAGGAAGTCATGTCCGCGCTTTCGCTTCTGGCGTCCGATCTTGGTTTTTCCGAGATTGAAAATCTTGAAAAGAATAGACCGGACAATATCTTGCTGTCCGATTTTAAGGCGTTGATGGAAGAAGGGCGCAAGCGTGAAAGCGAGCTTGCGGCGCTTGAAAAGGGGCTTGCCGAAAACCGTCGCGCCGTCGAGGCGCTTGAAAGCGAGGACGGCGGCGGACAACTGGTTGATCCCGCGCCCCTTCGCCGCCGTTTCGATGCGCTGCGGCCGGAACTTGTCAAACTCGAAGACGCCGATGCGCTTGAGGCCGAGATCGCCGCGCGCGAACGGGCACTGTGCGAAGATGCGGCAGCACTTCGCCCGGCGGTGGCTGACATTCACGGGCTCTCGCGCGGGGCACTGCCGGATATCGCTGCGGTCAGGGCTGCCGGCGATCAGATTGCGGCCACGCAACAGGCTCTGGAAACACTCGACCGCAAGATTGCCGAAGGGGCAGCGGAGCGCGACCGGATCGAGGCACAGATGGCGCAGGAGGCCGGCGATGGCGCGGTGCTGACGCGTCAGGATATCGCTGCTGTCCGGCAGGAGCGCGACCGGGTTTTCGAGGTGTTTGTTGCCGGAAACGGGACGCGGGAGACCTATCTGGCCTCGGTCGTTGCCGCTGACGGGCTGGCCGACCGCGCGCTCGACAACGCGGAAAAAGTGGCCCGGCATGGCGAATATCTGAAACGGCTGGATGCGCTTCAACGTGAAGCAGACGAACGCGCGCGCGAACGTCAGGAGCTTACCGGCACATTGGCGGAGGAAACCGAAGATTTCAGGGCGCTGTTTCAGCCGTCAGCCGTCGAGGCATCGGGCCCGGAGCACATGCTCGACTGGCTGCGGCAGGTCGCACAGCTTTTCGAACGGCGCGAAGCGCTTTACGGCCTGATCGACCGCCGCAAGGGGCTGGAAAAGCTGAAAGCGGCGCTAGGTACAGGTCTTGCGGAACTTGCCGGCGATGTGGGAATCGATATGCTGGTTCTGCCGCTGGCGCGTTATGTCGAGGCGCGGATTGAACGCCTGAGCGAGCGCTGGGAGGATGCCCGCAGGCAGCAGGCCGAGATATCCGCGGCGCGGCAGGCAATTGCCCGTCGCGAGCAGGAGCTTGCAGCGCTGAAGACCGCCGGGGAGGATTTTGCCGGCCGTTATGCGCGTTGCCTTGCAGCCGTCGGGCTTGACGAAGGAACCGGTCTGGCGGCGGCGGAAACGGCCTTGCAGCTATGGGGCAGGGTGCCATCGCTTGTGGAGCGGAAAGACCGGCTCGGGCGTGAGATTTCGGCCGACCGGGAGCGGATCGAACGGTTCGACGCCGCTGCTGCTGCACTGGTGAGCGATCTGGCGCCGGACCTTGCCGGCAGGCTTGCTGCGGATGTGGTGCAGATACTGGGAGAGCGCATCGACCGGAACACGTCGGAGGCGGCACGGCGCAACACGCTCAAGGAAGCGGCCGATACGCTTGCCGGCGAAACACAGGCGCTGAAGGACGATCTCGACGCCTGCCGGGCAGAGCTTGCGGAAATTGCGCAATCCCTGCCCGATGGCGTTTCTGCAGACGGGCTGGCCGCACGGCTTTCCGAACGGGCGGCAATCCGCAGGGAGCTTGCCGAGGCGCGTCGCCGTTTTCTGGAAGGCAGCGAGGGGGCTGATGAAGCCGAAACCCGCGCACTTGCCGAAGGGCTGGACGTGATCGCCTGCCGGCAGGAGCGCGAGGCGCTGGCGGCAGAAGAGGCGGAAGACGAAACGGTGCGCGAAGACCTGTTGCAGAGGCGCGCTGCCTGCCGCCACCGCAAACAGGAGCTCGGGCGCGGAGAAAGCGCCGAACAGGCGGCTTTCGATCGGGTTTCGGCGGAAGAAGAAGCGCGCGAACTGGCGCGCGAATGGGTGGTGCTGAAGCTTGCGGGCAATCTGCTCGATGCCGCGATGGAGCGATATCGCGCCGGCCGCGCCGATCCGATCCTCGACAATGCGGCCCGGCATTTCGCAGCGCTGACCATGGGCGGCTTTGACGGATTGCTGCAGAATTACGGCGCCAATGACGAATTGCTGCTGGTCGCCCGCCGGGCCGATGGTGGCGAAGTGCCGGTCGAGGGGCTGAGCGACGGCACTCGCGACCAGCTTTATCTGGCGCTGCGACTGGCCTTTCTCGAAGATTATGCAAGCCGCAACGAGCCTGCGCCGCTGATCGTCGACGATATTTTCCAGACCTTTGACGATGCGCGCAGCGCGTCAGGCCTAAAGGCGCTTTCGGCGCTGGGCGGCGATATCCAGACAATCCTGTTCACCCATGAAAAAAGCCTTGTCGACATTGCCCGAAACGAGCTTGGCGACAAGGCTGATATCGTGATGCTGGAGCGATAGTCAGGTTTCGCCGGCGTGGTTATCCCGGGTCTTGCGGCGGCTGAGCCGCGTATGCACCTCGATCCGGTGCAGCACGAACAGCACGACGATGCCGAGGATCGAGGAAAATATTCCCAGCGTCCACAATCCGAGCCCGATGGTCAGGCCGATTGCGCCGGAAAGCCACAGTCCGGCGCCGGTTGTCAGTCCCTTGACGGTGCCTTTCTGGAAAAACACGATGCCGGCGGCGAGAAAGGCCACACCTTCGGTGATCGACTGGATCACGCGGGTCGGATCGATGCGCAGCACATCGCTGTCTTCCGGCATCAGGTCCGGCACTTCGGTGGAGACGATGACAAACAGGGCAGCGGCAAGACTGACGAGAATGTGGGTGCGCAGACCGGCCGAACGGTTCTGCATCTCCCGTTCAAGCCCGATCAGCCCGCCGAACAGCGCCGCACCCACCAGCCGGACGAAGAAGACAAGATTTTCGCGACCGCCTGTGGTGGTGATATCGTCAATCAGGGCTTCCATCGTTCTCCCGTCGGGTTGTTAAAGCTGCTCCCGGATCTTTTCGGCATTGGCCGAAAGCACCGCACTGTCTTCCATAACGCCCGAATGCCGCTTGAGGTCCACGCCGTCATGACGCGGGATGACATGGAAATGCAGGTGGAACACGGTCTGGCCGGCGGCGGGCTCGTTGAACTGGGCGATGAAAACACCGTCGGCAGCGAACGCGGTCTTGACTGCGCGGGCCATTTTCTGGACCACCGCCATGGCCTTGCCGACAACCACCGGATCGGCGTCCAGCAGATTGCGTGAAGGCTTGCGCGGGATCACCAGAACATGTCCCGGCGCCTGCGGCATCACATCCATGATGGCGACCACGTCGTCATCCTCGTAAAGCCTGGTGGCCGGTATCTCGCCGCGCAGGATCTTGGCGAAGATGTTGTCGTCGTCATATTCGGCAATGTGGGTTTCGTCTGCCATGGTATTCACTCCCTTTTGCAAGCCGGCTTGCGTCATTCGCTCTTCTTGTAGGGCGCATGTGCGCTCAGGATATCGTTGAAATGGGCAACGTCTTCCCGTTCGTGAACGAGAAATTCGGCCACCGCGTTCCGTAAGCCCTCATGGGTGATGTAGTGGGCGGAATGGGTGGTGACGGGAACGTAGCCGCGCGCCAGCTTGTGCTCGCCCTGGGCGCCGGCCTCGACACGGGCGAGATTGTTGGCGATGGCGAAATCGATGGCCTGATGATAGCAGACCTCGAAATGCAGGAACCGGTGATCCTCGACACAGCCCCAGTGGCGGCCGAAAAGCGCGTCGGACCCGATGAAGTTGATCGCGCCGGCGATATAGCGGCCGTCGCGCTTTGCCATGACGAGAAGAATATCGCGCGCCATGCGTTCGCCGATCAGCGAATAGAACTCGCGCGTCAGATAGGGACGGCCCCATTTGCGACTGCCGGTATCCATGTAGAATTCGAAGAACTGATCCCAGATGTCTTCCGTCAGGTCATCGCCGGTCAGCCAGTCAATGGTGATGCCGGCCTCGAGCGCCACCCGGCGTTCCTTCTTCAGCGCCTTGCGCTTGCGTGAAGCCAGTGTCTCGAGAAAATCCGCGTAAGCCGCATAGCCCTGATTGAGAAAATGAAACTGCTGGTCGGTGCGATGCAGGTAACCGGCATCATCGAAGACGGCCGTTTCCTCCTCCGGCACAAAGGTTACATGGGCAGAGGAGACATCGAGACGGTCGCTGACCGTCATCAGCGCCTCGGCCAGCACCTTTTGCACGGTGGGCTTGTCATAGCCCTCGCGCACCAGAAGATGGGGCGCGGTTGCTGGCGTAAACGGCAGCGAGGCCTGAAGCTTGGGATAATAATGCCCGCCGGCGCGCTCGAAGGCATCGGCCCAGCCATGGTCGAACACATATTCGCCCTGGCTGTGGTTCTTCAGATAGGCGGGCAGGGCGCCGATCAGCTTGCCGTCTTCCGTTTCAAGCAGGAGATGATGGCCAAGCCAGCCGGTCTCGGCGCAGGCCGAGCCTGATTCTTCCAGCGATGAAAGATAGGCGTGGGACAGAAACGGGTTATAGCCCGCACCGTCGAGCCCCGGGCGAACGCCCATGAGCGCGTTCCATTGCTCCGGGGCAATGGCGGTGAAGCTGTTTTCAATCCGGATTTGCAGGTTTTCGCTCAACAGAACTCTCGTCGCCGGTCAGTCACGCGGGATCGAACCCCTCGAATGTCATCTGATCGGCATATTGGAATGTGATCTGGCGGGCGCGGGCATTGCGAACGGTCCAGGTGATGACCGGCACGCCGTTATCGCGCAGGCCCGCGACGAAGTCGTTGGGCAGATCATCATAATAATAGGAGACAAAATCAAGGCCGATCGTCATGGCCCGGCGGTGTGTCTCGAATTTTTCCGGTGTGTGGCCGTTGGCGGTCAGCCCGAGCGGACAGGTGGCGCCCGCCGCCTTCAGCGCCGCCAATATCCCGGCATCGAAGCTCATCAGCGCGTGAGAGCCGGCATAGTCCTTCATCGCGGCCAGCACGGTGGCTGCGAAGTGGTCCGGGTCCGTCGGCCCTGATTTCAGCTCGATGACGAGCGGGACACGGCCGTCGGCCGCCTCAAGCAGGGCCTCAAGGCGCGGGATGGTCGCCCCTGACGTGCCGACCTTTATTGTTTCGATCTCCGCCGCGCCGAGCGATTCGATGGTATCGGAGCGCCCGCAAAGCCGCATGAGATCGTCGTCATGAAACACGATCACCTTGCCGTCGGCGGAAAGGCGAATGTCGCATTCGATGGCCAGGTCGTTGTCGATGGCGCGGACAAAGGCGGGAAGCGTGTTTTCCCAGATCGCCTCGTTCATGTCGTGATAACCGCGATGGGCAATCGGCCGGGCCGTCAACCAGTCATGGCGTTGCATCTCAGGCGATCTCCACGATTGCATCGATTTCAACGGCGGCGTTCAGCGGCAGCGCGGCCATACCGACGGCAGCGCGGCTGTGCTTGCCCGCATCGCCGAAGACTGCGGCAATCAGGTCGGAGGCGCCGTTGATAACCAGATGTTGGTCCGTGAAATCCGGCGCGGAGGCCACGAAACCCGATAGCTTCAACACCCGTTTGACCCGGTCGAGATCGCCGTCAAGCGCTGCATTGATCTGGGCGATGATATTGATGGCGCAGGCGCGTGCGGCCTTCTGGCCGTCTTCCAGCGAAACATCGGCGCCGAGATGTCCGGAGGCGACCATTCTGCCGTTTTCCGTCGGCAACTGACCGGAGATGAACAGCAGGTTTTCGGAGGCGGCGAAGGGGAGGTAATTGGCGGCGGGCGCGGAGGCTGCGGGAAGCGTGATGGAGAGGGCTTTGAGGCGATCTGAAACGGTTTCGGACATATTCGACTCCGGCTGATGAAAGGAATGTATCAACAATTGGCAGAACGGACACATTTCTATACACTTGGGTTACAAAGCCAAGGGGAATGTAAATGCGGATATTAGCGGCGACGGGAATTTTCTGGACCACTCTGGCGGTGGGGGCGTTGGCAGCCGGTCCGTCTGCCACCGGCGTTTCCCTGTTGCCGCACCGTGCGGTCTACGAGCTTTCGCTGGACCGGGCCTCGGCCCAATCGGGAATCGAGGGGCTTTCGGGCCGCTTCGTCTATCTGTTTTCCGGCAGCGACTGTGCCGGCTACACCACTGAAATGCGGATGGTCACCGATGTTGTCCGCGAAAGTGGTTCACTGGTGACTGACCAGGTTTCGTCTTCATTCGAAGATCACGGGGCGCTGGCCTTTTCCAACACGCTGTTTTCCGATTTTTCGCTGCAGTCGGAAACCGTCGGCGAGGCGCGGCGCACGGGCAAGGGCGGCGTTTCCGTCACATTCGGCGGCGATGATACGCAGCCGCTCGAATTGCAGGATGCCGAATTCCCGACCGAATACATGGCCAATGTCATTCTGGCGGCCGAAGATGGCCGCCGCACCTACGAGGCGACTTCGTTTGACGGTTCGGGCGAGGATGCCATGCGCGCAGTGACCGTTATCGGTGATCGTCGCAAGGGAAAAGACGGCGAGATGGGGTGGCCGATAACCTCGGCCTATTTCCCGATCGGCAAAGTGAGTGGCGACGAAACGCCTGATTATGCGATTTCGATGCTGATGTCCGCTGACGGGGTTGGCCGCGATCTGCTGATGGATTTCGGCAATTTCAAGATCGCGGGAAAACTGACCAAATTGGAAAAGCTTGAACGCGCGCCGTGCGAAACCGCGTCGGCAGCACTTTCGGTCAGGCCCTGAAGACGGTTTTTAGGCCGGAGCGTGCCAGATCGCACGTCGGTCGGCCGAGGCTCTTGCAATTTCCTGAAAAACCGGGTATCGCGCCCTCATTCCACACGCAGGCCATGGGGTGTTCCGGGAGAAATCCGGGATGTTCCGCCGGTGACAGGCATTTCGGTGTCTGGTCTTGAGGTCTGCGGAGGTTCAACCGGAAAAGGAGAAAAGGCAATGGCATTGCCCGACTTTACCATGCGCCAGCTGCTTGAGGCAGGCGTCCATTTTGGTCACCAGACCCACCGCTGGAACCCGAAGATGAAGCCCTACATCTTTGGTGACCGCAACAACATCCACATTCTCGATCTCGCCCAGACGGTACCGATGCTGTCGCGCGCCCTGCAGGTCGTTTCCGACACCGTTGCCCGCAATGGCCGCGTTCTGATGGTCGGCACCAAGCGCCAGGCATCCGAGATCGTTGCCGATTCGGCACAGCGTTCGGCCCAGTACTACGTCAACTCCCGCTGGCTCGGCGGCATGCTGACCAACTGGCGCACGATTTCCAACTCGATCCAGCGTCTGCGCAAGCTTGACGAAATCCTCGCCAACGAGGCACAGGGCTTCACCAAGAAGGAACGCCTGAACCTCGACCGCGAGCGTGAAAAGCTCGACCGCGCCCTTGGCGGTATCCGCGACATGGGCGGTGTTCCGGACCTGATCGTCATCATCGATACCAACAAGGAAAAGATCGCCATCGAGGAAGCCAAGCGTCTTGGCATTCCGGTTGTCGCGATCGTCGATTCCAACTGCGATCCGGATGAAGTCGATTACCCGATCCCCGGCAATGACGACGCCTCGCGCGCGATTGCCCTTTACTGCGACCTGATCTCGCGCGCTGCCATTGACGGTATCGCCCGCCAGCAGGGCGCACAGGGCGTCGATCTCGGTGCTGCTTCCGAAGCGCCTGCCGAGACCGCACTCGAGGACGAATCCGAAGCGCCGGCTGAGGCTCCTGCCGAAGATGCCTCTGCCGAAAAGCCGGCAGAGTAAGTTTCAGGGTAAAAGGGTTGCGGTCAGACCGCGGCCCGCTCTGTATACTCAGAAGCGCATCGGTGTTGCCGGTGCGCTTCCTGCAAGAATTTGAGCCGGCGGGCCTGGTCGGTCTGCCGCAGGGGTTTCATCACCCTGTCACAGTACGGGTACACTTCGTTGCCCAACCGGCGGCGTTTTGATGCGACAACGCTGCTAAGCGAATGGACGAGAGGCAAGTTATGAGCACGATTACGGCTGCAATGGTGAAGGAACTGCGCGAAAAGAGCGGCGCAGGCATGATGGATTGCAAAAAGGCGCTCACCGAAAATGACGGCGACATGGAAGCGGCCATCGACTGGCTGCGCGCCAAGGGCATTTCCAAGGCCGACAAGAAGTCGGACCGCACGGCAGCCGAAGGCCTGATCGGCTTTGCCGGCGGCGACACGGAAGCTGTTGTTGTTGAAATCAACTCCGAGACCGACTTCGTTGCCCGCAACGAAGCGTTCCAGACCATGGTTTCCGGCATTGCCGAAGTTGCGCTGTCGACCGACGGTTCCGTCGATGCGATCAGCGCTGCGACCTATCCGGCAACCGGCAAGAGCGTTGCTGACAGCATCAAGGATGCAATCGGCACGATCGGCGAAAACATGACGCTGCGCCGCGCCGCCAAGCTTTCGGTCGGCTCGGGTGTCGTTGCCACCTACATGCACAATGCCGTTGCCGACGGTCTTGGCAAGCTCGGCGTTCTGGTCGCGCTGGAATCGGAAGGCGACAAGGCTGTTCTGGCCGCCATCGGCCGTCAGGTTGCCATGCATGTTGCCGCGACCAACCCGCTTGCCGTGCGCGCCGAGGAAGTCGACAAGGACGTTGCTGACCGCGAACGCGCGGTTTTCCTGGAGCAGGCCAAGGAATCCGGCAAGCCCGCCAACATCGCCGAAAAGATGGTCGAAGGCCGCATGCGCAAGTTCTTCGAGGAAGTCGCGCTTCTGTCGCAGTCCTTCGTCATCAATCCCGACCTGACGGTCGAGGAAGCTGTCAAGGAAGCCGAGAAGGAAGCCGGCGCACCGATCAAGGTTGCCGCCATTGCCCGTCTGGCGCTTGGTGAAGGCGTTGAGAAGGAAGAGAGCGACTTCGCTGCCGAGGTTGCTGCAACCGCCAAGGGCTGATCGTCCAACGGCTGGTAATTTGAAGGGCGCTGCGTGACATTGCGGCGCCCTTCGTGTATCCGGATGGCATTGCTTTTTAGGAGTTTGTGGTTTTGACGAATCCGATTTTCAGGCGTGTTTTGCTGAAGGTTTCCGGTGAGGCCCTGATGGGCAATCAGGGCTTTGGTATCGATGTCAACGTTGCTGACCGGATTGCCTCCGATATCGCCGAGGTCCGCGCCATGGGCGTCGAGGTCGGGATCGTGGTTGGCGGCGGCAATATCTTCCGCGGCGTTGCGGTGGCTTCCAAGGGCGGCGAACGCGTGACCGGCGACCACATGGGCATGCTGGGCACGGTGATCAACGCGCTGGCGCTGGCGACCTCCCTGCGCAAGATGGATGTGGATACGGTGGTGCTGTCGGCAATTGCGATGCCGGAGATCTGCCAGTCGTTTTCCCAGCGCGCCACACGCACGCATATGGATGCGGGCAGGGTGGTGATCTTTGCCGGCGGAACCGGCAATCCGTTCTTCACCACGGATTCGGCAGCAGCCCTGCGTGCAGCCGAGATCGGCGCGGAGGCGATCTTCAAGGGCACCCAGGTCGACGGTATCTATTCCGCAGACCCGAAGACCAATCCGGAGGCCACGCGCTTCGAAGCGCTGACCCACAGCCAGGTGCTGGAGCGTGGCCTGCAGGTGATGGATGTTGCCGCCGTTGCGGTGGCACGGGAGAACAATATACCGATTATCGTGTTTTCCATTCACGAACGCGGTGGTTTCGGCCGGATTCTGGCTGGCGGCGGCCGCAAGACAATCGTAACCGACGAATGATGACTGCGCGACGACCCCAAGGGCAGGTGTGGCGCAAGACGGGAGAATGATGATGAGCGATGCAACCGATATGAAAGATCTCGAGCGCCGTATGGAAGGCGCTGTCAACGCCTTTGTCGGCGACATTACCTCGCTGCGCACGGGCCGGGCTTCCGCCAATATTCTGGATCCGGTTCAGGTTGAGGCCTATGGTTCGAAAGTGCCGCTCAACCAGGTTTCCAACATCACCGTGCCGGAGCCGCGCATGCTGTCGGTCAATGTCTGGGACAAGGGCATGGTGAGCGCAGTGGACCGGGCAATCCGCGAATCGCATCTCGGTCTCAATCCGATCATGGACGGTCAGAACCTGCGCATTCCGCTGCCCGAGCTGAACGAGGAACGCCGTCGTTCGCTGGTCAAGGTTGCGCATGAATATGCCGAGAAGGCCAAGGTTGCGATCCGTCACGTTCGTCGCGATGGCATGGATGCGCTGAAAAAGGCTGAAAAAGACGGCGATATCAGTCAGGATGACAGCCGTTCGCTGTCGGATGAGGTGCAGAAATTGACCGATGGTGCGATTTCTCGCATTGAAGACTTGCTTGCGGAGAAAGAAAAAGAAATCATGCAGGTCTGATTTTTTAACCTGCATTTTTTCAAGAATTTGAGCAACGACATGACGCCATTCGCAGATAGTGCCAAGCCGGATCACGTTGCCATTATTATGGATGGCAACGGAAGATGGGCGAATGGTCGGGGTTTGAAGCGTATTTTCGGGCACCGCAAGGGTGTCGAGGCGGTGCGCCGCGCCGTTGAGGCGGCGCGGGACGCCGAAATAAGCCACCTGACCCTGTTCGCCTTTTCCTCGGAAAACTGGAAGCGGCCCAAGGATGAAGTCAGCGACATCATGGATCTGATCGCGATCTTCATTCACCGCGAGTTGCAGAACTATCATGCCCAGAACATGCGCTTCCAGATGATCGGCGAGCGTAACGGGCTGGGTTCCAAGGTTCTGGGTGCGCTCGAATACGCCGAGGAGCTGACCCGCAACAATACCGGCCTCCATGTCGTCGTCGCCGTGAACTATGGTTCGCGCGCGGAAATCGCGCGCGCGGCGGCAGCGCTGGCGCGTGAGGCGGTCGAGGGCCGGATTTCGCCGGACGAGATTAATGAGGCGCTGGTGTCCGGACGTCTCGATACGGCGGGGATCCCCGATCCCGACCTGATCATCCGCACCAGCGGAGAACAGCGTCTTTCAAATTTCCTGATGTGGCAATCGGCTTATTCCGAACTGGTGTTCCTGCCGTGTCTGTGGCCTGAATTTTCCAAGGACGTGTTTGACGAAGCACTCAGGGAATATGCGCGGCGCTCGCGTCGCTTCGGCGATGTGGTCCAGCCGACCGCTGTTATGACGGGGTCCTGATGGGCCGAGAACTGCAATTACGGATCATGTCGGGCGTGGTGTTGGCGCTTGCCGTTCTGACTGCGACCTGGTTCGGCGGTGCAGCCTTTCTGCTTCTCGCCGTCGGCATCGGCCTTCTGGTTTTTTACGAATGGCTGGCGATGAGCCGTTCCAGGCCTTCGGCCGGGCGCGGGGAAAGCATCACGGTTCTGCTGTCAGGCTGGGCTGTCATGATTGCGACCGCCATTTTGACGTTCCTGGAATTGTTTGTGCCCGCGCTGCTGCTTTCGGCAGTCGCCGCCGGCGGCGCCTGGGCCTATGGTCGCAGCAGACCGGTCCCGCTGTGGTTTGGCGGTGCGCTCCTCTATGCCGGTGCGGCGATGGTCTCACTAGCCGCCATCAGAAGCGGTAGCGCTGGCGGTCTTTACGCGACCCTGTTCATCTTTGCCGTCGTCTGGTCGACGGACATCATGGCCTATTTCGTCGGGCGCACGTTTGGCGGTCCCAAACTTGCCCCTGCGATCTCGCCCGGCAAAACCTGGTCGGGGGCCATTGGCGGCACGGTCTTCGGTGTTGCCGCCGCGCTTGGCCTTTGTGTTGCCTATGGTGGCAGGCCGTCGGTGCTTCTGGCCTTGCTGTCGGTGGTGCTGTCAGCGGTCAGCCAGGCCGGCGACCTGTTCGAATCGGCACTCAAGCGCCGGTGTGGTGCCAAGGATTCCAGCCATCTCATTCCCGGCCATGGCGGGGTGATGGATCGTGTGGATGGACTTGTCGCTGCCGCATTCGCGATGTTTATCTTGGCCGGTTTCGCCATGCTGTCCGGCATGGGCGACAGCGTCGGCGCGGTGCTTTTTCGGTGGAGTGGCCTGATGGTCCTGCCGCCCGTTCATGGAGCCTGAATTGGGTATCGGTTTTACAAACGCACCGGGAATGATCGTTGCCTTTCTGGTGGCGATCTCCTTTCTCGTCTTCTTTCACGAACTGGGGCACTATCTGGTGGCGCGTTGGTGCGGAATTCGCATTCTGGCGTTTTCGCTCGGTTTCGGCCCGGAGATTGTCGGGCGAACCGACAAGCATGGCACCCGCTGGAAGCTGTGCGCGATACCGCTTGGCGGCTATGTGCGTTTTTACGGTGACGAGGACGCTGCCAGCCGCCCCGATTTTGCCGGCGTGGACGCGATGCCGCCCGAGGAACGCGCAAAAACTTTCAACGGCGCAGCACTCTGGAAGCGGACTCTGACTGTTGCCGCCGGCCCGATTGCGAATTTCCTGCTGGCAATCGCTATTTTTGCGGTCATCTTTTCTGTTTACGGCCGCGGTGTTTCCGATCCCGTTGTCGGTGAGGTCGTTGCCGACAGCCCGGCGGCCGAAGCCGGGATACAGCCCGGCGATATCATGATGTCGCTCGATGGCCAGAAGGTCGGAACCTTCGATGCGGTGGTGCGCTATGTCAGCGTGCGGCCCGGCGTTCCCATCCATCTGACGGTGGAACGCGACGGTGCGCCGGTCGATCTCACGGTGGTGCCGGAACGCATCGAGGAGCAGGACCAGTTCGGAAACGCGATGGAGCTTGGCCGGATCGGTGTGGTGGGCACCCGCGATTCGGGTAATTTCCGTGTCGAGCGCTATCAGCCGCTTGAAGCGATCGGGCAGGGCGCGCTGCAGAGCTGGCACATCGTCGTCAGCACCTATGACTATATCACCAACGTGTTTGCCGGCCGCATGAAGGCGGATCAGATCGGCGGACCGGTGCGGGTGGCGACAATGGCCGGGCAGATGGCATCGCTCGGGATTGTCGCCTTTGCCAATTTCGCCGCGATTCTGTCTGTCTCCGTCGGTCTGTTCAATCTGTTGCCGGTGCCCATGCTGGATGGCGGCCATCTGCTGTTTTACGCAATCGAGGCCGTGCGCGGACGTCCGCTGTCGGTCAGGGTTCAGGAATTTGCCTTCCGCATCGGATTGTTCCTGGTGCTTGCGCTGATGGTTTTCGCCACGTGGAACGACACAATCGGCCGGATGGGTTGAGACATTCCGTTTTTAACCCTTTGAGACTGTTTGGCTAAAGCAGATGTGAATGATCTTGTGGCGAAGGGGGGAGTGTGCGAATGTGGCCTTGCCTTTGGCGCGGGAGATGATAGGAGAAGCGCAGTAGATACGTTTCGGTTATTGTAGCCTTCCGTTTACCATATTGTGAAAAGAACGTGGCGATTTGGCCACGCTTGGGGCGGAAGTTGCAAAAGTCGGGCGGCTTTCTATTGCGTGGAGGTGTGAAGTCTTTAGAACAAAAGACGGGAAAACCTCTAAAACGCTGATATTGAGCGATCATAAAGGGTAGATAATAGCATGGCCGGTTCAAGATTTTTGAACACAGTTTCAGGTGCGGCGCTTTCGTTGGCTGTCGCTGCTTCCGGGGGGATTGTTGCTGCTGTTGCCTTGCCCTCGAGCGCTTACGCTGCTGTTGTGAGTAATATTGTCGTCAATGGCACCAATCAGGCCGGTTCGGATGCGATCCGCTCCAAGCTGACGATCCAGCCGGGCCGCAGCTTCACCGACGCCGATATCAACCAGTCCATTCGCAATCTTTACAGCTCGGGCTATTTCTCCGACGTCAAGATTTCGGTTTCCGGTTCGACGCTCGTCGTGAATGTGACCGAGAACCAGCTGATCAACCAGGTCGTCTTCAACGGCAACCGCAAGGTTGACGACAAGAAGCTTCAGGGTGTCGTGCAGCTGCATTCGCTTGGTCCGTTCAACAGGGCGCAGGCCGAGCTGGATGCCCAGCGCATCAAGGACGCCTATTCGCAGATCGGCCGTTCCGACGTTGAGGTCAGCATTGATACCGCGACCGTTCAGGACAACAGGGTCAACGTTGCCTTTGTCATCGATGAGGGTGGGCGGACCAAGACCCGCAAGATCAACTTCGAAGGCAACAACACCTTCGGTGATTCCCGTCTGGCCTCGGTGATTTCCACCAAGCGCTCGACTCCGCTGTCGTTCCTGACGCGCAAGGATATCTACAATCCCGACAAGCTGCGTCATGACGAACAGCTTCTGCGTGATTTCTACAACAATCACGGCTTCCCCGATTATCGTCTGATTTCCACGGATGTGGATTACAGCGAGGAAGACAATTCCTATTCGATCACGTTCAACATTTCCGAGGGCGATCGCTATCGTTTCGGTGATATCGGCGTTGCATCGACGGTTGAAGGTGTCGATACCGCCACGTTGAAAGGCGACATCAAGACCAAGGCCGGCAAGATTTATGATGCCGACGATATTCAGAAGACCTCCGAATCGATCGCCGCATCGGTTTCTTCCCAGGGATATCCGTTCGCGCAGGTTACGCCGCGCGGCGACCGTAATTTCAGCAATGACACATTGTCCGTGAATTACGAGATCGATCAGGGTGTCAGGGCCTATATCGAGCGCATCGACATTGTCGGCAATACCCGTACGCGTGACTACGTCATCCGGCGTGAGTTCGAACTGGCCGAAGGCGACGCCTATAACCGTGAGATGATCGCGCGCACCAAGCGGCGGCTGGAAGCGCTCGGCTATTTCAGTGATGTCAGCATTACCACCCAGCCGGGCAGCGCGCCGGACCGCGTCGTTCTGGTCGTCGATGTGACCGATGAGCCGACAGGTTCGTTCTCGGTCGGCGCCGGTTACGATGCCGAAGGTGACTCGCTGGTTCTCGAACTCTCGGTTCAGGAACGCAACTTCCTCGGACGTGGTCAGTTCATCCGTGCATCGGCCGGTCTCGGCGACGACGATTCGCAGATCTACAACTTCTCCTTCACCGAACCCTTCTTCCTGGGCTATCGCGTGGCGGCCGGTTTCGATCTGTATCGCTCCTATTCGGCCTCGCAGGATTACTACACCTACGCCGAGACGGCCGGCGATATCCGCCTGACGGCGCCGCTGACCGACGATCTCAGCTCGACGATCAAATATGTCTATCAGCAGTTCGAATATGATGGTGCCGGCGACTGGGAAAACCCGAACAATCTGTCTCCGGTGTTCCAGAACCTGATCGATGGCAGCCCGTGGACCGTATCGTCGGTCGAGCAGTCCTTCGACTTCTCGAGTATTGATAACCGGCAGCTGCCGCGTGAAGGCGTTCTGGCCAACCTGACCAATACGGTTGCCGGTCTTGGCGGCGATTCGCACTATTACGCGATGACCGGTAAGGTCCGCTGGTACCAGATGATTTCGGATCAGGCAGATATCATCGGCTCGCTGACGGGACGCGGTGGTTTCGTAACGCCCTTTGATGATGATCTGAATGTGTTCGACCAGTTCACCATCGGTGGCCAGGAAATCCGCGGCTTCAAGCAGAACGGTATCGGTCCGCGCACGGTGCAGCAGGGCGATGCGCTCGGGGCACAGTATTATGCGACCATTTCGGCCGAAGCTAACTTCCCGCTTCCGCTCATCCCGGAAGACATCAATCTGCGTGGTGCAGCTTATGTCGACGCCGGTTCGGCCTGGGGCAACGCCGTTGAGGTTAACAATACGGCTATCGAGGGTACGGACTTTGCGGTCCGCGCGTCTGCCGGTATCGGCCTGATCTGGAACTCGCCTTTCGGCGATCTGCGCTTCGATTACGCCGTTCCGTTCGCCAAGGAAGATTTCGACGAGACCCAGCATTTCCGCTTCGGAATTGCCAACTCGTTCTGATCTCCCTGTCCAGAGCTTATTTCGTCACTGTTCTGGAGAGAAAAATGGATCAGAACCAGTTTTTCGGTGCGCGGCAGTCAATTCGTCTCGACGTGTTGGCTGAGCGCACCGGGTCGGTGTTGTCTAAACCCGATAGCGGCGACCGCATGGTTGAATCGGTGTCGCCGATCTATCGGGCAGGGCCCTACGATATCTGTTACATCCTTTCACGCAGCAATATCGATCAGCTGAGAACCTGTCGCGCGGCGGCGGTGTTCTGTTCTCCTGACCTTAAAAAGCATATTCCGGCGGAGCTGCCGGCACTTGTTTCAGATGCGCCGCAGCTTGCCTTTGCGCGTGCGGCGGCTCAGCTCTATCCGGCCGCGATGCGTCCGCAGGCCGCGCTGAACCGTCAGGCCGGCATTTCACCTCAGGCGGTTGTTGACGATACGGCTGTTATCGAGAAAAGCGTGCAGATCGAGCCGTTTGCGGTGATCGGTGCACGTGCGGTGATTGGCGCGGGCTCGCGCGTTCTGTGTGGCGCCGTGGTCGGAGCCGATGTGAAAATCGGCCGCAATGTCACGCTCGGCGCGCATGTTTCGGTGTCCAATGCACTGATTGGTAACAATGTCATCATCCATACCGGTGCGCGCATCGGTCAGGACGGGTTCGGCTATGCGCCGGGACCGACGGGCATGGTGAAGCTGCCGCAGGTCGGCCGGGTCATCATTCAGGACGATGTCGAAATCGGAGCCAATACCACGATCGACCGTGGGGCGATGGACGACACGGTCATCGGCGAAGGCACCAAGATCGATAATCTGGTTCAGATCGGTCATAACGTGCAGATCGGCCGGCATTGCGGTATCGTGAGCCAGTCGGGTGTCGCAGGCAGCACCAGGATCGGCGACGGAGTGATGATCGGCGGGCAGACCGGTATCAATGGCCATATCGAAATTGGCAGTGGCGCGCAAATCGCCGGCAAGAGCGGTGTGCTGAACTCCGTGCCTGCGGGAGACCGGATAGGGGGGAATCCCGCACGGCCGATCCGGGATTATCTGAAAGAAGTGGCAGAGATCGCACGGCAGTCAGCGAAATCGGGAGACAAAAAAGGTGAGTGAAGAAACGAAAGAAACGTTGGGGACGATGGATCTTCTGGAAATCATGAAGTTCCTGCCTCATCGTTACCCTTTTCTGCTGGTAGACCGCATTGTCGAGATTGAAGGCGACGAAAGCGCGGTCGGAATCAAGAACGTCACGGCCAACGAACCGCATTTCCAGGGGCATTTCCCGGAAATGCCGATCATGCCCGGCGTTCTTCTTGTCGAGGGAATGGCTCAGACGGCGGGCGCGATCTGTGCTCACAAGGCCAATGAAGTCGACAATCTCGTGTATTTCATGACGATAGACAATGCCCGTTTCCGTAAGCCGGTGGTGCCGGGAGATCAGGTGTATTACAAGGTCGTCAAACAGAAACAGCGCCGCCGCGTGTGGAAGTTCCACTGCGAGGCGCTTGTCAACGACCAGCTTGTCGCCGAGGCTGATATCGGTGCCATGATGGTGCGCAAGGACGAAGAATGACCAATATTGCCAGCTCCGCAAAAATCGACAGCCGCGCGATTGTCGAGGACGGAGCCGTGATTGGTGAGCACGCCGAAATCGGCGCGTTTTGTTACGTCGGCGCCAATGTTGTGCTCGGCGACAATGTGAAGCTTCTGCACCATGCGGTGGTTGAGGGGGCGACGCGGCTGGGTGATGACTGCCAGGTGTTTCCCATGGCGGTGATCGGCGGTGCCCCGCAAAGCATCCGTCATGACGGCAGCCAGACACGGCTTGAAGTCGGCCGCAACTGCGTCTTCCGTGAAGGCGTGACTATCAATACCGGCTCCTCCCACGGCGGCGGTGAAACCGTTGTCGGCCATGACAACCTGTTTCTGGCCAATTCCCATGTCGGTCACGACTGCCGCATCGGCAATAATGTGATCCTGTCGAACAATGTCATGGTCGGCGGTCACGCGACGGTCCATGACCGGGTGATCCTGAGCGGCGGCGCGGCGATCCATCAGTTCGTGCAGATCGGGCGACAGGCATTCATCGGCGGGCTCGCCGGCGTGGTCAACGACGTGATTCCCTATGCCATGGTCGTCGACAATCCCGCTTTTATGGGCGGGCTCAATGTGGTCGGCATGCAGCGCGCCGGCATGAGCAAGAGCGAGATCCATGCCGTTCGCAGGGCCTATCAGGCGATTTTTGCTGCCGGCACGGTCATCGGCAACGCCCGCGCCCTGCTTGAGAGCGGGGATGAGACAGAAGGCGCTGCCCGCGAAATCATCGACTTCGTTCTTGACCGCGACAGCGAGCGGGCTTTGACGACGCCCGGCTCCAGGCGGCGGGGCAGCAAGGCGTGAGTGCGGCATCGGCTTCCGGATCGGAGCCGGTCGCGATCATCGCCGGAAACGGCCGTCTGCCGTTTTATGTCGCCGAGGCCGCGCGTCAGGCCGGCACGCCGCCCTTCATCATTCAGCTGCGCAGCGAACGCAGCCATGACTGGTCCGGTTTTGACCATATGGAGGCCGATATCGGCGCGTTCCGGCCGGTCGTGACCGCCCTCCAGAAACGCGGCATACGGAAAGTAGTGCTGTCTGGCGGTGTGACGACGCGGCCGGACCTTCTCGGCCTCAGGCCGACCGCGCGGGTATTTCTGTCGCTTCCTTCGATTTTGAAAAAGCTGAAAAGCGGCGGCGATGACAAGGTGCTGCGCATGGTGATCGAGCTTTTCGAGCGCCATGGCTTCGAAATCATCGCAGCACAGGCAATTGCCGGCGATCTTCTGGCAACAGCGGGTGTGCTGGGTGCCGTTGCGCCGGATCGCGATGCGATTGGCGACATTCTGGCCGCGGGCGAAGCGGCGCGGACCATCGGCGCGATGGATATTGGCCAGGGGGCGGTCAGCCTTGGCGGCCGGGTTGTCGCGCTTGAAGGCGCTGAAGGGACCGACCAGATGCTGGAACGGGTCCGCACAATGCGTGAAAGCGGGCGGATATCGCGAAAGCACCGGGGCGCGCTTGTCAAACTGTGCAAACCCCAGCAGGATCTGCGCGCCGACCTGCCGTCGATCGGCCCGGAAACCGTGCGCGCGGCATCGGCCGCAGGCCTTGGCGGTATCGCGGTGGAAGCCGGACGCGCACTGGTGCTGGATCGCGCGGAAGCCATTGCGGAAGCCGACAGGGCAGGGCTTTTCCTTTACGGGCTCGAGCCGGACGAGATCGCAGCGCCCGCGTCGTGAACCAATCTCTTCATGGGAGTGAAGCCATGTCGAAAACTTTGAAGATCGGCGTGATTGCAGGCGAGGTTTCGGGCGATCTGCTTGGCGGCGACCTGATTGCGGCCCTGAAGACGATTCATACCGGCGACGTTGAGCTTGTCGGGGTTGGCGGCGATGCCCTTGGCGCCGAGGGGCTCGATTCGCTGTTCGACTATTCCGAACTGTCGATCATGGGGTTTACCCAGGTGATTGCGCGGCTGCCGCAGCTAATCAGGCGCATTCGCCAGACGGCCGATGCGCTGATTGCGGCACGGCCGGATGTTCTGGTGATCATCGACAGTCCCGATTTCACCCACCGGGTGGCAAAACGGGTGAAAAAGGCACTGCCGGATCTGCCCGTGGTCAATTATGTCTGCCCCAGTGTGTGGGCGTGGAAGGAACACCGCGCGCGCGACATGCTGGCCTATGTCGACCACGTGCTGGCGGTGCTGCCGTTCGAGCCGGAAGCCATGGAGCGGCTGGGCGGGCCGGAAACCAGCTTTGTCGGACATCGGCTGAGCGAAGAGCCGGGCGTGATCGCCGCCCGGCAGAGTTCTGCCCTTCCGGCTGCGGGCGCGCCGCCGACCATCCTGCTGCTTCCCGGCTCTCGCGCCGGCGAGATCAAAAGCCTCGCACCGGTCTTCCGGGATGTTGCGCGGATTTACGCGGAGCGCAATGCGATGCCCCGTTTCGTGCTGCCGACAGTGGCCCGCAGGGAGGAACTGGTGCGCGCGGCGATTGCCGACTGGCCGGTGAAGCCGGAGCTTGTCGTCGGCGATGCGGCCAAATGGAAGGCCTTCAGCGAGGCCCATGCGGCCGTGGCGGCCTCCGGCACGGTGGTGCTGGAGCTGGCGCTTTCCGGCATTCCGGTGATTTCGGCCTACAAGGCGGATTTCATCGGCCGGTTCATGCTGAAGAAAATCAGTATCTGGTCGGCCTCGTTGCCGAACTTGATCGCCGACCAGCCGCTGGTTCCGGAATATTTCGATGACACGATGCGGGCAGGGGCGCTGGCCCGCTGGATGGAACTTCTGACGCGCGACACGCCGCAGCGAAACACCATGCTCGAAGGGTTTGACGGGGTCTGGCAGCAGATGCGTACCGCGGTTTCACCCGGCAGACGGGCTGCGGAGGTGACCCTTCAGGTGCTGAAAGACCAGAACAGGCTGTAGCCGGAGGCCGGATAGCAAAAAGGGCCGCGATTGCGGCCCTTTTCGTAAACAGAAGCGGCTTTTGAAATCAGCGCTTGGAGAACTGGAACGAACGGCGGGCTTTCGCGCGGCCGTACTTCTTGCGCTCGACGACGCGGCTGTCGCGGGTGAGGAAACCACCCTTCTTCAGCACGGCGCGCAGTTCCGGTTCGAAATAGGTCAGTGCCTTGGAGATGCCGTGACGTACAGCACCGGCCTGGCCGGAGAGGCCGCCGCCGGTAACCGTGGCAACGATATCGAACTGGCCGGTACGCTCAGTCACGACGATCGGCTGCTGCAGGATCATCTGCAGAACCGGACGACCGAAATAGTCGGTGAAGTCCTTGCCATTGACGGTGATCTTGCCGGAACCGGCCTTCACCCATACGCGGGCGACGGCGTCCTTGCGCTTGCCGGTGGCATAGGCGCGGCCGAGATCGTCAACCTTGCGTTCGTGAACGGCGGCTGCGGGGGCTTCGGAGGCCGTGGCGACATCGCCCAGCGTCTTCAGATCGGACAGGTCAGCCATTAAGCGCTCCTTACATTCTTCTTGTTGAGCTTGGCAACGTCGAGAACTTCGGGCTGCTGGGCTTCATGCGGGTGGTTGGTGCCGGCGTAAACGCGCAGGTTCTTCATCTGGCGACGGCCAAGCGGACCGCGCGGAACCATGCGCTCGACAGCCTTTTCGATGACGCGCTCGGGGAAGCGGCCTTCGATGATCTGGCGCGCATTGCGCTCCTTGATGCCGCCGGGATAGCCGGTGTGCCAGTAGTACATCTTGTCGTTGTACTTCTTGCCGGTCATCGCGACCTTTTCGGCATTGATGACGATGACATTGTCGCCGTCGTCGACATGCGGGGTGAAGGTGGCTTTGTGCTTGCCGCGCAGACGCATGGCAACGAGCGAAGCGAGACGGCCGAGGACGAGACCTTCGGCATCAATCACGATCCACTTCTTTTCCACCTCTTCAGGCTTCTGGGAGAAGGTAACCATTTTCTGATACTCTCGATTTCATTCCGACCCCGAAGGGCGGACGTTTTTTGTTGCTTTACTTGGGGAACCCCAAGCGGGGCATATGCGACGGGCGCATGTGCTGGCGGTTGTATAGAGACAGGCTTGCGGAAGGTCAAGCGTCAATATCGCGCTTCTGGAATGTATTTCCATTGTTTTTCAACGGCTTAAAATATTGGTATTATAATACCGTATATATGACGGCCGGTTTACCGCCTGGATCCGCCTTCCGAGTATCGAAGGATAGCACATTGCGCTGGCGCTTTTGGCGAAAATATGGAACATATAAAGAACAAAAAGTGACAGATATGGGAGAGTTTCATGGCGTTTCAGCGCAGGATCAGCATGATCACGCTCGGTGTGGATGATCTGGCGGCGGCGACGGCCTTTTACGAAAGGCTTGGCTGGAAACGGTCATCGGCGTCTCAGGAGGGCGTCAGCTTTTTCGGCCTCGACGGCATCGTGCTCGGGCTTTTCGGGCGCAAGGAACTTGCCGAAGACGCCGGGCTTTCCGGTGTGCCGGCTGACAAGCCCGCCTTTTCCGGTGTGGCGCTTGCCTATAATGTCTCCTCGCAAGCCGCGGTGGATGAAACCATCGCCTTTGTCGAACGCTGCGGCGCGACCGTGGTAAAGCCGGGCGAGGCGGTGTTCTGGGGCGGTTACAGCGGTTATTTTGCCGACCCCGAAGGCCATTTGTGGGAGGTGGCCTATAATCCGTTTTCGCCGCTTGATGAACATGGTCATATGACCTTGCCGGAATGAACGGGTGCCGGACATGTTCGCAGCCTTTTCCTTGCAATCGCGGGCGTGCGGAGCGATAAGCCGCATCGTCTGAATGAATTGAAGAAGGATGCCATGGCAGGCACGAACAGCGAGCTTCCGCTCATCGCCGAAGGACCGGTGATCATTCTGGTGAACCCGCAGCTTGGCGAGAATATCGGCATGGTGGCGCGCGCCATGGCCAATTTCGGGCTTGCGGAACTGCGCCTTGTCGATCCGCGCGACGGCTGGCCGAGTGATACCGCGCGGGCTGCCGCCTCCAAGGCCGATCACGTGATCGATGGGGCGACGGTTCACGACACCCTGGTCGATGCGATTGCCGATCTCAATTTCGTCTATGCCACGACCGCCAGAAGCCGCGACGGATACAAGCCGGTGCGGGGGCCGGGCGTTGCCGCCAAAACACTGCGTCAGCGATACAGGGATGGCGAGCGCACCGGCATCCTGTTCGGCCGCGAGCGCTGGGGCCTCAATAATGAGGAGGTCGGCATGGCCGACGAGATCGTGACCTTTCCGGTCAATCCGGCCTTCGCCTCGCTGAATATCGCCCAGGCCGTGCTGTTGATGTCCTATGAATGGATGAAATCCGGCATGGAGGATGAAAGTCGGACGGCGTTTCAGCCTGTCGACCAGACGCCCGCCACCAAGCAGGACTTGTTCGGCTTTTTCGGCCATCTGGAAGACGCGCTCGATGCACGCGGCTATTTCCGCCCCGCCGACAAGAAGCCGCGCATGATCGACAATCTGCGTTCGGTGTTTACGCGGCGCGCCATGAGCATGCAGGAAATCCATCTGCTGCGCGGGGTGATTTCATCGCTTGATCGCTATACCCGCAAGAGCCCGCGCGGCGGCGAGGGCAGCGATGGCTGAGGCGCGCGAGGGTCCGGTTCTGATATTCGATTCAGGGATCGGTGGGCTGACCGTCCTGCGCGAGGCCCGCATGCTGATGCCGGACCGGCGTTTCGTCTATATCGCCGACAATGCCGCCTTTCCCTATGGCGACTGGCCGGAAGAGGCGTTGCTGGCACATCTGCTGGCATTGTTTGAGCGCCTGCTCGACGATATCCGGCCGGCCTGCGTCATCATCGCCTGCAACACGGCCTTCACGCTGGCAGGTGCGGCCCTTCGCGCGCGTTTTCATGAAACCGATTTCGTCGGCACGGTTCCGGCGATCAAGCCGGCGGCCGAACGCACCGCCTCGGGGCTGATTTCGGTACTGGCGACGCCTGCGACCGTGAAGCGGGATTATACGCGCACCCTGATTGAGAGTTTTGCCACGCATTGCCATGCCCGGCTGGTGGGGTCGAAATATCTCGCAGCCCTTGCCGAAGCCTATATCAGCGGTGGCGCTGTTTCCGATGAGGTGCTGTGGGCGGAAATCGCGCCCTGTTTTGTCGAGGAAGACGGGCGGCGCACCGATATCGTGGTGCTGGCCTGCACGCATTACCCGTTTCTCGCCAACCGTTTCCGCAAGCTTGCGCCCTGGCCGGTGGACTGGCTGAACCCGGCGGAAGCCATCGCCCTGCAGGCCAGACGCGTGCTGGGCCAGCGCCCTGCCGATGCAATCGGCGAAACCAACCGTGATCTGGCGATCTTCACCAGCCGCGACGTCCGCCCGGAGATCGCACGGCTGATGCAGGGTTTCGGCCTGATTGTAGCGAGCGGAGCGGTGTCTTAGCCGGCGGCAAGCCCCGGGATCGGCACGCCGAAGGTCTGCAGCAGAAGCACGATATTGAGCGAGAGGACGGCTAGCGAGCCGATGATGGCAAGCGCCCCGATCAGCCGTCCATTGGCATAATCGCCCATGATTGCCCGGCTGCGGGTGAAGATGACCAGCGAGATCATCGGTACCGGCAGCGCAATCGACAGGATGATCTGGCTGACCACCAGCGCTTCTGTGGCATTGACGCCAAGCGCCACGACCACAAAGGCGGGCGCCATGGTGATCAGCCGGCGCAGCCAGATCGGAATGCGGAAGCCGACAAAACCCTGCATGATCATCTGGCCGGCCATGGTGCCGACGACAGAGCTGGAAATGCCCGAGGCGATCAGCGAGATCAGGAAGGCGCCTGCGGCCGCACCGCCCAGAAGCGGGGTCAGCATGTGATAGGCGGTCTCGATTTCCGCCACTTCGCTGTGGCCCTTGTGAAAGGCGCTGGCCGCCATCATCACCATCGCCATATTGACCACGCCGGCAACGGCAAGGGCGAGCACGACCTCGATGTTGGAAAACCGCAGCACCCGGCGGCGGTCGTCCTCGTTTCTGGTCTTGACGCGGTGCTGGGTGAGGCCGGAATGCAGGAAAACCGCATGCGGCATCACCGTTGCGCCGATAATGCCGACGGCGATGGCAAGCGCGGTGGCATCGGGAATATCCGGCGTGACCATGTGAAAGGCGGCTTCGCCCCAGGCGATCGGCGCGATGAACAGTTCGACGATGTAACAGAGGCTGATGACGGCAATCAGGCTGCCGATGATCAGCTCCATCGGCCGGAAACCGCGGCGTTCAAACAGCAGGATGCCGTAGGTGACAATCGCCGTGACCCCCATGCCGGCCATCAGCGGCATGTCGAACAGCAGCGCAAGCCCGATAGCGCCGCCGAGAAATTCGGCAAGATCCGTCGCCATCGCCGCGATTTCGCTGACGATCCACATCAGGATGACCACGGGCTTTGAAAATTCGTCGCGACAGACTTCCGCAAGATTGCGGCCGGTGACGATGCCAAGCTTGGCCGAAAGCCCCTGAAACAGCATCGCGATCAGGTTGGCGAACAGCACCACCCATAACAGCGTGTAGCCATAGCCAGCGCCGGCCTGGATATTGGTGGCATAATTGCCGGGGTCAACATAGGCGATCGAAGCAATCACCGCCGGGCCGGCGAAAAGCAGCGCTGAACGCGGCCTGATATGGCCGGAAGCCATGGCCTGCTCGATGGCCGTATTGGTGCGATCACTTAGAGAAGGGCGTCTGGAATTATGGTCTGACATCTTGGATACGGCAATAAAATGGACTTGGAAATATTCCAAATATAGCCAAGGCTACATTTTTGTCAATCGGCGTCATATCTGCAATCCCTTGCATGCCGGCGGAGTTCCGATTATTTTGTGATAACAATGTTTAGCCTGGGCTTTAAAATGCAATCACATGTTATTTTCGGCTGTTTCGATGCCGGGAAATACGGGTTTTCGCAAAGACAGGTGTGTTGATGCTGCGGGAGGCAGGGATATGACCGACGGACCGGGCGATCAGGCCGACCGATTCTCCAAAGCCCGTTCGGAACGTGCTTCAGCGCTTCTGGAGGATTATACCGAACTGATTGCCGACCTGACGGCGGAACATGGCGAGGCGCGGCTGGTGGATATCGCCAGAGCCATGGGCATTGCCCATCCGACAGCGGCGAAGGCCGTCTCCCGGCTGAAGCGGGAGGGGCTTGCAACCTCGCGGCCCTATCGCGGTGTTTTTCTGACGGAGGCCGGCGAGGCGATGGCGGACAAGGCCCGCATCCGTCACCAGTTGGTGCGCGACCTGCTGCTGGCCGTTGGCGTTCCGGCAGAAGCGGCGGAACTGGACGCCGAAGGCATCGAGCATCATGTGTCCGACGAGACGCTCGCCGCCTTCGAGGCGTTTTTGAAGCAGACCTAATCCCAGAACGGACGTCCGGCCTCCTGTTGGGCCTGATGCGGTTCGATACCGATATCGCGCAGCCGCTCGTCGGTGAGTTCGCGCAGTATCAGCCGCTGTCTGCGCCGTTGCGGCCAGTAGACAAGAAGCAGCCGGGTCAGTTGCCGGATTTTGCGGGCGATCTGGAGGGGGAATGCGGATTTGCGGTTTTGGGGGACAACGATCTCGGTCATGGCGGTTTCCTTCAATTGGTGAGGAAGGAGATAGCCGCAGTCGAAGCCGTGATGTTTCGGTCGTGAGCGAACTGTCGGCCGCTGACGGATCGGTTGTCCGGTGCTAGATTGAGCGCCATGACAAACATCGTTTCGGGAAACACGCTTGCCTCTGTCGCCGCTCTGATCGGCGATGTCTCGCGTGCCAATATTCTTTCCGCCCTGCTTGGCGGAAAGGCATTGACGGCGGGCGAACTGGCCGCCTGTGCGGGCGTGTCGCCGCAAACGGCGAGCAACCATCTCGCTAGGCTTGTCGACGGTGCGCTGGTTGTGGTCGAAAAACAGGGCAGGCACCGCTATTTCCGGCTGGCCTCGGCGGAGGTGGCCGAAACGCTGGAACATCTGAGCCTGCTATCGGCAACCGGCCCGGTGCGCCATCGCCCGACGGGTCCAAAGGACGAGGCGCTCAGGCTCGCGCGGACATGTTATGACCACATGGCCGGTGCGATTGCCGTCGGAATCACGGATTCGCTGGTGCAGTCCGGCTTTCTCGTATTCGACGGAAAGGCCGGACTGGTCACCGACAAAGGCGCTGTTTTTCTTCAGGATTTCGGTGTTTCTCTGAATGAGGCGCGTCACAGCCGAAGGGCGCTTTGCCGCACCTGTCTCGACTGGAGCGAACGGCGTCACCATATCGGCGGCTGGCTGGGGCGGCCATGCTGGAGCGCTGCTGCGCGCGACACTGGCTGCGGCCGGTATCGGACGGCCGTGCGCTGATGCTGACGCGCGCCGGGCAGGCGGGTTTTTCAACGGTGTTCGGTCTGCCGCCCGAGATGCTCAGGATTATGACCACGGAAAGCTGTGGGTAACCCCGCAAACTCTCGGCGCGGCCCTTTCGACCTGTTACAAACGGGCCGCAACACCAACAAGAAGGCAAAGGCAACAAGTGCAAGTCGATATCGATATGGGAACGACATCGGCGGGTGACGTGGCCACACTCGATATCGAGGAGCTGCTGGCGACCCGTCTTCTGGTCCAGGGCAATTCGGGGTCGGGCAAGTCCCACCTGTTGCGTCGTCTTCTGGAACAGTCGGCCAAATGGGTGCAGCAAGTCGTCATCGACCCGGAGGGTGATTTCGTCACGCTGTCGGAGGCCTTTGGTCATATCGTCGTGGATGCCGAGCGCTCCGAGGGGGAGCTGATCGGTATTGCCAACCGTATCCGCCAGCATCGCGTCTCCTGTGTGCTGACGCTGGAGGGTCTGGAAATCGACGATCAGATGCGCGCGGCCGCGACCTTCCTGAACGCGCTTTTCGATGCAGACCGCGACCATTGGTATCCCGTGCTGACCGTTGTCGACGAAGCGCAGATGTTTGCGCCGTCGGCCGGCGGAGAGGTGAGCGAGGAAGTCCGCCGGCTTTCGCTCGGCGCGATGACCAATCTGATGTGCCGCGGGCGAAAACGCGGCCTTGCCGGCGTCATCGCCACCCAGCGGCTGGCCAAGCTTGCCAAGAATGTCGCGGCCGAGGCCTCGAACTTCCTCATGGGCCGCACATTTCTCGATATCGACATGGCGCGCGCCGCCGATCTTCTCGGCATGGACCGCAGGCAGGCCGAGCAGTTCCGCGACCTGAAGCGCGGCAATTTCGTTGCCCTTGGCCCGGCCATGTCGCGCCGTCCGCTGGCGGTGACGATCGGGCCGGTGGAGACGTCCGCGCGCTCCTCCAGCCCCAAGCTGATGCCGCTGCCGGAAAAGCCGGAGGATGTCGAAGACCTGATCTTCACGCCGGACCCGGAGGATATGGCGCGCCAGGCGACAACACCGCGCCGTGTCGCGCCCCGTCCGCGCCCGACCGTGGACATCATCGACGCGCTGTCGAAATCCGCCGAAGAGGCCGAAATGCCGGAAGCGCCCGTGCGCGGTTCGCGTGCGCCGGCGATGTCCGAGGAGGAGAAGGAAGACTGGATTGCGATGACACTGGCGGAGATTTCCGGTTCTCCGGAATCAGCTTTCCGTTCGGATTCAGAGCTTTATCAGGACTTTTTGATGCGCGGCCGCATGAAGCGGATTTCCGGTGCGCCGCTTGCCATGTCCGATTTCCGCCGCCGGCTCGCCATCGCCCGCTCCGGTGCGGATGATGCGATGGTGGAAAGCGAGCAATGGCAGATGGCGCTTTCGCTGCTCGCCCATGTGACCGAAGATCTGCAGGGCGTGTTCCTGATGCTGGCAAAGGCGGCGATTGCGGGCGATGCCTGCCCGTCGGATGCCGTTATCGCGCGCGCCTACGGCACGCATTCGGCGCGGCGCGCCCGGCGTTTTCTCGACTGGTTCGAGGAGCAGGGGCTGATCGTTCTGCACACCGATCTCAGCGGCCTGCGCATCGTCGCCTTCCCCGATCTCGACCGGCAGACGGCCGGCGGCAATCCCGACGCGCCGGCCGATGAGGCCGAACAGCGCAAGGCGGCAGAGTAGGGCGCCTGCGGAGCGCGGCTTTATGGCTGCGAGCGGGCTTTCAGGTGATCGAGCACGAACAGGCGCACGGCGGATGAAAGGTTTACATCCGGCGCGCGGTTATCGTCGATTTCGCTTAAAAGGGCGGCAAGGCTGACACCGCGCTCACCGGCGATGTCATGAATTTCACTGAAGAACGCATCCTCGAGGGAAAGGCTTGTACGGTGGCCGTGCAGGCTGACGGAGCGTTTGCGGATCAATCGTCGCTGTCCTCAGCCTTGCGGTTTGCGGGAAAGGACGTAATGCGGCCCTGTTCGAAAAGCCGCTCCGTCTTGTCGCGCTCAAGCCTGTCGCGCTGTTTTTCGCCCTTGGTGCGTCCGTGGATCGCGCGATTTTCAGCAGCTGTTTCCGCCGCCTTCTGCCGTGCGGCGCGTTTGCGCTTCTGTCGCAGATTGACGACCTCGGCGCCCATGGCCGTTCAGTGCTTCTTGCGGAAGGCGTCGAGCGAGACGACCGAAGCGCCGTCATCGTCGCCGGGACCGTCGTCATCACCGCTGTTTTCGACCTGCGGCTCGACAGGCTTTTCCTCTTCCACGTCCAGCGTGGCGACATCGAATTCGAGTTCGAAATTCACCGACGGGTCGTAGAAGCCGACAATCGCGTTGAAGGGAACGACGAGGCGCTCGGGCACATCGGAAAACGACAGGCCGATTTCGAAATGGCTGTCGGTCACCTTCAGGTCCCAGTACTGGTGCTGGATGACGATGGTCATCTGCTGGGCGTATTTCTCCTTCAGCGCCTGGGAGATGCGCACGCCCGGCGCGCCGGTCAGGAAGGTGATGAAGAAATGATGCTCACCGGGCAGGTGGCCTGTGGCGGCGACCTCTGAGAGAACCTTGCGCACCATGCCGCGCAGGGCGTCCTGTGCCAGAATGTCGTAGCGAATATGGTCTTGCCCCATCACGTCTTTCCCGCCCTTGGCCGTTTGATTGCAATCTGACTACAGCCAATTAATTCGCCTGATGCCTGAGCGCAATCTTTACAGGGGATTTTGTTCAAATTCAGGTGGAGGCTTCTGTTGCCAGGTGCCTCCGGACCCCGCCTTACAGTGCTACCCATAAGGACTTAAGGTGGGTTTCTGGAACCGCCATTAGGCAGCTACAGCGTAACCCTGAGCTTTGTTGTCATTTGCAACTACTCGTTTGACCCGATAACGGTGGTATCATGCCGGGCAAAAGGTCAATCTTTACACTCTTGTCGATCCTGTTTCGCCCCCATCACAAGCAGGCCTTTTCCGCCTGTTTGTGGTGGAGGCGCCGGGTACCGCCCCCGGGTCCAATGAGCTTATTACATTGCCGTTTATTACCATAGCCGGAAGAACCGGCATGCCTGATATAAGTGTTTCGGACGCTTCTGCAAAGGGGGCGGCGCGCAAAAGGCGGGGAAAGGCGCTTCGACACCCTTTTCCATGCGCCTTACATGGCTATAGAACGAGGAACCGACTGCACGAGGGAGCATCATGCGGCAATATCTCGACCTTCTGGGCCATGTGCTTGAAAACGGAACCGACCGGAGCGACAGAACCGGAACGGGCACACGCTCCGTTTTCGGCTACCAGATGCGCTACGACCTGTCGGACGGCTTTCCGGTTCTGACGACGAAAAAGCTGCATCTGCGCTCGATCATTCACGAATTGCTGTGGTTCCTCAAGGGCGACACCAATATTGCCTATCTGAAGGAAAATGGCGTTTCGATCTGGGATGAATGGGCTGACGAGAATGGCGATCTCGGTCCCGTCTACGGCGCGCAGTGGCGCTCCTGGCCTGCGCCGGACGGTGGCCATATCGACCAAATCGAAAAGCTTGTGGAAAGCATCCGCAACAATCCCGACAGCCGCCGCCACATCGTAACGGCCTGGAACCCGGCCGAGGTCGACAACATGGCCCTGCCGCCGTGCCACTGCCTGTTCCAGTTCTATGTCGCCGATGGCAAACTCTCATGCCAGCTCTACCAGCGCTCTGCCGATATTTTTCTGGGCGTGCCCTTCAACATCGCCTCTTATGCGCTGCTGACCCTGATGGTGGCGCAGGTGACGGGGCTTGAGCCGGGTGACTTCGTCCACACGCTGGGCGACGCGCATCTTTACGCCAATCATTTCGAACAGGCGCGTGAACAGCTTTCCCGCATTCCGGGGCAATTGCCGGTGATGCGGCTCAATCCGGCCGTCACCGGTCTGTTCGCCTTCACATTCGAGGATTTCACGCTCGAAGGCTATGAGGCCGCGCCGTCAATCAAGGCGCCGATCGCGGTTTGAGGGCGGTTCGATGAATTATCCTGAAATCGAAATGATTGCCGCGGTTGCCGAAAACGGCGTGATCGGCAGCAACGGGGACATGCCGTGGAAGCTATCGTCCGACCTCAAGCGTTTCAAGGCGATCACGGTCGGCAAGCCGGTGATCATGGGTCGCAAGACCTTTGAGTCCATCGGGCGCCCCTTGCCGAATCGCACCAATATCATTGTCACGCGCAATGAGGGATTTAAGGCTGAAAATTGCATTGTTATCAATCGACTGGAGGATGCAGTTGAGATAGCGCAGGAAGAAGCGCAGGCTGTGGGCGCCGGTTCGGTCTGCGTGATCGGGGGCGGTGAAATCTATCGGCAGTCCATGCCTTATGCCGGAAAACTTCACATCACCCATGTGGAAAAGACGCTCGATGGCGATACCGTCTTTCCGAAGATCGATCCGGCGATCTGGCAGGTCGAAAGCAGCGAGACGGTTCCTGCGGGCGAGAAAGATGACTACCCGACGCGCTACGTGGTTTACGTTCGCAAAAGCGGATGAACAGGATTTTACCGCGATTTCGGCACCCAGTTGACCGATCGCGTTGAAAGCGCGTTTCCGCGACCCTATAACGGGTACAAACGCCTTTGGCGTTAATGCGCGGCTGCGGCACAAGGTTCCGCAGCCTGAAACAGTTTTTTTGGAAGAGGTGTTAATGCCCTGGAGCAATCAGAATGGCGGCGGTCCCTGGGGAGGGGGCGGTGGCGGCGGCGACAATCAGGGGCCGTGGGGACAAGGTCCCAAGCGTCCTGGTGGTGGCGGCAACGGTGGTAACGGCAATGGCGGTCCGCCGGATATCGAGGATTTCTTCCGCAAGGGGCAGGATCAGTTCAAGGGCATGTTTCCCGGTGGCTTCGGCGTCGGACTGGTGGCGATCATCATCATCGTGGTTGCCGCGTTCTGGGTCATGCAGTCGATCTATACCATCCAGCCGGACCAGCGCGGTGTCGAACTGAGGCTCGGCAAGCCGCAGCAGGAAATCGCCGGCCCGGGCCTGCACATGATGATCTGGCCGATCGATCAGGTCGAGACCGTCAACATCACCGAACAGCAGCTCAATATCGGTGGCGGCACTTCGGCGCGTGCCGGAATCATGCTGACCGGCGACCAGAACATTGTCGATATCGAATTCGCCGTTCTGTTCAGCGTCACCAATCCGGAAGCCTTTCTCTTCAACGTCGAAAATCCGATCCTGACATTGCAGCAGGTCTCCGAAAGCGCCATGCGCGAAGTCGTCAGCTCGCGTCCCGCACAGGACGTGTTCCGCGATGACCGCGAGGGCATTTCGCTTGATGTGAAGGACATCATCCAGTTCACCATGGACCAGTACGGCGCGGGCATCACCGTCAATGCCGTTTCCATCGAGGAAGCTGCACCGCCGACGGAAGTTGCCGATGCGTTTGACGAGGTCCAGCGAGCCGAACAGGACGAGGACCGCTATCTCGAGGAAGCCAACCAGTATGCCAATCGAGTGCTCGGTGCGGCCCGTGGTGAAGCGGCCCAGATCCGCGAGGCGGCTGCCGCCTACAAGGATCGCGTGGTCAAGGATGCCGAAGGTGAAGCCGGCCGGTTCAACTCGATCTACGAGACCTATGCCGCTGTTCCGGAAGTCACCCGCAAGAGGCTTTATCTGGAAACCATGCAGGATGTCTTCGGACGCTCGAAGAATGTGATTGTCGACGAGAATGAGGGCGGGCAGGGCGTCGTTCCCTATCTGCCGCTGGATGCGGTGGACCGGAACAATGCGGCGCGCAGCCAGCGTTCTTCGGGGTCGCAGACATCTTCCCCCGCAACACAGAATCTGACCCAGGGAGCGAGCCAGTAATGTCATCCAATCGTGTTTTCGCTATCCTGGCCGGTGTCGTGGTCCTGCTGCTGCTCGGCTATGCATCGATCTTCATCGTCAATCCGCGTGAGCAGGCCCTCGTCATCCGCTTCGGACAGATCCGGGAAGTGAAGAGTGATCCGGGGCTTTATTTCAAGCTGCCGTTCGCTTTCGCCGGCGCCGACAAGGTGCAGTTCATCTCCAATCAGGACATGCGCTTCGATCTGGACGATATCCGTGTTCAGGTGTCGGGCGGCAAGTTCTATGAAGTGAACGCCTTCGTGGTCTACCGGATCACCGATCCCGAACGGTTCCGCGAGGCGGTGTCCGGTGACCGGGATGTCGCGGTTTCGCGGCTTCGCACCCGTCTCGATTCCTCGCTGCGTCGTGTTTACGGTCTGAGGGATTTCCAGGCTGCTCTTTCGAGTGAACGTGCTTCGATGATGCAGGAAGTCGGCGACCAGTTGCGTCCGGCTGCCGAATCGCTCGGCATCTCCATTGTCGATGTCCGCATTCGCCGGACCGATCTGACCCCGGAAGTGTCCGACGAGACCTATGCCCGGATGCAATCCGAGCGTCTTGCCGAAGCCGAGGCCACCCGCGCCCAGGGGCGTGAACGGGCCGAAGTCCGCCGTGCCGCCGCTGACCGCGAGGTTGTCGAGATCCAGTCGTCCGCCAACCGCGATTCGGAGCTTTTGCGTGGTGAAGGCGATGCCGAACGCAACCGCATTCTCGGCGAAGCCTATGGCAAGGATCCGGAGTTCTTCTACTTCTACCGGTCGATGAACGCCTACAGGGACGTGCTCGGGGACAACTCGACCATGGTTCTGTCGCCGGATTCGGAATTCTTCGAATACTTCCGCAACAGCGGAGCCGGCAAGATGCCGCTGAGCCCGGCGCTTTCCGGCGGTGACGGCGCGGATGAGGCCCAGCCGCAGGTAGCAGATTAATGCTCCTGCAGGACATTCTGATCGGATTAGCGTTTTATCTGATCATCGAGGGGCTGGTCTACGCACTGGCCCCTTCGTTTCTGGTGGCAATGGCAAAGCTGTTGCCGACAATTTCGGAAGGTGCGTTGCGGGCAACGGGACTGATTGCCGTGATGCTTGGTGTCGGCCTTGTCTGGCTGATACGCGGATAGGCTTGCCGCAGCTGTTGCGACAGGAAGACAATCAACCCGACGGAGGCAAGATGACGACAGTCGAGCACACTTTCCCGGTTCGCCGTTTCCTGGCGCGCTATGTCGTCGGTGCGGGGGTTTATGCAGCGGCCGCCGTTCTGCCGCTTGCAGCCGTTGTCGCGCCAGTCCGCGCCCAGACGCTCAGCGATGTGTCGGTGGCTGATATGGCGGAAGGGCTGCTGGATTCCGTCGTCAATATCTCGATCTCCGAAGACGGCGGACCGTCCGGTGAAACCCGGCCGCTGCCGGACGTTCCGGAAGGTCAGCCGTTTGAAGATCTGTTCGAGGATTTTTTCGAAGGCGAGGAGGGGCCGCACAGCCGTGAGATTTCCTCGCTCGGATCGGGCTTCATCATCGATCCGGACGGTATTATCGTCACCAACAACCATGTCATCGACAATGCCGATACCATTGAGGTGACGCTTGCCGATGGCACCACGCTGGATGCGACGCTGCTTGGCGTGGACGACAAGACGGACCTTGCCGTGCTCAAGGTGGAGCCGGACGAGCCGCTGCCGGCGGTCAGGTTTGGCGATTCGCGCAAGGTGCGGATCGGCGAATGGGTCATGGCGATCGGCAACCCCTTCGGCCTTGGCGGTTCCGTCACGCTCGGTATCGTTTCGGCGCGCGGACGCGAACTCGACGGCCCCTATGACAATTTCATCCAGACCGATGCCGCCATCAACAAGGGCAATTCCGGCGGGCCGCTGTTCAACATGGATGGCGAGGTGATCGGCATCAACACGGCCATCCTGTCGCCGTCGGGCGGATCGATCGGCATCGGCTTTTCCGTGCCGAGTGAGCTTGCCGAAAACGTCATTGACCAGCTTGTCGAGTTCGGGCGTACGCGCCGGGGCTGGCTCGGAATTCGCGTTATGGAAGTGAGCGATGCGATGGCCGAAACGCTCGGCGCCGGCAATCGCCCGGCGGTCGCTGTCGGCTCGATCATCGAAGGCGGTCCGTCCGATGGCGGTCCTCTTGAGGAAGGCGACCTCATCCTGAGCTTTGACGGCCAGGAGATCAACAATACCCGCGACCTGCCGCGCTTTGTAGCCGAAGGTCGGATCGGCGAACCCGTGGATGTCGAGATCATCCGCGACGGCGAGCGGATGACGCTTCAAGTCACGCCGCAACTGCTGGAAGACCCGGAAGAGACGGAAGGCGCGCTTGCGACAACGGATGAACCGGATGCGGGCGGCGAGGCCGTGACGCCGGGACTGCCGGTGAGCCTTTACGGCATGACGCTGGCCGAACTCGACGATAATGGCCGCACGCTTTACCAGATCGACGGCGATGTCGAGGGCGTGCTGATCACCGAGGTGGAGGCCGGCAGTGCGGCTGCCGCGGAAGGGCTTCAACCCGGCATGGTGATCGCCGAGGTCGGGCAGGATGCTGTGACCACGCCGCAGGAGGTGCGTTCGCGCATTGTCGAACTGATCTCAGAAGGACGCCGCAGCGTTTCGGTCATGGTTGCCGATCCCGATGGCACGCTCGGCATTGTCAGTCTGGTGCTGGAATAGGCGTCTCAGCCGGAGCGCTGCCAGTCCGTCTTGTGCAGCCTGTAGAGCACGTGGCGTTTCAGGTGGGGATGACTGTCGGGTACGGAGGGATGATCGAAGTCGCCGTCAAGATCCCTGCGCATTCCGAGCCTTTCCATGACCGCCGTCGAGCGGTGGTTGACGGCGACAGCGAAGGACACAAGCTGGTCGTGGCCGCGTTCGTCAAAGGCCAGTGTGATCATCGCGCGTGCGGCCTCTGTCGCATAACCCTTGCCCCAGTGTCGGGTCACCATGCGCCAACCAAGCTCGGGCGCGTCTTTCGGTTTGACGTCCGTATTGTTGATGAGGTTCAGCCCGGTAAAGCCGATGACTTCGCCGGTCTCTTTGAGTTCGACGGCAGGAAAGCCGTAGCCGGTGTCCTCAATCATATTGCGCAGCTTGTCGAGCATCTCGTCACTCTCGGCGCGGTTCCGGCGCATCGGGAAGAACGCCATCACCGTGTCGTCGGAATTGATTTCGTGGAACAGGTCGCGGTCGCGGTCTTCCCAGTTTCGGATAATCAGACGTTCGGTTTCAGCGAGCTTCATCGGACAAATTCCTCCTGGCGATAGCCCTGAATATAGAGAAGCGCCGTCAGGTCGCCATGGTCGATGCGGATTTTCGCCTTTGCGGCCACGCTGGGCTTGGCGTGGAGCGCGACGCCGGAACCGGCCAGTTCCAGCATGCCAAGGTCGTTGGCGCCGTCGCCCACGGCCATGATCTCGGTTTCGGCAATGCCGCGTTTGCGGGCAACATCATGCAGCGCCTCGATCTTGGCCTGCTTGCCGAGGATCGGATCGGCGACATGGCCGGTCAGCTTCCCGTCTTTTTCCAGAAGTGTGTTGGCGCGGTTTTCATCAAAACCGATCATCGCGCCGATACGGCTGGTGAAAACGGTAAACCCACCGGAAACCAGTGCGGTATAGCCGCCATTGGCCTTCATCGTCGCAATCAGTTCCCTGCCACCCGGCGTCAGCGTGATACGCTTTTCGATGATCTCGTCGACAATGCCGATGTCGAGGCCGGCAAGCAGGGCAACGCGCTCGCGCACCGCCGGCTCGAATTCGATCTCGCCGTTCATGGCACGCGCGGTAATACCGGCGACCTTGTCCTTCAGGCCGACTTCGGCGGCGAGTTCATCGATGCATTCCTGCCTGATCATGGTGGAATCCATGTCGGCCAGAAGCGCCTTCTTGCGGCGGCCGTCCAGCGGCTGGATCACGACATCAACGACGAGGTCCCCGAGCGTTTCACGGATGGCGGTTTCGGCTGCCTGCGCGGTCATGTGTGGCTCGAGATAAAGGTCGACCGCGATACCTGCGTTCAGCCAGTCGATCTTTTCCGGGAGAACGGCGTCGGAAACTCTGGAAACCAGCTCCGAAGTCACAACAGGATTTGACGGATTGGCGACAAGCGTGGCAACGAGAACCATGGTGAATTCCTCGGATAAAAAATGGCGTGCGGTCCTGATAACGGGGCCAACGGCGGGCGGCAAGTCCGCTTATGCACTGCGGCGTGCGCGTGAAACCGGCGGCGTGGTGATCAACGCCGACAGCATGCAGGTCTATGATACGCTGCGGGTGCTGACCGCGCGGCCTTCCACCGAAGACATGGACGGCATCGAACATCGCCTCTACGGGCATGTCGCGGCCGGCACGGATTATTCCACCGGCGCATGGCTGCGGGATGCTGCGGCACTGATCACGCGGCTGGAGGGCGAGGGGCGCATGCCGGTCTTCGTCGGCGGTACGGGGCTTTATTTCAAGGCGCTGACCGAGGGACTGGCCGAAATGCCGGATGTTTCGCCTGCCATCCGCGCGCATTGGCGTTCTGTTCTGGCGAGCGAGGGCCCGGAAAGGCTTCATGATATTCTCGTTGAACGCGATCCGGTCATGGCGGCACGGCTGGAGCCTGCCGATGGGCAGCGGATCGTGCGCGCGCTTGAAGTGCTTGATGCGAGCGGCCGCTCGATTGCGGACTTTCAGGCCGAAACCCCGCCGCCGCTGATCCGGCCGGACGAGGCGGAAAAAGTCGTCATCCTGCCGGAGCGGCCGGTCCTGCATGACCGCATCAACACCCGCTTTGCCGCCATGCTGGAAGATGGCGCCGTGGAGGAGGTTCGGGCGCTGCTTGCTCTGGAGCTTCCACCGGAAACCCCGGTCATGCGGGCCATCGGCGTTCGCGAAGTCGCGGCGATGCTGGCGGGCGACATGGATCGTGAAACGGTTATTGCGCGGGCGAGTGCGGCAACCCGGCAATATGCCAAGCGGCAGATGACCTGGTTTCGCAACCAGATGGGTGACGATTGGCAACGTCTTGATCCGGCTACGCTTTGAGCGCCGGAAAGCGACCATCGCCTGCCTAATTTAATTTCACTGAACGGCCCGTTTGGCTATTTTTCTTGCAGTCGTGCGTTGACTGAGGCGGCAAGACCGGCTAATCACCCAAGCATGATTATGAAAGAACTTCTTATTGTGGTGGGATCGCGCATGGGCAGGATGGTGTAACCATCCGGCAGAAGCCACCCATGCGCGACGTCAGGCTCCTTGAAAGGGGCCTTTTTTTATGCCCGATAACAACGCAAGACCTTGAGACCATCGAAACGGAAAAATGACGATGACCGCGACGGATAACTTGATGACAGGCGCCGAGATCGTTTTGCAGGCGCTGAAAGAAAACGGGGTTGAACATATCTTCGGATACCCGGGCGGCGCTGTGCTGCCGATCTATGACGAAATCTTTCAGCAGGACGATATCAACCATGTGCTTGTGCGTCACGAGCAGGGCGCGGGCCATGCGGCTGAAGGCTATGCCCGTTCCACCGGCAAGGTCGGCGTCATGCTGGTCACCTCTGGTCCCGGCGCCACCAATGCGGTGACCCCGTTGCAGGATGCGCTGATGGATTCGGTTCCGCTGGTCTGCATTTCCGGCCAGGTTCCGACCACGCTGATCGGCTCCGATGCGTTTCAGGAATGCGATACGGTCGGCATTACCCGCCCCTGTACGAAATACAACTGGCTGGTCAAGGATGTGAACGACCTCGCCAATGTCATCCATGAGGCCTTCCGCATCGCCCAGAGCGGCCGTCCGGGTCCGGTCGTTGTCGATGTTCCCAAGGACGTCCAGTTCGCCAAGGGGCGTTATTCACCGCTGAAGGGCCACCCGATCCGCGAGAGCTACCGGCCGGAAGTTCAGGGCAATGCCGACGCCATTGCGGCGGCAGTCGAGCTGATGTCGAAAGCCAAACGGCCGATCCTCTATACCGGCGGCGGCGTCGTCAATTCCGGCGACGAGGCCACGCGGCTGCTGCGCGAACTGGTCGGGCTGACCAACTTCCCGATCACCTCGACGCTGATGGGGCTGGGCTGCTATCCGGCATCCGGCAAGAACTGGCTGGGCATGCTGGGCATGCACGGGTCCTATCAGGCCAATATGGCGATGCATGACTGTGACGTCATGGTCTGTGTCGGCGCACGCTTCGATGACCGCATTACCGGCCGTGTCGATGCGTTCTCGCCGAATTCGACCAAGATTCACATCGATATCGATCCGTCCTCGATCAACAAGACTATCCATGTCGACGTGCCGATCCTCGGCGATGTCGCCCATGTGCTGGAAGAGATGGTTCGCGCGTGGCGCGCGCTGCCGGCGGAAAAGCCGTCGCTCGACGAGTGGTGGGACAATATCGAGCGCTGGCGGGCGCGTGACTGCTTTGCCTACACGCCCAACAAGGACGTGATCATGCCGCAATATGCGCTGGAGCGGCTGAATGCGGCGGTCAAGGGCCGCGATTTCTACATCACCACCGAGGTTGGCCAGCACCAGATGTGGGCGGCGCAGTTCTTCGATTTCGAGGAGCCGAAGCGCTGGATGACCTCCGGCGGTCTCGGCACCATGGGCTATGGCCTGCCGTCGGCGCTCGGCGTCCAGATCGCTCATCCGGAAGCGCTGGTCATCGATGTTGCGGGTGACGCCTCGATCCAGATGTGCATTCAGGAAATGGCTGCGGCGATCCAGCACAAGGCGCCGATCAAGATCTTCATCATGAACAACCAGTATATGGGCATGGTCCGCCAGTGGCAGCAGCTGCTCCACGGCAACCGGCTGTCGCATTCCTATACCGAGGCGATGCCCGATTTCGTCAAGCTGGCGGAAGCCTATGGCGCGGAAGGCATTTATTGCGACAATCCGGACGATCTCGATGAGGCGATCCAGCGGATGATCGACAGCCCGAAACCGGTGATCTTCGATTGCCGCGTCGCCAATCTCGCCAATTGCTTCCCGATGATCCCGTCGGGCAGGGCGCATAACGACATGCTGCTGCCGGATGAAGCCAATGACGAAGCCGTTGCAACCGCCATCGACGCCAAGGGCCGTCAGCTCGTCTGACCCGGGGAAAGGATAGAAACTATGAACGCCAAGCTACAACCGACCGGTTCAGCCTATTTCATCTCGAGCCCGACCGCCCCGCCCGAGCGCCACACGCTTTCCGTGGTCGTTGCCAACGAGCCGGGCGTTCTCGCCCGCGTGATCGGCCTCTTCTCCGGACGCGGCTATAACATCGAAAGCCTCACGGTTTCGGAAACCGAGCATGAGGCGCATCTGTCGCGCATCACCATCGTCACCAAGGGCACGCCCGATGTGCTGGAGCAGATCAAGGCCCAGCTCGACCGGCAGGTGCCGGTACACAAGGTGGTCGATCTTTCCGTCCGCGCCCGCGAACTGGGAATTGCCCCGCCGGTCGAACGCGAGGTGGCGCTGATCAAGGTGGTCGGCAATGGCGATCAGCGCCAGGAAGCGCTGCGTCTTGCCGATGCGTTTGAAGCCAAGGTGGTGGACGCCTCGGTCGAGCATTTCCTGTTCGAACTGACCGGCAAGGTTTCCAAGGTCGACCAGTTCATCGCCATCATGCGTCCGCTCGGCCTTGTCGAAATCTGCCGCACCGGCCCGGCGTCGATGAACCGCGGTCCGCAGGGGATGTAATCCATCATCTTTTGATCGGCCGCGCCGGATCAGGGCGGTATGCTGTTTCGGCGCGGTCCACCTGCGGGAGGGGCAGGTCCATGACCAACGAAACATTGCTGGCCCTGATCGGGTTCGCGCTGGCGGCCTCGATCACGCCCGGTCCGAACAACATGATGGTGTTCGCCTCGACGGTGAATTTCGGGTTTTCCCGCACGCTGCCGCATATTTCCGGCGTGGTGGCCGGCTTCGCGCTCTTGATGGCGGGGGTCGGCGCCGGGCTCGGGGCGGTCATCACCGCGTTTCCGTCGGTGCTCGTTGTCGCCAAGATCGCCGGTGCGCTCTATCTGCTGTGGATCGCCTGGAAGATCGGCACGACGCGCAAGATGGCGTCCGGCGAGGCGACGACCGGCAGGCCACTCACCTTTTTTCAGGCGGTCGGCTTTCAGTGGGTCAATCCCAAGGGCTGGATCATGGGACTGACGGCCATGTCCGTCTTCACCGATCCCGCCGATTATGCCCGCTCCGTGGCGATTGTCGCGATCGTGTTCGGCCTGATCACCATCCCCAGTATCTCGCTTTGGGCCGGTTTCGGCTCGGGGCTGCGCCACTGGCTCTCTTATGGCAACCGGCTGAAATGGTTCAATATCGTGATGGCGCTGGTGCTGGTGGCAAGCCTCTGGCCGATGCTGCGTTGAGCTTCCTTTCGCCTCCAGAATGTCTGCCAGCCGGTGTCGTGCGCGCGACAGGCGCGACATCACCGTGCCCACCGGCACGTCTAGCCGCACAGCAATTTCGTCATAGCTGAAACCTTCGAGATCGCAGAGAACCACGATATCGCGGGCGACAGGCGGTAATGTATCGAGCGCATCGGCAAGCATCAGCCGGTCGATTTCCACGTTTTCTTCCGCGCCGTCGTCCGGCAGGTCTTCGGCAAGATCAAGCTCAAGGAAGGAAAGCGTGTTGCGGTGGCGAAAATGATTGGCGTTGATGTGCACCATGATCGCATAGAGCCAGCCGCCGAGATTGTCGCCATGCCATTGGCATTTATGGGACAGCGCGCGTTCGATCGTATCCTGCAACAGGTCGACGCCGTCTTCGGCCGAGCCCGCCAGCGCGCATGCCATGCGGATAAGCTGAGGCAGGCAGCGCTGCATTTCCGTTTCGAACAGGTTTTCCGGCGCGGCGGTTCCAGGCTGCCGCGCCGGTGTGCGATCACGCCGGGCGGGCAACCTGCCAGAGATTGCTGACGCCGTCGCCGGTGACATCGCCGGGCTTCTTGTCATTTGCCCGGAAATAGAGAGGTTCGCCATTCAAAGCCCACTGTCTCTGCCCGTCCTTGCGCACCACAAAAGAGTATTTCGAGAACGGTTGCGCGGATGGGTTGGCGAGATATGGGGGCCATTTGGCAGCACAGCTACCGTAGCACACGGATAGGTGGTTTGCGTCCTTGTCATAGGTGTAGAGCGTGCGTCCGTTCTGCCCGGCCAGAACCTGACCGTCATAAGTGTTGACGGCGCGGAACGTGTCTGTGCCGGCAAAGGCCGTGCCTGCAACGGCTACAAGTGCTGCGGCGGCGAGAATGGAAATTGTCTTCATCATGTCGATTTGTCCGTTTTGCTGATCTGCGCCGCGATCTGTGTGGCGCATTCACCCGATAGACACCTCAGATCGGCGATTTATTCCCAAGCAGATCCGATTTTTTGTTGCCCCGGGTTGGCGAATCCTGCCAAGTCACGCCATGGAGTTTTCACCGCAACAGGATGAAGCGCTGCAGGCCGTGTCGCGCTGGCTGAAGGAAGGCCGTTCGCCGGTGTTCCGGTTGTTCGGCTTTGCCGGAACCGGCAAGACCACGCTTGCGCGCTATTTTGCCGAACATGTAGATGGCGAGGTGCTGTTTGCCGCCTTCACCGGCAAGGCCGCGCAGGTGCTGCGCTCGCGCGGGGCCAGCAATGCCCGCACCATTCACTCGCTGATCTATCGCCCCAAGGGCGAGGAAATGATCGAGGACGAGGAGACCGGCAAGACGTCGGTCGCACCGATGTTTTCCATCAACCGGCAGAGCCCGCTGGCAAAGGCGGCGCTGATCATCATCGATGAATGCTCGATGGTGGACGAAAAGCTCGGGCAGGACCTGGTCAGTTTCGGCACGCCGGTGCTGGTGCTCGGCGACCCGGGGCAGTTGCCGCCGGTTTCGGGCGGCGGCTATTTCACCAATCACGAGCCGGATTTCCTGCTGACCGAAATCCACCGGCAGGCGCGCGACAACCCGATCATCGATCTGGCCATGCGGGTGCGCGAGGGCGATGAGATACCACACGGTGATTACGGCGAGGCGAAGGTGATTTCGCGCCGCGAAGTGACACAGGATCTGGTGCTCGATGCCGATCAGGTGCTGGTCGGCACCAACAAGACCCGGCGGCGCTACAACCAGCGTCTGCGTGAACTCAAAGGCTTTTCGCAGGTCTATCCGCAATCCGGCGACAAGCTGGTCTGCCTGCGCAATGATCCGGCCAAGGGCCTGCTCAACGGTTCGCTGTGGAAGGTGATGTCGGCATCGAAGGAGACGGTGAAGCCGGGGATCAACCTGCTGGTGAACCCGGAGGAAGACGATCCCGACCGCGGTGCGTCGCGCATCAAGCTGCTGAAGGCCGCCTTTGAGGACAGCGAAACCGAAATTCCCTGGTCGACCAAGAAACGCTACGATGATTTCGACTACGGCTACGCGTTGACGGTCCACAAGGCGCAAGGCTCGCAGTGGAACAATGTGGTGCTGTTCGATGAAAGCTGGGCATTCAGAGATACGCGCGAGCGCTGGCTTTATACCGCCATTACCCGGGCTGCGGAGCGACTGACGATCGTCTCCTGACATCGTGTTCGCAAGGTTCGACAAGGCAGAACCCGCATCCGCGGAGGTTGCATACGCAGTACCAGAAAAACAACGGCACCCCGACTACGCAAATACTCAAAAGGTCGGGGCAACTTGCCGCGCAACCGTCCGCTGTCTTTTTTCTAACGGCAGAACCTTACCGCTTGGTTAGCGCAGACGCGCTTTTAAAGCAGTTGGCCATAAAAAAATCCAAAGCCTGTGTTTGTCATTTAGCTGTCCGGGCACTACTCTTGACATAAACGAATTCCAGAAGCGTTTCGCCGTTGGCTGCGGCAGCAGGCGCTCAGGCAGGGTATGGATCAATCGTTATGAAAGCGCATATTGCCGCCGCATGTGTGGTTGCGGGATCGTTTACAGTTTCAGCGCAAGGCGCGCAGGCACAGGACCGGTGCTCCGATATTTCGATTGCGGAGCTGAACTGGTCGTCGGCAGGGCTTGCCGCATGGGTCGACCGGATCATCCTCGAGGCCGGGTTCGACTGTACGGTCTCCATGGTCCCGGGCGATACCGACAGCGCGGTGGAGACGATGATCGAAACCGGAAAGCCGGAGATCATTCCCGAATTCTGGTTCGAAAGCGCAACGCCTGCGCTGGATGAAGCCGTGGCTGAAAAACGGGCTGCCTTTGCCGCACCGCTCCTGAGCGAGGGTGGGGTGCAGGGCTGGTGGATACCGAAATTCCTTGCCGATGCGCACCCGGAGATCACCACGGCCCAGCGGGCGCTGAAGCACCCCGAGCTTTTCATGCCGGCCGAAGGCGGCGACAAGCCGGCGGTGTTCAACTGTCCCGTTGGCTGGGCCTGTCGGGTCTCGACGGAGAACCTGTTTCGCGCGCTCGATGGCGCCGACAAGGGGTTTGACCTGGTTGAGATGGAGTCGGGAACAGCCCTCGAACGCTCGGTCGCAAAGGCCTTTGAAGACGGGAAAGGCTGGCTTGGCTATTACTGGGCGCCAACCGCGCTTCTGGGCGAATACGACATGGTGAAGCTCAGCTTCGGCGTCGAATTCAGCAAGCAGGAATGGGACAGCTGCACGATCGTGGCCGATTGCGCCGACCCGAAGCTCAATGCCTATCCCGTCTCGGCCGTCTACACGCTGGTTTCCGGCGACTTCGCGATGGAGGGCGGCGATTTGATGGACTATTTCAACAACCGCTCATGGAGCAATGCCACCGTCAGCCAGGTGCTGGCCTGGATGAGCAATAATGACGCCGACAATGAAGGCGGCGCCCGCCATTTTCTGGAAACCTATCCGGATATCTGGAAGGCATGGCTGCCCGAAGATGTGGCGGACAAGGTCGCCCGGTCTCTTTAAGGCGTTGTCGCCAGCCAGGGCGCATCATTGCGAAACCGGCGGCAAAACGCTATATTGATGAAGCGCCGGAACATGGTTTGCGGCTTGGCGGAGGTGGTCTTCGCAAGTGCGCATCCGAAATGATCAGCAAGGCGGACGCCTCTTGTTCTACGAATCGTCCGCTTTCATTTCGGGGCCGTTTTCCGGTGCTTTTCATCGACAACAACGGATCGGGGCTCGAGTTTGCAGAATAGTGCAACAGCGCAAGGGGCGTGCCTGATCCTCGGTGGTGCCCGGTCGGGCAAGTCGGCGCAGGCGGAAAAGCTGGCAAGGGCGGAAAAGGGCGATCTTCATTATGTCGCCACGGCGCAGGCCCTCGATCCCGAAATGGAAACCCGGATTGCCCGTCACAGGGCAGAGCGCGGCAATGCCTGGCGGACCCATGAAGTGCCGCTCGCGCTTGTCGAATGTCTTGAAAGCCTGCGGGACGAACCGCGCCCGGTGGTGTTGATCGACTGCCTGACGCTGTGGGTGACCAATCTCATTCTGGGCGATCACGATGTCGGTAAGGCCGGTGAAAGGCTTGCGACCTTTGTTGCCGAATGTCCCTATCCACTGTTCATCGTTGCAAACGAGGTCGGGCTCGGCATTGTGCCCGACAATGCCCTGGCGCGCCGGTTTCGCGATGAGGCCGGATTGCTGAACCAGCGAATAGCGGCCGCCGCACAGACCGTGATCTTCATGGCGGCGGGTTTACCAATGCAGTTGAAGATTACATCATAAGCCACTGATAAATCGGGTTTTGATCGTCAAAAAATACCTTGGCGGCCATGGCCAGGCTGGAGATTGCCAGCAGCGGCCGAATGATCTTTGCGCCGCGTTTCATGGCGAGGTTCGAGCCGGTCTGGGCCCCGAGAAATTGGCCGACGCCCATGACGAGACCGATCTTCCACAATATCGCGCCACCCGCCAGGAAAACGACGAAGGCGCCGAGATTGGACGAGAGATTGAGCAGCTTGGTGCGCGCGGTCGCCTTCAGCATGCCCAGCCCGCCAAGGGTGACGAAGGCGAGCATGAAGAACGAGCCGGTGCCCGGCCCGAAAAGACCATCGTAAAACCCGATTGCCGGAACCACCAGACCGGCAAAGAGCGGCACAGAGAGCCGCTGGTGCCGGTCGGTATCGTCAAGCCCGCTGCGCAGCGCGAAATAAAGCCCGATGCCCGCCAGCAGGAAGGGCAGGGCCGCCAGCAGCACATCGCCGGAAATCACCGTTGCAAGTGCGGCGCCGACGGCACCGCCGGCAAAGGCGAGAAGCGCCATCGGCCATTGTGTCTTCGGGTCCACCCGGCCGCCGCGGGCATAGGAGATGGTTGCCGAGGTTGCGCCGAAAATGCCCTGCAGCTTGTTGGTGCCCAGCGTTTGCAGCGGCGGAATGCCGGCGATCAGCATGACGGGAATGGTGATCAGGCCGGCGCCGCCGGCAATGGAATCCACGAAACCGGCGACGAACGCCGCCGCGAACAGGATGAGCAGCAGCTCGAGACTGGCTTCAAACAAACGGATGAAACTCCAAAAAAGGCAGGCAGCAGGCGCCACCGGAGACTGTCAGCGTTTTCTTTTGCGCCCGGATCGTGTAGGCCGTTTTGCGGGCGGCGCTTCAGCCGGTTACGATCTTTCAAAAAGCAGGATTCGTTTTCATGCACAAGGTAATTTTCGACACGGACCCGGGTATCGACGATGCAATGGCATTGCTTTTCCTCGAGCGTCACCCCGACATCGAGCTTCTGGGTGTGACCTCCGTCTTCGGTAACGCATCGGCTGATACGACCACCCGCAATGCGCAGTTTCTGAGGCGTGAATTCGGAATTTCGGCGCCGGTGGTGCGTGGTGCCGATGAAACCTACGATCCGGCGCGCCCGATGGCCCCGTGGCCGGTTGTGGTGCATGGCGTCAACGGTCTCGGCGATATCGAAATGCCGGAAATCATCGACGATGTGCCGCTTGATTCGCGTCCCGCATGGCAGTTCATCATTGATACGGTCCGCGCCAATCCGGGCGAGGTCGAAATTGTCGCCGTTGGCCGGATGACCAATCTGGCGCTGGCGCTGGCCCACGATCCCGAAATTGCCGGTCTGGTCAAGCAGGTGGTGGTCATGGGCGGCGCATTCGAGTGCAACGGCAATGTGACGCCGGCGGCGGAAGCCAATATTCACGGTGATCCGGAAGCCGCCGATGCGGTTTTCACCGCGCCGTGGAAGGTCGTCATCATCGGTCTCGATGTTACTATCCAGACAGTGATGACCCGCACCACCATGAAGGATCTGGCGCGGCGCGGCGGCCCGGCTGTCGAGCTTCTGGCGAAGATTTCCGATCCCTACATCGATTTCTACAGCCAGCAGGTGGATGACGGCATGGTTGTCCATGACAGCTGCGCCTGCGTCTACGTCGTTGCGCCCGAACTCTTCGGTTTGCGCGCGGGAAGCGTGCGTGTCGTGTGCGGCGGCATTGCCGATGGCCTGACGCTGCAGAAACCCGCCGGACAGTTTTTCCCGCCAAGCCCGTGGGATGACAAGCCGGAACAGCAGGTTGCGATGACAATCGAAGCCGAAAAAGTCGTCGACCTGGTGGCTGCAACCCTGGCGCCCTGAGGAATGCGGGGCCTTCCGGCCAAACCGTTTACCTTACCGGTAGTCTCGCATTGATTGTAATTCCCGGTGCACGTAACCTGAGCGACAGGGGACAATGTATCGGGGATTATCATGCGCATCGTTTTCACTGCACTTCTGTTACTCCTTGTAACCGTATCTGCCGCCGATGCGGCGCGTAAATCCGGTGATGATATCTTTGAGCCGGGCAAGGTCGTTGCGGCCGTCAGCCTCAGGGACCAGACGATGAAAGTGATCATCGGCGGTCATGAGCGTTACCAGTGGCCGGTATCGACCGGGCGCGGACACTATGCCACGCCGCAGGGGATTTACGGCGCGGAATGGCTTTCGAAAAATCATCGTTCGCGCAAATACAACAACGCGCCGATGCCGTATGCGATCTTCTTCCACCATGGTTACGCCGTTCACGGAACCGACCAGCTTTCCCGGCTCGGCTCGCCGGCCTCGCATGGTTGCGTGCGGCTGCACCCGGATAACGCGGCGCTGTTGTTCGACCTTGCCCGCACCATGGGGCTCGACAATGTGACGGTCGTGATCGGCGACTGAGTTGCGATGCTTAAAAACCGCGTTCGGGAAGGGCCGGATGAACGGCAGTCCGTCAATCATCCCGTCCCGGCGGCGCTTTTGCCTGATACCGGCATGCTGGCGGCAGGGACGCGCAGATCAAATGGTATTTCGAAATTCCCGAATTGGCGCGGGCGTCTTGACGGCGGCGGTGGCAGCGGGCATAACGCGGCAATGAACACGGCCCTTTGCATTATCTGCACCATTATTCGCTAGCGTTTCGCTGGCCGGCCGTCCTTGTCCTGAAATCAAGCTGAAGACAGACGACCCGGCCGGGTCGCTGGCCTGTTGACGTGCAGCAAGACTGATTTCGGGAGACTGGACATGGGCGAAGCCCTGAAGCTCTATAATACACTGACGCGCGAAAAGCAGGTTTTCGAACCGATAGACCCTGAGAACGTGCGCATGTATGTCTGCGGGCCGACGGTCTATGACTTTGCCCATATCGGCAATGCCCGGCCGGTCATCGTCTTCGACGTGCTTTACCGCCTGCTGCGTCACGTCTATGGCGAGGAGCACGTCACTTATGTGCGCAACATCACCGATGTCGACGACAAGATCAACGCACGGGCCAGGCGCGACTATCCGGACCTGCCGCTGAACGAGGCGATCCGCAATGTGACGGAAAAGACCGCCGATCAGTTCCACAAGGACATCGCCGCACTCGGCGTTCTGCCGCCCACAATTGAGCCGCGGGCGACCGAGCATATCGACGGCATGGTGGCGATGATCCAGACGCTGATCGACAAGGGCAATGCCTATGTGGCCGAGGGTGCGGAAGGCAAGGAAGTGCTGTTCGACGTGCCATCCATGCCCGATTACGGCAGGCTGTCGCGCCGCAACCTCGAAGACCAGCAGGCGGGCGCGCGCATCGCCGTGGAAAGCCACAAGAAAAGTCCGGCCGATTTCGTGCTGTGGAAGGAAAGCGCGGCGGATGAACCCGGCTGGGACGGCGCCTTCACCGTCGACGGCGAAACCGCCGTCATCCACGGCAGGCCCGGCTGGCATATCGAATGCTCGGTGATGTCGGAACAGCATCTCGGTGAAACCTTCGACATCCACGGCGGCGGCCTCGACCTGATTTTCCCCCACCACGAAAACGAGATCGCCCAGTCCTGCTCGGCCCATGGCAACCACGTGATGGCCAATGTCTGGATGCATAACGGCTTCGTGCAGGTCGAAGGCCGCAAGATGGCCAAGTCCGAGGGCAACTTCTTCACCATCCACGAACTGCTGGAAACGGAAAATTTTGGCGGCCGCAAATGGCCGGGCGAGGTGCTGCGGCTGGCGATGCTGATGACGCACTACCGCGAGCCGATCGACTTTTCGGTGAAGCGGTTGGAGGAGGCAGAGCGCCTGCTTACGAAATGGTATCGCCAGCTTGATGAAGTGGACAATCTTCAACCTTCCGTTCCAAACACGCGTTTTATAAGTGCGCTCTGTAATGATTTGGATACGCCAAAAGCGTTCCAATTACTCTATACGCTATTTAGCTCCGATCAGATGGGTGTGTTGGAAGCTGGAGCGTCAGAGCTTGGATGGGACTTCTACGACCGAGAATGTGGTGCAGTTGCACTAGCATCCGCGAGGTTTGTAGGCCTCCTTTTACATTCGCCTGACGAATGGCTTCGGCGGAAGCAAGGTTTAGACGAAATTCAAGAAAAGATAGACGAACGCCTCGCCTTCATCCGCGAGAAAAACTGGGCCGAGGCAGATCGCATTCGCGATGAACTGGCATCTCAGGGCATTCAGCTAAAGGATTCAAAAGACAAGGAAACGGGCGAGCGTATCACGACATGGGAGGTAAAAAGATGAGTGAACGCATGATCGATCACATGGGGCTGCCGGTCGCTAACCTGAAGGCGGCGATGGCCTTCTATGAGAAAGCGCTGGCGCCGCTTTCGATGTCTGTCGCAATGAAATTCTCGATGGACGAAAGCGACCCCGAGCGTCTCGATGGCGTTGCCTTCGGCGCCGGAAAGCCGCTTTTCTGGCTTTCGCCCGGCGGGCCGGTCAAGCCGCCGCTGCATATTGCCTTTCGCGCCGAGACCCGCGCGGAAGTTCGGGCTTTCTATGATGCCGCACTTGCTGCCGGCGCCACCGACAACGGGCCGCCCGGCATTCGCCCGCACTACCACGCAACCTATTACGCCGCCTTCGTTCGCGACCCCGATGGAAACAATATCGAGGCCGTGTGCATGAAGCCCGAGAGCGAAGCATGACCAGCGCACCGACCTTTTCCGGCGGATGCCAGTGTGGCGCGGTGCGGTTTCGCGCCGGCCACCTCGGACGGCCGTCAATCTGCCATTGCCGCATGTGCCAGAAGGCGTTCGGCAGTTTCTTCGGCCCGCTGGTGTCCGCCGATATCGCGCATCTGACATGGACGCGCGGCAAGCCGAAGCTTTTCAGGTCGTCGGCAAAGATCCTGCGCGGCTTCTGCGAGCACTGCGGCACGCCGCTGACCTATCAGCACCCGAACGGCATCGAACTTGCCATCGGCGCGTTTGATGAACCGGAGCATTTCGAGCCGCGGGTTCAGGTCAATCATGAAAGCCGCTTGCCCTGGATCGACCATCTTTTCGAAAAGCCCGCACGCGAGCAGGCCCTTGAGGAAACCGACATCGTTTCCTTTCAGCACCCCGACCACGATACCGAAAAATGGCCGCCCGATGATGAGGCGGACGCCGGATAACAAGGCTGAATACGGCCGATTTCAGGGATGGAGACCCACGATATGGAAAAGCGCGAGCGCATCTATTTGTTCGACACCACGTTGCGCGACGGCCAGCAGACGCCGGGCATCGACTTTTCGGTCGAGGACAAGATCGCCATTGCCAACCTGCTGGATCAGGCCGGTATCGATTATGTCGAAGGGGGGTATCCGGGCGCCAACCCGACGGATAACGCTTTTTTCGCCGAAAAGCGGACCGAAAGCGCAAGGATGACCGCTTTCGGCATGACCAAGCGCGCCGGGGTTTCGGCCTCCAATGATCCGGGCCTTGCCGCGCTGATCGGCTCTCAAAGCGACGCGGTCTGTCTGGTCGCCAAGAGCTGGGATTATCATGTTTCCGTGGCGCTTGGCATTTCGAACGAAGAAAACCTTACCTGCATATCAGAAAGCGTTGCCGCTGTTGCCGCGTCCGGCAAGGAGGCGATGGTTGACTGCGAACATTTCTTCGACGGCTACAAGGCCAACCGGGACTATGCGCTGGCCTGCGCCAAAGCCGCTTATGATGCCGGCGCGCGCTGGGTGGTGCTGTGCGACACCAATGGCGGCACGCAGCCGGACGAGGTCGCCGAAATCATCGCCGATGTGATCGCCGCGGGCATTCCGGGGGCATGTCTCGGCATTCATGCGCACAACGATACCGGACAGGCGGTCGCCAATTCGCTTGCCGCGGTGCGTGCCGGGGTCCGGCAGGTTCAGGGCACGCTGAACGGCATCGGAGAGCGCTGCGGCAATGCCAATATCATCACTCTGGCCGCGACGCTTGCGCTCAAGGAACGCTACAGCGAACGCTATGCGCTTGGCCTCGATGAAGCCCGCCTTGCGGAACTGAGCGCGCTGTCCCATGGCTTTGACGAGTTGCTGAACCGTGCGCCCGATCCGCAGCTGCCTTACGTCGGCGCCTCGGCCTTTGCCACCAAGGCCGGTATTCATGCCTCCGCGCTTTTGAAGGACCCGCGCACCTATGAGCATGTGGCCCCGGAAAAGGTCGGCAACACGCGCAAGGTGATGGTCTCCGATCAGGGCGGAAAATCCAACTTCATCAACGAGTTGAACCGTCGCGGCATCACCGTCGCCAAGGATGATCCGCGTCTCGACAAGCTGATCGCCATCGTCAAGGAACGCGAATCCATGGGCTATGCCTATGAGGGAGCCGATGCCAGTTTCGAGCTTCTGGCGCTGCGTGAACTGGGGTCGGTTCCGCATTTCTTTCATGTCGACAGTTTTCGGGTGATGGTCGAGCGCCGCTATGACAGTCACGGCCGGATCAAGACTGTCTCGGAAGCGGTGGTGAAGCTTGAAATCGATGGCCGGCCGGTGATGTCCGTGTCGGAAGGCGATGGCCCCGTCAACGCGCTCGACAAGGCCTTTCGCAAGGACCTCGGCAAGTTCCAGTCCGAAATCGCCGATCTGAAGCTGGCCGACTACAAGGTGCGTATCCTCAACGGCGGCACGGAGGCGATCACGCGTGTCCTGATCGAGAGTATCGATGATGACGGCGTGCGCTGGTGGACCGTGGGCGTGTCGGAAAACATCATCGATGCCTCGTTCCAGGCGCTGATGGATTCCATCATCTTCAAGCTGATGAAGAACCGCCGGCTTGCAGGGCGTGTCGCCGCGGAATGATCGAATCCGTCCGGCATGCGGTGGCGCGACATTACCAGAATTGATGCGTGCTTCACCGAAACCGGGTGGCGTGCGCCGCCATCTGCCGGTATTGGCATCTGGTAACCAGATAGGACAATGCCATGTCGGCCGATGAGATTGATACAACCGTGACGCCACCGGCAGCAACTGTCGCCGACGGCGATACGGCCAAGGGCTTTTTGCTGGCGCTGACGGTGTTCTTGATGTGGGGCTTTCTGCCGCTCTATCTGAAACTGGTCGCCGACCTGCCGCCGATGGAGGTGCTGGCCCACCGCATCATCTGGTCCGTGCCCTTCGCCGGCGCGATTGTCGGGCTGGCGGGGCAGGGTGGAGAAATCCGCGCGGCGTGCCGGAAACCGAAAGTTCTGACGATTGTCGGGCTCAGCAGCGTCTTCATCTGTGTCAACTGGGGCACCTATATCTGGGCCGTCAGCAATCACCACACGGTCGATGCCGCCCTTGGCTATTTCATCAATCCGCTGTTTTCGGTCGCGCTGGCGGCGGTGATCCTGCGGGAGCGGCTTTCGCGGCCCCAGCTTGTGGCAATCGCGCTGGCGGTCGTTGCCGTGACCATTCTGGCGGTCGAGGTCGGTAGCCTGCCTGTGGTGGCGCTGTTGTTGCCGTTTTCCTTCGGCATGTATGCCTTCCTACACAAGATCGTGCCGATTGGCGGCAATCCGGGGTTCACGCTGGAAGCGCTGATCATGAGCCTGCCGGCGGCGGTCTACATCATCTGGCTGGAAATCAGCGGCAATGGCCACTTCCTGGAGACGCCGATGACGACGTTTCTGCTGGTCGGCTGCGGGGCGGTCACCGCCATTCCGCTGATGATTTATGCCAATGCCGCCAAACTGCTGAAACTGTCGACCATCGGCATCATGCAGTATGTCGCGCCGAGCCTGATTTTCCTGATCGCCGTGTTTGTGTTTCACGAGCCGCTGGAGCTGTCAAAGCTGATCGCTTTCATGCTGATCTGGACAGCCCTTGCCATCTACACCACGTCGATGTTCCGCGCGCGCCGCCGGTCGTCGTCAAGATAACGTGCCGGGACCGAAAAATCCCAAATGACGCCCCAACAGGGTGACTGTCTGATCAGGCGTTATTTTCGACTGCGCATTTTGCCAGCGGGTTTCAGGGCCGCTGGCTGTGGTTTCAGGCAGCGGCTTCTTCGTCCAGTTGATTGGCGCGGATGAAGGCAGGTCGGACGACCAGTTTTTCGGCGTAGTCCTGAAATGAGGCGCGCGTCTCAACCATATTGAACTTCATGCCCCAGATGACGTGGGAGCCGACATAGACATCTGCGGCAGTAAAGTGATCGCCGGTGATATAGGGGCTTTCCGAGAGCCGCATGTCGAGCGTGTCCATGACGTGTTCGAATGTGCCGTAGCCGACGGCGCGCTCGCGGTCTGCCGGCACGACGAACCCGAACGCCCTGTTGACGGTTGCCGCCTCCAGAGGGCCGGCGGCGAAGAAAAGCCAGCGGTAATAGGACGCGCGATCGTCAACTGCCGGAGCCAGGGCGGCTTCAGGAAAGACATCGGCGAGATAGGCGCAGATCGCGGCGCATTCCGTCACCACCCTGCCATCATGTACGATTGCCGGGACCTTTCCCATCGGATTGATCGCCAGATAGTCCTCAGACTTCATCGTGTCGTTATAGGTCAGGATGTGCGTCTCGTAATCTGCGCCGGTTTCCTCCAGCATCCAGCGGATCATGCGGCCGCGCGATTGTGGATTAGTGTAGAAATCAAGCTGCCTCAAGGCGAATCCTCCGAATTTTGTTCCTGTTGTGTTCCTATTGCATCCTTGCCGGCAAGTGTAAACCCAATTCCTCTATCCCATAAAAAACCCGGCGCGAAGGCCGGGTTCTTCTATACCGAACTGTGTCTGCCTCAGGCGGCCATGGCCTTCTGCAGGTTCTCGTCAATCTTGTCGAGGAAGGCGGTGGTCGACAGCCACGGCTGGTCGGGGCCGATCAGCAGCGCCAGATCCTTGGTCATGTGGCCGCTTTCGACGGTGTCGATGCAGACCTTTTCAAGCGTGAGAGCAAATTCGGTCAGCTCTTCATTGCCGTCGAGCTTGCCGCGATGGGCAAGGCCGCGCGTCCAGGCGAAGATCGAGGCGATCGAGTTGGTCGAGGTTTCCTGACCCTTCTGGTGCTGACGGTAGTGACGGGTCACCGTGCCGTGTGCGGCTTCGGCTTCAACCGTCTGGCCATCCGGCGTCATCAGAACCGAGGTCATCAGGCCGAGCGAGCCGAAGCCCTGGGCAACGATGTCGGACTGGACGTCGCCGTCATAGTTCTTGCAGGCCCAGACATAACCGCCCGACCATTTCAGGGCGGAAGCGACCATGTCGTCGATCAGGCGGTGTTCGTACCAGATCTTCTTGGCTTCGAACTGATCCTTGAATTCGGCGTCGAAGACTTCCTGGAACAGATCCTTGAAGCGGCCGTCATAGGCTTTCAGGATGGTGTTCTTGGTCGACAGATAGCAGGGAACGCCGCGCTGAAGCGAATAGTTGAACGAAGCGCGGGCGAAATCGCGGATCGAATCATCAAGGTTGTACATCGCCATGGCAACGCCGGAAGAGGGGGCGTCGTAGACTTCGTGCTCGATTTCCTGGCCGTCATCGCCGACGAACTTGATCGACAGCTTGCCCTTGCCGGGGAACTTGAAATCGGTCGCGCGATACTGGTCGCCGAAAGCGTGACGGCCGACGATGATCGGCTGGGTCCAGCCGGGAACCAGACGCGGCACGTTCTGCATGATGATCGGTTCGCGGAAGATGACGCCGCCGAGAATGTTGCGGATCGTGCCATTGGGCGAACGCCACATCTTCTTCAGGTCGAATTCCTCAACGCGGGCTTCATCCGGCGTGATGGTTGCGCATTTGATGCCGACGCCGTGCTTCTTGATGGCGTTGGCGGCGTCAACGGTAACCTGATCGTCGGTGGCGTCGCGGTTCTGGACCGAAAGGTCGTAATATTCGATCGGCAGATCGAGATACGGGAAAATCAGCTTTTCCTTGATGAACTGCCAGATGATGCGTGTCATTTCATCGCCGTCGAGATCGACAACCGGGTTTGCCACCTTGATCTTCGTCATTATCCATCCTCGTCTAGCGGGGCGCACGGTTGCCCCCGATGTTTCATTAAGCCACGAGGGCTATAGCATTGCGATGCCGGTGAAAAAAGGCGTTCACGCGCTAAACTTTGGTAAAAAGCGGTCGATTTTTCCGACCACCGGAGATCGGGGCGCGCAAAGCCCGGGCCCGCAATTCATCAATTTGCCGCAGTTTGGGAACATGCGCCCGCCACCTGACGCCGTGGCGTTGCAGTCGAAACCATCAAAAGTAGAAATGTAACAATTGTTTTTAAAATAACACATGTTACAAAAGGTCGAAAACTCAGCCGTGAAGGGCCGTGACAATGCCGGAACTCAGCCAGATTGAACTATCGCTTTTGCGCCTGATCCGCGAAGACCCCTTTGCCGGACAGCAGGAAATGGCGCATCGGCTTGGCATTTCGCGCCCGGCCGTGGCCGCCCATGTCATGCGGCTTACCGAGCGGGGCCATATACTGGGCCGTGGTTATGTGCTGCCGCAGGAAGGGAGGATCGTGGCGATCGGCGGCGCCGTGATCGACCGCAAATATCACGCGCGGGCACCGCTGATCGCAGGCACCTCGAACCCTGTCGAGGGCACGCGCAGCTTTGGCGGCGTTGCCCGCAATGTTGCGGAAAATCTGGCGCTTCTCGGCGCTTCGACCGGGTTCGTGTCCGCTGTCGGCACGGACGAGAGCGGGCGTGACCTGCTGCGTCATCTGCGCGAACGCGGCGTCGATACCGCTCATGTGCTGTCGCTTCCCGATCAACGCACGGCCGAATATGCGGCCATTCTGGAGCCGGGCGGTGATCTTGCCTATGGCATCGCCGATATGGCGATTTTCGACGCGCTGACACCGGAAATGATGGATAGCGTATGGCCGGCCGTTGCATCCGCCAGTCTGGTGTTTGCCGATTGCAACCTGCCTGCGGCAACGCTGGCGGCGCTGATCGAAAAGCGGCCGCGCAGTCGGTTTTCGCTGGCGGTCGATGCGGTTTCCACACCCAAGGTCGCCCGCTTGCCCCGTGAGCTGAAGGGGATCGACCTGCTGTTCATGAATTTCGACGAAGCCTGCGCCTGGAATGATTGCGATTTTACACGTGATATCAACGGAATGATGGGCGCGGCAAATGCGCTGCATGAAGCAGGCGCTGCAGCCGTTGTTCTGTCCTGCGGCACGCTCGGCGTCGTGGTTCACACCAAGGATACTGTCTGTCATGTGCCGGTTGTCGAGGCCAAACCTGTCGACATGACCGGCGCCGGCGATGCGATGATTGCCGGAACGCTCAATTTCTATTCCCGGAACGACACGCTTGTCGAGGCGGTGCGCAAGGGCGCGCTGATCGGCTCGCTGACGACCGAAACGCCGGCCAGCGTCCATCCGGAACTGTCCACCGATTTCGTCGAAGCCTGTCTGCACAGGCTCGGCCCATCCGTTACCAATGGAGATCATCTTGTCAGAAATTGAAATCATCAAAAGCGGCGAAGTCGAAACCGCTCTTGCCGGCGGAAAACCGGTCGTCGCGCTGGAATCCACCATCATCACCCATGGTATGCCCTATCCGGCAAACCTTGAAACCGCGCTGGCGGTCGAGGCGGTGGTGCGCGAAAACGGTGCGGTGCCTGCCACCATTGCCGTCATTGACGGCAAGCTGCATGCCGGTCTGGACGCAGACGTCATCGAGCGCCTGGCGAAGGTCGAAGACGGCGTCGTCAAGGCGTCCGGCCGCGATCTCGCCGTTGCGATGGTCAAGGGGCAGACGGCCGGCACGACCGTTTCGGCCACGATGAAGATTGCCGCCCTTGCCGGTATTCCGATCTTCGCCACCGGCGGTGTCGGCGGCGTGCACCGCGGCGCTGAGCAGACCTTCGATATTTCCGCCGATCTGACGGAATTGGGCCATACCGCCGTGACGGTTGTCTGTGCGGGGGTGAAGTCGATCCTCGATATTCCCAAGACGCTTGAATATCTCGAAACCCAGCGGGTGCCGGTCATGGCTTATCGCAGCGATGATTTTCCGGCGTTCTTCACGCGCTCCAGCGGGTATACGGCCGATCATCGCATGGACCGCGCCGAGGATATCGCCAGCGCCATGCTGCTGCATGATGCACTTGGCACCGGAACCGGTATTCTCGTTGCCAATCCTGTTCCCGAAGCCGATGCGCTGACCCACGAATTCATCGACGGCACCATTGCCGATGCGCTGCGTGAGGCCGAGGAAAAGGCGATTACCCGCAAGGAGCTGACGCCCTTCCTTTTGGCGCGCATCAACGAGCTTTCGGGCGGCAAAAGCCTTGAGGCCAATATCGCGCTGGTGAAAAACAATGCCGCGCTTGCCGCGCAGGTGGCCGTTGCCCGGGTGGCGATGACGGATTGACAACCCGCATTGCGTTCGGCGCCTGCACAGCGTTATCCTCGCGGCCAACACAGGGAGTGCATGATGAGTGAGACCTTTCCCGCTTTGCTGATTCGCGACAAGGACAATGCGAAGGCAGAGCTGACGGAACTCAGTCGATCCGACCTGCCGGACCTGCCTGTTCTCGTGCGGGTCGACTATTCGAGCCTCAACTACAAGGACGGGCTGGCGGTCAGCGGAAAGGGGCGTATCGCGCGGCGCTTTCCGATGGTGCCCGGCATCGACATCGCCGGTACGGTGATCGAGTCGGATGCCGACGCCTTCAAGCCCGGCGATAAGGTAATCGCCAACGGTCATGGCATGTCGGAGACCGCGTGGGGTGCCTACAGCGCCTTTCAGCGGGTCAAGCCGGAATGGCTGATGCCGCAGCCGGAGCAGTTCACCCAGAAACAGGCGATGGCAATCGGCACGGCCGGTTATACGGCCGCCCTTTGCGTCAACCAGTTGCTTGCCTGGGGGACGGTTTCCGTTGACGAGGGCAGCGTGCTGGTGACAGGGGCGGCGGGTGGCGTCGGCTCTTATGCCGTGGCCTTGCTGTCTTCTCTCGGGTTCAGCGTTACGGCCTCGACCGGCAGGCCGGAAACCCATGCCTATCTGCGCCAGCTCGGCGCCAGCAATTTCATCGACCGTAAGGAGCTTTCAGAGGCCGGCAAGCCGATCCAGGCGGAACGGTGGAGCGGTGCGGTCGACAGCGTCGGCTCGACGACGCTCGCCAATGTGCTGGCGCAAACGGTGTATGGCGGCGCGGTGACGGCCTGCGGGCTGGCCGGCGGCGCGGATCTGCCGGCAACGGTGATACCGCATATCCTCAGATCGGTTGCGCTGATCGGGGTCGATTCGGTGATGGCGCCGCTCAAGCGCCGTGAAGCGGCGTGGCGCCTGCTGCAGGCGCAGCTGACGCCCGAACAAATCGATCTGGCGACGGAAGGCGAGGTCGGGCTTGCGGAACTGCCGGAAGCTGCCGAGGCCATTCTGGCGGGGCGTATTCGCGGACGCATGGTTGTGAAAGTCGCCTGACTGGTCAGGTCTTTTCCAGTTCGGCCGTCTTCACGACAAGGCTCTCGTCTTCTGTCTCCTTCAGAAAACGGGCGAAATAGCGCGTGAGCTTCGGTATCTTGATCAATTCGTCGATCGAATATTTGTGTGCGTCACGAACCAGGCTGGACGGGTTGAAATAGGCTTCGGCGTTTTCAGGCGTGAGAACAAAGGGCGGCTTGCCTTCGCGCCCGAGAATATAGCTCATGACCAGCGCGCCAGTCCGGTGATTGCCCTCGATGAAAAGCTGCGGGCGGCTCAGCGCCCGGACGTAAATGCCGGCAGCCCGTTTGCGCACACCCTTGCCCGTGTGGCGCTGATACCAGTCGACCAGTCCGCCGATGTCGCCGTTATGGCGATCGTAGAAATGCGATTCGGTGCGCTCGATGTGATGCCGGAATTCTGCTCTGCTTTTTGCTGACGAGCCGCACAGGACGATATGGTTGAGCTCGAGCAGGTGGTGAAATTCGCCGAGTTTGAGGATATCGGTTCCGTCATTCAGGAGACGGTCGACATAGGCATATCCTTCCATCATGTGTTCGATGATGGAATCGGGCATGCTTTCGCGACGCATCGTCAGGAGCATGTTGATGCGTTCGAACTGGCGCTGTGTGTCACGCAGTTTGGCTTCGATCTTCTCAAGGTCGAGGCTGTGTCTGAACATCAAACTCTTTCTGTTGCGTTCCAAGGCCGGCGCGGTTGGCGCATTATACCAAAAGGGCGGCTTTTGGGAAAAGCCGCCCGAAAACGCTGCGATGGTTCGTTTGAGCCTTAGCTGAACTCGCCCGAAAGATATTCCTTCGTGAGGTTTTCCTTCGGGTTTTCGAAAATCTGCTTGGTGTCGCCGACTTCGACGAGGAAACCGGTGCGGCCGCCCTGCGACATGTCGACGGAGAAGAATGCCGTCTTGTCGGCAACGCGGATCGCCTGCTGCATGTTGTGGGTCACGATCGCGACCGTGTAGTCCTTCTTCAGCTCCAGCATCAGTTCCTCGATCTGGCGCGTGGCGATCGGGTCGAGCGCGGAGCAGGGCTCGTCCATCAACAGAACCGTCGGCTCGGTGGCAATCGCACGCGCGATGCACAGGCGCTGCTGCTGGCCGCCGGAAAGCGACAGGCCATTCTGCTTCAGCTTGTCCTTGACCTCGTTCCAGAGCGCAGCGCGGCGCAGCGCCTTTTCGACGCGGCCGGAAATGTCGCCCTTGAAGCCGTTGAGGCGCAGGCCGAAGGCAACGTTTTCAAAGATGCTCATCGAAAACGGGTTCGGCTGCTGGAACACCATGCCGATATGGCGGCGCACGACCACCGGGTCGACATTCTTGCCGTAGACGTCCTGGCCCAGGAAACGCACATGCCCTTCAAGGCGGAAGATCGGGATCAGGTCGTTCATGCGGTTGAGAGAACGCAGCACCGTCGACTTGCCACAGCCCGACGGGCCGATGAAGCCCGTGATCTTGCCTTTTTCGATATCGACGGCGGCGTCGCGCACGGCCAGGAAATCGCCGTAGTAGATCTTGTCGATGTTCGCGCCGATGGCAACATCGCCGTGCTGCTGTGCGGCCGCGGCCTCAATCTTGTTCATTTCCATTTCCGTAGACATGATAATCGACCTTTTTCTCCTACACGCGGCGAGTGCCGAACGAGCGACTGAGAATGTTGAAGACAAGCACGATCAGAACCAGAACAAGAGAGGCTGTCCATGCAAGTTCAATCTGGTTTTCATAGGGCATTGCCGAGAAGTTATAGATCAAAATCGACAATGATGCTGTCGGCTCGGTAAAGCTCCCGATCCAGTAATTCGAAAAAAGCGCCGTAAACAGCAGCGGGGCCGATTCACCGGACGCGCCCGCCACTGCAAGCATTACACCGGTCATAACACCTGGAAGGGCGGTCGGCAAAACAATTTTGGTCGCGACCTGTGTTGAATTGCAGCCCATTCCGTAGGCGGCATCCTTCATCCGCTGGGGCACCATCCGGAAGGCCTGTTCGGCCGTCAGAAGCACGGTCGGCAGCATCAGGATCGACAGCGAAACACCGCCGGCAATCGCCGAATAGGTCTTCATCACCACCACCAGCCAGGCATAGACGAAGACACCGGAAAGGATCGATGGAAATCCGGTCAGGACCTTGCCGACGAAACGGATCAGCGCAGATATCTTGCCGTCGGGGTTGATAAGCCCGGTATAAAGGCCGCCGAGAACGCCGACCGGGATCGAGATCAGCGATGCAATCGCAACCATGACCAGTGTGCCGACGATGGCGTTGCCAATGCCGCCGCCCTGTTCGAAGGGGGCAGGCGGAAGCTCGGTGAAGATTGCCGCCGAGAGCCGCAATCCGCCACGGCTGATCAGCATCCACAGAACCGAGATCAGCGGGATGGCGGCGATGCCGGCCAGCACCCACAGGATCACGGTCTGGATGAAGTTCATCAGCGTGCGGCGCTCGCCGAAGGAAAAGCTGAGATTGGGGTCGCCGAGGGCGACCACTTCGGGGTTCATCGTTGTCTGGTCCGTCGTGCTCATGATCTGATCATCCTCAGGTGACGGTCTGGCGGGAGGTATAATTCATGATGATCGTGCCGATGATATTGACGGCCATGGTGATCACCAGAAGAACAACGGCGGCATACATGAGCGGGCCGATCTGGTTGGCGCCGGCTTCCGGGAAGGTGGAGGCGAGCAGCGAGGCCAGCGTGGTGGCCGGCGAAAACAGCGACAGCGTGACGTGCTGGGCGTTGCCGATCAGCATCGCCAGCGCCATGGTTTCGCCGAGCGCCCGGCCGAAACCGAGAACCAGCGAGGCGAAGATGCCGCCGGACGCCGTCGGGATGATCACCTTGCGGATCGCTTCCCACTTGGTCGTGCCCATGCCATAGGCCGCTTCCTGGATCTTCATCGGGATTGCCTTGAAGGCATCCTGGGAGATCGCCGCAACGGTCGGCAGGATCATGATCGACAGCACGATCATGGCCGGAAACATGCCGGGGCCTGCAAGCTTGGTCGAAAAGAACGGGATGAAGGACAGGGTATCGTGCAGCCAGTTGGCGACCGGGCGGATTGCCGGGATCAGAACGTAGATGCCCCAGAGGCCGTAAACCACCGAAGGGATGGCGGCAAGCATCTCGACGATCAGCCGGAAAACCCAGGCCAGGCGCGCGTTCAGAAAACCCTGTGTCAGAAAGATCGCAACCGCAATGCCGAGGACGCCGCCGAAAAGCAGAGCCAGAAGCGAGGAATAAAGCGTACCCCAGATTTCGGCGAGGATACCGTATTCATTGGTATTGGGGTTCCAGACAACGGTCGTCAGAAAGCCCAGGCCATATTCGCGCATGGCGGGGGCAGCCTGTGCGCCGAGCTTCCAGAAGATATAGACCAGAAGCAGGATGGTCAGAACGCCGGCTGCCAGCGTCAGGATACGAAAGGATTTGTCGTAACCGTATTCGAAAGCGGTCGGCGGTCTCGAAACACTGCCGTCTTCAGGCAATGTGTTTTTCGTGTTGTCGGCCATCAAGCGGGCTCCTACTGGCGAAGATCGGGGCTATCCCGGTGATCTTGTCGTTGGCGCAAGCGCAAACGGATCCTGAACTGAGAAAGCCGGGGCGCATGACAATACGCCCCGGCACAAGACAGCGTGCTGTCTCGATTACTTGATTTCTTCCATCGACTTGCGATCAAGTTCGATGACGTTTTCCGGAAGCGGGATGTAGCCGAGCTTGTCGGACATTTCCTGACCGGTGGTCAGGCCGTAGTCGACCATCTTCTTCAGGGCAGCAACGGTATCGGCGTCCTGGCCTTCCTTGTAGAAGAGCAGCCAGGTGAACGTCGAAATCGGGTAAGCCTGTTCACCCTTGGGGTCGGTGATGAAAGCGCGGTTGTTGTCGTCGAATTCGGCGGAAGCCAGAGCGGCCTTACCAGCATCGGCGCCAGCGCTTACGTAGTTGCCGGCCTGGTTTTCAAGCATGGCGTAAGGCGTGTTGGTCTGCTTGGCATAGCCGTATTCGATGTAGCCGATCGCGCCGGGCGTCTGCTTGATCGTGGCGGTGATGCCCTGGTTGCCCGGAGCGGCGATGAAGTTCGAAGCCTTCGGCCACGGAACGGTCTTGCCGGCGCCGACAGTGCTTTCGAAATCGGAGCTGATGGCGGCCAGATGATTGGTGAAGTTGAAGCTCGTGCCCGAAGAATCGGCGCGAACAACAACCGTGATGTCTTCGTCGGGCAGGTCGACGCCGTCATTGGCGGCTGCGATGGCCGGATCGTTCCACTTGGTGACTTCGCCAAGGAAGATCTTCGGGTAAACATCGCGCGGCAGCTTCAGGTCGGAAACGCCATCAAGATTGAAGGCGAGAACAACTTCGCCGGCCGTCATCGGCAGAAGCACGACGCCGCCGTCGATCTTGGCGATTTCCTCATCGTCCATGGCCGCATCGGAAGCAGCAAAGTCGACGACGCCATTGGTGAAGTCTTCGATACCGGCGCCGGAACCCTTCGACTGGTAGTTGACTTCAATACCGGTCTTCTGGCCAAAATCCTTAAACCAGGCCGAGTAGAGCGGGAAGGGGAAAGAGGCGCCGGAGCCCGTCAGCTGAACGTCCTGAGCCTGTGCGACAGTGCCGGACACCAGCATGGCGGTTGCAACGGCTGCGACCTTAGCGCCCTTGGAGAAATTTCCGATTTTCATCAGATAGCCCTTTTGAGGTTTGGTTGAAAACGGAAGTCCTATAACAACGAAATAATTCCAAGCATAGCATGTTGTAAAAAATTCATATTCGCGTGGATATCCTGCATTTTCTTTAAAAAAAGTGTCACACAACAGTCATAAAACTGTCATAAACAAAATCGACTTGACGCAGTATTTGGCGTTTCTGGTTTTTTGCCTTTCCCGACTGTCCCCCATTTCCCCGCAGCCGCGCTTTGGATACGATGGGCAAAGGGTTCGCATCGCCTGCTTGACATAGCGCAAGGCGAATGCGCAGCCGCCCTCTAATTTCGCCGCTGGCCGGAAGCGCTTTGCCGGCGGCCATCCAGAACGTCGCTTACAGATCCGCCTATGCAACAGGAGACGCAATGACTGAAACAGGCACCCCGGCCCGGCATGCAGAGGGGCCGCATGAGGATACCGTGGCTGAACTGCTCCTGCGGCAAAGGGCGCTGGAAAAGACAGCGCTGATAGCGCTGGAGGCGGGACGTATCCTCATGGAAACCGGTGCGAAGTCGGCCGTCGTTCGCGAAGGGGTTCGCAAGGTTGCGCTGGGGCTGGGCGTCACAAGCGTCGATATCCGGGTCGGTTTCGCCTCGATTGCGACCACGGTGGGCGATGGCGTGTGTACCTCGACCCATATGGCCGGGGTCGGGCATCATGGCGTGAACATGCGGATCAATCATCGCGTTCGCGAAATCTGTGCCGAGGTCGGCAGAGGGGGAATGACCCCGCAGGCGGTCGAGGACAAGCTTTCAAAGGCCCAGCGCGACACGCTGAAACATCATAAGGCGCTCAATGTGTTTGCCGCCGGGCTTGCCTGCGCGGCGTTCGGCCGGCTTCTGGGCGCGGATGCGCCGGCCTTTGTGACAACGCTGATCGCCAGCATGGTCGGCCAGTATATCCGGCTCGTTCTGCTCGAGCGCCATTATAATGCCTTCGTCGTCACGGCCACGGTGGCGTTTGCCGCTGCCGTGCTTTCCGGTCTCGGGGCGATGGCCATGGGCAGCACCATGATCGATACCTCGATGAGTGCTGCGGTGCTGATGCTGGTTCCGGGCGTGCCGTCGATGAATGCGCAGACCGATATCATGGAAGGATTTCCAACGCTCGGCAGCGCGCGCTTCGTGACCGTCGCAATGATTCTCGTATTCATTACGCTGGGGGTCGGTGCGGCCCATATCGTGCTTGGCGGCGGATTGCAGGATGCCCCGAAATCCGCACCCAACATTGCCCATCATGCGTTTTTCGGCGCGGTTGCTGCGGCAGGTTTCGGGGTGCTGTTCAATTTCGGCTATCGCAATCTCGGCTGGGCTGCTCTGGCCGGCGCGCTGGCGCTGGCGGTGCGGACTTTGTGCATGCTGCACGGCTGGCCGCTAGAGGCGGCATCCTTTGCCGCAGCCGTTGCCGTGGCGCTGGTGGTCGAGCTTTCCTACAACACACCGTTTCCGGTCCGGCGCGTGGGCAATGCCATTGCGGTTGCCGGTTGCATTCCCATGGTGCCGGGCAGTGCGGCGGCCCACTGGATCATCGGCCTCCTGGAAATCACGGTCCAGCCGCTCGAAAAATCCGACATGATGCTGGCCGCCACCACAAGTGCCGGGCTGCAGGTGATCTTCACAGTTGGCGCGATCGGTGCAGGGCTTACCATGATCTCCTCGACATTCCGCAGGCCGGAATTTCCAACGCGCGATCACGAGGATTAAGATCCGGTCGAAGTGCAACGCAATACGGTCATTGTTTTGTCGATTGATCGTGTTTTCGCGCAGGCTCATCAACACGTGACGGAGGCGTCATGAATCCGTTCGTCATTATCGTTGGGGCCGTGTGCCTGCCGCTTGTCGCGTCGGTGATACTGGCCTGTGTGAGCCGGTGGATGTGGGCCGCTGCCGCCATGATCATCACCGCCATGCCGCTTCAGCTTCTGGGGTTCACCGGTACGTGTACGCAGGGCGCGGATGGGACATTCATCACAGGCAGCATTCTGTCGGCGCCGCTGTTGTTCATCGCGATCTGTTTCATCCTGTGGGCATCGTTCAAACGCACGGCAGCCCGGAGCACCGGCATTTTCGCGGCGGCTTTATCGCTGATTCTGCTTGCCCTGACGCGGAATGCCTGGCTGGGCGCTGTTTTATACGGATCTCCCTGCGGGGCGGACTATCTTCACGCCAGCGGTGCGGAGGGACTGCTCATCATTCTCGGCGGCTATCTGGCATTGCCGCTTCTTGTCACGGCCTGTGGGGTCTGGAGCGCCAGTAGGGCCTGACCGAAAAGTCGGAGACGGACTTTTCGTCAAACCCTGTAGGCAATCACAGCTTTGCCTGTCCCTCCGCCGTCATTCCGGCCCTGAGCCGGAACCCATTAAGCGAAAGTCCTTGCGCGCAAAGACTCTTTCTGGAAGCGCACAGCAAGCGGCCGTGGATACCGGCTCAAGGCCGGTATGACGAAAGAACGCGGGACGAGCTTTGTCAACAAACTAAGGCCCGCAGGGAAGCGGGCCTTTGCGTTGTTGTCTCTGGCGTGGTCTCAGCGCAGGTTGGTTTTGGTTAACTGCACCAGTTCGTCGCCGCGTCCATTCAGGATGGCCCGCATCATGTACAGGCTGAAGCCCTTGGCCTGTTCCATGGTGATCTGCGGCGGCATGGCCAGTTCCTGCTTGGCGGTCATCACATCCACAAGCACCGGACCGGGCGTGGCCAGCGCCTCGTCGAGGGCCGCCGACAACTGGCTGGCGTCTTCGACATGAATGCCCTTCATGCCTGCCGCATCGGCAATGCGGGCAAAATCGGGGCTGCTCAGATCGGTCGAATCGGAAATATAGCCGCCGGCCTTCATCTCCATCGCCACGAAGCCGAGCGTGCGGTTATGGAACACCACGATCTTGATCGGCAGATCGAGCTGGGTGACCGAAAGAACATCGCCCATCAACATCGAAAAGCCGCCATCGCCACACATGGCGATCACCTGCCGGTCGCGGTCGATGGCCTGTGCGCCGATGGCCTGTGACAGCGCATTGGCCATGGAGCCGTGCGAGAACGATCCGATCAGGCGGCGTTTGCCGTTCATGCCCACATAGCGTGCGGCCCAAACTGTCGGGGTGCCGACATCGCAGGTGAAAACGGCATCGTCACTGGCCTTTTCGCTGAGCAGCCGGGCGACATATTGCGGATGAATTTGCTCCTTCGCACTCTTTTCCGTTGCCAGCGCATCAAGGCCTTCACGCGCCTTTTTGTAATGCTTGATGGCGTTGTCGAGAAACCGGCTGCTGCGGCCCTTTTTGAGCTTGGGCAGAAGTGCCTGGATGGTCGAGCCGACATCGCCGAGAATGCCGAGATCGACCTGGGTGTGGGCGCCGAGCGCTTCGGCACGGGTATCGACCTGGGCGATCTTGGCCTCGGCGGGATAAAAGGCGCGATAGGGAAAGGCGGAACCCAGAATCAGCAGCGTATCGGCCGACCCCATGGCGTGATAACCCGAGGAAAACCCGATCAGGCCAGTCATGCCGACATCGAATCTGTTGTCATATTCGATAAATTCCTTGCCGCGCATGGCATGAACCATGGGCGATTGCAGCGCCTCGGCAAGGGCCAAAACGTCCTCGCGCGCACCGGCGCAGCCGGCACCGCACAAAAGCGTGATGTTGCTGCCATTGTTGAGCAGTTCGGCCAGGGCATCGATTTCCGCCTCGGGCGGCACCACGGCCGGCTGGCGCGGGGCGTTCCAGCGGATCGCGGTATCGCCGGGCATTTCCTTCAGGGCGACGTCGCCCGGCAGCACGATCACGGCGACGCCTTTTTTGGCAATGGCCGTGCGCATGGCGACTTCCAGCACATAGGGCATCTGTTCCGGCGTGGAAACCAGTTCGCAATAGACACTGCATTCGCGGAAGATTTCCTGCGGATGGGTCTCCTGAAAATAGCCGCTGCCGATTTCGGAGGAGGGGATGTGGGCGGCGATTGCGAGAACCGGCACATGATTGCGGTTGCAGTCATAAAGACCGTTGATGAGATGCAGATTGCCGGGACCGCAAGACCCCGCGCAGACCGCCAGTTCGCCGGTGACATGGGCTTCCGCGCCGGCAGCGAAGGCTGCGGCTTCCTCATGGCGGGTACCCATCCATTCCAGCGTCTTCAGGCGGCCGATGCTGTCGCTGAGCCCGTTCAGCGAATCGCCGGTGACCCCCCAGATCCGCTTGACGCCGGCCTCACCGAGATAGCGGGCGATGTAATGTGCGATACTCTCTGCCATGGTTATGCTCTTTTCGTTATCTGGCGCCTGGGATACTTGCCAGTCCGGCAGAGTGCGCCTGCTTCAGCCGGAAACCGTTTCCGAAGCTCCATCGCCGCGCAGGAACAGATCACGCAGTTCTGAAAAGAACGCCGGAGACGAGAAAAAGCTTACCAACAGGCTGAAAAGAGGGGAAGCCCCGGCAGACCGTTTCGGGTACGCGAAAGCGGCCTGCGGCGCGGGGCGTGACAATATTTTACGATGGACGCCGGATATTTGGCAAAATCGGCGATTGTTTCCTCAGTCGTCGTCGCAGTAGAACAGGCCAAGGGCCATGTCGTCGCATTCCGGCGGGCCGGGTTTGCATGACAATGTCGGGCAGGCATTGGTGTCGCTGGTCGGCACCACACGCTGTACCGCATGACCGCCCTGGGCGAAACAGACAGCCGGGCTGCTGACATAGCGATCGTAAAGTGTGCGCCCGCTGCCGCTGGGAGCGGGATAGCGCAGGATCGCCGCACCCTGACTGGCAAGGATGCCGTGCACCTGGTTACAGGTCATATTCTGAATGTCGTAACGATTGATCGGCTCTTGCGCTGACGCTGTGCCGGCTGCAAGCATGAGCACGGCCGATGCGAGTATGAGCTTCTTCATGGTCTACCCAAGGCCCCTGAGGGCTCCTCCATGGACTTCGTATTCGTCAATACCATAAGGAGATGTGCAACACCATGACGCAACCTGCTGAAACAGATGCAAAAATACGTGAAATCCTGGGCTCCGTCCGGCGGATTGCCCTGGTTGGGGCGTCGCCCAAGCCCGAGCGGCCGAGTAACCGGGTCATGGGGTTCCTGCTCGCACGGGGCTATGACGTGGTTCCGGTCAATCCGGGTCTGGCCGGCAGAAGCATTCACGGCCAGACGGTCTATGGCAGCCTTGCGGAAATACCGGGCGCTATCGATATGGTCGATATTTTTCGGGCCTCCGAATATGTCGGCGGCGTGGTAGACGAAGCGCTTGCGCTCGCGCCGAAACCGGCGGTGATCTGGATGCAGCTCGACATTATCGATGAGGATGCGGCGCGAAAGGCAGAGGCAATGGGGCTGAAAGTGGTGATGGACCGCTGCCCGGCGATCGAATATCCGCGTCTCATGCAGGCGGGATGACGGCGCTTAACCTTCGAAACGGAGCATATCCGGATCGGCGCGCATCTCGCTGAGGATCTCGGAATTCTCGCAATATTCGCGGAAATGGCGCTCGGCCCTCTGGCATGCCAGATCCGCGCGGCAGCGTTGTTTTGCCCGACACCCGGCACAATTGGCCTGCATACCGTAAAAAAGACGACGATACTGGAACTCGGCCTCGACCGGGTCGATGTTGAGAACCTTCATCATCTCGTTCATTTCGCTGGCGTCGCGCGGCTCTGCCATGGCAATGTCTTCCGCGGCGATGCGCTGGAGGAAGGCAAGGGCGGCGGATTCTTCACCTTCGGAATGGGTGGCATTGCGCCATTCGGCATAACGGTCATCTGCGTGATTGTCGTCGGTCAAAACGCCCATTGCGCTGCTCCTCTTGGTCGACGGCAATTTTGACGTTTGTATAAAAGACGACATTGATCTTGATCAAAACAGGGCCGGTCAACCGACAAGACCGGTCCATAAACAGGGAAGGATAATCATTATGGAAACCAGGGAACCGGGTTTTTCGACACTGTCAATTCATGCAGGGGCAGCACCCGACAGCGCGACCAATGCCCGCGCGACACCGATCTACCAAACGACATCCTACGTGTTTAACGATTCCGACCACGCCGCAGCCCTGTTCGGGCTTCAGGAATTCGGCAATATCTATACCCGGATCACCAACCCGACGACGGCGGTTCTGGAAGAGCGGGTGGCAGCCCTTGAGGGCGGATCGGCCGCCGTTGCCGTGGCCTCCGGTCATGCCGCGCAATTGCTGACCTTTCACATGCTGATGCAGCCGGGCGACAATTTCGTCGCGGCCCGCCGCCTTTACGGCGGTTCGATCAACCAGTTCGGCCATGCGTTCGAGAATTTCGGCTGGTCGGTGCGCTGGGCGGATTCCGGCGATATCGCGAGCTTCGCCGCACAGATCGATGAGAACACCAAAGCCGTTTATATCGAAAGCCTCGCAAATCCCGGCGGCACCTTCGTCGATATCGCCGCCATTGCCAGGGTCGCGCATGATCACGGTCTGCCGCTGATCGTCGACAACACGATGGCGACGCCCTATCTGGTGCGGCCTTTCGAACACGGCGCCGATATCGTGGTTCATTCGCTCACCAAGTTTCTCGGCGGTCATGGCAATTCCATGGGCGGTATTCTCATCGACGGCGGCACCTTCGACTGGTCGAAAACCGGCCGTTATCCGATGTTGAGCACCCCACGCGCCGAATATAACGGGCTGGTGCTTCACGAGGCATTCGGAACGATGGCGTTTGCGCTGGGCGCGCGCGTGCTGAGCCTGCGCGATCTCGGGCCGGCAATTTCGCCGTTCAACGCCTTCATGCTTTCCACCGGGATCGAGACATTGCCGCTGCGCATGCAGCGCCATTGCGACAATGCGCTTGCCGTCGCGAAATGGCTGAAGCAGTCCGACAAGGTTGCCTGGGTCAGCTATCCGGGGCTTGAGGATGACGAAAACCACGACCTGCAGCAGCGCTATGCGCCAAAAGGGGCAGGGGCCGTGTTCACCTTCGGCCTGACGGGGGGATACGAGGCCGGCAAGACCTTTGTCGAAGGCCTCGAACTGTTCTCGCATCTGGCCAATATCGGCGATACCAAATCACTGGTTATCCACCCTGCATCCACAACCCATGCACAGCTTACGACCGAGCAGCAGATTGCCGCCGGCGCCGGGCCGGATGTGGTGCGTCTTTCGGTGGGTATCGAGGATGTGACTGATATTATTGCCGATCTTGAGCAGGCCTTTTCCAGGATCTGACGATCACCTGGACACAGAGAAGAGCGGAACCGGCGGATTGTGCACAGGCACTGTCCGCCGGTTCTGCAATTTATCCACAAGGGGGGGGCGGATGGTCAGCTTGCGTTTCCGAGCGCGGCAAGCGCCCCTTCCGGCGACACGGGCGAAGGCACGGCGCTATAGCTGACCACGCAGTTGCGGCCCTGGTTCTTGGCCTCGTAGAGCGCCCGGTCCGACTGCCACAGCAATGTTTCGAAACCGGTGAAACGGCCTTTCTGAAATGCGATGCCAATGCTCACGGTCATCGCTGTCGGGCGGATTGTGCCGGTATATAGGGTCGCCGCCTGCCGGGCCCTGATCCGCTCGGCAATGCTGATCGCCTCCTGAATGTCGTCGACCTTGATGAAGACCGCAAACTCTTCACCGCCGGTTCGGCCGAACAGCGCCTCTTTCCCGATCTCCGCCAGAACATTGTGCGCAAAGGCGACAAGAGCCTGATCGCCGACATCGTGTCCGAAACGATCGTTTATCCGTTTGAAGTGATCGACGTCGATCATCAGATAGGCAAACAGCTCGTCTGGGAGCGCATAGGTGATCCGCTCCTCGATACCGTGGAAAAAACCGCGACGGTTGAAGATGCCGGTCAGGGGATCGTGAAATGCAAGCTTTTTGAGGTGAAATTCGAATTTCTCGATGGAAAGCCAGACAGCGTGAAAAATCTTCACCGAAAACAGCAGGAATCCGGAGATCAGGGCAACGGAGATCATGACGCCTTCGTCGGGAAGTGCGGGGCTGTCAATCAGAAACAGGATGGCGATCGCCAGTCCGACGACGGCCTCGACAGACAGGATCAGCGGCGTGGCGCGATGGTAACCGACCTCCTCGAAATCGGCATGGCGCAGCAGAAAATGAACCGCGTAGACGGCAATGCCGATATCGGCCAGATAATAACTGGCAACGCAGGCAACCGAACCGAAGCCCGACAGGTGAAACAGCAGCAACCCAGCCAGCCATACGCCCAGACTGCAGAGCATGAACCGCAGCGGACACTTTGCGCCGTAAAGGGAAAGCAGTCCGGCTGTGGAGAGGGTTTCGGCTGCAACCAGGGCGGCGATCGGCAGGGTGAAGAAGCGGACGCCGTAAACACCGATGGCGATCAGACCGGCAAGTCCGAGCCCCATCAGCAACAGCGATACCGACCACAACAGGATAAAGCTCCGGTCTTTGTTGCGCAGCCACAGCGGCAGCAACAGCACGGACAACAGAATACAGTCTGCCGCCCAGACAAAAACGGCCGTCAAGTTATAATGCAAGGCGGCGGATCGCTTCCCAACTTGATGAAATCGAATGCCGTTAGTAGCCCTCATGGTTAAGCTTCACCACACATTCCCTGGACCATTTTTAAAGTTAATCGATTTAATCGTTCTGAATGCGTTGTTTTGCAGCGGCAAATCTCTGCAATCCGTCAATGGCGGCGAAGTGTCGGCGAAAGCCGGATGCACGCTTTGAAAACACTTCTCTTGAAGTGACCGGGTGAGGCACTCTATGTAGGAGGGTAACGAAAGATTCGATGAAAAACGGTTCCGATCAGCCGGCCGAAGGACAGACATGACAAATCCCGTAGATACCGCGATGGCTCTTGTACCCATGGTCGTCGAGCAGACCAATCGCGGCGAACGTTCCTATGACATCTATTCCCGCCTGCTCAAGGAGCGGATTATCTTTCTTACCGGTCCCGTGGAGGATCATCTGGCGTCGCTGATCTGCGCCCAGCTGCTGTTCCTCGAAGCGGAAAATCCGAAGAAGGAAATCGCGCTCTACATCAATTCGCCCGGTGGCGTGGTGACCGCCGGCATGGCGATTTACGACACCATGCAGTTTATCCGCCCGGCTGTCTCGACGCTTTGCATCGGTCAGGCCGCTTCGATGGGCTCGCTTCTGCTGGCCGCCGGCGAAAAGGGCATGCGTTTTGCCACGCCGAATGCGCGCGTGATGGTGCATCAGCCTTCCGGCGGGTTCCAGGGCCAGGCTTCGGATATCGAACGCCACGCCCGCGACATTCTCAAGATGAAGCGCCGCCTCAACGAGGTCTATGTCCGCCATTGCGGTCAGTCCTATGAAGAGGTTGAAAAGACGCTCGATCGTGACCACTTCATGGATGCGAGTGAGGCGATGGATTGGGGCCTTATCGACAAGGTCATGACCTCGCGCAGTGAAATCGAGGGCGGCAACTGATCTTCGGCGCCCGATCATGCGTATCTGAACCGCGCTTCCTCCGTGCGGGACCTGACTTTACGGTCTCGTCGGCGGGTGCGTTGTTTGTTTTGTGGACTTTGAGACGGTAATTCGGGTTCACGATCGCGTTTTTTGGGTTTAAACCGGCGCTCAAGCCGTTAATAGTATGGAAAACCGGATTTGATATCCGGTTTCATGGATAGCCGGTGGGACGTTGTTTGGCGTTTGCGTCCGTTGCCAGTAGCGCCGATACGTCGTTTTGTTGCCCTGATGTTTTGCAAGCTTTTCGACGTACGGTAGAAGCGAAAAAGTTGAGTGGCCGTTCATCCGGATCAAGGGACGGCTTACTGGAAGGAAGTGATAATGAGCAAAGTCGGCGGTAACAATGGCGGTGACTCCAAGAACACGCTCTATTGTTCCTTTTGCGGCAAGAGTCAGCACGAAGTCCGCAAGCTGATCGCTGGCCCGACGGTTTTCATCTGCGATGAATGCGTCGAATTGTGCATGGACATCATCCGCGAGGAAAACAAGACCTCAATGGTGAAGTCCAGCGACGGCGTGCCGACACCGCAGGAAATCATGGGTGTGCTTGATGAGTATGTCATCGGCCAGAGCCATGCAAAACGCATTCTGTCGGTTGCGGTGCATAACCACTACAAACGCCTCTCGCACGCCTCCAAGAGTTCCGACATCGAGCTTTCGAAGTCGAACATTCTGCTGGTGGGCCCGACGGGCTGCGGCAAGACCTATCTTGCCCAGACGCTGGCGCGGATCATCGATGTGCCGTTCACGATGGCGGATGCGACGACGCTGACGGAAGCTGGCTATGTCGGTGAAGATGTCGAGAACATCATTCTGAAGCTGCTGCAATCGGCCGATTACAATGTCGAGCGCGCCCAGCGCGGCATCGTCTATATCGACGAGGTCGACAAGATTTCCCGCAAGTCCGACAATCCGTCGATCACGCGTGACGTCTCGGGCGAGGGCGTGCAGCAGGCATTGCTGAAGATCATGGAAGGTACGGTGGCCTCCGTGCCGCCGCAGGGCGGGCGCAAGCATCCGCAGCAGGAATTCCTGCAGGTCGATACGACCAACATCCTGTTCCTGTGCGGTGGTGCCTTTGCCGGTCTCGACAAGGTGATTTCGGCGCGCGGCGAACGGACGTCGATCGGTTTCGGCGCCTCGGTCAAGGCGGCTGACGACCGCAAGGTCGGCGATGTGCTGCGCGATCTGGAGCCGGAAGATCTGGTCAAGTTCGGCCTGATCCCGGAGTTCATCGGCCGATTGCCGGTCATCGCCACGCTCGAGGATCTCGACGAGACGGCGCTGGTGCAGATCCTGACCGCGCCGAAGAACGCGCTCGTGAAGCAGTATCAGCGCCTGTTCGAAATGGAAGATGTCGAACTGACCTTCCATGAGGACGCGTTGATGGCGATTGCCCGCAAGGCGATCGAACGCAAGACCGGCGCGCGCGGACTGCGCTCGATCATGGAGAAGATCCTGCTCGACACCATGTTCGAACTGCCGGCCATGAAGGGCGTTCGCGAAGTTGTGATCTCCGACGAAGTTGTTTCGGGGACCTCGCAGCCGCTCTACATTTATGAAAATCACGCGGACGACAAGGCAAACGCATCGGCCTGATCGCGGCGTTTTCAAAGTGAAACGGAAGGCAGGGCAGGTCCCTGCCTTCGTCGTTTTACGGACAAACACGACAAAACGCGTGTAATGACCCGTTGTTCCGCCGAAAACACGGGCAAAGGTTGAAATCGCTCTTTTAAAGCGCCACTTGTTCCGCAACAATCGAGACGAACTTTCGGACTGTCCTCCCAGCAGTCCGTCAATGCCCGGTGTGCGGCCGGGCTGCCTGAAAGGAAACAGACATGACGCAGAACGCGCCTGCAGCGGAAAATGCTGCGTTCCCGGTGTTGCCATTGCGTGACATTGTGGTTTTCCCCCACATGATCGTTCCCCTCTTTGTCGGCCGCGAAAAGTCGATCCGCGCGCTGGAAGAGGTCATGAATGCCGATCGGCAGATCATGCTGGTTACCCAGGTCAACGCCGGCGACGACGATCCCGAACCCGATGCGCTTTACCGCATCGGCACCATTGCCAATGTGCTGCAGCTTCTCAAACTGCCCGACGGTACGGTCAAGGTCCTGGTCGAGGGCAAGTCGCGCGCCGCCATCGGCGATGTCCGGCTGGAAAACGACTTCTACGAAGCCGATGCCGAAGTGCTGGGCGAACCGGAAGAAGACGCTGTCGAGATCGAGGCTCTGGCCCGCTCGGTGGTTTCCGAATTCGAAAACTACGTCAAGCTGAACAAAAAGGTTTCGCCCGAGGTCGTCGGTGCTGCCGGCCAGATCGAGGACTATTCGAAGCTTGCCGACACGGTTGCCTCGCATCTTGCGATCAAGCTGACGGAAAAGCAGGAAATGCTGGAGACCACCAGCGTGAAGGAACGCCTCGAAAAGGCGCTCGGCTTCATGGAAGGCGAGATTTCCGTCCTGCAGGTCGAAAAGCGTATCCGCACCCGCGTCAAGCGGCAGATGGAGAAGACCCAGCGCGAGTATTATCTGAATGAGCAGATGAAGGCCATTCAGAAGGAACTCGGCGAGGGCGAGGACGGCCGTGACGAAATGGCCGAACTGGAAGACCGCATCAAGAAGACCAAGTTCACCAAGGAAGCACGCGAAAAGGCCGATGCGGAGATGAAGAAGCTCCGCAACATGAGCCCGATGTCGGCGGAAGCGACCGTGGTGCGCAACTATCTTGACTGGCTCACCGGCCTGCCGTGGAACGCGAAGTCGAAGATCAAGCGTGACCTGAAGCATGCCGAGAAGGTGCTCGAGGAAGACCATTTCGGCCTCGAAAAGGTCAAGGAGCGGGTCGTCGAGTATCTTGCCGTGCAGGCGCGCGCCAAGAAGCTCAAGGGGCCTATCCTCTGCCTCGTCGGCCCGCCCGGCGTCGGCAAGACCTCGCTTGCGCAGTCGATCGCCAAGGCGACGGGGCGTGAATATGTGCGCATGGCGCTTGGCGGTGTCCGTGACGAATCGGAAATCCGTGGTCATCGGCGCACCTATATCGGCTCCATGCCCGGCAAGATCGTTCAGTCGATGAAGAAGGTCGGCAAGAGCAATCCGCTGTTCCTGCTCGACGAGATCGACAAGATGGGCGCCGATTTCCGCGGCGATCCGTCCTCGGCCCTGCTCGAAGTGCTGGACCCGGAACAGAACTCGACCTTCATGGATCACTATCTGGAAGTCGAATATGATCTGTCCAACGTGATGTTCATCACCACGGCCAACACGCTCGACATTCCCGGCCCGCTGATGGACCGTATGGAGATCATTCGCATTGCCGGCTACACCGAACAGGAAAAGCTGGAAATCGCGAAGCGTCACCTGCTGCCCAAGGCAATCCGTGAACACGCGCTCAAGCCCGAGGAATTCTCGGTCGACGACGGCGCGCTGGAACGCACGATCCAGCAGTACACCCGCGAGGCGGGCGTGCGCAGCCTGGAGCGTGAGCTGATGAAGCTGGCCCGCAAGGCCGTGACCGAGATCGTCAAGGGCGACAAGACCGCGGTGCATGTCACGGCGGATAACCTTGAGGATTATCTCGGCGTCCAGCGCTTCCGCCATGGCGAGGCGGAAGGTGACGACCAGGTCGGTGTCGTGACCGGTCTGGCGTGGACGGAAGTCGGTGGCGAGCTTCTGACGATCGAAGGTGTGATGATGCCCGGCAAGGGCCGCATGACAGTCACCGGCAATCTGCGCGATGTCATGAAGGAATCGATTTCTGCGGCGGCATCCTATGTTCGCTCGCGTGCGGTCGATTTCGGCATCAAGCCGCCTATGTTCGACAAGACTGACATTCACGTCCATGTTCCCGAAGGAGCAACGCCGAAGGACGGACCGTCTGCCGGTGTCGCCATGGCAACGGCGATCGTTTCGGTGATGACCGGTATTCCGGTGAACAAGAACGTGGCCATGACAGGCGAGATCACGCTGCGCGGCCGGGTTCTGCCGATCGGCGGTCTGAAGGAAAAACTTCTGGCAGCACTTCGCGGTGGCATCACCAAGGTGCTGATCCCCGAAGAGAACGCCAAGGACCTTCCGGAGATCCCGGACAACGTGAAGAACGGTCTGGAAATCATTCCCGTGTCACGCATGGGCGAGGTGCTGCAGCATGCGCTGGTCGAGGCGCCGCAGCCCATCGAGTGGGATCCGGAGACTGATCCGGTCTCGATTCCCGCTGATGAATCAGACGGTGACTCGAACAAAACAGTGGCGCATTAACGCCGAATTCTCGCCATTTTTCAGGGGCTCCTGTGGAAAAGGGGCCCCTGAGGTCGTCCTTTGGTCGTCCTTTTCCCCACAAATTGCCGTAAGCCTATTGCAATTCCTTGAAACGCAAGGCTTTTGGATGTCAGCGGGTAGCGGTGTAAGCCTTGCCGAGGCCCCTGGGAAAAAATTGATCCGTTTCGAACCATTTGAGAAAGGGTGGAAACATGAACAAGAGTGAACTCGTAGCTTCCGTTGCCGAAAAGGCCGGTCTGTCCAAAACCGATGCGGCTTCCGCAGTCGACGCCGTGTTCGACGCCGTACAGGGTGAACTGAAGAACGGCGGCGAAGTTCGCCTCGCCGGTTTCGGTGCCTTCACCGTGTCGCACAGCGCTGCGCGCAAGGGCCGCAACCCGTCGACGGGTGCAGAGGTCGATATCCCGGCCCGCAACGTTCCGAAGTTCACGGCTGGCAAGGGCCTCAAGGAAGCTTGCAACTCCTAAGTTCCGCCTTCTCATGAATGGCACGAAACCCGGGGCCCTGGCCCCGGGTTTTTTGTTGCCTGTTTCGTTGACGCTCAGTTACCGACGTCCCCGTCAGAATTGACTTGCCGCGGACCGGCGATGTCACTACTTGTTGCACAACAAACCATGCCGGAGACAGAACTCTGCCGACGGCACATTCTCGGGGCGGGGTGAAATACCCCACCGGCGGTAAGCGTCTTTCACGCAAGCCCGCGAGCGCCTTTCCGGTCAGTCTCGGAAAGGGTCAGCAGATCCGGTTGAAATCCGGAGCCGACGGTTACAGTCCGGAAGAAAGAGAATGCGGGTTGCCGGATGTCTCGGCTTTTGCCGATTGCCGCCGGCGCCATGCGTCGTCCGTCCCCTTATTGCATGCGCCCCGGGCGCCATGAAGGATCGAGACAGGCATGAGCAAGGCAATCTATCGTTCTCCCGCGTTGACCGGTGCATTCTGGATGGTGCTCGCCGGTGTGGTTTATGCCGCCGGCAATGTGCTGATCCAGCAGCTCACCATGAAGATGGGTTTTGCGGCCTCGTCCATTGCCTTCTGGCAATATGGCATCGCCTTTCTGTTTGCCATTCCCTATCTCTGGCGCACCGGGCTTGCGGTGATGCGCACCGCCTATCCGTGGCAGCATATCGCGCGTGTTGCGCTCTCCGCGCTTGGCGTTCAGGCCTGGGCCATCGGTCTTGCCTCCGTTCCGCTCAGCCAGGCGATTGCGTTGGTGATGACGTCACCCTTCTTTATCATTGTCGGCGCCAGGATCTTTCTGGGCGAGCGTGTCGGGCCGTCGCGGTGGATTGCCACGGCTGTCGGCTTTACCGGCGCTGTGCTGATCCTGCAGCCATGGTCGTCGGGTTTCACCTGGGCGGCGCTGCTGCCGGTGCTGTCTGCGCTTTTGTGGGGCGGTACATCGCTGATCACCAAGAAGCTGACGGCGCACGAAAAGCCGGAATCGATCACCGTCTGGCTGCTGATGCTGCTGACGCCGATCAATGCCGTGGTGGCGATCGGTGGCGGTTTCGCCGTGCCCACGGGCGATGCCGTGTGGATCATGCTGGCGCTGGGGCTGATGACCGTGCTGGCGCAGTATTTTCTCACGCTGGCCTATTCCAGCGCCGATGCCGCCTATGTCCAGCCGTTCGACGACCTGAAACTGCCGCTCAATGTTCTCGGCGGCTGGCTGGTGTTCGGCTATGCGCCCGATATGCTGTTTTGGCTCGGAGGTATGATGATCGTGGCGGCCTCCTTGTCGATCCTGCTGATCGAGCGGCGGCGTGAGCGATGACGGCGATGGTGTCACACCGGCGTCATCGGGACGTAATCATCCTGTCACAGCCGTGACGCACAACCCTCCGGTGTTTCAACCTCAGGAGGGAAACCTATGAAACTCCGTCTTACCGGCGCGGCGCTGTCTGCCGCACTTCTGGCTTCAGCCGCGATCCCCGCGTCCGCAGAGCCGGTCTTCAACCGCATCGCCGTTTTCAACGTCGCCGAAAACCTTCCGTCAGATATGGACGTCATGAGCGCCACGTCCGCGGAAATCATCACGGCAACCGAAGACGGCAATATGCTGGTCTATTCCGACAGCCCGCTTGAAGCCGTCGGTTTCGTCGATATCACCGACCCGCGCGCACCGAAGGCCGCCGGTACCGTCAAGCTCGACGGCGAACCGACCTCGGTGGCTGTTTCCGGCGCGAAAGCCTATGTCGGCGTCAACACGTCCGAAAGCTTCACCGCGCCCTTCGGCTTCCTCGGCGTGATCGACATTGCATCGCAAACGCTTGAGGCAAAATGCGATCTCGGCGGCCAGCCCGACTCGGTTGCCGTATCGCCCGATGGCGCGATCGTGGCCATTGCCATCGAAAACGAGCGCGACGAAGACCTGAATGACGGTGAAATTCCGCAGATGCCCGCCGGCGATCTGGTGATCATCGCGCTGAACGACGGCGGCGCCGACTGTGCAACGACGAAACATGTTGCCATGACCGGTTTTGACGAGATGACCGCGCCGAGCGATCCGGAACCGGAATTTGTCGACATCAACGATGACAACGAGATTGTCGTCACGCTGCAGGAAAACAACGGTATCGTCATCGTCGACGGCAATACCGGCGAGGTGAAGAACCACTTTGCCGCCGGCACGGTCGATCTTGCCGGCATTGATACCGAACGCGACGGTCGCCTCGATTTCACCGGTTCGCTGACCGGTATTCCGCGCGAGCCCGACACCGTAAAATGGCTCGACAACGATCGCTTCGTGATCGCCAATGAGGGCGACTACAAGGGCGGTTCGCGTGGCTTCTCGATCTTTTCCGATACCGGCGAGCTGCTGTATGAGGCCGGTGCCTCGTTCGAACGTGCCGTCGCCTCCATCGGTCACTTCCCGGACAAGCGTGCCGGCAAGAAGGGCGTTGAGCCGGAAGGGCTGATCACCGGCCGGTTCGGCGACAACAACTATCTTTTCGTCATGTCCGAGCGCGGTTCCGTTGTCGGCGTCTACAATGACGATGTCCAGGACGCTCCGGAGCTGATGCAGCTTCTGCCCTCGGGTATCGCACCGGAAAGCGGCGTTGCCATTCCCGCCCGCAACCTGCTGGTGACGGCCAATGAGGAAGACCTCGGGCCCGATGGCGGCGTGCGTGCGCATGTGATGCTCTATGCCTATGAAGAGGGCGAGGCCGATTATCCGCAGATCGCCTCTGATGTGAACCATGATCCGCTGATCGGGTTTGGTGCGCTTTCCGGTCTTGCCGCCGACCCGGAAGACGCCAGCAGGCTCTACGCGGTCAATGACAGCTTCTATTCGGCGCAGCCGTCCGTCTTCATCATCGACGCTTCCAGAAAGCCGGCGCTGATCACCGACGCCATCCGCGTGACGCGCGATGGACAGCCGGCGGAAAAGCTCGATCTCGAAGGCGTTGCCGTGGACGGCAATGGCGGCTTCTGGCTGGCTTCCGAAGGTCATCCCGACAAAGAAGTGCCGCACAGGGTTCTGCACATCGACGGGACCGGTGAAATCACCGAAACCATCAACCTGCCGGATGAACTGCTCGCCAACCAGACGCGTTTCGGCATGGAAGGCATCACCACGGTGGGCGAGGGCGATGATCTGACGCTGTGGATGGCTGTCCAGCGCGAATGGGGCGACGACGAGAAGGGCTTCGTCAAGCTTCTGGCCTACACGCCGGCGACCGGTGAGTGGGGCGCAGTCTCCTATCCGCTGGAAACCCCGGAGAAGGGCTGGATCGGCCTTTCCGAAATTTCCGTCAATGGCGACAATGCCTACATCATCGAGCGCGACAACCAGATCGGCGAAGCCGCAAAGGTCAAGAAGCTCTACAAGGTTGCGCTTTCGGACATGAAGCCGGCGCCGATCGGCGCGGAGCTGCCGGTTGTGCAGAAGGAAGAAGTCACCGATCTGCTGCCGCTGATGAAGTCGGCCACCAATGGCTATGTTGTCGACAAGATCGAAGGCTTCACCATCGCCGCCGATGGCACGGCCTATGCCGTGACCGACAATGACGGCGTGGACGACAGCTCCGGCGAAACGCTGTTTTTCAAGGTTCCGATGACGCAGTAACGCATAACAAGTCCGGGCGGCAGGAATGCTGCCCGGGGAGATGTCCTGGAGAGGCCGCGGTGCAAAATGCACTGCGGCCTTTTTATATCGCCGGTATTTCTCCACCTGCGCCATGCTCGGGGCGAGCTATCGGGACAATAATGGCCTGCAAATAAAAAAATTGGCCGGTCTAAGGACCGGCCTGTCTCAGACTGCTGACAAACCCGAAGACGTAGGGTTGTTGCCTCCACCAGCCGTTCCCACAGGTTTCATGCTCGGACGTGATCCGAGCATCCATTCAACTCAACCCTTTGATAAAAAAGGGTTTAAAGTGAGCGTATATCGTTTGGCCCTGGATCCTCGGGGCGAGCCCGAGGATGACCCCAGAGTGAGGGGCTGCTTTGTCTACAAATCGAGACAGGCCGGTCTGACGACCGGCCTGTCTTTTCAACGTTTCGAACTGTGTATTGACCGATCAGCGGTCGGCAACGGCGACGAAGTCGCGTTCGGCAGCGCCTGTGTAAAGCTGACGCGGGCGACCGATGCGCTGTTCCGGATCTTCGATCATCTCGTTCCACTGGGCGATCCAGCCGACCGTACGGGCGAGCGCGAACAGCACCGTGAACATGGTGGTGGGGAAGCCCAGCGCCTTCAGCGTGATACCGGAATAGAAGTCGATGTTCGGATAAAGCTTCTTCTCGATGAAGTATTCGTCCGTCAGCGCAATTCTTTCCAGTTCCATGGCGACATCGAGAAGCGGATCGTCCTTGATGCCGAGCTCGCCAAGAACCTCGTGGCAGGTCTTCTGCATGATCTTGGCGCGCGGATCGTAGTTCTTGTAGACGCGGTGGCCAAAGCCCATCAGGCGGAAGGGATCATCACGGTCCTTCGCACGGGCGATGTATTCCGGAATCCGGTCAACCGAACCGATTTCCTGCAGCATGTTGAGCGCGGCCTCGTTGGCGCCGCCATGCGCCGGGCCCCACAGGCAGGCAATGCCGGCGGCAATGCAGGCGAACGGATTGGCGCCCGAAGAACCGGCAAGACGCACCGTCGAAGTCGAGGCGTTCTGCTCGTGGTCTGCATGCAGGATGAAGATGCGGTCGAGCGCGCGCGACAGGATCGGGTTGACCTTGTATTCCTCGCACGGCGTGGCAAAGCACATATGCAGGAAATTGGCCGCATAACCGAGATCGTTGCGCGGATACACGAAGGGTTCGCCGACATGGTACTTATAAGCCATTGCCGCGATCGTCGGGATCTTGGCGATCATGCGGACGCTGGCGATCTCGCGCTTGTAGGGATCGGAGATGTCGATCGAGTCGTGGTAGAAGGCCGACATGGCGCCGACAGCGCCACAGATGATGGCCATCGGGTGAGCATCACGGCGGAAACCGGTGAAAAGCCGTGTCATCTGCTCGTGAATCATCGTGTGATGGGTGACGCGGAAGTCGAAATCCTTCTTCTGCGTTGCCGTCGGCAGTTCACCGAACAGCAGCAGGTAGCAGATTTCGAGGAAGTCGGCATTTTCGGCCAGCTGGTCGATCGGATAACCGCGGTGCAGCAGAATACCGTTGTCGCCATCGATGTAGGTAATTGCCGATTTGCACGATGCCGTCGAGGTGAAGCCGGGATCGTATGTGAACATGCCTGACTGTTTGTACAGGCTGTTGATGTCGAGCACTTTTGGACCGAAGGTGCCTGCTTCGACGTTCAGTTCCAGTTCCTGTCCGTCCAAGGTGAGTTTGCCAGTTTCCGTCATGCTATCCTCCAAATCTTCCAGCGCGGGACGCGTGATAAACACGATCAAAGGTACCAACTAGGTATAGGATCGATGCGCCGCTGCCAAGCCGCTGAATGGTTCATGTTGCGGTGCGGGTGATGATTTATAATTTGCGTTTAGCAAGTTTTTTGAGCTTCTGAAAAGGAAATTTTTCCGCAAGCTGCGTTCTGCAACGTTGCTTTTTGCTCCAGGTAACCACACGATACCTTAGGTTGTGGCGGGGCGGTTTTGATGGGAGAGGGCGAGAAACAGGTTACGGAACGTCCAAAGCGGCACGGGGGCGGCGCCGTTCGTGGCCGCTTGCGCAGATGGCGAACGAAAGCCGCTTCCGGCAGCGATACGGTCTGGAATCCGCCAACTTCTGCGGGGCAGCCGGAGGGCAGGGACGTCGGCACGCTTTTTTCCGAAGAACTTGCCTATGGACGCAGCTTTCTGTTTGCGCCGTTTGTGATGGCTCTGGGGGCCGCGTGGTGGTTTTTTCGGCCCGCAGCGCCGTTTTCGTGGGGGCTGTGGCTCTATTGGGCGGTCGCCCTTGTTGCCGCCGTTTCGTTGCGCAATGCCGGTCCGGTGAAACGGCTGGGCGCCGGTCTGGTTGCGCTCTTTCTCAGCGGCGCATTTCTGGCGCAGCTTGAGACGGGCCGGCTTGCCACGGTGATGCTCGACTCACCGGTGACAACCCACGTTACCGGCGTGGTGGACGCGCGAGAGCCGACCGAAAATGGCTGGCGTTATGTGGTGCGCGTCATCGCCACCGACGATCCGGTGATCCACCGTCCACCTGAGCGTGTCACCCTTGTTGCCCGCGGCAAATCGCCGCCGGTCGATATCGGCGGTGCTTTCACCGGCCTTGCCCGGCTTTCACCGCCCTCCGGACCGGCGCTGCCGGGCCTCGTCGATTTCGGATTTCTTTCCTATTTCGACGGGATCGGCGCGGTGGGGTTCTTCTATGGCGCGCCGGAAGCGCTTGCCGGTGATCTTCACGCGCCTGGAAAAAGCCACCTTCAGTCCATCGGCCTGTTCATGCGCCACAGGGTCGAAAGCCTGCGCGACACGATTGCCGGGCGCATTCGCGCTGTCCTGCCAGACGAATCGGGGGCTTTCGCGAATGCGATCATCACCGGGCAGCGTCGCGCCATGAATGATGACACGCTGGACGCGTTGCGCAATGCCGGCCTTGCCCATGTCATTGCCATTTCGGGGCTGCACATGGCGCTCGCCGCCGGTATCTTCTTTTCAAGCCTGCGTCTTTTCCTGTCGTTTTCTCCAAAGGCGGCAGAAGCGATTGCCACCAAGAAGCTCGCTGCTGTGGCCGCGATCGGGGCTGCCGGGTTCTATCTTGCGATTTCGGGCATGCAGGTCTCGGCGCAGCGCGCTTTCATCATGCTGGCGATCATGCTGCTTGCCGCCGTCGCCGACCGTCCGGCCATCAGCATGCGCAATGTCGCTCTTGCGGGGCTCGTCATCCTCGTCGTTTCGCCGTCGGAAGCAGTCGGCCCCGGCATGCAGATGTCGTTTGCCGCAACACTGGCGCTTATTGCGGGCTACAGCTTCTGGCAGCGTCGCGAATATGCTCGCCCGGCGTCGATGCCGGTCGGCACAGTGGTCCGCATCGTCATGCTGGGGGCTTTCGGTATTCTGTTGACCGCACTTATCGGCGGGCTTTCGACAGCGCCGATTGCCATGGCGCATTTTCAGCGGATTGCCGGCTACGGTCTGCTTGGCAATCTGCTCGCCATGCCGATTGTCACCTTTCTGGTGATGCCCTCCGGGCTGCTGGCCATGCTGGCCATGCCGCTCAATCTGCACGGCCCCTTTCTTTTGGCCATGGGCTGGGGGCTCGACCGGGTGATTGCCATTGCGGAATGGGTCAATGGTCTTGGCGGCGCGCTCGATACCGGTGCGATGCCCCGCGGATTTCTGCTGCTTTTCCTTGTCGGGTTCATGCTGCTGGTTCTGCTGCGCACCCGCCTCAGGCTTGTCGGACTGGTGCCGATGGCAATTGCCTTTGCCTTGCCCGCCTTTTCTCAAGGCGACCGGTCGCCGCTTCTGCTTGTCTCCGAAGACGGCGCGCTGGTTGCGATTGTCACCGGTGATACGGCCGCGCTCAGCAAGCGCCGTCCGCCTTCCTTCATCTTCGATCAGTGGCAGAGCGCACTTGCCATCAACGCCACACGACCGCCGAGCGAAACCGAAAACAACGCTGCGATACTGAAAGACACGGACCGGTTCGACCGCCTGGATGCTGGACAAATCACCAATGCAAGCACCGCCCTTGCCGAGGATATAAAGGCCGCGCGGACGCAATCCGGTGTATTCATTTGTGAAAAGGGCGAATGGTGTGTGGCATCGCTTCCCGGAAGCGGTCTGACCGTAGCACAGATATTCCGGCCCGCGCTCGTAGGCCCTGCCTGCGATCACGCCGACATCATCATCAGCGTCTACCGGCCCGGTTTTCAGACATGCCGTTCGCCTGGTTTTCTCATCACACCAGCACTGCGCCGCCAAAACGGCACCTTGCAGTTTACCGTCCAAGATACCGATGGTTCAAAATCAAGAAACGGAAACACCACGTCCTCAGAGCCTAACCCGACCGGTTCCTGTGTGAGAACCCACGTTTCCGTCACGCCTGCCATCACGGCAGTAAAGCGTCAGTGGAACCAACACCGCCTCTATAGTTGGCGTTCCGATTCGTATGCTGATCCTGTCAGCCTGCCGAAAACCCTCGATTTCTTCAGTGGTAGCGGCGGATCAGGCCGACAAGCTTGCCCTGAACCTTGACCTGATCGGCCGCGAATATCCGGGTTTCATAGGCCGGGTTGGCGGCTTCCAGTGCAATCGATGCGCCCTTGCGGCGGAAACGTTTCAGCGTTGCTTCCTCGTCATTCACCAGCGCCACGACAATATCGCCCGGGGCGGCTGTGTTGATATTGCGGATGACCACCGTGTCACCGTCGAATATCCCGGCTTCGATCATCGAATCGCCCTTAACTTCCAGCGCATAATGTTCGCCGGTTCCCAGCATTTCGGCCGGAACGGCAATTGCGTGGGTGTTTTCCTGTATGGCCGAGATCGGAACGCCGGCTGCAATCCGCCCCATGACGGGGATATCGGTCGAGCCGCTGTCATTTCCGGCAGCCGGTGTCTTGCTTTCGGCAGGCGTCTTGCCGAGGCTGCCTTCAATCACGCTCGGTGAAAAGCCGCGGCGTGGCGGCTGAGAACCAAGGCTTTCCGGCATGCGCAGAATTTCAAGCGCGCGCGCCCTGTTGGGAAGCCGGCGAATGAAACCCCGTTCCTCCAGCGCCGTGATCAACCGGTGAATGCCCGATTTGGACGCCAGATCCAGGGCTTCCTTCATTTCATCGAAAGACGGGGGAATGCCTGTCTCCTTCATCCGTTCATGGATGAAATACAGCAGTTCCTGTTGTTTACGAGTCAGCATTTGCAGCCCCTTGCCTTCGAAACAAATACAGAACGTTTATATCTGTTCTATCTGTGTTCCGCAAGCTGGAAATAGCAGAGCGGCCTCGATTGCGGTCAATGGAGGCATGAAGGCGGGTGCAAAGGGGTGCGTTAGAAAGTGTTGTTTCAATTTCGAAAGGAGAAAAATTCTCGGCAAACAATGGTGAGCGCGCAGGGGTTCGAACCCTGGACCTACTGATTAAAAGTCAGTTGCTCTACCAGCTGAGCTACGCGCTCCCGAGGCCGGCGCCTGTTGAAGGGCCGGCGGAAAGTGGGCGGAACATAGAAAGGGTCTTGCAGAAGGTCAACCCGGAAATTCGGCTCCGAGGCGACAATTTGATGTTGGGGGCGATGCGCGGAAAGGTGATTGGAATTCAACGCCGCTGTGGTTTAAGGAACCGGCAGTTTACGGTCCGCCGTTCAGGCGGTTATCTGCTGGTGCCGGACGCGCTTTCGCCAACGGCCGAGTGACAAGAGGATTTCAGGTGTCGATCGGTGATATTTCCCTGTTGACGGCGCTTCTTGCCGGTGCGCTTTCGTTTCTCTCACCCTGCGTTTTGCCGCTGGTGCCGCCTTATCTTTGCTACATGGCGGGCATTTCGATCGATCAGTTCAGGGGGGACACGACCGTCCGGCCGGCGCGGGTGTTGTTGCCGGCGCTGTTCTTTACGCTCGGCTTTGCGACGATTTTCGTGGCGCTCGGGGCAGGGGCCTCGTCCATCGGTCAGCTTTTGCGTCAATATATCGATATTCTGGCCAAGGTCGGCGGCGTGATCATCATCATCATGGGGCTGAACTTTCTTGGTGTGCTGAAAATCCCCTTCCTGTCGCGCGAGGCGCGGTTTCATGGCGGCGGCAAGCCGGCGAGCATGTCCGGCGCCTATGTGATGGGGCTGGCCTTTGCTTTCGGCTGGACGCCCTGCATCGGGCCGGTTCTGGGGGCCATTCTCGCTGTCGCAGCCACACGCGATACGGTTTCCAACGGGGCGGTGCTGCTGGCGATCTATTCGCTCGGCCTTGCCGTGCCGTTCTGGATTGCGGCGCTTTTTTCCGGCGCCTTCATGCGCTTCCTGTCGCGGTTCCGCAAACATCTTGGCACGATTGAAAAAATCATGGGCGTGCTGCTGATTCTCACCGGCCTTGCCTTTCTTTTCGGCTTCATTGCCGATATGGCGATCTGGTTCCAGCAGACCTTCCCCGTTCTGTCGCAGATCGGCTAGGGCCTGCGAACCCCGGGTTTTGCGCCATGTCAGATATTCTAGGGCTTCTCTTTCCGTTCTTCGGGTTGATTGCCGTCGGCTTCATCGCCGCCAGGCTCATCCGGCAGCCGGAATCCGGTCTTGTCTGGCTCAATGTATTCATCGTCTATGCCGCATTGCCGGCCTTGTTCTTCAAGCTGGTTTCGAACACGCCTTTCGACCAGCTGACCCGGCTTGATTTCATCTCTGTCGATCTGCTGGCGACCTATGCCGTGTTTTCGCTGCTGTTTGCCGCCGGCTATTTCTGGAAACGCAACGGCGTGCGCGAGAGCACGATCCAGGCCTTTGCGGGCGCTTACGGCAATATCGGCTATATGGGGCCGGGTCTTGCCATTCTGGCGCTTGGCGAGGCGGCAGCCGTTCCCGTCGCCTTGATCGTTTGCTTTGAAAATGCGCTGCATTTCATCGTCGCACCGTCGATAATGGCGGTGGCGGATGGCGGGGCGGTGCGCAAGGCATCACTTGCCCGCCAGGTGCTGACAAAGGCGCTGCTGCACCCCTTCATCATTGCAACCGCTCTGGGGTTTGCCGTTGCCGCGAGCGGTGTTCAGCCGCCCGATGCGTTCAACCGGCTGGTGGACTATCTGGCACAGGCTGCCGCGCCATGCGCGCTTTTTGCCATGGGGGTGACGCTTGCTCTGCGCCCGGTAAAGCGCGTGCCGGTAGAGATCGGCTACATCGTTCCTGCCAAGCTTATCTTACATCCGGTGCTGGTCTATGCCTTCATGATGCTGCATGGCGGCTTCGATCCGGTCTGGGTGGAAGCCGCCGTGCTTCTTGCAGCCTTGCCGACGGCCACCAATGTCTTCGTGATCGCCCAGCAATACGGCATCTGGTACGAGCGGGCCTCCGCGACGATTCTGATCACCACAATCTGTTCGGCGGTAACGCTGGCCGGTCTTCTGCTTCTGATCGACGCTACCGCCCTGCCGCTATAGGCAAGGGCTAAAACAGGCTTCAGCCGGCGAACAGCTCCTTGATCCCCCTGAGGGGCTGAACGCCTTCGCGCATGGCAAACTGGCGCAGCGGCGGCACGGCCGACAGCATGTAGAGGCCGGCGGAGCGGGCAAGCTGCGCGGGAATGAAATCGGCAAGCAGAGAGCGGTTCAGAAGATCGACGCTGGCCGTTCTGCTCCAGACATCGGACTTGCGCAGAAAATCATAGCGTTCGCCGGTTCTGGCGGAAATCTTCGCGCCGTCGATGCCGTCCAGCATGCGGGCAAGGCGCATGATGTCGCGCAGCGAAAGGTTAAGCCCCTGTGCGCCAATCGGCGGAAAGGCGTGGGCCGCCTCGCCGACAAGAACCGTACGACCCTTGCCGAAACGGTTCGCAACCATGGAGGAAAGCGGCCATTTCTGCACCGGTCCCTCAATGGTGACTGCGCCCAGAAGCGACTGCATCCGTTCCTCGATCGCCGCCGCGATCTCGCCTTCCGGCCGCGCCGCCATGTCTTCGGCAGCCGGCGTATCCATAACCCAGACCAGGCTGGAGCGGTTCTTTGCCGGCAGCGGCACCTGCGTGAACGGACCGCCACGGGTGTGAAATTCCGTCGAGATATCGTCATGGGTAAGTGCGTGGCTGAAATTCAACACGACAGCCGATTGCTTGTAGGACCATTGGCGCACGCCGATCCCGGCATTTTCACGCACTTTCGAACGCCGGCCGTCGGAGCCGACGATAAGTTCGGCGGAAAACGTCTCGCCGCCGGCAAGCGTCACCGCAACGCCATTCTTGTCGACGGTAAAATCGTCGGCAATGGTCTCGAAACGGGTAATGTTCGGCTCACTCGCAATCGCTTCGTTCAACTTGCCGACAAGAACGGTGTTGGGAATGTTGTAGCCGAAGGCTTCGAGATCGATTTCGGCAGAGCGGAAACTGACCGTCGGCGCGCGCACCAGCCGTCCCGTGCCGTCAATGATGCGCATGGTCTTCAGCGGCGCGGCTTCCGGCCGCACGGACTGCCACAGGCCAAGCCGGGCAAGCAGTGCGATGGAATGGTCCATCAGCGCCGTTGTGCGATGATCGCCGCCGCTGGGGGACGGCGCCACCAGCGCGACCCTGCGGCCGGCACGGGCAAGCGCCAGCGCGGAAATCATTCCGGCGGGACCGCCGCCGATCACGGCAATTTCAAAATCCGACATGCCTGAAACCTCGTCTTCCTGCGATTTGTTCGTTACCGATATAATGCGACCAGGCGCATTTTGCCGTGAAAAATTCTGGAAAATCATGTTTTTTTTGTACGCGGACGCGCTTCTGGTGCATTGTAGGGGTAGAGAAAACCGGGCAATAACCGCCGACACAGTTTTACGGGAAGTGAATGGGTTTGTTCAGCCAGCGTAAAGTACCTTATGCCGAAATCCGGGCGTTCTCCGTCCACATTCTGACGGCATCGGGCTCGTTCCTTGCTTTCCTTGGCGTGGTTGCCGCTGCCGAGGGGCGATTCGTGGCCATGTTCTGGTGGCTCGGCGCCGCTCTGCTGGTCGACGGCATTGACGGGCCGATCGCGCGGCGGCTGAAGGTCAGCGAAGTGCTGCCAAGCTGGTCGGGTGTGATGCTCGACAACATCATCGATTACGTGACCTATGTTCTGCTGCCGGCCTTTGCGCTCTACCAGTCCCATATGATCGGGGAGCCGTTGTCCTTCGTTGCCGCCGCGCTGATCGTCGTCTCCAGCGCGATCTATTATGCCGACAGCGGCATGAAGACGGATGAGAACTTCTTCTCCGGCTTTCCCGTGGTCTGGAACATGGTGGTGTTCTCCTTCTTCGTCATCCAGCCGTCGTCGCTGCTTGCCATGGCGATTGTGGTGCTGTCAGTGGCCCTGACCTTCGCGCCGGTCAATTTCCTGCATCCCGTCCGGGTCAAGCGGCTGCGGCCGCTCAATCTCGGCGTTTTTGCGGTCTGGTGCGTCACCGGCTTCATCGCGCTTCTCGCCCGTTTCGATGCGCCGCTCTTCATCGAGGTGCTGTTCGTGGCGAGCGGCGTCTATCTCTACCTTATCGGCATGGTGCTGCAATTCCTGCCCAAACTCGGCTCGCGGGCGGCCGAAACCCGGGCAGAATTTTGACAAGCGCCAGCACGGCAAGCGAATAAAGTCGTTGGGAAACAGGCAAAAGTCATTGCGTTTCAATGAGGGTTCGTGCTTCATTTGTGCGCAATATAGGGGATGTTCTATTTTTTAGTCAATTTCCGGATGTGGTGCCGAAAGACTCGGTATCACCGGGTTTCGCGTTTTCGGGTGGATACCGGAGGGCAGTTTGAACCAAAATGATAATGATGTGGGCGGATCACTGCTGTCCGTTCAGGGGCTGACAAAATATTTTGGTACCTTCGCTGCCTGCGATGGCATCGATCTCGATATCGATAAGGGTGAAATTCACGCTCTGCTCGGCGAAAACGGCGCCGGCAAATCCACACTTGTGAAAATGCTGTTCGGGGTGCTGGAGCCTTCCGCCGGCGAAATTCTCTGGGAGGGAAAGCCGCAGCGCATTGAAGCACCCGCCGCTGCCCGCAAGATCGGCATTGGCATGGTGTTTCAGCACTTCTCGCTGTTCGAGGCGCTGACGGTGGCCGAGAATATCGCCCTGTCGCTCGATCCCGGCATTTCGCTTGCGAAGATCGCGGAAGAATCACGCAGGCTTTCGGTCGAATACGGCCTGCCGCTGGATCCGCGCGCCCATGTGGCCGACCTTTCGGTCGGCGAGCGTCAGCGGATCGAGATCGTGCGCGCGCTTTTGCAGAACCCGAGCCTGATCATTCTCGACGAACCGACATCGGTGCTGACCCCGCAGGAGGCGGACCGGCTGTTTGAAACGCTGGCCAAGCTGAAGGCCGAAGGGCGTTCGGTGCTCTATATCTCTCATCGGCTGGAAGAAGTGCAGCGCATCTGTGACAAGGCCACGGTGCTGCGCCACGGCAAGGTGACGGGCAATTGCAACCCGCGCAACGAGACGGCCTCTTCGCTGGCGCGGATGATGGTCGGCGGCGAAGTTTCGGAAATCTCCCGTCCGGAAGCGATGAAGGCCGGCAAGGTTCTGCTTGAGGCCAAGGGTCTGACCGCGCCGGCGCGCACGCCGTTTTCCACCGCGCTGAAGAACATCTACCTCGAAGTCAAAGCCGGCGAAATCCTGGCGATCGCCGGTGTTGCCGGCAACGGCCAGTCGGAGCTTTTCGATGCGCTCTCCGGCGAATATCCGGTCGATGACAATATCTCCATCCAGATCGACGGCCAGCCCGTCGGCGCCAAGGGCATCAATGCACGACGCAAGCTTGGCGCGGGTTTCGTTCCCGAGGAGCGCCACGGTCATGCCGCGGTCACGGGGATGACGCTGTCGGAAAACCTCATCCTCGCGCGCAATCAGGCCGAATCGGATATTTTTCTGGCCGGTGGGCCGCTCAGGGTCATCCGTCGCGCCGTCGCCCGGGCGCGCACCGGTGAGATCGCCGGCTTCATGGATGTTCGCAAGAGCGGTGAAAACCCGGCGGCAGGCGCGCTGTCGGGTGGCAATCTGCAGAAATTCATCGTCGGGCGCGAACTGGACCGCAAGCCCAAGGTCATCATTGTCAACCAGCCGACCTGGGGCGTGGATGCCGGCGCTGCCGCCCATATCCGCCAGGCGCTGGTCGATCTTGCCAGATCGGGCTCGGCCGTGCTGGTGATCTCGCAGGATCTCGACGAGATCTTTGAAATCGCCACGCGGATCGCGGTGATTTCCGAGGGGCAGTTGTCCGACAGTCATCCGGCGGAAACAATGACGCGCGAGCGGATCGGGCTGTTGATGGGCGGCATCCATGGCGAGGATGCGGACAAGGATGTGGAGACGGCTGATGCGCATTGAACTTGAACGGCGCGCCAACGCTTCGCCGCTGTTTTCGTTGCTGTCGCCGCTGATCGCGTTTGCGCTGACAGTGTTTTTCGGGGCGATCATGTTTGCGCTTCTGGGCAAGGACCCGGTCGAGGCGCTCTATCGCTTTTTCATCGAGCCATTGTTCGATATCTGGTCCCTGCATGAACTGATGATCAAGGCAGCACCCTTGATCATGATCGCGGTCGGGCTGACGGTCTGTTACCGCTCGAACATCTGGAATATCGGCGCGGAAGGCCAGTTTACCGTCGGCGCCATGGTCGGCTCCATCGTACCGGTCTATTTCTACGATTGGTCCTCGCCGCTGCTTTTGCCGATCATGCTGGTGATGGGCACTGTCGGCGGCGCGCTTTACGCCGGCATTCCCGCGCTTTTGAAAAGCTATTTCAACACCAATGAAATCCTGACCTCGCTGATGCTGGTCTATGTCGCGCAATTGTTTCTCGACTGGCTGGTGCGCGGGGCCTGGCGCAATCCCGAAGGCTTCAACTTTCCGCAGACGCGCGAATTCGTCGATGCGGCCATGCTGCCCGAAATGGTGTCTTCCGGCCGCGCGCATTACGGCTTCGCGCTCGCGATCCTGGCGGCATTCGCGGTCTGGTTCATGATGCGCTTCACCCTGAAGGGGTTTGAGGTCAACGTCATCGGCCAGTCGCAGCGGGCAGGGCGGTTTGCGGGCTTTTCCTCGCGCAAGATGATCTGGTTCTGTTTTCTGCTGTCGGGCGGTCTGGCCGGCCTTGCGGGCATCAGCGAGATTTCCGGGGCGCTGGGTTATCTGCAGCCACAAATCTCGCCGGGCTATGGCTTCACCGCCATCATCGTCGCCTTTCTCGGGCGGCTTAATCCGCTGGGCACGATCATTTCCGGTCTTGTGCTGGCGCTGACCTATATCGGCGGCGAGGGCGTGCAGTTCACGCTCGGCGTTTCCGACAAGATGACCCGCGTGTTTCAGGGCATGCTGCTGTTTTTCGTCCTCTCCTGCGACACGCTGATCCTCTACAAGGTTCGGGTGATCTTTTCGGGCAAGGCGGCCTCCGAGGGGAAAGCGTCATGATCATCGAAGCCATTCTCCTGACCGTCATCACCGCATCGACACCGCTGGTTCTGGCAGCCATCGGCGAGCTTGTCTGTGAACGGGCAGGCGTGCTGAACCTCGGTGTCGAGGGCATGATGGTGATGGGTGCTGTCGGCGCCTTTGCCACCGCACATGCCACCGGGTCGCCTTATCTCGGCATGCTGGCGGGCCTTGCCACCGGCGCGGTGTTCTCGCTACTGTTCGGTTTTTTGACCCTGACGCTGGTTGCCAACCAGGTTGCCACCGGTCTGGCGCTGACCATTCTGGGTCAGGGGCTCTCCGCGATGATCGGCGAAGGGCTGGTGGGGCGCGCGGGCGTGCGCATGCCGGCAATCGATTTTCCGGTCCTCTCGGACATTCCGGTCATCGGACCGTTGCTGTTCAATCAGGACCTGTTTTTCTACCTCTCAATCGCGATCGTCGCCGGAACCGCGTGGTTCCTGTTCAAGACCCGCAAGGGCCTCGTCCTGCGCGCTGTCGGCGACAATCATTCATCCGCCCATGCGCTCGGCATCAACGTGATTGGCATTCGCTATCTCGCCGTCATGTTCGGTGGCGCCTGTGCCGGGCTTGCGGGTGCGCAACTGTCGCTGGTCTACACCCCGCAATGGACGGAAAACATGGCGGCGGGCAGGGGCTGGATTGCGTTGGCGCTGGTGGTCTTTGCCTCGTGGCGGCCCTGGGGCGTTCTGCTCGGCGGCTATCTGTTCGGCGCGGTTACCATCGGCCAGCTGCATGCCCAGGCCTTCGGCATTGCCATTCCCTCGCAGTTCCTTTCGGCGCTGCCCTATGTCGTAACCATTCTGGTCCTCGTCATCATCTCGCAAAACCGCAGGATGACGCTGATCAACACCCCGGCCGCACTGGGCAAACCCTTTGTGCCGGACCGCTAGTCACGGTAAACTTGTCATTTGAGATCAAACCGAAAGAGGTGAACGATGAAATCCCTGAAATTCGCTCTGGCCGCCTCCGCGGCCGTCATCGCCGGCTTTGCCGCCACAGGCGCTGCCGCCCAGGAAGACGTCAAGGCCTGCTTCGTCTATGTTGGCTCCGCAACCGATGGCGGCTGGACACAGGCGCACGACATCGCCCGCCAGCAGCTTGAAAACACGCTGGAGATCGAAACCGCCTATATCGAAAACGTCCCGGAAGGCCCGGATGCCGAACGCGCCATCGAGCGCATGGCCCGTTCCGGCTGCACCATCGTGTTCACCACCTCCTTCGGCTTCATGGAGCCGACGCTGAAGGTTGCCGCCAAATATCCGGATGTGAAGTTCGAACACGCCACCGGCTACAAGACCGCCGACAATGTCGCGACCTATAATTCGCGCTTCTATGAAGGCCGTTACATCTCCGGCGTCATCGCTGGCTCGATCTCCGAAAGCGGCATCGGCGGCTATATCGGCTCGTTCCCGATTCCCGAAGTTGTCATGGGCATCGATGCCTTTGAACTGGGCGCGCAGTCGGTGAACCCGGACTTCGTGACCAAGGTCGTCTGGGCCAATACCTGGTTCGACCCGGGTCGTGAGGCTGATGCCGCCAAGGCGCTGATCGATCAGGGCGTCGATGTTCTGGCGCAGCACACCGACACCACCGCCCCGATGCAGATTGCCGCCGAGCGCGGCATCAAGGCCTTCGGCCAGGCTTCCGACATGATCGAGGCCGGCCCCGAAACCCAGCTGACATCGATCCTCGATACCTGGGCGCCCTACTACATCAAGCGCGTCAAGGCGGTTCAGGACGGCACATGGGAATCGGAACAGAGCTGGGACGGCCTGAAGGACGGTATCCTGACGATGGCGCCCTACACCAACATGCCCGATGACGTGAAGGCGCTGGCAGAGGAAACCGAAGCCAAGATCATCTCCGGCGAGCTGAAGCCGTTCACCGGCCCGGTCACGCTGCAGGACGGCACGCCCTGGCTTGCCGAAGGCGAGGAAGCCGATGACGGCACGCTGCTCGGCCTCAATGTTCTGGTTGAAGGCGTTGACGGCTCCATTCCGAAGTCGGAGTGATTTCAGCCGAAACTCATGCAGGGAAGGCGTCCGCAAGGGCGCCTTTTTTGTTGCACTGCACACAACGCGGAAAACAGATAAACTTCATTCATAATTTTTGAATACCTCTCGGGCACGATTCAGCTAAAAGCGGTAACCGGTTCGCAAATGGAGGTTTCATGTCACGCAGCGCTCTGGCCATCGTTCTTGCCGCCGGCGACGGAACAAGGATGAAATCCGACAAAACCAAGATGCTGCATGAAGTGGCAGGCCGCGCGATTGCAGCCCATGTGGCTGATACGGTTGGCCGTTCCGGTGTCGATGAAACCGTTCTGGTTGTCGGCCGCGACGGGGAAAAGGTCGCGGCAGCCTGTGCTGCAGCCGGGCGAACCATCAGGACATTTGAGCAGACGGAACGGCTCGGCACGGCCCATGCGGTGCTCGCTGCGCGCGAAGCCATTGCCGCAGGCTTCGATGATCTGATCGTGACCTATGGCGACACGCCGCTGGTGACTGCTGAAACCCTGAACCGGGCACGGGCGGCACTTGCCGATGGCAGCGATGTGGTCGTCATCGGTTTCGAGGCGGACGATCCCGCCGGTTATGGCCGGTTTTTGGTGCGCGACGGCGCGTTGACGGCCATTCGCGAGGAAAAGGACGCAAGCGATGCGGAACGCGCAGTGACGCTTTGCAACAGCGGGCTGATGGCGATCAACGGCCGCCGTGCTCTGGAATTTCTGGACGCGATCGGCAATGACAATGCCAAGGGCGAATTCTATCTGACCGATGTCGTCGAAGTGGCGCTTGCGAAGGGCGGCCGGGCCAGCGTGGTGATGGCTGATGCGGAAGAAGTGCTCGGCTGCAACAACCGCGCGGAACTGGCCGATCTCGAACGGATCTGGCAGAACCGACGCCGCCGCGAACTGATGCTCTCCGGCGTAACCATGATTGCGCCGGAAACGGTATTTTTCTCCCACGATACCCAGATTGGCCCCGATACGGTGATCGAGCCCAATGTCCGCTTCGGCCCCGGCGTGTCGATTGCCGCGCATGTCACCATCCATGCCTTCAGCCATATCGAGGGGGCAACAGTTGCCTCCGGCAGCCAGGTCGGCCCGTTTGCGCGGCTCAGGCCCGGTGCGGTGCTGCATGACGATGCCAAGGTCGGCAATTTCTGCGAGGTGAAGAACGGCGATATCGGCGCAGGCGCCAAGGTCAATCACCTCAGCTATATCGGCGATGCCAGTATCGGGGCGAAGGCCAATATCGGCGCGGGCACGATTACCTGCAATTACGACGGCATCAACAAGTTCAAGACCACGATTGGCGCAAATGCCTTCATCGGCTCGAATTCGGCGCTGGTCGCACCTGTTGCCATCGGCGACGGCGCCTATGTCGGATCGGGCAGCGTGATCACCGCCGATGTGCCGGACAATGCGCTGGCCATCGGGCGCGGACGACAGGAAAACCGGGAAGGGCGCGCCGAACGTATCCGCGCCCGTTCGCTTGCCATCAAGGCTGCAAAGCAGTCGCAGAAATAGAAATTCAGCGGAGATTTTATCGGAATGTGCGGAATTGTCGGAATTGTCGGCTGTGAACCGGTTGCTGAACGCCTCGTGGACGCGCTGAAACGGCTTGAATATCGCGGCTATGATTCCGCAGGCATTGCCGTGATTGAAAGCGACGGCGCGCTTACCCGCCGCCGGGCGCCGGGCAAACTGGAAAACCTGCGCACCCGCCTTGCCGAGGACCCGGTCGACGGCATCACCGGCATTGCCCACACCCGCTGGGCCACCCATGGCGTGCCCAATGAGACCAATGCCCACCCCCATATTGCCGGCAATGTGGCTGTGGTCCACAACGGCATCATCGAGAATTTCGCCGAATTGCGCGCCGAACTGTCCGCCAGCGGCACGGCTTTCGAAACCGATACCGATACCGAAATCGTGGCCAGGCTGCTGGAGCGGTATCGCGGTGAAGGCATGGCGCCGCGCGATGCCGTTCTGGCGATGCTGAAAAAGGTAACCGGCGCGTTTGCGCTGGTGATCCTGTTTCAGGACCGGCCGGAAACGCTCTATGTCGCGCGTTTCGGCCCGCCGCTTGCCGTCGGCTATGGCGCTTCGGAAATGTATGTCGGTTCGGATGCGATTGCACTGGCACCGTTTGCCGAGGGGATTTCCTACCTCGAGGACGGTGATATGGCCATCGTTGACCGCGACGGCGTCGAATTCTGCGATTTTTCCGGTGCGCCCGTTTCGCGAAAGCGCCAGCCGCTGCAATTGTCCTCCATGCTGATCGACAAGGGCAATCACCGCCACTTCATGGAAAAGGAAATCTTCGATCAGCCGGAAGTGATTTCCCATACACTCGGTCATTATTGCGATTTCGCCCATCAGCGCATCCTGACGGATAGCGATGGCATCGACTTTTCCAATGTCTCGCGGCTTGCGATTGCAGCCTGCGGCACCGCCTATCTTTCAGGCCTGATCGGCAAATACTGGATCGAGCGTTTTGCCCGGCTTCCGGTCGAAATCGATGTGGCCTCCGAATTCCGCTATCGCGAAATGCCGCTGTCGAAAGACCAGCTTGCGCTGTTCATCTCGCAGTCCGGCGAGACCGCCGACACGCTCGCCTCGCTGCGCTATTGCAAGGCCAATGGCGTGAAGACCGGCGCGCTGGTGAATGTTACCGGCTCGACGATTGCGCGGGAATCGGATGCGGTTTTCCCGATCCTCGCCGGGCCTGAAATTTCCGTCGCCTCGACCAAGGCCTTTACCTGCCAGCTTGCGCTGATGGCATCGCTAGCGCTGCGTGCGGGCCGCGAACGCGGAACGCTGACGGTCGAGGATGAACAGGCGCTGGTCCATCAACTGTCAGAAGTGCCGCGGTTGATGAACAAGGTGCTGCATACCGTGCAGCCGGAGATCGAGCGGCTGGCGCGTGAATTGTCGCGCTTCCACCACGTGCTCTATCTCGGCCGCGGCACCAGCTATCCGCTGGCGCTGGAAGGCGCGCTGAAGCTGAAGGAAATCACCTATATCCACGCCGAAGGCTATGCCGCCGGAGAGCTGAAGCACGGGCCGATTGCGCTGATCGATGAGAACATGCCGGTGATCGTGATTGCGCCGCATGACCGGTTCTTCGAAAAGACCGTGTCCAACATGCAGGAAGTCGCCGCCCGCGATGGCCGCATTGTGTTCATCACCGATGAGGCCGGCGCTGCCGCCTCCAATCTGAAGACCATGGAAACCATCGTGCTGCCGGACATGCCGGAATTCATCGCGCCGATGGTGTTTGCGCTGCCGATCCAGTTGCTGGCCTATCATACGGCCGTGTTCATGGGCACCGATGCCGATCAGCCGCGCAACCTGGCCAAGGCGGTGACGGTGGAGTGAGGCGGATCAAGATTCGCACCCCGGATTTGTGATAGTCTCTGCTGAAGGGAGGATCACGTCATGGAAATACGTCGCGAACGCCCCGATGATGTCAGCGCCGTCGACGCGCTTGTGCGGCGGGCCTTTTACGGCCACCCCCACAGCGATGGCAGCGAGCCGGCAATCATCCAGCGGCTCAGAAAGGCCGGGGCCTTGTCCCTGTCGCTGGTGGCGGACGTCGATGGCCGGCTTGTCGGTCAGGTTGCGTTTTCCCCGGTCGGCTTCTCCGACGGCACGGAAGACTGGTTCGGCGTCGGTCCGGTGGCGGTCGATCCGGATTATCAGGGAAAGGGCATCGGCTCGGCGCTGATGCTCGGCGGGATCGAGCTTTTGAAGGATGACGGCGCAATGGGGGCCGTTCTGGTCGGCGATCCCGAGTTTTACGGACGGTTCGGCTTTCGCGCGGAAAATGTCGTTTCACAGAGCGGCGTGCCGCCGGAAAACCTGCTTTTGCTGCCGTTCGAGGATGAAATGCCGTCCGGCGAGGTTGCCTTTCACCGCGCCTTCTTCGGCGAGGTCTGAAACGCGTCAGCCGGCATTCAGATAACGGATCGCCTCATCGCGCCGGAAGAGATAGAGCAGCATGCGCAGCCCCTGGCCGCGCTCTCCGGCAAGCTCGGGGTCGCGGTTGACGACATAGGCGGCGTCCTTGCGGGCCAGTGCCAGAATATCGCTGTGGGCTTCCATGTTGGCGAACCGGAAGCCCGGCATGCCGGACTGGCGCGTGCCCAGAAGTTCGCCTTCGCCGCGCAGCTTCAGGTCCTCCTCGGCAATCCTGAACCCGTCATTGCTTTCGCGCAGCACCGAAAGCCGCGCCCGGCCGGTTTCCGACAGCGGTCCCTTGTAGAGCAGGATGCAGGATGAGGCCTCGTTGCCGCGCCCGACACGGCCGCGCAACTGGTGGAGCTGGGCGAGACCGAAGCGTTCGGCATGCTCGATGACGATGATCGTGGCATCCGGTACGTCGACGCCGACCTCCACCACCGTGGTTGCCACTAGAAGTCGGGTTTCGCCGCTCTTGAAGGCTTCCATCGCCGCTTCCTTGTCGCCGGACGACATCCGCCCGTGAACCAGGCCGACATGTTCGGGGCCAAGCGCCTTTGCCAGCGTTTCGCGCCGTTCCTCGGCGGAAACGAGGTCCACGGCTTCCGATTCTTCCACCAGCGGGCAGATCCAGTAGGCTTTTTTTCCTTCGTCGAGCGCCTGCCGCAGGCGACCGACCACATCGCCGATCCGCTCCGTGGGTATGGTGACGGTCTGGATCGGCTTTCGGCCCGCCGGTTTTTCCGTCAGGTTCGAGACATCCATGTCGCCGAAGGCTGCCAGCACCAGCGTACGCGGGATCGGCGTCGCCGTCATCACCAGAAGGTGCGGCGCCATGCCCTTGGCGGTCAATTTCAGCCGCTGGTGAACGCCGAAACGATGCTGCTCGTCGACGATGGCCAGCCTGAGGTCGTGATATGTGACATTGTCCTGAAACAATGCGTGGGTGCCGATGATGATCCGCGCCGTGCCGTCGGCGATTTCTTCCTCGATGACGCGGCGCTCGCGCGCTTTCGTCTTGCCGGTCAGCAGCTTGACCTCGACACCGGCCTTTTCGGCAAGACTTGCGATCCCCTCATAGTGCTGGCGGGCGAGGATTTCCGTCGGCGCCATCAGTACGGCCTGGCCGCCGTCCTCGACCACGGCCAGCATTGCCATCAGGCCGACGACCGTCTTGCCGGACCCGACATCGCCCTGAAGCATGCGCAGCATGCGCGTGTCGTGGCCCATGTCGGAGAGAATGGCGGCAATGGCGTCTTCCTGTCCGCTGGTCAGCGCAAAGGGCAGGGCGGAACGCACCTTGCCCGATAGTGCGCCGCTTGGATGAACCGGCCGCCCCTTGGAGCGGCGCATCCGGCTTCTGACCAGCGCAAGCGAAAGCTGGCCGGCCAGCAGTTCGTCATAGGCAAGCCTGCGCCGGGCGGGCGCCTGCGGATCGAGATCGGTCTCGTCGCGCGGATTGTGCAAGGCGAGAAGCGCGTCCTTCAGCGGTGGAAACCCCTGCCGCCTGACGATTTCCGCATCGATCCACTCGGGAAAGGCGGGAAGCCGCTCGGTGGCATTTTCAATCGCGCGGCGCAGCACCTTTGGCGACAGTCCCGCCGTCATCGGATAGACCGGTTCGCAATCCGGCAGGGTGTCGGCCTTGTCGGCGCTGACGATATAGTCGGGATGCACCATTGACGGGCGGCCGTTGAACCATTCGGCGCGGCCGCTCACCAGAACCGTTTCGCCGACGGGCAGCGAGCGTTCCAGCCAGTCGGCCCTGGCGTGGAAGAAGGTCAGCGTCAGTTCGCCGGTATCATCATGCAGAAAGACGCGGTATGGCGCGTTTGAACGGGCGGGCGCCGGCTGGTGACGGTCGACGCGGCCTTCGACGGTGACAATCGCGCCCTCGGGCAGGTGTGCAATGCCCGGCCTCAGCCGCCGGTCGATCAGCGAGGACGGCGTGTGAAACACCAGATCGACCACGCGCACCTCGTCATCGCGCCCGGTCAGGCGGGCGAGCACTTTTTCAAGCTTCGGCCCTATCCCCGCAAGCGCGGTGACGGGCGCGAACAATGGATCAAGCAGAGCCGGTCGCATTATTCCCAATTGGACCGGAAGAAGGGCTTTGGCAAGGCTGACAAGCGCGAAACGAGCGGTTATAGAGACCAATCAACAAAGAAGGTTTTTTGAAATGACCGGTTTGAAACGTTCGAGCGCCGATCTCGACCCCCGCCGCCGCCGCATGCTGTTTCGCTGCTGGCATCGCGGTATCCGCGAGATGGACCTGATCCTCGGACAATTTGCCGAGGAAAACCTCGCCGACATGGACGATGACATGCTCGACGTTTTCGAAATGATCATGGCCGAGGAAGACAATGATCTGATCCGGTGGATCAACGGCGCCGATCCCGTGCCCGAACATCTGCGTATTCCGCTTTTCGACAGAATTTGTGCCTACAAGCCGGATTTCGACCCGGTCGAAAAAGACATCTGAAGATTTAAAAAACATGATAGCCGGATTTAACCCGAAAAAGCTGGATGGCCTCGGCGGCGCCGTCACGATTGCCAACGCCGTGCCGGGCACCGAACCGCTGGTGCTGGCGGAAATGGCGCGTGCGGGGCAATCGGTGGCCTATGTGCTCTCCGATGGCCAGCGGATTGCCGATTTCGAGCAGATGCTCGGTTTCGCGGCCCCCGATATTCCGGTGCTGACGCTGCCGGCCTGGGACTGTCTGCCCTATGACCGGGTTTCGCCCGGCGCCGACACCTCGGCGCGGCGTCTTTCGGCCCTGTCCGGCCTGATTGCACATGCCGAAAAGCCGCATCCGGCAATCATCCTCGTCACCGTCAATGCGATGCTGCAGAAGCTACCGCCGCGCGATGTCGTTTCAACGCTCGGCTTTTCCGCGCGTGCCGGTCAGGTGATCGACATGGAGGTGATTGTCCGCAAGCTTTCCGACGCCGGTTTCGAGCGTGTGCCGACCGTGCGCGCCGTTGGCGAATATGCCGTTCGGGGCGGCATTCTCGATGTTTTCGTGCCCGGCGCCGACAATGGTCTCCGCCTTGATTTCTTCGGCGACACGCTGGAATCGATCCGGTCCTTCGATGCTGCCAGCCAACGCACCACCGGTTCGGTCAAGGCCTTCGATCTCAACGCCATGAGCGAAGTGACGCTGAACGACGCGAATATCGCGCGCTTTCGCAAGAACTATCTGTCGCTGTTCGGGGCATCGACCCGCGATGATGCGCTCTATCAGGCCGTTTCCGAAGGCCGCCGCTATGCCGGCATGGAACACTGGCTGCCGCTGTTTTACGAGCGGCTCGAGACCATGTTCGACTATCTGTCCGGTTTTAACATCGTCTTCGACCACACCGCGCGTGAGGCGGCAGGAGAAAGAGCCGAACTGATCGAGGATTATTACCAGGCCCGCCGTTCCAATCTCGGTGTGGGCCAGGCCGGGCAGGGCGCGCCCTACAAGCCCGTGCCGCCGGATATGCTCTATCTCGACCAGAACGCGTTTTCAGCCGGGCTTGATGCCATGCATGCGCTCCGCCTGTCGCCGTTCAACGAGGCGTCGGCCGTCGGCAAACCGGTGGTTACGCTCGAGGCCCATGCCGGGCCGCGCTGGGCGGTTGCCGCGCAGGCGCGCAAGGCCGATGACGGCGAGCGCGCCAATGTATTCGAGGAGGCCGTTCGCCATATTGCGGAGACGCGCGCGAAGGGCGGCAAGGTTCTGATCACCGGCTGGTCGGAGGGGTCCCTCGACCGGCTGTTGCAGGTGCTGAAGGAACACGGTCTTGCCAAGGTCAAACCGGTCAAGGCGCTGGCCGATCTGGAACGTCTTGCAAAGGGTGAGGCGGCGAGCGCCGTTCTGTGCCTCGAAGGCGGTTTTGAAACCGGCGATCTTCATGTCATCGGCGAACAGGACATTCTCGGTGACCGGCTGGTCCGCAGGACCAGAAAGAACAGGAAAGCCAGCGATTTCATATCGGAAGTTTCCGGTCTGGATGAAGGCGCGCTTGTGGTTCATGCCGAACACGGGATCGGTCGGTTCGCGGGCCTGAGAACGATCGAGGCCGCCGGTGCGCCGCGCGATTGCCTCGAGCTGCATTATGCCGATGATGCCAAGCTGTTTCTGCCGGTCGAGAATATCGAGCTGTTATCGCGCTATGGTTCCGATTCCGCCGATGTGCCGCTGGACCGGCTGGGCGGCGGCGCCTGGCAGGCCAAGAAGGCAAAGCTGAAGAAACGCCTTCTCGACATGGCCGATGAGCTGATCGCGATTGCCGCCAAGCGGGCAACGCGCACTGCACCGCCGCTGGTGGCGACCGAGGGGCTTTACGACGAGTTCGCCGCACGGTTCCCCTATGAGGAAACCGAGGATCAGTATAATGCCATCGAAGCCGTGCGCGGCGATCTCGGCCTTGGCCGGCCGATGGACCGGCTGATCTGTGGCGACGTCGGCTTCGGCAAGACCGAGGTTGCGCTGCGCGCGGCTTTCCTTGCCGCCATGAACGGCGTTCAGGTGGCCGTGGTCGTGCCCACCACATTGCTGGCGCGCCAGCATTACAAGACCTTCGTGGAGCGTTTCCGCGGGCTGCCGATAAAGGTGGCACAGGCCTCGCGCCTTGTCAGCAGTAAAGAATTGGCCCAGACCAAGAAGGACCTTTCCGAAGGCAGGGTCGATGTCGTGGTCGGGACCCATGCGCTTCTTGGTTCATCGATCAAGTTCGCCAATCTCGGCTTGCTGATCATCGATGAGGAACAGCATTTCGGCGTGCGCCACAAGGAGCGGCTGAAGGAGCTGAAGAGCGATGTGCATGTGCTGACGCTCTCGGCAACGCCGATCCCGCGCACGCTGCAGCTTGCCATGACCGGCGTGCGCGAACTGTCGCTGATCACCACGCCGCCGGTCGACCGCATGGCGGTGCGCACCTTCATTTCGCCGTTCGATCCGCTGGTGATCCGCGAAAACCTGATGCGCGAACACTATCGCGGCGGACAGAGCTTTTACGTCTGCCCGCGCGTTTCGGACCTTGAGGAAGTGCATGCCTTCCTGCAGGCGGAGGTGCCGGAATTAAAGGTCGCCGTCGCCCACGGGCAGATGGCCGCAGGCCAGCTTGAAGACATCATGAACGCCTTTTACGACGGCAGTTATGACATTCTGCTGTCGACGACCATTGTCGAATCCGGGCTGGATGTGCCGACGGCCAATACGCTGATCGTCCACCGCGCCGATATGTTCGGTCTGGCGCAGCTCTATCAGTTGCGCGGCCGGGTCGGACGCTCGAAAATCCGCGCCTTTGCGCTGTTCACGCTGCCGGCCAACAAGCGCATGACCGATACCGCCGACCGCCGGCTGAAGGTGTTGCAGTCACTCGACACGCTCGGCGCCGGTTTTCAGCTGGCCAGCCACGATCTCGATATTCGCGGGGCCGGCAATCTTCTCGGCGAGGAGCAGTCCGGCCACATCAAGGAGGTCGGGTTCGAGCTTTACCAGCAGATGCTGGAAGAGGCTGTGGCCGAAGCCAAGGGCGATGAGGATGCCGGCGGCAGCGACTGGTCGCCGCAGATCGGGTTGGGGACATCGGTGATGATCCCAGAAAGCTATGTGCCCGATCTGAACCTCAGAATGGCGCTCTACCGGCGTCTCGGCGAACTCAACGATGCCGGCGACATCGACGCTTTCGGCGCCGAACTGATCGACCGCTTCGGGCCGATGCCGGATGAAGTACAGTCGCTGTTGAAGGTCGTGTTCATCAAATCGCTCTGCCGCACCGCCAATGTCGAAAAGCTGGATGCCGGCCCCAAGGGTATTGTCGTCACATTCCGCAATCAGGAATTTCCGAACCCGGCCGGTCTGGTGCAGTTCATCGCCGAACAGAGCGTTTCGGCCAAGATCAGGTCCGATCAGAGCGTGTTCTTCAATCGCGACCTGCCGACGCCGGACAAGCGCCTTGGACAGGCCGCGATCATCATGAACAAGCTTTCCAAGATCGCCGCGGCTGCCTGAATATTCCCTCAGCGCCCTCGGGCTTGTCCCGAGGGGCCAGTCGCGACACGCGACACCACTCTCCCATACAGGGGCGTGAAGCCGCCGCTGTTATGCGGCGGCAAGCTGTTGCAGGGCGTTCTGCATGACGTCGACGGGCTGCGCGCCGCTTAATGCGTATTTCTGATTGAGGATGAAGAACGGCACGCCGGTGACGCCCATTTTCTCGGCGTTGGCGATCTCGTTTCGCACGGTTTCCACATCGGCATCACTTGCCAGCAGACGGGAGACCATCTCGCGGTCCATGCCGCTTTCGGCGGCGATATCGGCCAGCACCGCATGATCGCCGATATTGCGGCCTTCCTCGAAATTCGCCTTGTAGAGCCGGTCGATCACCACATTCTGCATCGCGATGCTTTCCGTATGCGCCCACAACAGCAGGCGGTGGGCATCGAGCGTGTTCGGGCGGATCAGGATCCGGTCGAAATTGAAGGTGATGCCTTCTTCGCGGCCCAGTTCGGTGAGATCTGCCTGCATTTCATCGCGCCGGATCGGACTGCCGAGCTTTTCAGCCAGCATGGCCTGATTGTCGACGCCTTCCGGCGGAATGGTCGAATCCAGCTCGAAGGGACGCCATTGCACGACCACTTCAACATCGCCTTCAAGTGCGGATATGGCGCGGTCGAGGCGAGCCTTGCCCAGATAGCACCAGGGGCAGACGACATCGATGACGGCGTCGATTGTTACGGTGTTCATACCGTTCCTTTCCTTGAGTCTGTAAGACATTGCTGCGCTCGGAATACGCACAGCAGCCTCATCAATTTTTGACACCAGGGCCAACCTCAAATCCGTGTCTCCCTCGGGCTTGACCCGAGGGTCCAGGCCACATTCTCCGTATTGCCTGGATGCTCGGGTCAAGCCCGAGCATGACCCGAAAGAGAGATCACCCTGGGTAACGCATTACTGCGCGGACGCATCCCACCAGGTGGGCAGTTGATAGCCGTAGATAGGTGTTTCTGCGGGCGGCACAATATCGCTCCAGTGCGCAACCCACTGGCCTTCGCGGTGATAGAGCGGCAGCATGTAGTGGCCACTGACCAGCAGACGATCGAGCGCGCGCACGGAATCCGTAAAATGCTCCGTCGAGCGTGCTTCCAGCATGTCGTCGATCATGCGGTCGACATTGTCGCTGGCCACACCGGCGAAATTGAATGTGCCCTCGATATCGCGCGAGCGCGATTCCCAGCGCCAGACCTGTTCCGCGCCCGGAGACAGCGACGATTTGTAGTAGAAGCCCGGCGCGATCAGAACGATCATGTCATAGTCGAAAGTGTTGAGGCGCTTTTGATACTGGGCGTCATCGACCGTGCGGATGCTCAGCCCCACACCGATCAGGTTCAACGAGTGCTGATAGGCCAGTGCCAGTTTTTCCTGCGCGGCATTGGTTGTCATCAGCTCGAAGGCGAGGTGGTTGCCGTTAGGCCCGATCATCCTGCCGTCGCTGATCCTGTACCCGGCCTCGGCCAGAAGCCGCACCGCAGCCCCCAGTACCTTGCGATCGGCGCCGGAACCGTCGGTTACCGGCATTTTGTAATCGCCGGCCAGAATTTCGGGATCGATGATGTCGACAGCGTCTTCCAGCAGCTTGCGTTCGGTCTCGGTCGCCGGGTTGCCATAGGCGCCGAGATCGGAATTCTGCCAGTAGCTTTCGGTGCGGACATAGGCGTTGTCGAACAGCGTGCGGTTCACCCACTGAAAATCGAAGATGTCGGACAGCGCCTTGCGCACCCGCACGTCTTCGAATTTCGGTCTTCGCGTGTTGAAGACGAACCCCATCATCCCGGTCGGTGTCTGGGGATGGAACTCATCCTTCACCACACGGCCTTCATTCGCGGCGGGAAAATCATAGGCGCGGGCCCAGTGGCCGGGATCTTCGTCGATATAGGCATCGACGGCGCCTTTCTTGAAGGCTTCGAACAGCGTCGAATCCTGAAGATAATAGTCGATCGTCACCTTGTCGTAATTGGCGAAACCGACCATCGAGGGCGTGTCCTTGCCCCAGTAATCGTCCCGCCGTTCGTAAACGATGCGCTGGCCGGGGTCGATGGAGGCGATCTCGTAGGGGCCGGAACCGACCGGCGTGGTCATCGTGGCGGTATCGAAGGTCTCGGGATCGATCGCATGTTCCGGCAGCACCGGCATCAGGGCGAAGATCAGCGGGGTTTCGCGGTTGGCATCGGCGTTGAAGGTAAAGCGCACGCTGTTGTCGCCGACTTTCTCCATCTTTTCGACGAGCGCGAGGCGTCGGTTATAGGGCGGGCGGCCCTTGTCCTTCAGCAGGTTGAAGGTGAAGATCACATCATCGGCCGTCACCGGCTCGCCGTCGGACCATTTCGCATCCGGGTTCATGTTGAACTGGACAAAGGTGCGGTCCTCGTCCCATTCAACGGTTTCGGCGAGCAGGCCGTAGAGCGTGAACGGCTCATCGCGCGAGCGCTGCATCAGCGGTTCGTACACGAGATTGCCGAAAATCTCGTCCCAAAGCCCGCGGGCCGACGAGCGCATGCCCTTCAGCACGAAGGGGTTGAGCGCGTCGAAGGAGCCGACCACGCCATAGGTGATCTCGCCGCCCTTCTTGACATCGGGGTTCACGTAGCTGAAATGCTGATAGTCCGGTGCAAGGGCAGGGTCGCCATGCATGGCGATACCGTAGAGCGGATCGGCCGCAGCGACGCCCGCCCATGCCGCCGAAACGAGGAGAGGAACAATTAAGCGCATTGATTCGTCCTGTCGTGATCCTTTGACGGTGGAAACTAGCATGAGGGCCGCCATTGACGAAATACCAGCGCGATTTTGCCTCTTGAGGCAATTTAGACGTTTTCGGGGGTGGATCATGGCCCTGTGTGACGATATCAGGGGAAACACTGGCGGTTGAGGCCCGAAACAGGGACGGTCTGCCGCATTTCGGTAACATTAGGCATGCAGGTTCCAGCACCACTAACCTCATGCAGACGAACCAGGAGAGATTTTTCATGCTTTCACGCGCCAGATTTATGAAGCATGTCGCGGTTTGCGCTTTCACGATTGCCGGCATTTCGGCTGGCGGCGCTATGGCTCAGGAACAGCAGCCCGCGCAGCAGCAGCCTGCACAGCAGCAGGGCGGCGGACTGCCCACGCAGGGCTGGTTCAAGACCTGTAACGACAACGGCCAGTCCGGAGTCTGCATCGTTCAGAATTACGCGCGTGCTGAAAACGGCCAGGTCCTGACCGCTGTGGGGCTGATCCAGCCGCAGGGCGGCAACGGCCAGGCAATGCTGCAGGTCACGGTGCCCACGTTCAGGGTCATCCCGGCCGGCGTAACCATGCAGATCGACACGTCCAGCCCGCAGCGCATCGAATACGCGCTTTGCACCAACGAGCAGTGCATTGCACAGGCGCCGCTGACCGATACGCTGGTCAACGCCATGAAGCGCGGCGGCAACGTGACCTTCACCTCCGTCAATGTGCGTCAGCAGCCCAATCCGGTCGAAATCACGCTGAGCGGTTTCACCGCGGCCTTTGACGGCGACCCCGTCAGCCAGTCCGACCTCGTTGAAAGCCAGCGCAATCTTGACGAGTCGATCCAGAAGATGGCCGTCGACCGCCGCAAGAAGATCGAGGAAGCGCAGCAGAACGCAACCGGCAACTGATCGGTTTTCCGAAACTGAACACAAAAAGGCCCGGCCGCTTCAATGCGACCGGGCCTTTTTTCATATCCGGACCGGCAAACCGCCGATCATTGTTCAGTCAGTGCGATACCGTATAGCGCGGCGCCAGCTGGCCATTGTCCGTCACCGTGAAAACCTCGCCGATCTGCGGATTGCGCAGCGGTTCACCGCTCATATCCGGTTCAAGATTGGCTTCCGACACATAGGCGACGTAGCCTTTCTCCTCGTTTTCAGCGACGAGATGGTAGAATGGCTGATCCTTGTCCGGCCGGATTTCAGGCGGGATGGAATTGTACCATTCATCCGTACGGGAAAACTCCGCATCGACATCGAATACCACGCCCCGAAAGGGAAGCGTACGATGGCGCACGATATCGCCGATATTGTATTTCGCTTCGCGTATTTTCATGAGCATTTCCTTTCGGACATTATATGGAACTGCACCGGTGCGACTGCAAGGGCTGTATCGACTTCGCCGCAAAACCCGTTGAAACCCATGAAAAAACCGGCCGCCCGAGGGCGACCGGTCATCAGGTCGAAAATACCCGATACGATCCGGGATCAGACCGAGTAGTACATGTCGAACTCGACCGGGTGCGGCGACATTTCGAAGCGCAGCACTTCTTCCATCTTCAGTTCGATGTAGGCGTCGAGCTGGTCGTCGTCGAACACGCCGCCGGCGGTCAGGAACTCGCGATCCTTGTCGAGGCTCTCGAGCGCTTCACGCAGCGAGGTCGCAACGGTCGGGATTTCCTTCAGCTCTTCGGCCGGCAGGTCGTAGAGGTCCTTGTCCATGGCATCGCCGGGGTGCAGCTTGTTCTTGATGCCGTCGAGGCCGGCCATCATCAGTGCTGCGAAGGCGAGGTAGGGGTTGGCGCCCGGATCGGGGAAACGGACTTCAACGCGCTTGGCCTTCGGCGAGGAGCCGAACGGGATACGGCAGGATGCCGAACGGTTGCGGGCGGAATAGGCCAGCAGAACCGGAGCCTCGAAGCCCGGGACCAGACGCTTGTAGGAGTTGGTCAGCGGGTTGGTGAAGGCGTTGATGGCCTTGGCGTGCTTGATGATGCCGCCGATGTAGTACAGGCAGGTTTCCGACAGACCGGCATATTCATCACCGGCAAAGGTCGGCTTGCCGTCTTTCCAGATCGACTGGTGAACGTGCATGCCCGAGCCGTTGTCGCCGTAAACCGGCTTCGGCATGAAGGTCGCGGTCTTGCCATAAGCATGGGCAACCTGGTGAACGCCGTACTTGTAGATCTGGGTTTTGTCGGCCATGCGCGTCAGCGTGTCGAACACCATGCAGAGTTCATGCTGGGCGGATGCCACTTCGTGGTGATGCTTTTCAACGGTGATACCCATTTCGGCCAGAACCGTCAGCATTTCCGAGCGCATGTCCTGGACGCTGTCGACCGGGGGAACCGGGAAGTAACCGCCCTTGGTGCGGGGACGGTGGCCCATATTGCCGGTTTCATATTCGGTGAAGGCGTTCGACGGCAGTTCGGTGCTGTCGAGCTGGAAACCGGTGTTGTAGGGCTCGGCGGAGAAGCGAACGTCGTCGAAGACGAAGAATTCGGGCTCGGGACCGAAGAAGGTGGTGTCGCCGATACCGGTCGACTTCAGGTAGGCTTCGGCCTTCTTGGCCGTGCCGCGCGGGTCGCGGTTATAGGCTTCGCCGGACAGCGGCTCGAGAACGTCGCAGAAAACAGCCATGGTGGACTGTGCGAAGAAGGGGTCCATGTGGGCCGTCGCGGTGTCGGGCATGAGAACCATGTCGGACTCGTTGATGGCTTTCCAGCCGGCAATCGACGAACCGTCGAACATGATGCCGTCGGCGAACATGTCTTCATCGACAGCCGAAACGTCCATCGTCACGTGCTGCAGCTTACCCTTGGGATCGGTAAACCGCAGATCGACGAATTTGACGTCGTTGTCTTTGATTTGTTTCATAATTTCAGCAGCTGTCGTCATTTAACGTTTTCCTTGCATAAGAAGATGACGATAGGGATTCCCCGACTTTTCGGACGAAAAGAGGAGGGATGGATCAGATGGCGTCAACGCCGGTTTCGCCGGTGCGGATGCGCACGACGCCCTCGACATTGGAAACGAAGATTTTTCCGTCGCCGATGCGCCCGGTCTGCGCGGCATTGCGGATGGCATCGATGACGGCATCCACATTGTCGTCTGCCAGCACGACTTCGACTTTGACTTTGGGAAGAAAGTCGACGACGTACTCGGCGCCACGGTAAAGTTCCGTGTGACCCTTCTGGCGCCCGAAGCCTTTCGCCTCTGTGACAGTGATGCCCTGCAGGCCGACTTCCTGAAGGGCTTCCTTCACTTCGTCGAGCTTGAAAGGCTTGATGATCGCTTCGATCTTTTTCATGAGAAAATTGCTCTCCGCTTCTCCCGTTGGAACAGGCGTTGGCCCGCTCGGAACTTCAGATGCACATTGCATGCCAACTCGATAGAATTCCTTATAAAAGATGTCAAAATGAAAGTCATTTTTCCGAATGCCGCGATGACATGCCTGTGCGTCGGAATTCAGGTTTGGCCAAAAGGCCGGGTTGCGTCAAGGCCGTTGCATTCCATTCACCGACACTGCCTTATGCTTGGCGTTTAAGCAGTCAATAATGTTCAAATTATAGGCAATTGCTTACTGGATGAACAAAGCCGATCCGCACTTGCGCTGCCTTCCGGTTTGGCGTTCTACTCGTCCGCAACACACGGAGGTCGAAAAATGCTGCTTCTGACACCGGAAGAGATGGGCAATGCCGACAGGCTGGCGGCGGCAAATGGGATCGACAGCTATGGACTGATGATCAAGGCCGGTCATGCCGTTTCGGCCGCCTTCCTGCGGCTGTTTCCCGGCGCCTCGCGGGCAACGGTTTTCTGCGGGCCGGGCAATAATGGCGGCGACGGCTATGTCGCTGCCGAGGCCCTGAAGGCGGCCGGTGTGCCGGTGGCGATCTTTCATCTTGGCGATCCCGAAAAGCTTGCGGGCGATGCCCGTCGCGCCCGGGCCGATTGCGCCATCGAAAGCCGGCCGATGCCGGACTATCGGCCTTATCCTGGTGAGGTGGTTATCGATGCGCTGTTCGGCGCGGGTTTGCAGCGCCCCCTGTCAGACAATCTCTGTGAAATCATCGAAGCCGTCACCGATGCCGCCGTTCCCGTGATTGCGGTCGATCTGCCCTCAGGCGTCAGCGGGCTCACCGGTCAGGTGCTTGGCGGCGCGTTTCGGGCTGCGCATACCGTCACCTTCATGCGGGCCAAACCCGGTCATTATCTTTTGTCGGGGCGGGCACATTGCGGCAGTCTGGAGGTGTTCGATATCGGCATCCCGCAACGCATTCTGGCAGAGGCGGGCGGTCAGCATTGTCTGAACACGCCGGCGCTTTTCAAGGCCAGCCTGCCGGCGCTTTCAGCGTCTTCGCACAAGTTCCGGCGGGGCCATCTCGGGGTGTTCAGCGGCGGTCCTTCGGCCACCGGGGCCGCACGGCTTTCGGCGATGGCCGGGCTCAGGGCCGGCGCCGGACTGGTTACGCTGGCCGTACCCTCCAATGCCGCGCTTGTGGCCGCAACCCATCTCACCGCCGTCATGATGAAACCGGTTTCCGACGTGGCTGCGCTTGAAGACTGGCTTGCCGACAAGCGCCTGTCCGCCTTTGTGCTGGGGCCCGGTTTCGGCGTCGGGGAAAAGGCGCGCACCTTCGTTGAAGTCCTTGCCGCACGGCCGTTGGTGCTCGATGCCGACGGCATCACATCCTTTGCCGAAGCGCCCGAACAGCTGTTTGACCTTCTGGCCGGGGCGGAGCCGCATTGCGTTTTGACGCCGCATGAGGGCGAATTCGCGCGGCTCTTTCCCGATATCGCGGAGGACGACACCCTCGGAAAGCCGGAAAAGGCAAGCCGCGCGGCCAGACGCGCCAATGCCGTCGTGCTTTACAAGGGCGCCGATACCGTGATCGCCGCGCCCGACGGCCGGATTGCGATCAATGCGGATGCGCCGCCATGGCTGGCGACCGCCGGTTCGGGAGACGTGCTTGCCGGCATTATCGGCGGGCTTCTGGCGCAGGGCATGCCGACCTTCGAAGCGGCTGCAGCCGGTGCCTGGCTTCACGGGGATGCGGCAAATCGGGCAGGCGAGGGACTGACGGCCGAGGACCTGCCCGGCCACCTGCCGCGCTTCAGCGCGATCAGCTGAATTTCTGCTGCAAGGCCATGGCGCCGGCTGGCGCGCGGACCTTGCCATTGGTGATGAAGAAGGCATAGACGTCGCGCGACGTCTTCTTCTGCGCAGTGTCATCGAGGCGCGGCAGGTCGTCCGGCGTGCCGCCTTCGGCCCAGGAACGCAGGCGCCCGGCCCAGACATCCATATCCGCATCACGATAGCAGTGCGGATTCTCATCCGCGCCCTTCTGCAGGCGGGTATAGACGAAATCGCCGGTAACATCAGCAATCATCGGATATTCCGGATGATCCGCACAGACGATCGTTGCGCCATAGCGGCGCACCAGCCCGACAAAATCCGGCGTCAGAAAGGAAGGGTGCCGGACTTCAATTGCGTGAGAAAGCTTAATGCCGTCACGTGTTTGCGGCAGCAACCTCAGAAAGTCCTCAAAGTCGTCCGGCTCGAACTTCTTTGTCGGCATGAACTGCCACAGGATCGGCCCGAGCCTGTCGCCCAGTTCGGTGATGCCCTGACCGAGAAACTTTTCTATCGAACCTTCCGCCTCCGCCAGCTTCTTGCGGTTGGTGCAGTAGCGGCTGGCCTTCAGGGAGAACACGAAACCATCCGGCACGCTTGCCGCCCACTTGGCGAAAGTGGCGGGTTTCTGAGAGGAATAATAGGTACCGTTCACCTCAATGACCCGAAGCTGACCGGCGGCATATTCCAGCTGCCGGGTTTTCGGCAGCTTGTCGGGATAAAAGGATTCATTCCACGGATCGAAGGTCCATCCGCCGATTCCGACGCGCACTGTTCCTGTCTTTGACATTATGTTCCCCCAAAGCTGGCAGTCAGTCGACCGGCATTGTCATATCGACGATCGTGAATTGCGGTCGTTTCGGATTGGGCCGACGGCCTGTTTCCGTGAACCCGAAACGCTTGTAAAGCGCGATATTCCGCGTCATCAGCGCATTGGTATAGAGCCGGATCTCTCCAAGGCCCTCCTCTCTGGCCCGCGCCTTCAGCCACCGGAGCATGGCAAGTCCGTAGCCTTCGCCCTGATGTGAAGGCGACACCGCGATGCTGAACAGCATCAGATGGTCAGCGTGCCGTTCAACCACGCAAAGCCCCGCCGGGTCGGGACCGTCCCCGAACAGCCAGACCTCGCCGCGCGCAATGCGTGGCCCGTAATCCTCGCTCATCGGAAGCGGCGGATGACCGAGCACCGGAAGATAGACGGCATAGGCCGCTTCCGTCAGCCGCTCGACGGACTTTATATCGGAAAGCCGGGCCTGACGCGGCGGCATCATTCCGCAGCTTCGGTCTTTTTCGGCGGCCGCCTTTCCAGAAGCTCCTGCAGATAGTGCCCTGTGTAGGAGCGTTTTTCCTTCACGATATCCTCGGGCGTGCCGGTCGCAACGATTTCGCCGCCGCCATCGCCGCCCTCGGGACCGATATCGATCACCCAGTCAGCCGTCTTGATTACTTCGAGATTGTGCTCGATCACGACAACCGAATTGCCCTGTTCCACAAGCTTGTGCAGCACATCGAGCAGCCTGTCGACATCCTGGAAATGCAGGCCGGTGGTCGGCTCGTCGAGAATATAAAGCGTCTTGCCGGTCGAGCGCCGCGACAGCTCCTTGGCGAGCTTGACGCGCTGGGCCTCGCCGCCGGACAGCGTATTGGCCTGCTGGCCGACCTTGATATAGCCAAGCCCGACATCCTGCAGCGTTTGCAGCTTGTCGCGCACCGACGGCACGGCGGAGAAGAACTCCACGCCTTCCTCGACCGTCAGTTCGAGAATATCGGCGATCGACTTGCCCTTGAAATGAACTTCCAGCGTTTCGCGATTATAGCGCTGGCCGTGGCAGACGTCGCAGGTGACGTAGACATCGGGCAGGAAGTGCATCTCGATCTTGATCAGCCCGTCGCCCTGGCAGGCCTCGCAGCGCCCGCCCTTGACGTTGAACGAAAAACGCCCCGGCTGATAGCCGCGGGCCTTGGCCTCCGGCAGGCCGGCGAACCATTCGCGGATCGGCGTGAAGGCGCCGATATAGGTCGCCGGATTGGAGCGCGGCGTGCGGCCGATCGGCGACTGGTCGATATCGATCACCTTGTCGATGAACTCCAGCCCCTCGATACGATCATGCGGCGCCGGATTTTCACGTGCGCCCATGATCCGCCGCGCGGCCGACTTGTAGAGCGTTTCAATCAGAAAGGTCGACTTGCCGCCGCCGGAAACGCCGGTGACTGCGGTGAATACGCCGAGCGGAATGGTTTCCGTGATGTTCTTCAGATTGTTGCCGCGGGCGCCGACAACCTTCAGCGCCTTGCCCTTTTTCGGCTTGCGTCGTTCGGCCGGCACGGCAACGGCGCGCGCGCCGGTCAGATATTGCCCAGTCAGCGATTTCGGATTGGCCATGATTGCCGATGGCGGCCCTTCGGCGATCACCTCGCCGCCATGAATGCCGGCGGCCGGGCCGATGTCGAGCACATAGTCTGCCGCAAGAATCGCGTCCTCGTCATGCTCGACGACGATTACCGTATTGCCGATATCGCGCAGATGCTGCAGCGTTTCCAGAAGCCGGGTGTTGTCGCGCTGGTGCAGGCCGATGGACGGCTCATCGAGCACATAGAGCACACCGGTAAGCCCGGAGCCGATCTGGGATGCCAGCCGGATGCGCTGGCTCTCGCCGCCGGAAAGCGTGCCGGAATTGCGCGACAGCGTCAGATATTCAAGGCCGACATCGTTGAGAAAGCGCAGCCGCTCGTTGATTTCCTTGAGGATGCGCACCGCAATGTCATTCTGCTTTTGCGAAAAATGCTCGGGCAGGTTTTCGAACCAGTCGCGCGCGGCGCTGATCGACATTTCGCTGACATGACCGATGTGGCGGTTATCGATCTTGACGGCAAGCGCCTCGGGTTTCAGGCGGTAACCGTTGCAGGCCGGGCAGGGGGCGGCCGACATATAGCGCTCGATTTCCTCGCGCGCCCAGGCCGAATCCGTTTCCTTCCAGCGCCGTTCGAGGTTCGGCATGATGCCCTCGAAGGTCTTGGTGGTCTTGTAGGAGCGCGCACCATCGGCATAGTGGAACTCGATCTTTTCATCCGTGCCGTTCAGGATCGCGTCGGTTGCCGTCTTTGGCAGCTTGTCCCAGCGGTCGGTCATCTTGAAACCGAAATGCCCGGCGATCGCCTCGAGCGTCTGCTTGTAATAGGGCGACGAGGACTTGGCCCAGGGCGCAATCGCGCCATCGGAGAGCTTCTTCGCGCGGTCCGGCACGACAAGCCCCTCGTCAATCTTCTGCTGGAACCCGAGCCCGTCACAGGTCGGGCAAGCGCCAACGGGATTGTTGAATGAAAACAGGCGCGGTTCGATCTCGGAGATCGTGAACCCCGAAACCGGACAGGCGAATTTCTCCGAAAAAACAAGTCTCTCGTGGGTTTCGTTGAGAGATTTGTTCTTTGAGCCGCCGGCCGCGGTTTCACCTTCCGGCAGCGGCTTGTCGGCAAATTCGGCAATGGCGAGGCCATCGGCAAGCTGCAGGCAGGTCTCCAGACTGTCGGCAAGCCGGGTGGCAAGATCGGCGCGCACGGCAACGCGGTCGACCACGATATCGATATCGTGCTTGTATTTCTTGTCGAGCTTCGGCGCCTCGGCGATCTCGTAGAACGTGCCGTCAATCTTTACGCGCTGAAAGCCCTTTTTCATCAGCTCCGCCAGTTCCTTGCGGAATTCGCCCTTGCGGCCGCGCACCAGCGGCGCCAGCAGATAGAGCCGCGTGCGTTCTTCCAGCGCCAGAATGCGGTCGACCATCTGGGTCACCGTCTGACTTTCGATCGGAAGGCCGGTCGTCGGTGAATAGGGCACGCCGGTGCGCGCAAACAGCAGGCGCATATAGTCGTAGATCTCGGTGACCGTGCCGACGGTCGAACGCGGGTTCTTCGAGGTCGTCTTCTGCTCGATGGAAATGGCGGGCGACAGACCGTCGATCCGGTCGACATCCGGCTTTTCCATCATTTCGAGGAACTGGCGCGCATAGGCCGACAGGCTTTCCACATAGCGGCGCTGCCCCTCGGCATAGATCGTATCGAAAGCCAGCGACGACTTGCCCGAGCCCGAAAGCCCGGTCATCACGATCAGCGAATTGCGCGGAAGGTCGACATCGACGCCCTTCAGATTGTGCTGGCGGGCACCGCGAATGGAGATATTTTTGAGTTCGCTCATAGCTTTCGGCTTCTCGGCAAGGGAAAATCGGTTCTTATGTAGTTCGCAGGAGCTGGCTGTCGAGGTTTTAATGAATTACGGCGCCGGAAATGAATCGGTTGACGGGATCATAGCAGCGATATAGAACAAATAAAGAACATTTTAATTGTGGATTTCATGCCCGCGATTGGTCGTCACGCGGCGGATCGTCTATGCTGGCCCGAAATTCTTACAAGAGCCGCTTTCGCGGCCAAAGCAGGTGGTTTCATGGCAGGTAGTGTAAACAAGGTCATCCTCGTCGGCAATCTCGGTGCTGACCCGGAAATCCGGCGGACCCAGGACGGCAGGCCGATTGCCAATCTGCGGGTGGCGACATCGGAAAGCTGGCGCGACCGCAATTCCGGCGAGCGCAAGGAGCGCACGGAGTGGCATCGGGTCGTGATCTTCAGCGAAGGCCTGTGCAAGGTCGCCGAGCAGTTTTTGCGCAAGGGGTCCAAGGTGTATATCGAGGGCCAGCTGCAGACCCGTAAATGGACCGACCAGAGCGGCCAGGACCGGTATTCGACCGAGATCGTTCTGCAGGGCTTCAATTCCACGCTGACCATGCTCGACGGGCGCGGCGAAGGCGGCGGCCAGGGTGGCGGCGGCAACTTCGGCGGTGGTCAGGGCGGCGGCTATGACGACTATGGCTCCCAGCCGGCGTCCGGTGGTGGCGGTAGCCGCAGCGGCGGTGGCGGCGGCGGTTTCTCGCAGGATCTGGACGACGACATTCCGTTTTGATCTCGGGGTGGTGGAAGGGCCTCAACGCATAGGGCGGAAGAGGTCTGTTTCCCGATTGCCGCACGTTCGGTGCCTTGAACCGGCGCGTCCCCTGATCGGGCCGCGCCGCTTTATTTTCATGTCGCAGCCGCTGTCAGGTTGAAGGCGGTCTGCATGCCGTCGATGACGAATTGCACGGCCAGCGCCGTTAGCATCATCCCCAGAATGCGGGTCAGGATATTGCGGCCGGTTTCGCCCAGAAACCGGTCGATCAGGCCGGCCGTCAGCATGGCGCCCAGCACCACCAGCGAGGCGACGAGGATCACGAACACCAGCGCCAGCTTGTCCAGCACCGTTTCCATTTTCGAGCCCAGCAGGATGGTGGCCGAGATTGCGCCGGGACCGGCAATCAGCGGCATGGCCAGCGGAAAGGCGGCAAGATGGGCGATATTGTCCTTGGTGATCGCGGTTTCGGTGGTCTTTTCCTTGCGCTCCTGACGCTTCTCGAAAATCATCTCGCAGCCGATCCAGAACAGCAGGATGCCGCCGGCAATCCTGAAGGCGCTCATCGAAATGCCGAGCGCGCCAAGAATACGGTCGCCGATGAGCGCGAAGGCAACGAGCAGGCAGAACGAAATCAGCGCGCCGCGCACGGCAACCCGGCGGCGCTGGCCGCGGGTCATGCCCACCGTCAGCGCCAGGAAGATCGGCACCATGCCGGGCGGGTCCATCGTCACCATCAAGGTGGTGAAGCCGCTCAGAAGTGTTCCCACTTCATTCATCGATTTTTCCCGGTTCTGCTGGTTTCAAAAACATCGGGAACGCCAATATTCATTTAAAATCCGGGGCGTTGCGCCTTCTGTTTTGCCACCCTGCCACAACTATGCCGTCAAATACGAATTAATTTTGTTTAAAGCCCTGTCTCCCGCCGCCAGACGGCCTGCAAAATTGGCGTTCGGGACCGGATTCGGCTATAAACACGCGATATGATTCTAGCTTGAGATCGTGATTCATTTTGACTGATCAAACGACACCATCGGGCGGGAGCCTCCCGCCGGGCATCGAGCCCATTTCCATCGTGGAAGAAATGCAGCGTTCCTATCTCGATTACGCCATGAGCGTGATCGTCAGCCGTGCGTTGCCGGATGTGCGTGACGGGCTGAAACCGGTTCATCGGCGCATTCTCTACGGCATGTCCGAGCTCGGCGTTGACTGGAACAAGAAGTACATGAAGTGCGCCCGTATCACCGGCGACGTCATGGGTAAGTTTCACCCGCACGGCAATGCCGCGATCTACGACGCGCTGGCGCGTATGGCGCAGGACTGGTCGCTGCGCCTGCCGCTGATCGACGGGCAGGGCAATTTCGGCTCTGTCGACGGCGACCCGCCGGCGGCCGAACGCTATACCGAGTGCCGGCTGCAGAAAGTCGCGCATACCATGCTCGACGATCTCGACAAGGAGACCGTCGACTTCCGCGAGAACTATGACGGCACGCTGTCGGAGCCGGTCGTGCTGCCGGCGAAGTTCCCGAACCTGCTGGTCAATGGCGCAGGCGGCATCGCCGTCGGCATGGCGACCAATATCCCGACCCATAATCTCGGCGAGGTTATCGACGGCGCGATTGCGGTCATGGAAAACCCGGCGATCGAACTGCCGGAACTGATGCAGATCATTCCGGGGCCCGACTTCCCAACCGGGGCGCAGATCCTCGGTCGCGCCGGAATCAAGTCGGCTTACGAGACCGGGCGCGGTTCGGTCATCATGCGCGGGCGGGCCACCATCGAGCCGATGCGCGGCGACCGCGAGCAGATCATCATCACCGAAATTCCCTATCAGGTGAACAAGGCGACGATGATCGAGAAAATGGCCGATCTGGTGCGTGAAAAGCGCATCGAGGGCATCTCCGACCTGCGTGACGAGTCCGACCGCGAAGGCTACCGCGTCGTTGTCGAGCTGAAGCGCGACGCCAATGCCGATGTCATCCTCAACCAGCTTTATCGCTATACCCCGCTGCAGACCTCGTTCGGCTGCAACATGGTGGCGCTGAACGGCGGCAAGCCGGAACAGATGAACCTGCTCGACATTCTGAAGGCCTTTGTCGCCTTCCGCGAGAATGTCGTCAGCCGCCGCACCAAATATCTGCTGCGCAAGGCGCGTGAACGCGCTCATGTGCTGGTCGGTCTTGCGATCGCGGTTGCCAATATCGACGAGATCATCAGCCTGATCCGTCGCGCGCCCGATCCGCAGACGGCCCGAGAGCAGCTGATGGAGCGCCACTGGCCGGCACAGGATGTCGAGGCGCTGATCCTGCTGATCGACGACCCGCGTCACAAGATCGGCGAAGACGGCACCTATCAGCTGTCCGAAGAACAGGCCCGGGCCATTCTGGAACTGCGCCTGTCGCGCCTGACGGCCCTTGGCCGTGACGAAATCGGCGACGAACTCAACAAGATCGGCGACGAGATCAAGTCCTATCTTGAAATCCTGTCTTCGCGTGTGCGGATCCAGGAAATCATCAAGGAAGAAATGGTCGCCGTGCGCGATGAATTCGGCACGCCGCGCCGCACCGAAATCCTCGAGGGCGGCCCCGATATGGACGATGAGGACCTCATCGCCCGCGAGGATATGGTCGTCACCGTTTCGCGCAACGGCTACATCAAGCGTGTGCCGCTCAATACCTACCGCGCCCAGCGGCGTGGCGGTAAGGGGCGCGCCGGCATGGCAATGCGCGACGAGGATTTCGTGACCCGCGTGTTCGTGGCCAACACCCACACGCCGGTGCTGTTCTTCTCCTCGCGCGGCATTGTCTACAAGGAAAAGGTCTGGCGTCTGCCGATCGGCACGCCGCAATCGCGCGGCAAGGCACTGATCAACATGCTGCCGTTGCAGCAGGGCGAGGCGATCACCTCCATTCTGGCGCTGCCGGAGGATGAGGACAGCTGGTCCGAACTCGACGTGATGTTCGCCACCACGCGCGGAACCGTGCGCCGCAACAAGCTGTCGGATTTCGTGCAGGTGAACCGCAACGGCAAGATCGCGATGAAGCTCGACGACGAGAATGATCGCATCCTGTCGGTCTGGACCTGTACGCCGGATGACGACGTGCTGCTGACGACGGCGATGGGCCAGGCGATCCGCTTCCCTGTTCCCACCATCCGCGTCTTTGCCGGCCGCAATTCGATCGGCGTGCGCGGCATCGGCCTTGCGGAAGGCGACGAGGTGATCTCGATGACCATCGTCAGCCATGTCGATGCCGAACCGTGGGAACGTGCCGCCTATCTCAAGCGCGCCGCGCTCGAGCGCCGCTCGGAAACCGGGGAGGGCGAGGATATCGCCCTTGTCGGCGAGGAGGTCTCGGAAGAGGGCACGCTGGGCGATGAACGGTTCGAGGAACTGAAATTCCACGAGCAGTTCATTCTGACGGTCACGGAAAAGGGCTTCGGCAAGCGCTCGTCGTCCTATGATTTCCGGATTTCCGGCCGTGGCGGCAAGGGCATCCGCGCTACCGACACGTCGAAGACCGATGAAATCGGCCGGTTGGTCGCAGCCTTCCCGGTTCTCGACCGTGATCAGCTCATGCTGGTGACCAATGCCGGACAGCTGATCCGCGTGCCGGTGGACGATATCCGTATCGCCAGCCGCGCCACCAAGGGTGTCACCGTCTTCAAGACCGGCGCCGACGAAAAGGTGGTGTCCGTCGAGGTCATCAGCGAACCGGAGGAGGCTGAACCCGTTGAAGACGGTGAAGAGGTCGCCACCGACGCACCTGCCGCAGAGGCTGGCGAGGGCGACGGCGAGGTCTGATCATCAGTCTCATACATACAATAAAGGAAGCCGGGCCGTTGTGCCCGGCTTCTGCGTGAGCGGAGCACTTTGGAGAAGGACACCAGCATGACACAGGAATCGGCGGCCAAGTTCGATCAATCGCGCGCCGGCGAATATGCCCGCCAGAGCCGTATCGGGCTGGCCGGTTATGACGCCTGCCATGAACTCTCCGCCTGCATGCTGTCGGCGGCAATAGGCGCGGGGCACGCGGCCAGGGTGCTCGTGGTTGGCGCAGGCGGAACGGCTGGCGAGATCATCGCCGCGGCAAATCTTGAGCCGCAATGGCATTTTGTGGCCATCGATCCGTCGGAGCCCATGCTCGACCTTGCGCGCACGCATATCAAAGACGCCGGCCTGTCGGTACGGGTCGAGACCGTTCTCGGAGCGGTTTCTGACATTGATCCGGATACGCCGTTTGATGCGGCGATCATGATCGGCGTTCTGCATCATTTGCCGGGCGATACCGCCAAAAAGGATATCCTGGCGCAAATTTCCACGCGTCTGAAACCCGGCGCGCCACTGGTCGTTGCCGGCAATTACCGCACTTACGCTTCCGAACCCCTGCTGATGGCGGCATGGGCGAACCGCTGGCGCATGCATGGTGCTGCCGATGACGAAGTGCAGGCCAAGATGGGCAGGCTGATGCAGGGCGCCGAACCGCCGCCGTCGGAGGACGCGGTGTTTTCGCTGCTGGCAGATGCGGGGTTCGTCAGTCCTGTCCGCTTCTTTGCCAGCCTCTTCTGGGGCGCCTGGCTGGCGCGCCGCAATGATATCGACGGTCGGGATCGCGGCTGAACCGTTTTTAAGCGGCTTGCGGCCTGCCACATTCCATGACAAAAGGCCGGGACCGAAACCGAGGCGCGACGAATGGCAACGGCATTTTACCCCGGCTCTTTCGACCCGATGACCAATGGCCACCTTGATGTGGTGCTGCAGGCGCTCAACATTGCCGACAGGCTTGTGCTGGCAATCGGCATCAATGCCGGAAAGAAGCCGCTGTTTGAATTCGAGGAGCGCGCGGCATTTCTGCAGCGCGCCGTGGCCGAGCACCTTCCGCACCGCAGCGGCGATGTTTCCGTGGTGGCCTTTACCGGGCTTGCCATCGATGCTGCACGGGAAAACGGCGCAGGCATGATCATTCGCGGACTGCGCGATTCCACGGATTTTGCCTATGAGATGCAGATGGCCGGGATGAACCAGACCATGGCGCCGGACGTGCAGACCGTATTTTTGCCGGCAATGGCACTTTCCCGTCCGATATCGGCCACATTGGTGCGGCAGGTCGCTGCCATGGGCGGCGACGTGGAACGCTTTGTGCCGGATTATGTGGCAACCGCGCTGAAGGCAAAATTCCCGCGCTAGAGCCCGGGTGAGAAAATGATTTTCAAGGAGAACATCATGAGGAAGACCATAGCAGGACTGGCTGCCGCCACGATGATGATGACGGCGTCGATTGCCGGCATGGCCCAGGCCCAGGACGGTGAAGACCTTCTGACGCTCAACACCACGGAAGGCCCGGTCGTCATCGAGCTTTTCGACGAGGACGCGCCGCAGAATGTCGCCCGCGTCAAGGCGCTTGCCGCAGACGGCGCCTATGACAATGTGGTGTTTCACCGTGTGATCGACGGCTTCATGGCCCAGACCGGCGATGTCCAGTTCGGCGATACCGAAAACGGCTATAACGCCAGCCGCACCGGCATGGGCGGTTCGGATATGCCCGATCTGCCGGCAGAATTCTCCGAAATTCCGTTCAAGCGCGGCGTGGTCGGCATGGCCCGCTCGCAGAACCCCGATTCCGCAAATTCGCAGTTCTTCATCATGTTCGACGATGCTCCGCATCTCAACGGCCAGTACACCGTTATCGGCGAAGTCGTTGAGGGTATGGACAATGTCGACAAGATCAAGAAGGGCGATCCGGCGCAGAACGGCAAGGTCAGCGATCCCGACCGGATCCTGAGCGCCACTGTCAGCCAGTAACCCTCCTCCCATTTCGACCAAGCTCAGCCACAGGAGAACCAGATGGCCGAAATCAAAGATCCGGAAAACACCTTCATCATGGAGACGACCAAGGGAAAGGTCGTTATCGAAGCGTTTCCGAATGTTGCCCCCAAACATGTTGATCGCATTCGCGAACTGACCCGCGAGGGCGCCTATGACGGCGTCGTCTTCCACCGCGTCATTTCCGACTTCATGGCCCAGGGCGGCGACGTGAAGCATGGCAAGAAGGGCTCCGACAGCTTCAATCCCGGTCGCGCGGGAACCGGCGCCTCGGACAAGCCCGACCTTCCGGCCGAGTTTTCGTCGGTGCGCCACATTCGCGGCACCTGCTCTATGGCGCGTTCGCAGAACCCGAACTCGGCCAACTCCCAGTTCTTCATCTGCTTCACCGATGCCCCCTGGCTGGACAAGCAGTACACCGTCTGGGGTCAGGTCATCGAAGGCATGGACGCCGTCGACGCCTTCGAACGCGGCGAGCCCGTGCGCGAGCCCGACCACATCATCACGATGAAGGTTGCCGCGGACGCCTGAGCCTTAAGGGGCCTCACCTACCGCTGCTGCGTCATCCTCGGGCTTGCCCCGAGGATCCATGCACGGTTCGTCACGACGAGAGACGGTGTTGGACGGCCCCGATGGCGCAGGCTTTTGGGCGCATTAACCTCGCTCATGTCCTCTGTGATTGGATGCTCGGGTCAAGCCCGAGCATGACACCGTGCAAGTGAAAACGCCATAAACCCGCGCGGCACAGGCCGGCGGGTTTTCAGATTTTCTGGAGTTGTCTTGATACAATGCGCGTAGACCTCTTCGATTTTGATCTTCCGGATGAAAACATTGCGCTTCGCCCCGCAAACCCGCGCGACAGTGCGCGCTTGCTGCTGGTGCGACCCGATCGGGACGAGGGCGTGCTCGAAGATCATGTCGTTTCCGATCTGCCGTCCTTCCTGCGGCCGGGCGATGCACTGGTGTTCAACGATACCAGGGTGATCCCGGCGCAGCTTGAGGGGTTTCGCCACCGTGCCGGCGGCGAGGCGGTTGCGGTCTCCGCGACGCTGCATCTGCGCAAGGCGGACAATATCTGGCATGCTTTCGCGCGGCCCGGAAAACGGATCAAGCCGGGGGACCGGCTGCGTTTTACGGCCCCCGACGGCTCGGCTGTCCTTGAGGCCGACGTTGCGGAAAAGCGGGAAGGGGGCGAGGTCGTGCTATCCTTCAACGCCCGCGGAGCCGCCCTCGACGAAGCGCTGATGCGCGTCGGCCATGTGCCGCTGCCGCCCTATATTGCGTCCAAACGCGCCGAAGACGGCAAGGACCGGGACGATTACCAGACCGTCTATGCCCGCGAGAACGGCGCTGTTGCCGCACCGACGGCCGGGCTGCATTTCACCCCACGGCTTCTGCAGGCGCTGAAGGAAGCCGGGGTCGAGCAGCATTTCGTCACGCTTCATGTCGGGGCGGGCACGTTCCTGCCGGTCAAGGCCGATGATACCGACGACCATACGATGCATTTCGAACGCGGCATCGTGACGCCGGAGACGGCCGAAGCGCTGAATGCCGTGAAGGCGCGGGGCGGGCGCATCGTCTCGGTCGGCACGACGTCGTTGCGGCTCCTGGAAAGTGCCGTGACAGACGATGGCGAAATCGGCGCGTGGGAGGGCGAAACCGGCATTTTCATCACGCCGGGCTATAGCTTCCGCGCCGTCGACATGCTGATGACCAATTTCCACCTGCCGAAATCGACGCTGTTCATGCTGGTTTCGGCTTTTTGCGGGCTGGAGACGATGCGCGCGGCCTATGCCCATGCCATCGAAACCGGCTATCGTTTTTATTCCTACGGCGATTCCAGCCTGCTGTTCAGGAAAGACTGATGAGCGAAGACTTCCGTTTCACGCTGAAGAACACCGACGGCGATGCCCGTCTCGGTGAAATCACGATGCCGCGCGGACAAATCCGCACGCCGGCCTTCATGCCCGTTGGCACCGCCGGCACGGTGAAGGCGATGTATCTCGATCAGGTGCGCGATCTCGGCGCGGACATCATTCTCGGCAATACCTATCATCTGATGTTGCGGCCCGGTGCGGAGCGGGTGGCGCGGCTTGGCGGCCTGCATTCGCTGATCCGCTGGCCGCATCCGATCCTGACAGATTCCGGCGGGTTTCAGGTGATGTCGCTGGCAGCGCTCCGGGAAATCGACGAGAAGAAGGGCGTGACCTTCAAATCGCATATCGATGGCAGTGTTCATCATATGAGCCCGGAGCGGTCGATCGAGATCCAGGGGCTGTTGGGCTCCGACATCCAGATGCAGCTGGATGAATGCGTGCGCCTGCCGGCGGAACGGCCGGAAATCGAAAAATCGACGGAAATGTCGCTGCGCTGGGCCGAGCGCTGCCGCGAGGCCTTCGGCGATCAACCCGGCAAGGCCATGTTCGGCATTGTTCAGGGCGGCGATATTCCCGACCTGCGCATCCGTTCGGCACGCGGACTGGCCGGGCTCGACCTCAAGGGTTACGCCGTCGGCGGCCTTGCGGTGGGAGAACCGCAGGATGTCATGCTGGATATGCTGGAGACCACGCTGCCCGAACTGCCGGCGCAAAAGCCGCGCTATCTCATGGGTGTGGGAACGCCGGACGATATCCTGAAATCAGTCGCGCGCGGTATCGACATGTTCGACTGCGTGATGCCCACAAGGGCAGGGCGCCACGGTCTTGCCTTCACCCGTCGCGGCAAGGTGAACCTCCGCAATGCCCGACACGCCGAGGATCTGCGCCCCCTCGATGAGGAAAGCGACTGCCCGGCCACCCGCGACTATTCCCGCGCCTATCTGCACCACCTTGTGCGCTCCAATGAATCGCTTGGCGGCATGCTGCTGACCTGGAACAACCTGCATTATTACCAGTATCTGATGCAGGGCATCCGCGCCGCGATTGCAGAGGGGCGATATGCGACGTTCATGGCGGAAACCCAGAACGACTGGGCAAGAGGCGATATCCCGGCGCTTTAATCTCGAAGCCTCGGCAGCTGAGTTGAGGCCAAACCAGGCATTATTGAATTCTTCTGGTTGGAACGGACTGCGTTCTTCAGCCTTTCTGCGGCTGCCCGGAAACATCCGGGCGGTCTATGTCTATGAGATAATCCGAAATTAGAGATACATGTATAAAATGATTTATACATGATATATTAAAATATATTACTTTAATAAAACAAAATATAAGTGTTATTATTGCAACAATAATAACTATAAATCCTTTTAAGTAGAAATTTTATCAAATAAAACTTCCTCCCGAAACGATAATACAACACGATCAGTATGCGCTTGCTTGCGCGTAATTTATGACCCGACTGGTTTGCCCCGATGGGGACTGCATGCGGCAGGGCAACACCCGCTGCAGGGGCGCAGGGCGGGTTACCGTCGGCGCGCTGTGTCGTCGGCCGTTTCTGGGAGACAGCAATGACCACTGTGAAATCGAGATTTCTGCAATCCTCCGCCTATGCGGGGGTCCTGTTGTGCGGGCTGGGGAATGCGGCGCTCGCCGACAAGATCGAATATTATCCGATCAGCACGGACCCGAATGACTGGGACGTGGACCGTCATCCGACCACGTCCTTCACACTGCTGGGCGACTATATGGGCCGGACGAATGTTCTTGCGCTGGAAACGGTCGGCGCCGATGCCGGCGGCACAAGCTACCATCAGTGGGAGGGATATTCGCAGACCACGATTGTTCCACCGGGCGATTCATTCATCGGTGGCGATCTCTATGTGGCAGATGGCTGGCAGAACGGCAGCGACACCGACTATATCCGCACGAGCATGTGGGGCTCGGCCATGACCGACGAAGAGGTCGCGACCGGAAACTATAATGACAATGATGCGGTTTTTCCGATCATCCAGTTTACCAACCGTGACGGGCAGGGGCGGCTTGAAGTCTGGGATACGAACACCAGCAATGGCTGGGTCGACCTTCCCGAAACGGCCGGTCTGATCAATTATGCCGGCTGGAACACGCTTGATATGCGGGTCATGACTAATGTCGACGGGCAGGGCGGCAGCGCCGTTCAGTATTTTTTCAACGGCGAACTGATCTATACGTGGGAACCGGCCCTTTCGGCAGACAGTACAAGCCCCGAACAGTTCTTCGCCATGTATCTGAAGAACCGCAATCACGGTCAAACGGATTTCACGTCTTACTGGTCACGGTTGCTGACCGGCGTGTTTCTGCCCGAAGATATCAACGAGATCGGCAATACGCCTTACGATCTGGCAATCATCAATAATAACGGTCCCGTCACCATTACCCAGGGGGCGGTGCTGAGCGGTTCCGTAACGAGCAGGGGAAATGCGCAGACGCGCCAGGTGCTGAACTTCGAACCGCAGACAACCGTTGAAGGGCATTTCTACGCACAGAACAGCCAGTTGAATTTCGAATCCGGATCCGGCCTGCCCAGCACCACATTCAACAGCGACCTGAACCTCGAAAACTTCTCTGCGACAAGCGGCGGCAGCCTTGAGAACCAGATCCGTATCGGCGGCAATCTGAATGTCGATGGAACCTCCAGGGCCGGCGGCAACCTTGCTGTTTCAGGCAATGCGAACATCGCGGGCACGATTGGCGCCGGAAACTCGATCGGCACGATCACCGTTGGCGGCGATCTCAACCTGGCCTCAAGCTCCTTTGTTGAGGCGGAGGTTGATCTCAGCGGCAATGCTGACCTGATCGCGGTCGGCGGCGTTGCCAATCTGGCCGGCGCAGTCGTGGTCGACACGATCGACGGTTACATTCTGAACCATGACTATGTCATTCTCACCGCAACCGGTGGGCTGAACGGCACGTTCTCGTCATCAGACTCATTGTGGAACAATATCGACAATTATGCCTTTGTTTCTCCTGTTTTAAGCTACGGTCCCAACACGGTGTTCCTGACGATCGAGCGCAATGGCCATTCATTCGCCAACGTTGCCGAAACGCCGAACCAGATTGCCGTGGCCAATGCGCTGGAAACGCTCGGCAGTCTGGCAACGCCGCCGGCGCTTTACAGCGACATCATGCTGAAGATGACCGTCGATGATGCGCCGACGGCCTATAACAGCCTGTCGGGTGAAATCTACGCCTCGAACCAGACGGTGATGATCGACCAGACCCGCTATATTCGGGATGCGGTTTACGGACGTCTGCATCAGGCCTTCGGCGGCCTGTCCGCCTCTTCGGTCGAGGTCATGGCCTATGGACCGAACGATGCCGACATCACCGACGACACCAGCATGGCGCCTGACGATGTCTTCGGCGCCTGGGGCTATGCCTATGGCGGCTGGAGCGATTACGACGGTGACAGCAATACCGGCCCGCTGAAATCTTCGACGGGCGGATTTCTGGCTGGTATCGACGGTGCCATCGGCGACAGCTGGAAGGTTGGTGTTCTGGCCGGCTACGGCTACACATCCTTCGACAACAAGGGGCCGGCCTCCGGCGATACCGACGCCTACACCATCGGCGCTTACAGCGGCGGTGAATGGCCGACGGGCGAAGCGAGCGCCTTCGCTCTCCGCTCGGGCCTGTCCTATACGTGGAATTCGGTATCGGCCGACCGCATCGTCAGTTTCCCGGGCTTCTACGATACGATGTCGAGCGATTACGATGCCGGCGCATTCCAGATCTTCGGCGAACTCGCCTATCGCACCGAAACGGCTGAAAATACCGAAGTCGAGCCTTACGCCAATATCGCCTATGTCGGCTTGAATGCGGACAGCTTCTCCGAAACCGGGGCAACGGCAGCGGCTCTCGGCGTCGCCTCGCAATCAACGAACAGCTATTTCACCACGCTTGGTCTGCGCGCCGCGGCCGCATTCGAAATGATGGGCCAGGGCGGTTCCGAAGCCTATTTCGATATCGGCTGGCGCCATGCCTTCGGCGATATCACACCGACATCGACGGCGGCCTTCGTCGGCAGCGCGCCATTCACCGTTTCCGGTGTTCCGCTTGCCCAGGACGCAGCGCTGATCGGGGCAGGGGTCGACTTTGCCCTCTCCGAACAGGCAACGCTCGGTTTCGGCTACACCGGCCAGTTTGGCGACGGCGTATCGCAGAACAGCATCAATGCACGCCTTGATGTCAGCTTCTGACGGACCCGGCCGTCGAACCTGAAATCGATTCAGTGAGCTGGTTCCACGCGGAAGCAGCTCATTCTTTCTGATGTCAGGCATTGCAGGCAGGTGCTGCAGCGACCGCCGGTCCTGTTTCAAGCAGTCCGCCATAAAATCCTCATCAGGTGGTATTCTCCAACCATTTCAGGAGTTTTCTGACGGCCGGGCTTGGCTCAGGTGGAACAACTGCATGATATCCAAGGGTTTCGGAGGGTTCTGCATAGAGCACAGAAAGGAGCCCGCTATCGATATCGCGTTGAACGAGCGCTCTTGATTGCAGGGAAATACCTTGACCTGCCCTGAGTGCCGAAAGCACCAAAGAATTTGTTGGGTAATGTCGGTGCGTTGCGGCGTTAAACTCGATCCCATGCTTTTCCACCCAACGCATATGCTCCATGCGTCCGGTTTCGAAGAGCCAGCATTGCTCTTTCAAGGATGCAGGATCGTCGCATGTTTTGTCTGAGAACGTGTCAGTCCTCGCGACAACAAGATACTCGCCGGATACGAGATACCGACTTTCGCAATCATCCCAATCGCCGTGTCCATAGCGGATTGCCAGATCCAGCCGCTCATGTTTCATATCCAACACATTCAGGCTTGGAACGAGTTCAATCCGTATCTCCGGATGATCAGACCAGAATTCAGCAAGCCTCGGCATGAGCCAGTTTTCTGCGAATGAGGGCGGTACGGTGACTCTCAGCGGGCGCATCGTCTCTTCGGCAAGCAACAATTCGACAGCGGAGTGGATCGTGCCGAATCCTTCGTGTGTCGCATCAGCCAACTTTTGACCGACTGGTGTCAGCTTGATATCGCGTCCTGTCCGCTCGACAAGAGCCAGTCCCAAACGATTTTCAAGCCCTCTCACATGCTGCCGTATGGCCGCCTCCGTGACATTCAATCCGGTGGCTGCCCTCGAAAAACTCCGATGTGTGGCGACCGCATCAAAGGCGCGCAAAGCAGAAAGCGACGGCATTTTACCCCAATTCATATCGTAGTTTTCCTTTCATAGAGGAAAAATATTTGCCGTGAAATTGGCAGAAAACGACGTAAAACTGAAGATATATCGAAGTTTGAATTCGGAGAGCTTTCATGGAAATACAGACCTGGTTCGCCTTTGCCGGCGCAAGTATTGCCTTGCTGGCCATCCCTGGGCCCGTAGTCATGTTGCTACTGGGCTATACGCTTGGTTATGGACCGAGGGCGGCGGTGGCCGCCGTGCCCGGCGTCATATTGGGCGATTTCACCGCGATGTCGCTGTCGTTACTTGGAGCAGGGGCAATCCTTGCTGCCTCGGCAAGCCTGTTCCTGACGCTGAAACTGGTTGGTGCCGTCTATTTATTGTGGCTGGGTATCAAGCTCTGGAGGGATGATGCGAAGCCCATGACAGCAGTTGGTCGCGCTCCGCTTAAAGGATGGAAAGCATTTGGGAGCGCCTATTGGGTGACGGCACTAAACCCAAAGGACATCGTTTTCTTTGTCGCTTTTCTACCGCAGTTCATCTCTCCGGAACAACCGCTTGTCCCGCAGATCGTCATTATCGAAGCCACATTTCTTAGCCTCGTCTTGTTCAGCAACGCAGTATGGATTCTGCTTGGATCAAAATTATCCCGGTATTTTGGACGGCGCAGTCATATCCGGATCGCAAATAGGGTGGGTGCAGGATGGCTTGTGGGCGCAGGACTGCTTACAGCGGTCAAAGGTTGATTGTGTACCAGCCGTTTCAGGGGGGTGCGTTGGCTAGCATCCGGGATGAAGCGCGCACCTAGCGATCTCAGTATCCCGTCGACTTGCCAACGCTCAGAACAGCGCGTTTCCATTGCCATACATAAATCACATAATGTAGATTATGGAACTTATGTACACTTTGCTGAGTGGATATTTAGGCCTGAAACCGCGTTCACGTGGCTTGTCTGAAGTTGGTAGTCGATTAGACGAAAGCAGATGTGATTGTCAGCGTCTTATTGTCGGCGTCTAACGTTGCCTCAGTACCAATCGGGATCGCCAGCGCGTCAGAGCCGTGTCCTAACGGCAGGCCGCCGAGTATTGGAACGCCAAGCACGCCCAGACGATCCCGTAACACATCAATCACCGTCAATCCTTTGGAAGGCGCAAATTTAGAAAACTGTCCGACAGCAACACCCGCAACACCTTCGAGACATCCAGATTTAATAAGACGGGTCAACGTTCTGTCGATATGGCCGAGGCCTTTCTCGACATCTTCGATCAGCAAAATGGCACCGTCCAGGCTTGGAAGTGCCCAACCGGCCGCTGTTGCTATCATATCCAGATTGCCACCCAGCAGTGCGCCTCTAACCTTTCCGGAGGTTGTCAGCCCAGCGGTGAGTTCGGCTTCATCTGAACGAACGATGGTATCTTCTATGGACGAGATAGCCCGTTCGAATGATTTGGAAGAGGTCTTTCCTGATTGGACCGGGTTCCACGCAGCACCATGTATCCCTGGCACCGCACATTGTTGCCAGATCGAAAGGTGAAGGATGGTAATCTCACTGAAACCGATTAGAATCTTTGGGTCCGCACGCATGGCAGCGAAGTCGATGCCATCCGCGATCCGGTAGGCCCCCTTTCCGCCTCTGGTCGCTACGATGGCGCGGACATAAGGGTCTCGAATGGCATCATTCAGGTCCGAGAGACGGTCCTCATCCCGGCCAGCGAGATAACCTAGACGATCAAGAGCATGAGGCCCGACTTGAGGTTTAAGACCCAGCCGTTCAAGATATTTAACACAGATATCGACGTCGTCCTCGCTCGGGGTGCTCGCTGGCGAGACGAGACGGACGATGTCTCCAGCAACCAATCCTGCCACCTTCGGCTTCCGTGAAAAAACCATCCCGAGATCGTCCACATCAAAACTCTTTCAAGCACAGCGGTCGAACGATTTGTGCCGCTGGATAAATGCCCGGATCGTTACCGCAATGCATTCAAGCGGTTGAAGGCAGCGGTGAAGCCGTTGAGCGAAGCCTGTATGTCGACGCGATCGCTGCCGTCCACCGGCTTTGCCCTGACATGAAGAACACCGCCGTTTTTCAGGCGGTCCAGCATGGCTGCGTCAAACTGGATCGGCACCAGGCAGCCTTGCGGTAAACATGTCGAAAAGCCGAAGGTCGGCCCGTCGCTGTCCGTATCGATCGTCAGCGAGACGCCTTCGGCCAGCGCCAGCCCGAATGGCATGACCAGCACGCCTTGTGCCTGATCGGCAGCCGGAGCATTGAGCTCGACCGTCAGAACCCGCTGTCCGGAATCCTTGGCAACCTGATTGTGAACCATGGCGCAGCGGTCGTTCGTGCCGTCGGAAACACAGGTCACGCGCCAGTCCTGATAGGTCTCGTTCAGCGAACTTGCGCCATCCGGCAAGGCTGCAAATGTCTGACCGACAGGCGCGGCTCCAAACAGGACCGCCGCGATGACGGCTGTAAAACGACGATGCTTCACTGGAAACCTCCCAAAGATGTCTGCTGTATTGTTGCATTGGCATTCACGGGCGCACCGGAACATCAATAATTCACGTGTAAGCATAGCATGATTCGCCGACAGCGCCATTCGATGAAATCCACCTTTGGTTGTTGTCATGGGAAAATGCGACTGATTTTATCCCCGGCGAAATTGAAATTCATCCGGGCCGTGCTTGCATGCGCGCGGCTTCGTGGCCATAGTCGCGGCAAATCCCGAAACGAGCAGCCTCAGACAGGAGCTCCCATCAATGTCCTCTGATCTGGACAGAACCGGCCGACATGGCGGCGCGGGAGGTGATCATCGCCCTCACCCGCAAGTCCCTGATATTCATGCAATTCTCGGTGACGACAAGCCAAAGAGACGGTTCGGTATTCCCTGGGGCTGGATGATTGCCGTTATTGTGCTCGCCGGCGCCGGTTATACCGGTTACCGGTATCTGTCCTCAGGCGATATCCAGATCGTGTCGGCAAAGCCGAGCTACGTCACCGACGAGGTCAAGCGTGGCCCCATGACCGTGACGGTTGCCGCGACCGGCGCGATCGAGCCGACCGAGCGGGTTGATATTTCGAGCGAGCTTTCCGGCACGGTCAAATCCGTTCTGGTCGATTTCAATTCCGAGGTGAAAGCCGGTGAGGTTCTGCTCGCGCTGGAAACCGACGAACTGAAAGCCGACATACTGAGTGCCAAGGCCCGGCTTGCCGCGGCAGAAGCCGATGTTGCAGCCGCCAAGTCGGATCTCGAATCGGCCAAGGCCACGATGGAGCGCACCAGAACGCTGGCCGAGCGTGATGTGGCGCCGCGCCAGGAGCTTGAAGACGCCGAGTTCGCCCATGCCGCAGCGCAGGCCGAAGAGCAGAGCGCCGAAGCACGGCTTGCCGTTGCCCAGGCAGAGCTGGAACTTGCCCAGCTGCGCCTCAGCAAGGCAACGATCCGCTCTCCCATCGATGGCGTCGTGCTTTACCGCAATGTCGATGTCGGCCAGACGGTCGCGGCCTCGCTGGAAGCCCCTACCCTGTTCGTGATTGCCGGTAACCTGACCGAGATGGAACTCAGGGTGAATATCGACGAAGCCGATGTCGGACAGGTCGAACCGGGCCAGAAAGCGACATTCACGGTCGAGGCCTTTCCCGGAAGACGTTTTCCCGCGGAAATCAAGTCGATCCGCTATGCCTCCGAGGTCAACAGCGATGTCGTCACATACAAGGCCGTTCTGGTCGTGGACAATACCGATCGTCTGCTGCGCCAAGGCATGACCGCGACCGCCGACATTCTTGTCGATGAAAGCGAGGACGCCATTCTGGTGCCGAATGCGGCGCTGCGCTATACACCTGCAGGAGAGGCCGTGGCGCCGCTGGAGGACGACCAGCGCACCGTCTGGCTGCTCAGGAATGGCGAACCTGCGCCGGTTAAGATCACCGTCGGCGCCAGCGATGGTCGTTTTTCGGAGGTGCTGGAGGGCGATCTGCGCACCGGCGACAATGTCATCACCGGTTCCGGTATTCAGGCGAGGTAGGACAATGACGACTGCGCCGCTCATCGAGTTCAGAAATATCTACAAGACCTACGGCGCCGGCGAAGCCGAGATCGTCGCGCTGAACGGCGTCGACCTTTCCATACAGGCGGGCGAATTCGTCTCGATCATGGGGCCGTCGGGGTCGGGAAAATCGACCGCCATGAATATTCTCGGCTGGCTGGACCGGCCCACCAGCGGTCAGTTCTTCTTTCAGGGGGTGGACACAACCGAACTCAAGGCCGCCAAGCTGACGCTGCTGCGCCGGCATCTGCTGGCCTTCGTTTTCCAGCGTTATAACCTGCTGCCGCGGTCTTCGGCGCTCGAGAATGTCGAACTGCCGCTGATCTATCGCGGCATCGGCAGGCGGGAGCGGCGTGAACGGGCGGAACTCGCCCTCTCCCAGGTCGGGCTCGCCGACCGGCTTGACCAGCGCACCCAGGAACTGTCCGGCGGCCAGCAGCAACGCGTGGCGATTGCCCGCGCGCTGATCACCGAACCTGCCGTTCTGCTTGCCGATGAACCGACCGGCAGCCTCGATACCCGCACCAGCAACGAGACCATGGAACTGATCACCGGCCTCAATACCGAACTCGGCATCACCGTGGTCATGGTCACTCATGAGGAGAACGTGGCGCGTTATGCCAGCCGCCGTGTGCAGTTCATCGATGGCATGCTGGAACGCGGTTTCCGCCCCGGGCGCAGCGAAAGACAGGAGAACGGCAATGTTTCTTGAGATGCTCAAGCTCGCTCTCCGCGCTGTCCGTCGCAACCTGCTGCGCTCGTTTCTCACCGTTCTCGGTGTCGTCATCGGCGTTTCCGCCGTGATCGCCATGGTCACGATCGGCAACGGAACGGCCGAGCAAGTCCGCAGCGAAATTGCCCGTCTGGGCACCGATGTGCTGTTCGTCAGGCCCGGCCAGCGCGCGCCGGGCGCGCCGGCTGAAGCCGCCAAGGGCTTCAGCGAGCGCGATATCGCCGCGCTGCGCAACCAGGTTCCCGGTCTTCGCGCCGTGGCACCGCAGAATGTTTCGACCGTGACCGTCGTTGCCGAGGGCGAAAACCGCCGAACCACCGTGATCGGTACGAATGACGATTTCCTCGCGGCCCAGGACTGGACGATTGCCAACGGCCGTGATTTTTCAAGCGCTGCCGCCGGCGGCAGCGGCGATACGGCCTGCATTCTCGGCGAAACCGTCCGGCAGGAGCTTTTCGGAGAAAACGATCCGGTCGGCAAAAACGTGCGCGTCGGCAATGTGTCCTGTGCGGTGATTGGCACGCTCAGGGAAAAAGGCGAAAGCAGCATGGGGCGCGACCAGGACGATATCGTGCTGATGCCGATCAGCGCCTTTCAGCGCCGCGTCGGCGGCGACAGCTATATCGAAAGCATTCTGCTGGCCGCGCGTGACGGCGTATCGACCGGGCAGGTGGAAGCCGATGTCAATGCGCTGCTGCGCCAGCGCCGCAATATTCAGCCCGGTCGCGCCAGCGATTTCGAGGTCAACGACATGACCGAAATCGCCAATGCGGTCACCGGCACAAAAAGCCATCTGACCGGCATGCTGGCCGCCGTTGCGGCCGTCAGCCTGCTTGTCGGTGGCATCGGCATCATGAACATCATGCTGGTGTCGGTCACCGAACGCACCCGCGAAATCGGGCTCAGGCTCACCGTCGGCGCTCTGGAACGGCATGTGCTGCTGCAATTCATCGTCGAGGCCGTCGTGCTGTCATTGCTCGGTGGCCTTGCCGGTGTGATCATCGGCCTCGGCGTTGCCTATGCGGCCGTACAGTATCTGGCGGTGCCTTTCGTCGTCGCTCCCACGATGATCTTGGGCGCCTTCGCCTTTTCAGCGCTGATCGGCATCATCTTTGGCTATTTCCCGGCCCGCCGTGCCGCCCGGATGAACCCGATCGAAGCTTTGCGCTACGAATAGAAACAGCGGAAGCCGGGGTTTTCCGGTTTCCGCTGCAAATCTCATCTTGAAGTCAAAAGCAGGCTTTGTTCAGCCGACGAATGCGCGCTCGATCACGAAATCAGACGGCTTGTTGTTGGCGCCCTCGTCCATGCCGGCGGCTTCCAGAAGCGCCTTGGTGTCTTTCAGCATTTCGGCCGAGCCGCAGATCATGCCGCGATCGGTTTCCGGGTTGAGCGGCGGCAGACCGAGGTCTTCAAACAGCTTGCCGCTGGCAATCAGATCGGTAATCCGGCCGGTGTGCTCGTAAGCCTCGCGCGTGACCGAGGCGTAATGGGTCAGCTTGTCGCCGACCAGTTCGCTCAACAGTTCGTCGCTGCGGATCTCCTTGACGAGATCCAGACCGTACTGAAGTTCGGCGACCTCGCGGCAGGTATGGGTGAGGATCACCTCGTCGAATTTCTCGTAGGTTTCCGGTTCGCGGATCAGGCTGGCGAACGGCGCGATACCGGTTCCGGTCGAAAACATGTAAAGCCGCTTGGCCGGCGTCAGCGCGTCAAGCACCAGCGTGCCGGTCGGCTTCTTGCGCATCAGGATAATATCGCCGACCTCGATCTTCTGGAGATGCTGTGTCAGCGGGCCATCGGGCACCTTGATCGAGAAGAATTCCAGTTCCTCCGCCCAGGACGGGCTTGCAATCGAATAGGCGCGATAGACCGGTTTGCCGCCGACCATCAGGCCGATCATGGCGAATTCGCCGGAGCGGAAACGAAAGCCGTCCGGCCGTGTCATCGTAAAACTGAACAGGTGGTCGGTATAGTGTTTTACGCTCAGAACTTTCTCACCGTAGACTCCGGCGGGCAGTGTGGCGGCAAATTCCTCGGTCTTGGCTTGCACATTCATGTTGACGTCTCGTCCTGTCTGCTGAACGCCGGGATGGAACCGGCACAATCATAAAATCCACCTATTCGTGAAGTTCTAAGCGCTCAAATAATACTCCGCGCAAAATAATGCAAAGGCGCTTGCCTCAAAAAACTTGTCACGATGCATCATATTTTTGCGACGCGGCGCCATGTGTAGCCGCCGGAAGCGGTCGATGGCCGGGTCGCGGGCTGGTAGTGGCGGTTGACGGATGGAAGCCGCCCGGCTTTCAAACGCCGGATCGTCGTCTCGTTTTCCACGGTGAAACTGTCGAACCCGCAGCGCAGCATATAGACCAGCGGATCGATCAGCACATCGCCAACGGCCCGTATCTCGCCTTCATAGCCAAGCCGCTCGCGCAGCACCGTGGCTTGCGAAAACGCCCGTCCGTCATTGAAGGCCGGAAAGGTCAGCGCAATGATCTCGATACGGTCGAGCAGGGGTGCGAGTGCGACCGGATCGTCGAAGGGACCGAGGACGACTCCTGCCCCTTCATTGCCGGCCAGCCCGTTTTCCACGACCTCCGCAAAGGGAACAAGCGCGCGTTCGCCCTCACCCGCCTTGCGGTCCTCGGTTTCGATCACCCAGGGATCGTTTTCAACAAAACCTGTTTCTTTCCAGATGGCACTCATCGTCTGTTCCTCACGCGGCCTTGGCTTTTTCAGGGTAAAGCGCATCCTTGAAGGGTTGCATGCCAAGCCTGCGATACGCATCAATAAATGTTTCCGACTTGCTGCTTCTCAGGCTGAGATAGGTGTCGACGATGGTCTCGACTGCATCGGCAACCTTGTCCGGTTCGAAACCGCGGCCGATGATCTGCCCGATCGACGTATTCTCATCGCCCGATCCGCCAAGCGTGATCTGGTAAAGCTCCGCGCCCTTCTTTTCCACGCCCAGAAGCCCGATATGGCCGACATGGTGGTGGCCGCAGGCATTGATGCAGCCGGAAATCTTGATCTTCAGATCACCGATTTCCGCCTGACGCTCGGGATTGTCGAAACGCTCGGAAATCTGCTGGGCAACGGGGATCGACCGCGCATTGGCAAGCGCGCAGTAATCCAGCCCCGGACAGGCAATCATATCGGTGATCAGACCGGCATTGCCGGTTTCCAGCCCGGCCTCTTTCAGGGCCGCGTAAACGGCCGGCAGATCGGCGCGCGCCACATGCGGCAGGATCAGGTTCTGCTCGTGGCTGACGCGGATTTCATCGAAACCGTAGCGCTCGGCGATATCGGCAACCGCTTCCATCTGGCTGTCGGTGGCATCGCCCGGAATGCCGCCGATCGGCTTCAGCGAGATCGTGACCATGGCATAGTCGTTGCGCTTGTGCGCCGCGGTGTTGCGGGTCAGCCAGTTGATATAGCCGGCGTCTGCGGTGTCGGCCCGGTCACGCTCGCGCTCCGGCAGGTCCGGCAGGGCGAAATAGGAGCGGATTGCCGCAACATCGGCCTCCGGCAGAGCGAGTTCGCCATCCTGTTTCAGCGCTTCGAATTCGCGCTCGATATCGGCCTTCAATTCGTCGAGACCGGTTTCGTGAACGAGGATCTTGATCCGCGCCTTGTACTTGTTGTCGCGGCGGCCATTCAGGTTGTAAACGCGCAGGATCGCGGTCGTATAGGCCAGAAGGTCCTCTTCCGGCAGGAAATCGCGCACCTTCTTGCCGATCATCGGCGTGCGCCCCTGTCCGCCGCCGATAAAGACGGTAAAGCCGAGTTCGCCGGCCTCGTTCTTCTTCAGGTGAAGGCCGATATCGTGCACCTGGATCGCCGCCCGGTCGCGCTCGGCGCCAGTCACGGCAATCTTGAACTTGCGCGGCAGGAAGGAAAATTCAGGGTGCAGCGACGACCATTGCCGCAGGATTTCGGCATAGGGGCGCGGGTCGGCCACCTCGTCGGCGGCAGCGCCTGAAAAATGGTCGGCCGTTACATTGCGGATGCAATTGCCCGATGTCTGGATCGCGTGCATCTCGACGCTGGCCAGATCCTCCAGAATGGCGGGGATGTCCGCAAGCTTCGGCCAGTTGTACTGGATGTTCTGGCGTGTGGTGAAATGACCATATCCGCGGTCGTATTTGCGCGCGATATGGGCGAGCATCCGCATCTGCGCCGCATTCATCGTGCCGTAGGGCACGGCAACGCGCAGCATATAGGCGTGAAGCTGGAGATAGACGCCGTTCATCAGCCGCAGCGGCTTGAACTGGTCCTCGGTGATTTCGCCCGAAAGCCTGCGCTCCACCTGATCGGCGAACTGCGCAGTCCTCTGCCTTACGAAATCATGGTCGAATTCGTCGTAGCGATACATCGGTCTCAGGCCTCCACGCGTTCGGGGCTGGCAAAGGAATAGCCGGCGGCATAGGGAATTGTCGGGCCTTCGGCGCGGATGCGCTCACGCAGGCGAACAGGCCATATCCGGCCGTCCGGTCGCTCCTCGACATCGATGATATCGACATCGACGATCATGTTGGCGGAGAAGTCGCGCTTCCCGATTTCGTCGAGGCTGTCGATTGCCGCATCGTGGCGGGCGACCAGTGCGTGCTGCAGGTCTTCCGTCCAGCGGCCGTTCGCGTCGAGCCAGACAGCAATACCATCGGTCAGGCGATTGGCGGTCAGAACCTTAGCTGAGGTTTTCGCGGACATGAGCAGCTCCTGTCTTCGGGGTGAAGGCGGTGTTGTTGTTGAGCGCAAGCGCGCTCGACTGTTCGAGGCTGGCGCCGGCAACGGCATCGCCGATGATGACCATGACCGGTCCGGTCAGGTCTTCGCGCGCCTCCAGATCGGCCAGTTCGGAAAGGACGCCGTGAAACAGCCGCCGGTTCTTGCGGCTGGCATTTTCAACGACGGCGATGGTGGTATCGGCGGGCACCCCCGCCTCCTGCAACCGGGCGCCAAGCTTGGCGGCTACGGAACGGCCCATATAGACGGCAATGGTGGCACCCCGGACCGCAAGCGCGGCCCAGTCCGGCAAGGTTTCACCATTAAGGTCGTGGCCGGTCGTAAAAACCAGCGTGGATGCAACGCCGCGCAAGGTCATCGGCAGGCCGAAATCGGCGGCAGCGGCGGAGGCCGACGTGATGCCGGGAACAACCTCATAGGAAACGCCCGCCGCGCGCAGCGCCGCCATTTCCTCGCCGGCGCGGCCGAAGATCAGCGGATCGCCGGATTTCAGCCGCACGACGCGCTTACCTTCCCTGGCAAGAGAGACCAGCAGGTCATTGATTTCGTTCTGGGACTTTGAGTGGCAATTCTTGCGCTTGCCAACGGCGATGCGTTCGGCATCCCGACGGCCCATATCGACAACAGCCTGCGGCACCAGCGCATCATGGGCAATCACATCGGCTTCCATCAGCAACCGATGGGCGCGGATGGTCAGCAGGTCTTCAGCCCCCGGCCCGGCGCCCACGAGCGCAACATGGCCCGCAACGGACGAACCGTCGGCGATGATTTCATCAGCAAGACATTCGGCTTCAAGCAGCCTGCCCTTGTCGACGGCATTGGCAACGGAGCCGTTGAAGAACCGCGACCAGAAGGCCCTGCGGGCGGCGCCGCGCGGGATATTCACATCCACCTTGTCACGCAGGCGGTTGGCAAGGCGGGCGAGCGGTCCCAGCGAGCGCGGCAGAATGGTATCGATCTGTGCGCGGATCATCTGCGCCAGAACGGGTCCTGCGCCTTCCGTGCCGATGGCAACGGCGACCGGCGGACGGGCAACCAGTGCCGGCGTATAGAAATCGCAGTCTTCCTTCTGGTCGACGGCGTTGACGGGGATGGACAGCGCCCGCGCCGTTTCGGAAATCAGGTGGTCCTGCTCGGCTTCGCCGGTTGCGGCAAAGGCCAGAACCGAACCGTCCAGCTGCGCAGCCTCGAAACCGGCCTTGACCAGTACGTAGCCGTTTTCCGCCAGATAAGCCGCATAATCTTCAGCGGGATCATCCGCATAGGCTGTAATGGCGGCACTGGTTTTCACCATCAGTCGCGTCTTGGCAAAGGCCTCTTCGCCATTGCCGAATATCGCAACCTTGCGGTTTTCGACCCGGAAAAAAGCCGGGAATGTTGTCAGCAGTTCGTCTTTCGCGACCATTGCGGGCAGTCCTTTCACGATTGCCCGAATAATCGCTTCGTTTGTCCGGCGATTGAAGAAACGAAAATGCGTCGCCTGTATGCGGGGAAACATTTCATTCCTCAATTTTTCACCAATGGCAGTAAATTTGACCGGAACCGCATTCGCCGGCATTTGCGCTGATGGATGAATATGCCAATACTGCGATCAAAATTGGAAAAAACGGGAACCTGCTTCGTGCAAGACAGCAAACTGACGGACCGACTGCTTTCGGTCATTGAAAACGACATTCTGCCGCTTACCGAACGCGGCGTAGACAGCGGTAACAAGGTTTTTGGCGCGGCAATTCTGCGCAAATCCGATTTGTCGCTGGTGATCGCCGGCACCAATGACGAAACCACCAATCCGCTCTGGCATGGTGAGGTGAAGACGCTGAATCAGTTTTACGAACTGCCCTCCCCGCCGCCGACAAGCGAGCTTCTGTTCCTGTCGACGCATGAACCCTGCACCATGTGCATGTCGGCGATCACCTGGGCCGGGTTCGATAACTACTACTATTTCTTCAGCCATGAAGATTCCCGCGACAGTTTCGGCATTCCGCATGACCTGAAGATCATGAAGGAACTCTACGGGCTGGAACCCGGCGGCTATCGCCGCAGCAATGCGTTCTTCACCGCGCATTCCATTGTTCAGATGGCAGAGGACACCACGGGCCCCACGCAAACGCAGTTGATGAAGCGCATCGACGCGATCAGGCACCGCTATGCCCTTGCGTCGGACATCTACCAGTCGCATAAGAATACAACCGGCATTCCGCTCGGCTGAGAAATCTTGTTCACATATACGGAGCCTGCCACCGTGGAACCGTCACGCGATATCGCTCGCCTTATCGAAATCATGGCCGCCTTGCGGGATCCCCAGACCGGTTGCCCATGGGACATCAAGCAGGATTTCGCGTCGATCAAGCCCTATACGATCGAAGAAGCCTATGAAGTGGCCGACGCGATCGAGCGCAACGATTTTGACGATCTGTGCGATGAACTGGGGGACCTGCTGCTGCAGGTCGTGTTTCACGCCCGCATGGCGGAGGAACAGGGCCTGTTCAGCTTCGGCGACGTGGTTCATGCGATCACGGCCAAGATGGTTCGCCGTCACCCGCATGTCTTTGCCCGCAACGCGGCCGATACGCCCGAGGCGGTCAAGATCCAGTGGGACGAGATCAAGCGGCAGGAAAAGGCAGAGCGCGCCGAACGACGGGCGAAAGCCGGGATCACCGAGGATTTCAAGGCCGGTCATCTCGGCGGCGTCCAGCGTTCGTTCCCGGCGCTGACGGAAGCGCTCAAGCTTCAGGAACATGCCGCCCGCGTAGGTTTCGACTGGTCCGAACCCGAGCCCATTCTCGACAAGTTCGAAGAAGAGATCGGCGAACTGCGGCAGGCGCTTCAGTCAGGCGACACGGCTGCGATTGCCGATGAACTCGGTGATCTCATCTTCGCCGCCGTCAATCTCGGCCGCCATACAAAGACCGATCCCGAGCAGGCCCTGCGCGGAACAAATACAAAATTCAGACGCCGGTTCAATCACATAGAGAAATCTCTTGAACAATCCGGTGAAACGCTGGATGCCGCGACCCTGGAACGCATGGAAGCGCTCTGGCAGGACGCCAAGGCGATCGAGCGAAAACTGGGATAGCCGTTGAGGCCGCCCACCGTCGTTTTTTTCGTCTTTTGCGTTTTCGCTGTTGACCTCGAGTGCACTCGAACACCTAACTTCGCCAGCGTCGTGACCAAAACACAGGACTGTCATGAAAATCGGTGAACTGGCGAAGCGTTCCGGATTGTCGGTCTATACGATCCGCTACTATGAAAAGATCGGCCTGCTTCCCGAAGCCGACAGAGACCGGTCGGGCCATCGTGACTACGATCCGTCGACGCTGATCTGGATTGAATTTCTCGGTCGTCTGAAGATAACGGGAATGCCGATCAGTCAGATGCTGCAATATGCAGCACTCAGACAACAGGGAGCAGCGACGGAAGACCAGCGCCGCCGCCTGCTCGAAGCGCATCGCGCCACAGTGCGTGCCCATGTGCTCGAACTTCAGTCCTGTCTTGCGGTTCTCGACACCAAGATAGCCGGTTACGCCGGCGGTGACGAACAGCAGGACAAGACAACCAATGAACAACCATCAATCCACTCTCGAACAGACCCGGCTTGAGCGGGGAAAGCATGCGCTTGCCGAAATCGACGGCGAGGCCGGGGAAAAGGTTATCGAAGCGCTGGCGGATATTGCGCCGGATTTCTCACGCTATCTTCTGGAGTTCGCCTTTGGCGACATCTACAGCCGCCCCGGCCTTGGTCTGCGTGAACGCGAGATCGCAACCATCGCCGCATTAACGGCGCTCGGCAATGCAAGGCCACAGCTTGAGGTGCATATCGAGGCGGCCCTGAATGTCGGTGTGAGCAGGGATGAAATTGTCGAAACACTCATGCAGATGGCGGTCTATGCAGGATTTCCCGCCGCCCTCAACGGGCTCTTTGCCGCCAAAGAGGTGTTTGCCGACAGATCGCTGCTCTAACCTGCCAGCATGCTTTCCAGCCGCTGCGCTTCCGGACCGGGCACGCGGATGTCGAGACTGACGGAGCCGTCCTCAAGGTCGCGCCGTTCATCGACAAGCGCGTGCTCGTAGATCCACGGCAGGATGTGCAACTGGGCCGGCGACAGCGTGATGGTGGTTTCGGTCAGGATACCGGCAAGCCGGGCTGCGATCTGGTCCACCAGCGCATCGACGCCCTCGCCGGTGACGGCGGAAACGCCCATGACCGATGCGTTGGCAGCCGCCCGGGCCATCAGCGCGTCATGCTCCTCGGTATCCAGCAGGTCGAGCTTGTTCCAGACTTCGATGATCTTCTCGTTCTGCGCCTTTTCGTCGATGCCGAGGTCGCCGAGAATGCGCAGAACATCGTCCGACTGGGCATCGCGCGCCGGATCGGACATGTCGCGGACATGCAGGATCAGATCGGCTTCCAGCACCTCTTCCAGCGTTGCGCGGAAGGCTGCGACCAGATGGGTCGGCAGGTCGGAAATGAAACCAACCGTGTCGGAGAGGATAACCGTGCGGCCATGCGGCAGCTTCATCCGCCGAAGCGTCGGGTCCAGCGTGGCAAACAGCATGTCCTCGGCCAGCACCCCTGCCCCGGTAATCCGGTTGAACAGCGTCGATTTACCGGCATTGGTATAGCCGACGAGCGCGACAATCGGATGCGGCACCTTCTTGCGCTTCGAGCGGTGCAGCTGGCGGGTGCGCACGACCTGTTCCAGCTCGCGTTCCAGCTTGGTGATCCGCTCGCGCAGAAGCCTTCGGTCGGCCTCGATCTGGGTTTCACCGGGGCCGCCCATGAAACCGCCGCCGCCGCGCTGACGCTCAAGGTGGGTCCAGCTTCTGACAAGACGCCCGCGCTGATAGTTCAGATGCGCCAGTTCGACCTGCAACCGGCCTTCCTTGGTGGAGGCGCGCTCGCCGAAGATCTCGAGGATCAGACCGGTGCGGTCGATCACCTTGGCAACCCAGGCCTTTTCGAGATTGCGCTGCTGGACAGGCGACAGCGGGTGATCGACGATCACCAGGCCGATATCGCTGTTGTCGAGCAATTCGTCGATTTCCTGGATCTTGCCCGTGCCGATCAGTGTGGCCGGACGCGGCTCGTTGACCGCGACAATCTCGGAGGCGACGACATCCAGACCGATCGCGCCGGCAAGGCCGACCGCTTCCTGCAGACGGCTTTCGGGCGCGCGCGAAGAGGTTTCGCCATCACTGCCCCGCTGGGCCTTGATGACGGGCACAATAACGAGCGCCCGTGATGAATCGCGGTTCTCATATTCGCTTTCAGGAAAAAACGTATCGGGAATGGAAAATCACCGAATCAGGAAGCGTTGTCGTCGTTTTCAAACATCTGAACCGGCTGGCCGGGCATGATCGTCGAGATCGCATGCTTGTAAACCAGCTGGGAATGTCCGTCCCGACGCAGCAAAACGCAGAAATTGTCAAAAGATGTGACAACGCCCGTGAGCTTGACTCCATTGATCAGAAAAATCGTGAGAGAAATCTTCTGCTTACGGACAGTATTGAGGAAAAGGTCCTGCAAATTCTGAGAACGTTCCGCCATGGCGCCGCTTCTTTCTTTCTCTTGCCGGCCGAAAACCGGTGCCCACCTCATTGTAGTTGCCTTCGAAGAACGAGGGACAACCAGTCAATGACAGGTCGTAGCAAATTGGTAGCGCTTTCGCAACGACGAAAACCGATTGCCTGCAGCACGGCCGGTTGCAGGCTGATTTCGCATGTCAGAAATACTGAATTGAAACACGGAAAAGCTGCTCCACATGGCGCACGGCCGATGCCGCCGCAAACAGAATGACCCTGTCATGCGGCTTGATCTTGAGGTCACCGGTCGGGCGCAATGTCGTGTCACCGCGATAGACCGCGCCGATGCGAATTCCCTCCGGAAGGTCGAGGTCCCTGAACGGCGTTCCCACCAGGGGCGATGTCGTCAGCGCTTCCGCCTCGATCACTTCGGCCGCCCCCTTCTGCACCGCGTAGACCGAACGGATACGGCCCTTGCGGACATGCTGGAGCACGCGCGAAATCGTGACGGCGCGCGGATTGATATAGGCATCGATCCCGAGCGATTTGGTCACATCATGAAAGGACGGATTGTTCAAAAGCGCCAGATTGGACTTGCAGCCAAGCTGTTTGGCGATCACGGAGGCCAGAATATTGGTCTGGTCATTGTTCGTGAGCGCGACCATCAGATGCGCGTCGGGCACGTCCGCCTGGATCATGATGTTCTGGTCCAGCGCCGAGCCCTGAAGCACGATGCCATGATGAAGGGCATCGGAGACGGCAATCGCCTTTTCACGATCGAACTCGATCATCTTCAGTCGGGTTTTCGGCTGCAGTTCCTCGATCGATTTCGCGACGAAAAAGCCGATATTGCCGCCGCCGGCAATCACGATCCGCCGGGCTTCCTGCTCTTCATGCCCGAACAGCGCCAGCGTGCGGCGGATATGCTCCTGTTCGCAGACGACATAGACCAGATCGCCGGCGACGACCTGATCCGTCGAATGGGGAATGATCACTTCCTCGTTCCGGTAGATGCCGGTCACCGTCGCGTTGAGATCGGGAAACAGCTGGCTCAGCTGCATCAGCGGCGTGTTGAGAACCGGGCAGTCGTCATTGCACTCGACGGCCAGCATCGCGATCTTTTCGTCGGCAAAGCGGACGATATCGGTCGCGCCCGGAAAGGAAATGCGCCGGAGGACCATCTTGCCGACTTCGACTTCCGGCGAGATCGTCACATCGATCGGCATATGATCGCGCGAAAACAGATCGGAGTAGTGCGAATGCAGGTAGCTCTGGGAGCGTATGCGAGCGATCTTGGTCGGCACGTTGAACAGCGAATGGGCGACCTGACAGGCCACCATGTTGATTTCGTCGTGCAGCGTGACGGCAATGATCATGTCCGCCTGATCGGCGCCCGCCTTGGCCAGCACATCCGGATGGGCGCCGTGGCCGACATAGCCGCGCACATCGAGCAGTTCGGTAATGGCCGTGATCAGCGAGGCCGAAGTGTCGATAACGGAAACGTCGTTATATTCCTGGGAAAGACGCTCGGCGATGCCGAAGCCGACCTGGCCCGCACCGCAAATAATGATTTTCATCAGAACCCCTCTGGGGTTTTAAGATTCTGGTGGTTCAGCTGGCCGCAATCTGCCCGGTTTTGCATCAAATGCCAAGGGACTTCAGTTTGCGATGCAACGCCGAGCGCTCCATTCCGACGAATTCCGCCGTGCGCGAGATATTACCGCCGAAACGGTTGATCTGCGCCATCAGGTAATCGCGCTCGAAACGTTCACGCGCCTCGCGCAGCGGCAGCGTCATGATATGGGCGTCGCCCGAGGTCTGGATCTGCGGCAGCACATCGGAAAGATCGGCCGGCAGCAAATCTGCACCGATCGGCTGACCGGCATCCTCTTCCCGCGACAGGATCAGCAGCCGTTCCAGATTGTTGCGCAACTGGCGGATATTGCCCGGCCAGTCATGCGCCTGGAGAATGGCCATGGCATCATCGCCGATCTGCCGCTGGCGGATCCCCGCCTGCTCACAGAGCTGGCGCATGATGAAATCGGCCAGGAACGGAATATCCTCACGCCGCTCGGCAAGGCCGGGAATGACAACCGGCACGACCGCCAGACGGTGAAACAGGTCCTGCCGGAACAGGCCTTCTTCGATGCGCGATTTCAGATCGAGCGCCGTCGACGACAATATCCTGACATCAACGCTCACCCGCCGGCTGCCGCCGACACGTTCAAACTGCTGGTCGACCAGCACGCGCAGGATTTTTTTCTGGGTTTCCGGCGGCATTTCGCCGATCTCATCCAGATAGAGCGTGCCGCGATGCGCGCGTTCCAGCGCCCCGGTCTTGCGGGTCCGTCCGCCGCCCGCCTCGACGCCGAACAGCTCGGTCTCCATGTTTTCCGGCGTGATGGCTGCTGCATTCAGCGCCACGAACGGCGCCTGCGCCCGCAGGCTTTTCTTGTGCATCAGCCGCGCAACCACCTCCTTGCCGGAGCCGGAGCCGCCGAAAATCATCACGCGGCTGTTGGTCGGACCGACTTTCTCGACGGTCTGGCGCAACTGCGAAACCAGAAGCGACGAACCGACGAGTTCATCCGGGTCGCCGCTCTTGCGCTTCAACTCCTGGACTTCCGATTTCAGCCGCGAATTTTCCAGCGCTCGCTCGGCGATCAGCACCAGACGGTCTGCCTTGAACGGTTTCTCGATAAAATCGAACGCACCGCGCTTGATCGATGACACGGCGGTTTCGATATTGCCGTGGCCGGAGATCATCACCACCGGAATATCCGGGTAACGCTGCTTGATCTCTTCCAGAAGCGCCAGGCCGTCAAGCCGGCTGCCCTGCATCCAGATATCAAGAAAAATCAGACGCGGCACGCGGTCGTTGATCGCAGCCAGCGCGCTGTCGCTGTCATGTGCGACGCGGGTTTCATGCCCTTCATCGGAAAGAATGCCCGAGACGATATCACGAATATCCGCCTCATCATCGACGACGAGAATATCAGAGGCCATCTTGTTCTTCCTTGTCTGTTTCCTCGCGCGTGCGTTCACTGTCATGAACATGCGGCAGTTCAACGCGGATCATCGCTCCCCGTCCCCCGGCAAAATCCTGGGGAGCGTCATGCAATTCCAGCTTGCCGCCATGTTCCTCGATGATCTTGCGAACGATCGCGAGGCCAAGCCCGGTGCCTTTTTCGCGCATCGTAATATACGGTTCAAGGATCATGTGCCGATTTTCGACGGGCAGGCCCTTTCCATTGTCGATAAAGTCGATGACGTAACGGTCCCTCTGTTTGTCGAAACCGGCGCGCACGAGGATTTTTCGCTCTCCGTCTATTTCACTTTCCGGAACGTTTTCAATTGCCTCTACGGCATTCTTGATAATATTCCCGAAGGCTTGCCCGAGCATCCGGTCATCAAAGAAACCTTCAAGCGGTTCATCGCCCAGTTCACGCAGGAAGGTGATGTCGGTGCGCCCCATCTCCAGCAGGAACACCGCGTCGGACAGAATCTGACGCAGGTCACCGGCGGATTTCGACGGTTTGGGCATGCGCGCAAAAGATGAAAACTCATCAACCATCCGCCCGATATCGCCGACCTGACGGACGATTGTATCGGTACACTGGTCGAAGACCTTGCGGTCTTCCTCATTATCGATCTTGCGGCCGAAGCGCCGCTTGATGCGTTCGGCGGAAAGCTGGATCGGCGTCAGCGGGTTCTTGATCTCGTGAGCAATCCGGCGCGCGACATCGGCCCACGCCGTCGAGCGCTGGGCGATGATCAAATCGGTGATGTCATCAAGGGTGATGACATAGGAATTCGAAGCGTTGCGGGAATCCTCACGGGTCACCTGTACGGAGAGCGTGCGTTCCTTGCCGAGGCGGAAAAGATTGATCTGACGGCGGAAATTCTGACGGCGGCGACGCATGGCCGCTGTCATCACCATGTCGATCTCGGGGGAAAGATCGGCAAGCTTGCGGCCGATCAGCTCTTCGCTCCTGGCGGCAAGGAGCTGTTCGGCGGAAATATTGACGATGGTGATCGTGCGGCTTTCGTCGACACCGATCACGGCTGCGGTAACACCGGACAGCACAGCCTCGATGAAGCGCCGCCGGTCATCGACCTCGTCCTTGGCCAGCAGGATTTCACGCTGCTGAACGCGGATTTCCGAGATCATCTTGTTGAAGGTGCTGGAAAGCCTGCCGACATCGCCATCGATGGTGCGAACGGGAACAACAACCTTCATGTCGCCCGAGGCCACCTGGTCGGCAGCGCCAATCAGCAGCCGGATCGGCAGAACGATACGGTCTGCAACCGCAATACCGGTCCAGATCGCGGCCAGCAGCACGATCAGCGCGAAGCCGAGATAGAGCACCGCAAAGGCCACCTGAATTGAAAAACGCCCCTCCTCCATCGCCGAATATTCGGAGACATTATCCTCGATCATCCGCATCGCGCCCATGACATTGGGATCAACGGCACGGACGGTATAGAGCAGGCTGTTCGGAATGGCCTCGAGCGCGATGATTGCGCCCACAAGATTGGTATCACCCGGCGGAATCAGCGTTGGCGTGCCGGCCGCTGCCTTTTCAAGCGCATCATCGGGAATGTCGGGCAGCACGGTTTCGTCGCCGAGATCGGCCTGAACGACGACGCTGCCGTCGTCCTGCATCAGGAAGGCGCCGAGCATGCCGCGTCCGCGCGCCTGGCGGGTCATGAGGTCGGCAAAGCCGGTGCGGTCCAGAAAATAGAGCGAGCGGTTGCGCTCCAGGTCGTTGCCCATGGAGAGCGTCTGGCCCTGCAGATAGCTGGCATTCTCCATCATGTAGGCCTGAGCGACATTCAGCGAGGACTGCACGATCGACTGGGTTCTGAGCGCAAACCAGCGATCGAGGCCGGCATTGAGCGTCAGTGTGGCAAAGATCGCCACCACGATCGCCGGCGTCACCGCCACAATCGAGAAAAGCGCAACGATCCTGATATGCAGTTGGGCGGCCGCACGGCCGCGCCTGCGGGCCTTCAGCAGGGTGAGAACCTCCCGGCCGATCAAGAAGATCATCGCAAGAACGAAGAGCGAGTTGGCAGCCACAAGCCCGGCGACGACATGGCCGGTCGGCTTTATCGGCGTCAGCCCCAGAAGAATGAAAAGCGACAGGAAGGCGGTCAGCAACGCACCGACGACGAGAAACATGCCCGGCGATTTCAAGATGGCCCGTGCGCTGCCGCGCCCATAGGCTGAATCGCCGCTGGTCGCGCCATCATCCTCGACCTGCGCGTGAAAACTGCTTTGTGTCTCGCTGCCGTCTGCTGTCATGCCACCGTTCTCAAACGCCCTCCCGCCCTCATCGGCGAGAACGCTCAAGGACACGCGCGGTAAAGGTGAGCGCATTCACCGCGATTCCATCCTATGGTGAGGATATGCAACAGATTGTGGCACAAATGCAACGGAAAGCTGCCAGTCCCCTGTCAATCCGGGCAAAATCAGGACGCCGAGCGCGAGCTGCGATAGACCGAAACACCCAGCTCACGGATTTTCTTGCGCAACGTGTTGCGGTTGAGGCCGAGCAGGTCCGCCGCCCGGATCTGGTTGCCGCGCGTGGCCGTGAGTGCCGCCAGAATTAGCGGGTATTCGACCTCGTTCAAAACCCGCTCGTAAAGGCCGGAGGGCGGAAGGCTCTCGCCGAAACTGGCGAAATAGGTGCGCATGTTTTCCTCGACGGCCTGGGCGATGGTCGGCATGCCGCTGCGCACCTGTGCCCCCTCGGCAGGCGCTTCCGGCTGATCGGCCTGCAGCTCCTGCTCGACGATCTCACGGGTGATGACGTCCTGCGGATAGAGCGCCATCAGCCGGCGCACCAGGTTTTCCAGCTCGCGCACATTGCCGGGCCACGGATAGGTCTTCATGGCGTCGATGGCGGCCTGTTCGAACCGTTTGCCGCCAAGCCCCTCGACTTCGCCTTCATTGATGAAATGACGGACAAGGTCACCGATATCCTCGGCACGCTCGCGCAGCGGCGGCAGCCTGAGCGGCACAACGTTGAGGCGGTAATAGAGGTCTTCGCGGAACTGGCCCTGATGGATCGACTGTTTGAGGTCCTTGTTGGTGGCGGCGACGATGCGCACATCTGTACGGATCGGCGTGCGTCCGCCCACCGTGGTGTACTCACCCTGCTGGAGAACGCGCAAAAGCCGCGTCTGGGCATCCATCGGCATGTCGCCGATTTCATCCAGAAACAGCGTGCCGCCTTCGGCCTGTTCGAAACGGCCGGAAGAGCGGGTCTGCGCGCCGGTGAACGCGCCTTTTTCGTGGCCGAACAATTCCGATTCGATCAGATCACGCGGGATCGCCGCCATGTTGATGGCAACGAACGGACCGTTGCGGCGCTTGCCGTAATCGTGCAGCGCACGCGCCACCAGCTCCTTGCCGGTGCCCGATTCACCCGTGATCATCAGCGTCAGGTCGGTCTGCATCAAACGCGCCAGAACCCGGTAGATTTCCTGCATGGCAGCCGACCGGCCGACGAGCGGCATACCGTCCTGCATGTCGTCGCCAAGCGGCGCCGGCTTGCGTTTCGGTTCGGACAGCGCCCGGCCGACAATGGCGATCAGCTCGGTCAGATCGAACGGTTTGGGCAGGTAATCATAAGCGCCCTTTTCCGATGCCCGAACCGCCGTCATGAAGGTGTTCTGCGCGCTCATCACGATCACCGGCAGTTCGGGCCGTGATTTCTTGATGCGCGGCAGCAGGTCGAACGCATTTTCGTCCGGCATGACCACGTCGGTCAGCACCAGATCGCCCTCGCCCGAGGACACCCAGCGCCACAAGGTTGCGGCATTCGAGGTGATCCGGACATCGTAACCGGCACGGCTCAGCGCCTGGTTCAGCACCGTACGGATGGCTGCGTCATCATCTGCGACAAGTATCGTGGCTGTCATCTATTCAATTTCCATTTTCGGGTTGGCCTGCTCCTGCAGGACATCCTTGGAGACGGGCATCAGGATCCGGAATGTCGTGCGACCTTTCATGTTCTCGCATTCGATGATCCCGCCATGCGCGCCGATGATCTTCGCAACCAGGGCAAGCCCCAGTCCCGTACCGTTCGGTTTGGTGGTGATGAAAGGATCGAACAAATGCGGCATAAGATCGGGCGGAACGCCCGGTCCGTTATCCTGAACGCAAAATTCCAGCGGCAGCGAGATCTTTTCGCGGGTTCCCGCCACCGACATACGGATGCCGGGCCGGTAGGCCGATGTCAGGATGATCTCGCCATCCGGCTTGTCGGCAACCGCTTCCGTTGCATTCTTGACCAGGTTGAGGAACACCTGAACCATCTGGTCGCGATTGGCAAAAACCTGCGGCAGGGACGGGTCATATTCCTCGATGATCTTGATATCGCGCGCAAAGCCCGCTTTCGCCACCGCCTTCACGTGGTCGAGCACCGAATGGATGTTGAGCGGCACGCGGTCGATCGTCCGTTCGTCGGAAAACACTTCCATGCGGTCAACCAGCGAGACGATCCGGTCGGATTCGTCGCAGATCAGACGGGTCAGCGCCCTGTCATCGTCACTGGCATTGGTTTCAAGCAACTGGGCCGCACCGCGAATGCCGGAAAGCGGGTTCTTGATTTCATGCGCCAGCATGGAGGCAAGCCCCGTGACCGAGCGCGCCGCCGCGCGATGCACAAGCTGGCGATCGATCTTGTCGGCCATGGAACGCACCTGGAAAACCAGGACCACGGAGCCCTCCTCTCCCACCGGCGCGACATAGATATCCACCAGCTTGTCCTGGCCAAGACGCGGCGAGGACAGATCGACACGGTATTCATTGACTGGCGCGCGGCGTTCACGCACCTGCTCGATCTGAGCCAGCAAGGGGCTGTCGAAGGGGATGAAATCGGTCAGCGCCTTGCGCGCCAGATGCGCCGCACTTGCACCGAAAAACACCTCGGCTTCCCAGTTCGTATAGGAAATCCGTCCGTCTTTCTCGATCAGCACGACGGGATTCTGAATCGCGTTCAGAACTTCGAGAGCGACCATTTCGGCAGCCTTGCGCATACCGCCATCGGTGGTGGTCATGCGGCTTTCCTTTCCTCGCTCGCGTGCGTCAGCAGGGCATCCAGCCGGGCGATAACGCGATCCGGATTCGTTTCGGTCATGATCTGGGTTCTTTCAGCGGCATCGATACCGGGCACAAGCCGGCCGATATACCATCCAAGATGTTTGCGGGCGTGGCGTACGCCGACCTCGGTTCCGTAAAATGACAGCATTTTGCGATAATGTTCCAGTGCAATCCCGGCCTTGACGGCCTGCGGCAGGTCCGGCGCGCCGGCCAGAAAACCGGCGTGCCATGGCCGTCCCTGGCAGCCGCGGCCCGTCATCACCGCCGTGATGCCATTGCGCGACAGCAGGTTGTCGACATCGTCGCGGGTTTCGATATCGCCATTGGCAATGAAGGGGATGCTGACGACGTCGGCGACAGCAGCCACGGCATCCCAGTCGGCACTGCCTTTGTAAAACTGCATGCGGGTCCGGCCATGAACCGTTATGGCCTGAACACCGGCATCTTGCGCGCGGGCGGCAAGCTCGCAGGCATTCATGCTTTCATGATCCCAGCCAAGCCGCATCTTGACCGTGACCGGCACATTAACGGCGGCAACGGTGGCCTCGATAATGGCAAGCGCCCGCTCCGGCTCGCGCATCAGCGCCGAACCGGTATAGCCGCCGACAACCTTTTTGGCCGGGCAACCCATATTGATATCGACGATATCGGCGCCATTGGCCTCGGCGATACGGGCAGCCTCCGCCATGAAGGCGGGGTCGCGGCCGGCAAGCTGCACCACGTGGGGCTTGAGCCCCGCGCCCTTCAGGCGTACCCAGCTTTCGGCGGTATTGAATGTCAGCTCGCGGCTTGCGATCATCTCGGTCACGACAAGGCCCGCGCCATGGCGGAATGCGAGTTCCCTGAACGGCAGATCGGTAACGCCGGACATCGGTGCCAGAATGACGCGATTGCGAACCCGGACGTTGCCAATCTCAAAGGAATCCGATGGATTATTGCGAAGCAAATGGCTATCTTTCATGCAGCACATCATTTTGCCCTATTTTTAGACAAGCCGTGGCCGTTTGCCAAGCGATTTCGCTAATACTTCACAAAAATTAGGCATATGCTGGAAAATTGGCGCAATCCGGGTAAGTTCGCGCCAACTGGAATCAACAGACAGGTACATATCTGATCATGGCAGCAGGCAAAAGCTTCAATCCCGGTGTTGTCGTGGTTGCCGCAGGCCGTGGGGAAAGGGCCGGCGTTCCCGAAGAAGGCCCGAAGCAATACCGCCCTATCGGCGGCATGCCCGTGATTTCCCACACCCTGTCGGGCTTTGTCGAATGGGCCGGCGCAAGCGCGGGCATCGTCGTGGTCATTCACCCCGATGACGAGGCGCTTTTCCGTGACGCTCTGTCGCATGTGCGGCAGGCCGATGGCATTCAGTTCGTATATGGCGGCGACACCCGCCAGCAATCTGTCCTGAACGGGCTTGAGGCACTTCAGCGGGCCAATCCCAGCCATGTGCTGATCCACGACGCTGTGCGGCCCTTTTTCGATGCACCGCTGATCGAGCGGATCTGCGCGGCGTTGAAGGCCGGCGACGATGCCGTTTTGCCGGCGATTGCCGTGGCCGATACGCTGAAGCAGGCCGATGCGCATCACATGGTGGCCGGAACCGTACCGCGGGCCGGGCTTTTCGCCGCGCAGACCCCGCAGGCCTTCGATTTTGCCGTCATCTTCGACGCGCACCGCCGGGCAGCCGCCGAACAGCGCTTCGATTTTACCGATGACGCCGGCATCGCCGAATGGGCCGGTCTTGGCGTACGGCTGGTCGACGGACTTGCCGACAATGTGAAACTGACCTTCCGGAGAGACCTTGCCATGGCAGACGAAAAGCTTTCCCAGAACCTGATTGCCGATATCCGCACCGGAAACGGCTATGACGTGCACAAGCTGGTGCCCGGCGACGGGGTGACGCTTTGTGGCGTGCGCATCCCCCATGACATGACGCTTTCCGGCCACTCCGATGCCGATGTCGCCTTCCACGCCCTGACGGACGCCCTGCTCGCCACCTGCGGCGAAGGCGATATTGGCGATCATTTTCCGCCGTCCGATCCGCAATGGAAGGGAGCGGCATCCAACATCTTTCTGGCACATGCGGCGAAGATCGTACGCGGCCATGGCGGCGTCATCCTCAATGCCGATGTCAGCCTGATCGCGGAGGCGCCGAAGATCGGCCCGCATCGCAATGAAATGCGGCAGAAAATCGCAGATTGCCTCGGCATCGATCTGACGCGGTGCTCGGTCAAGGCCACGACAAACGAAACCATCGGCTTCGTCGGCCGTGGCGAGGGGATCGCCGCGATTGCCACGGCGAGCGTCAGTTACGGAAACATGCGATGATCAACGCGGATATCGAAGAACGGGCCCGGCTTCTCATCGACCATTGCATCAGCGCCGGCAAGACCATTGCCACGGCCGAAAGCTGCACCGGCGGAATGATTGTCAGTGCGCTGACCGATATCGCCGGCTCCTCGGCGGTCGTCGACCGGGGCTATATCACCTATTCCAACCAGGCGAAGATGGACATGCTCGGGGTCAGCGCCGAAACGCTGGCAACGGTCGGTGCGGTCTCGCGCGAAACAGCGCTGCAGATGTCGGCCGGTGCACTCTGGCGATCGGGCGCCGACCTGGCCGTCGCCGTGACCGGCATCGCCGGTCCTTCCGGCGGAACTGCGGAAAAGCCTGTCGGCCTCGTCCACCTTGCAGCGCGTGACCGCAAGGGACGCCTCCACCACATCGAAAGCCGCTATGGCGATATCGGCCGCGACGGTATCCGCATTGCCACGGTGCAGACCGCGCTGGGCATGCTCGAAGGCCTGATTCAGTCGTAATACCCTCGCCGTAGCGATGGCTACGATTTTCGCCTAGCCGCTTTCAAAATCGTTCCGGTCCTTAGGACTAGGTATAAATCCTGTCGGCGCGCGATTCGAAGGCTTCGGAAAACTTGCGGAAGGCCCGGTCGAACATCGAGCCCATCATCGCGCCGAGAATGCGGTTCTTGAATTCGTAGTTGATGTAGAACTGAACGGCGCAGGCGCTTTCGCCCTCCGGCTGGAAATGCCAGCAATTATCCAGAAACCGGAACGGGCCGTCGATATAGCTGACATCGATGCGGCGCTCCTCGTTGTTCAGGAGCACCTGCGTGGTAAAGGTCTCGCGAATACCCTTGTAGCCGACCGTCATATCGGCGATCAGCAGGGTCTTGCCGTCCTTTTCCCGCGACGAGCGGATCGACAGAGCCTCGCAAAGCGGCAGAAACTCGGGATAACGTTCAACGTCGGCAACGAGGTCGAACATCCGGTCGGCTGAATGGTGGACATGTCGTGTTGTCTTGAACTCTGGCATGGTTTTCAGCTAATGGTCCCGAGCGGAAAGCGCAAGCAATTCGTTGTTTTCGGCATATGATTTCAACACGCAGACCGGAATATCGCCACCGTGAAGATCGAGCATTCGCTCGACACGCGGCGCGAACTTCTGTTCGAAAGTCCACACGTAACGGATGAAGTCCCAATTCAGTCGTTCGGGACAACCCTCTGCCATATCGGGTCGGCTCCGCCCCGCATAACGGAACCGCCTTTTGACAATGCCACGCACAGAGGTCCAACGCGGCGGCCTGGTCCAGATCACCAGTTCGGCGCGCGCGAGCCGCGCCTGCATTGTGCGCGGGCTCGTTCCGTCCATGATCCAGCTTGGCCGCTTCACCGCCTCCGCCACAAGTCCTTCCATTTCGGATTTCCCACGCACCTGCCAGCCCGGTAACCAGAAAAATTCCCGATCCATGGAAATATAGGGCAAGCCATGGCGATCTGCGAGCTGCCGTGAGAGCGTCGACTTGCCGCTGCCCGAACAACCGATCACCATGATCCGCCGTGCCGATTTCAGCCGCGCCGCAGCGTCGGCAATCTCTATCGTGTTCATGAAAAATCCCCCGACCTCGAAGGACGGGGGACATACACCCGGAAAGGGTCTCCGGGCAAGTCTTCTATTCGGCAGCCGCCTGTGCCAGCTTCTTCGCGCGGTTTGCCCGAAGCTCTGCGAAATCCTCGCCGGCATGGTGCGACGAGCGGGTCAGCGGGCTGGCCGAAACCTTGAGGAAGCCCTTGGTGTAGGCCACCGTTTCATAGGACTTGAACTCTTCCGGCGTGACGAACTTGACCACGCGGTGGTGCTTGCGGCTCGGCTGCAGATACTGGCCGATGGTCAGGAAGTCGACATCGGCCGTCCTGAGGTCGTCCATCAGCTGCAGCACTTCGTTCCGCTCTTCACCGAGACCGACCATGATACCGGACTTGGTGAACATGTTCGGGTCCAGTTCCTTGACCCGCTGAAGCAGGCGGATGGAGTGGAAATAACGCGCACCGGGGCGCACCGTCAGATAATTGGACGGCACGGTTTCCAGATTGTGGTTGAAGACATCGGGGCGTGCGGCCACAACGCGCTCTAGCGCGCCGGGTTTGCGCAGGAAGTCCGGCGTCAGCACCTCGATCGTGGTCGAGGGCGATGCCGCACGGATGGCGCGGATGACCTTTTCGAAATGCTCCGCACCGCCATCGGCGAGATCGTCTCGGTCCACCGAGGTGATCACCACATGTTGCAGGCCCATCTGGCTGACGGCCTTGCCGATATTTTCCGGCTCGCTCTGGTCGAGCGCGCCGGGCTTGCCGGTCGAAACATTGCAGAAGGCACAGGCACGGGTGCAGATTTCACCCATGATCATGAACGAGGCGTGCTTTTTCTCCCAGCACTCCCCGACATTGGGACAGCCCGCTTCCTCGCAGACCGTCACCAGCCTGTTTTCCTTCACGATCCCGCGGGTTTCCTGATAGCCCTTGGAGGTCGGCGCCTTTACCCGGATCCAGTCCGGCTTGCGCATGATTTCCGTATCGGGCTTGTGAGCCTTTTCCGGATGGCGCACCCGCTTGGGGGCTGTGGTATCAAGAAGCGTAACCATGTTTCACCCTTGTTGGCGGCCGAGCCCGAAGGGGCCCGGCCAACTTTTCCTGCAAACTTCTGTCAGCGCTTTATCAGGCGTCCGACCCAGATCAGGATCACGGCGCCGATAAAACCGGCGATCAGGTAGCCAAGCCAGCCACCAAGGGCAATGCCGAACACGCCCAGAATGGCGTTGGCGACAATGGCCCCGACAATGCCGAGGATGATGTTCATGAGGATGCCCATATCGGACTTCATGAACTTCTCGGCAAGCCACCCGGCAACACCGCCGATGACGATGGCGGCAATCCAGCCTACACCCTGCTCTTCCATAAATGCGTCTCCCTTCCTCTCTCGGTTTTGGAGCAGGCCAATGAAAGCCTGCCCCGCCACCATAGAGGAATCACGCGTTCAGTGCACGCCCGTAAGCGTCGAGCACACTTTCCTTCATCATTTCCGACAGCGTCGGATGCGGGAAGATGGTGTGCATCAGTTCTTCCTCGGTCGTCTCCAGGTTCATGGCGACGACAAAGCCCTCGATCAGCTCGGTCACTTCCGCACCGACCATATGGGCCCCCAGAAGCTCGCCGGTCTTCTTGTCGAACACCGTCTTGACCATGCCCTGATCCTCGCCGAGCGCCACGGCCTTGCCATTGGCAACGAAGCTGTAGCGGCCGACGCGCACGTCATAACCGGCTTCCTTGGCCTTGGCCTCAGTGAGACCGACGGAGGCGACCTGCGGGTTACAATAGGTGCAGCCGGGAACCTTGCGCTTGTCGAGCGGATGGACGTTCTTTTCGCCTGCGAGCTTTTCAACGCAGATGACGGCTTCATGCTCGGCCTTGTGGGCCAGCATCGGCGGACCGGCGACATCGCCGATGGCATAGACGCCCTCGACATTGGTCTTGCAGTAATCATCGATGACAATACAGCCGCGATCTGTCTTGATGCCGAGCTTCTCAAGGCCGATATTCTCGATATTGCCCTGAACGCCGACAGCCGAGATCATCCGGTCTGCGGTGATCTTCTCGACCTTGCCGTCCTTGGTCTCGACATGCGCAGTGATGTTGTCGCTGCCCTTCTCGACCTTGGCCACCTTGGCTTCCAGCATGATCTTGATGCCGCGCTTTTCAAGCCGCTTCTGGGCGAATTTGCCGATCTCGGCATCCTCGACCGGCATCACCTGCTTCATCACCTCGACCACCGTCACCTCGACACCGAGCGAACGGTAGAAGGAGGCGAATTCGATGCCGATGGCGCCGGAGCCCATGACCAGCAGCGATTTCGGCAGCTTGGCCGGTTTCAGTGCGTCGAAATAGGTCCAGATCAGCTTGCCGTCCGGCTCGATGCCCGGAAGCGCGCGCGGACGGGCGCCAGTGGCGACAATGATGTGCTTGGCCGTGTAGGTGCCGGAACCGAGCGTGTTCTTCGGCTTTGGCGCCTGCGGCTCGACGATCGTCTTCTTCACGTCGGAGACGGTGACTTCGCCCGGCTTGGAAAGCGTCGCCTCGCCCCAGATCACATCGACCTTGTTCTTCTTCATCAAGAAGCCGACGCCGGCATTCATGCGCTCGGCAATGCCGCGCGAACGCTTGACGATGGCTTCCAGATCGGCCTTGACCGAACCCTCGACTGTCAGGCCGTATTCCTCGGCGTGATTGCTGAAATCGAGGATTTCGGCGGAGCGCAGCAGTGCCTTGGTGGGAATGCAGCCCCAGTTGGAGCAGATGCCGGCCAGATGCTCGCGCTCGACAACGGCGGTCTTCAAACCAAGCTGGGCGGCGCGGATGGCAGCGATATAACCGCCGGGACCGGCGCCGATGACGATAACATCATAGTTCTGGGACACGGGGCACATCTCCTTTGCGAAGGCGCCGGACGGCATGAGCCTGTCCGGCCTCTTTTCGGGGAATGCCGCCGCATTCAGCGTGTCAGCATTCCATAGATTTCATCTTTCAGAACCATCCGGCGCTTGCGCAGGTCTTCCATATGCGCGTCGTCGGTTGGTTCGACCCTTGTTTCCGCGCGATGAACCGCGCGGTTTATGTCGTGATACTCGTCGAGGAGTTTGCCAAACCGTGCATCCTCGGCTTTCAGAGCATGCATCTTCTCGACAAGATCGGGGAATTCATCGGCCAGTTCGTGCGGTGTATTCGACATTGGATATTTCCTCCTTTGACTGAAGTTCATATCCAACGCTAACCTCTGGCAGATCGTCCTCCTTGATTTCCGTCAACTGCGATCAAAGCCCGAGCATCATCCGGACCATCGGTTCGACACCGCGGCCGATTGCCCGCGTATTGTCCGCGTCCAGATGCACGCCGTCGATTGGGCTTGCCGTTGCAACGGATGCGGCATCATAGAAACCGCAACCCTGATCGTCGGCGATCTCGCTGTAATAGGTCGAGAGCATCTGCGACTGTTCGACAATGCCCTTCAGGAAACCCATGCCGGTATCATTCGCCGTGGGCACCGCATGCGGCGGCGAGACCACGAGAATGTCCGGCGCATCGTCACCGAATGAATAAGGATGCGAACGCACGATTTCGATCAGCCGCTTCAGACCGCTGCGCGAGGCAAATGCCCCGCCACCGGTCCACGGCTTGAGGTCGTTGGTGCCCAGCATGATGATGACCAGATCGAGCGGCGTATGGCTGGCAAGCAGCGTCGGCAGAATGCGCGCGCCGTTGCGGTCGGCTGCCGCCGTGTGGTCATCATAGGCCGTGGTGCGGCCGCCGAGGGCTTCGGAGAGAACGTCGACGCCCTCCCCCAAAGCCTTTTGCAGCACCATCGGCCAGCGATCCTTATGGGCATGACGGCCGTTTCCGGCCGGATCATGTCCGAATGTCAGGGAATCACCGTAACAAAGAACTGTTTTCATTGCGTATCATCCCCGCCCAGGACCGCCTCAGACCAGCATCGACATCGGATTTTCGATGTAGCCCTTGAAGGACGACAGCACCTGGGCCGCCAGAGCACCGTCGACGCAGCGGTGATCGGTCGAAAGCGTGACCGACATGACCGTGGCAATGGTGATCTCGTCATTCTTGACGACCGCGCGCTTCTCGCCGGCGCCAACCGCCAGAATGGAGGCGTGCGGCGGGTTGACGACGGCGGCAAAGTCCTTGACGCCCATCATGCCCATATTGGAGACCGCTGTGGTGCCGCCCTGATATTCCTCGGGCTTCAGCTTCTTTTCCTTGGCGCGCTTGCCCATATCCTTCATCTCGTTGGAGATGACGGACAGCGGCTTTTCCTCGGCCTTGCGGATGATCGGTGTGATCAGACCGCCCGGAATGGAAACGGCAACGCCGACATCGACATGCTTGTGAACAACCATGTTGCTGTCGGTCCAGGAAACATTGGCCGTCGGCACATCGCGCAGCGACAGCGCCATGGCCTTGATCACCATGTCGTTGACCGAGAGCTTGTAGACCGGCTTGTCATCCCTGACCGGGGCCGACTTGTTGAGCTGGCTGCGAAGCGCCAGAAGCGCATCCAGTTCGCAGTCCACCGTCACATAGAAATGCGGAATGGTCTGCTTGCTCTCCTGCAGGCGCTTGGCAATCGTCTTGCGCATGCCGTCATGCGGCACGAGTTCGTAGGAGCCTTCCTCGAACAGCTTGAGGATTGCATCTTCCGACTGTGCCTGCGGGATCGGCGCTGCGGCCGGAGCACCGGCGGCGGCTTCCGCCTTCGGTGCGGCCTTGCCGACACCTTCGCTGACGGCCTTTTCGATATCGCGCTTGACGATACGGCCATGCGGCCCCGACCCGGAAAGAGCTGCCAGATCGAGGCCCTCTTCCTTTGCCAGACGGCGGGCCAGCGGCGAGGCAAAGATGCGCTCGCCGTCAGCCTTCGGCGCAGCCGGCGCCTTGGGTTCGGGAACAGGCGTGTCGGCCGATGGCGTCGGCGCCTTAGCGGTTTCCTCGGCCTTGGGCTCTTCAGCCTTGGGCGCTTCACTGGCGGCAGGCGCCGGTGCGGCGTCGCCGCCTTCGGCCGCCTTGGCGGCTTCGGCAGCGTCTTCGCCTTCTTCGGCAAGAACCGCGATCAGCGAATTCACCTTCACGCCCTGAGAGCCTTCCGGCACAACCAGCTTGGCAACCGTCCCCTCATCCACGGCCTCGACTTCCATCGTGGCCTTGTCGGTTTCGATCTCGGCGATCACATCACCGGAGGAAACACTGTCGCCTTCCTTCACCAGCCACTTGGAAAGGTTGCCCTCTTCCATGGTCGGCGAAAGTGCCGGCATCGTAATCTTGATGGGCATCAATCGGCTCCCTTACTTGTAGCAGACGGCTTTGACCGCATCGATGACTTCACCGACATTCGGCAGCGCCAGCTTTTCGAGGTTGGCGGCATACGGCATCGGAACGTCCTTGCCGGCAATCGTCATGATCGGTGCATCGAGATAATCGAAAGCCTGCTGCATGACGCGCGTGGCGATTTCGGTTCCGACGGAGGACTGCGGGAAACCTTCCTCGACGGTGACCAGACGACCGGTCTTCTTCACCGATTCAATGATGGTCGGCAGGTCCATCGGGCGGATGGTGCGCAAGTCGATGACTTCCGCGTCAATGCCTTCTTCCGCCAGCTTTTCCGCCGCCTCGATGGCGTAGGACATGCCCATGCCGAAGGAAACGATGGTGGCATCGCTGCCGGGCTTGTGGATACGGGCCTTGCCGATCGGCAGAACGAAATCGTCAAGCTTCGGCACATCGAACTTGTGACCGTAGAGGATTTCGTTTTCCAGGAAGATAACCGGGTTCGGATCGCGGATCGCGGCCTTGAGAAGGCCCTTCGCGTCGGCCGCCGTGTACGGCATAATCACCTTGAGGCCCGGAATGTGGCTGTACCAGGAGGCGTAGCACTGCGAATGCTGCGCTGCAACGCGGGCAGCTGCGCCGTTCGGACCGCGGAAAACGATCGACGATTCCATCTGTCCGCCGGACATGTAATGGGTCTTGGCCGCCGAATTGATGATCTGGTCCATCGCCTGCATGGCGAAGTTGAAGGTCATGAATTCGACAATCGGCTTGAGACCGGCCAGTGCCGCACCGATGCCAACACCGGCAAAGCCGTGTTCGGTAATCGGCGTGTCGACAACGCGCCGGGGACCGAATTCCTGAAGCATGCCCTGGGTCACCTTGTAGGCGCCCTGATATTCGGCCACTTCCTCGCCCATGACGAACACGTCTTCATCGGCGCGCATTTCCTCGGCCATGGCATCACGCAGCGCTTCACGCACCTGCATGGACACCATTTCCGTGCCTTCCGGAATATCCGGATCGGATGCGGGCTCGACAGCTTTCGGCTGGGCCGGAATGGCTTCCGGCGGGGCCTGCGGCTTTTCTTCCTGAGCGACTTCGGGCGCCTTGGTTTCTTCCGGCGGCTTGGTGGCCGAAGCGTCGATATCGTCCACGCTTTCGCCTTCTTCGAGAAGAACGGCGATCGGCGCGTTGACCTTTACGCCCTGCGCACCTTCCTCAACGAGGATCTTGCCGATCGTGCCTTCGTCGACGGCTTCGATTTCCATCGTCGCCTTGTCGGTTTCGATTTCGGCCAGAATGTCACCGGCGGCGACGCTGTCGCCTTCCTTTTTGAGCCATTTGGTCAGGTTGCCCTCTTCCATCGTCGGAGAGAGAGCCGGCATGAGAATATTGGTAGGCATCTTTATCCCTCCCCGTCTTAGCGCAGGATATCGGTGTAGAGCTCGGAGACATCGGGCTCCGGATCGGTCTGGGCGAAATCGGCTGCATCGGAGATGACGGCGCGGACATCCTTGTCAATCGCCTTCAGCTCGTCTTCGGTGGCCCACTTCTTCTCGATCATACGCTGCTTCACCTGCTCGATCGGGTCGTGTTCGGAGCGCATCTTCTGCACTTCATCCTTGGTCCGGTATTTCGCCGGGTCGGACATCGAGTGACCGCGATAACGGTAGGTCATCATTTCGAGGATGATCGGTCCCTTGCCGGAACGGGCATGCGCTTCGGCTTCTTCGGCCGCAGCCTTCACCGCGCGTACATCCATGCCATCGACCTGCTTGCCGGGGATGCTGAAGGATGCACCGCGCTTGGAGAAGTCGGTCTCTGCCGACGAACGGCTGACGGACGTGCCCATCGCATAGCGGTTGTTTTCGACAACATAGACGACCGGCAGCTTCCACAGCTGGGCCATGTTGAAGCTTTCATAGACCTGGCCCTGGTTGGCCGCGCCGTCACCGTAATAGACAACAGCGACCTTGCCGTTGTCGCGGTACTGGTTGGCGAAGGCCAGACCGGTTCCAAGCGGAACCTGTGCACCGACGATGCCATGACCGCCGTAAAAGGCCTTCTCCTTGGAGAACATGTGCATCGAGCCGCCCTTGCCCTTGGAATAGCCGGAGCGGCGGCCGGTCAGCTCGGCCATGACGCCGCGGGCTTCCATGCCGGTGGCGAGCATATGACCATGGTCGCGATAGCTGGTGATGATCTGGTCACCGTCCTGCAACGCCATCTGCGTGCCGACGACAACGGCCTCCTGGCCGATGTACAAGTGACAGAAGCCGCCGATAAAGCCCATGCCATAAAGCTGGCCGGCCTTTTCCTCGAAACGGCGAATCATGAGCATCTCACGATAGGCGTGCATTTCCTGATCGCGGTCGAATTCCGCAATCTTGGCGCTTTCTTCTTTTTTTGACGATTTCCGTGAACCGGATGTTTGAGCCGCCATTCAAGACCTCCTTTTGAAGGAAAGACGTGGAGTTGGCGGTCACAATAAGGCGTTTTGTGCGGCACGGCAATGCTAGATTTACCGCAAAAATGACTTATCTATCTATTTGATAAACAATAATAATAGTCTAATTAACCTGAATTCGATTTATTTGAGATTTCGGTCAAAAATCACGATTTCATCCGGCTTGAGAAGGTTGAGTGCGTAACGCGCCTCCTCATCGAGCGCATCCTTCATCAGCGAGCCGTCGGACAGCATACGGACGCGATCTTCCATGGCCTGCCGTTCGGCCGTGAGCTTCTCAAGCTTGCGTTCACTGATCTCTTTGTGCGCTTCGAATCGCTTGGCGGCCATCATCCCGTAATCACCGTGGATCGAGTGATAGCCGAAATAGCTCATGAAACACGCCGCAATCGCGGGAACGACGAGGCGGCCGTAAAGCCGTGGTTTATGATGGCGAGTCCACATGGAGCTGTCCGGAATGATACGCAGTACACTGAACCGGACCTTAGCGGCGTAACCTTAACCAAGACTAAATCCGCATGCGGTTTCGACACTGAAATCGCCTATCGGATCAAAACAGAAATGCCCGCGGCACCAGGCCGCGGGCATCGCAAATCATGGCAATCAATCAGCCTTCGGACGATCAGCCCTTGAGGATCGACTTACCGGCAAAAACGGCCTGTGCGCCCAGCTCTTCCTCAATCCGGATGAGCTGGTTGTACTTGGCCAGACGGTCGGAGCGCGACAGCGAACCGGTCTTGATCTGACCGCAATTGGTGGCAACGGCGAGGTCGGCGATCGTGGCGTCTTCGGTCTCGCCGGAGCGATGCGACATGACGTTGGTGTAGCCGGCCTTGTGGGCGGTTTCGACAGCGTCGAGCGTTTCTGTCAGCGAGCCGATCTGGTTGACCTTGACGAGCAGCGAGTTGGCCACGCCCATCTTGATGCCGTCCTTCAGGCGCTTGGTGTTGGTCACGAACAGGTCGTCGCCAACGAGCTGGCACTTGCCGCCGAGAACCGACGTCAGCTCCTTCCAGCCGTCCCAGTCGTCTTCGGCCAGGCCGTCTTCGATGGAGAAGATCGGATATTTGCCGATCAGGTCTTCAAGGTAGGAGACCATCTCGCTGGAGGAAAGCGTCTTGCCTTCGCCTTCCATGACGTATTTGCCGTCCTTGTAGAACTCGGTCGAAGCGGCATCCATGGCCAGCATGATGTCGTCGCCCGGCTTGTAGCCGGCCTTTTCGATCGACTTCATGACAAAGTCGAGTGCGGAAATCGTGCTGGGCAGTGCCGGTGCAAACCCGCCTTCGTCACCGATCGCGGTGTTGTAGCCGCCGGCCGAAAGCTCTTTCTTCAGCGTGTGGAAGATTTCCGAACCCATGCGGACCGCGTCGCGCAGCGTGTCGGCGCCGACGGGCATGATCATGAATTCCTGGAAGTCGATCGGGTTGTCGGCATGCTCGCCGCCATTGATGATGTTCATCATCGGAACCGGCAGCTGATGTGCGAAGGTGCCGCCGACATAGCGGTAAAGCGGAAGGCCGGTTGCCGTTGCGGCGGCCTTGGCGGACGCGAGCGAAACGCCGAGAATGGCGTTGGCGCCGAGGCGGCCCTTGTTGTGGGTGCCGTCGAGCTCGATCATGGTCTGGTCGATTTCCATCTGGTTTTCGACGTCCATGCCGACAACGGCTTCGAGGATTTCGGTGTTGACCGCGTTCACGGCCTTCTCGACGCCCTTGCCGAGATAGCGTTCACCGCCGTCGCGCAGCTCAACCGCCTCATGGGCGCCGGTCGAAGCGCCCGAGGGCACGGCTGCACGGCCGATGGTGCCGTCTTCCAGATACACATCGACCTCGACCGTGGGGTTGCCACGGCTGTCGAGGATTTCACGGGCGAGAATGTCGGTGATTGTCGTCATGTCTGTCTACCTGTCGGACCTTGCTGTTCGAATTTGTAACGGACGCGCCTAAGCGCTGGAATTTTCCTGAATACGCACGGTGTCTTGGGAAACCGGCACATTGCAGCAAAACGGCATAAAGCACTTCACTCGTCGGGACTATGACGAATGAAAAATTTTCGGGGCAGTATCGTTAAAAACGTAACCGAAATCCCCTGTCTGGAACTTATCTTTCCTTCGCGATTGCGTCAAAAGCGAGAAGTTTGTCAAGAAGCCGCGGCATATCATCAAGCCGAACCATGTTCGGGCCATCGGACGGCGCATTGTCGGGGTCCTGATGGGTTTCGATGAAAACGCCGGCAACGCCAACGGCAACGGCCGCCCGCGCCAGCGTCTCTACGAATTCGCGCTGGCCGCCGGTGGAACCGCCCTGCCCGCCCGGCTGCTGCACCGAATGGGTGGCATCGAAAATCACCGGCGCGCCGGTTTCGGCCATGATCGGCAGCGCGCGCATGTCGGAGACCAGCGTGTTGTAGCCAAAGGTAACGCCGCGCTCGCACAGAAGCACATTGTCGTTTCCGCTGTCGACGATCTTGGCGAGAACGTTTTTCATGTCCCAAGGCGCCAGAAACTGCCCCTTCTTGACGTTGATGACGCGGCCGGTCTTCGCAGCGGCGATCAAAAGATCCGTCTGGCGGCACAGAAAGGCCGGGATCTGCAGCACATCGACAACCGTCGCCACCTCGGCGCACTGGGCTTCGGTGTGGATATCGGTGAGTACGGGAAACCCGAATTCCTTCTTCAGGTCGGCGAACACTTCCAGCGATTTTTCAATTCCCATGCCGCGCTCGGCCTTCAGCGAGGTGCGGTTGGCCTTGTCGAAAGAGGATTTGTAGACAAGACCGATCCCGGCCGCCTTGCAGATTTCGACAAGCTTCCCGGCCATCATGAAGGCGTGGTCGCGGCTTTCCATCTGGCAGGGCCCGGCGATCAGCGACAGTTTTGCGCTGTTGGAAAAGGCGACGTTTGCCGCACCCTCGCCCGCCGAAACGGTCCGATTGTTCATGTCATGCTTCCTTGAAAATGAATGTCACGCCCTGCCCGGAGGCCGGCGGCACGCGGATCATATCGTCCGCGGTGTCGTGGATGATGTCGTTTTGGCGCAGAATATCGCCCGTATTGGCAAGGTCCACCGTTTCGAACACGATGCCGCGTCCGACAAGCCCGCGGCCCGTGGCAACCGGCGCAATGCCGTAACGGGAGGAAAGAGCCTCATGGGTGAAGATCGAAAGACCGGCGCCGGCGCCTTCGACGGTGACGCCATGGGGATGAATATCGATGTCGTGACAATTGCTGAGCTGCTGCAAAAGCGCTTCGAACTCCATCGGATTGTCTTCACCGATCAGCACGGTCGCAATGCCCGTGACACCGTTCTGATGCGCCAGCAAATCATCCGGCGGGCTGAGCGCGGCAAGTCGTTCACAGGTGAAAAAGAACAGGTCCGGCGCGCGCAAGTCCGCCGCAAAGGCCAGCCGGAAGCCCGCTTCGGCCTCGCTGCCGTCATCGCGCTGGAATTTACGCGTAAAGCTGAAGAGATCGCCCGCCGCGATACCGGCATCGGAGAAAGACGCGTGATCGGCCTCGGCATTTTCGCTTTTGAAGACGACGGCCGACAGCCCGTCCTCGCCGACGCGAAACCGGAAGGCACGATCCCTGGAGACAAATTCCGCGCCCTGGCGCACATGATTCTCGTATATCTGAAGGTCCGCGATCCCCAGCGGCTCGAGATATGTCGCATCAGTGAAATACACACAGGCGTTTTCCGTGCCGAAGGGATGACGGGCATCGGGGGCAACACTGAAACCGAGCGCACTCAGACGAAGCCGCGCCGTCGCAAGATCAACGACCGGCAGCACAAGATGATCAAGCGGACGCTGGATACGGTGCGAAAGAGACATGACGCTCCTCCTTTATCGGCGTCCTTGATGGCATGAAAGGCGGCAATCTTCAAGCGGCGTCTTGCCGCCGCCCGAAGACTTTGTCCAGCCCGCTTCCACCTACCAGATGTAGCGCAGTTTTGCCGAGGCGATCAGCGCCGAATATTCCGCGCCCCATTCGCCATAGGCGCCAAGAGACAGATCGGCCTGAGGCGTCAACTGGATCCGCGCACCGATATTGGCGGCAACGGCGCTGCCGGTCGGGGCATTGCTGGAGATCGAGAAGCCGTAGCCGGGAAGCGAGAGGAAGTGTGCGTTTGCGTCGCCTCCGCCGCCGTAGCGGTAGAGATAGGACAGGCGCGAATTGAAGGAAAGCCGGCCGACCCGGTCGCCTCCCGCCGTATCGAACCCGACACCGGCCTCGACGGTTCCGCGGAACAGGCTGGCATCGGAATAGGCAAGCGCCGAACTGCCGACACCGCTGGCGACCTCTTCCTTGTAGCCCGGAGCGCTGGTGTAAACCGCACTTGCCGCGGCGAAGGGAATGAAGGCTATGCCGTTATTGACGATGCGGCCGCCGGCCTCGATGCGACCGCCGAACGTGGTGGCCGAATAGCTGCCGCGCAGCTGATCGGTAGCATTGCCGAGGCTGACCGTTCTGCGCGTATCAATATCGTCGATGCCGACACCGACCGTGGCGACGCCGTAAAGCCCTTCCTTGGTCTGCCCGGCCGCCGTGATGGCGGCGTGCAGGGAATGATCATCGGCCCTGCCGTCCTGTTCGCTCTGATCGTAGCTGATGTCGCCACCGCCAAAGACGAAGCCGATCGATGTGGCATCATCGATCTGGGCGATATAGCCGCCTTCCACCGTATTGCCCTCGATGTCGGCGCCGGAATTGCCGGCGGCCGCGTCACCGTCAACACTGGCGGTCTCATTGTTATATTCGAGCCAGACGCTGTTGGCCGGCGTGAAGGGCGAATAGGGTGCGAATGGCGCAAAGGGCGCGGCGCGTCCGGCGCTTGCCCAGTCCCATTGCGGCTGCCGGCTGCGCGGGGTGCCGAGGTTCCAATAGGCCAGCGCGGCGGTTTCCTCTGCGGCAGGGAGGCTGTCTTCATCGTCGGGCGTCTTCTCGATCGGACGCCAACCGGCAAGAAAGCGGCTCGGATTGGATGAACGGCGCAGGAAATTCTGCATGCCGAGATTGGCCGTCATAGAGGCGTTGACGCCCAGTTCGCCGCCAAGCGTGGTCATCGCCGCTTCATAGGCGCCGCCCGACTGCAACATGCCCGCAGACAGCGTTCCGGTCAGTGCAGCGCCGTCATCGAAAGCCTTGACCAGCTGCGCGTTGACGCGCGCGCCGAGCGCAGAGAAGTTGAAATCGCCGCCAACATAGGCCAGCGACATGTTCAGGCTGTCGGCATCCTGCGTAATGGTGCCGCGGAATTGAGACGGCAGCGTTTCGTCAATCGAGGACTCCCAGCTACCGGTGATCTCACCGGCCTCAAGAAGGACGTATTGCTTCTTCAACTCTCCGCCATCGGCGAAATCGAGACCGATCCGGGTATCGTCAAAGGCAACCGTGCCCGTGACTGTTGCCGTTTCCTGAGCTGTCTGGATGACCGAAACATAGGTGGCGTCGCTCTCGAATGTCAGATCGCCGTCAACGGTGATTGCGCCCTCATCGTCGCCGTCAAGGAAAGTGCCGCCGGTGCGCACCGTTGTCGAGCCGATCGTGCCTGCGCCGCCAAAGGCAGCACCCGCCTTCACATCGGCCGTGGAACCGCGCAGTGCGCCGTCAACCAGAAGCGTTCCGTCCTCAGCCTCAAACGTTCCGGTAAAGTCGTCACCGTCGGCCGTCAGCCGCAGCGTGCCGGAACCGCGCTGCGCCACCGCCCCGGCACCTGAAAGCGTGCCCTTGAACGCAATCTCGTCCGAGCGGTCAAAGCCCAGAACGCCATCGCTGTCGATTTCGACATTGCCATTCAGCGTGCCGGTTGTGCCGCCATTGCCGACCTGGATTTCGGCGTCGGCGGCAATGTGCGTATCGCCTTCATTGGTATTGTCCGCGGTCAGGATTGTTGTACCGGCCAGCGCGTCAATATCAACCGTACCGCTGATTGCCCGGGTGAATTCATAATCCGTCGCCGTGTGATTGAAGACAATCAGCCCCTGGCCATCGCCGAACGACACGTCGTCCACGTCGAGCACACCCGGTGCCCGGGCGCCGTCATCGGGCACGCCGCCAATCACCAGCACACCCAGAGAACCCGAATTCGCAGCAAAATCGACCGTGTCCGCCGTCAGCGTGCCGCCGTCGCCGACCACCAGAAGACCCGCGCCGTTTTGGCCGACTGTCAGGTCGCCGTTGATATCCCAATTACTGTCGGTGCCATAAATCTGGACATCGCCGCTGGAACCAGCGGCAGAGCCGACAACGCTTTGGCTACTGGCGACGACGCCACCGTCGGAAAGCAAAAGCGAACCGGTTCCCGCCGCACCGACGGTTATCCCGCCATTCACCGTCCAGGATGAGCCGGCGCCACCGACGCCGACAACACCCACGCCTGTACCGGCTGTTCCGATCTCAGCCGTCCGGCTCGTGAGGGTTCCTCCGCCGAGAACTTCCAGCAGCCCTTCGCCACCGGAGCCGATCTCCATGCTCGATGTGTTGGTCCACGTCGCATCATTGTCGATTCCGACGATACCGATGCTGCCCGCATCCCGGCCGATGATACCGCCATTGGAATTCAGCGAACCGCCATTGTCGAGATAGAGCAGGCCTTCGCCGGCCGCGCCGACCGTCATCCCGTTGGTGAGAGACATGTTGCTGTCGGCATCCGTAATCAGGATGCCACCCTCGCCGTCGGCATTGGAACCGAGGACGGCCTGATCGGCCGTGACGGAACCACCATCGGAAACAGTCAAAACACCGTCGCCGTCCTGCCCGACCCTGAGCGCGGCGCTAAGCTGTAGTTTCGAGCCCGCGCCATCAACAGTGAGGCTGCCCTCACCGTTGGCAACATTGCCGATATAGGCGTTGCTACCGGTCATCGTCGCGCCTTCGAGAACGGAAAGCGTGCCCGAACCACCCGTACCGCCACCGTCTACATTCCCGCCGATGGAAATATCGTTGTAGACGTTCCAGAGCGAGTCGCTGCCCGATATGGTCGCCTCATTGTCGAGCGATGACACATTTTCACCAATGGTCAGCGAACCGCTGATCACATGTGCGCCACTCTGGGCGATCACCGTCCCGGTGCCGCTGCTGCCGATGGTCGTTGCGCCGTAGCCGTTCCATTCAGTGCCGGCGCCGGAAAGCAGGACAACGCCCTCGCCGCCGGAATTGCGTCCAAGAATTGTCTGATCCGATACGATCCGCGCACCGCTTGTAAGCTCGAGACGACCGCTGCCGCTGTTTCCGATGGAAAGTCCGTTTTCCCCGGTGCCGTAGGTTACCATTTCCGTGCCAGCGCCGGTGAGCCGCATCAGTCCCGTACTGCCGGCAGCATTGCCGAGAATCACGGAAGCCGTCTGCCCCGTTGCGCCGTCTGCCATATCAAGCTGTCCGGTGCCGGCATCGCCCACGATGATGGAATTATCCATCTGAATCTTGCCGCCGCTGCTCAGCGTCAGCAATCCATTGCCGCTTGCCGTTTCACCGATTCTGGTCCGCTCACCATTGATGGTGGCATCCGATGTTACCCGTCCCGACGCTGTATCGCCGATAATGAAGGTACTGATATATTCTGTTCCACGATCACTCGGCAGTATCGGCGCATTGGTCAGCGTGTTGATCGTGACATTGTCACCGGTTTTCGGCGTGTTCGTTGTCGGGTTGCCGTTTTCCAGCCAGTTATTGGCCGTATACCAGTCCGTCGATTCGGCCCCGGTCCATTCGAAGTCGGCAGCAAAACCGGGCGCCCCCCAGAGCAGGACCAGAGCGGAAGAACCCAGAAAAACGGTGCGAACCGCATTTTGCCGCACTTTTGAAACACGCATTACCCTACCCTGCTCCAGCACAAATTAATCGTCAATTTGGTAAACGGCTCCGCTTGCCGGCGATCGGAAAAACGGGCCCCGTCCGTTACTTTTCCCACTATGCACCGGGGTAAATTAAGAACTCCTTGAGAACGGACGATTTGCGGTCATGCTTAATATTTATGGTTAGCGAACGGTTAATGCGGGTGTGCGCGATGTTTTGCACGAACCCCAAGCTATGCCTTCATTTCCATTGCATCTTCGTCTAAGAAGCGTCACAAACCCCGATGGATCGGAAAACAGGGACCGCTCAAGAATGCTCGAGACAATGCGCAAAGGCGCCCAGACATGGGTCGCAAAAATCCTGATGATCCTGTTGATCATCTCGTTCGGCGTCTGGGGCGCTTCGAGCGCGCTGCTTTCCGGGAACTCGGACGTCGTTGTACAGGTCGGCGACAAGACCGTATCGACGAATGAATATCGCCTCGCCTACCAGCGTCAGCTCGACAGTGTGAGCAACCAGTTCGGCCGGCGGCTGAGCGGCGAGGAAGCCCGGATGCTCGGCGTTGACCAGCAGGTCTATGCCCGGCTCGTGGCCGGCGCGGCCCTCGACCAGCTTGCCGACAACATGAACCTCGGCCTTTCCGAAGACCGGCTTGCCAAGCTGATCGCCGAGGACCCGGCCTTTCAAAACAGTGACGGACGGTTCGACCGCCAGCGCTTCAGCGCGCTTTTGCGCAATGTCGGCATGAACGAGGATGATTATGTGGCAGAGCGCAGCAAGCTTGCGGTGCGCGCGCAGATCGTCGATGGCCTTGCCGATGGCTTTGCCGCTCCGGAGACCCTGGTCGACGCGATCCGCGAATATCGCGGCCAGAGCCGCGTGATCGATTATGTCGTGCTCAACAACGCTTTCATCGACCCGGTCAAATCGCCGGGCGACGAGGTGCTGGAGCCTTGGTTCGAGCAGCGCCAGGCAGCCTACCGCGCCCCCGAATACCGCGCGATTTCCTATGTCGCCCTGCGCCCGTCCGATATCGCCGATCCCGCAGCAGTTTCCGACGATGCGGTGCGTGCGGATTACGAAGCCCGCATCAACACCTACACCACCCCGGAACAACGGCAGATCCAGCAGCTGACCTTCACCGATCAGGCTGCCGCCGAACAGGCAGCACAAGCCCTTGCCGACGGCACCAAGACCTTCGATCAGCTTGTCACCGAGCTGGGCCGGACCACCGGCGACGTGACGCTCGGCGTCTACGAAAAGGGCCAGTTCCCCGATCAGTCCATCGATGAAGCCGCCTTCGCCATCCCCGAAGAAGGCGGCACCAGCGGCGTTGTCCAGGGCAATTTCGGACCGGTTATCCTGCGGGTCGCCGAAATTACCCCGGAAAGCACGACGCCGTTCGATGACGTCAAGGATCAGATTCGCACCGAACTTGCCGAACAACAGGCGGCCGACGATATCCTCAATGTCGAAAACCAGTACGAGGACCAGCGTGCCGGCGGGGCCAGCATGGCCGAAGCCGCTGAAAGCCTCGGCCTGCAGGCTGTCACCATCGATGCAGTCGATGCCAACGGCCGCGATACCGACGGCAATCCGATCGAGGACATTCCGCTTGGCACCGAACTCGTCTCGGCCGCCTTCGACAGCGATACCGGCATTGAAAACCTGCCGCTCAATCTCAATGACGGCGGTCTGATCTGGTATGAGGTCGAGTCGATCACGCCGTCGCGCGACCGCACGTTTGACGAGGTCCGCAGCCAGGTCGAGGCCGACTGGGCGGCAGAACAGCAGCGCGATGCGCTGGCTGCCAAAGCCGACGAACTGAAACAGCGCATTGAAAACGGCGAAAGCCTTCAGCAGGTTGCTGATGACCTTGCCATCGATGTCGAGCGCAGCCCCTCGATCACGAGGACGTCGCAGGTTGCCGAGCTGGGACCGGAAGTCATCGCAGCAGCCTTCAGCGGCCCGCTTGGCACGGTAGCGACAGCACCGCGCGACAGCGGCACACAGCAGGTGGTTCTCACGGTGGCCACCGTCGTCAACCCGACCGACACGCTCGAGACCAGCGGCGACAATCAGGTCATCACGGCCATTGCGTCGTCTGCCGGAGACGATATCCTCGACGAAATGATCAACAAGCTGCAGAGCGAATACGGCGTCTCGATCAACCAGACGCTCGCCCAGCAGGCCATCAACCTGCAGTAAGCGAGAGCGAAACCATGTCCGAACTCAAACCGTTCATCGCCCGGGTCGCCGACCGCCAGTCGCTGACAGCAGCGGAATCGCGGCAGGCCTTCGAAATCCTGATGTCGGGCGAGGCAACGCCCGCGCAGATCGGCGGCTTCCTGATGGCGCTGAGGGTCAAGGGGGAGACGGTTGATGAGATCGTCGGCGCAGTCGAGACGATGCGCGCCAAGATGCTGACGGTTTCCGCCCCTGCCGGCGCGATCGATATCGTGGGAACCGGCGGCGATGGCACCGGCACATACAATATCTCGACCCTTGCGGCGATCGTTACGGCCGGCGCCGGCGTCACGGTTGCAAAACACGGCAACCGTGCGCTCAGCTCACGGTCGGGCACGGCCGACAGCCTGTCGGAACTCGGCGTCGAACTCGATACCGGACCGGAAGTGATCGAGGCCTGCCTGCAGGAAGCCGGCATCGGTTTCATGTTCGCCCAGAAACATCATGCGGCCATGCGCCATGTCGGCCCGTCGCGGGTCGAACTCGGCACCAGGACGATCTTCAATATTCTCGGACCGCTTTCAAATCCGGCGGGCGTCAAAAGCCAGTTGCTCGGTGTGTTTTCGCCGCAATGGCTGGTGCCGCTGGCAGAGGTTCTGCGCGATCTCGGTTCGCAGTCGGTATGGGTCGTTCACGGTCAGGGGCTAGACGAGATCACCACGACCGGCGAAACCCAGGTGGTCGAACTGGCTGACGGCAAGATCCGCGAATTCACGCTGTCCCCGAAGGATTTCGGTGTCGATCAGGTCGAACTCGAGGCCCTGCGCGGCGGTGACGGCAAGGTCAATGCTGCAGCCCTGCGTCAGGTGCTTTCGGGCGCGCGCAATGCCTATCGCGACGTATCGCTCTGCAACGCCGCCGCCGCCTTGATGATCGCCGGCAAGGGGGAAACACTTGCCGACGCGATGACAATCGCTGCACAATCGCTTGACAGCGGCAACGCAGCGCTGGCGCTCGAAAGGCTCGTTGCCGTTTCCAATCAGAAAAGCGGAAGCTGAGAAACCGGCCATGACCGACATCCTGAAAAAGATCGAAACCTACAAGCGCCAGGAAATCGCCGCGGCGAAGTCGAGCGTGTCGCTCGAAGAGCTGAAGGCCCGGGCGCGCGATCAGGAAAAGCCGCGCGGCTTTCTCGCGGCACTGCGCCGCAAACAAGATGAAGGCCGGTTCGGCCTGATCGCGGAGATCAAGAAGGCCAGCCCTTCCAAAGGACTGATACGTCCAGATTTCGATCCGCCGGCCTTTGCCAGGGCCTATGAGGAGGGTGGTGCGGCCTGCCTTTCGGTGCTGACCGATACGCCGAGCTTTCAGGGCGCACCGGACTATCTTGCCGCCGCACGCAATGCCTGCGCACTGCCCGCCCTGCGCAAGGATTTCATGTTCGAGCCCTATCAGATCCACGAAGCACGCGCCTGGGGCGCCGACTGCATCCTGATCATCATGGCAAGCCTTTCCGATGACGAGGCTCGCCTTCTGGAAGACACCGCTTTCGAACTCGGCATGGACGCACTGCTGGAAGTGCACAATGAAGAGGAATGCGAACGCGCGCTGAAACTGTCATCGAAGATGCTCGGCATCAATAACCGCAATCTCAGAACTTTCGACGTTTCACTTGAAACCAGCGAACGTCTCGCAAGCATGGTGCCGGATGACCGGCTGATTGTCGGTGAAAGCGGCATTTTCGTTCATGACGACTGCCTGCGGCTGCAAAAAAGCGGCATTTCGACCTTCCTCGTTGGCGAAAGCCTGATGCGCAAGGACGATATTGCCGGCGCCACCCGCGCGCTTTTGACCGGGGCAAGCGCGGAAGAACCGGCACAATGAGCGACCGGCCGGCAAAGCTCACCCATATTGCAGCCGATGGTGCGGCCCATATGGTCGATGTTGGCGGCAAGGACGAGACGCTGCGCACCGCGACAGCGGAGGGCTACGTCCGCATGAAATCCGAAACGCTGGCGCTGATCGAAAGCGGCAATGCGAAGAAGGGCGACGTGGTCGCCACCGCCCGGCTTGCCGGCATCATGGGCGCCAAGCAGACAGCCAGCCTCATCCCGCTCTGCCATCCCCTGATGCTCACCAAAATCGCAGTCGAGATCACCCCTGACGCCACCCTGCCCGGACTGCGCGTTACGGCAACCACGCGTCTGACCGGAAAAACCGGTGTGGAAATGGAAGCACTCACGGCCGTTTCTGTCGCCTGCCTGACGATCTACGACATGGCGAAGGCCGCCGACCGTGAAATGGAAATCGGCGCAATCCGTCTCGTGGAAAAATCCGGCGGCGTGAGCGGCGATTTCAGGCGATCAGCGGAGTAGACCGCCATGGCAAACACCCTTCTGCCGGTCGAAGACGCGCTTGCAATCCTGCTCGCGAATGCCCATCCGGTCTCCGGAACCGAAATGCTGGCCCTGCCTGATGCCGATGGCCGCATTCTGGCCGAAGACATTCTCGCCCGTATAACCCAGCCGCCCTTCAGCGCATCCGCAATGGATGGCTATGCCGTGCGCGCCGAAGATGTGGAAACGGCCAGCGCCACGCTCTCCGTCATCGGCACGGTTGCCGCCGGGCAAACGCCGGAGCAGGACGTTACCCCCGGAACGGCGATACGCATTTTCACCGGCGCGCCCGTGCCACCCGGCGCCGACTGCGTGGTGATACAGGAAAATACTGAAAAACGGGGCGAGCACAGCATCCTGATAACCGAAGCTGCGGCGAAGGGTGCGCATATCCGTCCCGCCGGACAGGATTTTCGCGACGGCCAGTCGCTTCTGGCAAGCGGCCGGTTGCTTGATGCGCGCAGCCTGTCGCTGGCCGCTGCCGCCGGCCACGGCGCGCTTCCGGTCTACCGACAGCCAAGGATTGCCGTGCTTGCAACAGGCGATGAACTTGTGCCGCCGGGACAAAAGCCGGGCCCGGGCCAGATCTCGGCATCGTCCGGGGTTGCGCTGCATTCGCTTGCTCGCACGAACGGCGCACAAACGCTTGACCTCGGCATTGCCCGCGACGATGCGGCAGATCTACGGGCAGCCGTCGACCGCGCGCGTGACTGGAAAGCGGATGTGCTGATGACCATAGGTGGCGCCTCCGTCGGCGACCGCGATCTGGTCGGGCCGACATTGCAGTCCATCGGCATGTCGCTCGATTTCTGGAAGATCGCGATGCGGCCGGGAAAACCGCTGATGGTTGGCAATCTCGGTGACATGAAGGTGCTGGGCCTGCCGGGCAATCCGGTATCCGCTTTTGTCTGCACACTGGTCTTTGCCGAACCGCTAATCCGAAAGCTTGCGAATTTGACGCCGCGCAACCGTCTGCGTCAGGCCGTTGCCGCCGGCCCGATCGGGCCGAACGGCCCCCGCCGCCACTATATGCGCGGCCGTTTTACCGACCGTGCCAACGGGCTGGTGGAGCCCTGCGAAAGCCAGGATTCGTCATTGATCGCAACGCTTGCCGATGCCGACTGCCTGATTGTTCGCCCTCCGGGTGACGAAGCAATCAAGGCCGGAAATCCGCTGTGCGTGATGATGCTTATCCACGACGCAGACTAATCCCCTCGCCAGGTGCAGGCCGACAGAATTGTACCCACTTGTGTTGAAAGCGATCTAGCCGTGCTCGCTCTGCTGGCCAGCCGCCTGCAGAAATGCGTGCATTTTCATCTGCACGGTCTCTTCGTCGATATCGACACCGGCTTCGGCAAAGTCGCGCATCAGTTTTTTCAGCACATCGCCATGACCGGCATGGGTGAAATCGGCGGCGATGACCTCACTGGCATAGACTTCCAGATCCTCGCGCCCCAGAAGCCCGGCGGCCCAGGCGGCCAGCATGCGGTTTCGCCGCGCGATCACACGGAAACGCGCGGCCTCCTGCTGTACAAAGGCGGCCTCGAAGGCACGCTCACGATCGTTGAAAACCGAACCTGCCATATCCACCTCCATCATCTTTGCCCGGCTGTGAGGCCCGGCAGCCGAATGTCTCCGTTTTAAAGATGGCGGCAAAAATGACATTTGAAAAGAAGCAGGATTAAATATTTTGAATAATATCGTTTAAAAACAGAGAGGAATCGGGGATTGTTTATTCAAACGCAACGTAAAAACGCAATTGCCTTGAAAAACGCCCGGTTTTGATTGAGAAAGCCGCACGACTTCGCTATTCCAGCGGAAGAGATAAAAATATCGCGCGCCCGACAAACCGGACGCGCCAACTTCGCGAGCTGAAAATGAATCGTCGCCGCCGGGTTTACGAAGGCAAGGGCAAAATCCTCTATGAAGGCCCCGAGCCCGGAACGCTGATCCAGTTCTTCAAGGACGATGCCGGGACAGAACCCGGCATTGCCGGTGAAGTCATTGATGGCAAGGGCGTCCTCAACAACCGCATTTCCGAATATGTCTTCAGCCACCTGAACGCGATCGGCATTCCCACGCATTTCATCCGCCGCCTCAACATGCGCGAACAGCTCGTGCGCGAGGTGGAAATGATCCCGCTTGCCGTGACTGTGCGCAATATTGCCGCCGGTTCATTGTCGCGCAGGCTCGGCATCGAGGAAGGCGTCCCCCTTCCCCGTTCGATCGTCGAATTCTCGCTGAAATCCGACGAGCTGGACAATCCGCTGGTAACCGAGGAGCATATTACCGCCTTCGGCTGGGCATCGCCGCCCGAACTGGACGACATGACCACGCTGGCCATCCGTATCAATGATTTCCTCTCCGGTCTTTTTGTCGGAGCAGGCATGCAGCTTGTCGATTTTCGGATTGAGTGCGGCCGCTTTTTTGAAGGCGATATGATGCGCATCATTCTGGCCGGGGAGATTTCGCCGGATTCCTGTCGCGTTCTTGACCTTCGCACCCACCAGCGTCTGGACCGCGAGACAGACGCCAGCGGAACCGTCATCAGCGCCCATTCGGAGATTGCGCGCCGGCTGGGCATCATGAATGAGAACGAACCGGCACGCGCTGCCGGCCCGGTACTTGTCAAATAGCAGATTGGGGATTGAACCAGTGATCAATGCACGTGTCATCGTTACCTTGAAAAACGGCGTTCTCGATCCGCAGGGAAAGGCCATTGAAGGCGCCCTGCACGGTCTGGGCTTTGACGGGGTTTCCGCCGCACGCCAGGGCAAGGTTTTCGATCTTGCGATCGATACCGACGACCGCGCCAAGGCAGAGGCCGATGTCGCGGCCATGTGCGAAAAGCTTCTGGCCAACATGGTGATCGAAAACTACGCGATCGAACTGAGCCAGGCCTGAGGGCAGGAAGAGAGCGCATTTCATGAAAACCGCACTGATCCAGCTTCCCGGCCTCAACCGCGACCGCGACATGTTCGCCGCCATCGGCACGATTTCCGGTCATGCCCCGATCACCGTCTGGCAGACCGAGACGGAGCTGCCCGATGTCGACCTGATCGTCATCCCGGGCGGCTTTTCCTATGGCGATTATCTGCGTTGCGGCGCTATTGCGGCGCGCATGCCGGTCATGCAGGCCGTTGCCGAAAAGGCCCGTGCGGGCGTGCGGGTCATCGGTGTGTGCAATGGCTTCCAGATCCTGCTCGAGGCAGGCCTGTTGCCGGGCGCGCTGATGCGCAATGCCTCGCTCAAATTCGTCTGCCGCGAAGTTCGCCTTCAGGTTGCCAACAACCGTACGGCCTTCACCTCCGCCTATGCGGAAAATGAAGTGATCCGTTGCCCGGTGGCCCATCACGACGGCAATTATTTCGCCGAAGCCGACGAACTTGCCAGGCTGGAAGACAACGGCCAGGTGGTGTTCCGCTATGCCGAAGGCACCAACCCCAACGGGTCGATCAACGATATTGCCGGTGTGGTCAGCACGCAGGGCAATGTTCTGGGCATGATGCCGCACCCCGAAAACCTGATCGAACCGGCCCATGGCGGCACGGATGGCCGACGGTTGTTCGAATCCGCGCTCGGCATCCTTGCCACAGCCTAGGCATTTTTCGAGGTTTGTGCCGCCTTCCTTAATGAGCTTTCGCTTGACCTTGACCGCGGAATCGGCAGAAATGCAGACATGATCCGGTGCGTCTCGATGGACCGTCCGGGGGTCGTTTACCATTGGGAAGACGCATGACTGTGAAATTGTCTCTAAAACATACAGCCGTATTGGCATTTCTGGCTGTCGGTACCGGTAGCGCTTTTTCGGCCGATGCCGATATGACCCTGGCACCCGCTCCGGTTGTCAAAGACAGCATTTTCGATGAGGCCCGTTTCGAAGTTGCGGCGTCGCTTGGCGCCAGTTCCGATTTCGAAAAGGGCGTTTTTCTGATTCCCAGCCTGTTCTTCGACCCGCTGCACAGCAAGGGCCGTGAGGGCTTCGACAAGTTCCTCCATCCCCGCTTCTTCCTGAGCGCGAGCATTTCAACGGCGGACGAATCGTCGCAGCTGATGGCAGGCGCCAGCTGGAAATTCCCGGTCGCCGGCCCGACCTTTGTCGACATCGGCTTCGGCGGCGCGCTGACGAATGCGAGCAAGGATGAATTCGGCGGCCGCGGCCCCGGCGTCGGCTCCCACCTCCTGTTCCACGAATACATCGCCTTCGGCGTCAATCTCGAAAACAACTGGAACGTCACGGCCACTGTGCGGCACTCGTCCAACGCCAATCTTGCCAGCCCCAACAGCGGCCTGACCTATGGCGGCCTCGGCATCGGCAAGAGCTTCTGATCGGCCTGCGCGTTTCACCCGTCTCCCGACTGATGCAATTTTTTGCGTCAGGCTGAAGCTGTATGTTCGGCTGTTTCTTCAACGACTGTCACTTCCGGTGCGGTCTACAAGCTCGTCACCCTAGCATTGGTGCCGACGGCCAAACCTAGGCGTCCGGAAAAGGGTGATCATCACAAAAAAAGCACCGGGCAACGCCCGGCCTTCAGTTTACTAACAAACCTATCCTTTTTACGGACGTCATCCTCGGGCTTGACCCGAGGATCTAACCACCGCTCAGCGCAAGCGGCGTTGATGTTCCGTAATAGATTGCTTTAAATTGATTTTTTCCGATACGCTTGTCGCGTTCATGCGTGCTTAGACCCTCGGGTCAAGCCCGAGGGTGACGAAGGAGAGCGGGGCGAGCTTTGTCAACAGTCTGAACGCCGGGCAAAGCCCGGCGTTTTTGCGTTCTGGTCTGAATGGCCCGCCGATCAGGTATCGGCGGAGGATTTTTTGGATTTGGAGCCACCCTTCTTGGCGGGCTTGTCCTTCGGTGCATCCTTTTTCAGCTCCGACGGTTTGACCGGTGTCGAATCCGGGATTGCATCCAGAAGCAGCTCTTCCTTGCCATCCTTGTCGGTCTTCACATCGACACGCACGACGCCGCCCTTCTTGAGTTTGCCGAACAGGATTTCGTTCGCCAGCGGCTTCTTGATGTGCTCCTGGATGACGCGCGAGAGCGGACGGGCGCCCATCTTCTCGTCATAGCCACGCTCGGCCAGCCACTCGACCGCCTTCTCCTCCAGATCGAACGTGACATTGCGTTCCGAAAGCTGGCTTTCGAGCTGCATGACGAATTTCTGGACAACCTGATGGATGACCTCGGTCGGCAGAGGTGCAAACTGGATGATCGCATCGAGACGGTTGCGGAATTCCGGCGTGAAGATGCGGTTGAGCGCCTCTTCATCATCACCGGTACGCCGCGAAGACCCGAAGCCGATTGCCGATTTCGACATTTCGGCAGCGCCCGCATTGGTCGTCATGATCAGGATGACGTTGCGGAAATCGATCTTCTTGCCGTTGTGATCGGTCAGCGAGCCATGGTCCATCACCTGCAACAGAATGTTGTAGATATCCGGATGCGCCTTTTCGATTTCGTCCAGCAGCACCACGCAATGGGGATGCTGATCGACGCCATCGGTCAGAAGGCCGCCCTGATCGAAACCGACATAGCCGGGCGGTGCGCCCAGAAGCCGGGAGACCGTGTGACGCTCCATATATTCCGACATGTCGAAGCGCAGCAGTTCGACGCCGAGCGAGGAGGCAAGCTGCTTCGACACCTCGGTCTTGCCGACGCCCGTGGGGCCGGAGAAGATGTAGGAGCCGATCGGCTTGTTGGGCTCGCGCAGCCCCGCACGGGCCAGCTTGATCGCCGTCGCAAGGGCATCGATCGCCTTGTCCTGACCGTAGACCACCGAGCGCAGTTCCTGCTCGAGATTGGCAAGCACCTGCTCGTCATCCTTGGAAACCGATTTCGGCGGAATACGGGCCATGGTGGCAACCGTCGCCTCGATCTCCTTTTCGGTGATCATCTTGCGGCGGCGCGACGCCGGAACCAGCATTTGCGCTGCACCGCTTTCGTCGATCACATCGATCGCCTTGTCCGGCAGCTTGCGGTCGGAGATATAGCGCGCCGACAGCTCCACCGCCGCCTTGATGGCGTCGTTGGTGTAGCGCAGGTTGTGATATTCCTCGAAATAGGGTTTCAGCCCCTTCATGATCTCGATGGCATCGTCCACGGAGGGCTCGTTGACATCGATCTTCTGGAACCGGCGCACCAGGGCCCGGTCCTTTTCGAAGAACTGGCGGTATTCCTTGTAGGTGGTCGACCCGATGCAGCGGATCGCGCCCGAAGACAGCGCCGGTTTCAGCAGGTTCGAGGCATCCATGGCACCACCGGAGGTGGCGCCCGCGCCGATCACGGTATGGATCTCGTCGATGAAGAGCACAGCGCCCTCATATTCCTCGAGCTCCTTGACCACCTGTTTCAGGCGTTCCTCGAAATCGCCGCGGTAGCGGGTGCCGGCCAGCAGCGTGCCCATGTCGAGCGAGAAGATCGTCGCATCGACCAGTGCTTCGGGCACCTTGCCGTCGACGATCCGCTTGGCGAGGCCTTCGGCAATCGCCGTCTTGCCGACGCCGGGATCGCCCACGTAAAGCGGGTTGTTCTTGGAACGGCGGCACAGAACCTGAATGGTCCGGTTGACCTCGGAATCGCGACCGATCAGCGGGTCGATCTTGCCGCTCAGCGCCTTTTCATTGAGGTTGACGCAGTAGGCCTTCAGGGCGTCGGGCTGCTTGCGCCCGCCGTCTTCGGTCTGCTGTGCTCCGCTTTCGGAATCCTCGTTTTCGGCATTTGCACCGCGCGGCGGACGCATTTCCGAACTTCCGGGCCGCTTGCCGATGCCGTGCGAGATATAGTTGACGGCATCGTAGCGGGTCATCTCCTGCTGCTGCAGGAAATAGGCCGCATGGCTTTCGCGCTCGGCAAAGATGGCGACAAGCACATTGGCGCCCGTCACTTCTTCACGACCGGAAGACTGGACATGGATCACCGCACGCTGGATCACGCGCTGAAAGCCGGATGTCGGCTTGGAATCCTCGTCATAGCCGGTGACCAGATTGGCCAGTTCGGTATCGACATATTCGGTTACGGTCTTGCGCAGGGCATCAAGGTCGACGCTGCAGGCACCCATGACAGCGGCAGCATCACCATCATCGATCAGCGCCAGGAGCAGATGCTCCAGCGTTGCATATTCGTGGTGCCGGTCATTTGCATAGGTCAGAGCCTGATGCAGCGCCTTTTCAAGACTGGGAGAGAATGTTGGCACGATCAGATCCTCACTTCTTTTCCATGACACATTGCAATGGGTGTTGGTGCTGACGCGCAAAATCCATGACCTGGCTGACCTTGGTCTCAGCCACCTCATAGGTGAAAACCCCGCACTCGCCGACGCCGTTATTGTGGACGTTGAGCATGATGCGGGTCGCCGCCTCGCGATCCTTCTGGAAGAAACGCTCCAGAATATGGATTACAAACTCCATTGGTGTGTAGTCATCATTCAACAGGAGAACCCGGTATAGGCTGGGTTTCTTCGTCTTGGGCTTGGTGCGCGCGATCACCGCCGTTCCGCGGTTCGGATTGCCCCCGTTCTTGGAAGGGTCGTTCTGCATCCGGATCGACATCGCGATCATTCTTTCTAACTCCGTCTGTCCTTCAGATTTCAGCCGCGTACACCAGGCTATCGTTGACGCTCATATCTGTATGTACCGAGTCCGTTTCAAGCTCCCTGAGACTGATCCGATCTTAATGCCGTTCTTCCGGGCTTGTCATTAAGAAAAATATCGCGCTTTCGGCGGAACCGCACCGCACCGTCCATCCCGCTCATCCAGAGGCCGCTGCACCGGCTCCCCGACACCAATTCCAAAGCGAACATTTACGAACAAAAATCTCGTCTCAACCCGCGCCCCAATGCTGCGATGGCAACACGAAACGTTTCGCGTGGCCACACGTATCGTTTCGTGTTGCCAATGGCATTGGCACCCTGCGGGCACGACAGACACAAAACGGCAGCGACGGAAAAGCCGCTACCGCTTTATTCTCTGCCCGAGATTTATGGGGAGACACTCAGTTGCAGTAACTCTTGCCGGATGAGCGCTGCTTCAAATCAAAGTGAAAATGATCACCGTGCTTGGGATAGCCGGGGCCAAGCACCGTATTGAAATAATCACATCCGCTGGCGCGAACGGATTTCAAAAGCCCCTTCTCCCGGAAAGCAAACAGGCCCTTGCGGGAAATATCGATTTTCTTGCCGGTATTGAGCGTAAAGCCGCCGACATCGATGGCATTGCCCTTCGAATGCTCGGACATGGTCCGCGAATTGGTGCCGTTGTTCACACGCCGGCAGGAATATCCGCCCATGGTCTGGATCGACTTGAGGCCTGTCAGATAGCGCACGCGTGCGGCAGGCGCCACATCGTTCTGAACCCATTGGGCGAAGGCGAGCGCGGTATCGCAGTTTACAGTGACATTCGGCGAAACAGCGATATCACCAGGCAGTCTCCGCAATTTGACCGGATACTCGATCCCGCACTGGCTGCCATTGGCAATCGCCTCGACCTCAGTGAAGGTCACGCCCATCCGGTTCAGTTCGCTGCGGCACTGCCGCTCTGCAAGCGGCATCAGGCCGGGTATCCGGTTCTGCTTCGGCGCAGACATGCCCCCCTGCCCCGTTGCACCGGGCTGAACATGGGGCAGCAAGGAAGCCGTCTTGATCGGGTCGATGCCCGGATCCGGCGTATCGGCCACTTGCCGTTCGGCGGTCCGGGCTTCCTGCGCCGCAATGGCGGTGACGTCCTTGCTGTCTTCCGCGCTGCTAAAGCCTAGATAGCTGTCAATCGGCACGCCTGCAGACGTTTCCGTTTCGGCAATCAGCTGCTCGATGGTCGGCGGCGGCGGTTCGTCTGCGGCAAGCCGGGACGCATCCGGCTGCGGTGTCTTTGATGAATCTGCAGCCGGTTGTGTTCTGGCCACTTCGCTGCGGGTGACGACCTGCGAATTCTTGTCGCTGGTATCGACCGAAAACGAGGTCATCAGGCCACCGATCGAGCAGCCGGCCAGTGCCAGGGAAATTGCCGTACAGGAAACCGCGTGCCGCAGATAAGAAAATGACACCATACCGTCCATCGCGCCAAGGTTGAAACCTGGCGGCGAGTAAAACAGACATATGTAAACAAATGCTTTGCCTCGGGCACGATCTGGAAATCATGCCCTTGCGCCGTTTAGAAGCCGGGATAATCTGAAACTCTGTCGCAGAAGGAAAGAATCGATGAGCGAGATACCCAGCGGAGAATTGACCCTCAGAACGGTGGCCATGCCTGCCAATGCCAATCCGGCCGGCGACATTTTCGGCGGATGGGTGATGTCGCAGATGGACCTGGCCGCCTTCGTCGCAGCTTCCGAACATGCGGGAATGCGCACGGTAACCGCTGCCGTTCATTCGATGACATTCGAAAAGCCGGTGAAGATCGGCGATACGCTGTGTGTTTATACCGCGTTTTCCCGCATTGGCCGCACCTCGATGACGATCGATGTCCAGGCCTGGGTTCACCGCCACGACCGGCCGCGACGCGAAAAGGTCACCGAGGCGGAGTTCATCATGGTGGCCATGGATGAAAACGGAAAACCATCGCCCGTCCCCGCGACGCGTTCATCCACCGCCAGCGAAGCGGCTGGTTGATCATGAGCGACCAGACTGCCGTTCCCCAGCGTCCACCGCGCCTGTTCCTGCGCCGGCTTGCCGCACTCATCATCGATTTTCTGGCCTACGGCATTCTCGCCACCTTTGTGGTCGGCGCTCTGACAATGGTGGTCCCACAACTCAAGGACGGTGTTGCCAGTTCGTTTTTCTATACGCGGACCTGCACGCCGGCAGATCGCGATGCCATGCCGGTCTTCGCGGCGATCGAACGGGACTGGCCGAAATCCGATGCCAACGATACTACAGTTAGCGCCCGCCTGTGCACCATCGACAGCTTTTTCCTGCCGCAAAAGCGTCTGGCGGTGGTGTCTGAAAGTCGTGAAGGCGAAGAAGACGGCGCAACCTTCACCCGTTCCGTTTCAATCCAGCTCGACGAAAATGACGATCCTGTCTTCCCCTCGCCGTTTATCGAGAGAAGCGTATCCTCGCTCCAGCTCATCGCCTTTCCACTGGCTCTGGCACTGGCTACGATCTTTCTCGGCTGGACGCCCGGCAAGCGGCTCATGTCGCTCCATGTCACGCCCGATGCACTGGCCAAGGTTCCACCGCCGCTTCCTCCCGGCAAGACAGTCCTGCGTGAATACCTCAAATTCTGGCCGCTGATCGCCAATAACCTGATCCAGTTTGCCATTGCCCTGGGGACCCCGAAAGCATCTTCCGTTGCCGAAGCAGTCGCGTGGCTCGAAACCGCAGGCACCGATCAGCGCGCCATCGTCGATATCCTGGTGCTCAATGCGGCGACCCTGCTGGTGCTGTTCGTCTGGTGGGTCTGGCCGTTTGCGCTGTGGCGCGGCCGCATGCTCTATGACGGCTTCGTGCGCGCCTATGTCGTGCTCAGGAACTGAGGCCATTGCGTTGAATGGCTCCGATCCGGTTTTCCGTTTTCTGAAAAGCGTGTTTACGTTTCAGGCCCGCACAAACACGGATGACGGCGAGAAATCGAGCCCCGGGAAGACACTGTTTGTCAGGGCTGCAGCGCCCAGTCCGAACTGCCGGTAAAGCAGGGCGGCCGCCACTTCGCGGATATCGCCGGTCGGCATCAGGTCGCGGTTTTCGTAGAGATCACCATCGCCGATGCCGGGCCAGTTGCCCATGACCCTGCCGCCGGGGAAAGCACCTCCGGCGATGACGGCGCAGCCGCCGGTGCCGTGGTCGGTTCCGCCTGTGCCGTTCTGCCGGGCGGTACGGCCGAATTCCGTCATCGCAAGAACCACCGTCTTGCGCCATGCCGCGGGTCCCATTTCGTTTTTCAGCGTCAGGATCGCCGATGAAAGACTACCGGCGGACCGCCTGAAGAGATCAGGCTGACCGGCATGCGTATCCCAGCCATTGATGGAGAAGGCGGCAACGCGATAATTTTCTTTCAGGAAACCACCGGCAAGCTTCGCCAGCCCTTCCGTGGAGGCGCCGAGTTTTTCGCCGCCGAAAATCGCGTCCGCGCTCATGTCGGCGCTGCGCGCCTGCTGAAAGGCGCGGGCGAAGTCTTCGTCCTGCCCGTAAAGCGACTCGAAAAACATGATGTCGTCGGCGGAAATCGGCACATTGGCCTTTGGTGACCACATTTCCGCATCGTTTTCGCCCTGCAGGATGAGGTCGGAATCCGATGCCACGTCGATGGCCCTCAAACGCCCCTGCCCCGAAAGCCCGATGGCCCGGTTAAGCCATCCGTCCTTTCCGGCGCGGCCGCTTCCGCCGGTCTCGAGTATATCCTGCCCATCGAAATGGCTGCGGGCATTGCGATAGGGCGTGGAAACCGCATGAACGAAGCTCAGCTCGCCGCTTTGCCAGAGCGGATAGAGATCGCCGGCGGCGGGATGCAGCCCGAAGCGACCGTCGAGATCGAGAAGCCCGCGATCCGGCGTCAGCGCAAGTTCCGGTCGCAGCGTCGCATAGGCCGGATCACCATAGGGCTGAACCAGATCGAGACCGTCCATCGCCCCGCGCAGGATGATGGCGACGAAACGGTTATCGCCATTGCCTTCGGCCAGCGCAAAGCTGGTCATCAGCGGCATCGCCGCAAGCGAGCAGGCCCCGCCAAGCAGGAACCGCCGCGTGGGATTGAACACAATCGACATGATGCAACTCCTAACGAAGGTTGAATTCCGGCGATGCCAGAACAAGCGTCATGGCAGCCGTCCGGTTGGGCGCCCGTTTCACCAGCGTTCCGGTGTTTTCGCTCAGCAATGGCCCAAGCGCTCGATTGGCGAAATCGACCGGCTCCTGGTCTTTCCGGAACTTGTTGATCAGGTTTCGCGATACGACAATGCGGCCCGCCAACTGGTTGCCGTTGACCCAGCTTGCGCGGTTGCTTTCAAAGCCTTCCGGACTTGGCGGGTCCCACACCGGCTGCCCCAGCGTCTTCAGCAGGTAGTTGACGGTTCCACCGAGCTTTTCGTCACTGACAATCGTCTCGCCATCGACATTCAGGGCGCGCAGGCAGGAGACGACGTAGTCGAAAGGCAGCTTGATGTTTCGCGGCGGCATGGTGAAGGCGGCGGGATCGGCCAGCATGGTCTCATAGACAGCCGAAAGATTGCCGCCTGTGCGGCGCCAGGTCTGCTCCATTGCGGAAACCAGTTCCGGCGAAGGATCCTCGGAGAAGAAATAGGTCGCGAGTTTTCGGCTGATATACCGCGCTGTTTCCGGCCGAACGGAAAGATCGTCGAGGAACCTATTGATGTCCGCGATATCGCTCCGGTCCTGCCCGTAAACCTTGCCAAGGACCGAAAACGTGCCCGGCTCGGCGCGTTTGCCATCGAAGATCGTCTCCGCGCCCGGACGGTCGATCGTCAGCCCCGTCATCAACAGGGAAGCCTGCCGCACATCGGTCTGCGTGTAGCCGGAGCCGGCCCCGAGCGTGTGCAGCTCCAGAAGCTCGCGGCCATGATTTTCGTTGAGACCGCGCTTGCCGGCCCGGGCCGAGTGCGGACCGACGGAAAGCCACTGGTCAAGATAGAAGATCATCGCGGGATGCAGGGTTGCCGCTTTCAGAAGCGTGCTGAAATCGGCCGCCAGATTGGAGCGTATCGCCTCCACCTCAAAGAGCGGCGTAAACTGGCGCATATCCTCGTTCTTGCGAAACGAGACCGAGAAATGGTCGGTCCAGAAGAAGGCAAGCCGTTCCTGAAACCCGTTCGGCGAAGCGACGGACTGGGCGATCCGCGCAATCGCGTCGCTGCGGAACCGTCGTTCGTTCTCCTGACGGACGGTTTTAAGCGCCGCGCGCAAATCGTCGCCTTCGAGATCCTTGCGCATGTCCCGTCGCTTCATGAATGTCGCGATTGCGCGCTGGCGGAGCTCCCCTGTCCCCTCAGGCGGGAACAGCAGCGCCTCGTCTTTCGCCGAGCGCAGTTGCTGCAAGACCCCTTCCGGGCCAGCGGGCGCGTCTTCGCCTGGACGAAGTCCATAGCCAAAACGCACCGCCGAGATAGCGGATTGTCTGGATGTCATCGTGTTTCACTGTATTGCGCGGTGGTCTATGCGGGACGCGGTCATCGGGCACATGAAAACAGACTTTCCACCAACCCGTCCTGCAGTTCGTATTAGAAAATACTTACATGAGAAATGTGGAAACAATACCGCAAGAATAGGTCCGTTTGAGGGCTCGTGGCCTGAATGGCGGATCGACCGGACGGCTGTTCCTTTTTTGTTCACTTTCTGCCCTCCCGCCCTTTTCTTTTATCCTGACTCGCTCCATATTCGCGGCATGGCCAGAACACCCAAGAAATCTTCCGAAAAACCCGGTTTTGAAGAGGCGCCGCAGGCGCCTTTTGAGGGCGAGCCCCAGAATGGTTCGATGAGCGACTGGCTGGCGAACCTCGAACGCGAGGCCGAAGCCGAAAGCGCGGATTCGCAGCGGAAACTTGCCTCGAGAGCCGGAAAGCACCGCAAGAAGGCATCCGAAAGCGGTGGGGACGCAACGGCGGGACGGACATCGCGCGGCGTATCGATCGGTGCGTCGACGGATCCGAAGACGCGCGCGGCCGCCGGCCTCAATCCGGTATCCGGCGTCGATGTCTCACTGGAAGATGCCAAAAACCTTGCCCCCGGCGCCGTCACGGCGACCGTTGATGCCCTGTCCAAACTGATCGAGAGCGGCAATCCGCTGTTCAAGAACGGCAAGATCTGGACGCCGCACCGGCCCGAACGCCCGGAAAAGTCCGAAGGCGGCATACCGATCCGCATGGAGACGGAATACAAGCCGTCGGGCGACCAGCCGACCGCGATCCGCGATCTTGTCAGCGGCCTCAATGACGGTGACCGCAGCCAGGTTCTGCTCGGCGTCACCGGCTCCGGCAAGACCTTCACCATGGCCAAGGTGATCGCGGAAACGCAGCGGCCCGCCGTCATTCTGGCCCCGAACAAGACGCTGGCCGCGCAGCTTTATTCCGAGTTCAAGAATTTCTTCCCCGACAACGCGGTCGAATATTTCGTTTCCTACTACGATTACTACCAGCCGGAAGCCTATGTGCCGCGCTCCGACACCTATATCGAGAAGGAATCCTCGATCAACGAGCAGATTGACCGGATGCGCCATGCCGCAACCCGGGCGATCCTCGAGCGCGACGACTGCATCATCATTGCCTCGGTCTCCTGCATCTACGGTATCGGCTCGGTCGAGACCTATACGGCGATGACCTTCCAGATGTCGGTCGGCGATACGCTCGACCAGCGCCAGCTGCTCGCTGATCTGGTGGCCCAGCAATACAAGCGTCGCGACATGGACTTTCAGCGTGGTTCGTTCCGCGTGCGCGGCGACACGATCGAAATCTTCCCGGCCCACCTTGAAGATGCCGCCTGGCGGATATCGATGTTCGGCGACGAGATCGACCAGATCACCGAATTCGATCCGCTGACCGGACAGAAGACCGGCGACCTGCAATCGGTGAAAATCTACGCCAATTCGCACTATGTCACCCCGCGCCCGACGCTGAATGCGGCGATAAAGTCGATCAAGGAAGAGTTAAAGGGACGCCTGCAAGAACTTGAAAAGGCCGGACGTCTTCTCGAGGCACAGCGCCTCGAACAGCGCACCCGCTTCGATATCGAGATGATGGAGGCGACGGGCTCCTGCCCCGGTATCGAGAATTATTCGCGCTACCTGACCGGACGCAGGCCCGGCGAACCGCCGCCGACGCTGTTTGAATACATTCCCGACAACGCACTGATCTTCATCGATGAGAGCCATGTCACGATTCCGCAGATCGGCGGCATGTATCGCGGCGACTTCCGGCGCAAGGCAACGCTGGCCGAATACGGCTTCCGCCTGCCCTCCTGCATGGACAACCGTCCGCTGCGCTTCGAGGAATGGGACGCGATGCGCCCGGATACGATTGCGGTTTCGGCCACCCCCGGCGGCTGGGAGATGGAGCAGGCCGGCGGCGTGTTCGCCGAGCAGGTGATCCGCCCGACCGGGCTGATCGATCCGCCGGTCGAAATCCGCCCGGCAAAAACCCAGGTCGACGATGTACTGTCGGAAATCCGCGACGTGGCGGCGAAGGGGTATCGCACGCTGGTGACGGTGCTCACCAAGCGCATGGCCGAGGATCTGACCGAATATCTGCACGAACAGGGCATCCGCGTGCGCTACATGCATTCCGATATCGACACGCTGGAACGTATCGAGATCATCCGCGACCTGCGGCTCGGCGCCTTCGACGTGCTGGTCGGCATCAACTTGTTGCGCGAGGGTCTCGATATTCCGGAATGTGGTTTCGTCGCCATTCTGGATGCCGACAAGGAGGGTTTCCTCCGCTCGGAAACATCGCTGATCCAGACCATCGGCCGTGCGGCCCGTAACGTCGATGGGCAGGTGATCCTCTATGCCGATCAGGTGACCGGGTCGATGCAGCGCGCCATGGACGAGACCAGCCGCCGCCGCGAAAAACAACTCGCCTATAACGAGGAACACGGCATCACGCCGGAATCGGTCAAGGCCCGGATCTCCGACATTCTCGACTCCGTTTACGAGAAGGATCATGTCCGCGCCGATATCGGCACCAAGGGCGGCAAGGGTTTCGCCCAGGATGGACACCTCGTCGGCAACAATCTGCAGGCCCATCTCGAGGCGCTCGAAAAGCAGATGCGCGATGCCGCCGCCGATCTCGACTTCGAGACCGCCGCCCGTGTGCGCGACGAGATCAAGCGTCTGAAAGCAGCCGAACTCGAAGGCATGGACGACAAGCTGGAAAAGGCCGAGTCGCGACAGGCCGAAACCGCCCCGCAACCGACCGACAAAAACACACCGTCCTATTTCGCGCCGCCGTCTCTGGACGACATGGGCCCCGGCACGGATACGGCCAAGCCGCTGTTCCGGAAGAACACGCTGGACGAGATGACTGTCGGGCGCACCGAAAAACCGCGTGGCGGCGATGCCAAGCCGGTCAAACGGGGCAAGATCGGCGCCGGCTCCTATGAGGAACCGGCCGAGCAGAAACAACGCGGCCGCCGCAAGGGAAAAACTGGCAAACCCGGAAAATAGATCCTTTCTATTATTACATTTTATAGTTGTATAGCGCGAAGTATACATTTATATTTTTCGCAAACTCAACGTAAAATGGCCTGTCAAATGACCAATGTTCACGATGAGCGCATTAGGAATTACTTAAAAAGTGCTTTCTTAAATGCACAGGAAGGCAATGAACCGTACCGGTACTGGCTGGCAAAAGACATGTTTCCGGGAACACTTCTTTCCGATTTGCAAAAACTTGATTTTCCGCGTCGCGAGCATGAAGGGCCATCGGGCACGCGGGAGGTTCACAACAAGAGCCGGCATTATTTCGATCGGGAAAACAGGGCAAAGTATGGCAGTTGCGCGGCGGTTGCGGCGGCCTTCCAGTCGCCTGACATCGCCGGCGTGATCCAGCGAACTTTCGCTACCAATATCGAGGGGGCGAACCTCAGGATCGAATACGCTCAGGACATGGATGGCTTCTGGCTGGAACCGCATACCGATATCGGCGTGAAGCTGTTTACCCTGCTGATCTACCTTTCCGACGGACCGGGACATGAAGAGCTCGGAACCGACATTTACGCCTCAAGAGATGAGCATGTCGGCCGCTCGCCTTTCGGCCCGAATCTGGCGATGGCCTTCGTGCCCGCCGACAATACCTGGCACGGATTTCAGCGCCGTCCGATCGAAGGCGTGCGCAAATCCCTGATCATCAACTATGTGGCTCCCGAGTGGCGGGCGCGCGAGCAACTCGCCTTCCCCGACGACCCGATCAGGATCGCCTGATTATCCGGGCTTCTGATCGCGCGCGGCAAGCCCGCGCAAAATCGCCTCTGCAATCGTCTGCGTGGCATCCACAGGCTGATAGTCGTAGGGCTCGAGCGGCCCGTCGAATGGCCGTGTCAGGCCGGTTTCCTCCAGTCGTTTCAGAAAGCCCGCCAGCTTCGGATTGAGGTGATGGGGCACAAGCGGAAACACCGGTTTGCCGGTGGACAAGGCTTCGCTGACCATATTGTGGGAATCGCCGGTCACGGCCAGCATGTCGCAAAAACCGAGCAGCGCGCGGTAGGGATTTTGGTCTTCCGGCGACCAAATCCAGTGCGGAAAGCCGGAAAGCCGCGCGCGCAGCGCCGTCATCACCGTCTCCGGGGTCCGTCGCGACTGCGTGACGATGATGCTGCCGACCGCGCTTCTGGCGTGGTCGATCTGCGCCAGAAAACGGTTCAGCGCGGCATCTTCATCGCGCGCACCGGCCACCGGATTGCCGATCAGAAATCCCAGCCTCGGGCCAGGCAGGCTTTCCCATTCCGCAGGCCGTTCGGCCACCGCAGCGGCGAGCGCTTCTTCGGTCAGCGGATGCGGGCCGGTATCGGTGACCAGCACATTGTCGGCGCGAAGCCGGTCATGGCGCGGCACCCAAATCAGATCGGCCGCCGCGGCGCCGATCCGCGGGTCTTTCAGAAACACGGTGAAGGTCTTGCCGCCGGACGCCTTCTTCACGGCCTTCAGGTAAGGCACCATGCGCCGTCCGCTGGCAATCGCAACATCGGGAAAAGGCGGCGCGATCGGGCTTCCGGGGTGTCCCGGCCTGTGTTTCAGGGGAACGGGCCCATGCGGCATCCACCATTCCCAGGGTTTCCCGGGCAGGATCACCTTTTCCTCGGGCTCCTCCCCGAGACGTAAAGCCACACCGAGACACTGCACCCGGTCGCCGATCTTCCCGTCCGTCAAAATCCAGATTCGCAAGACTAGCCCTTTGCCATCACGTCACACCGCACGCCGAAACGCTGTTATCGCTTGTGACGCCATCGGCCTAGACAGTCAACGGTGCGCGTTCTCCGATACCGACGGCATGGGCATATCGCCCGCCCCCTTCACATGAACACTTTCACAAGCGCTGAAAAGCGCAGCTGCCGTGTCGCTGTACCCCAGACGGATCGCAACCGATACGGCGGTTTCTATCAGATCCAGAAGATGTTTTTCATCCTCGTTTCCGAAAGCCTGATGTTCTTCAAAAACAATATTTGTAGCCATGGTCTGCATGATTCCCTCCGTGTGTTTGTCGCCTTGTGGTTTGTCGCACCCCGTTTCAGACAGTCAGCCTGCCCTGATATCCGGCCGGTCGCGAACTTTCCATCACTGCGCTTTCAAGCTGTCTGCCTCTGTCCACATCAGACGGGCCAGACAGCGCTATCATTTCCTTCTTGCCCATTCATCGCACCGGCCACTATCAGCGACAGCAATATCGGTAGATTGACCCGGTCCGGTATTTCGAATGACTGGAAAAACTTCATTGCCGCGTAGAATACGCCCGACCATCCGGCTGCTCCCCGGAGATCGGAAAACGATTGCGCGGCGCTTGCAACATTTCGGCCCAGCGCAGGCACATCAACCGACAAAGACCATATATCTTCACAAATCCGATCGGCGTTCCGCAGACCTGAACCTGCGCATTTACCGATACCGGAGAGGACTTTGTGTTGATTGTCAAAGCTGTGCAAGGCTCACTTCTCACAACTCGACCCAAAATTTCAGATTTCTTTATTATTGTTAAAGATCAAAATAACACTTCCACCGAAAGCTGTCCATGCTCACAAAGTTCAATCGGCATCAAAAGAATAGTGTGTTCAAGCAAGGTTTAATTAATATCACCCCTAGTAGATTAATAAATTACATTTACAACCTATTGTAAGTTTTGCGCCGTTTCAGTTCGTCGAACAAAACACCGCCACGACTGGTCAAGCCACTGAAAATCATGACGTTCCTGGCATACTCTGTATGTTTCTTAAGCGTTTGGAACGCTCATTGGCCATGTTGCTGGATAACAGGTTACACGATGCTAAACGTAAGCATGAACATACAAAACAGCGTCATACCTCCCCTGAGTAAACCCGACAGGATGCCAGGCGTCAGGTTCGGCATCACTCACGACAATCGGGAAACGAAACACGCTGCCTTGTCTGCGGCCGTCAGCTTGACAAATGCCCCGTTTCAAATATGACGACCCGCTCACATTGGAAATCAGCAACAATACAGTCATGGCAGTCTACGTCGATGATATGAAATGGCCCTTCAAGGGCATGGTGATGTGCCACATGCTGGCCGATACCAGTGCGGAACTTCACGCCATGGCCGACCTTCTGGGCATGGAACGCCGATGGGTCCAGTATCCGGGCACCGCGAAGGAACATTACGATATCCCGATGTCCCGGCGCGTGGTTGCCGTTGAAGCCGGTGCGGTCGAGGTCAGCTGGCGCTTCATGGTCGGGCTGATCCGCAGCCGGCGCTGACGGCGAGCGCCGTCAGGCAGGCTCGGCAGCGTCGATGATCCTCAGTTGCACCCGTCGCCGGCCCTGCCAGTAATCGCCGGACAGCGAGCCTGCGACATTGAGTCTGCGTCCACGCGAAGCAAGCAGCATTTCGCCAAGCGGCTTGTCGGCAGCGCGGAAGGCAATGCCATCGAGATGCGCGCCGTCCGCACTTTCCAGTGTCACCTTCACATGGCCGCCAGTGCCGATCACCCGGGCATCGCGAAGCTTGTGATCGGGAACGGCGAAGACAGGCTGCGGATGGCCCGAGCCATAGGGGCCGGCGGCCTCCAGCCGGTCAATCAGATCGAGCGTGGCGCCGGAGGCATTGAGCGCACCATCGATTTTCAGCACGGCATCGGCAGAAAGGGCTTCGACGGCATCGCGGGCGTGCTCTTCGAAAAAGGCGCGCAACGTCGAAAGCTTTTCGCGGCGCACGGTCAGCCCCGCGGCCATGGCGTGTCCACCGCCCTTGATCAATATCCCTTCTTCCACCGCAGCACGCACCATGCGCCCGAGATCGAAACCGGCAATCGAGCGGCCGGATCCGGTCCCCCTGCCATTGGCATCGAAGGCGATGGCAAAGGCCGGGCGCGCAAACCGGTCCTTCAGCCGCGAGGCCAGAAGCCCGACAATGCCCGGATGCCAGCCCTCGCGTGCCGTCACGATCACGCCGACGCCCTCGCCGGTCCCGAACTCGGTGATGGCGTCGGCTTCCGCCTCTTCCAGCATGGCAGCCTCGATCGCCTGCCGTTCGCGGTTCAGTTGATCCAGTCTTTCGGCAATTGCCTCGGCCTCCTCGGTATCGTCCACCGTCAAAAGCCGGCTGCCGAGCGCGGCATCGCCGATGCGCCCGCCGGCATTGATCCGCGGCCCGATCAGGAATCCGAAATGATAGGGGGTCACGGGGCCGGCGAGCCCGGCGCGCTTGAAAAGAGCCGAAAGACCGGGATTGGAAAGTGCGCGGGCCACGATCAGCCCCTTGACCACATAGGCCCGGTTCAGCCCTTTGAGCGGCACCACATCGCACACGGTGGCAAGCGCCACGATGTCCAGCCAAGACAGCAGGTCAATCCGCCCTGCCCGCATGTCGCCGGCCTGGCGCAGCGCGCGCAGTGTTGCGACAAGCACGAGGAACACAACGCCGGCAGCACACAAATACCCCTGACCGGAAAGATCGTCCTCCCTGTTGGGATTGACCAGCGCCGTGCATTCGGGAAGATCGACACCGACCTGATGGTGGTCGATGACCACCACATCGATCCCGCGTGAACGGGCAACCGCCAGGGATTCGTGGCTGGTCGAGCCGCAGTCCACCGTCACGATCAGCCCGGCGCCGCCGTCGATCAATGCGCCGATTGCCTGAGGATTGGGTCCGTAGCCTTCAAAAATACGGTCGGGAATATAGATTTCCGCGTCGATGTCGAGGGTGCGCAAAAACCGATAGAGCAGCGCCGAGGAGCAGGCGCCGTCAACATCGTAATCCCCGAATATCGCGACCTTCTCTCCATCCCTGACAGCCTGCAGCAGACGCGATGCGGCCTGTTCGCAATCGGTCAGTGTATGGGGGTCCGGCATCAGCTGCCGCAAGGACGGTTCGAGAAATTCTGCAGCCTCGTCGACGGATACGTCGCGACCGGCCAGAACCCGCGCAATCAGTTCGGAAATGCCATGGCTCTGCGCCATGGCAAGCGCGCGGTTTTCATTGGCCGCGCCCAGTCTCGGCACCCAGCGCAAAGCGCGCGCAGAATGCTCGACGCCGAGAAAGGCACGTTGCTTCACTTTCCGGCTGGCGGGATTTTCCGTCATCAGATCTCGCTTTACAAGGACATCTCCTCACCCCTGTTTAGCGTCAATCGGGCACCGATGTCATGATCTAAGTTTCGCCGCCCCGCCACACATCCCGCAAAGAGGCTCACCAGGACCGGTGCTCATCAAATCACCGTCACCAGCAGCAATGCCAAACCGGTCCAGAATGCCAATCCCAACAGCACAACCGTCGCGAGCCCCGGGCTTTTGCGACGAACACGCGGCGTCCGCTCGTCGGCATTCCTGCTGTCTGCACGATTGCCCGGCTCGCCATAAGCTCTGATGACACTGTCAATCTTCATCCCGCATCCCCTGATTGCCGACCGGGTCTCCGAACCTGTTGCGGAGACCGGCAAGACGTCTAGGGCGGTGCGACTGAACCCACCATGAACGGTTGCAATCAGGCCCGCGCGATCACACGAGCCTGCCGCAAAAATCCGTCGTATCAGGGCTTTTCGATGCGAATCACCTGCGGTTTGCCGACGATGTAACCGTCGCTTTCCATTGACGACACGGCATTGCGCACGGAAAGCTCGGTGGTTGCATGGGTGACCATGATGATGGTCTTTGTCGGGGCTTCGTCGCTGCCATTGGTCGAATGCTGGACAATCGATTCGAGTGAGATCTGGTTGTCGGCCATTCTGCGGGCAATCGCGGCAATCACGCCGATGCGGTCGGCCACACGCAGGCGGATGAAATAGCCGCCCTCATGGCTGCGCATGCGTGCACGCCTGTATGGTTCGAGCGACTTTGCCGGCCGCCCCAATGCAGCGACCGTCTGCGTACCCGGACGCGACTTGGCGATATCGGCAACATCGCCGAGCACGGCAGAGGCCGTGGCATCACCGCCGGCGCCGGGGCCAACCATCAGCAGATCACCGAGAATATCGGATTCGATGGCAACGGCATTGGTTACGCCATCGACCTGGGCGATGACGGTGTCATGCGGCACCATGGTCGGGTGCACCCGCTGTTCGATGCCGCCCTCGGTGCGCTGGGCAACGCCCAGCAACTTGATACGATAGCCGAGTTCGGAGGCCGCGCGGATATCCTCCTGAGTGATGTTGGAAATCCCCTCCAGATAGATATCGTCGCAGGAAATTTCGCAGCCAAAGGCGAGCGCGGTCATGATGGCAAGCTTGTGGGCCGTATCATTGCCTTCGATGTCGAAGGTCGGATCGGCCTCGGCATAACCCAGGCGCTGCGCTTCCTTCAGGCAATCCTCGAAGGAAAGCCCCTCCTTCTCCATCCGGGTCAGGATGTAGTTGCAGGTGCCGTTCATGATCCCGTAGACGCGCGAAATCGTATTGCCGGTCAGCGATTCGCGCATTGCCTTGATCACCGGAATACCGCCGGCGACGGCCGCCTCGAAATTCAGCAGCAGGCCCTTTTCCTCGGCCGCTGCCGCCAGTTCCACGCCGCTGTCGGCCAGAAGCGCCTTGTTGGCCGTTACCACATGAAGACCGCGCTCGAGTGCCGCCTCCACAGCCGCACGCGCCGCGCCTTCCGCACCGCCGATCAATTCGACCAGCACGTCGATATCGGCGGTTTTCGCCATTGTGACGGGATCGTCGAACCATGTGACGCCGGACAGGTCGAGCCCGCGATCCTTGTCGCGGTTGCGGGCCGAAACAGCCGTGATTTCGATGGCGCGCCCGCAGGAAACCGCAAGGCTCTCCTGCCGGTCGTGAATGATACGCACAAGCGAGGCACCGACGGTCCCGAGACCGGCGACGCCGATTTTCAAGGCATCTGCCATGGAGTATTCCTAGTGGCCCAGATTTCAACGTCGGGCGCGCAATTGCACGCCCGCGCCTCATTTAGATCGTTTCATCGCGAAATGAAACATCGGGCCGTGGAATTTTGGCGCGGCGCGCCACAGGCCCGCCCCGCCTTGCCCCTCAACGATGCGCGTTGAGGGCGACTATATTGTCGGGCATCACGGCATCGGAGGATGCGAGGAAGCGCTTGAGATTGCGCGCTGCCTGGCGGATGCGGTGCTCGTTCTCAACGAGCGCGATCCGGACATACTGGTCGCCATGCTCGCCAAACCCGATACCGGGCGCAACGGCGACATCGGCCTTTTCGACCAGCAGCTTGGAAAATTCGAGCGAACCCAGAGACTGGAAGGGCTCGGGAATTTTCGCCCAGGCAAACATCGTTGCCGCCGGCGGCGTGACATTCCAGCCGGCCTTGCCGAAGCTTTCGACCATCACGTCGCGACGCTTGTGATAGGTCGAGCGGACTTCCTCGATATCCGAGCCATCGCCATTAAGCGCCTGGGTCGCAGCCACCTGGATCGGCGTGAAGGCACCGTAATCGAGATAGGATTTCACCCGCGACAGCGCCGAAATCAGCCGCTCATTGCCGACGGCAAAACCGATACGCCAGCCGGGCATCGAGAAGGTCTTCGACATGGAGGTGAATTCGACGGCGACATCCTTGGCGCCCGGCACCTGCAGAACCGAGGGCGGCGGCGCATTGTCGAAATAAATCTCCGAATAGGCGAGATCGGACAGCACGATGATCTCGTGCTTGCGCGCAAAGGCGATCACCTCCTTGTAGAAATCAAGCGTTGCCACATGCGCCGTCGGGTTCGACGGATAATTGATCACCAGCGCCAGCGGCTTCGGGATCGAGTGCTTGACCGCGCGCTCCAGCGGCGGAAAGAAACTGTCATCGGGCTCGACCGACATCGAACGGATCACGCCGCCGGCCATCAGAAAGCCGAAGGCGTGGATCGGATAGGTCGGATTGGGGCACAGGATGACATCGCCCGGCGCGGTGATTGCCTGTGCCATGTTGGCAAAGCCCTCCTTGGAGCCGAGCGTCGCGACAACCTCGGTTTCGGGATTGAGCTTGACGCCGAAACGGCGCGCATAATAGCTGGCCTGGGCACGCCGCAGGCCCGGAATGCCCTTGGACGACGAATAGCGATGGGTGCGCGGGTCCTGCACAACCTCGCAAAGCTTGTCGACGATCGACTGCGGAGTGGGAAGATCGGGGTTGCCCATGCCAAGGTCGATGATATCGGCGCCCGCCGCTCGCGCGTTCGCCTTCAAACGGTTGACCTGTTCGAAAACGTATGGCGGCAGTCGCCTGACCTTGTGGAACTCTTCCATTTTCTTCCTCTTGGAATTTGTGAGCGGTATGATCCCCGTTACTTTCGCAGGATCAACGAAACGAGAGCACCAAAACACCCTCGAACGCAAGATTCATCTGCGCTTGCGTCAATTTTGAGGCAAAAAAGCTAATAGTCTGTTTCATCATTGCCACAAAACCGGCTGATCCGCCGTGCCGGGCGGCAGGAGCGGCCGGATGCGCCCCGCTACTGCCGGTTGGAAACCCCGGCCAGCCCGTTCATCTTTGCGCTCATCGTGGCAATGTCATCATCGCTCATCTGCTGATAGGCCGGGGTCGGCTGAGCACAGACATCGGGTTCACCGCAGGTGGTAGAGCAGGATGCAAGTCCCATCGTTGCAAAAGCGGCAAACATGATGGACAGAACGACGCGACACGCTTTCAAGACCTAAAACCCCCGTTGCTGTCCGGCGCATCGGCGCCGGAACCTCAGATATGGCCCGAAATCTGCCCGGTTTGGCCCGATTGCGCAAGCACCCTTCAGCCGTGTCTTCGTTATGCGCCTTTGCGGTCCTTTCCGTTTTGCCGGTTGCGCCGTTTCACAAAGCGCCTAAAACCGGAGCCATGAAATTCAACCCTCCCCTTCATCCCGCCCGCCTCGTCAAGCGCTACAAGCGCTTCCTGTTCGATGCCATCCTGGAAAACGGCACGCCGATCACCGGTTCATGCCCCAACACCGGCTCGATGCGCGGCCTGACAACACCCGGTTCGCGCATCTGGCTTTCCAGAAACGACGATGGCAAGCGCAAATATCCGTATCGCTTCGAGATGATCGAGGCCGAGGGAACGACCGTCGGCGTCAATACCGGCCTTCCCAACCGGATTGCCGAAGAAGCGATCCGGGCCGGACTGATTTCGGATTTCGCCGGCTATCCGGTCATCCGCCGTGAACAGAAATACGGCAGGCAAAGCCGTATCGACCTGCTTTTGAGCGATGACGGGCGACCCGACCTTTATGTCGAGGTCAAGAATGTCCACTTTATCCGCGAGCCGGGCCTTGCCGAGTTTCCCGATTCGGTTACCGCTCGCGGCGCCCGGCATCTGGAAGAACTTGCAGACATGGTGGCAGCGGGAAACCGCGCGGCCATGGTCTATGTCATCCAGCGCAATGATTGTGCGCGCTTTCGGATTGCAGGCGACCTCGACCCGGTCTACCAACAGGCATTCACGGCTGCACGGGCTGCCGGTGTTGAAGCCTATGCGATAAAATGCACAGTGACCTGTGACAGCATCACGCCAGATGCTACAGTACCGGTCGATGACAAGTAAGCGCCTCCGGCTGACGCGCAAACGGTGAAAACTCATGGTAACTTATGTTGATGCGGCCAGCGCGCCGCTGAAGAATGACGGATCGATACGCCTCTATGATGCGGAGGCGTTCGAAAGGATGCGGCAGATCTGCCAGATCACGGCGGCCTGCCTCGACGGCCTTGCCGATATCATCAAGCCCGGCGTCACCACCGAGGCGGTTGACCGGTTCGTGTTCGAATTCGGGCTGGATCACGGCGTCGTGCCGGCCACGCTCGGCTATCGCGGTTACAAATATTCAAGCTGCACCTCGATCAACCATGTCGTCTGCCATGGCATGCCCAATGCCAAACCGCTGAAGGAAGGCGATATCGTCAATGTCGACGTCACCTATGTGCTCGACGGCTGGCACGGCGATTCCAGCCGGATGTATCCGGTCGGTGAAATCAAGCGGGCGGCCGAAAGGCTTCTGGAAGTCACCTATGAATCGCTGCTGCGCGGCATTGCCGTGGTCAAACCCGGCGCGCGCACCGGCGCCATCGGCGAGGCAATCCAGACCTATGCCGAACGCGAACGCTGCTCGGTGGTGCGCGATTTCTGCGGCCATGGCGTCGGCCGGCTGTTCCACGATACCCCGAACATCCTCCATTATGGTCACGCCGGCGAGGGACCGGAGCTGAAGGAAGGCATGATCTTCACCATCGAGCCGATGCTCAACATCGGAAAACCGCATGTGAAGGTTCTCAACGACGGCTGGACGGCGGTCACCCGCGACCGCTCGCTTTCGGCGCAGTACGAACACTGCGTTGGTGTCACAAAGGATGGCTGCGAGGTCTTCACCCTGTCGCCGGGCGGCCATGACCGGCCCGGACTGCCGGACCTCAACGCCTGACGCACCGCCGATGACCAAGCCGCCCAGCAAAGATCACAGCGACAGGCCCCAACCCGGCGGCATGCGGGAAGACGGCGCGGACGAACGTGCCTTCTTCGCCGATCAGCCGCCGGAACAGCCGTTGCGCGGCAAGCGTCAGGGCGCCGCGGGCGAGAAGGACACACGCCATGTCCACGGCCACCGCGACCGTTTGCGTGCCCGCTTTCGCGAAAACGGCGCCAATGCGCTTGCCGATTATGAAATCCTCGAACTCCTGCTGTTCCGCCTGATCCCGCGCCGCGACACCAAGCCGGTCGCCAAGGCGCTGATCGACCGGTTCGGCTCGCTTGGCGGCGTATTCGGCGCCCCGCCCGAGCTTTTGCAGGAGGTTTCCGGCATCGGCGAAAGCGTGGCCTTCGACCTCAAGCTGATCTCCGCGCTTGCCCAGCGCAGCCTGAAGAACACGCTGAAGGAACGCCAGGTTCTGGGATCGTGGTCATCGGTGATCGATTACTGCAATGCCGCCATGGCGCATGAGACGCGCGAGCAGTTCCGCATCCTGTTTCTCGACAAGCGCAACAAGCTGATTGCCGACGAAATCCAGGGCATCGGCACGGTCGATCACACGCCGGTCTATCCGCGCGAGGTGGTCAAGCGCGCGCTTGAGCTTTCGGCAACCGCGATCATTCTCGTCCACAATCACCCGTCGGGCGATCCATCGCCGTCGCGGGCGGATATCGACATGACGCATATGATCATTTCCAGCGCCAAGCCGCTCGGCATCACCGTCCACGACCACATCATCATCGGCCGGGACGGCTATGTCAGTTTCAAGGGGCTGAAACTGATATGACAGCAGGATGGACATAGGGCACAGCTTGTGGCTGTATTTAGTGAAACCATCACATTGGACGTCTAGACATCGAAATCGCGCACGCAACCGAACAGTCAGCCGGGGACATCAAGGGGACGGTTTTCATGCAAGCGCAAAACCTCTAAGTGTGTGTCTATCGCGTTTGAGGATTTTCACATCCGGAATTTTAATAACCAAATCGGGGTAGTTTTATGGATTCTTACGATCTGGTCGTGATTGGCAGCGGTCCCGCCGGCCGTCGCGCCGCGGTTCAGGCCGCCAAGCTCGGCAAAACCGCACTGGTCATCGACAAGGGCACACAGGTGGGCGGGGTGTCCGTCCACACCGGCACCATCCCCTCCAAGACCCTGCGTGAAACCGTCCTCAACCTCACCGGCTGGCGCGAGCGCGGGTTTTACGGCCGTTCCTACCGGGTGAAGCACAAGATTACCGCCGACGATCTGCGCGCCCGGCTGATCAAGACGCTCGATTATGAAATCGATGTGCTCGAATGGCAGTTCGAACGCAACCGGGTCGATCAGGTGCGCGGCTTTGCCCATTTCGTCGATCCGCACACGATCGAGATCGAGAAGGACAGCGGCGAGATCCAGCGCGTTCACGCAGAGGCCGTGCTGGTCGCCGTCGGCACCCGCCCCTATCGTCCGCCGGATGTGCCCTTTGACGGGCAGACGGTGATGGACAGTGACGAACTGCTCAACATCAAGGAAATCCCGCGCTCGATGATCGTCGTCGGCGCCGGTGTGATCGGCATCGAATATGCCACGATCTTCTCCGCGCTCGATACCCAGGTGATCGTCGTCGAGCCGCGCGACAGCATGCTCGACTTCATCGACCGCGAAATCCGCGACAACTTCGCCGCCCAGCTGCGCGACCGCAATGTGAAACTGCTGTTTGGCGCAGGCGCCGACAAGGTGGAGAAAGCCTCCAACGGCAAGGCCCGCGTCACGCTTTCCAATGGCCGCGTGCTGATGGCCGAATCGGTGCTGTTTGCCGCCGGCCGCCAGGGCGCGACCGATACGCTGAACCTCGAAGCCGTAGGCCTGAAGGCCGACCATCGCGGCCGGCTGAAGGTCGATCCGATCACCTTCCAGACCGAAGTGCCGCACATCTATTCCGCCGGCGACGTGATCGGCTTCCCGGCACTGGCCTCCACCTCGATGGAACAGGGCCGCATCGCCGCCCGCCACGCTGTCGGCGCGGAAGCGCAGGAGCCGCCGCAATTCTTCCCCTACGGCATCTACGCCGTGCCGGAAATGTCGACCTGCGGCATGACGGAAGAGGAAATCCAGGAGCGCGGCATCCCTTACGAATGCGGTGTCGCCTTCTTCCGCGAAACCTCGCGCGGCCACATCATGGGCCTGCAGAACGGGTTGTTGAAGATGATCTTCTCGCTGAAGACCCATCGCCTGCTCGGCATCCATATCGTCGGCGAAGGCGCGACCGAGCTGATCCACATCGGTCAGGCCGTGCTGAACCTCAAGGGCACCGTCGAGTATTTCGTCGAAAACACGTTCAACTATCCGACACTTGCCGAAGCCTACAAGATCGCCGGCCTCGATGCCTCCAACCGGATGGCGATGCTGGAAAGCGCTGCCGACGATTAGATGGCCAGCAAAACGCCACCTGCCGGCCCTTCAACACCGGCAGGGGCGTCGTTCGATGCCGTTCTCGCCCGATGGCAGCTTGAGGCTGACGGTGAACCCATCCTGACGGCGACCGGTGCATTGCTTCCGGTGCGGCAGGCGGGCGTTGCCGCAATGCTGAAGCTGTTTTCCGACGACGAGGAAAAGACCGGCGCCGCCCTGCTCTCGTGGTGGGCCGGCGAAGGGGCGGCACGGGTGCTTGCCGCCGACGGTGGCGCAATTCTGATGGAGCGGGCCGAAGGCCGCCGGTCGTTGATGGAAATGAGCCGGAACGGCTGCGACGTCGAGGCCTGCGATATCCTGTGCGATGTCGCATCCGCACTTCACCGCAAGCGCCCTCACCAGCCACCTTCAACGCTGATACCGCTTGAAACACGCTTTGGCGCCCTTTTCGAAAACGCCCCGGCTTTCGGCGGCATCCTGCCGGCATGCGCCAGCCATGCACGCGCGCTTCTGGCCAGCGCGGACGATGACGCGAGGCCGCTGCACGGCGACCTTCACCACGCCAATGTGCTGGATTTCGAAGGTCGTGGTTTTCTCGCCATCGACCCCAAGGGCCTGTGGGGGGAGCGTGCCTTCGACTTTGCCAATATCTTCTGCAATCCGGATGGCGCAGACCCGGCGCTGCGCATAGCCCGCAACCCGACAGTCTTTGACCGACGCCTCATGCAGATCGCCAAACGGGCAGCCCTCGACCCGCACCGCCTGCTCGTCTGGATTGCCGCCTGGTGTGGCCTTTCGGCCGTATGGTTCATGCGCGACAACAACCGACTGTCAGAAATTCCACTCGAAATCGCCAACCACGCGCTTTCCCGGCTTCAAGCCCTGCCTCGGCGCTGAAACAAAAAAGCCGCCCGGCGACAAACCGGACGGCCCTGATATTCAATCAAGAAGAGGAAATTATTCCTCGGTCTTGTCCTCAGACTTTTCAGCAGCAGCCTTGGCGGGCGCCTTCTTCTTCGGAGCGGCCTTTTTCTTCGGAGCGGCCTTCTTGGCAGCAGGCTTTTCCGCAGCGGCTTCGCCGGCAGGCGCTTCCTCGGCGGCTTCCGCCTTGTCCTCGGCCTTGGCCTTGGCAGGCGCCTTTTTCTTCGGAGCAGCCTTCTTCTTCGGCGCTGACTTTTCCTCGGCCTTCTTGGTCGCTTCGGCAACCTCGTCGTCATCGTCGGCCATCAGCTCTTCCTTGGAGACGGTGACGTCCTTGACGTCGATGTTCTCCAGAAGGTGGTCGACAACCTTTTCCTCGAAGATCGGGGCGCGCAGCGAAGCGGCAGCACCGGGGGTCTCGCGGAAGAACTTGAGGATTTCCTGCTCCTGACCCGGATACTGGCGCATCTGGTCATAGAGAGCACGCTGCATTTCGTCTTCGCCAACCTCGACGCCGGCGTTTTCGCCGATTTCGGAGAGAACCAGGCCAAGACGGACGCGACGTTCGGCGAGCTTGCGGTATTCCGCACGCGCGTCTTCCTCGGTCGTTTCTTCATCCTCGAAGGTCTTGCCGCTGCGTTCCAGATCGGCATTGACCTGACGCCAGATGTTCTCGAACTCGGCATCGACAAGCGATTCAGGCGCTTCGAAGGAATACTGTTCATCGAGCTGGTCGAGGATCTGACGCTTGACCTTCTGGCGGGTGTACTGGTTGTACTGGCCCTCGATCTGCTCACGCACCAGCGTACGCAGACGTTCGGCCGATTCCAGACCCAGCTTTTCGGCCAGTTCGTCGTTGATTTCCAGTTCGCCGGCGCTTGCGACTTCCTTGACGGTCACATCGAAGACGGCGTCCTTGCCGGCAAGGTTTTCAGCCGGATACTCTGCCGGGAAAGTGACCTTGACCTGCTTTTCGTCGCCAGCCTTGGCGCCGATGAGCTGTTCTTCGAAACCGGGGATGAAACGGTCGGAACCGAGCACCAGCTGCGAATCAGTATCGGTACCGCCATCGAAAGCTTCGCCGTCGATCTTGCCGACGTAATCGATGGTGACGCGGTCGCCGTTTTCGGCCGCACCGTCCTTGGTCTCGTATTCACGGGCGTTCTCGGCAACGGCCTTGACCTGATCCTCGACTTCCTCGTCGTCGATCTCGACCACCGGACGCTCGACCTTGAGGCCGTCGGTCGGCTGCAGTTCGAACTTCGGCAGAATTTCGTAGGCGACGGTGAATTCGAAATCGATCTCGCCGTTCAGGACGCGATTTGCCTCGTCCTCATCCTCGGTCATATCGATCTTCGGCTGACCGGCAGCGCGTTCGCCGCGCTCGGTGATAACGGCCTGCGGCTTTTCCTGCAGCGTCTCGTTGATCAGCTCGGCCATGATCGACTTGCCGTACATCTTCTTCAGATGCGCGAGCGGCACCTTGCCGGGACGAAAGCCGTTGATCCGAACCTTGTCCTTGGCTTCCGCCAGACGCTCGTTCATCCGCGCTTTCAGATCGTCCGCAGGAACTGTGATCTTGATTTCGCGCTTCAGCCCTTCGGCGAGCGTTTCGGTTACCTGCATATCAATACCTTCATTTCATCTCGGCTTATCAAGCCGTTGGGTTTCATGCGCACAACAGACCGGCACGGCCGGGCGCGACTTCATGCAATATCCTCGGCATTTTGACAAGCTTTTCCGGGCTTCTCCAAAATGGCGCCAGGGCAGGCAACCGGAATAATGACGTTCTCAAAACGCCGGCAGCGACTACCCTGAAAGCGACTTGGTGCCCCCGGCAGGATTCGAACCCGCGACCCTCTGATTACAAATCAGATGCTCTACCAACTGAGCTACAAGGGCATTGGGCATGCCCACTAGCAGATTTGACCTCACTGTAAAACGAAAAAATCAACAATTTGACCGGTATTTTCGCGCTCACGCCCAAGAACCTTGCTGCACGGGGCTTGCAAAACACTGTCCGCTCGGGTGATCTGGCGCGGCGAAATACCCCTTCCTGCGAACGGAAATGCGTAATGCCCGAGAAAACGCCTTCACTGTGCTTCCTGTCTTCCGATGCCGACGATGCCAAAAAGGCAAAGGCCGATCTCATCGGGCGCTACGGCAATGTATCGCCCGAGGATGCCGATTTCATCGTTGCGCTGGGCGGCGACGGTTTCATGCTGCAAACGCTGCACGAAACCATGAATTCCGACATCCCGGTTTACGGCATGAACCGCGGCTCCGTCGGCTTTCTGATGAACGAATATTCGGTCGAAAACCTGCATGAGCGGCTTCAGGCCGCCGATATGAATGAGTTGCGGCCATTGCGCATGACCACCCGCAATGCCGACGGCACCTCCTCGATCGCGCTTGCCATCAACGAGGTCTCGATGCTGCGCCAGTCGCATCAGGCCGCCAAGCTGCAGGTCAGGGTCGATGACCGGGTCCGGCTGCCGGAACTGGCCTGCGACGGCATTCTGGTGGCAACGCCGGCCGGGTCCACGGCCTATAACCTCTCGGTGCACGGGCCGATCATTCCGCTGGAAGCGCCACTTCTGGCGATCACGCCGGTCAGCGCGTTTCGGCCGCGCCGCTGGCGGGGCGCGCTTTTGCCGAACCGGTCGGTTGTCGATATCGAGGTGCTGGAACCGGAAAAGCGCCTCGTCAACGCCTTTGCCGACCACACCGAGGTCAAGCACGTGCTGCACGTGCGCATCGAGCAGGATCCGGATGCCCGCGCCAAGGTGCTGTCGGACCCGAACCGCTCCTGGTCGGAGCGCATTCTGGCCGAGCAGTTTTCCGACTAGATGCCAAAGACACTACGATTAAGCGCTGCCCATTGCAGCATCACAACCGTCTTGGCGTCGGAGATTTCGCCGCTTTCCACCATGCCCATCGCTTCGCCAAAGGTGAGGAAAACGAGCTCGATATCCTCGTGTTCCTCATCAAGGCCGCCGCCGCTGTCGACACGCATCGCCGCGTCGACCACGGCGGCATAGCAGTGAACCTTTTCGGTCATCAGGCCGGGGGCGGAAATGATGGCGCGCAGCGGGATCAGCGTTTCGACGGCATATCCGGTCTCCTCGCGGGCTTCGCGGATGGCAGCCTGTTCCGGCGTTTCGCCGTCATCGATCAGGCCGGCGGCCGCCTCCAGAAAGAAACCGCTCCCCTCGCCCATGGCGTAAACAGGAACGCGGAACTGTCTGACAAGAACGAATTTTCTGCTGTCACGGTCGAACACGAGGACCGAAGACGCGGCCGGCCGCTCACAAACCTCCCATGAGCGTTCCACCGTCTTTCCGTCGCCGAAAGTGTAGGTAAATTTATAATCGACCAAACGGCTCCAGCCATCGTGAAGCGTCTGCTTTTCGGTAATGGCGACGCGGTCGTCCGGTTCCCTGTTCATGGAAAATCCCTTTTTGAAATATGGGCGCTCCGTTTCGGAGCCTGCTTGTAAAACATGCCCGAGACTCATAATAACTTCTCCGGCAAACACAATGCGGGGCCGCAATGAACTATCGCCACATCTACCATGCCGGAAATTTTGCGGATGTGCTGAAACATGCGGTATTTGCGCGGCTGATCACCTATTTCCAAAGAAAAGAGGCCGCCTTTCGCATTCTCGATACCCATGCCGGGACCGGCCAGTACGACCTTTCGAGCGAGGAAGCGCAAAAGACCGGCGAATGGCGCACCGGCATCGGCCGGCTTCTTGCTTCGGACATGCCCGACGATGTAGCAGCCCTGCTCGCGCCTTATCTGGACGCCGTACGGTCGCTGAACGAAACTTCAGATATCGTCACCTATCCCGGATCGCCGAAACTGGCCCGTATGCTGATGCGCAGGCAGGACCGGCTGTCGCTGATGGAACTGCACGAGGCCGACTTCGCAACGCTGCAGGCGCGTTTTGCCGGCGACCACCACGTGCGTACAACCAAGCTTGACGGCTGGCTGGCGCTGGCGGGCCATCTGCCGCCGAAGGAGCGGCGCGGTATCGTGCTGGTCGACCCGCCGTTTGAGAAGGACGGTGAGTTCGAGCGGCTGGCAGACGGCCTTTCCAAGGCCTATCGCCGCTTCGCCACCGGCACATATTGCCTCTGGTATCCGATCAAGAAAGGGGCGCCGACGGCCGCATTTCACGCCGCACTCAAGGATCTCGGTATTCCCAAAATTCTCTGCGCGGAGCTGTCGGTCAAGAGCGACCGCGACAATGACGGCCTGACCGGCTCCGGCCTCATCATCGTCAACCCGCCCTATACGCTGAAGACGGAGCTAGATACGCTGCTGCCGTTCCTCAGAACCTGTCTGGCCGAGGACCGTTTCGCAGGTCAGCGCAGTTTCTGGATTGCCAGAGAGGATCGTTCTCACAGCTGACAGGAGGATGCCGGCGATGAAACTGTTCTACGCAACCACCTCACCGTTTTCCGCAAAAGTGGTGATGGCGGCGCATCATGTCGGCGCCGATGTCGATATTGTGCCGGTGGATATAACGTCAGTTTCGGAAACGCTGCTGGCCGCCAATCCCCTTGGCAAGATTCCAACGCTTGTCACCGATGACGGCGTCACACTTTATGACAGCCGCACGATCATGCACTATCTCGACAGCCTTTCGGACGAAAACCGGCTTTATCCGAGAAATCTTGAAAAGCGAGCGACTGTCGCGCGCATGGAAGCGCTTTGCGACGGCATTTGCGACGCCCTCGTTCTGGTGGTCTATGAAAAGCGCTTCCGCACGCCTGAAACATGGCATCAGCCCTGGGTCGACCGGCAATGGGCGAAGGCCCGTCGCGGTCTTGACTATCTCGACGAAAACCTGCCGGCACCCGACAAACGGCTGAATGCCGGTCATTTCGCGCTTGCCAGTCTTCTTGGATATCTGATGCTGCGGTTTCCCGGTGAATGGGAGGAACATCGTGTGCGGCTGACCCGCTGGCCTGCGGCCTTCCAGAAAACCTTCCCGGCTTTCAGGACGCTGAAGCCGCATATCTGAAACGTTCGACGCTGTTCGCACCGCCCCCGAGAACAGAAAAACCCGCCGTGATGGCGGGTTTTTCCGAATTGCCTGCGAGCATCAGCGATCAGAAGTGAACGCCGAGGCCAACCTTGACGGTGTTTTCTTCAAAGCTGCGCTTGTATTTGCTGCCGTTCAGCTTGAAGTCCTGATCGCCATAATCGGTGTAGCGGTATTCAACGCGCGCCGAGATGTTCTCGGTGACCATGGCTTCAACACCGGCGCCGACAGTCCAGCCCCAACCCATCTGGGTGTCCTTGTCGCCAGCCTGCTTTGCTTCAAGCCTCGAACCGGCAAGACCGGCCGTTCCGTATACGAGAACCGGGTCCAGGGCGTAACCGAGACGGCCGCGCAGCGAACCGTTGAAACCCTGCTCCATCTTGATGCCGGGCGTGACGGTCTGGCTCTGGTTGGAGGTGGCGAGGTCGCCTTCAACACCGTAGACGATCGAACCGTTCTGCATGTTGTAGCCGCCGAACAGCGTTCCGCCCCAGCCGTCTGCATCGAAGTCACCTTCATCGAAAGTGCCCCAGTCCCAGTTGAGCGCGCCACCGACGTAAACACCGCTCCAGTCCAGAACAGGCGTCGGAGCCACATAGGTTGCCGGGCTCGGCTCATAAGGTTGAGCGACGATTGCATCGGCGGCCTGAGCCGCGCCGGCGCCCATCAGGACCGCTGCTGCAGCGGCCAGTGTCTTGTTCATGTTCCGCATCTTGTCTCTCCTTCAGTCGATACCGGCAGTCGAACGCTCACCAGGAACAGTCACCTTGCCGTATTCGCTTGAGAGATAAAATAAAATTAGGGATAAATGATTTCAATACTCTAAAAGTTAAGGTAAAATCGATGGTTAAAAATGTATTTATAAATCATAAAATGCAGATTATTATAATTAATAAGCCATTTACACACAATCTATATTTAATTTAAATTGCATCTCCCTTCGAAAAATCATCCAGAGCGACGAGCAACACCACCAAATTCCATTTGGCGCTGACCGGCCCGAAACGATATAAACTTCCGGCCGAAGCGAGGGAACATGACTATGCAGCAGAAAACGCCAGACCGAACCGTGCTTGTGACAGGCGGCGCAAAGAGACTTGGCCGCGCGATTGCCGAAGACCTGGCGAATTACGGCTTCAATGTGGCAATTCATGCCCACACCTCTCTTTCCGAGGCCCGGCTGCTGGCCACAGCATTGCGTGAAAAGGGCATCAGGGCCGAAGCCTTCTGCGCCAATCTCCTCGATTCTGCTGAGACCGAGGGCCTGATCGACGCGGTCAACGCCAGCATGGGACCGGTGCACCTGCTGATCAACAATGCCTCGCTTTTCCGCCCCGATAGCGCGGAGAGCTTCAATCAGGAGCAGTTCGACGCGCATTTTGCGCTGCATGTGAAGGCGCCGCTGATGCTGGCCGAGCGCTTTGCACGACAGCTGCCGGAAAGCGAACACGGGCTGATCGTCAACATGATCGACCAGCGGGTCTGGGCGCCGGTACCGAGTTTCTTCACATACGGGCTTTCCAAAAGCACCCTGTGGGCGGCAACCCAGACCATGGCGCAGGCTTTCGCCCCGCGCATCCGCGTCAATGCCATCGGACCGGGCCCGACGCTGAAAAACAGCCGGCAGAGCGATGCGGATTTTGAAAGCCAGGTCGCGGCTCTTATCTTAAGGAGAGGGCCGGAGCTTGGCGAATTCGGATCGACGATTCGCTACATCTTCGAAACGCCCTCGATCACGGGTCAGATGATTGCGCTCGATGGCGGGCAGCATCTGGCCTGGGAAACGCCGGATGTAACAGGTATCAACGAATGACACGACAGACGCCGTCCGATGGCGGCATCATCTACGACGAAAACGATAGCGACCTGCCGGAAGTGACGCCGACGGGCGCCACGCTCGAGGCCGGATCGATCATCTGGAACGATGCCGCTGCCGAAAAGCATGCGCTGAAGGGTGCGGCCCTGATCGGCGAATTCGTCAAGCATCTGCCCAACAGTCCCGGCGTCTACCGCATGTTCAATGCCAATGGCGACGTGCTTTATGTCGGCAAGGCCCGCTCGCTGAAAAAACGCGTGACCAATTATGCGCAGGGGCGCGGTCACTCCAACCGCATCACGCGGATGATTACCCAGACGGCGCATATGGAATTCGTCACGACCCGGACGGAAACCGAAGCGCTACTCCTGGAAGCCAACCTTATCAAAAGGTTGCGTCCGCGTTTTAATGTTTTGCTGCGGGACGACAAGTCCTTTCCTTATATCCTGATTACCGGCGATCACGAGGCGCCGGCGCTGTTCAAGCACCGCGGCGCGCGTGCCCGCAAGGGTGATTATTTCGGCCCGTTTGCCTCAGCTGGCGCGGTCGGCCGCACGATCAACGCCATGCAGCGTGCCTTCCTGATCCGCTCGTGCACCGACAGCGTCTATGAAAGCCGCACCCGGCCCTGTCTGCTCTACCAGATCAAGCGCTGTTCCGGCCCCTGCACCGGGGAGATTTCAAAGGAAGGCTACGGCGAACTGGTGAAGGAGGCGAAGGCCTTTCTTTCCGGCAAGAGCCGGCAGGTGCATGCCGAACTCGCCGAGGCGATGAATAAGGCCTCCGAAGAACTCGACTTCGAGCGCGCCGCGATTTACCGCGACCGGCTGTCTGCGCTCTCGCATGTGCTTGGCCATCAGGGCGTCAATCCGGCGGGGATCGAGGAGGCCGATGTCTTCGCCATCCACAATGAGGGCGGGCTTTGCTGCATTCAGGTGTTCTTCTACCGCACCGGGCAGAACTGGGGCAACCGCGCCTATTTCCCGAAGACCGATCCCTCGCTTTCGGCGGCGGAAATCCTCAATGCCTTTCTGGCCCAGTTCTACGACGACAAGCCGATCCCGCGCGCCATCTTCCTGTCGGAAGAGATCGAGGAGCAGGCGCTTCTGGAAATGGCGCTTGGCGAACGGGCGGGCCGCAAGGTGCATATCACCGTGCCCAAACGCGGCGAGAAGCGCGAGGCGGTCGATCACGTGCTGGCCAATGCCCGCGAGGCCCATGGCCGCAAGCTCGCCGAAACCGCGACCCAGTCCCGGCTGCTGGAAGGTTTTGCCGAAACCTTCGGCCTTGCCACACCGCCGCGGCGCATCGAGGTCTACGACAACTCCCACATCATGGGCACCAATGCCGTCGGCGGCATGGTCGTTGCCGGGCCGGAAGGCTTCGTGAAGGCGCAATATCGCAAGTTCAACATCAAGTCGACCGAGATTACGCCGGGCGACGATTTCGGCATGATGCGCGAAGTGATGACGCGGCGGTTCTCCCGTCTCGTCAAGGAACACGGCATTCCCGACCGCAGTCAGCCCGTCGAGATGGATGACGACGCCCCCTTCCCCGCCTGGCCGGATGTCATCCTGATCGATGGCGGCCAGGGACAGATGACGGCCGTGCGCGCCATTCTGGAAGAACTCGGCATCACGGATGCGGTGACGGCCATCGGCATCGCCAAGGGCGCCGACCGCGAGGCCGGGCGCGAGCGCTTCTTCATGGAGGGCAAACCCGACTTCTCGCTGCCGCCGCGCGATCCGGTGCTCTATTTCATCCAGCGGCTGCGTGACGAAGCCCACCGTTTTGCCATCGGCTCGCACCGGGCCCGGCGCAAGAAGGAAATGGTCAAGAACCCGCTCGACGAGATCGCCGGTATCGGGCCCGGCCGCAAGCGCGCGCTGCTGCAGCATTTCGGCTCGGCCAAGGCCGTGTCCCGCGCCGGCCTGTCCGATCTGAGCGCCGTCGAGGGGATTTCGGAGGCGATGGCACAGCAGATCTACAATCATTTCCATGACGGCGGCGCAAAATAGAGCCATCCCACCTCGTGAAACCCGTTATGACACAGGTTTCATCGCCGCCGGCATTGACCTTGACCGTGCAATGGAAGCAATTTGCGCCTACATAGAGCGGACTGCCGGTCCTGGCAGGCCGAGCACACGGAATGAAGCCATGGCATCAAAAGCGTACAACATCCCCAATCTCCTGACCTATGGCCGCATTCTTGCTGTCCCGTTGATCGTGTTGTGCTTCTTTCTGGAGGGCAAGCTTTCCAGTTCCGACACGGCGCGCTGGGCGGCGCTGACAATCTTCCTGATTGCCTCGATCACCGATTTCTTCGACGGTTATCTGGCGCGGGCCTGGAACCAGCAATCCAATATCGGCCGCATGCTGGACCCGATTGCCGACAAGCTTCTGGTCTCAACCTGTCTGTTGCTGCTGGCCGCCGATGTCGAGCGCACGATTGCCGGATGGTCGCTGTGGGCCGCCATCATCATCCTGTGCCGGGAGGTGCTGGTGTCAGGCCTCAGGGAATATCTGGCGGGGCTCAAGGTTTCCGTGCCGGTGACACGGATTGCCAAATGGAAGACGACGTTCCAGATGATCGCAATCGGCCTGCTGCTTGCCGGCCCTGCAGGCGATCAGGTCTTTCCCTACACGACACAATCCGGGATCGTGCTTTTGTGGATCGCGGCCATTTTGACGATGTATACCGGCTATGATTATTTCCGTGCCGGACTGAAACATGTGGTGGAGGCCGAGCGATGACCAAACTTGTCTATTTCGCATGGGTGCGCGAGCGAATCGGCGTGGCCGAGGAAGAGATTGCCCTGCCGGAAGACGTGAACGATGTCTCCGCACTGCTGGCCTTTCTGAAAGCCCGTGGCGAAGGGTATGAAATCGCGCTCCAGCAACCGGAGGTGATTCGCGTGGCGCTCGACCGGGTTCACGCTGAACATGACGCCCCGCTCGCCGGCACGCGCGAGATCGCCCTGTTTCCGCCGATGACGGGAGGCTGAGGCGATGTCCGTGTCTCCCGATGTCCGCATCCAGGCCGAAGACTTCGACATTGCCACTGAGCAGGCCACCCTTGGCAAAGGCCGTGCCGATATCGGCGCGATTGTCAGCTTCACCGGCTTGTGCCGCGACGAGAACGGACGCCTCGAAGCCCTTGAACTTGAACACTATCCCGGCATGGCTGAAAGCGAGATCAGCCGCATTGCACATGCGGCAATCGAACGCTTTGACCTTCTGGGCCTTACGGCAATTCACCGCTACGGCCGCATCAGCCCCGGCGAAAACATCGTTCTGGTGATTGCGGCAGCCTCTCACCGCAAGGCCGCATTCGAGGGCGCGTCCTTCGTCATGGATTTTCTGAAAACCGACGCTCCCTTCTGGAAAAAAGAGCACCTGAAGGGCGGCGGCGACAGCGGCTGGGTCGAAGCCCGCATAACGGATTTTTCCGCCCGCGGAGACTGGCAATAAAAAGGACATGATGCGCCCTTAAGTTTGCGCTTGCCGAATAATCTCGACGTCCTATTCTTAATCCGGTTTCTAATCGATTTGGCTTTGCGGCTCCAAGATTGAACGAGGAAAACATGCCTTCCAGTTCCGATTCCCTGACTGTCGGTTTCATCATGTATCCGGGTCTGACACAGCTTGACCTTTTCGGTCCTGCCGATGTGCTGAACCGGATGCCCGGAACCGAAATCAAGCTCCTGTGGAAGAATCTGGACCCGGTCATCGTCGATCGCGGTATGCGCATTCTGCCCAACACCACCTTCGGCCAATGCCAGAAGCTCGACATCATCTGCGTTCCCGGCGGTCCCGGCCAGATCGCGCTCATGGATGATGACGAGACGCTGAATTTCCTGCGCCGCATTGCCCCGGGCTGCAAGCTGGTCACGTCGGTCTGCACTGGCTCGCTGGTGCTGGGCGCGGCCGGCCTACTGCAAGGTTATCGCGCCACGTCGCACTGGTCGGCGATCGATCAGCTCGAACTGTTCGGCGCCACCCCCGTTGAAGAGCGCGTCGTTACGGACCGCAACCGCATTACCGGCGCCGGCGTGACCTCGGGTATCGATTTTGCGCTGCGTGTGGTCGAAAACCTGATGGACAAGACCGCCGCCCAGCAGATCCAGCTGCAGATGGAGTATGATCCCGAGCCGCCCTATCACTGCGGCACACCACGCACCGCGCCGCCGGAAATTCTCGACAGCGTGCGCGCCCGCCTCCACATGTTCCTGTCCAGCCGGCGCTCGGCAAGCGAACGCGCCGCCGAACGGCTGAATAGCAAGAAGTCTGCATGAAAAAGCCCGCCACAAGGGCGGGCTCAGACTGGTGACAAAGCTCGCCCCGCTCTCCTTCGTCACCCTCGGGCTTGACCCGAGGGTCTAAGCACGCATGAACGCGACAAGCGTATCGAGCAAAAAGTCAATCTAAACAATCCATTACGGACCGCCAACGCCACTCGTGCTGAGCGGTGGTTGGATCCTCGGGTCAAGCCCGAGGATGACGTCCGTAAAAAGGATAACAAAACCGGCTTCAGCCGACGATTTCGGTTTCGGAGAACCAGAAAGCGATTTCGCGTGCTGCGGTTTCCGGCGCGTCGGAGCCGTGAACCGAGTTTTCGCCCATGGACAGCGCGAAGGTCTTGCGGATCGTGCCTTCGTCGGCCTTTTCCGGGTTGGTCGCGCCCATGATTTCGCGGTTCTTCAGAACGGCGTTTTCGCCTTCGAGAACCTGGACAACGGTCGGGCCGGAGCACATGAACTCAACCAGTTCGCCAAAGAACGGGCGTTCCTTGTGCTCGGCATAAAAGGCTTCCGCATCGCGCTTGGCCATCCACACCCGCTTGGAGGCGACGACACGCAGGCCGTTTTCCTCGAAAACCTTGGTGATGGCGCCGGTCAGGTTGCGCTTGGTGGCATCGGGCTTGATCATCGAAAAAGTGCGTTCAATCGCCATATCATTCGTCCTCTGGCAAATTTCGTTAAGGGAAATTCGGCCGGTGTATAGAGGTCTTTGAAGCAAAATGGAAGCGTGTCCGGCGGGCGAATGCGCCGGATTTTCGGGAGATATCAGCCTTTTTCCGAAAATTCGAGGCAGCGCTCGAACCAGTTGGACACCGGATCATTCGGATCGAGCAGTCCGGTATTGCCGGTCAAGGCCGCCCACTGGAACGCACCGAAGACGATATAATCGGAGAAAAGCGGTTCACTTCCACCGATAAAAGGCTGAAATTTCAGCATATTACGCAAAGGTGTGCATTTTTCGGAAAACCCGGAAATCTCGGCTTCGCGACCTGTCGCCACCTCTTCCAGCGTCGCCCCCAGACGGGCCTCGCGGCTTTCGCGGAAATAGGCCTGATCCACCGGCGCCAGCATGTCGTGAATATGTTTTACGGCGATGCGAGTGACTGCCGGATGCAGCGTGGACTGCGACCACGCCTCGACAAAGCGCGCCATGGCAAGCCCGCCCTCGCCCTTGAACAGCGACGGACGATCGGGATAGGTCTGCTCCAGATAGATCGCGATCGCAAAACTGTCGGCGATCAGCTTGTCGCCGTCCTTCAGGATCGGCACGGTTTTCGAAAAGCCGTCCTCGAGCTTCGGAATCTCGGTAAAGCCCACGGGCTGTTCTTCGAATGCCAGCCCCTTGTGCTTCAGCGCCAGAATGACTTTCCAGCAATGCGGGGAAAAGCGCACCGAACTGTCGGCGCCGCAGAGCGAATAAAGAACGCGACTCATCGAATGTCTCCCTCTGTTAAACTTCAAGGTGTGCTGCACTGCGGAAAAATTCAAGGCAGCCCTCGACGTAAAAGCGCAGGCTGATCACTGTAGTATGTCCATAATACCAGCAGGGGAAACAGAGCTGCTAGATTTATCTCCTGTCATTTCGAGGAGGAAACAATGGCTCAGAAGACAATCCTGATGATAACCGGTGATTTTACCGAGGACTACGAGACCATGGTGCCGTTCCAGACCCTACTTGCCGTCGGCTACACGGTCGATGCGGTGTGCCCGGGCAAGAAGGCCGGCGACACGGTCCCGACCGCGATCCACGATTTCGAGGGTGACCAGACCTATTCGGAAAAGCCCGGCCACCGCTTTGCCCTGACGGCGGATTTCGATGCGGTCGATCCCGCTGCCTATGACGCTCTGGTGATCCCGGGCGGGCGGGCGCCGGAATATCTGCGGCTCGATGAGCAGGTGATTGCTCTGGTGAAGCATTTCTTCGCCGAAAACAAACCCGTGGCCGCAATCTGCCACGGTGCCCAGATCCTCGCCGCCGCCGATGTTTTGAAAGGACGGCACTGCTCTGCCTATCCGGCCTGCGCACCGGAAGTGAAGCTTTCCGGCGGCCGCTATGCCGATATCGCCGTCACCGAGGCGGTCACCGACGGCAATCTGGTCACCGCACCGGCATGGCCCGCCCACCCGGCATGGCTTTCGCAGTTCATGGCGCTGCTTGATGCGTGAACAAGCACATCCGCTTCGCCGCTACCGCTTCTACCGTCATCGAGCTATACTCGCCTCGGGGAGAAACGGGAGGAGACAATGTGCAGACTGTTTATCGCGGCTGATCCGGCATTGTGGGAAAGCACGACGCGCTCGATCCGCATCGACGGCATGGTGACAAGCATCAGGCTGGAGAATTTTTTCTGGACCGTGCTTGCCGAAATCGGCGGGCGCGACGGGCTTGCCACGACACAGCTGATCACAAAACTCTATCACGAGGCCAACGAGGCGGGCCATGACAGCGGCAATTTCACCTCGTTTCTCAGAGTGTGTTGCGGACGCTACCTGGCGCTTCAGCTTTCCGGCGAGCTGCCGGACGGACTGCCGATTGGGAAAATCGACGCCGGCGGCATTCTGGAACGCGAAAACCTCCGCCGGAAGGCCGTGGCATAAGGCAGATGAATATCCGCCATCGCAACAATTCATGAGGCAGACGCCGACGCCTGCCCTATGATTGCAGCTTGCGATTTCCGTTTTGCAAGGAGCCCCCCACATGCTGCAGCATTACCGCATGTTCGCCGCCTATAATGCCTGGGCCAATGGCCTGATCTATGACGAAGCCGCCGAACTTTCGGATGAACAGCGCAAACGCGACCTCGGGGCCTTCTTCCGTTCCATCCACGCCACGCTCAACCATGTGCTCTACGCCGACCGCGTGTGGATGACCCGGTTTTCCGGCAAGGCGACGGGACCGGTCAAGCTCGATACCATCCTGCATGATGATTTTGCCTCGCTGCGCCATGACCGGAGCATGGAGGACGAAAAGATCATCGCCCTGATCGACGGACTGGACCAGACCAGCCTGCAGGGAACATTTTCCTACCAGCGCGGCAATCCGCCCGAAAGCTACACAGACCGGCTGGCCACCACGCTTGCACATTTCTTCAACCACCAGACCCATCACCGCGGTCAGGTGCACGGCATGCTGACCATGCTCGGCCAACCGTCACTGTCGCTTGACCTGGTCTATTTCCTGCGCTCGGAAAACGGCCGGCAGTTCGCCTGAACCACCGGCCGGCGGTTCACGAATTCGACACGGCCGGCGGGAACAGGTCGTATTCGAACAGGTCGTGGCCGGCGATCACCTGACCGTTGAAGACCTTGCTGACATCTTTTGCGAAGTCATAGTCCGATCCGTCGGCCGGACCACCGGCATAATGGGTGAGGATCACGGTGGTGACACCGGCCTCGTTGGCCATTGCGCCCAGTTTGTCCGGGCTCAGATGCTCGGTTTCCATGTGTGCGGTCAGGTCTTTCAGGTTTTCCGCCGTGATATCCATGGAAGGCGGCTGTGCCGTTTGCGTGCCGTCGGCGGCGATATAGGGCAGACGGACCTCGCTGACGAGCACATCGGCGCCCTTGGCAAGCTTTGCCACGGCCTCGCTCGGGCCGGTATCGCCGGTAAAGACAATGTCGCCATAAGGCGTATCAACCCGATAGGAATAGGAAATGTCCGGCCCTGCGGGCCCTTCCGTCTTGTTGGCGAAATGGCTGTTTTCGACCGCGGTCAACTTGATGTTTTCATCCTGGTAGACAAGGCCGGGCTTGTCGATGTCATGACCGTCGAACATGCCCTTTGAAGACGTCATATGCGGCGTGTCGCCCTTGAATATCCGTTCCGATGTCTTGAGATAATCCAGACTGTCATCGACAAGCGCCTTGGTTTCGGGCGGGCCGTAAATCTGGACCGTTCCTTTCTTCTCGGCCAGTCCGCGCTCCAGCCATTCCTGCCCGATCAGCGACGGCAGGCTGGCATTGTGGTCAAGGTGATGATGGGTGATGAAGATATCGTCGATATTTTCAGCCGGAATGCCGGCCTTGGCGAGCTGGCGCGAAACACCGATGCCGGCATCGAACAGATAGTTCTTGCCATTGACCTGCAGCAGCGTCGCTATGCCGGAGCGATCCGGCAGCGCCACAGGACCACCGGCCGTGCCCAGAAGGATGATGCGTGCGGCTTGATCCTGTGCCGCCACGGGTGCTGCATCAGCGGCAAATGCCGGTTGGCCAAGCGCCAGCGGCACGGCCACAAGCGAAACGGCCAGACAGAGCGTCAGCCTTCGATATTCAACATTAGGTTTCACGATTACATCTCCTGCAATTTTTGCGCGGAGAATTGCCCTGATGCAGGAATTGGCTTTTTTGGCGGCAAGAATCTTTCATTTTGGAAAGGTTCGCCCGCCGCAGAGGCGTTCGCGATCCGCTCGCAAACGCCTCTGCAGGAGGACACAAACTTGATTTCGTCTCAGGCCTGATAGCCATCGACGCCCTTGAATGAGGAATATCCGTCATCGGCCATCACGGTCGAACCATTGATGGCACTCGCTTCGGGCAGCGACAAAAGATAGATGGCACCGGCTATTTCGGCAGGTTCGATAATCCTGCCCTTCATGTGCAGCTTGCTGCCGACCTCTTCGATCGTCTTATCGATCATCCCGGTCTTGACCCATCCGGGCGCAACCGACACCACTCTGACGCCATAGGGCGAAAGTTCGCGCGCCATGGCCTGTGTTACCATGCGCACGCCGCCCTTGCTGGCGTGGTAGCCGATGCTTTCGGTGTTCGCGATGACCCCGCAGATCGAGCCGACATTGATGATCACCCCGGATTTGTTGCTGACCATTTCCCTGCTGACATAATGCCCCATGTGGATGGTGCCCATCAGATTGATCTGAACCGTGTTCAGCGTGTCGGCGATATCGAGTTCGGTGAACGGCTCGCGCTTGCCGACAACGCCGGCAACATTCGCCATGACATCGACCCGGCCATAGGTTTCAACGGCAAAGCGCACGGCGTTTTCGCAGTCTTCAGGCTTTGCGATGTTGCATTCCACAAAGCGTGCGTCGCCGATTTCGTCCAGCGCCTTCATCGCCTTTTCGATGGTTTCCGGCTTGTCGATACCGGCAACGACGACCTTGTCTCCCTTCTGGACAAATTTTCTGGCGGTTTCAAAACCGATTCCGCTCGTACCGCCGGTTACAATAACGACCCTGTTCATTGGAAACTCCTTGATGCATTGCACGACGTGCCCGTTCGCCTTTCGGCTCGCGGTCGCCGATATGAAACACGCATAACGGAGAAAGCGGGCGACAATTTTGACCAAAATCAACCATGCAACACTTCCCTGGAGGCTGAGCCGGGGGCATGACCGTATCTGTCCCGCGCCGGCGGATTGCGGGGGCAGTGAAACCGGCATTTCCGCCAGACCGTCTTGCCAGACGGCATTCTTTCAGACAAAACCGCTGTCATGATTACCATCTCCGATCTTTCCGTCCGTGTCGCCGGACGCCTGCTCATCGAACACGCTTCCGTCTCCATTCCCGATGGCATGAAGGTGGGGCTTGTCGGCCGCAACGGCGCGGGCAAATCAACGCTGTTCAAGGTTCTCACCGGCGCGCTTTCCTCCGAGACCGGCACGGTATCGCTGCCCAAACAGGCCCGTATCGGCCAGGTGGCGCAGGAAGCGCCGGGCACGGAAGATCCGCTGATCGAGATCGTGCTGGCCGCCGACAAGGAGCGTGCGGCGCTGCTGGCGGAAGCGGAGACTGCGACAGACCCGCACCGCATTGCCGAAATCCAGACCCGGCTTGTCGATATCGACGCCCATTCGGCCGAGGCGCGTGCGGCCAGCATTCTCTCCGGCCTTGGCTTCGACGAAACCGCGCAGAGACGTCCGGCCTCGTCCTTTTCCGGTGGCTGGCGGATGCGTGTGGCGCTGGCCGCCGTGCTGTTTTCCGAGCCTGACCTGCTTCTGCTCGACGAGCCGACCAACTATCTCGACCTGGAAGGCACGCTGTGGCTGGAAGACTATATCCGCCGCTATCCCTACAGCGTCATCATCATTTCGCATGACCGCGACCTGCTGAACACGGCCGCCGGCGCGATAATCCATCTCGACCAGAAGAAGCTGACTTTCTATCGCGGCTCCTACGATCAGTTCGAGCGCCAGAAGGCGGAGGCCGATGAGCTGCAGATGAAGGCCCGGGCCAAGAACGAGGCCCACCGCAAGCATCTGCAAAGCTTCGTCGATCGCTTCAAGGCCAAGGCTTCCAAGGCCCGCCAGGCCCAAAGCCGCGTCAAGGCGCTGGAGAAGATGGGCACGGTCGCCGCCGTGATCGAGGATCACGTTCAGGGCTTTTCGTTTCCCGCGCCGGAAAAACAGCCCGCCTCGCCGATCATTGCAATCGAAAACGGGTCCGTCGGCTATGCCCCCGGCAAGCCGATCCTGACGGGCCTCAACCTCAGGATCGACAATGACGACCGGATCGCGCTTCTGGGCGCCAACGGCAACGGCAAGTCAACCTTTGCCAAGTTTATCTCGGGCCGGCTGACGCCCGAAAGCGGCGCGCTCAAGCTTGCCCCCCATCTTTCGACCGGTTTCTTCGCCCAGCACCAGATCGACGACCTGGTGCCCGATGAAAGCGCCGTTGCCCATGTACGCAAACGCATGCCCGATTCAACGGAACCGAAAGTGCGCGCCCGCGTGGCGCAGATGGGCCTTGCGACAGAGAAGATGGACACCCCTGCCCGCGATCTGTCCGGCGGCGAAAAGGCGCGGCTGCTGATGGGGCTTGCCGCCTTCCATGCGCCCAACCTGCTGATCCTCGACGAGCCCACCAACCACCTCGACATCGACAGCCGCAATGCGCTGGTGCAGGCGCTGAACGACTATCCCGGCGCGGTGATCCTGATTTCGCATGACCGACACCTGATCGAAGCCACCGTCGACCGGCTGTGGCTGGTGCATGACGGCACGGTAACGGCCTATGACGGCGATCTGGAAGACTATCGCGAGTTGATCGTCTCCGGCGGCAGGAAGGCCCAGAAGAGCGATGCAGCAAGCACCGCCGACACGCGCTCGAAATCCGAGCAGCGCCGGAGTGCTGCCGATCGCCGCGCGGCCTTTGCCCCGCTGAAGAAGGAAATCGACAAGGCGGAGAAGAAGACCGCGAAGATCGAACAGATCATCGCCAAGCTGGATTCCGACCTCGCCGATCCCAAGCTTTACGAGCGCTCCCCGGAAAAGGCCAAGGTGATGATCCAGGCGCGCGCCAATGCCGCCGCGGAACTTGCCAGGGTTGAAGAGGAATGGCTGACGCTCTCCGCCAGATATGAAGAAGGGATGGCGGACTGACCGCAGCCCGCCATTGATTTACGGACCGGCAGCCAGTTCCACGGGTTTTCTATATCACGCGCGCAGCCGCTCCGGCGCAGCACCGATCTGGGTATCATCGGGCATGATGCCAAGCCGATCGAGCACGGCAATCTGCAGCTTCGAGCGGTTCATCGTGTAGAAATGAAATTCGGAAAGGCCGCGCCGCTGCAGGTCGAGCACCTGCTCGGCCGCCAGATCGGCGGCGGCCTCGAACTGTCCCGGCAGATCATCGTCCAGTCCCTCAAAGCGGCTGTCGACAAAGGCCGGCACATTGGCGCCGCACCGGGCGGCAAAGTTTTTCAGCTGCTTGATGTTCTGGATCGGCATGATGCCGGGCACCACCGGGATCGTTATGCCTGCGCGGCGGACATCGTTGAGATAGTCTTCGAACACATCATTGTCGAAGAAGAACTGCGTCAGCGCACGATCAGCGCCATTGTCGGCCTTGGCCTTCAGCATGGCGATATCGCCGGTGCGGTCGGCGCTTTCCGGATGTTTTTCGGGATAGGCGGATACCGAAATATCGAAATCGCCGATCGTCTTCAGCGCGGAAACGAGAGCCGCGGCATTCGAATAGCCGCCGGGATGCGGACTGTAGGCGGTGCCGATGCCGCCCGGCGGATCGCCCCTCAGGGCCACGAAACGACGGATACCGGCATCGCGGAACCGGCGGATCACATCATCCACCTCCCCCGACGTTGCCTTGACCACGGTCAGGTGCGAAGCCGTTACCAGATCGGTCTCGTCAACCAGCCGTTTGACGGCCGCATAGGTCGGCGCCTGGCTGGTGGCGCCGGCGCCATAGGTTACCGACACGAATTCGGGACTATAGGCGGAGAGCGCCTGCACGGACCGCCACCAGCTGGCCTCGGCCTCGGGTTTCTTGGGCGGAAAAAACTCGAATGAAAAGCCGATCGCGCGATTATTCCCGCGCGCCTCGTTGTTGGCAGACATGATTCAGACACTCCTCACATGATATGTTTCGGCTTCCGATGCCATCAGGATACGACGGTCGCGGCCAAGCCAGACGGTAACCGTCAGGGACCGCTCCTCGGCGCCGGAAAACGGCAGATCGACAACCTTTTCGACGTCCAGTCCCGCAGCCGTCATCCAGTCCGACATCGCCTGATGGGAAAAACCGAGCCTGATATGGGCATGTTCGGCCCGCAGATATTCCAGACCGTGCGGCGCAAAGTCGATCACGACCAGCCGCCCGCCCGGCCGCATCACGCGCGCGGCTTCCGCAATCGCGCGTTCGGGATGTTCAAGAAAATGCAGGACCTGATGAATGATCACCAGATCGAAATCCTCGTTCTCCAGCGGCAGGTTCAAGATGTCGCCGAGCCGCACCGCTGCCTTCGTCACCCCTTCGGCATCGAGATTGGCGCGCGCCACCGCCAGCATGTCGCGGCTGGCATCGACGCCGACGGCGCGGCGGTAAAGGTCCTTCAGGAGCAGCAGCATCCGGCCCGTGCCGGTGCCCAGATCCAGAACGCTTTCCACAGGTTTGCGACCGATCAGCGCCACCAGACATTCTTCGATTTCCGATTCGGAAATATGCAGGCGGCGCATTTCGTCCCAGTCACCGGCATGCTCGGCAAAATAGGCGAGCGCCTTTTCGGAGCGCGCCTGTTTGACCGCGGCAAGGCGCGCTGCATCGCGGCTGAGCGCCGAATCGGTTTCCGCGGCGTTTTTCAAAAGCTCGCGACCAAGCCGTGCCGGTGCTCCCTCTTCCTTCAGGCGAAAATAGGCCCAGGCGCCTTCCTGATAGCGATCGATCAGGCCTGCCTCGCCCAGAAGCTTCAGATGGCGGGAGATGCGCGGCTGCGACTGGCCGAGGATATCGGTGAGGTCCGATACGGTCAGGTCGCCGGACGCAAGCAGCGCAATGAGCCTGAGGCGCGTGGGCTCCCCCACCGCTTTCAGGACATCGACCAGACCGTCCAGATCAAGCTTCGTCATTTGGCATCACCTTCATCAAGATATAAAGATATGTTTATATCGAAAAGAAGAACAGTGCAAGCCTCTGCGAAAACCCCGCGTCCTCAAAATTCTATCATAAAACCAAAAAGACCACCCGAAGGCGGCCTCAGACTGCTGACAAACCCGAAAACGTGCTGGGTGTTGCCTCCGTCAACCATCCCCACAGGTGTCATGCTCGGACGTGATCCGAGCATCCATTCTGCTCAACCCTTTGATAAGAAAGAGTTTGAAGAAAGCCTACATCGTGTGGCCCTGGATCCTCGGGTCAAGCCCGAGGATGACCCAGAGGGAGAGGCAGCATTGTCAAAAAAACAGAGACCGCCCGAAGGCGGCCTCAAACATCTGGGATTTGCGTAACCGTGACAAGGCGCGGGCGTAAACCTGCCCTCGCCCCGCCCATCAGGTCACGAGCATACCGCGCGCGCGAAAGATGTCGCGGGCGGCCTCGGTCTGGTCATTGGTCGGCGTCGGCGTGTCGCGCAGCGTATATTTGCGGCCAAGCGCATCCCATTTGGAAATTCCCATCTGGTGGAACGGCAGCACTTCGACACGCTCGACGATATCGCCAAGCGAGGCGACATAATCGGCCATCTTGTTCACATCGTCCGTATCATCCGTGAGACCCGGAACCAGAACATAACGCATCCACATCTTCTGCTTCAGCCGTTTCAGCCGCTGGGCAAAGTCCAGCGTCGGCTGAAGATACTGGGCGGTGATCGCGTGATATTTGTCCGGATCGATATGCTTGATATCGAGCATGACCAGATCGACATTGTCGAACCATTCATCCTCCACACCAGTATGAAGATAGCCCTGCGTGTCGAGCGCGACGTGAAGGCCCATCTCCTTCTTGATGTGGCTCATGACATTGCCGACAAAGCCGGCCTGCATCATGGGCTCGCCGCCGGAGAAGGTCACGCCGCCGGCGAATTTGAGGAAACCCGCATAGGGGCGGATTTCCTTGAGCATGTCGTCCACATCGACCCTGCGGCCGTTGTGAAGCTTCCAGGTATCCGGATTGTGACAATAGACACAGCGGAACTGGCAACCGGCCATGAAGAACACAAAGCGCATTCCCGGACCGTCGACGGCTGCGCCGGTTTCGACCGAATGGAGAAATCCGTGGTCGATGTCGATATGGACACCGGTTGGCTTGGTTGGGGCGGAAACGCGCTTATGCATTGTTCTTCTCTTCCTTACATTGCGGTGTGGAAGGTCCGGTTGATCACGTCAAGCTGCTGTTCTTTCGTCAGCTTGATGAAGTTGACCGCATAACCCGACACGCGGATCGTCAGCTGCGGATACTTCTCCGGATGGTCCATGGCGTCAAGCAGGGTCTCCTTGTTGAGGAGGTTGACGTTGACGTGGAAACCGCCGGCTGCCGTATAGCCGTCAAGGCAATTCGACAGGTTGGTAATCCGCTCTTCCTCGGTGTGGCCAAGGCTGCCCGGCGTTGCCGAAGCGGTCCAGCTGATACCGTCGAGGGCTGCGTCATAGGGCAGTTTGGCAAGCGATGCGCCTGCGGCCACAAAGCCCTTCTTGTCGCGACCGTTCATCGGGTTTGCACCGGGCGCGAAGGGTTCGCCACCACGGCGGCCATCCGGGGTATTACCGGTCTTCTTGCCGTAAACGACGTTCGACGTAATCGTCAGGATCGACTGGGTCGGCATCGAGTCACGATAGAAGTAAGGCTGAGCCTTGACCTTGTTCATGAACTCTTCGACCAGCCATGCGGCAATCGAGTCGACGCGGTCGTCATTGTTGCCGAATGCCGGGAATTCGCCGGTGATCTTGTAATCAACGGCCAGACCGGTTTCGTCACGAATGACTTCGACCTTGGCATATTTGATCGCCGACAGGGCATCCGCTGCGATCGACAGGCCGGCAATACCGCAAGCCATTGTGCGCAGGATATCACGGTCATGCAGCGCCATTTCAATGCGTTCATACGCATATTTGTCGTGCATGTAGTGAATCGCGTTCAGAGCCTTGACGTAGGTCTTGGCGAGCCAGTCCATGGCCTTGCCGAACTTTTCGACGACTTCGTCATATTCCAGAACATCGCCGGTGATCGGTTCCAGACCTTCGGCAACCTTCTTGCCCTTCAGCTTCTTCTCGTCAACACCGCCGTTGATCGCATAAAGCAGAGCCTTTGCGAGGTTGGCGCGCGCACCGAAGAACTGCATCTGCTTGCCGATCCGCATCGACGAGACGCAGCAGGCAATGCCATAGTCGTCGCCCCATTTCGGACGCATCAGTTCGTCGTTCTCGTACTGAATGGCGCAAGTGTCGGCCGAAACCTTGGCGCAGAAGTGCTTGAAGCCCTGCGGCAGGCTCGGGCTCCACAGAACCGTCAGGTTCGGTTCCGGCGCGGGGCCGAGATTGTAGAGCGTGTTGAGGAAACGGAAGCTGTTCTTCGAAACCAGCGTCCGGCCGTCTTCGCCCATGCCGCCGATTGCTTCGGTAACCCATACGGGATCGCCCGAGAACAGTTCGTCATATTCCGGCGTACGCAGGAAGCGGACGATACGCAGTTTCATGATCATGTCGTCGACCATTTCCTGTGCATCGTCTTCCGAGATGTAACCGGCATCGATATCGCGCTGGATATAGATGTCGAGGAAGGTCGAGACACGGCCGAGCGACATGGCAGCGCCGTTCTGCTCCTTCACGGCAGCCAGATAGCCGAAATAGACGGCCTGAACGGCTTCGCGGGCATTGCGGGCGGGCTTCGAAATATCGACGCCATATTTTTCGGCCATTTCGCGCAGCTCATCGAGTGCACGGAACTGTTCCGAAAGCTCTTCACGCAGACGCATATTGTTGTCGTTGAAGACAACATCGTCGAGTTCGTGGAATTCCTTCTGCTTTTCAGCGCGCAGGAAGTCCGTGCCGTAAAGGGCAACACGGCGATAGTCGCCGATGATGCGGCCACGGCCATAGGCATCCGGCAGACCGGTGATCACGCCCGACTTGCGGCAGGCCAGAATGTCCGGGCTGTAAACGTCGAACACGCCCTGGTTATGGCTCTTGCGATATTTGGTCCATACCTCATGGACGTTTTCGGGAACCTCGTAACCATAGGTCTTGAGGCTGCCTTCAACCATGCGCAGACCGCCATTCGGCATGATTGCGCGCTTCAGCGGCGCATCGGTCTGCAGGCCGACGATGATTTCGAGGTCCTTGTTGATGTAGCCGGCATCGTGAGCGGTGATGCTCGAGGGCTTGTCAGCCGAAACATCGAGGACGCCGCCCTTGTCACGTTCCTGCTGCAGAAGCGCGCTCAGTTCGTCCCAGAGCTGCTTGGTGCGCTCGGTGGCCGGTGCGAGGAAAGATGCATCGCCTTCGTAGGGCGTGTAGTTTTCCTGAATGAAATTGCGAACGTCGATTGCAGTGCGCCATGCACCTTCGCTGAACCCGCTCCACGGGTCGGCGTGTACGTTCGTGTGTTTGGCATACATATCCATGATTTCAGCCCTCGCCATTATAAGAGGAACATTTCTAGGGTTTCAGCGCCACGGCCGAGGAGGATATCCGGCTTGAAAGGGGCGCTGGGGTCGGGGAACGAACTTATCCGGCAAAATGTCGGTCAGAATTTTTCCGACTAAAACGGCCATTCTTGGGCAGGCAGTTACGGGACATCTCATTCCACCAATTCTAGCGAATTCTCATCGCTTACGATGGCTGACTTTGGCGCCTGGCGCTGGTCTTGGGCGTTAGCCTGCGAAAGATCGCGTCGAATGTTGACGCCAAACGTCAACGCTCTTCGTTTTGACGACCTCTATATGGTACCAAAGGTGTAGAAAGTCCACAAAAAATTGACATTTTTACTTATTTTTCAAGTACAAAAGCAGCATTACAATTGTAAACCGTCAATATAAACACAGGCACCATCGAGACGCATTGACATCAGTCAATCATCCGCCCGAAAGCATCGGAAACCACGATTTTCCAATCAAGGCGGATTGTGACGTCGCAGCGCTCACAACCCGAAAACATGATCTCATGGCCATTCTGCCCTCAGACGCTTGAATTCCGATTCAAAGGAATCAGATAGGACGGCTCCGGTCCAAGTCAAATATCCGGTTCATACCTCAAAAGATTGTCGCAAAGCGGTCGCAACATACCTGTAGCCCCCTCGAATCGGCGAGACGGGAATCAGAGTGCGAACCATCCCGGCAGCGCCTCGGCCATAACACGGATGCTTGCACCGGGGCGATCCGGTGTCTATTGACAGAAAACGCCTCTTACCCCTGCCAACGGAACGGACAGACTGCCTGATGGACTTCATTGCCGACTTCGACCTGACGCATGAAAATACGCTCGGCCTCAAGTCCGCTGCCCGGCTCGCCGCACACATCACCAATGTGGACGAACTGGAGGCCACGGTCGATGAGGCGGCGGCACGCGCAATGCCGCTCACGATCCTCGGCGGCGGCAGCAATGTCGTTCTCAGCGAATCTGTCGAAGGAATTGTCGGCCTGATGCGGATCGGCGGGCGGCAACGCACAGAGCAGTCGGCAACCGACAATATCATTACCGCCGGCGCGGGCGAAAACTGGCACGAATTCGTTGCCTGGACTGTCGCCAACGAGATGCCGGGGCTCGAGAACCTTGCCGGCATTCCCGGCACGGTCGGCGCGGCACCGGTACAGAACATCGGCGCCTACGGTGTCCAGCTGTCAGACTTCTTTCTTTCGCTCACAGCCTATGACACGCAAAACCGCAAGACCCTGACATTCGACCGGGAGGCCTGCGGCTTCGGCTATCGCAAAAGCCGGTTCAAGGCCGATCCGGGACGTTATATCATCCTCTCGGTAACGCTCGCCCTGCCCCGCCAATGGCAAGTGACAAACGCCTATGCCGGCCTTGAGAAATTTCAGGCCGACGCACGGCCGGACGAAGTCATGGCGCAGGTACTGGCCTTGCGGCAATCCAAGCTGCCCGACTGGCGCGTGCTCGGCAATGCCGGTTCGTTCTTCCACAATCCCGTTGTCAGCCTCGCCCATGCGCAAACCATTCCCGACGCACCGCGCTATCCACAGCCCGACGGCAGCGTGAAACTGTCCGCCGGCTGGCTGATCGAACAATGCGGGCTGAAGGGCGAGCGGCTCGGCCCGGTGGGAACATTTGAAAAGCACGCGCTGGTGCTGGTCAACCACGGTGGCGCGACACGTGCCGACGTTTCCCGGTTTTCTGCGCTCGTGCGCGAGCGCGTCAAAACCCGCTTCAGCGTGGATCTCGTGCAGGAACCGATCGAGATCTGACCGTCGCCCGCAGGTCAGGCCAAGTTTTTTAGCGTTTCACGATATATGCCTGAAACGTACAATTTATTGAAAAATATATGTTTTTATCAACCTGAACGTCACCGGATCGGAGGGCGAACACCCCTTGTCATAAATCCAATCGCCGCAACGGGTCGTTTCTGAGGGCAAACCGCCCTAGTATCAGTGGGATAATGACATGTCAGCGGTGCCTGAGGTCGATCGACCACGGCCGGGGCCCGCAAACCGGAGCAGGAACGATGCCCCACGGAGCAGGCGAGAGCGAAATCCACGACCGTCCCATCGCGGAACGACGCCGGCTTGAGCTGATCATCGAGGCAACGCAGTCTGGCACATGGGAATGGAACATCGGCACCGGAGAACTGCGGCTCAACCGCGAATGGGCGCATATCATCGGCTATGAGCCGGAAGACCTCGAACCGACAGACCTGCAGACCTGGCAGGACCGCATTCATCCGGATGATCTGGCCGGGCACGAGGAAAACCTCGCCATGCACCTGCGGGGCGAAACCGACAGCTATGATTACGAGGCCCGGCTGCGCCACAGATCGGGACACTGGATCTGGGTCGCCGCGCGCGGCCGCGTTCTGGCCTGGACGGACAGCGGCAGCCCGGAGTGGATGTTCGGAACGCTGCACGACATAACGAGCCGCAGGGAAGCGGAGGAAGAACTCAGAAAGAACAGGACATTTCTGGAGCGCACCGGTCGGATCGCCGGTATCGGCGGATGGGAGGTCGACCTCGTCAACGAGACGATATTCTGGTCGGACGAAACCTGCCGGATTCACGGCGTCAAGCCCGGCTACAACCCGACAATGGAAAAGGCGATCTCGTTTTACGCACCGCAGGCGCGCGCACAAATCGAGGAAGCCGTCGCCAGGGGCATATCGACGGGCACGCCCTGGGACGAACAACTGCCGTTGATACGCGCCGACGGCCGGCAAATCTGGGTTCGCGCCGCAGGCTCCGCCGAGTTCGACAGCGCGCAAAACCCGGTTCGGCTGGTCGGCGCGTTTCAGGATGTCACCGAGCAGACGCTTCAGCGCCTCGAACTCGAAAAACTCAACGAGCGAATGGTGATCGCCAGCGAAAACGGCAGTATCGGGGTATGGGACGCCAACCTTGTCACCGGCAAGACGCATTACTCCGACATCTGGTGTGCGCTCATCGGCTATCGCCCTGACGAGATATCCAGTGACGGCGATGAATGGCTGAAATTCCTTCATCCCGACGATGCCGAAAGAGCGCTGAATGCCGACGTCGCCCATATCCGCGGGGAGGCTCCTTATTTCGAGGAAGAGTTCCGCATGCGCCACAAGGACGGGCGCTGGATCTGGATTCTCGACCGGGGCCGGGTCGTTCAGCGGGATGAGAACAACAACCCGATACGCATGATCGGCACCCATACCGATATCACCGCCCGCAAACATGCCGAGGAAGAACGGGCGCTGATGAGCGAACGCATGGCGATTGCCACCGACAGCGGCGGGATCGGCATCTGGGAGCTGGAGATCGCCCGCAGGGTCGCCCACTGGGATGCCTGGATGTATCGCCTCTACGGCCTCGACGAGGCGGGGCGCGAAGACATCGGCGAAGTCTGGCACCGGGCCGTGTATCAGGAAGATCGCGCGCGGGTCGAAGCGGCGGTGCAGCATGCCATCGAAACCGGTGAGCATCTCGACGAGGAATACCGCGTTGTCCTGCCGGACGGTGGGCTCAGGCATCTGCATATCGCTGCCAATGTTGTCCACGACGACAACGGCACCCCGCAACGCATCGTCGGTGCGGCCTGGGATATCACCGCGCGCCGCCAGATGACCCTCGAACTTGCCGAGCAGCATGAGCTGATGCGGGTGACGCTCAACTCCATCGGTGACGCGGTGATCACCACCGATGCGCAAGGCAGGGTCCGCTGGCTCAATCCCGTTGCCCAGCGGATGACCGGCTGGACCGTCGAAGATGCCGAAGACCAGCCCTCGGACAGCGTCTTTTGTATCATCAATGAAGAAACCCGCGAAAAGGCACCGGACCCGATCGCTGCCTGCCTGGAACAGGAGCAGGTTGTGGGGCTGGCGGAAAACACGCTTCTGGTCGGGCGTCACAGCTTTGAATACAGCATCGAGGATTCGGCCGCCCCGATCCTCAGTGCCGACGGCGAAATTCTGGGCGCGGTTCTGGTGTTCCACGATGTCAGCGAGCAAAGACGCCTGTCGCGCGAAATGACCTATCGCGCCAGCCACGATCCGCTGACCGGCCTTCTCAACCGGTCGGAATTCGACCGTCGCTTGCAGCGGACCTTCGAGACGGTGCAGAAGGACGATACCCGCAATGTACTGCTTTATATCGATCTCGATCAGTTCAAGATCGTCAACGATACATGCGGCCATACCGTCGGCGATACCCTGCTCAAGAAGGTCAGCCAGCTGATGCAGGACTGCCTGCGCAAGCGCGATACGCTGGCCCGGCTCGGCGGTGACGAATTCGCCGTACTCCTCGAACATTGCAACCCGGAAGATGGCCTGCGGGTCGCGCAGAAGATCTGCGACCGCATGGCGGAATTCCGCTTCGTCCACGACAACAAGCACTTCAGGGTTGGCGCGAGTATCGGTCTGGTGCCGTTCAACCAGCATTCGACCAGCGTTTCAGCCATTCTGCAGGCGGCCGACACCTCATGCTATGTCGCCAAGGAAAGCGGGCGAAACCGCGTCCATGTCTGGGAAGAAAGCGACGAAAGCCTCAAGATCAGGTCGGGCGAAACCCGCTGGGCGTCCCGCATTGAACAGGCTTTGCAGCAGGGCTCCTTTGTGCTCTACGCCCAGTCGATCGCGCCGATCGGCGCCAACGAAACCGGACGGCATATCGAGCTTCTTCTGCGCATGATCGGAGAGGATGGTGAAGTCATCCTGCCCGGCAGTTTCCTGCCGGCGGCCGAACGTTTCAACCTCATGCCCCATATCGATCGCTGGGTCCTCGGCGAAGCGCTGAGGCAGGTTGCCGCCGCCCGGATGACAGACAGCGCCCACCGCATCTGCATCAACCTGTCCGGCCAGTCATTCGGCGACCGGAGCTTCCACAAGACCGCGCTCGACATGCTGGATGAGGCCGGCAGAGACGTCTGCCATTCCCTGTGTATCGAGATCACCGAGACCGCGATCATCACCAACATGGCCGAAGCGACGAGCTTCATCACCGAACTGCGCCTGAGAGGCATTTCGGTCGCGCTTGATGACTTCGGCGCCGGCTCTTCGTCCTTCGGTTACCTCAAATACTTTCCGCTCGACTATCTCAAGATCGATGGTCAGTTCGTCAGTGAATTGCTGAAGGATCCGCTCAACGAGGCGACGGTCAAATGTTTCGTCGAGGTCGCCCGGGTTCTGGGCCTTGAAACGATTGCCGAGTTTGTCGGCGATGAAGAAACCTGCGCGAAGCTGAAGACATTCGGCGTCGACTTCGCCCAGGGGTTCTACATTCATGAACCGGAACCGCTCGGCGACCTTCTCGGAAAGATCGCCGCAGGAGATGCCGATTCGGCCAGCTGACCCAAGGGGTCAGCCCAGACTGCTGACAAAGCTCGTCTTGCGTTTCTTTCGTCATACCGGCCTTGAGCCGGTATCCAGGGCCGCTTGCTGTGCGCTTCCAGAAAGAGTCTTTGCGCGCAAGGACTTGCGCTTACTAGATTCCGGCTCAGGGCCGGAATGACGGCGGGGTGTACAACTGTGATTACTTACAGGTTTTTCAACAAATTGAGCTGAACCAAGAGATCAGCCGGTCACCATTTCTTATGCGGCAGGTCGATCCCGTGCTCGGCGAGGAATTTTTCGATATGCACGGTTTCGCCGGTTTCAATCGACCGGTTGGCGGCGATCCCCGTGAGGATGGACCAGGCCCCGTCGATATGGGACGATGACCGCCCGTAGCGGTCTTCACCGCTCTCGGGATCAAAAAGATAACCGAGCATCACCGGGTCGGCGCCGCCGTGATCGCCCTCACCTTCCCAGACATCGAGATTTTGCGGTTGCTGGCCGGCCAGATGAAGCGTCGTGGTCATCGATTCCGAGCCTTCCGATTTGTCCCGCTTGCCGCCGAAGACGCCGTGAACCTCGACATGGCGGTGCGACAGCTCGCCCTTGGTGCCGTAAAACTTGACCTCAAGCCCCTCCCACGGGCTGTAGGCGCACAGCGTGTAATTGAGGCTGGCGCCCGTGCCATAGACGGCCTGCACCTGCATCGTGTCCTCGATGGTGATGTCATCATCGAAAACGCAGCGGTCGCGCAGATAGCCGTCATCGTCTTCCGCATCGAGATAGAGGGCGCGCAATGCCTGATCGGCTTCGAGGTCCAGCCGGAAATCGCAATTCCCGGCGCTCGGACAGCTGTAACAGCGCGGACCGCGTTGATGCAGACCGAGCTCCTCGGCTGTCTCGGCATTATAGAAGGAGCGGCTTCCGTGCGCCGTCACCGAGACTGGCGAAGACCCGAGCCACCAGTTGACGAGGTCGAAATGATGAGTCGATTTGTGGACCAGCAAACCGCCCGACTGGTTCTTGTAGCGATGCCAGCGGCGGAAATAATCGGCGCCATGAACGCGGTCGAGATACCAGCGAAAGCTGACGGCAGTCACATCGCCGATCACGCCCGACATCAGCAGATCCTTCAATTGAGTGCGCGCCGGCGTGTAACGGTAGTTGAAGGTGACGGTGACCTTGCGGCCGGTCTGCTTCTGGGCGTCGAGGATCGCCTTCAGCTTTTCCAGATCGATGGTCATCGGCTTTTCGGTCATCACATCGCAACCGGCCCGCATGGCATCGACGATATAGTCATGATGCAGGTAATCGGGCACGGTAACGATCACCGTGTCCGGCTTCTGCTCGTTCAGCATTTGCGGAAATTCCGCCGCGCGATAGGTCGCAATTCCGTTGCCGGTGACAGGCACGGCATTGGCCGAAAGCGCCAGCCGCTTTTCGTTGATGTCGCAAAGCCCGACCAAGGCGTTGCGGTCGGCATAGGTTTCGGCGACCGCGCTGCGAAACATCTTGTGCCGCGATCCCGTTCCAACGATGGCGTATTTCATGATCCTGCCCTTGTGCCCGGCAAACGCGTCCGCGCCGGCCTTTATGCTCCCGCCCCTTTCGGGGCCTCCCTCATCCGGTTTCGCAAGCAGCCCCGCCCAAGAAAAGCATCCCTTCGAACGCCGTCCGAAGCCAATGCCATCACTGATTCATGCAAAATCCCCGTAAGGTCAGCATGATCCGGGGGTGTCGGGAAAGTCGCGATACCGAGGTTTCGATACTGCCAGACTAGCAGATCAGAATCAATCTACAGGCATGCGTCACGCCGTCATTTTCGAGACAGGAGGCGGCAGACGAGACGCCTGCGCATCACGGACTTGCTGTTGACGTCAGTATCGAATGGACACAGCAGCAGTCCCGTCTGCCGTCCCCATGGAACAATTCAACCGCCGGATGACTTGGCCAAGAGACATGTTTTGAAAATCAGAACGCTTTCCCGTGCTGATTTCCGGAAGACAAGGAGATGAGACATGCCCGAATGGCTCCATTTGCTCGCCATCCTTTCGCTTCTCGCCAGCGCAATCGCCGCATTGATTATCGCTTTCGATATTTTCAGGAATCCGCAACATATGTGGATCATGAACGCGGTCTGGCCGCTGGTCGCGCTGTTCGGTTCTTTTGCGGCGTTATGGGCCTATTTTCGCTATGGCCGCCTGGCAACCCGCAAAGCCCATCACCAGGCGATGCACAATGACGAGAAACCGCCGAACATGACCGAAACGCCGTTTGCGGTGATGGTTGGCAAAGGGGCTGCCCATTGCGGCAGCGGTTGCGCACTCGGTGATCTCGTCGCGGAATGGCTGGCCTTTCTCGTACCGGCGGTTGCCGTCTGGTTCGGCTGGCAGACAATCTTTGCCGAAAAGATGTTTGCGGTATGGATCCTCGACTTCGTCTTTGCCTTTTCCTTCGGCGTCATCTTTCAGTATTTCACCATCAAACCGATGCGTGGCCTGTCGCCGTATCAGGGCCTCATCCAGGCCGTGAAGGCGGATTTTCTGTCTCTGACAGCCTGGCAGGTCGGAATGTACGGTTTCATGGCGTTCGCCCAGTTCTACCTCTTTCGCCACCTTCTCGGCATGAAACTGGAAGTGCCGACGGTCGAATTCTGGTTCATGATGCAAATCGCCATGTGGGCCGGCTTTGCAACATCCTATCCGGTGAACTGGTGGCTGATCGCCAAAGGCGTCAAGGAAAAGATGTAGACGGCGCTTTGACGAGAAGATGGACAACGCTCGCGCGATGAAAACGGAAGGGAAAAATCCCGGCTTCGGCCAAGACAGAACAGTTCTTTGCCACACCGATGGCGACCGGTTGGCATCCGACCGCCACACCTTCTAAAAAAGCCAAATGATTTCAGATGATTATCTGGCTGAAAAGCCGAAATGGAGGCCTCGGCCGGAATCGAACCGGCGTGCAAGGATTTGCAGTCCTCTGCGTAACCACTCCGCCACGAGGCCCCTAGCTCGCTGGAAAGCAAGCGTTGGCGGGCATTTAGCGGTTATCTTTCCTGTTTGCAACAGTTCTATTCTGAACGAAGTCCTTTTTTTATTCTGAACGCCTGTTTTCCGATTGTTCCCTTTGGAAAGGCGGCGAAGCCTGATTGCGGCATTGATGATTGTCGTTTTTCCGACCTGAAATCTCGGACATTCGTGGCCGTGTTGCGATTCGCAGCTTGACGACATTCCGCAATGGAACATAAATAGAACAACGGCGGCGAACTGAACAAAATATATGCGAGGTAAAATGCCGTCTGAACTCGACTATTCCACTGTGGGCGCCGCCCGCGAACACCTAGACTATTCCGCCACGTGCTGGCGATGCCAACGCCTTTCGGTGCCAGTGGATTTGAGCCATGTCCGCGCCGACAAGATCGTGACCAAGCTTAAACCCAAATGCAAATTCTGCGGCAAGCGTGGAGAGTGGACCGTTATCCCGAAATGCACACGGTCGATGCATCCGCGAGAGGGCGACAATAGCAACGGGTAGTGACCGACAAAAAAAAGCCGCCCCGATTTCCAGGAGCGGCCAATCACAACAGCGATAGTTGTTGCGGATATCTTGATTTCTTCTCGGGCGGCCCCGGCGGCGGGCGGCAACGTGAGCATCGACAGCCCGGGCCATTGTCCTGCAACCACGCCCTTGCCTCATCTATATCGATATCCATTCCCGTTTTGACCTTCATCACATGCCGAACCCAGTCTGGTTCTTTTCCACAATCATCTACCAAACTGACGGCGATCCAGAAATTCGAGGCCTTATAGGATACGCATTCCGACATCTTCGAACCTTACCGCTTCCGTAATATTTCCCTCTCCAGGGACCTGTCCGCCGCCGTATACTCTCGCATCACCAGAACGACCTATCGTTACCGATCCACGCGAAACGGGCCGATGGTCGTGCTCAGCAGTTTTCCGTCGCAGTCGTGCTGGATGGTCATCATGACATGCGATGGCGGGCGGCCTTGATCGTTCCACTGCCAGCGGCCGAATGAATACCAGCCGCGCGGCTTGCTGTTTTCCGGCGTGTCGTCGGCGAGATAGGCGAATCGGGTTTCAATCCAGGCATCGCCATCGGCGCGCACATAGCCGACCTCGCTGCCGGCGATCCGTGTGCACTTGCGCAGCTTATAGCCCTCGACATGGGCACTGACCCGCCCTTCCGTCACCTGCCAATCATCGGCGTGCATGAAGGCGACAACCGGCACGGCCTGGCGCCAGATCATCGACAGGACGGCAAACACCAGACCGGCCAGAGCGAACATGAAGACATGCCGCGCGAAATGCATCCAGATCCGGCGCGTCAAAGGTTGGCCCGCATCCATTCGAGAAATCCCGCCTTCCATGAAACCCACGCTCCTACGATGATCCCGAGCCATATCAGGAAGGTTTTCAGCGATCCTGCGAGCCACCCGATGGCCTCGATGCCGCGCATAGCCTTGGCAAGGGTTTTCAAGGCTTTTCGTTCTTCCGTCGTGAAGGGCGGGAACTCGCCTTCCTCATCAACTTTGGTCAGTTTTTCGAGCGCATTACGCTCTGCTTCCGTCATGGTCATGCCGCCGCCCCTGCGCACACATTTCAATTCGAAGGCCGGTCCCGCCGCCCTTCCTGCACCGCGATCACGTCAATCAGTGCCTGTTTTTCGGCCGCGCAGTTGCGGTATTGCGCCCGGTCGCGGATCAGGAACGAGACCGCGCCATAGACATCCGGCGGTTCGGCCGGCAGCGCTTCCAGGTCTTCACATGGCTCCAGAAGCGTATCCGGTGTTTTCGCCTGGTTGACGGTGGCCGGATCAATCGTTATCCGCCGCTCGGATGTCGTTCCACACGCCGCGAGAAATGCGGCCGGCGCCAGAAGAAGAAGCGCCACCAGGCGCTTTTGTGCATGTGCTGCCGCCATTGGCCTGCCTTTCCTGTTCCAGCGACATCTGCAGCGCGCTGATTGTCTGGGCCTGTTCGAGCGCCGTGCGCCGGCGGGCCTGGTCGTTCGCGTCAATGGCGTTATAAGCCGCCTGCTTGTCATCTTCCGCCGTCTGCAGCTGGTTGCGAAGCTCGAACTCTTCGGCCTCCCACGCGACGCGTTCCCGCCGCTCGCCCTCGGCAATGCCGCGCTTCCACACGCCGTTTATTTCACGGTTGATCCAGAAGACGGCAGCGCCGGCAATCAGCGCCACCAACAGGGTGGCGCCGACGAAGCGGCCGAGGCGGGTTTTCGTCAACCATGACCATATCGCGATAACCCAGCTCATGCGCCCTCACCTTCCGCCGCTTTGGGCTTGCCCGGCCGTGCGTTTTCCGGCGGTCCGCCCCAATGGGTTTTCTTGCCGATCCAGTCTAGGCCATAGGCGCCGGCAAAGATGGTCGGGATCGGGATGATCAGCATGCCGAGGATATATTTGCGCATGTCTTCCGTGCCGGTGAAAAAGCCCCACGAGGTCAGCGCCATGAACCACAGCATGAGGAAGGTTGCCGCCTCTCGCTTGAAGGTCTTTTCCGCTGCGGACTTGACGATTTCAGCCATCACCAGCCACCGATCAGACGCACAAGCCATGCGCCCAGCGCGAACAGGCCGTAAAGCGCCCACATGACGAAAAGCGAAAATAGCGCCGCGCGCGCACGGACCATCAGCCCGGCATAGCCATTGGCGCTCATGGGCGCGCGACGGGCGGCGGCGATGAACCAGATGACCACGGCCACGGAAAGCACGGCCGGGATCATCCAGAAGGCGAAAAGCGCGATCATGGCGTCACCTCGATTTTTCGGTTGAAGTGACGGTGCTAGATCCGCGCCGCCTGGACGTGCATCCAATCGAAGTCCCGCGCACGGCCAAGCGAAACCCAGCCCTCATCCTCCCAGATTTCCCACCAGCGGCGGGCGTCATCATGGGAAAGGCGAGCCTCCGGCGCGTGCGTGCGCAGCGCATTGCGCTGCGGGTCCCAATCGATGGCGATGCCATAGGCGTGCATTGACCAGCTGCTGCCGCCGCGCATGCGCCGCTTGGCATAGGAGCCCCCGCTCAGATCAAGCCCGAGGCGATGGCGGGCGTCGCTATCGAAGGTGCGGGACGCACGATCGAGGCAGCGCTCGGCGCTGTCGGCGACCTTTTCGTGCAGGCGCAGGCGAGTGATGCGCAGCGCGGGGTTCCATGCCGCGCGGCAATCCCAAGGCATGCGCACCATGACCAGCCTGTCCGGCACCTGCGTTTGCGGATCGCCGAATATTTTCGTGCAATCGCGCTGCAACGGCCACGGACCGCCGCGCGCGTCGGCGGCGCCCGGCCGGTCACGATCGGGAATGTCGTCACGATCGGCCGGCGACACGCGGCTGGAGGAAAGCCTGAGCGCCGCCACGGTCTCGACATCGGCCTTGCCGGATGGCGAAATGCCGCGCGCGCGCTGAAACGCCGTCAGCGCAGCCTTGGCCGTATCATCGAAAACGCCATCGATCGCGCCCGGCGTAAAGCCATGCGCCGTCAGCCGGCCCTCAAGCCAGAGGATGAATTTCTGTTCGTCTGTCATGGGATATAACTCCGCCGTCCGCCTCGAGTGGAGGCGGTGCGGTCATCAGATTGGAGGATTGGCCGAGCGATGTTCGTCAGGACGATAACATCTGGCCGGCGGACCTGCGCTTGCTGAAGTCAGCGTTTAGTTTTTGCTGCGTTGCCCTGAGAGCATCACGTAACGCCTCGACTTCGTCGAACAGCGCATCAATCTGCGCCTGATCATAGGTCGCAGCGGCGGATGTAGGAGTCGCAGCATCCACAACACTAACGTCTGGCTCGAATGCAGATCTCTTCCAGATTGACCACGCGTGGCTATCGTCGCCGTTCCCGATGTAAAAGCTTACCTCTGTGGCAGACGCGGCAAAGTCGCCTGGCGCGCCAGGCGACCCACTGTTATTGGGTGGTGAAACCATTCTGCCAAGCGCGCGCCACGAACCGCTGCCACCGCCAGAAGCTACGGCCATGCCAGTCTGTGTGCCGTAATTGATATGGGCAACTGTGCCCCGAATCTGGTTGATCGATCCACCAGCCAGGGCGTTTGCCTCCGCCAGTGTGATCTGGTCGTGCCATACAGCGCCAAATTTCACAATCGCATCGTCCGCTGGATTGTCGGCCGCGCTATCTTTGTATTCGATGACGTGCAAACCGTTGACGATACTTTCGGACCGGGAAAATCGACCATCCCACGTGCCGAAAGACATAGTGAGAGGCACAACATGGTTTTTATAATCACGCCCACCAGACCCCGTACCACCGGAACCTACCTGAAAGTATTCGTCGTTATTGCCCAGACTTTCATTGGTCAGAAACCGAACAGAGCGGGGTAGATAAAACCTACCGTCGTAGGGGGCGATCACTGAAAACTTATAGCCCAAACCACTAATGTCGGCGATCTGTGTATCAATACCAAGCCAACCAGCTTCGCGCGTGTAAGGAGCGCCACTTTGTCCGCCTTGACCGGGTAGGATACTACTGAAAAGCCGTGTCCATGGACCGTAAAACGCCGCCATCCCCTCCGGTCCGATGTGCACACCACCGTCTTCCCATTCATCCGGCAGGGCTTGGAAATAACCTAAGGCAGTCGTCGGGTCTCCATCGACTTCGAATTGATTTCGGATATCGATGAATGTGTATGGTTTGTTGAGAGCGCGGCGCTGAAGTGTGAAGGCCCGCCAGAGATTGGCCTGTTGGATGGAGCTGGCCTCATCCGCGCCACCATATGGGATAGGTGCTCCAGAAAAAACAACCTTGTCGCAGTTTGGTGCTGCGGCGTCGAGGATATCGAACAGAAGGGGTGCGGCGTCCTCGACGGTTTCAATCTGTTCACGCCCGTTGACTGTGATGATGTCCGGCGCAAGTCGCGCGACCAAGGCTTGTGTGTTGGCGCGGCTTTGTGCGAATTCAACCGCGTCATAGATGCCAAGCCCGCCTTCTGCCAGCCAGTTGTGATCATAAAGACGGTTACCTGTATCCGTTTCTTGCAGACGATAAAGGCCGTGCCCGTTGGTGGTCGCACAAGATTTCACGGTTCCGCCGGAAATCACTACTGTCAACTCGGCAGTGCGGGTGTTGTCCGTCTCGACTGCTTCGGCGAAGCCTATGGCTCCGACCGTACCAACAGACGTATCGTAAGGACCGCCAACGGACACACCGTCTCGGAAAAATTCGATAGTCCCGCCACCGGCCGTGACAATGTAGCAAAGCGTGAGCGTGTCGAAATCAAACGAAGCGCCGCCCTTCCGAACCGTCCACGAGCCGACATTCCAAACCGCCGTATTGCCGTTAAAAATCGCCGCGTAATCGTCGCTCGACGTGGACGCTATTGCCCCGACTTCAACAGCAGCCATTCCTCCTGTCGTTGACGCACGGGCAGGAACACCGTCGCCGCTGGCAGGATCGAGAGACTTGTTGTATATCTTCGAGGACAACCACGGCAGAAGGGCGTATCCAGGTTCGCCATTGATGCTGTCGATCAGTGACAGGTACGAAACCGATTGGCCGTAGGTTTTGGCCTGATGTGCGCTGATACATTCAATGATCTGTTTCGAGAGATAGGGCAGCATTTGCTGGCGGTCAGAAAGCCGCTGAGAGTTGAGCCAGACCGTAGGATCGCCGAAAGCTGAGCCGTCCCATTGATAAAGGGTGGTCGCATCACCGCGTGTGTTATCTTTCCAGACCATCACAATGTCATTGGCGCTCAGACCAGCGCCGGACAGGTCAGCATCAGTGTCGATGAACTCGGCGATTGCGCTAAGGTCGGTTGCCGCGATAGTTGCGTTTCGCGCATCCTGCGCTTGTTGAGCGAGCAGGGCCGCGTCATTCTTGTAGGTTTGGGAACCAGACAAGCTGGCGAAGGCCTGATCCTTGTAAGATTCCGAATTAGCTTCACTTTCGGCCGAATTTGTCTCGCTCACACCAGCCGCAGTCGCTCTTTCGTCCGCAGTCTGAGCGAATTGCGCTGCATCGTTGGCCGATTGTTCGGCAGCGTCAGAGGCGGCCGAACCTTTGGTTTCGACAACACTGACAAGGTCATCCTGCAAAACCCATTCGCTGCGGTCGCTGCGATCGAGGATCCGCATACCGGACGCACGATAGCGCGGCTCGATCTCGCTCTGCCAATCAGCGATTGCGCTGACAGACCATGCGCCGCCCTTGACCCTTGTCTGACTGACAGCCGGGAAGCCGTTGCCGCCCTCGGCGATTTCAGCAGGTATGAATGCATTGGCCATTGGTCAGACCTCCATCAACTGACGACGACCGTGCCGGACTGCGTCAACAGTTCAGGCAGTCGCACAAGGTAATAATCTTCGGTATTGCCGGCGGCGGTGGTCATTGAAATCGTGGTGACGACCGGATCCGTGGGAAAGCCATAGGCCGTCACCGACGAGGGCTGACCGAACGAAGTTGGATAGGCGTAGTAGAAATATTGTTCGCCATCCGGCGCCATTGTCATGGTCCGGCCCCGGCTGGCTGACAATGCCGAGCTGCCGCTTTCGAGCGCCAGAACGCCGGCGCTGTCCATTACAAGCGCGTCGCTCATGCCCCAATAGATGCGAGGGCGAAACGAGATCGAAACACTATCCGAAACATCGCGGTCAGACGCATCTGTCACTGTCAGCGTATAGGTCGTATTGGCGGTGATCGCCGCAGCGGCCGTCCATGTTCGCGCTTCCGGAGCAACGATGTTCCCGTTAATCACCTGTTCTGTAACGGTGCCAGCGCCGTCAATAGTCCAGTTCAATGTCGGCGTGACGGAAAGCCCTTTCTCATAGATCGAGCCGCCATCAACGCTGAGTGTGGCAATCTCTATCGTTTCCAGGGCAGACACGCGTCCGGCCAGCGCATCCAGCGCCGCCTTGGACGCCAGCTTGTCAACCTTGATTGCGCGCGCCTTGCCATCGAGATTGTGCCCGATAACCCGATCGATTTCGGTGGTGTCGTTGGCTTCGGTCCATTGGCTGATATCGTCTTCTTCGGCCATCGTCAGGTCCTCAGGGCAATGGCGTCCGTGCCGCTGTCGCGCGTATAGCGCGCGGGCCGGATTTCGCCGTCATCATTCTTGAAAAACATCGGTGCGCGCACGCGGAATGTTTCGGTGGTGGAATAGTGCCGGGCTTCGGGCAGACCGGGATCGACGGTAACGCCCAGCGTGACCTCGTAAATGCCGGGCGGCGCATCCGACGCCACGACAACCTCCATGCCTTCCGCGCCGAACAGGCCGGAGGCATCGGCAATGATTTCAACCTTTGCCGTCATGGCGCACCGCCCGGCCAGCCGGCGTTATGAACAATTGGATTTGACATTCGCAGACCCCTAGAAAATAACGACATCGACCGTTTGCAGATCACGCCGAATATTATTCGTGGGATCGTTAAGGCGGATAGCAACAGAGCTGACCGTCCGGCTTGTCACTTGCAAAAATCCGTCAATGGCGGGGTCCGTAGAATCATACCCACCGCCCACAACGACGTAATTGGTGTCTGGCAAATTGGTCGCGAAATTAATGGTGTACAGACCGGCTCCGTCATTTACGACCGATGAGACATTTTCGCCGCGCTGAACGTCAAGGGTGAGGCCATCAAAACGGCATACGACCTTTGCTGTGTAAAGCGCTGCGGATGTAGCATCAACATATTGCTTTGTCGCAGCGTGGAGAGCTGCTGTCGGGTCCGCATTAAGGATGAGCGACCCCGTCATCGTGCCGCCGGCCTTTTGCAGATAGTCGTCCAGCACCGCAGCGGCCGCGATAACACTGATCGCCTGTGTCAGCTGAGAAAGATCGTTGCCGTCAGGCGTCAGTCCGGCGGCCAGGATGGCATTGACGATTTCCCGCTGTGGGTGCTCGATGGCAGGCGCAGGCGGCACGGAACCTGATACCGCGCCGGGCGTGTTGCGATCGACATAAATGGAATCCGGATCATTCGAGCCGAAGGGCGGGTTATACTTCATCTGTTACTCCTCGAAGGCCAACACCGGCGTGGTCCAGGCCGGGGCAAATTGTCTGAGCATGCAAAGAAGACGTTCCGCCTCGCCCAGCGAGAACAGCGGGGTGAAGCCGCATTCGCCCTCGCCGCAGCGGAAATAATCGACGGCAAGGTCGCTGATCGTCACGATCCAGAAGGTTTCCTCGGTCATCGGGTTGCCCAGCTGGTGGCCGCCGCCGCATTCGGAAAAGCCGCATTCGAATGTGGCCGGTTCCTTGATGGTGATGGTGAAGCCATAGCGGGCAGCGAGGGCGATGAAATCGCCGGGCGTGATGATCGCGCCGCCGAGCACTTTTGTTTCCAGCGCGCGCAACCGCTCTTCCACGCTGACGGATGGGCCGCAGGGGCCGGGCAGGCCATAATCCGCCTCCCATTCCTCAAGCAGTTCATCGACGCCCTGCACGGTCGATTCCCGTGCCAGCTTGAAAGCGCGGGCATAGAGCCATTCGAACGGTGACAGCAGCACGCGGGTGAAGCGGGCAAGCACGCTGTCGATGGGCATGCTCTCGCCATCCGGCGTGCCCCAGGCCGCGCCCGTGGGCCAAAGGGCAAGCCCGGCGTCGATCAGGTCGTCATTGACCGGGTTGGCCAGCGCATCCCACGGGGCCGCGCTTGCCGCCTGCCCGCCAGTGCCGTCATAACCGGTGGGAATGACCGTGCCGACAACGACGGTCGGGGAGGTTGCGCGCGGCCATATCTCGATTGCATCATTGTCGACATCAAAGCCCAGCGGCGCGCCGCTGGCAGAGTTGCTGGCAATGGTGGTGATGGTGGAAAAGGCCGGATCACGCGCCATAGGTGACCTCGCCCAGAACCGGGAATTCGCCATTTGTCAGCGTGATATCGGCGAGCGGGGCAATCAGCCGGTGACGTTCCTCGCCGGAGGCCTGCGAAATGGCCTCGGCAATCCACGAAACGGACACGGTGAAGGTGGAGGCGGCAATGCCCGGGCGGCATTTTTCCAGAAACATATCAGTGATCGCCTGTTCGATCGTGGCGCGGATTTCCGGCGTATCCTGCGAAAGTCCGCCGATCTCGATATCGATCTCACGCGCCACCGCGGCGGCTGCGACGCTGTTGTCCACGCGGATCAGGCGCTGGGCATCGATGGCCGCCTGCACCACTGCCACATCGGCAGGCAGCGGGATGTAGTCGTCGCGGCCCTCGAAGAGGAACAGCACGACAAGGCTGCCGGGCGTGCTCATCTGGAAGGCCCAGGCTTTCAGTACGCCGGGCACCTCCAGCGCATAGCGCTCGTAATCCGTCAGCGTGCCGCCGCCGGGCGGGTTCTGCTTGCGCTGCAGGCCGCGCGCCCTGAGGCCGGTGTCCAGTTCCGTATCCGCCCCGCCGCCAAGCCCGCCGGAGGCGACCGTGAAGGTGTCGGAAAGGGCCGGGTACAACCCGGCATCGGCAAGCGCCAGTTCGCTGCCGGCATCGCGGTTGCCCGCAAGGCCTGCCGACTGGGCGCGCACCGAAAATTCCACAGCGCCGCTGGCCGATGATGTGACCGCCGCGGTCGAAACATAGATGATATTGCCGGACTGAAAGCGGATGCCCGCCGGATAGGTTGTCGACACCGCGCCAACGCCTGCGATCACGCCGCTTGCCCGCGCCGCCGGCTTGCGGAAAATGCCGACCTCATAGCAATGCGCGGCCAGCCATTTGCCGGTTGCCGTGGTCAGGAACATCTGCCGCGTGAGATAGCCCAGCCGCAGCTCGTATTCATGCGCCATGGCCGCCACGACCTTGGCGGTGACCGTGACGAAATTATTGGCAAGCGCGCTGTCGGTGCCCTGCAGATATTGCCGGAATGAGCCGCGCATGCGCGACGACCAGTCGGCAAGCGGGCGGATGGTCCATGGCATTATGTATCACTCCGGATAAAGAGCATGTGAGAGAAAATCAGGAAAGCGCCTTCACCTGATCCCAGATGATGGCGTAGCGCTCGGCAAAGACGGACTGTCCCGAGCGGGCATAAAGCGCGATATCAAGCTCCAGCCGGTTTTCCGTCCGGTTGGCCGTGGCCGAAACGGTGATGGAGGCGACGGCCTCCTGGTCGATCAGCGGCTGCAGGGCTTCCTTGGCATAAGCCTCGGCAAGGTATTCGATACCTTCCGTCAGCGCCTTGCGCCGCAACAGCCAGAGGCGGGAGCCGATCGGCGTTTCGTGTTCGCCGATGTCATAGCTGTCGCCGATCCAGCCGCGGTTCATCTCGCCGGGCGGCAACTCGCTTTCTTCCACGCGGCGGTCCGTCATCAGCGCAATCAGCACCTGCGTGGCAAGCGCCTGCTCGGCGGTGAAATCGCCCGGCGCTGTCGGGTGTGTCAGCGCATTAATGGCGAGGTCGGCGGTGACGCCGTTCCACACCAGGTCCGGCGCGCGCCAGATTTCCGCGCCGCTGTCGTCAATCGGGATGATGCGCATTGTCGTTATGCCCCGCCGTCGCCATCGCCATCGGTGACGGACCCGGCGAAGGTGCCATTGCCCGTGCAGGTGAGATTGCCATTGATGGTGAGATTGCCGTTGATCGTGGCGTTGCCGGTGAGCGTCCATTGCCCGGCGGTGATGTCAATCGTGCGGCCGGCGACATCAATGACGATGCCGGTGCCCACGCATTTGATGATATTGCCGTTGGCATCGTAAAGCGCCGAGGCGCCGGCAGGCAGACCGGGCGGGCGATGACTGCCGCTCTCGCCGCCGAGAAACACCGCCATATCGGCATTGCCGCCCAGCGGCACGGCGATGCCGCGCGAACCGGCAACAGGCACCGAGGCATAGCCCCACGGCTCGATCCGCAGGATTTTGGTGAAGCCGTCATTATAAAGCCCCTGCCCGTTCACGAACTGGCGGCCTTTTTCTTCCGTGATGCGGCCATCGAGGATGATCTGGCGGATTGTCATTCAGCCTCCGCGATCTCAGCGTCCAGCTCTTCCTTATACTTGACCCAATCCATAGTTTTGTACTTGCCCTTGCTCTTGGCCTTGTAAGCCTTGTTCGATTTGCCGCGCGGGTTTTCGCCGCCCAGTGCGCGGGGGTCCACCAATGTCAGGTCCGACACCGTGCCGTCGCTCTGCTCATCCTGCCGCAGCACGACGGTCTTGATCGCCATCGTGCCATCCAGGCCGAGCCACGGATCGATCACATGCACAAGCCAGTTGCGCTGCCAGATGTTGCCGGCATCATCGCGCCAGCCGGTCACCGTCAGATTGACGGAAATCGCCTCGCCCTGGTTGCGCTGCACCGCCCAGGCGGCGCGCTGCTTGAGCTTGTCCGGGTCGGATTGCCCTTCCATGACGATAATCATCGGCCGGCGGCGCGTCACCGTGTCGTCAATGGCTTCCGCTTCCATGCGCTCGGCATCGATATCGGCGGCCTCGCTGGTCTCGCCGCGCACGATCACCGGGCTGTAGCGCCCGCGTTCCGTCAGCGTGGCCGAGGCGCGTTCGATATTGACGCCAAAGCGCAGGCTTCCGTCATGCGTGCCTTCCGGCTTTGACGCCAGTTTCAGCCGCCCCTCCGGCGTGTCATAGATCAGGATGCCGCGCCCGCGCGTGACACGTTCCAGCGCTGCAAATGATGTTTCACCGGGCCGAAGCTTGACGCGTGGTTCCGGCGGCAAGGCGGCCGCCGCTCTCTGCTCGGCAACAAGCGGCCCGAAATCGCTGTTGGCGAGGTCCGGATCGTCAGCCGTGCGCTCGCCGGTCAGGATATCGACATGATAGAGACCGAATTCATTGGCAACCTTGTCGAGCGGCTGGTTGATCACCTCGCCGGAAGCGTGCTCCACGGAGGTTTCCGTGGCATCGACCGTCTTGGAAACGATCGTCACGTCCAGTTCGTGGCTTTGCGGGTCGTGGCGCGGCATCACATCGCGCACAAAACCGGTCAGCACCAGCGTGTCATTTGCCTTCACCGTCACCGCATCGCCCGGGATAACAGGCAAACCGTTATCCTGCGTTGGCGTGAGCGAGAACCGCGCCTGGCGCACGGCCTCATCAGCCCCATATTCGATTTCGGTGCGCTTGATCGGCAGGTCTATGCCTGTGATCGTGATCTTTTCCAGAAGCATCCGGGTTTACCGTCTACCGCGCCAGCGCCTGAAACCGCGTCGGCATCAGCATCGGCGTTGCCGCATTGGCTTCCTCGAAAAGCTGGCTGGCGCGACCGGCATCGCCATAAAGCCGGTGCGCCAGAACGGCGGACGGCAGCGATATGCCGGTTTCCACCGCCACCATCGGCGTTGCCGTTGCCGCGATCTCCGACACCATGCGCACGCAAAGCGCCACCACGCCGGAAAGCCAGCCGAAAAGTTGCGCGCCATCCGCACCCAGCGCGGAGACCGCAGCAAGTCCGGTTTCGCCCGTTTCGGCAATCCGCTGGCGGGCGTCGCGCGCGGCGGGACGCGACGGCCACGTGACCCGCACGCCGCCGATGGCCGCGCCAAAGGCTGTCAGAATCTGCATCACGGCAAGCGTTTCGCCCGTGGCGGTCGGATTCACCTTGATCGCCTCGAAATCGGTTTCCGCGCTGACGCTCTCACCGACCATCTGCATCAAGGCCAAAACTTCCTGCGAAAACGCGGCCGCATCGAGCGCGGCGGCAACTTCTAACCGCGCGGCGAAATCGGCCGTATCGTCGGAATCGGAAATGATCGTCGCGGCGAGGCCGGACAGCCAGTCGAGAATAACCGTTTTTTCTGCGCTCATGACACTATCCGAAAAAGGATGACATGCCGGCAGCCGCAAGCCCGACGCCGGCCGCCACGGCAGCATTGACATTGCCCAGGTTCAGCGCTTTGCCCAGCGCGGTCGGATGCGGCACAAAGGTGATGCCGAAGCCGACATAGCCAAGCTCACGCTTTGAGCGCGTGCGCCAGTAGCGCTCGGCCGTCGCCAGCATCGGCGGATCGATCGGCAGCGTCAGAAGTCCGGGCCCCGGCGCATTCAAGACGGCCTTCAGCGCCAGCGCCTGCACATCGGAAAAATCGCCGATCGTATAGGCCGTCACGTCAAAAGCTTCAGTGACCTTGCCCAATTCCTCGACCGAGGACTGGTAGCCGCCGGCATGCTCATGCACGGCCAGCCGCTTGCCGCCCGATGCGGAATCATATTCCACATAAAACGGCACGCCCTTGTAGGAGCCGGGGAAAAGCGTTGCTGCCCAATTGCGCATGATCTCAATAGGCTCCCGCCGGCGCGTTGTCTTCCGGCTTCATGGATTTTCCGGGATTGGCATTGGCCCGCTCCTGGCGGCGCTGCAGGCGACCGGCCGCGCCGGTCAGTTTCGTTGCGGCGGTATCGATGGCGGTGGCGGCATTGCCGAGCGCGCGGACAATATCATCGCCGCCCGCTTCGACATTGCGGCCCACATCGCTCATCTTGCCCCTGGCATCGTCGCTCGCCTTGCGGATTCCCTCTGCCCCGTCGGTAAAAGACTGGCCCATTTCGCGCGAACCTTCCTCAATACTCTCGGAAAGATCATCGGACGAAAACAGGTTGATAAATTTATCCAGCAGCGAATCCCCGCCACTATCCCGCTGTTGGCGCTGTTGGCGCCGGATTTCCGCCGCTCCGGGTTCTCGCTCATAGTCCGGCGGAATGTAGTCATCAGGAAGGCCATTCTGATCGCGCTCTTCGCGAATGCGCTTGCGGGTATTTGCTGCACTTTCTGCAGCAGCATTCCGCGCTTCGGCCTCATACTCTGCGAGACGGGCCTCTATATCTTCACCGTAAAGATCGCCGCGATAACCGCCGGCATAGGCCGCCTTCATGCCTTCCTCGGTCGGCCAAAGTCCGCCAAGAATAT
>NZ_CAXXFM010000003.1:0-413530 GCF_963677965.2 uncultured Martelella sp.
GCATTCGGCCACGGGATCGACTTGCCGCCGCTGCCAAACTCCAGCACACGAAACCGCTTTTCAAGCCCTTTCGGCGTTTCATCCGGTCCGGTCTCTGCGGTCTGGCCTTCTTTCCGATCGAAAGATCGATCGCGCTCGCGCGCACCCTCTCTCTCTCTTGATGGTTCTATTGATGGTTCAATAACGGTTCGGGTGTCACCGTGACACCCGTGGGGTGACACCGTGTCACCCGTCATGTCGTCAGTGTCACCCGTGACAATTGGCCCCACGGGTGACACCGTGTCACCCGTGGCAGCATCGGAACCGCCATCTTTTGCCGGCCTGTTGCGCCGCCCGCGCGGTGGAATTTGCGGCAGTTTTGCAATCGCCTGAAGGTTCATATCGTAGTGGTTGCCAATACCGACGACGCCGGACGCCTCACGAACGAGAACAAGAATGCCCTCATCGACAAACTGATGAAGAATGCGCTGCACGGTCCGCTCCGACAGTTCCGTTTCCGTGGCAATCGTTTCAACGGCCATCCAGATACCACTGCCGTCATCGCTGGCGGCATCCGACAGGCGGATTGCAACAGCCTTTCGGTTCGGGCTTCCGAAGACAGCTTTGCGCACCTTTTGCTGCACTTCGATACTCATGCTGCCACCTCCATCGCGGCTGCAGGCCACTGTGCGGCCATTGCCTCGGCAATGCCCTGATAGGTCCGCGAACGCAGCCGCCAGCGCTCCGACCCTGGCGAGGCCCGGTGCACGATTGACCAGCGCTTGTGCGCATCTGTGCCAGCCTTCGGCGGCTGAAGCCGGTTCGTCGGCTGCAGTTTCGGCAGGCCGCGAAGATAAAACGAGGTCGCCTTGAAGGCAGCATCGCCAAACCACCACGGCTGCACGGTCTGGTCCGGTTTCCTATAATTGACGATCCGTTCCTTGGCGTGGCGGTGCATCACCGGGTTTTCAATCGCAACGCGCGCGATCGGGGCATTCCAGCAGGCAGAAAACAGCGCCGCACCTTCATCCAGGAGCCGCCACATGATCAAAAGGCGCTGTTCTTCCGGCATCTCTGCCCATGCCGCCCGCTCTTGCCCGCGCGCCTCTGCCGGCGGGTTCTTAGGTGGCCCGAAAAGCCAGCGCACGCCGCTGTTGCAAAGCCGCGTGCAAGGCGGATGCATGACGGCCAGCATGTCCCAGCCATCGCCAAGAATATCGCGGATATCGCAGACGATATGGCGGTTGCTGCCATCTTCGGCAGGCAACAGATCGCACGACCAGACATCATGTCCGCGCGCGGCCATGGCCCGCCGAACGACGCCGGATGTCTCGCAACCGATCAGGATACGCATCCCACCCCCTCCAATTCCCGCAAAATCCGGCAGACGTCCGCCTCATCGAGGTGGCAGAGCGCCGCTATCTCGTAGGTCGAGTGCCGGCCTGTGTTCCAAAGTTCGCCAATGCGCGCGCGCAGGCGTTGCCCGCGCGGGTTTTCGTGTCGTCTGGCGCCGTCAATCATCACGTTTGCCCTCCAGCAGATGCTGCAAACCGGGAAAACCCTTTGCCGCCAGCGCATTGATCCGGCGCAGCGCGTACAACACCGTGGTGTGGTCGCCATAGCCCAGCACGCGGGCAATCTGCGGGTTGCTGGCGGCAGGGAAATTCAGGCGCAGTTCCCAGGCAATCAGGTGCTTTGCCAGCACCCGGTCGGCCGTTCCCCGGCGGGCGGTCAGCGCGGACGGCGAAAAGCCCATGGCCCGCGCGCGGCGGCGCATATAGGCGTGCATGGTTTCGCCGGGCCGCGCCTTTGCCGCGGCATGCTGCCCCGCCGGTTGCGGCCGTGCGGGCGGCTGCAATTCCATGCCCGCCGCGCGCCGGCGCTCGATTCTGGCCATCATTGTCGAAATCGCGCTGCCACAGCGGCCGAAAGCACGGCCGATTTCGGTATAGGCGGCATCGGGAAAGCGCTGGCACATTTCGAAAACCAGATGGCGCCGCCAGACTCTCAGCGCTGCGTCCTGGCGCTCCGAGCGGATTTCGGCAATGTCCAGCCCGCAGGCCGCGCAGCGCTCCATAAGAAAGCTTTCAAGGGCATCCGGCGGGCAAACGGCGCGGCGTGAGGCGTGATAAACCCCGCCGCTGCCCGCCGGTTCCGCCGGCGGCTGCAAAAACACCAGCCGCCGCCGTTCTGGTTTTTCCGGCGCAGGTAGCGTCGCCACGGTCGTGCACCGCCCTGCCCGCATCAGCCGCGCGCGCACGGCCTTTGCGGCCATCCGCTGGCGCTGTTCTTCCGCGGTGAAACTCTGAAGGCAGCTCATGCTTCACCTCCCGCAAAGAGCCCGCCCAGCGGCGTCTCATCGGCATTCTTTCGCTTGCTGATTTCGCGCTTGCGCTCTTCCGGCCCGGCAAGGCAGAGCCGCATGCGCACGGCAATGTCGGCCTGATAATCAGCCTCGCGCTCGCAGAGAATGGCCGAAAATCCTTCATAGAAGGCGGCCGCACCCGTGGTACCGGTGCCCGCAAAAGGATCCAGCACTAGCCCGCCCGGCGGCGTGACCAGCCGCACGAAATAGCGCATCAGATCTACAGGCTTGACCGTCGGGTGCTTTGACCCGACCCGATCGTCGCCATCGGCCTTGGCGGAATAGAAAAAGCGGGCGGCGGAGCCCGCATCGCCGCGCGGTTCGAAATGATCACGAGGGCCGAAATCCCCATAGCAATAGACGCTCGCCTTGGCGCCATGCTCGGGCCCGACGGCGCGCTGCTGACCCGGGGCATCGGGAAATGCACCGATAACTTCAGCGCTGCCGTCATGCAGAACGTTGGCGGGATATCGACCGGCAGTTTGCGGCGCCGACCTAATACCGCCCTTGATGCCACCGCCATATCCGCGCACCGATCCGGTTTCGCTGTGAGTTATTTTTACGACGGCGCCTTCTGGCGCATCTACCCGGCAAGCCCCGATATTCAGCCCACCCGTACCCCATTTCAGCACGGTCTCGGCAACAGTCCCGTCGAGCGGCTTGCGCGCCAGACACATCGGCTCCATCGCCGGCTTCAGCGCCGTGCCCCAGCCTTCCCATTTCGCAGCCTCGGGGGACCCAGCCTCGGTGATGTCCCGCTCGAAGCTTTCTCGCTTTCCATCCTTGGCAACATTCAGCGTCGCACCGCCGCGCATGTCGTTGGTAATCGTCTCGCGGCCCACAACATTGCGCGCCGCCCCAAGCTTCTTGTCGATACCCTTGGCAACGTCATGGTTTTTCGGAAAGCCCGTACCATAAAGCCAGGCCGTCATATCCCGAATTTCAAACCCGGCATCCTCGATCGCCGTTGCCAGCCGGTGATAGGTGCGCGTACCGGAAAAGGCGAGCACATGCCCGCCCGGCTTCAACACCCGCAACACGTCAGCCCAAAAAGCCGGATCAAAGGCAACCTCGCCGGTATCCCATTTCTGCCCCATAAACCCGGCAGAGGCGCGCGCAAAGGCGCCATCGCGCCCATGCTGTGCCTTCGCGGCATTCGGCCCGCCAAAGCGCTTGCGGATCGATTCCAGCGCATAAGGCGGGTCTGTGATCACGGCGTCGATGCTGTTATCAGCAAGCGCGGCCACGCCATCACGGCAATCGCCCGCAAAAAGCCGCACCCGGCCATCGAGAAACGTGGTGAAATCGCCCATCACGCCGCCCTCTTTTCACGCGGTTGATAGAGCAGCGCGCAATGCGCCGCGCAAAAGGATTTGCCCTCCTTGACCGGGCGTCCGCAGCAGGGCGGATCGGCCAGCGGCGGGTCGTCGACATCCGTCAGGATCAGCCGGCAATCATAGGTGCCCAGCGCGGAAAGGATGACCGGCGCGGAACCGGGAATTCCAAGCCCGGCAAAATCGCCCGCTTTCCTGCCGGCATCGGCATCCGCCAGCGCTTTCGCCTTTTCCGCCTCGGCCAGATCGGCGGCGCGCCGGCGCGCTTCTGCCGCCCGTTCGGCTTTTTTCTCCGCGGCCTTGCGCTGCCGTTCGGCCTCGTTTGCCATCCGCCGCGCCATGTATTGCTCATCGCTGTTGCGCTTGCGAAACCGGTCGCGATGGCGGTTGGCAATGCCGGCCACGGCGCTGCGCCCGCAGCCCATCACATCGGCAATTTCGGCATAGCTCATGCCATCGCCATAAAGCCCGGCCATGCGGTCAATGTCGGTTTCCGTCCATGGTTTGCCGGTCATTGGTCGCCCTCCCGGTCAAGCGGCAGCGGAAGCTGCATGCCAAGCGCGGCCAGATAGGTCTCGAACACGGCATCCTCTTCCATCACCTCTTGCTGGTCCTTCTTGCGCCGCGCGATAATCCGCCGCACAGCCTTTGTGTCGAAACCGGTGGCCTTTGCCTCGGCATAGACATCCTTGATGTCGTCGCCGATGGTCTTTTTTTCTTCCTCCAGCCGCTCGATCCGCTCGACGATCGAACGCAGCTGATCGCGCGCCACAGCCGGCCCGCCGGCGCGCACCTTTGCGCGCGTCTCCCGGTTTTCATCCGTGCGGCCGCCAATGGCCATGGGGGCAAAATCACTCATGGGTTTATCTCCGGTCTTGCTGTCGTGGAAAACCGCGCATCTTTTTTCCTGGCGTCGGCAAGCGCGCCCGGTGCCCCGCCACGTTTCAATCGTTCGGCAGGCCGCCAGTCTTGCGCGCCTTCAATGGCCTTGCGGATGGCTTCATCCTGCGCCGCATCATGGGCGGCTTCGCAGGGCATCACGTTCAGCGGGTGGTCACTCCAGCCGCAGCGGCAGCTGGTGAACCCGGCCACCGAAGTCAGCCGGCAATCGCCGCGCGGGGGGAAATCTTGCGTGGTCATGGCGTCACGCCTCGCCATCGGAGACGACGCGCAGCTCTGCCTTTTCGCCGCCATGCGCCTTGACCATGGCCAGCGCCCGGCGCATTTCCGAAAGTACCTTTTCCATGGCCGCCGCCTGCCGGTCGCAGGTCTGCGCCTCACTCGGCGTCACCTTGCCGTCGGCAATGGCCAGCGCCATGGAATTGGCGAATTCGGAGGCCGCGCGCATCACCTCGGCATTGGCCTTCATGATCGAGGCTTCCGCCGCCCGTTCGGCTTCCGGGTCGGAAAGCCGCCTGCCGTTTGCTTCCGCCAGCACGGCGGTCACCAGCGGCAGGCCGCAATCGGCCTCAAGCGTCACAATCGCCGCAACCGGCATGTGTTCGCCATCGGCCGGGCTGTTCCACCGGCCCACCTGGCTCTTGGAAAAATCCACCTTGCTGGCCGTCCGCTCGATACCGCCGCAACGCTCGATCAGGTCGCGCTGCGCCGCCTTGATGCGGTGGTGAAAGGCCTCTGAAATCTGCATGTCTCACTCCCGTTTCGTCTGGCGAAAGCACAAAAAATTCCCGCGCCGGGAAAACCCGGCGGCGTTTCCCATGGCGGGAAAACAATCAACGGCTTAGGTCTTGTTGCAGCGCAGCATGACTAGGGCGGCCGCAGGCGCCGCCGGAATGAAGACGATGAAACCGATGATGAACGATCGAATGAACGAGAAGGCCGGGGCGGCGGAAGGAAGACGCCGCCCCGGCTGCACAGCCCGGCCGGGAGGTAAAAGCCGGCGCTGCGCCGCGCGCGGTGCCCAGGAGGCAGCAAGAACCCCTTCCGCGCGCGAAGAAAAACAAAAGACCCCGCCCCGGCCAACGCAGTACCTGCGGCCAGAGGCGGGGCAAGGTGCATGCGCGCCAAACACTCGAAAAAACGCGCATGAGGGGAACCTGAAAGGAAAACCGGTGCGCTCAGCGCCCCAGGGACAGAAGCAGAAGGCAGACCGCCAAACCGATAATGAGGATGGCGTGAAAAGTAGCGACGGCTTGCAAACTGGAAACCTGTTGCTGAAGATCCAGTATCTGCGCTTGCATATCCATCATTCATCTCCCGAAAAACCGGCAAGGCCATCAATAGCCCTCCCATTCATCCTGTCCGTCACCGGAAAAATCCTCGGCGGCCATGCGATCCCCTTCATGGAACAGGATCACGACCCACACGACGGAAACCCCGAGCACAAAACCGAGGATCGGCGGCAGCGCCGAAAAAGCGGCGACAAACGCGCCGGCAAGAATGCTCATCATCCAGCGGGTCATTCCGCAGCCTCCCCTGTCAGCGGCGCGGGCGTTGGCCGCGGCACATCCGCCGGCCATTCCGCCCCTTCGGGCCATTGCTGTGAAAGCGCGGCCATGGCGCGCTCATATGTGCCGGTGGTGATATCGGCATCGCCCGTGGCCAGCCGGTCGAGCGTGCTGCCGCGATTGAGCACGATCGTCGAAAGCCGTTTCCGGCCGAACCCTTTGGCGGCACAGAATGCATCGGCCACCAAAACCAGATTTTCACGCAAGGTTGTCATGTGCGCACAATGCGGATTTCAATCCGCACTGTCAAGGGATTTCAATCCCGCTGTCATCCTGTCACCTTTGCGGATAAAATTCCGCACATGAGCGAGACCTTTGCAGAGCGCCTTAAAGGCCTGATCGAAGACGCAGGAATGAGCGTGAGCGGTGCCAGCAAGGCGGCCGGCGTCGACCGCGCAACGCTGCGCAAACTTTTGGACGGCACAAACCAACAGCCGTCCATCAAGACGCTTGACGGATTAAGCTCTCTTTTTAATGTCAGTCGTGATTGGCTAATGACCGGCGACGGCGAAAACGAAACGCCATCGGCGCACTTTGCACCGCCGCCCCAGACAGCGCCAGCCACACCTTCCGCGCGCGATATCGCTATCAGAGGAACCGTCTCCGCATCATATTCCCAGGGAGCACCATCCGAAGAAACGGAAACAATCGGCACAGTACCGCCACCACCAGCCCTTGCTTCCATTTCCGGGATCTATGCGCTCTACGTGGAAGGGCGCTCTATGGAGCCGCAATTCTTCCCGGGCGATCTCATTTTCCTGAACCCGTCGCGACCGCCGCGCGTCAATGATTGCGTCGTCGTCATCACCGACCACGGAACCGGGCCACAGAGAACGCTCGGAATACTGGACGCCGAAGATGCGGAAAACATTCGCCTCCACAAGCACACGCGGGAAGGCAGTAACGGGCTGACGATCACGATCCCGAAAAAGTTTGTCAAAGCCCGCCACAAGGTACTCAGCACAAACGAGATGTTCGGCGCCTGATTTGCCATAACAGCCAGAACCGGCCTAATATGCCGCACGCGCATCATGCATGGAGGACGGGCATGCGGCACTTTTCCATATTGATTATCGCAGCAAGCCTGGCGGCGTCGAACGCACATGCCGACTATTTGAGATGGAGCGCCGCACCGGAGGACGACCCCTTCGCGCGCGACCGCCGCATGATCATGAATTATATGGACAGCCAGGATTCCGGCTTATTCATCATCTGTGAGGAACAAAGCGACCGCATCACCATCCGCCTCGCCCTTCCGCTCGCCGCCGACGACTACCGCCTGCCGACCTACGATTTTCTTGAGCAGGTCCAAATAGACGACTTCAACAGCCACATTCAATATGCCGACGACGTGACCCTTGCGAACGGCAATATCGGCCTCGACGCCGACATTGAAGGTGAAAGCGCCAGATATCTGCTGGATGATCTGGTCGAGGCCCAAAGGTCTTTCTACATCAAGGTTACCGATATAACCGAGACGATCCGCCTGCCGGTGACAGGCTCGACAGCCGCCGCCAACGCCATGCTGAATTTTTGCATGACCGAGGCATCAATTCCGGAGCCAGTACCGGAGTTGACGGAGGAAGACAGGAAAAAAAAGACGATCGACTGGGAGGAATACAAACGCGAGCAAGACAGGCAGCTAGAGGAGGCACGCCCACTCACCGTGCCGCCGACAGACAAACAATCCGCCATCGCCCATATCGCCAATGCGCGCGCAATCGCTCACATATGCAAAAGCGAAGAACTCGACCCGACGACGCTATCGTCCATCTCTGCCCGCTGGAAAATCGACATGAATATCGACGGGCCTGACTTCAATCCCCTGCTTACAGCGACCGATGACAGAATCGCCAGCCACAAGACGAATCGCGAAGAAGCAACTTGCCACACAGGCAACTATCTTTACGGCCCTGAAGGCCGCGCCATCCCCAACCTTATCAGACGCCTGCAGTAAATACCTATCAGCATGAACGTCAGCGGCATCTGATGCCGAACGACAGCGCGCGCCCTCAATGCGGATTATTATCCTCACAACCTATTGACGCGGATTATCATCCGCATTAGTCTTCCTCCCATCAGGCCGTCCCCAGGCCTGACCACCGCCGCCGCCGGAACCGCCACAGGCGCAAAGCGCCACCCGGCGGCGGCATCAAGGGAAGGGACAGCAATGCACGATATCACCTGCAGGGGATCGATCACGATCCCGCCCGGCGTTGAGATGACCGGCAATGGCGCCGGCACGACGCACCGCATTCTGATCACCGCCGATGACGGCCGCCCCTGCAGCATGGAGGCCTTTGTCACCGCGCTGCTGCAGGTAGTCGAGGATAACGGCCGGCTGCGCAGCGCAATCCGCGCATGGCTTACGGGCGACTGGCAGGCCGCACTCAGCCCCCTGCCCGACCACGCACTGGCCGGACTGACGGATCAGCCCATCATGCGCTTTCGCGCCGTCAGCCGCATGACCGGCAACGTGATCGATGAAGCAAGCGGCGACCACGCCGCCCTCGAAGCCTTCATCCGCCGCTGGAGCCACGACGCCAACACCACCGTGGAAGTCCGTCACAGCGGCCAACCATGGATCCCAGCCACATGGAAAGGCGGTGCGGCATGACTTGCAAATGCATCGAAATTTTCGACGAAGGGCTTGCCGAGCGGAACACCCGCATCGCGCCGATGCTTCTGTTTCACGCGATCGATGGCGTCCGCCCTCATATCCGCACCGAACAGATCGAGACCGGGCGCGGCAAGAAAAAGGCCTGCAGCGTCATTCCGACATACTGCCCGTTTTGCGGCATGAAGTATCGAGACAGTGACGCGCCCACCGAGCCGGAATGGCAATGGTGGTATGGCAAGGACACCGAGCGCATGGCCGGCTCAGCACCCACCCGCGAAGACGCCATTGCCGCGGGGCGGGGCGAGTACGGCGAGGAGGAATTCGTCATCCTCGAAGCCGCAAAAGCGCACCCCAGACTGCCCGATGCCGATGACATCCTCGGCGTTCTTACCGAGAAAAACGAAGACCTCGGAGACCAGGAGGGCGACGGGTTCGGCCATGATCTTGGCGGCACGCAGGAACAGCGCGACGAACTGACGACCCGCCTGCAGGACACGTTGTCCGACTGGCTGACGCACCACAAGGCATGGCCGCATGTCTGGACCTTCAGTTGCTGGCGCAATGAGGAAGTCATTCCTGCGACGGATGATGTTGATCAGGAAGGCGGTGCGTGATGGCCAAGATAGATAAACACGGCCCGCTTAAAGGTATGGCGGCGGCAAATGTCCTGATCAGCGCGCAAGCCACTGAATGGCTCAAGCACGCCTCTGAAGCCACCGGCGAGAGCATTGAACGGCTCATTGAAAACAGCGCCGAAGAAATGGCCTTGAGTTACGCAAAAGCAAACGGCCTTTTGAAAGGCGGTGCGGCATGAGCACGAATGCCAAGCGTAAAACAATCACCATCCATGCTGATCCAACGCGGGAGGAAATTATCAGATGGGCCGAAAGCGCCCTGCGTAACGCGCCGGATGGGTGCGTTACACCCCAGCTTGTTTCCGACCTTGTCGACGATTTTAAGGATGGCCTGCCGGCATTGATTTCCGAACCCGAAAGCTGCGCTGCGCCGCTTGTGAGCGTGCTTCCAATGGAATGGGGAGAAACCAGCTATGGTGCGCCAGAGGCGGTAACCGCCTTGGGAATCTACAGAATTCAGGATGCATGGAGCGGCGGATATACCGTCGATATCGGCCGACGCATACTGAGACCCCCCAACGGCCTGACCAATTCACCGACGATTGAGGAAGCAAAGGCACTCGCCTTTGCAGATTATGAGCGCCATATCCTCGAAACGATCGCGGTGAACACCTTCGCCCCACGCCTACCGCCCCCGCCTTGGGTAACCGACATGATCAAGGCCGCCGAAGCTATCATCTCATCACCGGTCGCTGCATTTGCCATCGGACATCAGGCCCGCACGTTGCTTCGCACTGCCCTGGAAGCAGCGAAAGGCGGTGCGGCATGACCCACCACCCACTCACCCCGGAAGACTGCACCGCCATGCGCCGGCTGGCGCGCCCCGCCGTCATCATTGGCGCGGCGATCCTTGTCTTTCTCACAATTCACCAGCTTGTCGCGCTTGAAATGGCGCTGGCAGCGGCAACAGGAGTGTAACGCATGGCTGAGACCATCCTTGCCCTCACCGCCGCACTGGCCGCTTTCGCGCGGTCCACCCCGGCCATGGTGGCGGGCTTTGCGCTTGGCGCGCTTTACATCGCGGCCGCCATCGCCGTCACGCTTCTGGTCTTCCGGCTGTTCAGCCGCAAGGCCGGCAAGGCCCGCCGCCTGCCCACAACCGCAAAGGCCGTCCACCCCGACGGAAAGGAAAAGGCCCGATGAGCGGCGGCGCAGCATACGAGGCGGACCTCAAGACTAGTTACCGCGCCGTGCGCGACCGGCTAATGAAGCCCGTTCAGGCAGCGCCTGAAGAAAACCGAATTAGAGAGGAAAATACCATGAGCCACAGCCTTGGAGACCTGAACGAACACCTGTTTTCGCAGCTCGACCGCCTGTCCGATCAGGAAAAGACGCCGGAACAGCTGGAAGTCGAGGTTAAGCGCGCCGAGGCGGTGGTGTCCGTCGCCTCGCAGATCATCTCCAACGCAGACACCGCCATCAAGGCCGCTCATCTGGTGGTCAGTCACGGCGACCGGTTCCTGAAGATGGTGCCGATGCTGGAAGGGAAAAAGCAATGAAGGGGCGCGGGATTTCCTACAGCGAGGCGGAACTGACATGGATCGAGGCGCACGCGAAGGACCCGCGCGCCGCCATGCACGCGGCCTTTTGCGCGCACTTCGGCCGCGACGACGTGACGCTGATCAACCTCAATGCGCTTTGCAAGCGAAGGGGGTGGATGACCGGACGGACGGGTTGCTTCACGCCGGGGCAGACACCCCATAACAAGGGAAAGCCTTGGCCGCCCGGCAAGGGCGGACGCCACCCGAACGCCCGCAAAACGCAGTACCGTCCGGGAAATCTGACGGGCGCGGCGAAGGATAACCTGAAGCCGATCGGCACGGAGCGCCTCAGCAAGGATGGATATCCGGAACGCAAGATCCGTGAGGATGGACCGGCACACGAGCGGTGGCGCGCCATCCACCTGATCTTGTGGGAGGAGGCCAACGGCGCCATTCCGGCGGGACACTGCCTGAAATGCCTGGACGGCGACAGACGCAACAGCGCCCCGGAAAACTGGGCGCTCATTCCCCGCGCCATGCTGCCATATCTCAATGGTCACCGCGGGCTGGACTATCAGTCCGCCGAACCCGAAGTCCGCCCCGCCATTCTCACCGTCGCCAAGCTAAAACATCAGTTGAAGGAAACGCGAAAGCCGAATGACGCTTTCCCGGAGGGACGGTCATGACACAGGAAGACATCATCGCCCGCCTGGCAAACAGCACCGCCGACACCCTTATCAAGGAATTGACCCGCCATAACCTCTCGGAAGACGACGCGCTTACCGTGCTGGCCGGCCTGTGCTGGATCGTAATCCGTATCGACCGCGATGAAGGCGCGATTGGCGAGGCCGTTTTGGACCTGAGCCGATTGATTCTCGAAGCCGATCTGGCCGGCAGCGACGAACCGCCGGAGAACGGCAGGAGGCTGCATTGACAAAGCCGGTTCGCATCCGCCTGTCCCGCAAAAAGGGCTTCAATCTCCAGCGCCATTCGCTGGCCACCAACGGCCTACCCGCCGTCGTCGTCGCCAGACCCGGACCGCTTGGAAATCCGTTCAAGGTGGAAATGGCCGCCGAGGCCGGTTTTCAAAATCCGGCGAAAACAGCCGTCCATGCATTCGAGGACTGGCTGAACGGCGACCTATGGGCCTACCCCTGCCAACGAATACCGACAGAGCGGCAGCGGGACGCGATTATTGCGCGCATCCCGGAATTGCGCGGCTTCAACCTTGCCTGCTGGTGCCGGCTCGATGCGCCCTGCCATGCCGACGTGCTTCTCAAACTCGCCTGCGAGGCCGCGCCATGACCATCGCCCCGGCCGCCGGCCAGTTGAACATCACCTGCGACAGCTGCGGCTCGGCCAATCTCGACCGGGCCATCCTCGAACCCGCGCCCGTGCGAAACGATCTCTTTCGCCTCGCCCGCCAGCGCGTTTCCGCCAATGCCAGGGCGCGCGGCTGGATCATCCGCCGCACCGCAGGCAGCTGGCAGCACTATTGCCCCGCATGCGCCCGCCGCCGCGCCGGCGACATCACAAGACAGGACAGATTGCTATGAGCGATGACATCAAACCCTTTGCCCGTTTTGACAGCCGCTGGCTTGCCGCCATGCACGAATTTTCGCGCCATCAGCGCCGGCAGGCCCCCTATTGCACCCACGTGCTGACCCACAGGGGCAACATCATTATCGAACCGGCTCCGGCGGGCGGGGTTTATATCGCGGCCGCCTGCCGCCATGGTGTAGCGGTGGTGCACGACCCCGATGGCCGCGCAACCGGGCCGATGACGATCATGTTTCCCGATGCCGCCTATGAGGCAGCCAGGCGCCGGGAGCGCATCGCCATGACCTATTGCGGCGAACGGCATGAGTTCGAAGCGCCGGAATGGATGCAGCCCGGCGATATCTTCTGTGCCGAACATTTCGCCTTCATCACGCCGCGCATGATCCCGCCGCGCTTTGCCGCAGACTGGCCAGAGGAATTGCCCCTCGAAACGCCCGCGCTTTACGCGACCTCCATCGCCCATGACCATCAGGGCATCGTCATCGGCGAAAGCTACAAGGTGACCGAAGGCGCAGTCGTCGACTGGCGCATCGCGCTGGACGAGGCGCTGCAAAATGAACCTGCCGCGCGGGCAGGCTTTACGTGCGGGCCGGACATATTCGCCCTGATGAAACCGCTCATCAAGGAAATAGCCCTGCGGCTGCAGAAATGGCCGGCCACCACATACCGGCTGTCGCCCACAAAAAAAGGTCCCGTCCTGATGCAGGTCGATGGGTTTGCGGACGCGATTGCCATGTTCACCGAACAGGCGGCAGACGAGCCAGAGCTTGCCGCACATTTCAGGGAGGAAGCCGAATGAGCGATGAAACAAGGCTTCAGCAGGCCGTCTCGCTGCTGCACACAAACCTTGCCGGCTACTACTGGATTTTCGGCAAGGGCCGCAGCACCCCGGACGAACCGCTTTACGCGCTGATGATCTATGAACCCGGCGACGAATTTCCCGTCATGGAAACCGAAAACGACGATCCGCTGGCCTGCGTTCAAAACGCCATTGAGGCCATCGAAATGCCAATCGACAACCACGTCAAATGCCATTGAGGTCATGCCATGAATAATTTTTTCAACACACCGGAAGACAACAGCAAGGATACGGTCGTCACCAAATATCTGCCGCGGGAATGGAACGACGAATACGCCCCGCTGCCACAGGCAGACCCGAACGCCTTTCTGAAATCCAGGGATGGCAAATGGTTTCTGGTGCCGACCGAGGGTGATCTCGAAGACGCCGGTTCCTTCTGCATCGCCGTCAGCCATGGCGATCTGATCGACTTTGACAGTAAGCGCGATTACGGCAGCAGCGCGATCAAGGTGGCGGAGGATGGCAGCTACACGCTGTCGGAACCCTTTCCGGAAGATGCCACCCATTTCGCTTACGATGACGCCGACGATCTCTGCAACACCCTGCAAGAGGTCATCGCCGACGGCCTGAAAAACGACCCCGAAGCCTTCACCCCGCCTCTGGAGACCACGGTCAGCGCATGGTTCTGGGGCGATGCCACCACCTTCCGCGTGGTCATCGAGGAGGGCGCGGCAAGGCTCGACCGCCTGCCGGAGCCGCCGCTGGTGCTGCCCTATACCAACTGGCGCGGCGAAACCGCCATCCGCCGCATCCGCCCCATCGGCGTGAAGTTCACAAGCACATCATGGCACCGGGAACCGCAATGGATCCTCGAAGCCTATGACTACGACCGGCAGGAAATGCGCGGCTTCGCGATGAAGGATTTCAGGCCGGAGTCGTTTCAGAAGCGGGTCGATCCGTGGATGCAGGCCTGTTTCGGGGCCGAGATCAGTGCCGACCGTCTGGAGCGCGGCGACAGGCTTATCGAGGAAGTGCTGGAGCTGCTGCAGGCCGTCGGCTATCCGCGCGAGCGCATCACATCGTTGATGGAATACACATGGTCGAGACCGCCAGGCGAGCCCGCGCAGGAAGTCGGCGGCACGATGGTGACGCTTGCCGCCTTCTGCCTCGCCCATGGCCTCGACATGCACGAGAATGGCGAAACCGAACTTGCCCGCGTCTGGACAAAGGTCGAGCAAATCCGCGCCAAACAGGCCGCCAAACCCACCGGCTCCGCGCTGCCGCAGGCATGGCCGACCGGGGAGCCGGGCAATGGATAACCTCCCCAAACTCGCCCTCTCCATCCGCCAGCCATGGGCGCACTGCATCATGCACCTGGGCAAGGATATCGAAAACCGCAACTGGCACACAAACCTGCGCGGCCGTATCTGCCTGCATGCGGCCAAGGGCATGACGCGCGACGAATACGACGAAGCCATGGAAACGATCCGCCATGTGCATGTCCACCGCCCCTTTGCCGAGCCGCCGATCGTGCCCGGTTACGGCACCATCACGCGCGGCGGCATCATCGGCACGGTCGAGATCGTCGATTGCGTGACGACAAGCGAAAGCCCGTGGTTCTTCGGCCGCTTCGGTTTCGTGCTGCGTAATCCGCAGCCGACGCCATTTGTGCCGGTCAAGGGCGCGCTGGGGTTCTTCGACTGGCAGAAAAGGATGGAAGAATGACACGGTTCGACAAATTCATCGATATCACACCAGATCACCGCCGATTGTACCGAGATAAACCGCTTCCGGATTGGCCTGTCTGGTCGTTCATGTTGCCGTTCTTAGCAGGAAATATCATAGCCGATTTTCGCTTTTACGATTTTTGGCTGGATGCCGGTATTACACTGGCGATCACGGCAGTTGCGGCCATCTGGCAGGCGCGCATTCTTCGGCGTTGGCAGCGCAGGAGCATCGAAACATGAGCCGCCAAGTCAACCGTTACCTCAAGGATAAGCATCTCGACCACATCGACCACGCGCTTGGCCGCCCGGTGGATCCCATGGGCGAAACCTACCGGAATTATTTTGCCGCGAATGCCAATGGCGATATCGCCCGCGAAATGTCCGCCTCGCCCCATTGGCAAAAATCTTGCCGCGATAACGACATCGACGTTTTCCACGTCACGCGGGCTGGCCGCGAGGCCTTGCGCGATCACCTGAAGGCAATCGGTGATCAAAACCGCCTTTACCAAATCACCTGGCTGGGCATGAGCACAACGGTGGTTTCAACAAGTGCAGGAAAGGCGCGTTATGCAGCATATCTTGATGCCTCCGATGTCGACCCAGACCTGACATTCAAAACATTTCAGGCACAGGCCTGCGTGCGGCTGGAAGGATCAGGTGCCCCATGACCCAGCCCCGCCCGTCATCGAAAGACCGCCTCGAATCCTACCGCGCGCTGATTGCCGGCGCGGCGCGGGGCACAAGCGTCTTCGCGGATGCGGACGGCATGCACCTTGAGGTCGACGGGATGGACCCGGGCGAGCCGGAGCGCATATGCACCCTGCCCCATGCCTGCCCGACGGCAAACCGTGAACTGATCCTGCATCATATCGACATCCCGGCCGATCTGATTGCCATGCTGGAGGCGACCGGCAAGGCATTGCAAGCCGAACAGGCCGAAGTGCAGCGCCTGCGTCAGGCGATCGAGAACAAGGGCGGCAGACCGGCAAAGGACTATGCCGCAGAATGCGCCATGAAATGCGCCGAGCCCGCCTTTCAGCGCTTCATGTCCGAGCGCCACGACCTGAAACTGCCGACCGACAAGGACAAGACCGCCACCCGCGTCAAATTCGTTCTGGCCCTGAACAGCCGCAAGGACCTGAACGAGGACGCCCCGGCCGCCGCCCGCTGGCGCGCCATGGTGCAAGACTTCGAACAATGGAGGCGCGGACGATGACCCGCCCTGCCCTGATCCCCGCAGGCGTATGGCCTGCCGTGCTGCGCGATGAACTGGCCGCCGGCTATGTCGGCGAAAAATCGGTTGACACCTTTCTTTCCCGCGTCGGTACTATATGGCCGCAACCCTATATCGATGAGGGACGCGGCAAGGGAAGGTTTCGGGCATGGCGGAAAAGCGATCTGGACAGGGTAATCGGCGAACAGCACGCCGCAGAAAACCCGCAAGCATGGTGATGATACCGATGATTTTGCCCCGCTACGTGACCCCCAAGACCCTCGCTTCCGGCCGCACTGCATTCTACTGGAACTGCCCCGCACGCTATCGAAAACAGGGCAGCCCCTATCGATCGGCCGCGCTCGGCGTCGATCTCGGACAAAAGGAACTGGATGCGGCCGCAGCGATCTGGAATGAACGGCTGGACGGATGGCTGAAAGAGCAATCGCCGCTGCATCAGGCAGACAATTCGCGCTTTGCCACCGTCGAATGGCTGGTCAACGCTTATCAGCGCCATGACAGCTTCCTGGAGCGCGTCGGCAGCTTTTCCCGCGACGATTACCGCCGCGTGTTCCGGCGCGTCTGCGATGCCAGGATAACCCGCTCAGACGGGCTTGAGGTGCGTTTCGGCGATGCAAAGATCAATGTCGTCGGCGTATCGACGGCGGAAAAGGTCTACCACCTGTTTGCCGAAACATCGCCGCGAACAGCCGAAAAACTGGTCATCTATTGCAAGGCCGCATGGAAGCGCATGCAACCGCACCACCCCGACCTGTTTCGCACGGACACGCCAAACCCATGGGACGGCGTGACGATCAGGCGCCGGCAGAAAGCCGTCAAGAAACACGCAACCCGCGCCGAAACCTATCGCTTTGCGGAAGGCGCCCTGGAAAATCAACGGCCGGAACTGGCGGCAGCGGCCGTACTGGCCTTTGAATTCCTGATGCGCCCGTCATCGATCAGCGCCGGCTTTGCCGCATGGAGCGGCTATCGCGGCGAAAGCGCGCCCGACCGCATCATCGTCAATCACAGGAAGACCGGCCAGCGCGCGGAACATCCGCTGGAATATATCGATGAGGAGGGCAACCTTGTCCCGCTCTATCCGGATGCGGAAAAGGTTCTGGCCAGAACGCCGCGCCGCGGCGCTTCGATCGTCTGCCAGCGATCCGGAACCCTGTTTGGAGACAGCACCAGGCTATCGCAGGATGTGCGCGCCATGGCCGACAGGCTCGCCATGCCGGACTTCACGCTGGACGCCGCCAGGCACGGCGGCATGACCGAACTGGAAGAGCGCGGCCTGACCGAAGGCCAGGGCCGCGTGCTGTCAAAACACAAGACCGCGACCGCCTATCGCGGCTACGCCAAAGAGACGGATATGCGCGTTCTGGAAGCCACGAAAAAGCGCATGGGCCATTCTGAACAAGCCGAAAAGCCCAGCAAAATCAAAGATCCCAAAAACGCAAAAAGGCGGAAGATTTCCGCCAAAATTCAGAATAGCCGTTGATTTTATTGGATTGTGCGCTGCTTTGCAGTCCTCTGCGTAACCACTCCGCCACGAGGCCCCAAGCTCGCTGGAAAGCAAGCGTTGGCGGGCAATTAGAATGATTTGCATGTTGGCGCAAGGGGAATTTCCGAAAAACCCCCTTCTAAACTCTGAAAAAGGCCTGTCTGTGATCGCAGACAGGCCTTTTTCGTTCACGTGCCTGGAAATACCCTCACGCCGCCGGTCATCGAAAATGCGGCAGGCGGCGCTATCGGCAACCGGCTTCGGCGTTCTTAAATCTTTCCGCCATAGACCGGGAACATGCTGGCATCGCCGTAATCCTTGATGCGATCGATATTCTTCAGCGCATCCATGTCGGCTGCGGAGATTTCGAAATCGACGGCCGCATTGGTGCGCATGTGGTCGGGGTTCGCCGTCTTCGGCAGCGGCAGGAGGCCAAGCTGCAGGCAATAGCGAATGCTGAGCTGCGGAATGCTGACATCGTATTTCGCGGCAATCGCGGCGATCTCGTCATTGTCGAGAATCTTGCCGTGGGCGACCGGCGAATAGGCTTCGACCAGCATATCCTTGCTCTGGATGTAGTCGATCAGATCGAAGGGCGTGTTGCTGATATGCGCGAGAATCTGATTCAGCATCGGCTTGACCGAAGCATTTTCAAGCAGATTGTCGAGGTCGGCCTTTTCGAAGTTGGAAACGCCGATTGCCCTGAGCTTGCCGGCTTCATAAGCCTCTTCCAGCGCGCGCCATGCCGCCAGATTGCCTTCGAAATAGCGTTCTTCGCCGGCAAAATCGCCCCAGGGCTGCGGGCTGTGGATGATCATCAGGTCGATGTAATCCAGGCCCAGATCCTTCAGCGATTCATCGATGGCGGCCTTGGCGTCGTCATAGTTCTTGTGGGAGGCGTCCAGCTTGGTGGTGACGAACAGTTCGTCGCGCGCCACGCCGCTGGTGCGAATGCCTTCACCCGTGCCGCGCTCGTTGGCATAGGCCTGCGCGGTATCGATATGACGATAGCCGAGATCGACCGCGGCCTTGACGGCGTCCGCCACCTTGTCGTTGTCGATCATCCAGGTGCCGAGGCCGAGCTTGGGGATCTTCACGCCGTTGGACAGTGTATAGGTTTCGTCGAGAATCATTTTGAATATCCCTTGGTGTCTGGCTCGAAGAGCCGCTTGTTATCTGAAAGTGCCCTCTATCTGGGACTGCAAAGTGCCCGCGATAAGGCCGGTCAATTTAAAATGACTTATGAGTGGTGCTCATCAATTCACCGATCAGGAATTGTCGAAGCATGATGGCATCGCATCGGAATAAACGCGCTGACCGGGAGAGCAGGTCCGCGGACGATGCGATACGGCCTCGTGTCAAAACCCGATAAGGACAAGTCCTTTTTCGGTATTTCCAGTTAACCGCGCCGACAAAAAATAGCCCAATTCATATTGGCTCGGCACGAATCACCTAAAAAATCAGGTACACTTGTCATCCGCGGGGAACTGCAAGGATCGACCAACAGGTAAAACGCATCGGAGGGAGTGGAAAAGCAATGGGGTCAGACAAACTGCACCGGGAACGAAACAACCGCCCCCGAACGACACTCAGCCGATGCATCATGCTTGGCGTCGCATGCCTTTTTACCTTTCTTGCTGTCTTCCAGCCTGCCCTGGTCACGCCGGCGCTTGCCCAGCAGCCGGGTGATGATGGCGAGGAGGTGACGGCGTCCAAACTGGTTCACGAAATCATCGACGATGCCCAAAACAATGACGGGCTGAAATCGCGCTACCAGCGGCTGGTATCCAACCCGATTTCACCGCCGGACACCCGCAGCCCGCGCGCGACGCTGGAAAGCTTTCTGGTGATCATGCAGTCTGCCACCAAACTGTGGCTCGGCGTACGCGACGAATTCTTCGCCAATGACAATTTCTTCATGACTCCGGAGGAGAAGAAGGAACTTGTTCTGGTTCAGTCGCTGCTCGAAAAGGCCGCCCAGACCCTTGACCTTTCCGACGTTCCGGCCGCCTCGCGCCAGCGGTTCAGCATCGAAACGGTGCTTCAGCTTCAGGAGATCTTCGACCGTATCTATCTGCCACCGCTGGATGATATTCCGGGCCTGCCGGCCGGTTCCAGTGCCTCCGCGCAGGAACGCAATATAACCCTGCCCGATCGCTGGATCATTCCCGGAACGAGCCTGACCATCGAGCGCCAGCAGGACGGGCCCTATTCCGGCCAGTATCTGTTTACCGCCGCGACAGTGAACAAGATCCCGGATGACTACGACGAACTTCAGTCGTTGCCGATCATCGCCGACAAGGGCGAGGATCTTTACGAGTACTATATTTACACGCCCGGAAATCTCGTTGCGCCGCAATGGTATGATTACGTTCTGAACGGTCCGGACTGGCTGCAGAACACCTTCGGCGGACAGGCCGTCTGGCAATGGCTGGCGCTCACAGTTTCGGTCATTATCCTGATCACGGTGATTGCCCTTTACGGCCGCTGGAACAGCCGCCGCGCGGTTCCGCTCGACCCGGCCGCCCGCCAGACACGCCGGTTGATGCCGCCCATCCTGATCATCCTGATGGCAAACCTGTTTCACTATCTGTGCGAGGAACAGATCAACATCACCGGCGACCTTCTGCTGATCCTGACCACGATGGTGAGCGCGATCATCTGGATGACCGCGGCATGGCTCACCTATCAGGTGCTTCAGACCATCTATATGTGGACGATCCGCAATCCGACGGTCAACAATGCAAGCCTTGATGCAAGCCTGGTGCGCACCGGCTTCAGGGTCGTCTCGTTCCTGGTTGCGGTCATTGTTCTCGGATATGGCGCAACCCGGATCGGCATCCCGATCTACGGCGTCGTCGCCGGTCTTGGTGTCGGCGGTCTAGCAATCGCCCTTGCCGCCCAGCCGACGCTTGAAAACTTCATCAGCGGACTGATCCTCTATGCCGACCGGATCGTGCGCGTCGGCGACTTCTTTCAGTTTGCAGACACCGCTGGCACAGTCGAGGAAATCGGCATCCGCTCGACCCGCATCCGCGCGCTCGACCGGACACTGATCATCGTCTCCAATGCCGACCTGGTGAAATACAAGATCACCAATTACAGCCAGCGCGACGTGTTCCTGTTCCGCCACAAGGTGGCCCTCAGATACGAAACGGACACTGACACGCTGCAAAATGTTCGCGACGCGATTCGCGAGATTCTGGAAACGCATGAGAGCGTTCTGGAAACGCCGCTGCGCGTGCGGCTGGTGGAATACGCCGATTCCTCCATTCTGCTCGATGTCTATGCCAATATTTCGGCCACCGACATCAATGTCTTCCTCGAAATACAGGAAGAGCTGCTGATGTCGATACGCGACGCCGTGCACGAGAATGGCTCAAGCTTCGCCTTCCCCTCCTCCACCATCTATCTGGCACGCGATGATTTGCCGGAACTCAAGACAGTGGAATACGTTGATGACGGGAACGCACAGGAAAAATCGGGCGACACCCCGGAGGCAAAGGCCGATCCCGACGATCTGGCCTGAATCGTGATCGACCTCCCGGGCGCCCGTCAGGAAACCCGGGAGTTTTGCCGTGTGGCACTGGCTCAATGCAAATGCCGGCGCGCTGAGCGCGATCGCAAGTCTTCTGACGATCGCAATCTGGGCCGTCTATCTGCAGCTGATCGTCAGCGGATTTCGTGAAGGTCGGCGCGCCAAGATTCTGATCAACCGCGGCGCCGGCCCCTCGCTCGACGGCCACTGCCTTGTTGCCAATATGAGCGCGAAACCGATCTATATCGACGCCGTTCTGCTCGACTTCACCTTGCGTGACGACGAGAGACACGAGGATTTTCGCTACTCGCTGTCCAACCTCAATTTCGGTGAGGAAAAGGCTCCCGATTCCCGCAAACGCTGGTTTCAGGGACCGCTGGATTCCGGCGAACACCTCGATCTCGGTTCCTTCAAAACCCTGATCGGCAAGATGTCGCCCAAAGGCTTCGATGATTTCGAGAACATCGAGGACATCAAACTGACGGTGGTTGCGACCTACACTTCAGAGGACCAGCCGGTGGCAGCCGAGCGCGGCTTCGACATCATTCACAAGGATGGCGACCTGCTTTTGTCGCCGCGCAGCTATTCCGCCACCCAGATCCGCTCCAGCAGCGCCCGCAAGCGCATCGAAAACGAGATGCGCGAAATGCATCACCTGGAACGCGGCAACGACTCCAACACCAGTGAAGGTGTCCAGCGCCGAAGCTGAGGCAGGACACCCTTCCCGGCACCCGGAAATATCGCTTGTGTCGGGCTCCGGGCAAGCCGGAACAGGCCCTTTCAAAAAAAGCAGCGAAGACAATGATATTTTTTTACGAAAAGGGCTTGGCAAATCGCCTCACCGTTTGTATTAACCCGCTCACACCGCAGCGCCCAAGCGGCGCGGTATTCCCTGGTAGCTCAGCGGTAGAGCACTCGACTGTTAATCGATAGGTCGTCGGTTCGAATCCGACCCGGGGAGCCACTCTTTCTTTTCCAGCTCATTATCATCTGAAATAGAAGTGCCGTTCAGGCGCTGTTCGCTCAGTGAAATCTGCCACAAAGTGGAAGCGCTTCGCATCCGTCGAAAGACAGTGGATGGATCGGGGCTGTGCCATCAGCATTTTTGCGGAGTTTCCATGAATATCAGCGTGACTGCCGAGCCGAGAGCGGAAGATGCGGCGGTGATCGACAAGAACCTCGATGCTTTCAACGAGACGGCATTCGGCCCGGCCGAACGCATGCCGTTGAGCGTGCTTGTTCACGACGAGAACGGCACGCTGGTGGCAGGTATCAACGGCATGACATCCTGGGGCTGGCTTTACGTGCAGCGACTGTGGGTGAGCGAAAGCGAGCGCGGAAAGGGCGTTGCCGGCAAGATGCTTGCTGCAGCCGAAGAAGAAGCGCGAAAGCGTGGCTGCAGAGGTGCCTATATCGACGCGGTCAATCCCATCGCGTTGAAGAGCTATAAGCGGCAGGGCTACACGGAATTTGGCGTGATCAAACAGTTCGCCGCCGATCTCGACAGGACATTTCTGCAAAAAACGTTGTGACAGATGCGGTTTGTCTGTCCGTTTTGCAAAACGAGCCGACAGACGGAATTCGAACAGTTTTTGACGTTTCATAACCGCTTCAATCAGCCGTTTTCCGTCGCTCACCAGCTCCGCTTCATCATTGCCTTTGCCGAATGCTGCCCGCTGCAAGCCGACATGTGCAATAAAGCGCTTCGATAACGAAGCGTCATACTGCTGACAGAGCTATTCTCAAGTTTTTTCGTCATACCGGCCTTGAGCCGGTATCCAGGGCCGCTTGTTCTGCACTTTCGGAATTCCGGCTCAAGGCCGGAATGACGGCGGGGAAAGTGGCAAAACCGTGATTGCTTGCCGGGTTTGTCAATAATCTGAAGCTTCGATGTCGAAGCGTGAGAAGGTTTCCGGTCCGCCTTTTCAATCAGGCTTTGAAACCTCGACGGCGTGCTCGGCGGACGCATTCTGTGCGTTGGCTTCGCGCTCTTTCTTCTGCATCTTTTCACCATCGCGGTGCGACTTGATCGCGAAGAACATGGCCGTGCCCAGCACACCAATCTTGAACACGCCGAGGACGACAGGAACCCAATTCATCGTTTTCGCTCTTTGCTGGCTATCGTTTTACGGTGTCGGAGGCGTGCTGCCTCAGGCGCGACAGTGAAAATCAGGAAAACCCGGTTTCGGCTGATTGATGCATCTTTGCAGTCTGAAATGCTGTCGTGACCCTGCTTCGCGCGAAACTTGAAGTGCTCTTCAGGACCGGGCATTCGCTGCCCTCCAACTATGCTCTCGGTCCGGTTCAATCAAGCCGACGCTCCGCTACAAGTTGACGCATATCAAGAAGGACTGACGCGAGATGTCCCGCACCTCGCGGGCACCCACCGTTCAGATTTCGGCTGCCTCTCGAATGCACCGGAGACAGCATGCACTGCGAGCCTCGAAAGGCTTTCCGCAAGAACCGTTTGGATGAATACGCTTTTCAGGTTCGTTTAGAAAAACGAACCAACACCCTGAACTGAAAACATTTTCTATCGTTATTGATCCGCTTCAGCCGGCGATTCTTCCGCCACTCATCGGTTCGGGCACACCGGTCGTCGTCGGGAAGCTGAAGGGCAGACCGCGGAGCGCCCTGACCGCCAGAAAGGCAAAGCACTCCGCCTCGATGGCATCGCCCCGCCAGCCGACCGTTTCCGCCGGAACCGCCTCGACGCCGGCACGGGTTTTCAGCATTTCCATGATCGCCGGGTTGCGTCGACCGCCGCCGCAGACGATGAGACGTTCAGGCCGGACGGGCAGAAGGTCGAGTGCCTTACCGACGGCGGCAGCGGTAAAGGCTGTCAGCGTTGCGGCACCCGTTGCCGGGTCAAGCCCTTCGGCCATGCGGGAAGAAAAGTCGAAGCGGTCGAGCGATTTCGGGTAAGGGGCGGCGAGATAGGGATGCTCGAGCAGTTTTGACAGCCGCGCCTCGTCCACCGTGCCGGAGAGCGCGAGCGCGCCGTCGCGGTCCATCTCGCCGAGACCGTTTTCCTTCATGAAATCATTGAGCGGCGCATTGGCGGGGCCGGTATCGAAGGCGATCAGCCGCTCGCCCCCGTCCCACCAGGTGACGTTTGCGACACCGCCGAGATTGAGCACAGCCGTCCTGCCGGAGGTGTCGAGGCTTCTCAGCAGCGCCTGGTGATAACCGGCCGAAAGCGGCGCGCCCTGCCCGCCGGCACGCACATCCGCCGTACGGAAGTCATAGGCCACCTTGCAGCCAAGCCGTTCATGCATCAGCGCGCCGTCACCAAGCTGGCGGGTATCGCCGATGCGCCCCTTCTGCGGCGCGCGGTGCAGCACCGACTGGCCGTGAAAACCGACAATGCCGATATCGGCCATGGTCAGTCCCTCAGCCTCCACGAGGGTTCTCACCGCATCGGATTGCGCAAGCGTCAGCACCGTCTCGGCTTCGGCAAAGATTTCCGGCTCAGGCCCCTCGAAGTTCCATGTACGGGCTTCCGCCAGCGTCTCCTCCAGAAGATCGCGCGTGGCCTGCGGATAAGGCGCCAGCGTATAGGCGCCGAAAGCCTCCACGGTCACGCCGTCGGTTTTCAACAGTGCGACGTCGATATTGCCGTCAAGCACGGTTCCGGTCATCAGGCCGACGGCCCAGACGGGTTCGAAATCTTGCACCATCATTCCGCTCCGTTGATAAGGTCGCTGACACGCCGCCTGAGCGCCATGATGCCGCTTTCCGTGTGGCGGCTTGGATGCACGCGGTTTGTCAGCAGCGTCCACGCATGGCCGCGCTCGAAATCGACGCAAAGCGAGGTGCCGGTAAAGCCGGTGTGGCCGATCGTGGCGTCGGAACAAGCGGCACCGCCGTGCCAGTTTTCGTAAGGCCGTTCCCAGCCATGGGTGCGGAGTTCGGACAGCGGTTCACGCATCAGCTTTACTGCCGGATCGTCAGCGGCATCGCGCTTCAGCAGGCCGGCCGCATGGTCGAGCACGGCATCAACCGTGCCGAACAGCCCGGCATGGCCGGAACCCTGCAGCGCATAGCAATTCTCGTCATGCACCTCGCCGCAGATCACCCGGCCGCGCCAGGTGCAGCGCTCCGTTGCCGCCGTCTTTTCTGGATTGACGGAAAAGGCAAAGCCCGGGCCGGGATCGAGTGCGCGGAGGGGCTTGCCGGAAAGGCGCTCCAGCGCGATGCCAAGGAGAATGAAATTGATATCGGAATAGACCGACGTTTCAAGCCGTTTCCATTCGCGCTGCAGCACGAAGGCGCGCAGCCGCTCTGGGTCATCGCCATAGGTATAGATCGGCTCGACTGCCGGAAACGGGGTCTGGTGGCCAAGGCACTGGCGAAACGTCACCTGCCGTTCCCAGCAGGTCGGATCATACTGGCGGAAATCGGGAATGACGACGGCCAGCGGCTGGTCGAGATCGATCACGCCCTCCTGCGCCAATGCCAGAATGCGCTCGGTGGTGAAGATCACCTTGGTGAGCGAGGCGAGGTCGAACCATGTTTCGCTCGTCATCGGACGCTTTTCCGGTGTCAGCGCCGCAGAACCGACAGCACGTGTCAGCCGCTTGCCACCACCATCGACAAAGCCCAGAACCCCGCCGGGGATCCGCCCCTCGGCAACCGATCCTTCCAGCGTGGCAAAGGCCTTGTCGAAGCGTTGCGAAATCTCTGCCGTCATCACACCTGCTCCACGCGCGCCATATGATCGGCGCCAAAGCTTAGCCATTCGGGTTTCGGCGGCTCGTAGCCGGCCGGCCGCACCAGCGACGGCACCTCGCTGTTGTCGATGCAATAATCCTGCCGGCGGCGGTCGATGCTCGGAACGGCCGCAATCAGCCGCTTGGTATAGGCATGTTTCGGCGCTGACAGAACCGAGGCAGCATCGCCGATCTCGACGATCTGTCCGGCATAGACCACGGCGATGCGATGGGCAATGCGCTCAACCACAGCCATATCGTGGGTGACGAACAGATAGGAAAGGTTCATGTCGCGCTGCAATTCGGTCAGCAGATCAAGCACCATCGCCTGCACCGAGACATCGAGCGCGGAAACGGCCTCGTCCAGCACCATGACGGAGGGTTTCAGCATCAGCGCGCGGGCAATGCACAGGCGCTGGCGCTGTCCGCCGGAAAACTCGTGCGGATAGCGCATCAGCGCATCCTCCGGCAGGCCGACGCGCGCCAGAAGTTCGGCCATGCGGGCGCGGGTTTCGGCGTTCAGCCGTCCGCCGGTGGCAATCACCGGCTCGGCCAGAATGCTGTCGATCCGCATGCGCGGATTGAGTGAGGCATAGGGGTTCTGGAACACCATCTGGATCGGGTCGCCATGGGCGGCAATGCCGGCGCCCTCACCCAGATGAAACGCGCCGCGCGTCGGCTTCGTCAGCCCCATGATGGCGCGCGCCGTGGTCGATTTGCCGGACCCGCTCTCGCCGACAATGCCAAGGGTTTCACCCGGCATCAGATCGAAATCGACGCCGTCCACGGCATGCACGGCACCGTTCCGGCGCCTGAAAAAGCCCGACGTGACGGGAAAACGGACCGTCAGGTCCTCGACGGTCAATGCCGGTTTGGCGGCTTCAGCCTTTGCCCGCGAGAAATCGCGGCGCACCGCGCGGCCATCGTCAAAATGCGGCACGGCCTTCAGAAGATGCTGCGTATAGGCATGCTGCGGATTGTCGAGCACGTCATCGGTCGCGCCCTGCTCCACGGCAACACCCTGCTGCATCACCATCACCTTGTCGGCGATACCGGCGACGAGGCCGATATCATGGGTGATGAAGATCAGCCCCATATCGCTTTCGCGCTTCAGTTCCGAAAGCAGCGCCAGGATTTGCGCCTGCACCGTCACGTCGAGCGCGGTGGTCGGCTCGTCGGCGATCAGCAGGCGTGGATTGCATGACAGCGCGGTGGCGATCATCACCCGCTGCAGCATGCCGCCGGAAAGCTGATGCGGATGATAGGAAAGCCGCCGTTCCGCATCGGGAATGCGCACGCGTTTCAGGGCATCGACAGCCGCATTCATCGCCTGCTTGCCGGTCAGCCCGTGATGCAGGCGGAAGCTTTCGGCAATCTGCTCGCCGACGGTGTGCACCGGATTGAGCGAGGTCATCGGCTCCTGAAAGATCATGCCGATCTCCCTGCCCCGGATTTTCGCCAGTTCCTTTTCGGGTGCAGCGGCAAGATCGGTCACATCACCGGAGCCGAGCGCAAAATCGATCCGGCCGCCGGTGATCCTTCCGCCGCCGAAATCGACGAGGCGGTTGATCGAAAGCGCGGTGACGGATTTGCCGGAACCGCTTTCGCCGACGATGGCCAGCGTCTCGCCGGGATCGAGCGTGAAATCGATGCCGTGGACGACTTCGTTTTTGGCCGGGTCCTTGCCGAAACCCACATGGAGGTTGGAAACGGTCAGAAGATGGCTCATGCGACCGCCCTCCTCGAACGCGGGTCAAGAATGTCGCGCAGCGCATCGCCCAGAAGGTTGAAGCCGAGAATGCCGATCATGATCGCAAAGGCGGGAAACACCAGCAACCAGGGCGCCATTTCCATCAGGTTGCGCGCTTCGCTCAGCATCAGCCCGAGGGAGGCTTTCGGCGGCTGGGTGCCGAGGCCGAGGAAGGAAAGCCCGGCCTCCGTCAACAGCGCCCAGGCGAGCGCCAGCGTCACCTGCACGGTCAGAGGCGCTACCAGATTGAGCAGCATGTGACGCGACAGGATATAGCGGCGCGAGGAACCGAAGGTGCGGGCGGCATCGACGAATTCGCGGGTTTTCAGCGACAGCGCCGGGCCACGCACCACGCGGGTGAAGATCGGCGTATAGACAAAGGCAATCGCCATCACGCTTGTCCATGTGCCGGGGCCGGCAATGGTGATGATCAAAAGCGCCAGCAGGATTGCCGGAAAGGCCAACAGCACATCCATCAGCCGCATGATCGTGCCGTCCCAGTAGCTGCCGAACCAGGCGGCCGCCAGCCCCAGCACGATGCCGGCGACGGTTGCCAGTGCGACCGAGGCAAAGGAGACGATGAAGGATTGCGCAATGCCGATCATCAGCCGGCTAGCGACATCGCGTCCGAGAAGATCGGTGCCCATCCAGTAGGTGGCGTTCGGGGCGTGCAGGCGGTCGATGCGGAATTGCATCAGCGGGTCGTGCGGGGTCAGCCCGACAAGGCCGAGGACGGCGATGATAATATAGAGCGCGACGATGGTGCCGCCGATGCGGCCGCTTGGATGGGCGAAGATTAAGCGCAGCAGATGCATTACTTGCCTCCCAGCCGGATACGCGGGTCGAGCGCGGCATAGGCGAGATCGACCAGCAGATTCACGATCATGAAATTGAAGGCGATGAACAGCACGCTGCCCTGCACCAGCGCGTAGTCACGCTGCAGGATCGCTTCCAGCACGGTGCGGCCAAGGCCCGGCAGCGCAAAGACCTGCTCGACGATAACCGCACCGCCGAGCAGATAGCCGAACTCGACGCCCGAGACGGTGACCACCGGGATCAGCGCATTCGGCAGCGCATGATGCCAGATCACCGAACGGGCCGGCACGCCCTTGGCGCGGGCGGTGCGGACATAATCGTCGGAGAGAATATCGAGCATGGCCGAGCGGGCAATGCGGGTGACGGCGGCGGCGAAGGCGAAGCCCAGCGTCAACGCCGGCAGGATCATCTGCGCGAGGTTTTTCAGCGGATTGTCCCAGAGCGGCGTAAACGTGCCCATGGCGGGCAGAACGCCGAACCCGACGGAAAGCGCGTAGATCGCCAGCAGCGCGACCACGAAATTCGGGGTCGACTGGCCGACCATGGCGACGATACGGACGATCAGATCGGAGGGCTTTTCGGCATGGGTGGCGGCGTAGATGCCGGCGGGAAGGCCGACGGCCAGCGCGACGACCATGGAGAGCAGCGCCAGTTCCAGCGTCAGCGGAAAGACCCGCAGGATCACCTCCATCACCGGGCGGCCATAGGTGACCGAAATGCCGAGATCGCCGTGCAGCACACCGCCAAGCCAGTGCCAGTATTGCCCGAACCAGCTCTGGTCCATGCCGAAATAGGCTTCAAGCGATGCGCGTTGGGCCGGTGTCAGAAGGCCGGCCTCGGTTCCCAGCATCGCCGTGATGGCATCGCCGGGAACCAGCCTGATCGAGACGAAAACGAGGACGGATACCCCGAGCATGACCACAGGAAAGGTCACCAGTCGCCGGGTCAGATAGTTCATGGGGTATGCGCCTCTTGCTTCTTTTCTGCCCGCTTATTCGCTGACGGTGACGGCGGAAAGGCCGAAGAGCGAGCCCGTCGGGTTGGCCTCGAAACCGCTCACCTTGTCGTTTGCCGCCGTGTAGCTGTAACCGGTGTAAAGCCAGATCCACGGCGAAACCTCGGTGATGTGTTTGGAGAATTCGGCGAAGATGTCCTTGCGCTTTGCCGGATCGGTCTCGACGCGGCCTTCCTGCATCAGGCTGTCCAGCGTGTCGTCGCCGTAATGGGCGACATGGGCCAGATTGCCGTCCTTGGTCCAGTAGCGGTTATACATGGTGTAGGGGTCGGTGCGGCCACCATTCAGCGCAACCGCCATGTCGAAATCACCCTTCAGCCAGCGGTCGATATAGACGTTCAGCTCCATCATCTCGATTTCGAGATCGATGCCGATTTCGGCAAGCTGCGACTGGATCACCTGCGCTTCGGATGCCGCTGTCGGCGGCTCGCCGGTTGCCGCCATGATTTTGGCGGAAAAGCCGTCCTCATAGCCGGCTTCGGCCATCAGCGCCTTGGCCTTTTCGAGATCCGGCGTATAGCAGAAAAGTTCGGACGGATCGGTGGCATAGGCCGGCATGGTCAGCGGCCCGGTCACCTTGCCCTCGCCCAGAAGCGCTGCATCCAGCACATCCTGACGATCGATGGCGCAGGAGATTGCCTGGCGCACCTTTTCTTCCTTCATCGCGCCTTCTTCGGCGTTGAGCTGCAGAACGTGATAGTTCAGCACCGGTTCACGATCCAGCGTCAGGCCGGGATTGTTCGGCACCAGGGTCGCGACCAGCGGATCGTTGATCAGCGCGAAATCCACCTGACTGGTGCGCAGTGCGGCAAGGATCGCGGTTTCATCGGGCAGCACGGAAATATTGATGCCGTCGAGGCTGACGTCGCCGCCCGCCCAGTTCTCATTGGCGGTGAGCACTTCGCGTGAATTGGGTTCCCAGCTCTCCAGAACGAAAGGTCCCGAGCCGAGTGTTTCCGTGCCGCTGGTCCCCGCCTCGATCAGGCTTGCCGGCAGGATTGCGGCATTGATCGACGACATCGCCGTCAGAAGCGGCACATCCGGCTGCGACAGGTTGAAGACCACGGTTTCGTCATCCGGCGTGTCAATGCTTTTGATGGAGAGGAAGTTGGCACGCGCGGCAGCCCCCGTTTCCTCATTCAGAATGCGCTCGAAAGATGCTTTCACATCCGCCGGCATCACCTTGTCACCATTGGAGAATTTCGCATCCGGGTTGAGCTTGAACGTCAGCGTCTTGCCATCCTCGGAAAATTCCCAGGACGATGCGATGGCCGGCGCAATGTTGAGTTCGCCATCGGTGCGCACCAGCGGCTCATAGACGAGTTCCAGGAGGCGCAGCGAGGCAAAGGCGGTCTGCTTGTGCGGGTCGAGACCGGTCGCATCCTGCGACCAGGCCATGTTGAGCGTTGCAGCGGATACCGGAACGGCCGCCCCTGCCATGCCGAGTACGGCGGCAACGGCAACCGCGGAAACCAGATTTTTGAAACGGCGTCTACCCATGATCATATCCCTCGAGATTATTGCGTGTTGCCGATGCGGCCTTCGCCGGCACCGGAGAGACTTCAGCTGTTGCGGCTTGGCGCCGTCTTCTGATTGATCGCCTTGCGCAGGAAGCCGCCTGTTTCCGTGAGGAGGTCGCGGCCGTCCTGCATGTCCATGTCCGTCAGCGCCATCAAAATGGCGAGCTTGACGTCGTTGCCGGTCTTTTTCAGCAAATGTTCGGCGGTTTCATCCGAAACCCCGGAGGCTTCCATGACAATGCGCACGGCGCGTGCATAGAGCTTGGCATTCGACACCGTCACATCGACCATCAGGTTCTGATAGACCTTGCCGATGCGGATCATGCTGGCCGTGCTCAGCATGTTGAGCACCAGCTTCTGCGCCGTGCCGGATTTCAGCCGGGTGGACCCGGCAAGCACTTCCGGGCCAACGACGGGGGCAATCGAAATGTCGGAAATCGCGGCAATGGCGGATGCCGGGTTACAGGAAAGCGCAACGGTGGCTGCCCCTTTGTCCCGCGCATATTCAAGCGCGCCGATGACATAGGGCGTGCGCCCGCTGACGGCGATGCCGACGACCACATCCTTCGCCGTCAGGTCTATCGCTTCGAGATCCCGCGCGCCCAGCACCGGATCATCCTCCGCCCCCTCGACGGCCGTGGTCAGCGCCCTCTCGCCGCCCGCGATCAGACCGACGACCATGCCCGGCGGCACGGAAAAGGTCGGCGGGCATTCGGACGCATCGAGCACCCCGAGCCGCCCGCTGGTGCCCGCACCGATATAGACGAGCCTGCCGCCGGCGTTGAAGGCGTCGACGATGCGGTCAACGGCGCGCGCAATTGCGTCAGCCTCCCGCCCGACCGCGATGGCCGTCTCGCCGTCCTCGGCATTGATCTTTTCGATGATTTCACGCGTTGACAGCAGGTCGAGATCGAGCGTGCGCGGATTGCGCCCCTCGGACACCAGTTTCTGAAGCTCGCCAGCCAGCAAATTCATGAAGTGCATTCCCCGTTATGACAGGCCGTGTTTGTTTTCTTGTTGTTGTCACGACGACCTTTTGGGAACGCTATAATCGTAAATTCCATTTGTCAAATTCAATTCAGAATAATTTATTCCATATCGACAACGGGCTTCCCTGCCATCCGTCAGGGGCTTCGGCAACACAGGGAAACCCGTTACACTTTCGCAATCATTCCATTGTATTCCAGAGTTGAGGAATTTATTATTCCACCCGATGCGACCCAGGCGAGAGGAAAACCGTGTCCGTTCTCAACGTGATCGAAGCGCAGCTTGAAAGCCTTGCGCCGGCGGACCGGCAGATCGGCCGCTTCATTCTGGAACATCCCGACGAGGTGCTGCGGCTTTCCTCTGCCCGCCTTGCCGAAGAAACCGGCCGCAGCCAGTCCAGCGTGGTGAAATTCGCCCAGAAATTCGGTTTTGCCGGCTATCAGGAGATGAAACTCGCCGTCAGCAAGGCCCGCGCCCGCGAATGGCGCCCGCCCGGCGCGCTGCACAGCACGATCGAACTGGGCGACAGTCCGTCGACGGTGGCGCAGAAAATGCTTTCGAGCAAGATGCACGCCATGCAGCAGACGGTTGCCGCCAATGACGAGCGCGAGATCGCCCGCGCGCTCGACCTGATCGATGCGGCGGGACGTATCCACGTGGCAGGCGTCGGCGCCTCCTCGCTGGTGGCGCGCGATTTCTGCCTGAAGCTGCAGAAGCTCGGACGCTATGCGCTGCACGATGCCGACAGCCATGTGCAGATGGCCAATGTTTCCGCCTCGAAATCCGGCGATGTGCTGTTTGCGCTCTCCCATTCCGGCACCAGCATCGAAACCGTGCGCATTGCCGAACTGGCCCGCAAGCGCGGTGCGGCCGTGGTTTCGATTACCGGCCCGCAGCAAAACCCGGTCGCCCGCGGCGCCGGCATCGCGCTCTACACCATTGCCGACGAGGAACGCGTGCGCTCCTCCGCCATCACCGCCCGCGATGCCCAGCTGATGCTGACCGACTTCCTGTTCATCCTCCTTCTCCAGCGCCAGAAGGATGCCGGCGACTACATCGCCGACAGCGGCGAGGCCGTGACCGCGCTGAAGCTCGGCGGCGAGAAATAGGACCGCGCGCGCCTCACGTCTTCAGCGGTACACAAATCTCGGTGACAAGCGCGGCAGGCGGCGTGTCGCGCGGATTATTGTGGTAGATTTCACAGGGCGGAGCGTCTGCGGGCTCAAGACCTGCCGCCGGCAGCCAGCTTCCGTAAAACCAGTTATAGGCCTTGTGCAGTTCGGCATAAGGGCCCGTATGGGTCAGCACCGCATAGCGGCCACCGGCCAGCTTGCGGCTTTCAAGCCCCGCAGGCACGTCGGCGTCATCCGGCAGGGTGAGCGCGGCAAAGGAATTCAGCGCCGCCTCCTCCGTTATGCCCGGATCGTCGTAATAGACGCCGATCATTTCGGTTTCCGGCCCGAATGCCCCGCCGGCAGCCATCAGACCGGCGGCAGGCCCGAAGGCCTTGTCGATCTCCATATAGGAGCCGCGATGCGGCAGGCCTGCAAGTCTGCGTTCATTCATCGTGCGCAGTTCGACGTCATACATATCGCTCTCCCATTGCATGACCGGCTGATCGAACATCCTGTGCCGGCCCTCGCTTCTGTAGCGCGCCGGAGTAATGCCGTAGGTGCTTCTGAAAACCCGTGTGAACGCCTGGACGCTGGATACGCCCGCGCGTTTTGCAATCGCCTCGACGGACGCATCGGAATTGACGAGTTCGCCTGCCGCGCGGTGAAGCCGAAGCCGCCGCACCGTCGCAGCAATGGTTTCGCCATAAACGCCGCGATAGATGCGATGCCAGTGCCATGGCGAAAGACAGGCGACTTCCGCAAGCCCGGCAAAATCGAGTTCGTCGTCCAGATGGTTATGGATATAGGCGCTCACCCGCATCAGGCGTTGCTGATAGGTCTGAAAATCCGGTTCACTGTTCATGATCTCTTTCCATTTTCATTTGGCCCTGTCGTTGAAGCACCAACCGGTTTGACAAATCTTGCGGAATTGCCCGCGTACCGAAAAACGTTACGCTACCCTTGCCAGAAGCAACAGATTTGTTAGACAGGATTCCATTCTCCCTCCCCCGTGCAAGGTCGCAAAGCCATGCCTACCCGTCTCGTTCCCAAAACCGTCAGCGTTCTCAAGGAAGGCTATGGCCTGTCCCGGCTGAAGGCCGATACCATTTCCGGACTGACCGTCGCCATCGTCGCCCTGCCGCTTTCCATGGCAATTGCGATCGCCTCCGGCGTTTCGCCCGATCGTGGGCTCTACGCCGCGATCATCGGCGGTTTCTTCGTTTCGCTTTTCGGCGGCAGTCGCCATCAGATCGGCGGGCCGGCGGGCGCGTTCATTGTTCTGGTGGCAGCCTCCGCGGAGCGCCACGGCATTGACGGGCTGATGCTGGCGGTGATCATTTCCGGGCTGATCATGATCGCCGCCGGCTATCTCAGGCTGGGGGCCTATATCCGCTTCATCCCCTACCCCGTGACGGTCGGCTTTACGGCGGGCATCGCCATCATCATCTTTGCCAGCCAGCTTTCGGCAATCCTCGGGCTTGACCTGCCGGGCAAGGAACCGGGGCCATTTGCCGACAAGGTCGCCTATCTTTCGCAATTCGTCGGCACCACCAATTTTGCCGCACTGGCCATCGCCGTCGGCACGATTGCCCTGATCATCGCCCTTCGAAAACTGCGGCCCGGCTGGCCCGGCATGCTGATTGCCGTTGCCGTCGCCACGCTTGCCGCCACCCTGCTGCATCTGCCGGTGGAAACCATCGGCAGCCAGTTCGGCGGTCTGCCGCGTGGCCTTCAGTCTCCGTCAGTGCCGACCCTGTCGGTCGAAAAGGTGATCTCGGTTCTGCCGGATGCCTTCGCCTTTGCGCTGCTGGGCTCCATCGAATCGCTGCTGTCTGCCGTTGTCGCCGACGGCATGACCGGCCGCCGCCATCGCTCCAACATGGAACTGATCGGCCAGGGCGTGGCCAACATCGCCTCCGGGTTCTTCGGCGGCATCTGCGTGACCGGCACGATCGCCCGCACGGCCACCAATGTCCGCGCAGGCGCGACAAGCCCGTTTTCCGGCATGCTGCATGCTGCATTCCTGCTGGTGTTCATGCTGGTGGCGGCCCCGCTCGCCCGTTTCATTCCGCTGGCAGCGCTTGCCGGCGTTCTGGCGGTGGTGGCCTGGAGCATGGTCGAAAAACCGGCAATCCGCGCCCTGTTCAGAAGTTCGCGCGGCGATGCGGTGATCCTGACCGTCACGCTGCTGCTGGTGGTCTTCCGCGACCTCACCGAAGGCATTGTCGCCGGATTTGCACTCGGCGCCGTCCTGTTCATCGATCGCATGGGCCGGGATGTCGCCGTCAGCCCCTATGACGACTATAACGCCAAGACCGAACACCCGATCGTCAACACCGATCCCGACACCATCGTCTATCGCATTTCCGGCGCCTTCTTCTTCGGCGCAGCCTCCACTGTCGGCTCCGTGCTTGACCGCATCGCCGACAGCGCGAAGAATTTCGTGCTGGACCTGTCGGACGTCTCCTACATCGATTCGTCGGCCGCCAATGTGCTGGAAAGCACGATCCGGCGCGCCCACGCCCGCAATGTCAGGGTTCTGCTGAGCGGCGTCGACCCCAGGGTCAAGGCGATCCTGACCGCCAATCACATCGACGAAAACCGGGTGACCTATTGCACCGATCTCGACGCCGCAGCCGCAATCATCGGCGCCACCGGCGACACCGCGGCAGCGCACCCGGACGACACGTGATCCACATCTCTCTGCAAGAGAGGAACGTAAAAAGAACACGGATGGAAAAGTAATTTAAAAACAGCGACAGAAGAAGACTTGAAACAGGAGAACAAATAGAGTACGGATAGGGAAATCACAGCCTCACCTAGGCGGCGGGCGAAACAAGGGATAAAGTCGATGGCACAGAATTCACTCAAACTCGTTGAGGAAAAGGCAGTGAACAAGAGCAAAGCGCTGGAAGCAGCACTTTCCCAGATCGAACGTTCGTTCGGCAAGGGCTCGATCATGAAGCTCGGCGCTCAGGACAGCATCGTCGAGATCGAAACCGTTTCGACCGGCTCGCTGGGCCTCGACATCGCCCTTGGCATCGGCGGCCTGCCGCGTGGCCGCATCATTGAAATCTACGGGCCGGAAAGCTCCGGCAAGACCACACTTGCGCTGCAAACCATTGCCGAAGCGCAAAAGGGTGGTGGCACCTGCGGCTTTATCGATGCCGAACATGCGCTTGATCCGGTCTATGCCCGCAAGCTTGGCGTTGACCTGCACGACCTTCTGATCTCGCAGCCGGATACCGGTGAACAGGCGCTTGAAATCGCCGACACGCTGGTGCGCTCCGGTGCGCTTGACGTGATCGTGGTCGACTCCGTTGCCGCCCTCACCCCGCGCGCTGAAATCGAAGGTGAGATGGGCGACAGCCTTCCCGGCTCTCAGGCCCGCCTGATGAGCCAGGCGCTGCGCAAGCTGACGGCGTCGATCTCGCGCTCCAACTGCATGGTCATCTTCATCAACCAGATCCGTATGAAGATCGGCGTCATGTTCGGTTCGCCCGAAACCACGACAGGCGGCAATGCGCTGAAGTTCTACGCCTCCGTCCGCCTCGACATCCGCCGCATCGGCGCAGTCAAGGACCGCGACGAGGTGGTCGGCAACCAGACCCGCGTCAAGGTCGTCAAGAACAAGATGGCGCCGCCCTTCAAACAGGTCGAGTTCGACATCATGTATGGCGAAGGCGTTTCCAAGATGGGCGAGCTGATCGATCTCGGCGTCAAGGCCGGCATTGTGGAAAAATCCGGGTCCTGGTTCTCCTATAACAGTCAGCGGCTCGGTCAGGGCCGTGAGAATGCCAAAACGTTCCTGAGAGAAAATGCCGCAATTGCCGAAGAGATCGAGCTGGCCTTGCGCCAGAATGCCGGTCTGTTGTCCGAAGGTCTTCTGGATGCCGAAGAGGAAAGCCCGACAACCGGAACCGACGACGATTGATCGGACCGACCGGCCTCACGGCAGATGACCGGAACGTTTGATACATGAAATCAGCAGCGGCTTTACGGAGCCGCTGTTTTGTCTTGTCTGGACAGTGGCGACGCCTGTCGCTAAAAGCCGTGAAAGTCTCGGCAGACAACACCGATATACGTAAGGGGCGTGGCATAGCATGAGTGGCGTGAATGAAATCCGGTCGACCTTTCTCGACTTCTTCAAGCGGAACGGGCATGAGGTCGTCCCGTCCAGCCCGCTTGTGCCGCATAACGACCCGACCCTGATGTTCACCAATGCGGGCATGGTGCCGTTCAAGAACGTGTTCACCGGTCTTGAAAGCCGTCCCTATTCGACGGCGACGACCGCGCAGAAATGCGTGCGCGCCGGCGGCAAGCACAACGACCTCGACAATGTCGGCTACACGGCCCGCCATCACACATTCTTCGAGATGATGGGCAATTTTTCCTTCGGTGACTATTTCAAGGAACAGGCCATCTCGCTGGCCTGGGAACTGATCACAAAGGAATTCGGCCTGCCGAAGGACAAGCTTCTCGCGACCGTCTATCATGAAGATGACGAGGCCTTCGATCTCTGGCGCAAGATTGCCGGCCTGCCCGAAGATCGCATCATCCGTATCCCGACGTCGGACAATTTCTGGTCGATGGGCGATACAGGTCCTTGCGGACCGTGCTCGGAAATCTTCTTTGACCATGGCGATCAGATCTGGGGCGGCCCGCCCGGATCGCCGGAAGAAGATGGCGACCGCTTCATCGAGATCTGGAATCTCGTTTTCATGCAGTATGAGCAGCTTACGCCAGAGCGGCGCGAAGACCTTCCGCGCCCCTCGATCGATACCGGCATGGGTCTTGAGCGGGTTGCCGCCGTCCTCCAGGGCAAGCACGACAATTACGACATCGATCTGTTCCAGAAGCTGATCGGTGCATCCGAAGAACTGACGGGCGTAAAAGCCGAGGGCGAGCGGCGGGCCAGCCACCGTGTGATTGCCGATCACCTGCGCTCATCCGCCTTCCTGATTGCCGATGGCGTGCTACCGTCGAATGAGGGCCGCGGCTATGTGCTGCGCCGGATCATGCGTCGCGCCATGCGCCATGCCGAACTGCTCGGCGCCAGAGAGCCGATCATCTATCGGCTGCTGCCGACGTTGGTCGGTGAGATGGGTCGCGCCTATCCCGAATTGCAGCGTGCAGAATCCTTGATTTCGGAAACGCTTCAGCTTGAAGAGTCGCGCTTCCGCAAAACCCTCGATCGCGGCCTGACACTGCTTGAGGATGCCACGCGCAATCTCTCCAAGGGTGAAAGTCTCGACGGCGAGACCGCCTTCAAGCTCTACGACACCTATGGCTTTCCGCTTGACCTGACCCAGGATGCCCTGCGTGCGCGCGGCATTCATGTCGACTTGTCCGGCTTTCAGGACGCTATGCACCGTCAGCGTGCCGAAGCCCGCGCGCACTGGGCCGGTTCGGGCGATACAGCCACCGAAACCATCTGGTTCGAGCTTGGCGACAAGCACGAAGCCACCGAGTTCCTCGGTTACGAGACGGAAAAGGCCGAAGGCGTGGTGCTGGCGCTGGTCAAGGACGGCGCCACTGCGGAAAAGGCGTCTGCCGGCGATAGCGTTGCTGTCGTTGTCAACCAGACGCCGTTCTACGGTGAATCCGGCGGCCAGATGGGAGACACCGGTACGATTTCAACCGATCGCGCCCGGCTTCGGGTGACCGACACCCAGAAAAAGGCCAATGGGCTGTTCATTCATTTTTGCGAAGTCGAGAACGGCGATCTCGCGCTGGGCGAGCCGGTCAGCCTTGAAGTGGATCATGCGCGCCGCGCGCGCCTGCGCGCCAATCACTCGGCGACCCATCTGATCCATGAAGCGCTGCGCCAGAAGCTCGGCCCCCATGTCGCCCAGAAGGGCTCACTGGTGGCGCCCGAGCGACTGCGTTTCGACATTTCGCACCCCAAGCCGATGACAGCGGAAGAACTTGCCGTCGTCGAAGACATGGCCAACGAAATCGTGCTGCAGAATGCGCCCGTCTCGACCCGCCTGATGGGCGTGGACGATGCCATTGCCGAAGGCGCAATGGCGCTGTTCGGCGAGAAATACGGCGATGAGGTGCGCGTTGTCTCCATGGGCACCGCAACGACCGGCGACAAGGCGGGCAAGACCTATTCGCTTGAGCTGTGCGGCGGCACCCATGTCCGCGCCACCGGCGAGATCGGCCTGATCCGCATTGTCGGCGAAAGCGCCGTCGGCGCTGGCGTCCGCCGTATCGAGGCGCTGACAGGTATCGATGCGCGCCATTACCTCACCCAGCAGGATGACAAGGTCAAGGCACTCGCCGCCGCCCTAAAGGTGCAGCCCGACGAAGTGGCAAACCGCGTTTCGGCCCTTGCCGAGGAGCGACGTCGGCTGGAACGTGAACTGGCCGAGGCGCGCAAGCAGATCGCACTTGGCGGCCCTGGCTCCTCCGATGAAGCGGAGATGATCGGCGACATTTCGCTTGCCGCCAAGGTTCTTTCCGGCGTGGCCGCAAAGGAGCTGAAGGGGCTTGCCGACAGTGCCAAGAAAGACAGGGAACGCACCGTCGTCGTGTTCATCAGCATCGCCGAAGACAACAAGGCCAGTGTTGTGGTTTCGCTCACAGCCGATCTGACCGACACCGTCTCCGCGGTCGATCTCGTACGCGAGGCCTCGGCTGCGCTTGGCGGCAAGGGCGGTGGCGGCCGGCCGGACATGGCTCAGGCCGGCGGTCCGGACGGCAACAAGGCAGACGACGCGATCGAAGCGATCCGCACGGCGCTCAAGCGCTGAAACAAATGGATGCCGAAGCCTCAGACTGTTTCGGCATCATATTCCACCGCCGCGAAGGCGGCGGCGATAACCTCAGGCCCTGCCCCCTGCTTCGGCGCCTCGGTTGATAGAATCTGGCGATAACGTCGCGCGCCTGCATACCCACTGAAAAGCCCGATCATATGGCGGGTGATCTGGGACAATCGGACACCCTGCCCCATCTGCCTTTCGGCATAATCCATCATGGTCCGGCACAGTGCCTCAAGGTCCACCGTCTTTTCCGGCTGCCCGAAAAGACGGTGATCGACCTCGGCCAAGATGCGCGGGGTCTGGTAAGCGGCACGACCCAGCATCACGCCATCGACATGGGCCAGCTGTGCCTCGGCTTCGTCCAGCGTGGTGATCCCGCCATTCACACCAATGAAGAGATCCGGAAACTCCACTTTCATGCGGTGAACCAGCCCATAGTCAAGCGGTGGAATTGTCCGGTTTTCTTTCGGGCTCAACCCCTTGAGCCAGGCCTTGCGCGCGTGGATCCACACCGCATCCGCCCCGGCGTCGGCCATGCGCGCAACAAAATCCGGCAGCACGGTTTCAGGATCCTGATCATCGACCCCGATCCGGCATTTGACCGAAACCGGCACATCCACTGCGGCCTTCATCGCCAAAACCGCTTTTTCCACGATCTCGGGCGTCTGCATCAGACAAGCCCCAAATGTTCCGGACTGAACGCGATCGGAGGGGCAGCCGACATTCAAACCAATCTCGTCATAACCGAAATCCGCACCGATCCGCGCCGCCTCAGCAAGCCTCTCCGGGTCAGAACCGCCAAGTTGCAAAACCATCGGATGTTCACAGTCATCAAACCCCAGCAGACGCCCCCGATCCCCACGCAACACAGCATCCGCCACGATCATCTCGGTATAAACCTGCCCGCCTCTCACCAACTGCCGATGAAAATACCGGCAATGCCGATCCGTCCAATCGATCATCGGTGCAATGGCGAAGCGTCTTCCTAGCTCAACATTGATTTCATTACTATTTTTCACGTTATCACTCATTCAGTCCTAGGATTTTTATCCTATTTGTAGCCTTTTCAGACCATTTTTTGGATGCTATTGCTAATTTTAAGCAATCCGAAAAAAAGCTTGAGCAATATGGGCACGATAACAGCACGAAAAAAGAAAAAATCCGGCCTCATCGTCTATACGGCGCAGATCCGCATAACCCGCAAAGGCAAAACAGTCCACAGCGAGAGCCAGACCTTTGATCGTAAGAAGCTTGCCGTTGCATGGATGAACAAGCGCGAAGGCGATCTGTTCGAGCCCGGCGGGCTTGAGCGCGCGAAACACGGAAATGTAACGCTCGCGGACGTAATCGACCAGTACATTAGGGAAAATGCCGCCCCCATGGGAAGGACCAAGACACAGGTCCTTCGCACTCTGAAAAGTTTCGATATAGCCGATCTTTCCTGCGAAGAGATCACCAGCGCGCATATTGTCGCGCTCGCGCGTGAACTCTCTATTGACAAGAAACCGCAAACCGTAGCGAACTATCTCTCTCACCTTTCTTCGGTCTTTGCTATCGCACGCCCCGCGTGGGGCTACCCGCTTGATAAACAGGCTATGCAGGACGGTGTGATCGTTGCCAAGCGGCTGGGGATGACCTCGAAAAGTCGACAGCGCGATCGACGGCCGACACTCGAAGAGTTGGGAGACCTCTTGGCATTCTTTCGGCGACGCAGCGCTCAGGCACCACAATCCATGCCGATGGACGAAATCATTCTTTTCGCGCTTTTTTCGACGCGCAGACAGGATGAAATCTGCCGCATTTCATGGGCGGACCTGGACGAGCAGAACAGTCGGGTTCTTGTGCGGGATATGAAGAATCCGGGACAGAAGATAGGCAACGACAACTGGTGCGACCTGCCCGCGCCGGCTTTAGCTGTCATCAAGCGCGCCCCGCAAAAAGCTGAACGGATATTTCCCTACTCGCCGGAATCCATCAGCGCCAATTTCACAAGGGCCTGCCGGCTGCTCGGCATCGAAGACCTGCACTTTCATGATCTGCGTCACGAAGGCATTAGCCGGCTTTTTGAGACCGGCTATAACATCCCACATGCTGCGGCAGTCTCCGGCCACCGCTCATGGGTGTCCTTGAAGCGATACTCCCATATCCGGCAGCGGGGAGACAAATACGATAGCTGGGAATGGATGCCTGCAAATGAGTGAGATAAAGAGGCTGGCGGGAAATCGTGAAGCCCCTAGAATAGAGGGTAACTCCGCGTCTAGTTGGTCTAGCGTTGCCTTCAATGGAAAGATGCATCAACGGACGACCCACCACACACACCCTCTATACCCACCTCAAGCACCTTTTAGTCTTCCTTCGTCTTTCCTGACAGGCAGCTTTCCTGATGAGGGCCTGTCCGGCATTGTGCAGGGCTTCAAGTTTGAAACCGTAGGCGTGCTCCCGGCCTCCATTGCGATTTGAGATGTACCAATCTTGAAGCCTGACCATTGGTCTCGTTGTACTTATTTACTCAAGATACCAATTGCCCTAATATTTTTCTTGCTCATTTGGACCCAGAGCTGCCGCGCGGCGCCGGAACGGCGGCGGGGCAGGACAAAGAGACCGTTCGAAAACTAAAGTCGAAAGGCCGACATCTGCCCGGACCCGCTTGGCGTTTGCACACAGACCACGCCCATAAGCGTGAAGATATGGTCCCTGGTTTGCAGACAGCCGCGTTAAGCGGATTTTCCGCGGCATGGCGGCATGATGCCACGAGCGAGGAGATGACCGTGTCGAGAGAAACACAAGGCGCACATGGCGCTCCGTCGTGGAAAACCGTTCTCGGGAAGGCGTTATGGACCGGGGTGATCGCGCCACCGCTGGTCCCAATCATCTATGCTATCGGAATTGGTATTGTTTTCGTCGTCAGCCGGGGCTTCCGGGATGTGACTTGGCCACCGGAAGACCCGCTTACCCTATACCTGGCGTTCTTCGTGGTTCCGGCCGGATCCTACCTGATCGGGTTCCTGCCGGCGCTGGCAACCGGGGCCATCCTGGGGTGGTGCCTGCCGCGGATCGCGGCCCTGTGGCAACGCGTGGGTGTCGCGCTTCTGACTGGGGCTGTATCCACGATTCCGGTGTCCCTTATGTGGAACAATCCTCCACCGATGCGGTCTCCGATCCTTGAATTCGGAGCAATCGGTGCGGTCTCGGCTCTCTTGACCCTGCCTATACTGCATCGCCGGAGAAAGGCTGGTGACGTGTTCACCTCACCGGTCTGAACGTCTGAACATATATACTGTGATGGCGCTTATGGCATCCGATGAATGGCCTTGGAGGTAATCAGAACCAATTTCTTTAAATTATATTGCACTTAATGAGCGTGGATGCAAAATATGCATCTTGGCAGCGGTCAGGGGGATCGCATGCAATAATTTATTGGGGAAGTCATGAAATCGATTTTTTTGGCGGTATGCGTTGCCGCTGTTGCACTTTCTGGATGCGCCCGTCGCCCGGACGCCATCACTGCTACAACGATACCTATGCAGGCTTATACAGGCGATAGCTGCTCATCCTTGAGGCAACAACTTGCAAATGAAAAAAGCAACCTCTCGGCGCTTTCAAAACAACAAAATGACGCCGCAAACGGCGATGCTTTTGGCGTATTCTTGGTTGGCGTTCCACTTAGCAGCCTTAGCGGTGGCGACAAAGAAGGTGAAATTTCCAACGCCAAAGGCAAGATAAATGCGATGGAAGCCGCCATGCATAAGAAGGGATGTAAGGGCGCCTAATCAACAAAACACGCATCTTATGGAGTAAAGAGAAACCGTTTCGCTGAAGGCATCACCCGCTCTTCAACGCCTTCGGCACTTGCATCAACCCATCGGAGAGCCACACGCCGAATCCGGTCCAGCCATCGCGGCGCATAGGCCGTAGGCTCGTAACTCCTGAGCAAAAGTCGAGCTGAGAATAGTTTGCTGCGGCGAGATAGTTGTCGGCGCGATCACCGCCCACTCGAGATCCGTCAGGTCAAAACGTCGGTGCATCAATGGTCTCCTTTCCAGAGGCCATTGAATCAAGTCACTCCGGCGAGGTGAACCCGTTTATGGGTTACGGCCTAGGAAATGCGCTTGGCGAGCCGTTTCTTGCCGCCAAGATCGGCGGCCGGTGGCGACACGGGCCGTACCGAGATCGTGCTCGCATTGGGGGATATTTCTGAGTCGGCCACAGCGCGTCGCCCGCGCAGGCAACCGGGTGCGGTGAGGATTCTTGATGCTTATCATCCGGGACGAAGTTTGGCGACTGACTCGTCGTTTGCAACCTTGGCAGGCTGCAGGCCGCCCGGGATCCGAGTAGAGGAAAAACCGGTGAAGTGTTCGCTTCACCGGCTTTTTCAATTTGTAAAAATGCGAAGAGTTTTCTTGCGCTATGAGTTCTTAGCTACAGCTGCATGGGGCGGGCTGTGGACCGTTTCGTTCCGGAACTCGACAATCAAATAGTTTTCTTGATCGCAAACCGCCTCCAGCGCCCACTCGAACGTTCGTGTCCTTCATGGCACGCGCCATTGACAGACAGTCTTGGTCACTACTTCATAAGGCAGCCTGACCGCTCAGCGCTAAAAGATGAGAAAAATGAATCTAGTCCCGCCCCAGTCTCAATTTGAAGACCAGATACGACACTGCAACCATTTTCGTTGCGGCCAATAGGCCCCATTCCTAGGTTAGTTGAAAAGATGGGATCGAGCTCTTTTTCTTCGTGAGTCCCAGCTGCAACCAATGTTTGTCGTTCCTGTAGGAACGCTGATGCAAAGAGGGCCTCTTCGTTCGGGGTTATGGCTGATGCAGCGGAAGCGAGTTGGACGGCACAGGACAACCGCGATCCTGGATATTCCTCTACTACCACCACGAAGGATGAACCGGGTTGCTGCCATTTATGCAGAAATATCTCATAGCCAGGGATCAACGGATAGGCGTAACCTTTAACGATAAGGGGCGGAATGCGCCTGGTGGATTGCCCGAGATCATGAAGCCCTTGCACGTTCAAACTCTCGCTCTGCTCGACCGCCAAGCGGCAGCGCGTCCAGAGTTCCCGCCATGTCTCTACATTTTTGCCGCCTGCTCGAGTCTCCGATGAATACATGCCTGCGAAGGCGATCAGAAGGAATAAAGAAGTCCGGAACACTCGCACCTCACAATCCGCCAACGCTTCAGCAACTTCACTGCCTCGAAAGAGGTACAAGATTGACCGCTCCACGACAAGTCTAGCGCAACTTTCATCTGAGCCGAGTGTGAATAGCCGGAGCGGGGTAATAAGCTTTGGATGCTTACAGGCCCTCAAACGTCTGAAGCCTCTTGAGGCCTAAGCAGACGATTTATCGTCGACTACTCGGATTATCTGACCAAGCGAGTGGCAAAAGACCAGAGAGATTACTAGCCGCCCTTCAGCGCCTTCAGCACCTGCATCAGCCCATCGGAAAGCCAAACGCCGAACCCGGTCCCGGCCATGGCGGCGCCGAGGATATAACCCCGGCCGATCTGCTTGATCTTCTGATATTCGGCGACGAACTCCTCGGTTTCACCGATCCGCTGTGACAGGATCTCGTTCTGCTCGAGCAGGCGTTCGTTCTGGTGCTCGACCGTGTTGAGCCGGTCGTGGATTTCTTCGTTGCCGCTGCCGTTTTCGTCCACCTTGCGGATCAGGGCATCGAGCTTGCCCTGAACCTCTCCCAGATGACGCGCGAGATCGACCGTCATGCCCTGCCCCGTTTATTTGATAACTGCTTTGAAGCCGGCGACGCCCGAGCCGATATAAAACACCCACTTGACCATGGCCGCATAGGCGTCCTGCAATGCACCGGTCGGCAGGTCAAAAACCTGCTGATCCCCGAATATGCCCCTGAGATACGGGATGCTGTCGATGACGACAGCGATTTCCCAAAGGATCAGCGGGCCGGCGACGGCGAACACCAGAACCCAGAAGAGCGGAAACGACAGCTTGGCCTTGTTGTAATCCGCCATGATGCGGGTTTCCTCGACCACCTGCCGCAGATATTCCGCCGTCAGTTCGGCCCGGATTTTCTCACGATCATTTTCAAGTTTGGCCCGCTTGTCGATGAGGGTGATGGCGCGTTCGACAATGCCGCCCGCGCCAAGCTTGAGCAGCCATTTGATGAAGGTCGGGATCATACCTCCACCTCATGGCCCGTCAGTGTGTTGATCCGGCGTGCGATCACATCGCGGTAGCGCCAGGCAAACCAGCCAATGGCGATGATGACGACACCGGTGACGATCCAGCCGATCGGCAGGCCGGAAGCCCATGCGATTGCACCGGAGGCGGCGGCCGATGCACCGGATTTCTGTGCCGCATCCTTCAGCGCCGCCACATCGCGGCGAAGCTGGGCGATGGTGGCCGGGCCGATAATGCCGTCATTGACCAGGTGCGGGTGGGCCATCTGGTAGGACAGAACAGCCTTGCGGGTGTTCTCGCCGAACCAGCCGTCAATCGTGCCGGGGTCAAAGCCTCGTTTCTTCAGCATTTCCTGCACATCGCGCACCACCGGATCGCCCGTTTCCGGTGCTGTGTTGGTTGCCTGTCGCGGCACGCCTTCCGGTGCGCTCACAACGGCGTCGACGCCGGTGTAGATGCCCTGTTCAAACAGCAGCGCCTCTTCCTTGCGCCGGCGGACAAGGCCGGGCAGACGTTTGCCCTTGGAGGTGTTGTAGTGGCTGGCAAGATAGTCGGCCGCCGCCTTCAGCCTGCCGGCGCGCCAGAGCTTCCCGAAGCGCCACTTGCTGACAATGCGGCCACCGAGATTGAAAGCGGCCGAGGTCGCCGCATCCATCTGGTATTGCGTTCGATCGGACGGCGAGTTGGCAACAACCTCTTTGCCATAGCCGTTGTCGATGACCGTGCGCAGGATCCGGTCGGACTGCTCGGCCGTGATTTTCGTCTTGCCGGGAATGAGTTTTGTAATGCCGAGCTTTGCGAATTCGCGTCTGCAATAGGCAGAATTCATGGTGAAGCCGGTTCCGATCGTCGGCGTGCCGGTCGGATCGCGATAGGCCGTCAGCGGATTGCCTTCATGAAGGCGCACGAAAGCGCGCCCCCGGCTGGATACCGTGGTGATTTCCATGTTCGATTGTCCTTATGGAGTTTTAGTGTCGGTCAGACCGGCCAGTCGGTTTCAATGTCGACCGCTTCGAGCGCGGCCGCGTCGTCTGCGGCCAACACCGTGTCTTTCAGGTCGCGCGCATGCTGGCGCAGTGCTGCATAGTGATCGCCAACGGCAGCTGCCAGCGCCAGCCCATCGGCCGCCGTTTCAAGCGGAATGCGGCTGTTTTCAATGGTGATCCAGCCGGTTCTGTAGCTTTCTGGCCAATTGGCCGAGCCCGATATGACTGCAAGCGCGGTCGCGGCCATGGCAGACATGTCCGCACGACTGGACTGATCAAGCGCCACATGAAGGCCGGATGCATGAGGATATCCGGCAGCAAGTCGATCTGTGAGAAGCAGTTCAATGAACTCGATCTTGCGCGCCTGCAAAATATGCAACACCGGAGATATTGCGACCCATGCACCATCGATCAGTTCGAAGTCTTCTCCCGGTTTGACCGGCACCTCGATTGTGTCATCGGGATAGGCAGCCCTGATATGGTCGGAAGGCTCATTTGTTGTCTGCCAGTAGCCGCGTGTTGGGTGATAAAATCCTTTTTCCATCAACGCAGCTCCAGCCATGAATTTACAGCGCCTGCGCGATAGTAGTGACCGACCGGAACGATGAAATAAGCGCGCTTACCGTTTTCAGAAGAAAGTCCTCCGCCAATTGCCTCATAGGTAACACCGTCCGATGATACAGATGCATATGCATATCCGGTACTACTCCCAAAGATGTAGACCATGATCGGCTTGTCGCCCGTATTCTGATATACTGTCCCAGGCGTGCGTTCATCTTTCATCTCCTGCCATGTCTGGCCCACGCCAAGACCTGTTTCAACCGCCGCCGCTTCAGCATCATCTACATATTTCTTGGTCGCAGCATGCAAGTCTGCTGTCGGGGCAGCCGGAAGTACCAATGGACCAGGAGTTTCGAGACGGCCGGACTGGTCAAAAAGGAATTCCTTCCGGCCGTCATCGCCAATCAGAACAATCTTCATGCGCGCACCGACGCCAACCTCTTCCTCAACCTCCAGCCAACCACGATAATTGTCGCCGTCGACATCGCCGCGTCCTTCCAGAACAACGCGATTGCCGATTGACCGGACGCCGGTTTCCGGATCGCCTAGCGCCATGCGGCTTTCAATCGTGCCGGTTGCCGTATCGCCGGCCTTGTCGACCGGCTCGTAACCAATCTTTTTCTGTGCCCCGAGCTTGTCACGCGCCGCGGCGGAATCGGCCGCCGTCATCAGGTCATTGGTGAAGTCCGTTCCGCCGGCCGATACGAACGCATGTCCTGCCGGATCGATCTCGCCCAGCGGGGCATCATTCACGCCGTCGAAGACATAGAGCTTCCACGGTGTCGACGCCGTGCTGATCCACATCGTGCCTGCTGTGGCATAGGCCGGGCGCGCGACGCCGCTGTGCAGGGAGAGCGTTGCCTCCCGCCAGCTGTTGATATTGGACGCCAGCTGCGAACCGTTGGTGACGGTCGGGTCGATCGTCACGTTTTGATATTGCGTCATGCATGAACCTTTCCGTAGCCAACCGCCACATAGTCGAACGAGCGCTCGACCGGTGTGCCGGACTGATCCTTGAAGATGATGTCGAAACCGGCCTCGCCCTTGCCGGTGAGCTCGTAATAGTCACCGAAGCGAAGCCCCTGTGCGGAGACAGAAAGCCCCGTCAGCCCGTGATAGGGCGGGTTGAAGCCGATATGCCGGCCTTCCGCCGTGACCGGGATATTGTTGCCGCTCAGGATCCTGTCCGGCATATCGACCGTCAGTTCGGCCCGTGCGACCACTGGCGTGATGTTGCTGTCGAGGCTGCTGAGCAACAGCCGCATCTGATAGGCCCTGGCCGAGACATCGCCGGTCGCCGCTTCCCGCCAGTCGGACCATGTCGCATCGGTCGCCTCCGGATCGTCATCCGTGGTCCGCATTTCCATGACGGCATTCCACTTCGACGCATCGGCCCCCACCATGGCATCGAGCCGGCTCAGCACCGGCCATTTGACCAGCGTATTGTCGATGTCCTGACCATAGACCGACAGGATCGACGTCACGCGTGATGTGTAGACCGCCCCAAGATCGATCGTGCGGGCAGAGACATAGGTGCCGGAGGGATAAAGATCGCCCTCTTGCCTCTCCGCAAGCCGCAGGCCCGGTTCACCGGCCCTGCAGCGTTCAAACGTCCCGGTCCAGTCCGGTTGCTCGACAAACCGCTCGACCGCATTCATTGGCGTTGCCCCGACCGTGGTCGTGATCACCGTTGCAGACGGACTTTCGATCCCCTGCCGGGTGACCGCCTTGATCAGGTAGGTTCCCGGCCGCGTCGGGATCTGCACGCTTGTTGCATCGACATGGCCGAGCTGGGCCCCGGACGAGCGCCACGAAACGCCGCTTTGTTCCGGCGAATAGCGGATCACGTAATGCGACAGGTTCAGCGCCTCAACCGGTGCCCATGTCAGGGTTGCGATGTCGCCGAGGACGGCAATGGCAAAGCGTTCGACATTGCCCGGCGGCGACAGCACGCTGGACAGATAAACGGCTTCCAGCGTTGTCCATTTCGACCGCTGGTTCAGCGCGGTGAACACCGAGCGAACCCGGAAGTCGTAGTTGCCGGGGTCGAGGTCCTGCAGGTCGATCGAGACACTGGTCGTTGAACCGACCGGCAGCCAGATCCCGCCCTGCTCGCGGTATTCGACCTCATAGAGCGTGGCCCGTGTATCATCCGGCGCGGACCAGCCGATGGTGACGGCCCCGCGCACGGAAACGCCACCGGCCAGATAGAGATATTCCGCAACATTGATATGTGACGGCGCCAGAAGCGGCCCGGTCGGATAGGTCGAGAAGGATGGCGGTTCGAGCTGCAGTCCTTTCTCGACGCGATCCCATTTGGTTTCGTCATAGATCAGCGCCGAGACATCGAACTGGTGCTTGTCGTTTTCCGTGATCGACAGAACCCGGAATGGACGTGGTGCCGCTTCCGAGCCGGTCAGGATCCACATCGCACCGGCGACGGGCTTATCCGGCAGGGCTTCCGCCAGTGCCAGAACATCATGTTCCCCTGCCCCGGTCGTAACCGCCCTGTCAGCCAGCGAACCATCCGGCATGACGGCCGTCAGCGTGTAGGTTTCGCCATCATTCAGCGTCACCGGCGCATCGACCGTGACCGTCATCAGATCATCGGAGACCGATTTGATCCGCCCGCCATAGCGCACGCCGGCATAGGACGGATCGGCCACCAGCACGATGTCACCGGGCGCAACGTCGGCATGATCCAGCCCGGCCCGGTAGGTCACCACTTCGGTCGAATTCTGTTCCGTATCCAGCAGCCATGCGCCATAGCGATGCGCCTGCCCGCGCGAGCAACAGCCGATGGCCTGGATCTCTGTCTGCCGCGATCCATAGCGCGCGACCGCATCCGGATCCTCGACCACTTCGATCGCCGGCTTGTAGTTGTTCTCCGGATCGAACCAGCGGACCAGCACCTGTGTGTGCCGTGCCGAAAGTGCCGATCCCTGATAACTGAATGTGCCGTCAACCACATTGGCCTGCGATACCAGCTTGACCGGATCGGCCGGCTTGTCGCAGACGGCTGTCACCGCACCGGTGCCCCAATAGACCATGCCCCGGAACACACCGGCAAAGGCTGTCAGGACATTGATCGCCTCATCGCGCGATGTGATTGCCCCATTGAAGGTGTAGCGCGGTTCCTGCCCGCCAAAGCCATTATCGACCGGCTGGTCGCAATATTGCGCAATCTCGTAAAGCGCCCATTTCGACACCTGACCGACATCGACATATTGCCCGAGGCCATAGCGGTCATTGACCACGAGGTCATAGAAGATCCATGCCGGATTATCAGAAACAGCGCGTTTGAAGGTGCCATCCCAGACACCGGCATAGGACCGCGTTTCCGGGTCGTAGTTCGATGGCACGGCGATTTCGATACCGGACCAATCCACCGAGACGGTCGGGATCGCGCTGCCGCCGAATTCGGCCGCATCCAGCGTAACGCCGAGAATGGCGCTGTCGGGATAGGTCAGCCGGTAGTCTTCGATAACCGTATAGGATGACCAGTAGGTCTGGTTGTTCGACGTGGTGCCGTTGGCATCCTCGGAAAGCCGGCGCACGCGGATATACCACGGCCCTGCCCCGTCCAGTGGGATCCGGTAGGCCCGCACATACGGCGAGGTGCATTTGCCCGAGATCGTATCGGTGCGCGCCTCTTGCCATGTGCCATTCTCAGTGCGCCGATCGATAGCAATATCGACCGAATTCTCTTTGACATTGCCGTTGTCGGGATCGGTATAGATCAGCTGCGGCACCTGAATGGAGACACGCACGGCCGTCGCCGACAGATTGGTGATCGCCCGCGTTGCCGACAGATCCTGTTTGATCTCGACGCCGACGCCCTGCTCGTTCTCGACAGCCGGAAACCCGGACAGGGCTGCCTGATCGGGAAAGCCGTTACGGGTCTCGAACGAACCGCCTTCGAAGTTGAAGGTGTCGTCGCTGTTTTGCACCGGCACGTCATCGAAATAGATCGACTTTGCGCCATCCTTCAGCCCGCCGGTCACGCCCTCGCTGACCAGGAACAAAAGCCGCATGGTCTGTTTCGAGCGCAGTGTGTTCGGGGCCTCGTTATAACCGCCCGAGCCACCGCCTTTGCCGCCCTTCCCGCCGCCCTGGCCGGAAATTCGCATATGTTGCATGATGTATTTCCGATAGATCAGAGTGCCACGTCCTCGGTCGAAAGCCCGGCGGCAATCAGCACCGGCGAGACCCGGAATTTTTGGCCATAGACAAGCGGTACGGGACCGCCTTCCGTGGTCACATTGGCACCGCCGTTAATCAGGTAAGACGATTGGTCTTCCGCATTCCCGGCCATCTTCGGAGCCGGCGACAGCATCTGTCCGAGGCCGCCCATTGCCATGGCAATGCCCAGCCCCTTCATCGCGCCGCCGACCGTTGTGCCGAGAACGCCCACCCCTGTCAGCGAGGCAGGCATGAAGAACGCCGCCCCGATCAGGAACACACCGGCAATGACCTTGCCGAGCCCGCGATTGCCGGCGCCAGCCACCACCGGCACGATATGCAGATCCGCATTGCCCAGCTGAAAGCCGAGCTCATCCGGTCCAAGCGCCATGCCGCTATCCGGATCGCCACGCAGGACACGAAAGTTCCGGTCGGTGACATAGTCCCGAAACCCCGGCGCGACAGCGGCCAGTGCCTCACCCGCCTCGCCCGCGCTGGAAACGTCGAGGCGATAGACCGGGGCAAATTTCCGCGCGAGATCGCCGTGAAGGTGGATGGTTCGAAGCATGAAGTAACCTCGGTTCGATGAAGTTCAACCATTGAATAATGCACACCATGCACTATATTGACGGTGCAAGCATGGACAGGAAGAGCCTGAGAGCTGTCTCGAATGGGCTGAGAAAAACAGGGAGCAACTCATCAATGAGTGGAACCGCCTCAATCCGTGAAGACGATATCGTCTCGGTCGGCCGCAGACTTCCCCGTCTCACAACCGTCGAGCCGCGCGAAGGACGCAAACTGTTTGTCCGCTTTGACAATGGCGTGGAAAAAACGGTTGATCTTGCTCCGGCCCTGGAAAGCCGACGTTTCTACAAGCCATTACGCAAGGACGATGCGCTGTTCCGATCTTTCCGGATCAATGAATACCGCAATGCCATCGAGTGGAATGACGAGCTCGACTTTTCCGCCATGTGGCTGGAAGCCCTGCCGCCGGCAGAGTTCAGCAATGACGATTTCCGCAACGCCATGGAGCAGTTGGACCAGACGCTGGACGGCATGGCGCGCGCGCTGGAGCTATCCCGGCGGCAGGTCGCCTATTACGCCAAAGACAGACCCATTCCCCGCCATGTCGGACTGGCCGTGCGATATCTGCTCGAACACCGACCTTCTGCATAGTAGAAATCAGCTGATAGGGCGGCTCGAGCTCACGCCCAAGCGTCTACGAGATGGATTGAACGAAGCATCATCTTACACCCTTCTCGTTTAGGTTGATTGACTCCGTCGGGTTTCATTTTACCTTCGAGGTATTACGAAACGACTGACGAACTTAACTCTCTGATCGATTTCCGCAATGGTTGAGGGAGGAAGACTATGGACAGCACGTTGCCTGCGGTTCATCCGGGGGAAATCCTTCGCGAAGAATATCTTGTCCCGCTTGACATCTATCCGGGACAGCTCGCCAGCACCCTAAAAGTTCCTTTTGAAGTTATTGATCGGCTTGTAAACGAGAACGGCCCGGTTACAGCGGAACTTGCGCTCAAGCTGGCAAAATACTTTCGCACGAGCGCTGAATTCTGGATGCATGCGCAAACCAGTTACGATCTTCATATGGCCTTCGGTGAGCTTAGAGATCAACTTGAGACGATATCTGAACTCGAGAACCTATCCGAGGTGGCGAACGCAATGGGGAATTCTTCTCAACCACGGCCCGATCGGCTCACGCCGTGACAGCCGGCCGTCGAGGTGATGCAAACAAAGACCATTTTCCAGCAGAATACCGGAATGACATGGCAATGATCTTGTCCAGCCCGCGATAGGTCGTTGCGAACGGCGGCGCGAGATCGCCGTGAAGGTGGATGGTTCTTTTCATAGCTCACACAATGCGTATTTTTATACGCACAAAACCTTGCATGTCATCCTATTTAGGCGTATATATATACGCATAAAAGGGATTGAATTGATGGACACCAACAGCCGCAAGATCATTAAGCACTTGGAAAACGATGGCTTCGAACTGGTGAAAGTCACAGGTTCCCACCACAAGTTCAAAAAGGGTGACAAGACCGTTACGGTGCCTCACCCCAAGAAGGACTTGCCAATCGGCACTGTGCGGAACATCTATAAACAGGCCGGTTGGCTGTAAGGAAAGGAAAGCGCCATGCGTTACTACATTGCAGTTGTTCATCAGGAAGGTGACAGCGCTTTTGGCGTACACTTCCCCGATGTTCCCGGTTGCTTTTCAGCCGCCGACGATATGGACGATCTTCTGGCCAATGCCAGTGAGGCACTGGCGCTCCATCTGGAAGGGGAAGAACTTCCGGAAACACGTTCGCTCGATGCTGTTCGCGCCGATGATGAAGTCGCCCATGACCTTGCCGAGGGCGGGTTTCTTCTGGCCGTTCCTTTGGTTCAGTTGAGCGGCCGGACCACGAAAGCCAACATCACCATGGATGCCGGCCTTCTGGCTGCCGTGGATCAGTATGCCAAGTCTCATGGCCTGACCCGCTCGGCATTTCTGGCCGATCTGGCGCGTCGTGAAATCGCTGGTTGACTGAACTTCCATACCGTAGCCAATGCGTAACCCGCTTCAGCCACGGCCCGATCGGCTCGCGCCGTGACAGCCGGCCGTCGAGGTGATGCAGGCAAAGACCGTTTTCCAGCAGGATGCCGGAATGACACGGCACCTTTGAAACAAGCTGCATGAAGAACACATCACCGGGGCGGGCTTCACCGGCATCGATCTGCCAAAAGCCCGCCTCTTCAAAATGACCGGCCAGAAGGTTTTCACCCTCTTCCCACCAGATTTTCGAGCGCGCAAAGTCCGGCAGACGGATATCGCGTTCCTGCCAATACCAGCTGCGCACAAGCCCGTAGCAGTCAAAGACACCCGGCACGAATGACCGCCCCAGAAGCGGCGCGTCAAGGCAATGATCGCCCCACCAAAGGACCGGTGTCGTCACCTCACCGTCACAGCTGACAATCCCGAACGGAATGCCGGCAACAATCTGGGTTTCCATATCGGCCCTTGAAGGGCAATGCGGGTGAAGCTTTGCATTGTGGCTGTGGATGACCGCCTCCGGTTGATAGTTCAGCCAGGTCTCGGCGGGCATTTCAAAGCTGTTTTCCGGATCCCCGGCAATGTTGGGCACCCGGATGTAACGTCCGCCGGACACCACGCCGCAGGCTTCTTGCGGCCAGACCTCGAGCGCATGCGCACGGGCATCCCGCGCAACATCATCGTCAAACATGATTGCTGCCTTCTCAGGTATTGGCCCGCCCGACACCGGGAAACGCCCGCGTCGGCAGATCGCCATGGCCGAAACGCTTCACACAGCCGGATTGCAAAAGCTTGCTGCAACGGTCCTCCGACCGCGCCACACTATTGCCCTTCGCATCGAAACAGGCTGACCCCGCATAAGGGCATGTTGCTTTCGAATAATCGAACGTGCCGGTCTCAGGATTAAAACGCCGGTAGGTATGGGTGCACGCACTCTGGATGACCTGCCGGCCAGGCAGCTTGCGCCCCTGTTGATCCATCGCCGCTGCCAGCGTCCATTCGATATAGACGCGGTTCTGGTTGGTCTTCTGCTCGATCCGATAGACATCGATGGGGAAATGCGCATCGGGATCCGCATCTTCCATGCCATCCAGAAACCGCCGAAAGGTGCGGATACGCCGAAACGTCGCCCCGACCAGATCGCCGAATTCGTTGACGACGGCAGACAATACACCCGAGACATTGGCCACCTTCAGCGTCGGGCGTGGCATGGTGCCCTGCGAGGACATCTCCCAGCCGTCTGTTTCAATCGGGGTCGGTTCATAGACATGACCGCCGCAGGACACCGGTGCCTCTTCAAACGCCGATGACGTGAAGCGATAGATCCCGCCGCCGATCACCGAGGCATCCAGTTCATAAAGATGGATGATGTCACCAACGGCAAGCGACTGCGCGTTTTCGGAAATCAGGGTCATAGGTCGTAAACCCTCTCAATCGTCGCGTTGATCGTGTCATGAGCGCCGCCAGCCCCGGTTCGGGTCCAGGACTTGCAGCGATAGAGTTTAGCCTCCCTGTCGCGTGGAAGTTTCCATTCAAACGCATGGAAACCGCGCAGTGACAGGAAGAACGCTTCGATCCGGTCGGCTTCCTCCAGCGTGAGGCCTGGCCACATGGCGTTGAATGTCACACCCGTTGTGTTGAGCCCGTCACCGCCGCGCTGGCTGTATCCGTCACCGAAACGGGTCTCGAGCGTACGCAGCTCCACCGATTTCGTACTCGTGATTGCCGGGCATGCCGACGGTTCGAACTTGTCGGCCATCAGAACGGCCCTCCTGCAAGCATGCCCCGTGCCCGGGCGTTTTCCTGAAGGCGCTTGTCGACAGCAGCATCGATCTGTTTGCGGAATTCCCTGCCCATCGCTGCCGCGTCCCTGGGGTCAGTGCCATCCGGTACCGATACGTTGATATCGCCGATGTTGACCGAGCTGATCACTGAACCTGCAGACGACGATGACTTCACCGAGCCAAGCCTGTGGTTGGGAATGATCTCGCCGCCGCGCGGCAAGTTCAGGATCTCCGGGCCACGTTCGCCAACCAGCGCCACGCCTCCCTGGGTGAAGTTCGTGCCCGTGGCATGCGCCGGCAGAAAGCCACTGAGCAGGCCGCCACCGAACAGACCGCCAAGCGGCCCGTCGCCGAACAGCGCGGCCTGCGCTGCCGCCTCGATCAGTTTGTTGATCAGTGTATCGAGGGCGGCATTGCCCGTCTCAATCGCCGGTACCAACGCCATAAAGCTGTCGCGCGCTGTGTCGCGGAAGAAATCGGCAGTGTCGGCCGCAGCCTCCTGCTTGTCCTTCTGTTCCTCGATTGCGAGCGTCAGCTCCCGGATCGAGGCCTTTTCCGCATCGGTCGCTGCGGTTCCCGCGCGCCGCAGGTTCTCGAACACCTTTTTCTGGTCTGCAGTCATTTCAGACATCTGCAATTCGTCCTGCAGCGCCTGAATGAGTTTTTCGACAGCCTCGCGCTCCCGATCAATCGCGGTAGAAGCAGAAGAACCACCGCCGGCTTTACCGCCGGTCCGGCGCGATGTTTTACGCGCCGCCTTGGCATCAATAGTCTCCTGCGCCTTCTGCTTCAGCAGATCTTCAGTGTAATAGGCACCGGCCGTCTCGTATTGCCCGCGCAGTGAATTAATTTCGCGTTCAAGGGCAAGCTGTTCCGTGGTCAGACTATTCTGACGATCGATCTCCTGCGTGATGGCAGATGAAGCATCGAGCTGCTTGCGCAGTTCTTCATTATTTGCGTCGATTTCTTCCTGTGTCGCTCCCGGATTGACACGCCCGCCTTTCACCACGCCAAGATCACTGTCACCAGGCCTCATACTCGCCAGCGATCCCATCATCTCGCCGGCATCGCGGATATTCTCCATCTCGCGCGGGATTTTCATCAAGATGGCGGTAAATTCATCGATGCTCACCCAAAGGTCGCCCATAAGACTGGCAATATCGACGAGCGCACCTTTCACATTGGTGCCGATCACCAGCGCCATCGTTTCCCATGCCGCATTAATGTCATTGGCCTTACTCAGCAGTTCGTCGTCCATGACGGCGCCCATATCACGGGCTTCCTGGCGGGCGTCGGCGATGCTCTGGACGGATTCATCCATTAACGACGAAAACTGTTCGGCAGCAGTTCCACCAAAGATTTCATCCAGAACCCGGATCTGTGCCGCCCGATCCAAGAGCCTGATCTTCCCGATCAAGGTGTCGAACATTGCGGCAGGATCGCGCAGCATTCGTGTCAGATCGCGCGCATTCACGCCAAGCCGCTGAAAGGACTCAGCGGCACTGCCACCGCCAGTCTTGACGAATTCATCGGCCCGAAGCTGCATTTCCTTCAGGCCATCAGTCAGGGCGTTAAGCTCGATCCGGCTCTTGACGGCCGCATAACGCAGCTCCTGGAATACTTCAAAATCAACGCCGGCCGTTTTGGCGGCCTTGCCTAGATCGGCCACGGCGTTGACAGCCTTCTGGGTTTCGCTGACCATCACCCCGAGCCCGAGGGAGGCGGCAAGCCCCGCCGGACCGCCCCGCAATACCCCGAATATACCGTCCAGCCCGCCGACCTTCTTCTTGATCGACATGAACGAACTGGCCGTATCATTGGCCGCGGTGCGCGCCTGCATCCGGATCCGGGTCATCGCCGTCTTGAACTCACGATCATCCGCACCGATACGGACAGGAATATCCGGTCTGCTCATCTGCTGTCAGCCTTCTGACGAATGGATTTTTGCGGGCCATGGCTGGAAACGATCTCGCGGATCCGCGTGCGGCTGACAGGGGAAGCCTGCGACGACTTGCCCGTTACGCCGGCAATGGCCATGGAGAGTTCTAAGGGTGTTGCAGCCCAGAACGTGGCTGGCGACCAACTGAGACGCTCGGAAGCCACCGCCAGTTCGAACAGCGTCCTGACGTGATCGGTAATCAGGACGCTGTCTGAGGCTTTTTTCCGGTGACGGCCGCCTCCACGTCTTCCAGAGGCGACGATGTTTCGCGCAGCGCATTGCCCGCCTCGATATGGGCGGTCAGCGCCTGTTCGATGCCGGTGCGCCAGTTAGCCTGGTCGGCGGCCGAGATATTCTTGCCCGACAGAACCCGGGCGGCGATGGCGGCCATGTCCTCATCGCTATCGGCGACGGCAAGGCAGCGGATCGCGCAGGAAACCGCAAAGGGCTCGAAGCCGAGCAGGCGCTGATAGATCTCGTCCATGGTACGCGCGCCGATTGCCTGCGACAGGCGCATCAGGCCGGCAAAGGTGACGGCGACGACAAAGCTTTCACTGCCGATCGTGATCGCCGCCTCGCCGCGCAGTTCATTGGCGAATGCGTTCATCAGGCAGCCGCCGCAAAGGCGACGTCCCCATCAAAGACGCCGGAAAGATCACAGGTCAGCTCACCTGTTTTATCCCCCTGGAAGTTCGCCGACAGCATAGTCATCAGCCCCTCGAACGTTCCGACAGAGGGTACCGTGACCTGATACTCTGCCCGGGCCTGCGCAAGAATATCGCTCAGCACCAGAGCCTGTGTCGCCGAGCTGACATAGGCTCCGGAACCCGACCAGCGAACCGACTGGACGCCGCCGATGGACGAATATTTCAGAACACCGCCCGGATTGTTGCAATTCGGTTTGGTGGTGTCGACTTCCTCATTGTTGATGTTGAGCGATCGCTGCTCGACAACGCAGACGATATCAAACTCCTCTGTCGCGTCATTCTTGCGCTTGATGATCAGTTCGCGGCCAAGTGCCATGATCATGTTTCCTTGTTCGTTTCGGGATGTCATCTGTGAGTCAGTGCGCCGCCGTTTCGGGATCGGCGGCGAGGGTCTTGTATTCCGCCACAAAGGTCAGCGTCCCAGCACCAAGCGCGATGCCGGTGGCGCGATCAACAAAGGCCCGGCTTTCCGAAAGCGTCATCTCAATCACCAGGCCATCGAGTTTGATCGCTGCTCCGAGCGTGGTCTCGATCAGCACGGCAATCCGGTCGAACTCGATATCCGGTTCCTCGGCCTTGAAGTGAACAATAACGTCGATCGGCAAACGCCGGTCATAGCCATCCTCACCATTCAGCCCCGCGCAGGGCCGAAGTTCGGCCGTTTCCTGATGTTCTGCCCAGGTGACGGTCAGCGCCGGAAGCAGGCTTTCGCGGATGGCGCTGGTGCGCGCCCGCTTGACCTTGCCGTCACCGGCAAACTCCGGAATTGCGGATAGCCGGGCGAGGATCGCATCGAAGATTTGGGTGCGGAGATGCGCCATCAGATATCGCCTCGCAGCCAGATTTTCAGCATGGCGCGGCCGTCATCGGTGACATTGCGGATACCGTAGGCCTTGCCGCCAATGGTGACCGTATCCCGCTCGCTTTCGAGGTCTTCAAGCCCGGTCGCAGGAACCGAAAGCACATGGGTGACGGCCTCGACATCCTGCCGGCCGAACGCATCGGCAAGCTCCAGCTCGCGTTTCTGCCGGAGGATCCCGCGCACCGGATCCGGGAGAGCGATTCCGTCCACGGTGAACAGGCAATCGACATTGCCGAACGTGCCGGCGAAGGCCTCGCCCATGCCGTCAAAGATCGCCGGCCGTTCGATCCTCATGTCTTGTCCTTTGCCTTGTCGTCATCCTCGTCGGCCTGCAGTTTCTTCAACTCACCGGCCAACGTGGCATTGTCCTCGGAAAGCTGATCGCGTTCTTCGGTGACGGCCTTCAGCTTTTCGGTCAGTTCGGCGACGTCCTCGCTGCCATCGGTCTTGTCCGCCAGCGCATCGCGTTCTTTGGTCAGCGCCTCGACGCGATCGGCGAGTGTGTCCCGCTCTTCCGTCAGTGCGGCAATCCGCTTGTCGATCGTCGTGTCGGACGCCTTGCGCCATTTGCCGAACACCTGATCGAGGTTCTCAGCATCGGCTTCACTCAGACCGTTCTTCGAGACCGGCACATCCTCGCCTGGCGCATAGGTCTTGCCGCCTATCTTCACTGTCGTATTGAACTTGCGTGTATTTGCCATTGTTTTTGCTCCATTATTGTCTGGTTTGGGTGGGCGACTTTCGCCGCCCGACCGTGATCAGCGAACGAGCGCAAACAGGCTGGCGTTCGGTTCCGGCGCGATCGGCAGCGGGGCTGCCTGCGTCTGCAGGATGGTGCGCGAGGGGTTCTTCTCCCGCCACATATCGGGGAAACGTTCCATCGGCACGAGCGCCTGGTCATCGAGAATGGCGCCATAGCCAAAGTGGCCCATGAACCCCTGCGGATCGAGAATGCCGACGCCATAGCTGGGCCAGAAATTGCTTTTAACACCGCCTGCCGTGTAGCCCTGCGAATACTGCAGGAAGGTGGTCTCGCCGACCTGGCCGAGCACGGCGGAATACTTGCCCTCGGCGCCAGTCGACACCGGACCGAACTCCATGGAGCCGCTCGCCTGCCGGCGAATGTCGAGAAGCTTCTGGAAGCGTTCGGAGCGCTTCAACAGCGTTGCCGCCCCCGGACCGAGCGTTACCTCACGGGCGGTAAAGCCATCGGTGATCGCCAGAAGATCGATCCAGTTTTCGATATCGTCATAAGGATCAACGCCGCTCTCGCCCCAGCGGGCAGCCCCCGAAAGCGCAATGGTGAGCTCGGGCGCGCGCTGGTAGTTGACCGTCTGGGTCGGATAGTTCTCGCCCTCGACAATCACCCGACCGGTGCGCAGGACTTCCGAACACATCAGTTCCTCGCGCCGGGTGATACGCATGTCCTGGTCATCGAGGATCTGGGCGATGTTTTGGGCGTAGCGCTGTTCGGGCGAGACCGCGCCGCCGGCCTGTTCGCCGGGCATGCGGATCAGATTGCCGGAGGGCCGCAGCGTGTTCTGCGGCTTCACATAGGCCGGCTTCAGGCTGGTCGCGGTAAACCCGCGATTGGCCGCATCCTTGCCCGGCACATCCGGATGGACGAACGGCGCGAGCTCGCGATCGGGCAGGATCCGGTCAAAGACGATTTCCTCCTGTTCGGAGAGAACCGTGGTTGGGAAATAGCGATTGCGCAGAAAGGCTTCCGGCCGGTCGCGCGGCGGCAGAACCGTTACCAGTTCCGCCGTATTCAGAAGAAGTTCACTCATGGCATTGATTTCCTGTATTTTTCAGGTTTGGCGGATTGGCTTAGTCGAGCCTGCGCACAAAGAGTGCGGCCCCCTTGCGGCGGAAAGCCTGCTCGACGCTTGCAGCATCATGACCGGCGCCGAAGGTGAGCTTTGCGGCGTCAACTGCCGCGCCAAAATAGGCCTGCGCTTCCACGTCGCCGCCCGAGGCATCGACATCAAAGGCGAGAACGCAGTCGGGATCTTGCGAGCCGTTATCCGAAGCGGCCAGCGACAGCGTGTACTTGCTGTCCGCCGTGATCTCGCCAAGCACCGCGCCGCGCTTCAGGGCCTGTCCGCTGGCGATAGTGACTGTGCGGGTGACAACCTGAACGTCGCCGACGATCAGGTCATTGGGGGCAAAGCTTGCCGTTTCCATGGGTCTCACTCTCCGGTGTTGCGGCGGCCATGCCGCGCGTTGATGGCGCCGCCGACAGCTGCCAGCAGCGATTGACGTTCGGAAGCGGCAGAAGGTGCACCGCCGGCGCCGAGCTTCGGGGTTTTGCCCGCCATGCGATCGGCAAGGCGATTGCCGCCCGTTGAAGCCGAAGGGCTCGAGGCATTCAGGATCGCGCTCGCCTCTTTTGCCGAATAGGCGGTCGAGAACGCCAGATGCCCGGCAAGCTCGGCATTGGCCGAGGCCTTCGGATGCGTCAGGATCGCCTGGATCCGGGAGCGTTCATCGGCGCGAGCCGAAGCGGTCGCCGAGACAGGTTTTTCGTCTTCTCCCTCGGGATCATCACCGGGGGCGCCCTCGTCTTCGGCGTCCGGATCGGGATCATCCGCCTCGGCCTCGGGGTCCTTCTTCCCGTTTTCGAGCTCTTCTTCCGGGTTTTCCTTTTCCGGATCGTCTTCCATCCGGTTTCCGGCCCTGCCGCCGCGCGTGGCGGCGAGCACGCTTGCGGACAGGCCGCGCGTGACATTCGACATATCGATTTCCTTTTGGTTGGTCGTTTCAGGCCGCACGGCCCAGTTCAGCCCCGAAGGCAGCAAGCACCTGCGAGGGGCGCGCAACGGCATCGGCAAGCCCGATCGAGACCGCCTTTGCGCCGCGATAGACGCCCGCTTCCGTGGCAAGCGCCTGCTCTTTCGAAAGCCGCCCGGCACGGAACCGGGCAACCGTCTCTGCAAATTCGACACGCAGCTCTTCCAGCTCGGAAAGCTCACGCGCCAGCACATCCTCGGGGATGGCCTCATAAGGATTGAGATCGGCCTTGTGCGCGCCGGCCTTCAGGATAGTGACGTTCAGCCCCTCCTTCTTCAGCCAGCCGCTGACATCGACATGAACCGAGACAACACCGATCGAGCCGCAAAGACCGGTCGAGGGCAGAACGATCTGACGGGCCGCCGAGGCCAGAAGGTAACCGGCCGAACAGGCGTGATCCGTCAAAACCGCAATCGTCGGTTTGACCTGCGACAGTTCGAAGATTTTCTCCGCACAATCGAAGGCGCCGGTGACCTCGCCGCCAAAACTGTCAACCTCGATCGCAACAGCCTTGATGCTGTCATCCGCGCGGCAGTCATCGGCCAGAATGCCGATCCCCTCATAAGAGGTCATGCCGCAGGACTTGCCGATCCAGCGCCCCTTGTTGACCAGCGAGCCCTCGATCTCGATCAGACCGATGCCATCCATCGGGCGTTCAACACCGCGATAGGTCCTCTCGCCCCAGTCATCGACATCGGTTCTGATCTTCTCGCCGATCAGTCCCATCTGGCCCGCATCCCCGTCCGGCAGGCCGAGAACACGCGGAGCAAAAGCCCGGGCGATGGTGTCTGCCTTGGCAGGCTGCAGCATCAGCGGCGTGTTGAACATGCGGCTGGCGATTTCGGGATAGTTCATGGCTTCAGCCCTTCCTGCCGATTGCGGGGATACCGAGTGGATGGCGCCGGGCGGAACGCCCCGCCCCGCGTCCGGTGTTGCTCCGTCCGTTGACGCCCTCCTCGATCTCCGTGTCCTGATCGGTTTCATCCAATGGCGGCCCGCCATCATGGCCGGCCGTGCCGGTTTCCATTTCCGCCGGATGTTTCAGGCCGAGGTTTCGATAATAGCGGGCCTCGCGGGCAAGCTGGTCGGCATCCATCTTCCAGTCCCGGCCCTGTTCGGCCGATTCTTGCTGCAGCGTCGTCAGCTTGCGATCAAGCCGTTCACCGGCAGCCTGCGCTTCTCTCAGCGGATCGATCCAGCCGCGGCCCGGACCTATCCAGTCGGCGTGACACCATGCGGCAGGGTTTTCCTCAAACGAAACAGCGCCTTCCGGCAATTCAATAAGACCCTTGTCAAAGACTTCCTCCAGCCAGGCCCGATAGATCGGTGCCATGAACTGAGCGGCAAAACTGCTTTTCTTGGCGGTGAACCCGCGCCAGATTTCCAGAAGCGCTGCACGCGCCGAGGAATAGTTCACCTGGCTCCAGTCCATGGTCAGTTGCTCATAGGTCAGCCCCACGGCAGAGGCGACCTTGCGAAGTGCTGCATTGACGAACACCTCGAAGTTCGCATTCGGGTGTTCCGGTTTCGTCAGATTGGCCTTCTCGCCGGGCAGCAACGTGTTGACACGAACACCCGGCAAGCTGATCGGTGCGGCGCCATAATAAGCCTTCTGGGCTTCCGACATCTCGCCATAGATCCTGCCCAGCGCACCCTCGCCGCCATCGGCATCGAGCGCTGCCATCATCTCTTCGGGATCGAACGGGGTTTCGATGAAGGCGGCCATGATCGCATTCAGCATCGCCGCCTGACTTTCAAAATCCTCGTAATCCGTCGATTGCTTGATGGAACGCATGATCGGCGCCCAGTCGGAAGCCCCCCGCGTCATGCCCGGCCGTTTCGGATCGAAGGCATGAACCACAACCGGACGGCCCCATTCGGTCGACCGGCTGACATATTCCCAGGACCAGAGTTTGGTATTGCCGGCATAGACATCGCCGGGATGGCTCTTGCGGAAGTGATAGCCGACCGGTGCGCCGTAACCATCGATGGCCACGCCGTCGCGCAGATATTCGCTGTCGAGCGTGCCCTTCGGATTCGAACACCGGGCCGGATCGATCATATGCACCGCCGTGGAAAACAGCGGTGCACCCTCCTGCCAGACGATGACGGCAAAGCTCTCGCCCTCCGGGCCGAAGCGATTGCGCGCGGCAAGGCCGAGAATGCCGGCCATGTTCTTCGTCCGCTCGGCGTCGCACCACATGTCGACGTCCTGCGTATAGTCCCGCCATAGTCCCTCGATCTGCGTGGCGATTGCCTCGGCCTGGTCAAAGGTGAGGTTCAGCGTCGTGTGGTTCGGCCGGGCCGCAAGCTTCCAGCCCGCACCGATGATGTTGTCGACCAGCCGCGACGTGCCGGCGGCACCCCAGCCGTCATTGCGCGCCACATCGTTCAACCGATCGACCAGTGTCGACCGCGAGAAGGTGAGCGCCGACTGGCCGGAATAGTTGCCGGCCTTCCAGCCGGCAAAGCTTGGATGATCGTAGGATGCACCCTGATAGGCTGCCCGTGTCACGGCCTCGCCCGACACGGACGCTGCCATTTGCCGGTTACGGGCAGCCTGCAGGCGGGCGGCATTGCGCACATCGGCGGCAAGCGGCCGGCTGTCCGGTCCGAGAATTTCCACTGTCATCCGAAGATCACTCCCCGCCCGCGCGGCCGCGATGACCGGCGAAGCCCGAGCTTTGTTTCGAGGTCGCGGATATAGGCGCGAAGCGATGACCGATCGGCGCCGGAATAGGTGACGCTCTCGCCATCATAGGAAAGCGTCACCGCGCTCTGCCCGATCTCCAGCCGGTGAAGCGCAAGCTTCGCCTCGCCGAGCCGGGTTTCCAGCGTCAGCCGTTCGTCTGTCGAAGGCATGATATCTGTCCTCTTGTTATCCCGGTCGGGTGCGCTGCGCGGCCCGCTCGGCCCGGCGCATCGCCGCCGCAACGCGGTCGGAAACGGGCGCGTCCGGTGAAGCAGTCGGCTTTTGTTCCGGCGTCTTGCCCGCATCGCTGACAGCCTTCACCGCAACAGCAAGGCTGCCGATCAGGTCCTCAAGATCGCCCTGTTCTTCCGGTTCCTGCCGGGCAAGCTCTTCTGCCCGCGCATCCCATTCCTCATCCGTCCAGTAAGGCACGTTGAGCCGGATGGCCGCAGCGCGTGACTGATTGAGCATGTCGAGCACTTCGTTGCGCTGCCCATCGGGCAGTTTCCAAACCCAGCGCGGATAACCGTTGCGGTCCTTTTCCTTGATCCGGACCTCGGATGTGGCCTGCTGATAGAAATTGTCCCCGAGACCGATGGCAAAGCTGATGAAGCCCGGCTGTTCGGGATCGTCTTTCCGGAAATCCCGATAAAGCCCCATCTTCATCACCGAAGCATTGAAGTTGAAGAACCGCGTCGACCATTTCTGTTTCTTCGGCCGGCCGCGCTTGTCGTATTCGCGCACCTGACTGAGGAGCGGCGCGGCATCGCGATTATCACCGCGCACCATGATCACCTTCGAACGCGGATGGCGCCGGGCCCAGAACCAGACATCTTCGGTATAGGCATTGCCGTCGATCGCGACCCGATCGACCTCACGCAAGCGCCCGTTCTCATCCGGCCAGCGTTTGGCAATCAGCCGGTCAAGCGCCTCCATGACCAGATGTTCCGAGATATGGCCCGAATGCTCGCGATAGCCCGGCAGGTGGCTGCCCGCCCGGCTATCGATCACGCCGTAATCGATGACCGCACTCGTCTTGTTGCGGCCCCAGCCGCGAAGCAACCATTCGACGCGATCGCCCTGGACATCGATGCCGATCGTCAGCGCCAGCATATCGCCCGGAACAACACCGCGTCGGAAGCCGGTTTCCTCGGCCCGGTCGCGCAAATCCTCCCAGGCAATCGCCTTGTTGTCGGCCTCATAGGCAAGCCCGAGCGTATCGTTGAAAAACACCTGCTCGGCGCCAGCGCCCTTTTCCTTGTCATCCTCGCCGCCCGACTGGACCTTCAGCCATGCCCGGGCAATCGCCTCCCAGCTTTCCAGCGGCGAATACGGCACCCAGACATGGAACGAGCGGTGATACCGCGCCCGCTCCGGATATTTGGCCACCCATTCTGCACCGTTTTCCGGATCGACCATCCACTGGCGATGATGCTCGTGGATCTCGCAACCGCAATGGACACAGACGAAGTGCGCCAGCTCGGGATGCTGCGGATCGATGTGATCGCGCATGTTCTCCCATTCGAGCGGCTGCAGCTCATGGCAATGTGGGCACGGCACATGATAGCGTTCCTGCGTGCCGGCGAGATAATTGGCGGTAATCCGACATCCCGGCGCAATCAGCGGCGTCGAGATCTTGAAGACCTTGCGATTGAAGAAGGCCTTCGAGCGGCTGTCGGCCTGGCTTTCCGGATCGCCCGCCTCGTTATAGACCCATTTGGCTAAGTCATCCTGCACCTGGGCGCGCGGCGAGATCATCGAAAGACCGGCTGCCGAATTGGCGCCGGCGGCCTGCACCGCGCCGCGCCCGTCGACCCGTTCCTTGTACAGGATCGAATTGCCGCCATCACGACCGGCTTCGGGAAACAGCGCCCGCACGGAAACCGTTTCGCGCAGCAGCGGCATCAGCTTTGTCTTCGACCAGCGCGAGGCGTTTTCCTCGGTCGGATGGACATAGAGGAAATCGCAGGGGTCGAGATCGAGCGTGCCAAGCAGGAAGATGTTCGCCAGCACCGTCCCACCAACCTGCGCCGACTTCGAAAGAGTGACGATAGAACAGGGATCGTCCGGCGACAGCGCCCGCAGGATCTCGGAGAAGAACGGGAACATGTCTTCCCGGTACGGTCCCGGAAACGCCGAGATGCGCTCGGAAAACACGATATTGCTCTTGGCCCAGCCAAGATAATCGACCGGTGGCGGCGGCTCGCAGGCGCTTGCCAGAGCCTCGAACATCAGCCGCTCCGGATTGAACACCATGGTCATTCGGCGCCCGCCTCTTCCTCGATCATCTCCGGTGTCTGGTCGCGATCCTCGCGAAACGCTTCCGCCGCCTTCACCCGGACATCCCGCCACTTGCGCGCCAGTACCTTCTGGATATCGCGCTGCGGCAGGGTGAAGGCTTCCGCCACGGCCGTTGCCAGATCCGGCAATCCCTGCTCCATCACCTTGAAGGCTTCCGACGAGGCCCGGCCGATCTCGCGGCGGACATCTTCCGTGCGGGTATAGATCCCGGCTTCCGCCTTTTCCTGCCGCTCCATCTGGGCGGTCTTGTATCGCTGTTGCTGCAGCCGCTCGCGGGCAAGCTGCTCGGCAAGGTCTTCCTCTTCCTCCTCGTTAGCAGGCGAGCGCAGCGGCAATTCCGCCGCCGCGCTCGCCCGGCGCTCGGCACGCGGGAAATCAGCCTGTTTCTTGCTTGTCGCTGTAGGGGCTTTTCCGTTGGCGCCGTACCCTTGGGAGGGATCAATGGTGAGACCGAGCTGGCCGATGGCGACATCAGGGCGGATGCGGGCAAAACGCCCCTCGCCCTCGATCGCCCTGCCATGGATCTGGCCGGCGCTCAGATATTGCGAGACCCGGCCCGCAGATACCGAGATCAGGGCCGCAAACTCGGCCTTGCTCATGCTGTCCGGCATGGTTTCCATGGTGGCTAAACACGTCCCTGACTTTAATTTAGGCTTGGACTTTAGGCTTGAGTTTCGGGATCAGACTGACGAACCCGCGCGGTGCCAAATACCCGCATGGCAAAGGGCCCCAGGAAGGACCCGTCGCAATTTTGAATGTGTTTGAGGTCAGGTCTTTGGGAAGACCTTTTTGAAGGCCCGGCGGAAGGTTCGGTCCTTCTTCTGCCGCACCAGATCGGCAACAATCTCGTTCAGCTTCAGCCGCTCCGAATAGGACGTCATCCGCACGAACAGGATCACCGGATAGAATTCCCGTTCCGTACGTCCAGAAAACCAGACCCCCGGGAACAGGTCCGACCGTCCTTCCGGCACGAAAAACTGGTTGGGCTTTGCCCGGCGCTTCCGCCGCTTCGAGCCGCTGGCAACCCGCGTCGCCCCAGCCCCGCGATAGTCGATCCTCAGATCCCGCATCACGCGGTTCAAAAACCCTTGCGTCATGTTGCCGTAGCGGTCGAGCGGTGTCCGGTCTGCTGGCACGGCGACCTGATTGCGCCCCATCAGCCCCCGGCCGATCAGCTGTTCCTCGAACGACTTGTGCCGGCGCATGCCGCCATGGATTTCCGGGCCGAGATAGGCCGCCGCCGGAAGTCCGCCCTTGCGCCCCGATCCACCAACAACGACCGCTGAAACCCGATTGCTCTCGCTCGCCTTGTCATAGACGATCCCGCGAATGGCCCGCGCGGTAGGCCGGTCGAACACGACTTTCATCTTTGCCCGCACCGCCCGCATCCCGTCATAGGCCAGCCAGTTCAGCGCCAGCGCTTCCGCCTTCGGCAGTTCACGGCGTTGCACCGACGTCAGCTTTGCCTCAAAGCGCGTCAGGTCGATGTCGATATGGGCGGAAAGCATGGGAATGGACTACTCTTGAGCTAACAACCACCAGATTGACACCCCATCGCGAATCATCGCTTCCCGGCCTCATAAGTAAAAAACCCAACAGGGAGAGACCTATGAAAAACGGACTTTATAAAGCGGAATTCAACACCCCGCTTGACGCTGGGTTCGGCGTTGTACACGCCCAAGATGGAAAAATCTGGGGCGGCGATTCTACGATGTACTATATCGGCAGTTACACGCTTCAAGAAGACGTGCTATCCGCCAAACTCTCCATTGCGCACCACTCTCGCGTGCCAGGCGTTACCTCGGTTTTGGGAGCCGACGAGGCCGAACTCGAGCTGCACGGTAAAGTATCAGGAGACATTATCTCCACTACCGGCAACTCCCCGCAAGCTCCCGGCGTGAGCTTCAAGGCGACGCTCACTCTCATCAGCGAGTAGATTCTCAATAGCAGCAGACAAACGGTCCATCGCCAAAAGAAGTTGGTCGATTTTGGTCACTGTCGTTTCTTTTTGTGCGCACATCAATTTGCTCCTTCTGCGAACTATGAAATCTCTGAGATTGCGGTTCAAAGGAAAAGCGTCCAGAGATAGCGTATTGAGAAAATGATCTCTGCCCTAAACGCACAAAGGCGGACCGCTTTCACGATCCGCCTTCTGCAGGAAGAAACACACCCGTCCTTTTTTTTAAAGGTAACCTAAAAGGTGCAATAAGGAAATCACACAGTCCTGTGAGACCCTCTTACCAAGGGACGATCATTTGAAATAGCTGGAAAAGACATAGCTCACGCACTGGCCCTCAATCGCATCTGCCGATCGGCTATCGTGAGGGCGGGTTTCGGGCGCGAGAGCGAAGGTCACTGAGAACCGAATCAACCAATGCCTCTATAAAATTCATAACTTTTCGAGAATTGCAAGAGGCAAATTCATTGGCGTTTTCTGACCGAACATATCCACCTCGACAACCACGTCGCCCTTGCCCTTGCTGTTGGGCGTGACCACTTCGGCCTCAAGCCCCCCAAACATCCCCTCGCCGATGCGCACGCGCTCCCCGGCAACAACCATGATCTTCGAGATCCGCTCCCAATCGAACCGGCCATCGCCGGCCTTCTGCATGATCCTGACCACCCTGTCGTTTTCCAGCGCAAACGGGCTGAGCCACCCACCGAGCATCCCGCGTACATGCTCGAACCCTAAAAGCGAGCTGACCGCCGCCTCCGACAAGGCAAACCTCACCAGCACGTAGCCGGCCATCAGCGGGATATCCTGAGGCGGCAGAACCTTGTGCCGGCGTCGCCGCTTCGGCCCTTTTCGCGTAGGTGACAGCGCTTCGGCGCCGCATTCCGTCAACGCATCGCAAACGGCCTGCTCCCGCCCGGTCATCACCTGCAGAACATACCACGGCGCGTCCTTCGCCGCCTTTTCGGCCAGAGCCGCCCGGCCGGAGAAACGGATCAACCGCAGCCGATCCTCGAATTTCAGGCCATAGGCCAGATCGACCGAGGTTCCGATCTTCCGGTATTCCGTCATTGAGCCGCCTCCACCTGTTTTGCCCTGTCCAGTTTGCCGAAGAATGTCTCCAGCGCCTCGCCCGGTGTTCCAGTCCCAAGAGCCGGGAAATAGACCCATTCCACCCGGCCCATCTCCGGCAGCCACGGCCAGCCGCGCGCCGCATGCTCAGCTTCCCATGCCGCCCACTGATCGCCGCCGACCCGCACTACCTCGAAGTCCGCCCCAAGCAGAGCGATCTCGCCAGAAACCCGCATGCCCTTGCCGGGAAAGCGGATCGCCTGATCGTTCATGGCATTGACCGACGTCCAGCCCATCTTGGCCATCCGCTCGCGCCACAGCGCCTTGCGGTCTGCCCGCCCTTCGGCAATTTCCAGTTCCTGAAACCGCGTCAGCGCCGGCAGCCGCGCGCATGGTTCGCCAAGCCGGACAAAGCGTTCCGCCATCCACGCCTTGCCGAAGGTCGCAGCAATCACCGAACCGCCCGCGCCTTCCAAGCCCTCCGGCACAGCCGTCCAACGCTTTTCCCGCAGATAGGTGCTGGCAGCGAACTTCACCGCCCGACCGTTCATCGCTTCGAACGCCAGAAACCCCGAAAGCATCGTATCGGCAGCTTGCCGTTCTTCCGGCGACAGCGCCTGCCATTCGGCAAACGCCCGTTCGTCGCTGTCGTCCCCAAAGGTCGGCCACTGCCGATAAAACTTTAGGAAAGCTCGACGCACGGCCTTACGGTTCTCAACCTCAGTCATCCTCGCTTTCCTCCACCTTCCGTGTTTCGGTCGCAGTGCCGATCATCTCCCGCACGGCTCTTGCCCTGCGACGGCGGCGCTCGCGTTCTTCCGGGGTCAGTTCCCGCCGTGCCCGTTCCGCCTCCCGTTCTTTCGCCGCTTCGGCCTGCTCGTGCTCGATCCGGAGCAGGTCCCGGTCATGCTTCGCCGCCGCATCGACGAGCGCCGAAAGCTCGGCAGGCTTGGGCAGGAACGACTGGAATTTCGGATAGCGGCCGAGCCGCAGGTTCTCGAACACCCGGCGCAGCGCACCGATCGGCTTGCCCCGCATCGCCTCGGCATAAAACTGCCCGGCTTTGTCCGCGTTGACGCTGTCGGGGATCGCAAATCCACGGTCCATCAGCGCATCGAGCATGAGATCGGACTGTCGTTCGTTTGCCGGCTCAAGAGCTTTGCGCAACCTTCCAATCTCCCCGGCTGATGTCGATAATTTTACGATCTTCGCTGCCATCGTCCTGTCCCATCCGTTTGCGCAAACTGTCCCGAGCGCGTTGATTGTGATCCCTGATTTCGTCGCCGCGTGTGGGCTTTGCCGGCGATGCCCGAGGCGCGCCCTGCTGCCGTTCCTGCATCCAGCCCGGCTCAAACCCCTGCCAGCCGCGACCGATCATGGTTTCCGCCGCAGCGTTTGGATCCGGCATCAGCGCAAATTTTCGGGAAAGCAGCTCAGCCGCATGCACAGTCAGCCGCTTTCGCAGCGCCTTGCGATGTTCGATGACGGCATCGGCAACCTCCGGCGACAGCACATCGCAGAGAACCGATCGGGGCGATTTCTTTTGTGTTCCTTTAGGAACACTTTCTTTCTTAACTCTGGCTTCTGGCTTTAGCATTGCAGCTGCATTGCAAGTGCTATGCACCTGCATGCTCGCCTCATTGTTTTTATTGCCTTTTTTCCAGCGTTTTTTCGCGGCCTGTTTTTTGTCTTCCGAACTTTTTTCGCGAAATTGAAATTCTTTTTCCACGCGGCGGTTCCAGAGACCGCCCTCGGAGCGGATGATTTTCCCATCATCGAGGAAAACATCGAGGTATTGGGAAAACACCTTTTTCGTGCAGCCGCACTGCCGCGCCAGCCGCTCATGGTTTTCGGTCAGCGGCTCGCCGCGCTCATACATCAGCGCCAGCAGCGTGAAGTACACACCCATTTCGGCCGCCTTCATGCCCCGCGTAGCAGAAAGCCAATCGGACATGTAAAAGCGGACATATGGCATCTCGCTCATGGCAATGCCTCCCTCATGCGTGTGGTCATCCCGTCGCCCTCCGATGCTCCCGCCAGGGCGGCAGTTCCTGCAGAAGCTCATAGATGCCCTCGGCAATCGCTGCGCATTTCCGCTTCTGTGGCCACGACAATTCGCCCGCGCCATTGGCGTCGGACATGCGCCGTTGCGCGATGGCATAGGCACGGGCATCATCGGCCGAAATCCGCTCATTGCCGCAGCAAACCGGGCAGCGGCGACGGTCACCGGCCAGATAGCCCTGCCCCGCACAATGCGGGCACAGGATTCGGGTAATCCTCACCACCCTCACAGCTTGCACTCCCGAACGATCCGGTTCTGCTGAACGCCGATTTCTTCGGCACGGCGCTGCAGATCGAGCGCAGTGTTGCGCAGCTGCTTGCTCATTTCCGCATGGGCAGCCAGATCAGAGCGGAGATTTTCATAGGCGGCAGACCATTCCGAAAACAGGCGCCGGTTCGCGGCCAGCTCTGGATTTTCGTTGGCAGGCCCGAACATGAAATCGCGCATTTCTGCGATCCATGCGCGCGGCACGCCCAGATCCTGCGCCACAAGCTCATCCGTCCACGGCGCGATATATCCCGTGTCATCGTAGACATCGGCAATCTTGTCGGCGACTATGCGCCGGTCCTCGCGCTGCATCTGCGGTGGCGGTTCCGCCTTCTTGGCCGCAGTCGTTGCCGTTTTCGTCTTTGGTGTCGCCATGGCTTCGGAACCTTTCATCGTTGTCAGGTCGACGCAGGCAAACGGCCTGTCGTCGTAGTCATTGCCGCCGCAGCGGCTGCAAAAGGAAAAGCCGCACACCGAAGTGATCCGGCAGCGGCTGGTGTCTCGCGTGTTTTGCGTTTCGATGGTCATCTCAGACCTCGCCTTCGCATCCATGCGTCTTGCTCTCCACAGCGTGGGCAACCCGCATGAAGTTCGCGTATTTTTCGAGGATTTCGGCCGCTTCGCGCGGATCGACCTTGCCGTCGGCAACGGCCTGAATCATGGACTGCGACAGCGCATGAAAGGCGTCCTGAAACGCGCCGATATCGGCAATGCCAAGCCCGCCGCCGGCGCTGTCAGCCCCGTCATCGCGCACAAGCCGATACCCTTGCAGCCGCGCCATCTCGCCAACAATCACTGGCGCGCCGGCCTCCATGTCGGCTTCCACCGCCACGTCGATTGCCATCACGTGCTGGGTTTTCCGGCTCGGGTCATGCGTCCAGCACTTGGAAAGCTGCCCCTGCGTCACCCGCGTGACATACTGAAACCGCTCCGGACCGCCGCCTTGCACGACAGAACGGCGGGAAGCCTCGCGCAGGCCATCGACAGCCTTCTGCGTCAGCAAACGCTCCATCACAGCACCTCGTTGTGAGAATGATTTCGGGGGAAGCATTCACGGCGCTTCCCGTTAGGAACTGCTATCGACGCACTGTCGCCGCCAAGCACAGCCAAGCCTCTGAGTTCACTCAGAGGCGCAATCGCCAATCGAATGAGAGGGAAAATCGCACACCGTCGACTGGTAGTTTCCGCGCCCAAGAACGTCATTCCGCGCTCCCGGAGCGCAAGACAAGCTGTCCACTCTCGTTGCAAAGTCTTCCCGGTCGCGCCACGCGTGGGTATGCCCAGGTTCTCCCAACGGCACACTGTGGACGTGTCGACACCGAAATACTCAGCCATTTCGCTTGCCAGAGCGATGGCGAGAGCAAGGAAATACCACCCCATCAAGACGCCTCCGCCTGCTGGCGGGACATGTCGCCTGCAACGGACACAAGCTCGGCCAGACGCTCATATTCGACGCCGTCAATGCCCCGAAGCCGCGCCGCATCAACCGCACGCTTCCAATATTGGGCCGGGATGTTGCCGCGCCGACGCATCGCCTTCGCCGCTTCATAGCGCACACCGATATCGTCCGCGAAAACGGATATCGACGGCCAACGATTGATCAATTCCTTATGTCTCATACGAAAAGAGGTACAATTAATACCACCATCCGTCAACGCAATAGGGCATTATTTATACCACCCAATAAGGGTACAAATTGCACCATGACAAACAGACAAGAACAGTCAGAACGAGAATTTCGCGCAGAGCGCCTGAAGGAAGCACGGCAACGTGCCGGTTTTGGAGGCGTTAAATCGGCGGCATCTCAATTTGGCTGGAACGTCAACAATTACAAAGCGCACGAGTCCGGACGAAATGGTTTCGGCGTTGCGGACGGCCGCAGATATGCGCGAGCGTTCAACGTCTCTTTCCATTGGCTCTATCTTGGCGAAGGAGCCCCAGACACAGCTGAACACCAAGGCACTGTTCCGCTTGTATCCTTTATCAGCGCCGGAAAGCTCGCCGAACCCAACGGATACGTTGAGTCCGATTCACATGTTGAGATACCGCTTGGCGGGCTGCCCAGCGGCGACTGGATCGCCTTACGGGTTGAAGGCGACTCCATGGATCTTTTCTCACCGCCTGGCTCTATCATATTTATCAACCGCAGAGAGCGAGAAGCGGTGGATGGCGCTTTTTATGTCGTGGCAACAGATGACGGTGAGGCAACTTACAAACGCTACCGCAAAGATCCAGAACGGCTTGAGCCAGAGTCGACCAATCGTGAACACCAGACGATCTATCCGTCAAACGCTCTAACTATCATCGGCCGGGTCAGACGAACGCTGTTCGATTTTCCTGCCTGAGACCGATTGCGCGCGCTTACGCTCGACGCTAACATTCCCTTTGGTTGCGACCAACCGGGGGAAACTATGTTTAAGCGAACAATACTGTTCAGCACATTGCTGCTGTCTATACTATTATCCGCATCCGCGCGGGCTGGATATTTCAGCTGGACCGCTACGGTTGAAGATGACCCTTTTGACAATAAGGGGCGTCTCATAATGACCTATTTCGATAGTGCCGATAGCGGCGCGGTAATCGTCTGCGATCAAGATAGTAATGCGATTACGCTTCGCATCGTCACGCCGATTGTCGTTGGCGATGAAAGCGTTACTGATCGACCAATCTGGATGGGCGCCATTGTGGATAAAAATGAAGCGCATCTGGGGTTCGGACACGCCATTGTGACCAAGATTGGTAATCTGGCGTTCGACCTTAATTTGGAAGATGAATCCGCCGCACGTTTTTTGCATGAGATGAAGAACGGCCAGAGCAAACTATATGTAAAAATTCATGAGGAAGGCGACCCCTTGTCATATGCTCTCGACGGCAGCACGCGGGCATCAAAACAGGCTATTCCATACTGTCTTACGAAGGGTTTCTCCAATGACTGATACCGGGTTCGCACAGCGCCTTACCGCGTCCTTCTCCGACATCGACGTAATTTTCCCGAGGCCTTCCGATCTGCCAGAAACGGACGACTTGCCACCAGATGACGAGTTTGAAACGGCAGAGGCTGAGGGGCAGACTTTTGCCATCGAATACATAGATTCCGCAGGACAAAAGTCCGTACGCCGGATATCAGTTTGGAACGTCAACAAAGGCAAAGCCGATAGCCTTATGCTCCGGGCATTTTGCCATGAACGGAAAGCTATCCGTGCATTTCGGGTCGATCGGATACAGAGCTGCATTACAATTGATGGCGAGATTTTTGACGACGTACCGACTTTTCTTGCTGAAACGTTCGGTCTGAATTCAAGCCTGTTTCGATCCAGCAGCCTTGCTCAGGATTTGTGGGCTTCCATTCTGGCAATTATTCGCCCTGATGCTGTGCTTCTCGCTGCAATGGCCCGCGCCGATGGACAGTTTTTACATTCCGAAGTGATCGCGGCCGAAGACTATCTGCTTCGAAGGGCGGAAACCTCGGGCATCATGATGGACGAATCCATGGTGGCTGCATTGCTGCGATACTATCGTGGCCTCAGACCGACCGAAAAACAGATCGAGACGGCTATGGAACGCATCGCATCAAGAGACCCAAATGCGATTATGAACTTTCTAGTTGCGACAGTTGAAGTCATGCGGGCTGACGGGCGCCAATCACCTGAAGAGGTGGAATTGATCAACGAAATGGCCGTAGAACTCACGGGCATGCCCGTCATCAACTGACCTTTTCAAAAGCCCTCACATTTTGGCCCGCTCTAAGCGGGCATTTTTTTAGCCAAAATAAAGTGGTATGTTTTATACCTTATTTAATTGACATTCAGGTGGTACGTTTTATACCCTTCCTTTTGTCAGGCCATCCCCAGGCCTGACCACCGCCGCCGCCGGAGATGCCATGAGTGCATCGCAAGCAACTCAGGTTCGGGATAATCCCGCAACCACCCGGCGGCGGCATCAACCCACGGGAAGGAAGAGACATTGGATAGCCTGTTTCAATTTCGCCTTGAGGAACATGTCATCCTCAACTTTGCGTCCGGGTGTTTTGGCATCGTCGTCGCGCGCCTTGAAGCCACGGATCACCCGCCTCGCTATCTAGTCCGTCATATGAACAAGGCAGGCGACCCCGCCGAAACATGGTTCTGGGCATCCGAGATCACCCACGACTGCTCAGCGGATTGACCCCGTTCCGCTCCGGTGTCCTGCCCCTTGCCGGGCAGGCATCCCGAACGGAAGGACGGGACATGAAGAACTATTTCCAAAAAATGAACCTGATCAGTTCAGCCGCCCTTGAGAGCATCGCTGTTGATCGCCTCCAGCTCGCACACTTTCGGGTAGCGGCTACCGTTGAACGAGACAAGATTTGCCATGAGCCTGTGGCCAAGCGGGATGACCAAGCGTTGGTCCTCGTTGAGCTCGAGCGCGTCAATGGCGTCGTTATAGGCCTTGGCGTCGAGCGCCTTCATCATTGGCGGTTCATCACCGGAAATTCTGGTCATCTTTGCCCTGAATGCGGCCAAATCGCCGGTTCCGGGCGCCTCCTCCATTTCGGCAAGCAGGTTGTAATAGTCGCGTTGCAAGGCCTGATGATCACGCGCGCGGCCGCCAAAATCGAAAACCAGTTGCAGCGTTCCAACCACGGTGACGGCAATGCTGAGATAAACGGTCTCTATGCCAAAACGTATGAAGAAATCGGCGACAGCAGCAGCGCCGAGAAGGATCACGAGAGCGCTCGCCCAACGGTTCCAGCGGTCGAAAGTCAGCCTTCTGGCCGTGTGGTAGAGGGCATTTCTCAGCACGTTGAAGCTCACATTCTCGCGATCATATTCCATGGTCATTTTCCTTTCTGTGGCGGCGGCGAGGTCGGCTTGGCAGGTGCTGGTGTCGGCTGGCGGGGCCCCGGCCCTGTTTGCGGGTTTGGCCGATTGTTCGAAGTCAATGGCTGGCGCGGCCCAAGGGACCGCGTTTCCTCGGCGAAACGTATTTTGGTTTCCTTGCTCATTCTCATTGTCTCCAAGTGCTTACTTCATTTGGGGATGATCGTCGCCGGGCGGTTTGGGAAGCCCGGCGACACCAAATCAGGATACGCGAAGCACATACCTGTGACCACTTTTTCGCGAGCTACCAACAGGAAGCATTCGCCTTTCCACACAATCCAACTCGAAAGGCGGTGACGCATGACCCGCACCCAAAGCCTATCGCTTTACCTCGCAATGCTTCTGCTCACCGCCGTCTTCTGGCTGCGGCTGGATGAGTGGCTTGCCATGCATGGCTGAGGAAACTCAATGACTGACGCCATCCTCTCCCACACCACCACCGCCCTTCATTCCGTTGAAAGGCGCGCTCAAGTTCTTCGACTGGTGCCAGCAATTGGAAACGGCAGTTCAATGACCAACGCCCGCCCGTCATCAAAAGATCGTCTCGAATCCTACCGCGCGCTGGTTTCCGCCGCGGTTGAGGTTCGAGACGTCTTCGCGGATGCGGACGGCATGAACCTTGAGGTCGATGGGATGGACCCGGGCGAGCCGGAGTGCATATGCGCCCTGCCCCATGCCTGCCCGACGGCAAACCGCGAACTGATCCTGCATCATATCGACATCCCGGCCGATCTGATTGCCATGCTTGAGCGCACCGGCAAGCACCTTCATGCCGCATGGGCGGAAAACGAACGGCTACGCAAGGAAATCGAGCGCGCCGGCGGTGCGCCGGCAAAGAACTATGCCGCCGAATGCGCCATGAAATGCAGCGAACCCGCTTTCAAGGCGTTCATGGAAGCTCGGCACGCCCTCGCCCGGCCACTGACAGATGATCGCGTCGCCGCGCGCGTGCGGTCGATCCTCGCCATTTCAAGCCGAACCGAGCTGAACACAAGCAACGAAGCCGCCGCGCGCTGGCGCGGCATGGTGAACGATTTCGAAAACTGGAGGAAACAGCGATGATTCCCGACAACACCTCCCCTCGCCCGAAGACCATTTTCTTTCTGATGATCCAGTACGAGGGCCGCGCAACAATCACAGTCGAGCAAGTTTGCGAGGACTATTTTGCCCACCTCACCCCGGCAAAATTCCTTCGCAAGGTCGCACTCGGCGACATAGAAATACCCGTCACGCAGGCCGAGCCTTCTCAAAAATCTCAGAAGTATGTTCATATCAACGATCTGGCAGACTACATTGATCGCCAGCACGATATGGCGCTGAGGAACCACCATATGCTACATCGAAAGTAAGCCTACGCATAATAGGCGCCCATCCGACGACGAGCCTGGCCGTCCTGCCATCTCTCTCCCTTCACATCATGCACTATCGCAAATGCAAATCACTTCGGGAGTGTCACTGTGCCTGACCAATTTCTTCACGACAGAGACAACATCGGCTTGGAAGCGGAATGGGATACGCTTCAAGATTCGCTATCGGGACCGCTGCGCCGCCGGTTAGCAGAAATCGTGCGCGCTGAGGCACCGCATCTGGCAAGGCAATTCTATTCGATCCTACAGAATGATGACGATCTTTCGGCAATGCTGCCCGACGAGCTCGTCAGAAACCGGTTGGTCCATACGTTGAAACAGTGGCTACTTGATTTGTTTCCTGAAGACCAAGCGCCTGACTTTCTCGAAATGGTCGAAAAACAGCTGCGTGTCGGATCGGTTCACGCCCGCATCAATCTACCTGTCCAGCACGTGAACAGGGCATGGCGCATGCTGGCCGAAGACCTGCAGCTTCGCATTCTAAAGGCCGCGCCGCCGCCCGAAGATCTGAAACTCATGCTGAGGGTCTCCGCCTCCACGCTCAATATTGCATTTGAAACAATGACGGCCGGATACGCGCGCGAGACGACGCGCTCTGCACGCAGCGAAGAGGCATATCGCTTGTTTTCGCTCGGACAGAACCTCACGCAGGAACGGGAGGCGCAGCGGGCTGCAATCGCCGAATGGACGCAGACAATACTGTTTTCGGTGGCTGCCGATTATGGCGAAGACCAGCGCACTCCGCTGTGGGATTCGGAATTCGGCCTCTGGCTAATACATCGAGGGGGCATCATCTTCGAAGGCATGGCGGAGCTCGACCACGTCAAAGCTGCCATTTCAGAAATTGACAGCCGAATCCTTCCTGCTCTTCATCGCGGCCGGGATATTCACAGCGGGCTAGCCCTACTTCAGGCAAAGGTGAACGAGATCAAATCACTGCTGGGTGAATGCTTCAATGCCGCCACTCGCATCGAAGGTGGCCACGATCCACAGACGCGCATGCTGAACCGGCGCTTCATGGATACCGTGCTGACACGGGAAATCGGTTACTCCAGAAAGATGCGCAAAAAGCTGACCGTCATGATGATCGACCTCGATCACTTCAAACAGATCAATGACCGTTTCGGCCATGCCGGCGGCGACATAGCGCTACAGAAATGCGCCAAACTGGTGCTCGACATGATCCGCATCGGCGACTTCGCCTTCCGCTATGGCGGTGAAGAGTTCCTGATCGCGCTGGTCGAAACAGGCGAGGAAGAGGCCATGACCTTAGCTGAACGCCTCCGCGCGAAAATTGCAAACACCAGCATCGAAGTATCCGAGGGTAAAAATATCAACATCACAGCATCAATCGGTATAGCCGAATTCAAAGGCCATCCTGACTATATGCAGCTCGTAAAATCCGCTGACGAGGCCCTGTATGGGGCCAAACAAAATGGCAGAAACTGCATCATCGCGTCAGCTTAAGTGCGGGCAAGTGCCCCGTTCATCTCAAGAAAACCGCTCGGCACTGACTAAATCGGAAACAAACCAAGTCCCGCCGCACACAGCAGTAAAAAACCCGTGGCCGCAACCAGGCCACACAAGACCATCTGCTTCTTTGTCCAGGGTCGGCTTGCGTAATCATTGTCCGGGCCTGGGCTTTTATCCCATCCGCTAACCATCGTCGGGCTCCTCTCTACAGAAAGCGGAATTCTATCCGAGGTTGCAGGAAAAGGCGAATCGGAAGACAAGCATTAGTAAAGTCTCGTTGTACGAGGGCCCAATGGGAGGACACTATGTTTATTGAGGGCGAACTGTATTCACGGACAACAGACATCCATGCGCACTTTGGAGGGCAAAAACAGGGCGGAATATCAACTCCGTCGAAGCACCCCTTCATATTTATATTCACCGGTAAGGCTGGACAGCAGCACGGCTATGCCGACGGCTGGAAGGAAGAAGGTGTCTTCCTCTATACCGGCGAAGGCCAGATTGGCGATATGGCATTTATCCGCGGCAACGCCGCCATTCGAGATCACGACAGCAACGGAAAAGAGCTTCTGCTTTTTGAAGCGCTTGGAAAATCAAAACCCGTCCGTTTCTTGGGCCGCTTTGCTTGCCAATCGTGGGACATCTTTCGCGGCCCAGACACAGAGGGCAAGCTTCGCGACTGTATACAGTTCCACCTCGTAAAGCTGGGCACCGACAGTGGCCCTTTGCCCGACGAAAAGAAATATGAGATTGAGCCGTCCGCCGATACCCCCCTCTCTGTCTTACGAAGGCGCGCAATCGAAGCATCCAAACCTGCGCAATCGAAACGCTGGTCGAATGCCAGACAGGCATACAGGCAGAGGAGCAAGGCAGTTCGCGACTATGTCTTGGCCAGAGCTGATGGCAAATGCGAACTAACCGGAGAAGCGGCACCATTCAAAACAGCGTCAGGCGCACCATATCTCGAAGTACACCATACACGCCGCCTCTCAGATGACGGCCCAGATGACCCACGCTACGTGGCAGCAATTGATCCAACTATTCATAGAAGAATTCACTTTGGGGAGGACGGCAAACAGCTGAACGATCGTCTTGCTCTCCGGTTAGTAGAAATCGAAGACCAATGAGAGACATCTGCTTTCACGGCTCGATACGCGAAAACTGGGTGCCAACTTCAAACCTGTCAGCAACGCGCCCTCAATTCCGAAATTCGCTATCTTGAGGTCGATCCATGTCAGCAGTCATTCGCCGGGGATGCGGGTTTCAAGCACATGAGTTGAACGAATTATGGAAGCTCCTTCCCGAGCATACTGACTAAGCCAGTGAAACCATCCTGTTTTGCTCCCAAATACACCCGTTCTTGAAAGAGATGCGGTTGGAGGGAGCGAGGCTCGGTGCTGTTGAAACACAGAGCAACCTGAGGCGTCGTGCATCGCCAGTATCTGGTCAAAGAAGCGATGATGCTGCGCTTCAGTATTTCGTCATGGACAGAATCAAAGCAACGGTCGCGGGTTGACTGAAGTGATTCGCACCGTCAACGTGCTGTGGAAAAAATGCCTTAGCGAAAAAGTAGCATGCTCTTCACCATCCACGCTGAAGTGATACTATTTTGCATTCGAGCAAAAAACGGGTGAAGTTTTGATGAACGAGCTCAAAGCTGAAAACGAAAAAATCCTGGTCCGCGCAATTGAACGAGGGGAAGCGGTCCTGTTCCTTGGCGCGGGGGCGTCTGCAACCAGCCTCTCCAAGGTTGGCAAAAAGATCATGCAGGGCTGGCAACTTGCTGCGAAACTCGCAGAGATGGGTGGACTCGAGTATAATGATGAGCCGCTTCCTAGTGTGGTTACAGCTGTCGTTGGTAGCAGGATCAGTCGCGAGCAGTTTGAGGCGGTCTTGCGCGAGGAATTTCGACACTGTGAGCCATCACCTGAATTGAATGGGTTAGTGAAGTTCACTTGGGCGCGACTTTATACATGGAATTTGGATGACACCGTTACCAATTGCACTGACGCTGCACAAAGGATGAAGGCTTTCAATGGATTAATTGATCCAGTCGTTCCGGATGACAATATGGCATTTTTGCAAGTTGTGCACTTGCACGGTGAGGCGTGGAAGCCAGAGCATGGCTACATCTTTTCCGAAGCAGAATACAATCAGGCTATTTCCAAAGGCCACCCCTGGTATCGTCAAGCCGTCGCTGATTATGTCGAGAAACTGCCGGTCTTTATCGGCAGTAAATTGAAGGAACCTATTCTTTCTATGGAGCTAGACCGAGCACGCCCGCGAGGTAGCGAGGGGCTTGGTGTTGCGTTCTTGGTTACTCCAGATAATTTTACTCCTATTCAGCTGGCAGAATTCGAAGCCCGAGGTATAGTGGTCGTCAAAGGCTATCTATCTGACTTTGTAACCTTTCTGAAGCAGAAAACAAATGCGGGGGGGGTCTCACCAAAATCCGCGCTTGCCACTCGCGGTTCAATGGGAAAAGCGTTGGTGAAGCGAGGTGGCGTCACCGCCTCCGACTTGGGTGTGGCAAAGCATCTGCGCATGATAGCAGACGGTGAAGGCGGTATCTCAATACCCAAACTTTCAGATACCGAGGTGAAGACTACTGCACGACTTTTTTTGGAAGGAAAGCCCCCCAATTGGGAGGTTGTCTTTTCCAACATTCCGCCACGTCTCGACCAGACAAGCTCCCTGATAGATCAACTTGAAGAGAGCCTTCATTCGGACGAACGTCTATTTGTTGCGTACGGCCAATCGGGCAGCGGCAAGACTACTGCCGTGATGCAGGCTTTGAAACAGATTGCCGGCAACGGAGGTCGCATTCCAATTTATGAACTCAGTGGCAACATCCCCTCTTTAAGATCGGCGATTAATTTACTCGCTCGTCTTTACCCCGATGAGAAAATTATTGTCTACTTTGGAGAGACATTTCTTTTCGGAGACTCGTTTGCGGAGGACCTCCTGTCGGTAGAAACTGGCCGAATGCTATTTGTTGGCGACGCCAGAACTAATGAATGGAAGAACCACATTCGAAGGCGGTTGGATGGTGTGAATTATAGATCTTTCGAATTCCAGAGGTTTTCGCCTGAAGACTATGAGGAATTGGCGAAAGCTATTCTTTCTTACGTGCCGGCTCCCCGATTCCACAAAATGTCTCCGCAGGATAGGATTAAGGAATTCGACAAATCGCGAAGTCAGCTTCTGATCGCCATGAAAGAGGTAACGCAGTCTGGGAATTTTCGTGACATTATAGCCGCTGAGTACATTGGCCTCCCAGATGATGATTGTCGGTACCTGTTCCTGATTTGTGGTGTTGCGACCTTGGCTCGGTCCGGTATAAATAAAGGACTGGCTAAAGAAGCCTACGACAGCATATCGCAAAAGAGATCATTTCCCAGCGCCCTTAAGGAGCTGGATGGAATTGTATTCGAAGATCGAAATGATCGCTTGGTGGCACGTCATGAGATCTACGTCCGGCATGTGTTGGAGAATGTTGCCACTACTGAAAATTTGAAAAGCGCAATTATATCAATGCTCCGCGCTTTTACAAAGTTTGATGTCCCTGTAATAAAGAACGTTGGGCGGCAGGACGGCATTCTGTTCCGTTTTATTCTTAATCATAATTTCCTGAAAGAAACCTTCAGAATCAAGGGCGCTCAAGCTGTTCCATCTGACATTTACAGTCGGTTTGAGTTGGAGTTCCAAAGAGATGGCCACTTTTGGCTTCAATACGGTCAGTACCTCTCTTCGATGAAACGATTTGATGAAGCGCTTCCTGTTCTCGAAAAATCCATTCAGGCCTATCCAGAAAATGACTTTGCCGCTCATGCTTTGGCGGACGTTCAGCTGCGAGTTGCCGAACAGGCAAGTGTTTGGAACAGCACTGTCGTTGAGCTCGTTGGGCACGCGGTGTCCACACTCGAAAATCTCCATGCAAATCGGTCCAACCGTTCGGATCAATATGCAATCGCCACACTGGCAAGGTTTCATATTAGAGTACTGATTAAACACAAGCAGATCGATGCCGCCAAAGAAACGGCGAAAATATATTTCGAAGAAATCAGCAGAATTGGACCATCTCTAAGGGATGAGCAACTTGATACCGCCAGGGCCGAACTGTTGCATTTCTTGACAAATGGCAAAACACCCTACGAAGATATTCAGGGCAGAGGTAAAACTAAGCCTGCGAGGAATGGGCGAAGGCCGAAACGAAAACGGAGGTAGTTCCCCGGAAACGAGCCGCGACTCACAGCGGAAAACTAGCCTTGCCGCGCTGAAATAACGAAGTGCTGGCGATGACGTGGAAGAGCTGTCCTGAATGTAATGTAAAATTTGTCTTCGTAGCGAATGTCCAGAAAACGGTCGGCACAGCTGCAGCATAATGTTGATCAAATGAACGGCAGCAAATGGCCGAAAGCGGTGTGGCTCCTCTTGGAGACGGACGTCGTCTTGGCACACATTATTCACACAAGTTGCCCGACAGCTTACCGCCCCCCTTTCAGACATTCCGATCTCAACAATTCGGCAGCATCCTTGATGTGGAACAAAAAAGAACAAATAGGCTATATGCTACACGTCTCGCTACGAAAAAACTAACTAACTAAAAAATATAGGCTATTTCGCCTGAACGTCCAATCGATCATCGGTGCAATGGCAAAGCGGGATGCCGCTGGAAATTCTTGTTTTTTAGTTTTTTCAGCCACTTAGAAGAACCTGATAACTCGTCGTATTCCAGCTCACTATGCTCCGAATCCACTGATCTTAATACTGGATTTGGTCCAGGGGACCAAATATGGAGATCACCATGGGCTCGATCAGAACACGCAAACGAAAAGATGGCAGCAACAGCTACCTTTCGCGTGCGAGTGATGCGCGAGGGCTCCGTCTATCATGAAACAAAGACCTTTGACAGACGCCCAGCTGCAGCCGCATGGATAAAGAAACGCGAGAAAGAGCTGGCCAGACCTGGCGCGCTGGAGGAGTTAAACGCATATGACCCGCCGCTGTCCAAGGCCATCGAGCGCTATACCGAAGAAGCGGTCAAAGAAATCGGACGCACGAAGGCACAAGTCCTGAAGACCATCTCGACCTATCCGATCGCCGACATGCCCTGCTCGACCATCAGGTCGAAGAATATCATCGAGTTCCTTCAGTCCCTTCCCGGGCAACCGCAAACCATCGGGAATTACGCAAGCCACCTCGCCTCCATATTCGCCATCGCGCGGCCGATGTGGGATTTCCGACTTGACGACAGAGAAATGAGAGACGCCATCACGGTGGCTCGCCGCATGGGGATCATATCCCGTTCAGCACAGCGACACCGCAGACCCACCCTCGACGAACTCAACCGATTATTGACGCATTTCATCGATCGGCGCCGAAGAACACCTCAGGCCATGCCAATGCACAAGGTGATCGTTTTCGCTCTTTTCTCGCCCCGCCGACAGGCAGAGATCACCCGCCTCACATGGGATGACTTTCAGAAACAACACAAACGTATTCTGGTCCGAGACATGAAGCACCCGGGTGAGAAGCTCGGCAATGATACATGGGTCAACCTACCCGACGAAGCCATCCGTATCATCGACAGCATGCCCAAGCATAAATCGGAGATTTTTCCCTACTCCCCGGATGCAATCACTGCGAACTTCACGCGGGCTTGCAAGCTACTCGGAATTGAAGACCTGCATTTCCACGATCTGCGCCATGACGGCATCTCGCGCCTGTTCGAGATGGGCTGGAACATCCCGCATGTCGCAGCGGTCAGCGGACACAGGTCTTGGGTAAGTCTAAAACGCTATACGCATATCCGTGAGACCGGTGACAAATATGCCAATTGGCCAGGCCCGCAACTTGCGATCAAGAGAGACTGAACCTACCCGCCTTGCCGAAGGTTCGCCAGCCATAACCTTTGAAATCGGCTAAAATAGGCCACACTCCAAGCGATCTGTCTTCAAACTATCGATGCATCGTTGGTTGCGGGGGGCTCGCACCCCGATATCAACATTCGCTGCGAGTTCCTGTATGATACGTCATTGGTCAAGAGCCATCAAGAGACCGCCACGGAATGACCGGAGCAGGGCCGGAAGCGGACGTTCAGACACCCGCCTATCGTTCCTCTGCGAGAAGCACAGTTCAGATGTCCGGGCGGAGTCGGCAATTTTGTCGTGAAGAATTCTGGCAGGAATCGATAAAGGCCCGCAGCGGGGCCGAGGCCGAACAGCTGGAATAGTACAGGTGTGGCCCATCCTGTTCAGACCAGTAGTCCGGGAGAACCGGAACAAGCGTTCCATCGGCGAAGTCGCTTTCAAGCCAGCTTCGGAACGCGCCGATAATGCCTAATCCGTTTCGGGCAAATGTGAGGCCTGTATTCAAGGCATTTACGCTCAATGTGAGCCGTGTAACGGCCTCCACGTCGATCGTCTGGTCGCCGTCCTTCAACACCCAAGGCAGAAGCCGCCCGCTCAGCAGGCGATAGCGTATAGCGTCGTGGCGCAGGAGATCGGCGGGCGTTCGCGGATGCTCGCGTTCGGCGAGATAGCCAGGCGATGCAGCAAGCGCGACCTGCTGAACCCGGGGGCCGACGCGAATGGAAATCATGTCCTTTTCCAGATGGGCGCCATAGCGGATGCCCGCATCACAGCCGGCTGCGATAATATCCACAAGGCCGTTTTCCACGACGAGCTCGACCTCCACTGCCGGATGACGGCGTTGAAAATCGCTGAGCAGTGGCGGCAGGATATCAGGCATCACAGCGCCCGGTACGTTGAGCTTCAACCTTCCCCGCACGAGGTCTTTGGAATTTGCCGTTTCCATCACAGCCGCATCCACCTCAGACAGGAGTGGTGCAACGCGCTCAGCCAGCAACTGCCCCTGTTCCGTCGCCCTCACGCTGCGCGTCGTACGCAGAAGAAGCGGCACGCCAAGCTTTTCCTCGATCCTTGAAATTGTCGTGCTGACTTTCGACGGAGCAACACCGATCCGTTCGGCCGCGGCGCGGAACCCACCTTCGGCCAGGACCGCCAGAAAGACCTGCAGGTCGTCAGGGGAAACATTGTTCTTCATGGAGAACAGCCTATTCCAAAAATAACGGATTATCAAAGCGAATTAGAACAGTCAGTTTGTCTCCCGAAGATGAAAGCGGCGGTTTCGTCCGCCCAGAAATCAAGTGCAGGAGAAACGGAATGCTGATCATCACCGGCGCCTCGGGCCAACTCGGTCGCAAGGTTGTGAATAATCTTCTTCATCACGTGCCCGCTGAAAGGATAGGCATCAGCGTCCGCGATCCCGAAACGGTCTCGGACCTGAAGGCGGCCGGCGTTCGTGTGCGCCAGGGCGATTACGGTGACGCCGACAGCCTTCGGTTTGCCTGGCAGGGCGCCGAACGTCTGCTGCTTGTCTCCTCGAATGCGGCCGCAACGGGCGGTGATCCGCTGAAGCAGCACGCGACGGCGATTGCTGTGGCGCGCGAACTCCGCGTCGAACGTGTCCTCTACACGAGCCAGGTGGCGAGCTCCCCGACCTCGCAGTTTCCTCCCGGCAGGGACCATGCCGCCACCGAGAAGATGCTGGCGGACTCGAACCTCCGCTGGACCGCGCTTCGTCACGGCTTCTATGCTGCAAGTGCTCTTGCAATGAATGCGCGTGCCTTTCAGGCGGGCGAATTGATCGCGCCGGAGGATGGCAAGGTCGCCTGGACGACCCATGACGATCTGGCCGCCGCCGACGCTGCGCTCTTGGCGGGAGACGTCGTCATTGACGGACCGACCCCGCCTCTGACCGGCAGTCAGACTCTAGACCTCGGGGAACTGGCTGAGCTTGCCAGCGAAATTGTGGGGCGACCCGTCGCACGTGTTCTCGCAAGCGAGCACGAAATGGAGACGAGACTGCGGAATGCCGACGTTCCGCCAGGCGCCATCGGCGTCGCGATGGACTATTATCGAGCCGCGCGGGCAGGAGAATTCGCCGCGGTTGACGACACCCTGGCCAAAATTCTTGGCCGCCCCCCGGTGACGATGGACACGTTCCTGAAAGCAAATCTCCGTTGATCATTTGGCAACCAAGGCGAGACCTGCATCCAGTTGTGTGTCTCCGGAATGCAGGCTCTCGCTGTTGCGTTTATGTGCCCTTCTTCGCTGCTGAAACGAACGGCAAAGCTCGGCGCTTCCTCGTTTCGGCGCGTTGCGAAAAATACCAACCCCCAAAGGGTAGCGCGAAAACTTCGGGCTACGCCGCTCTGTCGTGAATGGTGAGCACTGCGTCCGCAAATGCTTCGGGGGCCTCGAACGGGAAGGCATGGCCACATGCATAGACCCTGTGCTCATGGTAGCTGGTGAACATGTTCGCGTGATCTGCCGTGCCACCCGGTTTCAAGGGGTCCTGGGTTCCATCCAGCGTCACTGCCGGAACAACAATTTTGGGTTTTTTGGACAGCTTTCGTTCGAGAGCGGCGAGCGCAGGGTCGCCTTCCTCAAGACCGAAATCGAACCGATAGGAATGCGTAACCACATCGACGAAGTCGGGGTTGTCGAAGGCGGCGGCGGACCGCAGAAAGGCGATGTCGTCAAAAGACCAGTTCGGCGACCATTGTGACCACAGAATCCGGCACAACTCATGGCGACTCTCACGCAGGCATTCCCTGCCTCTCTCGCTTTGAAACAGGTGCTGGTACCACATCGCTTGTTCGAGCGAGGGCGAAAACGCATGGCGCTGACGCTCGACATCGATGATGTCGTATCCCGCATAGGAGACGAGGCCCGCCACCCGCTCCGGCCAGAGCGCAGAGGCAACGCAAGAAGCTAGGCCGCCCCAGTCGAAGCCTGCGAGGATCACCGTTTCGAGCCCGAGCGCGTCCATAAGCCCGATGACGTCGGCGCCAAGCGCTGCCTGCTGTCCGCTACGCACGGTCTGTTTCGACAGGAAGCGGGTCGGACCGAAGCCGCGCAGATAAGGGACGATCACTCTTGCGCCCGCAGTAGCCAGGACCGGGGCGACCTCCGCGTAGGCGTGAACGTCATAGGGAAAACCATGGGACAGCACCACGGGCCAGCCATCGTCAGGTCCGCTCTGGCAGTAGGCGATTTCCAAAATATCGGTTTTGGCGGTCTTCAGGAGACCGAGTTGGCCCGTCATGAATTGTCTCCTCGTGTCGTTTCATCTGCACACAGAGCGAGAATATGGAGCCTGCTTGCCCGCGCAAGCGCCAAATCCCGAATTCGGTCCAATTTTCCTTGTTCGGTCGCAAGACTACGGCGACGCCTGACTTGAATGCACCATCAGCCGCCTGCCGATCGGGTCAGTTCCTCCCAAACCGCGATTTCTTGCTTCATGCGTTCGAGCCGGTTGCTCGTCAAATTCGACGCAATACTACCTAGGAAAAACTGCGCCAACCTTTCGGCCGTCTACTGTGCCTCGGTTTCTGTCTCATATTTGATGACAGGGTACGGCACCGCTTCTTTCCGGTGCCATCGGAATATCTTCGACAGAAGACCCTCGCACCATTTCAGGACCGTTTTGCCGTCGTTTCCGTAACCCACGGCAATGTGCGCGGTGGGAGTTTCCCATCACTGTCGTTGTGCGCGGTCTCGGCGCTGCCGTGGAGAAGCTGTCCCATACCCGCCACTTTCGAGATCTCCCGATACGCACTCATCGATACCGCTGTTCCTGTCTTGCGTTGCTCAAAAGCGCCAACGACAGGTCTTAGAGAATAGATATTGTAGTCCAGAGCGTCCGGCATGGAGGCGCGAAACCGCCTTTAGAGTGCGCTGCTCAGGTACATCGCTCATTCTGATGGACTGCTTCAGGTCTTGAAGGGATATGAACCGACAACCCGCTCACTGGAGTCGTTGAACGGTTGACCGCTTTGTTTTATGTGAGCGGAATGCTGCTCTGGAGCTCGACAAAAAAGCTTGCCATCAAGGCGATTTCCCTCGCCATATTGTTCATCGCGAGACGACCAACTCACTCCTGACACACGAGGTGCGCCGTCCTTTCTGCGCGCAGCGCTTCCTTGAACAGTTCGAAAGCGGTCGTGCCGCGCCGATCGGGGTAATAGAGGTGGTAGCCGGAAAACGGCTCGCACCAGGGCTCCAGCAGGCGGATGAGGCGGCCATCGGCTATCGGCGACGCCACCAGATCCTCCAGGATGTAGAGGATGCCGAAACCCTCGAGAGCGGCGGCGACCAGCAGATCGCCATCGTTGAACACCGGTCCCCGGCCTGGCTTGACCGTCACCGCGCGGCCGTCGCGCTCGAATGACCAAGGCGACAGCCTGCCTTGTGCGTCGGCGTAGGCGATGCAGCGATGGGCGGTGAGATCGGCCGGCTCCATCGGAGTCGGAAGATCGCGCAGATAGCCGGGGGTCGCCACCACCGCGACGCGCAGTGGCGGCCCGACCGTGAGCGCGATCATGTCCTTCTCCAGCCGCTCGCCGAGCCGGATGCCTGCATCATAGCGGCCCGCCACGACATCGGTCATATTGTCCTCCACGCTCACCGCCACCTCGATGCCCGGGTGGCGACGCATGAAGGCGGGAAGCATCGGCCACAGCACCGTGCCCGCGGCGTGTTTGCCCGTCGTGATCCGGACAGTGCCGATCGCGGCCCCGCGTGCTTGGGTTAGCGCCTCAAGCTCGTCGTCCAGCCCGGCAATAGCCGGCGACAGGGTGGCGAGCAGGCGCTCGCCGGCGGCGGTGGGGGCAACGCTGCGCGTTGTGCGGGTGAGCAGGCGAAAGCCGAGCTGGTCCTCCAGCCGCTTCATGGTCTGGCTCAATGCAGACTGGGTGACGCCGAGCCGTTGCGCGGCTCGGGTGAAACTGCAGTCGGAGGCAATCGCCGCGAAGATGGCGAGATCGCCGAACTGATCCGGACGCATTGATAATTCCTGCTACTGGGGCCTATTACTCATTAGACGGTTATACTGATCCATTAGCATAGCTACATAGTCGACAACTGCACAAGAGCAAGGAGACGACGATGTCAAAGGTTTGGTTGGTGACCGGGGCGAACCGGGGGCTTGGACGCGAGATCGCGCGCGCGGCACTTGATGCCGGCGAAACGGTGGTGGCGACGGCGCGTTCCGCCGATGCGGTGCGCGGTGCCTTCGGGGAACACGATCGTCTACACGCCCTCGCGCTCGATATCACCGACGCCGAGGCCGCCAACGCGGCGGCCTCCGAGACCGCGCAGCGGTTCGGCGCGATCGACGTGCTGGTCAACAATGCCGGCTATGCCGAGCTGGGTTTCTTCGAGACCTTTACCGATGAAGCGGTGCGGCGTCAGTTCGAGGTCAACCTGTTCGGCACGATGAACGTGGCACGCGCGGTCGCCCCCCACATGCGTCAGCGTCGCGCCGGCCTCATCATCACTATTTCCTCGGTCAGCGGGCTGGTCTCCAATGGCGGTGGCGCGGTCTATTCGGCGTCGAAATTCGCGGTCGAGGGATGGATGGAAGGTTTTGCGCAGGAACTGGCGCCGCTGGGCATCCGCTCGCTGCTGGTCGAGCCGGGGATGCTGCGTACCGACTTCATGGACGGGAAATCGGCGCGCTTCGGCAGCATCGACATTCCGGACTATGCCGAGGCGATCGCGCAGTATCGCGCGTTCGTCGATGGCGCAAACGGCAAGCAGCCGGGTGATCCGAACCTGCTCGCCGAGCGGATCGTGGCGCTGGCGTCACAGAACGAGGCGCCGGCGCGGTTCGTATTCGGCGAAGACGCCCGGCAGTGGGCCGCCGCAAAGGTCGATCAGTTACGACAGGAGATTGCCCAATCAGTCGATCACGATTAATGCGACGCTGGGGCGAAACTCCGGCACGGGCGATCGAGATTGCGATCGCCTGCGCGTCCACGGCGCATAGCGCCCGAAAACCCAAGACGGTGTCGCGCCAGTTTGCACGGCGCTGCTTAATCTGAGCACGAGAGGCGTGAGAGGGGTCTATACACTGATAGGTTAAGTGGGAGCCGCTGCCTGCAGCCCCATCCAGACCATTCAGGTCGTCACAAAGCGCTTGCTGCGTAGATTCTGACCAACCATTTCCGCGATGATCGTCGACCAACTCCCGTTTCGAACTGACTGATGGCGTCATCGGAAGAGCGCATCCATCATCTTGGCGCGGCAGCCGCTCGGCAGCGTGTTGCACGCTTCCGGACGCAGCATTCCGAGCTGCCCTTTGACCATTCCGCAGTTGAATTTTTCTGGCCCGGCCCAGAGGGTGGACGAGAGCCTACCTTCAGCGGCGAGAGATGCAATCAAGCGTCCCCGCGCGGCTTCCGCAAAAGTCGGAGAGAGCGATAAAGACTGGACTTGCCACCGCCGTCAGGCCCGGTAATGAAGGTTAGCTGCGAGATGTCCAGCACCACGTTTCGCAGCGAACGATAGCCGGAAACTGCCAGACGTGTAATCACGAGGGTTCCGCCTTCCCTGTCGACTCGCTGCTGCCATGGAACGCGTCTGTCCCCTCGCTTGCCTGCTCTGCGCGTTGGTTCACCCTTGAAGGCGGCTCCGGTCGGCCAAGGAGGAATCCCTGAAGTTCGGGACATCCCATGTGCCTGAGGGCGAGGCGTTGACTTTCGTGTTCGACCCCTTCGGCCGTGACCGACAGATTGAGTTCTTTTCCGATCGCCAGGATCGCGCGGATGATCGCTACGGAACGGGCGTCGGAATCCAGATTTGAAACAAAACTGCGATCGATCTTGATCCGGTCGAACGGCATGCGCTTAATGCTGGATATCGACGATGTTCCGGCGCCGAAATCATCCAGCGCGAGCAGAACGCCGATCTCCTTCAGTTGAGAAAAGGTCTGCGCGACTATCTCCGTCGCGCCGATCAGAGCAGATTCCTTGATCTCCAGTTCGAGACGACGGGGTGTAAGCCCGGAGACGTCAAGCGCACGCCGGACCGTTTCGGCCAGGTTTCCGTCCTCAAGCTGGCTCGAAGAGACATTCACGGACACACGCACATGTTCCGGCCACTTCATCGCATCACGGCATGCTGTCTCCAAAATCCAGGCGCAGAGCCTGCGAATGATGCCGGTTCTTTCGGCAGCCGGGATAAAGATGTCCGGCGAAATCTCTCCTCGTTCAGGGTGCGTCCACCGGGCAAGCGCTTCATATCCGACGACAACCGAATCCATGCCGTCGCACAGTGGCTGATAGGCAAGCGATACATCGCCATGGGTGATCGCTGCGCGCAATTCCTTTTCAATGTCCCATTCCTGCCAGGCGTGCCCTTCAGGGGGGTGATCGAAACGAAGATAGCTGCCACCGCCCGACCGCTTGACCGCATACAGCGCCATGTCGGCGTTGTTATAGAGTTCGTCAATGTCCGAAGCATCATCCGGAAACAGCGCAATTCCGATGGATACCGAAACGGAGACGCGCATCTGTCCGACGAGAACCGGCTCTTCGAGCGCGCGAATGAGGCGCTCCGCCAGGGTGAAAGCGCCGGCCGGTTGCCGGGCCCCCATCTGGACGATGCAAAACTCGTCGCCCCCTATCCGCGACACCGTATCGCCGGACCTGACATGACCGGACAGGCGCCGGGCAACCACCCGGAGAAGCTCATCACCCGCGACGTGACCGTATCGGTCGTTCACCTGCTTGAACCCGTCAAGGTCCAGAAGCAGAAGCCCCACCTTGGCCTCCGAGCGCCCGGAAGCAGCGACGGCCTCGGTAAGCGTTTCATTCAGGCGGTTCCGGTTTGAAAGGCCCGTCAGCGGGTCGTGCTCGGCAAGATAGGCGGCCCGCGCCTCGGCCTCCCGGATCGTTGTGACATCCGAGAGAATAGCCAGGATGAACGGCTCCCTGCCATCAGCGGTGTCGAGCTCGACAAGCCGCTTGCGCGTCACGATGACATGAACGTCCCCCTTAGCGCCGGTGACGACCTCTTCATTCTCGTTCGGCTCCCCAGTCTCGAAGACCTGGTTGTCGACCTTCCAGAAGACAGCCCGTTGGTCCTCCGGCAATTGCTCATCCAAAGAGCCGAGCAAGGCCTCCCGCGACGTCCCGAAAAACACACAGGCGGCATCATTTGCAACCACCACCCGATGATCACGGTCCTTGATGATAACGGGCAGTGGCATGGCATTCAAAACCGTCTGGAAGTTGTCAACCGTAGCCCGGATTGAAGAACTCGAGAACATAGGCAGCCTCCTGGAAGCTTTCTCTTCACTAAACAGGTTTTGTCTCGTGTCCGCAGGACTGCCTGTCCGGCACCACGAAAAGACCCTTCTTGCAGTGTCATAACACGAAGCCCGCCTGGCAATGAACCTTACCAATTGCGCTCCCGTGCCGGAGCGAGAAAGCATAGGCCAGAAAGGAGGCGCCCCATCGTGCTTATCAAGGAATCCCCGTCCCGTTGCGCGTCTGCCGGCCGGGGAGGACAAGCGGAATTCACCGTGCTTGTCATACCCGTCAAGGGATGCATGGAGGAGACATATTAGCAGGAAAGTCTGTCGACTGAGATCACGTGGCCATGCCCGAGGTCAATGCACGACAGTGGCGCTCGACGGACGACAAATATAGAGCCTCATGATCCGACACAGGTTTTCAGACAGAGATCGGCAATGATAGTCTTTCCACACACTGTCGACAGGCGTCGTCGATCATGATTTTGAGTGCTCATACTCTCTCTTGTCCTTTGTTCTCGGTACACGTCATCTGGTGCTCCGGTGCGGTGATCGGCTACATCGAACGTCCGTCAAGATGGCTAGGCAAGAGCGCCCGGGGATCAACACCTTCGAGCGTATTGACGTTGATTGCCGCAATCTCCGTCCCGTCCGGCATCCGGCCGTAGGAGAAGCTCTGGATGCCGCAGGTTTTGCAGAAGAGATGCGCAATCTCGCGCTTGTTGAAACGGTATTCGGTGAGGTTCTCCGCGCCAGAGTGCAGGACAAACCTGTCCCGCGCAGCAAAAGCCAGGACGACGCCGAGCGGCTGGCACCGCGAGCAATTGCAGGTGATCGACTGATCGAGATCGAGGTCGACCTCGTAGGCAACAGCGCCGCACTGGCATCCGCCCTTGTGGTGTTTTTCCATCGTCTGAACTCCTTCCTGTCGCGGCGACCAAGATGGTCCCTGACGGCTATTCCACCGCCTTTTTCAGGGCGGCGATTTCGATCTTGCCCATCGTCATCATCGCCTCGAAGGCGCGTTTGGCCTTGTCCTTGTCGGATCCCGTCGTCAGGTCGAGCAGCAGCTTCGGCGTGATCTGCCACGAATGGCCCCAGCGGTCCTTGCACCAGCCGCAGGCGCTTTCCCGTCCGCCATTGCCGACGATGGCGTTCCAGAAGCGGTCAGTCTCTTCCTGATCTTCTGTAACCACCATGAAGGAGACGGCTTCGTTCGGCGTGAAGTTGGGGCCGCCATTCAAGCCGACGAACTTGCGCCCGAGTACGGTGAACTCGACGGTCAGTTCGTCGCCTTTCCTGCCGCCGGGATAATCGGAGGCGGCAGTGTTCACGCGATCGACACGGCTGTCGGGAAAAATGGCGGCATAGAACTCGGCCGCTTTCCTGGCTTCGCCGTGATCGTACCAAAGGCAGTTGATGATATCGGTCATGAAATTTCTCCTTGTGTCTGTTGTGGCCGGGACGCCGGCCCCGGCATAAGGCGCAACGCGCGCTATTCGAATAACCCTTTCGGTGTCGTCCCCTGAAGAAAGGGCTCGATGAATGCGTGCAGAAGCGCGGGCTGGTTGATGACCGCGGTGTGGGATGTCGCCGGCATTACCGCGAGCCGGGACTCCGGCAGCGGTTGCCCCATGTCGCCCATCACCCCGCCGCCCAGCAGGCGAAACATCGCGACCGAATGTTCCAGCGTCGCGACATCGGCGTCGCCGGTGATGATCAGCATCGGGGTCTCCAATGCTGCCACTTCCTCGCCCCAGGCCATCGGCTCATGCTCGAGCGCGATCAGCTTCTCGACGAGCGCGGGAAACCCGTCCGGATCGGGCGCCAGTTCGCGGTATTCGGCGGCAAATGGCATCTCTAGGAACATCTCGACAGTCATCTGCGGGACGAAGTCCGTGAAGGCGGGCTGCCAGCCCTCGTAATCATACGCCACCGATGCCGCGACAAGCTGATCGACCCGCTCAGGAAAGTCGATGGCGAACCGCAGCCCGGCGGCCGCGCCCATGGAATAGCCGAATATGTCGGCCTTCTCGACCCCGACCGCATCCATGAAGGCGGCGACATCGCCCGCAAGGTTCGGATAGGTGATCGGCCGGTCGATGTCGGTCGTGCGGCCGTGTCCCTGGAATTCCTGCGCATAGACGCGGTGTGTCTCGGTAAGCATCGGGATGATTTCGCCCATCGAGGGGATGTTCATCTAGGCGCCGCGCGGCACGATCAGCGGATCGCCCTTTCCGGAGACCTCGTAATACATCGTCATACCGTTGACCGCGACGCGATCGCCTGGCGGCTCGCCTTCGGCCAATGCCGGGGCGGCGACCGCAAGCAATGCGACCAGAATGACCATTCGGAACATGCTTGTCTCTCCCCGCTTGAGCTGACCTCCGTTCAGGCGGAGCCCTTATCGCCCTCGAAATTGAGCATCCACGGCGTGCCGTATCTGTCGGTGAACATGGCGAAGCGCTCGGCCCAGAAGGTTTCGCCGGGCGCCATCTCGACGCTTTCCGCATTTTCTGCCAGCGCCTTGTGGATGCGGTCGAATTCTCCGCGCGAGGACGGCGCGATCGACACGCGGAAGCCGGCGGGCTTCCTGTACATTTCGGCCGGGACGTCCGAGGCCATGATCGTGGCGCTGCCCAAAGTCATGGCCATGTTCATCACCAGATCGTCGCCGCCGGGCATCCGATGTTCCGGGTCGGCCGCGTCACCGTTGCGGAAAACGCCGCCGATCTCGCCGCCGAGCACCTCGGCATAATGGGTCATCGCCTCGAAGCAGTTGCCCTTGAAGAAAAGGTAGATTGTCGGTTCCATCGGATAGCTCTCCTTCGTTTATCCAAATCAGTAGCTGTTAATTTCGGCGATTGTTGTGGCCTTCACGCTTGTGAATTCAACAACGTGGCAAAAGCGACGTGTGCGTCCATCGGCGAGGACCGACACACCGTTCGCAGCGCCTGCCTTTCCATGCGATATCGAATGATCCACAATAATCGAATCCGCAGGCAGGACCTCGTCCAAGGCGCAGCGAAGCGATGCCGCCCCTTTCAATTTGCTGCCATCGGCGCGATGCCAGACCGTACTGTCGGTGACAGCACTTTCTGGAAGGTCTCCGGTTTCAATAGCAACGGCAATATCCTGCACGATCCGGTTCTTTGGCGAGTTTCCGCAATCTCGGCTGCCATTAATTTTCATCTGCCTCCCCCCGAAAGTTTCGGTTCCCCTGCAACCGGACCGATTGGTCTGACAACAACAACGCTTTCAGTCGTTCATACTGCATCACCCGCTCGGAAGAAGGTTCGCTGTGCTTCGAATGGTAGACCGATGGAGTCAGCGCTCAACTGCTGGAAACCTGTCTCAGCCATAAGCGTCGTGCCTCCGCCACCACCGATACGGCCTGGTCTGCGGCGTACCTTCAGGCGCGTCCTCCCAGTCTTCCTGCCGACCGAGAGGCGTCAGATCGAGCAATGTCCAGACCGTGCCGAGTGTCTCAACCCCGCGACCGGTCGTATAGTAGGTGCGGTAGATGTCCGCGCCATCGCGGTAGAAAACGTTGAGGCCGAACCCCGAAGACACGTCAAAGTCGGCGTTGAAGCTGTCCCGTGTTTCGTACCAGGGCATCGACCAGCCCATGCGCTTGCGGAACGCCTCGATCTCGCCAATCGGCGCTTTCGAGACGAAGACGAGCGCGGTGTTGCGGGCGTGCAGATGGGAGAGGTGAGGGATCTGGTCGGCCACCATGCAGCAGCCTTCGCACGGGCTCGGATCAGCGGGCTTCAGCATATGATGATAGACGATGAGCTGCCGACGGCCGTCGAACAGATCGGCCAGAGTGCCGGTGCCTTCCGGGCCGGTGAAGACATAGTCGCCATCGACCTTCGTCCACGGCATGCGCCGCCGCCTTGCGGCCAGGCGGTCCTGAGCACGGGTCAGGCCCTTTTCCGCATTGCGCAGGTCAACGAGTTCGTTACGCCAGACATCCGGAGATACCGTCCGGCGGGCAATTCCGGAGATCGCCTTCGTTACATGGTTTGGATTTTCAGTCATGTAATGATCCTCCTCAGGAATTCGACGCACCAATCTTCGATGGTCCCTCGAACAGAAGTACCAGATAGCGTTTCAGGTGATCGACGCTGTCGCGCGCGATGGCGCGGTCGCCCGTCGCCTTGGCCAGTATGAATGCGCCCTGCAGCACGGCCTGGGTGTGTGCGGCCAGGCTGGCGGGCGTCCAGTCCGCCACAATCCCGCGCGCCTTCATCGCAGCCTCGATGTCGGGCTCAAGTGTGGCCGCATGCCCGAAAATGCTTGCCGCACAGGCATCGCGGATCGCCGGGTTCGACCCATAGACTTCCTGCGTCATGGTGCCGACGAGACAGGTGAACTCGGCGAGATCGCCTTCGATGATGGTCTTGCGAAACTCGATGTAGCCGATCAACCGGTCGTAGGGATCGTCATGATCGTGATAAGGGGCGCTGGCAAAGAATGCGCCGGTTGTCGCCGACCAGTGCTCCGCCGCCGCGACGCCGAGTTCGTCCTTGCTCTTGAAGTGATGAAAGAAAGCGCCCTTGGTCACGCCAGCGGCAGCACAAAGCCCGTCGACGGTGGTGGCCGTATAGCCCTTCGCGCGTATCAGCGACATCGCCGCATCGAGCAGCTTGGATCGCGCATCCGGTTTGGCAGTATTTTCTGGCATCCACCAATTCCTCCTCTAATAGACATACCAACTAGTCGGTTTTATGTCAAATCGGTGACCAGTCTCCGGACAAAGTGGCGTAAGATCGATACGAAGATTGATTTGAGAACTTTGTGTGAATGTCACCAGACCTTGCTCGGAACGATCGGGCGCGCTTCAGGCTTCAAGTGCCAAACAACACCCTTCGCGATCGCATTCCCTGCTTGAGACACCTAAGGAGGACGGCGGCGTCCGGTGCATTGTCGGCGCCGCCCAAGGGCCTCACTTGCAATGCGGGAATGCAAAACGCCGCCGTATTGAGGAGAAGGCCGAAGCGGTCACACATGATTTCAAACACTTCAGGAATGCAGGCTTGCGACGCCACCTCACCCCGACCTGATGCCGCCAACGGGATTTGCTCGAACCTGACCAGTCTCACTGAGATAGGACGCGAAAAACGTGTTGTCGTTGCGGCGACCGGTGAACGACAATGTGCATCCGTCCGAAACCTCGGACAGATGCGTTGCCGCACCGGCCGGCCGGTATGTATCCCACAGCCAGCCCTGTCGTCCCTCCGATGCCTTCATCATGATGAGAGCAAGGTCCGTGAACTGTGGATCGCCAGCGTGAAAATGACCGGCCTGCCTTCCGACAGTCAGGAACAGGCCGTACCTATACTGGCACCCCAGACGCCCGCTCTTTCCGCCAGGCCAGTCCTAGCCATCCCTGTCCGCAGACAGCGCAATATCGCGTTGCGAGCGCACGTTCTCAAGCCGCCCGGCCAGCGCCGCGGAGATAGACTCGTAAGCGATGCTGCCCAGTGTGAGGCGCAGCGCCGGGGTCTTGTCGTCGGCAGCGGAAATCATGGCCGCCACCGTGCGCACGGCGTCGCCGTTGATCTCGAAGTCTCCGCTGTCGACCGCGCGCCGCACCGCCCCGGCCGGGGTGTCCTCGTAAACTGCCATCGGTTCCGGGCGCACCAGATTGGCGGCGAAGCTGGTTCCGGTCGGGCCGGGCTCGGCGATGATGAAATCGATCCCGAATGGGGCGACCTCCTGGGCCACGGACTCGATGAAGCCTTCAATGCCCCATTTGGTGGCGTGATACAGGCTGAAATTGGGATAGGCGATCTGCCCGCCTTCCGAGGAAACCTGAATGATACGTCCGCCGCCCTGATGTCGCAGATGCGGTAGCACCGCCCGGATGACCTGGATCGATCCCGTCAGATTGGTAGCGATCTGGCGCTCGATCTGTTCGTCGGTAAGTTCTTCCCCGGCGCCGAACAGCCCGTAGGCGGCATTGCTGACGACAACATCAATCCGTCCGGCCTTTGCAAAGGCCTCATCCATCGCACGGCGCATCCCGGCGACATCGGTGACATCCATCGTGAGGACGGTGAGGTTTTCGCCATGCTGTCGTGCGAGATCGTCAAGCGCGTCCAGGCGTCGCACCGTGGCTACTACGCGATCGCCGCGCGCCAGCAATTGTGCCGCCATCTCCCGGCCGAGCCCCGAGGATGCGCCGGTAATCAACCATATCTTGCTCATATCAGTCTCCTTTCATGAGAACGGCCATGATGTAGTCCGGGATGATTGGTGCTATAAGAGCGCCATTTCTGTATGATCAGGTGAAGGAAATTCACGAATGGAAAAGCCATCCCTGGCCGATCTGGAGGCCTTTGCACTGGTTGCCGCCGAGCGGAGTTTCCGCCGCGCCGCCGATCTGACGGGAGTTTCGCGCTCCGCGCTCAGTCACCGCATGAAGAAGCTGGAACAGCAAATGGGGTTGCGGCTTCTGAACAGAACCACCCGCAGCGTTTCGCCGACTGGCGCCGGATTGCGGCTGCTGCAGCGGATCGAGCCGGTGTTGCAAAACCTCAATGCCGCGATCGACACGCTCGCCGATGAGCGGGGCACGCCCAGCGGAACATTGCGCATCAACGCGGACAAGGGAGCCGCCCGGATGATGCTGGACAGGATCATCCCGACCTATCTGGAAAGATATCCTGATGTCGCGCTCGATCTGGTCTGCGACGGGCGGCTCGTCGATATTGTCGAACAGGGGTTCGATGCGGGCGTCCGGCTCGCCGAGGCGGTTCCGCAGGACATGATCGCGGTGCGCCTGAGCGATCGCTTCCGGTTTCTCGCCGTTGCCGCGCCAGATTATGTGAACCGGTTCGGCATGCCTGCCGTCCCCGATGATCTGCAAAACCATCGCTCGATCCGCCAGCGTCTGCCGAGCGGAAAGCGTTATCGATGGGAATTCGAGAAGCGCGGGCAGGAAATCGCGCTCGATCCCCCGGGACCTCTGACGCTGAACGACAATGACCTGATCATCGAAGCGGCAATCCGCGGTCTGGGCATCGCCTATGTGCCCGAAACCACGGTGAACGATCACCTCGCCGCGGGCCGTCTGGTCGCCCTTCTCGAAGACTGGTGCCCGCCAGACTCCGGCCTGATGCTTTATTATCCCGGCCATCGCCATGTGCCCGCAGCGCTGCGAGCACTGATCAACCTGGTGAAAGCGCCGCCACCCCGGGTCGATGCCAGATCTGACGGCAGTTGACGCTTGCTACTCGCGGGATTTGCCTACCTTGCCGCAATCACCATCTGGCTGCGATGAATGTCGATCGTCCTAGGGTTTGTGGGGATTCACAAATCAGTCTGAATTTGATTCACACTTTGGATGGATCGTTTTGTACTGACAGACGCGCAATGGGCGAAGATAGAGCCACATTGCCTTGGCAAACCGACGGACCCTGGCCGGAGCGGCAGGAACAACCGGTTGTTCATCGAAGCCGTGCTTTGGATTGTGCGCACTGGCAGCCCTTGGCGTGATCTTCCTGCCATGTTCGGAAACTGGAGCACGGCCTTTCGGCGGTTCCGAGATTGGCGTGAGGCCGATATTTTCAAACGCATCTTCGATGCTCTGCCGGACGAACCAGACATGGAATACGCCATGGTGGATGCCACCATCGTCAAGGTTCACCGCCATGGTCAGGGCGCAAAAGGGGGACTCAGAGCCAGGCCATTGGCCGATCCAAAGGCGGTATGACCACCAAGATACTGGCCCTGACCGATGCCTTGGGTAATCTGGTCCGGTTCGAATTGCTGCCAGGCCATCGCTTCGACACGAACGGCGTCGCGCCGCTCATCGATGGCCTCGAGTTCGGTGCGGTACTCGCCGACAAGGCTTTCGATAGCAACAATATTGTGGCCGATCTCAACGAGCGCGGCGCGAAAATCGTCATCTCCCAGCATCCGCGTCGATCAGCGCCTCTCCAAATCGACACTGAAGTTTATAAATGGCGACACCTGATCGAGAACTTCTTCTGCAAACTCAAAGAGTTCAAGCGCATCGCTATGAGGGCCTGCAAAACGGACCAGAGCTTTGAGGCCATGATCTATCTCGCAGCCACTGTGATCAACTCACGATGAATCCCCACAGACCCTAGCGCGACAATGCGGAAAAGGCCTGTGCACCGTGCATAGGCTTGTGAAAGACAGCCTGCGTCTCATCTATCACCTCCGTCATGGCCGGCTTCTGCGTGAAGACCCGGCCAACACCAAACAGAACGGGGTTATCATAGCCGATTTCCGCCATGCCCTTGCCCAGGCCGGCAAGCGAGCCATGCCAGCGTTTTTCATCCGGGCGACTGATATTGGCGGCAATCAGAACCGGGGTTTCGGGCGGCAGGCCTTCCTTTATCAGCCGCGCGCTGATCTCGCCGGCGGTGCGCCCGCCCATATAGAACATCGTCGTGGTCGTCGGGTCGGCGATGGCGCGCCAGTCGATATCCTCCGGCAGCGCGCCCTTTTTCGAGTGCCCGGTGACGAAGCGGACCGACTGGGCGCAGTCGCGATGGGTGAGCGAGGTGGTGGTACCGGCGGCAAGTGCGCTTGCGGCGGTGATGCCCGGGATCACGGAGACGGGGATGCCTGCCTGCTGAAGCGCCGCGATTTCCTCGCCGGACCGCCCGAACACTGAAGGATCGCCTGATTTCAGCCGCACGACGCGTTTGCCGGCCCGTGCCAGATCGAGCATCATCCGGTTGATATCCTCCTGCCGGCAGCTTGTCCGCCCACCGCGTTTTCCCACCAGCATGCGTTTGGCCTCGCGCCGCGCCAGTTCGAGGATTTCAGGAGAGATCAGGTCGTCGAACAGGATGACATCGGCCGATTGCAGCGCCCGCATGGCCTTCAGCGTCAGGAGTTCCGGATCGCCCGGCCCGGCGCCGACAAGCGTGACGCTGCCGGTTTGCGGCGCGGTTGAGATCTGCGTCGCACGCACAAGAAGCCGTTCCGCCGCATCCTCGTCGGGGCGGCCGGAAAAGCTCAGATCGACAAAATGCTCCCAGAAGGTCCGGCGCGCGCCGCCCGGCTTAAGCCTCTGGCCGATGGCATCGCGTAGGGAGGCGGCAAGGCCCGCCCATTCGGCAAGCGCCTTCGGCAGCAGCGTTTCGATCCGCCGCCGGATCGCCTGGCCGAGAATGGGGGCGGCGCCATCGGTGGAAATGCCGACAACAACCGGCGAGCGGTTGACGATCGAGCCGAACTGGAAGCTGCAGAAGGCCGGCTTATCGATGACGTTGAAGGGCACGCCCTCGGCCCTCGCGCGGGCGGCGAAGGCTTCCGCCTCAGCATCGCTGTCGCAATCCGCCAGCGCCAGGCACTGGTCGCGCCATTCCACTACCTGCCAATCGCCGGAATGAAGGTTGATACGGCCGTCGTCTTCAAGCACCTGCAATTCATTGCAGGCCTCCTCACCGCCGAGACACACCGTCACGTCGGCGCCGGCCGCCGCCAGAAGCTCCGCTTTCCAGGCGGCCGCTTCGCTGGCGCCAGCGAGCAGCACCGATCTGCCCTTCAGGCGGAAGAACAGCGGCAGAACAGCAAGTTCTTCCATTCGGCCGGGTGTTTTTTCGCGTCCGGCAGCCATGGGGCCGTCTCCCTATTCCGCCGCAATCGGCAGGGCGGAAAGCGCGATGAACAGCCGTCCGCCTTCCACCCGCACCGGATAGGTCTGCACCTCGCCCTCGTCCGCGCCTTGCGCCGCGCCGCTTTCCAAGGAAATCACGAAATTGTGGAGTGGGCAGGTGACGGCGCGCCCATGTACCATCCCCTCAGACAACGGCCCGCCCTTGTGCGGGCAGCGGTCGTCCATGGCAAAAACGTCATCCTCGGCGGTGCGGAACACCGCGATGCGCCCGAAAGCGGTGTTCACGCAGCGCGCGCCGCGTCTCGGAATATCATCAATCTCGCCGATGGCGATGAATTCATTGCTCATGATGGTCTCCTCACTCCGCCGGCTCGGGATGTCCGACCACGGCCATCGGCTTGAATTCGTGCTTGTCTCTGCCGGAGGCACGCTCGGACCACGGATCGACCTGGGCATACTCCTGGCTTTCGACGAAGCGGTCGAAATAGGCCTTGCGCTTTTCGGCATTGTCCATGATCTGGGCACGCACTTCGTCATAGCCGATGCGTTTTGCCCATTTGTAGATGCGCTCCAGATAGCGCGCCTGTTCGCGATACATCTGGGTGAGCGCCACGATATGCTCCAGCGCCTCGTCTTCGGTCTTCACCATGCCGAGCACCTCGGTGCCCCGGATTTCCAGACCGGCCGCGCCGGCGAAATGGATTTCAAAGCCCGAGTCGACGCAGATCACGCCGATATCCTTGCAGGTTGCCTCCGCGCAGTTGCGCGGACAACCGGAGACGGCGAGCTTCAGCTTGGCCGGCGTCCACGAGCCCCACATGAATTTTTCAAGGCGAACACCAAGCCCGGTCGAATCCTGCGTGCCGAAGCGGCACCAGTCGTTGCCGACGCAGGTCTTCACCGTGCGCAACCCCTTGGCATAGGCCTGACCGGAGACGAAGCCCGCCTTGCCGAGATCGGCCCAGACCGCCGGCAGGTCCTCCTTCTTCACGCCCAGCATATCGATGCGCTGGCCGCCGGTGCATTTGACGGTCGGGATCTCGTATTTGTCGACAACATCGGCGATCGCGCGCAACTCCTTCGAAGACGTCACGCCGCCCCACATGCGCGGCACCACCGAATAGGTGCCGTCCTTCTGGATATTGGCGTGGACGCGCTCGTTGATGAAGCGCGACTGATAGTCATCGGCATATTCGCCGGGCCAGTCGCAGACGAGATAGTAGTTGAGCGCCGGCCGGCATTTGGCGCAGCCGCAGGAGGTCTTCCATTCAAGCTCCTGCATCACGGCGGGGATGGTCTTCAGCCCCTTGGCGCGGATCAACCGGCGGACATCGTCATGGCCAAGATCGGTGCAGCCGCAAACCGGTTGCACGGCGGCCGGGTTATAGGCATCCCCCAGCGTCAGCGCCATCAGCTGTTCGACGAGCCCGGTGCAGGTGCCGCACGACGCCGAGGCCTTCGTGTGGGCGCGGACATCGTCGAGCAAGGTCAGGCCCTTGTCCTTGATCGCGGTTACGATTTTGCCCTTGCAGATGCCGTTGCAGCCGCAAATTTCCGCGTCATCAGGAAGTGCTGCCACGGCGGCAGCCGGATCGGCAGCAGCACCGCCCTGATAGGCCTGGCCGTAGATCAGCGTCTCGCGCATTTCGGAAACGTCCGTCCCGCGCTTCAGCATGTCGAAATACCAGGCGCCATCGGCGGTGTCGCCATAAAGCACGGCGCCGATCACGCGGTTATCCTGCAGGATTACGCGCTTGTAGACGCCGCGCGTGGCATCGCGCAGCACCACTTCCTCACGGTCCGGCCCTTCGGCAAAATCGCCGGCGGAAAACAGCTTGATGCCGGTGACCTTCAGCTTGGTGTTGACATGCGAGCCCTTGTATTCGGCCGCACCGCCGGCAAGCCGGTCGGCGAGCACACTGGCGCTTTCGTAAAGCGGCGCGACCAGCCCGTAGCAGGTGCCGCGATGCTCGGCGCATTCGCCGAGCGCGAAGATGGCGGGATCGGACGTCGCCATGCCGTCATCGACGACAATGCCACGATTTGTTTCGAGCCCCGCATCCTTGGCGAGCCCCGCCGCCGGGCGGATGCCGACCGCCATCACCACCATGTCGGCGGAGATGATGCGGCTGTCCTCCAGTTCGACGCCCTCGACCCTGCCCTCTCCAAGGATTTTCTTGGTGTTGGCCTTGGTGATGATCTCGATGCCGCGATCGTCGAGCGCCTTTTCCAGCAGATAGGCCGCTGCCGGATCGAGCTGGCGCTCCATGATCGTGTCCATCAGGTGCAGCACGGTGACGCTCATGCCGCGCTGCTTCAGCCCGTAGGCTGCCTCAAGGCCCAGTAGCCCGCCGCCGATGACGACCGCATGGCCCTGCCCCTCGGCAATCTTCAGCATGCGATCAACGTCATCCAGATCGCGATAGGCGAGCACGCCCGGCAGATCGTGGCCGGGCACGGGGATGATGAAGGGCGCGGAGCCGGTCGCGATCACCAGCCGGTCATAGGCCGCTGTGATGCCGTTTTCGGCGGTGACGATCTTCGCCTCGCGGTCGATCTTCGCGACCTTCGCGCCGCGATGCAGCGTCACGCCGTTCGCCTCATACCAATCATCGCCATGGATGATGATGTCTTCATAGGTCTTTTCGCCGGAGAGCACGGGCGACAGCATGATGCGGTCGTAGTTCACCCGCGGCTCGGCATTGAAGATGGTGACGTCATAGAGGCCGGGGGCGCGCTCGAACAGGTCTTCGAGCATGCGGCCGGGAGCCATGCCGTTTCCGATGATGACAAGTTTCTGGGCCATGATATCTACTCCGCTGCGACGCGTTTGTTGCAGGTCTGCCGGCTGATGCGCTGATCGCGCTTCTGCCTGATGGCGGCGAGCTGTTCCTCGGCGGGCTCCGCCCCGCCTTCATAGGCCTCCAGGAATTCCAGCAGTTCCTCGCGGTAGGCGTAATAATCCGGGTGGTCGAGCAGCGCTTTTCTGGAGCGCGGGCGCGGCAGGTCGACCTCCATGATGTTGCCGATGCGGGCATTCGGCCCGTCAGACATCATCACCACCCGGTCGGCCAGGAGAATGGCCTCGTCGACGTCATGGGTGACGCAGATGGCGGTGACCTTGGTGCGCGACCAGACTTCCATCAGCACTTCCTGCAGCTCCCAGCGCGTCAGGCTGTCGAGCATGCCGAAGGGTTCGTCGAGCAGGAGAAGCTTCGGCGACAGCGCGAAGGCGCGGGCAATGCCGACTCGCTGCTTCATGCCGTTCGACATGTCGGCCGCCGGCCGGTGCATGGCATCGCCCAGGCCGACGCGTTCGAGATAATATTCGACGATGTCGCGCCGCTCGGCCGGGCTTGCCTTCGGATAGACCCGGTCAACGCCGAGGGCGACATTCTCGCGCGCCGTCAGCCATGGCATCAGCGAGGGGGCCTGAAACACCACGGCACGATCCGGCCCGGCACCGGAAATCTCGCGGCCGTCGAGAATGATGCCGCCGGCATTGATCGGGTTCAGCCCCGCCGCCATGGAGAGCACCGTCGATTTGCCGCAGCCGGAATGGCCGATCACGGAAATGAACTCGCCCTTCTTCATCTTCAGGTCGAAGCCGTCGACGACGGTCAGCGGGCCCTTGGGCGTCGGATAGATCTTGGTGACGTTGGAGAATTCGACATAGCCGCTCTCGATCGGCGACTGGGCCTTTTCGCGATAGGCGGCCGGCAGCGGCTTCGAGGTCGACTTGATGGAAATCGGGACGACATTGGGAAGCGCTTCGACACGGCTCGTTTCCGGTTTCGCGCTGAGGCCGACATCCATCAGATATTCGGTGATCGACGCGCGCAGGCGGATGAAATCGGGATCGGAATTCATCGCCGCGCGTTCGCGCGGCCGGGCGATATTCACATCGAAGGACGGGCCGAATGTGGCGTTGGGACCGGGGGTCAGCGGCACGATCCGATCCGCCAGCAGAATGGCCTCGTCGACATCATTGGTGACGAGGATGATGGTCTTCTTCTCTTTCTGCGAGATATCGGCAAGCTCGTCCTGCAGCTTGGCGCGGGTCAGCGCATCGAGCGCCGACAGCGGCTCGTCGAGCAGCAGCACATCCGGCTGCAAGGCAAGCGCGCGGGCGACCGAGACGCGCTGGCGCATGCCGCCTGACAGTTCCGACGGCTTGCGGTCGCGGGCGTGTTTCAGGCCAACCATCGCCACATACCAGTCGACAAGTGCGGCCCGTTCCTTTGCCGGCTTGTCCTGATGCACGGCATCGACGGCAAGCCGCACATTGGCCTCCACCGAAAGCCACGGCATCAGCGCATAGTTCTGGAACACGATGCCGCGCTTCGGCGACGGGCCTTCGACCGGTGCGCCACGAAACAGGATTTCGCCGCCGTCCGGCTTTTCGAGACCGGCGAGCATCGACATCAGCGTCGTCTTGCCCGCGCCGGAAAAGCCGAGGATCGCGATGAACTCGGCTTCCTGCACATCGAGCGAGATATCGGAAAGGACAGGGTTGCGCTTGACGCCTTCGCCAAAGCCCTTTTCCACGTTTCTGAGCTGGAGAATGGTGTTCATCATGCCCTCCTTACCGGTTCGCCGAATAGGTGAAGGCGGTCTGCAGCGCGAACATCACCCGGTCGAGGAAGAAGCCGATCAGGCCGATGGTGATCACCGCGACCATGATGCGGGCGAGCGAATCCGAGGAACCGTTCTGGAACTCGTCCCAGACGAACTTGCCGAGACCGGGGTTCTGCGCCAGCATTTCAGCGGCGATCAGCACCATCCAACCAACGCCGAGCGAAAGCCGCATGCCGGTGAAGATCAGCGGCAGCGAGGACGGCAGCACCAGCTTGCGGATCGTCGTCCAGGTGGAAAGCTGCAAGACCTTGCCGACATTGACGAGATCGCGATCGATCGAGGCGACGCCCAGCGCCGTGTTGATGATCGTCGGCCAGATGGAACAGAGCGTCACCGTGACGGCGGAAATCACCATGGATTTAGGCAGCAAATCGCTCGGGTTCTGGTAAAGGGCTGCCACCACCATGGTCACGATCGGCAGCCATGCGAGCGGCGAGACCGGCTTGAACAACTGGATCAGTGGATTGATCGCACCCTCGAAGGTCTTCGACAAGCCGCAGGCGATGCCGACCGGAACGGCGATCACCGTGCCGATGAAAAAGCCGAGCGCAACCGTCATCAGCGAGGTCCAGATCTGGTCGAAATAGGTCGGCTTGCCGGTATAGGGGCGAACCTTGACCCGGTCGGCATAGCCCTCGGCGATCAGCATCTGGTTGCGCTCGTCCTGGCGGGCGTAAAATTCCTCGGCCTTCTGCCGCTCGGCGAAATGGTCGTCCGTCAGCACCTCTGCCTGATGAAACACCGCCGCCGGGCCGGGGATGGCGCCGAGCGAAGTCTCGACCTTCGGCGCGAAAAACGCCCAGGCCGCGAGGAAGGCGAGGATGCCGACAAGCGGAACCAGCAGCATCTGCTTCAGATCCGCCCACTGTTCCGATGGCGTGTCGCCGGCGGCAAGCTTCAGCAGCGGCACGACGAAGCCGAGGCCGAAGGGGCCGAGCACTTTGCCGGCCCGGTTGATCCGGGCGATGCGCCGTTCACGCCGCACCGCAATCTCGGGATCGATCATGTCTGTCGCGATCGTCATGATGTCTCTGCTTTCCGTTGGTTTCAGCGGTGCTCAGCGGCCGGCGATCTTGTTGCCGTCGACGATCTCGTCGCCCTTCAGGCCGATCGGGAAGCTGTCGAGATAGGCGTTCGGATAGCGACCGTCATAGGTGACGCCGTCGATGAATTCGCTGGTGGCTGGCTTGTAGCCGTCGGTGTCGAAGGGGAAGTCGGCTTCCGTGGCATGACCCTCGTCGATCAGCTGCCGGGCGGCTTCCAGGTAGATGTCGGGCCGGTAGACCTCGCTTGCGACATTGGCATACCAGTCATCGGCCTTCGGCTCGGCGATCTGACCCCAGCGACGCATCTGGGTGAGATACCAGATGGCGTCGGAATAATAGGGATAGGTGGCATAGTGGCGGAAGAAGACGTTGAAGTCTGCGGCCGGGCGCGTGTCGCCCTTTTCATACTCGAACGTGCCGGTCATCGAATTGGCGATCACCTCGGCATCGGCCCCGACATATTCCGGCCGCGACAGGATCTCGACCGCCTCTTCGCGGTTGGCATTGTCGTTCTCGTCCAGCCACATGGCGGCGCGGATCAGCGCCTTGGTCAGCCCCAGCGTCGTCTGCGGGTATTTCTGCGTGAATTCCTCGGTCAGGCCGAACACCTTTTCCGGATTGTTCTTCCAGATATCGTAATCGGTGACCACCGGCACGCCGATGCCCTTGAACACGGCCGCCTGGTTCCACGGCTCGCCGACGCAATAGCCCTCGATCGTGCCCGCTTCCATCGTCGCCGGCATCTGCGGCGGCGGGGTGACGGAAAGCAGCGCATCGGCCTGGATCTGGCCGGAAATATCGCCGGGCGAATAATAGCCGGGATTGATGCCGCCGGCCGCCAGCCAGTAGCGCAACTCGTAATTATGGGTGGAGACCGGGAAGACCATACCCATCTTGAACGGTTTGCCCTCGGCCCGGTAGGCCTCGACCACCGGCTTCAGCGCATCGGCCTTGATCGGGTGTTGCGGCTTGCCATCGCGACCTGCAGGAATGTTCTCCTTCATCTGGTCCCAGACCGCATTGGAAACCGTGATCGCATTGCCGTTCAGATCCATCGAGAACGGCGTGACGATATGCGCCTCGGTGCCATAGCCGATGGTGGCCGCCAGCGGCTGGCCGGCCAGCATATGCGCGCCGTCGAGCTCGCCGGTGATCACCCGGTCGAGCAGGACCTTCCAGTTCGCCTGCGCCTCGAGCGTCACGTAGAGGCCCTCATCCTCGAAGAAATGCATCTCCTTGGCGATCGCCAGCGGCGCCATGTCCGTCAGCTTGATGAAGCCGATGGTGAGTTCGTCCTTCTCCGGAAACAGCATTTCGGCATGGGCGCTCGCGGCCGTGACGGCGAGCGAACAGAGCATGGTGACGGAGCAAAGGAAATGGCGCATGGCGTCCTCCAGATAGATCGGGAATGTCGGAAAAACGAAAAAAGCCGCCTAACGGTCCTCGGGCCAGTTCTGGCTCGAATGCGTTGGCGGCGTTGCCTGGCACCCTCCATTGGGCACCAAATTCTTGAGACTTATGGAAACACACAATGTCGCATCAGACAAGCGGCATCAGTGAATTTTTGCATAAAAAATATCTTCAGCAGAATACTGCCTATATTTTATGCACTTGCATTCGAGAAGAGCATACTGAGGTCTCGGCTGAATAAACCCCACCCTACCCATACCGGGTCATCCTCGGGCTTGACCCGAGGATCCAGGCCGTACGGAAAACGGCAGAAAACGTTCATGAATTCAATCGCTTGAATCGCCTGGATGCTCGGGTCAAGCCCGAGCATGACGCAGGTGGAGGGGTAGAATGGCCAGCAAGGAAACACGACAGATGGCTAAACCGGACAACAGTGGGCTTGTCCCAAGGATCTAACCACAGTTCCGCACGAACGGCGTAGGCATTTCATAATAGACTGTATTCAAACAGACTTTTTATCCGACCAGTCTGTCGCATTGAGATGTGCCTAGATGCTCGGGGCAGGCCCAAGCATGAAGACGAAGTGTGGCGCGGGCTTTGTCAGCAGCGTGTTCAGATCGCCGCCCTCTGCTGTGCGATATAGGCGCCCACCTGATCGGGGTCGAATATCTGCCCGTCGAAAAAGCCATCCGGGCCGAGAATGAGGCCACCGGCGCTCGCCCCCACGGGCGTCGGCACCTTGAGCGCGCCTTCCACCTTCAGGCTTGCGCCCGGCAGCGGTGTATGCAGTGGCTGCAACGCCTTGCGATAAATATCCGGCCGATAGCTCATTTTCGCGATCGCGGCGTTTGCGGCCGAGTGATCGCAAAGCCCCCAGCGCACAAGCTGGCTGTAGAACCAGAGCGCATGGCTCTGCCAGGGGAAGGTCGCGGCCTTGGCGGAGGTCAGGAAGAAATCCTCGACCGCGCGGTCCGCCGTTTCGCTGATCGCGACCGTGCCGGAAAGCAGCGGCTGCAGCACCGCGGCATCGACATTGAGGTGATGCGGTTCGGAGAGGATTGCCGCCAGTTCGCCATGGTTTTCGGGCCTGGCCGACCATGCCGACGCCCGGTAGAGGCTGCGCAGCAGCGCCGCCACGGTCTCCTCGTTTTGGACGGCAAAATCGGCCGGCAGGGCCAGCACCTTCTCCGGGCTGGACCGCCAGATCTTCGCCTTGACGGTGACGATCCGCGCCGCGCCGCGCCGCGCGGCGATCGTGTTCCACGGCTCGCCGGCGCAATAGCCATCGATCCGCCCGGCCTCGATCGCGTCCGGCATGAAGGGCGGCGGCAGCACCACGATTTCGATGTCCCGATCGGGATCGATGCCGTTGGCCGCGAGCCAGTAGCGCAGTTCGAGATTGTGCCCCGAAAATACGTAGACAACGCCGAAGCGAAGCGGCGGCAGGCCCTTCGAGCGCCGCGCTGCGATCACCCGCTTCAGCGCGGCGCCCGCCCTGGCGGGATCGAGGTCGCTTTCATCGCCCTCCGCCTCCATCGCCGAGCCAAGGGCCGCCGACACCGTCACCGCATTGCCGCCAAGCCCGAGAGCAATTGGCGCCACCAGTTTCGGCGACAGCGGAAACAGGCCGAGATTGGCCGCGATCGGCATCGGCGCCAGCACATGAGCGGCCTGCAGGCTGCCGACGGCCAGCCGGTCGCGGATCGCGCTCCACGAGGTCTCCCGCGTCAGGCGGACATTCAGCCCCTCCTCGACGAAAAACCCTTTCGCCTCGGCGGCCAGAACGATGGCGCTGTCGAGAAGCGGTACAAATCCGATTGAAAGGTCCTGCATCTCTATCTCTCCAGCATCTCGAACGTCATGATCAGGCTCTGCGCCACGTCGACAATCTTGCGGTTCTGGTCCATCGCCGTGCGCCGCAGCAGCGCATAGGCCTTTTCCTCGTCCATGCCGCGCGATTTCATCAGCAAGGCCTTGGCGCGGTCGACAACCTTGCGGTTTTCAAGCTGGCTCTTCGCCGCCTCCAGCTCCTGCGCCATACGCGAAAACGCGTTGAAACGGGAAATCGCCATGTCGAGGATGGGCTTCACCCGCTCCTGTTTCAGCCCGTCAACGACGTAAGCCGAAACCCCTGCATCAACTGCCGCATGGATCATGTCGGTATCGGATCGGTCGACGAACATGGCGATCGGCTTCTTCACCGACCGCGACAGCAGGAACAGACTTTCGAGCATATCGCGGTTGGGGTTTTCGATATCGATCACGATCACGTCCGGCGCCTGCCGTTCGATGATACGGGCGACGCCGACCAGTTCCTCCACGACGGTGACATTCCGGTGGCCGGCCTTGAGCAGGCCCTCCTTGATAATGGCGGCGCGGATCGCGTTTTCATCGATGACAAGGATCGCCAGATCGCTGTTATTCATTGTTAGGTCAGGACCTTCCGCATCAAACCTTCAATAGACGTCACGCATATAACGTTTTTCCCGTGCGAGCATGTCAACGTAGCGCTCCGCCGCCTCGCGCGATAGACCGCCATGCGTCGCGGCAATGGCCTTGAGCGCGGCATCAACATCTTTCGCCATCCGGCTGGCATCGCCGCAGACATAGAAATAGGCGCCATCCTGCAGCCACTCCCAGAGCTTTCGCCCCTGTTCGACCATCCGGTTCTGGACATAAATCTTCTCAGGCTGGTCCCGCGAAAAGGCCGCATCGAACCGTCCCAGAAAGCCGTTCTTCTGCCAGCGTTCCATCTCGTCGCGATAGTAGAATCCGCTTTCCCGGTTCTGCTCTCCGAAGAACAACCAGTTCGAGCCATTCGCGCCTTCCGCTTCGCGATCCTGCAGAAATGCACGGAAGGGGGCAATGCCTGTGCCCGGACCAACCATGATCGCAGGCGCGGCAGGATCGGCGGGCGGACGGAAATGCGCCTGTTTCTTCACCGAGATTCCGATCGGGACACCGCCTGCCCTGTCCGCCAGAAAGGACGAGGCAACGCCCTTGCGAGCGCGGCCATGGCGAGCATGGCGCAACACCGAGACGGTCAGGTGGATTTCGTCCGGCTTGACCTTCGGGCTTGAGGCGATGGAGTAAAGCCGCGGCTTGAGCTTTTTCAGATGCGAGCAGAATTCCTGTCCATCCGCCGGCTTCGGCGCCATGGCCAGGATATCGGCAATCTGCCGGCCCCAGAGCCAGTCATTGATAGTTTTCCGATCAGCCTCGCCAGCCAGCCTCTTCAGCGTTTCATGCCCGCTGTACTGCGCCCACCATGTGAGAAATTCATGCGTTGGTCGGGCAACCTCGAAGTGATCGCGCAAGGCCTCGCCAATGCCGATGTCGTGTCCGTTCAAGCCGGAAATCGGCTTGTCGGCCGGAAGTTGCAGATAGGACAGGATTTCATCGACCAGTTCCGGACAGTTGCGCGGCATGATGGAGAGCGCATCGCCCGCCTCGTAAGGCATCGGCTCGTCGGTCCGGAATCCGAACTGACGCACCTCCTTTGCACTACCCTCACCGCTCAACAGCCGGTTGGAGCTGAGTCGGGCGGAAATGGTTTGCCGGGTGTTTCTTGCCGTCGTATGCGCCGCAGTGCCCGACGAAGGCGCTTCCTTTGTTCCAGCCCCGGACAGGACGGACAGTGCAGCGGCAACCGCGTCTCCTTCCTCGCCCGCATCCAGCGTGCGACAATCAGCCAGGCGCTGCGCGCCAAGACTTTCAAGCCGTGCATCGAGCTTTCGGCCAAAGCCGCAAAACTGGTCGTAGGAACTGTCGCCAAGCGCGATCACCGCATAGGAGAGCCCTTCGATCTGCTCCGCCTTTGACAGCGCGGACCAGAAGCCGACCGCATGATCGGGAGGATCGCCATCGCCGCAAGTGCTGACGATGAAAATCGCCATATTCTCGGTCTCAAGATCATCCATGCCGATGTCATCGAGCGAACGCGGCTCGGCACTGAACCCCTTCTCGCCAAGCGCATCGCAAACCTCGGAAGCCAGCATTTCCGCCGTGCCTGTTTGAGAGGCGTAGAAGACGCCGACTTTCTGACCCGTCTTTGTTTCATCCGAGTTCCCTTCAGCAGCAAAAACCCCGGCCATCAGGCCTTCCACCATGGCCCTTGCTTCGGCCGGAATCGGCGCCTCCGTCGGAAGCACCGGCGCTGCTCGCCCCTCCCATTGCCCGGTATTCAAACCAAGAAGAAAACCACCGAGCCATTGGCGCGCCGTGTCGTCCAGTTTCGGCAGGGAATCTGCATCAACGCCCAGCTTGACACCGGCTGCGGCAAGCGCCGGGCTCAACCGGTCCACTGCCGCCGACTCCGGGAGAGCCGGCTTTTCCGGCTCTTTTGACGCCGCGACGCGTGCGAGAGAGACTGCCGTTACCTTGAACTCCGGCTGGAGCGATATCGGATCGACGGCATTGCCGGTGACGGCATTGACCGCCAATTGCTCGCCGAACAGATCATTCCAATGGAAGGGCGCGAACACAACGCCGGGCGCTACCCTGTCGGTGACCAGCGCCGGCAGCACCGCTTCGCCGTGGCGTGAGGTCAGCGCGACCCGATCGTTCTCGCCGATTTCAAGCGCAGCCGCATCGGACAGGTTGATCTCGACGAACGGCGCGGAATTGAGCTTGTTCAGCCGGGCGACCTTGCCAGTCTTGGTCATGGTGTGCCACTGGTGCTGAAGCCTGCCAGTGTTGAGAATGAAGGGATAATCGTCACCCGGCAATTCCCCCGGTCCGGCATGGGCGCGCGGCCAGAATTTCGCCCGGCCGCTTTCGGTGGCGAACCTCAGTCCCGCGTCAGGTACGCGGTAGCGGATCGGATTGCGCGCGGCTTCTCCACTCTCAGATGCCGGCCACTGGATGCTGCCCTCGCGCAGACGTTCATGCGTGATGCCGGAAATGTCATAACCGGTCGCGGGATTGGAAAACTGTCGGATTTCGTCGAATACGTCTGCCGCGCGCTCATAGCTGAAGGCATCTTCATAGCCCATGGCGCAGGCCACTTTCGCGATGATCTGCCAGTCCGGCAGTGCCTCGCCCGGCGCCCTCGCTGCCGCCGCTGTCAGCGCCAAATTGCGCTCGGAATTGACCATGACACCGTCGGCTTCGAAGGAGACCGCCGCCGGCAAAAGGACATCGGCATAGGGCGTGGTCTCGGTTTCGGCAAAGGCATCCTGCACCGCCACGAATTCGGCTCGCTCCAGCGCTGCCGTCACCGTCCTGCGGTTGGCGACGCTGGCCACCGGATTGGTGCAGATGATCCAGGCGCCCTTGATCGCGCCTGCCTTCATCGCCTCGAACATGGCAATGGTGCCGGTTCCTTCCTCGGCGCGGATGCTACCGGGCGCAATGCCCCAGCGATCTTCGCAAAACCGCCGGTCGGCATCCGCCAGTGCCGAGCGCTGCCCCGGAAGACCCGGTCCCATATAGCCCATCTCGCGCCCGCCCATGGCATTCGGCTGGCCGGTCAGCGAGAATGGCCCGCTGCCGGGACGACAGATCTTTCCAGTGGCAAGATGCAGATTGCAGATCGCATTGGTGTTGAACGTGCCCTGAACCGACTGATTGAGCCCCATGGTCCACAACGTCATAAACTCGTCAGCGGCCAGCACGAGCTCGGCGGCGGCCTTGATGCTCTCGACCGTCAGGCCGGTGATCGCCGCCACGCGTTCCGGCGGATAGCCGGCGAGAAAGGCTGGCATATCGGCCCAGCCGTCGGTATGAGCCTCGATAAAGGCTTGATCGATGCCGCCGGCCTCGACAATCAGGTGCAGGATGCCGTTGAGGAGCGCGAGATCGGTTCCGGGTTTCGGCGCGAGATACAAATCAGCCTTTTCTGCGGTGGCTGTGCGGCGTGGATCGATGACAATCAGCTTCGCGCCCTGCTTGACCCGGTCCATCATCCTTAGAAACAGGATCGGGTGGCAGTCGGCCATGTTCGAGCCAATCACCAAAAACAGATCGGCCTTCTCGATATCGTCATAGGACCCCGGCGGGGCATCCGCGCCCAGAGACAACTTGTAGCCGGAACCCGCGCTGGCCATGCAAAGCCGTGAATTGGACTCGATATGGCGCGTGCGTAAAAACCCCTTGGCGAGTTTGTTGGCGAGGTACTGCGCCTCCATCGACATCTGGCCGGAGACATAAAGCGCAACCGCATCCGGCCCGTGTTCATCGGCAATGGAGCGCAGCCTTCTGGCCGTTTCGGCAATCGCCGCATCGACGGCTACGGCTTCCGGCGCAACGCCCTCACCCCGGACGAGCGCGTGTTCGAGGCGGCCAGGCGCAGCAATCGCCTCATGCGCGGTCTTTCCCTTGGTGCAGAGCCGGCCGCGATTGGCCGGATGATCCCTGTCGCCCGAAAGCCGGACGATCCGACCATCCTCGACGTCGAGCACGACACCGCAGCCGACGCCGCAATAAGGGCATACGCTTTTGACCGTCTCTACAGCCATCGCGATCCTCCGTTCTTGAGAATGCTACGGCTTGATAGGGCATGGAAATGACGCGCAGAATTGATCATCCGCCGGGGTGGCATCGGCTTTCCTCGCTGTCTAAGATGAAAACAAAAAAGCCACGGCATCGTTCGAAGCGTTCCCTTTCAGGAAACGGTTCTCAGATCCGCAGCTTTGCGATGGAATGCCCGCCATTGGACATTGATGCATCAACGATAGTCCGACACGCGGCGACTTTCAAGCCCGACTGAAGCATCGAGACATCACACGGAGGAAACAGCGCGATGCCGGTAAGGATCAAACGGGTCTACGACGAACCCGACAACGCGGACGGCCTGCGCGTTCTCGTCGATCGGCTCTGGCCGCGCGGCCTTGCAAAAGACAAGGCCCGCGTTGACCTCTGGGCAAAGGATGTCGCTCCGTCAAACGAATTGCGCAAATGGTTTGCGCACCGGGAGGATCGGTGGGCGGCGTTTCAACAGCGCTATCGCGCGGAGCTTGCGGAAAACGCCGCACTTGATGAGTTGTGCGCTGAAAGCGAGAAAAACACCGTCACATTGCTGTATGGCGCTCGCGATCAACGCATCAACCATGCGCGCGTACTGGCGGCCGTTATCACGGAAAGAAGCCAGCGCCAGGACGAGGCGGATCGGCCGGAAGAGATCGCGGTGGAAGTCTCCTCACCGCCCTGTTTTCTGCACGAGCTCGACGCGCCCTGGCGCGGAACAGAAGACGGCGACGACACCGACGCGCCCTTATATCACGAGGCTGATCGCAAGCCTTCGACCTCCAAGTCCGGCCGCTCTCGATAGCGCTTACGGCGAACGCCCGCCAGACGAGACGATGCTGAACTCGTCGCCTGCGATCATGCCATCCTGACGCACGGTCAGTCGCCAGCGGCGGTTGCCAATGCGAAAGGAGAGACGCCAGCACCCTGCGTCTTCGCCGTCACCTTGCTCCACCGAAGATCGCACCAGCCCGCGCGCCGTCATCGCGTGCAGCTCGTCGACACTGATACCGAAGCGACGGGCAAGCCTCTCCGCGCTGATTTCGAACTGGCCGTCCGCATTGCGCTCGATGAACGCCTCCGTTTCCCGCGCATTCATAATAGCTCTCCGTTTCCCACGTGTTTTGCCGTTCGGGCAAGATCAGTGCGCGCAATCGGGCACAGCCCGGTCGTGTCCTCACCTCGATGAAAGCCGATCGCCAACCGGAAGGAATGGGCAATGCGCAAAGCCCGATCGAGAAACAGTGCCGCAATTTCTTTCGGACAGAACGCGCCGACGGTTTCGGCAAAAAGCTGCAGCCAACGCTCGAAATGCCGCTTTTCGAGCTCGGGGATTGCAAGATGCGGCGGCAGCGGCCGCCCCTGATAACGCGACGTGCGCAACAGCGTCGCCGACCAGAAATCACACATCCGCTCAAGATGGCGCGGCCAGTCATCGGCGGCGATGCGGCTGGTGAACACCGGCCCGAGAAGCGGGTCCGCGCGGACCCGGTCATAAAAGCCATGCACTACGGCCCGGATCATCGCCTCGTCCAGAACCTCGGGAAGCGGCTTGCCGTCGATGATCACCGTGCGCTCCGGCGCGGATCGTCCTCTCATGTCTGAAACTCCTTCTCGAATGCCCGATTTCTGCCCGGCGGGCGGTGCGCCTTGATCCTTGCCGGATCCGTCTCGATCCGGCCCGCCCCGATCAGATCGAGGCAGTAAGGGATCGCCGGGAAGACCGCGTCAAGACATAGCCGGATCGAAGCCGGGCGGCCCGGCAGGTTGACGATCAGGCTCTTTTCCCGCACACCGGCGGTCTGGCGTGAGAGAATGGCGGTCGGCGCCTGTTCGAGGCTGATGCGCCGCATCAGTTCTCCAAAACCCGGCAGCTCCTTTGCGATCACCGCCTGCATGGCTTCCGGCGTCTCATCGCGCGGCGCCGGTCCCGTGCCGCCGGTGGTCAGGATGAGGTCAGCCTTCACATTGTCGCACAGGTCCGTCAGCGTTTCACGCACGGAAGCGGCTCCATCCGGTATGATGACGCGGTTCAGGGTATAGGGCGACGTGATGGTTTCAGCCAGCCAGGTCTCAATCATGGCGCCGCTTTGATCTTCATATTCACCGCGGCTGGCGCGGTCGGAAATGGTCAGTGCGACAATCAGCATCTTATCCTCCAAGCACGGACATCGTCCGCGCGATGCCATCGATGTGGGTATTCGTAATTGAAAACGCGTGCCCCTCAGGCTTCAGGGCCACAGCACGCGAAATCAGTGCGTCGACCGGCCGATCATCGGCGCTCGCCCGCAAGGCCTCCCTGAGGCCGATCCGGCCTTCATTACCCATGCAGGTATAAAGATCGCCGGTGGCACTGACCCGCAGGCGGTTGCACGCGGTACAGAAATCGCAGGAAAGCGGCGTAATGAACCCCAAGATGCTGCCCGTTTCCCTGACCCTCACATAGCGCGCCGGACCGCCGCTGCTCACGGCAAGCGGCTCAAGCGTCCAGCGCTTCGAAAGCGTCTCACGCAGATTCGACAGCGACAGAAAGCTCTCCCGGCGATCATGCCGCCCCTCGCCGAGCGGCATTTCCTCGATCAGCGTCAGGTCCATGCCCCGGCAATGGGCGAAGCGGATCAGGTCATCCACCTCATTCTCGAAGGGACCGCGCATGGCAACCGCATTGATCTTGACCTTCAGGCCTGCCGCCTGCGCCGCCTCAATGCCGGCAAAGACGCGTTCAATCCGGCCCCAGCGGGTAATCGCGCGGTAGCGCCCGGGATCGAGCGTGTCGAGCGACACATTCACCCGGCGCACGCCATGGACAAAAAGCGTCTCCGCATAGCGGTCAAGCAATGTGCCATTGGTCGTCAGCGTCAACTCGTCAAGCGCGCCACGCTCCAGTTCCGCGCCAAGCATGGTGAACAGCGACATGATATTCTTGCGCACCAGCGGTTCACCGCCGGTGATCCTGATCTTGCGCACCCCGCGCGCCATGAATATCCGGGAAAGCCGGTAGAGTTCCTCAAGATCGAGAATGTCGCGGCGCGGCAGAAACGTCATGTTCTCGGACATGCAATAGGTGCAGCGCAGGTCGCAGCGATCCGTTACCGAAAGCCGAAGATAGGTCGCCGTCCGGCCGAAACCGTCGACGAGCGGGCGCGGCACGGCCTGCCCTATCGCGTGTTCATGCTGCATCACGCACCCGCCTTGCCTCACCAATGGCTTCACAGCTCCATTGCAGGACGGCATCGGTTTCAGGCGGCAAAGGCTCTGACAGACCGCCTGAGAATTCATGCCAGCCATCGAGATAGGGTTGCTTCACCGATGTCAGGATCGGCACGCCTGCCACGAAGGCAGCCTCGAAAACCGAGCGCAGCCCGCCGCCCTGCTCTTCCCCTTTGCCGAAACGGTTCAGAACAAGAAGGTCCGGCTCGGTGCTAATCCGCGTCTCGGCGAAAACGGCCGCCTGCGAAAGCGCGTTGAAATCCAACCGGCAACCGCGCGCATGGGCACCGAGCGCCTGCATGATCCGCCAGCGTCTGCCGGTGGCGATGTCTTCCAGAGCGACCGCGCCGCAGCACTGGCCCTCGTCCTTTTCGGCATGCTGAATGAAGCCTTCGACACGATGCCCTGTTGCAATCAACTGCCGTGCGACCGCTTCCAGAATCCGGTCGGCGGCATCATCCTGCATGAACGGGATGAAGGCGAGCGATCTGTTTTCAGATATCGCAGTTTCCACGTTCGCCATCACAAAACCCTTTCCCTTACTGCACCAGCGGCCCGTCGGCGCCACCAATCTCGATGCCCTCGATGGCGGCTTCCGCCGCCAGAACCGCGATGAACTGTTGCACCGCCTTCGACCAGGCCGCAGCTTCCAGCCAGGCGGCAATGCGCGGCCTGACCGCATCGAACGGCAATTGCTCCCCCTCGATGCGCCGATCCATGCGGATGATGTGGAAACCGTAGCGGGTTTCAACCGGTGAACCGGTCACCTCTCCCTCCGGCAACCGCATCAGCACCGCCTCGAATTCCGGCACCGTGCTGCCCGGCGAAAGCTGGCCGAGATTACCGCCCTGCTGCGCCGACGGACAGGCCGAACGCGCCCGGGCCAGTTCGGCGAAGTGAACCGCGCCGGCTTCCATATCCGCGATCATCTGCTCCGCCTCGGCACGCGCCTGCCGCCGGGCCGCCTCGTCAGCCGGATCTGCGGCGAGCAGGATATGGCGTGCCTCGAAGATCGGCTCCGAGCGAAAACGTGCCCGGTTGTTTTCATAAAACCGGCGACATTCCGTCTCACCGGCAGAAGGTGCGCCGACCGCCGTCTCGATAAGATGCCGGATCGCGGCATCCTCGGCAGTTTCTTTTCTGCCGTCGGCGGTTGTCTCCGGTGTACCGATCACCTGCTGCTCGGCTGCCTTTTGCAGCAACAGCTCGCGGACGACGAGCGCTTCCGCCGCAGCCTTCAGCGCCGCTCCCGGATTGTCGGCCGGGTGGTTCTGAGCCTCGGCGAGAATGGCGCTTTCGGCAATCGTGACGCCGTTGACGGAGATTTGAGAAAAGACCGGACGTGCCTTGGGCGGGATTTTCGTATCGACGGCCTGGTAGCCGCTGCCCGGTTCGGGCCTATCGTCTAAAGACTTCGGCTGTTGTGGCGTGAAGAGATTGACCATTATTCCTCACTCCGCCAGTTTGCCGTTGATACGTGATCCGTCACCCTTCTGCCGGGCAACCTGATAGCCGGGACGCCAGATGTAGCGCACCGGAACACTCAGCATGTGCACCAGCCGGGTGAACGGGAAGACGAGCAATATGGTGAGGCCCAGAAAAATATGCGCCTTGAAGATCCATGCGGCATCGGCGACGTAGGACGAGGCGGCGAAATTGAAGGTGAAGATGCCCTGCGCCCAGCTCATGAATTCCACCATTTCATGGCCATCGAGATGGTGCAGCGACACCGGGATCGTGCCGAGGCCGAGCAGGAGCTGCAGCCAGAGCAGAATGATGATCATGGTGTCGCTGACAGTCGAAGCGGCCCTCACCCGCGCATCGAACAAGCGGCGATGGACAAGCAGCGTTGCGCCGACAATGCCCATGACCCCGGCAATGCCGCCGGCGACAACGGCCAGCACCTGCTTGGCACCGTGGCCGATACCGAGCGCATCGAAAATCCAGATCGGCGTTAGCAGGCCGACAACGTGGCCGGCGAAAATGACCAGCACGCCGGCGTGAAACAGCACCGAACCCCAGATGAGCTGTTTTCGCCGCAGCAACTGGGACGAGCCCGAGCGCCACGAATAGGGTTCGCGGTCATAGCGGATGACGGTCCCGAGGATCAGCACCGTGAGCGCGATATAGGGGTAGATGCCGAAAACGAGGGTGTTGAGATAGGCTGACATGTTCTGTCTCCTAGTTCGAAACGGAGCCGGCGACATCGCCGGGTTGACGCTCTGCCGCGCGCATGCGGGTTCGAAGCCGGTCCGGCCCGCACACGCCCTCGCCGGCATTGCCGCCGAAGGTGACGGCTTCTTCTTCCCAGATGCTGTCGAGCGCCTTCAGGTCGTCGGGATCGTCTTCGGGTGCGGCCATCAGCTCTTTCAGGAGCTTCTGGTCGGCTTCCGCCGATGACAGCAGGGAAAGCGCGACAAAGGCCGATGCATAGATGGATTCCCGCTTCCTCAGCCGCTCACCGATCGCCTCGGTGATATGCGCCGTCTGGCCGAGTAGGTCTTCCGCCTCAGCTCTGGGACGGGTGGAGAGAAATTCGAGGAACAGCGGCAGATAGTCCGGCAGTTCCCTGGCGTCGATCTCGAAACCGCCCGTTTCGTAAAGCGCCATCAGATCGACCATGGCCTGGCCGCGATCCCGGCTTTCGCCATGGACATGCTCGAAGAGATGCAGCGACAGCGAGCGGGTGCGGTCGAAGAGATGGACATAGCGTTCCTGGGCCTCGTAGAGATCGCGGCCCGCAAGATCGTCGATCAGCCTGCCGAGCGCCACGGCAACGGCCTCCGGCACCGCGGAGGATGCCAGCGCGGCCTTCAGTTCCGGCAGGCCGTCAAGCAGTTCCTGCTCCGGGTAGGACAGAAGCAGGGAGGTGATTTTCAGGGCAATGTTCATCAGACCTGCTCCTTGAAAATATCGGTTGGCGTTTGCACCACCTTGCGCCGGCCGGCGCCGAAGAGTTCGGTGTCGCTGTTGCCGCCCGAGCAGCCATTGCCGAAGGAGAAGCCGCAGGAGCCGCGTACATCGTAAGCGTCCTCGGAAACCTCGCGGTGCGTGGTCGGGATGACGAAACGGTCCTCGTAATTGGCAATCGCCATCACGTGGTACATGTCCTCGATCATCTGGCCGGTGAGGCCGACGCGTTCGGCAATCGCGTTGTCATCGACGCCGTCGACGGTTTTCGAACGCATATAGGCGCGCATGGCGAGCATGCGTTCCAGCGCGTTCACCACCGGCTCCTCCTTGCCAGCCGTCAAAAGGTTGGCGAGGTAGCGCACCGGAATGCGCAGCGACTTGACATCCGGCATATCGCCATCGAGGCCGAGCTTGCCAGCTTCGGCGGCGGACTGGACCGGCGAAAGCGGCGGCACATACCAGACCATCGGCAGGGTGCGGTATTCCGGGTGCAACGGGAAGGCCACTTTCCAGTCGATCGCCATCTTGTAGACCGGCGAGTTCCGCGCCGCCTTCAGCCAGTCTTCCGGCACGCCGTCCTTGCGGGCCTGTTCGATGACAGCCGGGTCGTTCGGATCGAGGAACACCTTGAGCTGTTCCTCATAGAGATCCTGCTCGTTCGCCGTCGACGCGGCTTCCGAAATCCGGTCGGCATCGTAGAGAATGACGCCGAGATAGCGGATGCGGCCGACGCAGGTTTCCGAGCAGACCGTCGGCTGGCCGGCCTCGATGCGCGGATAGCAGAAGATGCACTTTTCCGATTTTCCGGTATTCCAGTTGTAGTAGATTTTCTTGTAGGGGCAGCCCGACACGCACATGCGCCAGCCGCGACACTTTTCCTGGTCGATCAGGACGATGCCGTCATCCTCGCGCTTGTAGATCGCGCCCGAGGGACAGGCGGCGACGCAGGTGGGGTTCAGACAGTGCTCGCAAAGGCGCGGCAGATACATCATGAAGGTGTTTTCGAACTGGCCGTAGATTTCCTTCTCGACGCCTTCGAAATTCACGTCCTTCGAGCGCTTTTCGAATTCGCCGCCGAGGATTTCCTCCCAGTTCGGACCCCATTCGATCTTTTCCATCCGCTCGCCGGTCAGCTTCGAGCGTGGCCGCGCCGTCGGCATGGTCTTGCTTTCGCCGGCGGCCTGGAGATGGCCATAGTCGAAATCGAAGGGTTCGTAATAGTCGTCGATTTCCGGCAGATCCGGATTGGCGAAGATCTTGGCGAGGACGCGCCATTTGGCGCCCATCTTCGGCTCGATCCGGCCATTCTTCTTGCGGACCCAGCCGCCATTCCACTTCTTCTGGTTTTCCCATTCCTTGGGAAAGCCGATCCCCGGCTTGGTCTCGACGTTGTTGAACCAGGCGTATTCAACGCCCTCGCGGTTCGTCCAGACATTCTTGCAGGTAACGGAGCAGGTGTGGCACCCGATGCATTTGTCGAGATTGAGCACCATGCCGATCTGTGCGCGGACCTTCATTCTGCGGCCTCCTTTCCTGCAAGGCTTGGGGTCTCGTCCATCCAGTCGACATTTTCGAGCTTGCGGACGACGACGAATTCATCGCGGTTGGCGCCGACGGTTCCGTAGTAGTTGAAACCGTAGGACTGATGGGCGTAGCCGCCGATCATGTGGGTCGGCTTCGGGATCACCCGGGTGACGGAGTTGTGAATACCGCCGCGCTGGCCGGTCAGCGGCGAGCCGGGCGTGTTCACGATCTTCTCCTGCGCGTGGTACATGAAGATCGTGCCGTCCTTCATGCGCTGCGAGACCACAGCGCGGGCGACCAGCGCTCCATTGGCGTTGTAGACCTCCACCCAGTCATTATCGACAATGCCGGCGCGGGCAGCATCCGGCTCCGAGATCCACACCACCGGACCGCCGCGGTTGAGCGTCAGCATCAGCAGGTTGTCGGTATAGGTGGAGTGGATGCCCCATTTCTGGTGCGGCGTGATGAAATTCAGCACCAGATGCGGCTGGCCGTCGAGACGCGCCTCGATCGCCGGCGTCACGGTTCCCGTGTCGATGGGCGGACGGTAGACGCAGAAGGCCTCGCCGAAGGCCCGCATCCAGAGATGGTCCTGATAGAGCTGCTGACGCCCGGTGATCGTGCGCCACGGGATCAGCTCGTGAACATTGGTGTAGCAGGCATTGTAGCAGACCTTCTCCGATTCCAGCCCCGACCATGTCGGCGAGGAGATGATCTTGCGCGGCTGGGCGACGATGTCGCGGAAGCGGATTTTCTCGTCTTCTTTCGGAAGAGCGAGATGGGCGTGATCGCGCCCGGTGATGTCCGAGAGCGCCTCCCAGGCCTTGACCGCGACCTCGCCATTGGTTTCCGGCGCGAGCGAAAGGATCACCTCGGTGGCGTCGATATCGGTCTCGATCTTCGGACGGCCTTTTGAGGCGCCCTCTTCCGTCACCGTGCCATTGAGCTTGCCGAGCAGGCCGACCTCATGCTCGGTGTTCCAGGAAATCCCCTTGCCGCCATTGCCGAGCTTGTCGAGAAGCGGGCCGACGGAGGTGAAGCGCTTGTAGAGATTGGGATAATCCCGCTCGACGACCGCGACCGTCGGCATGGTCTTGCCCGGCACCGGGTCGGTCTCGCCCTGTTTCCAGTCCCTGACGTCGAAGGGCTGGGCCAGTTCTCCGGGCGTGTCGTGCAGGGTCGGCACAAGGACAACGTCCTTTTCCACGCCCAGCACTTCCGGTGCAACGTCGGAAAACGTCCTGGCAATGCCCTTGAAGATTTCCCAGTCCGAGCGCGACTGCCATGCCGGATCGGCCGCACTGGTCAGCGGATGGATGAAGGGGTGCATGTCGGAGGTATTGAGGTCGTTCTTCTCATACCATGTCGCCGTCGGCAGCACGATGTCGGAATAGACGCAGGTGGTCGACATGCGGAAGTCGAGGGTGACCAGCAGATCGAGCTTTCCTTCCGGCGCCTCGTCATGCCAGACGGCTTCCTTGACCTCCTGACGGCCCTCCTCGCCCAGATCCTTGCCGAGCAGGCCGTGGGACGTGCCGAGCAGGTGCTTGAGGAAATATTCATGGCCCTTGCCCGATGAACCGAGCAGGTTGGAACGCCAGACGAACATGTTGCGCGGCCAGTTCTCCTCCGCGTCCGGATCCTCGCAGGACATCGAAAGCGTTCCCGATTTCAACGCATCGGCAACGAATTCGGCAGGTTTTTGGCCCGAGGTCTCCGCCGCGCGGGCGACCTCCAGCGGGTTGGTGCGCAGTTGCGGGGCAGATGGCAGCCAGCCCATCCGCTCGGCACGGATATTGTAGTCGATCAGCGTGGCATCCCACGGGCCTTCAGGCGCGGTCGGAGACAGAAGTTCGTCGACCTTCACGGTCTCGTAGCGCCACTGGTCGGTGTGGGCGTAGAAGAACGAGGTCGAGTTCATGTGGCGCGGCGGGCGCTGCCAGTCGAGCCCGAAGGCAAGCGGCAGCCAGCCGGTCTGCGGTCGCAGTTTTTCCTGACCGACATAATGGCTCCAGCCGCCGCCGGATTGACCGATACAGCCGCACATCACCAGCATGTTGATGATGCCGCGATAGTTCATGTCCATGTGGTACCAGTGATTCAGACCGGCGCCGAGAATGACCATGGAGCGGCCATTGGTCTTTTCCGCGTTACCCGCAAAAGCGCGGGCGGTGGCGATGATCTGCTCGCGCGGCACGCCGGTGATCTTTTCCGCCCAGGCGGGCGTATAGGGCGTTCCATCATCGAATGAGCTCGCGACATTCTCGCCGCCGAAGCCGCGGTCGAGCCCGTAATTGGCGACGAACAGGTCGAACACCGTTGCGACAACCGCCTCGCCCTCTGCAAGCGCCACACGGCGGACCGGCACCTTGCGCGCCAGAACGCTGTCGTGGTCCGTGCCCTCGAAATAGTCGTGCTGGCGGCTGCCGAAATAGGGGAAGGCGACGTCTTCGACGCCGTCATGCTTTTCGGCAAGGCTCATCACCAGATTGATATCGCTGCCCGCGCCATCCTTCTGCTCGAGGTTCCACTTGCCCTTTTCGCCCCAGCGATAGCCCGCCGACCCGCGCGGCGCGACGACATCGCCGGTCTTCGCGTCGAAGCCGACCGTCTTCCATTCGGGATTGTTCCCCTCGCCGAGACCATCCCTGAAATCGGAGGCGCGAAGGAAGCGTTCCGGCACGAAGCGGCCGTCTTTCTTCACCAGCCGCACCAGCATCGGCATGTCGGTGTAGCGGCGACAGTAATCGTCGAAATAGCCGACCTTCCGGTCGAGGTGGTATTCGCGCAGGATCACGTGGCCGAGCGCCATGGCAAGCGCGGCGTCAGTGCCCTGTTTGGGATGTAGCCAGAGATCGGAGAACTTTGCCGCTTCCGAATAGTCCGGCGAGACGACGACCGACTTCGTGCCCTTGTAGCGCACCTCGGTGTAGAAATGCGCGTCCGGCGTGCGGGTCTGCGGCACGTTGGAGCCCCAGAGCATCAGGAAACCGGCATTGTACCAGTCGGCCGATTCCGGCACGTCGGTCTGCTCGCCCCAGGTCATCGGCGAGGCCGGCGGCAGGTCGCAATACCAGTCGTAGAACGACATGCAGGTGCCACCGAGCAGGGACAGGTAGCGGGACCCGGCCGCGTAAGAGACCATCGACATCGCCGGGATCGGCGAAAATCCGATGACGCGGTCGGGCCCCCACCTCTTCGCGGTATAGGCATTCGCCGCCGCGATGAGCTCGTTGACCTCGTCCCAGGTGGCGCGCACGAAGCCGCCGAGGCCGCGCACCTTGATGTATTCTGCGCGCTTTGCCGGATCGTCCTGAATCGCCCGCCAGGCGGCGACCGGGCTCTTGTCGGTGCGCTCCTTGCGCCAGAGCTTTAATAGCCGCGCGCGGATCAGCGGGTATTTCACCCGGTTTGCCGAATACATGTACCAGCTATAGCTGGCGCCACGCGAACAGCCGCGCGGCTCGTGGTTGGGCATGTCCGGCCTTGTGCGCGGATAGTCGGTCTGCTGGGTTTCCCAGGTGACGATCCCGCCCTTGACGTAAATCTTCCACGAACAGGAGCCGGTACAGTTCACGCCGTGGGTGGAGCGCACGATCTTGTCGTGCTGCCAGCGCTTGCGATAGGCGTCTTCCCAGTCGCGGTTTTCATTGGTGGTCACGCCGTGGCCATCGGAGAATGTGCCGACATTCTTGCGCGCCAGAAAGTTGAGGCGGTCGAGGAGAAGAGACATGATCCGTTCCTTTGTTTCGGGCGATTAGCAGGGCACCGACGCATTGCGGCGGGTGTAGTAGAAGAAGGTCAGCACGGCGCAGATGACGTAGAAGATGCCGAAGCCCCACAGCGCCATGTCCGGTCCGCCGGTCATCGAGATCGAGGTGCCGTAGGATTTGGGGATGAAGAATGCGCCATAGGCGGCAATCGCCGAGGTGAAGGCGATGATCGCCGCACTCTCGCGATCCGTCTGCTTCTGCAGCGCGCCCGCATCCAGTTCCGGCATCAGGCGCGGCACTTCCTGGCGCATGATCGCGGGGATCATCTGGAAGGTCGACGCATTGCCGACGCCGGTGAGGAAGAACAGCGCCATGAAACAGGCGAAGAAGGCCCAGAAATTGCCGCCCTCACCGCCATGTGGCAGGAATTGCAGCACGCCGACGACAGCGACGAACATGCCGACGAAGGTCCAGAAGGTGACCCGTCCGCCGCCGAAGCGGTCGGAAATCCAGCCCGTGCCCGCCCGGCTCAAGGCGCCGACGAGCGGGCCGAGGAAGGCGTAGGACAGCGCGTTGACCTCCGGAAACTGGGTTTTCATCAGCAGCGGGAAACCCGCCGAATAGCCGATGAACGAGCCGAATGTGCCGGTATAGAGAATGCACATGATCCAGTTGTGGAAGCGCGAGAAGATCACCGCCTGATCGGCAAAGGACGCCTTGGCCGAGGCGATGTCGTTCATGCCGAAATAGGCGGCCACGGTGGCCGCAATGATGAACGGCACCCAGACGAAGCCGGCATTCTGCAGCCATAGCCTCCCGCCATCGGTCAGCGCCTGCGGTTCGCCGCCAAGCGCGCCGAAAACGCCCATGGTAATGACCACCGGCACCAGGAACTGCATGACCGAGACCCCGAGATTGCCGAGACCGGCATTCATGGCGAGCGCATTGCCCTTTTCGGCCTTCGGGAAGAAAAAGCTGATATTGGCCATGGACGAGGCGAAGTTGCCGCCGCCGAGACCGCACAGAAGCGCCAGAACCAGGAAGATCAGATAAGGCGTTTCCGGGTTCTGCACGGCATAGCCGATGCCCATGGCCGGCAGCAGCAGCGAGGCAGTGGAAAGCGTGGTCCACAGCCGGCCGCCAAAGATCGGCACCATGAAGGAGTAGAAGATCCTGAGCGTGGCGCCCGAAAGCCCCGGCAGCGCCGCCAGCCAGAACAGCTGGGCATCGGTGAACTCGAAGCCGATTGCCGGAAGCCGCGCGACCACGACCGACCAGACCATCCAGACCGAAAAGGCCAGAAGCAGCGCGGGGATGGAAATCCACAGATTGCGCTTGGCGATCTTCCGCCCGGTCTTTTCCCAGAAGGTCTGGTCTTCAGGGTTCCATTCCGTCAGCGTCGCTGCCGACGTCTTCGGCGTCATGCCTTCGAATTCCGGCAGTTCCGGCAGGGTGTCGGTCGTCGTCCGGTTGCGGCGCTCCATCTGACGGATGGAGAGATGCATCCAGGTCAAAGCGACGAGCACCAGCACGAACAGGAAGGCGAAGCAGGTGGTGTAGACCCCGGTCAGATCCAGCAGCGTGCCGAACACGATCGGCAGAACAAAGCCGCCCAGCCCGCCGATCATGCCGACGAGACCGCCGACCGAGCCGACATTGTCGGGATAGTAGACCGGAATATGCTTGTAGACCGCCGCCTTGCCGAGGCTCATGAAGAAGCCGAGACAGAAGATCATCAGCACGAAGGCGCCGAAGCTCATCGCGGTCGAGAAGATGATGTCGCCGCCCTTGGCGTGGATCGTGTAGCTGGTCGGCGGATAGGACAGCATGAACAGCAGCAGCAGCGCAAAGCCGAAGGTCCAGTACATCACCGAGCGCGCGCCGTACCGGTCCGCCAGATGACCGCCATAGGCGCGGAACAGGCTGGCCGAGAGCGAAAACGCGGCTGCCGCCATGCCCGCGGTGCGGATATCGACGCCGTAGACATCGACGAGGTAATGCGGCAGCCACAGCGCCAGCGCGACGAAGGCGCCGAAGACAAAGAAATAATAGAGCGAGAAGCGCCAGACCTGCAGATTCTTCAGCGGCGCCAGCTGGGCTGCGACCGTGCCGGCCTTCGCACCGGTGCGGCGGCGCGCTTCGAACACCGGATCATGTTTGGAGAACACGAAGAAGATGACGGCAATGGCTGCCAGAGCAAAGGCCCAGACATTGGCGACCGCCTGCCAGCCGAAGGCGACCATGACGAAGGGCGCGCCGAATTTGGTCACCGCTGCGCCAACATTGCCGGCGCCGAAAATGCCGAGCGCCGTGCCCTGCTTTTCCGGCGGATACCAGTGCGACACATAGGTGACGCCGACGGCGAAGGAACCGCCGGCAAGACCGACGCCAAGGGCGGCGAGCAGAAACAACGGATAGGTCGTGGCGCTGGTCAGTAGAAAGGTCGCCGCGGCGGCCAGCAGCATCTGCAACGGAAACACCAGCCGCCCGCCATATTGCTCGGTCCAGATGCCGAGCATCAGCCGCGACAGCGAGCCGGTGAGAACCGGCGTCGCCACCAGAATGCCGAACTGGGTTTCGGAAAGGCCGAGTTCGCTTTTGATCTCGACCCCGATGATGGCGAAAATCGTCCAGACCGCGAAGCAGACCGTGAACGCCACCGTGCTGAGACAGAGCGCCCGACGCTGGTCAATGCGTGAAACACCGTCAATTGCAGACATGAAATGCCCCCTAAGCTCGAGCGGAAACCCGCTCATTCACAAATTGTGCCAGAGAGCTAGAAGGCTTTGCAGCCCCGCGAAGTTGACCTAAGTCAAGGTTGACCGGTGTGGCGGCATAAACAAGAATTGCGCGTGAAATTGCCTTCCCACGCTGAAATCATCGTCAAATCGGGCTGTTGCAGACGCCTGCCCGTGCTGCTAAATTTATCAATTGAGGACACGAAAAAAATCAAGGCTAAGTGATGCGTTCTTCCGATTTGCCCCAGGTGCGGGCGCTGGGACTGTTCAACAGCATGGGCGAGGAAAATTTCGAGGCGCTGATGCAGGCGGCCTATCTCCAGACCTTTCCGCCGCAGCTCGATCTCGTGCATGAAGGCGATCCGGCGGATTTTCTCTATGTCGTCATCGAAGGCTGCGTCGAGCTTTACGCCAACGCCAACCGCCGCGAGGCGACCATGGCGATGGTGCATCCGGTCAGCGCCTTCATTCTGGCGGCCGTGCTGAAGGATGCCGTCTACCTGATGTCGGCGCGTACACGGGCGCGCTCGAAAATCCTGCTGATCCCCTCGGAAAATGTCCGCTCGATCTTCGAGCTTGACGACGCCTTCGCCCGGGCCATGGTGCTGGAGATGGCCGGCAGCTACCGTTATGTCATCAAGGAGCACAAGGGGCTCAAACTGCGCAGTTCCGTTGAACGGCTGGCGAACTCGCTTCTCCGGCAAGACCATCAATTCGGCAACGGCACTGGCGAATTCGAGCTGCCCTACGACAAGCGCACGCTGGCCTCGCTGCTCGGCATGACCCCGGAAAACCTGTCGCGCGCTTTCAATACGCTGAAACCCTACGGCGTTGAGGTCGACGGAACGAAAATCCGGCTTTCCGACATCACGTCCCTGAAAACACTCGCCAAACCGACGCCACTGATCGACGATCCGAAGACCTGACATCCTCAGATCCGATCGCCTTTGACGGGGCGCGACATATTCGCCGCCTGCTCGAAGCTGAATTGACCTTCGGATTAAAAGATGAATATTAAATATATCTTTTTAATCATGGCACGGACAGGCATGCAGCTGCCCGGCCGATACGACTCTCGAGATCAACGATGACGACAATGGCAAGACAGCGCGCATGGCAAGGGCCGGCGATTTTCAGCTATGGTTTCAGACCCTTCTTCTTTTTCGGCGCGCTTGACGCCGCACTGCTGATCGCGCTCTGGGTGCCGTGGTATCTGGGTTTCATCCAGGTGCCGAGCATGTTCACACCTGTCTCATGGCACGTCCACGAACTGCTTTACGGCTATGTCCCCGCCATCATCGCGGGCTTTCTTCTGACAGCCGTTCCCAACTGGACGGGACGCCTGCCGGTGGTCGGCTGGCCGCTTGCTGGCCTGTTCGGTCTGTGGCTTGGCGCACGCGTCGTTGTCGCCTTTTCGGCTTCGCTGCCCCCGGCATTCGTCTATCTTGCCGCTCTGGCTCTTCCCCTGGCACTGATCGGATTTCTGGCGCGGGAAATTCTGGCGGGCCGCAACTGGCGAAACCTGAAGGTGGTCGTGGTCCTGTCGCTGTTCACGGCAACGCAGTTCCTGTTCTATTACGAGAACATCCGCTACGGCACATCGGTCTATGCCGAACGCGCCGCCATTGCCCTCGTCATCATGCTGATCCAGATCATCGGCGGCCGGGTTGTTCCGAGTTTCACCCGGAACTGGCTCAAGAAAGAGGGTTCTCCGGTGCTTCCACCTTCTTTCGGCCGGTTCGATCGGTTTGTGATGGTGATGAGCGCTGCCGGTCTCTGCGCCTGGGTCGCGCTTCCGGCATTTGCCATCGAAGAGCCGGTCCTGGGCCTCCTGCTGATAGCCATCGGCTTCCTCAACATTGCACGGCAATGGCGCTGGCGACCGCTGAAAACCCTGACCGAACCGCTTGTTTTCATTCTTCATCTTGCGTTCCTGCCGGTCAGCCTGGGCTTCGTGTTTGCCGGCTATGCAGCGTTTTCGGGTAGTGTGGGCGCTGAAAGCGCTGCGATACACTGCTGGACCGTCGGCGCCATCGGCGGTATGACGCTTGCGATCATGACCCGCGCCAGCCGCGGCCACACCGGCCATTCGCTGACGGCGCCGCCGGCAACGGCGGCAATCTATCTGGCCATCACGGTCGCGCTGGTCCTGCGCCTTGCAGCCGCATTCAACCCGGCCTGGACTTTTTCGCTGATGCCCCTTGCCGCATTGGCATGGGTTCTCGCCTTTGCAGGCTTCTGCGTGATCTACGGACCAATGCTGTTTACCGCTCGCAGCTGAGCGGCAGCCCCAAAAAAAACGTCAGAGCCAGGCCAGCGGGTCGACGCCGATCAGCAGGCGGTGGCCCTGCAACAGGAACCAGACATAGCTGGCAAGGCCAAGGCAGGACCAGAGCCAGAAATTCCCGTCCGCCCGCAGATGCGTGCGTCCTCCAAGGATTGCCCGGAAAGGCACGACCGAAGTCTGCGCGCAAACGGCAGCCCATTCGGTATCGCCGAGCCGGCGTCGCGTTCGACGGTCGAGCACCGGCATTCCTACGAGGGCGAGCAGCCCCATGCCGCCAAACAGGATCAGCGATACCACATCCCCGTTCGGAGGAATGTGCGCGAGCGACCAGATCAGAAAACCGACCAGCACCGGGTGGCGGGTTATGGCGGTGATCGAGCCTTGTGAGCCCGTCTCACCGCTGCGCCGGAAGGTGATCGAAAACCGGTTCTGCGCCGCGAGCCCCGCGCCAATGAACCAGAAGGCGAACGGCATCGCGATCACCGGAACGAGGGCCTGCCACGGCACGGGATACCAGAGATAAATCAATGGCGCCTGCCGGGCGGCGACAATGATCCAGACCAGAAGCAGGGTCGACAGGAAAGAATAGAGGGTGAGGTAGACACGGCGCCCCAGCAGGGCAATCAGCCGTGCCCGCACGGGCGGCGCCGGCGGGATCACATGGGCCAACAGGAAAGCGAAAATCGCGAGCAGAAAATTCGTCATGTCTTGGTCCCGTCCCCCGACGAAAAATAAGATTCATTTCCGATATATGATAATACCGGCAACAGAAAAAATGCCCGGACGCGGAATGTCCTATGCGTTCCGCTGCCGCTGTATTCACGGAGTGCGCCGATGCGTCTGACAACCTTTTCCGATTATGCGTTGCGCGTGCTGATGTTTGCGGCATCGGCCGGCGACCGTCTGATCACGATCGAAGAGACATCGGCCGCCTATTCGATCTCGAAGACACATCTGATGAAGGTCGTGAATGTGCTGACCAGAAACGGATACCTTGTGAGTATTCGCGGTCGCTCCGGCGGTTTCCGTCTGGCACTGCCGCCCGAGCGGATCAATCTCGGCGCGGTGATCCGCGCAACGGAGGCCGATTTCGCGCTGGTCGAATGCTTTGCGACCGGAAATCAGTGCGTGGTCACGAAAACCTGCAAGCTGCCGGCAATCCTGAACGAAGCGCTCACATCCTTCCTGAGCGTCTTCGACCACTACACGCTCGCCGATGTCGTCCTGTCGCCTCCGGTCTTCGGGCCGGGTTCACCCGTTGGGCCCTCTCCGTCATAAGGCAACACGACAAGACAGCTTTAAGATCCGTCTCGCCGCCTCGCGGGCGCAGAAGGCAGAAGGCGAGAGCACCGCCCTCGCCTCCTCAATGGCCAACGTGTGGACGCGCATCACTCGCTTTCAATGCCACGCTGACGAAGCCATGCGCGCATGGCGTCGATCTCCTTCTGCTGCTCGGCAATGATATGCTGTGCCAGCGCCATATTGGTGCGATCGGTCCCGGCGGCAAGCTGGATGCGGGCCATGTCGATCGCGCCCTGGTGATGCGGTATCATGCCGAGCACGAAGGCCACGTCCGGATCGTCATGGCGCAAGCCCTCCATCATCTCTTCATGCATCCCCATCATCGACTGTTCGTAGGCTTCGGTCACCGTCAGGGTGCCAGTTTCCGGAGCGTCTGCCCCCTGCTCGCCATCGGCTCCGTTGATATCCGCCAAAGCGATCGGTCCGTGCGGATACTCGAGCGAGAAGGTGTGGGTTGCCATCTCGGTCTGCTCGGTGCGCAGCTCGGCCATGGTCTGTGCGTCCGCACCGAAGAAGGCGGCATGAAGGCCCCAATAAGCGGTTACGAAGAGCACCAGCGCCGAAGCAAGGCCGAGCGGGACGCCGATGAGCGAACGCCTGATCCAGCCCCAGAAATGCAGATCCCGGTTGTGATCAGCCGCGATGGCGACGATAATGGCCATGATCAGCGCATGACCGATGAGGTCGATCCGACCGAACGGGAAGACGGCGGCATTGAAGATCACGAAAAGCGCGACGGCCGAAAGCCTGCGAATGAGCGGCGTTGCCAGGAGGCCAAAGCCCATGGTGAATTCGGCAATACCGGCCATCGGGATGAACATGTCGCGCGGAATGCCGAAGGTCAGGAACGGCTTTTCGACCACCAGCGGATAGAACCACTCCGGATAGGCGAATTTCTCCAGGCTTGACCACATGAGCGCTATGGCCACACCCCAGCGCAGCAACTCGAAGCGATGCCTGCGCCATTCCGGCCGGTTGGAGCTCTCGAGCACCAGATAGCCCGCGACCGCGACGCCGAGCGCCAGATAATCGAGAAGATGGAAAAATTCGTAGTCGCGCAGCGCAAGCACCCAGAGGAAGATGATGCCCGCCGCGGAAAACGGCATGGTCTTGCGCGACACGATACCGGCGGCGATCAGGAGCTGCAGCCAGCTGACCCATTCGGCAGGCGTCTGCAGGTCTGGCGTCAGATAAACGCCGCCGACCGCAAAGATCGCCACGAAGAAACCGGCGACCACGATACGGATAAAAGCATCGAGACGCTGCCAGAGCGGATCGGTCACCCGGTCCATGGCATCCAGCGTGGCTGCACCGGCCGCACTGCGTTCGATCAGTCGTGCGGCGATGAAGAAAATCAGGACCAGGGCTATCCCGGTCCAGAAATACGGATCGCTCAGCGTGCGCGTGATCGGCGACGGCGCGGCATCAACGATATAGGGAGCGAACCACTTCACATGGGCCGAGGCCGAAAGCGGGGCGAGTGCTGCCCCCATACCGAAGAGACCTGCAAGGATCCGGTTCGTTCGTTGGTTGAAGGAAAACATGAGGCGCCTCCTTTAGTCAGGCAATTGCCGGCCTCAGTGCCGGCAGGGCAATGTCGGCGAGCGTCTTGCGATCACACTCGGCCAGAAAGGCCGCTTCAGCAGCGGCAAGTGTATGCTTGAGGCGGCAGACCGGCGTGACGCTGCAATCACCGGCCGGTGAAAAACACTCGACGAGAAACTGATCCTCCTCGAGAAGCCGAATGATCTCGCCAAGTCCGATCTCGGAAGTCGGACGTGCAAGGATCGCCCCACCGCCTGATCCCCTGCGGGTATCGACAATGCCGTGATGGGCAAGCCGCTGCATGATCTTGTTGAGGTGGTTGCGGGAGACCTTGAACTCCTCGGCGATCTCGGCCGTCGAGAACACCCGCTCCGGCTCACTTGCCATCCGCATGAGGGCGCGAAGCCCGTAATCCGTAAAACTCGTTAATCGCATGATCCGCCATAAGCTTTAATTGGCATTTAAAATACCAATTAAAGCTTATGGCGTCTGCTTGCAACAGCGAACTTCACCATGGTGGACAATTCCAGGCCAGATAGTGCAGGGAAAGCGACGAGGCGGAAAACGTGCTCACCAATATGCGGAGAGACCGGTCCGCCGCCTTAAAGTCGCATGTCGAGGTTGACGGGAATGGCCATCTGCCGTCGGAAGGCTCGGCGATTTTCATCCCCGGCAACCTCCCCCACGCTGTGCACACGAAACCAACAGCACGACTGCTCTTCATATTCGCTGCCGACAGCTATGATGAGGCGCACTATGTCTGTCTGGATGTTTCCCGACCGGTCGCATGCCAGGGTCGAATAAATTGTCCAACACAACACTTGCCGCCCATTCCAGCCTTCACAGCAAGACTCTGTCCATTTGCACCCTAAACTTTTTCCCGCGCAATCAACATGCAGGTCAGTGGTTCGCCGTGGTGACAGCGGCGGCCTGCGCAACAGTCGATGCGTTCCCTGAGTTGCTGCGGCGAGCCTGCTTCCCTTTCTTGCCGGCCAGATGGGCCTGCTTCTCCTCGCACCCTGCAACGGAAGGGTGCGTGCCGACGCATCTGTTCACGACGGTCAGATTGCTGAGATGAAGCTATTGCCAGGAATTGCTGTCGGACATCATGGACCAGACCGTAACGAAAAGCGCGGCAATCAACGGACCGACGACAAAACCGTTTATCCCCATGAGCGCGATACCGCCGAGTGTCGATACCAGGATCAGATAGTCCGGCATTCGGGCGCCCTTGCCGACGAGAGGCGGCCTGAGCAGGTTGTCGACGAGGCTGATGACCAGTATTCCCGTCGCAAGCAGAATGAGCCCTTTGATGATTTCCCCTGAAAGCAGGAGATAGCCGGCAGCGGGCACCCAGACTGCGGCAGCACCAATCACCGGAAGCAGCGACAGAAACGCCATCACGACACCCCAGAGCAGCGCGCCGTCCATTCCCAGAAGCCAGAAGACGGTTCCGCCGATCATGCCCTGAACAAGAGCGATCACGACATTGCCCCTGACTGTCGCGGTGATGACCTGGGAGAATTTGTCGAGAAACTGCTCTGTCTGATGCGGAGTGAGCGGACTGGCCTTTCTGACCGTCGTCGACAAGGCTGTACCGTCGCGCAGCAGAAAAAACAGGATATAGAGCAGAACCCCGCCATTGGCGATCATCCGGACCGCGCTCTGGCCGATTCCGAGGGCCTGCGGCGCCGCCCATTGCGTAGCCTCCACCAGCGCCGCGTTGAGGCGATCCTGCAATTCCTCCAGAGAACCGATACGGATGAAGTCAAATGCTTTCAACACATAGGGCGGCGCCCTCGCGCGGACGCTTTCGAAAGTTGCAGCCAGATCGATATCATGCATGGACATCCAGCGATAAAATCGCGCAGCTTCCCGTGCAACGGCAATGAAGATCAGGGCTGACGGAATGAGGACGACGCAGATGCAGACAAACAGACCGATGCTGGCGGCAATATTCCTGCGCGGCTGCAGGCGGGCCGTGATCACGTTCTGAAAAGGATGGAACAGGATTGCAAGCACCACCGCCCACAGGATCGCTCCATAGAAGGGGCGCATCAGCCAAATGAAAGCACCCGACGCTATCACAGTCAGGATCACAAAACTCACCTGTTGAAGCTGCCTTTGCTGCATCGCGCCGCCCATCGCCGATCGTGGGTTGTCACTGAGGTATTTCAGTAGACATGCTATCAGAGAACGAATGGGAATTTGGATATTTTGTCAGGCATCATGTCCTGCTGCTTTAGCAATATCTTTTCGATCCCACAGGCGACAGCACCCTTGTCCCTTACCGCTTCGCACTGCAGATCAAGGCGCTGCTCCGGCATGGGTGGTCGAGGACCAATCATGATCGCGGCTACAAGCCAGGCCAGCAGCGCCGGAAAGCGATGAGCTTCGCCAACTGGCCTTCACGTCGGCCCAGGCTTTGCAGCTATCGCATCAACGGTGCCGGGAGCCGCTCAGTCGCGGCGGCGGGCAGCGATCGCCAGCCGGGCCTGGCCGAAAAGAAGCGGCAGAAGGCTTGCGGCCGCCGCCAGCGCCAATCCCCCCATGCCGGGCGCGGAAAGCCTCAGGACTGACGAAAGCTCCGGGAGCCAGAGCGCCGCGCCGATCAGCAGCAGGCAGAGCGCAAGGGCACCCCAGATGAAAGGATTCCGCGTCACATCGTTGGCAATCAGCCGCGTGCCGGGTGCGCGGACGTTGAAGACGTTCCACAGTTGCGCGAGCGCCAGCGTCAGGAAGGCAACGGTCACGGCCTGATCCACGGAGAGCCCCAGCATGTAGGGCGCCAGCATGAACGCGGCCAGCGTTGCGATGGTCTGCGCCGCGCCAAGACCTGCGATCCATAACCAGTCGGACCGGCCAACGATGGGTTCGGACGGATCGCGTGGCCGGCGCCGCATCTCGCGTCCGTCGCCCTGCCCCAGCCCCAGCGCGAAGGCGGGAAACACATCCGTCACGAGATTCAGATACAGAATTTGCAGCGGCAGCAACGGCGCCGGCAGCCCCGCGCCCACGGCAATTGCCACGACCAGAACCTCGGCGAGATTGCACGACATCAGGTAGACGATGAATTTGCGGATGTTTCCGAAGATTACCCGGCCGAGGCGGATCGCCTCGACGATCGTGGCGAAGTCATCGTCTTTCAGCACCATGTCCGCGGCCTCACGAGCCACCTGCGTGCCCCGAAGGCCCATGGCGATCCCGATATCGGCTTTCTTCAGGGCCGGCGCATCGTTGACCCCGTCGCCGGTCATCGCGACGACCTGCCCATCCTGCTGGTGGAAATCGACGAGCGTCAGCTTTGTCTCGGGCGCGATGCGGGCAAACACCTCGGCAGCGCGCAGCCGCGCCCGGCCGTCCTCCGCCGTTCCGCTCGGATCAAGACCGTCCAGTTCGTGCCCTTCGATCACGGTCGAGCCGTCTTGGCCGATACCGGCGTCGGATGCGATCCGCGACGCCGTCGCGGCATGATCCCCTGTAATCATGACAACCCGCACGCCTGCTTGCCGACAGGCGGCAATGGCCGGCGGAACATTGGCGCGAAGCGGATCGGCGAAGCAGATCAGTCCGATCAGCGTCAGCCCGTCATAGGGTTCTGCTTCGGCATCGCTCTCGATCTTCATTGCGAGCCCCAGCGTGCGCAACCCCTCGCCTGCCACGCGGGCATTGCGCCGGTTCCAATCCGACTTCTCCGCTTCGCTCAGATTGCGTGGTCCGTCGGGGCCGAGAACCTGCCCGCAGGCATTGATGATCGCCTCGGGGGCGCCCTTGACTGCAAAGAAGGCGCCGTCGGGTTCTGTGTGAACGGTCGCCATCATCCGCCGCGCGGGTTCGAAGGCGTGGTAGGCGAGCCGCTCCTCCAACAGCGCCAGTCCGGCAGCGTCGGCAGTCCTGAGCAAGGCCAGTTCCATCGGATCGCCCGTGCCGCCTTCGCCCCCGTGTTCCAGTTCTCCGGTCGTGCAGAGCGCACCGGTTTTCAAGGCAAGCCGCACGGCCGCATCATCTGCATCGGGCGGAAATTCGCCATCCTCCAGCAGGACGCGGACAACGGTCATCCGGTTTTCGGTGAGCGTGCCGGTCTTGTCGGTCAGGATGAGCGTCGTCGCCCCCAGCGTTTCGACCGCCGAAAGACGCCGGATGAGGGCATTTCTTCGGGCCATCCGCCACATGCCGCGCGCCAGCGACAGCGTCGCCACCACCGGCAGCCCTTCGGGAATCGCGGCCACCGCAAGCGCAACGCCGGTCTGCACCATATCGGCCAGCGCATGGCCGCGCAGAACCCCGGCCAGCGCCGTGCCCGCGGCAAGTATCACCGTCAGCCAGATCAGGACCCGGCCCAGCCGCTCCAGGCGAACCTCCAGCGGCGAGGATTGGGCCTCCGCCGTCTCGACCAGTTTGCTGATCCGCCCCAGTTCGGTCGCCATGCCGGTTGCGGCGACGATGGCCTCGCCCGCCCCTTGCGTGATCGCCGTGCCCTTGAAGACCATCGGCGTTCGTTCTGCGAGAATTGTCTGCTCGGCGACGGGCTTGGGACTTTTGGTCACCGGCGCGGCCTCCCCGGTCAGCACGGACTCGTCGGCCTCCAGATGCGAGGCTTCGGTCAGACGAAGATCCGCCGTCACCACGTCACCGCCTTCCAGGAGCACCACATCGCCGGGAACAAGATCGCGGGCGTCGACCATCCGGATGAGGCCGTCCCTGCGCACGCGGGTGCGCACTTCGGCGATCTGAAACAGCGCCTCCATCGAGCGGGCCGCTCTCAGTTCGGTGAAGAACCCGATCGCGCTGTTCAGCAGCAGGACGATGGCGATGGCGGCTGCCTCTGCATGGTCGCCCAGCATCAGCGATACCATCGCCGCGGCGGCAAGCAACCATACGATCACGCTTCGAAACTGGTGAAGCAGGATCGCCACCGCACTTCTCGGCTTCTGACGGCGCAGCCGGTTCGCACCGTGGGACTTGAGCCGTCGCGCGGCCTCGGCCTGTGACAAGCCTGTTTCGGGCGTGACCGCCAGCCGTCGGGCAAGCGCGGCTGCCGAAAGCCCGTGCGGCGCATCGGAGAGCGTCAGGTTCGGTGATTGCCCCATCAGGTCCGGGCTCCCAGGTTTCGATCAGTCATAAGCTGGATACTGCCCCCTCACAAGATCACGCGCCTTCCGCCATCCCCTGCACTTTCATCTGCCGGATTATCGCCGCACCGCAAAGAAGCCGGCATTGACGAGAGTCATTGTATCGTGCCGCGAACCTGACAAAATGCGCGATGCGATTGGGCGCGCATCCGGACAAGACAGGAACGCCAATCCTGTTTCCGCGAACGACCTTGTCCGCGCGGACCAGAGAACGGAGGCACAAGATATCATGCGAGCGATGGTCCTGGAGAAGCCGAACGCCCCACTGATCCCGCGCGATCTGCCAATTCCGGCCCCGGGGCCGGGCGAGGTGCGGCTGAAGGTCGAGGCCTGCGGCGTCTGCCGCACCGATCTGCATATCCTCGATGGAGAACTGTCCGATCCGGCACTACCGCTGGTGCCCGGGCACGAAATCGTCGGGCGCGTGGACGCGCTTGGCGCGGAGATCGAAGCTCCAGCACTGGGCCAGCGGGTCGGGGTGCCTTGGCTTGGCCGGACCTGCGGGTCCTGTCCGCATTGCCGCGCACATCGCGAGAACCTTTGCGACGCGCCGGAATTCACAGGCTATACCCGCGATGGCGGCTATGCCGAATACTGCATTGCCGACGCCGCCTATCTCTTTCCTCTGCCCGACGATGCGGACCCCGTGCGGCTGGCGCCGCTGCTGTGTGCGGGACTGATCGGATACCGCACGCTGAAACTCGCCGGTCCCGCCGACCTTATCGGGCTGTATGGCTTCGGGGCGGCGGCACATATCCTGTGCCAGCTTTGCGTTTGGCAGGGCAAGAAGGTCTATGCCTTCACGCGGCCCGGCGACGAAACGGCGCAGGCTTTCGCCCGCCGCCTGGGCGCTGTCTGGGCAGGCTCGTCCGACGACACCCCGCCCGAACCGTTGGACGCCGCGCTGATCTTCGCGCCGGTCGGCGCGCTCATCCCAAAGGCGCTGAAGGCAGTGCGCAAGGGCGGCAGCGTCGTTTCGGGCGGCATCCATATGAGTGACATTCCCGCCTTTCCCTATGCCGATCTCTGGCATGAACGGATCATTCGCTCGGTAGCGAATTTAACCCGTGCCGATGGCGACGAATTTCTGCCGCTGGCCGTTGAGGCCGGTATTGAGACCGAAACCACGATCTATCCCCTGGAACAGGCCAATCGCGCGCTGGACGATCTTCGCTCCGGGCAGTTGACCGGCGCCGCGGTGCTGGTCCCGTGACGGCGGCCCGGCTCTCGACGGCCACAAGCTCCCCCTTCGGCCACTGCGTCATCGGCCCCGTGACGTCCGCGTCCGGAACACGCGAAAGCGTCGGTGCCTCGGACCCGTTCCTCCGGCCCAGACATATTGACTAATATCAATGACGGCTGACTGCACGACTGACAGGCTGCGCCCCGATCTGGATGAGGGAGAGGAATGTGGCAGAGCATCTGATCTGGTACGAAAAACTGCGCCGTGGCGATGTTGCGGTCGTGGGCGGAAAGAATGCCTCATTGGGCGAGATGATCTCGACCCTCGGAGCGAAGGGTATTCGCGTGCCGCAGGGTTTTGCGACGACGGCCGACGCCTATCGGTGTTTCATTGAAGCCAACGGTCTGGAACAAGTCATCGCGGAACGCGTCAAAGCCCTCGAGGAAGGTCGCACAACGCTCCATGAGGCCGGAACGGCGGTCCGCACCGCAATAATTGCCGGCGAATGGCCGAAAGAAACGGCCGAAGCGATCCGCGCCGCCTATAGGGAACTGGCGACGCGCAGCGGCCGCACCGAACCGTCGGTGGCCGTGAGGTCTTCCGCCACAGCTGAGGACCTGCCGGACGCAAGCTTTGCGGGACAGCAGGAGACTTTTCTCAACGTCGCGGGCGAGGCAGCGTTGCTCGATGCCTGCCGCCGGTGCTACGCGTCGCTGTTTACCGACCGGGCAATCGCCTACCGCTGGATCCAGGGCTATGGCCAGACCGAGATAGCACTGTCGGTCGGCGTCCAGCTCATGGTGCGCTCCGACATCGGCAGCTCGGGCGTCATGTTTTCGATCGACACGGAGACCGGCTGCGACCGTTTCGTGCTGATAAACGGCGCATGGGGGCTGGGTGAAAACGTTGTACAGGGCGCGGTGGATCCGGACGAATTCCAGGTCTTCAAGCCGTTTCTGGACGATGCAGGGCGGCTGCCAATCGTGGCCAAGACGCTGGGCGCGAAAAAAATCAAGATGATCTACGGCGGGAGAAGTGAAGCGGCGACGCGAAATGTGCCGACCGCACTGGTTGAACGCGAGCGCTTCACGCTGAGCGACGAAGAGGTCGTGGAACTGGCCCGTTACGCGAAAACCATCGAGGCGCATTACGGCGTCGCGATGGACATGGAATGGGCCAAGGACGGCGAGACCGGCGAGCTGTTCATCGTTCAGGCGCGCCCCGAAACGGTGCAGTCGCGCAAGGCCGGCGCGGTTTTTCAGTCGTTTGACGTCACACCCGCCGGCAATCTGCTGGTGGAGGGCCTCAGTGTCGGCAACGCGGCGGCGACGGGCCGGGTCTGCCTGATCCGCTCGGCGGACGAGATCGATCGCTTCGTCGATGGGTCGGTGCTCGTCACCTCGACAACCGACCCCGACTGGGTGCCGATCATGAAGCGCGCCGCGGCCATCGTCACCGACCACGGCGGACGCACCTCGCACGCCGCCATCGTCAGTCGTGAACTGGGGCTCCCGGCAGTTGTCGGCACCGGCGATGCAACCCGTCTGTTACATGACGGTCAGGATGTCACGGTCTCCTGCGCCCAGGGTGAGACGGGGGCTGTTTTTGACGGGCTCGGACAGGTCGACGTCAGCGACATTTCGCTTGAGGACGTGCCAGAGACGCGAACCGGCGTGATGCTGAATGTCGCCAATCCGTCAGCCGCGGTCCGGTGGTGGCGGCTTCCGGCCGACGGCGTCGGACTGGCGCGAATGGAATTTCTGGTCAGCAACGAAATCAAGGTGCATCCCCTGGCCTTGCTGAACCCGGAGAAGGTGACCGACGCCGATGAGCGCCATGCCATCGACCGGCTGATACGGGGATATCCGGATGGGCGCAGCTACTTCACCCAGCGCCTTGCTATCGGCCTGGCCAGGATCGCCGCCGTCTGGCACCCGAAACCGGTGATCGTCCGGCTGAGCGACTTCAAGTCGAACGAGTATGCCGACCTTCTGGGCGGCCGCCACTTCGAGCCTCGGGAGGAAAACCCGATGATCGGCCTGCGAGGGGCGTCGCGCTACTATTCGGCATTCTACCGCGACGCGTTCGCGCTGGAGTGCGCCGCTCTGAAGGCGCTGAGGGACGACATGGGCTTCACCAACGTCATCGTCATGGTTCCCTTCTGCCGTTCGCCCGAGGAGACCGACAAGGTGCTGGAGGTCATGGCCGAGAACGGGCTCCGCCGCGGCGAAAACGGTCTCCAGGTCTACGTGATGACCGAAATTCCGTCGAACGTGATCCGGGCGGGAGAGTTCGCCGAGCGGTTCGACGGGTTCTCGATCGGGTCGAATGACCTGACCCAGCTCACGCTGGGCGTCGACCGCGACAGCGAGGCGCTGGCCGAGGTCTTCCGCGAGCGCGACCCGGCGGTGCTCTGGATGATCGAAACCGCCATTCTGCGCGCGCGTGAGTCCGGACGAAAGATCGGGCTGTGCGGACAGGCGCCCAGCAACGATCCAGAATTCGCAAAGCTGCTGGTCAAGGCCGGGATCGATACGATCTCCGTGACGCCGGACAGCTTTCTGGACGTCAAACGCAATGTCGCGCTGGCGGAAAAGGAGATGGAAGCCGCACACGAGCGTGCGCCGAACCAAAGCGCAACGCCTCCCACGGATTGAGGCCGTTTTCTGCCTTCCCGTAGGCGGCCTCATCCATCAGCAGAATTCCCCTTTTGGGGAAGGCGCAAGCGAGCCGGAGGCAAGGATTCGTATGTTTGCGGACAGACATGAGGCCGGTGAGGCGTTGCTGAAGCGCCTTTCGCCGCTCGATCCCGAAAACACCGTGGTCCTGGCGCTTCCGCGCGGCGGCCTGCCGGTCGCTGACGTGATCGCCGAGGCCCTCGCCTTGCCGCTCGACATCGTGCTTGTCCGCAAGGTCGGCGTTCCGGGGCAGCCGGAATACGCCGTTGCGGCCGTGACCGACGGGACCAGCCCGCGGATCACCATCAACGAGGATGTGGCGCGCGTGACCGGGCTCCACGACGCGGATATCCGAAGACTCGCCGAGCGCGAACTGCCGGAACTGCGCCGCCGCCGGGACATCTATCTCAAGGGGCGGCCACCGGTGCCGCTTGCCGGCAAGACCGTCGTGGTGGTCGACGACGGGATCGCGACGGGCGCGACCATGCGTGCCGCCCTTCGAATGGTCCGCGACGCAGGTCCCGCGCACGTGATCGCGGCCCTTCCGGTAGGCCCGGCGGAAACAATAGCGGAACTCCGGCAGGACTGCGACGAGGTGATCTGCCTCGATTGCCCGGCCTCATTCCGGGCGGTCGGGCTGCATTATCGCAATTTCGATCAAGTGACGGACGCAGCGGTGTCCGAGATCATCGAGCGCCATGCGCATCGGCGCACATCCCCGGTGACGTAACCGGACAGATGCAGCCTCGCCGGACCGGGCTCATGCACCGCGTCGCGGATCATTCGAGAAGCGGCCACGGATCGCGCGGGAGTTCATGAGAGGACACTCGGCGCGAGACATGCGCATTCATCACCGGAGCACCCGGGACGCGCCGCCGGCAACTGCCCCGAAAGGCGTTGCATTGGCGGCCATCGACATGGTCTCAGCGATCAATACGCCTTGCGCTCAACAGATCCTTCAGCGTGGCAACAATCTCGAGCTCGTCCTCGTCGGCCGCTCTCGCCAGGGCCTCGACGTCCCGGATCAGAATGCGGTCGGGTTCGAGGATGTCGATATATCGTTGATCGCTGAGCGAATGCAGGGCGCGGGAGATCGATTCGGGCCGTGTGCCGAGAAGGTGGGCCAGATCGATCCGGCTGATCGGTATCGTGACCTCGATCCCTCCGGTCCCCGGTTTCAGAAGAACATGACCCACGCCGCGAAACCGCGAACACATCAAGAGCAGGAATCCGGAAACCCGGCCGACGACCTTCTGGTTCGACAGAATAATCATCCATTCCCGCGCCCGATCGAGTTCGTTGATGATGTTCAGAAGGACAGCCCGCTCAAGGTCTGGCGACCGTGTCAGCAGCGCCTCGAATGCCGCCCGGGGGAAGGAGCAAAACTCCACATCCGTCGCAGCCTCGATGGAAAACTCCAGCGGACCGTCGAAAACCCTGCCGAACATATCTCCCGCGACCAGAAGCCCGACGATATGCCGACGGCCGTCGGTCAGCGTTTTCTCCATGCGCAGAATGCCCGACAAGACGAAACCGATGAAATTGGTGGGCTCATCCTCGTGCAAGACAACCTGCCCCGCGCTAACGCATTTTGCGCGACACATCGCATTCAATGCTTCCCGTGTTTCAGGTCGAATTTCCTTCAACACCAATGATTTGGCCAAAACGCGGAGCATCTCTCCTCACTTGATCTCTCTGCCACGCCCCGGACGCCCGCCATCGTTTGACCGAAGTAACGAACGCTCCATCCGTATTGTCGTTTACGAGTATTCTTTAAACATTAGAGCAGAATTGCGGTTTCTACAAAAAGAGCCGGATCAGAGCCCTCGTTGATAGCTATCAATGACCGGCATGCGTGCATTCACTTTAATCCAGAATACCTGGTATTGTACTCACGGAGGGTGCAATGACACGACAGAAGACATGGGCTCTTGTAAGCAACGGTGTTCATGCCCGCATCCTGCGGGGGCTTGAGAGCGGCGCTCTCGAAGATCCGATCGAACTCGTCAGCAAGGCGGCCTCGACGCATCTTCGCGAGATCCTCTCCGACAAGGCGGGGCGCAGTTTCGCATCGGACGGCAGTGGACGACGTTCGGCGATGGAACCCGGATCAGACCCGATCACGCGTGACATGCAGGATTTCGCCCACGAAACACTGAGCACTCTGGAAACCCATCTTCGTGCCGGGCGCCTGACCCGGCTGGCCATATTCGCCGCACCAAAGATGCTGGGGGTCTTGCGCAATGAAATGTCCGCATCATTGCGCGCTGCGGTGATCCTCGAACGGGACCTCAATCTGATAAACCTGTCCGAGACGGACCTTCGGGAAGCCGTAATCGAAGCCCTTCGCGAGGAGCCATTGGCATGACCCGGAACGCGTCTGGCCGGGGAACGGACGATCCTCGGCCCCATGCCACGACCGCCCTGCTTGCCGACGAACGATGCAAGGGTTGTCTGCTACATGGCTCACGGCTCTGTAACTCCATCCGTGCCGAATATCCTTTCGGCTGCGGTCAATCGGTGTTGCGCCGCTATGGCCGGGGACAGCAGATCGTCGAACAGGATGCGAGCGGCAGCTTTCTCGGTGTAATCCGGAGCGGCTTTGTACGAAGCTCGGTGATACGCGTAAACGGTGAGCGCATCATTCTGGGTCTTTCCATACCGGGAGATATCGTGGGCGGAGTTCCCGGACGGACATTTCCCTGCGATCTTGAGGCCGCCACCGACGTTGAGCTCTGTTTGTACGACCGGGCAACCGTGCAGCGGCAGATGCGGACCAACCCGCATTTCCGAAGATTGATATTCAGCGAGATGAGCCAAAAGCATGACCATCTTCTCGGCTCGCTCTGGCGGTATGGCACGTTGAACAGCCGTGAGAGGATCATGGCGTTTCTCGTCAGGGCAGTCGAGATCATGCCGACCGAAGCGCTGCCGGACGGAAGCCTGATCCTGAGAATGGAAATCGAGCGACGGGACTGGGCGGATATAACCAATACCGCCGTCGAGACGATCAGCCGGACCTTGCGTCACCTCGAAGAAAAGGGGCTGATCACCAGCCTTACGCCCTACAGGTTCCGGATCCACAACCTGCATCGGATGGCGGCCCTGGCCAATGTGGAACTTCCCGCCCGACAGCGGTGCGGGCGTGATCGACTGACAGAGGGGGGAGCTTCGAATTCCGTCGGTCGAATGACAGCCGTCAATGCGTTAGCAGCTCGTCCCAATAGATTTGACGCCGTTATGAAACCTGTGACCGCGTCGACAAGCGACCGTAGCGGAAGGAGGCTGCGAAATGGCCAAGAAGAAATCAGGAATTGAAGTTCAAAGAGAGACAGCGCCGGCAAGCACCGAGGGGTGGCCGTCCATGCTCTCGCTCAGAAACGAAATCGACCGGCTATTCGACGATTTCGGCGTCGGCCTGTGGCGGCAACCGCTGGCGCGCCGGATGCATGCTTTGCGCCCGGCGGGCCGCGAATGGCTCCCCCAGCCCGCGACCGAATTCGTTGAATGCGACGGCGAATACCGGATTACGGCCGAGCTGCCGGGCATGTCGGTGGACAATATCGACATCAAGCTGAACGATGGATCGATTACCATTCGCGGCGAGAAATCCGAGGAAAAGAAAGAGGAAAAAGAGGACTATCTCGTCAGCGAACGGCACTATGGCGAGTTCCAGCGCACCCTTTCCCTGCCCGCCGGCGTCGATGCGGACGCCGTGAAGGCGGACTTCGCCAACGGCGTGCTGACTGTGACGCTGCCGAAAAGCCCGGAAGCAAAGCAGAAGGAACGCAAGGTGGAGGTGAAATCCGCCACCTGAGGCGACGCCCCGTTCCGTCCCCGCGCCTCTCCTGCCAAAGAGGCGCAGCTTTGCCCCGGCAGCGTGTCCCCGACCGGTCCCCGGACGGCCCCGCTGCCGGGATTTTCTTTTGATTGACTGCTATCATCGAAGCCGAATGCCCCGCATTCCTCAATATCCGGGTTTCACCATAGCCCGGCGTCACCGGGCGCTGGCGAAAGCTCAGCTTCGCTCGCCGGCCTGCCTCCCCTGCTCCATGTCCTCACGAAGGATCCGGACGCGAACCTTACGTATCGATCCGTCGGTGGGAAACGTCACGGTAGCGATGCCTTCGCCGTCCACGTCGGCAGCGTCCGCATCTTTGCGAGCGACCTTTTGCACATCCACCTCGATGGCTCCGGCGGGTCCCCGCACAGTCGCCCGATAGCCGTTCCAGTCCGTCGGAAGGCAAGGCGCGACGCGCAATGCGCCATCGCGCAGCTCCAGCCCCAGCAATCCCTCGACCGCCAGCCGCCACGACCATCCGGCGGCGCCGGTATACCAGGTCCATCCCGCCCGTCCGTCGAACGGGGGGGCGCCGCCGACATCGGCCGGCATTACGTAAGGTTCGCCACGGTATCTGACCATGTCGTCATGCGTCGCGCTGCGGCGCACGGGATTGATCAGGTCGAAGATGCGGTAGGCTTCATCGCCGTCTCCAAGCCGCGCAAAGGCCAGTCCGAGCCAGGTGGCCGCATGGGTATATTGACCGCCGTTTTCACGCACGCCCGGCGGATAGGCGCGGATATAGCCGGGATCGCGGGACGTCCTGTCGAAGGCCGGCGTCAGGAGCCGCACGAGCCGGAGTTCGGGATCGACCAGCCGGTCGGCGGCCGAACGAAGCGCCTGTTCGGCGCGCGCCGCATTGGGCGCGCCTGCCAGTATCGCCCAGGATTGGGCGATACTGTCGATCCGGCACTCGTCGTTCTGCGCCGATCCCCACGGTTCACCTTCATCATCGAAGGCCCGGCGATACCATGCGCCATCCCATGCCGACGCATCTGCCGCCCGTCGCAACTCTTCCGCCCGATCGCGCCAGAACGAAGCTTCGCTTTCCCGTCCACAACGCTCAGCCAGATCGGCACAGGCATCGCCGCAATAAGCCGCGAACCATGCCAGCCACACGCTTTCGCCGCGTCCGTGCCGGCCGACGCGGTCCATGCCGTCGTTCCAGTCTCCGCCCCCCATCAACGGCAGACCGTGCGCCCCCCTGGTCGCACCGCGCTGCATCGCGCGAAGACAGTGATCAAGCAATGTCCCCTCCTGTCCGCTGTCGAATGCGGCATAGCGATCCTCCTCATCCTCGGCCAGGGGCGGAGCGGAGAGAAAGGGCACTACCTCCTGCAGGATGTCGTTGTCTCCGGTGGCGCGGACATAGGCGTGCGTCGCATAGACCAGCCACAACATATCGTCCGAGCAGCGGGTCCTGACGCCGCGGCCTTCCGGCGGGTGCCACCAGTGCAGCACGTCGCCCTCTTCGAACTGATGGCTGGCGCAATCGAGAATGTGGGCCCGCACGCGGTCCGGTTCGGAAAACAGGAACGCCATCATGTCCTGCAACTGGTCGCGGAACCCGATGCCGCCGCTGGCCTGCTGGAACCCGGCCCGCGCGAGGATGCGGGAAGCAAAGGCCTGGTAAGGCAGCCAGCGGTTCACCATCAGGTCGAGGGCTTCGTCGGGGGTTTCGACCCGGATCGCGCCGAGACGGTCCTGCCAGGCCTGCGTCGTCGCGCGAACAGAAGCGGCCGTCTGTTCCGAAGAGGCGAATTTCTCCGCCAACGCCTTGATTTCGGCCAGGCCGGTGGCCGCCCCGAGCACGAAAACCACCTCCTCCGTGGCCCCGGGCGCCATATCGAGGTGCACCTGGTAGGCCGCGCAGGCATCTTCCACCGAGTCCGTTCGTCCCCACGGGCTCCAGCGGCGCAGGCCTTCCGGAAACGCCGTGCCGCCGGCGCCGAGGAAAGCGCTGCGGTCGCACGTCATCGCGTGAGCGGGGCGGCTGGCGGTCAGGAATGCGATCTGTCTGGAAAACGCCGGCGCCCAGCCGCTCTGCGCGATCAGCGCCCGGGCGGCCCCGTGATAGCCGCACCTCACATGCGGCTTCGCGGTTGAAGGCGTCGCCCCGAGTTGCCAGTCCACATAGCCGGTCGCGGTGATGCGTCGCTGACGTTCGGTCGTGTTCTTCAATTCCAGCCGGATCAGCTTGACAGGCGAATCCTGAGGCACCGAGACGGAAAGCCGTTGCGTCAGCCCCTGCGAGGACCGTTCCCAGACCGTTTCGCCCGCCCTGTGCAGGACGCGGCAGGGCGTGGCGTCGCCCGCCGGCGACGGCGTGACCGTCCATATCTGCGCGGTTTCCTCGTCCCGCAGATAGATCGCCTCGCCCTGCGCATCCGTCACCGGATCGTTGGACCACGGCGTCAGGCGAAATTCGCCGCTGTTCAGCGACCACGTAAAGCCCAGCCCGGCCTCCGTCACGATTGTACCGAAACCGTCGTTGGCAAGAACGTTGCACCATGGAACGGGAGTGGCATGGCCCGGTTCGACATGCATGAGATAGTCCCCGCTTTCGCCAACGAAACCACCGAGACCATTGTCGCAGATCAGGTCCCTGGGCCGGTTCAGCGGCAAGGGCGCCTCGGCTGGCGGGCGTCCGCCAGGTTCGAAGACCGGCGGTTTGACGTGACCGGCCGGCGCGGCCGGCAGCGCCGCCGCCAGGGACGGAGCCGCCCCGTCGAGCGTCAGGCGCGCCAGCATCTCGAGCGCCTGCACCTGTGACGGAGAAATCCGGTCGATACTGTGCAGATGCACGCCGCCGTCGCCGCCAAACCCCTCGGCCAGCCCCGCTTTGCGCAGGGCGTCACGCAGGCTCGTCGCGATCGGCTCTTCGTAGCTCGAAGCCTTCGTGCCGAGAACCACGAGATCGGAATTCAGGCCGTTGCGCCTGAGCCAGCGTTGCGCGCGGACCACGAAGGGCAGCAGATCGGCGTTTTCCGCATCCGCGACCCGGACGAGCATGATCGGATGATCGCCGGACACACCCAGTCCCCACAGATCGGGTTGGCCCGGCAACATGCTCACCCCGTCCGCTCCTGATCGCATGGCCGGCCCCAGCAGAAGATCCGCAAGGCGTTGCGCTCCGGCCATATCGGCCTGGCTCAGTCCGGCGCGACCCGCTTCGACCGCGGCAGAGCGCGCCGCATCCTCGAAGGACCAGTCGAGCGCGGCGGAGGTCGCGTAGCGTTCAGCCGTTTCGATCGCGGTCTGGCGGGAGGTGGAAGCAATCGTCAGGAAGGCGAACCGGGCGCGCGCGCCCGGCGCGAGACTGACCCGGGCCCGAAGCGCCGCCACGGGATCGAGCGTCCATCCCTCCGTCCCCGACATGTGCGCCGCAGCCGCGGCGCGGCAGTTTCCGTGGCGTCCAAGGAGCGCGCGTCGATCCGTTTCCGTGCCTGCGGGCATTACGCCCGGATCATCGCATAAAAGCCGATGCAGCAGCACAGGCGGCGTATCCTCGGGGCGTCGTGGACGCCGCGTGAAGAGCACCGCGTCCATGTCCGGCAGATTTTCGCTCCTGATGAAGAGCTTGCTGAAGGCTGGATGGCGTTCATGGGCAGCATGTGGAGCAAGAACCGGCTCGGCATAGCTCGTCACGTCGATCACCCGCGCGCGATCGTCATGATTGACCAGCGTGACGAGACGGATCTCGACATCATCGGCGGCGGCGACGCCTATCTCCTGCGTGGCCGCGATCCCGTGATGGCGGAGGTGGAACGAAGCCTTTTCGGCATGAAACATCACATCCATCCAGCGTTCGCCGGTGCGACGGAATTCCCAGGTCTCGCCATCTTCGGCGTCGTGCAGGAACAGTCTCCCGCAACCATCATAGACGACGCGATCCGCTGTCCAGCGGGTCAGCGACTGTCCGTGCCACCAGATGCTTCCGGTCGCCGCGTCGGACAGCCAGACCGAGAGGCGACCGTTTCCGAGCGTATGAAACTGCGGCGCCTCGTTTTCCTCGGCCGGCCAGCCGTGCAATGGGATGACGGCTCGTTCGACATGTTCGGGCAGCGTTGCCCCGGCATCCGGAAGCGGTTCGGGCACGAACTCCCACGGCACCCGTTCGTGCAGCAGCAGATCGATTGCGGCGATGCGCGGGTTGCGGTTGAAGCGATGCACGCAAACATCGTCGTTGAGCGCATTTCCGATGGCGGACAACAGCATGCCCTGATGGTGCGCCATGAAGGTACAGACCGGCACATGAGCGCCCTTTTCGGGAACCCGCGAAGGTGTGAAATCGACCGCATCATAGAAGCCGTAGCGACCGCAGATCCCGAGTTCCTCGAGCCGCCGCAGATTACTCACGGCCGCGCCGGGCCGTACCGCCAGCGCAAGGGCGCTGGCATAGGGAGCCACCACATAGTCCTCCGCCAGCCCTTGGCGCAGGCCGAGTCCGGCCACACCGAACGCCCTGTACTGGTAGTTCTGCCCCGCGTCCCGCGTGGCGAATGCGGCTTCCGAGACCCCCCATGGCAGACCGAGCCGGTCTCCATAGCGACGCTGAATGTCGACGGCCGCCGTTTCGCTCTGCCCCAGCAACTGGCCCGGCGCGCTGCGGATCAGAAGCGCCGGCATAAGGAACTCGAACATGGACCCGTTCCACGACAGGACCGTGAGGGGACCGGAAGAGCGAGAGATCGGCCGCCCCAGATGGAACCAGTGCTCTGCGGGAACGTCGCCCTTTGCGATGGCGAAGTAACTCGCCAATCGCGCTTCGGAGGCGAGCAGATCGTAACGATGTTCATCCATCCGATCGAAGCTGAGATTGTATCCGATGAAGAACGTCCGGGTTTCCTGATCGTAAAGGAAACCGAAATCCATTCCCATCGCGAGCGCCTCGGCTTTTTCAGCCAGGGAGAGCAGGCTGTCGCGCAGAGCTTTCTGTGCAGCCCTGCCTTCGCGCATGGCGGCCTGCAGCTCCGCGTCCCGGGCCCCCTCTCCCGTGAGGTCCGCAACGCTGCCCGGGGCGCTTTCGAGCGTATCGTGAATCTGTGCGAAAGGCGCGTCCGGGGATAGCCGTCCCGCCATGTCGCCAGCGCCCGCCTCAAATTCGGCCCAACCATCGACCGCGAGCCACGGACACAGGGCGTCGAGATCCCGCAGGACGCTCGCGACGTGGTGGCGGCTGCGTTCGAGCCAGAGATGCAACTCGCCCGGATCGGCGTCCGATGCGGCGTCGAAGGCCTCCACGATGGTCTCCGACAGCTCCGGCAGGTCTTTGTCACTTAGCCGGTGGAGGGTTTCGCGCCACCGCCCTGGATGGTCCCGAACCGCCTCGGCCCGGTCGATGATTGCCCGAATCCGCGCCCTCGTCGCTTGCGACCGTTCGACCGACAGTTCCCCGGTTGCCTCGGACAACAAGTCGAGTGTGTCGACCAACCCTGTCCATAGTCCGCGTGAAAGCGCCGGACCGTTCGCGAACTCGATGAGCCCTTCCCGCAAGGTCAGCAGCACCACCGCAAGATTGCCGCTGTCCACGGTCGAGATGTAGCGAGGTTCCAGCGAAAGCAGGCTCCGCGTATCGAACCAGTTGACGACATGACCGTTGTGGCGCTCGATCCGCTCCAGCGCCTCGAGCACATAATCGGCCCACTGCGCGAAGTCCCGCAAACCGATATGACCGAGATCCAGCGCGGTCATGGACGAAAGAAGCTGCATGCCGACATTCGTCGGCGAGGAGCGGTGTGCGATCTTCGCTTCAGGATCGGTCTGATAGTTGTCCGGCGCCAGCCAGTTGTCCTCGGGGCCGGCGAAAGTCTCGTAATACGCCCATGTCCGGCGCGCGATGCGACGGAGCCAGGTCCGGTCGCCGGACGAGAGGCTGTCTTCCGCCGGTCGCCAGGGACGGCTGATCAGATAGGCTATCTCGGGGGAGAATATCCACAGCACCAGAAGCGGCAGGGCCCCGGGCAAGGCGGACGGCGCAAGGACAACCAGCATGGCCGTGATGGCGAGACCGAGCACGGGCGCGCCCGCCATGTCGATCCAGAAACGCACGCGTGTAGCGGCGGCCCCCGCCGCTGTGACCTGGGCGGCAGTCGTCCATTCCAGCATGTGGCGTCGCGACACGGTGAGACGCCATAGCGCGCGTCCAATGGCATCAAGTGAAATGACGGCCTCATTCGCCATGAACGCGATTTCCAGCACCCATCGGCCGCCATGGTCGCGCAACTGCCGCCAGCGGTCCTGCACGGTCCCGCGCCGGCGCCCGCGCGAAAACCCCGTGACGAGGTTGGTCACGAGATAGGTCCCGGGGGCCGCCACGGTCAGCAGGGTCCACACAGGTGCGGCCTCGGGGATAACCAGCCAGCCGATGAGGGCGAGAAGCACAAGCGACGGAGCGATGAGGCTCCGGCGAAGATTATCGATGATCTTCCAGCGATCAAGCGTGGACAATGGATTGCGCAACCGGCTGCCGCCGCGTCCCGGTGCGACCCGACCGAGCCATGGCAGCAACTGCCAGTCCCCGCGAATCCAGCGGTGCATGCGTCGGGTGAGGCCCGGATAGCGCGCCGGAAACCCCTCGTAGAGCACGATATCGGTGGCCAGCGCCGCACGTCCGTGCAACCCTTCGAACAAATCGTGACTGACAAGCGCGTTTTCCGGGACCCGGTCCTTCAGACTGCGCCGAAAGGCGGCTACGTCGTAGGCCCCCTTTCCGGTGAAGATGCCTTCGCCGAAAAGGTCCTGGTAAACGTCGGACACCGCCCGGCTGTAGATGTCGATGGCGGTATCGCCGGTATAGAGCCGGGTGAACGGCGAGAGCGCGCCGGCTTCGGGAGAGATCTCGATCCTTGGCTGGATGAATGTGTAGCCCGAAACGACCCGTTCGCCGGCCCCGTCGAATTCGGCGCGGTTCAGGGGATGGGCAAGCGTGCCGATGAGCCTGCACACGGCGCCGGGCGGTGCGATCGAGTCGGCGTCGAGCGTCACAATGAACCGCGCCGCGCGCAGTCCCGCAACGTCGCCTTCGCTCAGCGGAAACGCGTCTTCCGCCCCGCCAAGCAGAAAGTCGTTGAACGCCTCGATCTTTCCGCGCTTGCGTTCCCATCCCATCCAGATGCCGTCCGCTTCATTCCAGTTGCGGCGGCGATGGAGCAGAACGAAGGGTGCGGTCTTCGCGTATCGGCGGTTCAGGTCGCGAACACCGTCCACAAGCGCAGCCTCAAGCGCGGCATCCCCGGCAGTCACTTCTTCCACGGTATCGCCCGGATCGCTCAGAAGTGCATAGTGCAGCCGGGGATCGGGGTTCGTCAGCATGTGGCGCTCAAGCTGCGCGATGAGGGGGGCGACCTCGCCGGGACTTCGGAGTATCGCCGGGATGATCACCGCCGCCTCGATGCCTTCGGGCAGCCCCTTCCGGAAATCCATCTTGGGCAGAACCCGCGGCGGGACGGTCCGGGTGACGAGCCAGTTCGTCAGCGTCACCGCAATGATCGATGCCGGCATCAACAGCAGCAGGGCGCCAAGGACAAGAGGGACGCCCCCGACATTACGGGTGACGAGTAGCGCAAGCGGCAGCGTCAGGGCCAGAACGGTGAGCCCGAGAAGGGCGGCGGCGTAGAACCATCCCGGCCGGCGAAGCGCCAGACGGCGGAATGCCGCGTCGGGCCGAGCGCGGTATCCGATCACCGCCTCGAACTCCGGCCGACCGCCATCGACCAACCACCATCCGACATGGCTCTGGCGTGGCGATCCCATATGTCCGCCCGACAGGCGGACGGCTTCACGCGCGATGTTCTGCTCCGAACGTCCGGATCCTTGGGCCAGATCCTCGATTGCACGCCGATACTGATCGCGTGTGTCGAAATCCATGTCAGGGTAGAGTTCGTCAGGCGCCTTGCGCAAGATCGCCTCGACATGGCTCGTCGCCTCGACGAACGATTTCCAGTCGATCTGCTCGATGGCGGCAAGCGCCGCGATCGCCCGTGACAGGACATCGGTGGGCTCCCGGTCTTGCCATCTCCAGGCAGGCTCCACCCCTTTGAAGGACGGCGCGAGTTTCGGGACAATGCGAGAAAAGGCCGTCACGATTTCCTCGAGAGCCACCAGTCGGAGCATTGCCGGAAAAGCCCAAAGCTCGGCGAGCGAGAGGCCTTCCTCTCCCTGAAACGCGTCCACGAAAGCTGCCGCGGACCCCAGGTCGATCTGCGCGTGGGTGACAGCGAGATAACTGCGGGCGGCGACAAACGCACGCGGGCTTCCCTCCGCCTCAGGCAAGGCGGACCGGGCCAGACGGCGATAAAACGCCGGCGGCATGTCCTCACGCACCTGACGCACCGCGCGGCGGATATGGTACTCATTGTCGAGAAGCCATTCGGCGGCCTTTGACGCTTCGGGCGGAGGCGCCTGGCAAATGCGCCGCACGCCATCCAGCCATTCAGGGAAATCGTCGAGATACTTCCAGACGGGCACCGCCCGCGGCCGGCCGGGGCGTATATCGTTGTGCTGTCTGAAGTCATCAGACCTGGCCGCGGTCGTTTTCTGTGGCTGTGCGGAGTGCTCCATCACTGGTCTTGCCGCGGTGCGGCGGGCCGCCGCGGTGCCGTGCCTCCGGTATGATGGCTGGTCATCTCCGCATTCCGGATCAACAGAACGGGCGTCACGGCGCGCGACAGCAGATATTCGGCGGTGCTCCCGATCGGCAAATCCGGATCCTTGCCGAGGCCGCGCGCCGAAAGCACCACAAGCCCGCCCTGTTCCTCGCAAATGGCCTTCATCAGAACCCGACGCGGGTCATCGCCACTGAGCTGGCGAATACGATTACCGGTCTGTTCCACCGGCAGCAAAAGACGCAGGCGTCGAAGCAGTTCTTTGGCTCTTTGCTCCGCTTCCCTGCCGAGCTCGTGCCAGAGCGGCTCGTCATCCAGCCCGGTCCGCCCTTGGCGCAAGGAACTGATATCGGGAACGGCATGAAGAACGACGAGTTCCGTCGCACGACGCCGCGCGATTTCGCACGCGTATCGCAGCGCGGCCTCGGCGTGCGGAGACCCGTCCATCGGAACAATGACGCGGGAGGTCCTGGGCTGTTCGCCGGCAACGTCATCCGGAACGATCAGGATCGATCCCCGAAAGGTCTCGGCGAGATGCCGCGCCGTCCCACCGATGCCCCACCGATGCGGCGTGCCGAATGCTCCCGCACCTACGACCAGGAGATCCACGCCGCGTCGCAACGCCTCGTCCCGCACGCAACGAGGCGCCGGTCCGCAGGTCACGACCGTATGGATATCGGCCGTCGCTCCGGCCGTCTTTGCCATCTGCAGAAGATCGGCCGTTTCCTCTCGTCTCGTCAGTTCCCAATCAACGGGGTCGGCATGCGGCGTCGAGGACGACCCGCCGGGCATCACCCGCATGATCGTCAGGTCAGCTCCGGTCAGGTTCGCAAGCGATACAGCTTCTTCGAGGACGCGCGCGGCATGAGCGGACCGGTCGACGCATGCCATCACATGACCAAACAGGCGAACACCGTGCTGCCCGCGCGACTGGCGCGACAGATCCGATTCGGAAAAAAACTCGGGCATGGAAGTTTCTCCGTGCATATTGCGCAACGTCGTTACTCGAAAAGCTGCCCGTCAATACTAGCCGTATGGGCGAGACCTTCATTGACGACACGCAATCCGCAGTTTCTCAGGGAGAAGACGGTGCCTACCATTCGCGGGACGATTCAATGCACTCACTTTTTCAGGCGGTTTAAGATGTTGCCGCTTCAGGAGAATGAACCATGAAACTGCTCCAGATCTCGCCTTTCGTCGTCCTCGCGGCTCTGGGATCGCCTTCTCAAGGCGATTTCCTCCGCCTTCGACGGCGATATTCAGATGATCAACTCGTCGTGTGTTCGCGTGCATCAGCATGGCGCCACCGGTAACAAGGGCGCGTCAATCGAAGCGTGGGACGTTCCAGAGGCGGCCTGACAACGAAGATCCACGCTCTCGTTGATGCCGACGGGGTGTCGATTGATCTTCGCCTTTCGGAAGGACAGCATGCTGAGTGTCGCTACGCCGAAGACCTGCTCACCAGTCTTCATGCCGGAACGACGCTTTTGGCCGATCGTGGCTATGACACCGACGCCATCCGCGCCAAGCAATTCAGGCAAAGACATTCGCCAACATCCCAGCAAAGCGAAACCGCAAAAAGTCCTTTGCCTTCAGCCGGTTTCTCTATCGCTACCGAAATTTGGTGGAGCGGTTCTTCAATCACATCAAGGAGGCGCGTGGAATTGCAACACGGTCCGACAAACGAACCGACAACTATCTCGCCGCAATCAAACTCTTCTCAGTTCGACTTTGGCTCAGGCGTTACGAGGCTACGGCCTGATGTCCACGAACCGGCAGCCGACTATCTCATCCAAGCCGATACGCTTCAAACTTTCAGATAGCCCCACCTAAGGGGCGCCTTGGAACCGCTTTTTTCTCAAAAAACGCCAGAGATTCGACAAAGTACGATCTGGACGAAACTCTCGCACCGATGCGGTATAGAGACGCTCTTTTTCAATTTCAGCTGCCAAATTCTGCCGCTGCTCTTTCAGGTTCTTCACTTCCGCGTTTAGTTTTTCAACATCATGAGATGCGCGTTCCACTTTCTCACAGGCAAGTTTAAGTTCGGATCGGGACGACTGGAGTTCCTGGTTAAGGCGATTAACGTCTTCTTTCAGTGAGTACGCATGCCTCTGTGAGGCTGAGATCGTCTCATCAAGGCGCCGCAAAATATATTCGAAGATCGGACGGGAATTCTCGTAAGTTAACCCCTTGAAAACACGCGAAGGAGCCAGGTCATCCGGTTTGGATTCCGCAAAAAAATCAGGAGAAGTATTATATTTCTCAGCGAAACGCCTGTACATTGGTTGAAAACGATCAACAAATGAACGCTGTTGCGCTGGAGAAAAAATTTCGCTTTCAGCTGATGACAATTTTGTCTGGAGTTCCGGCTCCATAAGAATACCGGTTAAAAGCCCTTCAAAAGAAGAGCGATTCCAAATTGGATACGATAGCCAATCCCCCATAAAATAAACCGTTTCCACCGCTAGAGAAACGTTGGCTTCGACCTTTTCCCGGGGGTTGGCAGGCGCGGCGATGCCAGCGACCGACATAAAATCGGCGACAATGTCACCATCAATCAAAGACGTCTTGTCGTAGGGACGAACACTTAGGCTTTGAGAACCAAATGCGTCCTCCCAATATTCAATTTTCTTCTCGATCTCGTCATGTTCTGAAATTCGAAAATCAACAACTTCTTTTATTACCTCATCTGATATCGAAGACGTGACTTTTGTATATTCCAGAACGTCTGCCCGTATTAATCTATCAATGCGCCGAATGTAGAAAACAATCCGAACATCGACTCCCTCAAAAAGCCTGGCGAGCGGCGCTATGCATTCAGGAGAATCCAGCTCTTCGAATAAACCCTCAGAGCTGAATATAATTTTCTGACTATGCCTTGCCTCCCCCTTTTCAGGCCGAAACGTGCTCTTGAGATAGCCCCAGCCATCCTCGACGTTATTTGCAGCGAGAGTGGCTGGCTGATGCCATAGCAGTTGTGCGTCCGGATCGGTTTGCCGTTTGACAAGAAGCAACTCAGCATGATGGCCAGATGAGTTCAGAGGTTCCGGATAGATCACCCCACTTTCTGCCAGACTGCGCCTGTGACGACACAGGTAATCCTGCAGGACCGTAGAGCCCGTTTTCGGGAGCCCGATATGTATGATCGCTTGAGCCGCCCTATCAGCTGGATATTCGTTCAATTGTTCGCGCCTGCATCTATTGGCATTAAAACAACTTTTAGTTGTTTCATTCGCAAATGTCGATGATTGTCGCGATTCGTGTGAATGGCAGCCGCCGAAAGGCAGGACCTGTGAAAACGCTTGCGTTTCTGACCCAGTTTCAAGAATGGACATTATGACAAAGCCGAGCCGAACAGCTTTCACATACGACGCATCCCAGAATATGTAGAAGAAGGCGGTGTCATGAAGCCCCGCCGCGAGCGCAGGGTCGGCAGAACAGCTTCTGTCACTGGAAAACAGGGTATGCCCGTTTTTTTCAGGGGAACGGGCATTGTTGATCGTCACCAAAGCCCAAAAGCCCGGCCAACCGGGAACCGAAACAGGCCTTGTAATATCACAAAGCCGCTGCGGACATTACGCACCCCATGTAAATGAATAACGTTATTGGGAGATCAAACACTTAAAGATGTGTGGCGGAGAGGAAGGGATTCGAACCCTCGATACCATCACTGGTATACTCCCTTAGCAGGGGAGCGCCTTCGACCACTCGGCCACCTCTCCGGTCAGGCCCGTGTATTGTCAAACACCATTGAGATCAAGGATTTTTTTTAAATTTATTCCTCGACCGACAAGCCATCCGAGCTGGGCAAGCATGCAGCAGAAGGAAAGAATGTGAAGCGGACAAGCATCCCGTTTGAAAGGCAGGAGTTTGCAGACAGACTGCTCGATGCGGGTACAGCCCTTGTCGATGGTTCAGGTGAGGCCAACCAGTGTGTTCTCTTCTCGGGTCTTGTGCGGCATCACGAAAATAACGCCCGGAACAAGGGCGACGTTGCGCCTGGCCTCACTCGCATGGCCTGCAACACGAAGCCAGGCTTTGGGGCCGAGGACGAACAATCATCAGAAAAACGGAACATGCCAGACAGATCATCGCCATCCGAACTTCGAGCGAATTTCTCGAAAAGTATTACGGACGATATAGCTGCTTTTCTTAACCTGGGGTTGCCTACGGACAACTCGGAAAAAGTCTCGGATTCTATGAACTGACAATCTGATCGTCTGGAACACTTTCCAAGACAATCGCCCTTCAGGTTTGGAAAGCTTCTTCTCCAAACGGTGAAAAAAATCCTTTTTCTTGGACGAGTTTCCTGCAGCCGGAAACCTGAAAGTAGACATCATGGCGGCAAGATGCGGCGAGGTTTCACTTGACGGAATCACAGAGCCGTATCGACGTATTTTGTGTGACGGATCGGCGCGACCCAGCAATTCCTTGAACAAACTCGAATAATTCGCTCCAAGCTTTTCAAGGGACCAGTTCTCAACAGCATAAGCGCGGGCCCGCCCTCTAAGCTGATCCGGGTTGACGTATTGAATGGCAAGGGCAAGCGCCCTGATATCGCCTCTCGGGACAGTCCAACCGGTTACGTCGTCAATAACAGCCTCCGCAATTCCGCCGGCGTCGAACGCAAGTGTCGGGGTGCCGCAGGCAGCGGCCTCAAGAATTACATTTGGCAGATTGTCTTCCAATGATGGCAGTATCATCAGATCAGCAGCATTATATACACGATTTAGCTCTCTGCTTCCCTGAATGAATCCAAGAGGCGTAAACGACGACTTTAGTTTTACCGGAATTTCATCTCCGCTCCCCAATAATATAACGTGAAATTTCGTCGCAAAATCGGGTATATGCTCAACCGATTTCAGCAGTTCTGATAATCCCTTTCGTCGCTCACTGAGGCTATTACAAGCAAAAAGGAGGATCCTCTTGCTGGGGCTCAATCCGAAATGCTGCTTCGCCTCTGTTCGATCAATGGGTGTGAACCGAGACGTATCAACGCCGTTTGGAATGACTTCTATCCGATTATTGGCAAATACCGCGCTTTTCCGCGCACAATCGGCCAACCACCGCGACGGCGCTACGAGCGTGATAGAATCCGGCATCACCATTTTTGACCTAAGAAGCCTCGACGGAAAGTCGGAAAACGTATCGGTTAATTGAGGACAATTACGGCAATCTTTTTGATACCCGTTACAGTCGTTCGAATAGTGACACCCGCCCGTAAACGGGTTCATATCATGAAGTGTCCAAACCACAGGCCGTCCGGTTGATGCCAGCCAGGTAACCTGTTCCGGGGTAAGCAGCCGCGAAACCCAGTGAAGGTTTATGACATCGCAATCCAGGAGCTTGTATAATTGCTCATTCGGAATACCCGGATACATGATTGAATAGGCCGTGCCGCCGTCGTGAACACTCATGTCTATCTGAATCTGCGGAAAAAAATTGGGGTCTTGGCCCGGAGGAAACTGCAGCGTGTATTCCGTGGGGGATGTTGATTGAGAAAGAGAAAATTCAAAACTCTCGATACCGACCAAATTCAGGGCTTCACTGACGCGTTTTTTTGCGATTCCAGCCCCTCCTTCCGCAAAACTGGTCACGAGACCGACGGAAAATTCGGGGGCTTTGGGTGGCGTGATACGCCGTGACCTATCCGGAGCACCCGCGATGATATCTTCCAATACCGCTATCGTTCGGTCGAACGAAAACGCCCTCGCCGCTTCAAGCGCCCCTCGCCCCAGTTTCTCGCGAAACGCCGCGTCTTCGACAAGCCGTGTCAGCGCATCGGTCAGTGCGTCCAGGCTCAGGTCTCTCTCAACAAGCAGGCCAGACTCACCGTCCACAAAGAGGTTACGAGCACCTTCACACTCCTTAAACGCAACGACGGGCAGGCCAAATGACATCGCCTCGGCCGCCGCCAGTCCGAATCCTTCGAAAAGTGAGGGAAACGCAAATATCGTGGCATTTTTGTATGCATTCTCGATGTCACTGCGCGCGCCCTGAAATATCCCGGCCGGGTCAAGACCGAGCTCATCTGCAAATGACATAAGCTCGTCTTTCAGCTCGCCGTCGCCATAGATCTTCAATCTCCAGTCCGGATACTTCTGCTGTATTTTCGAAAACGCCCGAAGCAAATCCTTGTGGTTCTTTTGAGGAACGAGGCGTCCGACTGACAAGATCGTTTTTGCCTGCGAACGGTCGACATACTCTTCGATCGGATCGAACGAAGAGTAATTGGGCAAAACCCTGGCCTTGCCGGATAAATGTTCAGGAAGCTGGTCTCGGAATTCTTCAAAGATAATTGTTATTTCGTCAGCTTTATCCAGGGTGGCAATCCGCATATAGCGTTCGGTATCACCGGGAGCATCATAGAGAAGAGAATAGAACTTGAAATTCGGTGCGTTGTGGAGACATGCGACGTGCCAGGCTGTATCATTTTCAGGTCGCGCGGCCAGAACCTGCAGCCAGGTCGAGGGCATGTGTGAAAAAACGACATCGAAGTCGTGTTTTTCAAAAAAGACGCGGTACAGGTTCGCCGCATATCGCGCGAAACCTTCACTCCACTCGTCATACTCCCTTTTTCGAGGCACAAATTTCAGTTTTGGGAAGGCATGTTTCGTCCATTTACTCAGAGGACCAAATACATCTTGCTTATCGATGAAGTATTCTCTTGAGTAAGGATAAATTCCAAGGTTGATGACTGAAACCCCGGGATCGACCCTATAATAGGGTCCGCCATAGAAACCATCGATACAGACGAGAGAAACCGCATACCCTCGCCTGTGCAGCGCATTTGCCGTTTCGACTGCAATTCTCTCTGCCCCTCCGGAACAGCCCGACAACCACGCCAAGCAGATTGCAATTCGTTTCCGGTTTTCTCGTTGTGAGGGTAGGATTTTTCCATTTGGCGGCGTCTTCCTTTGCGCTACACACAAACGGATAGCTTCTTCCAGGTCCTCCGACACTTCAGATGCTTCGTAAAGCAACTGAAGAAGAGCCACATCTTCAAGTGTGCGCTCATGCCAGTTTCTGTAATATTTCAGCTCATAAAGTCTTTGCAGAAACTCCGGGCTCATCGGACCGAATTCGCGGCAGAGCAGGCGGAAGTTTTCCCGAAGCTCGGTATCGTGATTGAATGAAGCGCCCCCCAACTCCATTATCAGAATGTTGCGAAAGAGCGGCCGAGCCCGAACACCGGCACGAAATGCGCGGATGACCCAGTCATAATCGCCGGCAAGCCGAAAGCTTGTGTCGAAATTGCCGATGCGTTCATAAACTTCGCGGCGCGCCAGAATGGTCTCATGCCCGCCTGGCATGCCCTGTACCAGCAAGGAAGCATCCCATGGCCTCGGCTCATCGGCCAGCGCGGCTGCAGAGCTATCGCTCCTGGCATAAACAAACCCGGCGTAGGACAATTCGAGATCATACCGGGTCAAATGACGGACCGAAGCCTCAATAGCCTCCGGCGTATAGAAGTCATCAGCGTTCAGGAAACAGATAAGGTCACCGGTAGCATGGGCCAACCCCTTGTTCATGGCATCATAAATACCATCATCGGGTTCGCTGATCAGCTTATCAATCCGCTCTCCGAAACCTTCAAGCGTTTCCAATGTTCCATCGTCTGATTGTCCATCAATCACGACATATTCGATGTTCGGATAGGTCTGGGATTTCACGGAGCGAACGCAACGTTCAATCAGGGCATTGTTGTTGCGCACAACAGTGATTATCGAGACCTTCGGCAAACCCCCGTTTGGCTGATTGGCTTCTTTCTGTTTTTGCATGCAGTCTCTCGTCAGTCCTTGAAATTGACCGCACCGTTTTCGACGGCAGAAAATAGAGTCGACATGCTTTTCTACAGTAGCAGGGCAATTTGTTTAGTCCCGAATTTTCATGTATTGCATTTAGCTTGATTATTTCTGTCTCAACTGTTCATTATTACAGAATAATTGAATAAATAAGTTTATTGAACAGTTTGGAAATACAGTGTCGGGTTTCTGGAGATGGAAAGGGCCTTGAACTCGGAGACGCATCCCCTTCCCTTGCTTCCAAACGCCATTCTTATTTTCGCTCGCGCATCAGCCTTCCAAGCAACGCAAGGTAATCCCGACTGATATCGTCATAGTTATAAAATTCTTCTGCGCGTCGTCTGGCTGCTGCGCACAAAGCCTGGTGTTTCTCACCGATCATCATGGAGCGGGCTGCCGCCATGATTTCTTTCATTTCAGTCGGCTTTGCGACAAAGCCACATTCTCCGCTCGTAACAATTTCACCGATACCGCCACTCGAATACCCGAAAACCGGCGTCCCCACCGCCAGTGACTCCAGAGCAATCAACGGCGCATTTTCTTCTTTCGAGAAAAGCAGTGCGCCATCACACAGCGCATAAATTTCACCGCGTTCAATGTCGGATTTGACAAAACCGAAATGGGTAAAATCCACATCCTGGAAAATCAGCGCGGCTTCATCGGAATAGCGTCCAACAAGAATGAGTTGGGCATTGAGGTCGGAAAGCGCGCGAACAAGGTTCACAGCCTCTATCGCACCTTTCCTACTGTCGTGAAGCCAGCCGGCGGAAAACAGAAATAACGGTCCGGCCTCCGGCGCAATCCCGTATTTTTCTCTCAGCTTTGAACGGTCTCGCGGGCGAAACATTTCAAGATCAACGCCGTTTGAAACATGCTGAATCCGCCCCGCCGGCCAGCCGGCTTTCCTGTACATCTCGATCATCCAGTTACTCGGCGCGGTAAAAAAGACATCGGATGACTTGAGCTTCTTGCGTCTCGTATGAAGCGCATGCGTGCGGTCGTATTTTGACGATAATGGCCAGGATCTGTGCTGCGGACAGTTACCGCAGGTCGCGGTAAAACGCTCGCAACTGCCCGGATAGAGGCAGCCGGCGGTAAAGGGAGAACAGTCATGGATCGTCCAGACGACCGGAATGCGCGCCGACAGCCAGTTTATCGCTGCATGCGACAGGACCGTCGACATGTCGTGAAGATGGACAACGTCAAATTCGTCGGGAATCGAACGGAATTTCGCCGAAACAAGTTCAAATGGGTTGTGATCCCGGTAACCGCGCCTGGCTTCCCTGGCTTTCAGCTTTCCCACCAGATTATTCCATTCGGGATAGGGATGGCTCTCCCTGCCCGATCCCAAGTTCAGGTGGGTCACGTCATGGCCCTGGATCCTGTAGCGCTCCGCCAACTGGCTGGCCACAACGCTTGCGCCGCCACCGCGTCCATCCATCTTGCTGATCACGCAGATCCTCATCGCCCACGTAACCTTCTCGTGCTGTCGCGGAACCATAGGATGACGCGTCTTACGCCACGAGAGCATCGGTAAAACAGCCGTGTCTTTCGCGACATTCCGGCGCGAAAAGCTGCTTTCCAGAGACTACGACGCTCTGCCCTGTGAAGGCGCCAAAGCGGATAATCGCCGATGAGCTTGACCCCGACACTGTCGCCGATCGATGAAAATATCCTGACAGGCGAAAAACACCTGGCATCATACCGGCCGGGATTATGAAGGAAGTCGAAAAAATCGTTTTGTATCGCGACGCGCTGGTGGAGACTTTGGAGCGTCGCAACAGGAACCGTCTGCAAGACCTCGCTGATAGCCTCCAGTGCGGCCTTCTGGAAAATAGCGGCGACGGCCTGTGCTTCCCGCTCGGCATGTGACGGAGCGGAGATGACCCACTCAAAACCATCATGCCCCCTTGTGAGGCCTGTGACCGAACCGTGATCGGCCGAGAAGATAAACTCGATCACGTCGGTATGTTCCTGACACGAACAGCACTCATATTCGGGCATACCATTGTGCATCGAATAACTATGGTGACTGTTCGGCTTGTAGCGCATGGTCGAAAGCGCCTGATCGTTGGTGCCGAAATAAAATCCGACAATGTCCCGATTTCCGCGGCCGAGAATCGTATCGATGGCTTTTTGAAGACTGCCTCTCCAGCCAAGATCAAAAACAGCATAGCGTTCAGAGACCGGGACCCTCGTCTGGAGGTACTCCCTGACAATTTCTGCTTCATGACGCAGTGCATGGGTCATAACGCCCGAATTCTCGCCCAGAATCCGGTAGAACAATGGCAGGTCTTCTTGCGTCAGAACCTTGTCCGGATCCAGACCCAGCCCTTTCATCCGGGGCACGAGCGCCTCCGCCCCGGGAATACGGGAAAGCGTTGCCGCACACGTCGCACCGGGATGGATCAAGCCGCGGTAATAATTGCCGATCTCCGTGGGTGACAACACGGAATTGGGGACGGTCAACAGCCGTCTGGAAGCAGCAAGATAGTCTGTCTGGATATCAGCTTTGGGGAAAACCAGATCGAAGCAGCGCTTGGCAAAAAGCCCGTCACGCGCCAAAAAACCGATCTTACCGATTTCCAGCTCGGCAGCCCGGTCTTTCAGCCAAAAGACCAGCGACAGCATCAAAGGTGCTACGACAACCTTCCCGAAAGCTTGCCAATACTCTCTGTTGTCTCCTGAAGGGCTGTATCGGAAAGAAGCGAATTCAGGATGGTGATTTATGAAGTTCGCAATAAAAATATTCTTGAATGCTGACTTGCCGCGAAAAAGTGCAATTTTTTCGCCTGCCGCCTGTTTGCGAAATGCTTCCCGCGCAGCCGGGAGATGATGTGCCGAAAGGCCGGAAAATCGAGCACGGGAAAAATCCGAATGCCGGTTGTCGCCAATATGGAGGATGTTGCCGGGAGCGCAGTCAAAATGGGAAATGACATCGTCATAAAGCGCCCCTCCCCGTTTGGTTTTACCGTGTTCGTTTGAGAGGAGCAGAATTTCATGGCCGGTTATGCCGCATTTCCCAAGCAGGGCTTCGATAACCGGTCGCGGAAGATACATATCGGAGGTCAGAATAAAACGGCGCTGCTTTTCCTGCAGCAAATTGATCAGAACGGCACCCTGCGCCGTGGCAGCAGAGAATTCGAGTTCGAGATCGGTCTCGGTTCTTTTCAGCCGTTCCATGGTCTCTTCAGGAAGCGGCAGATCATTGGCCAGTTCTCGATATATCGCGTCCAGAGTGATTTCCACCTCGCCGCGCTGAAGCGCGTGTTCTCTGGCTAACGTTTCCGCACGAACTCTTCGGTCAGCGAATGTGTAGCCCTGCAAACAGGACTGTCGTTTCACTTCAATGAACTTGAAAATATCCTCCGGAACATCGCACAGGCGCGTGATCAGCGTATCGAAGATATCGAGCGAGAAATACTCGTAACGCGTGACCAGATCGGTGAGGATATCGACAGACGATGCGCTGATATCATTATGGAATCGCATCACTTTTTCCATCAATTCGCTTGATGACCCACCACGGCTGACGTCGGCCTTCCAAGGGAACCGCGACTTCTCTGCGGATAGCCCTCCTGCTTCGGCCGCCGAATAGCGGAGATCCGGAAAACAGAATGGTTTCGACAGGTGTTTTTGCCCATTAGGCTCAGCACCATGAAAGGAAGCGTTCGCACAACCTTTCGCTTTATACACAATATATATAAAACTTTTGATGGAATTTCTGCAACAGACGAACGTTTACGTCAACAGAATAATGTGACGGAAATATCTATGGGTCGAAGATACAGCGCGTATCTTCGGTGGTACGGAACCGTCTCGTCGGCCTTTTTCGCACCTGCAAAGCCGATATTTCCGGCGGCAGTCGTGGCAGTGGCTGCGGCCAGCCAAGCTGCATCCGTTTCAGCACTGGCGACATCGGCTAAATGTGCTGTGATTGCGTTGTTCGGTTACCGGCGGCAGCAGAAAGCCTGCCGCCGGTATCACGGTTTACGCGGCGTCATCGGCTTTTCCGACATCGGCCGGAATGTAGTTCAGCACCGGTCCGAGCCAGCGCTCGACCTCTTCGACATCCATGCCCTTGCGAGCCGCGTAATCTTCCACCTGATCGCGTTCGACCTTGGCGACGCCGAAATAGTAGCTGTCGGGGTGGCCGATATAGATGCCGGAGACCGAGGAACCCGGCCACATGGCGTAGCTTTCCGTCAGTTCCACGCCCGAGGCGTTTTCGGCATCCAGAAGATCGAACAGCGTGCGCTTTTCGGTGTGGTCGGGCTGGGCCGGGTAGCCGGGCGCCGGGCGGATGCCGCCATAGGATTCGCCGATCAGTTCGGCATTGGAAAAAGCCTCGTCCGGCGCATAGCCCCAGTATTCGCGGCGCACGCGCTCGTGCATTCGCTCGGCGAACGCCTCGGCAAAACGGTCGGCCAGCGCCTTGACCATGATCGAGGAATAGTCGTCATTGGCGCGTTCGAAGCGTTCGGCGATTGCCACCTCCTCGATCCCGGCCGTGACAACAAAACCGCCGACATAATCCTGCTTGCCGGTTTCCGCCGGGGCGACGAAATCCGACAGCGCCACATTCGGGCGTTCGCCGCGTTTGGAAAGCTGCTGGCGCAATGTGAAGAAGGTGGCAAGTTCGCTTTCGCGGGTCTCGTCGGTATAGAGGCGAATATCATCACCGACGGCATTGGCCGGCCAGAAGCCGATGACGGCGCGCGGGCGGAACCACTTTTCGTCGATGATCTTCTTCAGCATCGCCTGCGCATCTTCGAACAGCTGGCGCGCGGTTTCGCCCTGTCGTTCGTCTTCGAGAATGTTCGGATAGCGCCCCTTCAGCTCCCAGGTCTGGAAGAACGGCGTCCAGTCGATATAGCGCGCAAGCTCTTCCAGATCGTAGTCCTCGAAAACCTTGGTGCCGAGAAACGACGGACGGTGCGGCGCGTAGGCGTCCCAGTCGACCTTGACGCGGTTGGCGCGAGCGGCTGCCAGCGGCAGGCGGTTCTTCTGCGCTTCGGCACGACGATGATTTTCGGCAACCTTGGCATATTCCGCGCGGATATCGGCGATATAGCCCTCCTTCAGTTCCGGCGAAAGCAGGTTGTTGACCACACCGACAGCGCGGCTGGCATCGACCACATAGATCACCTGCCCCTTCTCATAGGCCGGGTGGATCTTCACCGCCGTATGGGTGCGGCTGGTGGTGGCGCCGCCGATCAGCAGCGGAACCGCAAAGTCCTGCCGCTCCATTTCGGCAGCCACATGCACCATCTCGTCAAGCGAAGGCGTGATCAGGCCGGAAAGCCCGATGATATCGGCGTTGTGCTCTTTTGCAGCGGCGAGAATCTTCTCCGCCGGCACCATCACGCCGAGATCGATGATCTCGTAGTTATTGCAGGCGAGAACCACGCCGACGATGTTCTTGCCGATGTCGTGCACATCGCCCTTCACCGTCGCCATGATCACCTTGCCGTTGGAGCCGGCCTCTTCCGCGCCGCTCAGGCGCTTTTCCTCTTCCATATAGGGCAGCAGCACGGCAACGCCCTGCTTCATCACGCGTGCCGATTTCACCACCTGCGGCAGGAACATCTTGCCGGCGCCGAACAGGTCGCCGACGACATTCATGCCGGCCATCAGCGGGCCTTCAATGACATGCAGCGGCCGCTCGGCAGCCTGTCGCGCTTCCTCGACATCGGCTTCGACATATTCGGTGATGCCGTTGACGAGCGCATGTTCCAGACGCTTGTCCACCGGCCATTCACGCCATTCCAGGTTCTGTTTGCGCTCCTCGGTCTTGCCGGTTCCGCGATAGCGTTCGGCGATATCGAGAAGCCGCTCGGTCGCATCCTTGCGGCGGTTGAGCACGACATCCTCGCAGGCTTCGCGCAGTTCCGGGTCGATCGTCTCGTAAACGATCAGCTGGCCGGCATTGACGATGCCCATATCCATGCCCGCCTGAATGGCGTGGTAGAGAAACACCGCGTGCATGGCCTGGCGCACCGGCTCATTGCCGCGGAAGGAGAAGGAAAGATTGGAAACGCCGCCCGAGACATGCGCGTAAGGCAGGTTCTCGCGGATCGCCTGCGTCGCCTCGATGAAGTCGACGCCGTAATTGTCGTGTTCCTCGATACCGGTGGCAACAGCAAAGATATTCGGATCAAAAACAATATCTTCCGGCGGAAAGCCAACCTTTTCCGTGAGGATATTATAGGCACGAGTGCAGATCTCGACCTTGCGCTCATAGGTGTCGGCCTGACCGTCTTCGTCAAACGCCATCACAACGGTGGCCGCACCGTAATCGCGGATCAGCTGCGCCTTTTTGATAAACTGCTCCTCGCCTTCCTTCAGCGAAATCGAATTCACCAGCGACTTGCCCTGGGCGCATTTCAGGCCGGCTTCGATGATCTCGAACTTCGAGGAATCGATCATCAGCGGCACGCGGGCGATATCCGGCTCGGCGGCGATCAGGTTGAGGTATTCGACCATCGCTTGCTGCGAATCGATCAGCCCCTCATCCATGTTGATGTCAATGATCTGGGCGCCGGCCTCCACCTGATCGCGCGCGACATCGAGCGCGGTGGCATAATCGGCATTGGTGATCAGCTTCTTGAACCGGGCCGAACCGGTGACATTGGTGCGCTCGCCGACATTGACGAAGGGAATGTCCTTTGTGAGATGAAACGGCTCAAGACCGGAAAGCGACAGAACCGGGCGATGTTCGGGCACCTTGCGCGGGGCGAAGGCCGAAACGGTTTCGGCAATGGCGCCGATGTGCTCCGGCGTCGAGCCGCAACAGCCGCCGACGATGTTGACGAGACCCTGCTGGGCGAAGGGGCGGATCAGCCCCGCCATTTCCTCCGGGTCCTGATCATACTGGCCGAATTCATTGGGAAGCCCGGCATTGGGATAGGCGCAGGTGAAGGTGTCGGCCACGCCCGACAATTCCTGCAGATGCGGCAGCATGGCATCGGCGCCGAGCGCGCAGTTGAGCCCGATGGTGAACGGGTCTGCATGCGACAGCGAATTCCAGAACGCCGTCGGCGTCTGGCCGGAAAGCGTGCGCCCGGAAAGATCGGTGATCGTGCCGGAAATCATCAGCGGCAGTTCGATGCCTTTGGCGCGAAAGGCCTGACGCGCGGCAAACACCGCAGCCTTGGCGTTCAGCGTATCGAAGATGGTTTCGATCAGGATCAGGTCCGATCCGCCGTCGATCAGTCCATTGATCTGTTCGCGATAGGCATCACGCAATTGATCAAAGGTTACAGCGCGATAGCCTGGATTGTTAACGTCCGGTGAGATCGATGCCGTGCGGTTTGTCGGTCCCACGGCGCCGGCCACGAAACGGCGGCGGCCGTCTTCCTGCTCCGCGCGGATCGCTGCGCGCCGGGCAAGACGCGCGCCGTCACGGTTCAGCTCATAGACCATGTCTTCCATCTGGTAGTCGGCCTGCGCGATGCGGGTGCTGGAAAACGTGTTGGTCTCGAGAATATCCGCGCCGGCAATCGCATAGGCATAATGGATATCCTCCAGCGCCTTGGGCTGGCTCAGGATCAGAAGGTCGTTATTGCCCTGCTGGTGACAGGCACAGCCGATGAAGCGGTCGCCTCGAAAATGGTCCTCATCGAAGCCGAGGCCCTGGATCTGTGTGCCCATGGCGCCGTCGAGGACAAGAATGCGATCGCGCGCGGCCTTTTCAAGCGCGGCGCGAATTTCCGCACCGCTGCGTGCAGGCGCTTCTTCCCCGAACAATTCATCAAACATGAGCCATCTCCAATTTCCAGACCCGCGACATCACATAAAGACATCTTTATGTCAATATATCTAAAATGTTTCAAACCAATACCGGCCCCGAAACAATCCGAAAAATGTCACTTTTTTGGGGATGCGGCGGCTTTTTCGCATCATTTGCGCATGATCAAGCATGATGCAAATCGGAATTGAGATGCTATTCTGTGCGAAATAGAATCTAATCAACTGACTGAATGGAGTCTGCGCGGCTTTTCCGGATGCTCCAATCGACAGTAGCGAACAACATTCCCATGCGCTGGCGCAGCACATGGTTGCATAGAGAGAGGGAGGGCTTGTCCCATGAAACCGAAGATCAATACACTTGTCGCACCGCCGCGCTGGATTCAAAGGCCTTATCACCGGGACTGGCTGAAAACGCAGGCGAACAACCTGTTCGACTATTTCCAGTACCGGTCGATCAATCCCAAGGGCGGCTTCTTCGAATTCGACAAGGACGGTCATCCCATCGGCGGCGACAATCCGGTGCGGGGCATCCATACCACGGCGCGCATGGTGCATTGCATGGCCATCGGCCACCTGCTCGGCCGCCCCGGCTGCGACGACCTGCTGGATCACGGCATGCATTACCTGTGGGAAAACCATCGCGACAAGGAACGCGGTGGCTATTTCTGGCAGGTCAATGACGACGGCCCGGTTGGCGAGCCGACCAAGCAGGCCTATGGCCACGCCTTTGTGCTGCTGGCCGCCTCGTCCGCCAAATTCGCCGGCCATCCGCTGGCCGACGCCATGATTGCCGATGTCACCGAGGTCATCAACAAGTATTTCTGGGAGGAAGAATACGGCGCCGTTGCCGAGGAATTCCAGTCCGACTGGACGCCGGTGCGCGGCTACCACGGCCAGAACTGCAACATGCACATGACCGAAGCGCTGATGGAGGCCTATGAGGTTACCGGCGAGATCGAATATCTCAGCAAGGCCAAGCGCATTGCCGAACTGATCATCAACAAGCATGCCCGCGAATGCGGGTTCCGCGTCGCCGAACACTTCACCGATGACTGGAAGGTCGATTACAATTATTCCGGCAACGAAATGTTCCGCCCGTCGGGCACCACGCCCGGCCACTGGCTGGAATGGACGCGGCTTCTGCTGCAGCTTCACACGCTGACCGGGCGCTCCTATAGCTGGATGCCGAAAGCAGCTCATGAACTGTTCGTCTCCGCCTTCAAGCTGGGCTGGGATTATGAAAAGCGCGGCATGTTCTATACGCTCGACTGGGAGAACAAACCGAAGAACCGGGCCAAGCTGTGGTGGCCGCATTGCGAAGGCATCGGCGCCACCCACTTCCTGACCGCCCACTTCGGGCAGGACGTGCATATGTATGCCTATCGCAAACAGTGGAGCTTCATTGCCAACCACCTGCTCGACCACGAGAAAGGCGGCTGGCACGAGGAGCTTTCCGAAGATCTGGTGCCGCAGACGACACTGTTTGCCGGCAAGAGCGACATCTACCACGCGCTCCAGGCCTGCCTCATCCCGCTCTACCCCGCGCTTGGCAGCCTGCCGGAAGTGATCTTCCGCGAAGTCAAACACTGAACAATCGATTCAGTCGAAAACATTGCGGGCCCTCGGGGCCCGCTTTATATAGGTCGGCAGACATTCAGGCCAACCGACAGCAACAGGACAAGACAATGGCAGCGAAGATCTTCATCGATGGCGAACACGGCACCACGGGCCTGCAGATCCGCACCCGCATGGCCGAGCGCCGCGACGTCGAACTTCTCTCCATCCCGCATGAGGAGCGGCGCAATCCGAAGATGCGCGAAGACCTCATCAACAGCGCCGATATTGCCATCCTGTGCCTGCCGGACGATGCCTCGCGCGAAGCCATCGGCATGCTGGCCGGCAATAACAGCGTCCGGGTGATCGACACCTCGACGGCCTATCGGGTCGATCCCGACTGGGCCTATGGTTTTGCCGAGATGGACAGGGATCAGAGCGCACGCATTCGCGCTGCCCGCCATGTGGCCAATCCCGGCTGCTATCCGACGGGCGCCATCGGGCTTATCCGGCCGCTGCGCGCCGCCGGCATCATTCCCGACAGCTATCCGGTCACCATCAATGCGATCTCGGGCTATACCGGCGGCGGCAAGAACCTGATTGCCCAGATGGAAGATGAAAGCCGCGACGACCATATCGACGCCCCCCATTTTCTCTACGGCCTCAATCTGGCCCACAAGCATGTGCCCGAGATGACCACCCATGGCCTGCTGCCGCGCGCACCGGTGTTCTCGCCATCCGTCGGACGTTTCCCGCAGGGCATGCTGGTGCAGGTCCCGCTTTATCTGGAAGAACTGGAAGGCACCCATACGGCGGAGAGCATCCATGCCGTGTTCAGCGACTATTACGGCGGTCAGGACATCGTGCAGGTGGTTCCGCTGGACGAAAGCGGCGCGCTTGCCCGGCTCAACGCCGAAGCGCTTGCCGGTCAGGACATCATGAAACTTTATGTTTTCGGCAGCGGTGGCTATGTCAATCTGGTGGCCCAGCTCGACAATCTCGGCAAGGGTGCGTCCGGCGCTGCCGTCCAGAACATGGACCTCATGCTCTCGGCATAATCACAGGACTGTGAACAATCCGTCGACCGGTTGAGACATCGCGGCCGGTCGTCGGCCTCGCTATATTGGGTGAAAGCAATCAGCGAGGTTTACGCTCATGTCTACGCAATCGCGTCTTCCCGTCTTCTTCATCCCCCATGGGGGTGGCCCCTGGCCGTTCATGCACGGCCCGGAGGGTAATCTGCCGGCAAACGATCCCTGGAAAGAACTCGAAACCTATCTCAAGGGGTTCGACACCGCACTCGGCCGCCGCCCGAAGGCCATTCTGGTGATCTCCGCCCATTGGGAAAATGTCGACAGGCTTACCGTTTCGACGGCGGCCCATCCCGGCATGCTGTTCGATTATTACGGCTTCCCCCCGCATACGTTTGAACTCAGCTACCCTGCCCCCGGTGCGCCGGATGTTGCCGAACATGTGCGCGATGTCCTGTCTTCTGCCGGAATAGAAACGGCAACGGACGCCGAACGGGGTTTCGACCACGGCGTGTTCATTCCGTTCATGCTGATGTATCCCGACGCCGATGTCCCGATCGTGATGATGTCGCTCGACCCGGATCTTTCGGCCGAGACTCACTTCAAGATTGGCGAGGCGTTGCAGCCGCTGCGTGATGAAGACATCCTGATCGTTGCGTCGGGATTGTCCTACCACAATATGCAGATGTTCTTCCGCAGAGATGAACGGCATGCGGCGGCGGCCACCCGATTTGACGACTGGCTGAAGAACGCGCTTTCGATCAGGGACCCGGAAGAGCGCAAGGCCCGGCTTGCAACCTGGACGGAGAACCCGGACGCGCTGGAAAGCCACGTGCCGGAGCCCGATCATCTCATTCCGGTCTTTGCCGCCGCGGGCGCAGCGGGCAAGGACACGGGCGAACAGGTCTTTCGGGGCAATTTCCGTGGCAAGCCCTATTCGGCCTACCGCTTCGGATAAGCCGAATTCACCTCAGTCGCGCGCAATCAATGGCGCGCGATAACCACGCAGATGGCCGGTGACGAGAATCAGAACGATGATCGCGCCGGCCTGATGCGACAGCGCCAGCAACAGCGGCATCTGCAAGACCAGCGTAAAAATCCCCAGGCATGCCTGAAGAATGATCGCCACGAGAATCACCAGCGCGCCGCGCGCATGCTGGGAAAGCTCCAGATCCAGGCCGCGCGCCACCGCACCGCGCCATTCCACCAGATAATGCAGGATGGCAATCAACAGCAGCACATAGCCGCCTGTGCGGTGGACGAACTGTACCGTTTTCGGGTTCTCGAAAAAGTTCATCCAGGCCGGCTGTTGCAGCAGCAGACCGGACGGTACGACGGCGCCATCCATCAACGGCCAGGTGTTATAGGACAGCCCCGCATCGAGCCCGGCCACCAGCGCGCCCAGATAGATCTGAACGAAAGCCCCGAGCAGAAGTATGATGGCCAGCCCTTGCGAACCGGCTGTCGGCGGTTCCTCATGGCGGCGCGGTTTCAGCCCCCGCGCGATGTAGACGCAGGCCGCGATGATCAGACAGGCCATGATCAGATGAACGGCAAGACGGTACTGGCTGACATCCGTGCGTTCGCTCAGGCCGGAAGAAACCATCCACCAGCCGATGAAACCCTGCAATCCGCCGAGCGCCAGCACCCCGGTCAGCGGCCAGCCGAGCCCCTTCGGCAGGCGTTTCGACAGCCAGAAGAACAGCAGCGGCAGCGCGAAGATGATGCCGACCGTCCGCGCCAGCAGGCGATGCGTCCATTCCCACCAGAAGATGTTCTTGAACTCGGCAAGCGACATGCCCTTGTTCAAAAGCTGATATTCGGGAATGCGCTTGTAGAGATCGAATTCCTGCTGCCATTCGGCAAGGCTCAGGGGCGGAATGATGCCGTGGATCGGCTTCCACTGGGTGATCGACAGTCCCGACTGCGTCAGCCGCGTGGCGCCGCCGACAAGCACCAGACAGAACAGCACCAAAACCACGAAATAGAGCCATCCCCTGACAAGCGCCGCGTTGAAACTAAGCTCGCTTTCTGTCCAGGCGGGGGAAGTTGCGGTTGCCATCGGCATCACTCCAATCAAATCAGCCTTGCCATGTCCGTCTGCCTGAAATTTAAGGGCAGACATTGTCCGCCGTGCTTCACACGTGCCGGACAAGGGGGCATAGTCTCACATCACTTCATACGGGGGGAAACGGCGCCGTGCCAGTCAGATTGCGCAAATTTATCGGAACGATCATTATTGTCACGCTCGTCATCGCCTATGCGCTGACGGCGACGACGCTGGCAACCGTGGTGCTGGACGGACGATCCGCCTGGGCCGCCCTCGCCTATTTTCTGCTGACCGGCCTCATCTGGATCATTCCGGCGATGTTCATCATCAAGTGGATGGCCGGCCCGCCGGCGGATCGCGGATGAAACCGGCCGATAACATTTTTTTGATGGTATACGGAACCGCCGGAGATTTACCACATTAGAAATGTTATAGATCATAAACATCGGCAACGCTTCCTGAAGGCATCACACACATGATCACATCGCAGCAAATCCGAGCAGCCCGCGCACTTCTGGGATTTTCGGAAGAACAGGTCGCCGCCATGACCGGCGTTGATCCGCTCGCACTCGCAAAAGCGGAAAATGACGCCGAGGAGCGCAACTTCGCAGTGGCCGAGGCAATTGAAAAAGCATTCAGGAAAAACGGCGTCGCCTTCATCGAAGATGGCGAAAACGGCTTCGGCCCAGGGGTTCGTCTTCTGCGTTCCAGCGAACAACGCCGCAGCATCCGCCCCGAGGACTTGAACTCGGCGAATGACGGCTAGGCTGCGGCCGACCGGAACCGGCACGATGTTCTGATACGCACGGATATCACCGTCACCGTTGAACCGTCTGCCTGTGAAGACAGTATTACCGGTTCTCTCAGGCATCGTTCCCGTGTTTATTGCAAGGTCAAGGAAAGAAGGAGGGCGCCTCCTGCCCTCCCGCGGATTTTACCGAAATACCAAGGCGCGCCGCCACGAGGAAAAAGCCGGAAACCGTCCTTGTAGGACAGGGCTTCCAGTTTGTTGACAAAGCTGCTCCTCACTCCGGATCATCCTCGGGCTTGACCCGAGGATCCAGGGCCACACGATATACGCTCACTCTAAACCCTTTCTTATCAAAGAGTTAAGTGAAATTGATGCTCGGATCACGTCCGAGCATGACACCTGTGGGGACGGCTGATGGAGGCCCCCCCGCACGTCTTCGGGTTTGTCTGCGGTCTGAAAGCCGTCCTTGTCGGACAGGGACTCAGGCCTTTTTCTGCCATCGCCCGCCTTCGCCCTGCTGCCAGTACGTCAGGGTGTGGTCGCCCTGCCGGAGCGTCTTCCAATGGGCACGCGCCTTGTTGAGTTCATCGACATCATGGCCGTCGAACATCACCACCACACGGCTGTACTGGTCAACGTCGTCGACATCCGCGCCTTCCACGAAGAAGCGGATATCGGCGCTGTTTGCGTTCTCACCGCCAACCATCAGCAAAACCGGCTGTGCGCCGGCTTCGTCTTCGGCATCGGTCCCGTGCGGAATGAAACTGTCCGCGCGAAAGGTCCAGAGGATGCCGTCAAGGCGATCCCGCTCGGTCTCGCTGACCGTCTGGACCGCGACACGCCAGCCGCGTTCCAGACTTTTTTCCACCAGCGGCGGCAGGGCTGCCTCACGCAGTGATTCCGTCAGATGATAAAACAGAATTTCGGTCACCGGCCGCCCTCTTTCGTCATGTCTCAGTCGTGCTTTTCGTAATTGCCACGCACCAGTTCATCAAGAAGGCGAACGCCAAAACCGGACGCCCAGCCGCGATTGATCTCGTTTTTGGGTGCCCCCATGGCCGTTCCGGCAATGTCGAGATGCGCCCAGGGCGTTTCGCCGACGAAACGCTTCAGAAACTGTGCCGCCGTGATCGAACCGGCATGGCGCGATCCGCCCGTGTTGCGCATATCGGCAAAACGGCTGTCGACCATGCGATCATATTCTTCGCCGAGCGGCAGGCGCCAGATTTTTTCATCGGTGGTGTCTGCGGCCCTGGCAAGTTCGGCGGAAAGACCGTCATCATTGCTGAACAGCCCGGCGCGATGCGACCCGAGCGCGACCAGAACAGCCCCCGTCAACGTGGCCAGATCAATCATGAAACGCGGTTTGAAACGTTCGTTGCAATACCAAAGCGCATCGGCAAGCACGAGACGACCCTCGGCATCGGTATTGATCACCTCGATGGTCTGACCGGACATGGATGTCACGATATCGCCGGGGCGCTGGGCGTTTCCATCCGGCATGTTCTCCACAAGACCGAGAATACCGACCGCATTGACCCGGGCCTTGCGGGCGGCCAGCGTGTGCATGAGGCCGATGACGGCGGCCGCACCGCCCATATCGCCCTTCATATCCTCCATGGAGGCTGCGGGCTTGATCGAGATACCGCCGGTATCGAAAACGACTCCCTTGCCGACGAAAGCGATCGGGCGCTCATCGCTCTGACCGCCATTCCACTCGATCACCGCCAGATAGGGCGGACGGACGGAGCCCTGGGCAACCCCCAGAAGCGCGCCCATGCCGAGTTCCTTCATCCGGGCCTCATCAAGCAGCTCAACCTTTGCGCCAAGCGCTTCAAGCGCCATCGCCTTGTCGGCAAATTCACGCGGGCCGAGAATATTGGCCGGCAGGTTGACGAGTTCGCGCGCCAGCAAAACGCCGTCGCCAATGGCTTGCCGCTCGGCAAAAGCGGCTTCGGCAGCCGCCGGGTCCGACGTCACGATCTGAACGGCAACGTCGCGCGTTTTTCCATCGTCATCGCGGCCCGTCGTCTTGAATTGGTCGAAATCATAGCCGCCAAGCATCATCCCCAGCGCAAAATCGGCAACACTGCCCGCAATGTCGGCAACGCCTGTCACTTCGGGATGGATTACCAGCGTTTCCACCTTTGTGGCCAGACGCGCCGCCTTCCCGCCTGCACTGATCCAGCTGTTTTCGGAAAGTGATTCCTTTTTGCCAAGCCCGAGGACAAAGACACGGGCAGCCGCACTGCCGGCGGGTGAAAGGAGATCAAGTGCGGTGCACAATTTCGCCGTAAAACCAGCCGTTTCCGCTGCTTTCTGATAAAGCGCCTCAATCCCGCCGAGAGCGTCGAGCCCCGCTGGTGCGCCGCCTTCGGTGGCAAGTGTTATGACTGTTTTATCAGCGGTTTCAGCCGTTTTCACAAAGGAAATCGAGAATTTCATTTTCAATGCTCCGAAGTTTCGGGAATGCGGGTCATGAATCTGACGAATGTTTTTGGCAAAAGAAGTCTACGCCTTGTTAACGCAACCAACCAAGAACTGTTGACCCTTCCCCCATAACACTTAAAACCCCGAAACTGAAAACGATGTGCCTGTACACGCGACGAAAGAAACCGGAAAAGCTGAATTGCCAAGTTTCAGAGTCAAGCCACGGCTGACAGACGCTTCCCGCCACCTTGGCGACCTACCGCCGTTGAAGCTCGCATTTGTCGCGCTTTTCGCGCTGTGGTGGGTGCTGCTTCTGTTTTTTTATCTGTTTCCCGATATTGATATCAGCGTGAGCTGGTCATTTTACACCCGGTTGCCATGCGCACCCGGAGCGCCCGATGGCATAATCTGTGGCAGTTTTTTACACGCACAGGATAAAGCGCTTGGCCTTCTGCGCGAGCTGATCCTCTTTCTGCCCGCAGTCCTCGCACTGGTGATCATCTACCAGCTGATCAATGTATGTTCACATCACGGCGCGACTTTCGATGGATGGCAGGCACGACGGCTGACCGCCGCTCTGGCCGCACTCCTTATCGGTCCCGGGATACTGGTCAACTGGATCCTCAAGGAAATCTCCCACCGCCCGCGCCCGCGCAACACCGATCTTTTCGGTGGCCAGCACGCCTTCATGCCGGCGGGAGACTTTTCCGGAAGCTGCGTTTCCAACTGTTCGTTTGTTTCGGGCGAAGCGGCAGCCGCAGGGTGGCTGTTCTGCTACGCAGTTTTTATAATACCCAACCGACTCAAACTTCTACTGTCGCCGCCGCTGATCGCTGTTTCTGTTTCAGCCCCGGTGATGCGCGTCGCCTATGGTGGCCATTATGTTTCCGACGTTATCCTCGCCTGGCTGGGTGCTGTCGTCATTTTCATTGGAATACTTTATCTTTTTGAGGAAAAAGAAACTACGGGCATGAAACACCATTAAGGTGTGGGAATCGTTCCGCACACGGCAGCAGGTCTTGAGGACAGCAACACGCGCATGAAAATACTGGAACGCTACATACTGGCCCGGGTCGTCCGGATGTTTCTGGCAACGCTGTTGCCGGTGCTTGCGATCCTCTGGCTGACCCAGGTTCTGGGACGAATCGATCTCGTGACCGACAGCGGCCAGTCCATTCTCTCGTTCCTCAAACTCGCCACGCTGATCCTGCCCACCGTCATTCCGACCGTTCTGCCTTTCGGCATCGTGCTTGGCACAGCGCAGACGCTGACCACGATGAACAATGATTCCGAGCTTGCCGTCATCGATGCCGCCGGTGCGCGCCGGTCGGTCATCTATCGGCCGATCATCGCCTTTGCCATAGCGCTGTGCGCCTTTTCCTTCGTTCTGGACAACTATATCGAGCCACGCTCCCGTTCGGAGGTCCGCTCCCTGATCGCATCGGTTTATGCCGATCTGCTTTCCACCGTGATCGAGGAAAAAACCTTTCGCGAGATCGAGGACGGGCTCTACATTCAGATATCCGAACGGCTTTCCGGACGTGTTCTCAAGGGCCTGTTCGTGGCCGATTACCGCGAGCCGGAAGACTCTTACATCTACTATGCCCGCGAAGGCGCCGTCGATGAAAGCGGCAGCCAGCTGATCATGAAAAACGGCCAGGTGCAGAGAGAAGACGCGGCCGGCAGTGTTTCGATCGTACAATTCGATTCCTACAGTTTCGACCTTTCTGAGCTGACCAGCGACCGCAGCGAAACATCACGCAAGGCTTCGGACCGCAGCCTGTCGTTCCTGCTCAATCCGGACACGACCGACCCGGACTATATGAAAAATCCGGCCGCCTATCGCGCGGAACTGACGCGGCGGATGACCGACTGGATGTTGCCTCTGATCTACGCAATCTTTACCATCGTCATCGCAGGCGATGCACGATCCCACCGCGAACGTCGCATACCGCCGATGGCCACCGCGTTTATCGTGACGCTTCTGCTCCGACTGATGTCGCACTTTTCGGCCAATCGCGCGGAAAATGATCCGATGTTCGTGCCCATTTCCTATGCCATCGTCATCATCCTGCTGGTCGTCGGCCTTTATCTTCTGCTGAAGCCGCGCCGCGCCCGCAAGAAAGGGCCATTGGTCGAACGATTCTACGCGGCCGTGTCACGATTGCGTCGGCGCAACACACCAAACGGCGGAGAAGCAGCATGATTTTCTCCGTTCTCGGTCGTTACTTCTTCACCCGCTATGTCGTCACCGTGGCATGGTTTCTGTTCGGCGTCATGTCGATCATCTACCTGATCGATTTCAGCGAGGTGATCGGCGATATTTCAGCCGAAGCCGGCCAGGGCATGACCGACGCGATGGTGATTACCCTTCTGCGCCTGCCCTACATCCTCCAGCAGACGATTCCCTTTATCGCGCTGTTTGCGGCAATGGTCGCGCTGATTGCGCTCAATCGCCGCAATGAGCTTGTGGTTACCCGCGCTGCGGGCATTTCGGTCTGGCAGTTCATCCTGCCCTTCGTCGTCGGCGCCACCCTGCTCGGTGCGGCAAGCGTGCTCGCGCTGAACCCGCTTGCATCCTGGACACAGAAAAAAGCCATGGGACTGGAGGCGGTCGGTCGCGGTCAGGATCATACGGTGCCATGGCTGCGCCAGCAGACGGATGGACAGGATACCATTATCGGCGGCCGCGGCATTGCCGAAAACGGAACCGAACTGTTGCAGGCCGTTGTCATCTATTTCGGTGATGAGGGACAGCTCACCAAACGGCAGGATGCCAAAAGGGCCGTACTGGACAATGGCTGGTGGACGCTCTACGACGTGACGGAAGTCGAAGTCGGCGAATTATCCACACACAAAGACGAGGTACGCGTCAAAACCAATCTGGATGAGGATTTTGTCCAGCAGAATCTCGTGCAGCCCGACCTTGTCAGCATTTTTGCACTGCCGCGACAAATCGAACTGGCGCGGCGGTTCGGAATGTCAACCAAGGCTTTGGAAACTCAATATAATTATCTGTTATCACTTCCTTTTCTTTTGGTAGCTATGACGTTAATCGCAGCAACTGTCTGTCTCAAGTTTTCGCGTTTTGCGCAGTCGCCTGCTGTTATTTTGGGTGGAATCCTGTCCGGGTTTCTGCTTTATGTGACAAGTGTACTTGTAAAGGCGTTTGGCAGTAGCGGAGTTTTGTCGCCGCTTCTATCGGCCTGGATTCCGGTGGTCGTGGCGATGGCATTGGGCTTGACTATTTTATTGCATCAGGAGGACGGCTAGTGTCCCGGCAACGTAAGAGCAAATTGCGCCTTGCCGGGCTTCTGGTTCTTGCAAGCGCGCTGACCCCGGTCGGCCTTCTGGCAACACCTGCCGGCGCGCAGGAAGGTTTCGGGATTTCCGCGCCGGGTGATGATTCCGGGCCGATGCTGCTGACAGCCAATGAGCTGGTCTACAATCACGATACCCAGAAGGTTTATGCGCTCGGCGGCGTGCAGATCTATTATGCCGGTTACCGCATGGTCGCCGACAAGGTGGAGTACGACCAGAAGGCCGGCCGATTGATGGCCTATGAAGGGATCGAGGTAATCGATCCCGACGGAAATCACCTGCGGGCCGAAAAGCTCGACGTTACAGACGACTTCGCCAATGGCTTTCTCGACGCGATCAGCGTGCGCACACCGGATAACATCGCGGTTGCCGGCGAACGAGCCGAACGCGTCGACGGCAACAAGATGATCCTGGAAAACGGCGTCTACACGGCCTGCATCCCCTGCGCCGAAAATCCCGAGAAACCGCCGTTCTGGCAGATCCGGGCACAGCGCGTGATTCAGGACGGCGTCACGCACACGGTCCGTCTCGAAAGCCCGCGTTTCCAGCTCCTCGGACATACGATTGCGCGCCTGCCGTCAATCACGGTCCCTGACCCGAGCGTGAAGCGCAAGCGCGGCTTCCTGTTTCCCTCGATGAGCATTGCCGAAAATCTCGGTGTCGGGTTTTCCCTGCCCTATTATATCCCGATTTCGCCGAGTTCGGACGTCACCTTTACCGGTACCGGTTACACGGAACAGGGGTTCCTGGTCGAGGCGGAATACCGCAAACGCTATCGCAACGGCGAACATACGCTGCGCTTTGCCGGCATTGACCAGCAGGGCAGCGACCGGTTTTCCAGCGGCACCAGCGATGCCAATGCCGACGGCCGCGCCCTGATCGCCTCCACCGGCCAGTTCCAGATCAATCCGCGCTGGGTTTTCGGCTGGGACGCCATGATCCAGAGCGACAACAATTTTGCGCGGACCTATTCGATCGAAGGCCACGACGACAAGATCTTCAACAATCAGATCTATCTTGAAGGGATCGGGGAGCGCAGCTCGCTTTCGATCAAGGCGAATTATTTCGATGTTCAGGACGCCGACAGCTTCAATGCCGCGGAAAGCAAGCAGGCGATCGTGGTGCCGGTTATCGATTACGATTATATCGCACCGGAGCCGATCTTCGGCGGACAGCTGTCCGTCACCAACAACCTGACCAATATCGTCCGCAGCAAAAACGACGTTAAGCCGACGAGCGTGAATGACCGGTTCCTCGGTCTTGAGGGCAACAGCACCCGCCTGACCAGCGAAGTGGAGTGGAAGCGGACCTTTACCACCGATGAGGGCCTGCAGATCACGCCGCTTCTGGCCGCGCGTGCCGATGGTTACCTCCTGAATGTCGACGACCCCGACCAGATCAACGGCGGCGCCTATTCCTATGCCGGCAATTTCGTCGATGAGGATGCGGCAGCCCGCGCCATGGTGACGGCAGGTCTCGAGCTCAAATACCCGCTGCTGATCAGCAACAGTTTCGGTTCGCATATCCTGGAACCGATCGGACAGGTGTTCATACGCCCCGACGAGCAGCATGCCGGCGGCCTGCCGAACGAGGACGCGCAGAGCTTTGTCTTCGATCCCCTGACACTGTTCGAGCGCGACAAGTTTTCCGGTTTCGACCGCGTCGAAGGTGGTACACGCGCCAATATCGGCTTCCGCTATCGCGGCGTTTATGATTCCGGCATACTGGTCAACGGCCTGTTCGGACAATCTTTCCAGCTTGCCGGCCGCAATTCCTATGCCTCCCCCGATCTTGTCGGTGTGGGCATCGACTCGGGCCTGGAATCGTCGCGCTCCGATTATGTCGGCGCCGCTGCTGTCAGTTTCCCCTTCGGCCTTTCGCTGACGGGGGCCGCGCGTTTCGATCAAGAGGATTTCGCGCTTGCAAGAACCGATGTCGGTATCGACTTCAGATCGCACCGGTTCGATACCGCGCTTGATTATACCAATATCGCCTCCCAGCCGGGCTATGCCTATGAAGAGCGCAACAGCGAACTGAAATCCACCAGCACGCTTCGCCTGAACGAGAACTGGGGAATTTCCGGTTCCCTGACCTACGATCTTGCCAATAATGTCGTCACCAATCGCTGGGTCGGCCTGACCTACGAGGATATCTGCACGATTTTCTCGATCACCTACGAGGAAGACTGGGACGACAACAACCGCGAAGCCGTCGACTGGACGATTGGCGCACGTCTGACGTTCCGCACACTCGGCGACATCGTTGTCGGCAACGATTCATTCGAATAGACCCGACAACCCGTTCTATCCGATCAATGCCTTGCTTTTGCCCCTAAAATGGACAAAACATTGCCATCGAGTTCTGGGCATGGGTCGGTGGATGACATGCCCTTGTAGGAAACAGACACCTTATCGGACCGCGCCTTGGGGGGAGCGGCAAGATGGCGCCGTGAAAGCTATGGCAAACGCCGCGCCCGCCGGAAGGCCGTATCGATGCCGCACGCAGACCTGACGGAAGCGTGGGGCTGTTGAAAGGAAACAATATGACTGCCGCGAGATTTTCAGTGACCGCATTTGCCGCCGCCATGATCGCCACGGCAAGCATCGTGGGCGTTGCCCCGCAACCCGCCTTCGCCAAGACCGTCGACATTGCGGTGATCGTCAACAACGTGCCGATCACCAATGACGACATCGCCAAGCGCCGGAACCTGCTTCGGCTGATGGGCACGAAGGGCAATCTCAACGAAAAAGCCCGTGAGGCGATGATCGATCAGGCGCTGAAACAGTCGGAAATTGCGCTGCGCAATATGTCCGTCACCCAGCCCGAAGTCGATGCGTCCTTTGCCAACTTCGCCAAGAGCAACGGCATGTCCGTCGCCCAGATGAGCAACATTCTCAATCAGGCCGGCGTCGGGGTCGATCATTTCAAGTTCTACATTGCCGTCTCCATGAGCTGGGGCCAGCTTTTGCGCGCGCGCTATGGCGGCAGCACACTGCTGCCTGACGACGAGTTCATCGCCCAGCTTGAAGAAGCGGAGAAGGAAGGCAAGAAGCCGGAAACCACCGAATACCTGCTGAAGCGGATCGTTTTCGTCGTACCGGAGAAGGAACGCGGCTCGCTGCTGGCCAAACGCAAGCGTGAGGCCGAATCCGCGCGTTCGAAATTCCCCGGATGCGATCAGGCCATTTCGTTTGCGGCCACCATGAACGACGTGACCGTCCTCGACTATGGCCGTTTCCTGGAGCCGCAATTGCCGGCCGAATGGAAGGACGCGGTGAGCAAGGCTACGGGCAATACGACATCGGTCAAGACAACGCCCTATGGCGCCGAATTCCTGGCAATTTGCGAACGCGAAACCACATCGGACGATTATGCGGCCCGGCTGGTTCTCAGCGCCAAGGAAGACTCCGCCGACGCCGATACGGAAAGCGAAAGCGAGCGCTACATGGAGGAACTGAAGAGCAAGGCCCAGATCGTCACGCCGGGTAAATCCTGATTGCCCCGGACATGAAGACCAACCTGCCACTTGCTCTTTCTCAGGGCGACCCTGCCGGCATCGGCCCGGAAATCGCCCTGAAAGCCTGGTCGCGGCGCGACGAGACCGGGATTGCGCCTTTCGTCTATCTCGGCGACCCGCGCATTCTCCAGGCCCGTGCCGCCATGCTTGAGCTGGATGTGCCGGTGCAGGTCTGCGCCCCCGAAGCGGCCTGCGACACGTTTCATGCCGCACTGCCGGTTTTCGCGATCGATGCGGCAACGCCTGTTGCTCCCGGCAAGCCGGATCCGGCGACGGCGGCCGGAACGATTGCCGCAATCGAAACCGGTGTAAAGCTCACCCAGCGCGGTAAGACGGCGGCACTGGTGACCAATCCGATTGCAAAATCCGTTCTCTACAGTTCGGGCTTCGGCTTTCCCGGCCATACCGAATTTTTAGCCGAGCTTGCGCGTCGCGAGACCGGGACGCAATACCGTCCGGTGATGATGCTGGCCTGCCCGGCTCTGCGCGTGGTTCCGGTCACCATTCACATTCCGCTGTCGGACGTCCCTGCCGCGCTAGACCAGGCGCTGATCATAGAAACGATCCGGATCACGGCCCGCGACCTTGCCGAGCGCTTCGCCATCAAGGCCCCGCGATTGGCCGTTGCCGGTCTGAACCCGCATGCGGGCGAACAGGGCACGATCGGGCGCGAGGACGAAGAAATTGTCCGCCCGGCACTCGATACGCTGCGCGCCGAAGGCATTGATGTCGTCGGCCCCCTGCCCGCCGATACCATGTTTCATGCCAGCGCGCGGGCGCGATACGACGCAGCGATCTGCATGTATCACGATCAGGCGCTGATTCCGGTCAAGACGCTCGGTTTCGAGCAAGGTGTCAACGCGACGCTCGGCCTGCCCTTTGTCAGAACGTCGCCGGACCACGGCACGGCTTTCGACATCGCCGAACGCGGCATAGCGGATCCGCGAAGCCTCGAGGAGGCGCTGAAGCTTGCAGCCGCGCTGTCCGGCGGAAAGCAGGATCGATAATGTCCCGGATCGACGATCTTCCGCCGCTGCGCGAGGTTCTTGCGGCGCACGAACTGAATGCCCGCAAGGCGCTCGGACAGAATTTCCTTCTGGACCTCAATCTGACGCAGAAGATCGCGCGCACGGCAGGCGCGCTGGAAGGCGCACATGTCGTCGAGGTCGGGCCCGGCCCCGGCGGCCTGACACGGGCCATTCTTTCTCTCGGGGTCAGGAAACTGACGGTGATCGAGCGCGATTCGCGGTGCCTGCCGGCCTTGCACGAGATTGCGGCGCATTATCCCGACAGGCTCGAGATCATCGAAGGCGATGCGCTAACGGTCGACTATGCCGCCCTTGCCGGCGGCCAGCCGATCCGCGTCATTGCCAACCTGCCCTATAATGTCGGCACGCAATTGCTGGTGAACTGGCTGCTGCCCGATGACTGGCCGCCCTACTGGCAGTCCTTGACGCTGATGTTTCAAAAGGAAGTCGCCCAGCGCATTGTTGCCGAGCCCGGCAGCGCGCATTACGGCCGGCTTGGCGTGCTCGCCGGCTGGCGCACCGAGGCAAGGATCGCTTTCGACGTGCCCCCGCAGGCTTTCACGCCGCCGCCGAAAGTGACGTCGAGCGTGGTCCATCTTGCGCCACGGACACAACCGATTGCCGTGACGGCTTCAGCGCTTGAAAAAATCACCCAGGCAGCCTTCGGCCAGCGCCGCAAGATGCTGCGGCAAAGCCTGAAGGGGCTGGGTGGCGAGGCGTTGCTTGAAAAGGCCGGAATCGATCCGACCCGACGTGCCGAAACGCTGAGCGTTGCCGAATTCTGCGCGCTTGCGACAGCGCTTTAGAGCCCTTCAGGGGTTGCTCTGACGCCTTCTACTCCGATAGCAGCGCGTCGACGTGATGGGGAATCACGCTTTCATATTCGCGCTTTGCCCGCTCGGCCCTCAGGATCGACCGGACCAGATCATAGGCATCTTCAAGGTCGTCATTGATGACCACATATTCGTAATCGCGCCAGCGGGAAATCTCGCCGGTCGCGTTCTTCAGCCTGACATCCATGGCCGCCTTGCTGTCTTCCGCGCGGGCCATGAGCCGCGCCTTCAACGCCTTCATCGACGGCGGCAGCACGAAAATGCCGACGACATCGCGCGGCAGCGCCTGTTTCAGCTGTTCCGCACCCTGCACGTCGATATCGAAAAGCACATCACGCCCGGCAGCAAGCGAACGCTCAACGGCCGCACGCGGCGTGGCGTAAAAATTGCCATGGACCTCGGCCCATTCGAGAAAGCCCCCTTCATCGCGCCGTTTGATGAATTCGTCCGGCTCCAGAAAGAAATAGTGCACCCCTTCCTGCTCGCTTTTGCGGCGCGGGCGGGTGGTCGCGCTGATCGACAGATCGATCAGCGGATCTTCAGCGAGAAGCCGCCGCGCAATGGTGGATTTTCCCGCACCTGAGGGGGCGGCCAGCACCAGCATGACGCCGCGTCGGTTCGCAGCCTGATTTTCTGCCATGGTGTTACTCCAGATTCTGGATCTGCTCGCGAAACTGGTCGATGACGGTTTTCAGTTCAAGGCCGGCTGCCGTCACTGCAACTGCATTCGATTTCGAGCAGATCGTATTGGTTTCACGATTGAATTCCTGGGCCAGAAAATCCAGCCGCCGTCCGCAGGGGCCGCCCTTTTCCAGAAGCGCGCGCGCTGCCGCGACATGGGCATTCAGACGGTCGATTTCTTCCTGCAGATCGGCTTTGGTTGCCAGCAGCACCGCTTCGGCGTAAAGCCGGTCACTGTCCAGCGAGGGCGCGGCATCAACCAGCCTGCCGACCTGTTCGGAAAGCCGCTCGGCAATTGCGGCGGGCGTGCGTGACGGATCGGCCTCGATCGTTCCGGTCAGTTCGGCAATCCTGTCGATCTGCCGCCCAAGAACCGCAACGATCTTTTCGCCTTCTTCGCCGCGCATGGCGCAAAGCCGGTCAAGCGCGACATCCAGGTCACCGAGGATCATGCCGTCGCGGGTTTCAAGCGCCGTGCTGTCTTCCTCACCCTCGCGGAAATCGGCAATGCCGCGCAGGCCGAGAAGGCCTTCCAGTGACAACGGCTTGTCATCGAGGACGTCACCCAGTCTCGCCTTGAGATCGAGAACCGCCTGAAGAGCGGCTTCATTGACAACCAGTTCGAGCCGGCTTTCAGCCAGCGTGATCGAAAGCGCAACCTGAACATTGCCGCGCGAAAGCCGTTCGGCAAGGCGTTTCCTGACGTCCGTTTCGAGATGATCGCTGCCCTGCGGCAACCTCAGCCTGACATCGAGCCCCTTGCCGTTGACAGCCCTGAGTTCCCACGTCCAGCGATAACGCTGCCAGTATCCGTCACTGCGTGCAAAGCCCGTCATCGATTGCGGCTTCATAAGTTGCTCTCCTGGCAATGTGCTGACCGAAAGGCCGTTTGCGGCGCAACCTACAGCATTTCGCGGCCTGCGGTAAGCGGCAGGTTTGAGCACCGCTTCGACGCGTCAGTCGCTGCCCCGCTCGGCCTCGATCCGGCGCCAGCGGCGCACATTGGCATTGTGTTCGTCCAGCGTTCTGGCGAAGGCGTGACCACCGCTGCCGTCGGCAACAAAATAAAGGTCATCCGTAAGCGCAGGATTGGCAACCGCCTCCAGCGCGGCCTTGCCCGGATTGGCAATCGGCCCCGGCGGCAGACCGCTGATCTGATAGGTGTTGTAGGGCGTTTCCTTGTCGAGATCGGAGCGGTAGATCGGCCGGTCGGACGGCTTGCCCTCGCCTCCGAAAAGACCGTAGATCACCGTCGGATCCGACTGCAGCCGCATTCCCCGCTCAAGCCGGTTGAGGAATACCGCGGCAACCTGCGGGCGCTCCGAGGCAATGCCGGTTTCCTTCTCGACAATCGAGGCCAGCGTAACGAAGTCTTCCTTGTTATCGATGGGCAGTCCCTGATCGCGTTTCAGCCAGATTTCGTCGATCAACTGCTGCTGGCCTTCGCGCATCTGGTCGATGATTTCCGTGCGGTCGGTCCCGCGCGAGAAACGGTATGTCTGCGGCATCAGGCTGCCTTCCGGCGGAAGTTCCTCCGGCAGATCGCCGCTCAGGTTGGGGTCGGCTGCAAGCCGGTCGAAAACCTCCTGAACGGTGTAACCTTCGGGAAACGAGATGCTGTAGAGAATGGATTTTCCCGATTCGAGCAAGGCCGCGATATCCGCCATCGAGGAGCCGGCCTTGATCTCGTAATCACCGGCCTTCAGCGTTTCGCCCTCGCTGCGCAGATGGGCGGCCGTGACATAGCGGAATATCCGCGAATCGCTGATGATACCGTTGCGTTCGAGGTCACGCGCAATCGTTGAAACTCCCGCGCCTTCCCGCACCGTAAATTCGGCATTCACCGTCAGCGGACCGGGCTCGTCATAGCTCGATTTCGCATAATAGTAGATACCGCCGACCGCAACAGCGCCCAGAACCAGCAATGTCATCACGAAGTTCAGGAAGATCACGAACTGGCTCTTCGCCTTTTTCGAGCGTCGAACGGGTTCGGGCACCCGCTCGGGCCGCAATGCTTCCTTGGCAGATTTCGGCACAATCGGACGGCGGTCGTCGTTCGCGCCATCGCCGTTCTCACGCCCGTTATCCTGATCAGAACCGCGCACCGGTACCTCTTTTCAAACAGCTTTGCCACCGCGCCGCAGCGGGTAGCGAAATTTATAAATGCCCCCGCCGGCCTGTATCCCGGCCGGTCGCGGCGATAAATCGAATTCGAGATCGAAGCCGTTGAACCTAGATAAAAAAACGGCCGCAAAATGTCAGCCGTTTGTTTTTCTCATCCACAGTGACTGTGTCGGACTTGTGCTGACGTCAGCCGTTGTAGCGGCGCAGCACCAGAGACGCGTTGGTGCCGCCGAAACCGAAGGAATTCGACAGCGCCACATCGATATCGCGCTTGCGGGCCACCTTGGGCACGAGGTCGATTGCGGTTTCGCGTTCCGGATTGTCGAGGTTCAGCGTCGGCGGGGCGACATTGTCGCGGATCGCCAGGGTCGAGAAGATCGCCTCGATCGCACCGGCAGCCCCCAGCAGATGGCCGGTCGCCGATTTGGTCGACGACATCGACACCTTGTCGGCATCATCACCGAGCAGCCGTTCTACCGCGCCAAGCTCAATCGTATCGGCCATGGTCGAGGTGCCATGGGCATTGATATAGTCGATATCGCCGGGGGTAATGCCTGCCCGTTTCAAGGCCGTTGTCATGCAGCGGAAAGCGCCTTCGCCATCTTCGGACGGCGCGGTAATGTGATAGGCATCGCCGCTCAGCCCGTAACCGACAACTTCGGCATAGATCTTGGCGCCGCGGGCCTTGGCATGTTCAAGCTCTTCGAGCACGACAACGCCGGCGCCCTCGCCCATGACAAAACCGTCTCGATCAACGTCATAGGGGCGCGAAGCGCGTTGGGGATCGTCGTTGTAATCCGTCGACAGCGCCTTGCAGGCGGCAAAGCCGGCCAGAGCCAGACGGCAGATCGGCGATTCCGTGCCGCCTGCAACCATGACGTCGGCATCACCGAAACCGATCAGACGGCTTGCATCGCCAATGGCATGCGCGCCGGTCGAGCAGGCGGTGACAACAGAGTGATTTGGGCCGCGCAGCTTGTGGCGAATGGAGACCTGGCCGGAAGCGAGGTTGATCAGCCGTCCCGGAATAAAGAACGGCGAAACCCGGCGCGGGCCGCGGTCGCGCAGCGTGTAACCGGCTTCGACAATACCATCGAGACCGCCGATACCGGAGCCGATCAGCACGCCGGTCGAAATCTGGTCGTCATCGCTTTTCGGATGCCAGTCGGCATCGTTCAGCGCCATGTCGGCAGCGGCCATCGCATAGGTGATAAAGGGGTCGACCTTGCGCTGCTCTTTCGGCTCAAGCCATTCATCGGCATTGAACGTGCCGTCACTGCCATCGCCCAGCGGGATGGAGCAGGCAATCCTGGCCGCCAGATCATCCGTCTCGAAAGCTGTGACCTTGCTCGCGCCGTTGCGGCCTTCCAGCAAACGTGACCAGGTTACTTCGGTTCCGCATCCCAGCGGCGTTACCATACCCAAACCGGTGATTACTACACGCCTCATTGGTGGATCGCCCCTTCTTCAATTTTATATCGGACCGGCCTTCGGCAAAGCCCGATCGCCGCTGTCCCAGTATAGCGGCTTCAATATCCTGAAACGGAACCGGCCGCATCAAACATGTGACCAGCGCCTTTCCGGCAGTCAGCCCCGATCAAACCGCACCGTCGGCCAGATTGCAAAACCGGCAGAGGTCGGATGCGGTGTTCAGGACAAAAAAATGGCCCGTTTGACCGGGCCGATCAAGGCGGTATTCAGGGAACCCCCTGAAAACCGCCCGTCAATTTCTTTCGATCAGGCCTGAGCCTTCTCGATAAACTTGATAGCGTCGCCCACGGTGAGGATGGAATCGGCTGCATCGTCGGGAATTTCGACACCGAATTCTTCTTCGAAGGCCATAACCAGCTCGACGGTGTCCAGCGAGTCTGCGCCCAGATCGTCGATGAAGCTGGCGCTTTCAACAACCTTGTCGGCGTCAACGCCCAGGTGATCAACTACAATTTTCTTAACGCGTTCTGCGATATCGCTCATGTCGGTATCCTCGACCTGTCTCAAGTTCGATGGAATGCCCAGGGCATCCTCTGAAGTTAACGCCGCCGGCCCTCTTTTTCCGTTCAAGAGATGCGGCAGCAAACATGTGAACCAAGGCCCACTATGGAAAACCCGGATCAACCGGGTTTCGTCCGCTGGACTGTTCTTGGCAGTCCCGGCCCGCTTACCATGGTTTGTTCACGGCGCAAAGCCCAAAAAGCGCCGGTTTACGGCAAGTAAGGGCATTTCGCCGCCCCATCCCCGCCTAAAACGGCCCTTGTTCAGACCATCACCATGCCACCATTGACGTGCAGGGTCTGGCCCGTCACGTAGCCAGCCTCGTTGGAGGCAAGATAGGTGACAGCGGAAGCGATATCGTCACCGCTTCCCATGCGTTTCATCGGCACGGCGGAAAGAATGCCTTCCTTCTGCTTGTCGTTCAGCTTGTCGGTCATCGCCGTTTCGATAAAGCCCGGCGCCACGCAATTGACGGTGACATTACGCGGCGCGACTTCCTGCGCCAGCGACTTGGAAAAACCGATCATCCCGGCCTTGGCGGCGCAGTAATTGGCCTGCCCCGGATTGCCGGTGACGCCAACGATCGAGGTGATGTTGATCACCCTGCCGAACCGGCGGCGCATCATCGGATGCATGATCGCGCGCGTCAGCACGAAAGCGGCCGTCAGGTTGACATCGAGCACGCTTTCCCAGTCCGCATCGCTCATGCGCACGAACAGGCCATCGCGGGTGATGCCGGCATTGTTGACCAGGATATCGACGCCGCCGAGATCGGCTTCGGCCTTCTCGCCAAGCGCCTTGACCGCATCGCGGTCGGAAAGGTCGGCGGGCAGCACAAGGGTGCGCTCGCCAAGCTCAGCCGCCAGCGCCTCGAGCTTTTCCGCGCGGGTGCCGTGGAGCGCGACGGTGGCGCCCTGTCCGTGAAGCTGGCGGGCGATCGCTTCGCCGATGCCACCGCTTGCGCCCGTCACCAGCGCCTTGCGCCCAGTCAGATCCAACATATCAAAACCTCGTCCGGTATTGTTCGCTTCATCAGGCCTGCACAGCGCAGACCGTTCTCAACTTCTCTCAAACCTCAGCCCTTGATGGCCTTGAGTACGCCGTCGATATCCGCCGGTGCGCCGACGGCAACACCGTTCAGCGCCCGGTCGATACGCCGCGCCAGACCGGTCAGCACCTTGCCGGCGCCGATCTCGTAGAGCATTTCAACCTCATTGGCCGCAAACCAGCTCACCGTTTCGCGCCAGCGCACCCGGCCGGTCACCTGCGCCACCAGCAGGCTGACGATCTCCTCGGGATCGGTCACCGGCTCGGCGCGCACATTGGCAACGACCGGCACAACGGGCGAACCCTTGCGGACATCCGCCAGCGCTTCGGCCATCGCATCTGCGGCCGGCGCCATCAGTGAGGAATGGAACGGTGCGGAGACCGGCAGGAGCAGCGCGCGCTTTGCGCCCTTGTCACTGGCAATTGCCACGGCCTTTTCAACACCGGCCTTTTCACCGGAGATCACCACCTGGCCGCCGCCATTGTCATTGGCGATTTCGCAAACCCCGGCAGAAGCAGCCTCGCTGCACAGCGCCTCGATGTCTTCGAACGACAGGCCGATAATGGCGGCCATGGCGCCCTTGCCCACCGGAACGGCCTTCTGCATGGCATTGCCGCGAATGCGCAGAAGCCGGGCCGTATCGGCAAGCGAAAACGTGCCCGCAGCGCACAGCGCGGAATATTCGCCCAGCGAATGGCCGGCGACATAGGAAATGTCGGTCTTCAGGTCGAGACCCTCGGCCTCCAGCACGCGGACGACAGCAAGCGAAACGGCCATCAGCGCGGGCTGCGTGTTGGCGGTCAGCTGCAGTGCGTCTTCCGGCCCTTCCCAGATGGTCTGCGAAAGCTTTTCGCCGAGCGCATCGTCGACTTCCTCGAAAACCAGCCGGGCGGCGGTGAACTCATCCGCCAGCGCCTTGCCCATGCCAACGCTCTGACTTCCCTGTCCGGGAAAGGTAAATGCGACTGTCATCTGTGGCCCCTTAGCCAATCATTTCGTGTTCAACGGCGCGGCCTTTTGCCGGTCCACGCCGGAAATGCAACTCCATTTGACGTTTCATCCGCCTGTGTCAATAGCTACGGCACTGCATTGGCCGGCGAATTAACACGTAAAAATCGCCGCCGGCGCTTGCTCTTAACGTGCATCCGGTTACATTCGGCCGCAACCCGCCAAACTGACTTTCAAGGTAAATCTATGAAAACCAATAGCTTGGGACGCACCGGAATCGAAGTGTCCGAAATCGGCCTGGGAACGATGACATGGGGTTCGCAAAACAGCGAAGACGAAGCCCATGCCCAGATGAACTATGCCGTGGAAAACGGCGTCAACTTTTTCGATACCGCCGAACTCTACCCGGTCACGCCGCTGAGCGCGGAGACCTATGGACGGACCGAGGAATTCATCGGCAGCTGGTTCGAGAACCGCAAAAAGCGCGACGACATCATTCTGGCAACCAAGATCGCCGGCTCCGGCCGCCAGTGGATCCGCGACGGCAAGCCGATCACGCCGCAGACGATCCGCACCGCCCTCGACGCCAGCCTGAGACGGCTGAAGACCGATTATATCGACCTCTATCAGATTCACTGGCCCAATCGCGGCCATTTCCACTTCCGCAATTCCTGGACCTACACCCCTTACGGCCAGGACCGCTACCAGAGCCATATCGACATTGCCGAAACGCTCGACACGCTGGACCGGCTGGTCAAGGACGGCAAGATCCGCGCCATCGGCCTGTCCAACGAAACCGCCTGGGGCACGATGCGCTATCTCAACCGCGCCGAACAGTGCGACCGGACACGGATTTCGACCGTTCAGAATGAATACAGCCTGCTCTACCGCCATCACGATCTCGATATGGCCGAGCTCGCCTATTATGAAGATGTCGGCCTTCTGGCGTTCTCGCCGCTGGCGACCGGCCTGCTCTCCGGCAAATATCGCGGCGGCAAGATTCCGCCCGGTTCACGCGCCTCCATCCAGCCGGAACTCGGCGGCCGACGGCAGGCGCAGCAGGAACCGGCGGTCGATGCCTATTGCGCCGTGGCCGAAAAGCACGGTCTCGATACCGCGCAGATGGCACTCGCATTCGTGCTGTCACGGCCGTTCGTCACTGCGGCACTCATCGGGGCGACCACGATGGAACAGCTGAAAAGCAATATCGCGGCGGCCGATATCACGCTTTCCGACGACGTGCTTCACGATATTGCCATGGTGCATCGCGAATTCCCGATGCCGATCTGAGCGAAAAACCGGCGAAACATTGTTTCTGCGGGCATGCGCACCATATGCATTGCGCACCACCGTACGTTTCGCCGGTTTTCAGCCGGCCTGGCAATGACAGGGACCGGAATTGGATTACATCTACGTTACGCTCGGTCTCCTCGGCCTTTACTTCGGTGCTGAATGGCTGGTGAGCGGCGCGGTCGCAACGGCCCGGCGCATCGGCATTTCTCCGCTTGTCGCGTCTCTGGTGATTGTCGGCTTCGGGACCTCGCTACCGGAACTGCTGGTTTCGGTGCGCGCAGCACTGTCCGGCGCGCCCGGCATCGCGCTCGGCAATGTCGTCGGCTCCAACATTGCCAATATCCTTCTGATTGTCGGCACGGCGGCCGTGATCTTCCCGATTTCCGGATGGGACCGCAGCGTCAGGCGCGATGCGGCGACCATGGTCGCCTCGGCCGTCTTCCTGTTTTTCCTGGTCCAGTATGATGTGATCGACCGTATTGCCGGGCTGGCCCTTCTGGCCCTGCTCGCGCTCTATCTGCTGCGCACCTATCTGTGGGCGCGCAAAACCGGGGCCGCCCTCGATGACGACGTGGACGTCGAAACCGATGCCATGCCGGTCTGGAAGATGGCGCTTCTGATCATTGCCGGGCTCATCGTCCTGCTCTTCGGCGCGGAATTCCTGATTCGCGGCGCCACCGAACTTGCCGTCCACTTCGGCGTCTCCGACGCCGTGATCGGGCTGACCGTCGTCGCCCTCGGCACCAGCCTGCCGGAGCTCGCCACCGCCGTCGTCGCCGCCACCAGACGCCATTCCGATGTCGCCATCGGCAACGTCACCGGCTCCTGCATCTTCAACACCCTCTGCATCCTCGGCGCCACCGCAGTCATCGCCCCGCTTCCGGTATCCGCTGGCTTTGCGACGCTCGACGTGCCGGTAATGCTGGCAGCCAGCGTGTTTTTCGCGGCGATGCTGTTTGTTGCGCCAAAATTTCACCGGGCGACTGGGGTGGTGATGCTCGTTGCCTATGCGGGGTATATCTGGGCTTTGGTTTAATTGCCAAAATTACAAGAATATATAAGATTATATAAATTCGGTACCCACGAGCAACTTGAGAGAAATGAATGGCCGGTCGACGACAGCATTTTATTCCTCGAAAATTTCTTCGGCCATTTTGCAATGACTCAGAAAGGTCAACTATTTGGCTCTTTCGAAGAGGTGCAGAGCGCGCCGTCAATACCACCATCATGAACGTAGCCCACCAACGAGACTTCTACTCACCACCCGAGAGCAAAAATTATATTACTCTAGATGATGAAATAACTGAGTATGAAAGCTCGGTCTTGTACCCAATGCTCGACGAGCTTCGATCAGACCACGGCGCCCAAGAGCTTAACGAAAGCAAAATCGCCGAGGTGATCGTACACCTATCGATCCGAACAGCACATACTAGGACTATTTTTCGGGAAGGCACCGGCGCGTTAACAGAAGCTATTAAACAGCTGCTAGAAAACCCAAATATATTGTTAGGATCAGAAGGTTTCCCATCCTCTGAGCCTTCCACACGTATTAAGAAACTAATTTCGGACGCGATAGACGAACAGGGCTTATCAAAGGCAACAGGCTTCAGCACAGAGACATTGACCCGGCTTGCCTACATGCTTCTCAGAGAAAATTCACAAGAGCTTCGAACACTCTTCTCATCACAACGCTCTTCGATTGAACAAGCTATCGATAAGTTCGGGTTGAAACGTGTTCCAGATTTTCACAAGGAGGCTCTTTCAGGCTCGCTCGCCCCACCAGCTAGAGTTGAACAGCTTAGTAAATTCTACTGGTGTCAGATACCCACTGAAAATGCTCTTTTGCCCGATTGCGTTTGCGTCGCCAGAGACAAAGTCGGACATTGGCTTCCTTTACTCTTGTCAAATCCGGAAGAGATTGAAGTAATAGTGATGCCACTGTCGCCTAACAAATTAGCGGTAGGTAAAAAAGAAATAAATACCGAATTTAATCATGACGAATTCAACACTATAGCGGTAAAAACTAGTTATGATTTTTGCTTATGTAAAGAAAACAACGAAAAGGTCAGAAATCTATATTTAGAATATGGACACAATTCCGAAAAAGAAATCAACGAATACTTTCAAAAAAGTATAAACGGTGCACTATATTCATTTTTGGAAAATCCGAACAGTAATCAAGCCAAAGAGAGTATTTTGGATCATAATACAGAGAGCGACGCTGGGAGCTGTAATATAAATTTTCAATTTGATGACACCATCGAAAGCGATCAACACAAATTAATAGTAGATTCGATAACTCAACTCATACAAAACGTATGCGTAAGAAGTGGATCAAAAATCGAAAAATTCTGCCATTACATCAACTGCATCATCATTACCGATGACTATTTGGGGACCATAAACAGCCTGACGAACAACAAAACTAGGGGGACAGAAGACGACAACAATATAGGAATAGCGATTCCAATAATAACTGAATATAAAAAAATTGACCTTGTTTTAAGACACTCTGCTATAAATCAGCTTTACGCTGCCACTAACACATCTACCCGTAATTACATTAAAATTACTCTAGAAGAAATATTTCTTTGGGTGGTATACTTCTCAAAAATACAATCAGGAAATAAAATTACACGAGACAAAACAACTTTCATAGAAACCAACTTATCTCAATTAGGAAACGAGATATATTATCATTTCTTCAAACACAAATACGGAACATTTTCTCTCGAATACTTGCACACATGCGAGAAAATAACTATCGAAAAGCTAGATGAATACCGAAACATAGCTATTTCAAAAAGAAATGAATACAGAAATGCAGGCGATGTTAATATATTTTATATAGATATATCGCATTTAATCCGCGATACATGTCAATATATATCTAAATTAATAGGACTTTACAATAACGAACACTTATCCGGCGCCGTCAGCGAAAAATTGAATCAGAAACTTATTTTTTATGAATTGGATAAATGGTACTCTCTTCTGGAGAAGGATTTGACCAACTTCGATCGAAGAACTAACGTAGATTGGAACACTAACGAGTTAAGCTTTCAAAATCGCCACGCTGAGAGGCTTCTTCTTTGGTTTGGAATACTGCTGGATGAAACCGAATCTGGTATGTACATTCACGTACCTTATATCATCGGACTCGATGAATGAAGAAACACCTGCCTGAGTTCCGGCACGATTATTCAAGAGCGTTACGGGCCGAGAGATGACAATTTTCTATCGTCTCTCGGAGCACCTTACACTGCCTCCCCCCCACCCCTTGCATTCCCGCCAAAAATGCGTATAAGCACGCCAATCCAAAGGTCCGGTCTTCAGGCTGGTGGCTGAACGGAGGGCCGGTTTCGGGTTTGGGCAACGCTTTGTTTCCCGCCGCAAACCGTCTGGCATGTAAAGTATGCCCGCCTCCCGTGTCGCCGCTCTCGACCGTCTCGATCAAACGCTTTTCTTGCCGGGCCTTGCCCTCCAGGAGCAGTCGTTGAGGCTTAGCCGCCGAGGTCCGGAACAAGGGTAAATGCAAGAAAGGCAATTCAACATGGCACTTTATGAACACGTGTTCCTGGCCCGCCAGGACATCACGGCGCAGCAGGTTGACGGCATCGTCGAGCAGTACAAGGGACTGATCGAAGAGCATGGCGGCTCGGTTGGCCGTATCGAAAACTGGGGCCTGAAGTCCCTCACCTACCGTATCCGCAAGAACCGCAAGGCGCATTACGCGCTGATGGACATCGACGCGCCGGCTGCAGCGATCCACGAAATGGAACGCCAGATGCGCATCAACGAGGACATCCTGCGTTACATGACCATCAAGGTCGACGCACACGAGGAAGGCCCGTCCGCGATGATGCAAAAGCGTGACCGCGACGACCGTCCGCGCCGCGATGGCGGCCGCGACAACCGTGGTGACCGCGGCGATCGTCGTCCGCGCAGCTGATTGCGAGATTAAGGAGTTTTTATCATGGTAGCTATCGCCTCCATCCCGACGCGTCGTCCGTTCAACCGTCGTCGCAAGACCTGCCCCTTCTCCGGCGCCAACGCTCCGAAGATCGACTACAAGGACGTTCGTCTGCTGCAGCGCTACATTTCCGAGCGCGGCAAGATCGTTCCTTCCCGTATCACGGCCGTCAGCCAGAAGAAGCAGCGTGAACTCGCCCGCGCCATCAAGCGCGCCCGCTTCCTCGGCCTTCTGCCTTACGTCGTTTCCTAAAGATTCCGGTGGGCGGGGCAGGCTTTCGCGCCCCTCGCCCTCCTCATTCTCTGCGTCATTCTCGGGCTTGACCCGAGGATGACACAATCGAGATTGGCTCCGGCGCGGTGGGCGCGCAGCAGCCTCATAAATAAAACCCAGGTTGAGAACGGCACACACGGCAGCCTTCTCTAACTGCTCGCAGGGCAGGACAGCGGATGAAAACACTTGATGCAAAGACATTGCTGATTGGCGCGCTTGCCGGCGTTGCGGGCTTCATGCTTGCTTACGCGGCGAGTTTCAATGCGCTGTTTTCAACGCTGCTGTCGGCCGCCTCCGCCCTGCCGATCCTGATTGCCGGCCTTGGCTGGGGCAATTTTGCCGCCCTCGCCGCGATTGTTGTCGCCGGCGGTCTCGGCGCCCTCGTCGTTTCACCGTTTTTCGCGCTTTACACGCTTGCCATCACGCTGGTGCCGGCCGGCTGGCTCAGCCACCTCGGCAATCTGGCGCGTCCGGCAAGCGAAATCGGCGGCCCCGACGGGCTGACGGCATGGTATCCGCTGTCCGACCTGCTGCTGCATCTGTGCGCCATCATCACGCTGGCGCTGATCATCCTCGGCGTCGTTGCCGGTTATGGCCCCGATGCAACCGGCGAGCTGATCGACGCCTTCGTCGAAGCGCTGACGGTGCAGAACCCGGAAATTGCAAACGATGCCGCGCTGATTGCCCAGTTCAAGTCGATGTTCGTGGTGATGCTGCCGATCGTTCAGGGCGCAACCTCGGTCATCCTGCTGTTCGTGGCCTATCATTTCGCGACCCGGATCGTGATTTCCTCGGGCCTGACGAGCCGGCCGCGCGAGGATGTCGCCCAGTCGCTGCGCATGCACCGCAATGCCATCTTCGTTTTTCTTGCAGCGCTTGTTGCAACCTTCTTCGGTGGAACCATAGCACTGGTGGGAGCAGCCTGCCTCGGCGCTTTCGGCGGCGGCTTTCTTCTGGCCGGTCTTGCCCGCATGCACCTTGCCGCGCGCGGCAAGAGCTGGGCCGTGCCGGTTATCATCCTGTCCTATCTTTCGCTGATTTTCACCTTCCCGGCCCTGATCTTTGTGGTGATGGGTCTTCTTGACACACGGCGGGCCATTGCCCTTTCACCGGATGCAACACCGCCGAACGATGACGACAATGAAAGGAACAATCCATGGAAGTAATTCTGCTTGAACGCATCGCCAAGCTTGGCCAGATGGGCGAAACCGTCAAGGTTCGCGATGGCTATGCCCGTAACTACCTGCTGCCGACCGGCCGTGCACTGCGCGCCAACGACGCCAACAAGGCCCGTTTCGAAGCCGAGCGCGCCGTGCTCGAAGCCCGCAACCTCGAGCGCCGCAACGAAGCCCAGAAGATTGCCGACACGCTGGACGGCAAGTCCTTCATCGTTGTGCGCTCCGCCGGTGAAACCGGTCAGCTCTACGGTTCGGTCGCCACCCGCGACATCGTTGAAATCCTCGGCGACGAAGGCTTCACGATTTCCCGCAACCAGGTTGTCCTCAACCACCCGATCAAGACCGTCGGTCTGCACCGCGTCGAAATCCAGCTTCACGCCGAAGTCTATGTCACCGTCGAACTGAACGTTGCCCGTACGGCCGAAGAAGCCGAACGTCAGCTCAAGGGTGAAGACCTCACCTCCGCCGACGCCATCTACGGTGTCGACGAAGACGCCCTGCGTCCGGAAGACTTCTTCAACCCCGATGCCGACTACGACCTCGACGACGAGGAAGAAGAAACCGAAGCTTCCGCTGAGGAAGACGGCGAAGAGGAAGACAAGAACGCCTGATCGGCGTCCCCTGTTTTCGACATGTTTGTGCCCGGTCTCTCACAGGAGGCCGGGCATTTTTGTGCTATCGTGTGATTGGCCGGTGTCGATTCGTGTCAAGGTGCCCGGCCCCGTTTGGCGGCATTTGACGCCGAACAATGCCGATGACCTGTGAATTGATGTTGAGAACCCGCGTGTGATGTGGCAGCGGGTGTGTTTGCAGCCTCAATCGTCTATGCTCCAGCGAACCGTTTTCAGACCTTCGGAAAAGATCAACCATGAATGACATTGCGCCGTCCCTTTCGTTCCAGGCATCCGGTGCCCCGCAGGGGCGTGAAGCGCCGAACAATCTGGAAGTCGAACAGGCCCTTCTGGGCGCCATCCTCGTCAACAACAGCGCGTTCTACCGCGTTTCCGACTTTCTGAAGCCCGAGCACTTCTACGAGCCGCTGCATCGCAAGATCTACGAACTGGCCGGCGATACGATCCGCATGGACAAGATCGCCAACACCATCACGCTGAAGACCCATCTGCCCTCCGACATGAAGGTCGGGGACCTGACGGTGGCGCAATATCTCGCGCGTCTGGCCGCCGAAGCCGTCACCATCATCAATGCCGAGGACTATGGCCGCACGATCTACGATCTGGCGCTCCGGCGTCAGCTGATCGAAATCGGCGAGGATATCGTCAACACCGCCTATGAAGCGCCGATCGATCTGCCGCCGTCAGAGCAGATCGAGGACACCGAGCGCAAGCTGTTCGCGCTGGCTGAAACCGGTCGCTACGAAGGCGGGTTCCAGTCCTTCGAAAACGCGGTGACCATCGCCATCGACATGGCCAGCAAGGCATTTGAGAGCGACGGCCATCTCTCCGGCATCTCGACGGGCCTCAACACGCTCGATGCCAAGATGGGCGGGTTGCAGCGCTCCGACCTGATCATCCTTGCCGGCCGTCCGGGTATGGGCAAGACCTCGCTTGCGACCAACATCGCCTGGAATGTCGCCTCGGCCTATGAACCGGAAGTGCTGCCCGACGGCACGATCGAGGCGAAACAGGGCGGCGTCGTCGCCTTCTACTCGCTCGAAATGTCCGGCGAACAGCTCGCTACCCGTATCATTTCCGAGCAGACGGAAGTGTCGTCCTCCAAGATCAGGCGCGGCGATATCACCGAGGCCGATTTCGACAAGCTGGTCGCCTGCTCGCAGACCATGCAGAAAGTGCCGCTCTACATCGACCAGACCGGTGGCATCTCCATTGCCCAGCTTTCCGCCCGCGCGCGTCGCCTCAAACGCCAGCGCGGCCTCGATCTGCTGGTGGTCGACTATGTGCAGCTGATGACCGGCTCGAAAAAGGCCGGCGACAACCGCGTGCAGGAAGTGACCGAGATCACCACCGGCCTGAAAGCACTGGGCAAGGAGCTGAACGTTCCGATCATCGCACTTTCCCAGCTCTCCCGTCAGGTGGAAAACCGCGACGACAAGCGCCCGCAGCTTTCCGACCTTCGCGAATCGGGCTCGATCGAGCAGGACGCGGACGTGGTGCTGTTCGTTTATCGTGAGGAATATTACGTCCAGAACCTCGAACCGCGCGATCCGGACGATCCGGCCTATGACGAGTGGAAGATGAAATACGAGAAGGTACGCGGAACCGCCGACGTGATCATCGCCAAGCAGCGTCACGGACCGACAGGCACCGCCAACCTCGCCTTCCAGGCCGCCTATACGCGCTTTGCGGATCTTGCCGATCCGTCCTACTCCAGCTTTGACGAATAGGCATGGGCGACACGGCGTAAGCGCGCTATAATCGCCAAAATTTTGCAACAAACGGCGATTTCATGTCTGATTTTTCGAATGAACCTGTTGAAGAAACGCTTGCGGAGGGGGAAATCCCCTTCGAGGCGGCGGCTGCCCGTCTGACGGTCGATCTCGGCGCCATCGTGAGCAACTGGAAGACCATGCGTGCGCTTTCCGGCCGGGCGCGAACGGCCGCCGTGGTCAAGGCCGATGGCTACGGCCTCGGCATCGAGGATGTCGGCGAGGCGCTTTATGGCGCAGGTGCGGCGGATTTTTTCGTCGCCGTTCCGGAGGAAGGCGCAACCCTCAGACGGTTTGCGCCGGATGCCCGCATCTTTGTGCTTTCCGGCATGTGGCCCGGCACGGAGGAAGTGTTTTTCGAAAACGATCTCGTCCCGGTCCTTGCCAGCAGCGAACAGCTTTCCTTCTTCTTCGCAGCTGTTGCCGAATTCGGCGATTATCCGTGCGCGCTCCAGATCGACACCGGGTTCAACCGGCTTGGCCTGACGGTGGAGGAAGCTCTGGCGCTGGCCGGCGATGTCTCGCGGCCGGCGAGTTTCGAGCCGGTTCTCATCCTCTCGCATCTCGCCTGCGGCGATGATCCGGCCTCGCCGATGAACAAGGCGCAACTGGAATGGTTCCGGATCGCCGCATCCGCCTTCGAGGGCGTGGAGGCGAGCCTCTCGGCCTCTGCCGGCATTTTCCTTGGGCCGGACTATCATTTCGATCTCACCCGGCCCGGCATTGCGCTTTACGGCGGCGATTCGCAGGCCGGCACCTCGAAACGGCTGCGCCCGGCGGCAACGGCCGAGGCCCGGATCGTCCAGATTCGCGAAGCCCGGGCCGGTACGACGGTGAGTTACGGGGCAACCTGCAAGCTTGGCCGCGACAGCCGGCTTGCAATTGCAGCGTCCGGCTATGCGGACGGCTACCACCGGTCGCTCTCCGGCTCCGGCGTTCCATTGCGTGATGCCGTCAGCGCCGGCGGTTACGGTTCTGTCGCCGGCTACAAGGTGCCGATTGCCGGGCGCATCACCATGGACATGACCGTCTATGATGTGACGGATGTTCCCGAAGGCGCGATCCGCAGCGGCGACTATATCGAACTCATCGGCCCCAACCTTCCGCTGGACGAAGCGGCCACAGCAGCCGGCACGATCGGTTATGAATTGCTGACCGCCCTTGGCTTGCGCTACCGTCGCCGTTATATCCAGCCGGACTGACGCGTTTTTCCGGACAAAGAAGAGACCTTGGCCAAACCGAAGACCCAGTTCATCTGCCAGAATTGCGGCAGCATCCATCCCCGCTGGGCGGGTCGGTGCGATGCCTGCGGCGCCTGGAACACGATCGTCGAGGAAAACCCGACGGCCGGCATCGGCGGCGGCCCCGCCCGCGCGCCGAAAAAGGGCCGTCCCGTCGCGCTTGTGACGCTGGATGGCGAAAGCGAGGAAGCCCCGCGCATTGCCAGCCGGATGGCCGAACTCGACCGGGTGACGGGCGGCGGTTTCGTGCGCGGCTCGGCCGTGCTTGTCGGCGGCGATCCGGGAATCGGAAAATCCACGATCCTGATGCAGGCCGCCGCAGCCCTTGCCCGCCAGAACCAGCGCGTGATCTATGTTTCCGGCGAGGAGGCCATCGCCCAGGTGCGCCTGCGCGCAAAACGCCTTGGCGCGGCGAATGCCGAGGTCCTGCTTGCCGCCGAAACCAATGTCGAGGACATTCTGGCCACACTCGCCGAAGGACCGCGTCCCGATCTGGTGATCATCGATTCGATCCAGACGCTGTGGTCGGATCAGGCCGAGGCCGCGCCCGGCACGGTGACGCAGGTGCGCACCGGGGTGCAGGCGATGATCCGCTTTGCCAAGCAGACCGGAACCGCCATGGTGCTGGTCGGCCATGTCACCAAGGAAGGCCAGATCGCCGGCCCCCGCGTGGTCGAGCACATGGTCGACGCCGTGCTCTATTTCGAGGGCGAGCGCGGCCATCACTACCGTATCCTGCGGACCGTCAAGAACCGATTCGGCCCGACAGACGAGATCGGCGTGTTCGAGATGGGCGACACCGGCCTGCGCGAGGTTGCCAATCCGTCGGAACTGTTCCTGGGAGAACGCAACGACAAGGCACCGGGGGCTGCCGTTTTCGCCGGCATGGAAGGCACGCGGCCGGTTCTGGTGGAGGTGCAGGCCCTTGTCGCGCCGACATCGCTCGGCACACCGCGCCGCGCCGTCGTCGGCTGGGATTCGGCCAGACTTTCCATGATCCTGGCGGTTCTGGAAGCCCATTGCGGGGTTCGGCTCGGCAATCACGATGTCTATCTCAACATCGCCGGCGGCTATCGCATCACCGAACCGGCCGCCGATCTTGCGGTGGCGGCAGCCCTGATTTCATCACTTGTCGGACTTGCTCTCCCGGTCGATTGTGTCTATTTCGGCGAAGTCAGTCTTTCAGGCGCCATACGGCCGGTCACCCACGCCGCACAGCGACTGAAGGAAGCGTCAAAACTCGGGTTTTCGCGTGCGGCTCTGCCGGCAGGTTCGGCAGAAATTGCGTCAGCGAATGTAAACGGGTTAAAAGGACTGGAATCTCTACCGGAACTTGTGGCCGATATCGCCGGCCGCAGACCGGAGATGGTATCGGATGACAGCGACTGATCTGTCCGCCAGAGGAACCGATCGGTCGCAGGTGCGGGCTTATCCCCCACGAAAAGCGGAGCAATGCATGCCACTAACCCTGTTCGATCTGATTGTTGTCGGCGTTGTTCTGTTTTCGGCCTTACTTGCCATGGTGCGCGGCTTTTCACGGGAAATTCTGTCGCTTCTTGCCTGGGGGTTGTCGGCGGTTATCGCCTATTTTGCCTATCCCTGGCTCGCGCCGAGCCTTGAGGGCTTTCTCGGTGATGCGCGCCTGGCCATGGCCGGTGCCTTCGCGATCGTTTTTCTGATCGCTCTCGTGCTTCTTTCACTGGTGACCACGCGTTTTGCGGACTATATTATCGACAGCCGGGCCGGCGTGCTTGATCGTTCGCTCGGTTTTGTTTTCGGGCTGGTGCGCGGCGTGCTGATTCTGGCTGTCGCCGTGGCGTTCTGGAACTGGCTGGTCGGCGATGCGCAAAGCCCCGACTGGATCAGGAATGCAAAGTCCAAGCCGGCGCTCGACATGCTTGCCGCCAAGCTGGAATCCTATCTGCCGGGCGGCGGAGAATTGCAAACCTACCGCGGTCGCGATGAGACGCAGCTGCTGGCAATGGTCGATGGTAACGTAATTTTGAAATTCACGCCGGATTTCCGGCCCAATGACATGTAGTCTGAAAACCCTGCTTTCAGACCAGCCCTGCCCCAGCCAATTGCGGATCATGCGATGAACACCTGTTTTGACGATCATGATGATTTCAGCCTTGATGACGATACGCTGCACGAGGAATGCGGCGTTTTCGGCGTTCTGGGCCACCCCGACGCAGCCGCCTTGACGGCGCTGGGCCTGCATGCGCTTCAGCATCGCGGACAGGAAGCCGCCGGCATCGTCTCCTATGACGGTCAGCAATTCCGTTCCGAACGCCATCTGGGCCTCGTCGGCGACCATTATACCGACCCGGCCATGCTGGAGAGCCTGAGGGGCTCTATGGCGATGGGCCATGTGCGTTATTCCACCACGGGCGGCACGGTGCTGCGCAATGTCCAGCCGCTTTTTGCCGAACTCGGCGTCGGCGGCATTGCCATTGCCCATAACGGCAATTTCACCAACGGCCTGTTCATGCGGCGCAAGCTGATTTCCGACGGTGCGATCTGTCAGTCGACCTCGGATACCGAGGTCGTTCTGCATCTGATCGCCCGGTCGCGCGCCAAGACATCGTCGGACCGGTTCATCGACGCCATCAGCCAGATGGAAGGCGGTTATTCGATGATCGCCATGACCCGGACAAAGCTGATCGCCGCGCGCGACCCCACCGGCATCCGCCCGCTGGTGATGGGCGAGCTGGACGGCAAGCCGATCTTCTGTTCGGAGACCTGCGCACTCGACATCATCGGCGCGAAATTCGTGCGCGACGTCGAAAACGGCGAGGTCATCATCTGCGAGGAGCAGCCGGACGGCTCGATTTCCATCGATTCGCGCAAGCCCGCGCTGAAACAGCCAGAGCGGCTGTGCCTGTTCGAGTATGTCTATTTCGCCCGTCCCGATTCCATCGTCGGCGGCCGCAATGTCTACCAGACGCGCAAGAACATGGGCATCAACCTGGCACAGGAAGCACCGGTCGAAGCCGATGTCGTCGTGCCGGTGCCCGACGGCGGCACGCCTGCGGCTATCGGCTATGCCCAGGAAAGCGGCATTCCCTTCGAACTCGGCATCATCCGCAACCATTATGTCGGGCGCACCTTCATTGAGCCGACGCAGCAGATCCGCGCCTTCGGCGTCAAGCTGAAGCACTCGGCCAATCGGGCCGTGATCTCCGGCGCCCGTGTTGTTCTGATCGATGATTCCATCGTGCGCGGCACGACCTCGGTGAAAATCGTGCAGATGCTGCGCGAGGCCGGCGCGAAGGAAGTCCACATCCGCGTTGCCAGCCCGATGATCTACTATTCCGATTTCTACGGCATCGATACGCCGGACCGGGACAAGCTTCTGGCCAACAACCACGAAACGCTGGCCGACATGTGCAAGTTCATCGGCGCCGATTCGCTGGAATTCCTGTCGATTGACGGGCTCTACATGGCCGTCGGCGGCGAGAAGCGGAACAATGCCCTGCCGCAGTTCACCGATCACCAGTTCACCGGGGATTATCCGACCCGCTTGCTCGACAAGGAGCATGAGGGCGAGTTTTCCAAGATCGAGCTTCTGGCCGGCAACGGCTGAGCCTGAACATATCGGAGGGGGGACGCATCATGAGCAAGACACTCGAAAACCGTCTGGCGGTCGTTACCGGCGCATCGCGCGGCATCGGCTATTTCACCGCGCTGGCATTAGCGCAACAGGGCGCGCATGTGATTGCCTGCGCGCGCACGGTCGGTGGTCTCGAAGAACTCGATGATGCAATCAAGGCCGACGGCAATGGCTCGGCAACGCTGGTGCCGATGGATCTTGCCGACATGGGCGCCATCGACCGCCTTGGCGGATCGATCTTCAAGCGCTGGGGCAAGCTCGACATCATGGTTGCCAATGCCGGTGTGCTCGGCGTGGTCTCGCCGCTCGCCCATCTGGAGGCCAAGGTTTTCGAACAGGTGATGGCCGTGAACGTGACCGCCACCTGGCGGCTGATCCGGTCGCTGGAGCCGCTGCTGCTGCAATCCGATGCCGGACGCGCCGTGCTGATTTCCTCCGGCGTTGCCCATACATGCAGGCCCTTCTGGGGCGCCTATGCCGCCTCCAAATCCGCTGTCGAGGTGCTGGGACGGACATGGGCCGGCGAAACCGCCCACACGCCGATCAAGGTCACCAATTTCGATCCCGGCCGCACCCGCACCGCAATGCGCGCGCAGGCGGCCCCCGGCGAAGACCCGATGACGCTGCCGCATCCAAGCGAGGTCGCCGCAAAGATCGTGCCGCTGACCAGGCCCGACTATCAGGAAAGCGGCAAGCTTTTCGTTTTCCGGGAAGACAGGCTGAAGGACTATCGTCTGCCGGAATAGATTTTCTGCACAATGGGGGACATGAGATGGCAATCTGGCTCAACGAACCGGCGGAATGGACGGCAGAAGGCGACACGCTTGAGTTGGTGACGGACAATGCCACCGACTTCTGGCGCAGGACGTTTTACGGCTTCACCCGCGACAGCGGCCATGCCTATCTTGCGCCGGTCTCCGGCGACTTTTCCGCCAGCGCGACCATGACCGCCGCATACGAGATGCTTTACGATCAGGCCGGGCTGATGCTGCGCATCGATGAAACCCACTGGATCAAGGCGGGCATCGAATTCACCGACGGGCTGATGCATTTTTCCACCGTCGTCACCCGCGACGTGTCCGACTGGTCGGTCATTCCGCTGCATGCGGCAAATCCGAAAACGCCAGTTTCGATCCGCATCACCCGGCATGACGACGCTGTGCGGGTGCAGTTTCATCTGGGCGACGGGCAATGGCAGATGGCGCGGCTTTGCCCCTTCCCTTCAGCCGATGCCCAGATCGGCATGACCGCCTGCACGCCGGAACGGGCCGGCCTGAAAGTGCGTTTTACCGATTTTTCGGTGGGCGCGCCGATCTCGCGCGAACTTCACTGAGCGGCATCGGCCTTGCTAAGCCGCCACATCAGAGCGACGCAGACAGCCAGCAGGGCGAAAGCGGAGAGGCTGACTGCCCCAAACCCGATTCCCGCATAGAGCGCGCCCATCAGCAGCGGACCGACGAACACGGCGATATAGGTGGCGGTGGTATTCAGGCCGATCAGCGTGCCGCGCGCTTCCGGCTTGCGCAGCGCCAGCAGCAGCACGGTCAGGTTCAGGCCGAAATGGTTGAAGATGCCGAGCAGGAATGTCGCCAGAAGCGACAGCCAGAAAGACCGGGTCGCCAGAGCAAGTGACAGATAAACCAGCCCCGATCCGGCCAGAAACAGGGGAAACACTTTTGCCGGCCCGATCCGGTCGACATGGCGCGCAAGAGCGCCGCCAAGACCGAACCCAACGCCATAGGCCATCACCGCAAGGCTGGCGGCGGACGCGCTGATGCCAAGCATATCGCGCATCCGCAGGCCAAGAAGCGCGTAAGTGCCGTAAAACACCGTCATGAACAGAAAGCCGGTCGCAAGCATGCTGATAACGCCGCGGACACGGATCACCGCGCGGCGGCTGTGGCTCTCACCGCTTTGCGCCGGCGGTTGCCTGTCGGCCGTGGCGGCGAAGACCATACAGGCCAGTCCGGCCAGTAAGGCAAGAACGCCATAGGCCAGACGCCAGTCGAGAACATCGCTGAGCAGCGCCGAAAGCGGCACGCCGACGATCAACGCAATCGACCAGCCGGACAGGACAAGGCCGAAGACACGCGTTCCCTGCCCTTCAGGCGCCGAGCGTACGGCCTCCGAATAGATCGCCGGCAACAGCACGCCGGTGGCAATGCCTGCCAGCGCCTGAAACACGGAAAGCGTCTGCCAGCTATGGCTGAGCGCCGAGCCTGCAAAGCCGCCCATGAGCAAAAAGGCGGAACCGGCCAGCACCGGCCGCATGGCGTAGCGGTCAATCAAACCGGACAGGAAAAAGGCAGAGAATGCGGCAGCAGCACCGAAGGCGGAGATCGCCCGCGCCACTGCAACCGGTTCCGTTTTCAGCGTCGCGGCGACATCGGCAAGGATCGGCCCGAGAATAAAGGAATTCGCGCCGACCAGGAAAACGCCAACGACCAGCGCCGCCAGCCGCAGGCGGAGAAGCAGAGGAGATGGCACGGGAAAACCTATGCGTGGTGATTCACTTTATCCATTATCGGCGATCACCGGCCACAATCAACTGCGCGCCATGACAACTGTCATTTCTGCTGTTGCGCGATCCAGTCGTGATCGGGATGGTTTTTGAACCGCCATTTGCGCATCGGCCCGGCCATCACGTTCAGATAATACATCTCGTAGCCATGCGGCGCACCGCAGGGGTGATGGCCCTTCGGCACCAGCACCACGTCGCCGTCATGCACGGCCATGGTCTCGTCCAGTTCGCCGTCCTCGGTGAACACGCGCTGGAAGCCGAAACCCTGTGGCGGGTTCAGACGGTGATAATAGGTCTCCTCCAGATAGGTCATCTCGGGAAAATTATCCTCGTCATGCCGGTGCGGCGGATAGGACGACCAGTTGCCGGCCGGCGTGAACACTTCCGTCACCAGCAGGCTGTCGGCGATATCGCGGTCCTCCATCGCAATCGGATGAATGAAGCGCGTGTTTGAGCCCTTGCCGCGCTCTTCCAGCCCGATATTGTCGATCACCTGCGCCTTGTGTCCGCCCTTGCCCGGCGCCGAGCAGACGGCCAGCGTGCAGTCGGTTGCAGCCATGGCGGACCAGTCGCTGTGATCGGGCACATAGACGGCGGCCGGTTTTTCGCGCTCGAACACATTCATGCGCTTGCCAAGCCTGCCGAAATCCGCGCCGGCACCGGAAATTTCCGCCTTGCCTTCCACAAGCACGAGTATCACCTCGCGGTCGCCGGTTTCCTCGGAAACGCTTTCGCCTGCCGCGAGGCGGTAAAGCCGGAAGCCGACATAGCCCCAGCCGGCGCTTTCGGGTGTGATGTCATGAACCTTGCCGCGGGTTCCCATGGGTTTGACCAGTAGTCGGCTCATCGCTGTCGTCTCCTCGTCGTTTTCGTTATCGCAGACCGGCCTCAAGCGCTGCCGCTTTCAGCGCCTTCAGTCCCATGCTCTGATACCGGAAGGGGTTGCGCACCGCAGGGTCCTGTTCGGCCTCGATCACGATCCAGCCGGAATAGCCATGTTCGGCGGCGACCTTCAGCACGGATACAAAGTCGACAATCCCCTCGTCATCGCCCGGAACGGTAAAGACGCCGCGCCGCACGCCTTCGAGAAAGCTCAGCCCCTCGTCTGCCACCTGCCGCATGATCGCGCCGCGCACATTCTTGGCGTGGATATGGGCGACGCGGCCCATATGGCGGCGGGCGAGCGCCACAGGATCGCCGCCGCCAAAGGCCGCATGCCCGGTATCCAGAAGCAGGTGCACATCCGCTCCCGTCAGTGCCATCAGCCGGCCGATTTCTTCTTCGCTCTGAACGATCGTGCCCATGTGGTGGTGATAGACCAGCGCGATGCCGTCTTCGGCGCAGTAGGCCGCGATGGCGTCCAGCTTGCGGGCAAAGTCTTCCCAGGCGTCATCATCAAGCACCGGGCGGTTGCCAAGCGCCACAGCGTCATTGCCGTGGATCGCATTCGAGGTCTCGCAGACGATGCAGACCTTCGAACCCTGCGACTTCAAAAGATCGAGATGCGGACGGATTGCCGCCTTCTCGTCTTCCACCGAATGAACGAGCAGGTTCAGCGAGTGCCAGCCGGATACGAATTTCAGACCGTGGGCGTTGAGCACCGCCGAAAGCGCCTCCGGATCGGTCGGGAATTTGTGGCCCTTCTCGATGCCGTCGAAGCCGATTGCGGCGGTTTCGGAAAGGCAGGTTTCCAGCGAAATATCAGCGCCGAGGCTCTGGTCGTCATCATTCGACCAGGCAATCGGATTGGTTCCGTAAAGGATCATGGTTCACCCTTTCAAAGGCAAAAGAACTCAGTCGAAAGCGCGCTGGCGGGCGCGGTCTTCGAGATAGGCCTGGCGCGCCGCATTCACCGCGTCACGCTCGGACACTTCCGGCACCGCCACATCCCACCAGTTGCCGCCGGCCTCGGTGGTGATCATCGGATCGGTGTCGATGACGATGACATGGCTGCGCTCACTGGATTTTGCGCGGGCAAGTGCTGCTTCGAGAGCGCCGATGCCATCGACCTTCTCGGCGATTGCGCCAAGGGCCGCGGCATGGGCGGAAAAATCGATATCGGCGGGCACCACATGGCGCGCGGTGTCGATCAGATTGTTGAAACTCTCGCCGCCGGTTGCCTGCTGAAGCCGGTTGATGCAGCCGAAACCGCGATTATCAAGCACCACGACCGTAATCTTCTGACCGAGCATGACCGAGGTCGCCAGTTCGGAATTCGCCATCAGATAGGAGCCGTCGCCGAGCATGACGATGACATCGCGTTCCGGCAGCGCCATCTTGACGCCGAGCCCGCCGGCGATTTCGTAGCCCATGCAGGAATAACCATAGTCGAGATGATAGCCATTGGGCTTTTCCGCCTGCCACAGCTTGTGCAGCTCGCCGGGCAGCCCGCCGGAGGCGCAGACCACGATCGAATCCTCACCGCTCTGGCGCTGCACCGCGCCGATCACATGCCCGTCACTGGGCAACGCATTGCCGGAGGGTGCATCGGTTGCGGCGGCAACGGAGGCCATCCATTTTTTTTTAAGCTCGGGGTCGATGGGCGGTGCTGCGTGCGCGCCAAGCGTTTCGCTGAGCGCTTCGAGCGCCACGCGGGCATCGGCGACAAGCGACAGGGCGTCGTGCTTGTAGCTGTCGAACGGTGTGACATTGATAGCGAGGATGCGCCGCGACGGATTTTTGAACACCGACCACGAGCCGGTGGTGAAATCCTGAAACCGGGTGCCGAGCCCGATCACCAGATCGGCGTCGGCTGCAATCGCATTGGCGGCCGACGAGCCGGTCACGCCGATGGAACCAAGGTTCAGCGGGTGACTTGCGGGAAGCGAGGATTTGCCGGCCTGTGTTTCGGCGACCGGTACCTGATGCTTTTCCGCAAAGGCTCTCAGTGCATCACTCGCGCCGGAATAAAGAACGCCGCCGCCTGCGACGATCAGCGGACGCTTCGCGGCCTTGATCGCATCGACGGCGCGCGCCAGTGCATCCGCATCGGGCGCCGGGCGGCGCTGATACCAGATTTTTTCGGCAAAGAAGCTTTCCGGCCAGTCGAAGGCTTCGGCCTGCACATCCTGGCAAAAGGAAAGCGTGACCGGGCCGCAGCGCTCCGGGTCGGTCAGCGTCGAAAGCGCGCGCGGTAGCGCGGTCAGCAGCTGCTCGGGACGGGTGATCCTGTCGAAGTAGCGGCTGACGGGACGGAAGCAGTCATTGGCCGAAACCGTGGCATCGTCAAAATCCTCGACCTGCTGCAACACCGGATCGGGCGCGCGGCTGGCGAAGACATCGCCGGGGATCAGCAGCACCGGCAGGCGGTTCACATGCGCCAGCGCGCAGGCCGTCACCATGTTGGTCGCGCCGGGACCGATCGAGGTGGTCACCGCCATGGCCTGCCGGCGGTTCTTCGCCTTGGCATAGGCGATTGCGGCATGGGCCATGGTCTGCTCGTTATGGCCGCGCCAGGTGGGAAAGCTGTCGCGTACGCCGTAAAGCGCCTCGCCGAGGGCTGCGACATTGCCATGCCCGAAAATCGCCCAGCAACCGGGAATGACGGGATCGCCATCCTCGTTCTTCTGGGCAATGAGATAGCGCACCAGTGCCTGCGCGGCGGTCAAGCGTATCGTTTTCATCAAAACGCCTCTTGTGTTTCATGCTGTTCGGTCCGGTTTCGCGCTTCATCCCAGTAGCGGCAGAACCGGCTGTATTTTTCCGTCATTTCGGCCACGGCCTGATCATCGCCAAGCGCCCCGGAAAGCCAGGCGCGCGCGGTTTCGGCAAAGATCGAACGGCCGACGGCAAAGCCCTTGACCAGCGGGAAGCGCGCAGCGGTGGCGAAGCTTGCCGCCAGTTCCTGCTCCGGCGCATCGAGGCCGAGCACCACGATACCGCGGGTGTGACGGTCATTGCGCTCGATTGCGGTCGAGACATTTGCCCATGCGGCTTCGGAGGTCAGCGGCTCCAGCTTCCACCAGTCGGGATAAATGCCGATCCCGTAAAGCCGGTCGATCACCCTTGCCGCCGTCATATCATCGGTTTCGCCATGCTTCGATGACACAACCTCCATCAGGAATTCCAGACGGTTGCGGCGGGCAGCGGCAAAAAGCCGTTTCAGCGTCGCCTCCTGCTCGGCCTTCAGCGGCGCGTTGTCGTCCGGGTGGTAGAAGCACAGAACCTTGACGACATGCTCTGCCGGCCACTCGGAAAGCCCGCCGATATCCTCGCCAAGCTCGGGTTCGAGCGACAGCGGGCGCGATCCCGGCCATTCCGTCGGGCGGCCGATCCACAGACCGGTTCCCGCCGCCTTGTAGAGCGCCGAGCGGCCGAGCCGGTTGTCGCACAGGATCCCGTGACCGGGCTTGCCGTCTGCAACGCTCAGCACGGCCTTCAGGCAAAGCTCCTTGAAGGCGCTGATCCTGTCGGCCGGCGCGCCATATTGCGCCGCCATCTCTTCCAGCTGGATGCGGTGGTCAAAGGCAAACACCCGCATTTGCGGCCAGTTTCCATGGCGGTTGGTCGACCAGTGGAGCTGTTCCAGCGCCTTGTCCTTGCGCAGGGCCAGCGTTTCAGCGCCATGTTCCAGAAAATATTCAAGCTCGGTGAGGCTCGGATAGGCCGGCGTGCAGCCGTGGCGGGAGACGGCAAACGCCCCGCAGGCATTGGCAATGGTCAGGCTTTCGCGCCAGTTGCGGTCCGTCAGCCAGCCCTTCAGCAGTCCGGCCATGAAGCCGTCCCCTGCGCCCAGAACATTGAAGACCTCGATACGGAAGCTTTTTCCCGCAACGCCGCCATCGATATCATCGGGAATATCGCCCTCGAAAGCGGAAGCCCCATCAGCGCCGCGCTTCAGCACAAGTGTGGCGGCGCTCACCGTGCGCACATTCTTCAGCGCCTGAAGCGTATCCGTCGTGCCGCCGGCGATGTGAAACTCTTCCTCCGTGCCGACGATCAGATCGAAAAGCGAGAGCGTCGATTGCAGCTTGGCGGTGACCTTTTCAGATGCAATGAAGCGGTTTTCGCCGTCGCCATGACCGGACAGTCCCCACAGATTGGGGCGGTAGTCGATATCGAGCGCGGTGCGGGCGCCATGTTTGCGGGCAAGGGTCAGCGCCTTCAGCACCGCCGCCTCGGTCTGCGGGTTGGAAAGATGCGTGCCGGTTGCCACCAGCGAACGGGCCCGCGCAATCAGCGCCTCGTCGATATCCGCCTCGCACAGCGCCATATCGGCGCAGTTCTCGCGATAGAAGATCAGCGGAAACTGTTCCTCATCGCGAATACCCAGGATCACCAGCGCGGACAGGCGTTCCGGGTCCGTCACCACGCCGGAGACATCCACCCCTTCCCGCACCAGTTCCTCGCGGATGAAACGGCCCATATGCTCGTCGCCGACGCGGGTGATGAGACCGGATTTCAGACCGAGGCGGGCGGCCCCCGTCGCCATGTTGGTCGGCGAGCCGCCGAGATATTTCTCGAAGGACAGCATGTCCTCCAGCCGGCCGCCGACCTGCGCACCGTATAGGTCGACCGAGGAGCGGCCGATCGTGAGACAATCGAGTTGATGCATGCTCTAGACAGTGCCTCCAAGCGAGGATTCGAGTTCGACAAGTTCGCGCCCGCCCGCCATCAGGTCCTGCAACTGTTCGGCATTGATCTCGCCGCGTTTGGCGGTGCCAAGCGTCTTGCCGTGGTTGATGACGGTGAAGCGGTCGCCGACGGCAAGCGCGTGACGGACATTGTGGGTGATGAAGACGACGCCGATCCCTTTTTTACGCACGGCATCGATGGTGGACAGCACATTGGCGGTCTGGCGCACGCCAAGCGCCGAGGTCGGCTCATCAAGGATCAGCACGCGCGCGCCGAAATAGACCGCCCGGGAAATGGCGACCGTCTGCCGCTCGCCGCCGGAAAGCGTGCCGACAGCCTGATCGGCAGAGCGCAGGTGGATGCCCATCCTGGCCATCTCCTCAACGGTGACCGCCCCCGCCCTCTTGTGATCAAACACCTTGATCGGGCCGATGCGGCGCTCCGGTTCGCGGCCCATCCAGAAATTGCGGGTAACCGACATCAGCGGGATCATCGCCAGGTCCTGATAGACCGTGGCGATCCCGGCCGCCATCGCATCGCGCGGGTCGTTGAAGGTGACTTCCTTGCCGTCGACGAGAATGCGGCCATAGCTCGGCTTGTGCACGCCGGACATGGTCTTGATGAAGGTGGATTTGCCCGCGCCATTGTCGCCGAGCAGGCAATGGCACTCACCGGCCATCACCGAGAGCGACACACCGGCCAGCGCGATAACGGGGCCGAAATGTTTCTCGATATCTTCGAGTTCGATCAGAGGTGCGCTCATGACTAGCGTTCTCCCGTGATGCGACGGCGAATATAGGTGTTGAGAATGACGGCCAGCAGCAGGATGACGCCGAGGAACACCCTGAACAGCGAACTTTCGACGCCGGCGAAAAACAGCCCCTGCTGGACGACGCCGAAGATCAGCGCGCCAAGGGCCGCACCGATGACCGAGCCATAGCCGCCCGTCAGAAGCGCACCGCCGATCACGACGGAAATGATCGCCTCGAACTCCTTCAAAAGCCCGCGGTCTGCCGCCGCCGAGCCGAATTCCATCACCTGGCAGGTGGCGAAGATGGTGGCGCAGAACGCCGTCAGCATGAACATCAGGATCTTCACGCGATTGACCGGCACGCCGACATAGCGCGCGGCCTGCGCATCGCCACCGGCTGCAAAGATCCAGTTGCCGAATTTGGTGCGCACCAGCAGGAAGTGTCCGAAAATGATGAGGATCAGCGCCCAGACCATCAACATGGGGATGCCGTCGACCACCGGCTGACCGGCGCGGGGACCGGCGACGAAGGTCGCGATCATGTCATTGTCGGCAAGCCAGCGGAAAAACCAGCCAAAGGTCTTGCCCCCGAAAAGCGAAGCGACGAAATCGCCCTCCGCCGCCTCGCGCACACCGCCGATAATGGTCTTGCCGGTGGTCGAAATGGCGATGAAGATCGTCAGGCCGCGCAGGATGAACAGAAAGGCCAGCGTGACGATGAAGGACGGCAGGCCGGTGCGGATCACCAGAAAGCCGTTCAGCGCGCCGATGGCAATCGCAACGGCAAAGGCGGTGATGATCGCCGCCCATGCGGGCCAACCCCACTGCACCGTCAAGAGCGCGATGACAATGCCGGAAAAGCCGATCATCGAGCCGATCGACAGGTCGAATTCGCCCGCGATCATCAGCAGGCAGGCCCCTACCGCGATGATGGCGAACTGGGCGGATACCGTGCCCCAGTTGATAAAGCCTTCGGCCGAAAACATGCCGCTGTCGCCGGCAATCGCGGCAAACAGCAGGAAAACCAGAATGGTGCCGCAGATGGAGCCGAGTTCCGGCCGGATCAGCGCCTTGCGCCAGCGCGGCACGGGGCGCATGCGCTCTTCGAGGATCAGTTCCTCGATCGGCCGGTGCGGCTTTTGGGATTGGGATTTGGACATCGATTTCTCTCCGCCACGCAGGCAACAGCTTCCTGTAACGGCGGCGCGTTGACGCTGCCTGCCGTGCCGGGTGTCTCAAGGGACCGGCCAAGGCCGGAAAAGCCGCCGCGCGAAAGGGCCCGCGCGGCGACGCCATTGTCTAACGTCAGCGATACTGGCCGGCGTATTTCTCAACCAGTTCGATATTGCTGTCGGTAATGAAGCCGGGGCCCGAATTGATCGAGTTGCCCGGCATCACGCCGTAGCGGGCATAATTGGTGAGAATGACCACCGGCAGATAGCCCTGCAGGTAAGGCTGCTGGTCAATCGCGAAATTGACCGTGCCGGCCTTGATCGCGTCGGCAATCCCGCTCGAAAGGTCGAACGTGCCGAAATAGATCTCGCCCGACTGGCCCATCTCGTCGAGTGCGGCAATCGTCGGCTCGGCGGAATTGGGACCGAGCGTCAGAATGGCGCCGGTATCGGGATTGGAATTCAGATAGGCCATGACCTTCGACTTGACCTCGGACGGGTCCATGCCGCTGTCGATCATCTGCTCGCCGAGTTCGACGCCCAGACCATCGGCAAAGCCCTGGCAGCGCTCAACCGATGCCGGGTTGGTGATGTAGTGGTTGACGCACAGGAAGCTGTCGGCGCCCGACTCCTTTTTCGCGCGCTCGCCCGCCAGCTTGCCGGCCATATATTCCGGCTGGCCGACATGCATCATCGCGCCGAGCTGTTTCGACTGTTCTTCGGTGCCCGAATTGATGGTGATCACCGGAATGCCCTTGGCCACGGCATCCGAAACCGGCCCCGACAACACGTCAAAATCGGCAATCGTCACGATAATGCCATCCGGGTTGGACGCTGCTGCCTGCTGGACGATACGGCCCATATCGGCAAGGTCGCCCGTCGGCGGATTGCGGTATTCCACCTCCACATCCATCTGCTCGCCGGCGACATTGATGGCGTTCTTGATGGTGTTCCACCAGCTGTCGCTGTCAGGTGCATGCGAGATCAGAACGAAACGCTCGCCCTCGGCCTGCGCGGCTGCCGGTGCAAGGCCGGTCAGCGCGACGGCTGCGGCCGCCAGTGCAAGAAATCTGCTTTTCATGCTCAAGTCCTCCTCCTTGGATGAACCTGCCCCGACCTCCTCCCGGCAAGGGCAGATTTCAGTGCAGGAACGCAAAAGAGATCACGTTCCGCAGAAGGAATTTAAATTCTATTTTTTGGTTTTTGCAATATTTATTTTCCATTTTTAAGGTTTTCGCGCGCCGCGCCGACCGAGACGGCCAGCGAAATGGCAAGCGACAGCGACCCCGACAGCGCGCGAAACGCGCCGACATCGGGCTCGGCGACATGCAGCGTGGTTGCGCCAAGCTGCACCAGCGGGCTGGTGACATAGTCGGTGATGGCGACAAGCCCGGCGCCACGCGCCCGGCCCGCCTCCGCGATTTCCAGCGTGCGCTCGGTATAGGGGGCGAAGGTGACGGCCAGCACGGCATCATTGGGCCGGATTGCATATTCCAGCCCCAGCCCGGCAATGCCGGTATGCAGCATGGCCGGAATATCCATCTTCTCGAAGGCATAGGCGAGATAGGAGGTGACGGGAAAAGCCCGGCGGAAACCGACAAGGTGAATGGTCTCGGCGCCCGCCAGCATCTCCACCGCTTGATTCAGCGCTTCGGTTTCCACCGATGTCAGCAGGTTTTCCAGCGAAAGCCGGCCGACCTCGACAAATTCCGCAAGCAGCGCTGCCGGACTGTCGGACCCATGATCGCGCAGCGAATCGATCCGCGTTGCATAATCCGGCCATTTGCGGGAATAGTCGCTGCGAAACAGCCGCTGCATCTGCGAAAAACCGGAAAACCCCAGTTCCTGGCAAAACCGCATGAACGCCGATGGCTGTACCCCCGCCTCGCCCGACAGTTCGGCGACCGTCGACACCGCCACCCGGTCGGGATTGGCGGCAACGAAATCGGCGCACTGTTTCAGCCGCTTGGGAAAGGCCGGCGAACGCTCCGCCAGACGGGCGAAAAAGGCATCGATCGTATCGGGCGCCGCACTGGTGTGGCTGGGCATGACTGGGCTCCGCTATTGCGCTTGACATATTCCACATTTGGTGTTTTTAGAATTTTTATTCCATTTCATCAAGCGGCACAAGATCGGCCGCAGATGCGGAACAGCGGGAGGACATATGACTGTATCGATTGCACTTTTGGGTGCCGGACGCATCGGCCGCGTGCATGCGCGCGCCGTCACTTCGGTGGCCGGCGTCAGGCTCGCCGCCGTCGCCGACGCCAATACCGAAGCGGCCAACGAAATCGCCGCGACCTATGAAACCGGCGTTTCGACCATCGATGAGATTGCCAATGACAGCAGCATCGATGCCGTCATCATCGCCACGCCGACCGGCACGCATGCAGACCTGATCGAAAAATTCGCCCGCGCTGGCAAGGCGATCTTCTGCGAAAAGCCCGTCGATCTCGATTCGGCTCGCGCGCGCCAGTGCCTTGCCGTCGTGGAGGAAACCGGCACCCGGCTGATGCTCGGCTTCAACCGCCGTTTCGACCCCAATTTCCAGGCGCTGAAACAGACGATCGCCGATGGCCGGATCGGTAACCCGGAAATGCTGCACATCGTCTCGCGCGACCCCGCCCCGCCACCGGTTTCCTATCTCGCCTCCTCCGGCGGTTTCTTCAAGGACATGACGATCCACGATTTCGACATGAGCCGGTTTCTGCTCGGCGAGGAAATCGAGACGGTGCAGGCCAGCGGCTCGGCGCTGATCGACCCGGAAATCGGAAAGATCGGCGATTTCGACAGCGCCTCGACCATCCTGACCACGGTCTCCGGCCGTCAGTGCACGATTTCCAATTCGCGCCGCGCCACCTTCGGTTATGACCAGCGGATCGAGGTTTTGGGCTCCAAGGGCGCGGTGTCTGCCGAAAACCTCCGTCCCGCATCAATCGAGCTTGCCACCGCCGAAGGTTTCCTGCGCCCGCCGATCTACGACTTCTTCATGACCCGCTATGTCGAAGCCTTCGCCGCCGAAATCCGCAGCTTTGCCGAAAACCTGAAATCCGGCGCAGCGATGTCGCCAAGCGGCGATGACGGACTGAAGGCGCTGGAAATTGCCGAGGCGGCGGATATGTCGGCCCGGGAAAAGCGTCTGGTTTATGTTTCGGAAATCCGGGGCTGATTGCTCCCCCCGGGTCTCTGGAGAAAAACCTGATTCAGGGAAAAACACGTGGGCAGGCCGGATAAACGGCATCTGGATCGTCAAGTGACGGTCAGGGCCGGGAACGCTGTCAATGATGTTGCCACCGGCCTCCCCACAGGGTCATGCTCGGACCTGATCCGAGCATCCATTCCGCTCACGTCGCCGATCGGTAGTCGCTTTTCATGAAGCCGTCGTTTGGCCCTGGATTCTCGTGTCAAGCACGAGAATGACGTGAGAGTGTGTCGCCTTACCCAGCCGAGACCGAGACGAAACGGCGTAACCGGTGTTTCGGGTATTTTTCCCGACAGGCCTCCTGATCGCCGTGAATTCTGCAAGAGAGGGTCGCACCGGGCGGCTGGATTTGCGATAATGGAACTCCGTTACGAAGGAATCTCCATTGACTGCACCCTATCCCACCGCCCCCGCCGCCGATCCGCTCACCGTCCTGCGCGAGATCTACGGCTATTCCGAATTTCGCGGCAAACAGGGCGCCGTGGTTGAACAGGTGGTGTCGGGCGGTGATGCGGTGGTGCTGTTTCCCACAGGTGCGGGCAAATCGCTGTGCTATCAGCTGCCCGCGCTTTGCCGCAGCGGCGTCGGCGTGGTGATCTCGCCGCTGATTGCGCTGATGCGCGACCAGGTCGAGGCGCTGAAACAGCTGGGCGTTCGCGCCGGAGCGCTCAATTCCTCGCTGTCACAGGAGGACTTCATCGCCACCCGGCGGGCCTTGGCGCGGCGCGAGCTGGACCTTCTCTACGTGACGCCCGAACGGGTCGCCACGCCCGGCTTCACGGAGATGATGCGCGATCTCGACATTGCGCTCTTCGCCATTGACGAGGCCCATTGCGTTTCCCAATGGGGACATGATTTCCGGCCGGAATACCGCGCCTTAGACAGGCTGGCCGAGGCTTTTCCCGGTGTGCCGCGCATGGCGCTGACGGCAACCGCCGATCCCCACACCCGCGAGGACATTATCGAACGGTTGGCGCTGCAGAACGCGGCCGTGTTCACCACCTCTTTCGACCGCCCCAACATCACCTACGAGATCGTCGAGCGCGAACAGCCGCGCCGCCAGCTTCTGGATTTCCTTGCCCGCCACAAGGGCGAGAGCGGCATTGTCTACTGCCTGTCGCGCGCCAAGGTGGAGGAAACCGCCGAATGGCTGAACACGCAGGGCATCCACGCGCTTGCCTATCACGCCGGCATGGCGCGCGAGACCCGCGACGCCCATCAGGACGCCTTCCTGAAGGAAGACGAGCTTTGCCTCGTAGCAACCGTCGCCTTCGGCATGGGCATCGACAAGCCGGATGTCCGCTATGTCGCCCATCTCGACCTGCCGGGGTCCGTGGAAGCCTATTATCAGGAAACCGGACGTGCCGGTCGTGACGGCCTGCCGGCGGAAGCCTGGATGGTCTACGGCATGGCCGATGTCACCCAGCGCGGCCGGATGATCGACCGAAACGCGGCCGCCGACGAGGTCAAACGGGTCGAACGCGCCAAGCTCAACGCGCTGCTCGGCATCTGCGAGACCGCGGACTGCCGACGACAGGCCATCCTTGCCCATTTCGGCGAGCAACATGACGGCAATTGCGGCAATTGCGACACCTGCCTGTCGCCGGTGGAAACATGGGATGGTACGGAAGCCGCGATCAAGGCCATGGCCGCGATCTATCGCACCGGCGAGCGCTTCGGGGCGGGACACGTCATCGATGTGCTGACCGGCAACGCCACCGAGCGGACCGAACGGTTCGGCCATGACACCATGCCGGTTTTCGGTGCGGGCAAGGATATCGCACGCAAGACATGGCAATCGGTCTACCGCCAATTGCTCGCCAAAGGGCTGATCCGTGTGGATCATGACGCCTTCGGCGCGCTGAAACTGGAGCCCGGCGCGCGCGCCGTTTTCCGCCACGAGCAGTCACTGCGGTTCCGAGTCGACCGCACGCCCAAGGGCAAGGCCTCAACCGGCACACGCAAACGCAGCGACGCGAAGGCGGCATTGTCCGAACAGGACCAGTCGCTGTTCGAGGCGCTGCGCGCCACCCGCACGGCGCTTGCCAAGGAGCTTGCAGTGCCGCCCTACGTCATTTTCCCCGATACCACGCTGATCGCACTTGCCAGCGAGCGTCCGGCCACAGCGGAAGCCATGCTCGAAATTCAGGGCGTCGGCAAGACCAAGCTGCAACGCTATGGCGCGGAGTTCCTCGACACGATCCGCACCCACGGCTGACACGGCCGTCATCGGCGCAGTCGTTTTTTCCCATTGAAATCATGGAACAGTTTTCGCCTCGGCCCGTTTTTCAGATGAGTGACCGAACCAGAGGAGAAATTGCCATGAGCAAGATCGACAAGGAAAAGGAAACAGAACGCACCCTGCGCCAGGTTGAGCATATGGGCGCCGGCGGCCATCTCGGCGGCACCTATTTCGGCCAGGAACCGGACGCCAGCACCTCGGCCAATCACGCCCGCTCGCGCCCGAATGGCAACAGCCAGTCGTAAAGATCAGCCTGCCAGAGCGGCCAGGCAAAATCCCGCCGCCCGAAAGGCCGGCGGGATTTTTGCATTCAAGCCGGAAGAACCGAGGAAAGGCACCATGTCCGAGACCAACGGAACCAAAACCGCAAAGCTCTACCGGATGGTCATGCCCGACCATGTCTGTCCCTATGGGCTGAAATCCAGGCATCTCCTGAAGAGCAAGGGGTATGAGGTGGAAGACCACCACCTGAAGACCCGGGAGGAAACAGACAGTTTCATGGAAGAACACGGGGTCGAGACGACACCGCAGACCTTCATCGACGGAGTCCGCATCGGCGGCTATGACGATCTGCGGGTTTTCTTCAGGCTCGATCCGCCGCCGGAGGAGCAAAGCGATACGAGCTACACGCCGGTGATCGCGATCTTCGCCGTCGCGCTTCTGCTGGCACTGGGGCTTTCCTGGCACCAATATGGCACGCCGTTGACAGTGCGGATGGTGGAATGGTTCATCTCGCTTTCCATGACCATACTGGCGATCCAGAAATTGCAGGATATCGAGAGCTTTTCCACGATGTTCCTGAATTACGACCTTCTGGCCCGCCGCTGGGTGCCCTATGGCCGGCTTTACCCGTTTGGCGAAGCGCTGGCCGGGATATTGATGACAGCCGGCGCGCTGGTCTGGATTTCCACCCCGGTCGCCCTCTTCATCGGTATTATTGGTTCTGTCAGCATTTTCAAGGCGGTCTATATCGACAAGCGTGAGCTGAAATGCGCCTGCGTCGGCGGCGGTTCGTCCGTGCCGCTCGGCTTTGTGTCGCTGACGGAAAGCCTGATGATGACGCTGATGGGTCTCTGGATGCCCGCAAAGGCACTGCTGTTCTAGCCAGGAGAGACAGGGCGAAAACGCCCTGCCCGTTGTCTTTCCCGGCAGCGGTGCTCACCCTGCCGCCAGATCGGTTTCGGTTTCCGGCTCCTCCGCAGCACCTGCGATGATGATCGGCACCAGAAGATCGCCCCAGCTCTTGGTGCCGCCGTGATGGCGGGCCGAGCGGATGATTTCGACCGAGACACCGGCATCCACCGCCTTCATGACCGACTGGTTCAGCCGGTGCAGGTCATTGGCGACCATGCGGATCGCGGCCTGCTGTTCGCTGGACATGCGCGTGGACTGGGCCTCTGCCCGTTCCTTGACATTGATCTTGCGGGTCATGGTTTCTCCTCCTCTTTCGCAAGCTTTCAGGTTGCAGCCGCGCTATTCGGCGGCGTGGAACTGTGCCGTTTCCGTGGATTCGCCCATGGCGGTCGTCGATCCGGAGCCGCCGGTGATCGCCATCGACACCGCATCGAAATAGCCGGTCCCGACCTCGCGCTGATGGCGTGTCGCGGTGTAACCGTTGGCCTCGGCAGCAAACTCGGCCTGCTGCAATTCGCTGTAGGCCGCCATCTGCCGGTCGCGATAGCCGCGCGCCAGTTCGAACATGCCGAAATTGAGCTGGTGGAAGCCGGCCAGCGTGATGAACTGGAACTTGTAGCCCATGGCGCCGAGTTCCTTCTGGAAGCGCGCGATATCCTCCTCGCTCAGGTTTTTCTTCCAGTTGAAAGAAGGCGAGCAGTTATAGGCCAGCAGCTTGCCAGGGTAGTGTTTGTGAACACCCTCGGCGAATTTGCGCGCCTGCTCCAGATCCGGCTTCGAGGTCTCGCACCAGATCAGATCGCAGTAAGGCGCATAGGCAACGGCGCGGGCAATGCAGGCCTCAAGCCCGTTTTTGACGCGGTAGAAGCCTTCTGCCGTCCGGCCGGCATCATAGTCGACAAAGGGACGGTCGCGCGCGTCGATATCCGATGTCAGCAGCTTGGCCGCCTCGGCATCCGTGCGGGCGATAACCAGCGTCGGTACGCCCATGACATCGGCAGCAAGCCGCGCGGCCGTCAGATTGCGGATATGGGCGGCCGTCGGGATCAGTACCTTGCCGCCAAGATGGCCGCATTTCTTTTCCGATGCCAGCTGGTCCTCGAAATGGACGCCGGCAGCCCCCGCCTCGATATAGGCTTTCATGATCTCGAAAGCGTTGAGCGGGCCGCCGAAACCGGCCTCCGCATCGGCAATAATGGGCGCAAACCAGGTATCGACCGAAAGGCCGTTTTCTTCGGATGTTTCAATCTGATCAGCACGTTGCAATGTTTTATTGATGCGCTTTACCAATTCAGGGCCGGCATTGGCCGGATAGAGCGACTGGTCGGGATACATCGCTGATGCCGTGTTGGCGTCGGCCGCGACCTGCCAGCCGGAAAGGTAAATGGCCTTCAGTCCGGCGCGCACCATCTGCATCGCCTGGTTGCCCGAAAGCGCACCCAGCGCATTGACGAAATCCTCCTCATGGATCAGCTGCCACAGCCTCTTGGCGCCCTCTTCCGCCAGAGTGGACCGGATTCTGACGGAACCGCGCAAACGCCGAACTTCCTCGGGACCATAAGGGCGCTCGATACCGTCGAAACGGCCGGCCGGGGCGCTTTCAACAAGATTGTAAAACTCAGTCATACCTTTTCTCCTCCTCAGGACTGTATGGATGCGGTCGCAATGGAAAAATTCAGGCACCCGCATTTCATATGAATTTTTTTACTGATTTGACGAATGAAAAGCTATAGAATTAGCACAAATCAAGTCGATAATCGGGTTATTTTGTCTTTGGCTTGACTGATCGATATTGTAATGTTGTAAATTTTGTAAACGATATCCTCGTTGCAAACCAGGAGAGACCGGTGGCGGAAAAGAAGATTTTTGCAGGGCCGCGCCTGCGGCGGATCCGCAAGGGGCTCGACCTGACGCAAACCGCGATGGCCGAGGCGCTCGCGATCTCGCCGTCCTATCTCAACCTCATCGAACGCAACCAGCGACCGCTGACGGTGCAGCTTCTGATGAAACTGGCGAGCGTCTACGACATCGATATCGCCGAGTTGCAGGGCGAGAGTTCGGGCACGATCACCCAGCTCAAATCGGTGTTTTCCGATTCACTGCTTTCCGGTGAGCTGCCCGGCGATCAGGAGCTTCTGGAAGTGGCGGAGGCCGCCCCCAATGCCGCGCTCGGCATGATCAAGCTCTACCGCGCCTACTGCGAACAGGCCGCGCGCCTCTCGGATCTCACATCGCTTCTGGCCCATGAGGGGCGTGAAACGCACCTGCCGGGCAAACGCCTGCCGCATGACGAGGTCCGCGACGCAATATCGCGCCGCCCCTATTTCTTCGACGCGATTGACCGTGCCGCCGAGGCCCTGCACGGCGAACTCGATCCCGGCGACGACCTTGCCGCCGCGCTGAAGACATGGCTGATGGAACGGCACGGTATTGCCGTCAGGATCCTGCCGCCGCATGCCATGGTCAATCTCGGTCGCCGCTTCGACCGGCACACCATGCGCCTGTTCATCTCGGCCCGCTTCGGCCCTTATGACCGCCAGCGCGAAATCGCCATAGAGGCGGCCCTGCTGGCGCTTGCCGAACCGATTGCCGATGCGGTCGGCGGCCTCGGGCTTTCCAGCGACGAGGCCCGGCGGATTGCCCGTTTCGAACTTGCCCGCTATGCGGCTCTGGCGCTGATGATGCCCTACGGGCCGTTTATCGAAGCCGCCCGCCGCGACCGCTTCGACATCGGCCTTCTGCGCGGCCGGTTCAACGTCTCCTTCGAGCAGGCGGCGACCCGCCTCATCAGCCTGCAGCGCCTGGACAATGCCGGTCTGCCCTTCTTCGCCATGGAAATCGATCAGGCGGGCAACGTGCTCAGGCGCATCGGCGCGGAAGGCTTTCCCCATGCGGGCTTTCGCGGCGAATGTCCGCGGCTCGATCTCTATGATGTCTTCGCGCGGCCGGGCCGTATCGTGATCCAGAATGTGGAAATGCCCGACGGCGTGGGCTATCTCGCCCTCGCCCACACGCTGGAAGGCCCGGAACCGGCCCTTGGCGAACGCCCTCACCTGACGGCAATCCTGCTCGGGCTGCGGCGCGACCAGGCCGCCGCCACGGTTTATGGCGCAGCGGGCAATGCCGCCGCAGAGCCCGTGCCGGTCGGCCCCGTCTGTCGCCTTTGCGAGCGGTCGGGCTGTCTGTCGCGCGCCGAGCCGCCGGTCACCCGGCCGCTCGGTCTTGACGAGATGGTCGCCGGCCTGTCGGCCTTCGACTTCCGATAGCGCCTTTCCACCTCACCCAGAATTGCCCTAAAGCTTCGTTGCCCTCAGCCGCAGCGCGTTGCCGATGACGGAAACGGAGGACAGGCTCATCGCCGCAGCCGCAACGATCGGTGATAGCAGGATGCCGAAGAACGGATAAAGGATCCCGGCCGCGAGCGGAACGCCGGCGGCGTTATAGACAAAGGCGAAGAACAGGTTCTGGCGGATATTGGCCATGGTCGCCTCCGCAAGGTGGCGGGCGCGGACAATACCGGTCAGATCGCCCTTCACCAGCGTGATGCCGGCGCTTTCAACCGCAACATCGGCCCCCGTACCCATGGCAATGCCGACATCGGCCGCCGCCAGCGCCGGGGCATCGTTGACGCCATCGCCGGCCATGGCGACGGAGCGCCCCTCGCCGCGCAGCCGCTCGATCAGGTCGTGCTTGTCTTCCGGGCTTACGCCAGCGTAAACCTCATCGATGCCGAGTGTGCCTGCTACAGCCTTTGCGGTTGCCTCGGCGTCCCCCGTTGCCATCACGATGCGCATGCCGGCCTCGTGCAGCGCGCGGATCGCATCCGGCGTGGTGTCCTTCACCCGATCGGCAACAGCGACAATGCCGGCAAGCGCGCCATCGACCGCGACGAACATCGCCGTCTTGCCCTCGCCCTGCAACGCGTCAACGCGCTCTTTCAGGGCGCTGATATCGACGCCCTTCGCCTCCATCAGCGCGGTATTGCCAAGCGCGACCTGTTTTCCGTCCACGGTTCCGGTCACGCCCTGCCCGGTGACGGCATCGAAATCGCTGCTGTCCTTTTCCGGCGCTTCCGCCTCGCGCGCACCCGAGACGATGGCTTCCGCCAGCGGATGCTCGGAACCGCGCTCCAGCGCGGCGGCAAGCGACAGCAGTTCGGTGCGCTCGCCGCCTTCCACAGGTTCGGCATCGGTGAGCGCGGGTTTGCCTTCCGTCAGCGTGCCGGTCTTGTCGACCACCAGCACATCCACCTTGGAAAAGCGCTCCAGTGCTTCGGCATCGCGGATCAGCACGCCGGCATGTGCGCCGCGACCGGTGGAGACCATGATCGACATCGGCGTTGCCAGACCGAGCGCGCATGGGCAGGCAATGATCAGCACCGAAACGGCGGCGACAAAGGCATAGGAGAGCGCCGGCGACGGTCCGAAGATGCCCCAGGCCAGAAAGGCGATCACGGCCACGGAGACGACGGCGGGCACGAACCAGGCCGCCACCCGGTCCGCCATCGCCTGGATCGGCGCACGCGAACGCTGGGCCTTGGAGACCATATCGACGATCCGCGAAAGCGTGGTTTCCGCGCCCACACTTTCCGCCCGCATCAGGAAACTGCCGGTCTTGTTGAGCGTGCCGCCGGTGACCGGTTCTCCCTCGGTCTTTTCGACCGGAACCGGCTCGCCGGTGATCATGCTTTCATCGACGGAGGAATGGCCCTCTGTCACAACGCCGTCGACGGGAATGCTTTCGCCCGGCCGCACGCGCAGCACATCGCCGCTCTGCAGCGTATCGACGGGCACGTCTTCCTCACCGTCATCGCTCACCTTGCGCGCGGTCTTCGGCGCCAGATCGAGCAGCGCACGGATCGCGTCGCCGGTGCGTTCACGCGCGGCAAGCTCCATCACCTGGCCGATCAGCACCAGCACCAGAATGACGGCCGCCGCCTCGAAATAGACCGGCGCCATGCCCGCACTGTCGCGCATCGTTTCCGGGAAAAGGCCGGGCGCGACAAGCGAGACGACCGAGAAGAGATAGGCCGCGCCCGTGCCAAGCGCGATCAGGGTCCACATGTTCGGGCTCTTGTTGACGATCGAGGCCCAGCCGCGTTTGAAGAACGGCCGGCAGATGAAGACGACCGGTGTGGCCAGTGCGAATTGCAGCCAGCCAAACAGCGTATGGCCGAACCAGTCTTCGAACGGCAGACCCAGATGGCTGCCCATTTCCAGCACGAAGACGGCCAGCGCCAGCGGCGCGGTGATCATCAACCGGCGTTTGAAATCGACATATTCCGGGTTCGGCCCGGTATTCGCCGACGGCGTTACCGGCTCCAGAGCCATGCCGCATTTCGGGCAGTCGCCGGGGTGGTCCCGAATGATTTCGGGATGCATCGGGCAGGTGTAGCGCGTGCCTTCCGGCTGCGGCTCCGGTTCCGGCCGGCCATTGATATATTGATCGGGATCAGCCTCAAATTTCGACTGGCAGCCCTCGGAGCAGAAATAGAATCGCTCACCTTTATGCTTGAGCATGTGCTGGGCGCTGGCGCGATCGACAGACATGCCGCAGACCGGATCTTCGGCCGTCAGAAAGGCTTCCGGCTCTTCCAGAAACCGGTCGCGGCATTTTTCCGAGCAGAAGTGGAACAGCCGATGATCATGTTCGGCCGTTGGTTTGCCGGCATCGGGATCGACGATCATGCCGCAGACGGGGTCGCGCACAGTCTTTTCGTCCGACGGCGCGGAACCGCTTGAATGATCCGTGTGAGAATGCTGCATCCTTGACCTCCTGTCGGGTTATTGTGACCGATATAGGGATTCCAGTCACTGGAAGGTCAAGGGCGCATCTATTACCGCGAGCGTTTCGCACCAAAACGACAGGCCTGAAAACGGGGCCGCCACCCGCGCCCTGCGGCAAGGCTGGATCGTATGATCCTGATCAATTCCAAACCTTCATAAAATGTGCCAGATTCGAGGGCAGCATCTACGTTGCTCAAAGACTGACGAATCGAAGACACCATGTTCGGCCGATTGCGCGCATTCATTGTTGCCATGATTTTCCTGCTCGGCCTTGTTGGCGGTGCGGGAACGGCTTTCAGCTATCAGCCGTCCGACATGGCGTCCTGCGATGCGCAATCGGTTTCGATCCAGGCTTCCGCAGATTGCGGCAAGAGCATGATCCATACATCGTGCCTTTATCATGGTGCATGCGGGCTGTTCCTGCCCGCCGACGTCGACCGCAGGATTGCCCGCAGCGGTATTTCGGTCCGCGGCGTCCTGCCGTCGACGGTCCTGACGAGCCTGCCGACCACCCCGGAAATCCCCCCTCCCATCTCCGCGCTCTGAAGCGTTCGCAGCCCTTTCAACAGGTAAAAGCCTGCCGTTCTGCGATCCATAAACTCTCGCTCCATGCGTAAAAAATATCTATTTTTTACAATGGATTGCGATCCAATATTCAGAAATCGCTCAAGACGGAGATGATCCATGAGCAAGATCGTTATCGCTTCCACACTCGCGCTCGCCTTCGGTATCAGCGCAGCCAATGCCAACCCTGCCCACCATCCGGAAACCGGGGCGGACACCAATGCCGGCAGCATGATGCAGCCCGGCATGATGACCGGCCCGATGATGGGTGGCTCCATGATGAACGGGATGATGAACCCCGACATGATGGTGATCATGCTTGACGCCGATGGCGACGGCAGCCTGTCGCTTGCCGAGTTCCAGGACATGCATGAGCGCATGTTCGGTTATCTCGACAAGAATGGCGACGGCATGCTCGATGCCGCCGAAATGCAGGACCATCACGCCGGTGCCATGCCGCACGGCAATGACAGCGAGTAAGGAGGAACTCCAATGCTGAAACACATTCGCAACCGCGCCGTCTCGGGCCTCGCCGGTATCGGTATCGCCGCCACCCTTCTCGTTGCACCGGCCGCAATCAGCGCCCAGCAGCCCGTAATCCCGGAAGGTGAAACCATTTCATCCTGGGTCGAGAACGGCCAGAACGGGCGTTACCTGCTGCAGATGCTCGAAGGCGAAGTTCCCGCCGGCGAAACAGCGATGACCGGCGTCATCCTCAGCGACACCGATTGCGCACCCGACGCCGACGGCATCAATCATTGCAAGAATGAAATCCGGCTTGAAAACGGCAGCGTGATCAAGGGCACCAACAACCATCGCATGAGCGTGAACCGTTGCCTGAAACCGGGCGAAACCGTCACGGTATCACCGCTGAATGATGAATGGGCGGTCGTGCTCACCAGCGAGCACGAGGCAACCCGATAACAGAAACTGCCACACGAGGCCGCGTTTTGCGCGGCCTCACCGCCAGCCAAACCGGAAAAGACGGAAACGGCGTCTCTGCACATTCGGGCGCTCGGGGCCGACGGGTCTGAACTGCTCGCTTTCCGGCGGCGCTCCTTCGGGCGGATAGTTGAGCGTGTCCTGCAGCTTCGAGACTTCTTCGGCGGTCAGGTTCGGAAACGGCAGCGTTCCGCCGGTACGCCATTTTGCAACCTCGTCTTCGGCCTTGCCGCCCCTTTCCGGATCAATACCGCGATCACGCGCAAAATAGAGCGTCTGGGCCGGATAGGCGAAATCGGTCCCCGATTCTTCCACAAGCGCCATCATCCTGAAGACGACATCTTCCTGTATTGCCAGAAAGTCCGAATAGTCGGTGGTCTGGATATAGGCGAAAATCTCGTATTCGACCCGGTTTTCCGTAACCCCCAGAAGCCGTACGCGGGCCGGATCCGGCAGAACCTTCGGGTGCGCAATCAGCATCCGTCGGATTTCCGTCAACAGATAGCGCAGCTGGTCGGGACGGGTTTCCGGGCGCAGCGCAAATGTCCGGCGCATCAGAATGCTGTCGCGCCGCGTGAAATTCTCGATATTGGAACTGATGAAATCGGAATTCGGTATCGTCAGCAGCGTTCGCTCCAGCGTGCGGATCACGGTCGAGCGCAGGCCGATATGCTCGACCGAGCCGATACGCCCGTCGAAACGTCCGAAATCATTGACATCGACGGGCCGGTCCACGAACAGAATGAAGGCCGAGATCACGTTTTCCAGCGTCGAACGCGCGGCAAAGGCAATCGCGATGCCGCTGATACCCAGGCCGGCAACGGCCGCGCCATAGGGAATGTCCAGCGCCTCCGCAAAGACCAGAATGTTGACGCAGAGCACCAGAACCTTGGCGACGCCAACCAGAAGCGACGACAATATCTGGCCGCGCGGGTTGACCAGCCCTGCCCGCGTGATCGCGCTGTGAATCCGGTCAACCAGCCAGAACTCGATGGGAATGGCGCCGGCGATGATCATCAGAACCGCCATCGACTTGATCATGCTGCCGAACTGGGACGGCAGGCCGAGAATGGCAAAACCGGCATAATTGATGATGCCGAACACCAGCAGGCGAATGCCCCAGATCGCAAATGTCACATTTTTGGCTGCCGCACGGCTCCGCCGGGCGATCCATGAAAGCGCCGCGCCAATGAGGAAAGCTGCGAGCACAGCCACCACGAACACGGTCGTCAGCCCCGCCCATTGCCAGGCCTCCAGCGGCCCGACGAGTTGAAGGCCCGCCGGAACCGTGCCGGCGACAAAGGCCCGCAGCTTGAAATAATGGGCTTTCGAATGGGTGTCATACGGCAGCACCCGCACGGCTTTGGGCAGGACTTCCGTGGCGGCATAGAGCGAGCGGACCGAGCTTACGGTTTCCGGTGTGAATTTCCACTGCACCCCGTCATCGGTTTCCGTCGGCGCCAGAACGATATCGCCGGCCGGATGGGTGAAATAGATGAACGGTTCCCTTGAGCCCGGATCGTTCGGAATTTCCTGAAACACCACCTCGCCGATCCGCGCGATCACCTCGTTCAGATATTCGGCAACCAGAACCGATTGGCGATCTCGAACGACAGAGGGCAGCTCGGACAGATCAAGCGCGGCAACGGCTGTTTCCTGCAATGCGGGGCCGCCGCGCATGGCATCGATAAAGCTTTCCATCGCCGCCCTTGGCGTGGAGCCATCGAAGCGCCCGCCGCTGCGGTAGACCGCACTGTCCGTTTCATCCGAAATCTCGGCAAAAAGACGTGTAACGGTTTCGGCCGGCGGCGCGATCATGAACCAGTCCTCGCCGACCCGGCGAAACTGCAGCGGAAGCGTCCGCCCGTCATAACGCGTCAGCACCAGTTCGGCCTCGTCGCCCTCCGGCGATTGTGTCTCGAAAATATCGGGATCGACGGTGAACTGGTCGAGCAGAAGGATCAGCGGCGCCAGCTCGCGAGCATGGTTTTCCCGTCCGCCGCCCGGAAAAATCAGCAGCGACAGAAGGTCATCCTGAAATTCCAGACGACCGCTGCCGACCGCTTCGGCGGCGATCAGAAAGGTGCGCAGGGTTTCCGAGGGCGACGACTGGAAGGCGCGCAGATCCTGATCGTGGTCGGAGCCGATGCGCGAGCCCGTCCACCACTGGGTGTTGCCGAAACGGCCGACAAAGCTCTGACCGTCGTCCGACATGACGAACTCGAACGAGCCGCTGCCCTTCGGCGTATTCCATGTCCCGACCAGCCGGTTGCCTTCGACCTCGCCCTCGAGGCGACCGTTATAGGCCGGGTAACGGCCGGTGACCTGATTGTCTTCCTGCTGCAGGTAAACCCGTGCGCCGCCATCGAACCAGCGCGAAAGCCACGCCCCGGTCCAGCTATGTGAGGCCGCCATGGCAAACGAACCGGCACCGGCGAAAAGGATAATCCCGAAAACGGCAATGACATGAAAAAACACCCGGTACAGCGAACGGCTTTTCATGCCCTTGCCGATGGATCGTGATGTTGTCGCTTTCAAATCCTGCCTGCCCCCGGTGTCATGCGCATATCCCCCGGCCCCGCTGCCGCGCTCCGGGCCGAAGCGGGGATTAAGATCGAACAACCATGCAAGGTCAATACATACGCCGCAAGAAACCGGCGTTGCCCGCGCAGATATCGTCCGGCCTCACGGTCTCAACTACTGATTGGATATTTGCTTTACGCTGACGTTTGAGACCACGATATAGACTTTTATATCATTGAAATGACGTAGTATTCTGATTAGATCGTATCCCTTCACCTACATAACAACGCCTTCTCGAGGATTTCCCTGCATATGAAATATCTTCCGCTTGTCATCCTTTTATCTGCCTCCGCCGCATTCGCTCAGGACTGGGCCGACCCGGATCATCCGGAAATCGATTATTCCGGTTTTTACGGCCAGATTGCCTCGGAAAACGGCTACAAGGAAATGGTCGGCTGGTGGTCCTATGGCGACGATTCCAAGGGCTATGACGATATCGACCAGCTGATGGTTGCAGCCAATGAATATCAGCTGATGACCGAGAAAAAGCACTGGACGCTTGCCGGCGAATGCCTGGATGGCACGCTCATCGTCGCGCTCGACCATGATATTACAGCCAAGCCCGACAGTTTTGCAGTGGCCGATGACGGCTTTATCGACGTGAATTACACGGTCGACGGTGACCGGCATTATGAGGAAGGCTGGGTCAACACCATGGAGGGCGTGCGCGCCGCCCTTTTCAATGAAGACGCCCACACCATCCTGAAGGATTTTTCCGAAAGCAGCGAAGTCACATTCAATGTCTCCAGCGCGGACGGCACCGCCCATGAACTGACATTCGACCTGACCGGATCGGATGAAGTCCTGCCCAGGCTTTTTGCCGAATGCGGCCTTTGAGATACAGGCGCTCGGGCCGGTGAGAGCATGATTATTGCCGGCCTGATGAGGTGAACAGGCGCAAGGGCCCGCATTCGAAAAATGCGGGCCCTTGCTCTTTCCAGGGTTATTCCGTTTCTACAGGAATTCCCGTTTCTTCCAGCCAGTCATTGCGCCACAGGTTATGGGCGTAGGCGCCGGTTTCATCGTAGAAGGTGGTATAACCGTCTCGGTCGCCATCGCGCCACATCTGCACTTCCTCAATCGCGCCGTCTTCGGCAAAGATATAGTGCGGACCATCCTCCACGCCGTCGCTGTAGGTCGTGACTTCCAGTCGGTAGCCGTTCTCGTCAAGCAGGCTCCAGCGTCCCTGTCTGATGCCGTTCTCATAATGGCCTTCCCTAAAACGGGTGGTATAGGGTGACGTTTCGCGCCAGCCGCCCTCCTTCTCGCCGTCTTCGTAATATCCGGCAACGATGACTTCGTCATCGCGATATTCCGCATAAAGCCCGTCCAGAACGCCGTGATCGTAGTTCTCCACCTTTCTGAGACTACCGTGCATGGTGGTGGTGCGCTGCTCACCATCAAGCTTGCCGTCATCGTCGTAGAATTCATGCACGACCAGAACGGAGCCTTCGATCCGCTTCCATTTGCCGACGCGCTTGCCGTGATCGTAATGGCCGCGTTCGATCTCACTCCCCCGCCACACGCGGGTATATAGACCGTCCTCCTCGCCATCGACGAAGTGAACCCGCGTGGTGATCTGATCGATCTTCGTCGTCGAGACAAACAGCCCCTTGTATTCGCCATCGACAAGCTCGCGCCGGTCCAGCATTTTGTCGCCGCGATAGAGGGTGATCAGAAGATAGCCGTCGGTCTTGATTTCGGTATCGACAAATTTTCCGTTGGTCTCAACGGTCTTCCAGCCCTTGCCGTAGCCCTCGATCTCGACCGGTTCTTCCAACCATATCTGCTTGCCGTCCTTCCATTTTTCGTTGCGCACCATTTCGCCGTATTCATTGTAGTCGACCTGCGATACAAGCGCGCCTTCGCGTGACCAGCGACGCTCGCTGCCCGTCGGCAGCCCCATGTCGAAATGGCGTTCGGCCCGCTTTTGCCCGGATGGCCAGTATTCCAGAACATCGCCATCCAGTTCGCCATCGCTATAGTGGCTCTGCTCGATGAGATTACCGTCTTCGTCCCATGTCTGAGCATCGCCATGCGGTTGGCCGTCGGCGTTGAGCGGTACGCGCTTGCGGACCTGACCTTCAGGATAATAGAGCTCATATTTATCGACCCTGTGGCCCTCGCCCAGCGTCGGCTCGGTATTCCAGACGCGGGCGTACCGGTTGCCGTCGTCATCGTAGACATCGATCGTATAGATGCCGTCGGTGACGTCTTCAGGCGGCGTATATGTATAGGCACCGTCGGGATCGGGGTTCAGGTCCCGGTCGACTGTTGCGGCAAGAGCCGTCGTGCCGGCCAGCAGAAGGGACAGCGCGGTTGTTGTGAGTAAACGGATCATTGAGCGTCCTCCTGCTCTTCCGGCGCGGGAATTGGCGCGGGCAGTTCCGGGAAGGTAACCGTGAAGCGGCGGGTGACCGGCTCCGGTTCGACAACGGCCTCCAGGATGCGCGCCGGCTTGCCTGCCGCACGGAAATAGCCTTCCTCGAAAAGCGCATCGGCAATCGTATCGTCCATCCACAGCCTGCCGCTGTCCGGCGAAACCAGCGCCAGCGCTGCACCGTTCTTGTCGACAAGACGGAAATGATCGTTGAATTCGGCGATGGTCATCGACGGGTCCACACCAAGCATTTCCGGTTTGATCTGCCAGGGGCGCTCGGAATCGGGTGTGATCCCGGCATCCTTCCAGGCCAGGGTCGAATCGCACTCCAGCATTGCTTCGACCGTGCCGTGATCATAAAAATGCGTGCGGATACCGTCTTCGGTCTGCAGTTCCAGAAGACGGGTGCCCTGATAGCCGCTGCCATCGGGCGCCTTTTGCACGAATGTCAGCGCGTGACCGGCCAGTGGCGCCGGCTCCGCCAGCTTTGCGTCGCAATGTTCGGCCTGCAACATCGGCAGCCGAAAACGCAGTGCTGCGCTTTCCAAGCCTTCCGGGGCGATATCTTCCAGCGCGACCGGTTCACCGTCGCGAAACAGCAGTTGTTTTTTCGGTTCGCTGTCCGGGTTCAGCCGTTCACCGCGTTCGGTCAGAAAACCGACCTGCCGCGTCATCGCGGGCTCATCGGCAAACCGGTTCACCCGGACCCTGACTTCATCCGGCACCTCATCGGCCTTCAGCGCAATGAGAAGTGCATTCTGATCGGGGGTCGCCAGAAGGCGCACCTGACTTTCGGTCGGCGTCAGCCAGTCCGCACCGCGATCGCCTGCATAGATCATGCCCTGCACATCGCTGCCTTCGGGAAAGGACCAGTTGAAATAATCCGACGGCCCGCCCGAAAGCAGCAGCTCATAGCCTTCGTCCGCGGGGCTGAGTGTTGCGGTCACGCCGTCGCGGCTCACACGCGCATTGCCGTCCGCATCCGGCTGAAGCGTCAGGGCGAATGATTCCGGCGGGTACCAGTCGATGTCGGCGCGCACTTCCGTAGCGCGGGCCAGATCTTCGCGGGCATCGCCAATCCCTGTCGGGCGGGCCCTGATATAGGTCTGGAACGGATCATCGCCGTAGCCAGGAAAGGTTATCGGTTCGCTCGTGATCACCCGGGTTTCGAGTGGCCGGTCACCTTCGAAAAGCCTGACATCATGGATCTCGAACCGGCCGATATTGTCGCCGATGGCGGCCGTATGGCCAAGGGTAAGGCTCAAGGCCTCATCATCGGCTTCATCCGCCGTTCCGAAAGGATGCGCGAAAATCTGCGTTGCATCCGGCATGGGCTCCGGCGGCGGCAGCGGACCTTCCGGCATGGGGTACCATTCCGGCTCGTCACGGGCAAAATCGGCATAAACGCCCTTGGGGTAATCGGCCGGCGCCATGGCAAGGGTCTGGCGGATATGGTCGCCGTCCTTGTCCTCGATATCGAGCAGGGTTTCATAGGTCATGACCGAGCGTTCCACCCAGCCGGTTTCACGGTCCAGCACCGAAACGCCGGACAGTTTCCGGAACGGCCCTGCCCCATCATAACGGACGAAGACCTGATCCGGCGTCACTTTGGTGACAGTCACGTCGACGTCGCGGACCAGTTCCAGATCGGCCGTCGTGCTCCAGCCTTCCTCGGCCTCGATGGCAACAGGCGGCACGGGCTGTTCAAACTGTTCGGTTATCTGGCCAACCATCTGGTCGGGCATCTCGCCGCCGCCGCGCGCCGAAAAGTCGACCAGCCGCCCTTCATCCAGATCCACCAGCGCGGTAAACCCCTCGCGCAGCAGATCGGTTGCATCATCGGGAATATCCCCCAGCGCCGTGCTGAATGTGCTCATACCGCTGTCGAAAACAGTCCACAGCGGATAGATATCGATCATGAACTGATCGTCGGCATTGCGTCCGTTTGCGACAAAGCGGGTCAGCGCCGAGATATGGTTGGTGTCATCGAAATACCCCGGATCATCCGGATTTCCGAACCGCACCGACATCTCCAGATGATAGGTGCGCTCGCTGCCGTCGGGAGGATTGAAAGTGATGGTCTCTGCTAAGGCCATGCCGGGCATGCCGGCCACTGCGAGAGCCAGCCACAGGCGTCGATAGGTCATGCTTTCTCCTTCAATTGCGCGCAGTCTTGCAGCATCGAAATCGGCATGACAAGTGCCTCAAAGTTGCGATTTCCCCTTTAAAATCATACGTTAACGTCAATTCTAAAAACACGCATCGCGTGTTTACCCCTGGGCGGCACCCTCAACAGACAGATACAAAAAGGCCGCCCTGACAACAGGACGGCCTCGCATTTTTGCAACTGCTTAATCGCAATCGGCTTCGGTTTTCAGTCAAAAACCTCGGCGAGATCGGCATAGCCGACGCCTTCCTTGATATCGCGCAGTCTGGCGTAGGCCACCGAGACGGCGATCGACAGCAGTGCGGTCGTGATACCGTTGATCAGCCCCAGCACAATCGCAACGAACAATGCCGGAATCGGCAGGAATGCAGCCACCATCGCAACGAGGAAGGTGATGACGCTGATGATGATGTAGGTCACGACGATGAAACCCACAACCGGCCAGCGATAGCCTTTCGTGAGCTGGCTGCTGCGCGAAAGGGCGCCGAACCCGGCGCGTTCAATCATGATGGCGGGGACGCATACCGCCCACACACCGCACAACCACAAGCCAGGAACCAGAAAGAGCATCGAACCGACGGCAATACCAAAGGTCGCAATGAGCGTGATGATAATCAGGGCCGGAAGGCGGCGCGCCGTTTCACCGAGATATGCATTGAAACGAACCGGCCGTCCGGCCTTGGTGTCATACGCCGCCAGAACCATCATGCCTGTCATGATGGAATAGGCAATCATCGGCACCACGCCGACCACCAGAATCGCAGTAGCGGGAGACTGGACCATCGCATTGCTGGCAGCCACATCGGGGTCCAGCGGATTGCCGGCGCCCATACCGATAAAATAAGATACCAGCTGGACCACAATGCCGGGAATAGCCGCCAGCAGGAGGAATGTGAAAAACCGTTGGCCCATAACGGAGAAGGTCTCACCGATCCGCTCGCCAACACCAAAGGCGGGCTGAACCGTCGTTGCGTCTGTTGAAGTCATTATCGATCTGCTCCTTGATCTTCCTCAAACATGTATTTTTGCGCTTACTGACCTGATCGTGACAAAAAGTCTATAGGAATCAATGAAAAAGCCCGCCTAGCTTGTATGAGAATCGGCACTGCCGTAATGCTTGTCCGCGCGCGCATCACCAAACAGCCTCTTCTGTTCCAGATAGCCGCGCTGTGCGACGTAGAAGGCTTGCAGAAATGCCTCTTCCTCATCCGGCGCCACAGCTTCCTCATAGCCGATCTTGCGGCAAATCCGTCTTGCGGCATCGGAAAGCCGGGGCCGGTTCACCTCGCTTCTGGCACCGCGCAGCAGTTGTTCCAGCACCTGCAACTCATAGGCACCGTAAAGATCCATCTGTGCCGGTGTGAACACGAAACGTTCGGCGGCGGTTTCGGAAGCCGGCGCACTGGCCAGATCCGGCAACAGCGCGGACGAAGGATTGGTGATCACCGCTGTGCCTGCGATCAGATCACCCAGCCGCTGGCTTTGGGCTGTGACCATGGGAATAGCCATGACAATGATCAGCCACAAAAGTGCTATGACCGGAAAAAGCAGGTTTCCCGCCGATGCCGAAAGAAGAATCAGAACCGGCGTGAAAATCTCGATTTCCTTCATCAGATTTCGCACGACGATCCGGTGCACGGAAAGGCCGGTTCCATCCACGGCAACGGCACGGATTCCCAACAGCCGTTTACCCGGCGTGCGCCCGTTCGAAAACAGCTCGGCAATGATGTAATAGGGCGTACCGATGACAAGAAAGATCAGGGACCCGATGGCCTGCGCGGCCTGAAAACCGACCGAGCCGGTCAGCCCCAGCGCCAGCAGCACAAGCACGCTGGCAACAATGGTAATGATGATATCGATGATCTGCGCCCCGGCCCGCGCATACAGGCTGGCAATTCTAAGCCCGAACGGCACGCCTTCGGGCGGAATGATCGTCAGCGTTCTGGCCTGCGAACGGTCACGCCGCTTCTGACGGGCCTTTTTCTGCCTTGCAGGTCTGGCTTGTTGCGCAACGGTTCCGCTCGTCATGGCGCGCCCTCTCCAGCAGAAACATCTGCGCCGGTTTCGCGCGGGTTAAGCTCCGTTGACCTGTTGCCCTGCCGTCCGGCCCCGATCAGCCAGACGAACCAGAGCGCCCCGATCCCCCAGCCAATGGCAATCCGCCACGCCGGCGCCGTCACCAGCTGGCGCGCAAAACCTTCCAGAACGCCGGCAGCCAAAAGCATGATGGCGGCAAGAACGGCCAGTTTGACCGCATCATGCGCGGCATAAGCAAGGGATGCCTTGCGGGTTTTCTCGCCGGGAAACAGGAAGGCGCGGCCCAGCCGAAAACCGCCCGCCGTGGCGATGACAATTGCCGAAAGCTCCGTGACGCCGTGAATTGAAAGCCATGCGAACAGATCGTAGCCAAGGCCCTTGTCCGCATAAATCGAACCCAACGCACCAATCATGGTGCCGTTGTAGAGAATCAGAACAGCGCTCGGCACGCAGGCCATGATGCCGAGGACAAAGGCAAAGATGGCGATACGGGTGTTGTGCGAAAACAGATAGGTCGCAAAGGCGCCAAGCTGATCGAGCGCACCGGGCTCGCTGTCGTAGATCACCCGCCGCAACGCATCGGCGCTGGCCTGCGGCCCACGTCCTGCCGCAAGGCCATCCGGCACAAAGGCATAAAACCAGGTCGGGTCCGCCTGCGTGAGCAGAAAGGCGGCGACAGCACCGAGTGCCATCAGGGCATAAGCGGCGATGAATTCGATGCCCGAACGCCGAAACGCCCCCGGCGCACCGGTCGTAAAGAAACGCGAAACAACGCCGCTGAGGCTGGCGCGCGGCGCGTAGACGACGAGATAGGCCCGTGCGCTCAGGCTTTCCAGATAGGCGACAATCGCCGAATCAAGCGAAATCTCGCGTGCCACGGAAAGTGCGTTCACCGCCTGCCGGTAGAGCGTCACGAGATCGCGAGAATCACTAAAAGCGAGGCTTTTCAATCCCCTGCGTTCGGCTTGCTCAACAATTGCCTGAAGCCGCAGCCAGTCGCCTTCGCGTTCGCTGCGAAAACGGCTTGAGCGGATCGTTTCGCCGGATGTTCTCATATCAGTTCCCGTGACCGGATTGACAGATAGGTGGAGACAAGTTCCGACCGCAGCCCGCCCGGCGTGGTTTCGATGACAAAGACACCAAGGCGGGAAAGCCGGTCCAGCACGCGGCGGCGCTCCCGTTCCAGGTCGCTTGCGGCCACCGTTTCGGCAACCATGTCGGTGCTGGTTGCCGATCTGCGGTGATATGTTTCCAGAAGCGGATCACGCAGCGTGACGAAGACGACCACATGATGCCGGTTCAGGACCTGCACATTTTCCACCAGAAGCTCCGCCGTTGTCGTGTCGACAAAATCGGAAAAGACAACGACCAGACTGCGCCGGGACAGGCGCTGATGCAAATGGCTGAGCGCCAGCGTATGGTTGGTTTCCACCAGCCGGTATTCCAGCGATGCCGTATGCGAACGCAATTGTGCGAAAGCCCGGCGGCCATCCATGGGCGGAATGAACAGGCGCGGACGGGCGTCGAACGCAAACAGCCCGACCCGGTCGCCGCCCTGAATTCCCGCCCAGCCCAGCGCCAGCGCGGCATTGATCATATGGTCGATCTTGGCCAGACCGTTGATCGGTTCGCGCATCAGATGACCGTTGTCGAGCGCCAGCACGATCGAATGGTTCCGCTCCGCCTGCATCTGGCGCGCAACCAGCGCACCATGGCGCGCACTGCGTTTGTAGTCGATCGTGCGGGTGTCCATTCCCGCGACGAACTCCCGCAACTGGTGAAATTCCGAGCCCTCGCCATGCACGCTAGCGGCCTTTGCGCCAAACTCGCTGGCCGCAAGCTGCATGTCGACTTCGCCGGAGGCAATCGAGCGGATATTCGGAACGGTCGCGATTTCCGCATCGAGCGGATGATAGCCGATGAGATCGACAAGGCCGAACCGGCTCTTTCTCAGCGTCGCGACGGACGACAGCGTCCATTTTCCGCGCTGGACAGCACGCACGCGAAGTTCTGCAACGACGCTGTTGCCGCTTTCCGGCTCGAATACAAAATCGCCGGGTCCCGCCAGTCCCTCCGGCCACCGCAGGCGTCCGGTCACCTGTGGCAGGGCCGGCGCGCCCTCCCGGCCCTTCAGGCGGAGAATGACGGTCCCTTCCTCCCCCATGAAGATTTCACGCGGGCCGGCGATTTCCATGGTGTATTTCCAGCTTCCGGGCGTCAGCAGGCGATCGACGATGACGGCAGCGGCCAGAACCAGCCAGGCAGCCGTGATGACATCGACCGGTATGGCGGGCAGCGCAAGAACCGCGATGGACAGAGCCGCCACGCTGCATGCCAGGGCCAGAAGCAGAACCGACGGACGCATCAGCGCGGCGCTTCCGTTCTGTCGAGAATGGCCTCAAGCACCGCACGCGGGGTGCGGCCCTCGATTTCGGCTGCCGGGCCCAGCACAATACGATGACGCATAACCGGAATGAACAGTCCCTTGACGTCATCGGGGATGGCATAGTCGCGCCCGTCAAGGGCTGCGCGTGCGCGCACCGCGCCGCAGAGCGCATCGGCCGCACGGGTTGAAACGCCATAGGCGATATCGGCATCCTCGCGCGTTGCCCGCGCCAGTTCCAGCACATAGCGCAGAATGGTTTCATCCAGCCGGATCTCATCGATCAGCGCCTGCCCGGCCCTGATCTCGTCGAGACCGGCGACCGGCGTGATCGCGGCCTGACGGACATGGGCGTCCAGCCCCTGATTGGCGTGACGTTTGAGAATTTCGAATTCGGCCGCCTCATCGGGATGGTCAATAACCAGCTTGAACAGGAACCGGTCGAGCTGCGCTTCAGGCAGCGGATAGGTCCCCTGCTGTTCGATCGGGTTCTGTGTTCCGATGACGAAGAAGATATCGCCGACAGGATGGTCCACGCCGTCAATCGTCGCCTGACGCTCGCTCATGACCTGCAACAGCGCGGCCTGGGTTTTCGGCGGCGCGCGGTTGATCTCGTCGGTCAGCAGGATGTCGGTGAAGATCGGCCCCTTGACCAGCTCGAACCGGCGGGCGTCAAAATCGAAAATATTCGACCCGGTCACATCCCCCGGCATCAGATCCGGCGTGAACTGAATGCGCTTGAAATCGAGCGAAAGCGCGGCTGAAAGGCTGCGCGCCAGCAGCGTCTTTGCCGTCCCGGGTGGTCCCTCCAGCAGGCAATGACCACGGGCGAACAGCGAGATCAGCAGAAGTTCGACAATTTCGCCCTGCCCCTGAACCGCTTTTTCAATTTCACCGGTTATCCGGTCACGAAGGTCGCGAAGCATGTCCAAATGCATCGAGGGTCTCCTGAACTGCTTTTTCAAAGGGGATCAGCGCGGCAAGGCGCTGATGCGAATCGAGGCCGGTTTTCGCCACGGCGTCATAGGTCTGCGCGAGGCGCTCACCCGTTTCCGGCACACGACGCCGAACGCGGGTCATGATCTGTGCCATGGTTTCGGGCGCCGTCATGGGCCGGCGCGATGGCCCGAGCACCGCTGCATCGAGCGTATCCATGCGGGCATCGACATAGGCAAAGACAAGGTCGTCCTGGTCTCCCGAAAACCGCAGCAAGCGGGCGGAGGCGGCAATAGTGCGGGTCTTCGAGGCCATGTCGACCGTGTCCGCTTCCCCGACCGGAGAGCCGAACCGGCGGCTGCCGCGCCACAACGCCAGACCTGCCGTCACCACAATACTGATCCACAGCAGCGAAAACGGATATTCGAAAAACCGCCCCAGATCCGCAAGCGAACGTTCGCGCGGGTCGAGACCACTTGTATCGGTGATGTTGGCATAGGTGGTGTTGTCGATATAGACCGGACGGCCTTCGGCAAGCTTGCCGATCACCGCCGGCGCGAGCCGGGCATTGTCACCATTGGCAAGCCCGTGATTGTCGAGAAGGTCCGGATCGGACAGCATGTAGAAACTGTCGCCCTCACCCCAGATATCCTCGCATCGCGCCAGCAGCGTCCCCTTGTCGCCGAGTGTCAGCAGCGGCGCGCAGGCTTCATCGACGACATCGCTGAGGACCCGCGGCGCATAAAGCGCTGCCTCGCCATCCATCGCTTCGCCCGTCCGGCTGTCGATGATCGGAGAAACCACAAAATCCTCGCCGGCAGAGCGGACCGAAGGACCGCGCCAGAGCCCGAAGATTGTCAGCTGCCCGGTCGGGATCAGGACCTCGGGGGTCGCGGTTCCGCTCGTCACCATGTCGCTGCGCCATTTTGGCAGCACCACCAGCGTGTCGGCATTTCCGATTTTCGCCCTGAACGTATCCAGAGACAGGTTCCGCAGCGTTGCAGCCGGGCTTCCGGCTTCAAGTTCCTTGGTCTCGCCGCGGCCGACGGTCAGATCGGTATCATAGAGGGGCAGAAGCCGGAGTATCGGCGTTTTTTCGCCGCGCACTTCTTCCGGCGCGGACGGCTCTATCGCAATGCCCTCACGCTTCAGCCAGAGCGCCAGTCCGTCCGTGCCGATGGCGCTGCGATCAATGCGGCTGGAACCGGAAAAGAATATCAGCACCATCGCCGCGACCACAACGGCGGCGAGAATGACGAGCGGGAATGAGGAGCTTTCTTGCGCCTTCACCGGCGTCTTTTCACTCATGCCTCGGTCCTCCGCAGAAACGGCACGGCAAGGTCCAGGCAATATTGATAACGCTCGTTGTCGATCGTCTGCCCGCCAAAGACGACATGTTCCACCTCGGATGCCAGCGTTTCAAGCGCATGCCGGTGCGAAAACCCGCCGGGCAGTCGCTGCATGATCTCGCGGGTTGTCAGACTGCGCTTGACCGTAACGCTGTTTTCCTGCGCCGCCAGCGCCAGAAACCGCTGGAGCACGATGCGCAGCCCCTCGCGCGGGTCGGGTTCAGCCCGCAAACGCTCCACGAGGCTATGATCGATCGCCGTCGGTTCCGGCCGGTCCGGCGCCGATTGCTGCGGAAAGGCCTTTCCGCGCCGCGGCCCGCCCAGTTCCGCCAGCGCATAGCGTGACCGGTAGACGATAATGGCAATGGCGATGCCCATCAGCGCCAGAATCACCCAGCCCGTGGTTTCGCCCGGATTGAAAAAACCGTCGAAATTGCTGATTGGCTCGGGATCATCGGCCTTGGAAACGGCGGATCGATAGTCGATATCCGTTTGCAATCCACTGCCGTCGACGGCGTCGAGATAGGTTTCGCCGGACAGATCACGCGGCGGAACGAGCAATTTTCCCGGCTCTTCTGCGCGTGCAAGACCGGCGCTGAACACGACCATCAGGAAAGCCGCATAAATCACTGACATTAGTCGGCTTTCTGGCTGCATCAGAATCTACTCCGGCGTTCAGTCGTTCGCCCTTAGCATGGACCTGTGGCGGCTTCAAACAGAAGCAGGACATTTATCGGCTACCGCCTTTTCGAAACCGGCGCCTTACCATAAGGGCAGATTGCTGCTGAATGTGCAACAATGCGCCCGCCATCGCGCCGAAAAGCGTGGGCGCAACAGCACCGGTGGCGACCGAAACACCGCCACCGGAATTGAGAAAGAGGAAGGCCGGACCGGCCAACCGTGCCGAACCTATTCGGCCGTTGCCGTGATATCGACCTGCTTCAGCAGGCTGGTCGGGTCCATTGAGGCTTCCATGAAGGCCGGCATGCCGATCCCCTGCTCGGGCTTTGCGGTGATGGCAATCTCAAGGGTGTTCGGATCGGCGACAAAGGCCGAGAGCGCGTCCACAACAGTCTGGATAGCCGGATCATCGCCACCAAAGGTCTGCGTTGCAATCGACGGCAGCATGGAAATCGCCAGCTTGGCCTGGGCTTCGCTCATATCGTTCTGCTCGGCATAAAACTTCAGGCCCCTGGCAAAGAGACCATCATTTTTGACCTTCAGCGCCACCTCATGGGCGGACAAGCCCAAAGCGGCAGACTGAACGGCCATCATGTCGCCGGAGAAGAACGCCTCGTTGAAGCCGCCAATGAGGCCCGAAAGCGAAACGCTTCCCATGTCCTGGCCGCTGAGGGTGATATCTTCAACGACAAGCTGCTCGTTTTCCCTGTCCCAGTGGATCTGGATATTTTCCGAGACGGTCACGGTTTCATAGCCCAGCTGCCTGATCGTCTCGAAGACCGGATCGTCGGCGTTGTCGGCCAGCCCGTACGTCAAATCCTCCAGAGACATATGAATATCGGTGGGAATATTGTTGAACGGTGCCTTCAGCGCCAGCGTGAAGTCCTTCATGGCAATGTTGATGGGTTCATCAACATCAAAACCGACCTCATCGCCTTCAATCGGCTTAACGTCGATCGCATAATCCGTCATCCGGAAAGTCCCGAAATCGGGCAGGAATGCTGTTTCCGGAAGCGCATCATCATCGCCGGCTTCCACGAACTCTCTGATTCCGTCAAAGGTCGGTTTCAGCGAAAGGTCCGTCCACGAAGCCTGTTTCAGCGTGACCGAATCCTCACCGGCGTGAACCGCCAGCCCGTCAAGCGAGAGGTCGACCACCATATCGTTCAGCGAGACAGCCAGACCATCGATCGCAAACGTCATGTCCGGCTCTTCGTCCGTGGTCAAACCGATACCCGAAATCTGGATATCGCCCTTCGCGACAACATCGGCAAGCGACAGGACCTGAAGACCGAGACGTTGCTTTTCCTCCTCCGGCAGAACATCTTCAGCCGTTGCGTCCTGCAGTGCCGTGATCGTGTCGATGACAGGCTGGTCCGCCAGACGCATCGAGAAACCGTCACTGCGCAGTACGTCATAGCTGACGCGGGCCTTGTCCGTTTCCATGACGAAATTTTTGGCAGACATCGGCCCGTAGACCTGATGCGGCGTGTTTTCGTCCCCCTCCGGCTTTGCTTCGGTGTAAACCCGCAAGAGGAAAGGCCCATCGATGTTCTGCCCTTCGATATTCTCAAGCGAAACGGTTGCAGCGCCAGAGGTATCCTGGCCGGCTTCTGCATCCTGCAGGGCCAGCGTCATCTGCGTTTCCACGCCGCTTATGGAATAGTTCCCCACAATTCCGTCGACCACATCGTTCAGCACGACATCGGTGTAGGTGGTTTTCTGCTCAGAACCCGCAAGGGTCTCAACGGCCTCGACATTCGAAACCGCGATGCGCCCGGCTGACAGGTGTTGAAGACGCTCGGCCGGCGTCAGATCATTCTCTCCGGTGGCTGCGGCCAGAAAAGCACGGTTCAGACCGGCATTTTCGACCTGCAAACTCGGAACCTTGATATGGGTCCGGTCCGTGTCAAAGGTGATGTCGCTTGCATCAATCATGCCTGACAGAAACAGGAATTCCGGTCGCGCTTCCAGCGACGCGATATGGACGGTGCTGCCGTTTTCCAGCGGAACGGAGACCTCACGCATATGCACGCGGCCCATGAAATCGACCTTGACCGAATCGGCCTGAGCGCCGCCGTTTTCCAGACTGGTCGTCACCGTTTTTTCCAGCATGACCTTGCCGCCGACAACGCCTGCCGCAGCGATCACCGCAATTGCAGCCACTGACCAGAGCAGAACCCGCCCTGATTTGCGCGAACCCTTTTTCGTATCATCCATAAAGCGCTTCCTTTTACCTGTGCTGATTTTCTAATTTTTATGCGCCCCCCGATTAGTTTTTCAGACAGCGATACGCAATCGGGAAGGCCTGATTTCATGATCTGTCTGATCGCCGAAAATGCTTTTTTTCAATCGCATCTGACGTTTACGGGGCTGACAATGGCGGTTTGAAACGAGAAAAAGGAGGTGCATAAAAACAAATTAAATTCCATATTTTCAATATCTTGAAAACATCAATCAATCCTTTTTCTGCATACGCAGATAAGAGATCGGATAGAACGGTTCTGAAAAGTGCGAAACGGCAGGGACTTCAACAATGTCATGCTGAAGCGCCATCTCCCAACAGCCGTTGCAGTCCTTGTCCGTGGCCTGCCTCACCGCATTGTCGATAGTGTTGCGGACATCCACCGTCATTCCGTGTGCCGTCCGGATGTCGTCGGCGCGGCCAGCAGCCAGCATCTCGTACATCGCCTCCGGGCCGGCGATCAGCACTGTAGGCGAGAAGATTTCGTAGGATTCCATCACCATCCGCTCGCCGTCACTGCCGATAATCGGAGCGCCGGGCCGATCATTTTCCGCCGGATGCCGCAGAAGCATGCCCTGCCTTGCGTTCAAAGCCGGCTCGCCATCGATTTCCCAGACCAAACCGGTGGCATCAAGAACCGCAGACAGTTGTTGAACCATTCTGGACACATCCGCCTCCGCGATCTGCAACCGATCCGGCGCAGGCTTGTCACGAGACACAAACAGGGTTGGAAGCTGCAACGGAAACGATCCACCGAAATCGGACGCCCCGAGGTACGGGTTGCGAGCCTCGATCGAGGTGGCGATCACATTCGGATCGCCAAGCGCTGCATCGGCCGCGCGCAGTTGGTCTTCGCGGCTGTGAACAACCTCGAAAATCCGCGTTACCGGACGCGAGGCATCCAGAAGCGGTTGCAGCGACGATTGTTGCGCGGCAACGCCCGGCGTGTCCGATGTCGAGCAGTATCGGGCTTCGCAGGTCCAGCGCTCGACCGGCCGGTCATCCCTGAACAGGGAAATGAAATAGCCATTGGCCACATGTGAAAAACCGAAAGGCGCGCGGACCGGATCAGGATTGACGGAAAAATAGCTGTCCTCTGCCAGCGCCCGCAACACGTCAGGGTCATCGACAGCCCGCAATTCGCCGCCTGCCGCAGGCTCATGCAACACCAGTACGGGATGATCCTCGTCCAAAATCTCGACACCCCGCAGGAAATATTGCCTGCTCGTCAAACCGTCGTTTTTGGAAACCGTGGCCTGTGTTGCGCTCAACAGGGATGACGGCGAAATGCCGAGATATGCCGCAAACATAACAACCGCGATCATCACGGCGGCCACGGCAAGGACAATGTATTTCATGCGTTGGATATCGAACCTGCTCAGACACGAGTGAGCATAACTGCATTTTCCCCAATCCGGTTCCACCGGAAAACCGAAAAGACCGAACGGACGCCCCTCAAGCCCGCGAAAAACGCCCTTCACCACGTCCGATCAGCCCCACGGCACGCGCAAGGAGAATCATCGACAGCAATATAATGGGTGATTTCATTTGGCTGAATGGTCGGAGTGGAGAGATTCGAACTCCCGACCCTCTGGTCCCAAACCAGATGCGCTACCAGGCTGCGCTACACTCCGACACTGGGTGCCCGGATACACTGAAGGGCTGCGCGCCGCAACAGGAAAATGGCTTTTGCAAATACGGACGATTACTTGTCTATGGCCGGCCCGCTGACCGTGTCGCCGGGTTTCAGCCCGTAAGCTTCGGCCTCTCCGCCGCCGATTTCCAGCACATAGCGCACCGGTTCGGATGAACTGATGATCGCCTTGGATTCGGGCTCGGCCTGTTCGTGAAACCCCGAAACCGTTCCATCGGCGCGGATAAAGACCATGTCGAGCGGGATCAGCGTGTTCGCCATCCACATGGAAGCGGGCCGCGACTGCCCGAAATCGAAAATCATGCCGTGGCCACGCTCAAGCGCGGTGCGGTACATCAGCCCACGCTGGCGCTGCGGCGAACTGGTGGCGACCTCGACCACCAGCGGATAATCGCCGCTTTCGGTATGCAGCGTCAGTTCGGATGTCGGAAAGACAATGTCGTTATCCTGAGCAGTGACCAGGCTCGCTGACACGAACAGGGCGAGCAGAAAAACGGCGGCAAACAAGCCCCTGTGCATACGGATCGTCATGATCTCTCCATTTCCGGCAACAGCGCCGGCCTATCATTGCCATTCAACCAACAGCCGGAAGGCCACCATGCCTGCCTCTGGTTTTAAGAGAAGGATAGCGCTTCGGGCCGAAAACAGGAACGGATTTTCAGAAAAACGAGGTGCCGTCACCCGAAACCGGAGACCTCAGTGGGTGCGGCCGTGCGGCGACGGCATATCGGGGTGAACTTCGGCCGCCATCAGCCCTTTGGGGCCCTCGCCAAAGCGCACGAGCACGCTCTGTCCCGGCACCAGTTCGGTAATGCCATAGCGCCTGAGCGTTTCCATGTGAACGAAAATGTCCTCGGTCCCCTCGCCGCGCGTCAGAAAGCCGAAGCCCTTTTCGCGGTTGAACCATTTGACCAGAACACGTTCGAGGCCGCTGGACGGTTCGACCTGAACATGGGTCTTGACCGGCGGCAATTGTGAAGGATGCACAGCCGTCGACTGATCCATCGAAAGGATACGAAACACCTGCAGGCCGCGCTCGCGCTTTTGAACCAGCGCAACCACGCGCGTGCCTTCCAGGATCGTCTGGTAGCCGTCGCGCCTCAGGCAGGTGATGTGCAAAAGCATGTCTTCCATGCCATTGTCCGGCACAACGAAACCGAAGCCCTTGCCGACATCGAACCATTTCACGAAACCGGTGACCTCGAGCAGATCCCCCGTTTCCGTGCCCGCATCCTCTCCGACCGAGTATCGTTCTGTCTGTGACCTCTCGGCCATACCGTCCCGCTCCTTGAAAAAACCCGGCTGCGAATTAACTGATTCTTGTCATTAGAATAACATTCATTCATCGGGGTGCCACAAGTCCAAACGAAAAAGCAGTGGATGCGCATCCCGGCGACACACGCCGTTTTTGAAAATCCGACAGGGAAGAGAACAATGCATTACCTGCACACCATGGTCCGCATTACCGACATCGACGCATCGCTGCACTTCTACTGCACGCTTATGGGCCTTGAAGAGGTGCGCCGTGTTGAAAATGAAAAGGGCCGGTTCACGCTGATCTTTCTCGCCGCCCCCGGCGATCTGAAAGACGGCGATGGCGAGCATGTGCCGAAACTTGAGCTGACCTATAACTGGGACCCGGAAGAATATTCCGGAGGTCGCAATTTCGGCCACCTGGCCTATCGTGTGGAAAATGTCTACGACTTCTGCCAGAAGCTCTCCGATGCCGGCGTGACCATCAACCGGCCGCCGCGCGACGGCAATATGGCCTTTGTCCGCTCGCCCGACGGCATCTCGTTCGAGATTCTCCAGGAAGGCGATCCGCTGGAGCCGAAAGAGCCCTGGGCCTCGATGCCGAATACCGGCAGCTGGTAGCCGCAACGGGAGCTGCGCCGAAAGGCGCGGCTTCTTTCCATTAAAATCAGTCGGTTACACGCGATCCTGCGACTTCATTTTCAACATGTCGTTTTTTTGAAGGAATCGCTGTTTTACGCTTGCAGCAATTCTATTGCCTGATTATAAGGGCGCCCAGCGAACGCATGCGCCCTTCGTCTATCGGTTAGGACGCCAGATTTTCATTCTGGAAAGAGGGGTTCGATTCCCCTAGGGCGTGCCATTCGCACAAGGTGTAAAAGCCTTGCTGCAAATGGGGTCGAAGCCTGGCTTCGAAACCTGTGTTCTGCTGTAGAGGACCTCGCCCAAAGCGATGTCTTCGAATTTGAAATGCGCGCCCTTCGTCTATCGGTTAGGACGCCAGATTTTCATTCTGGAAAGAGGGGTTCGATTCCCCTAGGGCGTGCCATTCAAATTCTGCCTGACGGCAACCACCCCTGTAAAACAGAGATGGCGACCGCCAAAATTCTGTGGCATCGTGCCCTCACCGGCGCATGCGCCCTTCGTCTATCGGTTAGGACGCCAGATTCTCATTCTGGAAAGAGGGGTTCGATTCCCCTAGGGCGTACCAGTTATCCACAGGCGCGCCGCTCCCGGCAGCCATTTCGCAAAAGCTCCACATCATGTCCGCCGCGTGCCTGCGCGATTCGCACGCATTCCGGAGGCCTGCCCTTTATCGGCAAAGCATAATACGCTACCGCCTTTTCAAAGGATTGCCATGATACCGGCGCCGGGAAAGGCCGCGTCGGCATGAGGAGCGGGCATGCATCTGATCCACGAATCGATCGCGATGATTGAACCCTATCTGCGCCACTACGGGCTGCCGGCGCTTTTTGTCATCGTCTACCTGGAATCACTCGGCGCACCATTGCCGGGCGAAAGCGGTGTCATCTGCGCTGCATTGCTCGCCTCGGCCGGTCAGTTACCGATCGAGGGCGTGTTCCTCGCCGTCGCCGCCGGCGCCATTCTCGGCGACAATACCGGCTATCTGATCGGGCGTTATGGCGGCCGCGGCATCATCGAGCGCTACGGCCGTTACATCGGGCTCAACCAGCAGCGACGGGAATGGATCGAAGGGCTTTATGCGCGAAGGGGCGCGGCCGTCGTTGTCGGCGCGCGTTTCGTCGTCATCCTCAGACAGTTAAACGGTATCGTCGCCGGCATGATGGCCATGCGCTGGAAGCCGTTTGTGATGGCAAACATTGCCGGCGCCATTCTGTGGACGGCCGTGTGGACATCCGTCCCCTTCATCTTCGGCGATTTCTTCGCCTCTCACTTCCATGACATCCTGAAATAGGACCGCAGACCAAGGATCGATGATCAGCCGGAAATGATCCGGTCGATCTTCACGGCATAGCGGTCGGTCATGCCCGAAACATAATCGGCCAGCGTATGAAGCGCGGAATAGGGATCGCGCGCCTGACGCAGATCGATGCCCAGCGCGCGTTGCAGCTGGCGCGGATAGCCGCTGATCCGTTCCGCCTCGAAATCCACTGCCGCCAGCGCCTCGAGCACCGGCAACACGCCGTCGAGGATGCGGTGGACGAGATTGCGGCCCATCACCTCCAGTTCGGTCTTGCGCGGCGAGGTGAAGATGCGTTCGCTGGCAAGCCTGCCGATTTCAGCGAAATTCTCTCTCTGGGCCGATGCCTCGACAAGCCCGGCGGTAAATCTGCCGGTCATGATCGCGTCGTAGTTGGCGCTGAATGCGGCACTGCAATCCTCGAACGCCTTGCTGATGGCCACGGCGCGCAGGAAGGCCATCTTTTCGCCCGGCGTGTCTCCGCGGTCTTCCTGCGGAACAACGCCGGAGACGTCTGCAAGAAGCCCGGCCGCTTCCCGGTAGGACAGATCCCCGGACGTAAAGGCATCTTCCAGATCGAGAATATTGTAGCAGATGTCGTCCGCCGCCTCGACCAGATAGACCAGCGGATGGCGTCGCCACCATGTCGCGGTGTCATCTCCCGCAACCAGACCGGTCTTCGCTGCAACGGTTTCAAGCGCCTCCCGCTCGGTTTCGAAAACACCGAATTTCTTCAGTCCGCTGTCGCGCCCGGCGAGTGTTTTGCGCACCCGCGCCGTCACCGGATATTTGAGGAATGCGGCAAGCGTGGCATGGGTCAGCCGCATGCCGCCGCGCCGGTTCATCTCAAGGCCGGAGAGAATGCGAAAGCCCTGGGCATTGCCCTCAAAGGCCTCGAATTCTTCGGAAAAACACGCCAGCCGGTCGGCAAAAAGCCCCTCGCCCCGGTCGAATTTTTCGGCAAACCACGCACCGATCGCATCTTCACCGGAATGGCCGAAGGGCGGATTGCCGATATCATGCGCCAGACAGGCGGCATGAACGAGACCGGCAACGACGGCCTGACCGCCCTTTCCCACCAGGCCCTGCTCTTCCAGCCACCAACCGACTTCCAGCCCGAGCGAACGGCCGACGCTTGCCGTCTCCACACTGTGGATCAGGCGATGGTGGATATGATCGTTATCATAGAGAGGATGAACCTGCGTCTTGTTGGCAAGCCGCCGGAAGGGAGCGGAAAAACTGATCCGGTCGGCATCCTGATCATAGGCCGGACGCCGCGCCGATTGCTGATGCGATGACTGGAACAGCCGTTCCAGATCCAGCAGTTTTTCCCATTCCATCGCGGCCATGAGATATCCCCTTCTTTCTGCATCAGGCCGCAGCCGGTGGTGTTATTCCGCGGCCTTGTCGTCGGCGCGCGCGGCATCTTCATCGCTGTCGGCGTCGGTCTCGTCGCGCTCCAGCTCGTAGGCATACCCTTCGAGCATGGTATAGGCCTGCTCGATCGCCTCGATCTGCGCTTCGGCATTGCGGATTGCCTCGGCAATCGATTCACTTCGCGCACGCAGCATTGAGCCGAGCACATCGGTGCCCGAACTGTCGCGTTTGCGGCGCCCCAGCCGCGCCATGTGCTTGCGCACGCGGGCACGGTGACGCTCCAGCTCCAGAATGTGAAAGCGGCTTTTCAGAATATCGTCGGAAAGTTTGCGGCGCATCGCCGCCACGGGGTCGAAACTGCCCGGCTCGCGGTCGTCCAGTATCATCTCGTTGACGAGCGGCTCCAGCAGCAGCAGCCCCTTCAGATCCTTCGCGTCTGCAAGCTCGGGATCGTAACCGGTATCGTCAAACACCTTGCGCCGGACAGGATCCTTCAAAAGGTCATAGGACGCCTGCAGGCGGGCAAAGCGCTCCTCGTCGCCGCCGCTGTCGGGATGGGCTTCCTTGGCAAGCCGCCGATAGGCCGCCCGGACGGCCTTCTCGTCGCAATCATGGTCTACGCCAAGCACTTCGTAGGGGTCGATCAAGATGTTACCCGTCTCGCCATGTCTATAAAATCCCCCATGAACTACTCTTACCGCGCCCGCGGTTCAAGACGAAAGCCGTTTATGTATAACCCCGCGCCGCCGGAATTCACCGAAATTGCCCGGTTTCGATAATACCGCCGAACGCCGACATCTCCGTGCCTTGAATTTGACATTGCACCGCCATAATTCTACACAACGGAAGCCGTCAAATCGTTAAACTGACGATATACAAGACGGCCTTGTCGGACTCTGCGGAGTCCTGGGGTATCGCAGACCATTTGCCGGGCGGCCAAGTCGCCCCGCGCTTTCGCTCGAATGCGAGAGTTGTCCCGATGGAAGCGCATGTTGCTGCCGGCGCCCCTTATGCGTGGCCCGCGCGGGTGGCACGCAGGCACAACCGAAGATCGGACGCCTCAGGGATCCTCGTTCCCCTGTTGCCGAATAAGGAAGAGGTATGACTGTCAAACTGACCGCGAAAAATGTGTCCAAGCTTTTCAATGACGACAGCGGCGAAGGGGCACGTCGCCTCGCAGCCGGAGAAAGCAAGGAAGAAATCTTCAAGGCCACCGGTGTTACCGTTGGCATCGACAATGTGAGTTTCGACGTTCAGGAAGGCGAAATCTTCGTCATCATGGGCCTGTCCGGCTCCGGTAAATCCACCATCGTGCGCACGCTGAACGGCCTGATCCCGCCGACATCCGGCTCGATCATGATCGACGATGTCGACGTTGCGACCTGCAGCAAGGAAGCGCTGAGGGATGTTCGAAGGCAGAAAATCACCATGGTTTTCCAGCACTTCGCGCTGTTTCCTCACAAAACGATTATCGACAATGTCGCCTTCGGCCTGAAGCTGAAGGGCATGGACAAGGAAGAGCGCCACAAGCAGGCCCTCGTCTCGCTTGCCAAGGTCGGCCTCGATGCCTATGCCAACAGCTATCCAAGCCAGCTTTCCGGCGGCATGCAGCAGCGTGTGGGCCTTGCCCGCGGGCTGGCCAACGATCCCGAAATCCTGCTGATGGACGAGCCCTTCGGCGCGCTTGATCCGCTGATCCGTCGCGAAATGCAGGACGAACTGATCGTTCTTCAGAAAGAACTGAAGAAAACCATCATCTTCATCACCCATGACCTCAACGAGGCGATGATCCTCGGCGACCGCATCGCCATCATGAAGGACGGCGCTTTCGTTCAGGTGGGCACTGCACAGGAAATCGTATCCGAACCGGCCGACGACTATGTCCGCGCCTTCGTTTCCGATATCGACCGCAGCCGCGTGTTCAAGGTTTCCGACATTTCCAGCGATGCCGCCTGGGTCAAGGTCGACGCCACGGCGCGCGATGCACTTCGCGTCATGGACAAGGCCAAGACCGACCTCGCCTATGTGGTCGAGCGCGGCGTTCCCGTGGGCCTGCTGATGCGCTCCGACGCCATGGAATGTCCACGTGAGACCCCGGTGCGCGAAGCCATGTTTGCTGAGCCGCCGACCGTTTCGGAGGAAGCCTATCTCAACGAGGTCTATTCGGCCGCCCAGGGCGGTGTCCCGATGGCCGTGACCAATGATGACGGCAAGCTCGTCGGCGTCGTCTCCCAGGACGATATCTTCGAACAGCTTGCTGCGGATCCGGAAGAGCCGTCCGCCGAGGGTGAAGAGACAGACGAGCAGAAACAGAAACCGGCTGCAGACCAGCCGGCCTCGGAATAAGCCGACAGGAGACCAGAGATTTGCTAGATCCATCGCAGTATTTCACGATCCCGTTCGACACGTGGGTCAACGACTTCGTCCGCGGCTTCCTCGTTCCCAATTTCCGGCCGTTCTTCCGCGCGCTTCAGGTGCCGGTCAATCAGGTGCTGATGGCACTCGACACCTTCCTGGCATGGATACCGATGCTGGCAATGGCCGTCATTTTCGCGCTTCTTGCATGGCGCATCGTCGGCAAGACCATGGCGATCGTTACCATTCTGGGTTTTCTTTTCGTTGATCTGATCGGGCTTTGGCCGGAGACGATGACAACGCTGGCCATGATCCTGACATCGGTGTTCTTCTGCACCATCATCGGCGTGCCTGTGGGCATTCTAGTGGCCCGCAGCGATACGCTCTGGCGCATCGTCCGGCCGATCCTCGATGTGATGCAGACTGTTCCAAGTTTCGTCTATCTTGTTCCGATCGTTATGCTTTTCGGTGTCGGCATGGCACCGGGCATCATCGCGACCATCATTTTCGCGCTGCCGCCGATCATCCGCATGACCAATCTCGGCATCCGCAATGTGCGCACCGATCTGATCGAGGCCTCCGAGGCTTTCGGCGCGACCTATTCGCAAACGCTGATCGAGGTTCAGCTGCCGCTGGCCATGCGCACCATCATGGCGGGGTTGAATCAGACGCTGATGCTCGCCATGTCGATGGTTGTCATCGCAGCGCTGATCGGCGCGGGCGGCCTCGGACAGGTCGTCAATACCGGCCTCGGCCGGCTGGATGTTGGCGGCGCGACCGCCGGCGGCGTCGGCATCGTGGTTCTGGCCATCGTGCTCGACCGCATCACCCAGGGCCTCGTAGAGCCTTCCGATCCCAACCGGATGACGTTCCGTCAGGCGTTGGGAACTCTCTTCAGCGGCCAGAAGACGGCCGCCGATTAAGCACGGGGGCGGCCCGACGGCCGCTTTCCAGGGATCTCCGATCCCGTAGCCAAGGCGCCCTGCCCGCCACCGGCAGGCGGCGCGCCGCAACACGTAGAAACGGAGAAACACTCATGACCAACAACCTCAGCAAGCTTACCGCTGCCCTGATGATCGGCGCGGCCAGCCTTGTACCGGCCACCGCGGCATTTGCGCAGGAACCCGGTGACGGCAAGACCATCAAGATGGCCCAGGCCGACTGGGACACCGGCTGGTTCCAGGCTGAAATCTACAAGCAGATGTTTGAAGACCTCGGCTATTCCGTGACCGGCCCGATGACGCTCGGCGCTTCGGCCTTCTATCAGGCCGTGTCGCAGGGCGACGTCGACCTCTGGGTCAACGGCTGGTTCCCGCTGCACAGGACCTATGAATCGACCTTCGAAGGCAAGGCCAAGGTTGACGGCGCAGTTGCCAAGGGCGGCGCGCTTCAAGGTTACCTCGTCGACAAGGCGGCTATCGAAGAGTTTGACATCAAGACGCTCGACGACTTCAAGCGCGACGAAGTCAAGGAAGCCTTCGACCGCAATGGCGACGGCAAGGCCGATCTGGTCGCCTGCCCGCCGGGCTGGGGCTGCGAACTGACGATCTCGCAGCACATGGAAGACTTTGATCTGGGTGACGATATCAACCCGATCAAGGCCGGCTACTCCGCCTCCATGGCCGATGCGATCGCCGCTTACCAGAACGGCGAGCACATCCTGTTCTACACCTGGACGCCGAACTGGACCGTTGACCAGCTCGCCCCCGGCAAGGACGTGATGTGGATTGAAGTGCCGCAGAAGGAAGGCGTTGACCTGCCGGCCCCGGCCGAAGGTCTCGACACCTGCGTCGCCGATCCGTGCTACATGGGCTTTGTCGCCAACGACATCGTTCCGGTCGTCAATGACGAGTTCCTCGCCGACAACCCGGCTGTCGATGCCCTCCTGAAGGAAGTATCGATCCCGCTGCCGGATATCTTCGCGCAGAACTCGGCCATGAACGATGGCGATGACGACGTTCAGGCCCAGGCCGCCAAGTGGATCGAGGACAATCAGGACCAGGTCAACACCTGGCTTGAAAACGCTCGCGCTGCTGCCAACTGATAGCAGCTGAAACGAGGCCGGAAGGACGGTTTGGCCGCCTTCCGGCCTTTTTTGTTATCCGGTGGCAGCACTTTGCGGCGCCCGCCCCTGCCGCCGGTCATATCCGACAAGAATACAGTTCCATCAAACGAGATTTTCATGAAGACAATGCTTCACACGCTGGCCCTGACAGCCATGGTCGGCGCCGCCGGCCTTGTTCCGGCAACGGCCAGCGCACAGGAACCCGGCAACGGCACCACCATCAAGATGGCACGCGCCAGCTGGGACAGCGGCTGGTTTCAGGCCGAAATCTATACCAAACTGTTCGAAGAACTCGGTTACAATGTAGAGGGGCCGACGACGCTCGACGTACCGCCATTCTATCAGGCGGTCATGCAGGGCGACGTCGACCTCTGGGTCAATGGCTGGTTCCCCGCGCAGGACACCTACAAGCCGGTCATGGAAGACCAGGCCGAGGTCATCGGCACGGTCGTCGACCGCGGCGCGTTGCAGGGCTACATGGTCGACAAGGCGGCCGTTGAGGAATTCGGCATCGAATCGCTCGCCGATTTCGCGCGTCCCGAGGTTCGCGAGGCCTTCGACCGCAATGGCGACGGCAAGGCCGACCTCGTCTCCTGCCCGCCCGGCTGGCTGTGCGAACGCGTGATCGTCGAACAGCTCGAGGATTTCGGCCTGGATGACGACATCGCCACGACCACGGCCGGCTACAACGCCGCCATGGCCGACACGATCGCCAGCTACAATGCCGGCGAACATGTGCTCTACTACGCCTGGACACCGAACTGGACCGGCTACGAGCTGAAAGCCGGCGAGGACGTGATGTGGATCCCGGTCCCGCAGGTCGAAGGTGTCGAGACGGTTCCGCCGGCCGAAGGGCTGGAAACCTGCGTCGCCGATCCCTGCTACATGGGCTTTCCGCCGAACGACATTCAGCCGGTCGCGCGCAAGGACCTGCTTGAGGCCAATCCGGCAATCGAATCGATCCTGACGACCGTCTCGATCCCCCTCGATGACATTTTCGCGCAGAACGCCGCGATGATCGAAGGCGACGACGATATCGAAGCCCAGGCCGACGCCTGGATCGCGGAAAACCGCGACGCAGTCGACGGCTGGCTGGAAACCGCCAGAGCCGCCGCCAACTAAGCGGCAGCACCTCTTGTCAAACCGGAAAGCCCGGCCTTTGTTTTCCAAAGGCCGGGCTTTTTTTTTGCGGCTACAGCGCCTTCTTCCATGTGCGCGTTCGAATTCCAATATCGGCATCGCACCACCGGCCGTGAAAGGCACAAGGCCTCAGAAAGCCTCACCGACCGCTGCCAGCCACGTATCGCCACCGGATGCTTGTCGTCCTTGCCGCGCGACGTCTGCTTGTCAGTCCGGCAGCTGCGCGCCCGGCAGACCGCCGAGTTCGGCCATTCTTGACCTAAGTCAATGAAAGCGACGCGCGTTTGTCGGCAAATGATTAAATAAACCGGTCGATTCAGCAGGGAGGAACGCATGACGGTCGGAACCCTCGCGACTGAATGCTTGGACAATCCATTGAAGCAGAAAATACCTCAGAACCCGCGGACAGCCAGCGGCACCCTCCGGTCGACACACAGGTCGATCCTGCGGTTGTGCGACGCTCTTGAAGCCGTGGCAGACTCCCTGCCTGCCAATGTCAACCGCAACGCCTGTCGGCGATTGGCCGATGACCTGGTCCCGACACTAAAGGACGCCCAGGAGACCGAAGAAATGCAGGTGTTTCCGCAGCTGCGCCACACGGCGGCCGGTCCGCAAGCAGCCGGCGAAGTGCTGGACCGCCTGACATACGAGCATTTCGAAGATCTGTGTTTTGCCGAAGAGGTGACGGAAACACTCAAACGGCTTTCATCTGGCGATGTGGTCAACACCGAAGCCGTCGGCTACATGCTGCGCGGCCTGTTCGGCGCCCTGCGGCGCCATATTGCGCTTGAGCAAGAGCTGGTGGCCAACCGCCTGCAACCGTGAAGACGACAACCATGAAGACGCTGGCCGCTATCGCTTCCGGCGGCTCCAGCGATCATGATACCAGAGCCATTGCTCGGGATATTCGCGCACCCAGGCTTCAACCTTGTCGTTGAGCGCCTGTGCGGTTGCCGGCACATCCACGCTTCCCGCCGGTGTCATCGGAACCGGCATCTCCTCTTCAAGCACCAGCCGGAAACGGTTGTTCGGCAGCCGGATGCAGCGCGCGGGAAACACGGGGCAACCGAACTGACGCGCCAGCTTGGCCAGCAGCGGATTGGTGCGCACATCCTGGCCGAAATACTGCGAGGTCATGCCGCGCTTGAATTTCTGGTCGACGAGCACGCCGACGCCCCTGCCCGCCTCCAGCGCATTGGCAAGCGCGAAAGCCGAGCCTGCATGCGAGGGAACCAGCTCGCCCATGCGCTTGCGGCGGAAGCGGAACACCTTCTTGGCGATATAGGGATTGTTCGGCGGTCGGAACAGCACGGTCACATTCAGGCCGAACGAGGCGGCCGCCACCGGCAGAAGCTCGAAATTGGCCGTGTGGGCCGTGAACACGATGAACGGCTTGTCACGCGCCAGCAGTTCCATGAAGCGCTCGACGCCCTCGACCTCGACCCGACCGGAATCGGGCTTTTCCGGGTCGAAATCAAAGATTTCGTCGAGAAATACATATTCGGCGGCAAGGCGTCCGATATGCCCCCAGCTGGCCAGCGCAATCCGCTGGATTTCCGCTTCGTCCATGTCGGGAAAGGCCCGGTGCAGATTTTCCAGCACCAGCTTGTGACGGCCGGTCAGCGGGCCGATCTTGCGCATTGCCCAATCGGCAAAGCGGATCGAGCCATCAGCCGGAAACAGCTTGAGAACCGAAAGCAGGCCAAAGACCAGATGCGCCACCAGCCATTGCTGAAACTGGCGGGTTTTGAGAACGATGCGGGTGATGAGGGATTTCACGAAATCAGATCCAGATTGACTGCGGGCAGCACGTTTGCCGCCGCGCTGCCAGCCTTTTAACGGCGATTTCCGTTTGCGCCAAGCGCTGAGACGATGAAAGCTCAGTCGCCGATTTCGAGCACAATCTTTCCGAAGACCTGGCGGCTTTCCATCCGTTCCAGCGCCTTGTCGATACCGTCGAAATCAACCAGCGTATCGATGACCGGATGAACGATCCCCTGCGCCATCTTCTGCATGGCATCGGCCATGTTTTCCATGCGGCAGCCAAACGAACCGAAGAATTTCAGCTGCTGCTGGAAAAGCATCATCAGATTGACGTTGGTGGAAACGCCCGACGTCGATCCGCAGGTCACGAGCCGGCCGCCGCGTTTCATCGACAGCATCGAGCCCGCCCAGGTATCCGCGCCGACATGTTCGAAGACGACATCGACGCCCTTCTTCCTGGTGATCTTGCGCACCACGCCTTCAAAGCGGTCCTCGCGGTAATTGATCACATGGTCGGCGCCGAGCGCGCGGGCCTTTTCCATCTTGTCGGCCGAGCCGACCGTGGTGATCACGGTGCAGCCCATCTTCTTGGCCAGCTGGATGGCCGCCGAACCGATGCCCGAACCACCGGCATGAACGAGAATGCTCTCACCCGGCTGAAGCTTCGCATTGTCGAACAGCATGTGCTCGACCGTGCCGAACGTGACCGGCGCAAGCGCTGCGGCAATCGCATCCACGCCGGGCGGCGCAACGACAAGCTGGCGGGCGGGAATATTGATCCGGTCCTGGGCAAAACCATCGAGATGAAAGCCATGCACGCCGCCGACATGTTCGCACAGATTGTCCCTGCCCTCGCGACAGGCCTTGCAATGGCCGCACACCCGTGCGCCGAAGATCGAAACCAGCTGCCCGGGCAGAACATTGGCCACGCCGGGGCCGATGGCCTCGACAATGCCGGAGGCTTCCGCGCCGATCGTCAGCGGCAGCTTGCGCTTGGCAAAGGCCATGCCACGCCAGCCCCAGACATCGATGTGGTTGAGCGCGACCGCCTTCGGCCTCAGCGTCACCTCTCCCGGTCCGGGCGCTTCCGGTTCGGCGACGTCCCGAATTTCGATCTTGCGGTCATCCGTCAGCTGCAATGCGCGCATTGGTCATTCCTTCGCAGTCTCGTCAAAGGCAGCATAACCTGCCCCAAAAAACCGACGCGTCCGCCCTCAGGACGGCTCGCGCGTCATCACCAGGCAGGCATTCTGCCCGCCGAAACCGAACGAGTTGGACAGCACGGAGGACACCGATGCCTCCCGGCTGGTGTTCGGCACCACGTCGAGCTCGATCAGCGGATCGGGATTGACGTAGTTGATGGTCGGCGGCAGCACGCCCGTCAGCATGGTCTGCAGCGAGAATACCGCTTCGACCGCACCCGCCGCCGTCAGCGTGTGGCCGATCATCGACTTGTTCGATGACAGCGGGATGGAGGGCATCTTCTCTTCGCCGAAAACAGCCTTGAGCGCGGAATACTCCATCTTGTCGTTTTCCGGCGTCGAGGTGCCATGGGCGTTGATGTAATCAAGCTCGTCGATACCGAGCCCCGCATCCTCAAGGGCCGCGCGGATGGTCGCAATCGCCGGGCCGCCGTCAGGCGAAGACCGGGTGCGGTGGAAATGATCCGCCTTTTCGCCGCAGCCACGAACGATCCCGTAAACCGTGGCGCCGCGGGCATGGGCGGCTTCCAGCGATTCCAGAATGAGCGTCGCTGCCCCTTCCGCGATCACGAAACCGTCGCGATCCTTGCTGAACGGCTTGGACGCCTTTTCAGGCGGATCGTTCTGGGTCGAAAGCGCCGACAGCAGCGAGAAGCGCACCAGCGCCTCGGCCGTCACGGAGCCATCGGTGGCCACGGTCATCGCCTTGTCGGTGCGGCCCTGGCGAATGGCTTCGACACCGAGCTGGATTGCCGTGGCGCCGGAGGCGCAGGCCGTCGACAGCGTGACCGGAAGGCCGCGTGTACCGAACCGGTCGGCGATCCGCTCCGAAATCGAACCAAACATGACGGCTTCGTGGAAGGCCGGATCGGCCTTTTCGCGCATGGCCGCCAGGAAACGGACATAGACGTCGTTGTCTTCCTGCGGCGGCGGTGCGCGGTCGCCCAGATCAAAACGCATCGACCATTCCGGCTCCACCGGCGGGGCGGCCAGAAACAGCGGCGCATCGAAATCACCGGAAAGCCCGGCCATTTCGAGGGCTTCCTCGATCGTCGCCTCGGCAAACGCGTAGGAGCGCGCCACCGGGTTGGGTTCGGAGGGGATGAAATCCACCGTGCCGGCAATCCGCGTCGGCAGATGGTCGGTGGGAAAGCGCGAAATCGCGTGAATGCCGGAAACGCCGCCGGTCAGCCGCGACCAGTTGTTCTGAAGGCCGCGACCGAGCGAGGTCACGACGCCCATTCCCGTTACCGCGACAAGCGGACGGCCAAGATGATCGGTAAATCTGTTACGCATCTGCCCGTCCTTTCTCAGTTTTCGCCGGCAAGCACGGCAACGCCTTCGCCGCGCTGCAGGCCAACATTGGTCACGGCGATCTTTTGCGCCGGCGCCGTCATCTGTTCTTCGCCTTCATTGAAGACGGGAACCGGGGTCTTGCTGTCGAGCGCCAGTGCGCCAAGCGCAATACCGAGGGGGAAATTGGCTTCCATGGCATGGCCGGTAATGCCGGTGTAACCGCGCAACGGCGTATCCGGGAATGCACCCTTGAGGAAATCCGCCTCGCGCTTCGTCAGTTCGCTCAGACCGGTGGCGCCGGAAAACACCGCCTCGCCGTTTCCGCCCTCAAAGCCTGCATCGGCGAAAAGTCGGCCAAGCCGCTTCTCCAGCCTGCCGTCATCGCGCTTGCCGCGATCACCTTCGACACCGCTAAGCGTCGCGTAGATATGTGCGCCGCGCGCTTCGGCATAGGCACGCGATTCGAGCACCAGGAATGCACCGGCAGAGCCCATGACCATGCCGCCGTCATCTTCGGCCGCGCGGTCCCAAAGCGGTTCCCATTTTCCGCGCGAGAGCGCGTGGACGGCTTCCATCATCAGGAGAATGTCCCGCCGTTCGGCAACATAGGAGGCGCCGACAAGCGTATGCGTCGACTGGCCTGCCAGAATGCGGGCATAGGCGGTGGCCACGGCGGAAATGCCGGCAGCCTCTTCGCCCATGAAGGTGCGCGACGAGCCGGTGACCTTGTGAACGATGGAGATATTGCCCGCGACCAGATTGGCAAGCTGGGCCAGAAACAGCGTCGGACGCAGTTCCGTGGTCAGCTTCTCGTTGAGCAGAATTTCGCGGTCGGAGCGCTCCAGACCTTCATTGACGATCATGGTATCGACGGCAATATCGCGCTCGCCGCCGCCGGCTGCCACGATCATGTCCATTGTCGAACAGACCTCTTCATTGCCCTTCACGCCGGCATCATCGAGCGCAAGACCGGCCGCATAGACACCGAGCCGCTGCCAGTTTTCCATCTGCCGCTGATCGCCGCGTTTCGGGATCTGCTCTTTCCAGTCGATCTCGGGCAGCGGATGCACCGGATACGGCGCGCAGATTTCGCTGTCGATATTGATCTCGGGCGCAGCGCTGCCGGTCAGCATGGCGACATGCGGCGCCTGACCGACACCGAAGCTGGTCACAAGCCCGATACCGGTGACAACGACATCATTGTCCGATTTCGTCATTTCAGGACCTTTCCACGGTCTGGCCGTTTTCGATCGCAGCAAACAAGCCGACTTCTTCGGCCCGTCGCCTGACGATCGGCGCCAGATCATTATCTTCAAAAGAGAGCGTTCTGAATTTCAGCTGCGCGCTGGCAACAGGCTTGCCGCCAGACGCGATCTTCGCCTTGGTCACGGCAAAGCCCGAGCCCTCGTGCTCCAGCGCCGCCTCGATCTCGAGAACGGCATGCGGTGCGACAAAGCTGCGCAGCTTGGCGCTGTCGACCATCATCAGAAACGGCATCGCAGAACAGTTGTTGACACCCAGAAGCATCAGGCCCGAGGCCTGCGCCATGGTTTCGATCAGCAGCACGCCGGGCACAAGCGGCATGCCGGGAAAATGCCCCTCAAAAACAGGGCTTTTCTCCGGCACCGTCGAGCGTGCACAAACCGTGCCGGCGGACAGGTCCACCGACACGACTTCATCGATCATCTGAAAATATTCGAGCAGCATGAATGCCTTCAGCCTCTCCCGCCTGCATCAACATCGGCCAGGAAGCGGACACCAAGGCAGGCACCGAAGCTTGTCCGCATGGAGGGCTGTCCGCGCAATCAGGACTCTTTGGCCGCCCTGAGTTCATCGATCTTGGCGCAGAGATTCTTCAGGATGAAGTACTCATCCGCATCGACCTTGCCCTCGTTGACTTCCTGAGTCCATTTCTCGAGCGGAATCTTGATACCGAATTCCTTGTCGATGGCAAAGACGATATCCAGGAAATCGAGGCTGTCGATACCCAGATCGTCGATCGTGTTGCTTTCCGGCGTAATCTTGTCGCGGTCGATTTCACTCGTTTCCGCAATGATATCGGCAACTTTATCGAATGTAGCGCTCACGCCCTGTACCTCTTCAATCTATCAATTCAGCCCTTCTCATAGGCAAAGATTGGCGAAAAGCCAATGGCCGCAAGGCGTCAGATGATGTTTTTTCGACATTTGATCAGACCGCAGCCGAATGCCGGCCCCGGCCGCCCTCAAGATAGGTATCAAAATGCGCGGCAACAGAGCGGGCAAACGGAAAAGCGTCTTTTTGCAGTCGAAATCCGAAAGCATCGAAGCTGCAGACATCCGGATTCTGCCGCGCATAGGCCCGCGCTTCCTCGATCACAGGCCCGGCCGCCGCGCCGAAACGCGCGCGCAATTCACAGCTTGAAAAGCCATAGGCGCACATCACTTTTTCGATCACGAAACCACGCATCCGGTCTTCATCGTCCAGCGCTATGCCGCGCACGACCGGCAGATCGCCGGCTTCGGCCAGCCGCCGGTATTCGCCGATCGCCGGCATGTTCTGCCAGTAGCCTTGCGGCACCTCGCTGATGGAGGATGCCCCAAGCCCGATCAGCGCATCGGCGCTTTCATCCGTATACCCTTGAAAATTGCGACGCAGCCTGCCGGACTTTGCCGCCCGTGCAAGGCTGTCGCCAGGAAGCGCAAAGTGATCGATGCCGATCTGGTCATATCCCGCATTCGCCAGCAATTCGCCTGCAAGCGTCATTTGCTCGAAACGGGCGGCGGCATCGGGCAGCGCCTCTTCGGGAATCAGCGTCTGGTGTTTTTTCATCCACGGCACATGAGCGTATCCGAAAAGCGCGATCCGGTCCGGACGCAACGATATGATCTGTTCGACCGTGTGCGTGAGCGTTTCGAGGTTCTGATAGGGCAGACCATAAAGCAGATCGCAGTTGACGGAGCGCACGCCCCGCGCCCGCATGGCCGAAATCACCGCGGCCGTCTGTTCGAAGCTTTGCAGACGATTGATGGTCTTCTGCACCTTTTCATCGAAATCCTGCACCCCGAGGCTGGCGCGGGTCACGCCGATATCGGCAAGCGCATCATAGCGCGCGTCATCGAGATCGTTCGGGTCCATCTCGACGCTGATTTCGGCATCCTCGGCAAAATGGAAGGCCGTGCGCAGCCAGCCCATCAGCGCCCGCATGTCGGCGGGCTTCAGCATGGTCGGCGAACCGCCGCCCCAGTGCAGCGCCGTCACCCTGACGTTAGGAGATACAAGCGCCCCGACCGTTTCGATCTCCCGCTTCAGGCTCTCCAGATAGCTGGCAATCGGCGCGTATCGGAGCGTGTGCTTGGTGTGACAGGCACAGAACCAGCACAGACGGTCGCAATAGGGAACGTGGACATAAAGCGAAAGGCTCTGGCCCGCCTCCAGCCCGCGCATCCAGCCGGCGACATCGCCGGCGGAAATGCCGCCGTGGAAATGCGGCGCCGTCGGATAGCTGGTATAGCGCGGAACGGGTCGCGAAAACCGGGTCAGCAATTGCCTGCCTGATGTCATGACGGAAAACCCTCCTTCATTCGGGATAAGATTTTCGTTAACGCCTTGCACTCGCCCCGGCTTTGACTTTAATCAAGAGATACATATGTAGACCGCTGACTTCAGCCGCTAAACGGTTGCGCGCCGTCAAAAGGGCGTCTAGAGCGGAACCGGAAAACAAAGACAGTCATATGACGTGGCTGCAGTTTGGTGAAACCATGGACGAAAAGCCGCATATCACAACTGACGAGGATGTCATACCGCAGGTCTGTCGGGCCTGCGAGGCGCGTCACGGAGGCATCTGCTCGGTTCTGAACGGCTCACAGCTTGCTGCGCTCAACAAGCATTCCGCAAAGCGGACGATCGATCCCGGCACCGAGGTTGTCGGCCAGGGCGAGAACGTCAATACCTATTCGAACATTCTGCGCGGTGTCGTAAAGCTGTCCAAGATGATGGCCGACGGTCGCCAGCAGATCGTCGGACTTCAGTTCGCGCCGGATTTTCTGGGCCGTCCGTTTTCGCGCGAAAGCTCGCTGACGGCCGAGGCTGCCACGACAACCGAGATCTGCGCCTTTCCGCGCGCCGCCGTCGAACGGATGATCGCCGACACGCCCGGGCTGGAACACAAGCTCTACGACCAGTCGCTGAAGGAACTCGACGAGGCGCGTGACTGGATGCTGACGCTCGGACGCAAGACCGCGCGCGAGAAGGTCGCCTCCTTCCTGCATCTGATCGCCACCCATATCGATCCGGAAGCCGATGACGGCTGCACTTTCGATCTGCCGCTGTCGCGCGCCGACATTGCCGACTTCCTCGGCCTGACCATCGAAACGGTCAGCCGTCAGATGACCAAGCTGCGCAAGGAAAAGGTGATTCTGGTGGAAAACAACCGCCACGTCACCGTGCCCGATATCGAACGCCTGAACGAGGCGGCCGGCAACGACTGAGCCAGGCGGTTACCGGAAGGCCCGGCAACCGGCAATCAGGCGAATCAGAGCCGGCTGATGATGTGCTTTTCGCCTTCGTCGTCGCTGTCGCGCTCGGACCACAGGGCCTCGATCGTCGGCACGATTTCATTGACATCGTCGATGAGGCGCGGACGCACCTGATGGCTGGTGTGCAGAAAGCCCTGCTCGCTCATATGGTCGAGCAACTGGATCATCGGGTTCCAGAAACCATCGACATTGCCGAAGATCATCGGCTTGGAGTGGCGGCCGAGCTGGGCCCAAGTCATGATCTCGACGATTTCCTCGAGCGTGCCGATACCGCCCGGCAGGGCAACGAATGCATCGGCGCGTTCGAACATGGTATGCTTGCGCACATGCATGTCCGGCGTGATCATCAGTTCGTCGAGCGCTTCCAGCTGATGGCGGGTTGCCTCCATATCGACAAGGAATTCGGGGATGATGCCGACCACATGGCCGTCATTTTCGAGCATGCCCTCGGCAACGGCCCCCATAATGCCCTTGGTTCCGCCGCCATAGACGAGGCGGTAACCGGCTTTCGCGATTGCAGTGCCCAGCGTCTTGCCGGCGGCCATATAGCTCGCCTCGCCGCCCGGTCTGGACCCGCAATATACACAGATGGATCGAATCGTATCATGTTCGCTGTTCATGGGTTTACTGAACCTCATTTGGCCATTGCCGGTCAAGTTGATTGCAAATCGATCACAATCGGGCGTTTACCCTGTTCACGGTTTCCCGCAAGTGCGAATGAAGACTTGTGTATAAACCTCACTATGACTAGCGTTTTCAGGGAACCGGCACCATGGGCATGGCGCCGTGTCTGGAGTGACGAATGAACAAGAACAACACACGTGTCATCATTGCGGTAATTATCCTCGTGCTCGTTGCGGCCGGCGCCTACTTCATGCTGCGCGACAAGGATGGCGACGTCGCCGAGCGGCAGGATAGCGCACCGGCAACGCAGACGACCGAAAGTGCTGCTCCCGAACCCGACCATCAGCAGGATACCGCCGAAAGCGCAGGCACGACCGCAGACGGCGCAGACGACGAGAACCAGCAAGCCGCGCAACTGCGCATCCCGACATTCGATGTGTTGCGCGTGGAACCCGACGGCACCGCCGTGATTGCGGGTGCTGCCGAACCGCTCGGCGTTCTCGACGTCAAGGAAGACGACACTGTTCTCGCCTCCTCCGAAGTCACCGACACCGGCGATTTCGTCGCCATTGTGGAAACGCCGCTGACACCGGGCGACCACCTGCTCTATCTCAACGTCACCATGCCCGACGGACGCAGCGCGCGTTCGCAGCAAACGGCAACGGTCTCGATCCCGGAAGATGACAGCGGCGAGCTTCTGGCGCTAATCACCGAACCCGGCAAGGCTTCGGAAATCATCTCCGCGCCGGAACTGCAATCTTCGCTTCCCGACGATACGCTCGTGGCCACGACACCGACGTCCGGCGAAGACGAAGAAGCCACTGCGACCGGCGCCGGAAGTCAGGGCAACGTCTCCGGCGAAACATCCGACGATGACCGACAGGACACCGACTTGCCGGCCGTCAACGTTGAAACGTCCGGCGAAGGCAACGGCGCGCAGAAAACGACGGAACAGGAGCCTGCAGCCGACCGCGAGCCCGTCGATGCGACCGTCAGCATCAAGGCCGTGGAGATTGAGGACAATATGCTGTTCATTGCCGGCGAAGGCGCGCCGGACGCGATCATTCGCGGCTATATCGATGACGCATTTCTCAGCGATGGCGCTGTCAACACTGATGGAAATTATGTGCTTGAGGCGGAGACTGACGTTTCGGTCGGCGTTCACACCATCCGGGTCGACATGCTGGACGAAAACAATCGGGTGATCGCCCGTGCAATCGTGCCGTTCGACCGGCCGCCGGGCGACCAGATTGCCGCGGTTTCCGCCGACAGCGCCGGCACCAGCGCAGCACAGACCGACGGAACGCAGACATTCACGCAACCGCAGCTTCAGGGCAGCGACAATGCCGTCATCATCCGCCGCGGCGACAATCTCTGGCGGATTTCGCGCCGGGTCTACGGACGCGGCGTGCGCTACACCACGATCTACCTTGCCAACGAGACCCAGATCCTCAATCCGGACCTCATCTTGCCGGGTCAGGTCTTCTCGCTGCCCGGCCAGCCGCTGCCCGACAGCGAGGCGGAAACCATCCACCGCCGCCTGCTGGAAGGCATGCCGGTGGGACCGGAATATCAGCTTCCGCCGGAGGACCGGTAAGGTGTGAGGGGCTGCCACACGGCCCCTCGCCATTGCAATCGGCTGCAATCAGCCTTATCTGGCGATCCAAAGCCGCGCGTCTTGCGTTGTTTTCCCGACCCTGAACACATTTACAATGGCTCGGCCGATCGGCCTTGAGCCGAAGGATGATCATGGCAGAAGGCCAGAGAACCGTATCAGCGGATTCCGCCAATCCGTTTCACACAATCATCAACCTGTGGCCGTATATCTGGCCATCGGCCCGCCCGGACCTCAAGCGGCGTGTTGTCTACGCGACAATCGCGCTGGTTATCGCCAAGCTCATACTTCTGCTCGTGCCCTACTCCTTCAAATGGGTCACCAATGCGCTGACGGGCGAACTCGAGATCAACACAATTCTGCCGGCCTTCCTGTTTGGCGCAGTCACGCTGGTGTTGTTCTACAATCTGGCGCGCATCGGCCAGCTCGGCTTCAACCAGCTGCGCGACGCACTGTTTGCCAGCGTAGGCCAATATGCCGTGCGCCAGCTGGCCTACCGGGTCTTCGTGCATATGCACCAGCTGGCGCTGCGCTTTCACCTTTCGCGCAAGACCGGCGGTCTTTCGCGCATCATCGAGCGCGGCACCAAGGGCATCGAGACGATTGTGCGTTTCACGATCCTGGCCACCCTGCCGACGGTGCTGGAATTCCTGCTGGTCGCCATCATCTTCTGGTGGGGTTATGGCTTCGACTATCTGGCGATTACGGCCGTCACCGTCGTGCTTTATGTCTGGTTCACGATCAAGGCCAGCGACTGGCGCATCGCCATTCGCCGCGAGATGAATGACAGCGACACCGATGCCAACACCAAGGCAATCGACTCGCTGCTGAACTACGAAACCGTCAAATATTTCGGCAATGAAGACATGGAAGCCTGTCGCTACGACAGTTCTATGGCCAAGTACGAGGTCGCAGCAACGCGCATCTGGACCTCGCTTGGCTGGCTGAACTTCGGTCAGGGCCTGATCTTCGGCGCCGGCATGACGCTGATGATGGTGCTGTCGGCGCTTGCCGTCAAAAACGGCACGCAGACGATCGGCGATTTCGTGTTCGTCAATGCCATGCTGATCCAGCTCGCCATTCCGCTGAATTTCATCGGTTCGGTCTATCGCGAAATCCGTCAGGGGCTGACCGATATCGAGGAAATGTTCAACATCCTCGAAGTCGATCCGGAAATCACCGACAAGCCCGATGCCGAGGACCTGCAGATCCGCCAGGGCGCGATAGCCTTCAAGGACGTGCACTTCGCCTATGACCCGGCGCGGCCGATCCTGAAGGGGATTTCCTTCGAAGTGCCCGCCGGCAAGACGGTTGCCATCGTCGGGCCGACCGGTGCGGGCAAGTCGACGATTTCCCGTCTGCTGTTCCGCTTCTACGATGTCAATGAGGGCGCGATCACCATTGACGGGCAGGATCTGCGTGAGGTGCGCCAGCACAGCCTCAGGGAAGCCATCGGCATGGTGCCGCAGGATACCGTGCTGTTCAACGACACGATCGCCTACAACATCCGCTATGGTCGGACATCGGCGACCGACGAAGAGGTCAACGCGGCAGCGGAACTGGCACAGGTCGGAGACTTCATCCGTCAGCTTCCCGAAGGTTTCGACACCCAGGTCGGCGAACGCGGGCTGAAGCTGTCGGGTGGCGAAAAACAGCGCGTCGCCATTGCCCGCACCATCCTGAAAGCGCCGCCGATCCTCCTTCTCGACGAGGCGACATCGGCGCTCGATACCCAGACCGAGCGGGAAATCCAGGCCGCCCTCGACGTGGTTTCGAAAAACCGCACGACGGTCGTCATTGCCCACCGGCTTTCCACCGTCATCGGCGCCGACGAGATTATCGTGCTCAAGCGCGGCGAGATCGCCGAGCGCGGCACCCATGGCGATCTGCTGGCCCAAAACGGGCTTTATGCACAGATGTGGGAACGCCAGCGCGAAGCCACCCTTGCCGAGGAGCATCTGCGCGAGGTCCGCGAAAGCGACGATATGGGCGTGATCATGCGGCTCGATCCGGCCAATTGAGGCAAATGCCGCTGCGGCCGGAGAATCATTTTCAACTCACATTGGAACCTGTAAGGTTTTCAAACGTCAAACATATTGGCGGCGGAACACAAGCAGCCCCGGGAGCCCGATAACCATATGACCGTTTTCGATTCGATCAGGAAGGCCATGGTGCCCATCCACAAGGAGGGTTATCCCTTCATCGCGATCTTCCTTGTCGCAACGCTCATTCTCGGCTGGATCGCCGATCCGCTGTTCTGGATCGGCCTTTTTGCCACACTCTGGTGCGCCTATTTCTTCCGCGATCCCGAACGCGTCGTTCCCCAGGATGACGACATCGTCATCAGCCCCGCCGATGGCCGCGTTTCCTCCATCAGCGAGGAAATTCCGCCGCAGGAAATGGGCCTGGGAAGCGAACCGATGCTCAGGATCTGCGTGTTCATGAACGTGTTCAACTGCCATGTGAACCGCGCGCCGATGGCGGGCACGGTTCGCGGCATCCATTACCGGCCGGGCAAGTTCTTCAATGCCGAACTCGACAAGGCGAGCGAAGACAACGAACGCAACGGCGTGGTGCTCGACACCGCCCACGGCGCCATTGGCGTTGTCCAGATCGCCGGTCTCGTCGCCCGCCGGATCGTCTGCTTTGCGGAAAACGGCGATGTCGTTGACGCGGGCGAGCGCTTCGGCCTGATCCGTTTCGGCTCCAGGCTCGACGTCTATCTGCCCGCCGGCACCACGCCGCGGGTTGCCGTCGGCCAGACGGCGACGGCCGGTGAGACCGTGCTGGCTGTTTTCGGTGATTTCGAACTGCCCGTTGCCGGACGGCGGATCTGATGGCCGACAGTGATAACGAAACGCCGCTTTCAACGCGACCGAAACCCGCCCCGGATCAATCCGGGCGCGGACCGCGCTTAAGGGAAATTCCGCTTCGCCTGATCATCCCCAATCTGGTCACGGTGCTTGCCATCTGCGCCGGGCTTTCCGGCATCCGGCAGGCAATCGAGGGAAAGTTTCCCGAAGCCGTGATGATGCTGCTGATCGCCGCGTTTCTGGACGGCGTCGACGGCAGACTGGCGCGCCTTTTGAAGGCGTCGTCGAAATTCGGCGAGCAGATGGATTCGCTGGCCGACATCGTCAATTTCGGCATCGCCCCGGCGCTGGTTTCCTACATCTACCTGCTGGACGATGCCGGCACGCCCGGCTGGATTGCCGCCCTGCTTTATGCCATTGCCGCAGCCCTTCGGCTGGCGCGCTTCAACGTGATGGCCGACCGCAAGCGCAAGGCAAGCTGGCAGGGTGAGTATTTCGTCGGCGTGCCTGCGCCGGCCGGCGCCATCATCGTGCTGTTGCCGGTCTATCTCGGCTTTCTCGGCATGCAGTCGAACCGCGGCATCGCGCTTGCCTGCTCGCTTTATACCGTCCTCATCGGCTTTCTGCTGATCAGCCGCCTGCCGGTCTGGTCGGGAAAGAGCCTCGGCCTCAATGTCCGCCGCGAATTCGCGCTGCCGATGATGCTGCTTGCGGTGCTCTCCGTCGCCCTGCTCGTTGCCTATACATGGCATGTGATGATTGCAGGCTCTGCCCTTTACCTGGCAGCCCTTCCGCTGGGTGCGCGCGCCTGGCACTCCAAATACGGCACGCTGGTGATGGAAGAGGATGATGATGTGGATGACGAGGACGACCCCGAACATCCGCGCAAGAACCGCCTCGACCTCGATATCTGAGCAGATGGACCTCAGAAAAGGTCCATCTGCTCATCCGATCCTGCTTCAGGCGCGTCCGGCAAAAGCGCCGGACCGATCGGCGCGATCAGGTCCGCACCGAGATTGCGGGCATTGCTGACGGCCTTTGAAACCGGAAAGGCCTCGAAGAAATCGTCAGGCGGCGGCCGCAGCAGATCGGCGACATGACGCGGCTCAAGGGTGCGGCAATCGAGCCAGCGCTCGAAATCATCGGGCATGATGACCACGGGCGACCGCTCGTGCAGTTTCGCGACCACGCCGCTTGCAGCCGTGGTCAGGATGGTTCCGGTATCAAGTTCGGTTCCGTCGGCGCCCTGCCAGGGCGACATCAGCCCGGCAAGGGCAATCAGCCCACCATGACGCGGACGGATCCAGTAAGGCTGCGCCGTGTCCTTGCCGCCGGTCCTGCGCCATTCGAAAAAGCCGCTTGCCGGCACCAGAGCCCTGAAATGACGCATGGCGCCGCGAAAGGCCGGTTTTTCCGCAGCGCTTTCCGAGCGGGCATTGAACAGCAGCGGAAAGTCGCGACCATCCTTCACCCAGGCCGGAATCAGGCCCCAGCGCGCCAGCATGGCTACCCGCCCCTCACCGCCGCCGGTCAGTTCCGAGGCGTTGATCACCATCAGGATCGGCTGCGAGGGCGCAATATTGTAGCGCGGCGGAAATGAATCGATCGCCGTCAGATCGAAGGCTTCCGCCGTTGCATCAGGGGTTGTTATCAGGCCGAAACGTCCGCACATTACCCATAGATTTCATCTTGCGCGATGAATGACAAGGCCCGCTGCCCCCCGCGGGCCTGATGAGCATGCCGGAAGGAACCCAATGTCCGTTTCACCCAAGCCCGCCTCCTCCGTGATCGTCCGTCGCGGCGGAAAATTCCTGCTCGTGCGCCGGGCAAATCCGCCCGCACAGGCAATGTATGCCTTTCCCGGCGGCAAGGCCGAAGCCGGCGAAACCGCCGAACAAGCCGCCATCCGCGAACTTGCCGAGGAAACCGGACTTGCTGCAAACCGGGCCGATCTCTTTGCCGTATATGATCTGATAGACAGGGATGACAGCGGACAGATCACCAGCTTCTACCGGCTGAGCGTGTTTCTCGCCGACGTGGAAGACGACGTCGTGGCCGTGGCCGCAGATGACGCCGATGACCTCGGCTGGTATGCGCTTGGCGAAATTCGGACCATGAATGTGCCGACAAGCGTTCTCGAATGCGCCGAAAAGCTCGGTTAGAGCATCGGGCGGTTCAGATTAACCACCCGATGATCTAGACGGCTTGAAAGTGTGACCGAAGCGACACATTCGCGCTGTCACGCAAAGCACTTGGCCCGTCTGTTAACCGGCTGTTGACTTTTTATGTCAGCGGCGCTGACAGACTGCATAAAAACTTGTTACGATAGCCCCGGAACAGCCAAGAACGAGAAGCCAGCAAGGAACTCAGATGAAGCCGAATGCCAATGAAATCGACGATATGATCGTGCGGGAAAAGATGCAGGCGGCTCTCGAGTACCAGAACGAAGCATGGGCCGATGGTGTTGCCGATGGCATCGAACCCGAGATCATTGCCGATGCGGCGCTGGCGCTGGCCATGCGCGAGACCGTGCGGATGATTGGCGAGGAAGGCGCTGAAGCGATGCTGGAATCGCTGCGCGAGCGCATGCTGGCCGGTGAGTTTTCACCCGATCGCATCCTGCAGTAGCTTTGCCCCTGCGGCCGTTATGACGCCCGCCCCGGGATTTTCCTTCCCGCATTGACGAATGCCGCCGACCGCGTGACAAATCGGATCGCGATTCGATCAGCGCGCGCGGCGTGCATGAAAGGGACGAACATGGCATCGATCCACCTTCCGGACAGGGCCTTCATCACGCTTGCGGGTGAGGACGCCGAAACGTTTCTGCAAAACCTGGTAACCACGAACATCGAGGGGTTACCTGCAGGCGAAGCCTGGCCCGGCGCGCTTTTGACGCCGCAGGGCAAGATCATGTTCGATTTCCTGATCTCCCGCAGCCCGGACGGCTTTCTGATCGAAACCCATGCGGACGACCAGTCAGCGCTGGCAAAGCGGCTGATGCTTTACAAGCTGCGCGCCAAGGTCACCATCGCAACGCCAGAACATGATGGCGCCACCCTCTTTTATGGCGACACCGCGGCCCCCGAAGGGGCCGTGCCGGACAGACGTTTCGCGCTTGCCGACATGCCCCTGATGCGCCTGCCCGGCCGGTATAATGACGCCGCACAAGACCCTGAAACATATACAAAACTGCGCATTGAAGCGGGCGTGGCGGAACTGCATGCCGATTATGCCACGCAGGACGTTTTCCCGCACGATATCCTCTATGACAGCAATGGCGGGCTGAACTTCCGCAAGGGCTGCTATGTCGGCCAGGAAGTGGTTTCGCGCATGCATCACCGCGGCATGGCCCGCCGCAGGCTTGTGCAGCTTGCAGCCGCCGAGCCGTTTACAGCAGACGACGGCGCGGTGCAGGCAGGCGGCAAGATCGCCGGCACGATCTGTTCTGTCAGTGACGGCAAGGCCATGGCAATCGTCCGCGTGGACCGTATCGCGGCCGCCAGCGGCGATGTCAGCGTCAACGGCGCGCCGGTCAGCGTGACACCTTACGCATGGAGCGGTGTGACGCTGGAAGCCTCAGGCACGGAGACCGACTGACCATGGCCAAGACCGATGTCCGCGCCTGGCAGCGCATGCTCTCTGGCCGTCGCCTCGACCTGCTCGACCCCTCCCCGCTCGATGTCGAGATTTCCGACATTGCCCACGGCCTTGCCCGGGTTGCCCGCTGGAACGGGCAGACGGTCGGCGCCCACGCCTATTCCGTCGCCCAGCACAGTCTCGTGGTCGAGACCATTTTCATGCACTGCTACAAGGCAAGCCCGGAAGACTGTCAGATGGCGCTTCTGCACGACGCGCCGGAATATGTGATCGGCGACATGATCTCGCCGTTCAAGGCGGTGGTCGGCGGCGGTTACAAGAGCGTGGAAAAGCGGCTTGAGGCCGCTGTCCACCTGCGCTTCGGCCTGCCGCCGCACCCCTCCCGCACCCTGAAATCCAGGATCAAGGCGGCCGACCGTATCGCAGCCTATTTCGAGGCGATCACGCTGGCCGGCTTCTCGCATGCCGAAGCAAAACGCTTCTTCGGCGAGCCGAACGGTGTGTCGATCGAGATGCTGACCGTCGAGCCGATGGCAACCACGGACGCACAGACCCGCTTTCTCGCCCGCTTTTCGGAAATCGAGAACGAGCGCGCCAGCACGCCCGCGCCTGCAAAACGGAACAGCGGATGACCGCAAAAATTGTCGTCAGCCCGCTTGCGCGCATCGGCGAAATGGCTGCCCGCCACGACTGCCGCCACATGCTGTCGCTGATGGCCAATGGTCACGATTTCGCCCGGCCCGGCATGATCGAACCGCGCCGTCATCTGACCTTGCGCATGAACGACATTGCCTTTGCCGGAACCGGAAACCTGGTCGCTCCGGAGGCTTCGCATATCGAGCAGATCATCCGTTTTGTTCGTCGCTGTGACGGGCCGCTGCTGATCCATTGCTGGATGGGCGTTTCGCGTTCACCAGCCGGCGCTCTGATCGCGGCACTGGCGCTCAAGCCGGAACTGGACGATTTCGCGCTGACACAAACACTCAGAACAGTGTCGCCCTTCGCGACACCGAATGCCCGCCTCATTCTTCTAGGTGATGAGGTGCTCGGCCGGAAAGGTCGCCTAATCGAGGCAGTCAAGGCAATCGGCCGCGGCCGCGAATGCCAATTGAACCTTCCTTTCGTGCTCGACCCCGAGTGAATGTGCGACGACACGTGCAAAGTTGCACCAACTATGAAGTTTTCGTAGCATGGACTTACGCTGAAAACGCCCTAGCTAGGCAAAAAACACACTTCCGATTTCCGAAGACAAGGCATTTTCAATGGATAATATAGAGCAACAGGTCGGCGACATGTTCAAGGCGTCCGGCGATTTCGCCAACGCAATATGGGCGATGGTGATCACCTACACATTTTCGGTCCTCGGCGCGATCATCCTTCTGATCGTCGGCTGGATCGTGGCTGCCATCGTGCAGCGGTCGATCAAGAATGCGTTTTTGAAGTTCGATAATGTCGACCGCACGCTTGCCGGTTTCTTCGGCAATATCGCACGCTATGGCGTTCTGACCATCGTCATCATCATGGTGCTTGGCCAGTTTGGCGTGCAGACGGCCTCCATTCTTGCCGCTCTTGGTGCTGCCGGTCTGGCAATTGGTCTCGCCCTGCAGGGCACACTACAGAATATCGCGGCCGGGATCATGCTTCTTGTGCTACGTCCCTTCCGCGTCGGCGAATATATCAGCACCGGTTCGATTGACGGCACGGTGCAGGAAGTCGGCCTGTTTGCGACCGAATTAAAGACGCTCGACGGCCTGTTCCGCCTGGCGCCGAACTCCACGCTCTGGAATGTCTCGATCACCAATTATTCGCGCGTCAGCGAGCGCATGCACGAACTGGCCATCGGCATCGGCTATGATGACGACCTCAGGCAGGCCATCGACATCCTGATGGATCTGGCCAAAAACAACGAAAACGTGCTTGCCGATCCGGAACCCTACGCCTTCGTAAAGGAACTCGGCGACAGCGCCGTTGTCGTCGCCATGCGCTACTGGACGCCCGGCGCCGTCTGGTGGAAGACCACCCATGTCATGACCCGCGACGCCAAGCTGGCCTTTGACGAAGCCGGCATTTCCATCCCCTTCCCGCAGGTCACGCTTTCCTCGCTGGACGCGGATGACAAACCGCTCGAAAAGACCGACGAAACCGCTGACAAGCCAGCGGAAAAGAGCTAAGGATTTATCGAAGATGCCGGCCTCGCGCCGGTATCTTTTTATCGATATCCTCCCGGAGCTCACCATGAAAATCGCCGCCCTCAACATCTATCCGCTCAAAAGTGCGCGCGGGATCGCCCTTTCTAAGCGGCAATGCGGTTTTTCAGGCCTTCAGGGCGACAGGATCGCCGTGATCACCGATCCCGACGGCCATTTCATCACCCAGCGCGAATTACCGGCCCTTGCCCGACTTTCGGTGCGGCCGTCCGATCAGGGGCTGGAAATCGAAATGGACGGCGCAGAGACGCTTTTTGCGGCCCCGCACAGCACGGGGCGCTTCGACGTCACCGTCTGGAAGGACACAGTCAATGCCGCCGGCACGGCGGCGAGCGTGAATGAAACGCTTTCCAGCTGGCTTGAACGTCCGGTGCGTCTGGCCTTCTTTGACCGGCAGGCGAACCGGATCGCCAGCCGCGACTGGATTGAAACCGATACGCCGGTTTCCTTTGCCGATGGTTTTCAGCTTCTGGTGACCACCACGGGCTCGCTTGCAGCACTGAATGCCGATCTGGCGGCCCAGGGTGCTGCAACGGTCGGCATGGAGCGTTTCCGCCCGAATATCGTTCTCGACTGTGAAGACCCCTGGGCCGAGGACGGCTGGACGGGCATCACGGTCGCCGGGATACCGATCGATTTCGTAAAACCCTGTTCGCGCTGCATCATGACGACCCAGGACCAGATGACCGGTGCGCGCGGCGGCGCGAACCCGTTGCCTGCGCTGGGCCGGCAGCACATGTCTGGCGACCGTCGCGTACCGGGACCGCTGTTCGGCTGGAACGCCGTGCCGCACGGTGAAGGCATGCTGCAGGTCGGCGATACGGTGGAAATCACGGGCGAGCGCGACGAACCCTGGCCGTTGAAAAAACGGCGGGGCTGACAATTCAGGCCGTCTGCTGTTTTTCCAGCGCCTTCAGGGTGGCGGTGATGAAGCTTTCACGGGCGCTGTCCGGCTTGATCCCGCGCGGCTCGTAGACGTGCCGGTCGAGAAAGAAACCGGTCAGGCGAAACCCGGCTGCAAGGCCCGGGCGATCGGCCGCCTCGTTGAGGTCGGCGCGCAGAAAATCCGGCAGCGCCAGCATCCGGTCGGCATAGGGGGCACCGGCCTCCTTTGAGACCGCCCTGCCCGATTTCGGTGAAACATAAACGAGATTGACCGCCGAACCGTTTGCCGCACAGCGCGCCAGATCGAGCCCGAATCCGAGCTCGTTGAGAAGCGCCAGCTCGAAGCGTACAAACAGCTCGCCCGCCGTCGCCGGGTCTTCCAGATGTGCAATGATCACCTCGACGGCGTCGCAAAGGTGCCGGTGCGGATCGCGTTCCGGCAAAAGGCGCAGCAGCGCCGCCATGGCCCGCATGCCGTGAAGCGCCGTGGCTGACTGCATCAGGAGCCCGGCCCGCTGACTGAGCGGCTCCACCCGGAATTCGCCGAGATGTTCGGAAAGCCGCGCGCGCCATGTCAGCGCAACCCGGTTGCCGGGCTGCAAAACCGGCCTGAGCGCACGGGAACGGCCGCCGCGCACCAGCCCCAGGTGACGGCCGTGCGCAAGGGTCATGACTTCGGCAATCGCACTGGTCTCGCCATGGCGGCGCATCCCCAGAACTATGCCTTCGTCATGCCACTCCATCGGTCCCGTCCCGTTCGGTTATTTCGAGTAGTCGAGCCCCATTTCGCGATAGCGCTCCGGGTCGTCGCCCCAGTTCTCGCGCACCTTCACGAACAGGAACAGATGAACATTCTGGTCGAGGATTTCGGCAAGTTCCTTGCGCGCGGCCATGGAAATCGACTTGATTGCCTCGCCGCCCTTGCCGAGCGCAATTTTCTTCTGGCTGTCGCGCTCCAGATAGATCACCTGCTCGATCCTGACCGATCCGTCCTTGCGTTCCTCCCACTTCTCGGTCTCGACATGAGCGGAATACGGCAGTTCCTGATGCAGCCGCAAAAACAGTTTTTCGCGGGTGATTTCCGCCGCCAGCTGGCGCATGGGAAGGTCGGAGATCTGGTCTTCGGGATAATACCACGGCCCTTCCGGCAGGGTCTTTGCAAGATCGTCCATCAGATCGTCACAGCCCGAACCGTTGGTGGCGGAGATCATGTAGGTCCGGTCGAAGGCGATCACGGCATTGGCGGCAGCGGCCAGCGCCAGCAAGTCCTCGTGGCGCACACGGTCAATCTTGTTCAGCACCAGGATTTTCGGCTGCCGAACCTCCTTCAGCCCTTCCAGAATGGCTTCGGCATCGCCCTTCAGCCCGCGCTCGGCATCGACAAGCAGCATGATCAGATCGGCATCGCGGGCGCCGCTCCAGGCCGCCGTCACCATGGCGCGGTCCAGCCTGCGGCGCGGTTTGAAGATGCCGGGCGTATCCATGAACACGATCTGGGTGTGGTCATGGATCGCAATGCCGCGCAGCATGGCGCGGGTGGTCTGGACCTTGTGGCTGACAATCGAGACCTTGGCGCCGACGAGACGGTTGACCAGAGTGGACTTGCCGGCGTTTGTCGGACCGATCAGGGCGACAAAGCCCGAGCGGGTCGCAACGGCTTCTCCACCACCTGCAGATTCAGTCTCGGTCATCTGTTTCTCCTGCGGCCGGCCAGCGCCGAAACCGTTAAACATTGTTTGATTTCAATATACTGCTACGCTGAACGAAATCGGCGCATGAACGAAAGCGCATCAGTCCGCGGGCGTCCAGACACCTTCACGTTCAAGAAGCCTGGTCGCCGCCACCTGTTCGGCAGCCCGCTTCGACCGGTCGACGCCGATCTCCGGCGCCACGCCCTTGACCGTCACCTTGACCGTAAAACGCGGTTCGTGATCAGGCCCCGAGCGGTCTTCGACATGATAGACCGGCGTTTCGCCATGATTGGCATGCGCCCATTCCTGCAACTCGGTCTTGGCATCGCGCCTCAGCGTCACGCCGTCGGCAAAAAGCGGTTTCCAGTGGGTCTCGATGAAACGCCGGGCCGGCGCCAGACCGCCCTCCAGATAGATCGCGGCAATCACGCTTTCGACCACGTCGGCACGAATGCTGAGAACCCGCTTTCCCGTCAGCTTCTTCACGTCCTGTCCGGTCTTGATGAAGCGATGAAGACCGAGATTATCGGCAACGCGCGCGCAGGCTTCCGCACTCACAAGCTGGTTGAGACGAACGGAAAGCTCGCCCTCGCTTGCCGTTGGAAACAGGGTAAACAGGTTCTCCGCAATCACAAGGCCCAGCACCCGGTCGCCCAGAAACTCGAGACGTTCGTAATTGCCGTCCTTGCCGTTGCGTGCGCTGGAATGGGTCAGGGCCCTGCCGAGACGCTCGGTGTCGGAAAACTCGAACCCGATCAGCGCGGCCAGTCGTCCCGCTTCTTCCTGCTGTGCACCATGCGCTGCCATTCAGCCACCGATAACCTTGAACACGCGGTCCCAGCGCATGTTGAACGGCCACTTCCAGATTTCGGCAAACGACGTGTCGTTGCCGAGCGAGAAGAAGATCAGGCTGGCACGGCCAACGAGATTTTCCGCCGGAACGAAGCCGACATCGAAGCGGCTGTCGAGCGAATTGTCGCGGTTGTCGCCCATCATGAAATAATGGCCTTCGGGGACGATGAATTCGCGAGTATTGTCGCCCGGCGAATTGCGAAGCTCATCGAGCGTGTCGTAGCTGACGCCGTCCGGCAGGGTTTCGCGAAACACCGGAATATTGCGGCCGGGGTCCCTGCGATAGTCGGAGGTGAAGGTGCCATCGGACGTGCGCGGAACCGGTTCGCCGTTCAGGTACAGGATATCGTCCCTGACCTGAACGCGGTCACCCGGCAGGCCGATCACGCGCTTGATGTAGTCAACCTCCGGATTCGGCGGATAGCGGAAAACCACGACATCGCCACGCTCGGGATCGGAACCGAAGATGCGGCCTTCGAACAGGTTGGGCGAAAACGGCAGCGAATATTTCGAATAGCCGTAGGAAAACTTGTTCACGAACAGGTAGTCACCGACAAGAAGCGTCGGCATCATCGAGCCTGAGGGAATCGTAAAGGGCTGGAACAGAAACGTCTTGATCACCAGTGCCAGCAGCAACGCCTGGACAATAACCTTGACGTTGCTCCACAGCGAACTTTCCTGCTTTTCTTCTTTTTCGGCCACGCAGTGCTTTCCTTCTTTCACCCAGGCTGTCCGTTTGCCCGAGCTTTAGCCCCTTCACCGGGATCAGGCAATGTTTTTAAGCCAATATGCCGTTACTGCACAGCTTCGATAATCACGAAAGCCTGCGCCAATGGATAGTCGTCCGTGATCGTGACATGGATACGGGGCTCACAACCCTCCGGCATCATCTGCGCCAGAAGATCGGCCGCAACGCCGGTCAGCTCCATCGTCGGCTTGCCGCCCGGCAGATTGACCACCCCCATATCCCGCCAGAACACGCCGCGGGCAATGCCGGTGCCCAGCGCCTTTGCGCAGGCTTCCTTGGCCGCAAACCGTTTGGCGTAGGATGCCGCGCGATTGCGGCGATGATCGGACTTTTCCTGCTCGATTTCGGTGAAACAGCGCGCGGTGAACCGTTCACCGAAACGCGTGATCATGCGTTCGATCCGCCTGATATCGATGAGATCGCTGCCCAGCCCGACAATCATCTGTTTTCTCCGTACACGGCCTGCCCGATCAGCTCTTGGTGCCTTCGGCGACCGATGTCTGCTTGCCGTCCGGCTTGTTGGCGCGCGCGGCGAGCATGGCCTGGCGCCGCTGCTGAAACGACTGCACTGCAAAATAGGTGAGCGCGTAGAACATCAGTCCGCTCAGTAAGGCGGGCAGTATCGAACCGACGGCCATCGGCTCCAGCAGCGGCCGCCAGAGGTCCGACAGTTCAAAGCGATGCACGAGATCGACGAGATTGATATGGTCGCGTTCGGCAGCACTGCGGCCCAAAAGCGCACTGCCGAACCGCCAGGTGGAAATCCAGATGAAGGGAAATGTCAGCGGGTTGCCGAATGCCGTGCCAAGGGCTGCCGCGGCATAATTGCCGCCGAACAGAAAGGCGAGCGCGAAGGCCGAGACGAAATGCCCCCCGATAAAGGGCGTCCATGAAACCGCAACACCGGCGGCAATGCCCATGGCGATTGCATGCGGGGTGGCCCGGAGGCGGACCGTGCGGTGATAAAGGTAGACCGGCACGCGCCAAAAGCCCTTTTTGGGCCAGAATGCGGCGCGAAACCGCTGCCAATAATTTGCCTGGGAACGTCTCTTAAAAAGCATCGCCTAGTTTTGACATCCGACGGGGTGATTGCAAGGGCCGATGCATTCGAGTGCGCGTTTGACCGGCAGATGAACGACGGGTTCGTCCACCCCCTGTCTTCCTGCGTACGCCTGCGGATGTCAACTCCACCAGGCGGTTTTGTCAGCCCTGGTTTTGCTCACCCGAATGCCGTTCGGGCGTTGGACGGTTGGGATCGAAGCTATGGTCGATATTGTCGATCACATGCTTGACGCCCCCGACTTCCTTCTCGGAAACCTTTGGACTGGTAAAGCGCTTGAAGAAGCGCATCAGACGGTCCAGCATCTTGCACCTACCTTTCCGCGTCAGATCTGTCTGCGACAGATAGAAACGCTATGGGAAAGACGCGGCAAAAACGTGGAAAGTTCCAATTTTTTTGAAATTTCGGCCTATTCGAACAGGCGGCTGACGGTGGCGACGCAGTCAAGCGCCTGAAGCTGGTTCAGGGTCTGCGTCAGCTGGCGCAGGTCCCAGACTTCCATATCCATGGTGACCTCGGCGAAATCCTCGGCAACGACCTTCATCTGGATCGTGCGGATATTCACGCCCAGCGTCGCGATCGTCTCGGTAATCCGGGCAAGCGTTCCCGGCTCGTTCAGCACACTGATGCCGACCCGAGCGCGAAAGCGCTTGTCGTTGGTGGAGTCGATGTCCCAGCGGATATCGATCCAGCGGTCCGGTTCGTCATCGAAATGCTGCAGGTCCGGAGACTGGATCGGGTAGACGGTGATACTGCCATCATCGCCGGCAATGCCGACGATGCGGTCGCCGGGCACAGCGCCTGTCGGGGCAAACCGCACGGTTGCGCCGGCATTGAGACCACGCAGGGGAAAACTGCCCGGCGCCGGCTCGCCTTCGGCCGTTTCGGGAAGCTTGAAGGCCATGCCCTCGCCTTTGGGAAGGCTGACCCAGCCCTCCTCGCTGCTGGGCTTGACGGTAACGCGCTCATCCTTGTGGTCGGGGAAGACGGCGCGCAGCACGTCGCCTGACGACAGTTCGTTGCGCCCGACGGCGGCAATCACGTCCTCGACGTCGGTCTGGCCGAGCCGGTGCAGCACGGTTGAAAGCACTTCGCGCGAAAACGTCTTGCCGGAACGGGCAAACGTGCGCTCCAGAATGCGGTAACCAAGGCCGCTATACTGTTTGCGGATCGCCGCGCGCGTTGCACGCCGGATGGCCGCGCGCGCCTTGCCGGTGACAACGATCCCTTCCCAGGCCGGCGGCGGAACCTGCACGCCCGAGCGGATGATCTCCACCTCATCGCCATTGTTGAGCCGCGTGACCAGCGGCATCATCCGGCCGTTCACCTTGGCGCCCACGCAGGTGTCGCCGACATTGGTGTGCACGGCATAGGCAAAGTCGATCGGCGTGGCGTCCTTCGGCAGGGCAATCAGCTTGCCCTTGGGCGTGAAGCAGAACACCTGATCCTGGAACAGCTCGAGCTTGGTGTGCTCGAGGAATTCTTCGGGGCTGTCGCCTTCCGCCAGCGCCTCGATGGTCTTGCGGAACCAGGAGAAGACGCTGGTTTCCTCGTCATCGACCTGCCCCTTGACGGTGCGGCCGTCCTTGTAGAGCGCATGCGCCGCGATACCGTATTCCGCGACCTCGTGCATGTGCTTGGTACGGATCTGCAGTTCGATACGCTGCCGCATCGGCCCGATAATGGTAGTGTGCAGCGACTGATAGCCGTTCTGCTTCGGGTTGGAGATATAATCCTTGAACCGCTCCGGCACCATCCGCCAGGTGGTGTGCACCAGCCCGAGCGCGCGGTAACACGTCTCCACCTCGTCAACGATGATGCGGAAACCGTAAAGATCGGACATTTGCTCGAAGGAGAGCGATTTCGACTGCATCTTGTTGAAGATCGAAAACGCCTTTTTCTGCCGGCCCTTGACCTTGACGTCTTCAAGGCCCTGCGCCTGAAGCAGCGCCCTCAGTTCATCTTCAATGCTCTTGACCAGCGCTTCGTTCTGGCCGGAAAGGTCCTGCAGCTTGCCGTTGATGGTCTGGTAGGCATCGGGATTGATATACTGGAAAGACAGGTCTTCCAGTTCCTCGCGCATGTCCTGCATGCCCATGCGCCCGGCAAGCGGCGCATAGATTTCCATCGTTTCTTCCGAAATACGGCGACGCTTGTCGGGGCGCATGTAATAGAGCGTGCGCATATTGTGCAGACGGTCGGCGAGCTTGACCAGAAGCACGCGGACATCGTCGGCCACCGAAAGCAGAAGCTTGCGCAGATTTTCGGCCTGCTGGGCCTTGCGCGACACAAGGTCGAGCCGCTTGATCTTGGTAAGCCCCTCGACCAGCGCACCGATCTCGTCGCCGAAAAAGGCATCGATTTCAGCGCGCGTCGCCGATGTATCCTCGATCGTGTCATGCAGCAGCGCAACGGCGATCGTCGACTCGTCCATATGCAGGTCGGTCAGGATCGCGGCCACTTCAAGCGGATGCGAAATATAGGGGTCGCCGCTGGCGCGCCTTTGCCGGCCATGTTTCTGCATGGCATAGACATAAGCCTTGTTGAGCAACGCAATATCGGCGTCAGGCTTGTATTTCTGTACCCGCTCAACAAGTTCGTATTGCCGCATCATGACTGAAAGACCGGGCCCGGGCGGGCTTTATACGGGTCAGGCGCGGCCCGTTCTGACAAGAAAAACAGGAAAACGGATAGCGGGGCGCTAGGCCCCGCTTGAAATGCGATCAGTAATCGTCGCCTTTTTCCGGCGGAACCAGTCCCTCGATACCGGCACGAAGCTCTTCTTCCGACATCTGGTCGAAAGGAATGGCCTCGGGCTGATCGGGACGGTCTGCGGTTTCCTCGCCGACATCGTCTTCCGAGGAAGCGCTCTGGGTCGTTTCCGCTTCAGGCTCGTCCACTTCGACGTGACGCTGCAGGGAATGGATCAGGTCTTCCTTGAGGTCGTCGGGCGAAAGTGTCTCGTCAGCGATCTCACGCAGTGCGACAACGGGATTTTTGTCATTGTCGCGGTCGACAGTTATCGGAGCGCCCTGGGAAATAAGACGCGCACGATGACCGGCGAGCAATACGAGATCGAACCGGTTGTCAACTTTGTCGATACAGTCTTCAACTGTGACACGTGCCATTGACTGTCCTTTTAGGTGATTTCTGTGGAATTGCATCTCATAGAGATTCATAAATCGGAATTCAAGAGCGTATTTTCAAGCTCGCCCAATGGTTTTGAACCAATGAGGATATTTCCCGACAACCATAATAACTGTGGGTTGAATATTGCCGAATCATGTCTAAATCAATAATGGGTGGCCAGCCGGCACACCAATCATTAGACTGTATATATTGTCGAGATTTTTTACCGCGGCCTTGGGTTCGGGCCATGCAATTCAGCAGGTTTTAGTGAAGGATATTTTCCATGTTTGACCCGCGCGAAAAAATTGCGCTCTTTATAGACGGAGCGAACCTGTATGCCGCCTCGAAAAGCCTGGGGTTTGACATAGACTACCGCAAGCTGCTGAAAACCTTCAGCGAGAAGGCCTACCTTCTGCGTGCTTATTATTATACCGCGCTGATCGAAGATCAGGAATATTCCTCAATCCGGCCGCTGATCGACTGGCTGGATTACAATGGCTACAAGGTTGTCACCAAGCCCGCCAAGGAATTCACCGACTCCATGGGACGCCGGAAGATAAAGGGCAACATGGATATCGAGCTGGCCATTGACGCAATGGAACAGTGTTCGACCGTCGACCATCTGGTCATTTTTTCCGGCGACGGCGACTTCACCACGCTCGTTGAAGCGGTGCAGCGCAAGGGCCGAAAGGTTTCGGTGGTCTCGACCATGGCAACCCAGCCGCCGATGATTGCCGATGACCTGCGCCGCCAGGCCGATCATTTCATCGATCTTGCCTCGCTGAGATCGCAGGTCGGCCGCGAACTGTCCGAACGCCCGCAACGCGAGCGGGCCGCAGAGGTCGTTCCCTCCGACTTCGACGACTGACAGATTTCAGAACAAGCAATCCGGAAGGTCGCATCACCGTGACCGGACCGCGGGCGTGGGACACCAAACGCAACATCAAGGTGACCGCCCGCATCAACCGAGTTGCTTCAAAAGCCTGCTCTTTTCCCGGTTCCAGTCGCGCTTCTTGACCGTCTCGCGCTTGTCATGAGCCTTCTTGCCCTTGCCCAAAGCCATCTGCAGTTTCGCCAGCCCGCGCTCGTTGAAATAGAGTTTTAGCGGGATCAGCGTCATGCCCTCGCGGTTGACCGCCGAGCGCAACCGGCTGATTTCCCGGCGGCTGAGCAGAAGCTTGCGGCGGCGGCGCGGCTCGTGATTGAAGCGATTGCCCTGCAGGTATTCAGGGACATACGAATTGATCAGCCACATCTCGCCATCCTCGTCGGAGGCGTAGGATTCGGCGATATTCGACTTACCCTCGCGCAGTGACTTCACCTCGGTCCCGGTCAGAACCAGGCCCGCCTCGAACGTGTCGAGAATCTCGTAGTTGAACCGCGCCTTGCGGTTTTCGGCGACGGTTTTGAATGCGCCGCCCTTGCTGCCTTTCGGAGCCATGGTCTTTTTCCGTTCCTTGAGCGGCGCTTCGCGCGATCAGTCGATCAGGCCGGCATGCCGCAAAGCGGCGTCGATGGCATTGGCCGTTCTTTCCTCCACGCCGAGCAGCGGCAGACGCACCGTATCGCCCATCCGCCCGATTTTCTTCAGCGCATACTTAGTGCCGCTGACGCCGGGTTCAAGAAACAATGCCTTGTGCAGCGGCATCAGCCTGTCCTGACAGGAAAGCGCAGTCTTGAAATCGCCCGCCAGAAGCGCGGTCTGAAGCTCGGAACAGAGCTTCGGCGCCACATTGGCCGTAACCGAGATGCAGCCGACGCCGCCTTCGGCGACAAAACCGTGGGCGGTGGCATCCTCACCGGAAATCTGCACGAAATCCGGCCCGCAGGAGATGCGCTGCTCGCAGACACGCTCCAGCTTGCCGGTGGCATCCTTGACGCCAACGATATTGGAATAGGTCTTTGCAAGCTGCCCCATGGTTTCCGGCAGCATGTCGATGACCGAGCGCGGCGGAATGTTGTAGATGATGATCGGCAGCGTGATCGCCTCGGCAACCGCCGCAAAATGGGCGAAAAGCCCCTTCTGGGTCGGTTTGTTGTAATAGGGCGTTACCACCAGCACCGCATCGGCGCCGGCCTTTTCCGCATGCTGGGCCAGATCGATCGCTTCGCGCGTATTGTTGGAGCCGGCGCCGGCAATGACCGGCACGCGGCCGGCAGCAGCCTCCACACAGAGATCGACAACCCGCCGGTGCTCGTCATGGCTGAGCGTCGGCGATTCACCGGTGGTTCCGGCCGGCACCAGCCCATGGCTGCCTGCCTCGATCAACCAGTTGATGTGATCGACAAAACCCGCCTCGTCCAGCGCGCCGCTTTCGGTAAACGGGGAGACGAGAGCGGGAATGGACCCCTTGAACATGCAGTATCTCCTGGCGGCGTTCATTTTAAAGCCGCATTCCTGTTTCAAAATCGAGCGCACCATAATGCCGGACATGGGGCACTGCAAGCATTGCGTTCGGTGATGGAGGGGTCTTCCGCCACCCTTGAAAATCATCAGGGTTAAGGCGATCTTAACCGAGAAGACCGATAGTTTCAGGCGCTGTTGAATTCGATCCCCGGGACGCTCGAATGAAGAAAACCCTGTTGTTGCTTTCGCTCGCCACGTCCGTGGCCGTGACAGATATTGCGCTTGCCACCGCGCAGGAATTTCCCTCCGTCGCCCCCATTCCCTTTGCTCGGCCTGACCGGCCGGCGGCCGCACCTTCGATCACCCCCTCGATGGAGATCACCGGCGCCATCACCCAGCCGGTGGCAAACCCCGCCTCGAGTTCGATCCTGAAACACGGTCTGGATGCGCTCAAGGAAAGCGACGTCTCGACAGCACTGCGCGACCGCAACCGCCTTCCGGAAGGTTCGCTTGACCACCAGATCATGAGTTGGGCCATTGCGCTTTCCGGCGACAAGGGCGTCCCCTCCTCCGAGATTGCCGAAGCGCAGCAGGAACTGCGCGGCTGGCCCGGCCTTTCGGCACTGAGGGCCCATTCCGAACGGGCCTATGCCGACGAAAACCCGTCAGCCAGCGCCGTCGTCGCCGCTTTCGGCAATACGCTTCCGGTCACCTCCGAGGGCACATTGCTGCTCGGCAAGTCGCTGCTTGCGACCGGCCAGCGCCAAAAAGCCCACGATATCGTTGTGCGCGCATGGACCGGCTGGGCGCTCGACACGGCGACCGAAAACGAATTTCTGAACGCCTTCGGCTCGATCCTCACGCGGGAAGACCACAAACAGCGCATGGTCTACCTGCTTTATCGCGACCGCGCGACGCAGGCCAAGCGCTTCTCCGAATACGGCAATGCGCAATCCTTCTACAACGCCTGGGCCGCCGTTATCCGCCGGCAGTCCAATTCCGACAGCCTGATCAATGCCGTGCATTCCTCCTGGCACAGCGATCCTGGCTTTCTCTATATCCAGATCCGCAATGCCCGACAGAACAACCGTTACGATACGGCTGCCGCACTGTTGAAGAAGGCGCCGCGTAATCAGGCCGCGCTCGTCAACCCCGACCAGTGGTGGGACGAAAGCCGCATTGTCGGCCGTCATTTCTATGAGGAAGGCAATCCGCGCCAGGCCTATCAGATCGTCGCCGCGGCCATGCCGGAAGGCAGGCTCGACAGGCTGGACGCGGCTTTTCATGCCGGCTGGATGGCACTGCGCGGGCTGAATGACGGGCGCACGGCCTCCGCCCATTTCGCCGATATCGTCGCGATTTCGCCAACGCCGATCTCCTCGTCGCGCTCCTATTACTGGCAGGGCCGCGCCGCAGAAGCCGGCGGCCCCGGCAATGCGCGCGATTTTTACCGTCAGGCCGGCCGGTTCCCGACCACGTTCTACGGCCAGCTTGCGCTGCAGAAGCTCGGCCAGACGCAGTTTAACGTCGATTATCCGAGCCCGACGCCCGCCGACCGCTCCAATTTCCAGAAGAACCCTGCCGTTCAGGCGATCAACCGGCTGCAATCGGTTGGCCACGGCTGGCGCGCCGACAGGCTTTACCGCGCCCTTGCCGAGCAGCTGACCAGCCCCGGCGAACTGGCGATCCTCGCCTATCAGGCCGAACAGGACCGCAGCCACACGCTTTCGCTTCAGATCGGCAAGATTGCCTATGGACGCGGGCTGGATGTCGCAGCCCTTGCCTTCCCCATCGGCGTGATCCCGACGGACGCCAATATTTCCGGCTCCGGCATGGCGCTGGCCTATGCGATCGCGCGGCAGGAAAGCGCCTTCAACCCGGGCGCCGTTTCGCCCGCCGATGCGCGCGGCCTACTGCAGCTTCTGCCGACAACCGCCCGCCGTGTGGCCAGCCGCCACGGCCTGTCCTATTCGGCAAGCCGGCTGACCAACGACCCGGCCTATAACGCAACGCTTGGCGCGCATTATCTCGGCGAACAGATCGACCGTTTCGACGGCTCCTACATCCTGACCTTCGTCGCCTACAATGCCGGCCCCGCCCGCGTGCCGCAATGGATCGATCGTTTCGGCGATCCGCGCGGCAAAAACCTCGATTTCGTCATCGACTGGATCGAATCGATCCCCTATCCGGAAACGCGCAACTACGTCCAGCGCATCATGGAAAACTACGAAATCTACAAGGCCCGCCTCAACCAGCCGACAGACATCGCCCGGGATTTGATCTACGGGCGCACGTGAGGCAATGAAAAAGCCGGAGACGATGTCTCCGGCTAAGACGGCGGACAAAGCTCACCCCGCTCTCCTTCGTCACCCTCGGGCTTGTCCCGAGGGTCTAAGCACGCATGAACGCGACAAGCGTATCGGTCAAAAAGTCAATTTAAAACAATCTATTACGGACCGCCAACGCCGCTTACGCTGAGCGGTGGTTAGATCCTCGGGACAAGCCCGAGGATGACGTCCGTAAAAAGGATAGGCTTGTCAGTAAACTGAACCGGAGGTGATGCCTTCGGCTTAACTTGTTGACAACGCCTGCTTGCGGGCGGCGCATCTCCCCCTTTTCTCGAGGGCTGTCGCAGATGGCCTTGGATCTTGCTCCTAATACTCTCTCCCGCCTGCGGGAGAGATGCCCCGAAAGGGGCAGTGAGGGTGAAGCAGCATTTCAATCCGTGAGGGCGTCCGCGTGGATAAGTCCCCCCTTCACTGTCGCTGTCGCGACATCCCTCCCCTCCGGGGCGAGAAGACCTGGGGGCTGTGCGGCAAAGCCATATGCGATAACCCTTGATGCCGGCTCAAGACCGGCATGACGGAAAAGCTGGCAAGGGCCTTTGTCTAGAACCCGAACAGGCGGCGAAGACAAAGTTTCGCCGCCCAAACGTAGTGTCTACCGCGTCAGCGGCTTGTAGGTCACCCGCTTCGGGTTGACGCTTTCCGGGCCGAGGCGGCGGATCTTGTCGGCTTCGTAGTCGGCGAAGTTGCCTTCGAACCATTCCACGTGACTGTCGCCCTCGAAGGCGAGGATGTGGGTGGCCAGGCGGTCGAGGAACATGCGGTCATGGGAGATGACCACGGCGCAGCCAGCGAAGTTTTCCAGCGCATCCTCAAGGGCTGCCAGCGTCTCGGTATCGAGGTCGTTGGTGGGCTCGTCGAGCAGCAGCACGTTGGAACCGGATTTCAGCATCTTGGCGAGATGAACGCGGTTGCGCTGGCCGCCGGAAAGCGTGCCGACCTTCTGCTGCTGGTCGCCGCCCTTGAAGTTGAACGAACCGCAATAGGCGCGACTGTTGACTTCGTGGCTGCCGAGCTTGATCACGTCGACGCCGCCGGAAATCTCTTCCCAGACCGTCTTGTCCGGATCGAGCGAATCGCGGCTCTGGTCGACATAGCCGAGATCGACCGTCTCGCCGATGCGGATTTCGCCGCTGTCCGGCTTTTCCTGCTCCGTGATCATCCGGAACAGCGTCGATTTACCGGCGCCGTTCGGACCGATGATGCCGACAATGCCGCCGGGCGGCAGCTTGAAGGTAAGATCGTCGATCAGCAGACGGTCGCCATAGCCCTTGGTCAGCCCTTCGGTCTCGATCACGACCTGGCCCAGACGTTCGCCCGTCGGGATCACGATCTGGGCATCGCCCGGACGACGGTCGGCCGCCGATTTGACGAGATCGTCATAGGCGCGAATACGGGCCTTCGACTTGGTCTGGCGGGCCTTGGGATTGGATGAAATCCACTCCTGCTCGCGTGTGAGCGCCCGCTGGCGGGCAGCCTCCTCGCGGCCTTCCTGGGCCATGCGCTTGGCCTTTGCCTGCAGATAGGCGGTGTAATTGCCCTCGTAGGGAATGCCGCGACCACGGTCGAGCTCGAGGATCCAGCCCGTGACATTGTCGAGGAAGTAGCGGTCATGGGTGATCATCAGCACGGCGCCGGGATATTCGCGCAGGTGCTTTTCAAGCCAGGCGATGGTTTCGGCGTCGAGATGGTTGGTCGGCTCGTCGAGCAGCAGCAGATCGGGCTGCGACAGCAACAGGCGGCAAAGCGCGACACGGCGCTTCTCACCGCCGGAAAGGTTGACGACATTGGCATCACCGGGCGGGCAGCGCAGCGCTTCCATGGCCATCTCGACCTGGCTTTCGAGGTCCCAGAGGTTCTGGCTGTCGATGATATCCTGAAGCTGGGCGGCCTCGTCGGCCGTCTCGTCGGAATAGTTCATCATCAGTTCGTTGTAGCGCTCAAGGGTGGCCTGCTTGTCGGCAACGCCTTCCATGGCGTTTTCCATCACCGTCTTTTCCGGGTTGAGCTCCGGTTCCTGCGGCAGGTAGCCGACAGTGGCGCCCTCTGCCACCCAGGCCTCCCCGGTATACTCGTTGTCGAGCCCGGCCATGATCCTCAGAACAGTCGATTTACCTGCACCGTTCGGCCCCAGAATGCCGATCTTGGCGTCCGGGTAGAAGGACAGGTGAATGTTCTCGAGTACCTTCTTGTTGCCATAGGCCTTGTTGAGGCCTGCCATGTGATAAATGAACTGACGTGCCATATGCCGCGTAATCCTGATTTTGAAATGCTTATCGTGTCCTGGGGCGCTATTTAGGCGAAACACGACGTTTTAACAATGCGCCTGCCGATATTTGACGGTTTTGCCTGCCCCGCCAAAACCGCGTTCGCGCCACAGATTGAACAATCGCCGCCGCCATACGTTTTATCCTCACGTGAGCAGAAAAACGACAGAGAGGAAAGGACGCGACAATGGTTCAGAAAAAAGCAGCTTTCTTCGGCACCACGGTAGAAAACACCGAAGACTGGCAGGAAAGCGCCCGCAAGGAAGACGCGATCGCCACCGAACTGGCAGCCTCCGGCCTGGTGGATGCAACCGAAGTGCAGGTTGCGGTCTCCGGCGACGAGGCGCGGCTGACGGGGACTGTCTATCTGCGCGAAGAAATCGCCACCGCCGGCAATATCGCGCTCGGCGTGGAAGGCATCAACCGCGTGCGCAATGGCCTCAAGCCGCGCGAACGCTCGATACAGACCAGAAACCAGAGCCACGACAAGGAAGCGGACGCCCGCGCCCAGACCCGCACGCTCTGATCGTTGCTAGTCGAAACCTGCGGGATCGACGATACCGCCGGCGCAGCCGAACGACGTGCCGCCGGCGGACTGGATGAGGTCGGCGAGAGATTTGTCCTGCCCGTAACCTGCGCCAAGCCCGATCGTCAGTTCGGTAATCAGCGTTCTGTCGCCATCCTTCCGGCACTTCATTTTGACGCGCCGGGCAGCATCGGACCCGAACGCATTGTCGAAGGCGGCCGTGATGGCATCGGCAGGCAGATAGGTGCCGAGATTTTCCGCAAACAGATCGGCGACCGCCGAGGCGTTCAGATCCTCCATCAGAGCGAGCGAACGGGCGTAATAAGCTTCCGCCGTCATCCCGCTACAGGTGCCGTGCTTGATCCATTCATGGCGCTGAAGCCCGGATTGTGTGCCGGGCATCACCGTTTCAAGCGCGGCCCGGGTGCCGGTTTCAAGGTCGAGTGCGGGTAAATCCAGCCAGTCTCCGGCGGCATCCATATCGCGCAGCCTTTTGTCGACTGCGCAATAATTGTCCCCCATGGGCCAGAGGCCATGGAGCGAAAAGCGGCGGGCATCGAACCGGTCTTCGCTCTGGCTGCGGCATTCCGGCTTGTCCGCCTGCCCCTCGCAAAAGGCCGGCTGCCAGCTGACGGCCAGAAGCGCCTCGGTTCGCCCTGCCAGCGCCGGCGTCGCCGACAGGCCAGCCACCAGGCACAGAAGAGCCGCAGACACCCGCATCCTCATATTCCGCAGCCTCTTCGCCCCTGCCATCAATTCCCCTCCCAAAAGCAAACGGCCTCCGCGATTGTTCGCCGGAGGCCGCTTATCGTAAGCAAAAGGCCAGAAATCAGTCCAGCGCGGCGGTAACCGTGAACTCGACCAGAAAGTCCGGCGTGGCAAGTGCCGCCTGGCTGGTGGCGCGCGCAGGCGGATTGGCCGGATCGATCCAGTCCTTCCACACCGCATTCATCTCGGCGAAATCACCCATATCCTTCAGGTAGATCAGCGTCTGCAGCAGTTTCGACTTGTCGCTGCCGGCAGCGGCCAGAAGCGCATCAACCTTGGCAAGGCAATCCTTTGCCTGCTCGGCAACGGTGGCACCGGCACCGGTCTGGCCGGAAAGGTAAACGGTGTTGCCATGGACAACGGCACCGGTCATCAGCGGGCCAACTTCAATACGTTTTACAGTCATGTTTCGGTTCTTTCCAATTTCATTCAACAACAAATCTCAGCCGCGCAGACGCTTTGCCTCTTCGTAGATCCGGGTCGAACGGGCGCCCGAGCGGCAATAGCCGAGCACGGGTTTTTCCAGATCGTCGAGCGCATCCACCATGCCGGTGACCGCATCAGGCGTCAGCCCCATGCCGCCGACCGGCACATGCGCCACATAAAGCCCTTCCTTCTCAGCCGCCGCCGCGACATCGGCAAAGGCCGGCTGACCGGCTTCCTCGTCATCGGGCCGGTGGCAGACAATGGATTTGAAGCCCTGCGCCTTGATTTCGGCGATGTCTTCGGGCGTGATCTGCTCGCTGACGGCATAAAAATCATCGATCGGACGGATGTTCATTCCGGTTCTCCTTCGCATTTTGGCAGCAAGGTAAGCGAGCCGTTCGACATTGCAAGGTCGGCAATGCTCATGAAAAGCGGATACGCAAACGAAATTTGCGCGTTTCGCCGGGAGCAAGCAGCGTCAGTTCTCCATCCTCTGCCAGTTGCTTCCGGCTTGCCGCGCGATGGGAGGCCGGCTCAATGCCGACGATATGGGCCGGCGCTTCCTGATTGCGCCAGATCTGCAGAAACGGCAGCGTATCGGTATCGACCTCGAGATTGAACGACAACCCGCCAAGGGCCGCAATCGGGCCGAACCGCGTTTTCGACCAGCCGTCGTCATCGGCAACGGCCGGCACGCAGAAAAGGCCGTGATCGCCCTCCCCGAAATGCCAGGGCAGAGATTTTTCGGGCAGTGATTCGCTTGTCAGCCGAACGCCGTCATCAAGGTGCATGGCGCCGAAATTGATATGATACATCATCATCACCGGCAGCGGCGTGTCCGATGTGTTGACCACGGTATCGGTCAGTTCAAGCGCACCGTTGGCGCCGTCAAGCGTCCAGACGCGCTCGATCAGCATGTCGCCGCCATTGGCGGTCCTGACGGGGATATGGCAGACGCATTCCGCCCCCAGAGCGCTGATCTCCAGCGATTTCACCGCAGCGGCATTGCCGGAAACGGAGCCGTGCAGCGGAAAAAACCGGTTTTCCTCGCCCTCGACCGGTTCGGGGTGGCGAATGTGATCCGGTCCGCAGGTAAACAGAAACCCTTCGAGCGAATGGTCGATCCGCGGATCACCATCATCGGGGATCGCCCGTTTGGGAGCGATATCGACACCGGCGACAACGCAGCCGGCAATATCCATGACCGAGGTCGGATCAAGAAAAACGCAAGGGCCGCTTCTGGCAGCGAATTCGATCATTTTGTTAACCAAGTCTGCTGTTATTTGAAACTGATGTGTTCAGCGAACGTTCATTCCGAAGAAGCGAAAATCAAACGAACCGAGGCCAGGCGCAAGCGCTCGCCGATGACAGCAGCAATGCGTTGAAACCATGAAAAAAGCAAGATTTTACACGATCCCATTTGTTTTCGCCCTGGCGCTCCTGCCGGTGACGGAACCGGCTGCGGCCCACGAGCCGCTTTACAAGAACGGTCGGCAGATTTTTCTGGTCGCCCCGGACGGACGCCAGCTCGACTATATCCCCGAATATGGCAGCGTGGTCATGGGCACCGACGCCGAGGGCAGGCCGATCCTGCTCGACCGGTCCGGCAATCTTGTGGCCACCGAAATGTCGGCCCGGGAATATCGCAACCTCCGGGAAAATCGTGGTGGTCCGGCAAGCCTGGCCGAGCGCGGCTGGCACCGCAATGACCGGGGCTGGAACGGCGATCGCTTTGCAAACCGGCCTGACCGGTACAACAACCCGCCGCGCGGATGGAACGAAACCCCGTCCGAGAGCTATGGCTTTCCGCCGCCCCCGGACATCCCCGCGCCAGCCGCCCCCGAACCCGACAGGGCTCCGGCAAGGGCACAGGCCAGTGCAAAACCGGACATGAATGTCGTGGCGCTTCAGGTGTTTCTGGACCGCAACGGCCTGTCACCCGGCGTGATTGACGGTCTGATGGGCAATAATGTCCGCAAGGCGCTGGACGCCTACGCCGAAAAGAGCGGCCGCCAGCTTGATGCCGACGCCGACAGCGAAACCATCCTGCAATCGCTGTCGCTGGAAGGCGGGCTGCCGGTGAAAAACTACACGATTACCGCTGAGGACGCTGCCGGCCCCTATGTCGCCAGCATTCCCTCCGACTATGGCCGCAAGGCCGAACTTCCGGCCCTTTCCTACACCTCGGTTTCGGAGATGCTTGCGGAAAAATTCCATATGGATGAAGGCTTTCTGAAGGCGCTTAATCCCGACGCCGACTTCTCCCGCCCCGGAACGGTGATCAAGGTGGTCAACCCGGGCGGAAAGCAGAAAGGCGCCGTTACCCGCATCATCGCCGATAAAAGCCTCAAGCAGCTTTTCGCCTATGACGAGGCAGGCGCTCTGGTTGCCGCCTATCCGGCCACCATCGGGTCGACGGACACCCCGTCTCCGTCGGGCACCGTCACGGTCGAGCGGGTGGCGCTGGATCCCAACTATACCTACAACCCGTCGAAAAACTTCAAGCAGGGCGACAATGACCGGGTCCTGACCATCAATCCGGGGCCGAACGGACCTGTGGGCAATGTCTGGATCGCGCTTTCGAAACCCAGCTATGGCATTCACGGCACGCCCGATCCCGCCAAGATCGGCAAGACCTCCAGCCATGGCTGCGTGCGCCTGACAAACTGGGATGCGCAGGAACTGGCCGCCATGGTCAGCCCGGGCGTCACGGTCGAATTCGTCGAGTGAACCGGAGCGGCGCCGGGCCGTTCCTGACAAACGTCAGAAAATCAGGAAGTCGAATATGACAGCGGGCAAAAACAGCCCCGCTACGCCTTCGCAAATGTAAAATTCTGGTCTATAAAAGAACAATAGTTTGGCGTTTTTCGAATTACCTTTTTTCAGCGTCTGAAGCAGCAGGCGCATCATCAGTTTTCAGCGGTGTAAACCGAACATGGACGATATAACTTCATTTGAGATCATTGGTATGTTTTCGGAAATCGCGGCAGCGGTTTCCCGCAACAGTCTCTGGTTGAGCAGGCTGGACACGATTTCCGGCGACGGCGACCACGGGGAAGTCATTTCCTCGGCATTCATTGCCATGGAGCATCAGCTGGCAGCGCTCGATCCTTCATCGGTGACACCCGCCCGCGTCTTCGACATGGCTGCCGAAACCTTTCTGAAAATCGATTCTGCCTCTGCCCGGCTTTACGCCTCCGCCTTCCGGCGTGCCGGCAGCCGCCTTCCGGGAAGCCACGTCATCAGCGACGATGATTTCGACCGGGCTTTTGCCGCCATGGCCAGCGGCATCATCGACCATGGTCAGACAAACGCGCCACACAAGAACATGGTGGACGCCTGGAAGCCCGCACTCAAAGCCTATGAGGCCGCACGGGACAATGGCAGCCATATGGCCGACTGTCTGACCGCGGCAGCCGATGCCGCCCTTGCAGGCTCCGAGCCGGCGACCGACAGCGATCCCCTGCCCTTTGCCCATCCGGACAAGGTGATGGATGCCGGTTGCGCATCTGCCGTTCTGATCATGCGCTCGATGCGCTACGCGCTGCAGGATTAGCATCCGTCGGCCTTTTCTCCTGCACGGGCCTGCCCTACATCATGGTCATTCATTGCCGTGACAGGATATCATGCCGAACAAGACACCCGCGATCTACTGGATCCGCCAGGACCTCCGCATCAACGACAATGCCGCGCTGATGGCCGCGGCCAAGGGCGACCGCCCGGTGATCCCGCTTTATATCCGCGACGATGACCTGGCCGGCGCACTGGGGGGCGCGCAGGCCTGGTGGCTGGAACGCTCGCTTGCCCGCCTTGGCGAGGCCTATGATGCGCTCGGCACCCGCCTTGTGCTCAAAAGCGGAAAACCCGAGACGATCATTGCCGACCTGATCGGGGAGACCGGCGCCGAAACCGTTTACTGGAACCGGCGCTACACGCCGGAGGGCATGCGCACCGATAAAGCACTGAAGCAAAAGCTGCGCGATGACGGCATCGATGCGCAGAGCTTTGCCGGACGGATCCTGCACGAGCCATCCAAATTCGAAACCAAATCCGGCGGCCCCTACAAGGTCTATACCCCCTTCTGGAAGGCATTTTCGGCAAATCCGCGGATTGCCGATCCGCAGGATGCCCCCGACGGGCTGACAGCGCCCGATAAAAAACCGCAAAGCGAGCGGCTTGAAGACTGGAAGCTTTATAGCGGAAAACCGGATTGGGCCGCCGGCTTCGACGATATCTGGACGCCCGGCGAGGCGGCGGCGAACCACCAGCTCGACTGGTTCATCGATGATATCGCCGAACATTACGCATCATCGCGCGACCGGCCGGATATCGAGGCAACCTCGATGCTGTCCCCGCACCTCGCGCTTGGCGAGATTTCACCGGCCACCATCTGGCACCGGGTGGAGCGCGCCAAAGGTCTGTCGTCGGAAAACAGGAAAAAATTCCTGCAGGAGCTGGTCTGGCGGGATTTCTGCTATCACCTGCTGTTTCACGCCCCCGATCTGCGCACCGAAAACTGGAACAGCCGGTTCGACGGCTTTGAATGGCAGGACAATGACGAAGCCTTCGACGCGTGGACGCGCGGGCGCACCGGCTATCCGATCGTCGATGCCGGCATGCGGCAGCTCTGGCAGGAAGGCACGATGCACAACCGGGTGCGCATGATTGCCGCCTCCTTCCTGATCAAGGATCTGATGATCGACTGGCGCAAGGGAGAGGCATGGTTCCGCGACACGCTTGTGGACGCCGATCCGGCGTCCAACCCGGCCAACTGGCAATGGGTGGCAGGCTCGGGCGCCGACGCCTCACCGTTTTTCCGGATCTTCAATCCGGTGCTTCAGGGCAACAAGTTCGATCCGCAGGGCGATTATGTCCGCCGCTATGTGCCGGAGCTTGAAGACATGCCGGCAAAACATATCCACGCCCCCTTCGATGCACCGCGCGACGTGCTCGATGCCGCCGGCGTGACGCTGGGCAAAGACTATCCGAAGCCGCTGGTCGACCACAAGAAAGCCCGCAACCGTGCGCTTGCCGCCTTCGAGAAGATCAAGGACTGAAATGGGTTTGCGCAAATGCTTAAAAACGGGCAATCGCATACCTTGCCTGAATCCCGCCAAAGGCGTTTCTGGGACGCAAAAATGCAAGGATTTTCGACCATGACGACATCAGACTCGGTCATCGACCTCATCGGCAACACACCGCTGGTCAAACTCAGGGCGGCTTCCGAGGCCACGGGCTGCACCATCTACGGCAAGGCGGAGTTTTTGAACCCCGGCCAGTCGGTGAAAGACCGCGCCGCACTCTACATCATCCGCGACGCCGAACGGCGCGGCCTTATTGCGCCCGGCGGCACCATTGTCGAGGGCACGGCCGGCAATACCGGCATCGGGCTGACCATGGTCGCCAATGCGCTCGGCTACAAGAGCGTGATCGTCATTCCCGAAACCCAGGCGGAGGAAAAGAAGGACGCGTTGCGGCTTCTCGGCGCCAAGCTGGTCGAAGTGCCGGCCAAGCCCTATCGCGACCCGAACAACTACGTAAAACTTTCCGGACGGCTGGCCGCGCAACTGGCAAAGAGCGAACCGAACGGCGCAATCTGGGCCAATCAGTTCGACAATACCGCCAACCGCGACGCCCATATTGAGACCACGGCGGAAGAGATCTGGCGCGACACCGACGGCAAGGTCGACGGTTTCATCTGCGCCGTCGGCTCGGGCGGCACCCTTGCCGGCACCGCCATGGGGCTGAAGGCGAAGAACCGTGACATCAAGATCGGCATTGCCGATCCGGAAGGCGCCGCCCTCTACGAATTTTACAGCAATGGCGAACTCAAGAGCGAAGGCGGCTCGATTACCGAAGGTATCGGCCAGGGCCGCATCACCGCCAATCTCGACGGGTTCACCCCCGATTTCGCCTATCGCATTGCCGACAGCAAGGCCCTGCCGCTGATATTCGATCTGGTGACCCAAGAGGGCTTGTGCCTGGGCGGTTCATCGGGCATCAATATAGCCGGCGCCATCCGGCTTGCGCGCGAACTCGGCCCCGGCCACACCATTGTCACGGTACTTTGTGATTATGGAAACCGGTATCAGTCGAAGCTCTACAACCCTTCCTTCCTGAAGGATAAAGGCCTGCCTGTGCCGGAATGGCTGACGGCGACAACGGAGATCGCCGTACCGTTCGAATAGAAAGTGACCCATGCCTGTTGATGCCCTGTTCCGTGACGACTTCTACCTTGCCAGATGCGATGCGGTTGTCACGGCGGTGCATGATGACGGCACATTCGAAACGGACAGAACCTGTTTCTATGCAACGTCCGGCGGTCAGCCGGGCGACACCGGTATTGCCCGGCGCGCCGATGGTTCGGCCCTTGCGCTCGGCATTACCCGCCACGGCGAAGGCAAGGACGTCATTCTGCATGTAGTGGCCGAAGGCGAGACCCCGCCGCATCCCGGCGAAACACTCTCTCTTGAAATTGACTGGCCGCGCCGGCTGAAGCTGATGCGCATGCACACCGCATGCCATCTGCTTTCCGTCGTCTGTCCCTACCCGATCACCGGCGCCTCCGTCGGCGAGGACGAATCGCGCGTCGATTTCGATATGAACGAAACCGTCGACAAACAGGCCGTCAGCGACGCGATGATGAAGCTCGTGGCCGAAGATCACCCGATCTATGTCCAGTGGATCACCGACGCGGAACTCGCCGCCAATCCGGATATCGTCAAATCGAAGAATGTCCGCCCGCCCATCGGCATGGGTCGGGTCTCGCTTGTGTGCATCGGCGCGGACTCGTCGGTCGACAGCCAGCCCTGCGGGGGAACGCACGTGCGAAGCACTGCCGAGGTCGGCCCCGTCTACATCGGCAAGGTCGAGAAAAAGGGCCGTGAAAATCGCCGTTTTCGTATTCGCTTCACCGCGTAAGCCTATCAGTTTTTCAAGGAGTTTGAGCAAGATGAGTGCTGAAAGCCGGTATATTGTTTCGCCGGAATGGGTGGCCGGGCGCCTGAACCGCTCCGGATTTTCCGTCATCGACGCCTCTTGGTATCTGCCCGCCCATAATCGCGACGGCAAGGCGGAATATGCCGAAGGCCATATTCCCGGCGCGGTGTTCTTCGATCAGGACGTAATCGCCGATACCACCACCGGTCTGCCGCACTCTCTGCCCGCTCCCGAATTCTTCGCGGCCGAAATGGGCAAGCGCGGCATCAGCGAAACAGATACGATCGTGGTCTATGACGGGCCCGGCATCTTTGCAGCACCCCGCGTCTGGTGGATGCTGAAAATCATGGGAGCCGGCGATGTCTATGTGCTGAACGGCGGCTTCGACGGCTGGAAGGCTGAGGGCCACCCGGTTGAAACGACCGTCCCGACACCGCAGCCCGCCACATTTACCCCGGATTTTCAGGCCCACAGGGTCACCTCCTTCGAGGCGATGCGCGAAGTTGTCGCTTCGGGCAAAAGCCAGATCGCCGACGCCCGCGGTGCGGGACGTTTCGAGGCGGTCGAGCCCGAGCCCCGCCCCGGCATGCGTTCCGGCCATATGCCGGGTGCGAAAAACCTGCCCGCAACGGCGTTTTCTGAAAACGGACGGTTCCGCTCCAATGATGAATTGAGGGCAATGTTTGCAGAAGCCGGGATTGATCTGGACCAGCCTGTGGTGACCAGTTGCGGGTCCGGCGTAACAGCGGCCATCATCACCCTTGCGCTGGAAAGCCTTGGCCATACGGATAACAGCCTCTACGATGGCTCCTGGTCACAATGGGGCGGCCGTGATGATACAGAGATTGTGACCGGGAAGGCGTGAGCACGATGGAAAACCAGCAGCAGACACCGCTCAGCGTCCATGTCACGGAACTGGAAATGACGGCGCCGCCGAAGGCACACATCATTGCGCCGTCCAACCTGCATCTTGCGCTGATGCGCGTTCCGCAGATACCGCTGCCCTTCTACCGGTTCTTATACCGTCAGGTCGGAACCCGCTGGGAATGGGTCGACCGTATCCGCATGAGCGACGAGGAACTTGCCGCCAACGTCCACAATGAGCGCACCACCATCACCGTGTTTTATCTGGAGGGCGCGCCGGCCGGTTTTTACGAGTATCAGCAGCAGGATGGCGGGATTACCGAACTCATTCATTTCGGCCTGTTCGAGCGCGCGCTTGGCCTCGGTGTCGGCAAATGGTTCCTGCTTCAGGGGCTGAAGGCGATGTGGGCCGACAAGCCCGAAAAGATCATCACCGCCACCAACAGCCTCGACCATCCGCGCGCGCTGCAGCTTTACCAGCAATTCGGCTTTTCGCCGGTATCGACCTACGAAAGTGAAATCACTCCGCTTTCGGATGCCGAGTTGCTGGCCTTCACCCGCAAGCTCTAGAAACGCCCAAGCAAACAGATGAAACCCGCCCGCCCCGGTCTTCGGCGGCGGGCGGGTTGTTTTGTGCGGTCAGTGTTCAGCCGGCGCCGTACCGTCATCCGGCGTTCCGGCATTTTCCATTTTTTCGGCAAGACCAAGAAGTTCGGCAACAATTGCAGCGCTTGCGCCCGCATCCTGTTCCAGCCGCCGGTCAATCACCTCACGCAGATTGAGAAACGCCGCCTCCACGCTGCGCGGCAGGTTATCGCCGCCGCGGGCGCGCTCGCGCTTCATCTGCCGGGCGCTCAGCCGCTCCGCCACCGCCTGCAGCGCCTTGAGCGCCATCGCCGCCTCCGGCGCCTGCTCATCGAGATAGGCCCGGCCGCTTTCGGTAATCGCGTAGGATTTCTTGTTGCCCTCGACCGTGGCGATCACATAGCCGCCATCCTCGAGATAGGAGAGCGTCGGATAGATGACGCCCGGGCTGGGTGAATAGAAACCGCCGCTCAACTCCTCGATTGCCTTGATGATCTCGTAACCGTGGCGCGGTTCATCGGCAATCAGCTGCAATACCAGAAAGCGCATACGGCCATGGCCGAGGAACCGGCCGCTACGGCCGCCGCCATCATCGCCGCCAAAGCCGTGACCGCCGCCGCGACCGGGTCCACGCCCCGGCCCGCGTCCGGGCCCTCGCCCCATTGCGAACAGCCCCCGCATGTCACAATCGCGCCAATCGTGATGCCTGCCAGAATGTCCGTGCATGTCAGCGTCCTTTCGATCATGTTTTCGATATATCGAAACATAGATCGAAAAGAGGCCGGTTACAAGGTTTTCGATATAACGAAATAATATCTTATTGCGGTTTTGGATCTCATGCCCCTGCCAGTCCGCTTCAGAAACCCTGTCCAGCCCGCAACAGAATTTCCTTGCGGGAAACGGTTTTCTTCAGCGAAAGAACAGATTATTGTTCGAAGAAGAACAATAAAATTCGCAGGGAGTTCGAAAATTGGACCTGGACGATATCGATCGTGCAATCATGAAGGCGCTTCAGAACAATGGCCGCATCACCAATGCCGAGTTGGCGGAAACCGTAGGTCTGTCACCATCGGCCTGCTCACGCAGGCTCGACCTTCTGGAAAAGAGCGGCGTAATCGAGGGCTACACCGCCAAGATTTCCCCCGAGGCGCTCGGATACAAGATGACGGCGCTTGTCCACATCTCGCTGTCCGGTCAGTTCGCCCGCACCCTTTCCGAATTCGAGGAGGCCGTCAGGCGCTGCCCGAACATTATCGTCTGCTACATGGTCTCCGGCGAATATGATTATGTGATGCGTGTGGCGGCAAAGGACCTGAAAGACTATGAGCGCATCCACCGCGACTGGCTTTCCGCCCTGCCGCATGTGGTGCAGATCAATTCATCCTTCGCGCTTCGGCCGATCATCGAGCGCCTCAATGTCGATGTCGACGAAGCCTTTGTCACGCCGCCGGCTTGATCATCAACAGCCAGTTGTCGCCGTCGGCCTGCCAGTCGGGCGCTGTCACCAGCGCCTGCCGCGCCCTTTCGACAAAGCCCAGGCGTTCGTAAAAACGCCGGGCCGGCGCATTGGCTTCAGAGACGATAAGACTGATATCGTTCGTTTCGGAAAGCCGGTCCGCCTTGTCGAGCAGGAAGGAGCCGAGCCCACGCCCGCGATATTCTGCATAGGCCGCCAGAACGTGAATGTGGAACGTTCCTTCGGCCTGCCGTTTCAGGTCGCGCAGCGGACTCATGACCGGATGATCGATTTCGCAGCCATAGCCCGGCGCCGTGTCGGCAAGCGGATAGGCAATCATCAGCGCAGCGACATCGGAGCCGAGTGTCGCAACCGTGCCCCTGGTCCAGGAGATCGCGCTATCTTCGCGGGCGGCGCTTTCGCGGCCGGCCTGCCAGGGATCCTCGGCCCCGCCCTCAAGCTGCCCCCAGCACCACAGCGGCAGGCGATGGCCGGCAATGTTGATGAGCCGCACCATATCCGGCACATCCTCGCGGGCCGCATTTCGGATCGTGAAACTGGTAACCAAACTTCCCTCCCGTATTGACGGCCGGCATGCCTGCGAATAGCCTGCCTAAAGTTTCCGTAAATCGGCATAAGGTTGGTGCGCTTTCACGCCCGATGTCAACCGCCTGTCACATGACGGTGCGAAGCGATGAACGTGTTCCAGCATTTCCCTGCAAACGACGAACCCCGGAGCCTTCATGTCCACGCCCGTACTGTCGTCCCTGATCTCGCGCCGCGCCCTTCTGGCCGGCATGTCCGCCACATCGGCGCTGATCGTTCTCCACCCCTTTGCCGCCAACGCCACCGGTAATCAGGCGCATCTGCGGCTGATGGAAACCACGGACATCCACGTCAACGTGCTTCCGTATGACTATTATGCCGACCGCCCCAACGACACGATGGGTCTCGCCCGCACCGCCTCGATCATCGATGCCATTCGCGCCGAATCGGCGAATTCGATGCTGATCGACAATGGCGACTTTCTGCAGGGCAATCCGATGGGCGATTACATTGCCTATGAGCGCGGCATGAATGACGGCGATATCCACCCCGTCATCAAGGCCATGAATGTGCTCGGCTACGAGATCGGCACACTCGGCAATCACGAATTCAATTACGGCCTCGACTTCATGTTCAAGGTCACGGGCGGCGCGAATTTCCCCTATGTCTGCGCCAATCTGACCAAGGGCGCCCTTGCGAACGATCCGACACAGGACGACCTGTTCTTCAAACCCTACATGATCAAGGAGAAGATGATTACCGACGGCGCCGGCAATACAAGCCCGGTCAAGGTCGGCTTCATCGGTTTCGTGCCGCCGCAGATCATGGTCTGGGACGAAAAGAACCTTTCCGGCAAGGCCAATACCCGCGACATCGTCGAAGCGGCCGAAGCCTGGGTTCCGGTGATGAAGGAAGACGGCGCGGATATCATTATCGCGCTCTCCCATTCCGGCATCGACGGCTCCGGTCCGGCCGAACTGATGGAAAATGCGTCGCTCTACCTTGCAGGCGTCGATGGCATCGACGCCGTCTTTACCGGTCACCAGCACCTTGTTTTCCCCGGCCCGACGGATTTCCAGGGCATTGCCGGCGTCGATCCGGTCAAGGGCACGCTGCGGGGCAAGCCGGCCGCCATGGGCGGCTTCTGGGGCTCCCATATGGGCCTTATCGACCTGCTTCTGGAAAAGGACGGCAACAGCTGGAAAATCGTCGACTTCACAACCGAGGCCCGTCCGATCTATCACCGCACGGAAGACCGCAAGGTGGTGGCCGATGTCGAATCCGCCCCCGCCGTGGTTTCCGCCGTCAAGGCCGATCACGACGCCACGCTGGACTATGTCCGCACCCCGGTCGGAAAGACGTCCGCGCCGTTGCAATCCTATTTCGCATTGGTCGCCGACGATCCCTCTGTGCAGATCGTCTCACGCGCGCAGACCTGGTACACCAAGGACATGCTGAAGGACGGCGAATACAAGGATTTCCCGGTCCTTTCAGCCGCCGCCCCCTTCAAGGCCGGCGGTCGCGGCGGCCCGGACTATTATACCGAAGTCCCCGCCGGCGACATCGCCATCAAGAACGTTGCCGATCTTTACCTTTATCCCAACACCGCCCGCGCGGTTCTCATCAACGGCGCACAGGTCCGGGAGTGGCTGGAAATGTCGGCAGGCATGTTCAATCAGGTCGAACCCGGCGCCGCGGATGCGCCGCTCCTCAATCCTGATTTTCCGTCCTACAATTTCGACGTCATTGACGGCGTGACCTACAAGATCGACCTGTCGAAACCGGCGCGCTATGCCAAGGACGGCTCGCTTGCCAGCCCGGATTCGCACCGCATCGTCGATCTTGCCTTCGACGGCAAACCCATCGACCCCGAACAGCAATTCGTGGTGGCGACCAACAACTACCGCGCCGGCGGGGGCGGCAATTTCCCGGATGTCGACAGCGACGTCATCGTCTTCGTCGGTCCGGATACCAACCGCGACGTGATCGTCCGCTATATCGTCGACCAGGGCACCATCAACCCCTCGGCCGACTTCAACTGGACCTTCGCCCCGATGCCCGGCACCACAGCCGTGTTCGAAACCGGCCCGCGCGCGGCGGAATACATTGCCGATGTGAAGGGCGCGAAGATCGAAACCGCCGGCGATGGCGACAACGGATTTGCGCTTTATCGGATTGTTCTGTAACCGCAGACCGAATTAAAGAAACTGATGCGGGGCCGCTGCAAAAGCCGCTGCCCCGCGCCATCAGACGAGCCAATGCAGGCAAGCAAAATCAGCAGGCTGGCAGACTGGCGCATTCGCTGCAGTCGATGGTCACAATACTCTTGATAAGCCCACCATTTGGGCAATCAAATCTGAAACGGTTCCAAGTGCCAAGACTTCTATGCGTATAAAGCTTGCGCCGTTCCCCCTGCGCGCGCATTTCCTCGTAAAGATAATCGGCACTCCAATCCACCTCGGAACCTACAGGGCGTCCTTTCTCGATCACGAAACCACCCTCAATCCCGAACAGCGAAAGATCGAGCAACAGGCTTGGACAGAAAATCGAAAGTATTGCCTTTTGGTCCCGCAGAAAAACACCGCGCTGACCTCCATGTTGATCAATGACGAGATCGTCCCCCTCTTCCATGGTCAGGCTGGACCGTCCGCCATTGAAAACATAGCTCCCCCCTAAGGATCCGACAGGCATGCCTGAAAAAAATGCGTGCTCACCCCAGTCGTCGACAACAGTTGACATGAAAACCTCCTGAATCAGTCAATGAATTCCATAAGAACCTCGACTTCGGCGGATGGATGCTTGCGGACGCTGACATCGGCCGGATATTCCTTTCCATCCTCTTGCATTGGCCAAAAAGGATAACTGGAACCATCAGCGCCGGGGGTTCCCGCCACGCCGCCCGCACCGGACTTACCCCAACCGTGAACGACCGGCGTTGGTGTCCCGCCCTGGCCGCCGCGGCCGCCTTTTCCCGCAGCTCCGCCACTCCCCGGCCGACCGGGCCGTGCCGGCGCCGGATTATGTCCCGCGGAGAAGTCCAGCTTGATGCCTGAAGGCGGTTTGGTATTCTCGTGAAAGGGAACCCAAAATCTTATAAAACCGCCATCGCCTGGACGGCCGGTTTTGCCTGGACTGCCGCCATTACCACCCTTGCCGCCGTTCCCGCCAGTGCCACCACGACCACCGTCGCCCGCGCCGCCGAACAATGTGGAGCCGCCGCCACGGCCGCCCTGTCCGCCTCGCGAGCCGTCTCCTCCATGGCCGCCATCCTGCCCCCAGCCAGCTTCGCCCCCGGCGCCCCCAATGGCCTCTATCTCGACGCTTCCGTCTTCAAACCGTTCCACCCAGACCGTAACGTTGTTGGCGTTCGAGCCGTCGCTGCCGTCACCTCCGCCCTCGCCATGCCTGCCATCTCCGCCATCGTTGCCGCGCGGGCCGTCTCCGCCGTTTCCGGCGCTGGAACCTCCCGGCCAGTCGCTTGCATCCCTGCCATCTGAACCGTGTCCGGTCTGACGCGCGCCATTCGCTCCGTTTGCCGCTGCGGGCTGATCACGGAAGGACTTTCCGGATGCACCGTCCACGCCTGCGCTGGCAGTAACCAGCAGATCACCAATGACGGAACGCGCCCGAATGGTAATATTCAGATCTGTATAAATTCTGGCGCCGGGAGCAATCACAAGATCATCGAGTAGATAGAGAAGAACCGGCTTCGACGGATCGACCTGCGACGATGTCTTGATCCGGACGGATTTCCTGACATCAAGAGATTTGAGAAGCTTTCCACCTTCCGGAAGAAGGAAGTCCTCAACCGGCCCCGCACCAAGACCGATAATCGGCGCATCATTGCTATCCGATGTGCCGAAAATCTGCGTGAGGATCGGTTTAACAATTACATCGTAGTCAGTTCGTTTCCAAGTTTTAAAAAGTTTTTCGGTCATCACATCAAAATAAGCAGAATCCATAACTCCCCCCGAAATTGAACAAAATTATACTATGATCTTGCTGGATTTCTACTTTTATAGCAATAGCCCTCTATATAACTATTTGAATGCTACAGATTTGCTACTCACAAACAAAACGCACTCTGTCGCATGTGGAGATAGATTCGTTTCAGAAACTCACCCCTCACGCAGCATGTCCCAGACGGCGGCAACCAGCTGCTTGAGATTGTAGGGCTTCGGCAGGAAACCGAATTTGGCGTCGTCGGGCAGGTTCTTGGCGAACGCATCGTCGGCATAGCCGGAAACGAAGATGAACTTCAGATCAGGATATTGCCCGCGCGCCTCGCGCAGCAGCGTCGGTCCGTCCATTTCCGGCATGACAACGTCGGAGACGACGATATCGACAGCGCCTTCCAGCCTTTCGAGGATCTTCAGCGCGTGCACGCCGGTATCGGCCTCATGCACGGTGAAGCCGCGCATTTCCAGCATGCGCTTGCCGGAGCGGCGCACCGCGTCCTCGTCTTCCACCAGCAGCACCACGGCGGACTGGCCCGTCAGGTCCATATCCTCCTCGCGCGGCGCCTCGTTGTCGCTTTCATTGCCCTCGGAGAAGGCGGCGGCAATCGGCTGGCCCCTGTGATCCTTCGGCGCGGCAACGGCTTCGCTTGCCGCCCGGGCATGGCGCGGCAGAAGAATGAGGAAACGGGTTCCCGTACCGACCTCCGAGATCGCATGCAGAAAGCCACCGGACTGGGTGACGATGCCATAGACCATGGCAAGGCCGAGACCGGTGCCCTTGCCGACATCCTTGGTGGTGAAAAACGGTTCGAAGATCTTGTCGAGCACTTCGGGCGCGATCCCCGTTCCGGTATCGGCCACCTCGACCAGCACGAAATCGCGTTCCGGCACTTCACGCAGACCGAGCGCGGCGACCTCGCCGGCGGCAATATTGCGCGTGCTGATCGTCAGCGTGCCGCCACCCGGCATCGCATCGCGGGCGTTGACGCAGAGATTGGTGACCACTTGGCCAAACTGACCCGGATCGGCCTTTACCGGCCACAGTTCGCGGGCAAAATCGGTCGTCAGCCTGATGTCCGATCCGCCCGTCAACCGTTCGATCATCATCCGGTTGTCGCCGATGACATCGTTAAGGTCGACGACCTCGGCGCGCATCGTCTGCTGGCGCGAGAAGGCAAGCAATTGCCGCACAAGGCCGGATGCACGGTTGGCATTGCGCTTGATCTCGACCAGATCGGCAAATTCGGGGTCCGAAGCCCGCGACTGCAACAGAAGATGATCCGCCGACAACAGGATGGCCGTCAGCACATTGTTGAAATCATGGGCAATACCGCCGGCAAGCGTGGCAACGGCATTCAGCTTCTGGGTGCGCGCCATCTGGGCTTCAAGCGATTTCTGCTCGCTGATCTCAATGGCATAGACCAGCGCAACCGTGTCCGGCCCCGAGCCGCTGGCAGCATGCACGAAAAAGCGGAAGTGACGGCCGTCATCGGTCGCATGGCGCACCTCGAAGGGGGCAATCTCGCCCTGCCCGTCTGCGGCAGCCCCCAGCGCCTCGCTCACCCTGATCTGGTCGTTTTCGTCGATCAGACTGGCGATACGTGCGCCGCGCCCGATATCCTCGCGCTTCAAGAGGTCGGCGAACATCGCCAGAAAGCGGGTGTTGGTGGTCAGCAACCGGCCGTCGCGGTCAAGCGTTGCAATGGCCATCGGCGTGTCGTCGAAGAAATGGCCCTGTGTTGCCCCGGCGCCGCCACTGCCCTTGCTGTCTTCGCGCTTCACTATCACCGTGCGGCTTTCCGCCGGGCGGCCATCGCGGTCGGCGGTCACATCATACAGCAGCGTGACAGGCAGGTGACGGCCCGATGGCAGCCTGAGCGATACATCCAGCGTTTCGGTCACCCGCTGGCCGGCCTCGACGCCAAGCGTTTCGAGCAGGGTCATGCCCTCACCGTCAACGATATCCGCCAGCGCAACCGTGCCGGCGACAAAACCGGCCAGATCAATGCCGATCCAGCTGGCCAGCGTGGCATTCAGATAACGGATCTTGCCGTCGGAATCACAGGTCAGGAAGCCGACCGGCGCATGATCCAGATAATCAATCGCCTTCTGCAACTCCTTGAAATAACGCTCCTGTTCCTGCCGCTCCTCGGTAATGTCGCAGATCTGCCAGATGTTGTAATTGCGGGTATGCGCACGGCTGTCGGTTACGGGGAAAAAGCGGGTGCTCAAACGATACCACCGGGCCTTGTCCCCGTCCCTGCCGGACAGCGCACGGGTCAGCCGAAACTCTTCCTGACCGTCCTTGCCGGCGCGCACAGACTGGGTCAGCCGGTAGAGCACTTCCGAACTTTCAGGCTCCTCGGACAGCAGCGACTCGAGGCTCGGCGGCACACTGCCACCCTCATTGCCGGTCATCCGCCCGTAAGCCGCGTTGGCATAAACCATGCGGTCGCGATGATCGGTGATCACGACGGCTTCCGGGTACTGGTCCAGAAACGGTCCGGCGAAATGATTTTGCCGTGCGCCGGGAAACAGCTGCACAAGACCGGTCAGAGCCGCCAGTCCGAAGAAGACCCCGAGGATCGCAAAAAGGCCCAGAATCGCCAGCAGAATATCGTCCGGCAGATAGCCCCGATACTGATAACCGAGCGTGATGATGGCCGCCAGAATCAGCAACACCAGCGCAAGCCTGGCGAAAACGCCGGCCCCCGGACCACCCCGGACCACAGGCTTGCCGGCCTTTTCGCTCTGTCGATCCAATGCCATTGCAACCTCGTCATCTGCGCCTGCCGCCAGGAACAGCACCCCGCGGCGAAACGTTCATTCAGTCCTATCCGGTTCGCAGACGGATAAAAACACCGCCTCCCGCAGCGCGAACCCAAGCCCGGCCCGAAGGCCAGACTTCTTCCATTATGGCGGCGGACAATAGCCGGAAAAGCTTAATTTTGAGTGTGATTCGCGCAAAACCGTGGACGCCGGATCGGCAGTTGCGGCTGAAGCTTGAAGGAACTGTCCGGAAAGTTGATATTCTACTCAGATATGCGCATAACATCAAAGCGCACAATCATTTCAGATCCACAATCCAGAAAAACCACCGGGTGAAAGACAAGCGATGGGAGACATGACCTTCAGCAACGCCATTTTCGATTTCCCGCTGCTGTCATTCGGCATCATTCTTCTGGCCGTCCTGGCAATCTGGTTTCTTCTGCGCCACAGACCGCCTCACCCGTTCATCAAGGGCGGCAAGAACAGAAGGCCGCGCCTTTATGTGGTGGACGCCGCAGCCGTTGACGCCCGCAGGCGCGTCGTTCTGGTTCGCCGCGATCATGTCGAGCATCTCGTCATGATCGGCGGCCCCAACGATATTCTGCTTGAAACGCGGATTCCGGCGCCCATCGGAACGCGCCACCGGCACGAAACCGGCCAGCCGGCCGCCGGAAGCGAAAATCCGAAACCGAAGGAAGAGCAGCGCGACGCCTGATGATTCGCCGCTTGCCGGACCGGACAGCCCGGACAGGAAACCAAAAGGCCGCGTCCTGATCGGGCGCGGCCTTTTGATGTGTTATGCTATTCGTCGCGGTAAACTTTTTCGCGTCGCTCGTGGCGTTCCTGTGCCTCGATCGACAATGTCGCGATCGGTCGAGCATCAAGACGCCGCAGGCCGATCGGCTCACCGGTCTCCTCGCAATAGCCATATGTCCCGTCGTCGATCCGACGCAGTGCAGCATCGATCTTCGAGATCAGCTTGCGCTGACGGTCTCTCGCTCTCAACTCGATGGATCGGTCGGTTTCGGAAGAGGCCCGGTCTGCAAGGTCCGGATGATTGGCGTTTTCGGCCGCCAGATTATCGAGCGTTTCACGGGCTTCCCGCAAAATGTCGTTTTTCCAGGCGATAAGTTTCGCGCGGAAATAGGCCCGCTGATTGGGATTCATGAACTCTTCGTTATCGGAGAGAACATAGCTACTAAGATCAATGTTCTTGTTCAAAGCCATTCTCCTGAACAACACCCCACGGGCGCTGTATATCCCAAACAAACCTGATAATTCAAGTCTCTGCTGTAAATTTGAGCACTTTAATAACTGTTGAAAATTTAGGCCGGGTTTCTGGATTTTCTGCAAAAAAAGAAGGCAATTGCCACAAATCTTTCATCGACACCTGCAACGCCCGGTTTTACCGCGCCTTCGGAAGGGTCGCTTTTTCCCGTAACGCTAACAGATGCCCTGAAAGATGCCCGGAATCCGGCCGGATTGTCCCGTGCGCTTTTTCAAAACAACGTCATCCACTGCGGCAAAAAAAACGCAGGGCCTTGCGTAAATTTCATGGTAAGGACATGTTCGAACCTGCTGCTCTGCCGCAATGGTGGATAAAGCACCGCCGAAACCGCTTCATGCCGCTTCGAGATGAGCAATGTCGACGATCAGCCCTCACCCTGAACGGATCTATCTTTTCCGGCACGCCCAGGCCGTCTGGCCGGAGCCGACCATGCGCGACTTCGAGCGTCCGCTGTCAAAACGGGGGGTCGATGACGCCGATGCCATGGCGCAGCGGCTGAAGGAAGGGCACTACCTGCCCGAGATCATCCTGTCTTCCTCGGCCATGCGCTGCCGCCAGACTGCCGATGCGGCCTATCGTGCGCTGGATCGCCGGCCGTCCTGCCGTTTCATTGACGATTTCTACCAGGCAGCCCCGGTCACCTATATCGAGGCGATTTCCGACCACGCCGACCGTCAGTCGGTGATGATCTGCGGGCACAATCCGGGCATTGAGGAAACGCTTCTGATGCTTGTGGGATATGAAGCCTTCAACGTCACCTGTCCCTATGGTTTTCCCACCGCCGGCGTTGCCGTGCTCGATCATAGCGGCAACACTGGAAACGGTCTGCCGGAGTGGAAGGTGACCGCCTTCCTCGCCCCCTGACACCGCGGAACGGGCGGCTGCCCCCAAACCGCCTTTTATCGCGCACCGGCCTTGCCTATATTGCGGTCTGAACCGCGAAAGGAAGCCGATCTTGACGCCGATCCATACGTCGTTTGGCGATAATGCCAGACTTACGCTCGACACCATTACCGATCGTGCATCCGACATCGTTCAGCCGACGCTGCGACTGGGCGTCACGGGGCTGTCGCGCGCCGGCAAGACCGTCTTCATCGCCGCCCTTGTCCACAACCTCATCCATCACGGCCGGCTGCCAATGTTCGAGGCCATGCGTTCGGGCCGGCTTTCCAATGTGCGCCTCGACGAGCAGCCGGACGACCAGATCCCGCGATTCGATTATGAAACCCATATCGACCGGCTGGTGGATGAACGGATCTGGCCCGATTCGACCCGTGCGATTTCCGAATTGCGGCTGATCATCGAATATCAGAGCGCCAGCCGCTGGAACCGGATGTTTTCGCGCGGCCGGATTGCCATCGATATTGTCGATTATCCGGGCGAATGGTTGCTGGACCTGCCCCTTCTCGGCCAGGATTTCGCGACGTTTTCGGCGCAGACCGAAGCCAGCGCCAAAACCGGCGTGCGGGCAGCGCTTGCCCGTGACTGGCTTGGCCTTTGCGCCGACTGCGACTATGACGCGCCGGCGGATGAGAAGACCGTAAAGGCGCTGAACGAGGCCTTCACCGCCTATCTGAGAGCATGCCGGGCAGACGAGCACTCGCTGTCCACCCTGCCGCCCGGCCGCTTCCTGATGCCCGGCGACCTTGAAGGATCGCCGGCCCTGACCTTCGCGCCGCTTGCAGGCCTGGGCGCAGAAAAACCGAAACGGGGCTCGCTTGGCGCGCTGATGGAGCGGCGTTACGAGGCCTATAAATCCGTCGTCGTCAAACCGTTCTTCCGCAATCACTTCGCCCGCCTCGACCGCCAGATCGTACTGGTCGACACGCTTCAGGCGTTAAGCCGCGGCCCGGAAGCGGTGGCCGATCTGGAACATGCGCTTTCCGAGGTGCTGGCCTGTTTCCGGCCCGGCCGCAACACCTGGCTGTCCTCCCTTGTGCGCCGGAGGATCGACCGCGTGCTGATTGCCGCAACCAAGGCAGATCACCTGCATCATGAAAGCCATGACCGGCTGGAGAAGCTGACCCGCCGCCTGGTGGACGATGCCACAAACACCATCGGCGCCTCGGGCGCCGGCATCGAGGTGATGGCAATCGCCTCGGTCCGGGCAACGCGGGAGGCCTCCGTCGAAAGCGGTTCCAGTCAGCTTCCGGTCATCGTGGGAACGCCCATGAACGGCGAGAAGATCGGCGCCGAAACATTTGACGGGAAACGGAAAACCGCGGTTTTCCCGGGTGACCTTCCCGCCAATCCCGATGCGTTTTTCCGGCTGCTCCGGCGCGGCGGCAAGGCGCCGGAACACCTCGCCGACATCAATGCCGTGCGGTTTCGCCCGCCCGAGATTGATACCAACAGTCAGGAAGGCGGCCTTTCGATCCCCCATATCCGTCTTGATCGCGTATTGCAGTTTCTGGTGGGAGACAGGCTGGCATGACCCCGAACGAACCGCGCAAGCCCGCCGTCTTCGATATCGAGGATGAAAAACGCAGCGACGAGACCGCCCCGCATCGCAAGCCGCGCCATTTCGACGATCCCGACGTTCGCATGACACCCGAGGCGGAAGATCCGTTTCTGGGAGAGGCCGGAACCATTGCCGACGAAGACGGCGAACCGCCGGTCGCGACGATGAAGAAACGCGGCTTCTCGTTTGCAAAGCTTGCCGCCGCTGCCTTCGGCATCGTGCTGTCGCTGGCAATCGGGCTGTGGATCGACGACCTCGTGCGCAGCCTGTTTGCCCGCGCCCCCTGGCTTGGCTGGCTGGCGCTCGGTGCGGTCGTCATCGGTGTTGTTGCGGCCATCGTGGTCGCCGTCCGCGAGGCAATCGCGATCCTCAGGCTCGGCGCCATCCAGCACATCAAACTGCGTCTGGCAGAGGCCCATGCCGGGCGCGATGCGCACGCCGCCCGCAAGGCCGTCGGCGAACTGGCCACCCTGGTTGCCGACAAGGCCGAAACCGCGCGCGGCCGACAGCGCCTCAGCGAACTCGACGACGCAATCGTGGATGCCCCCCAACTGGTGGAGTTTTGCGAACGCGAGATGATGGCGCCGCTCGACATCAAGGCCCGCGCGCTGATCCTCAACGCTTCCAAACGCGTATCCGTGGTCACGGCCATCAGCCCGCGTGCCGCCGTCGATATTCTGTATGTCTTCTACGAATCGATCCGGCTGATCCGCAATATGGCCGAGCTTTACGGCGGCCGCCCCGGTTCGATCGGCCTGTTCCGGCTGATCCGGGACGTGCTGGCCCACCTTGCCGTCACCGGCTCCATTGCCGTTGGCGACAGCCTGGTGCAGCAGGTGCTGGGGCACGGGCTTGCCTCCAAGCTCTCCGCGCGTTTCGGTGAAGGCATGATCAACGGGCTGATGACCGCGCGTATCGGCATTGCCGCCATGGACCTTTGCCGCCCGATGCCCTTCACCGCGCTCAAACGGCCGGGAATCGGCGATTTCATCAGCGATCTCGGCCCCGGTGAAAAGAGCGATCTTTCAAAGTCCTGATGCCGCCCCTGCCCGCGATACGGGCAGGACAACCAAAGCTTAACGTTTCCCGGTCATTCTTGACGCTCGACAAGAACATGTCTGCGCATCCCGCAGTTGACCGGAAACGCCATGATGACACGACGGCCAGAGCGCCTTCTCAGTTCCGCCATCTTCGCTGCCGCCCTGATTGCGGCAACGCCCTTCGGCGCGGCGGCCGAAAGCGACGACAGCGCCTTTTTCCGGCAGGTTGCGGGAAAATGGTCCGGCCACGGCAAAATCGTCGAGGGCAAGATGAAGGGGACGCGCTTCCGCTGCAAGCTCGATGGATTGCCGATCGAGGGCGAACATCAGGGCTTCAAGCTCGACGGAAAATGCCGCGCAGGACTGTTTTCCCATCCGATGACAGCCGTCTTCATTCGCGAAGACGACGGCTATCGCGGGCACTTTCTCGATGGCGAGGATGGCGACGGCCTGGCGGTTACCGGTGGATCGGTGGAAGACGGCCGTGCGGTAATCGCGCTCAGGCGCAAGGATGTCGAAGGCGCGCTGGTCACCAGCCTGGTCGGCGCCGAAGACCTCGACATCACCCTGCTGATCAAGGGCGGCACGCGCTATGTGCCGGTGATCGGGCTATCTTTGAAACGGCAGACGGACCCGCTAGCCGTCGGCGCGGTCAAATAGAGCGTTTCAGCTTTTCCACCACGAACCGTCATCGCTTGCGGGGCTGATATCTGCGGTATCCACGTCGTTCAGCCGGTCGGAAACCTTGCGCCCGCCAACGACCAGATCCGGCGCGATCTCCGACAGCGGCACGAGCACAAAGCCGCGTTCGCTCATGCGCGGATGCGGAACGGTGAGAAGCGCACTTTCCTGCGTCAGATTTCCAAAGGTGAGAATATCGATATCGATGAGGCGCGGGCCCCAGCGCTGGTCGCGAACCCGTTTCAGGCGCTTTTCGATATCAAGGCAAAACCGCATCAGGTCTTCCGCCGGCCGCTCCGTTTCGATCAGGGCACAGCAATTGACGAATGGCGGCTGGGCAACAGGGCCCCAGGGCGGCGTGCGATAGAGCCTTGAAACCGCCACGACCTGTGTCTGAGGGTCCGCGTCGAGCATGGCCAGCGCCCGCGCCATGGCCTCTGCCGGCTCTCCCAGATTGCCGCCAAGGCCGAGTGCTGCCCTCACCTGCTCAGCGGACATTGTAATCCACCCTCGCCTCGGCATGGTCGAGCAGGCCGGGCACCGGGGCCGAAGGCTTGCGCACGGCCACCTCGATCCGCCCGATCGCATCGTAATGCCGCGAAACCGAAACGGCGATGGCGTGCGCCAGCGCCTCGATCAGCTTGAAGCGGCGTCCGGTCACCACGTCGCTGATCAGCCGGTACACCTCGCCGTAATCGACGGCATCGGAAAAATCGTCATGCAGCAGAGCCGCCTCGTCGTCGATATGCATGGTGATGTCGATATAGAAGCGCTGGCCGAGCCGCTCTTCCTCCTCCATCACGCCATGGGTGGAGAAGAAGGCGCAGTTCTTCAGTGTAATGGTATAGCGGCCGCTCATGACAGATCTCCGTAGCGCCGCGCGATCATGGCATCAGCGAATGCAAGTGCCGCGCGGCTGGCACCGACATTGTGAACGCGGAAGATCGCGCCGCCGGCAAGGCGCGTCAGCGTGGTGGTCGCCGCTGTTGCGAAATCGCGGGTCAGATTGTCCTCGCCGCCGCCAACCGCGCCGACAAAGCGTTTACGCGATGTACCGACCAGAATCGGCAGATCGAACACCTGAAGCGCATCCATATGCGCCATGATGGCGAGGTTGTCATCCACGCCCTTGCCGAAGCCGAAACCGGGATCGATCGCCAGCTGTGTTTGCTTGACACCGGCGGCACGCGCCGCACCGAGCGCTTCTTCCAGAAAGAGCAGTTGATCGGCCACCGGATCGGCAAGCGTGTCGCGGCCGCGGCTGGTGTGCATGAGGCAATAGCCAGCGCCCGTTTCGGCGGCGACGTTCAGAATGTCCGGTTCGCCCGTCCCGCCGGTGACGTCATTGATGATGTGGGCGCCGGCGTTAACGGCAAGGCGCGCGGTTTCGGCGCGATAGGTGTCGACGGAAAGAAGCACGTCGGTCTTTTCGGCCAGCGCCGCAATCACCGGCAGCACCCTCTCCTGCTCCGCCTCGGGCGAAACCGGCGATGCGCCGGGACGCGTCGATTCACCGCCGATATCGAGAATGCCGGCCCCGGCGGCAATGGCTGCGTCGGCGTAATCGACGACGGCGGCGGTATCGGCGAACTGTCCGCCATCCGAAAAGGAATCCGGCGTCACATTGATGATCGCCATCAACACCCCGGCAGGACCGAGCGTGAGTGTCCGTCCGTGCGCGCAGTCAAGCACGCGCTGCCTGAAACAGCATTTTGTGGCTGACGTCATCGGCGGCTTTCCCCTTTTCGTGATCTGCCTGCCGCTTGCCTGCAGGGCCAGTAGTCTGTCCGTCAGCCCTGTTCGTCCGGCACGCGCACCGTCAGTCCGTCGAATTCGGCGCACATGTTGATCTGACAGGACAGCCGCGAATTGGCACGGGGATCGATGGCGAAATCGAGCATGTCTTCTTCCATCGGCTCGGGTTCGCCGACCTTTTCGATCCAGGCTTCATCGACATAGACATGACAGGTTGCACAGGCACATGCGCCGCCGCATTCGGCAACAATTCCGGGAACGCCGTTGCGCACGGCATTTTCCATGACAGTGGACCCGTCTTCCACCTCAAGGTTATAAACGGTGTCATCATTGCCGATGAATGTCAGTTTGAGCATGTCGTGAACCTGTGTATCAAATGCCGGACGGCGGCGAGCTTCAACGGTTCTTCCTCCATAACGCAGGCACAGTCAACATATGCCGCCCGCGGCCCTTCCGCCCTGCAGCGGGCACGGCAAAAATACCGGCTGAAAGATCCCGATCATTGTGGAAAGCCTCAGAAAAGGCGCATTATGGTTAATATTTGCTAAATGACGGAATTTGATCGCTTTTTGCGGCTCCCGACAATGCCATTTGCGCGTCGATCCCATTTTCGGCGCAATCTGGAAGGCGGGATAATGTTGTGCGGCTATAGCGAATGTGCGATTGAAAACGGGGGTAATCCCTTGAAATAGAAGACATTTGCCTGTCTTTTACTGCCTTTCCCGGACGCGGAAGGCTTTGATGGCAAGGCATTTGGCGGCTGTTTCGAACCTGTGTGCCGGAGATATGATTGCGTGCCCTGCAAGGGCCGTGACGTTTTCCGGTTTGGAAGTTTCGGGTCATCTATGCGCCTCAGCGAACGGCGCGGTGCAGAAGACGGCCCATGTGTCACGAGGCGTATCCATGGCGAAACAATCTGGCGGCTCTTCGCTCGACGATCAGGCACTTCACGCGCTTGAAGATGCACTGTCTTCCGGTGCGGCGGAAACCGGCACGGACGCCGGGACGGCGCGCAAGGACACCACGACCGCGCGCGCGGACGAAAAGACTACCCGCCCCCAGGAAGACCGTGCCAGCGCCCCGCGCCCGAAATCGCCCGCCTTCCGGCCTGCCAATGATCCGGGCATGCTGTCGACACAGCGCGTGCTGCGCGCCTTCGAGCGCCGTTCGACCGTCAAGGCCCTGCGCAACTCCACCATCATGTCGGCCGGCTGGCTGGCGCTCGGCGTCACCGGCACGCTGGTCGCCTTCGGCAGCCGCATCTTCAATGCCTCCTCCTTTGCCGACATTCTGAATATCGACGGCATCGGCCTTGCCGCCGCCCTCACTGTTGCGCCGATCTTCGTATTCTACGCCTTCAACATCATGCTGGCGCGCGCTCGCGACATGCAGAATGCCGCCCGCTCGATGGCGGAAGTGGCACTGCGCCTTTCCGATCCGGACGAAAATGCCGCCCAGCAGGTCCGCAATGTCAGCCAGGCCGTGCGCCGCGAAGTCTATGCCATGAACGAGGGCATCGAGCGCACCATCGCCCGCGCTTCCGAGCTTGAAAATCTCGTCCATTCCGAAGTCAACGCGCTGGAACGCAGCTACGCCGACAATGAAATGCGTATCCGCAATCTGGTGCAGGAACTGACGGCCGAACGCGAAGCCGTGGTCAATCACGCCGCGCGTCTGAGAACCTCGATCCTGGGAACCAACGACCAGCTCAAGGGCGAAATCGGCACGGTCATGGACGAACTCACGCGCAAGGTGACGACGGCCGGTGACGGCGTTGCCGAAATGCTGGAAACCCGCGCAGCCATGATCGACGAAAACACCGCCCGGGCGGTATCGACGATCGGGGAGCTTCTGGAAGACCGTTCCAACACGCTCACAACCGCGTTCGACCAGAGCTATGGCCAGCTTTCCGACCTGTTCGACAAGCGTTTCAACGATCTGTCGCAGAAATTCGATGAACGCGGCCGCACGCTGATCGACGATTTCCACACCAGCGCCACCGCACTCAACGACGAGACCGAGCAGCTGACTTCCGCCCTGACCAAGCACGGCAGCGAGCTTGAGGAAATCCTCGACAAGCGCACCGAAACCCTGCGCGAAGTTGCCGAAAACAGCGAAACGGCGATGAACGCAGCGCTGGAACGGGTGGTCGGCGGCCTTTCGGCCACGCTCAGCGAAAGCCAGGCCCGTTTCAACCAGCAGATCAGCGAAACCGACGCGGAAATCGCCCGGCAGGTCGAGGAGCGCGGCCAGTATGTCGATCAGCGCCTCGATGCCACCATTGCCCGCCTTGGAACCGAACTCGACAGCAAGCTCGATACCTTCACCAGCGCCTTTGAAGAAAGCAGCGGGGCGATGGAAGGCCGGATCGACAACACGCTCAACCGTTTCAACCAGACCTTCTCCGAAGGCGAGGCAAGCATCGGCACCATGCTTTCGCATGCGTCCGAACGCATCCAGGACCGGATGAACGACCATACCCTGGCGCTGGCGACAACGCTTTCGGCCGGGACGGACATGCTCGGCGACACCCTCAAGACGCACGCGCAGGAAATCGGCGATACGATCGGGGCAGAACATGCCGGTCTCGAAAAGGTCTTCTCCGATGCAGCCGGACGACTGGACGAAAAGCTCACGCGCTTCAACCAGCAGATCGCCGACGGCGAGGCCAACATCACCGCCGCGCTGACGGAATCCGGCGAGCGGCTGAACGAGCGCATGAATGATCAGGCGATCATGCTGACCACGACGCTTTCGGCCAGCGAGGAATCCTTCGCGATGTCGCTGGAAAGCCATGCATCGCAGATCGAAAACCACATGCGCGAAGGCACCGAGCGCCTCAGCGGCACGCTGAGCGATGCGTCGAGCCGTCTGGATGTGCAGCTCGGCACGTTCAACGAACGCGTGGGCAGCGGCGAAAACGGCATTGCCACCCTGCTCGACAGTGCGTCTGAACGCCTGCAGGAACGCATGAACGACCATGCGGCCGCGCTGACCGCCACGCTGTCGATCAGCGAGGACACGTTCGGACAGACCCTCGACGCGCATTCCGCCAGGCTGGAAGAAACGCTCAAGACCGGCCATGACCGCCTCGACGGTTCGCTCTCGGGTGCATCCGAACGGCTTGACGCCCAGCTTCAGCGCTTCAATGCGCAGGTCGGTGACGGTGAAAACGGCATCAGCGCCGCGATTTCGGCGGCCTCCGAACGGCTTGGCGAACAGATGAACGAGCAGACGATGATGCTCGCCACCACGCTTTCGGTCGCTGAGGACACCTTCGGACAAACGATCGACGCGCGTTCGGCAAAACTGGAAGAGGCGCTGAAGAACGGCCAGAGCCGGCTCGACGATGCGCTCTCCGAGGCAACCGGCCACATCGACCAGCAGCTGGGACACTTCACCTCGCGGCTTGGCGAGACGGAAGAAGGCATCACCTCTGCCCTTTCGGGTGCAAGCACACGCCTCGAAGCGCAGCTTACCGAGAAAACCGAGCGGCTTTCGGATACGCTGTCATCGGCGCGCTCCGCGTTCGAGCAGACCTTCGACCAGCACGAACAGCGCCTCGGCAACACCGTCGAACAGGGTCATGAACGTTTTGCCGCGACACTCGATGGCGCCGGCCAGCGCGTCGATGCCTCCTTCAACAGCGCCGCCGAACGTCTCGACGAGCGCCTGAACGACCATGCCATCATGCTGGCGACCACACTGGCGACCAGCGAGGAAAGCCTCGGCCAGACGATCGATTCCTCTTCGACACGCCTTTCCGAAGCGCTCCTTGACGGGCAGAACCGTCTTTCCGGTTCCTACGAACAGGCCGCCGCGCGACTGCAGGAGACGATTATCGAGCAGACCGGCGCATTCGAAAGCCGGATTGGCGAAATTGATGGCCGGATCGCCCAGACCTTTGCCGACCGCGAAGCCGGCATCCGCAGCGCCTATGAAGATGGCCAGATCCGTCTCGACGACAGCCTGCGCGAAGGCACGGGCCAGCTTGAAAATGCGCTGAAACAGGCAAGCGCCAGCATTTCCGAAACCCTTTCCGATGAAACCACCAGCATTTCGGCGACGCTGGCCGCATCGTCCAGCCTGCTGGAAATGTCGCTGGAGGGCCGTGAAACCGCCCTGCGCGAAACCATCGACAAGGCCGGCATGGCGCTTGAAGGCCGGCTGCGCAGTTCCGCCGGCGCGATTGCCGAAAAGGTTTCAGCTGCCGCCGGTCTGATCACGCAATCGGCCGAGACGATGACCGATCGCGTCGAGACCTCCTTCGGCGTGCTTGGTGAAAGCCTCGACAAGCACAGCCAGACCGTGGAAACCGGCGCCTTCCGGATCGAGGGACTTGTCGATCAGGCCGGTCACCGCCTGGACAAGGCGCTCAACGATCACGCTGCGGCCATCGAGAACACCGGCGGCGCCGTCGAAAGCCGCCTCACCTCCTCGCTGTCGCACCATATCGAACGGCTGGCGGAGACCGGCGAGAGCACACGGGCACGATTGGAATCCACCTTTGCGGACCAGAATGCGGGCTTCGAACGCACCGCACACGAAGCATCGGAGAAACTTGCCGCTTCGTCGGAGGCAATGCACAGCCGGATCAACGAAACGCTGAGCGAGAATTCCAGACGCATCGAGCAGGCGGGCGAATCGGTCACCACCAGCCTCCATGAAACCCTGCTGACGCATGAAAACGCCTTCATGCTGGCCGGCACGCAGATTGATGAACGCCTTGGCGGCATGCTCGACGAAAAGGCCCGCCTGATCGAAACGGCAAGCGACGCAGCCTCCAACCGGCTGGGCGAAACCCTTGACGCCCGCCGCAATGCCATTGCCGAAACCCTCGGCAAGGGTCAGGAGCACATCGAAAACCGGTTCTCGAGCCTTGAGGGCGCGCTGGATCAGGGTCTCGTCAATATCAGCGACACCATGGACCGCCGCACGGCCGAGCTTGCCGGACGGATCCGCGACACGGTCTCCGAAACATCCGCAGATATGGATCGCAACGCCGAAGACGCCCGTATCAAGCTGGAACAGGCCGGACAGAACTTCACCGAGCAGGTTTCCGGCGCCGTTGCCAATGCGCGTCAGGGCATGGAAAGCTCTGCCCACGAAATCTTCGACCGCGCCCGCCAGATGCAGGCCGAACTGGCCAATCAGGCAGCCGTCGTCAGCGAGCACGCATCGGAAAACAGCACGCGCATTTCCGAGGTCCTGTCGGCGACCAGCGCCCGGATCGACAACCAGGTCGAGACCATCCGCCGGACCATGAGCGATGCCGAACAGCTGCTGGCCGAACGTGGCGAGCGCCTCAACAGCGGCATAGCCGGCACGGCCAGCATGCTGTCCGAGCGTCTTGGCGAATCCGAACAGTCGATGACGGAACGGGCACAGTCCCTGCGCGACAGCCTCGGCGCCCAGATGAAGGCGCTGGAGGAAACGCTGGGAACCGTCGATCGTGTTCTGGCCGCACGCAGCGATGCGGTCGGCAGCGCGCTTGACGAACGGGCCCGGGACATGAATTCGATGCTCGCCGGCCATACCAGCGAACTCAGCAGCCTGATCGAGGAAAAGGCACGGCCGCTGATCGAAAGCTATGACGAAACCGGCCGTGTGGCCGCCGAACGCATCCGCAAGGCCTCCGAGGAAAGCAGCGAGCAGCTGCGGCAGGACGGCAATGCGCTTGCCGGCAATGTCGAAACGCTCGTCGGACACCTCAGCCAAAGCCACCAGATGCTGGCCGGCATCGTCGACCAGGCCGCCGCCCGTCTCTCGTCTGCCGACGAGCAGCTCGGCACGACAGCGGCCCGCATCAGCGAAACCGCCGAACGTTCGGCCGCATCGCTTGAAAATTCGAGCAACCTGCTCGGCAGCAAGGTCGATGCGCTTGACGGCAGTGCCGCCGGTGCGCTGGAAACCGTTCGCGGTCTGGTCTCCCAGATCGAAAGCCATGCCGGCGTTCTCGACCGCGCATCGAACCTGATCGAGGCTGCGCAGTCGAACCTCGCCAACACGCTTACCGAACGACAGGAGGCCCTTGGCCTTCTCTCAAGCGGTCTGGCAGACCGCTCGCAGGAAATCGAAAAGAGCCTCCAGGCCGTCGGCGCTGCGGTTGCCGCTTCCATGGAAAAGACGGGCCAGGATGCCGAAAGCATGTCCCAGCGCGTTGCCGAAACCCTGCGCGGTTCGGTGGAAGATGCCGCCAAACGGTTTTCCGGCGCCACGCAGGATATCGAGCGGATCTCCACCGAAATCCGGGCCGAGCTCGACAATACGCGTGAAGCGGTCAAACGCGGCATTCACGACATGCCGGAAGAGGCACGCGAAAGCGCACAGGCCATGCGCAAGGCGGTGGAAGACCAGATCCGCGCCCTGCAGGATATCTCGACCATGATCTCGGCATCGAAGTCGCAGATTTCCGCCCCCGAGGCCCCGCGCCCTGCTCCGAAAAAGCAGGAAGAACCGGCGCAGCGCCCGTTCACCAGCCCGCCTGCCGGTTCGCTCAGCGGCCCCGCGGCCGCCAGCCTGTCAGCGGCGTCGGCCGCCAGACAGCCTGCCCGCGAACCCCAGCAGCAGGCCGTGACCCGGACCGCCGCAAGCAATGCTCCAGGTGGCGAAGGCTGGATCAGCGATCTTCTGAGAGCCGCAGCACGCGAGGAAGCCGGTCAGCAGCGCGACAGCCAGAAAACCGGCGGCTGGACCGCACAGGCGACCGCCAGCGAGCGCAAGCCCAATCAGGTCGTCGATTCGCTGAATTCGCTTTCCGTCGATATTGCCCGGGCAATCGACCACGATGCCTCGGTCGAGCTGTGGCGGCGTTACCAGCAGGGGGAGCGTGATGTCTTCACCCGCCGGCTCTACACGCTGAAGGGGCAGCGCACCTTCGACGAGATCAAGGCAAAGTATGAGGGCGATCGCGAGTTCAAGACCGCTGTCGACCGCTATGTCGCCGATTTCGAGAAGCTGCTCTCCGACGTCATGCGCAAGAACCGCGACCGGACGGCCATCCAGTCCTATCTGACGTCCGATACCGGCAAGGTCTACACCATGCTTGCCCACGCCGCCGGACGGCTGAAATAGGCGCATTCGGCAACGCATATACGGATATGGAAAGGGGCGACCTCCAGCGGGCCGCCCTTTTTTGTTGATGAAGTTTCCACAGGCATTTCCGTCATACCGGCCTTGAGCCGCTATCCAGGGCCAAATGCGATGACGATCAAGACTGCCCCTTTGCATGCAACGAGTTCCACGGCCCTGGACCCCGGATCAGGTCCGGGGTGACGGGCATGGGGTGGGTCAGCTCTGCGTGTCTGCAACAAGGTTTGTCAGAGGGACGCCCGTTTGGTTTTCAGCCGCTGTCCGGTTTGATCTGCAGGCTGCAGAAACGAGCTGAACTGCTGCGCAACAGAAGTTGAGCATATCGCCAGATCAAAAGGCGAGCGGCAACCAGCGCGTCCTCTGTGCCGATGCGGAGATGCTGAAATAGTGAGGGGGAATGAAAGATAGTTGGCCAGACCGGTTTCCATCCAACAGGTTAGCCGCTGCCAGCGGACAACGATGCACTTTTGAAGGCTACGGGACCTCTTCCGGCGCCGATATCAAAGCGTGCCGGCAATCCATTCGACGATCTGGGCCTGAACCTCGGCAAAGGCATTGTCGAGCGCGGCGACGAGAACGCCGCTGGAGGCCGAGGCGTTGACGCCGACGCTGCTGGAAAACAGCCGCTGCGCCCTGACGACACCGGTGCGGTCGTCGAGAAGCTTGACCGACAGCACCACGTCGGCCGTTCCGGGACCGGCGGCATCAATCGCGAATTCGCGAATTTCCACGATAACCTGATAATCGATGGCAAGGCCCTGGCCGGGCATGCCGACACCGCCGAACAGGCCGGTATTTTCAAGACCGGCAACCAGACGCGCCTGAACCACAGCCGGCAGCAGATCGCTCCACTGGGCGCCGGCCAGATACCTGAGTTCGGAGCCCGAGAGCCTGACGACGATACCGCGATTGTCGAGCACCTGAATGGCCGACGGCGTGGGCACAAGAAGCTGCAGCCGCGCGGTGCGGGCGCGCGTGGTCGTCACCTCGGTTGCCGCCTTGGCCGTCAGGTCGAAGGTATCGCTCGGCGGTCTGAGCGCGCAGCCACCAAGACTTGCCACAACGAGACCCAGCCCGACAAGCGGCCCGGCCAGGCGACCGGCTCTCTGTGCTGCGGCAAAAAACATCATACCGTCCTTCCTGGGACCTGCTAATCCATTCAATTCAATGAAGTAAGGCAAAAAGGCCACAATTGCAAAGACCTCTTTGGCGACTTTTCCCGGCGGCACGCGCTTTTGTCATGTCCGTGATTTCCCCCATCCGAGATCACTCTGCCCCACAAACATCAATACCGGTTGCGGCCGTCATAGGTCTTCATATTGTCCGAACCGAAAATGAACTGCTGCGGATCATTGCTGATCGAATTGATCGTGCGGTTGAGGTTGTCGACGGTTCTGCGGGTGTCAGATACCAGCCCCCGGACATCACGCAGCCCCGAACCGGAGAAGTTCTCGAGATTGGCCGTGATCGGACCAATGCTGGCGTTCAGCGTTTCGGCCGCTTCCTGCACCGCCGTCAGGGTCTTGCGGGCCTGATCGGAGAGCGAATCGACATCGTCGGACCCGAGAAGGGTATCGACCTTCACGAGAACCTCGTTGACCCGTGTCGAGGCCTCGTTGAGCTTGACCGACAATTCGCTGACATTGTCGATCGCCGTATCGATATTCTCGGTCTTGGCGTTGATGCTGTCGGCAACATTCCGGATCGAGGCGACGGCATCCTTGGCGTCTGCCATGACGACAGAAAGGTCATCGACGGAGGAGCCGACCTTGTCCGGGTCGATCGACGAGACGATCACATCGACCTTCTTGAACATGTCGTGCGCCTGATTGCCGAACTTGCTGTAGCTGTCGACCGCTTCGGAGAACTGGGCGATCACGTCGTCAAGATCGTCCGAGGCCTTCGCGACATTGGTGGTAATCGTGCTGGCATTGCCAATGATCGTCGACACCTCGTCGGGGTCAATCGCATTGATCACCTTGTCGAGCGAGGCAACCGTCGTCTCGAGCCGGCCCGACAGGCTGTCGACGGATTTCGACAACTTGCCGACGGTCTCGAGGAAATTGCCGATTTCGTCGGAATTGTCGGCCAGCGCTTCGGTAAAGGTTTCGACATTGCCGACCGTCTTGGTCAGGGTCGGCGACACGTCCTCGACCAGCTTCTGCACGTCACTTGCGGTCGAATCGATCCGCTTCATGATCCGGTCGGCCGTCGTCAGCAGATTGGACAGGCTGGACTTGTCCGCCGTCAACTGGGCGGGTTCATCGTTCTTGACCGCTTCTTCGAGGATATTCGGCCCCGTCTGGCCATTTGCGGCCAGTTCGATATAGCCCGTTCCGGTCAGCCCCTGCAGCTCCAGTTTGGCGGTTGTGCTGTCATGCACGGGCGTATCGGCCTTGACCTCGGTGCGTGCAATCGTAAACCGCGGGTCTTCCGGGTCGATCTCCAGACGCTTGATCGAGCCGACCTGGATACCGTTGAAGCGAACGGCCGAGCCGACGCTGAGGCCGTTGGCCGAGCCGGGAATACGCACGATCAGTTCCGCAATCGGTCCCTGACGCCCGTATTCCTGAAGCCAGAACACGAAGCCGGCTGCTGATGCCAGAACCAGCAGAACGAAAAAACCGACAATGGTATAGTTAGCTTTGGTTTCCATGCCTGTCCGTCACTGCTGTTGGCCGTTTGCGGCGTTTTCGAAAATAGCGCGGGACCGCTTGCCCCTGAAATAGCTCTGGACCCAAGGGTCGTCGAAGGCGAGCATCTTGTCGAGCGTCCCCTCGACCAGCACCTTCTTCTTGCCAAGCACCGCGATCCTGTCACATACGGCGTGCAGGCTATCGAGGTCATGGGTCACCATATAGACCGTAAGGCCGAGCGTGTCACGCAACCGCGCGATCAGCTCATCGAACTCGGCCGCGCCAATCGGGTCAAGACCCGATGTCGGCTCGTCGAGGAACACCAGGTCCGGATCAAGCGCCAGGGCGCGCGCCAGCGCCGCGCGTTTGATCATGCCGCCCGACAGTTCCGCGGGAAAACGCTCCGCTGCCTCCGGCCGCAACCCCACCATCTCGATCTTGAGCCGGGCAAGGTCGTCCATCATCGCCTTCGGCAGATCGAGATATTCCCGCATCGGCACCTGCACGTTTTCCAGCACGGTCAGGCCGGAAAACAGCGCGCCCTGCTGAAACAGCACGCCGACGCGCATATCGACAGACAGCCTGTCGGCATAGCTGAGATTGTCGAAATCCCTGCCGAAGATCGAAATCGTACCGGCCTGGCGCGCATTCAGCCTCAAGACAGTGCGCATCAGCACCGACTTGCCGGTTCCCGACCCGCCGACGAAACCGAGGATTTCACCGCGATACACATCCAGATCGAGATTTTCGAGCACGGTCGGACCGCCGAATCCCACGGTCAGGCCCCGCACGCTCAAGATGCTGCGCCTGCCCTCTTCCGTCCTGTCTTCGGTTTCTGGGTTCACCGCCAGTTCCTCAATAATTGATTGCCGCGTAGAAAATAGCAAAAATTCCGTCGGCGAGAATGACCACGAAAATCGACTTCACCACCGAGGCCGTCACCTTCTGGCCGAGGGATTCGGCACTGCCGCCGACTTTCATGCCCTCAAGCGAGGCAATGATCGCGATGATCAGCGCCATGACCGGCGCCTTCAGCATGCCCGAAATCACATCGGCCATGTCAACGGCCTCATGGAAACGCTGCATGAAGGTCTCAAGCGTGATCCCCGAATAGACATCAAGGATGACCACGGCGCCCAAAAGAGCGGAGAAATTGGCGAGAATGGTCAACAACGGCAGCGCGATCAGCAGGGCCAGCATGCGCGGGAACACGAGCACGGAAACCGGATCGAAGCCCATCACCCGCAGCGCATCGATTTCCTCACGCATGCGCATGGCGCCGATTTCGGCGGTGATGGCGCTGCCGGAACGCCCGGCAATCATGATCGCGGTCAAAAGCACGCCGATTTCGCGAAGCTGGAGAATGCCGACAAGGTCGACAACGAACAGTTCCGCCCCGAAATAGCTGAGCTGAAAGGCCCCCTGCTGGGCGATGATGGCACCGACCAGAAACGACATCAGCGCGATGATCGGCACCGCACGCACGCCCATATGGTCAAGCTGGGCGGTGATCGCGGCCATGTTGACCCCACCGCCGCGCGAAAGAAGCGCCTTCACGCCGAGAAACAGCGCTCCGAAAAAGCCGACGCCGCGATAGACATCCCGCGCACCGGCCACCGCCGACTTGCCGACAGGATCAAGAACAGCCTCCGTCAGGCTCGGCCGCGGTTGAGATACTTTTTCCGGCTCGGGCAAGGTCTCGGGAATGGCTTCCATCAGATCGGAAACACGGCGCTCCATGCCCGAAAGCGTGGCCTCCATGCCTGCGGCCACACATTCGGCCTGCACTTCGCGGACCATCCAGGCGCCTGCGGTGTCGAAGCCTTCAAGTTGCGACAGGTCAAGCACAGCCGTGCCGCCGGCGCCCTGCAGGCTGTCACGCAGCCGGTCTATCTCTCCGCTGAGAAAGCGCGCATTACGGACCGTCCAATAGCCCCGAAGACACAGGGTTCTGGCCGTTCCGCCGTCGCCGGTTTCCACCGTCAGGGAGGCTTTGCTTTCGTCCGCGTTCTGCAAATGCAATTATCCAGTTTCCAGCGCACCGTCGCGCCCTGCGGGCTCCGGCGCGAAAACAGCGGGAAACACCCCCTCCACCTCTTCAGCATTCCGCCGGAACACTTTCCGGCCAACCGGTCGCTGGACAAAGTGATGACGATCCGCCGTGATCATGACCTTTGTTAGGCTTTTCATGATGACGAGGAGATTGCAAGTCTTTTGAAGGCTCTAGGAACTATGCGGGCCAATTGAACCGGACTTCTGCAAGGGTGGCCGGTTGTGTCAGGCCGCCCTGCCCTTGGCCTTGGCAGCCAGAATCAGCGGCGAGAAATCCTCGCTTTCGGTCTCCGCGGCCTCATCTTCATGCACGCCTTCGATCTTCTGCCAGTGGATCAGCTCGAACGTGCCGTCGAAATGCTCGGCAATGGCGGTGCAGCTTTCGACCCAGTCGCCGGTATTGATGTAGCGGATACCGTCCATGTCTTCCATCACCGCGTGATGGATATGGCCGCAGATGACGCCGTCGACTTCGTTCCTGCGTGCTTCCTCGACAACGATACGCTGGAACTCGCCGATGAAATTGACCGCGTGCTTGACCTGCAGCTTGGCCCAGGCGGAAAACGACCAGTAGGGCATGCCGAGCTTGCGGCGCACGGCCGCCAGCACCCGGTTGATGGCAATCGCCGCATCATAGGCCCAGTCACCGAGATAGGCGACAACGCGGGCATGACGGACGACGACATCGAATTCATCGCCGTGAATGATCAGATATTTGCGGCCGTCGGCGGCTTCGAAAATCATCCGTTCGGCCACTTCGACACCGCCGAAATGGGTGCCGGGAAAATCCCGCAGGAATTCATCGTGATTGCCGGGAATATAGACGATGCGCGTGCCCTTGCGCGCCTTGCGCAGCAGTTTTTGCACCACATCATTGAAGGGCTGCGGCCAGTACCAGCTGCGTTTCAGCCGCCAGCCATCGATGATATCGCCGACGAGCACGATGGTCTCGGCCTCGTGATGACGCATGAAATCGAGAAGGAAATCGGCCTTCGCGGCCTTCGACCCGAGATGTAGGTCGGAAATGAAAAGCGTTCTGAACTGTCTGGGTTCCATCGCCTCAACCCGCCATAGTCCCCGGCGGTCCCTGTGCATCCATGGATGGCACCCTTAAAACACGAGTCGTATTTCAGCTTGATGACAGGCCACCCGATGCAAACTGTTCAGACGGGGAAATAGCGCACATAGGCAAAGGCCGCGCCATCCGGCGACCAGTTGGGCGAATTCATCGTGCCCTGCCCGCCGAAGAGTTCGAACAGCGTGGTCAGATTGCCGCCGTCCGGGTCCATCACCCGCACCCTCACATCCTTGTCGCCCGGGTGATCGAACACCTCCGGGGCATAGGAAATCAGAATCACGCGGTCGTTCTTCGGGCAAGGATGGGCAAACCAGTTGCCGGCATTGTCGAAGGTCACCTGCTGCAGCCCGGTGCCATCGGGATGAATGCGCCAGATCTGCATCAGACCGGTGCGCGAGGAATTGAAATAGATCCACGCGCCATCGAAGCTGTAGTCCGGCCCGTCATTGCGGCCCTCTCCATGGGTCAGCCGGGTTTCATCGCCGCCATCGGCCGCAATCGTGTAGATATCGAAGACATCGTCGCGAATACCGCAATAGGCAAACCGCGCGCCATCGGGCGACCAGCCATGCCAGTAGGACGGCAGGTTTTCGGTCACCAGTTTCGGCGTGCCGCCTTCTGCCGGCAGCGTGTAGATCGCCGATTTGCCGAATTCGCATTTGTCGGAGACGGCAATCGTCTTTCCGTCCGGCGATATGCCGTGGTCATTGTTGCAGCGCACGGCAAAGCCGGTGTCGATCTGCTGCAGCCGCGGCGTACCCTCCAGCGGCAGCCGGTACATCAGGCCGTCGCTGTTGACCATCAGATAACGTCCGTCCGGCGACCAGTTCGGCGCTTCGATCAGCGCCTCCGACTGAAACACCACGCGCTGTTCGCCCGTGGCGAAATCGTAGATTTCGACTGAACTGCGCATAAGCCCCTCCCCGGCGTAATCGGCTCTATCGGTCCCTGAACCGGTTGGTGATCGGATAACGCCGGTCGCGGCCGAAATTCTTGCGGGTGATCTTCACACCCGGTGCGGACTGGCGGCGCTTGTATTCGGCGATGTAGAGCAGATGCTCGATCCGGTGCACGGTTTCGGCATCATGCCCGCGCGCAACAATCGCCTCCACCGACATTTCCCGTTCCACGAGGCATTCCAGTATGTCATCCAGCACCGGATAGGGCGGCAGCGAATCCTGATCGGTCTGGTCGGGGCGCAGTTCGGCCGAGGGCGTCTTGTCGATGATGTTTTGCGGAATGGCGTTTTTCTCCGGCCCGTGCATGCCCTCCGGCCGCTCGGTATTGCGCCAGGCCGCCACCGCATAGACCTGCATCTTGTAGAGGTCCTTGATCGGGTTGAAGCCGCCGTTCATGTCGCCATAAAGCGTGGCATAGCCGACCGACATTTCCGACTTGTTGCCGGTGGTCACCACCATGGCGCCGAACTTGTTCGAAATCGCCATCAAAATGGTGCCGCGCGTGCGGCTTTGCAGGTTTTCCTCGGTGATGCCTTCTTCGGTGCCCTCGAACAGGCTCTCCAGCGCCGCCTGAAAGCCGCTGACGGGCTCCTCGATGGCGACGATGTCATAACGGCAGCCAAGCGCCTTTGCGCAGGCAGCGGCGTCGGAAAGCGATTCTTCCGATGTGTAGCGATAAGGCAGCATCACGCAGTGAACGCGCTCCGCGCCGAGCGCATCCACGGCAATCGCCGCGCAGATCGCCGAATCGATGCCGCCGGAAAGGCCGAGCACCACGCTCTTGAAGCCGTTCTTGTTTACATAATCGGCAAAGCCGAGCACGCAGGCGCGGTAATCCGACGCCTCGCCGATCGGCAGCGCGGAGACCTTGCCGCCGACAATCCGCCAGCCGTCGTCACCACGCTCCCATTCGGAAATCGCAATATCTTCCGCGAATTGCGGCATCTGGAAAGCCAGCGTTTTATCGGCATTGAAGCCGAAACTGCCGCCGTCGAACACCAGTTCATCCTGACCGCCAAGCGTGTTGAGATAGACGAGCGGCAGGCCGGTCTCGATCACCTGTTTGAGCACCACCTGATGGCGCACATCCACCTTGCCGCGATAATAGGGCGAACCATTGGGCGACAAGAGCAGTTCCGCACCGCTTTCAGCCAGCGTTTCGCAGACGCCGAGATCGCCCCAGATATCCTCGCAGATCGGAATACCGATTCTCACCCCGCGAAAACTCACCGGCCCGGGCATCTCGCCCGGCGTGAACACGCGCTTTTCATCGAATTCGCCGTAATTCGGCAGGTCGACCTTGTCACGGATGGCGATGATCTCGCCACCGTCCAGCACCGCAACGGAATTGTGCCGACCGGCCTCGCCCTGCCGCGGAAAACCGACGATCACGCCGGGTCCGCCATCGGCCGTATCAGCCGCAAGCGCCTCGACGGCCTTCAGACAGGCAGCCAGAAAGGCAGGCTTCATCACCAGGTCTTCGGGCTGGTAGCCGGAAATGAACAATTCGGTGGAGAGCACGAGATCGGCACCGACCGCAGCGGCTTTTTTCCGCGCGGTGCGCAATTTCTCGAGATTGCCGGCGATATCGCCAACCGTCGGGTTCAGTTGGGCGAGTGCGATTTTGATGCTGTCCATGGCAATTCCACCTTTCAGGTCCGACGAGGGATGGACACCATGTTTTTCAGGAAAAATCAAACCGGAAAAGGCAGGAAGGCGCGCAGTAGCATGAATAAAGATTGCATCAGGGCAACATTCCACTCCCCCATGAGGGCAGAGGGGCAGCGCACGCCGTAATGTCTGAGCTTTTGGAGATGCTCTCAGATTGCTGACAAACTTTCCCGCTTTACCGGCGTCATCCTCGGGCTTGACCCGAGGATCTAATCACGTTGCATCACGAGCGGTGCTCCAGTTTTGCAACAGATTGATTTATTACGCCTTTCCATCCTAAACGCCTCTCTTGGCGAGACGTGCTTGGATGCTCGGGACAGGCCCGAGCATGACGAATGTGGGTGAAGCGGGCTTCTCTCTGTCGTGCTCACGACATCTCCCCCTCAATGGGGGGAGACTAAATCAAACGCTGTCGGCGCTTGCCGACCAGCACTCACTCGTTGATGGCGAGCTTCTTTTCCTCGTAGGCCGTCTTCATCCGTTCGGCGAGCAGGAAGGCGAGTTCCAGCGCCTGGTCGGCATTGAGGCGCGGGTCGCAATGGGTGTGGTAACGATCGTGCAGGTCGTCGCCCGTCAGCGCCCAGGCGCCGCCGGTGCACTCCGTCACGTTCTTGCCGGTCATCTCGATGTGGATGCCGCCGGGATAGCTGCCTTCGGCGCGGTGGATCTGGAAGAAGCTTTCGACTTCCGACAGGATGCGCTCGAACGGCCGCGTCTTGTAGGAATTGAGCGTGATCGTATTGCCGTGCATCGGGTCACAGGACCACACGACCTTCCGGCCCTCACGCTCGACGGCGCGGATCAGACGCGGCAGATGATCGGCAACCTTGTCGTGACCGAAACGGCAGATCAGCGTCAGGCGGCCGGCTTCGTTTTTCGGGTTCAGCGTGTCGATCAGGCGCAGGAGGTCGTCTTCGGCAAGCGAAGGACCGCATTTCAGCCCGAGCGGATTGTTGATGCCGCGGGCATATTCGATATGGGCATGATCGAGCTGGCGCGTACGGTCGCCGATCCAGATCATGTGGCCGGAGGTCGTGTACCAGTCGCCCGACGTCGAATCGACGCGGGTCATGGCCTCTTCATAGCCAAGCAGCAAGGCTTCGTGGCTGGTGAAGAAATCGGTTTCGCTGAGCGCGTGGTTTTCCGCCGCCGTGATACCGATGGCGCGCATGAACGACATGGTTTCGGAAAGCCGGTCGGCAAGCTTCTGGTAGCGTTCGCCCTGGGGACTGTCCTTGACGAAACCGAGCATCCACTGGTGCACGTTTTCCAGATTGGCATAACCACCCATGGAAAAGGCGCGCAGCAGGTTCAGCGTCGCGGCCGACTGGCGATAGGCCATCAGCTGGCGCTGCGGATCGGGCAGACGCGCGCCTTCGGTGAAATCGATGCCATTGATGATGTCGCCGCGATAGCTCGGCAGCGTCACGCCATTGATGGTTTCCTCCGAAGACGAACGCGGCTTGGCAAACTGGCCGGCAATGCGGCCAACCTTGACGACCGGCTGCTGGGCGCCGAATGTCAGCACCACGGCCATCTGCAGAAAGGCGCGGAAGAAATCGCGGATCGTGTCGGCGCCGTGCTCGGCGAAGCTCTCGGCGCAATCGCCGCCCTGCAGCAGAAAGCCCCGGCCCTCGGCCACTTCGCCAAGCGCGGATTTGAGCTTGCGCGCCTCACCGGCAAACACCAGCGGCGGATAGGAAGCGAGCGCCGCTTCGGCCTCGGCCAGCTTGTCTGCATCAGGATAGTCCGGCACCTGCAGAATGGGTTTCCTGCGCCAGCTACCCGGTGTCCAGTTTGTTGCACTGTCCATGTCGTTCACCTGTCCTTGCCGTCCGGCCACACCATGCCGGACACGCCTCTCTCCCGATTTCGGCGCGCTTATAGACCTTTCTCGCTTTTTTGTATACCCGCGTGAGAGCCACTCATTCGCCGGAAAGCAGGCCGCTGTTCGCCTTGATCAGGGTCGCCAGCCGCTCGATGACGGTGCGCACTTCCGGCCGGTGTCGGTCGTCGTCATGGGCAATGATGAAAAGCGGATGACCGAGCGCATCGATCATGCCGCCGACACGTTCAAGCGCCGGATCGCTGTCGCCGATGTGAACCGGCAGGACGCCCTGCCCCGCCCCGGCCGCAATCAGCCGCACCAGCAAGTGCCGGTCCTCCGTCCATGTGGTGATGGCGGATTCGTGATTTTCGAAAACCCAGCGATCTGACGGCGAAATCGCGGCACCCGTGCCCATGGAAACCCAGGGCAACGCCTCATCCGCTCCGCCGCGACGGCGATAAACGGCATAGGCCATGGTGCCGGCGCGGCGCACCGCCAGATTGCCGCTGTCCGGCCGGGCGGCGAGGACGGCAACATCCGCCTCCCGAAAAGCAAGCGCCAGCGACGGCCCGGCCGCCGCAAGGCAGATGCGAAAGCCGTCTTCCGCCCCCTTGATCCCGGCCACATGATCGGCAGCAAAGCCCGAAAGCCAGCTGTCGACCGCAATCGATACCCAGGGCATGGCAAAGGCATCGCTGTGCCATGCCGCAATATCGTCGGCCACCGCCTGCATGCCGCTGACGCGCTCAAACAGGATTTCGCCGTCATGGGCCAGCCGGTAGCCACGCTGGGACCGCAGAAACAGCGCCCGTCCGAGCGTACGCTCAAGCGCAAGCATGCGCCTGCCGATCGTCGGCGCGGACAGACCGGTGCGCTGGGCTGCGGCACTCAGACCGCCCAGTTCGGCAACCACGTGAAAAAGCTGGAGATCGTCCCAGTTCGGATCCGCCATTCTGCCTACTCCCGCAAAAAACGCGCGCGGTACAAACTTACACCAGAGGTAAGGACGATGAACCGTTCACGGCTGAAAGAGACGTTTCATTCGCAAATCTACAGCGCCCGCAACAGAAAGCCTAGCTCTTGGACATACCATCCAAACGGGAGAAAATATCATGCTCGACTGGTTTGCAGTGTCCCGACGTGACCACCCCAGACCGCCCGCCTCGCTCGCCGACCCGCTGGAAGGCGAAGACTGGCACGGACATCAATGGGCGGCAGTCCTCATCAGCCGCATCATGCGCCACCGCAGAAGTCAAACAGCCCGGCACGCTGAAACGTGCCGGACCGTAGACATAACGACCTTCAGACCCGCTCGCCGTTCTTCACGTGATAGGAGGGGCTATACATCGTGACAAGCTCTTCCGACGCTGTCGGATGCACCGCCATGGTGCGGTCGAAATCGTCCTTGGTGCATCCGCCCTTCAGCGCAACGCCGATAAGCTGCGCCATCTCGCCTGCCTCGTGGCCGAGAATATGCGCACCGACGACCTTGCGGTCGGCGGCATTGACGATCAGCTTCATCACCGTGCGCTCATCACGCCCGGACAGCGTGGCCTTCATCGGCCGGAACTTTGCCAGATAGACTTCCAGCTCCGCATAGCGTTCCGCCGCCACATCCTCGGGCAGGCCGACCGTGCCGATTTCCGGCTGGGAGAATACGGCCGTTGCAATCAGATCGTGGTCGGGCGTGGTCGGATTGTTCTTGTACTCGGTTTCGATGAAGCACATCGCCTCGTGGATCGCGACCGGCGTCAGCTGAACGCGGTCGGTCACGTCGCCGAGCGCATAGATGTAATCGACATTGGTGCGCGAATACTGGTCGACCTCGATCGCGCCCTTGGCGTCTGTCTGAACACCCACGGATTCAAGCCCGAGGCTCTTGGTGTTGGGAAGCCGGCCAAGCGCCATCATCACCTTGTCGACGTTGAAGACATGGCCTTGCCGGGTTTCGGCCTTCAAACGCCCGTCGGCGGCCTGCGCCACATCCAGGATCGTGTCGTGGCAGACCACCCGGATGCCCTTCTTCTCCATCGCCTCGCGCAGATTGGTGCGCATGTCCATGTCGAAACCGCGCAAGATTTCCGGCCCGCGATAGATCAGCGTCGTTTCCACGCCGAGACCATTGAAAATATTGGCGAACTCGACCGCAATATAGCCCCCGCCGGTAATCGCGATCGATTTCGGCAGTTCATCGAGATGGAAAGCTTCGTTGGAGGAAATGCAGAGTTCAGACCCCGGCATTTCCGGATGCGGGTTGGGCGCGCCACCGACAGCGATCAGGATCTTTTCCGCCGTCACCTCCTGGCCCGAGGCGTTCAGCCGCAGCCGATGTGGGCCGATGATCTCTGCCCGGCTTTCCAAAATTTCCGCGCCGGCATTTTCCAGGCCCTTGCGATACAGGCCTTCGAGGCGGTCGATCTCCTTGTCCTTGGCGGCAATCAGTTCCGGCCACGAAAAACTGCGCTCGCCGACATGCCAGCCGAACCCCTCGGCATCCTCGAAATGCTCGGGATACTGGGACGCATAGACAAGAAGCTTCTTCGGCACGCATCCGCGAATGACGCAGGTGCCCCCGAAACGGTATTCCTCTGCAATGGCGACGCGTTTACCGAGCCCCGCCGCCAGCCGCGCGGCGCGCACGCCGCCTGAACCTCCGCCGATAACAAAAAGATCAAAATCATAAGCGGACATCGGGAGGCTCCTTTTTGCAAACAATGTCTTTGGAAATCTTCGGGCCTAGATATGGCGACTTCGAACGGGAAATCAAAGGGACAGGACGCGGCTTTGCCTAACGCCGCTCCAGAACGGAAAAAGGGCGTGCGAAAGGCACGCCCTCAAACTGCTAACAATCCCGAAGACGTGCGGGTTGTTGCCTCCGTCAGCCGTCCACTCAGGTGTCATGCTCGGGCTTGACCCGAGCATCCATTCCGCTCAACCCTTTGATAAAAAAGGGTTTCAAGCAAGCGTACATGGTGCGGCCCTGGATCCTCGGGTCAAGCCCGAGGATGACCCAGCGTGAGGGGCAGCTTTGTCAACAAACCAAGGGCGTGCGAAAGGCACGCCCTCAAACCTTTAAAACGGCGTCGGCCGAAGATATTATTCTGCGGCGGCCGGTGCATCACCCGTCTGCTCTGCAATGCGACGGTTCAGCTCTTCCTGGGCCTGCTGATTCAGGTCGCGGGCGATGCCGCGTGCCCAGATGTCGCCTGCCTGGCTCAGTTCGCGTGCCGCAATCGGCCCGTACTGGATGAACTTCTTGCCGAGATCGGAATTGTAGAATGTCGCCAGCTGTTCCAGCTCTTCCTGGGTGAAGATGTTGGCATAGATCTGCGCACCTTCATTTTCCAGATCCGCGCGGCGCGAGGCCAGCGAGATTGCCGTATCCGTCACCACTTCATCGATCAGGGCATGATAATTCGGATAAACCTGCGTCAACTGCGCCTGCACGAGATCAGCCTGGTTCGGCAGGATTTCGTCAAACTGGGAATTGATGCCGAGCGCGCCCAGCGCAGCCTTGGCCGCGGCCTGATGCTCGGGCGAAATATCCTGTGCCGCAGCAACGGAAAAAGCGCCAAGTCCCATTACCGTGGCGACGACGGCCACGGAACGGCCGATCTTGGTTTGAAATCTCATAAAGGACTCCTGTCTACTCTGCTGCTTTGAGTGTACGCACGCCACCGCCAGATGCAACGATGGCCAGCGTCGCTATGTCGATAAACAACCCGTGCTCCACAACGCCGGGAATCATATTGAGCGCCACAGAAAGAGCCTCTGCATCGGGAATACGGCCAAATGATGCATCAAGGATGTAATGTCCGCCATCGGTCATGAACGGACCATCCCCGGAATGGCGCAATTCGAGCGCTCCGGAGAGATTGAGGCGGGAAACTGTCTTTTCGATGGCAAGGCGTGTGGCGCCAAGACCGAAAGGCATGACCTCGATCGGCAGCGGAAATGCGCCGAGCTGGTCGACCACCTTGGTCTCGTCAGCGATCACGATCATCGACTTCGACGCCGAGGCCACGATCTTTTCCCTGAGCAGCGCTCCGCCGCCCCCCTTGATCAGGCTGAGCGCCGGATCGATTTCATCCGCGCCGTCAATCGTGAGATCGAGTTCGGGCGATTCGTCCAGAGACTTGACCTCGATGCCGAGTTCAAGGCACTGACGTGCGGTTGCTTCGGATGTCGGCACGCCGGTGACGGAAAAACCGTTCGCCACCTTCTCCCCGAGCAGCGCGATGAATTCACGCGCGGTGCTGCCGGTTCCGATGCCGAGACGCATACCGTCCTCGACATATCCAAGTGCTGTTTCGGCTGCCTTGATTTTCAATTGACGCGCGTCCATGCGTCACATGCTCCTTCTGATTTACGCTAAGGTGTTTACACGCCACAGGCGCTAAACAAAAGTCCTTTTGCAAGAAGCCGCAGCTTCTGACCGAATGGATAATACCAAGAGTCAATGATTAGGACCCATATGATGCGCGCTGGAATGGTCGTCCGAGTAGGAAAATACCGCAGAGCGATGCTTGAGCATCGCGCGAGGATTTTGACGCCCTCGGCGGCCATTCCAGCCGCACCCTACGGGCCGGGCGATTTTGAAAGCCTGCGGCGTTGAAAACCCTCGCCGTAGCGGTGGCTACGACTGCGGTTTTCGCCTAGCCGGCTTTCAAAATCGCTCCGGTCATATGCGTTCTAATCATCAACTCTTGGTATAACATCAAAGTCAAGGACACGAATATTGCAAACCACAATCCAGCGCAAACTTCGTGTCGATTCGCGCATGCCGGTCTCCACCTCCCGGAGGCCCGGCAACAGCGCGCCAACGTGGAAGGAAACCGAATGTCATCTCCGCTTGTCATCTTCGATCTCGACGGAACCCTCGTCGACACCGCGCCGGACCTGATCGAAAGTCTCAACCATGCAATTGCGCCGGAAGGTCTGGCCCCCTTCGATATAAGCCAGCTTCACCAGCTTGTCGGCAAGGGCGTGAAGGTCATGATCCGGCGGGCCTTTGCGCTGCGCGAAACCGAGCTCGACGACCAGACCTTCGAGGCCTGCTTCGAGCGGTTCACCACCCATTACCGCGCCGGCATGCCCGGCAAGAGCCGCCCCTACCCCGGAACGGAAAGCGCTCTCGAACGGCTGAAGGCAGCCGGCTTCACACTGGCCGTGTGCACCAACAAGCGCATGCCGCTGACCATGCCGCTTCTTCAAAGCCTCGGCCTTGCCGATCATTTTGACGTGATTACCGGCGGCGACAGTTTCGAATTCCGCAAACCCGACCCGCGCCATGTTCTGGGCACCATCGAACAGGCAGGCGGCAAACCGGAAAACGCAGTGATGATCGGCGACAGTTCCAACGACATCGATGCCGCCAGCGGCGCGGGTGTGGCCACCGTCGCGGTGACCTTCGGCTATGCCGACCGACCCGTCGAAACCCTGGGCGCCGGCCGGACGATCAGTCACTTCGACGAACTGACTGCCGCACTGATCACAGAACTGCTCGGCAGCTGAAGCCGCAACGGAAAAAGGCGCGCCCGGAAAGCCGGAAGCGCCTCAGACTGATGACAAATCTCGCCCCACTCTCCTTCGTCACCCTCGGGCTTGTCCCGAGGGTCTAAGCACGCATGAACGCGACAAGCGTATCGGGAAAAAATCAATTTAAAACAATCTATCACGAACCACCAACGCCGCTCGTGCTGAGCGGTAGTTAGATCCTCGGGACAAGCCCGAGGATGACGCCCGTAAAAAGGATAGGTTTGTCAATAAATTAAGGCGCGCCCGGAAAGCCGGACGCGCCTTTTTTATCAATCGATCGAAGCTGAAAGCGATCAGCTGTTTGCCTTGCGTGCCTTGCTTTCCGCCGCAAATGCGCGGTCCAGATACATGTCGCGGTCGTAAACGTCGTCATAGTACTGGATGTCGCCGGTGGCATCCGGCCAGGCTGTGAAATAGCTGATATAGACCGGGAACTGTTCCGGCACGTCGACGGGCGTGTTCTGCCCCGTTGCGATATAGTCATCGACATCGGATTGCGGCACACCCAGAACGGCGGCGGCCATTTTCTTCGGATCGGCCAGACGCACACAACCATGGCTGAGGGCGCGTACATCACGCTGGAAATAGCTCTTCTGCGGGGTGTCGTGCATGTAGATCGCATGGTCGTTCGGGAACAGGATCTTCAGCTGGCCAAGCGCGTTGCGCTCACCAGGGGGCTGGCGCACGTCGACCATCGGAGCCGCTGCCCAGTTGACCGAGGCCGACGAAACCCGGCGGCCATTATAGCTCACCTCATAACCGATCTGGTCGAAATAGGACGGGTTGGCCCGCAGCTTCGGCAGATATTCGTTGACGACAATCGAGCGCGGGAGGCCCCAATAGGGGTTGAATTCCACGGTCTGGATCTCGTCACGGAAGAAATAGGTCTGGTTGCGCGGGTTACCGACCACGACGCGCATGTCGAAGTTCTCGCCATTGTCGTCATGATAATAGACGCGGTAGGCCGGCTGGTTGATGAACACATAGCGCGGGCCGAAATCGTCCGGCAGCCAGCGCAGACGCTCCATCGCCGCGACCACCTTGCGGGCGCGGTCGTCATTGGTCTCGACATCAAACGAAGAGATTGTCTTCGGACCGACGACACCGTCGACATAGAGGCCCTGAACGTCCTGGAAGTCACGGACCAGTTCGACCAGTTCCGGCGTGTATTCGGTTCCGCCGTCATAGGCGTCGAATACCTCCGCATGATCCTGGATGAAGGCGTCGGTGCTCTTGCGCTTGATCGCCTTGATCAGATTCGGCACATCCTCGTCGGTCTCGCCGGGATGAATGTAGTTGCCGCGACGGAAGACGATCGGCTCGACATATTCATGATCGGCGCGCAGTTCCTCAAGCGCGGTCTTCAGCTCCTGAAAACGCTCGCTCTGCGGATTGTAGCTTTCCATCAGGCCCGCGACGTTTTCGGCGTTGCCGAGGGCATCGATGGCCTCTTCAAGGTCAACGGGATTGCGCTGCAGGTCGTGGAATTCCGAAATCCGGTTCGGGTCGACACGGCCGCGCTTGGCGTCCTGCATGTAGGTCAGAACGCGTGCGGACAGCGCCAGTTCGAAGCGCATCAGTTCTGCCTCGCGCGCCGCATCATCGGCTGCAAGCGCCAGATCGGGCATGTTGACCGTGTAATCATCGGGATCGAGGCCCCAGGCGTCAGCATCGGCCAGCGTATCAAGTGCAGCCTGCGCCTTGGGCGCAACATCGCCATCGGCAACCCAGATCAGGTCTCCGCCATTGGCGTAATAATCCTCGATTGCGACGGCGACATCATCGACGGCCTTCACCCGGGCATCGGTCAGGTACTGACGCGGATCGTTCTCGCCGATGGCAACCATGGTCTCGGTGGACGCCGCATCGGTCATGGTATCGGGATCAAGCGCGGCAACTTCGGTGTTCGGCTGCTCGTCAGTCACGTCGTTCGTCTCGGGAGAGATCGAACCGGTCACAACGGGGTCCTGAATTTCGCTGATGGCGATGTAGCGCATCGAATCAGCCTTGTAGGTATAATATTTGGGCGGCGCCACCTTCGGGACCGAATATGTACGTTGCGTCTGCTGCTGTGGCGCCTGCGGCTGGACGACAGGGGCCCGGTCGGCCTCCTTGTCGCGACCGCGCAGAATATCCATCAGGGTCAGCGCATTGGCCGATGCCGGCACGAATGCAGCCGATATCGCAGCAGCCATGGCTACCGATGAGACGCGAACTAGAAGATTGTTGCGCAATTTTTCACCCCGTTTGACATAAAATCATGATTTGAGACCACCTTACCCATATCGTGCGGAACCCTCCAATAACAATTCTGCTATCGGGCGAGACGGACGCTGTTGTGTTGGTAAAAAACAACACTCCCATCTCAGGTTCCGGGTGGGATCGCCATTTTTTGAAATATATCAGCAGAGGCTTAACAGCGCATTAAGCAATTCGACCCCGAAAGCGGCGTTTCTGTGTCGATCCACCCGCGCTTCGGTCAACCAAAAGCAACCTAAATCGAATAAGTTGACGCGGCTTGTTGACAGATCGGCCTTGACCGCGCGATGGCATAGCCACGCTTTTCCGGCATGACGTCTTTCAAGTGTGCCCCATGGACGGGCCGTTGCACTGAGGTGGAGAAAACATGACTGATACCCGCACAGAAACCGACACTTTCGGCCCGATCGAAGTGGCCGCCGACCGCTACTGGGGCGCGCAGGCCCAGCGCTCGCTCGGCAATTTCAAGATCGGCTGGGAAAAGCAGCCGCTTTCCGTGGTCCGCGCGCTCGGCATCGTCAAGCAGGCGGCGGCAAAAGCCAATATGGCGCTTGGTCGGCTTTCACCCGAAATCGGCAATGCGATTGTCGATGCCGCGCAGGAAGTGATCGACGGCAAACTTGATGACCATTTTCCGCTGGTCGTCTGGCAGACCGGCTCGGGTACGCAGTCGAACATGAACGCCAATGAAGTGATCTCCAACCGCGCCATTGAAATGCTCGGCGGCGAGATGGGCTCAAAAAAGCCCGTCCACCCCAATGATCACTGCAATATGAGCCAGTCGTCCAACGACACCTATCCGACGGCGATGCACATCGCCTGCGCCGAGCAGATCGTGCACCACCTGCTGCCGAACCTGAAACATCTGCAGGAAGCGCTTGCCGCCAAGCAGCAGGAGTTCGCCGACATCATCAAGATCGGCCGCACCCATACCCAGGATGCAACGCCGCTGACGCTCGGCCAGGAGTTTTCCGGCTACACCGCACAGGTCGCCTCCGCGATCGCCCGCCTCGAACTGACGCTTCCGGGCCTTTACCAGCTTGCCCAGGGCGGCACCGCCGTCGGCACGGGCCTCAACGCGCCGGTCGGCTTTGCCGAAAAGGTGGCCGAAGAAGTTGCGGAAATTACCGGCCTGCCCTTCGTCACCGCGCCGAACAAGTTCGAGGTTCTGGCCGCCCATGACGCAATGGTGTTTGCCCATGGCGCCATCAATGCAGCCGCGATGGCCTGCTTCAAGATCGCCAACGACATCCGTTACCTCGCCTCCGGCCCGCGTTCCGGCCTCGGCGAACTGGCGCTGCCGGAAAACGAACCCGGCTCCTCGATCATGCCCGGCAAGGTCAATCCGACCCAGAACGAGGCGATGACCCAAGTCTGCGCCCATATCGCCGGCAATCAGGCAGCGATCGGCTTTGCCGGCAGCCAGGGCCAGTTCGAGCTCAACGTCTATAATCCGATGATGGCCTACAACTTCCTGCAGTCGGTCCAGCTTCTGGGCGATGCCGCCCGCTCCTTCACCGACAATTGCGTCGTCGGCATCAAGGCACGGGAAGACAACATCAAGGCCGGTGTCGAACGCTCGCTGATGCTGGTGACCGCGCTTGCGCCGAAGATCGGCTACGACAACGCCGCCAAGATCGCCAAGACCGCGCACAAGAACAACACCACGCTGCGCGAGGAAGCGCTGGCGACGGGTCTTGTGAGCGGCGAGGAATATGACGAGATCGTCCGTCCGGAACTGATGATTTCGCCGAAGTGACATTTCGACTTCGAAGATAAAATGCTGAAACCCGGGCTCCTGCAGTCCGGGTTTCCTCATGATGTCAGGCGAAGGCCGACGAGATCGCGACCATGCCGAAGCCGATCAGAATACCGCCGGAAATGCGTGCGACCCAGCGGGCAAATTCCTTCGGCAGGCAATGACGGATGGCGGCGACCAGACCGCTCAGGAAAATCCACCACAACAGCGAGCCGGTAAAAACCCCGGCAACGACAATTGCCGGCGCAATACCGCCGCCGGCATTGGAAAGGCCGAAACCGGCGAAGATGGCGACGAAGGATAATAGCGTCACCGGATTGGCGATCGTCAGCACGTAGGTCATCGCGGTCGTTTTGAGAAGGTCGCCTGCCCCGGCGGTTTCAGCCGCAGGCTTCGCACCCGTCTGCCGCATTTCCCGCCAGCCGAGAAAAATCAGGAATACGCCGCCGCCAATCGCCATCGGCATGGAGATTTTGGCCAGAACGGCTGAAAACGCGGCAAAGCCAAGCGCTGCCAGCGCTCCGTATGAGGCATCGGCCAGCGCTGTGCCAAGCCCACCGGAAACGCCGACCCAGAACCCGCGCGTCAGGGCACGGTTGATGCAAAGCGCCCCGATCGGTCCAACCGGAGCGGCAATAGCGAGGCCAAGCAGCACCGCCTTCAAGAACAGCACGATCAGCATCGCCTTTCACCTCATCCGCCACATTCCGATCACCGGCGACACTATCAGAAATCGCAGCCGAAGACAGGGAGATCACGCGCCACAACGCGGCCGGCGAACGCATCCCGCAGTGCCGCCATTCTGCACCCACTGACGGCGCTGATACACCGCTGTGGTTCCAAATTTCAATTCGCCTTAAACAAATTAAATCAAAATACATGTATAAAATAAGTCAAAACAAGCTTTATTAATCTTAATATTCAATTTATACATATATATCCGAAATTTATACTACAGGTAAATCGTCATGGGGAACGATACAAAATTAATATTCGTTGAGGGGGAAAGCGATGCGTTCTGGAAATCCGGAAATCGCGGCAGCAACATTTCGTTTCTCGGTGAAAATCTGTTTGTGTCCTGGTCACACAGCACAGCCGGCGGCGACTATTCCGCCATCTACGCATCTTCGACGGACCCTGCGGATTATGTCTGGCGGCCGCTGACGAGGATTGCCGACAATGGTGAAGACGGCACCATTCCCAATTGCCCCGCCACGAACCCGGCATTTCACAGTGACGACGGCAAAATGCTGCTGTTCTGGCAGATGACCAGTGACGGAACCCCGGCCAGTTCCCAGCTTCGCATGCGCAGCGGAAGCGTCTCCAACCAGTTCGAGAGCGTTCATTCGGTGCGATGGAAAACGCCCGTCGACGGTGAGCCTGTGACCGCGACGGTCAGCAGCGATGATTTTCTCGCTGCCATGACAATCCTCTGCCCCAATGCCTGGCCGCTTTTGAACGTGACGTTCGAGCCGCGCAAGAGCTTCGAAATGGCACCGTCATTCAGCGCCGAAAACGGGCGAAACCTCAGCGCGCCGGATATCGATACCGACGCTGTCGACGCGATCATCGACAGTCTGATCACAGAGATCAGGGACTTCGACAACACCTATCTCAAGGATGTGAAGCACCAGTTGTCGGAGGACCATCCGGACATCGCCCCGATCCTGGACCGATTGCGCAGATTTTCAGATATTGCCCGGTTCTTCGATGCATTTCAGGCGCATCTGCGGCGAAACACGCTCATCGTGTTTCTCTATACGGTCTACGACACCTACACCATGGTCGTGATGCGGCTGACGGTGTTCAACATGTTCAGTCCGGACCGCTATGAACGGGGCTGGCGGACACGGAGCCAACCACAGAAAATCCGCCTGAAAGACGGGGCCGAGCGCCTGCTGCTTCCGGTCCATTCCGACGCGATCGGCCTTTCGGTCGTGTTTTATTCGGATGATGACGGGGTGAGCTGGGACTATGCGCAAACGCCGATCCCCGGCCGCGGTACCGTCGAGCCATGCATCGTTCAGCGGCCGTCAGGCAAGCTGACCGCCTTTCTCAGAACCAAAGCACCGGACCTCTACCTCAACCGGGTGGCTGTCAGCGAATCCTGCGATTACGGGCTCACATGGTCTCCTGCCGTGCCGGTTCTCAACCCCGAGATCAAAAACCATGACGCCGGTCTTGCGGCGCTGTCGCTAAAGCATTCGCGCTTCGACCCGTCGCTGGGGGCCTTCGCCGTCGTCTACACGCCCGATGAGGACGGCCGGAGCCTTCATCTCAGTGTGGGCTTTTTCGGCACCTCATCGGAGCGCAACAACATGCCGCTGACCTGGCTTGAACCCGTATGCCTCGAACAGGCGAGCGGCGGCCGGATCGAGGCCCCGTCAATCACGGAGGGGATCGACGGAACGCTCTACATCTCCTGCAGCTACACAATCCCGGAGGAGAACGGCACTTGCGAGAAAATCTGCGTGATACAATATGACGGCCTCAAAGGCTGAGACCGCCGGCCGTCAATGTGCCGCGGTTTCGCGGGCCTTGGCCAGTTCGGCAAGGTCTGCCGCTTGCAGTTCGACGGATTCGCCGCAGCCGCAGGCCGATGTCTCGTTCGGGTTCTTGAAGACGAAACCGGTCCTGAGCTTGGTGACCTCGAAATCCATGACCGTGCCGAGCAGATAGAGCGAGGCGGCGGGATCGACCCAGACCGTCGCGCCATTCAGTTCGACATGGTCGTCCTTGTCAGCGACATTATCGGCGGTGACCAGGTCCACGGTATATTCCATGCCCGCGCAGCCGCCCTTCTTGATCGCAACGCGGATGCCGCGCGCATCCGGCCCGGAATTGGCGACGATCTCGTTGACACGGTTTGCTGCTGCTTCAGTCAGCGTGATGACTTGAAAGCCCATTTCATTCTCCATCAACATCCGGGTTAAAGGCCCGGCGTTCGAAGTCTATTGCATCAGTACGCTTAGCCGCCGTCAATACCAGCCGACGGCGATCTTTGCTTCTTCGGACATCCGGTCCGGCGTCCACGGCGGATCGAATGTCATCTCAACCTCGACGCCGGAAACCCCCTCGACCGTGCTGACCGCATTTTCCACCCAGGCCGGCATTTCGCCTGCGACGGGGCAGCCGGGCGCCGTCAGCGTCATGTCGATCCGCACCATCCGGTCGTCATCGACATCGATCCTGTAGATCAGGCCGAGTTCGAAGATATCGGCCGGAATTTCCGGGTCGTAAACCGTCTTCAGCGCAGAAATGATATCATCGGAGAGCCGGGCAAGCTCCTCGGGAGGAATGGAGGAACCGGTCTCGGCCGATGCCGTTTCTGCGTTTTCTTCAACACTCATGCCATTCTCCTAGGCTCAGGCAAAGAAGGTTCGCGCGTAATCGAGCGCCTCAACCAGGGCATCCACTTCCGCACGCGTATTGTAAAGGCCGAACGAGGCCCGGCAGGTCGATGTCACTCCGAACCGGGTCAGAAGCGGCTGCGCGCAATGGGTGCCCGCGCGCACAGCAACACCGCGACGGTCGATGATCGTCGAAATATCGTGGGCATGCACACCTTCGATGGCGAAGGAAAAGATGCTGCCCTTTCTTTCCGCATTGCCGATCACCCTCAACGCATTCACATGCGAAAGCTGCTCGCGCGCATAGGCCGTCAAATCCGCCTCGTGCGCGGCAATCGCCGCACGGCCGATGCCTTGCATATAGTCAAGGGCAACGCCCAATCCAATAGCCTGCACGATTGGCGGCGTTCCCGCCTCGAAGCGATGCGGCGGTTCGGCATAGGTGACGCGATCCTCGAAAACGTCGGAGATCATCTCGCCGCCGCCCTGGAACGGGCGCATCTCTGACAGGCGATCGAACGTGCCGTAAAGCACGCCGATGCCCGACGGACCGTAAAGCTTGTGGCCGGTCATCACATACCAGTCGCAGCCGATATCGCGCACATCGACCGGCAGATGGACGGCGCCCTGCGAACCGTCGACCAGCACCGGAATGTCGCGTTCATGGGCAATCCGGGTCACTTCCTTGACATCGACAATGGTGCCGAGCGCATTCGACATCTGGGTGATGGCGACCAGTTTGGTGCGCTCGGTCAGGCATTTTTCGAAGTCTTCGAGGTGGAATTCGCCATCCTCGTCCACCGGCGCCCAGACCAGTTTCACGCCCTTGCGTTCGCGCAGGAAGTGCCAGGGCACGATGTTGGAGTGGTGCTCCATGATCGAGATGACGATCTCGTCGCCTTCGCCAAGATTTTCCATCGCCCAGCCGTAAGCCACCGTGTTGATGGCTTCGGTGGTGTTGCGGGTGAAGACGATCTCGTTGACCGAACCGGCATTGAGAAAGGCGCGCACCTTTTCGCGCGCGGCTTCATAGGCATCGGTTGCCGCGTTTGACAGAAAATGCAGGCCCCGGTGCACATTGGCGTATTCATGCGCATAGGCATTGGCAACCGTGTCGATGACGACCTGCGGCTTTTGCGCCGACGCGCCGTTGTCGAGATAGACAAGCGGTTTTCCATCATGAACCGTACGCGACAGGATCGGAAAATCCTGCCTGACCTTTTCGACGTCGTAACCTGTAACCTGAGCATCCATTGCCCTGAACTCCGTCTGTGGCCTCCGATCGTCGGAAGCCGTGAACGCCACCCGGGCTGGCGGGCGGAAAATTGCCGCAGGAAGGCGCAAAGAGCGCCTGCCGCCTATTCGTGCCGGTCGAGCCAGTCGGTGATGATCGCCTCGACAGCCTCGGAGAGCTGCTCGTTGTCGAGTTCCTCGACGACTTCAGCAACGAATGCGTTGATCAGCAGGCCCTCGGCCACCTTACGCGGAATGCCGCGCGCCATCAGGTAATAAAGATGGTTCGGATCGATATCCGTGACCGTCGCGCCATGGCCGCACTGAACGTCATCGGCAAAGATTTCAAGCTCGGGCTTGGCCGAGAACGTACCGAAGTCGCTCATCAGCAACGTGTTGCAGCTCATCTTGGCGTCGGTTTTCTGGGCGTCCTGAGCAACCCGGATCAGCCCCTGGAACACGCCGCGCGCCTTGTCGAACACGACATTGCGAACGACTTCCGTCGATGTCGTGTTCGGCACGTTATGGCCGAGATCGAAGGTGATGTCGGTGTGCGTTTCGCCGCCCAGAAGGTTGACGCCGCGCAGGGTCAGGTCCGCGCCCTCGCCGTTTACCGTGCAGTCGATTTCATGACGCACCAGCTTGCCGCCGGCGTTGACGATCAGAAGCTTCAGCCGGGCATTTTCGCCAAGTTCGATCCTGAGCTTGCCGAGATGGGAATCTTCCGCGCCCTGCTGCTGCATGACGACATAGGTGATTTCCGCATCCTTGCCGAGCGACAGCGACGTCAGCGAACTGACCAGCGCTGCATCGCCCTGCGGCGCGACATGGCGCTCGACCAGCATGCCGGAGACGCCCTCACCCACATCGATGCGATTGCGGTTATGCACCTGGCCGCCGTCATGAACCGACTGTATTTCCAGCGGTTCGGCAAGCGTCGTTCCCTCGGCGATATCGAGGATATAGCCGTCACTCATCAAGGCGCCGTTGATGCGCCCGATGGCGTCATCCTTGTGCGCCAGTTCAAGCCGCACGGCGGTATCGCCGTTTGCAAGCGCATCGGCGGTATTGCCGCCGGAAACGCCGTCGATTGCCGGGATATGGCTTGCACGGCCCTGCACCAGCGGCAAAACCGCACTGCCCGGCAGAAGCGGGGAAAGCGCGTTGACCGCCTCGCCGCTGCCCTCGGGCACGGTGCGCAGGAGATTGCGCAGATCGGTATAGTGCCAGGCTTCAACGCGGCGGGTCGGCAGGCCGTTTGAGCGCAGTTCGCCGGCCAGCCGGTCGCGCTCGGTCGTCACCTCGGCATTGCCCGGCAGTGAGCCCGCAAGCCGGCCGAAGGAGGCCACCAGCGCTTCTTCCGCCGCTGTCAGCGTGATCTGTTTTTGCATGTTCATCGCGTCCGTCTCCCGGCCTCAGGCCGCTTCGCCGATGATATCGGCGTAGCCGTTGGCCTCCAGCTCATGCGCCAGTTCCTTGCCGCCGGTCTTGATGATCTGGCCCTTGTAGAGCACATGAACCGTATCCGGCACGATATAGTCGAGCAGACGCTGGTAATGGGTGATGACCATCACCGAACGATCCGGCGCGCGCAGCGCATTGACGCCATCGGCAACGATCTTCAGCGCATCGATATCAAGCCCTGAATCGGTCTCGTCCATGACGCAGAGTTTCGGCTCCAGCAGCGCCATCTGCAGGATTTCCGCGCGCTTCTTCTCACCGCCGGAAAAGCCGACATTGAGCGGCCGTTTCAGCATCTCATAGTCGATCTTCAGCTCGGCGGAGGCTTCCTTGACCTTGCGCATGAAGTCCGGGGTGGAAAGCTCGCCCTCGCCGCGCGCCTTGCGCTGCTCGTTGATCGCCACCTTCAGGAACTGCATGGTGGCCACACCGGGAATTTCCACCGGATACTGGAAGGCCAGGAACACGCCCTTGGCGGCGCGTTCAGCGGCGTCGAGTTCCAGAATGTTTTCGCCGTTATAGATGATCTCGCCTTCGGTCACCTCATAATCCTCGCGGCCGGCGAGAATATAGGACAGCGTCGACTTGCCGGAGCCGTTCGGCCCCATGATCGCAGCCACTTCACCATCCTGGATCGTCAGGTTCAGACCCTTGATGATTTCCGTGCCATCCTCGGCAATGCGTGCGTGCAGGTTCTTGATTTCAAGCATTTGTCGTATCCTTCAGCAGGCGACCGGTTTTGGCGTCTCCGGGCAGATCCCGAAACAGTAGGCAAAACAGTCGCTGTCAATCTCTCTCGGGCGCGGCCGTCACTGCCGCTTGCCCCTTGTTCTGCGTCATCCTCGGGCTTGACCCGAGGATCCAAATCACATTTCAGCACGAGAAAACCCCATACTGTGTTCGCCCTTGCGCCGTTTTTCCCGATCCGCTCCGCACACTTTTCCGGCACTTGCGGAATGGATCCTCGGGTCAAGCCCGAGGATGACGCGGCGGGCGGGCAGGCTCAGCGCAAGACGGCCGGCGTTGCCGAACGTGCTAGCCCACAGAGCCTTCCAGCGAAATCCCGATCAGCTTCTGTGCCTCGACGGCAAACTCCATCGGCAGTTCCTGAATGACTTCGCGGACGAAACCGTTGACGATCAGGGCGATTGCCTCTTCTTCGGGAATGCCGCGCTGCATGCAGTAGAACAGCTGATCCTCGGAAATCTTCGAGGTTGTCGCCTCGTGTTCGAAGCGGGCCGATGAATTGCCGGCCTCGATATAGGGCACGGTATGCGCGCCGCATTTGTCGCCGATCAGCAGGCTGTCGCACTGGGTGAAGTTGCGCGCGTTTTCCGCCTTGCGGTGGGCTGCGACCTGACCGCGATAGGTATTGTTGGAAAAGCCCGCCGAAATGCCCTTGGAGATGATCCGGCTCGACGTGTTCTTGCCGAGATGGGTCATCTTGGTGCCCGAGTCGATCTGCTGATGGCCGTTGGAAACGGCAATCGAGTAGAACTCGCCGCGGGAATTGTCGCCGCGCAGCAGGCAGGAGGGATATTTCCAGGTGATCGCCGAACCGGTCTCGACCTGGGTCCAGGAAATCTTGGAATTGTCGCCCCGGCAATCGCCGCGCTTGGTGACGAAGTTGTAGATGCCGCCCTTGCCCTCGGCATCGCCGGGGAACCAGTTCTGGACCGTGGAATACTTGATCTCGGCATCATCCAGCGCCACCAGTTCGACAACGGCGGCGTGAAGCTGGTTTTCATCGCGCTGCGGCGCGGTGCAGCCTTCCAGATAGGAGACGTAAGCCCCTTCTTCGGCGATGATCAGCGTGCGCTCGAACTGGCCGGTGTTCTTCTCGTTGATGCGGAAATAGGTCGAAAGCTCCATCGGGCAGCGAACGCCCTTGGGCACGAAGACGAAGGAGCCATCGGTAAACACCGCCGAATTCAGAGCGGCATAGAAATTGTCAGCGCGCGGCACGACCGAGCCCAGATATTTCTTCACAAGATCCGGATATTCGCGGATCGCCTCCGAAATCGACATGAAGATCACGCCGGCCTTGGCGAGTTCCTTCTTGAAGGTGGTGACGACCGAGACCGAGTCGAACACGGCATCGACGGCAACCCTATTGGACTGGTGCTGCTTGTCTTCGACGCCCGCCAGGATTTCCTGCTCCTGCAGCGGAATACCGAGCTTCTCGTAGGTCGCCAGCAATTCCGGGTCGACCTCGTCCAGCGTTTTCGGGCCGCTGACCGATTTCGGCGCAGCATAATAGTAGAGGTCGTTGAAATCGATTTTCGGGTAGCTCACCCGCGCCCAGCTCGGCTCTTCCATATTGAGCCAGCGCTGATAGGCGGCCAGACGCCATTCCAGCATCCAGTCGGGCTCCCCCTTCTTGTGGGAAATGAAACGGATGATGTCCTCGGACAGGCCCTTGGGCGCCTTGTCCACTTCAATCATCGTTTCGAAACCGTATTTGTACTGATCGACGTCGATCTCGGCAACCTGATCGACGGTTTCCTTAACGGCAACCATATGTTCACTCCACTCATGACCGGGTTCAAGGCCCGGCGGTTCACGTGTACCAAAGCGGCTATACCGCTTTATGTAATCAAAGCTGGCGGGATTTGCACCCCGTCCAGCCTGCGTTTTGTCAATTCTTCAGGCTGCTGCGTCCGACAGCTTCCTGCGACCGGCAATCTTCGCAAAAGCGTCGATTGCCCTGTCGATATCTTCCTGCGTTGTCGACCAGCCAAGCGAGATGCGCAGCGCCCCCAGGCGCGGATCGCGGCCCATGGCCTTCAGCACATGGCTTTCACCAACCTTGCCGGATGAACAGGCAGAGCCTGCCGAAAGCGCGATCCCTTCCAGATCGAAGGCGATCTGGCCGGTTTCCGCCTTCAGGCCCGGCAGGGTGAAAGCGCAGGTATTGGCAACGCGTTCGGTGTTTTCGCCATAAATGACGACGTCGGGCGCGGCCTTGCGCATACCGGTCTCCAGCCGCTCCCTGAGGGCTGCAATGCGTGCATTGCGTTCATCGAACCCGTCGGCAGCAAAGGCAGCGGCGGCGCCAAAGCCGATGATGCCGGCAATATTTTCCGTGCCGGAGCGGTGGCCTTTCTCGTGGCCGCCGCCACGCACCAGCGGCGCCGGCATCAGCGTTTCGCCGCGTGAGACAAGCGCGCCGACACCCTTGGGACCGCCGATCTTGTGCGACGAGACGATCAGAAAATCGACGTCGAGCGCTTCCGGTGAGACGGGAATGCGACCGGCGGCCTGCACCGCATCGACCACCAGAAGACCGCCATGGGCATGCACGATTTTCGCCGCTTCTGCCACCGGCTGGACGATGCCAGTCTCGCTGTTGACCAGCATGATCGCAACCATCGGAAGCCCGGCCTCAGCCTTGTGGCCGGCCAGCAGTTGTTCCAGCGCATCGAGCCTGACAACGCCATCCGCGCTTACGGGAATTTCATGGCGCATTTCGGCGGGAAAACGCCCACCCTCATGAACGGCCGGATGCTCGATTGCGGACACATAAAGACCACCGAGACGCACCGGGCTGCGGCCCATGCGGAAATCCGGCGTCAAAACGGCATTGGCCGCCTCGGTCGCACCGGAGGTAAAGACCACATGCTCGCCAGCAGCGCCAACCAGTTCGCCCACCTGCCGGCGGGCTTTATCAATGGCCGCACGCGCAGCCCGCCCTTCCCGGTGAACGGATGACGGGTTTCCGGCAAGATCCATGGCCTCGAGCACAGCGGCGCGAGCTTCCGGCAGAAGCTTCGCAGTCGCATTCCAGTCAAGATATATCCTGTCGGTGCTCATAACGGCCTTATTTCGGCAGGCAATGGCGGCCCACGACGCATTTTCCTTGAAATCACTGCTCTGCTTGGCCTATTTGAGCCTTCAGCAAGAGATGACTTCTGTTTTTCGAACCATTCTAAACTGCTTTTTAAGAAAGCTGAGCCAATTAGTCAAGTCAATGCGACTTGCGCAAGCGGTCTTGAAAGTTTGAACCGATTTTTCCGGAGAGCCAATGCCTGAAGTGATTTTCAACGGACCGGCCGGTCGCCTTGAAGGCCGCTACCAGCCGTCCAAGGAGAAGAACGCCCCGATCGCCATCGTCCTCCATCCGCATCCGCGTTTCGGCGGCACGATGAACAACCCGATCGTCTACGAGCTCTTCTACATGTTCCAGAAGCGCGGCTTTACCACGCTGCGCTTCAATTTCCGCGGCATCGGCCGCAGCCAGGGCGAATTCGACCATGGCTCGGGCGAACTTTCGGATGCGGCGGCAGCGCTCGACTGGGTGCAGAGCCTGCACCCCGATTCGAAGAATTGCTGGGTCGCCGGCTATTCCTTCGGCTCGTGGATCGGCATGCAGCTTCTGATGCGCCGGCCGGAGATCGAGGGCTTCATGTCGATTTCGCCGCAGCCGAACATCTACGACTTCTCGTTCCTGGCCCCCTGCCCCTCTTCCGGCCTGATCATCCATGGCGACGCCGACAAGGTTTCGCCGCAGCGCGACGTCAACGGCCTGGTCGAAAAGCTGAAGACCCAGAAGGGCATTCTGATCACCCAGAAGGTGGTGCCGGGCGCCAACCACTTTTTCTCCGGCCGCAACGAGGACCTGCTCGCCGAATGCGAGGACTATCTCGACCGCCGCCTGGACGGTGAACTCGTCCCCGAACCGGCGCCGAAGCGGATCAGGTGATTTTCACCTGACGCTGCCAACGGCCTGCAAGCCTTTTGCGCGATAAAGGCCGAAGCCGCACCGTATCACCAAATCAGCAGCCGGCGGGATCATCACCGATCCCGCCGGTTTTCCTTTCCTGCGTTTTCCCTCTTGACCTTGACACTAGTGTCAAGGGGATAGCGCTGCCGTTCCATGGTCATGCAGGCATGCAGGACCGGCTCACGGAAAGGTTTGAAAACATGTTTGAAGCAAATGACTGGCAGGGCAAAATTGCCATCGTAACGGGCGGCAGCGCCGGCATCGGAAAGGCCACCGCACTGGCGCTGGTCGAACGCGGCGCAAATGTCGTCATAACAGGCCGCAATCAGGCGCGGCTCGATGCCATTGTCGGCGCCAATGACCGGATTGCCGCCGTTCAGGCCGGCAGCAGCGATCCCGCAAGCGCGGCCCGCATTGTCAAAGCCGCGCTCAGCCGCTGGGGCCGGCTCGATCTGGTCGTCAACAATGCCGGCGCCGGCAAGCCATTGCCGATCGACGCCTATGACGCGGAAACGCTCACCGAATTCAACGCCGTCAACATCATGGCCCCGTCCCTGCTGGTGAAAGAAGCGGTTCCGGCATTGCGGGAAACCAGAGGCGCCATCGTCAACATCACCACCGCCGTTTCCGCCCGCGCCGCGCCGATGCTGGCGCATTATGCCGCCACCAAGGCAGCGCTTGAACACCTGACCCGTTCCTGGGCCGTGGAACTCGCCGCCGATGGCATCCGCGTGAACGCGGTTGCCCCCGGCCCGGTCAAGAGCAACGCATTGACGGGCATGATGGGGCTCACGCCGGAAATGGCGGCTTCGGTCGAGCAACAGGAGGCGGCGCAGATCCCGCTCGGCCGCCGCGGCGAGACGAACGATATCGCGCCGTGGATATTGCATCTGGGCGGTTCGGCCAATGCATGGGTCACCGGCCAGATCATCACGGTGGATGGCGGCTGGTCTCAGCGCGGCTGACATTGCCGGGCCAGCGCCGCAAAACCGGATGCGTGATCCCTTGACTTCAAGGCCGGACATTAACATCTGTGTCAATGTTGAAGGCGGCCGCAAAGGCGCCGCTCCAGTGCTGGAAGAAGCAGACATGCAGATCAAGGAAGCCGCAGAAACGCTCGGGATCACGCAACGGATGTTGCGCCACTATGAAAATGCGGGCCTCATGGACGCCCGCCGATCGGAAAACGGATATCGCATTTACAGCGATGCGGATCTGCGCCGCGCCGCCCGCATCCGCGACCTTATCGAAACCGGATTTTCCACCCGCGAGGTGCGCCTGATGGCGGCCTGTCTTTCCGACGAAGGATCAGGCCCCTGCGCGGGCGGTATCGCCCAGCTGCAGGACAAGCTCGACCATATCGACCGGTTGCGCGCCGATCTCGATCATCGCCGACAGGCCGTCCTCGACCGCATCGCCACATTGCGCGCAGCGCTGCCGGAAGCCGGCGAAAGGCAGAATGCGCGAGCTTGATCGTGTTGCCGATTACGATCCGCATGGCGTGCAAGGCTTGATCGGGTGTTGATACGGTTTCTGTTTGCCGTGTCCGGGAAATACCCCGCCCGCCTTCAGGCGCGGGAAGCGCAAAAGCCGCTCCGGAATGCCCGAATTACCCGAGACTGTCAGGCAATAGGTGGCGTTCGGCTGCCAAAACAGGTGCACACGAACGAAAAACCGTGCTAAAGGCCGCGCGTCCGCATTCAAGCAACCGAAGATAGATCCATGTCGAAGTTCAAATCCGAATTCCTGCACACACTTTCCGAGCGCGGTTTCATCCAGCAGATCTCCGATGAAACCGGCCTTGATGACCTTCTGTCGAAGGAGCAGGTGACGGCCTATATCGGCTTCGATCCGACCGCGCCGAGCCTGCATGCCGGCTCGCTGATCCAGATCATGATGCTGCACTGGTTCCAGAAGACCGGTCACCGGCCGATTTCGCTGATGGGCGGCGGCACCGGCATGGTCGGCGACCCGTCCTTCAAGGACGAGGCCCGCAAGCTGATGACTGTCGACATGATCGAGGACAATATTGCCTCGATCCAGCGCGTCTTCGCCAATTACATCGATTATGACCGCGCCGATGTACCGGCGCTGATGATCAACAATGCCGAATGGCTGCGCGACATCAACTACCTGGAATTCCTGCGCGATGTCGGCCGTCATTTCTCGGTCAACCGCATGCTGTCGTTCGAGAGCGTGAAGACGCGGCTCGACCGCGAGCAGTCGCTGTCCTTCCTCGAATTCAACTACATGATCCTGCAGGCCTACGACTTCGTCGAGCTTTACAGGAATTATGGCTGCCGCCTGCAGATGGGCGGTTCGGACCAGTGGGGCAATATCGTCAACGGCATCGATCTCGGCCACCGCATGGACGCGCCGCAGCTTTACGCCCTGACGGCGCCGCTTCTGACCACGGCTTCCGGCGCCAAGATGGGCAAATCCGCCAATGGCGCCATCTGGCTCAATCCGGACATGCTGGGGCCTTACGATTTCTGGCAGTTCTGGCGCAACACCGAAGACGCCGATGTCGGTCGTTTCCTGAAGCTCTACACCACCCTGCCGATGGACGAGGTCACACGCCTCTCAGCTCTCGGCGGTTCCGAGATCAACGAGGTCAAGAAAATCCTCGCCACCGAAGTGACCGCCATGCTGCATGGTCGTCAGGCGGCTGAAGAGGCGGCCGAGACGGCGCGCAAGACCTTCGAGGAAGGCGCGCTTGCGGCCAATCTTCCGACCGTCGAGATCGCCGCATCGGACATTGAGGCCGGGATCGGCATTCTCACGCTTCTGGTCCAGGCAGGCCTTGCCGGCTCCAACGGCGAAGCCCGCCGTCACATCAAGGGCGGCGCGGTGAAGCTCAACGACAAGGGCGTCTCCGACGAGCGCATGGCCGTCGGCACCGATGCCATCACCGAAGACGGCGTCATCAAGCTCTCGCTCGGCAAGAAAAAGCACATTCTGATCAAGCCGGTCTGAATCGAAGCCGTTCAGACGGCTCATTAAAATCAGGATGGACGACAAGAATCCCGGTCTCGCGATCGGGATTTTTTATTTTATATTTTACTTAAAAACAAAAGTATAAATAAAAGTAATATACAATTTAATATTACAAATGATGTTGATTTATTCAAAATGTGGTTTTACCCATACAAATACGAAGGAAATATAAGAATACAGAAAGACAATCCTTGGAGGGCGCGCGCAGAGGGTATTTTCACTTCACCAATCCGGGGGACATTACGTGAAAACTGCGAAGCCAGAGAGAACCCGCCTGAAGCATCAGGCCATACTGACGGCATCGCCGCTCGCACTAGCGGCAACACTGCTGTTTATCGAACACGGCGAGGCGAATGCGGCAGGCTGCCTTGTCAACGGCAACCCTGCAACCGAGGCCGTCACCGTGACCTGCAATACATCCAATGATCCGTCCGATACGCCGGTATCAACCGGTGACTTCAACGACACCGTGAATGTCGAGGACAATGTCGCCGTCAAAACGATCCGCACGCTTGATGGTGATGACAGCGTTACCATAGGCGGCGGCGCGACAGTTGGACAATCCAACGCCGGCAACGCCAACGCGATCAATATGGGCGACGGCAATGATACGCTGATCATGACGGGGAACGCGAAGACCTACGGCATCGTGGTCATGGGGGATGGTGACAATACCGTCCATCTCGGCGGCAATGCCGTTATCGGCGTGAACAGGACACGCGCCTTTCATACGAGCCTCGACATGGGCGATGGAAACAATTCGGTTATCGTTACCGAAGACGCACATCTGTCAGGACTACTGCAACTGGGCAGCGGCAACGACACGGTGACCGTCGAAAGCGGAGAGGTCGATTATATCCGCGACGATGGCGGTGTTGATCACTTCACCATCAATGGCGGCAGCGTCGGGCGTATCGGCCATGCCTATGACAATCAGCGGGCGTCCGGCGGCGATACGCTGGTGATGAATGGCGGAACGCTGGGCGTTTATTCCGGCAGCGGCGATCGCGATTCCGTCTCCCTCTACGGAGGCACCGCGCAGACAATCAACGGCGGCGGCGGAAACGATATCATCACCCTGGATGGCACCGAAGTGACCGGCTTTCTGCGTGGCGGCTGGGATCTCGGTTCGGAAGATGACGCAGACGAAATCTATCTCCTGTCAGGCAGCGTCGGGCGATCCGTTCTGGGCGAGAAAGGCGCAGACCACATTGTCATCGACGGCGCGACCATCGGTGAAGGCGTGACCGGCGATTCGGCGGTCCTCTTCCAGGGCAATCCGATTGACGACACGGTCAGCGACGACCTGATTGAATGGAAATCGGGCTCCATCGGCACGGAAGACGCCCCCGGTTATGTGGCCGGCGGCGGCGGTTCGGACACCATCATTATTTCCGCCAGCGAATATGACGGCACCCAGGAGATTACCGGCGCCTCGTATGACTGGATCAACGGCATGCCTGTCCATCAGGACGACGGACCGCAGCAGGATGAACTGACGCTGCAGGGCCTGACGGTCTCGACAGACGCCGGCCTTGTGACGCACTGGGAGAAGATCACCTTGCAGGATTCCGATTTCACCGTTTCGGGCAGCAGCTGGAGTGTCTCCCGGACTGACGGAAACGGGATATTCCTGAACCGGTCTTCGCTGCATTTCGATCCCGATGCCACGATTGCCAGCAACCTGACGGCAACGGAAAACAGCACGGTCGATCTTGCCTCCGGCACCACGCTTGACGGCGATCTTTCTTCCGTCAACAGCGCCGTTACCTTCGGCGATGGCGCGTCCTTGACCGGAAACGCCAGGGTCAGCGGCGGCACCTTTACGGCTGGCAATGGCTTTTTCGTGGGCGGCGACAGCTCTTTCACTGACAAAAGCCGCGTTACCCTTGGCGACAGGACGGCGTTTGCGGGCAACATCCAGATTTCAGACAGCACAGTGAACTTCGCCAACCAGTCATCGGTCTCCGGCAATCTGCGCAATGACGGCACCTTGAGCATGCAGGACGGCGCTGCAGGCGACCTTCTGACGGTCAGCGGCACCTATTCGGGCAATGGCACATTGCTGATGGATATCGACCCGGACACCGGAAGCGCCGACAACCTGACCGTCGGGCATGTCGGCAGCGGCTCCTCCTATATCCAGGTCAGCCCCGTCTACACCGATGTGTTGCCCGGCCCGGATTCCAAATGGCAACTGGTAACGGTTACCGACGGCAGCGGCACACCGGACTCCTTCCTGCTTGAAGGCGGGGATGCCGAACTCGGCGCCTATCTCTATAATCTGGATTTCGAAAACGGCACATTCGTTCTTCAAAACACCGGCAGGTTTGCGCCTGCGGCTTCGCTATATGAAGTCTACCCGCAGGTGCTTCTGTCTCTTTCACGGATGAGCTCGCTCAACACCCGCGTCGGCAACCGCTACTGGAATGACGACAGCGCAAGCCCTGCGACCGTCACAGCCTATTCGGAAAGCCCGGAAGACGACGAGGCCCCCTTCCCGGTGACCGACACCGGCGTTCCGGTGATCGGCCAAAGCAGCGTCTGGGGCAGGATCGGCGGCGCCCGCAGTCACGTTGACCCGACGGCATCCTCCACCGGCACCACCTATGATCTGGACCGTTTCGAGCTGGATGCCGGCGTCGACGGGCTGTTGGCCGACACCGCCGACGGCAGGCTGATCGGCGGCATCACCGCGCATTATGTCCACGGTGCGACCGATACATCCTCCCCCTCCGGCGATGGATCGATCGACACCAATGGCTACGGCTTCGGCGGAACACTGACCTGGTATGGTCTCAACGGCTTTTATGCCGATGGCCAGGCCGAACTGACCTGGTATGATTCCGACTTGGAGACCAAACGCGACGGGGTGTTTGAAAGCGGCGCTTCGGCTTTCGGATACGGCCTGTCCATCGAAGCGGGCCAGCGGATTGCCCTTCAGGACAAGCTGACCCTGACGCCGCAAGCCCAGTTGCAATATTCAGCAATCGATTTTGACGATTTCACCGACAGTCTCGGCTCACAGATTTCGCTGCGCAGTGGCGATCAGCTTCTGGGCCGCATCGGCCTGATGCTGGACAGGGAATCGGTCTGGACCGACGCGATGGGCGAGACAAGGCGGAGCAGCGGCTACGGCATCATCAATGTCTATCACGACTTCAGCGATGACACCGAGGTCCGCGTCTCGCAGGCGAACCTGACGTCGGAGCTTGACGACTGGACCGGCGAAATCGGCTTCGGCGGCACCTATCAGTGGGACGACAGCAAATATGTCGTATACGGGGAAATCAGCCTTGCCTCCGGTCTGGAAAGTTTCGGGGACTCCTATGCATTCGGCGGCAATATCGGCCTCAGCGTCCGCTGGTAAGACAGCAAGACAACAGGACGCATCGTGGCTTTGACCGGCGGGACAGGAGGCGGCGGCGCGGCAACGCGCCCCGCAGGGTTTTCTACTGAAACTCGAAGATCTTGCGGAACACGCCGGGCGCGATGGCGGAAAGCGGGTTGACCACCAGATCGGGGTCGGCGGTCTTTCCGGTCAGCTTGAAGGTAATCCCGAACAGGCCCTTGTCGTTCCCGTTGCCGAGCAGCGGCCCGAAAAGCGGAATTTCCGCAAAGATCCGGTTCAGTCCATAGGCCGGCATGAAGGTGCCTGTCATGTCGATATTGCCGGCGGCATCCCGCACCACGCCCTTGAAGGTCGCGCCCACCTGATCACCCCGGACAAAGGCATCGGAAACCTGCAGAACCCCGTCGGACAGATCGATCACGGCCTGAGCCCGCTGGAAACGCTGTTCGGTCTCGTTGATCTGGTTGCTGTAGGTGGCATTCAGGCTCTTGCCATTGGCGCCTGTCGGCGAGGACAGCAGCTGCTTCAGCTGTTCTTCGTTGAGCAGGCGGAATTCTGCAAGGTTGAGCAGGCCATGCCAGCCGGCGCTGGTTTCGATCATGTTGAGATCGAGCGTGCCCCCGGTCATCTTCTGGTAAACACCGAGAAAGCGCAGCAGCGAACCGGTGCCCGAGGTTCTGACGGAAACGGTCTTGGCGCCATCTTCGGCACCAAGATCGACGATGACGGGCTGCCCCGTCGCCGTTGTCGCCGAAAGCGAACCGGAGGCAAGATCGCCGCGCCGCACCACAAGATCGCCGGCAACGCCGGAGAGCTGGCGGCCGCCCCCGCCGGAGACACGGGCGATATCGAAATGAACGCGGGCATCGCCTGTACCGCCTGCCGCCGGGCCGCCGCCCGTATTGCCGTTGCCTGCAATCAGATTGTCGAGCAGCGGGTTCGCCATGAGGCTCCGGCCGGTGACGACAACGTCGAGACCGCTCTGCTCACGCTGGATGGCGACATTGATATCGTCGCCCTCCGACAGCGCGACATGGGTCAACGTGGTCGACAGCAGACCGTCCTTGTCGATCTTGACCTGCCCCCGGGCTGACAATCCACTCCCTGTGAGCTGCAGATCATCAAGCACGGTCACGTCGTTTTCGGCATTGCGAAGATGGAAAGACAATGTGGCCGGCACACCGCTTGGCTTTTCCCATCCCAGCCACGGCAGAGACAGAACCGTGCGCTTCAGATCAAGCGTGACCAGGCTGCCGTCATCCTCATTCTCCATCGTCATCGCAATCGGGCCGCTGACATAGCTGCCGAGGCCGGGCGCAAGTTTTTCACGCTGGCTGTCATCAAGATCTGCGGCAAGCCAGAGCGCCGTTTCCGCGCCGTCCCCTGCTCCCAGCGGCATGCTCCACTTGATATCGAGCGGCACACCATTGGCGCTTCCCGCACCTTCGAAGGCGAGACGATCGGGAATCACCTCCAGCAGGCCGGCAAGATCGGAAACCGCATAACCGCTGACCGGCTTTTCCAGTTTGCCCTCCTTCACATCCGCAACCACACTCCAGCTCGGCGGCAGCGGCCCGGGCACATCAAGCGGGAAACTCGCCTTGACGTTGACATCGGCTATCCCGGTGAAATCGTCGGGGGTAAAATCCGTACCCTTTAGCGCATTGATCGGCGGTGCTGCGGCGAGCGTGACAAGATTGCCAAGCGAACCGGAAAGCACGACATCCATCTGCCCGATCAGCGGCTTGGTATGGCTGTCGGCGATTGCGAAAGTCCCCTCGCTCAGTGTGAGGGTCTGCCCCTTGCCGACCGTTATGGCGCCCTCCTCGATATCGACATCGACGCTGCCGCCATTGATTTTCACCCGGGCATCGCTCTGGTTGACGTCGGGAAACTTGTTGTTGAGCGTGATGCGGGTGTCGTCGATGTCAAAGGCGATGTTGAGTTCGGTTTCATCGAGATTGACCGGAATACCCGGTCCCTCCAGACGCCCTTCCGGCAGGTAGACGGCGATATCGCCATTGGTCACCACGCCGCCATGCAGGTTCTTGCTGACCCATTCGCGCGGTTTGCGCGCAATCCAGAACGGCCACAGCTGCTTGACCGCCTCGGTATCCATGCGTTCGATCCGCGCACCGAAGCTGAGTTCCGGGCTGGCATCGCCGAAAACGGCCTTGAACGAGGCTGCCATGATGCCCTGCGGTGAACTGACGGCGATATCATCGAGCAACAGCCGCGGATTTTCCGACTGATATTCGCCGGTAAACTTGGCATCGAAGATCAGTGGCGGCAGGCCCGGTTCGCGCGATTTGAACCGACCGCCGCGCACCAGAACGTCAAGCGCATACCCCGCCTCCTCGGCATTGGGCCTGAACCGGTCGAGATCCAGTATCCCTGCGGTGAAGGGGAATCGGCTTCCGTCGAAATCAATCGAAGAATCAGTCAGTTCGATCGACTGCTTGGCTGTATCGTAGGTCAGGTTGAGGCGCGCATCGGAAAACGGACGCGCAATCGAATCGGCAACGAAGCGGCCGTCCGGCACTTCCACTTCGGCAACCACACCCGGCAGTCCATCCGGGGCTGCACGCGTCAGCGCAATCGCCATATCGGCCGTTCCCTCGACGCCCAGGACGGCATCGCCATCCTGGTCCTTGCGCAGCAGAAACGGCGTCAGCCCGACATTGCGGACCTCGGCCTGGAGGCTTTTGGTGCGGCCGCGTTCGGCAATCGCCTCGAGTGAGAAACCGGTCACCGTATCGTCAAGCGAAACCTCGCCGTCAATTCGCAGGACGTCATCCGGCAGCAGGTTCAGATTGATGTCGCGAATATCGACAGAGACGTTTTTCCCCGGAGACGCGCTGCCAACGGGAAAGGCAATATTGCTCAGCCGGATCGACCGGGTTTCGGCAGCCCTGAGTATCCCCCGCGCAAAATCGGTCCGCGAGAAAATCTGCTCGACCAGAACCGGCAGGCTGTCAACGCGATGGTCCGTCAGGCTGAAGGTACCGGTCGAGGGCAAAGCCGAAGAATCGACATCGATATCATCGGCGCGAACCGAACTGACGGAAATCTGGCCGCCCGCGAGACTGACCGGATCAATCGCAAAACTGAGAACGCCGATGGAAGCAAGCTGCTTTTCGTTCGGCCCGATCAGGTTCACACCGCTGACATTGAGCCTGAGCGACAGCCCGGCGCCCAGCCGTAACGCTGCCGCATCGACGCGCGCGCTATAGCCTTCCGGCATGGCCGTACCGATCTGCTCATTGGCCTTTGCGGCCAGAAAACGGTCCAGAGAGCCGCTTTCGATGATATAGAACGCAACAGCGCACAAAATGGCGAGGACAAGAACGGTGAACAGAAACAACCGGGCACAGGCATGCGGAAGCCTGTGATGGGGGCGCGTGTGAACGATATGGGGATCGCTGGTCTGTGCGGACGGCATGCGATGGAGCGCAACGCGCTCACGCCTGCCAAAACGCGTGCGCTCTCCGCGAATAAAGGATTCTTTGTCGTTCCTGTCGTTCAAATTCGCCCCGACAAACGGTAATTCAGAGATCAAAGGGACGTCCGGCGCGAATCCCTCCAGGCATGTTTGCGATCATTGCGATGAAACATGGCACTGGCAAGCAGACAAACGACGCTGACGCTCTTTGTGTTGTGCCATACATAAAGAATTCGGCTTGAACATGATATGAACAAGGAGTGCTGTTGATGAACGACGTGAAAGAGGGTGAAAAGGCCCCGGATTTTTCCATGCCGGTTTCCGACGGGCGCACTGTCTCGCTTGCCGATGTCAAAGGCAAATCGCTGGTGCTTTATTTCTACCCCAAGGACAACACCAAGGGCTGCACGGTCGAGGCCATCGCATTTTCGGCCCTTGCCGATGAATTCGCCAGTGCCGGCGCCATCGTTATCGGCGTTTCGCCCGATACGCTTGAAAGCCACGCCCGCTTCGAAAAAAAGCACGACCTGACCGTGCTTCTCGGCTCCGACGAAGATCACGCCGTGGCGCAGGCCTATGGCGTGTGGAAGGAAAAGAACATGTATGGCCGCAAGTTCATGGGCATCGAGCGCTCGACCTTTCTGCTTTCACCCGACGGGACCGTCCGCAGGGTCTGGCGCAAGGTCAAGGTGGACGGACATGCCGAAGCGGTTCTGGCCGCACTCAGGGACGAAGCCTGACAAACGCCGCCGCCGGCAACAAAACACTACAAAAAAAGGCCCGGAAGCCCCGATACTTCCGGGTTTTCTTGACTCACGCTCCGTTTGATACTATCCCGCCCTCGTAAAAGCGAAGGCGGCCAAGGATCCGTCTATTTGTCAACGACAACACGGAACACGTTTCCCTTTGACCTCATTCTCAGATCTTGGGCTCAGTCCCAAAGTACTTTCTGCTGTGACCGAAGCCGGTTATAGCGAGCCGACTCCCATTCAGGAAGGCGCGATACCGCACGCGCTGACGCGCCGCGATGTCTGCGGCATCGCCCAGACCGGCACGGGCAAAACCGCCTCTTTCGTGCTGCCTATGCTCACGCTTCTTGAGCGCGGGCGGGCACGAGCACGCATGCCCCGCACGCTGATTCTCGAGCCGACCCGTGAGCTTGCGGCCCAGGTGGCCGAAAACTTCGACAAATACGGCAAGAACCACAAGCTGAACGTTGCGCTGCTGATCGGCGGCGTTTCCTTCGACGAGCAGGACCGCAAGATCGAGCGCGGCGCCGATGTGCTGATTGCAACGCCCGGACGGCTGCTTGACCACACCGAGCGCGGCAAGCTGCTGATGACGGGCGTCGAAATCCTCGTCATCGACGAAGCCGACCGCATGCTCGACATGGGCTTCATCCCTGACATCGAACGGATCGCCAAGATTATTCCGTTTACACGCCAGACACTTTTCTTCTCGGCCACCATGCCGCCGGAAATCCAGAAGCTGGCCGACAGATTCCTGCAGAACCCGGTCCGCGTCGAAGTCGCGCCGCCGTCTTCCACTGCTGCAACGGTCGAGCAGAAGCTGGTTGCTTCCAAGGGCAAGGACTACGAGAAGCGCGAAACGCTGCGCTCGATCATCAACCAGCAGGACGACCTGAAGAACGCGATCATCTTCTGCAACAGGAAGAAATCGGTCGCCGACCTTCTGCGTTCGCTGCAGCGCCATGAATATGCCTGCGGCGCGCTGCACGGCGACATGGACCAGCATTCGCGCACCACGATCCTGCAGAACTTCCGCGACGGCAAGCTGCCGCTGCTGGTGGCCTCCGACGTCGCCGCGCGCGGTCTCGACATCCCGGACGTCAGCCACGTCTTCAACTATGATGTGCCGATCCATGCCGAGGATTATGTACACCGCATCGGCCGTACGGGCCGCGCAGGACGCAAGGGCAAGGCCTTCACCATTGCCACATCCAAGGATACCAAATTCGTGGACGCAATCGAAAAGCTGATTGACCGCAAGATCGAGTGGCTTGATGGCACGCCCTCCTCCCTTGGAGCGGAAGACAGCAGCGAAAAGCCGGAACCGCGTGCACGCCGCAGCGGCAAGAAGCAACAGGCTCCGTCTGCCGCAACCGGCAAGGACGAGCCGAAAGCAGCTCCCCAGCAGGACAATCGCGCTCCCCGGCCGAAAAATACTGCGAATGGCAGCAAGCCTGCCAATGACGACCGCAGGCGCTCACGCCGCCGCGATCGTGATGACGAACCGACGCCGGTGGGCTTCGGCGACGACATCCCCGCCTTCATGCTGATCGGCGCCAAAAACTGATTTCAGCTGGAAGCCAGATGCTTTTGGCCGCTGAAAATCAGGCGCGCCAAAAGCAACCGAGACGAGAAAGAGCCGCACTTCCTGGGAACGAAGCGCGGCTCTAATTGTGTAGATAATCAGCTCGTTTGATATCAATTGAATAAGACTAGAATGAAGTCACCTTCATCCAAAATTGATGTAGAATATGCTCTCAATAATCTTTCAATATAAGAATATTCTTAATTGAAGCTGCTTTTTTAGTCAACCCTGATTTCTGGGCAATTTCAAGGCAACTATAACTCTCTGTAATTGCGCTGATAATACATCAGCGCCTCATCCTGAGTACCGAGGCCGACACCGACAACCTCGCCGAGCAGGATCCAGTGGGTCGACATTTCCTTCGCCTCGATCAGGCGGCAGTCGAAGCTGGCAAGCGCATTTTGCAGCACCGGCGCTCCACTGCCTTCAAAATGCCATTCGCCCATGGCGAAGCGCTCATCCGTCGTCAGGTTGCCAAGACCCGAAAACGCATCGGCAAGCGCCTTGTGCCGGGCGCCGAGCGTATTGAGAGCGAAATTGCCGCTTTCGAGAAAAATGGCATTTTGCTGTTTCAGCCGGTTCACACAGGCAAGAACGGTGGGCGGGGCATCGGAAACCGAGCAGCAGGCGGTGGCGGTCACCCCGCGCATGGCGCCGCCATGCGCCGTCGTGATGATCTGGACATGACCGGCATAACGCGCCATCGCATCACGATAGGTCCGGGGAAACTGCTGGTCTTCATGCATGGTGATCGCAATACCGCTGAGATGGTGAAACAGACAAAAAGGAACCCCTCTTTTCCTTCTCCGGGTACTTACGGCGTTGCCCCGGCTTCTGGCAAGGGGTATGACTTGGTTAACGCGCAAGAGTGAGAACAAGACCCGTTATCATGCCATCATCCAAGGCCCTCCTTGCCCTTACCGCGATGTCGTTCAGTGCCGCCATGCCCGTTCTGGCGCAGCAGGAGACCGCCATCGGCGTCGTCGCGCCGCTGAGTGGTGACTATGCCGTGCTCGGACAGCAGATGCTTAATGGAGCTCAGCTTGCAGCGCGAAACACCGGTGAAGTGCTGGTTCCGGTCGACGAGAGCTGCGAGGACGGCAGTGGTGCGGCCGTTGCCGACGCACTGGCCGATGCCGGTGTGGCAATGTCGATCGGCTTTTTCTGCAGCGAGACCTTGCGCGGCGCCCTGCCCGGCCTTGCCGCCGCAGGCATTCCCGCCATGAGCGTTTCCGTCCGGTCGTTGCCGCTGATGACCGATGCGCTCGACAATGACTGGCCGTTTTACCGCATGGCCCCGAACCGGCAGGACCAGATCGACGCCATCGTGAACCTGATCATGGACGAGTGGGTGGACGAACCGGTGGCGCTGGTCGATGACGGCACGATCTATTATCGCGAGCTGATCGGCGCCGTGCGAAACGCCATAGAAGCGCGCGGGCTGAAACCGGTCATCGTCGACACCTTCCGCCCCGCCCAGCAACAGCAGCTTTCGCTGGTGCGCCGCCTTGCCCAGGCCGGCGCCACCCATGTTCTGGTTGGCGGCACCCGCGGCGATATTGCCATTATCGGCCGGGACGCGCGCGAACAGGGCGCAGCTCTGACGCTTCTCGGCGACGACGGATTGCGCGCCGCCGAAACCGCCGTGCCGCTCGAAAACGGTGTGCTGGCAATCGCCCTTCCCGAATATGGCGCGCTTCCCCCTGCAGCCGATATTGCCGAACAGGCCATTGCCGACGGCATTGTGCCGGAAGGATATGTCGTTCCCGGCGCTGCGGCCGTTCAGGTGGCCAGCCAGGCGCTTGCAGCGGCAAACAGCGACGACGGCGGACTTGAAGACGCGCTTTTGAACAACACGTTCAGCACGGCGACCGGTCCCGTCACCTTCACCGGGCAACACGAGCTTGCCGAAAACCCGTTCCTTCTCCTGCGCTGGCAGGACGATCAGTTTGTCCCTGTCTTCGACTCCGGTCGACAGTGAGGCGCCGGAGAAGCAAACACATCAAAAATGGGCCTGAATGGCCAGCATGAGGAATAGAGAAGTGAAACGTCCCCTGCGTATTGCGCCGTCGATCCTGTCCGCCGATTTTTCCAATCTCGGCGAAGACGTCAGAAAAGTTGTCGATGACGGCGCTGACTGGGTCCATCTCGACATCATGGACGGGCATTTCGTGCCGAACATCACCTTCGGGCCGCCGGTCGTCAAAGCCCTGCGCCGCCATACCGACGCGGTGTTCGACTGCCACCTGATGATCACCCCCGCCGATCCCTATCTGGAAGCCTTTGCCAAGGCCGGCTGCGATATCATCACCGTCCACGAGGAAGCCGGCCCGCACCTGCATCGCTCGCTGCAGACGATCCGCAATCTCGGCAAGAAGGCGGGCGTTGCCCTGAACCCGGCAACGCCGGTCTCGATGATCGAACATGTGATCGACGATCTCGACCTGATCCTGATCATGACGGTCAATCCGGGCTTTGGCGGACAGAAATTCATCCCCGCCACGCTGCGCAAGATCGAGCAGGCCAATGCCCTGATCGGCGACCGGCCGATCGATCTGGAAGTCGATGGCGGCATCGCGCCGGATACCGTCGGCGCCGTGACCAAAGCGGGCGCCAATGCGCTCGTCGCCGGCTCGGCGATTTTCGGCAAGGCCGAACAGGGCAGCTACCGTGCGCCGATGGAGGCCCTGCGCGCCGCCGAGGAATAAAACAGGAGGAAAGCATGTCGCAGTTCTTGTCATTCACCGGATTGGCGGCGGCGTTGTCGCTTTCAGCCTCGATTGCCGCCGCCGGCGATTTCTCCACCTTCACGCCGCTCGGTTTTTCCGATGACGGCCGGGTTTTCGCCTTTGAGGAATTCGGCGTGGAAGACGGCTCCGGCTTTCCCTATTCCAACATCTTCTTCATCGACACCGAACGCGACACGTTTCTGGACGAAACGCCTTTCAGGGTGCGCGAGGAGGATGAGACTGCAACCATCAGCGCCGTGCGCGGCATCGCTGTCGGCGAGGCGCTGCCGCTGATCCAGGACTATAACCTGCTGGACCATCCCGGCTGGCTTGCCGCCTTCAATCCGGTCACGGAAGAGATCGAGGGCGATAACCGGACCATCCGCTATCGCGCCCACCCGAACCTTTCGCCCGTCAGCACGCTTACGCTCGAAACATTCGCGCTCGATCCGATTTCCGCCTGCGCGGCGATCACGCCGGATGCCCAGGGGTTCCGGCTTTCCTATACCGATCCCGACGGCGAAACGCGCACGATCCATGAAGACAGCCGCATTCCGGCAAGTCGCAACTGCCCGACCGGCTACCGGCTGGGCGGCGTGATGACCTATCGCAACAATGATGGCAACGCGGTCGACATCGCCCTGCTCACGGTTCTCAATTACGGTTTCGAGGGGCCGAATGGCCGCTGGATTGCGGTTCCCTTCGCCCCCTGAACCGGTTTTGCGCCTTCCCGCCGTTTCCTTTGCGGAAAAAATGCTCTAGAGCGTGTCAGGCCTTGGAAAAGGCCCCGCCAGCAAGACTTGAACAAGGATCACTGCCCCGATGATACCGCGCTATTCCCGCCCGCAAATGACAGACATCTGGTCACCGGAAACCAAGTTCCGCATCTGGTTCGAGATCGAGGCGCACGCCTGCAACGCGCTGGCGGAAATCGGCGTGATCCCGGAAAGTGCTGCAAAAACCATCTGGGAAAAGGGCAACGCGGCAACCTTCGACGTGGCCCGTATCGACGAGATCGAAGCCGTCACCAAGCACGACGTCATCGCGTTTTTGACCCATCTGGCGGAAATCGTCGGACCTGATGCCCGTTTCGTGCATCAGGGCATGACCTCGTCGGACGTGCTCGACACCTGTTTCAATGTTCAGCTGACCCGGGCAAGCGACCTGCTGCTGGCCGATCTCGACGGCCTGCTTGCCGCGCTGAAGCGCCGCGCTTTCGAGCACAAGGACACGATCACCATCGGCCGCTCGCACGGCATTCACGCCGAGCCGACGACCTTCGGCATCAAGCTGGCCCAGGCCTATGCCGAGTTTGATCGCTGCCGGGCCCGCCTCGTGGCCGCGCGCGAGGAGATCGCCACCTGCGCCATTTCGGGTGCAGTCGGCACCTTTGCCAATATCGACCCGCGCGTCGAGGAGCATGTGGCAGACGCCATGGGGCTGAAGGCCGAACCGGTCTCCACCCAGGTCATTCCGCGCGACCGTCATGCCATGTTCTTTGCGACCCTCGGCGTGATTGCCTCGTCGGTCGAACGGCTCGCGATCGAAATCCGCCACCTGCAGCGCACCGAAGTGCTGGAAGCGGAAGAATATTTCTCGCCCGGCCAGAAGGGCTCGTCGGCCATGCCGCACAAGCGCAATCCGGTGCTCACCGAAAACCTCACCGGTCTGGCCCGCATGGTGCGCGGCTACGCCCTGCCGGCAATGGAAAACGTCGCCCTCTGGCACGAACGTGATATCTCGCACTCCTCCGTCGAACGCATGATCGGCCCCGACGCCACCGTAACGCTCGATTTCGCGCTGGCGCGGCTGACGGGCGTTGTCGACAAGCTGCTGGTCTATCCCGACCACATGATGGACAACCTCAACAAGTTCCGCGGTCTCGTGCATTCCCAGCGCGTGCTGCTGGCACTGACACAGGCCGGCGTTTCGCGCGAGGACGCCTATCGTCTCGTCCAGCGCAACGCCATGAAGGTGTGGGAAAAAGGCAAGGACTTTCTCGAGGAACTGCTGGCCGACGATGAAGTGACGGCGGCCCTTTCCGAAGACCAGATCCGTGAAAAATTCGACCTCGGCTATCATACCAAACATGCCGATACGATCTTCAAGCGGGTCTTCGGCGAAAGCTGAACCGCCACAAAGATCAGCCAACCAATCAGCCGCGTCCGGATTTTCCGGGCGCAGCCACCACAAGCGTCATGTGAATTGCCATGAAAATCTCCGAAACCGACATCCTGATTGTTCCCGGCTACAAGAATGCCGGGCCAGACCACTGGCAAAGCCGCTGGGAGCGCAAGCTCTCCACCGCACGGCGCGTGGAACAGGAGGCCTGGTCGAAGCCGGAGTGCGAGGACTGGATCGCGCGGCTTGCCGAGGAGGTGAACCGCGCCGAACGCCCCGTCGTTCTGGTCGCGCACTCGCTTGGCATTCCGACATCGGTTCTGGCGATCCCGCATTTTGAAAAGCGCGTTGCCGGTGCCTTTTTCGTCGCCCCGCCCGAGGTCGACAATCCAAAGGTCAGGCCGAAACACATGATGACCTTCGGGCCCTACCCGCGTGACCCGCTGCCCTTCCCTTCAATCGTGATTGCCAGCCGTAACGACCCGTTCGGCCGTTTCGAGCCGGCCCGTGACATTGCCGGCGCCTGGGGTTCTGCGTTTTACGATATCGGCGAATCCGGCCATATCAACGACAAGGCAGGTTTCGGCCCCTGGCCGGAAGGCACACTGATGTTCGGGCGTTTCGTGGCCGGTTTGCGCTGAACGCGCTTGCCCGGCTCCGGCCGCCATATCCCGCAAAAAACATGCGCCGACGCGTCTCCCCTGGCCGAGGCAATATTATCCATGGCTAATGGATGTAATTGACATTCTCCTTTCAACGATCACACTGGCGATACGCGGGTGTTTGTGTGCGGGCACTCCGTGGGAGTGTTTGTATGACGGAGAGCGAACCGGGCTGTAACGACCTGAAACATTCAAAACGGCGGAAACAAGCCGTGCTGTCTGTTCGTTCTCCAGTAAAGGGATGAGCGTTTGGCGAGGGATGAAACAAGTTCCTTATTGTTGAGCGATGCCGAACTGGCTTTCGCAGTGGTGGAAAACTCGCCTCTGGCCATCGCGGTGCTGGACCTTGCCGGCCTGAAGGTTCTGGCCGCCAACCGGAATTTCAAGGCTCTGGCGCTACAGGTCGTCCTTGAAGGCCAGAGCATTCTGAACTGTCTTCATGAAGACGATCACCAACGGATGAAAGACCTCGTTGGACCGGCCTCCGGCCTTTCCGACAAACAGGCAAGACTTGAACTGCGCCTCGCCCCCCATCCGGACGGACCATGGCGGTGGATGCTCGCATCGGCCACCATTTTGCCGGAAAGCGGCGAAGGAGAGGCCGGACGCGCTCTTGTCTACTTCACCGACATCGACGCCCAGAAGCGCCACGAACTGCTCGAAAGCGAGCGGGCCCAGCGCTGGGACTACGCGCTCGTCAGTTCCGGTCTCGGGGTATGGGATCACAATTATCGCACTCAGGAATTCTTCTACTCCCAGACATGGCGCACGCTGCGCGGCTACGATCCCGCCAGCCCCGTTCCCTTTTCCCGTACGCAGGAATGGCTTCAGTTCGTCCACCCCGAAGACAGGGATCATGTTGCCCACGCAATCGAGCGCCAGAAGGTCGGCGACCCCGATTACATGAATTTCGAATACCGGGAACGCCACGCCGACGGGCACTGGATCTGGATCGAATGCCGTGGCGACGCTGTCGAATATTTCCCGGACAAAAAACCGGCGCGCATTATCGGAACCGATCAGGACATCACTGAGCGCAAGAACGCCGAAGCCCTGCTCGCCCATACGCGCCAGCGCCTGGAAATGGCTCTGGCGACCTCGCAGATCGGCATTTTCGAGCATGTTCGCAACAGCAGCATTGTCTACGCCGATCCTCGCATTTCGGAAATCTACGGTTTCGACGACCGGCCCGAAAGCTTTGATCTGCAGCGGGCGCTCGATCTCATTCACCCGGATGACCTCAAGCGCATAATGACGATTTCGGAAAATCTGATCGTCAATCGCGAGCCGATGACGGCCGAATTCAGGGTCTACCGTGAAAATGACGGCGCATTGCGACATGTTCGCCATCTGATACGCCTTTACAACAGCGGAACGGACGATGAGAAGGTCATCGGAATAAACTGGGATGTCACGGAGGAAGTGCGGCTGCGTCAGGACCTTGTGACGGCAAAGCAACTGGCGGAAGCCCGCAATTTCGAGCTTGATCGTGCCAAGTCCGATATCGAACATGCGGCCCTGCACGATTATCTCACCTCACTGCCCAACCGGCGTTTTCTGGAGGATGAGCTGGAGCGCAGGGTCGGTGTGGCGGCCAAAACGGGCACAAAGGTTGCCCTGATGCAGTTTGACGTGGATGACTTCAAGGCCGTCAACAGCACCTATGGCCATGCCGCCGGCGACCGGGTTTTGCGCCACACGGCCAGAGTTCTTGTGGATATGTCCAAACATAATGATTTCGTCAGCCGCGTGGGCGGCGACGAATTCGCCATGATCGTCAGCTATGAAGACGAGACCGGCAAGCTCGAGCAAATGGCCAGACGGCTTCAGCTTGAGCTGGCAAAACCGCTTTCCTTCGACGATGTTCGTTTTCGCATCAGTGCCAGCATCGGCCTTGCCACCCAGGAAAAAGAGGGGGAAAGCGACGCCGCATCGCTTCTAAGAGAAAGCGATCTCGCTCTGAAATCCGCCAAAGCGAAAGGCCAGGGGCAGATTGTGTTGTATTCGCCGGATATAAGGGCAACGCATACCACCGACCGAATGCCCTCCGACCGGTTGATGCAGGCAATTGATCAGGATGATTTCGTCCCGTTCTATCAGCCGCAATACGAGGCCGGCACACTTGAGCTGCACGGCATCGAGACCCTGGCGCGCTGGCGCCATGCCGACGGCAGTTTCGGCGAGCCGGCGAGTTTCATTCCGCTGGCCCAGTCGCTCAACCTGATGAACATGATCGACGCCAGCATTCTGTCCCAGGCACTCGAGGACCACAGTCGCTGGCGTGAGATCGGACTGAACCCGCCGCGCCTGTCGCTCAACCTGTCGCCGCACCGGCTGAGCGATCCAGCCCTTATCACCTCGCTGCAGAAGATGGACCTGTCCGCAGGAACACTCACCTTCGAACTGCTCGAGTCGATTTTCCTTGATGAGCAAGATGACGTCAGCGCCTACAATCTGCGACAGATCCGCAGACTGGGCATCAATATCGATGTCGATGATTTCGGCACCGGCTACACGTCGATCATCGGGCTTTTGAAGGTGGCCCCCAATGGACTGAAGATCGCACGGGAACTGGTGGCGCCGCTGCCCCATTCACATGAGCAGCGCGCGATCGTCAAATCCATTATCGAAATCGGAAAAACCCTGAATATCAAGATCATAGCCGAAGGCGTGGAGACCAGACAACACGCGCGTATCCTCACGGATCTGGGATGTGACGTGCTGCAGGGATACTGGCTGGCCCGGCCATTGCCGGCGCAGGCGATGGAAACGCTTCTGCGCCGGAAAACTGTCGAGGCCTCCGCCTGATGGACAGCGGCGGCTCAGACGAGCCGGCTCTGTTCCAGGGCAGCGGCAATAAAGCTTGAAAACAGCGGATGCGGGGCAAGCGGCCGGCTCTTCAGTTCCGGGTGATACTGCACGCCGATGAACCACGGATGATCCGCATATTCGATCGTCTCTGGCAGAATACCGTCAGGTGACGTTCCCGAAAACACCAGGCCGCAGGCTTCCAGCTTTTCACGATAGCCGGCATTGACCTCGTAGCGATGGCGGTGACGCTCGGAAATCTCGGTGGTGCCATAGATCTCCGCAATCCTGGTTTCTGCGCCCAGATGCGCCTTGTAGGCGCCCAGACGCATCGTGCCGCCGAGATTGTCCCGGTCGCTGCGCTTTTCGAGCGTGTTGCCCTTTACCCACTCGGTCATCAGGCCGACAACCGGCTCGCTGGCATTGCGGTCAAACTCGGTCGAGGACGCATCCTTGATACCGGCGAGATCACGGGCAGCCTCGATCACGGCCATCTGCATGCCGAAGCAGATGCCGAAATACGGCACCTTGTGAGTGCGGGCAAAGCGGGCTGCGCGGATCTTGCCTTCCGAGCCGCGCTCGCCGAAGCCGCCGGGGACCAGAATGCCGTGGACCTTTTCAAGATAGGGCGACGGGTCTTCCTTCTCGAAAATCTCGGATTCGATCCATTCGAGATTAACCTTCACCCGGTTGGCGACACCGCCATGGTGAAGCGCCTCGATCAGCGATTTATAGGCATCCTTCAGGCCGGTATATTTACCGACAACGGCAATGGTCACCTCGCCTTCCGGCGTACGGATGCGTTCACAGACATTCTTCCACGCATCCATGCGCGGCACCGGCGCCGGATCGATACCGAAGGCATGCAGCACTTCGTCATCAAGCCCTTCGCGATGATAGGCCAGCGGCACGTCGTAGATGTTGGAAACATCCAGCGCCTGGATAACGGCGGACGAGCGCACATTGCAGAACAGGGAAAGCTTGCGGCGCTCGGCCTCGGGAATTTCGCGGTCGGAGCGCACCAGCAGGATATCCGGGTGGATGCCGAGCGCCTGCAATTCCTTCACCGAATGCTGGGTCGGCTTGGTCTTCAACTCGCCGGCGGCCGGAATATAGGGCATCAGCGTCAGGTGAACATAAACGGCATTGCCGCGCGGCAGGTCGTTGCCGAGTTGGCGGATCGCCTCCATGAACGGCATCGCCTCGATATCACCCACCGTGCCGCCGATCTCGCAGAGCACGAAATCGAAATCGTCATTGCCCTCGAGAACGAATTCCTTGATCTCGTTGGTGACGTGCGGAATGACCTGAACGGTGGCGCCGAGATAATCGCCGCGCCGTTCCTTGTCGAGAATGTTCTTGTAGATACGGCCCGTGGTGATGTTGTCGGTCTTGGTCGCCGAGCGGCCGGTAAAGCGCTCGTAATGGCCAAGATCGAGGTCGGTCTCCGCGCCGTCATCGGTCACGAACACCTCGCCATGCTGGGTCGGGCTCATCGTACCGGGGTCGACATTGAGATAGGGATCAAGCTTGCGCAGACGGACCCGGTAACCCCGTGACTGCAACAAAGCACCCAGTGCTGCTGCGGCGATACCTTTTCCAAGTGAGGAAACCACGCCGCCGGTGATGAAAATATAACGCGCCATGGGCTTATTCCGATACCGTTTCTCAGCCGATTCTGCCAGAGCCTTTTCAACAAAAACTTCCGACGACCGGTCTATTGTCACAACAATGCCCTGCCGCCGGTACGGTTCCTGCCGTGCCCGACGGTGGGCTCAAAGAAAATCCGGCGGGCTATTGCGTCCCGCCGGATATGTTCAGGTCAAATTTCGGCGATCACTCGCCGGTGGGAACGCCTGTTGCGTTCGAATCCTCTGCCGGCGTGCTGACGGCGGGCGCCGAGGACTGGTCGTCTCCGGCCGCCGGAGCCGCGCTGTCGGCGCCCGTGGGAACACCGGCGTCATTGGTCGCGGGTGCCGTCTCCGTGGAGATCGAACCGCCAAGCTGGTTCAGGATGCCCTGCCCGTCGCTTTCAGCGTTCTGCTCGATCCGGTCAAGAATGTCCGACGGATTGCCCTGGTAGCGCGCCAGAATGCCGAGACCGAGCGAGGTGACGAAAAACAGCGTCGCAAGGATGGCGGTCGTGCGCGTCAGTGCATTGGCCGTGCCGCGCGCCGTCATAAAGCCGGAGCCGCCGCCGATGCCAAGTCCGCCGCCTTCCGACCTCTGAATGAGGATCACACCGGCAAGCGCAATGACGATTATCAGGTGAATTACGATCAGTACCGTCTGCATGAATGTCCAATCCGTCCCCGCTCGCAGGCCGCAAACGGGGCAATCCAAGAATATCTGGCGCTTCTCTACATGAGGCGCGCAGTCAATCCAACCCCTTTTTGTAGCCGCCGGCCAATCCCGCGGCCTCTATGGTTCACCGTCACCGGCATTCGCCGAAGCGCCGGTCGGCCCAAAACCTGCGATTGCGCCCGTCAGACCCGGCATTTCACAGCGGCGCCAGCCGGACACGGCCAAGGTGGCACGGCCGAAACCGCAATTTTGAAACGGTCTCAAGAGGCAGACAAAAACGTTTAAATTGAATGCCTTATACCGTTTTCACAATGCAGGACGCGAATCCATGCCTCAAAGGATATCCTCAAAGGCATGGTAGATGGAAAGGAAATCGGCCGCCTTTAGGCTGGCGCCGCCGATCAGCGCGCCGTTCACATGCGGCACACTCATCAATTCCTTGGCATTGCCCGGCTTCACCGACCCGCCATAAAGCAGGCGGAAGCGTTCACCGGCCTCGCCGAAGCGTTCGACCAGGTCCCGCCGCATCGCCGCATGCACGTCTGCAACCTGATCGGCGCCCGGCGTCTGCCCGGTGCCAATCGCCCATATGGGCTCATAGGCAATGATGGTGTTGTCACCTGTGGCATCATCCGGCATGCTTTCGAAAAGCTGGCGATGCAGCACCTCCATGGTGCGTCCGTTTGCATGCTCGGAACGGGTTTCGCCGATGCAGACAATCGCCGTCAGTCCCTGGTCATAGGCCGCGCGCGCCTTGGTGGAAACGACCTTGTTATTTTCCTTGTGCTCCTTGCGCCGCTCGGAATGGCCGACAATGACGTGGGTGGCAAAGCAGTCCCGGATCATCTGGGCGGAAATATCGCCCGTATGCGCGCCGGTGCGCGCCTTCTGGTGGCAGTCCTGCGCGCCGATCATCAGCTTGGTATCAACCGTCAGCGTGGTGGCCACGTAGAGCAGTGTCGAAGGCGGGCAGATCAGGGCATCCAGCTTCTTCGACAACGGGCCGCTGACACCATGGGCAATGGCCCGGATCTGATCGAGCGAGGCCCGGGTCCCATTCATCTTCCAGTTCCCGGCGACCAGCGGTCGGATGTCGGATGTCATCTGTTCTTTTCTCCCTTAATCTCAATATCAGGCACGGCCGAGCGAACACCTGCACCCTTTCTTTCCCATTCGGGGCCGTGGCGCAAATGCCGTCATGCCGGCTCTCCTCATGCGCCGGCCCGGAAGTTTCCAACTTGTTCCAGAACAAACGGCCGGAACACGGCTGGTGGAAATTCCGCGAATAATCACCAACTCATCGGTTTGAAACCGTATTAGATCGAATCCTGCCTGCCCCGCCAGTCCCTTTTTGACGGCCGGTTCTTCACGCAAATGAAACTCATCCACAGGCAGAATGCGACAATTTGGCACAGCATCGCCTAATGGCCCATTCTTTGCGAAAATAGAGCACTGATTCGCCTATAAGGCGCGTAACCATTCAACCCGAACACTCTGCCGGACCTTATGGATAACAGCAAAGACCTCTTCGCCGACCTTTCAGGCAATAGCAAAAAGGCAGCCGACGACACCGCGCCGCGCCGCGCGGCCCGCAAGGCGGCCGCGCCCAGTGCGGCAGCCGCCGCGCCGTCGGCGGACGGTGACTACGGTGCGTCATCGATCCGCGTGCTGGAAGGTCTCGAGCCGGTGCGCATGCGTCCCGGCATGTATATCGGCGGGACCGACGAAAAGGCACTGCATCACCTGTTTGCCGAAGTCATCGACAACTCGATGGACGAGGCCGTGGCCGGCCATGCGGATTTCATCGAGGTGCATCTCGATGCCGAAGGCAGGCTGACGGTGACCGATAACGGCCGCGGCATTCCGGTGGAAAACCATCCGCAGGTGCCGGGCAAATCGACCCTTGAAGTGATCATGACCAAGCTGCATGCCGGCGGCAAGTTCGACGGCAAGGCCTACGAGACCTCCGGCGGCCTGCATGGCGTCGGCGTCTCCGTGGTCAATGCGCTTTCCGATCTGATGGAGGTCGAGGTTGCCCGCGAGCGCCGTCTTTACCGGCTGACCTTTTCGCGCGGCGTGCCGCAGGGCGAACTGCAGGATCTCGGCCCGATCCAGAACCGGCGCGGCACCCGTGTGCGCTTCCATCCCGACGCGGACATCTTCGGCCCCCGTGCAAAATTCGATCCGGCCCGCGTCATGCGCATGGCCCGCTCCAAGGCCTATCTGTTCGGCGGCGTTGAAATCCGCTGGTCCTGCGATCCCGCGCTGGTCGAGGGCAATGAGGATGTACCGGACAAGGCGGTGTTCCACTTCCCCGGCGGGCTGAAGGACTATCTGGCGGCAACCATCGGCAAGGATTTCACCGTCACCCGCGAAATCTTTGCCGGCAAGACGGAAAAGACCGGCGGTCATGGCGCGGTGGAATGGGCGGTGTCCTGGTATGGCGGCGACCCGAACGTCCACTCCTACTGCAACACCGTGCCGACCCCTGAAGGCGGCACGCATGAAGCCGGACTGCGCCAGGCGCTGATGCGCGGCCTGAAGAATTATGCCGAGATGATCGGCAACAAGCGCGGCGCCCAGATCACCACCGACGACGTGATGATCTCGGCCATCGGCATGCTGTCGGTGTTCATCCGCGAGCCGGAATTCGTCGGCCAGACCAAGGACCGGCTGGCCACCGTCGAGGCCCAGCGCATCGTTGAAAACGCGCTGCGCGACCCCTTCGATCTCTATCTTTCCGCCAATCCGATGGAAGCGGAAAAACTGCTCGACTGGGTGGTCGAACGCTCCGAGGAACGGCTGCGCCGGCGCAAGGAGCGCGAGGTCAACCGCAAATCCGCCGTCAAGAAACTGCGCCTGCCCGGCAAGCTTGCCGACTGCTCGCAGAACACGGCTGGCGGAGCAGAACTGTTTCTGGTGGAGGGCGACTCGGCCGGCGGCTCGGCCAAGCAGGCGCGCAACCGTACCAATCAGGCGATCCTTCCGCTGCGCGGCAAGATCCTCAACGTGGCAAGCGCGGGCCGTGACAAGTTCACCTCCAACCAACTGCTTGCCGACATGATCCAGGCGCTCGGCTGCGGCACGCGGACGAAATACCGTGAGGAAGACCTGCGCTACGAACGCATCATCATCATGACCGATGCCGACGTCGACGGCGCCCATATCGCCTCGCTGCTGATCACCTTCTTCTACAAGGAGATGCCGGAGCTGATCCGCCAGGGACATCTTTTCCTCGCCGTGCCGCCGCTCTACAAGATCACCCAGGGCGGCAAGACGGCCTATGCCCGCGACGACGCCCACCGGGCCGAGCTGATGGAGACGATCTTCACCGGACGGGGCAAGGTCGAGATCAGCCGCTTCAAGGGTCTTGGCGAAATGCTGCCGGCGCAGCTGAAGGAAACCACGATGGATCCGAAAAAGCGCATGCTGCTGAGGGTCGATATCGACGCGGTCGATTTCGAAGGCACGAAGGTGGCCGTCGACGACCTGATGGGCACCAAAGCCGACGCCCGTTTCCGCTTCATTCAGGAAAACGCAGCTTTCGCGGAGAATCTGGATATCTAGATCACCGCGACGCCCGCCGTATTCGCTGGCCTTCAAAACAATGCCCCACCGGACATTTCCGGCGGGGTATTTTCGTAAGCCGCGTTTTCACCTACGACACCCAGAAATAATTTTTCACATAAATTTCATAAAGTTAAGCAAAGACATTCATACGCTCAGCGCTAAGCTTCATGCACAGGATTAACGCTAATTGCTGCGCGTCGGCGCCTTTGCTTGCCTGCCCGCACCCGGCCAATTATAGTCCCTTCACTCCTTCAAGCGGAACGGTGTCATGGTTCAACGTCGAAACTTCCTGCTTGCAGCAGGTGCCGGCCTGCTCGCCGGTAGTGCGCACGCGCAAACGCGCTCGTCCGAGGAGCCCTCCATGGCCGATACACCTGCTGAAACCCTGCAAAACAGGGACGGCCTTGCGCTGGCGCTGGGCGGCGGTGCAGCCAAGGCCTTTGCCCATATCCCCTATCTGGAAAGTCTGGATGACCTCGGCGTGCGGCCCAGGGAAGTCGCCGGCACCTCCATGGGATCGATCCTCGGCGCGCTCTACTGCGACGGTATGAGCGGGCGGGAAATCCGTGAATTCATCGTCGATCTCTTCACGCGAAAACAGTCGCTGCTGAAACGGCTGCTGATCGATACAGGCGACACCTGGAGTTCGCTGATCAACATTTTCCGGCCCGCCGTCGTGGAACCGGAGGTGCTGTTTGCAGCACTTTTTCCCGAGGGCATGGCGCAGGATTTTTCAGGTCTCGAAATTCCGCTGACCATCGTCGCAACCGATTTCTATCGCCAGAATGAATATGTGATGCGCGAGGGACCGCTTCTGTCGGCGATCTCGGCATCCTCCTGCCTGCCCGTGCTGCTCACGCCGGTGCGGCGCGATGGCCGCGTGCTGATCGATGGCGGTTTCGTCAACCCGACCCCGTTCGATCTTCTGGACAAGGCGCACTATTTCACGGTCGCGATCGATGTGACCGGTACCGATGCCAAGGACACCGGCGAAATTCCCGGCTCATTCGAGACCTGGGCCGGCGCGTTCAGCATCACCCAGAGTTCCATTGTCGCCGAAAAGGTCAAATGCGCGCGGCCCGATCTCTTCATTGCCCCGGATGTCGGTCGTTTCAACACGATGGATTTCTTCGCAGTCGAGGATATCCTCGCCGCCGCCTCGGCCGATCAGGATGCGTTCAAACGCAGAATTGAAAATATAATTCAATAAATTAGATGGTTAATTTGAGAGACGACACGAACAGTATGGAACATCAAGGGCATGCCGGCAGCCGGTGGTACAGCATCAGCGTTTTTGCGCTCTCGCTCGGCCTCGTTTTATTCGCAGCCTCGCTGACGCCCTCGCTGATCCCGCGCGGTCCCGTGCTGCAGGGCGCACTCGCCGGTCTGGTCATGGCGCTCGGATACATGATCGGGCGGTTTCTGCTGTCGCTCTGGCGCGGCCTGCAGATCCCCGAACCGTCCGGAAAGTGGAGCACCATCGCGCGGGCAATCTGTCTGGGTGCTGCCCTTGTTCTGCTCGTTTTCTGCCTGTCGAAATCCATGGAATGGCAGAATTCCGTGCGTGTCCGCGTCGATATGGATCTGCTCGAAGGCGGCGGCGTCATTGCCGTTCTGGCAACCGGGCTTGCGCTGTTTTGCGTGCTGTTCCTGATCGGCGCGCTGTTCCAGTCTGCCTTCGACGCCCTCAGGCGCCGCCTCTATCGCGTCATCCCCCCGCGTGTTGCCAATCTGCTTGGCCTGGTCATCGTGCTTCTGGTCGTCTTCGTCGCCTCGCGCGACTGGATGCTGCCCTCGGCCATCGAATTCCTCGACGAAACCTACGAGACGGCGCAGGACCTGTTTGAAACCGCCCCGCCTGCGCCGACAGATAGCTTTATCGCCGGCGGCCCGGGATCGCTGGTCGACTGGGAGGCGATGGGCCAGCCGGGACGCAATTTCGTGACCAGCGCGCCGTCGGCCGCTGCGATCGAAACCTTCAGCGGCGCCCCCGCCGAACGCCCGATCCGCGTCTATGTCGGCCGTTCACAGGACGACGACCCGAAGGAACGGGCAAGAGTCGCCTTGGAAGAACTGAAGCGCCTGAACGCCTTCGACCGCAAGATCCTGCTGATCGCAAGCCCCACGGGCACAGGCTGGCTCGATCCCGGCGCCCACGATACGCTGGAATTCATGCAGAACGGCGATGTCGCGACCGTGGCCGTGCAGTATTCCTTCCTCCAGTCGCCGCTGGCGCTGATTTTCGAAACGGATACCGGGCTGGAACAGGCGAGCGCGACCATGGAAGAGGTCTATCGCTACTGGCGCACCCTGCCCGAAGACAGCCGGCCGGAACTCTATATGCATGGCATCAGCCTGGGCGCATGGTCGTCGATGCATGCGTTCAACGTGTTCCAGATGCTGGACAAGCCGATTGCCGGCGCCGTGTGGGCCGGACCGCCCTTCCCGTCATATCTGTGGCGGCAGACGGTGGCCGCGCGCAATGCGGGAACGCCCTATGTTCTGCCGGTCATCCAGGATGGCGAGGTCGTACGTTTTTCCTCGCAGTTCCGCAAACCGGCGCAAAGCGGCGGCGAATGGGGTCGAATCAGAATCAATTTTCTTCAGTATGCCTCTGATCCGATTGTATTTTTCGAGCCTGATTCCGGCTTCCGCCAACCGGAATGGATGAAGGAACCGCCTGCCCCCGACGTCTCGCCAGACCTGCGTTTCGTGCCGGTCGTGACCCAGTTCCAGCTGGCCCTCGACATGGCGCTTTCCAAGGCGCTGCCGGGCGGTTTCGGGCACAATTACCTAGCACGCGACTATATCGATGCCTGGGTTGCCGTTTCCAATCCCGAAGACTGGAGCCCTTCAAGGACTCAGGCTCTCAAGGCCATCTGCAATCTCGGCAAGGATACCGGCTGCGCTGTGGAATAGCGCGTGATTGCCGGAAAGCGTCGTGAAACTGCGTGTTTTCGGTCACACTTGTCAGGCCAAACGATGTGGTATCGCGATTGTGACCGGGCGACGCTATCAAGCTGGAACTCGCTCGGCTAAAAGCCGTTGATGAATGGATTATTCTACAGAACAAGAGGCTTGAATGCTCGTTGACAAAACGATGTCGCGCCGAACCTTCCTTCTCGGCGCCGTTTCGACCACCACTCTTCTGGCCGGCTGCGTCAGTCAGTATCCCGATCAACCTTCCGTACCGCGGTCTCCCCGTGTTGAGGGATCGCCCTACACCGTGGCCGAACTCACCGACATGTATGGTCCGCTGGAAGACAACGGCTACATGATTCCGGCCGTGCCGTGGCAGCAGATCGACCCGATGTATTACCGCCAGCGCGTTCCCGATCCGACCGGCGAAGCGCCCGGAACAGTGGTTGTCGATACGCCGAACAGGTTCCTCTACCTTGTCGGGGAAGACGGCACCGCCATGCGCTACGGTGTCGGCATCGGCCGCGCCGGTTTCTCCTGGGGCGGCAATGGCGTGATCAAGTGGAAGCAGGAATGGCCGAAATGGTTCCCGCCGAAGGAAATGATCGAACGCGACCCGAAGCTTGAGGAATATTCCAATGAGAATGGCGGCATGGAGCCGGGGCTGATGAACCCGCTCGGCGCCCGCGCCCTCTATATCTTCGAAAACGGCAAGGACACGCTTTACCGCGTCCACGGCAACCCCGACTGGACCTCGATCGGCAAGGCCGTTTCCTCGGGCTGCATCCGCATGCTCAATCAGGATGTGATCGATCTTTATAACCGGGTCAACAATCTCCCGGCACCGATCGTCGTCTACCAGTAACAAGACCGGCAGCGGCCCCGCCTTTGCGCGGGGCTCCTTCCCGGACTGCAATTTCCCGGACGGCAATGGTTTTCGGCGTGTGACCCGGTGTCGTGATCGCGTCATTGCGCCTGTCTGCTTTGCCGCCTATTTTCAACCGTGATCCTTGAAGCCGGAACACGTCAACAATCCCTTCCGGACGGATCATTTCCAAAACAGATGAGCGTCGGCGGCATGACCGTCGCGCTGCGGCAAGGAGATTTTCATGAAGCTCAACATTATCATCGGCAGCACCCGGCCCGGCCGTGTTGGCCCCACCATTGCCAAATGGGTTGGCGATTTTGCCCGCGAACACGGTCAGTTCGAGATCGACGTCGTCGACCTCGACGATTTCAACCTGCCGCTGCTCGACGAGCCCAAGCATCCGCGCATGCAGGACTATCAGCATGAGCATACGCGCAAGTGGAGCGAAAGCGTCGATTCGGCCGATGCATTCATTTTCGTGACCCCGGAATACAGCTACTTCGCCCCCGCCTCGCTGGTAAACGCACTGCAGGTGCTCTCCAAGGAGTGGGGCTACAAGCCGGCCGGCGTTGTCAGCTATGGCGGCGTTTCGGGCGGCCTGCGCTCGGCCCAGGAACTGCGCATGCTGATCGCCAATCTGAACGCTCATCCGCTGCCCAACGTTGTTCCGATTCCCTTCTTCCCGAAATCCATCGACGATGACGGCGTCTTTCAGCCGAACGATGAAATGAAGGCCGGCATGACCGGACTTCTCGACGAGCTTGTCAAATGGTCCGGCCCGCTTGCCGACATGCGCAAGTCGTCCTGACCCTTTTCGCCGGGCGGACATCCCCTGCCCGGCGTCTCTTTCGGCAAGCCTTATGCCGTAAAACTGTCATATTAGAAGTGGAAAGGCGTTAAACGCCGTTTCCAGGCGGCCAATAGTCAGTCATCCTGCTTACCTGTGGGAGACCCGGTTGGAGGAATGACGATGGACATTCGCCGCATGAAAGTCTGGCTGCTCGGCACAAAGGCAGACAACCCGCTGCCGTTCGATCCGCAACACGCTCGCCCCGACTGTCTGTGTCTTCATGCCAAAGGCGAGGAACGGCTTTCCGAGCGCATCGCATCGCTGCGCAGCCTCCTTCCCTCGCTCCCGATCTTCCTGATCTGCGAGCCGATCTCCCAGGCCTACAATATCGATGATTTTTCGAGAGCCGCACGCGCGGCACCCGACGGCATCATCTTGCGCGGTGTTGAAAGCGCGGCGCGCATCCAGATGGCCGAAACCCTTCTGCGGGTCGTGGAAGCGCGCGAAGACCTGGACGAAGGCGCCATCGCGCTGATTGCCATGATCGGCGACAATGGCGGCGGGCTTCTCAACGCCCGCCATTTTCTTCACCGGCATGGGCGCCTGATCGCGCTTGGCTATGACGGTGATGCACTCGATCATGGTGACGGCGCAATCGCCCGCCACGGCGCGGTGGCAACCATGCTCGCAGCACGCAATCTCGGCATTCCCGCCATCGATTTCAGCGCTACCCGATCCCCGGCAGAAGCCTTCGAAACTTCCTGCCATCAGGCAGCGCGGACGGGCTTTGCCGGCAAGCTGACCGAAAACCCCGAGCATATCGGCATTATCAAGAGTGCGTTCGGCACGGCCTGAAAGCTCACCTCTAACCCGGCCGTTTCATCTCGAAAACATCGCCGCCGTCGCAGTAGTCGCGATATCCCATGCGCGCGACCGGCCGCACTCCGGCCATATCGAGGCGGCCATCGGCCGTAATCGCCTCATCCCTGATGTGGATGGCCACCACCTGCCCGAACACCAGACGGCTTTCCGTTTCCGCGCCGTCGAGCGTCGGCGGCTTCATGATCGCGGTCATCCGGCATTCCAGCACCGCATAGGCCTCCCCGACAAAGGGAGCCTCGACAAGCCTGCCCGTCACCGGCGTAAGGCCGGCCGCCTCGAATTCACTGACGCCATGGGCAAGCGGGGCCGATGTGAGGTTCATCTTTTCAGCAAGGTCCCGGCTGACCATGTTTGCGGTGAACACACCCGTTTCGGCGATATTCTCCAGGCTGTCTTTCGGGCTGTCGGACGAAAACATGATGATTTTCGGTTTCGTCGAAACGGCGTTGAAAAACGAATAGGGCGCGAGATTATCGCGCCCCTGACGACTGCGTGAACCGATCCAGCCGATCGGCCGCGGCGAAACGATCGCCTTGAACGGATCATGCGCCAGCCCGTGTTCGTTGCGGTCGGCCGTATAGAACATCTCAAAGCTCTCCGCGCCAGGTCACCACATCCGAAAGCTCCGGGCGAACGCGCTCGAACGGCTCTTCGGTGCGGGTGCCGATATGAACCAAACCGACAACCCGTTCGCCGGGTTCGACGCCGAGCGCCGGCAGGCTGCGCTCGTCAAAGGCGTACCACTCGGTCAGCCAGGTTGCCCCGTAGCCAAATGCGTTGGCGGCAGCGACCAGATTGTAGCAGGCCGCAGCCGACGACATGATCTGCTCCCATTCGGGGATCTTGGGATGAACGGCAGCGCGGCTGATGACGCCGACAACGATCGGGGCACGGGTCAACCGTTCGCGCTCGAGCTTGAGCCGGGCGTCCGACGCGTCAGGATTGTCCGACCGGGTGATCGCCTCAAGCGCTTCCCCGACCTCGGCGCGCGCGCCGCCGGCATAGACGATGAACCGCCAGGGCGCGAGCTTCCCGTGATCCGGCACCCGGGCGGCAATGGTCAGGATTTCCTCCAGCTCCGCACGACCGGGGCCGGGTTCACTCAACTTCAGAACCGGGGTCGAACGGCGGGTCTTCAAAAAATCGACAACAGCTTCGTTTTTCACGTTCAAGGCAAACCTCTTATTCTCGAAAACACGACCCCTGCCCTTGAAAAGGCCACGAAATTCAGGTCACAACACAAATCAGCATCTGGAGTGAACGCTTGCGATTTGCAAGTCAACCGGCGAGAAACATGTATCTCATTCGTGCGTACCGACATCCCCTGATCCCGCTGATGGCCGCCCTCATCGGCGCACTGATGCTGTCCGCCTTTCCGGCAGCAGCGCAGAGCGCCAGCGATGATCCGTTTTCGGTCATGCGCGGCACACAGGAGCCGGGCGCAAAACGCACGGTATCGTTCGAAGCCCGATTGACCGAAGACGGCGAACCGATGCGGGACGGGTTGACCTGGCGGGTTTTCAAATCGACGCCCGACAGCAACGGGCGGCTGGAGCTGGTTGCCTCCGCCGAAGGGGGCAGCAAGACAATCGACCTGCCGCCCGGCGACTATTTCGTCAACTGCGCCTTCGGACGCGCCTCCACGACCCGCAAGATTCAGATCCTGCAGACAGACAATGGTCCGGTCGATGTCGCCCTCGTCCTGCAAGCCGGCGGCCTGGTCCTCGACGCCACACTCAGCGACGATACGCCGGCAAACCCCGACCTGCTGAAATTTTCCGTTTTCGAGGATCGCGGCGAACAACGCGAACTTGTCATCGATAATGTCAGGCCGGGAACGGTCCTGCGCCTGCGCGAAGGCATCTATGAGGTCGTGTCCTCCTACGGAAAGCTCAATGCCGAAGCGCGCGCGCGTCTGCGTGTGCGGGCCGGCCAGATCACCGAAGCCACACTGAAACAACATGCCTCCGTCGTGACCCTGACACTTGCCGCCGAAAAGGGTGGCGAGGCGCTTGCCGACACGTCATGGACCGTTCTCGGCGCCTCGGGTGACATCCTGACCGAAAGCCGCAGCGCCTACCCGTCCATGATCCTTGCCGAGGGCGAATACACCGCCATCGCCCGCAACAAGGATACCGTCTACGAAAAGAATTTTACCGTAGCCCCCGGTCGGCCCGCGCAGGTAGAACTGCTGCTGAACGAAGATAAGGCCGACCTCTCCGATGAAATCGTAGATTGAATAATTAAAAAACTACAACTAAAATTGCACCATTTGATTTCCTTGAGAAGATGCGCCGAAGACAACGGCTTCGGCCGCTTGTGACGCATAGATATCGAAGCGGAAACAGGGTGCATGAAAATCTACATCCTCAATCTTGAAAGCGACAGAGACCGTTTCGAACATGCCGCGCGCGCATTCGAGGCAAAAGGCCTCGCATTCGAACGGCTGGCGGCGGTTGACGGGCGCAAGATGACCGCTGAAGAACTGTCGGCATGTCTCGCCTATCCGGCTGCCGGAAGCTACGATCTGAGCCCCTCGCAGGTCGGCTGCTATCTCAGCCATGTTCATGCCTGGCAGCGATTTCTGGAAACGGATGCCGCCACAGTCGCGATTTTTGAAGACGATGTGCATCTCGGTGAGGACATCGAGCAGGTGCTCGCAGCACCTGAGACGTGGCTGCCCGAAGATACGGATATCCTGAAACTGGAAACCTGCCTGCAAAAGGTTCCGCTACCGGCAGACGCCGAAGGCGGCATGATCGCCGGCCGCAGGATCATCAGGCTGACCGGGCGTCATCACGGTTCTGCAGGCTATCTGCTCACGCGCAAGGGCGCGGAGAAGCTGCTGCGCAACAGCCGGAAGCTGGCTGTCGGCGTCGATGCCATGCTGTTCAATCCGCGCTCCGAGGTTGCTGAAAGACCCGTTGTCTACCAGATCGACCCCGCCATCTGTATTCAGGATGATATTGCGGATCAATGCGGCCTTGTCAGCCGGACGGGATTTCAGTCGCACAATGTTCCGGGCCGCAAGAAATCACATGGCGTGACGCCGTTTGAGAGGCTGCGTTATCGCATCCGCGACCGGCTGCGCGTAGCCTTTCTGAAGGCCCGCGATGCCGTGCGCGGCTATCGCAAACGCGTCGTCACCTTCCGATAGGCTGTGCATAACGCCATCCCGCGATTAGTTTCTATTGCTTTTTTCCCGCTTTTATGCGCAATAGCCCGACCTGCTTAACCGCAGGTTGTGACTGATTGTCTTTTTTGAAAGCGGAACCGTGCTCACTTTTGTCATCAATCTCGACCGGGAGGTCGACCGACTTTCCTACATCGAACGCATGATGGCGGCACGGGAAATCCGGTTTACCCGCATTGCCGCAACCGACGCCCGTCTTATCTGCAATGAAGAGATGCGTGCGCTCTCGGCCTTCCCTTTAGCATTCAGCCGGGAGATGACATGCGGTGAAATCGGCTGCTATCTCAGCCATGTCTGCGCCTGGAAAAAACTGCTGGAAAGCGATGCGCCCGCAGCCGCTGTTTTTGAAGACGACGTCGAACTGAGCGGCGCGGCGCGAGACGTTCTCGCCGATCTGGAAAACTTGCTGCCGCCCGAAATCGACATTGTGAAGCTCGAGACCAGCAGGAAGCCGACGGAAATGGCCCGGCAGGCCGAAGTCCGGCTCGGAGCCTATGAAGTCAGGCAGCTTGTCGGATGCCATATCGGCTCTGCCGGTTATGTCATTACACGGCAGGGCGCCGAAAAAATGCTGGAACGCAGTGCAAAACTTTCCGTACCGATCGATGCGGCGCTGTTCGACCCGCGCGCAGGTATCCGCCAGGGCCTTTCGATCATGCAGTTGGTTCCCGCTCTTTGCATTCAGACGCCCTATGACCAGAGTGGACCAATCGGTATTCATATGGGGTCCGCCATCACCGAGCGCGGCAAACGCAAGTCCTACGGGCGCACGCTGCCCGAGATCGCTTTCAACAGAACGAAAGACCGGATCGCGGTGATCAGCAGCAGGGTCGCGGCAGTGATTGCGCGCCGCCGCTGTTCAATCGTCGAGTACCGTCCGTAAACGTGGTCCGGTAACGACAGACGCGTGGAGATCGCGCTTCAATGACAGACAGGCGGCATGGCTTGGTAAGCCCGCCGCGTCAGACTGCTGACAAAGCTCGCCCGTCTCTCCTTCGTCACCCTCGGGCTTGACCCGAGGGTCTAAGCGCGCATGAGCGCGACAAGCGTATCGGCGGGCGAAAAGTCAATTTAAAACAATCTATTACGGACCACCAACGCCGCTCGTGCTGAGCGGTGATTAGATCCTCGGGTCAAGCCCAAGGATGACGTCCGTAAAAAGGATAGGTTTGTCAGTAAGCCAGATACTCGGGACAAACCCGCGCATGACGAATGAGGATGAAGCGACCGTCGTCAACAAGCTGAGGCGGCATGGCCGGTAGGCCAGCCGCCTGCTTGTTTTCCTACGCCAGCGCGCGCTTGCGCTTCAGGTCCGGCGGCGTGGCCTCTTCGGTCAACATGCTGATCGCGTCGGCAAGCGACATGGACTGCTGGTCGCGCGATCCGAGACGGCGGATGTTGACCGCTTCCTCTTCCGCTTCGCGCATGCCGCAGACGAGGATCACCGGAACCTTGGCCAGCGAATGTTCGCGAACCTTGTAGTTGATCTTCTCGTTGCGGAAGTCGGTTCCGACCGAAAGACCGGCGGCCCGCAGTTTTTCCGCAACCTTGCGGCCATAATCATCGGCTTCCGAGGTGATGGTCGCGACCACCACCTGCTGCGGTGCAAACCACAGCGGCATATGGCCGGAGTGGTTTTCGATCAGGATGCCGAGGAAGCGTTCCAGCGAACCGCAGATCGCGCGGTGGATCATCACCGGCTGCTTCTTCTCCGACGTCGAGTCGATGTAAAATGCACCAAAGCGTTCCGGCAGGTTGAAATCCACCTGGGTGGTGCCGCACTGCCATTCTCGCCCGATCGCGTCCTTCAGCGTATATTCGAACTTCGGACCGTAGAATGCGCCCTCGCCCGGCAGAATACCGGTCTTGATGCGCCCGCCCGACTGTTCCTCGATGGTCTTCAGCACCTCGGTCATAATCGCTTCGGCGTGATCCCAGTTCTCATCCGAGCCGACGCGTTTTTCAGGCCGCGTGGAGAGCTTCACCACGATTTCCTCGAAGCCGAAATCCTCATAGACCGACAGGATCAGATCGTTGATCTTCAGGCATTCCTCGGCCAGTTGCTCCTCGGTGCAGAACACATGGGCATCATCCTGGGTGAAACCGCGCACGCGCATCAGCCCGTGCATGGCGCCCGACGGCTCGTAACGATGCACGACACCGAATTCGGCATAGCGGATCGGCAGTTCGCGGTAGGACTTCAGACCATGCTTGAACAGCTGGACGTGCCCCGGGCAGTTCATGGGTTTGAGCGCGAAAACGCGCTTGTCCTCGGCTTCCTCATCGGCGCAGGCGACCGCGAACATGTTTTCGCGGTACCATTCCCAATGGCCGGAGGTCTGCCAAAGCGCGGTGTCGAGCACCTGCGGCGCGTTCACTTCCTCATACTCGCCCTCAAGACGGCGGCGCATATAGGAGGTCAGCGACTGGAACATGCGCCAGCCCTTGGAGTGCCAGAACACGACGCCCGGGCCTTCTTCCTGGAAATGGAACAGGTCCATTTCGCGGCCAAGCCGGCGATGGTCGCGCTTTTCGGCTTCCTCGAGGAAGTTGAGATAGGCGTCGAGCTGCTTCTTGTCAGCCCAGGCCGTGCCGTAGATACGGGTCAGCATCGGGTTGTTGCTGTCGCCGCGCCAATAGGCCCCGGCCACCTTCATCAGCTTGAAGGCATCGCCGATCTGCCCGGTCGAGGTCATGTGCGGACCGCGGCAAAGGTCGAACCAGTCGCCCTGCGCATAGATCTTGACGTCCTGGTCTTCCGGGATCGCATCGACAAGCTCGACCTTGTAGGCCTCGCCCTTTTCGGCAAACACCTGCTTGGCCTTGTCGCGCGGCCAGACTTCCTTGGTGAAGGCGGCATTGCGCTTGATGATTTCCCGCATCTTCTTTTCGATCTTCGGCAGATCGTCGGGCGTGAAGGGGGTCTCGCGCGCAAAGTCGTAGTAAAAGCCGTTTTCGATCACCGGACCGATGGTGACCTGGGTTCCGGGCCACAATTCCTGCACGGCCTCGGCCATCACATGGGCGGCGTCGTGGCGGATCAATTCCAGCGCGCGGTCATCGGTGCGGGTGACGATCTCGATGCGGCCGTCTTCAACCGGGTCGGCCAGGTCGCGCAGCTCGCCGTCAAGCGCAATCGCGACGGCTTTCTTGGCCAGAGACTTGGAAATCGACTCGGCAACATCGCGGCCGGTCGTGCCGGCGGCATAGTCGCGCTTGGAGCCATCGGGAAAAACAAGGGAAATCTGATCAGACATATCTTCTCCTTAAACCAGTCCCGCCAACGAATGCGGGTGGACGACAGGCCGTGTGACACGACCGTTTCAACGAGGCAGGTCAATAAAGAAAAATCGGCCCCGCGTAAAGCCGCAGGACCGATTCGAAAGATATCGCAGGCGCGGATCAGAACTTCACGCCGATGCCCGCCTTCACGGCATGGTTATGCATCTTGATCTTGGCATCGACGCCGGCCAGGGAGGCAAGGTCATCCACCGCGTCCTGATCCGGATAGCCGGTATAGCGGTATTCAAGCCGCCCGAAGACATTGTCGGTGAAGGCGTAGTCGAGGCCCGCCCCGACCGTGTAGCCAAACAGCGTATCGCTGACGGAGATATTGTGCGTGCGCGCATAGACATTGGCGACTGCCGCACCGCCCGTTACATAGAACAGCGCATTGCCGGCGCTGTAACCGAGACGCCCTCGCAGGCTGCCGCTCCAGTCGGAGCCGAGGTCATAATCGAACCCGAGGCCGGTCGGGAAGCTGCGTTTGCCCCAGCTGTAGCTCGCATCGCCCTCAAGGCCGACAACGATATTGCCCATCTGCCTGTTGTAACCGGCAAAAAGCGTGGCGTTCGCCCCGTCGAAGTCGGTGTCATCCGAACCGAGGCCGCTCAGTGTGCCGCGCGCATCCGACCAGCTGAAGCCGCCGCCCACACCGGCATAGGGCCCCGTCCAATACGCCGCGGCAGCGGGCGCCTGTCGGTAAGGTGCAGGTTGCAATGATGGACGCAAAATCAGATCGGCCGCCGACGCCGGAAGGCAGGTTGCGCCATAGGCCACGACAAGGCAGGTGAAAATTTTCCTCATGGATCGCTCCGTAGGTGATGACTTAACGAAGAGATATCCGATGGAAAGTTAAGAAAATCCCAACCTCTGGTTTATCAGAAAATACGAATACACAACCTCTATTGCCGATCTCAATCGCCGTTCTTGGCAGATTCGAGCTGCAGGTAATCCAACGGAAGCTCCGTTGAAAACTTGATCTGCTCCATGGCGAAGGATGACGAGACATCGCGGATTTCAATCTTGGCAATGAGGCGCTTGTAAAAGGCGTCATAGGCAGCGATGTCCGGCACCACCACCCGCAGCAGATAGTCCACCTCGCCGCTCATGCGATAGAATTCAAGCACTTCGGGGAAATCCGCGATCACCTCGGCAAACCGCTTCAGCCACTCCACGGAATGGCTGTTGGTGCGAATGGCGACGAAGACTGTGACGTTAGCATTGACCTTTTCCGGGTCGAGCAGCGCCACCCGGCGCTTGATGATCCCCTCTTCCTCCATTTTCTGGATGCGCCGCCAGCACGGCGTCGTCGAAAGTCCGACCTTCTTGCCGATATCGGCCACCGCAAGCGTCGAATCCTCCTGAAGAAGGCGCAAAATCTTTCTATCCAGACGATCCATATTCGCTCTCCGTAAAAAATTTTTGCCGTTATAGCAAAATTCCAGACAGATAAAAGCTGATTTTGCATATGCAGCAAGCCACTATGAGTAAACGCCGGATCAATCGCCGCTATAAAGCCGCACCGCCGCCTTCAGTTCCGGCAGCACCTCTTCTTCAAACCACGGGTTCTTCTTCAGCCAGCCGGTATTGCGCCAGCTTGGATGCGGCAGCGGCAGGATGCGCGGCGCGCGGTTGGCAAAATAGCTTTCCCGCCAGTTGCGCACGGTTTCCGTCAGCGTCTTCCGGCTGGCCGGCCCCATATGCCATTTCTGCGCATACATGCCGATCGCCAGAACCAGTTCGATCTGCGGCATCGCCGCCATGGCCTGCGACCGCCATTGCGGCGCGCATTCCTTGCGTGGCGGAAGGTCGCTGCCGCGGGCATCATAACCCGGAAAACAGAACCCCATGGGCAGGATCGCAAACCGGGTCGGGTCGTAAAATGCCGTTCGGTCAATTCCCATCCAGGCGCGCAGCCGGTCACCAGAGCGATCGTTGAACGGAATACCGGTCTCATGCACGCGCAGCCCCGGCGCCTGCCCGGCAATCAGGACCCGCGCGGTGGACGACAGGATTGCCACCGGACGCGGCTGATGCGGCAGGCGGCGTTCCGCGCCGCCGGCAGGACAGTCACGACAGATCCGGCAGGCTGCGATTTCACCCGCAAGCGTTTGCTGTTCGTCCGCGCTCACAGGTCGCACGCCCGGCCGAAAACCCCGGCCGCCGGAGCCACAAAGATTACAGCCCGATTAAAAAACAAGGCTAACAAATCCTTTACGGGAAGCATTTCTTAACAATTCGTTCGTAATCTCCTTATCAGCGAGAACCGAGATTTGCGATGGCGAACCGTAGCGAGGTCCACATGAAACGCGATATGTTCCAGCGTCATGCCCCTCAGGACAGCGACGCAGGACCTGATCCGAAAGCCCCCGGCTTTGCTGAGGAAACGCTGTCGGTCGAAACCTTCCGGCACGCGCTCTCCGTCATCGAAAAAGGCATCCCCGCTGTCGCCATCGCTCTGGTCATCACCGCAGTCGGCTTTCTCTATATCGGCAAGGATCTGATCTTTGCCGTCTGGGCGTTTGCAGCGCTTGTCCTGCACGGCGTCGCCTTCACCATCATCCGCAATGCCGCCCGCGAAGGCCGGGATGCCGCATCGCTTGCCAAATGGAACAACCGCGTCATCGCCGCCTACTGGCTGGCCGGCGGGGCCTGGGCGCTGACCGCACTTTTGAACTGCAATGCCTGCACCGGTGCGGCCTTCCCCTTCTTCAAGGGCACCATGGTGATTGTCGCGCTGTCAATGCTGGCGCTGGGCGCCATGGCCCTGCCCAAGGCCACCTGGCATGTCTTCATGCCGGCGATCATCGCCTTCGGCGCAATCGCCTATCAAAGCCGCGCGCCTTTCGACATCGGCCTTGCCGCAGCGCTTGCCGTTGTCATGGTGTTCATCGCCCATTTCAGCGACCAGCTTGCCGCAGGCAGCAAGGCATTGCAGGCCCAGGAAGGCGAGAAGGATGCGCTGAACCGGCGTCTCACCGAAAGCCTTGAAAAGGCCGAGGCGGCAGCGGAAACCGCCGAAAAGGCAAACCAGGCCAAAGCCGCCTTTCTGGCCGCCATGTCACATGATCTGCGCACCCCTCTCAACGCCATCATCGGGTTTTCTGAAATCATGAAGGAAGAGATGATGGGGCCGCTGAAAAACCCTTATTACAGGGAATACGCCTCGGATATTCACAGTTCCGGCACGCATCTTCTCGACATGATCGACGGTGTTCTCGACCTTTCACGACTGGAAGCCGGCGGCTACAGGCTTGTCGAGCAGCCGGTCTATCTGGTCGATGTTATCGACGCTTCCGTGGCCATGGTCGGCACCGAGGCCGCCGCCCGGGCGATCTCGATCCATTGCGATGCCGGAGAACGGCTTTCCCCGGTCATGGCGGACGGGCGCGCGGTCAAGCAGATGCTGATCAACCTGCTTTCGAACGCCATAAAATTTTCCGCCGAAGGCGCCGACATCCTGGTTACGGCCGGCAATACGGCGGACGGCGGACAATATCTGAGCGTGCGCGACTATGGATGCGGCATGGACGAGGCTGCGCTTTCTGCGGCAACGGAAGCGTTTTCGCGCGGGGCGGGAGCGGCCGATGTCGAAGGCTTCGGCCTCGGCCTTTCGATCGTGCGTCAGTTGATCGAGGCGCATCAGGGTGAACTGCTGCTGCAATCGACGCCGGGCCATGGCACGCTGGCAAGCATTGCCCTGCCGCACGCCCGTGTGACCAATCTGCCGGACGCGAAGCTTTCGATTGCCGAAACCGATGTGGCCCTTCCGCTTTCGCCGGAAAGCGCCATGCCATTCGTCCCCGAAAGTCTCGAGATCGAGACCGAGCAAAACCAACCCCGGACCGCAACCCGCAGCGGCCGCGACCGACTGGCCGCCGCCCTGAAACGGCGCGCCCGCAAAATCGCCAATGATGACCAGCACGACAGCGCGGAAGCCTCGGAGGCCGATTTGCAGATCGAAGCGCAGCTCGAGGCGGAAATCATCGAAGCGCTGGATCGGGAGCGCGAGAGCGAACGTCGCGAAGCCGCAAACGCGGCCTGACCTGCCGAAAGCTTAGCAGACATGATGATCGATATACCGCAACTTGAGACCACTCGCCTTCGGCTGCGTGCGCTCCGTTTTGATGACTGGCCGGATTATCTCGCCTTTCTCGCCTCGCCGCACGCGGCATTCATGGACGGTCCGCATACGCCTGCAACGGCCTGGTCCTATTTCTGCAACGACGTCGCGCAATGGCAGCTTTTCGGACACGGGGGCCTGATGTTCGAGGACAAGGAAAGCGGTGCGGTTCTGGGTCAGGTCGCGCTCTGCAAGGGCCCGCTGTTTCCCGAACTGGAGCTGGGATGGTTCGTCTATGGCGCGGCCGAGGGGCATGGCTATGCAAGGGAAGCGGCGGCCGCCATGCTCGAATGGGGCTTTCGCACACGCCCCGAAAAAAGCTTCGTCAGCTACATCGCGCCTGCCAACCGCCGCTCCGTCGCGCTTGCCGTCCGGCTTGGCGCAACGCTTGACGAAGGGGCCAAACGCCCCACGCCCACGACACTTGTCTACCGTCACCAACGGCCGTGAAAGCCGCGCTCAGAAGAAGACGACATAGACGGCATAGATGACATTGCTGCAAATCAGGCAGAATGTGGCGAACGATCCGAGATCTTTGGCGTGCTTGCCCTCGACGGACCGCTCCGGAGACACACGGTCGATGATTTCCTCGACGGCCGTGTTCAGCGATTCGGCGGCGAACAGACCGAGCATCAGGATGACGAAAACCATGAATTCAACGCCGCTCGCGCCAACAAGCGCGAATGCGGCAAGGCCGATGACAAAGCCGATCAGTTCATGGCGGAAGGCTTCCTCCTTCAGCAACCGCAGGAAACCCTGCCAGGAATAGCCACCCGCCGCCAGCAAATGGCGAAAGCCCGTTTCTTTCTCGATCGGCGGTTCAGCCATGACATCGTCTCCCGGCAGATCTTCAGGTCGGCGCAATCTGTCATCGAAGTGTAACAGGTTCGCGACAAGTGTTTGATGCCGCACCGAAAACGCATGTTAATGCCTGAAAACACCGGTCATGAAGCAGGGACGGGGCCCGCATGCTGCCGCGGTCAAGACGCGCGCGGCAGCACACCGGAGAAGATCACGCCCGTCCCGAAACGCCGGCTTCCTCGAACGTTGCCATGCCCGTATGGCAGGCGGCTGCCGACTTCACCAGGCTTGCCGCAAGCGCGGCACCCGTGCCCTCGCCAAGGCGCATGCCCAGCGCCAGAAGCGGTGTCTTGCCAAGCTTCTGGATCAGCCTGAGATGTCCGGGCTCGGCAGAGACATGGGCGATCATGCAGTGGTCGATTGCGGACGGATTGGCGGCCTTCAGAACGGCTGCCGCTGCCGTAACGGCAAAACCGTCGAGCAGCACCGGCACTTTCTGCATCCGCGCGGCAATGATGGCGCCGGCGATTGCCGCAAATTCACGCCCGCCAAGACGGCGCAGCAATTCCAGCGGGTCGGAAAGATGGTCCCTGTGAAAGGCAACGGCCTTTTCCACGGCAGCAATCTTGCGTTCCAGCATCTCGCCTTCCGCCCCCGTTCCAGGCCCCACCCAGTCGGCAGCCGAACCGCCATAAAGCCCGTAGCAGAGCGCGGCCGCAATCGTGGTGTTGCCGATCCCCATTTCGCCGAGGCAGAGAAGATCGACGCCGCCGGCCACGGATTCCATGCCGTAGGCCATGGTCGCCGCGCAATCGCGCTCGGAAAGGGCCGGTTCGACGGTAATATTCCCGGTCGGATAATCGAGCGCCAGATCGAAAACCTTGAGGCTGAGATCGACCGTGGCGCAGATCTGGTTGATCGCCGCCCCGTTTTTCTCGAAATTGCCGACCATCTGCTGTGTCACGGTTGTCGGAAAGGGCGAAATATTCTCCTCGGCAATGCCGTGATTGCCCGCAAAAACGGCAACCATGGGCCTGTGGACCGCAGGTGCGCGCCCGCTCCAGGCGGCCAACCACATGGCGATCTCTTCCAGCCGCCCGAGTGCCCCTTCCGGCTTCGTGAGCAAGGAGTTACGCTTGCGAGCCGCTGCCAGAGCAGGAGTGTCGGCCGCAGGCAACGCCTCTAGCAGAGAACGGAAGTCATCGAAGGGGTGTTGGGCGTCCATGAAATGTAAGTCCTTTTTTACGAATAGTCTAAATAAGGTCTATTCAGCGTTGTCATAGTCTGCAATAATCACATACTCAAGGTGACAGTATTGATGGAAGCGCTAACATGACGAGATGGAATCGCGTTGTGACAGATCTTGCCACGGCGACAGGTTTCCTGACCAGGTATCCTCTGCCCGCAGGCATGCAGACAGAACAGCCGGAAGGCGCACGGGCCGCCTGGGCATTTCCGTTGGTTGCATCCCTCGCCATGGTTCTGCCGGCGCTCGTTCTCGTGCTGTTCAGCGCGCTTGGCGCAGGCCCGCTTCTATCCACGCTTTCGGCAATCGCCACAAGTCTGCTGGTCACCGGTGGGCTGCACGAAGATGGCCTTGCCGATTCCGCAGACGGGCTTTTCGGCGGCAGGACCCGCGATGACGTGCTGGCCATCATGAAGGACAGCCGCACCGGCGCCTATGGCACGCTTGCCCTTGTGCTGTCGATCACGCTTCGAGCGACGGCACTGGCCATGCTGGTTGCCAAGGGGCCCGAAAATGCGGCACTGCTTTTCATTGCCGCGGCTGCAGCGGGACGGGCCGTCATGGTCCGTCAGTGGTATGCCCTTCCGCTGGCGCGTGCCGACGGCGTGGCGGCCACGCTTGGACGGCCGGACAAGAACAACACCTTATGTGCGGCCATCATCAGCCTCGTCATCGTTGCCCTGGCCAGTGCGCTTGCCGGAGAACTGGTGCCCGCCCTCTTCGCCTTGGTCGCGCTTGCCGTTTCGGCTTACGCCTTCACCTTCTTTGTCAGGCGCCGCATCGGCGGCCACACAGGCGATACGCTTGGCGCCATCGCGCAGATCGGCGAAACCGTTTTTCTCATCGCCCTTGTCATTCTTGTCTGAAACCCGATATCCGGTCAGAACAGACAATCGCGGGACCTGAGTACCACCCTGCCCGCCTGTCGCGTTGGACAAGGGGAGAATGCCGTGCGCCTGTTCTGGATTCTGATTGCGATCATTGCTGTCGGCATGATCATGCTGATGGTCACCGGTGGTGATGGCAATACGCTCGGGCTCGCCAATGACGAATTCGCCTCCGCGCTCTGGCTGTCGCCGCTGCTCGTTCTGGTCGCCGCCGGGGTTCTGCAGGGACAGCGCAATTTCGGCTATGTCTTCCAGTCGCTGCTGATCTGGGCGGCAATCCTGCTGGTGATTGCCGCGGCCTACATCTTCCGCAACGACTTCCGCGACATCGGCGCGCGCCTGTTCGGTGGTCTCGTGCCCGGCATGACGATGACCACGACGACCGTCAACGGCGCAGAACAGGTCATCATCGGCAAAGGGCGAAACGGCCATTTTTCCGCCAATGTGGTGGTCGACGGGGTCAGCCTGCCGATGCTTGTCGATACCGGCGCAAGCCGGATAACCCTGACGGCGGACGATGCCGAACGGGTCGGCATCGATGTGCAGTCGCTCAGCTACATGACCACGGTCCAAACGGCAAATGGTACCGCGCTTGCTGCACCGGTCACGCTTGATAGCGTCGCCGTCGGCCCGCTCGTGCGGCGCAATGTCCGGGCGATGGTGGCAGGAGAAGGCAGGCTTTCCGAAAGCCTGCTCGGCATGAGCTTTCTCAGCACGCTGACCTCCGTCGACATGCGCTCCGACGAGCTGCGCCTGACGGACTGATACCTCAGAAGAACGAATAGAAGAACCGCGCCGAGATCGTCAGCAGGAAAATGCCGAAACCGGCAGTCAGCACACGATCGGAGACCGCATGCGCAGCGCGCGCGCCAAGCGGCGCGATCAGCATCGTGATCGGAATGATCAGCGCCACGGCAACCCAGTTCACATAGCCAGTGGAAAACAACGGCAACCCGGGATGCCCCCATCCGCCGATGATATTGCCGACGAAACTGGGCAGCGAGATCAGCACGCCGACACCGGCAGACGTGGCCACCGCCTGATGGATCGGCCGGTTATAAAGCGTCATGAAGGTATTGTTGAGCGTGCCGCCGCCAATACCGATCAGGCCGGATAAAAGACCGATCAGCCAGCCGACACCGAAAAGTCCGGGATTTTTAGGCAAATCTTCTCCGAGACGCCAGCGGGCGGCCCCCGGATAAAGCATTTTCAAGCCGATCAGCAGCGTGATCACCGCAAAGGCGGCGCGCAGCACATCGCTCGGCGAATAGGCAATGACCAGAACCGAAACGATCGCACCGAACGGCACGGCCAGTATCCACTGGCGCAACAGTTTCATGTCGACCGACCCACGGCGATAGTGCGACTGAAATGATCTCAGCGATGTCGGGATGATGATGGCGAGCGATGTGCCCACGCACAGCTTCATGCGAATGCTTTCGTCCACACCGGCCATGGCAAAGGCCTGATAGAAGACCGGCACCAGCACGGCGCCGCCGCCAATGCCGAACAGGCCGGCCAGGAAGCCGGCAACACAGCCGGCAACGGCCAGCAGTCCGACAAGTTGCAGGATTTCGGAAACCGGAGGCATGCGTATTCCTCTTGTAGACCTTTCAGGCGCAATCGGAGCGTTCGGAAATATAGCTTCGGAACCGGCCGATATGTCATTAAAGCGTGATCTTCTTACACTATCCCGTTGTCAGGGCAAACGGAGATGCAGGCTGCCTGTTTATATTTGCAACAGCGCCTTCCGACACGGTTTTTATCGACATTTTATATTCCGCCCGCGCCTGTTGAGTATTTCTGTTCGAAACGACTTCGGATCACCAAGTCTTTTTTCTTTTCCTGATGCCGGCTCTTCCAGGAGCCGGCATTTTTTATGGCTTTGCCCGACTGAACATCGCCGCAAACGCAAAAACGGCCGCCGAAAGCGACCGTTTTTGTTTCACAAAAGCTGCGATGTGATCAGGGATCGAGATCGACGTCGAGGATCGCCATCGAAAAGTTGAAGGATCGGTCACCGTCTTCATCATCGAGATAGATCACGCCGATGAACTCATCCTCGCGATAGACCTCGCAGGAATCGTCCTTGCGCGGACGTGCGCGAACAGCAAAGAGGGGGCCGAACATGCGCTTGAAATAGGAGTCGAGTTTTTTGATTTCGTCTGGTTTCAAGGGATGAACTCCGTCTGGTCTTCAGGTGTTGGCGCGCTTGTGACACGCCAATGCCGAGAATGCAAATGCGCAAGTGGCAAGCAGCGAACCGGCTGCGTCAGTCATCCGAACCGATAAGCTGATCCATCGAGCGGGCGGGGTCCGAACAACCGGCCGTTCCGATGACCCGGGCCGGCACGCCTGCAACAGTGGAACTCGCCGGCACCGGCTTCAGCACCACAGAGCCTGCTGCAATGCGCGAGCAATCCCCGACGGTGATATTACCAAGCACCTTGGCGCCGGCGCCGATCAGAACGCTGTGGCCGATCTTGGGATGACGGTCGCCGGTTTCCTTGCCGGTACCGCCGAGCGTAACCCCCTGAAGGATAGAGACATCGTCGCCGACGGTCGCCGTCATGCCGACGACAAGCCCCGTTGCATGGTCGAGGAAAATCCCCTTGCCCATCTTCGCAGCCGGGTTGATATCGGTCTGGAACACGCTGGAGGACCGGCTTTGCAGATAAAGCGCAAAGTCCTGACGGCCCTTGTGCCACAGCCAGTGCGCCAGCCTGTGGGTCTGGATCGCGTGAAATCCCTTGAAATAGAGCACCGGCTCCATGAAACGCGAACAGGCCGGGTCGCGGTCATAAACCGCCTGAATGTCGACACGCAGGATATCGCCCCATTCCGGCCAGTCCCGTCGCATCTCGTCGAAAGTCTGGCGCAGCAGGATTGCCTGGATATCGGGATGGTCGAGCCGCTCGCAGATGCGATAGACGACACAGTCTTCCAGCGAGCTGTGGTTCAGGATCGTGGAATACAGAAACGCAGCAAGGATCGGATCCTTTTCCAGGGCGCTTTGAGCCTCCGCCCTCAGGCTCGCCCAGATCGGGTCGACCGCCATAAGGTTTGTCTCGTGACTGCTCTTGTCGGGGTGTGCGGCCATCGTGGCCTCCTGTGGTTTCGGCGCCGGTCTTTGCGGCAACTGTCCTTCCAACGAAAGTCGCTTCGAGCGCGAATATAGATCACTGCGGCACGAATACAAATGCGCCAGCCATCATATTCTCGTGTCAGTCCTCGTTTTGACCGGCCAGGAATTCCAGAACCGCCTTCTTGAACACCCTGTCGCCGACCGCCAGCATGTGGTCGCGATTGGGAATGTCGAGCGCAATCGCATTCTGCATCTGGCCGGCCAGGGTTTGCGGCGAACCCGCCAGATCGTCCTTGGTACCGACGCCGATCAGGGTCGGCGCCGCGATCTTGCCGATCTCTGCGCGTGCGATGTTCTGGCGCGAGGTTTCGATGCAGGCGGCAAGCGCCATGCGGTCGCTTTTGGTCTGGTCGGCAAAGGTGCGGAACATGCGGCCCTTCTCGTCGGTGACGTCATCAAGGGACGGCGCCCGCAGGGCAGCCGCGATCGCATCCCAATCGCCCACCCCGTCGCACAGGCCGATGCCGAGGCCGCCGAACACCAGCGCGCGCACCTTTTCCGGCCTGGCAAGCGCCAGATAGGCCGAAATCCGCGCGCCCATCGAATAGCCCATCACATGGGCGCTTTCGATGCCGAGATGATCGAGAAGCGCGGCGGCGTCTTCGGCCATCATCGCCGGATAGTAGACAGCCGGGTCATGCGGCTTGTCGCTTTGTCCGTGGCCGCGATTGTCGAGCGCGATCACCCGGTAGCCGGCATCGCCAAGCGTCTTCAGCCAGCCCGGATGCACCCAGTTGACCGCCGCCGTGGACGCAAAACCGTGAATCAGAAGCACCGGCACGCCCTCGCCCTCGTCAAAATAGGCCAGTTTGAGCCCGTCATGGGTAAACGAACTGAATTGCGGAAGATTGAGGTTCATTGCCGTCTGCTCCGTTATCGACATCGGACCGAAAGGCCTGGCAGAAACGGTCATTCAAAACCGCGCTGCAACGCAATTCGGGTACTACACATTTGCCGCGAAGAGTTATAGTGTCCGGGCCGAAAGCTCAAGGAACCGGAGATAATCATGGCTGGCCACGGGATCGCCCATTTCAAGAACGACGACGGACACAGAACCATCGAGGTGGGCGTCAAGGAATTCATGTGCGTGGGGGCATCCGCGCCCTTCGATCATCCGCATATCTTCATCGACATGGGCGACGATGACGAGGCCGTCTGTTCCTATTGCTCCACACTCTACAAATTCTCGCCTGCGCTTCACGGCGAGGAAACCAATCCGCCCGGCTGCGCCTACCACGTCGACGCTGCCTGACCTTTCCCTTCCGCGCGCTGGGTTCGTCATTGCGTGGCGAAGGGTCGGGAGGAGAAAATGACGATTGCACATGCAGCCATCATCGGCGCCGGCATTGCGGGCCTGACCGCAGCGCTGGCCCTTGCACGCCATGGCGTTTCCAGCGAAATATTCGAACAGGCCGATGAGCTGACCGAAGTCGGCGCCGGTCTGCAGGTCTCACCCAACGCCGCGCGCTGCCTTGCCAAGATCGGCGTGCTCCAACGGCTCGAGAGCCAGTGGCGCGAACCGGAGGCGGTCACGCTGGCCTCCGGGAGGACCCTGCGCCAGGTTGCCAGCGTGCCTGTCGGCGAAGCGCGCACGCGCTGGGGCGCGCCCTATGGCACGCTCCACCGCTCGACCCTGCAATCGGCGCTCATCCATGCCGTTGCCGCAGAGCCGCTGTGCTCCCTGAAACTCGGCACGCGAATCGACAAGGCCAATGAGTCCCTGCTGGCCGCCAGAACGGAAAAGCCCGCCGACGTCATCATCTGCGCCGATGGCGTCTGGTCGCACAGCCGCCGCCAGATCAAGGGCGCGCCGGAAGCCAGATTTTCCGGCAATATCGCCTGGCGTTTCGTACTGTCATCGGAAGATGCGCCGGGATTTCTGAAGCGCGAAAGCGTCACAGCCTATATGGGGCCGATGGCCCATCTTGTCGCCTACCCACTGCGCGATGTCGGCGGCTTCAACCTCGTGGCCATCGCTTCCGGTGCGAGCGCGGGCGAGGCCTGGCACACCGAGGTGGACAGCAGCTGGAAAACAGCGCTGGAACGCCATTTCAAGGGCTGGCACCCGGACCTGACCAACCTGTTTTCCGCCGACAAGCCCACCTTCTGGCCGCTTTATGAGGTCGGCGAAGGCCATTGGCACAACGGACGCGATACAATCGCAATCGGCGATGCCGTCCATGCAATGATGCCGTTTTCCGCACAAGGGGCGGCGATGGCGATCGAGGACGGTTTCGAGCTTGCCGCCTACCTGTCGTCATCGATGGCCGTGCCTGAGGCGTTCGATGCCTTTGTCGCCCGCCGCAAACCGCGCCTTGCAACCCTGCGCAAACGCACCAACGTCAACAAGTTCGCCTATCACGCAGCAGGGCCGTTCAGGCTTGGTCGCGATTTTGTGCTGAAACTGCGCTCGCCCGATTCGCTCGCCGGGGAACTCGACTGGCTCTACGGTTACGAGGCCTATGGTCTCGACCGAATCTGAACCCGCGAATTTCACCAATCTGCCTGCCTCGCAGGCATTTCGTTCATCTTCGTTTCAGCTTGCCGGTCCTAGACTGGCGATGTTGCCGCAATGCCACTGGCTTTGCCGGCATTATGCAACGGGGATCACCGAAACATGAAACTCCGCACTTTCATCACATCAACCGGCATCGCGATCGCCGCGACACTTTTCGCCTTT